>NZ_CM174395.1:0-4035000 GCF_057834065.1 Luteibacter sp. GL_149
ATGAGTGATCTTTGGCGGCGCTGTCTCGAGCGTCTGGAAGGCGAGTTGAGCGCCGAGGACGTGCATACCTGGCTGATGCCTCTTCAGGCTCGCGAAGATGCAACGGGTCTCTATCTCTTCGCGCCCAATCCTTACACGCTGGATACCGTACGCGAACAATATCTGGAGCAGATCCAGGCGATCGTCGAGCATCTGCTGGGCCGTCCCGTGCCCGTGCGCGTGGAAGTCGGGTCCAGTGGCGGGCGTCCCGCACCGGCGCGCACCATCGTGCCCAACCCGCCCATGCAGCAGCAACAACAGCATTACGCACCGCCTTCGCGCATGCCGGACGTACCGGCGGAAGCCGCGCATATCCATAACCTGGATCCGCACTACACGTTCGAAACGTTCGTGGAAGGCAAGTCGAACCAGCTGGGCAAGGCCGCGGCGATGCAGGTCGCGATGAATCCCGGGCGGGCATACAACCCGCTGCTGCTTTATGGCGGCACCGGCCTGGGTAAGACGCATCTCATGCATGCGGCCGGCAACCTGATGATGGAAAACAATCCGGGCTTCAAGGTGCTTTACCTGCGCTCGGAGCAGTTCGTCAGCGGCATGGTGAAAGCGCTGCAACAGAAGAACATGGACGAATTCAAGCGTCGCTTCCGTTCGGTGGATGCGTTGCTGATCGACGACATCCAGTTCTTCGCGGGCAAGGACACCACGCAGGAAGAGTTCTTCCATACGTTCAACGCGCTATTCGAAGCGAAGCAGCAGATCATCCTGACCTGCGATCGCTATCCGAAGGAGCTGGACAAGCTTGAGCCGCGTCTGAAATCACGCCTGGGCTGGGGTCTGTCGGTGGCTATCGAGCCGCCGGACTTCGAAACGCGCGCGGCGATTCTTCTGTCGAAGGCGCACGACAAGGGGATGGCGGTGTCCGAGGACGTCGCGATGTTGCTTGCGCGGCGCATCCGCTCGAACGTCCGCGATCTGGAAGGCGCACTCAACACGCTGGCGGCTCGCGCCAACTTCTATCGCAAGCCGATCACGACCGATTTCGCCGAGGAAACCCTGCGCGACCTGCTCAATACCCATGCACAGGCCGTGACGGTACCCAATATCCAGAAGCAGGTCGCCGACTACTACCAGGTTCGGCTGTCCGACCTGCTCTCCAAGCGCCGTGTGCGCTCCCTGGCGCGTCCGCGACAGGTAGCCATGGCGTTGTCGAAGGAACTGACCGAACACAGCCTGCCGGAGATCGGAGAGGCTTTTGGCGGTCGCGACCATACGACCGTTCTCCACGCGTGCCGCACCATTCGCGGTTTCTGCGAAAAGGACGTGCGGATGAGGCAGGATTGGGAACAACTGATACGTATATTGACGGGCTGAGAACCTGTGGATAATAAGTGGATGATCTGAGGACGGCTCCAGAACCCGAAGTTATCCACAAGACACCCACATGCAGTCCGACTTTCAGGCCAGTCGATATGAAAAGACAAGTCACTGAATATAAAAGATATTTTTGACTTCTCCAGTTATCCACCGGCCCTACTACTACCACTAAATAAATCTTAAAAACTCTTTAAAGCAAAAGCAGGGGACACGCATGCAATTCAGCATCCAACGAGAAGTACTGCTCAAACCCCTGCAACAGGTGGTCGGCGTCGTGGAACGTCGTCAGACGCTACCGGTACTGGCGAACCTTCTCGTGAAGGCGGACGGAGACCAGGTTTCGTTTACCGGCACCGATCTCGAAGTCGAAATGGTCGCCACCACGGCAGCCGAAGCGGTTCAGAACGGCGAAGTGACGATTCCGGCACGCAAGCTGTTCGACATCGTTCGCGCCTTGCCGGATGGATCGAAGATCGATGTGAAGCAGAACGGCGAGCGCATCGCCCTGAATGCCGGTCGCAGCCGATTTACGCTGGCCACGCTGCCGTCGACGGAATTTCCGACCATCGACGAAATCGAACTTCTTGAGCGCGTGTCGCTTCCCGAAGATGTTTTGCGTGAACTGATGGAACGTACGGCATTCGCCATGGCGAATCAGGACGTTCGCTACTACCTCAACGGCATGCTCCTGGATCTGCAGGAACACACGCTACGTTGCGTCGCTACCGATGGCCATCGTCTGGCACTGAAAGAAACCCAGCTGGAAAGCTCGGTTAGCACGCGTCGTCAGATCATCATTCCCCGCAAGGGCGTCAATGAGCTGGTCGGCTTGTTCGAAACCGGCGAGGGCCAGGTCGAGCTGGAATTCGGGCGCAATCACCTGCGCGTCCGCCGTGGCGGTGTGGTTTTCACGTCCAAACTGATCGACGGCCGTTTCCCGGATTACGAATCGGTCATTCCGCTCGGCGCAGACAAAACGGCGACGATCGAACGCGATGTCCTGCGTGGCGCCCTGCAGCGCGCGGCGATTCTGTCGAACGAAAAGTATCGCGGCGTGAAGCTGGAACTCAGCCCCGGCAAGATGCGCATCGTGGCGCATAACCCGGAGCAGGAAGAGGCCGTGGAAGAGGTCGAGGCCGAAACCAGCGTTTCGGATCTGGCCGTTGGCTTCAACGTGGGTTACCTGATGGACGCACTTAGCGCGCTTCGCGGCGACAAGGTCCGTCTGAACCTGCGAGATGCGCAGTCCAGCTGCCTCTTGCAGGAAGAGGGTAACGACGAGGCGCGGCACGTAATCATGCCGTTGCGCCTCTGACGCGCCGTAAACTTAAGGTTCGGCTTGTGACGCCGGGGTTGTCTCGCACACCCCGGCGTCTTTGCGTTTTACAGGGTAAACAGAGCGGATGAAGTTCGAAACGCTGCGAATCGCGGGATTGCGGTGCCTGGAAGGCGTTTCGCTGGCTCTGGCCCCGGGTATCAACGTTTTTACCGGCGCAAACGGTGCCGGGAAAACCAGCGTGCTCGAAGCCGCCTATTTGCTTTCGCACGGGCGGTCGTTTCGCAGTGGGTCCCGCGATGTCCTCCTAAAGCGCGGTGCTTCGGCGCTTTCGGTATTCGCCGAGCTGCGGACGCAGGACGGCAGGCTGCATCGTCTTGGGCTGGGACGCGAGAGCGGACGCTGGCAGGCGAGGGTGGATGGCGAAGCTGCGGCGACGTTGGGAGCGCTGGTCCAGTCGTGTGCTGTGGTTTGCTTCGAGCCCGGTTCCCATGCGCTGATCGCTGGCCCGTCGGAAGAGCGGCGCCGATTCCTAGATTGGGGTCTGTTCCACGTGGAACATTCCTTCCTTCTGGCCTGGCGTCGCTATCAAAGGGCGTTGAAGCAGCGAAATGCGTTGCTTCGGGCTGGGGGAATACCGCCGGATAATCTCATTGCCCCTTGGGAAGCCGAACTAGCCCAATCGGGTGAGATTATCGATGCCCAGCGAAAGGCCTACATCACTGCCTTGTCGCCGCATATCGATATGCTGGCCCAGACCACGCTTCCTGAGCTGGGGGCGCTAAACCTCCGCTACAAACGCGGCTGGGACGAGGGGATGGACCTTGCCGAGGTGCTGGCCGAACGCCGGCATCGAGATGCCGCAAGAGGACACACCACCGTTGGCCCCCATCGAGCGGACTTTGTCGTGACTTTTGAGCACGCCCCGCTGCGAGAGCATTTGTCACGTGGACAGGAAAAGCTCTGTGCGCTGGCTTGCCTCATCGGGCAGGCGGCACATCATGCCGAAGCACGCGGAGAATGGCCTGTCGTCTGCCTGGACGACCTTGCATCCGAGCTCGATCGTACCCATCAAGAGTGGGTTGTAGCGCAACTTCTGGATCGTGATATCCAGGTCCTCGTGACAGGTACCGAGGTTCCCCACGCGCTTCTGACAGCCCCCAAGACAGTGTTCCACGTGGAACAGGGCCATGTGACGGGCCTGCTATAATCGACCGACTGTCCCGACGCCTTATCGCGCCGTGCCGGGACCGCTGTTTGGCGCCACCATCGGGCATCGCATGAACGAACATCTCGAACCGACGAATTCGACCTCGTACGACTCAAGCAACATCAAAGTGCTGAAGGGCCTGGACGCCGTTCGTAAGCGCCCGGGTATGTACATCGGCGATACCGACGATGGCACCGGACTTCATCACATGGTCTTCGAGGTGGTGGATAACGCCATCGACGAAGCGCTTGCCGGCTACTGCGACTATGTAACGGTCACCATTTACCAGGATGGATCCGTTGGCGTGTCCGATAACGGCCGCGGTATTCCAGTCGACACCCACCCGGAAGAAGGGCGGTCCACGGCTGAAGTGGTCATGACCGTGCTTCATGCGGGCGGCAAGTTCGACGCGAACTCTTACAAGGTTTCTGGCGGCCTTCATGGTGTCGGCGTTTCCGTGGTCAACGCGCTCAGCCAGCGTCTTTGGCTGACCATCTGGCGCGATGGAAAGGAATATCGTCAGGAGTACGCCCATGGCGAGCCTGTAGCGCCCATCGGCCCCACTGGCGATACGACGCGCCGCGGCACGATGGTGCGTTTCCTGCCCAGCCCGGCCACGTTCACCAATAACATCGAATTCCATTACGACATCCTGGCGAAGCGCCTGCGCGAACTGGCGTTCCTTAATTCCGGCGTCACGATCGAGCTCTTCGACGAGCGGAACGATCGCAAGGATATCTTTGCGTACGAGGGCGGTATTCGCTCCTTCGTCCAGCATCTGGCCCAGTTGAAGACGGCGTTGCACCCCAATGTCATCTCCTTCAGCTCGGAATCCGACGGTATTACCGTCGAGGTGGCCATGCAGTGGACGGACGCGTACCAGGAAACGATGTTCTGCTTCACGAACAATATTCCCCAGCGTGACGGTGGCACCCATCTCACGGGCTTTCGCGCTGCGCTGACGCGCACCCTGCAGAACTACATCGAGCGGGAAGGGTTGGCGAAGAACGCCAAGGTCGGCCTCTCGGGCGACGACATGCGCGAAGGCATGATTGCCGTTCTGTCCGTCAAGGTGCCCGATCCGAAATTCTCGTCGCAGACCAAGGACAAACTGGTCTCCAGCGAAGTGAAGACGGTGGTCGAGCAGGTCGTGAACGACAAGTTCGCCTCGTTCCTGCTGGAACATCCGGGCGAGAGCAAGGCCATCGCTTCCAAGGTGGTGGACGCCGCACGCGCTCGCGAAGCGGCCCGCAAGGCGCGCGAGATGACCCGCCGCAAGGGTGCGCTCGATATCGCGGGCCTGCCGGGCAAGCTCGCCGACTGCCAGGAAAAAGATCCCGCGCTTTCCGAACTGTTCCTGGTCGAGGGTGATTCCGCCGGCGGTTCCGCCAAGCAGGGTCGCAACCGTCGTACCCAGGCCGTGCTGCCATTGAAGGGAAAAATCCTCAACGTCGAGAAAGCCCGTTTCGACAAGATGATTTCCTCGGCCGAGGTCGGCACGCTGATCACCGCGCTCGGCACGGGTATCGGCAAGGACGAGTACAACCCGGACAAGCTGCGTTACCACCGCATCATCATCATGACCGATGCGGACGTGGACGGATCCCATATCCGCACGCTGCTGCTGACCTTCTTCTACCGCCAGATGCCCGAGCTGATCGAGCGTGGCCACGTGTATATCGGCTTGCCGCCGCTGTACAAGGTGAAGCAGGGCAAGCAGGAGATGTACATCAAGGACGACAGCGTCCTCAACGACTACCTCATCGCCAGCGCCGTCGACAATGCGACGCTGATGCCGGAAGAGGGTGCTGGCGCCATTTCCGGCGAGACGCTGGAAAAGCTCCTGCACGACTACCAGACGGCACTGGACCAGATCGCCCGTCTCAACCATCGCTTCGATCCCGCGATGCTGACGGCGTTGATCGAGCATGCACCGCTCGAAGTGACGATGTGGGCGGACGCCAGCGCCATGCAGGCCTGGCTCGATGGCGTCGCCGTACGGCTCAGTGCCAGCGGCCTGGGCAAGCCTACGTACAAGCTGCGTCTGCGTCCGGCAGCGGGCGAGCAGGGCGCTGCGATCGAGCTGGAGCGTAACCAGCACGGCCTCAGCCATACCTGGATCCTGCCGCAGTCGTTCTTCGGCGGTATCGAGTTCCGCGCCATCCTTTCGATCTCGCAGCAGCTTCAACAGCTGAAGCTGGAACCGGGTGCCGTGGTTCGTCGCGGCAACGGTTCGCGCGGCGTGGTCAGCTTCGCCGAAGTGAGGAACTGGCTGCTCGACGAAGCGAAGAAGGGCCGGACGATCCAGCGCTTCAAGGGCCTCGGCGAAATGAACCCGGAACAGCTGTGGGAAACCACGGTCAATCCGGAAACCCGTCGCATGCTCCAGGTCGGTGTCGAGGATGCCGTTGCGGCCGATCAGATGTTCTCCATGCTGATGGGCGAGGCTGTCGAACCGCGTCGGGACTTCATTGAAGCGAACGCGCTCAAGGTCTCGAATCTGGACGTTTAAGGGCTAAAGCGGGCGGCAAAAAAGGCCGCCCGCGAACCCCCGTCAATACTCTCTTAACAAGTCATTGTTTTGACTATTCTTTTTTGCCGCACTGCGACTTGTTCTTAGGAATGAATTCAGGTTAACCTCTGTAGTCCCCCGGAGCACGGTCACGTGCGACGACTCCTAAACAGAGGTCAGGCAATGAAACAGGGTTCCCTCATCAAGGTGGCGGCTGCAACAGCAATCGCTCTGTCGCTGGTCAGCGGCGCTGCCGTGGCCAAGGACACCGCTTCCAAGGACAAGAAGGAAGCGCTGTACCCGAACTCGAGCCGACAGGAACCCAAGCTCGACCTCACCAGCGAAAAAGACCAGAAGGCCCTCAACGAAGGCCTCGACGCGGTCAACAACGGCGAGAAAGACAAGGCGATGCAGCTTCTGCAGCCGATCGCCGACGGCACCAGCACCAAGAGCAAATACGCTCAGGCGCTCGCCCTCCAGGGCATGGCCAACATGAAGTACAACGACGGCGACGTTAAAGGCGCCATCGAACTTCTGAAGAAATCCCTCGATAACGGCGTTCTGTCGAACGACACCTACTTCCAGCTCAAGTACATGCTCGCCCAGTTCTATGTGGCCGACGAGCAGTACGCGCAGGCTCTGACCACGCTGCAGTCGTGGCGCGCCGAAGGCAAGAAGGAAACCGCCGACTCGTACGGTCTCGAAGGCAATATCGATTACCGCCTCGAAAAATTCCCGGACGCGATCGTCGCGATCAACAAAGCGAAGTCGATGCCGGACGCGAAGCCCACGTCGATCGACGGCTGGAACCAGATACTGGCTGCCAGCTACTCCGAGACGGGTCAGGGCGACAAGGCCGCCGCGCTCGCGACGGAAGCCCTGCAGAAGAATCCGAATGACGCGACCGCGTTGAACAACGCTGCGTCGACGCTCATCCAGGCCCAGAAATACCCGGAAGCGATCACGCTGCTGGAGAAGGGCCGCGCCGCCGGCGCGTTCAAGGACGAGAAGCAGTACGTCAATCTCGCCAAAATCTACCTGATCGACGGTCAGGACAACGAATCCCGTACCAAGACGAATGCCTCGAAGGCATATCAGGTACTGGATGAAGGCCTGACCAAGGGCGTCGTCAAACCGGGCTACGAGGTTTACAAGCTCCAGGGTGACTCGTCCTACGTTGCAGAAAACCATGCGCAGGCCATTGCCGCCTACACGAAGGCCCAGCCTTTCGCGAAGGACGGTGAGGTTTCACTGCGCATCGGTCAGCTCCAAATCACCGATAACAAGTATGGTGAAGCAAAGAAATCCCTGCAGGATGCCATCAGCAAGGGCGTGCAGCATAAGGGCTCTGCCTACATGATGCTCGCGGAAGCCGAGCGTGGTCTGAAGAACAAACCGGGTGCAATCGCCGCCATGAAGCAGGCAGCGCAGGACCCGGAAACCTCTGCCAAGGCCAACGCCTGGTTGAAAACCGCAGGCGCCAAGTAAGCGTCTGTAAAGTGCCTGAAGTACGGGTTTGACGACTTCGTAAATCTGCCCTTCAGGCGCTATACAAACGCTATATGCTGGTGTACCTTGCATCTCTTTCCGCTTGCAGAAACCAGTGATTTCGGCATATACAGCCGAAATTACCGGCCAGCAGTGCGGGCTTCACTTCCGCTTGATTAGCTCTTGATAGTGACTGATGGCCTCAAGTAACGAATCAACCGGCCAAGCGCCGTTTAGTTGGGGGCGCACAAGTGCTTTGGCAGTTGCCATTGCGCTGCACTCGTTCGCCTTCCTGCTGCTGGTAGCGCCCATGGCGCCGCCCAAGTCGCAGGAAAAGGAGAAAGAGAAGATCGTGCAGGTGGACTTTATCGAGCCACCGCCGCCGCCTCCCCCGCCGCCGCCGCCGCCTCCGGAACCTCCGAAGGCGCCGCCGCCGAAAATCATTCAACAGGTCAAGCCACCACCGACACCTCCGCCGCCGGCTCCGCCGCCGCCGGCCGTCGACGAAGCTTCGACCAACGCGATTCCGGCTCCGCCGCCGGCGCCTCCCGCGCCGCCTGCTCCGCCGGCTGATATCGCGCCGAGCGAAAATCTGTCGTACCGTCAGCGTAACCCGCCAAAGTATCCGCCGCAGGCGGTTCGCCAGCGGCACGAGGGTACGGTGGTCCTTCTGGTCCTCGTTGGTGTTGACGGTTCGCCGAAAGACATTAAGGTCGATCAGTCCAGCGGTTTCCGTGAGTTGGATCGCGCTGCAGAAGATGCCGCAAGGAATTGGCGATTCAACCCGGGTAAGCGTGGCGGCCAGGCGGTCGAAGGCTATGCGCGTGTCCCCGTTACGTTCAACCTAAATCAGCTGTAATTTCCTCATTACAGTTAATTGTTCACGCTTGACTTCCCAAGGGTAGCGTTATGTTGCAAGACACCTCCGCTCAGCCTGCCGTGCCAGGTACAAACTCCAACGCCGATGCCCTGAAGCAGATGGGCTTCGACCATCTGATCCAGAATTTCGATTTTCTGGGTTGGATCGTCTTCGTCGTCCTTACGGCCATGTCGATACTTTCGTGGTACTTCATCGTCGCCAACTTCATCCGCAACAGCCTCGTCCGCACTCGCGCAGACAAGGTGATCCAGGGTTTCTGGAACACTGCTTCCACGCAGGATGCGATCCGCGTTCTTGAAGAACAGCCGAAGGGCGAACCGTTCTCGAAGATCGCACTCGACGCCGCTTCGGCGGTCGCTCACCACCAGGCAGCCGCTGGCGGCCGTCTGGCAGAGACCCTGTCGCGTTCGGAATTCATCGATCGCGCCCTGCGTCAGGCCGTGGCTCGTGAGAGCCTGCGTCTCGAAGGTGGTCTGACCCTGCTCGCAACGGTCGGCTCGTCCGCTCCGTTCATCGGTCTGCTCGGTACGGTGTGGGGTATTTACCACGCGCTTATCGGTATCGCGGCCAGCGGCAGCGCCTCCATGGATAAGGTCGCCGGTCCCGTCGGTGAAGCTCTGATCATGACCGCGTTCGGTCTGTTCACCGCTATCCCGGCCGTGCTTGCGTACAACTTCTTCATGCGCTCCAACCGCCTGACGTACGCCCAGTTCGACGAATTCGCGCATGACCTGCACGACTTCTTCGCCACGGGTGCCCGCGTCGAAGGCACCGGTACGCCGGTCGCTAACGTCAAGAAGTGAGGAACTGACCCATGGCTATGAGTAGCGGGGGCAACAGCGGCGGTCCGATGTCGGAAATCAACGTCACGCCGCTTGTCGACGTGATGCTGGTTCTGCTGATCATCTTCATGATCACGGCTCCTCTGATGTCCCATCGGATCCAGATCGATCTGCCGAAGGCTAATCCGAATGTTAAGGATGACACCCCGGTCGAACCGATGGATCTCGCGATCAAGCCGGACGGCACGTACTTCCTGAACGACGCCGAGGTCAGCGATGCTGAACTCAAGGGCCAGTTCGCGGTTGCGGCGGCGAAGTCGCCGCAGCCCGAATTGCAGATCCGCGCCGACCGCACGACCGAATACAAAGTCGTGCGCAAGGTCCTTGGCGCTGCCAAGGAAGCAGGCATGGTTCATGTCGGCTTCCTCACCACCGGCAAGGAGTGACGCACCATGGCATTCAGTTCAGGTAATTCCGGTGGTCCGATGTCGGAAATCAACGTCACGCCGCTCGTCGACGTGATGCTGGTTCTCCTGATCATCTTCATGATCACGGCTCCGATGCTGTCGCATAAGATCAAGATCGATCTGCCGCAGCCGAATCCGAACATCGTAAACCCCGAAAATCCGCCGGATCCCATCCGGCTGCAGATCCGCCAGGATGGTTCGCTGTACTGGAACGACACGCCGGTTGACGAGCTGGGCCTCAAGGCTCAGATCGCGGTAGTCGCCAGTCAGTCCAACCAGCCGGAACTGCAGATCGATGCGGACGACGCGGCTCAGTACGAAGTCGTGGCTCGGGTTCTTTCCGATGCCAAGGGCCAGGGCCTGACCAAGATCGGTTTCGTTAACTCGAACTGATCCCCAGACTCTTCCGGCTCCAAGAAGAAACCCCGCCTCGGCGGGGTTTTTTTTGGTTCTTTGCGCATGGTCAGGGGAGGGCTCGGCTTCGCCATCGCGTTCGCGTTCGCGCTGGGACGCTTCGCGAAGAGCCGTCGGCCACCGCCCTCGACGCTCCGTCTCCACCGTCGCTCGGGAAGGGATAGCCGCTGCGCGGCTGGTGTTCTATGGCTGCGCCCCGTCGCGCCCGCGCGGCGGGCGGGGGTTTTCGATTCGGCTCCTGCCTCAGCGAAAACGGCGGACCGTCCTGGTCCGCCCCCTTCGGGCCTTTTCCGCCCGCCGCGCTCGGTTCCGCAAGTTGCGTCGAGGGCGGTGGCCGACGGCTCTTCCGGAGGTTGCGGTGACGTGGGGGAAAGCAGCGCGTGACGCATGACCGGTGGTGAGCGTATCCGGTCCGGTCCCCCTCACGTGCTTGGCTCGCGCTCTGTCCACAACAAACCGCAGTCGCCGGTGCCGTGGCCGGGTTGGCCCTTGGGGCCGCCTTAGCCGAGGGCCGCGATGAGTGGTTGGAGCGAAAGCGGCGCTACGGCCCGCTCCCGCAGGGACGGCGCCGAAGGCCCCAAGGGCCAACCCGGTCGCGGCTTCCTCACGCCACGACCGTGAGGCGGCTGTCCTCGACTGAAGATCGACGAGACAGTCAAGCCGTCCCCGTTTATGTGTGAAGAACCTTTTTCTGGTTTCTTACGCAGCGTGCTCGGCTTCGCCATCGCTTTCACGTTCGGACGCTTCGAGGAGAGCCGTCGGCCCCCCCGGCTTCACCGTCGCTCGGGAAACGTCGAGGTCACGTGGAGGAAAGCATCGTGTCCATGCGGAGCGATCAGGAAAGAATATCGAGGTACGCGCGTACCGTATTCGACAAACCCTGGTACAACGCCTCGCCGATCAGCGCATGGCCGATCGATACCTCGGCGAGGCCCGGGATAGCCGACTTGAACGTGCCGAGATTCGCCAGGCTCAGATCGTGGCCGGCATTGACCGCAAGGCCGGCCTGTTGCGCACGCTGCGCGGTATCCGCGAACGCCGCAAGTTCAACGCGTGCGTCACCTCGTGCGAATGCCTCGGCATAAGGACCGGTATAAAGCTCGATGCGCTGAATACCCGCGGCGGCGGCTTCCGCGAAACCCTTCGCGTCGGCGTCGACGAAAACGCTCACCCGACAACCGAGTTCGCGGAACGCAGCGACGATCGGCGATAGTTTCGGCAGGTCGGTCGTGAGGTCGAAACCGTGATCGGATGTGATCTGACCGTCCGAATCCGGAACCAGCGTGACCTGGGTCGGACGCACTTCCCTGGCCAGCTCGAGCAGCCCGGGATATTCGCCGCGTGCCGGCGCGAACGGATTGCCTTCGATGTTGTATTCCACCCGCCCGCGCAGAAGGCCGGCAAGGACGCGGACATCGTCGGGCCGCACATGGCGCATGTCGGGTCGAGGATGGACGGTAAGCCCGCCGCAACCCGCATCGATGCAGGTATTCGCGGCCGTGGCGATATCGGGTTCATTGCCGCCGCGCGAGTTGCGCAGTACGGCGATCTTGTTCAGATTGACGCTGAGAACGGTCATGGGATGCCTGAAAAAAAGCGCACGCCAGGCGGCGTGCGCAATGACTGTCTTCCCAGCATAACGCGCTACGTCCCTGTAGCGAACTTCCACGACTTGCCAGAAATCAGACTCGGCTCGCGGCGAAATGGTTCAAGGCGCCGATGGGAAGGGTTCAGTGTCTTGCGTCATGAGACGCACCTTCCGTGACGTCCCGCGCCATGCGATCGCGCCGGCGAATCCTGCGCGCACAGCCAGAGGCTGAACGGTCCAAGCCGCCGCCGGCGCAATCGCCCCGTCGAATGCGACGGGGCGTGCTCTCCCCTCCACCACGTGGAACGACGCGCGATGCAGTCCGTAAGACAGTCCTCCGCCGTGCGCCTTCAGCACGGCCTCCTTGGACGTCCACAACGCGAGAAACGTATCGAGCCGCGTTTCCTCGGTGCACGAGCGCAACAAGGCCGCCTCGCCGGAAGAAAAGAACCGCTCGGCCAGTGCGAGCAATCGCGGCCTGGGGCGAACCCGCTCGATATCGACGCCCAGTTCGAATCCGGCATCTCCGCGTGCGATAGCGCACAGTGCCGTATCGCCGCTGTGCGACCAGCTGAAGGCCAGCTTGTCCAGCGGCGCGGACAGCCATGGCTTGCCGTGCTCGCCGCGCACGACGGGCAAGTCGTCGGGGGAAACGGACGCATAAGCGGCGATGAGTGGCCGAAACAGCGCCTCGGCCGAAACGCCACGCCAGGGCACACACCATACGTGGACGTCCGAGCCTAGCGTGGCGGCCACGGCCGCAAGATCCTTGGAGTTCATCCGGCGATGGTGCAGCGCCCGGCGTCGCCGGGCAAGGCTCGTCGTGAAAGCACTAGAATGGACGCGGTGAATCTCGGGGAGCACCGACCTTGATTGCAGGCTGGCTACTGCTGCTGGTATCGCTCGTCTACGTGGGCCTGCTGTTCTGTGTCGCGTATGCGGGCGACCGCCGGCCTCTGTATCCCAGCAAGCCGCACCTGCGACCGGTGGTCTACAGCCTGGCGCTGGCGGTCTATTGTTCGTCGTGGACTTTCTACGGCGCCGTTGGCACCGCCGCTCGCGATGGTCTCGCCTACATACCGATCTATCTCGGTCCCCTGCTTCTGTTTGTTCTGGGATTCGGCCTCATCGAGCGACTCGTCCTTGTCGCCCGGCAGCGCAACATCACATCCATCGCAGACTTCATCGCTGCACGTTTCGGCAAGTCGCATGGCCTTGCCGCGCTGGTGGCGATCATTGCGGTACTCGCCGTCATTCCCTATATCGCGCTGCAGTTCAAGGCGGTTGCGATGTCCTTCGCCGTCCTCGGCGACATGGGTGCCGGCAAACCTTCGTGGTGGCTGAGCGATACCGCGTTGTGGTGTGCGACGCTGCTTGCCGTGTTCGCGATCCTGTTCGGCACGCGTACCATCGATGCGACGGAACACCACCACGGCATGATGCTCGCGGTCGCGCTCGAGTCGTTGATCAAGCTGCTTGCGTTCGTCGCCATCGGTGTCTATGCCTTCATCAAAGGCCCCGGCCTGGAAGCGACGTTGCGCGAGCCCGTCATGCAGCTTGAGCATGGCGGTTTCCCACCGGGGTTCGTCGCGCAGACCTTGCTCGCGTTCTGTGCGATGTTCTGTCTGCCACGCCAGTTCCAGATCGGCGTCGTCGAATGCGAAGACCCGCGCGATCTGCGCAAGGCGCGCTGGCTGTTCCCGATCTACATGATCCTGGTGATGCTCGCGGTGCTTCCCATCGTCGGCGCGGGCATGAATATCGCCTCCGTACGCAATGGCGCCGCGGATGCGTGGGTGTTGAATCTTCCCCTGGCGCATGGCGACAGCAGCGTTGCCCTCCTCGCGTTCGTCGGCGGTTTCTCGGCGGCCACGGGTATGGTCATCGTGGCTGCCGTAGCGCTGTCCACCATGATCAGCAACGATCTGGTGATGCCTGCGTTGCTACGCATTCGTTCGCTGAATCTCGAACAGCGCAGCGATGTGTCGCATATCGTGCTTCGCGTCAGGCGCGTCGCCATCGTCGCGCTTGCCGCCATGGCATACGCGTACTACCGCATTATCGCCGATGCGGAAAATCTTGCCGCGACGGGCCTGCTCGCGTTCGCCGCCGTCGCACAGTTCGCGCCCGCCATTGTCTCCGCGTTGTACTGGCGCGGTGCCAGTCGCGTTGGCGTGTATGTCGGTCTGCTTGCGGGATTTCTGTGCTGGGCCTACACCTTATTGCTGCCCGCCATGACGCGCTCGGGCTGGTTGCCAGCCCACTGGATGAACGACGGACCGTTCGATATTTCGTGGCTGAAACCGCAGGAACTGTTTCATCTGAGCGGTTGGGATCCGGTCACGCACGGCACATTCTGGTCGTTGCTGATAAACGTCGCCAGTCTGATTTTCATCTCCCTGCGTTTTCGTCCGAGCGTCGCCGAACGCCTGCATGCCGCGCTATTCGTCGATCCCTATGTACGTATCGCGTCCGGTGCGGGCGACTGGCGCGGACGCGTCACTGTGCGCGATCTTGGTACGATCGCCGGTCGTATCGTCGGCGAACGCGTCACGGTAAAAGCGTTCGCCGAATACGGTCAACGTCACGGCGGCGCGCTGCAACCGACGGATGCAGCGGATCGTTCCCTGATCCAGTTCACCGAACGCCTTCTTGCCAGCGCCGTCGGTGCGGCGAGCGCACGACGCATGTTGATGGGTGCGTTGTCCGGTACCGGCCTGGACATCGCCGAAGCCATGGCGCTGATGGACGAAGCGTCGCAGGAACTGAGGTTCAATCGCGAGCTGCTTTCCACCACACTCGAAAACGTATCGCAAGGCATCAGCGTCGTGGACGCGGAAATGCGGCTCGTCGCGTGGAACAGGCGCTATCTGGAACTGTTCGACTATCCCGAGGGCATGGTTTATGTCGGTCTTCCCGTTGGCGATCTCATCCGCTGGAACGCCGAACATGGCGAATGCGGTCCGGGCGAAGTCGATCAACATGTCGCCAAACGCATCGGGTACATGCGCGCCGGCTCGCCGCACCTGTTCCAGCGCATTCGGCCCGACGGTACGGTCATCGAAATGCGCGGACGTGCCTTGCCAGGCGGCGGCTTCGTGACGACATTCACCGACGTCACCGCGTACAAGCACGCCGAACAGGCGCTGATCGAAGCGAACGAAACGCTGGAGCAACGCGTGGAGGTTCGTACCGCAGAACTGTCCGAAGCACTCAGCGCCACCGCACTCGCACGGCGCGAGGCGGAAGCCGCCAACGTATCGAAGACGCGCTTTCTTGCCGCGGCCAGTCACGATCTTCTGCAGCCACTGAATGCGGCACGACTCTTCACCTCCGCGCTGCGACAGCATCCGGGACTGGATAGCGATGCCGCGCAGCTCGCCGAACGCATCGACGCATCGTTCCGTGCGGCGGAAGACCTTCTGGACGCACTGCTCGACGTATCCCGTCTCGACGCCGGCAGTTATCGGCCGGAAATCGTACCTTTTGCGCTTGCGGATCTTTTCGATTCGCTCAAGCAGCAATTCGCGGTGGTTGCCGAGCAGCGCGGTCTCTCGTTACGTGTCGTGCCTTGCGGGCTATCGGTGCGTACCGACGCTCAGCTGCTTCGCCGCATCGTGCAGAACTATCTTTCCAATGCATTGCGCTATACCCGTTCGGGCGGCGTATTACTTGGCGTACGCCGTGTTGGCGACAGCCTTCGCATCGAAGTATGGGATAGCGGTCCGGGTATCGCCGCCGAACAGCAGGCGCGTATCTTCGGCGAATTCCAGCGACTGGAACGCCCTTCTCCCTGGGGAGAAAAAGGTCTGGGGCTGGGCTTGTCGATCTGCGAACGTCTCGCCGGCATCCTCGGACATCGCCTTGACCTGCGTTCGCGCGTTGGCCGTGGGAGCTGCTTCAGTATTACGGTGCCGCGCACGGCGACCGTCGCACGCAAGCGTGTTCAGCCGATGGCGCGGCCGGGCGGCGAACAACTGCCGCTGACGGTGCTCTGTCTCGACAACGACGAATCGATTCTGGAAGGCATGAAAGCACTGCTCGGCCGTTGGGGCGTGGATTGCCGCGTGGCGCTGACGGTCGACGAAGCGCTTCTCGTGCTGTCGGAAACCACGGTCGATCTCATCCTCGCCGACTATCACCTGGGCGAAGGCATGGACGGTCTGGAGGCTCTGCAATACCTGAGTACCCGCGTTGTCCTGCTGCCGCCCGCGGCGATGGTCACGGCGGACGGAAGCACCGAACTCAAGCAACGTGCGCGGGCATTGGGTTATCCATTGCTGCACAAACCGGTTCGACCGGCAGCGCTGCGTGCGTTGCTGGTAGCGCTGGCGAAGCGAGCGGGAACCACGGCGGCCTGATTATTCGGCAGCGGGCGCGATGCCGGGAAGGGTTTCCTTTTCCACATCCAGATGACTGGCGGCCAGAGCGACCTGCGTGCGATTCGATACGCCGAGCTTGCGCATGATCGCCGTCATGTGTGCTTTCACCGTAGCTTCGGACACGCCGAGGTCGTAGGCGATCTGTTTATTCAGAAGACCTTCCGCGATCATGTTCAGTACGCGGAATTGCTGCGGCGTTAGCGAAGCCACGCGAGCGGCGACGTCGGCTTCGTCGGCGACAAGTTCCACGCTGCCGCCCACCATTTGATGCGGCAACCAGACGTCGCCATCGAGTACGGCACGAACGGCTTCGACGATGTCTTCCACCGCCGCCGACTTCGGAATGTAACCGGATGCGCCGTGCGCAAGCGCGCGCCGTGCGACCTGCGCTTCTTCGTGGCCGGATACGACGATGGTTGGCAGGCCTGGATACTGGCCGCGGATATGCGCAAGCGCCGAATACCCGCGTGCGCCGGGCATGTGCAGATCCATCAGCAAAAGATCGGCTTCGGGTTGTGCTTCCACCAGGGCCAGCAGCGTGTTTACGCTGTCGGCCGTGTGCACTGTCGCACCGGGTAGTGCCGCAAGTACGGCGCGCTGTAACGCATCGCGGAACAGCGGATGGTCGTCGGCAATCAGTACGTCGGGCATGGCTCGATACTTCCGTTATCTGAACGGCGATAGCGGGATAGCTCCCGCTATCGCCGTTAAACCACTATTTGATCAGGCGTTCGTCAACGAGGTTCTTTACCACCGACGGATCGGCCAGTGTCGAGATGTCGCCCAGCTGATCCGGTTGGTTCTCGGCGATCTTGCGCAGGATGCGTCGCATGATCTTGCCCGAGCGTGTCTTCGGCAGACCGGGCGCCCACTGCAGATAATCGGGCGCCGCGATAGGACCGATTTCCTTGCGGACGCCAGCGATCAGTTCCTTGCGCAGCGCATCGTCGCCGACGACGCCGGCAGTCAGTGTGACGAACGCATAGATGCCCTGGCCCTTGATCTCGTGCACGCAACCGACCACGGCCGCCTCGGCCACCTTGGGATGCGCCACGAGCGCGCTTTCCACTTCGGCGGTACCGATGCGATGGCCCGACACGTTGATCACATCGTCGACGCGGCCGGTGATCCAGTAGTAACCGTCTTCGTCGCGTCGTGCGCCGTCGCCGGTGAAATAGTTACCGGGATAGGTCTTGAAATAGGTTTCGATAAAACGTGCGTGATCGCCGTACACGGTACGCATCTGGCCCGGCCAGGAATCGGTGATGACCAGGTTGCCGCTGCACGGGCCTTCCTGCACCTTGCCCTCGGTATCCACGATGGCCGGCGTGATGCCGAAAAATGGTAGCGTCGCCGACCCGGGCTTCGTATCGATGGCACCCGGCAACGGCGTGATCAGGATGCCGCCGGTTTCGGTTTGCCACCAGGTATCGACAATCGGGCAACGCTCGCCGCCCACCACACGCCAGTACCAGTTCCAGGCTTCCGGATTGATCGGCTCGCCAACCGTGCCCAGCAGACGCAGCGAGGCGCGCGAGGTTTTCTTTACCGGTTCTTCGCCTTCGCGCATCAGTGCGCGGATAGCCGTGGGTGCGGTATAGAACAGCGTCACCTGATGCTTGTCGACTACCTGCCAGAAGCGGCTGAAGTCCGGATAGTTGGGCACGCCGTCGAACATCACGACGGTGGCGCCGTTCGCCAGCGGACCGTAGACGACGTAGCTATGGCCGGTAATCCAGCCGACATCGGCCGTGCACCAGTACACATCGTCCTCGCGCACGTCGAAGATCAGTTCGTGGGTCATGCTCGTATAGACGAGGTAACCGCCGCTGGTGTGCAACACGCCCTTGGGCTTGCCGGTGGAGCCAGACGTGTACAGCGTGAACAGCGGGTCTTCCGCGTTCATCGGTTCGGGCGCGCACTCGGCGGACTGCCCTTCCATCAACGTGTGGTACCAGCGATCGCGCGGCGACTGCATGGGAATGGCGCCACCCGTGCGACGCACCACCACCACGGTTTCCACGCTGTTCGTGCCGGCGCGGGTCAGCGATTCGTCGACATTTGCCTTCAGCGGGATCTTCTTGCCGCCGCGACAACCTTCGTCCGCCGTGATGACCAGCTTGGCCGCGGAATCGGCGATGCGGCCGGCCAGCGAATCGGGCGAGAAGCCGCCGAAAACGACCGAATGGATGGCGCCGATGCGCGCGCAGGCCAGCATGGCCACGGCTGCTTCCGGAATCATCGGAAGATAGACGATGACGCGATCGCCCTTCACGACGCCAAGATTCTTCAGCGTATTCGCGAACTTGCAGACTTCGCCATGCAGCTCCCGGTACGTGATGTGGCGCGATTCGCCCGGATCGTCGCCCTCGAAAATGATCGCGGTTTTATCGCCGCGCTTTTCCAGGTGGCGGTCGAGGCAATTCGCCGACACGTTCAGGACACCGTCTTCGTACCAACGGATATGCAGGTCGTCGGCGGCGAACGAGACGTCCTTGATCTTGCTGGGAGGAACGATCCAGTCCAGCCGTTTCGACGCCTCTTTCCAGAAGCCTTCCGGATGGCCAACGGACTCGGCGTACATGCGCTCGTAGTCGTCTTTGCGGATATGGGCCCTGGCGGCGAAGGCGGGGTCGACCGGGTGCTTCTCGGACATGCGTGCTCCTGCGAAATCTAAGGTCTGGTTTGATTTATGCGGCAATGCGGCAGTGTAGCGTCGCGGCGTGTTTCCTAGGGCCCGTCGCCCTACGACTTTGGTCGAGGTTCGACCTTTGGCGAATGGTCTGGGCTGTCCTGCATGGTCATGCTCAGCTCGCCAATGGTTGGGGAGGCCATAATGAATACGATCCGTGTCGGGAGCCGTAAGGCTATCGCTTTGAGCATTGCCTGTGCACTGATGCTGCCGATGGCGGCGCATGCGCAAAAGAGCAAATCCACTGCCACCACCCGCGAACAGCAACTGGAATCGCGCGTCAATCAGCTCGAGCAGCAACTCGCCGAGCTGAAAGCGATGATCCAGGAACAGAAGACCGCCACCGCGCAGGCCACGGCGACAGCGCAAGCCGCGCAGACGCAGGCACAGCAGACCGAAACCAAGGTCGCCACGGTGGCCGCGCAGCCGTTGCCGAAGCCGGTGTTCTCCACGGCGCCCGGCGTTTCGGTCGCGTTGCACGGTTTCGTCAACGCCAGCGCGTTCAGCCAGAGCCGGAGCTACACCTTCGGTAACGGCCAGAACGCCGAGTACCCGCTTCCGAGGACCGCCGCTCACAGCGACGGCACACTGAGTGGCGTGGATATACGCAATACGCGCTTCTGGCTCGACTTCAGCGGTGCCAAGTTCGCCGGCGACTGGACCGGCGGCGGCCGTATCGAAATGGACTTCTTCGGCGGCTTCAACGGTACCGGTCCGTACAGCCAGCAGCAGCCGACACCGCGACTGCGCCAGGCCTATATGGATATCGCCAACCCCGAGACGGGAACGACGATTCGTATCGGTCAGCAGTGGGAGCTGATGTTCCCGCTGGACATCATTCCCCAGTCGCTCTCGCACATCGCCTTTCCGCTGGGTTACGGCACCGGCATGATCGGTTGGCGCTTCCCGGGCGTGGTCTGGATGCAGGAGCTGAATCACAACAGCGAAGGCGCGAAGTGGCGTCTCGACCTCGGCGCGTTCGAGGGCAACTGGAACAACGGCGACGCGGCAACTTATCCCACCGGCAACGTCAACTACCTGACCGCCGGCAACGCGGGCTTCAAGCCGCAGCTCGAAGCGCGTCTGCGCGTGCAGGACAAGACCTGGCTCGCCTTCTTTGCCGCGCATTACAGCAAGGTCGACCTGCACGGTGTCGACGGCACCGCGCTCACGCCGATCCAGAGCAACATCAAGAGCACCGCATACGAACTCGGTGGCATGTGGTCGCCGGGCTCATGGGTGTTCAAGGGACTGGCCTATACGGGCAACGCCATCGGCCAGATCTTCGGCGACCTGTCGCAGTTCGGCGACATCAAGGACACGGGCGGTTACCTGCAGGCTGGCTACAAGTTCACGCCGCACTGGAGTGCCTATGCGTTCTATTCGCAAAGCAAACCAGACAAGAACGACGTGGTCCGCTGGCTTGGTCGCGGTTCGACGGGTTTGCTCAAGAACCGTCAGACGGCCCTCAGCCTTCAGTATTCCGCCGGAGCGTACGACCTGAGCGTGGAGTGGATCCGCGCGAACCTCGATTCCACAACCAACGGTGCGAATCGCGTCAAGACATCGGGTAACGAATTTACCCTCAACGGCAACTACAAGTTCTGATCGAGGGAAAAAAGATGGCCAACGTGAGCAACCTGCCCCGATCGGGCAGCATCGGCACCAGTCATAAACGCGTTGTCTTCGCGTCCAGCCTTGGCACCGTTTTCGAATGGTACGACTTCTATCTGTATGGCTCGCTGGCTGCCCTGATCGGCAAACAGTTCTTCACCGGTCTGAACGAAACGAGCCAGTTCATCTTCGCGCTGCTCGCTTTCGCCGCCGGTTTCGCGGTGCGTCCCTTCGGGGCCATTGTCTTTGGCCGTATCGGTGACCTGATCGGCCGCAAGTACACCTTCCTCATCACCATCGTCATCATGGGTACGTCGACCTTCCTCGTCGGCGTACTGCCCAGTTACAACCAGATCGGCATGGCGGCTCCCGTGCTGTTGATCCTGTTGAGACTGTTGCAAGGCCTGGCGCTCGGCGGCGAATACGGCGGTGCGGCGACCTATGTGGCCGAACACGCACCGCAAGGCAAACGCGGTCTGTATACGAGCTTCATCCAGATCACGGCAACCTTCGGCCTGTTCCTTTCGCTGCTGGTCATTCTCGGCACGCGTCTGGGCCTGGGTACCGAATCGTTCGAGGCCTGGGGCTGGCGCATTCCGTTCCTGGTCTCGGCTGTGCTCGTCGGTGTCTCGGTATATATCCGCATGCAGTTGCAGGAGTCGCCGGTATTCCAGCAGATGAAAGCCGAGGGCAAGGGCTCCAAGGCGCCGCTGACCGAAGCATTCGGGCAGTGGAAAAACCTGAAGCTGGTGATCCTCGCGCTGTTCGGCGCCACCGCGGGCCAGGCAGTCGTCTGGTACACGGGGCAGTTCTATTCGCTGTACTTCCTGACGCAGAGCCTGAAAGTCGACGGCACCACGGCGAATCTGTTGATTGCCGGAGCGCTGTTGATAGGCACGCCGTTCTTCGTGTTCTTCGGCTGGCTGTCGGACCGGATCGGTCGCAAGACCGTCGTGCTCGCGGGGTGTCTGATCGCCGCGGCCACGTACTTCCCGATCTTCAAAGGACTAACGCACTACGGCAATCCGGCCATCGAAGCGGCCGCGGCGGCAGCACCGGTCAAAGTCACCGCCGATCCGAACGCTTGCAGCTTCCAGTTCGATCCGGTCGGCAAGAAGACCTTCACCAGTTCGTGCGATGTGGCCAAGAGCGTGCTGGCCAAGAAAGGCATCCCCTACTCGAACGTCGACGCGCCGGCGGGCACCGTGGCAACGGTCACCATCGGTAGCGATGTCATCAACTCGTTCGAAGGTGCCAGCCTCGACAAGGCAACGTTCACTGCACAGAACAAGGACTTCACCGCAAAGGTCGGCGCGCAGCTGAAAACCGCCGGCTATCCGGAGAAAGCCGATCCCGCGCAGTCGAACTATCCGATGCTGGTGTTGTTGCTGGCCCTGCTCGTGATCTACGTGACCATGGTGTACGGACCGATCGCGGCGTGGCTCGTGGAAATGTTCCCCACGCGCATCCGCTATACGTCGATGAGTCTTCCGTATCACATCGGCAACGGCTGGTTCGGTGGCTTCGTGCCGACGATCGGCTTCATGCTGGTGGCATGGAAGGGCGACATCTACTACGGCCTTTGGTATCCGATCGCCGTCGCGTTGATGACCTTCGTAATCGGTCTGTTCTTCGTTCGCGAAACCAAGGACGTTCCGATCGATCAGTAAGCATCGCCGATGGACGTAAGCAGAACCGGACCCCCGCGACACACGTCGCGGGGGTTCTTCTTTATGCCATCACGGCAGCCACGAACTGGCGACCTGACGCGTCGCGACGTTCAGCCGGTTCCAGACGTTGATATTGGCGATGGCAAGCAACAGCACGGACAGCGCCGCCTCGTCGTAATGACGGGTCGCGTCGTTCCAGATGTCGTCGGATACAGCGTCCGGACGGTCGTTGATCCGCGTCACGGCTTCGGTCAGGGCCAGGGCCGCGCGTTCCGCATCGTTGAAGTACGGCGTATCGCGCCATCCCGCCAGCGAAAAAAGTCGGTCGTCCGTCTCCCCCGCTTTGCGGGCCATGCGCGAATGCATGTGGACACAGACGCCGCAGCCGTTGATCTGACTGGCGCGTAGTTCGATCAGGTCCAGCGTCGTGCCCGGGACACTTCCGTGAGAGCGGGTGACGGCAGTTAACGCCATAAGGGCTTTCATGGCATCGGGAATGGCGACGGCGGGGTTTTTCTGTCGTGCTTGCATGGTCTTCTCCAGTGGGGTTTGACTTGGTGTCACTGGGTAGACGAACGAAGGAACGGATTTGTGACCGACGGGACGACTTTTCGATGGCGCCCGGCTTTCGGCTCTCTGCTCTCTGTGGGAGCGCGCCTGCGCGCGAAAGCCGACGGAGCGACGATGCTGTGGGTGGCATCCGTAGCCAGAAGATAGGGCTCGCGGATGTGAGTATCCGGCTTCCTCGCCCTGTTGGCTTTCGCGCGCAGGCGCGCTCCCACAGAGAGCCAGGAGAGCCGAGAGGCAAAAGACAAAAACTAGTGGCTTGCTCAGACTAATCTGAAAATTGCGACGGAATTACGTCCGGCGGTTGACCCTCGGAAGCGGCGCCGTGATTATTCACGGGTCGTCGCCGCTTGCGGCGACCGGGTGTAGGAACCTGCGTTATACGGTTAGCGCCGGGAAGTGTCGTCTCAAACGTCGCTTCCCGGCGTTGCATTACCTTACGACTCGCCCTTTTACGGCGGGCGTGCCGGGCGAGCGTAAGCTCGGCCGAATGGTATAACCGGTTTCCTACCTCGGCACGTCCGCCACCCGCATTGCGGGTGGCGGCCATCCACGGAACAGGATGCCGCCTTGAACCATCGAAAGAAGCCTTCCCGCTCGAACCCCGCGAACGACCATTCAGCCTCCGTGAGCGACATCGCCCCGATCGTCCCCGTGAGCGACATCGACAACGCGATAACGATACGACTCGAAGCCGTTCGCGGCATCGCCGAGGTTGCCGCGCAGACTGCCCGCGGACTACGCCAGTTCGTCGACGAACTGGACGCACTGCAAAAGTTAAGGTCCGCAGGTACAAAGCGACACGCCGAACCGGGTTAAACGATTCCCGCGAGACTTCGCCAAGCTGTATGCCCTACTCGTCGCGCCTCCTTCCCGGAATGCATTCGCTATCGCGGTTCCTGCAAACAAGACGTTCGTCGCCATGAATACCTGGCGTCGCGACGTGGTACGCGCCGCTATCGGCTATGGTCGGACGATGGATAGCACCATTCGTAGATCAACGAATCCAGGTGAGGAACAGATACGTGAAAAAAAACGACAACTATCCTGCAAGCGATGGCTCTGGCCATGGCAGGCTGTGTCAGCGCTCCATCCATAGCGTTGGATGGCCGAACGGACGACGCATCGGTGGTTGCGCAATTCGATAGAGCGCTGGCTCAGGGTTTACCGCAAACCATCACGCTTCCGCGCGATCCGGAGCATGACCTCGACGAGGTCAAAACCGAAGAATTGACGCTTCTGTCGCGCATCGATGTGGATATCAAGATGCCCCGGGGCGATGTCATCGATATATTCGATGCACGTGTAGACGGTGCGCCGGCCGTGGTGTCCCGGCGGGCGGACCATATCGACGTTACCGCGCGCCGCGGCGAAGGTTTCGATACCCGGAGAATCACGCTGGGAAGCAGTGAAACCGAACACGTGATGCATCCCAACACCGATCCGCGCGAATACTCAGGTCAGCCTGATCCGATCGGGCAGGGATCGAGCGACGTGGGAACGGTACGCGTCAATGCTCCGGAACGCGCGACAGACGATGCGATCCTTACGGTCAGAATTTTTGTCCACGACGACACAGGTATCACCGATGGACACGATCTATACCGGGACTACATCGCGTGGTGGGTACTGGAGCTACACGACAAAATCGTGCCCAAGGAAAACATTCAGATACATGCCCGATGGCCTGAGGGCCGGCACCGCTTCGGACGACGTGTCGCCAACCGTGAGACGCGGCCGATATAGGCTGATGGCATGTCCGAGCCCCTACCCACAACGCGCGTCCTGAAAGGGCGCGGCGCCGCCTCCAATCCCGAAGGCCGTTTCGAGCGCACCCGGCACCAGGCCGAAGACGATGGCTGGTTGCAGGAAGTAGAAGAGCCCGTTCGTGTCGAGACCAGCGTGCGTGAAGAGCGGGCACGCAGCGTCATCACGCGGAACGATTCGCCGGATATCTATTTCGATCAGGCGCTGAATCCGTATCGCGGTTGCGAGCATGGGTGTATCTATTGCTTCGCGCGCCCGTCGCACGCATATCTCAATCTGTCGCCTGGCCTGGACTTCGAAACGAAGATCTACGCCAAGACGAATCTGGCGGACGTACTTCGCGGCGAACTGACGAAGCGGTCGTACACGTGCAAGCCGATCAACATCGGCAGCAACACGGACCCCTACCAGCCTGTCGAAAAACACTGGCGGCTGACCCGTGCGGCGCTACAGCTTCTGCACGATTGCAAACACCCTTGCACCATCGTCACGAAGAACGCGATGGTCGAGCGCGACCTTGACCTGCTGGTCCCGATGGCGGAGCAGAATCTCGTGCAGGTCTTCGTGTCGATCAACTCGCTCGACAACAAACTGGCAGCACGTCTTGAACCACGCGCCAGTGCGCCGCATCGTCGGATGAAAGCGGTAGCGACACTTGCCGAGGCCGGCGTTCCCGTCGGCGTGCTGGTGGCGCCGATCATTCCGGCGTTGAACGAGCGCGACATGGAAGCCATCCTGGAACAGGCCGTCGCCGCTGGTGCGAGATCGGCCGGTTATACGGTGCTGCGTCTTCCGCACGAACTCAAAGGTCTGTTCCGCGAATGGCTGGATGTCCACGTGCCGGATCGCGCGGCGCATGTGATGAGCCTGGTTCAACAGATGAACGGCGGTCGCGACTACGATTCCAATTTTGCCACGCGCATGCGCGGGCAGGGAATTTTCGCCGATCTGTTGAAGAAGCGCTTCGAGATAGCATCGCGGCGATTCGGGCTCACGCGTGCGCGCGAGCTGGTACTTGATACGTCGCGCTTCGTCGCTCCGTGTATCGTGTCGCCCCAGGGCGAGTTGTTCTGAATCGAACGCGCCCTCAGTTCGCCACGTTCGGCAGTACATAGTCATTGTTTTCGAAGGCTACCGAGAATTCCGCCCCCGGCGACGTATTGACGGCCGCTATCGTCCAGCCATGCGCGAGCGCTATTTCCCGGCAGATCGAAAGGCCCAGTCCGGCACCGTCCTGACTTCCCGCACCACGCCAGAATCGCGAGAAGAGTTTCGTAAGGTCTTCCTCCGGAATACCGTTCCCGTCGTCCTTGACCGAAAGATAGCCATCCGTGAATGCAATGGCGACGTGGCTGCCCGGAGGCGAATGTCGTATGGCGTTTTCGAGAAGATTCTTGATCAGAATATAAAGCGCGCTGCGATCCGCCTGCACAAAAACAGGATCGAGTGGAACGATGACTGCGACAAGGACGCGTCGCTGTTCCGCCAATCGGGCCAGGAAGTCGGTGACTTCGAGAGCGATGACCACGGGGCTTACCTTTTCCAGTACATAGTTCTGGAACTCGCTGACTTCCGCGAGTTGCAACAGCTGCTGGACCTGACGGCTCATGAAATCGACGTCCTTCAGTAGCGTGGCGCGGTCGGTCAGGCCTTCCAGTTCGATCTGGCCGCGAATCAGGGAAAGCGGCGTCTTCAGTTCGTGGGCGACGGTCGCCAATAGCTCCTGCTGCACCCTATAGCCGTGTTCCAGCCGGGCAAGCGCGAAATTGAACGCGGCTATCAACGGATGGATATCGGTGGGCAGATCGGCGTACTCGAGGCGTGCGGCGAGATTCCTCGGTTCGATTTGCGCTGCGGCTACCGATACGTTGTGCAGGGGTCTCAACACGCGACGAAGCGTCAGCAAGACCACCGTACTGAAAACCAACATGGCGACCACGGCGGCGGTCAGAAAGATCATCATCATCAATCGTGCATCGCGGGCATTGGCGATTTCGCGTATGCGCGAGCTGGTTGTTACCTGGAGATAGTACGTTTTTCCAGCGTGTTCGAATCGCCCGATGCCGACGTTCAATGGAACACCGTTGTGATTTATTTCCAACGAACGGAAGTCGGAATCGAAAGGTCCTGAAACCAGGGGAGATGTGGATCCATTCGAAGCGAGTAGCACCTGTCCGTTCGCATCGAGGATCTGGTAGATAAGATCGGCAGGAAGCACGGAATACATCGCGCGTTTATCCGCGGGAAGTATGACCTCTACGGGAGGTCCCGCACTGCTGTAACGAATGGAACTCTCCAACCGGCGTATCGCATGCGATAGATCGCCCTGTATCCACAGGCTCTTGCTCATCGGTAGCACCGCGATCAGGACGCATACCGTCAGGACGGTGGTCAGCACGATGGCGACGACGGATGTCGTCAGCAGTTTGCCGGAAAGGCTACGAGGCCAGATGGCTTTCACGAAGTGCATATCCATGGCCCCTGACATTGGTAATGGCTACGTCGCAGCCGATGGCGGCGAGCTTCTTGCGGAGGCGATGCAACGCCACGTCGAGTGCATTGGGTGTCACGGCGTCCTCCAGACCCCAGGCCGCATGTTCGATGCTGGTGCGGCGTACCGCGTCGCCCTGCGCTTCGACAAGGCAGAGCATGATCTGCAGTTCCGCCGGTGCCAGCGAGACGGATTCGTTCCCGCAGATCATCTGACCGGGATTGGGATGGATCTGCAGATTCGCGAACGTGGGAGAAAGGGGCCTGAGCATCTCCGGGCGCCGCAATAGCGCACGTACCCGGGCAACCAGTTCTTCCATGGAAAAGGGCTTGGGCAGATAGTCGTCGGCGCCGGCTTCCAGGCCCGCGATGCGATCGTGCAAGGCATCCCGGGCCGTTAGCATAAGGCACGGGATCCAGCGCTCGGCTTGTCGCAGTCGCCGCACGAGGCTCACGCCATCGCCATCGGGCAGTCCCCGATCGAGGATCAGCACGCTGTAGGGCGTCGAGTTAAGTGCTCGCCAGGCGGATTCGATACTGGAAAACGTATCGACCTGAATTCCTGCGCGAGACAACGCGAGGCGCACCAGTCCCGCTAACCGTACGTTGTCTTCCACCAGGGCAATACGGTTCATAGATGACGCGGCTACTCAGAATGCATAGAAATAACCGAATGCCACGGTGGGGACGGAACTGCTGTCGACCAGGGGGCTGTCTTTGATCTTGGAGCCTAGCATCGTCGCGCCCACGTCGAAGATCAGGTGCTGATGGTCGCTGAGTTTATAGCCCACTCTCACGCCGGCACGGGTGTTGACCGTGGAACCGCCCACATAAGCCGCCCGGTTGGCCCGTACTTCTTCCGGTCTCACGCCGTAGTAATAATCGACGTATTTCTTGTCCAGCCATGTCGCGCCGAGGTACGGCGTGATCTGGAACGAGGGCGAGATCGTAAAATCTTTCTGGAACGACACCGCCGCCTGCTGACCCTTGCTTTCGCCGGATGCGTCGGCGCTCCAGCTTACGGCCATATCGAACCAGTCGTTGTGCCAGTTCGCGGCCGGCCCTATCCAGATGCTCCCGTTACGCCTTCTCATGCCCTGCAGATAGGACGAATCGGAGGCCTTATAGCCGTCGCCCAGTGCGAAGGAGGCGCGCAGCGATACCGAGAAATTATCGGAAAACTTCGGCGCCTTCAGGCTGAGCGTGTTTCCGAACAGGCTTATCCACTTGCTCTGGTAGGTCACCAGCGGGAACGGCGTGACCTTGCTCCCGACACCCCGATACGGCTGCTGCTGGGCGGCAACGCCGACGCCCAGACCCCAATGGGGAGCGTTCTCTTTCTGTTGCTGCGTTAGCGGCACCGGTTCGTCGGCATGACTGAGTTGAGGCAATGCGGCTGCAAGGATCAAAAGCCCCAGGTGGCTGAAACGGATCGATGTAGACATAGCCGATGCTTCGTAGTTAGGTACGCATACTATTTTGCCCGGGTACTTACTCGATACTTACTGGGACCGGCCGTAGAATGACCCGGGTGGTTATGTCGACCGGACGGTGCGCCCGGATCACCTGGATTTCTATCGCATGCGCTGTCTATTGATCGAGGACGACAAGTACACCGCCCAGTTCATCTGCGACGGCCTGAGGCAGAGTGGTTATACGGTGGAGGTCTGTCACGACAGCGCGGCCGGGCTGGTACAGGCCAGCGAGGGTCAGTGGGATGCGATCGTGCTCGACCGGATGCTGCCTGGCGACATCGATGGACTCGACATTCTTGCCGTACTGCGCGCTCGCGATAACGCCACTCCGGTACTTGTACTGAGTGCCCTGAGCAGTCTCGACGAGCGCGTTCGCGGTTTGCGGGCCGGTGGCGACGACTATCTCAGCAAACCTTTCGCATTCGACGAGTTACTGGCCCGTATCGAGGCGCTGACCCGCCGGGCCAGCCAACGCCACGATGTCGAGCTCATGACGGTGGCCGACTTGCAGCTCGATCCCCGTACCCGGCGGGTATTTCGCGATCACAAACCGATAGCGCTGCAGCCACGCGAATATCTGCTGCTGGAATACCTGATTCGTCACCAGGGTGAGATCGTGACTCGCAAGATGCTTCTCTCGGCGGTATGGGGTTACCACTTCGATCCGGAAACCAATGTGATCGACGTACAGATGAGCCGCCTGAGAAATAAGGTCGACAAGGATTTTTCCGTGCCGCTGATCCAGACGGTACGAGGCGTCGGCTATACCCTCGGCTTGCCATCGGACAGTTCCGCGCATGGCTAGCTTCCGTCACTCCGTCGTATTTCGCATGGCGATGGGCTATGGCTTGCTTCTGCTGGTCTCCGTGGCGCTGATTTCCACGGTGTTCTATGTCGGAACCGCTGGCTTGCTGGCGCGAAATATCGACAAGCAACTGACGATTACTTCCCATCGCCTCATCCAGATTCACGACCAGGCGGGGCAGGAAGCACTGGAGCATGAAATCCATGGTCTTCTGACGGACGATCAGGACGTCGATACCGAGGTGTATCTGCTTATCGACTCCCGGGGAAACAAGCTTGTCGGCAACCTCACCGAATGGATGGGACTCGCCGGCCAGGACAACCGGCTGGTGAAGCAGCAGGTCAAACGGCTGGGTCGCAATTCGGTCAGCCGGCTCCTGACTTACCGCTTCCAGGATGGCAGCACGCTGGTGGTGGGCCGCGATATGCAGGACCAGCACGAGCTGGAGCGCATGGTCCTGATAGCACTGGGACTGGGCGGTCTGATCGCACTGGTCCTCGCGGGCGTGGGTGCCGCGCTTTTCCGTTCGCAGTTGCAAAAGCAGCTCAAGGCCATCCACCGCACGACGACCGAAATTTCCGCCGGCCATCTGCACCGACGTATCGAAGTCAGCCGGTCGCAAGACGAATTTGCCGTAGTCGCCGGCGACATCAACGACATGCTCGACGAAATCGAGCGTCTGATGGATGCCGCGCGCAACGTATCGAATGCGATCGCGCATGACTTGCGCACGCCACTCGGACGCATTCGCGGCGCGCTTGAGGACGCATTGCGTTCCGGTAACGCGGTCGAAAAACTACCGTTGCGCGCGCAGTACGCCATCGACGAAATCGATGGGCTTATCGTCGTATTCGACAAGCTCCTGCAGATCGCGGAAGCGGAATCGGGAGTGCGGCGACAGCGTTTCGACCTGTTGCCCCTGCGCGAGGTGGTCGGCGATCTGGTCGAGCTGTATCAACCCGCTGCCGAAAACGAAGGCATGACGCTGAGTCTGGAGGTGGCCGGCCAGCCGATGGTCAGTGCCGATCGCGACCTGCTGGCTGGGGTGCTCGCCAATCTTCTGGACAACGCGCTGAAATACGCGGGTCGCGGAGCGCACGTGCAGGTGAGCATCGTATGCGGCTTGCAGGATGTTCGCATCGTGGTGAAGGACGATGGCCCGGGCATTCCACCGGATGCGATAGGGCGAGCCACGGAGCGGTTCTTCCGCGTGGATGCCAGCCGGAATCTGCGGGGCAATGGCCTGGGATTGTCGACGGTGGCCGCCGTGGTGGCTCTTCACCGGGGCCAGCTCGCTCTGGAAGACGCCGGCCCGGGGCTCAAGGTAAGCATCTCGCTTCCTTACGGCTGAGTCCCCGTGCGGCCGGGCGACCAACCTTTCCAAACCGTAACTGGTCCCTTCTCCCTGCCAATACTAACGTTTGCCTGCAAAGCGCTCGCCGCTTCGGACTGCCCGTCCGCGCTCGCTATGTGAGCAGGTCGATTCGCGTGTGCGAAGGCGAACCCGTGCCGACAATCTGGAAGAAGTATGCGGAAAGCACGCACGTTGAAAGCCAGCGCGGCCATTTTCCTGGCGGCCTTGTGTATCTATCTCGCCTATACGTTGTTGCTTGCCCGACACGGCGCTGCGACGCCCGTGATCGCCGCGGCGGATCCGGCCACGCGCGATACGGTAACCATTACCGATCTGCAAGCCACGCATGTCGCGGTAGTCGACGTCCACACCCATAGCTTCGAGCCACAACTGGATGCCGTCGGTTTCATAGACTTCGATCAGGATCGTCTGACCCAGGTGTTTTCGCCGTATCAGGGGCGCGTCGGCAAGGTCCTCGCCAAAGCCGGCGACGATGTTGCTAAAGATCAGCTGCTGTTTACTGTCGAAAGCCCGGACCTGGTGCAAGCCGAGTCCAATCTGATCTCGACGGCGGGCACGCTCAAGCTGACCGGCGTAACCCTGGATCGCGCCAGGAAAATGCTCGAAATCCAGGCCAACGCGCAGAAGGACATCGACCAGGCCGTTTCCGATCAGCAAACCGCCGTGGGCAACTATCAGGCGGCCCGCAACGCGTTGCGTATCTTCGGCAAGTCGGATGCGGATATGGATCGCATCGCCAGCACCCGCAAGATCGATGGCGAACTGCGCATCGTCAGTCCGTTCGCCGGACGGATTACCGCCCGGACCGCCGCGCCCGGCGTACTCGTGCAACCGGGAGCCGCCCCTGCGCCTTTCACCGTGGCGGATCTGTCCCGTGTGTGGATGGTGGCCAATGTCGCCGAGGACGAAGTGGCCGCGCTGCGAATGGGCCAGCCTGTTTCGATCGCGGTGGCGGCGCTTCCGGGGCGAACACTGCAAGGCACGATCGACTATATCGGCGACTCGGTCGATCCAGGCACCCATCGCATCGTCGTCCGTTCCTACATTCCCGATCCGCTCCATGAGCTGCGTCCGCAGATGCTCGCGTCCTTCGTGGTGCGGACGGGTGCGGCTACCTCATCGGTCGCGGTGCCGGCCAATGCCGTCGTACGCGAAGGCGACGGCACCACGGTTGCCTTCGTTACCAGGGATGGCCGCCGTTTCATGCGTCGTCCGGTCACGCTGGGTTTGCAACAGAACGGTCTCAACCAGGTCCTCGAAGGCCTGTCGGCCAACGATCGGGTGGCCGGCGACGGCGCCGTGTTCCTGAGCAACGCGCTGGCCTTGCAATCGCAATAGCCCGATCGGGCTACCGCCTGTCGTCCGCCGCACTCCAACGTTAGAAGGCTCATCGTGTTCAGAGGCATTATCGCGTTCGCGCTGACCCGGCGATCCATCGTGATCATGGGTCTGGTGGCTTTCATCGCCGCGGGCCTGGTGGCGTATACCCGGCTCAATATCGAGGCCTATCCGAATCCGGCCCCCGTCATTCTGGAAATTACGGCGCAAGCGCCGGGGTTGTCCGCCGAAGAGATGGAGCGAAGCTATACGCGCCCGATGGAAGTCGGGCTGGCTACGACGCCCGGCGTCGACAATATCCGTTCGACTTCTTTCTACGGTCTTTCGTTCGTTCGCGTCACATTCAAATACGGCATCGACTATTACTTTGCCTCGACGCAGGCGGCGCTCAACCTGCAGCAGAACGTCACTCTTCCGAACAATGCGGTACCGCAGATCCAGGCATCCAGTCTGGTCGGCGAAATCTATCGATATCAGCTGGTCGGGCCGCCGCATTATGGGCTGACCCATCTGCGCACTCTCCAGGACTGGGTCGTCACGCGTCGGCTGCTGTCGACGCCCGGCATTGCGCAGGTGGTGACCTGGGGCGGGACCACCAAGGAATACGACGTCGAAGCCGATCTGCATAAGCTGGAAGGCTATAACGTGACCTTGCCCCAGCTCATCGGCGCGATCGGCAACGGCAACATCAACGTCGGCGGACGAACGGTCAATATCGGTCAGCAGTCGGTCAATATTCGCGGCGTGGGTCTGATCAAGAATACCGGCGACATCGGCAACATCGTGCTTTCGCAATCCAATGGCACGCCCGTACTGGTCAGGGATGTAGCGAAGGTATCGATCGGCACGGTACCGCGCCTCGGCAAGGCGGGCCGCGACGACCAGAGCGATGTGGTGACCGGCATCGTGGTGATGAACCGGACCGAGCAAACCAACGACGTGGTCGCACGCGTCAAGGCGGAAGTCCAGAAGCTCAATAGCGACGGTACACTGCCACCGGGTGTGAAGGTGGTGCCGATTTACGACCGCTCCAGTCTGGTCGAAGTCACTACCCACACGGTGCTGCACAATCTCATTTTCGGTTGTCTGCTCGTGTTCTTCATCCAGTGGCTTTTCCTGGGTGATCTGCGCAGCGCGATCATCGTCAGCGCGAATATTCCGATCGCGCTTTTCTTCAGCATCATCATCCTTGTCCTGCTGGGCGACTCCGCCAACCTGCTTTCCGTGGGGGCGGTGGACTTCGGCATCATTGTCGATTCGGCGGTGATCCTCATAGAGAACATCTTCCGCAACTTCCAGAAGACTAACGAAGAGCGGCAGCAGCTATTGCACGACCAGGCACAAAGCGACTTTGCCATGTATGCGCGCGGCCATGCCGCACACTCATGGAGCCAGCGACTCCGGCTGCTGTATATCAGTGCCATTCAGGTGGATCGCGCGGTGCTGTTTTCATCCGCGATCACCGTAGCGGCATTCATTCCGCTGTTTACCATGCAGGGGGTGGAGGGTCAGATCTTCAACCCGATGGCGCGCACATATGCCTATGCGCTGTCCGGTGCACTGCTCGCCACCTTTACCGTGACGCCCGTTCTCGCTTCGGTCCTGCTACCGAAAAACGTCCGGGAAGTCGAAACGCTGTTCGTACGGGCTATCCGCCGCGTCTATTCGCCGGTGCTTCATTGGGCGCTTACCCGGCGCAAGATCACCGTCATGCTGGGGCTGGGCTTTCTGTTGCTGGCCGGCCTGTTGCTGCCGCGCATCGGCACCGAGTTTCTGCCTGCGCTGGAAGAGGGCAATCTGTGGATACGGGCTACCATGCCCACGACCATCTCGCTCGAAGCCGGCATGGACAAAGTCGATCGCATGCGGCAGATCGTCAAGGCGCATCCCGAGGTGGTGACCGTCGTATCGCAGCACGGCCGCCCCGACGATGGCAGCGATGCGTCGGGCTTTTATAACGTCGAACTATTCGTGCCGTTGAAGCCCGAAAACCAGTGGCCGAGCGGTCACACCAAGGAGCAACTGGTCGATGCGTTGCAGAAGGAATTCACCGCCGAGTTCCCCGGCGTCGAATTCAATTTCTCACAGTACATCCAGGACAACATCGAAGAAGGACTGTCCGGCGTCAAGGGCGCCAATTCGGTAAAAATCATCGGCCCCGATTTACGCGAACTGGAAAAGCTGTCCGACCAGGTACTGCACGAGATGCGACAGGTCAAAGGGGTGGAGGACCTCGGCGTATTCCGTGTCATGGGCCAGCCCAATCTCAACGTCACCATCGATCGTGCAAAGGCCGCGCGCTATGGCCTGAACACCGGCGACATCAATAGCGCACTGCAAGCCGCCGCTGGCGGCACTCAGGCAACGACCGTACTCGAGGACGACAAGCAGTTCGCTCTGGTCGTTCGACTGACGCCGCAGTATCGATCGGACGTCCAGGCCATAGGCAATATCAAGGTCGGCTATACAACGCCGAGTGGTGCGACGGCTTATATCCCGCTGCGCGAGCTGGCCTCCATTTCGCTGGATACCGGTGCCTCGTATATTTATCACGAGCGCAACGAACGCTTCATCCCTGTCAAATTCAGCGTGCGTGGCCGGGATCTCGGCAGCACGGTGCAGGATGCCCAGGACAGGATCGCGAAACATGTCGTGCTGCCTACGGGGTACCACGTGGTGTGGGCGGGCGAATTCGAAGATTTGCAGCAGGCCAAGCACCGTCTTGCCATCGTTCTTCCGATTGCCGTCGGATTGATCCTGGCTTTGCTGTTCACGTTGTTCAATTCGCTGCGCGATAGTTTGCTGACACTGGCGGCCATTCCGTTCTCCATTGCCGGCGGCATCATCGCCTTGTATCTGTCCGGCCTGAACATGAGCGTGTCGGCGGCCATCGGCTTCGTATCCCTGTTCGGTGTGTCGGTGATGAACGGCATTCTGGTCATCACTTACTTCAATCATCTGGTGTTCGAAGGTAACGCTCCGCTGGAAGCCATGTATCTTGCCGCCGAGCAACGTATGCGGCCGATGCTGATGACCGCTTTGTCGGCATGTATCGGTCTGTTGCCGGCGGCGATATCCACCGGTATCGGCAGCCAGGTACAGCGTCCTCTGGCGACGGTCGTGGTTGGCGGCATGTTGCTGGGGCCGATCATGTTGCTGATCGTCGCGCCGGCACTGCAGGTGCTGGTGGTGGAGTGGTCGCAAAGGCGGGCGAAGCATCGCGCCGGCGCTCGCGGTTCGACGGGAGACCTGCCATGACATCGCTTCGTATACCGAGGGGCCGCCGCCTGCCGCCATGCAGCCGGTCCGTTGTGGCCGTGGCGATACTGAGCGTGCTTTGCAACGGTTGTGCCGTAGGACCCGACTACCATCGGCCGGACCTTCCCGCTACGGATAGTTATGTCCGTTCGCCGCTTCCCGCGACGATCGGTTCGGCTGGCCTTGACCACGACGAACAGCATCTGGACCCCACGGCGACGATCGCTCGCGAGTGGTGGACCGTATTCGCTTCGCCGTCGCTCGACGCACTGGTGCAGCGCGCCTTCGCCCACAATCCCAGCATTCACAGCGCGCAGGCTGCGTTGCGTCAGGCCAGGGAAAATGTCGCGGCACAGCGCGGCGGGTACTTCCCCTCCGCGCAGCTGAGTTACTCGCCGACCCGGCAGAAGAATGCGGTAGGCACCATTTCGCCGACGCTGACGTCGGGGGATGCGCTTTATACGTTGCATACGGCTCAGCTAAGCATCGCTTACGCACCCGACATATTCGGCCTCAACCGGCGCACCGTCGAATCGCTTCAGGCGCAAGCCGACGTACAGCGGTTCCAGCTTGAGGCTGCCTATCTCACGCTGGCTTCCAATGTGGTTTCGACGGCTATACAGGAAGCGTCGCTACGCGCTCAGATCGATGCTACCCACGCTATCGTGGATGCCGATTCGCGAGCGCTGGAGATACTCCGGAAGCAGGTCGCACTGGGTTTTGCCTCCGGTCTGGACGTGGCCGCACAGGAAACCGCATTGGCGCAGACGCAGCAAGGTCTGCCCGTACTTGAAAAACAGCTCGAACAGGCACGCGACCTGTTGGCGGTACTCACGGGTAGTCCGCCTTCGCAGGGTGGAAGCGAAGCGTTCGATCTGGCCGGCCTGCAATTGCCGCGGACATTGCCCGTAAGTTTGCCCTCGCAGCTGGTCGAACAACGCCCCGATGTACGGGCGGCCGAAGCACAGGTGCGGGCGGCAAGTGCACAGGTGGGTATCGCGCTGGCGAACCGGTTGCCACAGTTCTCGATTTCCGCGCTATATGGCGGCAGCTCGACACAGTTCAGCCGGATGTTCGAGGACAACAACACATTCTGGGGCCTCACCGGCAATCTTACCCAGACGGTGTTCGACTTCGGCACGCTGAAGCATCGACAGCGCGCGGCCGAAGCGGCGTTGCAGCAATCGGCAGCCGACTACCGCGTCGTCGTTCTCACAGCATTTCAGAACGTTGCCGACACCCTGTACGCATTGGATGCCGATGCAAGAGCCCTGGCCGCCGCTGTCCGGGCCGAAACGGCGGCCAGGAAAACGTTGGATCTGACGCACAGGCAACTGGATCTCGGGTACACCAATGTCCTGGTTTTACTCAACGCCGAGCAGGCCTACCAACAGGCCAGAATCGCTCGTATCCAGGCGCAGGCTTCCCGCTTCAGCGACACGGCCGCACTTGTTCAGGCCCTGGGTGGCGGCTGGTCGCAGGGCTGACAGGACGTCACGGTTTCGGCTGGGCCTCGGGACGCGTCGCCCATCGAATGGCGGCGTCGAAAAGAAGCATGCCCTCGGGCGTCAGGTTGCCGAAGGTTTCGTTGTCGAGGAAAAACATGACCCGTCGCGCGGGTGCGACGGTTTCATAGTCCATGGTGGCGCCCTTTTCATAGCCGAAGATCGCGGCCTTTTCGGGTTCCCCTGGCAGCGTCGCGATCGTCGTTGCGCCAAGGCCGGGCTTGCCCCAGTTCATGGGCGCATTCTTCACGTAGACATTCACGATGCCGGCGTGCAGGCCCGCCTGAAGCGGATGCGGTGCATTGACGAACCATAGCGCGTGCTGCTTCTCGCTTTTGCCGAAGTCCACCTCGGGACGCTTGCCGGTCATCGCCATGTCGTCGAGCAGATCGCTTTCCCAGGTGACCAGGGGCACGGGTACATCGCGATACGCGCCGAGCAGGTCGCGGGAACGCACCGTCGAAGACAACACCACGAGGTCGACTTTATTGGCCTGCGATGCGGGCTTGTACTGGTCGTACAGTGTGACGCGATAGCCCAGTTGTTCCAGATGCGTCTGGATTGCCTGATCGACAGCGAGGCTCTTGCCGTCCTCCCTTACGACGAGCAGTGCCGTCGGCGCATTCGCGGCCATCGCAGGGGTAGCTATTCCCGCGATACAGGCCGCGCAAATCAAGAAGAAAGAACGAAACCGGTTGGCGACACGCGACATGATGTTTCCTTATAGATCGAGCTGGACGCTGAGTTTCGCCGTACGCGGCTGGCCCATGCCAAGGCGGTTGTTGCCGGCCGCGGCCCAGTAACGCTTGTTCATGACGTTATCGACGTTGACCTGCCAGGTAACGTTCTTCCGGTCGATGGTCGTGACATAACGACCGCCGAGACCGAGGAGCGTGAAGTGCGGAAGATAGCCCTGGTCCAGATCGTTCACCGCGCGGCGGCCGGTGTAGTAGACGCCTGCATTGAGCGACAGCTTCGGCAGCATGGGCACCGTGTACTGGGCAAACACGCTGCTGGTATACGTCGGTGTGTTCTCGGGCGTGCGGCCGAGCAACTCGGCACTGATGCTTTCGAAGCGCGCGTGGAGGTACTGGCCCGAGACCTGCACCGACCAGTCGCGCGATACCTGCCCCTGGGCGGACCACTCGATGCCGCGGTAACGCTCGCGACCGCTCTGCACGAACAGGTTATCGGTGTTGACGTAGCTGGCGGCACGATTGATGTCGAACGCGGCGATGGACAGGAGAGTCGCCTGGGTCGGCTGCCAGCGAAGGCCGGCTTCTTTCTGCTTCGATATGCCGGGGGGCAGCGCTTCGTTGACGTTGGTTGCCGTGTTGGGTGCGCGATCGCCTTGCTCGATGCCCGTCGCATAGGACGCGTAGGCCGTCAGCTTCGGAGAAAACTTGTAGATAAGCGCGGTAAGCGGGGTCGTCTTGCTTGCCTTGTAATGATTGGCCCCCTGGTCGCTGGTGTACTTCGTGTATCGCGCACCGAGAATGGCCTGCCACTTGTCCGTCAGAGCGATGCGGTCCGTGGCATAAATACCTTTGTCCACGGCAGCCAGCGGCGCGGTATACGTCGTGCGGGTGGTGGGCAGCCAGGGCAGGTCGACGGGGTTATAGAGGTTCTGGGAACCGGAAAAAAGTCCGGTATACGTCGGGCTTTGATCGGAACGCGTCTGTGCCGCGCCGATCGTCAGCTCGTGTCCGATGGAACCGGTGGCGAAGCTGCCGAAAAGTTCGGCGCGCAGATTCCTGTTCGTCCACGAAACATCGCGCTGGCGATTGCCGCTGATGGTGCCCTGGCCGGTAACAAGGTCGTAGCCTTTGACCTCCGTGAACGACCGTTCGTCGCGGGTGAGCTTCGCTTGTCCGGCCTCGAATGTCGCGATCCATCGGTCGCTGAGCGCGTAGTCGGTGTGGAACAGCAGGTTGTTTCCGTGCGCCGCGAAATTCGCCCACTCGGGAGAAAGGCGGTTGGACAGATCGGGAACGCGCGGAATGGCGATGACGCCATTCTTCGCGGCAGGCAAGGTCACGACGCTTTGCTCGGCAATGGTGCGCTGGAAGTATTCGCCGTCGAGCCGGATATTCATCCGTTCGTTGACGCGCCAGTCGAACGCCGCACTGGCCATCTTTCGTTCGCCGTCGATACCGCGTACTGGCGATTGTAGCGATCCGCCCGCCGCGTTCACGCGCAGGCCATACTGCTGTTCCGAACCGAAACGGCGTCCCACGTCGATGTTGCCGACGATCGTGCCGTTGTTGTCGGTCGTTATGCCGACGCGGGTATTCGGCTCGCTGCCCGCCCGCTTCGTCACCATGTTGACCACGCCACCGGGCGCGGTATAGCCGTAGTAAAGAGCGGACACGCCCTTCAGTACTTCGATGCGTTCCTTGTCTTCCAGCGGCAACTGCATCAGGTTCAGCAGCGGCAACGATCCGTTGAGGCGGTAGTTGCTCCGGTTATCGAGGATCATGCCGCGAACGGCGAGGTTGTCGAGCGTTTCCCCACCCAGTTGCTGTCGCGTCACGCCGGCGGTATTGCGCAGCACGTCGTACAGGGTCACGGCGGCCTGGGTTTCGATCAGATCGCGCGTGGCGACATTGACCGTCGCCGGCACGTCCATGATCGACTGGTCGCGGAAGGCGCCTACGCCTACCCGCTGGCCCACGTAGCCGTGGTCGGCATTGCCGTAAACGGTAATCGTATCCAGGGAGGTGGAAGGGTTCGCTGCCGTCTGGGCATGCGCGTACGCGACGACCAGCAGCGAGGCCGCGGGGATTAAACGATAAGGGAGACGCATTGAAACCCTGTAGAGATAAGGAGGGAAGCCCGATCTCTTCCGGTGATCAAGGGCTTAAATACGAACGATTCGCATTACAGTCTACGAGGATTCGTCGGGAATGGTCAACGCTTCTCTCACCGGCGAGATGGAGGTATGCCCGGTGCTGGCGGTTGTCCGCATGTCCGCGTCGCATTTGTCCGCGGACATGCGATCCGTCGCGAAGCGCGGATAGTGGGCCATCCGCCGCATGGCACGTCGCTTGCTTAGCCACTCGTTACGAGCTCAGAAGGAACGACTTCGATATGTTTGGCTACTACCTACAGCTCGGCCTGCGCAGCCTGAGACGAAACCCCATGCTGACCGCGCTGATGATCGTCGTCATCGGCGTAGGCGTCGCGGCATCGATGACGACATACGCCGTGTTCCGCGCTACGTCGGGCGATCCGATTCCGCAGAAGTCGTCGCAACTCTTTATCGCGCAGGTGGACAACTATGGTCCCGAGGCGCCGGGCGCCGAACCGCTGCATTGGCTGACATGGCGCGATGCGATGGCGCTGATGCAGGCGCGGCAGGCGAAGCGGCAGACGGCGTTGTATCCGATCGGCGTATCGGTACTCAGCGACGATCCCTCGAAACTGGCGTACCCCGTTCGGGGCTATGCCGTATTCACCGACATGTTCCCGATGTTCGATGTGCCCTTCATCTATGGCGGCCCCTGGTCGGTCGAAGACGACGAGGCCCGTGCCCGCGTCGTGGTCATCGGCAAGGATCTGAACGATCGCGTGTTCGGCGGCGTCAACAGCGTCGGCCGCGAGATCGATCTCGACGGCACGAACTTTCGGGTGGTGGGAGTCACGGCGCGCTGGGATGCGCGACCGCGCTTCTTCGATCTCGATGTCCAGCGGGGATTCGGCGATCTGGGCGATCTGTACATGCCGTTCGCCCGGGCCATCGCCGACCAGCGCCCAACCCAGGGAGGAAACGTATGCAACCTGCCGTCGGGGCCAGGCTGGGATAACTTCGTTCGTTCGGAATGCGTTTTCGTCAGCTTCTGGGCCGAACTTCCCGACGCCGCATCCGCGGATCGCTATCTCCGCTTTCTTCACGATTACTCGAACGAGCAGCGCAGTGCAGGCCGATTCCGCTGGGAACCCAACGTTCGCCTGCGTAGTGTCATGGACTGGCTATCGTACAGGCGTGTGGTTCCACCGGAGGCGCGCATGAGTCTTGTGATTGCCTCGGCGTTCCTGGTGATCTGCCTGGTCAATACGATCGGACTGCTGCTGGCGAAGTTCATGCGTCGCGCTCCGGAAATCGGCATACGACGGGCGCTCGGTGCGTCGCGCCGTGCCATCTACGCGCAGTTCCTTATCGAGGCGGCATCCGTGGGCCTGGCAGGCAGCTTGCTGGGCATAGTCCTCACGGGTGTCGGGATGATGGGCATCGGACTGGTATTCGATCCCGCGATCGCGAAGCTGGCGCATATGAATCTTTCGCTACTGTCGCTGACGGTCGTCGTTGCGCTGGTCAGTACTCTGATCGCGGCGTTCTATCCCACATGGCGCGCGTCGCGGGTGCAGCCGGCCTGGCAATTGAAATCCAACTGATACCGGGGCCGACCGACATGCAGATTAAACCGATCCTTTCCGCGCTCCGGCACCATAAATCCGGCACCTTGCTGATCGCGCTACAGATCGCGCTCACGCTGGCCATCGTTTGCAATGCGCTGTTCATCATCCAGGGCCGTATACAGAGACTATCGCGTCCCACCGGTATTACCGAAAGCGAACTGATGGTCGTCAACAATAAATGGGTCGGTCGCGTCACGGATGTGCCCGCGCGGCAGGCTGCCGATCTGGCCACCGTGCGTGCATTGCCCGGCGTCGCAGATGCCTACGTGACCAACGCTTTTCCATTGGTCGGTAACGGCTGGCAGAGCGGCATTCGCCGCACGCCCACCGAAAAAAATCTCGATTCGGGTACGGCGGTGTACTTCGCGGACGATCACGCGATATCGACCCTTGGCGTAAAGCTAGTCGCGGGAAGGAATTTCCGTAGCGACGAGATAGGCCGCCTCGACGATCACGGTTCTCCCGATGCACCCACCATCATCGTCACGCGTGCGCTTGCACAGTTGCTGTATCCCGACACGGAAGCGCTGGGCAAGTTGATCTACATCGGCACATCGGACGCTCGTCCGAGCACGATCGTAGGCATTGTCGAGCACCTGCAATCGCCCGAAACCAGTGCCGGCGAAGACGAACGCTGGAAGAACGTCATTCTCGTTCCTCTGCGTCTCAGCGGTTCGGGGGCATTCTTCGTTATCCGTGCGAAACCGGGGCAACTCCCGACATTGCTGAAAACGGTACCCGCCGCGCTCAAGGCGACCAGCACGCGTCGCGTCATTCCCGAACCCCACGGCGTCATGACGTTCGCCCAGATACGTGACATGGCCTACCGTGGCGACCGCGGACTGGCCTGGATGATGGGTGGCATCAGCACGATTCTCCTCGTGGTCACGGCGGCCGGTATTGTCGGCCTCACCAGCTTCTGGGTCGGGCAGCGCCGCCGGCAGATCGGTATACGGCGGGCCCTGGGCGCCACGCGTCGCGACATCGTCATGTACTTCCTGACCGAGAACGTCCTCATCAGCGTGGGTGGCATCGTCGGCGGCGTCGTGCTGGCGCTGGTACTCAATCGCTGGATGATGATGGAGTTCGAGACGGCACGCCTCGCCGCGATCTACATCGTCATCGCGGCATTCATCCTGCTGGCGCTGGGTCAGCTGGCGGTACTGGCGCCGGCGCTTCGCGCTTCGCGCGTTCCACCGGTCGAGGCGACGCGTACGGTGTGATGAGGCGGGGTTTACTTTGGTTCCTTACGTGGAGGGCTCGGCTTCGCCATCGCTTTTGCGCTGGGACGTTTCGGGGAGAGCCGTCGGCCACCGCCCTCGACGCTCCGTCTCCACCGTCGCTCGGGGAGGGATAGCCGCTGCGCGGCTGGTGTTTTAATGGCTGCGCCCCGTCGCGCCCGCGCGGCGGGCGGGGGTTTTCGATTCGGCCTCCTGCCTCAGCGAAAACGGCGGACCGTCCTGGTCCGCCCCCTCCGGGCCTTTTCCGCCCGCCGCGCTCGGTTCCGCAAGTCACGTCGAGGGGGGTGGCCGACGGCTCTTCCGGATGCTGCGGTCGCGTGGGGGAAAGCATCGCGTGACGCAGGATCCGTGATGACCGCATCCGGTCCCGTCCCATCACGTGCATCGGCTCGCGCTCTGCCCACAGTAAACCGCAACCGACGGTGCCGTGGCCGGGTTGGCCCTTGGGGCCGCCTTAGCCGAGGGCCGCGCTGCCTCGTTGGAGCGAAAGCGGCGCTACGGCCCGCTCCCGCAGGGACGGCGCCGAAGGCCCCAAGGGCCAACCCGGTCGCGGCTTCCCAAACCCACGAGCGTGAGGCGGCCAAGTTACGAATAGCACGAGCCACCCAGCGGCGGTCCTCAACCAAAGAGCGACGAGCCGCACGAAATCGCTCCCGTAGTGCGAGAAGCACCCTTATTTTGCCGCTGCCTCCAATGCTGCGAAGTCCTCGCCGCTCAACTGAATATCCGCCGCGCCGACATTTTCAATGAGGTGGTCGACGCTGCCCGTACCGGGAATCGGCAGCATGACTTTCGAGCGCTTCAGCAGCCATGCCAGCGCCACCTGACCATTGCTGGCCTTCAGGCGTTCGGCGATGCGGCTGAGTACCGAGTCGGGCGTGGCAAGCTTGCCGGCCGCCAGCGGGAACCAGGGGATGAAGCCGATCCCGTGCTTGTCGCAGTAGTTCAGCACCTCTTCGCTCTGCCGATTGGCGAGGTTGTACAGGTTCTGCACGGTGACGACGTCGAAATGTTTGCGGGCGGCTTCGATTTCCTCGACGTTGACCTCACTGAGGCCCACGTGGCGGATCAGGCCCTCCTTCTGCATATCGGCGATGACGCCGAACTGTTCTTCACGCGGAACCTTCGGGTCGACGCGGTGCAGCTGCCAGAGGTCGATCCGTTCGACGTCCAGGCGGCGCAGGCTCATGAGGACGCACTGGCGCAGGTACTCGGGCCGGCCGACCGGCGCCCAGATATCCGGCCCATGGCGGGTCAGGCCGCCTTTCGTCGCTATCACCGTATTTTTATAAGGATGCAGGACGTCACGAATGAGGTCCTCGCTGATGTAAGGCCCGTAACTGTCCGCCGTGTCGATCAGGTTGACGCCGAGTTCGGGCAGTTTCGCCAGCGTTTCGCGCGCACGCGAGGGGTTCTCGGGATTGCCCCAGATGCCCTTGCCCACGATCCGCATGGCGCCGAAGCCGAGTCTGTTGACCTTAAGGTCACCGCCGATCAGGAATTGTCCGGATGCCGCCGCATTGGGTTGGGTTGCCATGGTTTTGATCCTTGGGAGGGGAAGATCGTCGTTAAGACATCGGGACGGGGGCTCTCAACGACAAGTGCTTCCGGACATGAACCAAGAACCGGTCTTTTTTACATAGAAACCCGGCTGGCAGGGGCATATGCTCGTCGGAAGCGCCTGCACGGGCCGACAATCTGAACACCCCGGAGACAGCTATGTTCGTATTGCGCGTCAATGGCGAAGACCGTACGGTCGACGTTCCCGCCGACATGCCCTTGCTCTGGGTATTGCGGGACGTCGTCGGTCTGACCGGCACGAAGTTCGGTTGCGGCATCGCCCAGTGCGGTGCCTGTACCGTCCATCTGGACGGCCAGCCGATCCGGTCCTGCGTGATGCCCGTCGGGAGCATCGGACAGAAGGCGATCACGACGATCGAGGCCATCGGGCAGACGCCGGAGGGACAGAAGGTCCAGAAGGCCTGGCTCGATGTCGATGTGGTCCAGTGCGGTTACTGCCAGTCGGGACAGATCATGTCCGCCACGGCGCTGCTTACCCGGACGCCCAATCCCAGCGACGCCGATATCGACGCGGCGATGTCCGGAAACATCTGCCGCTGCGGTACGTATGTGCGCATTCGCGCGGCGATCAAGCAAGCCGCGACCGGCAAGCCCGAAGTCATGCAGACGATCGTGAGCGGCCCGGCCGGAGGTGCGCCATGAGCATCGTCGATCCGAAATACCAGAATGAGATCGACTTTGGTCGCCGTCGTGCCATGCAAGCTGCGGGCGGTGGGCTGGCCATCGCGTTTCTCTGGATGGGCGGAGCGGGCAAGGTTGCCGCCGCCATCAATGCCCGCCGCCAGCCGGACGATGCCGCGGCAGCGGCGGCCGACGGCAATCCTCCCTTCGCTCCCAATGCATTCATTCGCGTCGACAAGGATGGCAGTGTCCGTCTGGTGATGCCGAACGTCGAAATGGGGCAGGCGATTTATACGGGTGCCTGCATGATGCTCGCCGAGGAACTCGGCGTGGGCCTCGACCAGATCAAGGCGGAGCATGCTCCGCCGAACGAACCGCTTTACGGCACGCCGCTGCTTGGCGGTCAGATCACCGGCGGTTCGACCAGTACGCGCGGTACCTGGCAGACGCTGCGCGAAGCGGGCGCGGTGGCACGCGAAATGCTCATCGCGGCGGCGGCGGCGCAATGGCATGTCGAACCGGAAAGCTGCTCGGTATCGCGCGGCGTCATTACACATGTACCGTCCGGTCGCACGATCGGTTTCGGCGCTGTCGCCGATGCCGCGGGCGCACTGCCGCAGCCCGCCCAGGTGAAGCTGAAGGCGCGCAAGGATTTCGAACTGATCGGCAAGCCGCTGCGCCGTGTCGACTCGCCGGACAAGGTAACGGGCACGACCCAGTTCGGTCTGGACGTCCGCGTGCCGGGCATGAAGATCGCCGCGGTGAAGGCATGTCCAACGTTCGGAGGAAAGCTTGGCCGCGTGGACGATGCGAAGGCGCGGGCCATGCCCGGTGTCATCGATGTCATTCGCATCGATAACGCCGTCGCCGTGGTGGGCGAGCATTACTGGGCAGCGAAGCAGGGCCTGGAAGCGCTGGATATCGAATGGAGCCCCGGCGCGAACGCCAATCTGACCACTGAGAAGCTGGTTGCCGATCTTATGGATGCCTCGCTCAACGGCAAGGCGATCGTCGGGCGCCAGGATGGCGAAGAAAACGTGTCGGGCAAGGCGATCGATGCGGTGTTCCTGTCGCCGATGCTGGCGCACGCAACCATGGAGCCTCTGAATACCACGGTGCATGTCACACCCGGTCAATGCGAGATCTGGGTCGGTACGCAGGTACCTGTGCGTGCCGTGGAGGCCGCCGCGAAAATTACCGGCCTGCCCGTCGAAAAAGTGATCCTGCACAATCACTACATTGGTGGCGGATTCGGACGCCGGTTGGAAACGGACTCGGTCGAACAGGCCGTGCGGCTGGCAAAGAACGTGTCCTATCCGCTCAAAGTCGTGTGGAGCCGCGAAGAAGACATCCGTCACGATATCGTGCGGCCGATGTACTACGACCGCATCTCCGCCACGTTGGGAACCGATGGCCTGCCGTCGTCCTGGCGGCATCGCATTACCAGCGGAACCGTTCTCGGGCGTTGGGCGCCCGGTGCGATGGGCAAGAACGGCATGGACAGCGATGCCATCGAGTCGGCGGCCGACCTGCCTTACGACCTGAAGAACGTCCATGTGGAATGGGTTCGCCACGATATGCCCGACGGCCTGGTGGTCGGCTGGTGGCGTGGCGTCGGACCGACGCATAACCTTTTCATCGTCGAAAGTTTTGTCGACGAACTGGCGCATGCTGCCGGCAAGGAGCCGCTCGAATACCGTCGCGCCATGTTGCAGAAAAATCCTCGTGTTCTGGCGTTGCTGAATCTCGCGGCTGAAAAGATCGGCTGGGGCTCGCAGCCGTTGCCGGCGCGCGTGGGTCGCGGCATCGCCGTCGGGTCGCCCTTCGATAGTCATGTCTGCGCGATTGCGGAAGTGGAAGTCACCGCGCAGGGAGAGGTGAAACTCCGGCGTTTCGTGGTGGCCATCGACACCGGCATCGCGATCAATCCGGGTTCCATCGAAGCGCAGATGCAGGGTGGACTGCTGTTCGGCCTGAGCGCCGCGCTATACAGCGGCATCACCGTGAAGGACGGCGCCATCGAGCAAAGCAATTTCCACGATTACCGCAACCTGCGCATGAACGAGGTTCCGCTGGTCGAGGTGCACCGCATCGACAATGACGAAACGCCAGGAGGTATCGGCGAAGTCGGTACGGCCATCGCCGCACCGGCGCTGGCGAATGCCATCTTCGCGGCCACGGGCGTGCGCTTGCATAAGCTGCCCGTCGACCGTTCGCTGTTGGTTGCCAGCCCGGACGCACTGAAACAGACGGTCGCTTCGGCGACGGTCGGGGCGGGAGGGACGCCGGTATGAAACGCTTCCTCGGATTTATCGTCATCGTGGTAGTGCTGGGCGCCGTTGCCTACTTCCTGCTTAATCGCACGGACAAGAACGACGGCACCGCGCCGGCCATTGCCGGTGCACCGGCAACCGCCGATGTGCTCGCGCGAGGCGAATACCTGTCGCGTGCCGCCGACTGCATCGCGTGCCACACCGTTCCCGAAACCGGCAAACCCTTCGCGGGTGGCGTGGCATTCAAGCTGCCGTTCGGCACGATCTATTCCAGCAACATCACCGCCGATGCGGAAACCGGGATCGGCAGCTGGAGCGACGACGACTTCGTGCGCGCCGTGCGCGAGGGTGTGCGTAACGACGGCAAGCATTTGTATCCTGCGTTTCCGTATACCTCGTACACGCAGTTGAGCCGCACCGATGTGCTGGCGATCAAGGCCTATCTCTTCAGTCTTCCGAAGGTGAAGCAGGCCGATCGGGAGAATGATCTGTCCTTCCCGTTCAATCAACGCTGGGCCATGGGCTTCTGGAACGCGGCTTTCTTCCGTAGCCAGCGCTTCGTCGCGGATGCGTCGAAATCGCCGGAATGGAATAGTGGCGCGTATCTCGCGGGGGCGTTGGGTCACTGCGCCGAATGCCATACGCCGCGCAACATCGGCTTCGGGCTGGAAAACAGCAACGCGCTGGCGGGTGAGGAACTCCAGGGCTGGCGTGCGTACAACATCACGTCGGACCCGAAGTACGGCATCGGTGGATGGTCGGACGATCAGGTCGCGCAATACCTGCGGACGGGGCATGCGGATGGACATGCGTCGGCATCGGGACCGATGGGCGAGGCGATTGCGCATAGCCTGCAATTCCTCACGCCTGACGACACGGCCGCGCTGGTTGCCTACCTGCGCACGGTACCGGCGCGAGAGGGTAAGCACCCAGTCGACGTGGATGCGAAGCCAGCCGCTGCGCTGGCCTCGACGAATGCCGCACCCGGTGGCGACGATGCCGCCAACGCCATGGGACTGCGCTTGTTCGAAGGCGCGTGCGCGAGTTGCCATCAATGGAATGGTGCTGGCCAGCAGGTGTCGCACGCGAGCCTTATCGGCACGCGCGGTGTGAACGATCCGAAGGGCGCCAACGTTACGCAGGCCATCCTGCAAGGCGTGAAGATGCGCGTGAACGATACCGATGTGTACATGCCGGCATTCGGTCATGCCTACACCGATACCGAAGTGGCTGCGCTCGCCAACTACGTCATCGCGCACTTCGGTAACAAACAGGGAACGGTCACACCCGATGACGTCGCGAAGAAAAGAGCGCTATAAGAAGAAGCATGGGCTTCCGGGGTTTGGCGTACGCCTGCGCTTCTGACCGGCATCAATGGGCGTCGACCTGCTGTGCCGGGGTCGGCGCCCCCACTGGTCTGATCAGCAGCACCAGCGGTAGCGCAAGCACGAACAGCATGGCCATCAGCCAGAGTACGTCGGCGAAAGCCAGCGTTGTCGCCTCGCGCCGGACAAGGCGGGCAAGCATGGCAATGGCCTGCTCGCCAGCCTGCGCCGCATCCGATCCGTGCTGGATCAGGTGTTGCCGGATGCCGTCGAGTGTCGCCGAGGCGCCGGTCATGTGCTCGTTGAGACGCAGCCAGTGCAGGTTGAGGCGGTCGTTGAGCACCGTATTCACCGCCGCTATACCGACGGCGCCGCCGAGATTGCGCATCGTATTGAATAGCGCGCTGGCCATCTTCAGGCGCTCGGGCGCCACCGATCCGAGCGCCATGTTCGTCGCGGGCACGATGCAGAACAGGATGGCGAAGCCGCGTACCACCTGGGGCCAGAAGAGTTCTGCACCGGTCCATTCGCTCGCGATAAACGACATCATCCACAGACCCGCGGCGAACATGCACAGGCCGAAGGCGATCATGATGCGCAGGTCCAGGCGTCTGGACAGGTTCGCGGCGATCGGTGCGGATGCGACCATTGCGACGCCGGCGATGAATACCGCATTGCCTATCTGGTGGGCATTGAAGCCGCGAACGCGCGCAAGGAACAGAGGCAATACGTAAACGGCCGCGAAGATGCCGAAACCGGTGACGAAGTTGAACAGGCACCCCAGGGCGAACGTGGGATGGCGCAGTGCTTTCAGGTCCACCAGCGGATGCACGCTGCGTAGCGTGCGGACGATGAATGCGATACCCGAAATACCGGCGATCCACGCGACGCCGCGAATCGTCTCGTCGTCCATCCAGTTCCAGCGATAACCTTCTTCCAGCACATATTCCAGTCCGCCAAGCGACATGGCGAGCAAGAGCAGCGATATGAAATCGAAGTGCTTCATCAGCCCGGGATCGGGTTCGTCGACGCGGCCGAGAATGGGAATGGTCGACACGATGACGATGCCGGGGAGAATGTTGATGAAGAACAGCCAGTGCCAGGACCATGTATCGGTGATGTAACCGCCCAGTGTTGGCCCGATCGTCGGCGCCAGTGCGCCGAGAATGCCGAGCACCGCGGGTACCATGGCACGCCGCTTGCCTTCGAACAGCGCGAAACCTGTCGCGAAAACCGTGGGGATCATCGCGCCGCCGACGAAGCCCTGGATGGCGCGGAACGCGATCATCGATTCGATGTTCCATGCCAGTCCGCAGGCGACGCTCGTGACGGTGAACGCCGCCGCCGAGGCTGTGAACAGCCAGCGCGTGGAGAATGCCCGCGACAGCCAGCCGGACAGCGGAATCATCACGATTTCGGCCATCAGGTAGGCGGTCTGCACCCAGGACGATTCGTCGGGACCGGCCGCGAGACCTGCCTGGATATCGTTGATCGAACTGGCGACGATCTGGATGTCCATCAGGGCCATGAACTGACCCAGCGCCATCAACGAGAACAGGAGCAGCTTGCGCGACTCCGGCATGCCGGCGATCGTCGAGGTCATCGCGGAGCGTCGCGCGTGTCGACCGTTGCGATAACCGAAAGCCCCGGGCGCAACTGGCCCAACGTGCCCGATGCCCCTTCCAGCCGTACCCGCACTGGCACGCGCTGCACGATCTTGGTGAAGTTGCCCGTGGCGTTTTCCGGAGGCAGCAGCGAAAACTGCGCGCCCGTGGCCGGCGCGATGCTTTCGACGCGACCGTCGAAGCGCTCTCCGGGTAACACATCCGCGCGGATGTCCACATGTTGTCCCGGGTGCATGTCGGCGAGCTGGCTTTCCTTGAAGTTCGCGTCGATCCACATGCCGGAGGCCGGCACGACGGACATCAACTGGGCGCCGATCGTCGCGTAGGCACCGGGACGTGCGGAGCGATTTCCGACTACGCCATCGATGGGCGCGAGAAGACGTGTGTGCTCCAGGTTGAGCTCGGCGACGCGCAAGGCGGCCTGCGCTTGCGCGAGCGTCGCGACCGCCTGGCTACGTTCCGCATCGATGACGTCGAGCTGGCGCTCGCTCGCCTTCACGGCCGAACGAGCACGTGCGTCGTCCGCGAGACTTTTCTTGTGCGTGGCATCGGCCTGATCGAGTACCTGCCTGGACACGGCGCTACCCACGATGTGCCGGTAACGCTCGACATCGGTTCCCGCACGAACGACTTCCGCGGCGGTGGCGAAGGTCCCGGCGCGCTTCTCGTCGATGGTCGCCGACTGCAGGTGCCGCCGCGCGTCGAGATTCGCGATGGCGGCCCGCGCCGATGTCACGGCCGCCGCAGCCTGTTCCGCCTGGGCGCGGTAGTCGCGATCGTCGAGCCGCACCAGTAGTTCGCCCGCATGGACCCGCTGGTTATCCGTTACGCGTACTTCGTCGATGAAGCCGGCGACCTTCGGTGCGATCGCCGTGATGTCGCCGCCCACGTACGCATCGTCGGTCGTAGCGAGGAAGCGACCCAGTGTCCACCAGTGCCAGCCCCACGCCACCGCGCCCAATGTCGCGACCAGTACGACGCCGAGCAAGAGGACTCCCCGTCGCATGCGACGGGGGCGAACATCGGCGGCGACGGCATTCACGCCCAGGGAGCCAGATAGGCGGCCGGCGTGGCATTGAATCCGGCCTTCACCGCGCGCGATGTGTCATCGGCAAGTACCTCTTCGGCGCCCGCTTCCAGACCTTCCACGACCCGGGCGGCGACGTCTTCGGGACTGATCTTCGGCGCGTTCACGGCGCGGACCATATCCGTGTCGATGAATCCGGCATGGACGGCCATCACCAGCGTGCCCTGCTGGCGCAGTTCGTTGCGCAGACCGTTGGTCAGTGCCCACGCAGCCGACTTGGAGACCGAATAGGCAGCGATGCCGGAAAGGCTTGTCCAGCTAAGCGCGGACAACATATTCACCAGCGCACCGCCGCCGTTGCGTGCAAGGATCGGCGCGAACGCCTGGCTGACGGACAGGACGCCGTAGAGGTTCGTATCCAGCACGTTGCGCAGCGCTTCCGTACCTTCGGCCGTGGCGAGAGCGGCCGGGGCCGCGGCGATGCCTGCATTATTGACGACGATCTGGACGTCGCCGCACGCCGCCGCCGCGGCAGCGACGCTGGCCGGATCGGTCACATCGAGCTGTACGGGGATCAGTCCGACATCGGGCACGGTGGAAGGGGCTCGCGCGCCGGCATAAACCTTCGACGCGCCGGCAGCCAGCAGCGCTTTGGCATAGGCCAGGCCGAGACCGCGATTGGCACCGGTAACCAGTGCGACGGAACCTTGGATTTTCATGGTGAAGCCTCGTGATTTAGCGAAGGACGGGAGAGGCGCCGGGCGCCTTTGCAATGATGATCATAATTTAATATGATACGCATCATTCAAAAACGCAAGAGGCACAGGGCGGCCGTACAATCGTCCGATCGAGTGGAGTCGCGAACATGCGCTACGACAAAGGCCATAAAGAAATCACCCGCCAGAGAATCCTCGAGGCGGCGGCCGGGCGTTTCCGTTCCGAAGGCATCGAAGCCGTGGGCGTCGTCAGCCTGATGAACGAGGTGGGCCTGACGCAGGGTGGTTTCTACAACCACTTCCCATCGAAGGAAGACCTGGTTCGCGAGAGCCTTTCAGACGGTTTCGAGTCGACGCTGGATCGACTGAAAGCCCGCGTCGCCGCATCGCGCGGCGATGGACTGAAGGCGTTGGTGACCGGCTATCTCAGCGTGGAGCATCGCGACCATCCGGAACGCGGCTGCACCGCGGCGGCGCTTTCGTCCGAAATCGGCCGCCGTCCCGATGCGACGCGCGCGGCCTTCACCGAGGGGTTCGGCGGTGTCGTCGAATTCGTGGGCGAGAACCTTCCCGATACACTGAAGCCGAAACAGCGTCGTGCGCTGGCCGTGGCCATCTTCGCGTCGATGGTGGGCACGATGTCGCTGGCGCGCGCCGTCGACGATCCGGCGCTGTCGGAAGAAATCCTCGTGGCCGGTCGCCAGGCGGCGATCAGCCTGGGGTCTTCAAGCGTGTAATCAGTGTGCCGGCGGCTGACCCATGGCCGCTGTCTTTTCCGCGATTTTCGCGCGGATCGCGGGAATGGCGGCCAGCGCCGCACGTTCGCCTTCCAGAATGGCCACGTTTTTCTGATCGAAATCCGTTGGGCCGATCATGCCGACCTTGGGACGGATGATGATGTCCGCGCGCGCCAGTTCCTGCTCGGCCAGCTTTCTGCCCATGATCGTGATCGACTGGCCGACGATGCCGACCATGTTGCCGGGATTGCTGCCGCTGGGTTTGGTCGAGATGTCCACGGCAATAACGATGTCGGCACCGAGCTGACGTGCGGCATCCACGGGGACCGGACTGACCAGGCCGCCATCCACGAAATGCTTGCCTCCGATTTCCACCGGCTCGAAAACGCCGGGGATGCTGCTGGACGCACGCACGGCCTGACCGGTGTTGCCGCGTACGAAGATCGCCCGTTCGCCGGTTTCGAGTTCCGTGGCTACGGCGGCGAACGGTGTGCGCAGCTTTTCGACCGGCAGGTGGTGGACGAGTTCGTTGACGTAGTCTTCGAGTTTCTGACCCTGGACCAGTCCGCCGGAAAAGAAGCGGACGTCGCGAATCTTCGATTCGTCGAGTGCGAAAGCCTGCTGCTGCAACGCGAACGCATCCATGCCGCTGGCATACATCGCGCCGACGACGCTGCCGGCGCTGGTGCCCGAGACCACGTCGACATGAATGCCGCTGGCTTCCAGCATTTTGATAACGCCGATATGCGCGAAGCCCTTCGCCGCGCCGCCGCCCAGCGCGAGGCCGATACGCGGCGTCGGACTAAGGAAGGGAAGCGTGGTCGCGGGCGTTGTGTCCGGCTTCGTGCCGAAACACCCGCTGAGGAGCACCGCCATCAGAACGGGAAGCCAGGTGCGGGCGCGGCGGAACGACATGGGGTGGCCTTGGGACAGAAGGTCGGTGATGCCGGATGATCGGGCGTGCACGCGGCGCGCCGCGGGCCGAAACATGGCGGGGATGAGACGCGCGACAGATTGTCGCGCGTCTTCCATGCATTTACTCGCGGGTATCGTCCGCTTCGACGTGGTAACGCGTGGCGATCTCGATTTCGTTCTTCGAACCGAGGAACACGGGCACACGCTGGTGCAGGGCGGTCGGTTGCAGATCCATGATCCGTTCGCGACCCGTCGTGGCGGCGCCGCCGGCCTGCTCGACGATGAACGCCATGGGATTGGCTTCATACATCAGGCGCAGTTTGCCGGTGCCGCCGCTGGCCTTGATCTTGGCATCGATGGGATAGATGAAGACGCCGCCACGGGTCACGATGCGATGGACATCCGCCACCATGGAGGCGACCCAACGCATGTTGAAGTCGCGCCCACGCGGACCGGTCTTACCCGCCAGCAGCTCGCCGATATAGCGCTGTACCGGGGCTTCCCAATGACGCTGGTTCGACATGTTGATGGCGAATTCGCCGGTTTCCACCGGAATCATGGCGTTACGGCGCGTCAGCACGAAGCTGCCGTGCTCGCGGTCCAGCGTGAACTCGTGGACGCCGTGGCCGAAGGTCAACACCAGCAACGTGCTGGGTCCGTAGACCACGTAACCCGCCGCGACCTGCTCGGTGCCCGGCTGGAGAAAGTCGTCGACTTTCGGCTCCGTAACGTCGTCCGGGCAACGCAACACCGAAAAGATGGTGCCCACCGAGACATTCACGTCGATGTTCGACGAACCGTCCAGCGGATCGAATAACAGCAGGTGGTTGCCCTTCGGATACATATCCGGAATCGGCTGCGGATCTTCCATTTCTTCCGAAGCGCAGGCCGCCAGATGACCGCCCCAGGCGTTGGCTTCCAGCAGGATCTCGTTCGAGATGACGTCGAGTTTCTTCTGGGCTTCGCCCTGCACGTTGTCAGTGCCGGCATTGCCGAGCACCCCACCGAGCGCACCCTTGCCCGTGGCGACCGAAATACGCTTGCAGGCACGCGCGACGACCTCGATCAGCAGGCTCAGCTGGGCATTGATATGCCCCGCGCGTTTTTCCTCGATAAGGAACTGGATCAGCGAAATGGGTCTGGACATGGAGGTGGACGGTTCCTTTAGCGAAGGTGGGTATTGTCGGGTGGCTGGCTTCGGGGCGCTAGTAGAGCGGGGGTTGGGGGTGGGTAGTGGGGGCGTAGATCCGGCAATAGTTCGAGGGGGCCGGCATCGTCCGGCGGAGGCAGCGTCCGCGTGGCGTTTGTCGTTCCCTCAAGCGTTCGCCGGACATGCGCCCCCACTACCCACCCCCACCCCCCGCTCTGCTGACAGTACGTTGTCAGTAGCCCCCCCTCAGACTCTTACTCCACGGTAAGGGAGAGGGAACGGTCATGCGCGACGCAGTGTATTTCCTGGTGTTCGACGGTTTCGCCGACTGGCAGACGGCGTTGGCGCTCTATGAGATCCGGCGGCCTTGCGACTGGCGGGTCCGGGTCGTCGCGCAGTCGATGACGCCGGTGCAGTCGGCCAGCGGTCTTCGGGTGACGCCCGACGAGACGCTGGATGCGCTGGAACCGGCGCGCGCCGCGCTGGCGATTCTGCCCGGCGGTCACGCGTGGGGGCGAGGGCGGCTGGATTACGTGGCAGCGGCGGCCCAGCGCATTCACGACGCCGGAGGCACGGTCGCCGCCAGTGGTACGGCCATGCTCGCCATGGCGCATCTGGCTGGTAAGGAACGTTACCTCTGCGCCAGCGAGCACGGCAGCGTGGAGTTCGCCAGGGGCGTCATCGCCGCGCTCGATCTGTACGACCCGTCGGACCGGGAAGACTGGTACCGGCTGTTCAAACACGGCAACCCGGCCATCGCCTGAGGAGACACCGGATGAATCGCATTCTCGAACGTCTCGCTATCGCTTACGCGCCGCTGGGTCAGCGCGGCCTGCTCTTCGACGGACAGTATCGCTTCGCGGCAAAAACGAGCGGCGACGTGCCGCCGGCCGATCGTCGCAATGTGCGCCCCGCAAGGGCGAGCACGGCCTCCACGCTTCGCATTTACGCACGGACCAAAGGAATCGCCCGATGAAGAAGACCTATCACGGCAGTTGGATGAGTGAGCCCGGCGAGACGAGGCATTTGTGAAGCTGGGGATGGGGGATGGGAAGTGGGGGCGCTGTTCCGACGATCGTTCGAGGGCACTCGTATCGCTCGGCAGACGTAGCGTTCACCGGGCAACTGTCGTTCCCTCAGGCGTTCGCCGGAAACGCGCCCCCACTTCCCACCCCCCATCCCCAGCTAGTGCCTTCCGGCGCTGGCGCCCATCACTTTCTTCCGCAAAGATCACCGAATGCGTCGAGCCGACCGCTTATTCCTCATTATCAATGCGCTACGTGGCAGGCGGACAGCCTTGCCCGCGCGCCAGCTGGCAGCCACGCTGGAGGTTTCGTTACGTACGGTTTACCGCGACGTGGCCGATCTTCAGCTTTCCGGCGTACCCATCGAAGGCGAGGCCGGCGTCGGCTACGTGCTTCGCAAGGGCTCGGATATCCCGCCGCTGATGTTTTCCGCCGACGAACTCGAGGCGCTGGTCACGGGAACGCGTTTCGTACGCGCTTTCGCCGGCGAGCGTCTTGCCCGCGAGGCACAGTCCGCACTGATCAAGATCGAGGCGGTACTTCCGCCCGACCTGCGCGAGCGTTCGGCGCAGTCGCGCATTTACGCGCCGATATGGCGCGATGCCTTCCAGACCCGGGTCGCTGTGTTGCTGGATCAGCTGCACGCGGCCATCGTGGCGCGCAGCGTACTTTGTCTGGATTATCGCGACGGCGAAGGCCGTACCAGCGTTCGCGAAGTCGAACCGTTATGTCTTTCGTTCTGGGGTGGCGCCTGGACGCTGGGCAGCTGGTGCCGGATGCGGCAGGGTTTCCGTAACTTCCGTCCCGATCGCATCGACGTCTGCCGTGTGTCGGGCGAAACATTCGACGACGGTCCGGGACGGAATCTCGAGGCGTATCTGGGAACGATGCGTGGGGATTACGAAGGGTTTGAGTGAGTTCGTAACGACATCCCGGGGTTCCTTTAACGTTCCACGTCCCTCACCGTCTCCCCTGCGCAGGCAGGGGTCCAGTACGGTGCAAAGGGTTTTCGCGACGGGGTTCGTTCATGCTCTCAAAGCATGATCGTGCGCGTTTAAGCATTCCGGTCGCGATCGCCCTGGGCCCCTGCCTGCGCAGGGGCGACGGTGAGGGGTAGACAGGGCGCTGCGCCCGGGGACTTTCGGCACCCCCGATCCAGGCGCTTCAATGCGATCATCGACCGTTCCCCCCGATAGACCCGGATAACGCATGAACCGTTGGACCCAAGGCCTGCTCCTGGCCGCCCTGGCGACCGGCGCCGTACACGCCGAACAACCCGTCGCGACGCCCGCCGATGCCGCCTTCCGAACGATCTACACCACCGAATGGGCGTGGCGTAACGGGCAGGCAGGCATCCAGACTTCCGGCGAGTCCCAGCCGGGTTCCGGTCGTCTCGATCAGGTCGATGCCGCCAGCCAGCAGCGCAAGCTGGCGTACTGGACCGACGTGATGGCCAGGCTGGACCGTATCGACCCGAAGACGCTGAGCGACAGCGCGCAGATCGACTACGCCATCTATCGCGAACAGATCGGCAATTTCATCGCCACCCAGCGTTTCGGTCAGTGGCAGATGCCGTTCAACAGCGACTCGGCCTTCTGGTCCGACATCGGCTACCAACTGGGCGGCGACCGGCTGCGCACGCGCGACGACTACCGCCGCTACGTCGACCGCCTCGGCGATATCCCGGCGTTCGTCGATCAGGAAATCGCCAACATGCGCCTGGGTCTGGCGCGCGGCTTTACCGTGCCGCGCGACGTCCTGGCGGGTCGCGACGTCTCCATCGCCGCTGTCGCCGACCTGAAATCGCCCGAGGACAGTGCGCTTTACCAGCCGCTCACCACGATTCCCGCCAGCATGCCCGCTGCCGACGCCGAGAAGCTTCGTGCCGACGCGCGCCGGGTCATCTCAGGAAGCGTCGTGCCGGCTTACGCGAAGCTGCTGCGCTTCTTCCGCGAGGAATACGTGCCGCATGCGCGCTCTACCCTGGCCGCCGAAGCGCTGCCGGACGGCAAGGCTTACTACCAGCAGCAGATTCGCGAATACACGACGCTGGAGCTGACGCCCGACGAGATCCATGCGATCGGTCTGCGCGAGGTCGCGAAGATCCACGCCGAGATGCTGTCCACCATGGCCGAAACCGGCTTCAAGGGCAGCTTCCCCGACTTTCTCGCGTTCCTTCGCAGCGATCCCCAGTTCTACGCGAAAACGCCGGACGAGCTACTGATGCGTACGGCCTGGGTCGCCAAGCAGGTCGATGCCAAGCTGGGCCACTACTTCGGTCTGCTGCCGCGCCAGCGCTTTGCCATCGAGCCCGTGCCGGCGGACATCGCGCCGTATTACACCTCGGGTCGCGGCGGTCCGGACGTCTATCTGGTCAACACCTACGATCTGCCGTCGCGACCGCTGTTCAACATGCCCGCCCTCACGCTGCACGAGTCCATGCCAGGCCATGCGCTGCAACTGTCGCTCAGCAACGAGCAGACGGGTTTGCCGGCCTTCCGTCGCGATGGCTATATTTCTGCCTATGGCGAGGGCTGGGCGCTGTACAGCGAGTACCTGGGCAAGGAGATGGGGATTTACCACACCCCCTACGAACGTTTCGGCTACCTGACGTACCAGATGTGGCGCGCCTGCCGGCTCGTCGTGGACACGGGCATCCATCATTTTGGCTGGACGCGCCAGCAGGCTATCGACTATCTCGCATCGAACACGGCCCTGAGCCAGCGCGAGATCGCCAATGAGGTCGATCGCTATATCAGCTGGCCGGGTCAGGCGCTTTCCTATGAGCTGGGCTATCTGAAGATCCTCGAACTGCGCCAGCGAGCCGAGAGCCAGCTGGGCGAGAAATTCGACCTGCGGGCGTTCCACGACACCGTGCTGGCGCTCGGATCCGTACCGTTGCCGGTGCTGGAGAAACACGTCGACGCCTGGATCGTTTCCCGCCGGTAGCGTGAGCCCGGACACGGAACGAAACAGCTCGAGGACCTAGGATACGGTTCACACACGAACTTTCTCTGTGGAGTATGATTCGTCATAACTTCACAGGGAAACCTCGCGATGCACGCAGTCGTCCACGGTGAAACCCTTCCCGCCATTGCTGAACTCGGCGGACCCGCGCTCCGGGCGTTCTTCGCGCTGGCGGAGCGTTGGGACCTTCGGGTCGCTGAGCAGCGAACGCTGCTGGGCGATCCGCCCGAGTCGACGTTCTACAAGTGGAAGCGCCAGCAGGACGGCACGCCGTCGCGCGATGTGATCGAACGCATCAGCTACCTGCTCGGTATCTATAAGGACTTGCAGATACTCTTCCCCGACCACGAACAGGCCGACGCCTGGGTCCGCAAGCCGAACGACGCGGCACTTTTCGGCGGACAATCCGCGCTGGAACGCATGCTTTCCGGCAACGTGGCCGATCTCTACGTCGTGCGTCAGTACCTGGATGCCCAACGCGGCTGGAACGGATGAGCGAGTTGCCACCGGTCCGGCGCATTCGCTGGAGCCACGCCTGGCGCATCGTTCCCAGCCGCTTTCCGCCGGTAGGAGTATTCGATCGCATCGCCAATCCCGCCGACATCGATGCGGTACTTGCCGTCGAATCGATGACCAATCCGCGCCTGCGCGAAGAAATGGGCGCGCTCCGCCTGGTGCCGCCCGAACGTCGCGTGTCGGGACAGGGCACCACGCCGATCATGGCCGCGTTCGCTCATATTAATCCCGAAGGCAGTCGTTTCTCGGACGGCCACTGGGGGGTGTTCTACGCCGCGCACAGCCTTGCCACGGCGATCGAGGAAACGGTGTTTCACCGGCAGAACTTCCTCGCCGCAACCCACGAACCGCCGACCGATACCGAGATGCGTTGCTACACCATGGCCATCGGAGGCCGTTTGCACGACATGCGCGGCGGCTGGATCGAAGCGCACGATCCGGACAGCTATGTGCGTAGCGCCGCACTTGCGCGCGAACTGCGTGCCGCGGGTTCCAATGGCATCGTCTACGACAGCGTGCGTCACGCCGGCGGCGAATGCATCGCCGCGTTTTATCCCGACCTGATATCGCCTTGCGTCCAGGCCGAGCACCTTATCTATCGATGGGATGGCACGCGGATTTCGGCGGTGTTGAAGGTGCAGGCCGTGGATCGGGGTAAATAACGACATGCCATCTCTTACGAAAGGTAACCGATGAAACGAATCGCGCTTCTCTTCGCGGCCCTGGTCCTGACCGTACCCGCCTTTGCCAAGGGCCCCGATCACAGCCGTTGGGAACCCGACATCCGTGCGTTCGAAACGCAGGATCGGGCACAACCGCCCGTCCCCGGTGCCGTTTTGTTTGTCGGCAGTTCGTCGATCCGCATGTGGACCAGCCTCTCTGCCGATTTCCCGGCATTCCGCGTGATCAACCGTGGCTTCGGCGGTTCGGATATCGATGATTCCACGGCGTTTGCCGCGCGGATCGTGACTCCCTGTCGCCCCAACGCCATCGTTATGTATGCCGGAGACAACGATCTGATGGACGGCGACTCGCCCGAGCAGGTACGCGACGACTTCGCGGACTTCGTGGCGCGCGTTCGCAAGGATCAACCTCAGGTTCCCATCGCTTTCATTTCGATCAAGCCAAGCGTTTCGCGGCGGGCATTGCTCGACAAGATATTGAAGTCGAACGAACTTATTCGCGAATGGGCGTCCAGACAGAAGGACGTCTCTTTCCTCGACATCGTTCCGGGCATGGTCGACGGACAAGGCGAACCCCGACCGGAACTCTTCATCGCGGACGGTCTCCATATGAACTCGAAAGGATATGCACTATGGACCGCGACGGTGGAGCCATGGCTCGAACAGCATGCAAAATCGGCCGAAATTAAACGAATGCCAAATACGACGGGTCGGTGATACGGGAACTTCACGGTCGAGGGACTATCTAAGTACTCGATCGCTGCGAAGCGACCTGCTGGCAACCGTGGTTTGTTATTAATCGGTTGTCCCGGGTTCCGCTAGTTCCCCTGCTAGCCCGAACCCGACGCGACCCCGGTATTTCCTCCCCTGGATGCCGGGGTTTATTTTTGTCCGTACCCTGGACTTGCGTACGAGCCATGGAACGTGGACGTGTGCAATGTCGTCGTAGTGAATGAGAAATTTCTTAAGAAATATTTAGATTGCGTTCGCTTGCGAGCCATGTACGCAATTCGAAAGCATGTCGGTGTAGTCGACATGGGCGCAATCCTGAACGAATGCCATCAAGCAACATAGCGCGTCGTTGAACTTCGTCCCCCGTGCCTCATCTAAGTATTCGATCGCTGCGACAGCGACCTGTTGGCAATCGGCGTTTTTTGTTACCGGTTGTCCCGGGTCCCGCTAGTTCCCCTGCTAGCCTGGATCCGACGCAACCCCGGCATTTCCTCCCCTGGATGCCGGGGTTCATTTTTTGTATCGCCTGAAACTTTTTGCATGCGCTTGCGATATTCGATATGCGCGTTGAACTTTCGGACGACGACCCCATCTAAGTTAGTGATCGCCGCGAGGGCGACCTGTTGGTAACCGGGAGCTTTCATTAGCCGGTTGCCCCGGGTCCCGCTAGTTCCCCTGCTAGATTCGGACCCGATGTAACCCCGGCAGCTCATCCCCTGGCTGCCGGGGTTTTTGTTTTTTCCAGACACGAAAAAGCGAACTCCTGTAGGAGCTCGCTTGCGAGCGAAAGCCAACGGAGCAGTGAAGATGTGGGTTGCATCCGCAGCCCGTAGATCGGGCTCGCGGAGGTGAGCATCCGTCTTCTTCGTCCTGTTGGCTTTCGTCCGCAAGCGGGCTCCTACAGGAAGCGATGCATCGTGCTGGGGGTTTTACGCAGTCTTACCCGCGTACGGCTTGATCGACGTATCGAAAGCGCGCCAGACACCGTCGATGCCTTCGATGTTCAACACCACCACCGACGAGGTCTGCGTGGCGGCTTCGAGGCGGCGAGCCTCGGTAACGGCGCATTCGAGCGCGTCGTCCCGTGAACAGAATTCCCCATACTCCGACTCGTTCTTCTGCAGCAGCCAGAGACCGGGACCAACGGATTCGTAGGGGATGTCGAAGACGACCACGGTAATCTCGGGATGAGAGGGGAGGTGGGCTCATCCTACGAGGCGGCTTGTTAGGCCGCCGTTGAGATCAGATTCAGTTGTCGGCGTTCGTTGCCCAGCCCTCACGGGTGCCCCGGGTGAAAACGCGATCCGTAGTCAGGATATCGCCGGCCGCGGCGGTAGCCCGGTCCGCCAGGCGGTTGTAGATGGGCGTGAAATCCGGACGCGTAGCGTCGAACAGCTGCTCGAAACTGTCGATGACGAAGTAGGTCTGCTGATAAGTATCGATGCGGTAGCGCGTACTCATGACGCGCTCCAGATCGAACCCGATGCGGTTCGGCGACGGCGAATCGATCGAATAGATCGACTCGCCCTTGGAGCTGACGATGCCTGCGCCGTAGATCCGCATGCCCGCATCCGTCCGGATCAGGCCGAATTCGACGGTGTACCAGTAAAGCCGCGTCAGGTTCATGAGGGCGTCCGGCCCGATGGCGTACGCCTTCATGCCGCCCTTGCCGTAGGCTTCCATGTAGTCGGCGAAAACGGGATTCAGCAGCAGCGGTACGTGACCGAACAGATCGTGGAACAGATCGGGCTCGGCAAGGTAATCGAGCTGGTCGGGCTTGCGGATCCACCAACTGACCGGGAAACGGCGGTGCGCCAGGTGATCGAAGAAGACTTCGTCGGGTAGCAGGCCTTCCACGGCAACCACTTCCCAGCCCGTGGCCGCGCGGAGTACCCGGTTCAGATCGTCGAAACGCGGAATACCGCCATCGCCCAGGCCGAAACGCGCCACGCCATCGAGAAATTCCTGGCAGGCATAGCCGGGCAGCAGTTCGCGCTGGCGGCGGTACAGCGTGTCCCAGACCTCATGATCGGTTTTCGAGTAGCTCGACCACGGTTGCTCCACGGTCCCCGTGGCATACACAGGCACGTAACCGCGATCGGTCTGTTGATGTTCGACGCGACGAGGGGTGTCCATGGAAGCCTCCTTAACGACTGTTCTTGCGGTAGGACACAAGCGTAGTCGCATTGCTGCGCAAGAAGCTTGCTTTGTTGCATCGAAAGGGTGACTGTGTGCAATAGTCGTGCGTATGAGCGGGGAGGTGAACAACAATCATGCAAGACCATGCCATGGATCGTATCGACCTCCGCATTCTGGCGGCCCTTCAGAACGATGGGCGCATGACCAATTCGGACCTGGCCCAGGTGGTCAATCTGTCGGCGTCGGCCTGCCTGCGCCGCGTCCAGCGCCTGGAATCCGATGGCGTCATCGGCGGATATGGCGCCCGGGTCAACCCGCAGGCAGTGGGTCTGGGCCTGCAGGCTTTCGTCAGGGTGCAACTGGCCAAGCACGACGGCGGCTCCATCGAGGGGTTCGTCGTTCGCGTCCAGGACTGGGACGAGGTGGTCGCATGCCATGCCCTGACCGGCGACATGGACTACCTGCTGCATGTCTATGTGGCTGATCTGGAGGGCTTCTCCCGTTTCCTTCTCGACAAGTTGCTGAACGCAGCGGGCGTTGCCGACGTCAACACGAGTTTTGTCCTTCGTACCGTCAAGGAATCCGGAAATCTTCCGCTCGGAGCCGCTTGAGCATGATTTTCGCCAGCCGGATAGCACGGGCTATCGCCATGCGTCTTAAGAAATTCCTTACTTCCCCTAGCGACGAAGCGCAGGCATCGTTACTCTTGTACGCTTGATGGAAGCCGCCTCCGACACCCTGCCGTCCCGCGACCGACTGCGTCCGCTGCGTTATCTGTGGCGGGTGCCGTTGCTGTTGCTGCATATCGTGTTCGGCGTTCTGATTTGCGCCCTGATCCTGAGTTGGGCTGGCGGCGTGATGCGCAACGGTCGCGAACCGTTTGCCCACCGCACGATCCGCTTCTGGTCGACCGGGTTGCTGCGCATCTTCGGTTTCCGCAGCCGTCGCTATGGCACGCCGCTGGCCGATCCCGTCTTGTTCGTCGCCAACCACACCTCATGGCTGGACATCGAGCTGATGCACACTCAGCGCGCCGCCTGTTTCGTCGCCAAGGCCGAGATCGCGAACTGGCCGCTGGTCGGCTGGATGGCTGCGCGGGGTGGCACCATTTTCCACCGTCGCGGTAATAATCATTCGCTGACCTCGGTCATGTCGGTCATGGTCGAGCGTCTTCGGGCCGGCCGGTCGGTCGCTGTTTTTCCCGAAGGCGGCACCGGCCATAACGGCGTGCTGCGCGTCTTCCATGCCCGCATCTTCCAGGCCGCCCTCGATGCCGAGGTGCCGGTTCAGCCCGTCGCGCTGCGTTTCGCGCGCGATGGCCATCGTCTGATCGATATCGGTTTCCGCGAAGGCGAAAGCTTCCTGGCGAACATCATCCGCCTGCTGGGCGAGGCGCCGCTGGATGCGGAAGTGCATTTCCTCGAGCCGGTACCGGCCTCGCCCGATGCCCGTCGCCGCATGGCCGAGAGCTCGCGTGAGCGCATCGCCGCCGCCCTGGAATCCGATACATCGGCATGAGCCTACCCAGCGGCACCGATTTCCGCCCGTCGTGGCCGCTGCGCAGCGGTCACCTGCAGACCATGCTCTCGTCCAGCGGTGTGCGTCGCCAACTGCTGCCGCGTCGTGCGCAGCAGGTACGCGAGGGCGCCGAAGACGTACTGGTGGATGTCGGTAACGGCGATCGTCTGAGCGGTAAATTCACCGCCCAGCGTACCGGCGAACCGTCCAAAGGCCTGGCCGTACTCTTCCATGGCTGGGAAGGCAGCGTCGATTCCACCTATGTTCTCCAGACCGGAAGCCGGCTTCTGGAGGAAGGCTGGGACATCTTCCGCCTCAATTTCCGCGACCACGGCGAAAGCCATGCGCTGAACGAGGCATTGTTCCATTCGTGCCGCATCGACGAGGTCGTGATCGCGCTGCGCGAAATCGCGCGCATGTACCCCGCGCGGCCGATGGCGCTGGCCGGATTCTCGCTGGGCGGAAACTTTGCACTGCGGGCCGCCATGCACGCGACCGCGCACGACATCCCGCTTTCCTACGTGCTGGCGGTGTGCCCGATCATCGATCCGGCCGAAGGCCTGCTCTCGCTCGAAGAATCGGCGCCATGGATTTATCGCGCTTACTTCATGAACAAGTGGCGTCGTTCGCTGCGGCTGAAGCAGGAAGCGTTTCCCACCCGCGAATACTTCGAGTTGACCGAACTGAGGCAGAGCATGAGCGAACTGACCCGTTCGCTCGTGCTGCGTCACACCGATTTCGGTTCGCTGGAAGCGTATCTCGACGGTTATTCGGTAGCCGGCGACCGGCTGCAGGACATGAAAGTGCCGGCCACGATCCTCACCTCCCGCGACGACCCGGTCATTCCGGTTGCCGCATTCGAGCAGCTGCGCCTGCCGTCCAATATCGAACTGGACATCGCCGACTACGGCGGCCACTGCGGTTTTATCCGTGATTTCGGCATGACCAGCTTCACCGATGACTATATCGCAGCCCGTTTCGCGGCCGTCGCGGCCGCGCATACCTGACCTTCGCGTCCGGGCACCTAATCTCATAAGCGGGAAACGATGGAAGGGCCATGCCGACGTCGTCGCCGTGAAGTACGCTTCCGTTTCCCCCCACACGGAGCACGACCCATGCGCCTTGTCCTGACGCTTGCCCTCGGCCTGCTCGCGAGCCCCGCTTTCGCGGCGACGCCTCCGCTGGACACGCTGAAACTGCCCCCCGGATTCAAGATCACGGTCTTCACCGATCAGGTACCCAATGCCCGCGAAATGGCCGTTGGCGCGAAAGGGACCGTCTTCGTCGGATCGCGCGACGTGGGCAGGGTTTATGCGCTGACCGACACCCATGGCGACGGCACGGCCGTCAAGGTGCGAACGATCGCGACGGGGCTTCAGCTACCCGTCGGCGTGGCGTTCCACAATGGCGATCTTTACGTATCGGCGGTGAGCAAGATCGTCGTCTTGCGCGACATCGAGAATCATCTCGACGCGCCGCCCCAGCCTGAAATCATCTACGACAAGCTACCCACCGAAACGCACCACGGCTGGCGCTTCATCGCGTTCGGTCCGGACAATAAGCTCTATGTGCCCATCGGTGCGCCGTGCAACATCTGCGATCGCGACGGCTTTGCGAAGCTCACCCGTATGAATCCGGACGGCACGGGTATCGAAGACGTGGCACACGGTATCCGCAACACGGTCGGCTTCACCTGGCGGCCGAGCGACAAGTCGCTATGGTTCACCGACAACGGGCGCGACGAAATGGGCGACGACATGCCCAGCGACGAACTCAATCACATCACCAAGACTGGCGAACACTTTGGTTTTCCCTATTGCCACCAGGGCGATACGCTCGATCCGGAGTTCGGCAAGGGTAAGTCCTGCAAGGATTACACCCCGCCAGTCTATAAGCTGGGTCCGCATGTCGCCTCGCTGGGCCTGCGCTTCTATGAAGGAACCATGTTTCCGGCCTCATATCGCGGCGCGTTGATCATCGCGTTGCACGGCTCGTGGAACCGCACACAGAAATCGGGTTATCGCGTGATGGTCGCGCGTCTCAATGCCAACAAAGTCGTGAGCTACGAGCCGCTGATCGACGGGTTCCTCAAGGACGAAAAAGTGTCCGGACGGCCCGCCGACGTTCAGCCGCTGGCCGACGGCAGCCTGCTTGTCAGCGACGATCTGAATGGCGCGATTTATCGCGTGACGTATTCGAAGTAAGGAGCACACCCATGCAGGTACACAGCGACAGTTTCCCGAACGGCAAGGCCATTCCGGCGCGCTATGCGCTCATGACCCTCGGCAGCCCCGTGCTTCCGTCGGACAACGCGACGCCGCATCTGGCGTGGACGGAAGTACCGACGACGGCGCGCTCGTTCGTCATTGCATGCATCGACACCGACGTGCCCACGAAACCCGACGACGTCAACGTCGAAGGACGTACCGTACCGGCTGCGCTTAAGCGCGGAGAATTCGTGCACTGGCTCATGGCCAATATTCCGGAGGAATGCCGTGAACTGGGTGACGGTGCGTGCGGCGAAGGCATCGTTCCGCGCGGCAAGAAAGATCCGGTGGGACCGCCCGGTTCCGTGCAGGGACTGAACGACTACACGGGATGGTTCAAGGGCGATAAGGATATGGAAGGCCATTACCATGGTTACGACGGTCCCTGTCCGCCGTGGAACGACTCCATCGTTCACCACTATCACTTCCACGTTTACGCGCTGGATGTCGCCACCGTTCCGCTGGAAAAGGGCTTTTCCCTGGCCGAGCTTCGGTCGGCGATCGAAGGTCATGTCGTCGACCAGGCGGTCATCACGGGTACTTACAGTCTCAATCCGAAGGTCAAGGCGTGACGGCGAAGTGAAGTGACGTCGACAGCCTGAACGTTCCAAAAGCGGTGATCGCCGTGCGTCTGCGCATTCACATCAAATGCGCAGCGCGCGGTACTAAATGACGGGGCGCCTCGCGACATTTTTCGTCAGGCGAACCGGCACCCTTTCGGAGAACCGTCATGCTGCATTACGCCCTCGTGTTCCTCGTCATTGCGATCATTGCTGCCGTACTTGGCTTTGGCGGCATCGCCGGCACAGCCGCCGGTATCGCCAAGATTCTGTTCGTGGTGTTCCTTATCCTTGCCATCATTTCGTTCTTCCGCGGTCGAAGTGTGTGATGTCCGGTTGGGCCGCGGTTCGCCGGCGTGCCCTTGAACGATGCGCGGCGGGCGAGTCTCCCGGATCGTCCGCCGCGCAACTGTCGGCACTGCGCAGTTACTTCCGCGTCACCTCGAAACCCATAAGCTGTCAAACCCTCCACCGGAGAATCGCGTTATGAATAAGCCCGTCGAATCCGCCGCCAATGCAGCGAACGCCGCCGCCAACTCCATTACGGCCGCCGAGCGCATCGAAGCTCGCGCCGAGCGCGTGAAACAGGCAACGTCCGAAGCGGTCGAGCATACGAAAGACGCCGTCGACCGGGCCGCGGACAAGGTAGAAACGGGTTTGCACCATGCGACCGACAAGGCGGCACACGGCGCCACCCGCGCCGCGGAAAAAGCCGAAGAAGTAAAGCTGCGCGGCCAGGAAGCCTACGGCGATGCCCTGGACCACGCGAACGACTGGCTCGATACGGCACGCGAATACGTGCGCGAAAAGCCGGTACAGTCGGTGGCCATCGCGCTCGTGGCTGGCTGGCTCGCCGGCCGCATCCTGCGTAGCTGATTTATCGATGCGGGCCTAAGGTCCAGGGGAAGGGCATGCTCGAAGACGGTCCCGACGGAAATACCAACGATCCGGGTTTCGGTGCCGAAGGCACCGGTCCCGCGGCCGGTTCCAGGCTCAAGCGTCCGGAGTGGGTCGACGATCTGACGCGACTCGGTGCCGGACTGAAGCATCTTTTTTCGGCGCAACTGGGACTGCTTCGGGCAGAAATCGGCCTGGCGCGTCACGGCATCGTGCTCATGCTGTTCATGGGTCTGGCGGCCATCGTGTTCGCGGTGGCGCTGGGGTTCACCCTGCTGGCGCTGGCCGGTTGGGGGCTGGCGCAATGGTTCGGTTCGTGGGCGTGGGCGCTTACCGTGCTGGCATTACTACAGCTGGTCCTGCTGGTCGTCGCCATACGGGTATTCCGCCGCTGCATGCACTGGCTTACTCTTCCCGCGACGCGAGCCGAACTGGCCACGCTGGCGAAAGACGCGGTAAAGCAGGGCCGTGCGGAAGGCGAAAGCGAAGGGGGTTGAGGCAATGGGTATTTTCAGCAGCATGGCAGCGGTCGGGGAAGCACGAGCCCGTATGGCTGCCGCACGCATCGAAACCACGGAACCCGCCGCCGCCCTCATCGCGAAGGGCTACGAGTATCCGCTGACGGTCATGGGCATGGCGGCCGGCGCGGGTTTCCTGCTCAGCAACGTCAACGTCAATCCGCTTGCCGTGCCCGGTGTCAGCGGCCTGATCACGGGTGGTGCGTCCAGCGTTATCGGTCAGGTCGTTTCGCTGGCAGCCGGCAGCATTTTCAATGGGGCGGGTGACACCGATCCATGAGCGATACCCACAGTCCGCTGCCCACACCTCTTCCGTCAACCGCGGCTCCCGGTATTGCTATTGCCACTATCTCGGCACCGTCGCGTCGCGTGCGTGGAAGCAGCCGAAGCACGCGCCGCATTTCCCGCCATCTGCAGGCGATTCGCATATCCCTTACCGGCATGATTCTCCTGGCGATGGTATTTACCGTCACCATCGGAAAATCGTTGCTGATTCCCTTGGTGCTCGCTGCATTCATCGGATTGGCGCTCAATCCGATCGTCGCCACAGCGGCACGTTTCCGCATACCGCGCTGGTTGGCTGCGTGGGTCGTCATGTTCGCGCTGGGCGGTGCGCTGGCGAGCGGCATCGGCATGATCGCGACGCCCGCGATGAACTGGTTCCATCAGGCGCCCGAGGCGATACGCACGTTCGCGCCCAAGATCAAGCCGATGACCCAGCAGCTCGAAGCCGCGAGCAGGGCAACGCAGAACCTCGTCAGCGGATCGGCGGCGCGCGTCGTGGCACCCGGTAACCCGGCGATGTCGTTCACCGCATGGGACGTCGTTTCCTCGGCACCCAAGGTACTCGCCAGCGTTCTCACCGTCGCGCTGCTGGTGTTCTTCTTCCTGGTATACGGAGACGAGATACTGCGGCGTGCCGTCGAGATATCGCCGACGTTCGCGCACAAGCGACATACGGTCTCGATCGTGCGCAGCATTCAGGAAGAAGTGTCGAGCTATCTGCTGCTGACAGCCTCGATCAACATTGGCCTGGGTCTGATAACCGCATGCATGCTCTGGGCGTACAACGTGCCCGATCCGCTGCTGTGGGGCACCGTGGCAATGGTCGCCAACTTCATTCCCTACGTTGGTGCCATCACGACCACGACGATTCTCGCGATCGTCGGCACCCTGCATTTTCAGGAACTCGGGCCTGCCTTGTTGCCCGCTCTGACATTCGCCGGTATTACCGCCGTCGAAGGCAACCTGATCACGCCGATGCTGCAAGGTCGGCGCATGCGCTTGTCGCCCGTTGCCATCCTGCTATGGCTGTTGATCTGGGGATGGCTATGGGGCATTCCGGGCGCACTGCTCGCCGTGCCGATGCTGACATGCACCAAACTCATCACCGCCAAGCTGCGCGGATGGACGTGGTTCGCGCATATGATCCAGCGTTGATCCGGTGGGTCGGCAGATTAGTCGTAAGCAACCTTTACCGTGATGTTCGCGTTGCCGGGACCTATCTTCAATGGAAGGCCGTTGCGTCGATAGCGCGCGCGGAATTCATAGAGACCGCCTGCGGGACGTGGAACGAATACGATGGATCTCGTGCCGGTAGGATCGGCCGCTGCATCCGGATTGGCGCTGCGAAGCTCGATGCCGACACCTCCGGAGCCGCCCGCCGCGGTGAAGAGTGTGGGGTCGCTGCTGCCATAAGCGCCCTGGAACGTCATCGAGACCGTGTTGACGTACTGGCAGCCACCGGAGACAAGATTCGCGGGGACCCAGTCGCTGTATCCGACCCGCTCGATGTCGGCGATATCGACATTGCGTAATGCGAAGCCAAGATTGTGCGACGTAAACGAACAGGTCGGTACCGGCGCCTCGATGCGCACGGGAGGAAGCGTGACGCTGAACTGAGTGACACCATCGAGGCCACCATTACCGACGATGCCACCGGCGATTGTGCCACTGCTAATGTCACCGGTCTTGATCAGCTGCACTTTAAAGAACGCGTTCTTGTATACCGCCCAGTACGCACCTGGCTTGTAAGTTGAGCTTGGAATTTCGCCCCAGGAACTATTCTCATTACTAAAAAGCACCCGGATGCCAACACCGGGAACATTGGTCGCGAAGATTTTGCTTCCTCCCGGTGCTGGTGAGGCGTAGGTGACGGATCGGAGGTAGAAAGTTGAGAACCGGCACCATTCTTTGGCCGTATACCCGGGAGAGGACACCGCTTCCGCTATGACCTGCCCCACGGCGAGCCCCATGGATGGCGTTTGTGTTATGAACGATACCCGTTGCGACTGTGCCTGCACGGGATAGGAGTTGCACGAAGCTCGCGCCGCTAAAGGTATTGCAAGCATTGCCACGGCAACGCCAGCGAATGTGGCGGTAGCCTTCCATGAAGTCATCGTGCTCGTCCGTGATTCTCGAAAAACATCACGTTACCGACAACACGCGGTGACTGCTCTAAGACAAATCGGAAAAACGTGACTTTCTAGTCGTAAGCAACTTTTACAGTAATGTTTGCATTGCCCGCGCCCATCTTTAGTGGAAGGCCATTACGCCGGTAGCGTGCGCGGAACGCGTATACCTGACCGGCAGGCCTTGGCGTGAATACGATGGCGGTGTTGCCGGACGGATCCGCGGCCGAATCTGGATTGGCGCTGCGTAGTTCGATGCCCACACCGGCGGCCCCCCCGATGGCAGCGAACAATGTGCGATCGGTGCCATCGGCCGTGCCATGGAAGGTCATGGCGACCTTGCCGACGTACTGGCAGCCGCCGGATAAAAGGTTTGCTTCTGCCCACTGGCTGTATCCGACGCTTTCGACTTTTGCGATGTCGACATTGCCGATCGGAAGGACGAGGTTTCCACTGCCGAAGGAACAGGTCGGAACATAGCCTTCGATGCGCGTGGGCGGAAGATCGACCCAGACCTGCTTGTTGGAGTCGACACCTGCAGTGGCGATCGTGCCCCCGCCAAGGGTACTTGTAACAATGTCGCCGGTCTTGACGAGCTCGACCTTGAAGCGCATCTGCTGATACCACACCCGACAGCAGTATCCAGGCTTGCTCTCGAAGAACGGATACCGGGAATAACCGGGATGATTATTTGTATTGTGGTAGCCGGAGATGCGGATGCCGACACCCCGCACGTCCGTCTCGTAGACGCCATCGCCGATCGCGCTCGGTGTGGGATAACGTACGAGCGAGCCGTGGTACGTGGGGCTCTTGCAGTACATGTTCGGCGATGTGTACGCCGGTACGGTCTCGACCCGTGCGATGACGTCTCCGGGACGAAGCGACGGATTCGGAACGACCGTGCCGAACGAAGCGATCTGAGCGGCCCCCTGCGAGGGATATCCGCTGCACGAAGCCTTTGCCACGCCAGCCTGGATGATCAGTCCGAGGGCGACACATAAACCGACGAACATTCGAATCGCCATCGCTTGCTGCCCTTTCTCTCTTCGGAAAAAGACAAGCGTAAACGCCACATCAGCGTTTTACTCTCAGACAATTCGTGAAAATCCGACAATAATTACGTGTGCCGGACTACCACTTGATACGCTCCCGGTCCCGAAAAAACACGCCGTTCGCCGCTTCCCGATCCGGCAACGTAGCAGCCCATACGACACCATCGGCGCTGGCGCGAACCGGCCGCCCGCCGCTGCCACCCATGTCGGTGGCTGTCCAGCCGGGGCAAACCGCGTTGACGACAATGCCGCTGCCCGACAGCTCCTCGGCGAGGATGCGCGTGTATACGTTCAGCGCTGCCTTCGACACGCGATAGGCCGGACACATATCGCCGCATTCCACGTCCGATGCGCAACCGCTCGACACATTGACGATGCGACCATAGCCATGGCGCCGCATCAGCGGCGCGGCAGCTTCGCACAGTCGCCACGCGCCGAGCAGGTTCGTGTCGAGGGCGGCGCGTACCTCGTCGATGTCGACGGTCGATGCGCGTTCGCCGTAGTTGTAATAACCGCCGGCGTTGTTGATCAGGATGTCCAGGCGCCCGTAGCGCGCACCGATGGTCGCCACCGCGTCGTCGATATCGCGCTGTGCGGTGATGTCCAGCCGTAGCGGCACGACATCGCCGCCTTCCTCGCGAACGAGTCGTGCCGCCCGTTCGCCCCGTGCCAGATCGCGCGATCCCATGACGACCGTCACGCCCAGCGCCGCGAGCTGGCGCGATACCTCACGGCCCAGCCCGCGATTGGCACCGGTCACCAGCGCGACGCGCTGGGCCAGTGGCGGTTCGACGGCGACGGCGCGTGTGCGCATGCGCGTTGCGGGAAACGGCCGGACATCCGCACTGCGCGTGCTCATGGCGTCGCCGCCACCTGCGTGCAGCGTGCGTCGGCGCACGCTTCCCAGCCGCCGCCCAGCGCTTTGTACAACGCCACGGCGCGGACATTGATGCCCGCTTCGGCTTCCGCCAGCTGGTCTTCCGCGGTCAACTGCGTCCGTTCGGCATCCAGCAGTTCGAGATAGTCGGTCGCGCCGGCTTCGTAACGTATCTTCGCCAGGGAGGCTGCGCGTTCGCTTTGCGTCGCCTGTTCGATCAGCTTCTCGACCCGCGTACGCTGCTGGTTGAACGACACCAGCGAGTTGTCGACATCCTCCAGCGCTTGAAGCACCGTGCGCTGATAGTTCGCCAGTGCGGCGTCGGCCCGTGCCTCGCTGGCCTTCACGCCCGATCGCACGCGCTGCACGTTCAGGCCGGACCACGAAATACTCGGTGCGATGGACCAGGCCCGCGTCGCCGGGCCACCGAAGTCATTACTGCGACCGGCAAGGAATCCGATGAAGCCGCCCAGCGAAACATGCGGGAAGTAGTCGGCCTTGGCCACGCCGATCCGTGCATTGGCTGCTGCCAGTTCGCGCTCTGCCACACGGATATCCGGGCGACGCGAAAGCACATCGTCCGCGCCACCGATGGGCAGGCTGACATCGATCGGACGGAAGGTCGCCGCCGAGAGATCGACGCCGAGTTCGCCCGGCCGTTCGCCGAGCAGCACCGCAATGCGGAACGAGTCCGCCTGTGCCTGGGTTTCCAGCAACGGAAGCTGTGCCTCGACGGCTGCAAGGCGCGCCTTCGCGCTTGCGACGTCCTGATCCGAACCGGTGCCTACTTCAGAGCGAGCTTCGATGATCTTCAACGACTGTCTTTGGTTTTCGATATCGCGGCGGCTGACCTCCAGGCGAAGCTGTGTGCCACGCAGGTCGAAGTAATTGCGCGCCACTTCGGCGAACAACGTGACCTGCGCGTCCTGCAACGAAGCGGCGCTCGCGGCGGCATCCGCGCCGGCGGCCTCGACCGAACGGCGAATACCGCCGAACAGGTCCAGTTCCCACGATGCGTCGAAACCGGCCTGATAACTGGTCACCGTCTGCCGCTGGGTGCCGAACCCGGGTTGCTGCTGGCGGCTGCGGCTATACGCCGCCTGTGTTTCGATGTCCGGAATCTGCTGAGACTTCGCGGTACCCAGCAGCGCACGCGCTTCGTTCAGACGCGCGACGGCGATTTTCAGATCGGGACTGTTCTTCGCGGCCCGTACGATCAGTGCATTCAGTGTGGGATCGTTGAACTGCTCCCACCAGCGCGCCTGAAAGGTGGCGTCGTTTTGCTGCGTCTTGTCGACGCCCTGGAGCGTCACCGGTGCTTCCACCGGTGCCTTGTAATCCGGGCCGACGCTTGCGCAGCCGGCGAGGACGAGTGCCGCGAACAGCGCGGTGCTACGGAGTGCCAGTTTCATATCAATGCTCCTCGAGCGCCGGCGTATTGAGACCGAGGCGTTCGCGACGTGCGTTGCGGCGCGCCTCCATACGCTCGTTCATCGTGCGGATCAGCACATAGAACAACGGGGTGAAGATCAGGCCGAAGAAGGTGACGCCAAGCATGCCGGCGAACACCGCCACACCCATCGCGTGACGCATTTCCGCACCCGCACCATGCGAGATAACCAGCGGGACCACGCCCATGATGAAAGCGAACGAGGTCATCAGGATCGGGCGAAGACGCAGGCGGGCCGCTTCCAGCACCGCATCGATGCGGCTCATGCCATGGATCTCCGCTTCGCGGGCGAACTCGACGATCAGGATGGCGTTCTTGCACGCCAGGCCTACGAGAACGATCAGACCGATCTGGGTGAAGATGTTGTTGTCGCCACCGGTAATCCACACGCCGAAGATCGCGGACAGCAGCACCATCGGCACGATCAGGATGACCGCGAGCGGCAGGCTCAGGCTTTCATACAGCGACGCCAGCACCAGGAACACCAGCAGCACGCACAAGGGGAACACCAGCACCGCGGTATTGCCCGCGAGGATCTGCTGGTAGGTCAGCTCGGTCCACTCGTAGGTTATGCCATTGGGCAGCTTTTCGGCGACGAGTTTTTCCATGGCAGCCTGGGCCTGGCCGGTGCTGAAGCCCGGTGCGGCACCGCCGTTGATTTCAGCCGTCGGATAGCCGTTGTAATGCATCACGCGGTCCGGACCGTTCGACTGGCGCACCGTGATGAACGAACCCAGGGGAACCAGGTCGCCCGCCGCGTTGCGCGTCTTCAGGCCGAGGATGTCGCTTGCCTCGTGACGGAACGACGGTTCGGCGGACATGTTCACCTGATAGGTGCGGCCGAAGCGGTTGAAGTCGTTGACGTAGAGCGAGCCAAGGAACGCCTGCATGGTCTGGAACACGTCGCCGAGATCGATACCTTCCGATTTCGCCTTCTCGCGATCCACGTCCGCGTCGATCTGCGGCACGCTGACCTGGTAGCTGGTGAACAGACCCGCCAGACCCGGCGTGGTCGCACTCGCCTGTACGATGCCCTGCGTCTGCTTGTACAGCTCCTCGAAGCCAAGACCCGCGCGATCTTCGATCTGCATGCGGAAGCCGCCGATCGTGCCGAGGCCGTTGACGGGCGGTGGCGGGAAGATCGCGATGTACGCATCCTGGATCGACGCGAATTTCTGGTTCAGCGCGCCCGCGATGCCACCCGCCGAAAGCGCTTCGCTACGGCGTTCATCGAACGGCTTCAGCGTCACGAACACGATGCCGGAGTTGGTGCTGTTGGTGAAGCCATTGATCGACAGGCCCGGGAACGCCACCGCGCCTTCGACACCCGGCTGCTTCAGGGCGATATCGCTCATCCGCCGGATCACGTCTTCGGTGCGATCCAGCGACGAGGCATCGGGCAACTGCGCGAACGACACCAGGTACTGCTTGTCCTGCGGCGGTACGAAGCCCATCGGCACTTTCGCGAAACCGAGCCATGCCAGACCGATCAGGCCGGCGTACAGCACCAGTGCGATCGCGCTGAAACGCAGGATCTTCTGCACCGCACTGACGTAACCGTGCGAACCACGCTCGAACATGCGGTTGAACGGACGGAACAGCCAGCCAAAGCCGCGGTCGATGAGGATGCTCAGCTTGTCCTTGGGCGCACTGCGGTCTTTCAGCAGCAGCGCGGCGAGGGCAGGGCTCAGGGTCAGCGAATTGAACGCGGAGATGACCGTGGAAATAGCGATGGTCAGCGCGAACTGGCGATAGAACTGGCCGGTCAGGCCGCTGATGAAGGCGGTGGGGACGAAGACCGCGCACAGGACGAGTGCGGTGGCGACGATGGGACCGGTCACTTCCGTCATCGCCAGCCGGGTCGCTTCTTTCGGCGACAGCCCGTGTTCGATGTGTCGTTCGACGTTCTCGACGACGACGATGGCGTCATCCACCACGATACCGATCGCCAACACCAGTCCGAACAGCGACAGGGCGTTGAGCGAGAAGCCCACGACGTACATCACGGCGAACGTACCGATCAGCGAGACGGGGACGGCCACCAGCGGGATGATCGACGCGCGCCAGGTCTGCAGGAACAGGATCACGACGAGCACGACGAGGACGATCGCTTCGAACAGCGTGTGCACTACGGCATCGATCGAGCCGCGCACGAATACGGTCGGATCGTAGACGATGCTGTAATCGACGCCCTGCGGGAATTCCTTCTTCAGTTCCGCCATGGTTGCGCGGACTTCATCGGAGATCTGGATCGCATTGGAGCCGGGACGCTGGAAGATCGGAATCGCTACCGCTTCCTGATTGTTGAGCAGGCTGCGCAGCGCGTAGCTGCTGGAACCCAGTTCGACGCGCGCCACATCGCGCAGATGCGTTACCGAGCCACTCGCGTCGCTGCGCACGATGATGTTGAGGAAGTCGTCCTCGGTCACCAGTCGGCCACGCGTGTTGATATTGACCTGGAACGCGGACGTATTCGGGCCCGGAGGCGCGTTCAGCGCACCGGCCGCCACTTCGATGTTCTGTTCGCGGATAGCTTTCAGGACGTCGCCGGTGGTCAGGTCGCGTACGGCGAGCTTCTCCGGGTTCATCCATACGCGCATGCTGTACTCACCCGCGCCGAACAGCTGCACATCGCCGACGCCGTCCAGGCGGGCGAGCTGATCCTTGATGTGCAGGCGCGCGTAGTTCGACAGATAGAGCATGTCGTAACGATGCGAGGGTGAGGTCAGATGCACGACCATGGTCAGGTCGGGCGAGCTTTTCTGCGTGGTCACGCCGAGTCGTTGCACTTCCTCGGGAAGACGCGGCAATGCCTGCGACACGCGGTTCTGGACTTGCACCTGGGCATTGTCCAGATCGGTGCCGAGCGCGAAGGTCACGGTAAGCGTCATCGCGCCGTCGCTCGTCGCCTGCGACGAGGTGTACAGCATGCCTTCGACGCCGTTGATCTGTGCCTCAAGCGGCGTGGCGATGGTTTCGGCGATGATCTTCGGGTTCGCGCCCGGATAGTTGGCACGCACGACAACCGTCGGCGGCACCACTTCCGGGTATTCGCTGATCGGCAATTTGAACACCGCGACACCGCCGGCGATCAGGAACAGCACCGACAGCACGCCCGCGAGAATCGGGCGGTCGACGAAGTATTGAGCGATTTTCATGGATCAGTCCTGCGCATTGAGCGCGGCGACGCTCGCGGCATCGCCGCTGGGTACGCCGGCAACCTGCTTCGCGGTGGCTTCGCTACCGCGGGTCGCCATGGCGACGCGTTTGGCATTCACTTCGACACCCGGACGAACGTGCTGCAGACCGTTCACCACGACGACGTCCTCGGCACTCAGACCGTTGTCGACCACGCGCAGGCCATCGACCAGCGCACCCGTCGTCACGCGGCGGTATTCGATCTTGCGATCCTTGCCGAGGATGTAGACGAACTTGGTACCCAGGTCGGTGCCGACCGCGCGGTCGTCGATCAGTGCGCGGGGCTGGCGTTCGCCGCTACGCAGTTCCACGCGTGCGAACAGGCCCGGCGTATAGGCCGAATCGGCGTTCGGGAATACGGCACGCAAACGGATGGTGCCGGCGCCGGTGCGCAGCTGGTTGTCGATGAAGTCGATCTTGCCGGTGTGCGGATAGCCCGACTCGTCGGCCAGACCCATCGCCACTTCCGGCGCACGGCCGTTCGTGCGGCGCAGGCGATCCAGTTTCAGGAAGGTCTGCTCGTCCACGTCGAAGTACACGTACATCGGGTCGACGCTGACGACGCTGGTCAGCACGTCGGTGCTGGTCACGAGGTTGCCCGGGGTGACCAGCGCATTGCTGACGCGGCCGTCGACGGGTGCGCGGACTTCGGTGAAGCCGAGATTGAGCTTGGCGGCATCGAGTGCCGCGCCCGTGGAGGCGACCTGTGCCTTCGCGCTCTGTGCGGCGGTGTCGAGACGGTCGGCTTCTTCGCGCGACACGGCGCGCTGTTCGACCAGCTTGCGGCCGCGTGCGGCATTGGCTTCGGCGAGGTTGAGTTCCGAGCGTGCCTGATTGAGGTTGGCGCTCAGACGGTTCGCTTCGGCCTGGAACGGGCGCGGGTCGATCGTGAAGAGCAACTGGCCTTTCTTGACCAGGGCGCCTTCGCGGAAATGCACCGAGTCGACATATCCGCCCACACGCGGACGGATCTGGATGGTATCGACGGCCTGGATGCGGCCGGTAAATGCGTTGGCGTCGTCCACCGGGCGCAGCAATACCTGGGCGACGGTGACTTCCGGAGCCGGCATCGGCTCGGCCGCATGGATGGGTGCGGGGCCGCCCGTAAGCCAGATCGCCGAGGCGATGGCGACGGCCAGCGCCGTGGAACCGAACAGGATTTTCTTCTTCATGGGGGCGTCCCTGATGCAAGTTATACCGGCGCGCCGGCTAAGGCGCGCAATCTAGTCCTTGCCCAGGAAGCTAAAAACAGGTTTAGAATCACTCCGCCTGTGACGCTCAGTCACGAATGCCCATTCAACCGACTACCGGAGCCGCCGCAATGGAAGATTTTTCCGCGATCAGCGTTTTCGTCCGCGTCGTCGAGGCCAAGAGCTTTTCCTCGGCGGCACAGCATCTGGAAATGACCCCGTCGGGGGTCAGCCGGGCTATTTCACGCCTGGAGGAAGGGCTGGGTGCCCGCCTGTTCTTCCGATCCACCCGGGCCTTGCGTTTAACCGACGATGGCGCCGCGTTCTATGCACGTTGCAAGGAGATACTTACAGATTTGACCGAGGCGACGGAGGCCCTGGGCTATGCCCGGACCAAGCCGGCGGGCAAATTAAGGATCGCCGCATCGTCGGCCGTGGGTCGTGCCGCCTTGATCCCCAATCTGGCCGATTTCGAGGAAAAATTCCCCGATATCCGGCTCGAAATGACCATGTGCGACTTCCCGTTCGACCTGAACGAAGAAGGGTTCGACTGCGCTATCCGCATGGGCGAGCTGGAGGATTCCAGCCTGATCGCCCGCAAGATCGGTCATTTCAGCAACGTGCTGTGCGCCTCGCCGGCCTATCTGGCCAAGCACGGGGCGCCCACGACGATCGAAGACCTGAAGCAGCATCGCTGCGTGAACTTCGTCTATCCGACCACGGGCAAGCCCTATCAGTGGCAGTTCGACACGCCGGGTGGCCGCGTCGGTGTCGACGTCGAGGCGCATATGCTCATCAACGACGGCGAATCGGTGATCCAGGCCGCGATAGCTGGTCTGGGCGTCATCCAGGTACCGCATTGTCTCGCGGCCTGCGCACTGGACAAGGGCATGCTGCAGATCGTCATGCAGGACACGATTTCCACCGGCTCGCCGCTGTGGATCGTTTACCCGCAGAAGCGTCACCTGTCGGCCCGCGTGCAGGCCTTCATCGAGTGGACCAGCGAGCTGTTCCAGCGCACGAGCACGCCGGCGTGCGTGCTGGCGAAGGATGCGGCCAAGAAGGCGGCAACGGCCGCTATGCAGAAGCTGGAGATGGTGGCCTGAGGTATTCGTCGCCCGACGCACTTCTACAAAGGCATGGCGTCTAAGTGTCACCCTCATCGTCCGCACCACGCTTTTCCATGCGTGATCGCCCGGGGCCCCTGCCTGCGCGGGGGCGACGGTGAGGCACCGGCATTCCTGCCGGTCTTCAGAATTCTTCATTCGCATGTCAGGCACTTCAGACGGCACGGTGGCCCACTCGTTTCCCTTACCCCAGGGAGACCCTCGCCATGCGCTTCGCTATCGCGGCTTTCGCCGCCTGTCTTGCCTTGCCCACCCTCGCCGGCACCTACCATCCACCGGAAAAACGTGACGACGGGTGGGCCGTTGCCGACGCGGCAAAACTCGGATGGCACGCCGACGTGCTGGCGGGTCTGGAAGATCGCATCGCCGACGGCACGTACAAGAAGATCACCAGCGTGGTCGTGGTCGACCACGGCCGGATCGTCTACGAGCACTATTTCAACGACGGCAACCCCGAGCTGCTCAACGACATCCGTTCGGCCAGCAAGAGCGTCACCGCCATGCTGGTGGGTGCGGCCATCGCGAAGGGACTGATCCCCAGCGTCCAGGCGCCTCTCTACGCCTTCTTCCCCGATATCCACCCGGCCAATCCCGACCCGCGCAAGCAGGCGTTTACGCTGGAAGACCTGCTGACCATGAGTTCGCTCTGGGAATGCGACGACGAAAACCAGTTCTCCAGTGGCAACGAAGAGCGCATGTATGTCACCGAGCGTTGGCTCGACTTCGCGTTGGGACTACCCATCAAGGGGTTCGCGCCGTGGATGACGAAGCCTAAGGACAGCCCGCACGGCCGCTCGTTCTCTTATTGCACGGCTGGCGCCTTCGTCGCCGGCGCCGTGGTCGAGCGCGCGGCCAAGAAGCCGTTGTCCGCCTTTGCCGCCGAGGTACTGGAGAAGCCGTTAGGGATCGTCAGCGTCAAGTGGAACACCTCGCCCGAAGGCATCGGCATGGGTGGCGGCGGTACGCGGTATCGCTCGCGCGACCTGGCGAAGCTGGGCCAGATGGTGGCGAACGGCGGCCGTTGGCAGGACACGCAGGTGCTTCCGAAGGCGTGGGTCGACGCGATGCTGACGCCCCACGCACAGGCTCGGGACGATGCGGATTACGGCTATTTCTGGTGGCGCTTCCAGTTTCCGGTCCATGGTGTCGATACGCCGGTCTGGGCGATGAGCGGGAACGGCGGCAACTATGTTTTCGTGCTGCCCGAACGCCAGCTGGTCGCGGTCGTCACGAGCAAGGCTTACAACCAGAGCTATGCGCATCCGCAGTCGCAGGGCATCTTGCGGGACATCGTCCTCAAAGCGTTGCCTTAAGCACCGGCGGGCACCACGGAGCGTCCAGCACGCGCTGGCGCTCCGCGGTCACGCGGCGTTCGATGGCGGCGAGCGCCGCCTCGAAACCGGCCTCGCCGTGCAGGTTTGTCAGCAGTGGCGTTGTCCGCAGGTACGCGGCATCGCGATAGCCGGCGTCCACCGCCCCCTGAATCGCTGCGATAGCGGTGCGGCGGTCGCCGCGAGCGACGGCAAGCACCGCCAGTTCAAGCCGGGCAGGCGGCCATGCGTTGTCGACCAGTCGCGCCCGCACCTGTGCAATCCGCTCGTCGATCCATTCGGGCGACGGCGGCGTTTCGGCATAAAGCGCAGCCAGTGTTGCCGGCATACCCGCATCGGGACGCAGGGCTTTCGCTTCGGTGAAGGCGACGGTCGCCGCCGCGCGATCGCCGCGCACCAGCGCCAGTTCGCCCGTCAGCTGCGCCAGTTCCGCCCGCTTGGTGCCATGCGCCTGTGCTTCCGCGACGGCGGTCCGGGCTTCATCCACACGGCCATGCACGAACAGGAAGGACGGCCAGCCGATATTGGCGAAGACGTTGTCGGGCGTGAGCAGGAAGCTGCGCCGGAAGCGGCCCTCGGCGGCATCGGTGAATCCCATCAGTTCCAGCTCGCGCGCCACGGCAATGTCGCGAAAACGCACTTTCGACGGATCGCCGCGCATGTCCAGATTCGCGCGCAATGCGTCGGCGAGCCTGCCCTGTTCCTGATACAGATAGGCCGCCGAGGCACGGCTGGCGTCATCGGTCGGGTCGAGCAATACGGCGCGCTCGTAACCGGCAATGGCGCCGGGCAGGTCGCCCTCGCAGTCGCGGGCATAGCCGACTGCCGACCATGCCTGTGGATCGTTCGGAGAGGCGCGCAGTACTCGCTCGGCGAGCGTCTGGGCTCGTCCAGCCCATGCATAGCCGGCGTTGTATAGACAGGTACGCGCGCTATACCGGCGACTCAGGCCCAACAGGGCGCGGCTATCGTCGGGAGCGTCGACGAGCGCCCGCTCGTACAAGGCAATCGCCCGTTCGTCGTTATCGCGCTGGCCCATGCTGGCGTACCACGCGGCGCGGTCCAGCAGTTCCTGTGCCGCGGTCCGGGGAGCGTCGCGTGGCGTCCGGACGACATGCCAGGCAAGCCCGGTCCCCAGCACCAGCACGATGGCCGCCAGTACGGCGGGCCACGGCATGTGGGCCCGGACACGAGCCGGGTCTTCGGCGGGCACGGGCGCCGCCCCAAGCTGGTAACCCTGCCCCCGTACCGATCGTATGTAGCGAGGCCGCCGTGCGTCGTCGCCCAGCGACTGACGGAGCAGACGGACGCGCTGGGTGACGGTTTCCTCGTTCACCACGGCGGGCGACCAGACCTGCCCGATCAGTTCGTCGAAGCTGACTACCCGCTGGCCCTGGGCGAGCAAACAGGCCAGCAACTGAAAGCTGAGACCGCCGACGTCGAGGACGTGACCATCGCGCTCGACCCGTTGCCCGGGGATATCGACGAGAAGATCCAGCAGACGGTAGCGATCGCCTGCCATGGTCGATCAGCCGCCGACGGGCAGGAACAGCAGCAGTGCGATACCCAGCACGATGCGGTAGATCGCGAACGGCGTGAACCGGTGCGACCGGATATAGCCCAGCAGCCACTTCACCGCGACGAAGGCGGTAATCGTCGATACGACGAAGGCGATGCCCAGCGCGGTCCAGTCTTCCTGCACGGCGCCGCCCAGGCGGTACTGCTTGAAGAGCTCGTAGGCGCTGGCGGCGTACATCGTCGGGATGCCGACGAGGAAGGCGAACTCGGTCGCCGCCGCACGATTGCTGGTGCCTGCGAGCATCGCCGTGAAGATGGTGGCGGCCGACCGTGACGTACCCGGGAAAATGCCGGCCACGATCTGCGCAAAGCCGACCAGGATGGCGACGCGCCAGGTCACTTCGCTGCGGTCCACCTGCCTGGCTGCCAGACGTTCGGCCGCGAGCATCCAGATACCGCCGATGACCAGGGCCCAGGCGATCGGAGTCACCGTCTCGGGCAGCTTGAAGCCCATTTTCACCACGATGAAGCCGAGGGCCGACGTGATGAGGAAGGCGACGATCAACTTCAGCAGGTAGTCGCGGTTCTCCGGCCGGCGCCAGTTGACCAGCAGATCCCAGATCCGGCCCCAGTAGATGAAGGTGACCGCGAGAATCGCGCCGGCCTGAATGACGACATTGAACAGGTCCGACCGCGCGCCCAGCCAGCGTTCCGCGATCAGCAGATGGCCGGTGCTGGAAATGGGCAGGAATTCGGTGATCCCCTCGATGACGCCGAGGAGCAGGGCATTCAGGAAATCGGGCACGGCGCAGGGTCCTTGGGGTGCGAGCGGCATAGCTTAGTGCCATGCTGGGGAAAGCCGCACATTCGCCGAAGAGCTGAGTGGGTGTAGTCGCGAAAACCGGCTGCATCGCACGGGGTCCCTGCCTGCGCAGGGACGACGGTGAGGGGAGGGAGTGATTCCGGAGCGTCGGAAATTACCTCTTCGTCGCTCCTGCGCAGGCAGGAGCCCAGCACGATGAGATTGGTTGTCGCCTCATCGGTCGTTTGCGCTTTTAAGGGCTAATCCCGCGACTCAATGACCTTATTGATCCGCAACGCCACCAATGTACAAGCTGCACCCGACAGCAAATAAACGCTGACCGCGGCCAACCCGAACCGCGACGACAGGCTCAGCGCCACCAGCGGCGCGAAGGCCGCGCCGATCAACCATGCGATATCCGACGTCAACGCCGCACCCGTGTAACGGAAGCGCTTCTCGAAGTTGGCCGTCACGGTGCCCGCGGACTGACCGTACGACACGCCGAGCAGCGCGAAACCCACGATGATGAAAGTGTCCTGGGCGACCTTGCCGCCATCGAGCAGCCACGGCGCGAACAGAGCGAACAGGCCGATGAGGCAGGCGAGCACGGCCAGCGTGGTGCGGCGGCCGATGCGATCGGCGATCCAACCCGATGCGACGGTACCGAGGATGCCGACGACCGCACCGCACATCTCCACGATCAGGACGCTGGGTATGGACTGCTGCGAATGCAGCGCGATCCACGAAAGCGGGAAGATCGTGACCAGATGAAACAACGCGTAGCTGGCCAGCGCCGCGAACGCGCCGATGAAAAGGTTGTAACCCTGCGTGCGTAACATTTCGCGAATGCCGATCGGCTCAAGTTCGCGCTCTTCGAGCAACTGGGTGTATTCCTCGGTTACCACGAGGCGCAGGCGGGCGAACAGCGCGACGACGTTGATCGCGAAGGCCACGAAGAAGGGATAGCGCCAGCCCCAGCCGAGGAAATCCTCTTTCGACAATTCGAGCCAGAGGAACAGGAAGAGGGCGCCGGCGATAAAGAACCCGATCGGTGCGCCGAGCTGGCCCAGCATGGCGTACCAGCCACGGCGTCCGCGCGGCGCGTTCAGCGCCAGCAGCGAGGGCAGACCGTCCCACGATCCACCCAGGGCAATACCCTGCAGGAATCGCAGCAACGAAAGAAGAATGATGGTCGTGATGCCGGCCGTGGCGTAACTGGGCAGGAATGCGATACCGACCGTCGACGTTCCCAGCAGGAACAGCGCCCCGGTCAGCTTGGTTCCGCGACTCCACCGGCGCTGGATGGACATGAACAAGGTCGTGCCGAAGGGGCGGGCGATAAACGCGAACGAGAAGATCGTGAACGACAGCAGCGTACCGTCCAGCGGGGTCAGGAACGGGAAGAAAACCGCCGGAAACACCAGCACCGAAGCGATGCCGTAAACGAAGAAGTCGAAATACTCCGAAGCGCGGCCAATGACGACGCCGACGGCGATTTCGCCGGGAGCTACCGCGGCATGGTCCGCGTGAAGGTTGCGGAGGTCGCGTTCCGCGGCGCTTGCGGAAGGTCCGTTGCCGTCGTGTGGAATGCTCGACATCGACTTGCCCCGTTTCGTGAGTAGTTGCCAGTAACGCATAGCATCGCACCGGCTGCGTCACGATGCCATGAGACAAAATGTCCTATTCTCTGGACAGTGCGATAGGCGTAGTTTTCTCCCCTTCCCACGGTTATGTCGTCAGGCGATGTCCATTAAGACTCTGCGCGGACTACTGATCCCGTTCGTTGCCCTCCTCCTCTCGGGCTGCAACGCCGTCCTGCTTTCACCCGCCGGCGACATTGCTGTTCAGCAACGCAACCTGATCATTGTTTCCACGGTGCTGATGCTCATCATCATCGTTCCGGTGATTGCACTCACCCTGCTGTTCGCCTGGAAATACCGGGCTTCCAACAAAAACGCCGACTACGATCCCGAATGGCACCATTCCACGGTGCTCGAGCTGCTTATCTGGTCCGCTCCGCTCGTCATCATCATCGCTCTTGGCGCGGTGACGTGGGTCAGCACGCATAAACTCGACCCGTTCCGCCCCCTCGACCGGTTGTCCGAAGGGCGCGAAGTGCCCGCCGGCACCAAGCCCCTCGTGGTCGAAGTCGTCGCGCTGGACTGGAAATGGCTGTTCCTTTACCCGGAACAGGGCATCGCAACGGTCAACGAGATTGCCGCACCCATCGATCGGCCGATCCAGTTCAAGATCACGGCTTCCACTGTGATGAACTCGTTCTTCATCCCCTCGCTGGCCGGTCAGATCTACGCCATGCCGGGCATGGAAACCAAGCTTTACGCGGTGATGAACAAGCCGGGCACATATGAAGGCTTCTCCGCGAACTACAGCGGTGCGGGCTTCTCGGGTATGCGCTTCAAGTTCCTCGGCGTAAGTGAAGACGAATTCACAAAGTGGGTCGCCGAGGCGAAATCCAGTACCGAGACACTCAGCCGCGACGAGTATCTGAAGCTCGAACAGCCCAGCGAGAAAGAGCCGGTGCGCCATTACGGCAGCGTGGCCAATGGCCTCTACAAGGCCATCCTGAATCGCTGCGTCGAAGCCAATCGCATGTGCGTCAGCGACATGATGGCCATCGATGAACGCGGCGGCTCCGGCATCGTCGGCACGTACAACGTGACCTCGCTCGATGCGGCGACGCGCGTCCGGCTTGGTCTGGCCGACACCGCCACGAAGACCTATGTCGGCGCCCTGTGCACGGGCAAGGATGTCGCCGGCACTCCCGTTTCGCCGACTGGCCGTCCCCTGTGACGGCCCGCCGGACAACTTATGTCTTAGTACCCGGTTATCACCATGCCTGATCTCACCAAGCTGATATTCGGTCGTCTTACGTGGGAGGCGGTTCCGTTCCACGAACCGATCCTGCTGGCGACCTTCATCGCGGTCGCCCTGGGCGGCGCGGCCCTGCTGGGCTTCATCACGTACAAGCGTGCCTGGGGCTATCTGTGGCACGAATGGTTCACCAGCATCGACCACAAGAAGATCGGGATCATGTACATGATCCTCGGCATCGTGATGCTGCTGCGCGGTTTCTCCGACGCCATCATGATGCGCATCCAGCAGGCCATCTCGTTCGGCGATTCGGTCGGTTATCTCCCGCCGCACCATTACGACCAGATCTTCACGGCGCACGGCGTGATCATGATCTTCTTCGTCGCCATGCCGCTGGTCACGGGCCTGATGAACTTCGTGGTGCCGTTGCAGATCGGCGCTCGCGACGTGGCGTTTCCATTCCTCAATAACTTCAGCTTCTGGATGACCACCGCCGGCGCCGTGCTGGTGATGATGTCGCTGTTCGTGGGCGAGTTCGCGCGTACGGGCTGGCTGGCGTATCCGCCGCTTTCCGGTATCGCGCAAAGTCCCGACGTAGGCGTGGATTACTACATCTGGTCGCTACAGATAGCGGGTGTCGGAACGACGTTGTCGGGCATCAACCTGATCGCGACCATCGTGAAGATGCGCGCGCCGGGCATGACCCTGATGAAGATGCCGATCTTCACCTGGACGTCCCTGTGCACCAACGTGCTGATCGTGGCCGCGTTCCCGGTCCTGACCGCGGTGCTGGTGCTGTTGGCGCTCGACCGTTACGCCGGTACCAACTTCTTCACGACGGAATTCGGCGGCAACGCCATGATGTACGTGAACCTGATCTGGATCTGGGGTCACCCCGAGGTCTACATCCTGATACTGCCGGTGTTCGGTGTGTTCTCCGAAGTGGTGTCGACCTTCAGCAAGAAGCGCCTGTTCGGTTATGCGTCGATGGTTTACGCGACCGTCGTCATCACCGTGCTCTCCTACCTCGTGTGGCTGCACCACTTCTTCACGATGGGCTCGGGCGCCAGCGTGAACTCGTTCTTCGGCATCACGACGATGATCATCTCGATCCCGACGGGTGCGAAGATATTCAACTGGCTGTTCACGATGTACCGCGGCCGCATCACGTTCGACGTGCCGATGCTCTGGACGCTGGGCTTCATGGTGACCTTCGTCATCGGCGGCATGACCGGTGTGATGCTTGCCGTTCCGCCAGCCGACTTCGTCCTGCACAACAGCCTGTTCCTTATCGCGCATTTCCATAACGTGATCATCGGCGGCGTGCTGTTCGGCCTGATGGCCGGCATCACCTACTGGTTCCCCAAGGCCTTCGGTTACAAGCTCGATCCGTTCTGGGGCAAGTGCTCGTTCTGGTTCTGGCTGATCGGTTTCTACTTCGCGTTCATGCCGTTGTACGTGCTGGGCTTCATGGGCGTCACGCGCCGCATGAGCCACTTCGAGGATCCGTCGCTGCAGATCTGGTTCCAGATCGCGGCCTTCGGTGCCGTGCTGATCGCGATCGGTATCGCCAGCTTCATCATCCAGCTGATCGTCAGCTACCGTCGTCGCGACGAACTGCGCGATTACACGGGCGATCCATGGGGTGGCCGTACGCTGGAATGGTCGACGTCCTCGCCGCCGCCGTCGTACAACTTCGCCTTCACGCCGATCATTCACGATGGCGACGCGTGGTACCAGATGAAGCAGCGTGGGCATAGCCGGCCGCTGGACGGGTTTCTCCCGATCCACATGCCGAAGAACACGTGGGCAGGCATCGTCCTGGCGGGGATCAGCTTCGTTCTCGGTTTCGCCCTGATCTGGCATATGTGGCCGCTGGTGATCGTCGCCTTCGTCGCGCTGATCGCCACCGCCATCGTCCATACGTTCAATTACAAGCGCGACTACTACATCCCTGCGGCCGATGTCGCCCGCGAGGAGGCAGCGCGTACGGAGCTGTTGGCCGCCCATGTCTGATACACACGCCCTCGCCGCCAACGACGCGGCCATGCCGGAAGAACTGTCGTTCTACATGACCGAGGATCACCATCCCGAAAACGGGACGCTGCTCGGTTTCTGGCTCTACCTGATGAGCGACTGCCTCATCTTCGCCACCCTGTTCGCCGTGTACGGCGTGCTGGGCCGTAGCTACGCGGGCGGTCCTTCGGGCGCCGATCTGTTCGAGCTGCCCCTGGTCGCGATCAACACGTCGATGCTGCTGCTCTCGTCGATCACGTATGGCTTCGCCGTGCTGGAGATGCAGCGCAACCGCAAGGGTCCGACGCTGATGTGGCTGGCGATCACGGGCCTGTTCGGCGCCGCGTTCCTCGGCATCGAGCTTTACGAGTTCTCGCACCTGATCGGCGAAGGCGCGGGTCCGGGGCGCAGCGCGTTCCTGTCGTCGTTCTTCACCCTGGTCGGTACGCACGGGCTGCACGTCACCTTCGGCATCGTCTGGCTGATCACGCTGATGGTGCAGGTAGGCAAGAAGGGCCTCATTCCGGACAACCGCCGTCGCCTGATGTGTCTTTCGATGTTCTGGCACTTCCTGGACGTGGTCTGGGTCGGCGTCTTCAGCTTCGTTTACCTGACGGGAGTGCTGAAGTGAGCACCCACACCGACGCACACGCACAGCACGGCCATGACGATCATGGCCACGACGAGGGCGCGAGCCACAGCACCTTCAAGGGATACATGACGGGCTTCGTGCTCGCCGTGATCCTGACGGCGATTCCGTTCTGGGTCGTCATGGGCCATGTCTTCGCCAGCACGAGCACCACGGCATTCGTTGTCCTCGGACTCGCCGCCGTGCAGATCGTGGTGCACATGATCTACTTCCTGCACATGAACGCGCGGTCGGAAGGCGGCTGGAACATGCTGGCGCTGATCTTCACGCTGGTACTCGTCGTCATCACGCTGACCGGTTCGATCTGGGTGATGTATCACCTCAACGACAACATGATGCCCGGCATGATGCACGACGACGCGGCAAGCATGAAAGACATGCCTTGAACCACGACGTATCCGACGAGGCCTCGCGCGGGCCGCGCGGCCCTGTCGCGCTGGCCATTCTCGGTTTCGTCGGCTTGCTGTTGTTCGCGGGCTTCACCGCCCTCGGCATCTGGCAGATTTACCGTCTGGGCTGGAAGCACGACCTGATCGCCCGGGTCGACCGACGCGTGCATGCGCCGGCGGTTGCCGTTCCCGGCGCCGATCGCTGGCCCTCGATTACCGTGGCAGGCGACGAATATCGGCACGTTCGCGTCACCGGCACCTTCCTCCACGCTTTGCAGACGCGCGTGCGTGCCAGTACCGAACTGGGCAGCGGCTTCTGGATACTCACGCCGCTTCGTACCGGCGACGGCACGGTCGTGCTGATCAATCGCGGTTTCGCGACACCCGACTGGTGCGGAGGCAAACTCACCTGCGCTCCCGGCCCCGAAGGCGAAGTGACGATCACCGGTCTGCTGCGTATCAGCGAACCTCACGGCGCGATGCTTCAGAAAAACGATCCCGCGCGGGAACACTGGTACTCGCGCGATGTGCAAGCCATCGCCGAAACGCGGCATCTCTCCGGTGTCGCTCCTTTCTTCGTCGACGCCGAAGCCTCCGGCCTGCCCGATCCCCGCATCGCTCCCGTCGGTGGCCTGACCGTCATCCGCTTCCCCGACAATCACCTCGTCTACGCCATCACCTGGTTCGCGCTGGCGTTGATGGTGGCATTTGGATTCGCCTACTTAGGGCGAGAGGAACTTAGGCTTCGCCAAGCAAAGTCTGGATTCGCGGGACTGACGGGTTGACATAGATCGCGTTGGGATTCGACGGTTGGATATTGACCAAGCGAATTGCTTGTCAGATAGCCCTATTACTGCGTTCGAAGTGAGTCCGCTAACCTCCACCTCCCTGCATTCGGTATATTCGGCCAATCGGCCAAGGGGAAGGATGGGGCAATGGACGTCAATGAAGGGAAACGTAATAGGCGTGGCTCGTACGGCTGTTTGATCGTGCTGCTCTTCAGCTATGCCGTGCATGCCCAACAGGCGGAGGTCGTGACTTACTACTACACCGATCCGCAGGGGACACCGCTCGCGGAGACCGGTGGTGCCGGAAATATTACGAGGACATTCGATTACGCGCCGTACGGCGGCAAGGTAATGGGGCCATCGGAGAGTGGGCCGGGCTATACCGGCCACGTCGATGATCCGGACACGGGATTTGTTTATATGCAGGCGCGTTATTACGACGCGAGCGCGGCGAGGTTTATCGGTCCCGATCCGGTTGCGCTCAAGGAGGGCGACCTATTTAACTTCAATCGATACAGTTATGGGAACAACAATCCGACAAAATACACTGACCCGACAGGAACGGTCGTTCATCTGGCAAATGAAGAAGTCAAATTGCTCAACTATGTTAATGCGAGAGCAGCCGGAGGTTTTGGGGTCGACAAAGATGGGAACCTGACAGTAACGGGCGTCGCAGAGGGGAAGGCGAATCTCTCCGAAACCTACGGTACCGACTTGAAGGCCGCAATTGCATCCAAGGACACGATTTCCGTTTCCATTGGTCAGACTTACGTAGACCCAAAATCAAAAGAGACGAAGAGCGTTGATGCTCATGCAGGAGGGGGTGTCACCATAGGGAAGCGGACGGGTGGCGATCAGAAGGTCACGATTTCTGGAAATGCGAACACTTCCCTTAAGACAGTGTCGGGCGCCGCGCTTCGCGACGGGCCGGAAGACATCCTCGGACATGAATTAGTTGGTCATGCGATACCGCATCTGTTGGGTACAGCAACTGGGAACGCGGTTGACGACGAAAACAAGATTCGTAGTGAAATTCCCGGAAGTGGCAAGCGTGCACTGGAACCATCGCATAGGGAATAACCCATGGTTTTTAGATTAGGTCTGTTGAAACGTTGTTTCGCGATGGTATTAGCTACGGCGTTGTTTTTTTTCGCTAGCAACTGCTGGAGCAACCAGGTCAAGGAGCTTCCCCTCGTACAAAAAGTCACCGAGTCAGACGTGGTAGTGATCGCCCGGGTTTCATCTGTATCGACGACGCAATGTCTGCAGATGAGTAGCTGCGCATCGCTCAAGGTATTGAAGACCTTAAAGGGTATCCTCATCGAAAACGCATCGCTGATTTTCGACGGTCCTATTGCCGAGGATGATCCAGTTTGTTGTGCCGTGGGTTCTACTTATCTGATGTTTTTGAAACACATTGAGGGAAACTATTACGAATCGGTAAATGGTCCCTATGGTGTTTTTCAGACGAATTGATTGACTCGACGACAGTTGAAGCCATTGCCTACAATGATGACAACTATCAGTGGTCTCGCCGGCAGAAGTGGCGGGAAGTATTCGGCCCGCAATATCCAGCACCATGATGTGCGACGACGCGGCAAACATGAAAGAAGCGAACCTCATGGCGCGATGCTTCAGAAAAACGATCCCGCGCGGGAACACTGGTACTCGCGCGACGTGCGGGCCATCGCCGAAACGCGGCGTCTGTCCAGGGTCGCTCCTTTCTTCATCGACGCCGAACTATCCGGTTTATCCGATCCGCGCATCGCCCGGGTCGGCGGCCTGACTGTGATCCGCTTCCCCGACAATCACCTCGTCTACGCCATCACCTGGTTCGCGCTTGCGCTGATGGTGGCCGGCGGCATCGGGTATGTCGGTCGCGACGAGCGCCGCCTGCGCCGCACCAACCGCCGCTTTCTGTAGGAACGCGCCTGCGGGCGAAAGCCAACGGAGCGGTGAAGATGTGCGTGACATCCGCAGCCAGGCCATCGGGCTCGCGAAGATGAGTGTCCTTCTTCTTCGCTCCGTTGGCTTTTGCCCGCAAGCAGGCTCCTGCAATGGGGGTTGGGCGGGTTCGCCATGGTGCATTCAATGCCTTAATTGCACCAGATTGGCGCATGTAGCCACGCCCCAAACCTCCGGCTATGCTGCAAAGGCTTGATCCTGCTGGCCTCCCCGCTTGGCACACGCCTTGCTAAATGCACTCCGCCATCCACTCGAGGTTTGTTTTATGTCCGCCGTCGCGAAAGTGCTGAACCTGATCCAGGACGAAGAAATCGAGTTCGTCGACCTGCGATTCGCCGACATCCTCGGCAAGCATCACCACGTCACGTTCCCCTCCCACGCCATCGACGAATCCACGTTCGAAGACGGCAAGATGTTCGACGGCTCGTCCATCGCGGGCTGGAAGGGTATCAACGAGTCGGACATGGTCCTCATGCCGGACCCGGATACGGCACACCTCGATCCGTTCAGCGCCCACAAGCAGCTGATCCTGCATTGCGACGTGCTCGAACCCAGCACCATGCAGGCCTACGGCCGCGATCCGCGTTCCATCGCGAAGCGCGCCGAAGCCTTCCTGAAGTCGACCGGCATCGCCGACACGGCGTTCTTCGGCCCGGAACCGGAATTCTTCATCTTCGATTCGGTTCGCTGGCAGAACGACATGGGCCGCGTGTTCTACGAAATCAGCTCAGAAGAAGCCGCATGGTCCTCGCGCTATAAGTACGACGGCCAGAACACCGGCCACCGTCCGGGCGTGAAGGGCGGCTATTTCCCCGTCAGTCCGGTCGATACCCTGGGCGACCTGCGTGCCGACATGTGCAAGGTTCTCGAGTCGCTGGGCCAGGTTGTCGAAGTGCATCACCATGAAGTCGCCAACGCGGGCCAGTGCGAAATCGGCACGCGCTTCAATACGCTGGTGAAGAAGGCCGACGAACTGATGACGATGAAGTACGTCATCAAGAACGTCGCCCACCAGAACGGCAAGACGGTCACCTTCATGCCGAAGCCGATCGTCGGCGACAACGGCTCGGGCATGCATGTGCACCAGTCGCTGTCGAAGAACGGCGAGAACCTCTTCGCGGGCGACCTCTACGGTGGCCTGTCGCAGATCGCGCTGTGGTACATCGGCGGCATCTTCAAGCATGCCAAGGCCATCAACGCGTTCGCCAACTCCACGACGAACAGCTACAAGCGTCTGGTTCCAGGCTATGAAGCGCCGGTCATGCTCGCCTACTCGGCGCGCAACCGTTCGGCCAGCTGCCGCATTCCGTATGTCTCCAGCCCGAAGGGCCGCCGCATCGAAATCCGCTTCCCGGACCCGATGCAGTCGGGCTACCTGACCTTCACCGTGCTGATGATGGCCGGTCTGGACGGCATCATTAACAAGATCGACCCGGGTGCGCCGGCCGACAAGGATCTCTACGATCTTCCGCCGGAAGAAGAGAAGAACATCCCGCAGGTCTGCGCCAGCCTCGACGAAGCGCTGGTCTCGCTCGACAAGGATCGCGACTTCCTGAAGGCCGGCGGCGTCTTCACCGACGACTTCATCGACGGCTACATCGCGTTGAAGATGCAGGAAGTGACCCGTTACCGGGCCAGCACGCATCCGCTCGAGTTCCAGATGTACTACGCACTCTGATTCCGCTTTGCGTGTACGAGTAAAAACGGGCGCCCAGGCGCCCGTTTTTTTTGTTGTAAGAGCCCTCGCGAGCGTCCCTACAACGACTGAGCAAGTGACGGCGCCAGCACGCGCTCGCTGAAGAAATCGATAAACACGCGAAGCCTTGGCGAGAGATGCCGGCCGGATGGCCAGAGCACATGGAGCGGGACGACCCGGTCCATGTGCGCATCCAGAACGGTGCGCAGCGTTCCGTTGGACAGGGCATCCCGAACGGAGAAATCCGGCAGGCACGCCATGCCGAGACCACGCATCGCGAAACACAGACGCGTCTCGATGTTGTTGCAGACCATCGAGACCGGAATTTGCGGCTCCGGCATGCCCGCTTCGCCACGCAAGGGCCACACCTCGAGCCTGCCGGTCGTGGGAAACCGGTAGTGCAGACATACATGGTTAGCCAGTTCCGATGGCTGCACCGGCGTGCCATAGCGACTGAAGTAATCCGGCGAGCCCACCAGCACGAGTCGGAACGAGCCGAGATGGCGCGCGGCAAGTCTCGAATCGGCGGGCTTTCCCGTTCGTACGACCGCGTCGAATCCCTCCTCGATTACATCCACCAGCCGGTCGCTGAAATCCAGGTCTAGCTGGATGTCCGGATAAGCACGCATGAAGTCGGCCAGCACGGGCAGCACCAGCCCGCTCACGAGCGGAAGACTGACGCGAAGCCGGCCGCGCGGGACGCGGACGGTCTGGTACAGCTCGGTCTCGATATCTTCGACATCCGCGAAAATGCGTCGGCACCGTTCCAACAGATACTGACCTTCCGCAGTCAGTGCGAGGCTGCGCGTGCTGCGATGAAACAGTCGGACGCCGAGCCGATCTTCCAGGCGCGAGATGCTTTTCCCCACGGCGGAAGCCGACACGCCCAGCGCGCGCCCCGCGGCCACGAAACTGCGTGCTTCCGCGACGCGGACGAACACCTTGAAGCTGCTGAAGTTATCCAAAAGGGAAGGCCATTGCGGACAACAATGTCCGTGTATGAGGGAACCTTAGCCTACTTATTCCGGAATATGGCAGTGCCTATCTTGGGTTTCCTCACCCACTAAGGCGGCCGCATGTCTTCATTCCCCTCTATCGCTCGCCTCGAAAGGCTTCCGCCGGTCGACCGCGCGATCCAGTGTGCCCTCGACGAAAAGCGGCTGGTCGGTGCGGTCGTTCTTGTCGCGCATCACGGCCGGATCGTCCATGAAAGCGCGGACGGTTTTGCGGACCGCGAAGCGCGGCGTCCGATGCGGACGGATACTTTGTTCCGGCTGGCGTCGATCAGTAAACCGATCGCATCGACGACCGTCATGGCGTTGATTGCGCAAGGGCGCATGGGCCTCGACGACACGGTGCACCGCTGGCTGCCCGACTTCCGCCCGCGCCTGCCCGATGGCAGCGTGCCGGATATCACGATCCGCCAGTTGCTTACCCACACCGCAGGCCTCGGATACCGGTTTCTGGAGGCGTCGGAGGATGGCCCTTACGCGCGGGCGCAGGTATCCGATGGCATGGACGAGGTTGACTTCGATCTGACGGAAAACCTGCGTCGCATAGCGAGCGTGCCGCTGCTTTATATGCCGGGCACGTCCTGGTGCTACTCGCTTGCCATCGACGTTCTGGGCGGCGTGATCGAGAAGGTAAGCGGGGAGTCTCTGGATAGCGCCGTTCGTCGGTGGGTCACGGAACCGGTCGGCATGTCCGATACGGATTTCCATGCCGTGGATTCCGCAAGGCTGGCCGTTGCCTACGCAGGCGACACCTCCGGACCTCATATCTTGAGCGAAGGCGAAGTGGTTACCCCGTTCGAAGGGGCGGTCGGCATTCGTTACTCGCCAAAACGTGCCTTCGATGCCAGTGCTTTTCCGTCCGGTGGCGCAGGCATGGTCGGCAGCGCACCCGATCTGCTGCGTTTGCTCGAAGCGCTTCGACAGGGCGGCGATCCGGTACTTCCCGCTTCGTTCGTGGCCGAGATGGGCCGTAACCAGACGGGTGACGCGGGACCGCCCGATGCGCCTGGTTACGGTTTCGGACTGGGCTTTTCGGTGCTGCACGACGCGATGGCGGCCGCCACGCCCGAAGCGCCGGGCACATGGCGCTGGGGTGGCGCTTACGGGCACTCATGGTTCGTCGACCCGGCGCGTTCGCTGACCGTGGTGGCATTCACCAACACCCTCTACGAGGGTATGTCCGGGCAGTTCGTCGGCGATCTTCGCGATGCCGTTTATGCCTCGCTCGATGACGGAGCGACGCTGTGAGCGGGTGTGACGCGGAACTCGCCGCCTTCTCACGCGGCGACTCAAGCTCTGCCTCGCCTTCGGAAGTCGGGCGTTGGCCGTTGTCCGCACTTCTCGCACTGGCTACGGCGGGGTTCATCACCATTCTTACGGAAGCGCTGCCCGCCGGCTTGCTCACTCAGATGGGCGCTGGCCTGGCGGTCTCGCCGGCACTGGTGGGACAACTGGTGACAACCTACGCCATGGGGTCGTTGCTGACAGCCATTCCGCTCGTCGCGGCAACACGAAGCTGGCGCCGGCGACCGCTGTTGATGCTGGCGGTGGGAGGCTTCGCCGTGGTCAACCTCGTGACGGCGGTGTCGGGTAATTACGCTGTCACGCTGGTGGCACGGTTCTTCGCGGGCGTAAGCGCAGGCGTGCTCTGGGCATTGATCGCCGGGCAGGCGAGTCGCATGGTGTCGGCGGAACTTCGGGGCAGGGCCATTGCCGTCGCCATGGTGGGCACGCCGCTGGCGCTTTCCCTTGGGCTGCCGGCGGGGGCGTGGCTTGGGGCCATCGTGGGATGGCGCTGCACCTTCGGTATCGTGTCCGTCATGGCACTCGGACTGCTGGTATGGATGCGCTGGTCGGTCGCCGACTTCCCCGGCCAGCTCGCGGAACGGCAACTGAGCATTCGCTCCGTTCTCGCGTTACCAGGGTTGAGATCCGTGCTTCTGGCGCTGCTCTTTTTCGTTCTGGCTCACAACGTCCTCTATACCTATCTCGCCCCGCTTTTACAGCAGTCGAACAGCGAGAGCCGGCTGGATCGTATCCTGCTGTTGTTCGGAGGCGCGTCGCTACTCGGCATCTGGATCGTGGGTGCGCTGATCGACCGGTGGCTGCGCGTCCTGATCCTGGTCAGCACCGCGGTCTTCATGCTCGCCGCCGTCGCGCTTGGCGCTTGGGGCAGCAGCGTTCCGGTGGTCTGCGTCGCGGTTGCCTCATGGGGACTGGCGTTCGGAGGGGCCGCGACACTGTTCCAGACCGCCTCGGCACAGGCGGCCGGCGACGCGGCCGACGTCGCCCAGTCCCTGATCGTCACGGTTTGGAACATCGCGATTGCGGCGGGCAGCGTTGTAGGCGGCGTCGTGCTGGATGTGCGGGGAGCGGCTTTCCTGCCGTGGGTACCCGTCGTCCTCCTCGCCATGGCGCTCGCGATCGCCAGCAAGGCCAGGCGTCACGGTTTCCCGGCAGGGGAAGGGACTACGTAACGGCAATCGCACCAATCCTCAAGAACATCACAGTCCGGTCGTTATAAGTTGCGGTATACACAAGCGGGCGTGCCGCCGCTCGCCTCCGGGGACTCATAATGACCAAGCGCCTTCCGGTGCTCCTGCTTTCTTTGCTCGCGCCAGTCGCCGCCGTTGCGGCCGATGGCGACAGTACGCCGTACAGCTTCGGCAACAACTGGCCTACGCACTATGTTTTCGCGGACGGTACCGATCTCGGTCTTGCCGTGAAGTATCAGTACGACATCGACCGCTTCTCTCACGACGGGGGCACGTTCGAGGACAGTCAGACGAATCGCCGCAAGGAATTCGGCTTTTACGTCCGCAAGAAGGATGTCTACGATGCCACCGCCGTTTTCGATCTTCAGGCGAAGACCTGGCTGGACGTCTATATGCGCGTGCAGACCAAGGCGTTGTTCGGAACCGACGCGGGCGCGATTCGTTTCGGCTACGACAAGACGCCGGTAGGTTTCGAAGGTGTGACGGGTACCGGCTCGACGACCTTCCTCGAAACCGCGCTTCCGGTTCAGGCGATTTATGCCGGTCGGCGCATCGGCGTCGACTGGGCGTTGCAGCGCCCGCACTACGTGTTGAACGTCGGTTACTACTCCGGCGGCGACCTGCAAGGCGATGCAGATGGGCGCATGATCGCGGGTCGCGCGGCGTGGGTACCGTTCAACAAGCCGGGCGATGTGCTTCACCTCGGGGTGTCCGCTTCGCGCGAAGAGCCCGAAGGCACTACCGACGGCCGCGGCGTGTATCACCCACCGACGTCACGCTTGCGCGCGCGACCGGAAGCGGGTCTCGTAGATCAGCGGTTGATCGACTCGGGCGCGCTCACACCGACCGACTATGTCGATCGTCGTGGATTCGAAGCGTTGTGGATCCGTGGACCGTATTCGCTTCAGGGCGAATACCTGACGGCAAAAGTGAATCTCGACGATGCGCGTCCTGCTTACCACGCAAGCGGATACTACGCGTTCGGTAGCTGGATACTCACGGGCGAATCGCGGGGGTATAGCGGCGGCAACGTCGCCGATGTAAAACCGAAAAGCCGATGGGGTGCTGTAGAACTCGCGGTGCGCTACAGCGAACTCGATCTGGACGATGGCCCTATTCTGGGCGGCACGGAGCGCGACTGGACGTTCGGGGCCAACTGGTACGTCAATCGTTATCTGAAATTGCAGGGTAACTACGTTCGCGCAACCAGCGACAGACGCGATCTACGTATCGATCCGAACGTCGTCGAGGTTCGGGCGCAGGTCATGTTCTGAAGTGACCGGATGGGACGGAGAATGTCCCATCCGGTCGGCAAGCTCAGAGGGAGTTTCCGAGATTGCGCCGGAGATAGGTGCGCAAGACGCGTGCTCTTTCCGGGTTGCTGAAAGCCGAGCGCCCGGAGCGTTCCCCGGCACCTTCGCGAACGAAATCGCATCCGGAAAGCTTGTCCGCCGGAACCTGACCGGTGAGGAGATACCGTCCCGCCGCCTTTTCGACGCACGGTGTATCGGATTGCCCGAAAATTCCGTGACCACTCATGTTGCGGGCAATGACCATGTGTGCGTTGTTATAGACGTTCAGCGCCTTCGTGGCGTTCGTTAGCGGGGTAAATACATCGTGCTCCGCTTGAATCATGAGAATCTTTCCTGCGGAATGCAGCGGCTCCATTGAAGGCCGGCGTGTGACCCGCGTACCCCAATAGCCACACAGATTGAACGCTTCGTTGCCGCTGCCACCGGGATAGCGTTGCGCGTTCTCGCGAGCCACGCCATTCCAGTAATCCGGCTCGGTCCTGCTGGCCGTGTCGTTGCAGCGCACGGCCATATATACCGACAGGCCTTCCGGCGAGGTAAGTGGTGCCGCCTCGGGATTATCGCCGTAGTACATGTGAACAAGCTCGTTGGCGAACGACTTTATGGCTATGTTGATACCCCTCACCGGGCTGAACGTGTGTGCTTCCACGCGCATCGTGAAAGCAGCTTTCGCCATCAACGGTTCGGCGCGAACCCACTCTGCCATGGTAAGTGCGGCGGCGAGTGCCTCGGGTGAGGTTACTCTCGTCGCCCACTCCGCACGGGCACGCTGTGGCAGGTTGCCAAACCGCTCGACGATCGCCTCCTCGTTGTTACCCAGGCCATAGAGATGGGGTTGTGCGATCGCGGGCTTTACGGCGAGACGCAGGAATCTCCGGTGTTTTTCCTGGGCGGCCGCGAGAACGGCATCGTCGAAACTGCCGGTGAAATCCATGCTGGAATCGAGAAGCATGCGCCCGACATTCCCGGGAAGCATCGCGCCATACCATGAGCCCAGCCACGTGCCGTAGGAAACGCCGTAGAAGTTTAGCTTCGGCTCATTCAGCGACCGCCGCACGAGATCCATGTCGTATACCGCCTGCTCCGAGTTGATATACCAATGGAAGGGATCTCGCGAGCACTGGAAGCCAAGATCGCGTGCGGCCTGATCGGCGGCGTGGAGATTGCCGGCACTGAGATCGGACGCCAGAACATTGTATGGACCCGGCTCCGGCGAGCAATTGAATAGCTGGGTACCCGGGAGGCCGCGCGGAACGACGCCAACGAAGTCGTATCGCTCGGCGAGGCGTTTCTTATCGCCATGGATAACGTCGTCGGGTTCGATAAGCCCCCAGTACTCGACGATCTCCGGAAGGAAAGCCACGGGGCTCTGACCCGGTCCGCCCGGGCTGAAGAAAATAGTGCCTTCGCGCATGGCCGGTTTCTCGGCTGTGATGCGTACAAGGCCTAGCTCGGTCTGTCCCAACTCAGGACGGAGATGGTCGATTGGCCCAGACAACGTGCCACATTGCACACGGCTGCCGAGATTCAGAGCCGTGTCGTCGTTTATGGCGCTGCCGCAACTTTCCCACTCAATGTCGGCGACGCCCTGGTTGGGCGGCGAAGCGAAAGCCGCCTGTTGCAGTAGCAAAGCGGCGAGACCACCGACGATGAATCGATTCCTTTTCATGTTGATTTCCGTGTGAGTAAAGCACGGCAGCTTAGACAGCGACTGATAGGAAGTGAGTAGGCACAATCATCTTGGTGCGTCAGTCTTTTCCGTCAGCGCGACGGCCGGAACTCACGGCGATGCCTCATCTTCCGTTGCTGCCTCGCCGAGTATTCCGGCAAAGGGATTTTTTGCGAACAGCCGTCCCAGTTGCTGTTGTATTTCCAGCGATTTGCCTGCATCGCGAAAGTGGCTTGCCGGCGACGCCGGTGCGGATATGGGACATTCGGTGCGCCGTTGCTCCGGTAATACACCGTCGAGCAGGAAGCGACCGGCAGCAGCTTCCACACAGGCCGACGCCGTGCTGCCGAAAACGCCGTGCGCCGCCGCTCCCATGGCAATCACTATCCGCGCGTTGGATAGCGTCGTCGTGGATTGCAAGGCTCCCCTGAGTGGGGTCACGGCGTCGTATTCCGAATGCAGCATCAGTATCTGTCCGGCACGCTCCAGTCGCTCGATCGAAGGACGTACCGCACTCGGTCCACCCCAGAATGCACATGGATAAAACAGGTCGTTTCCGCTGGCGGCCGGATACTGCATAGAGAACATCAGAGCGTAGGCCCGCCAGTAAGCTGGATCCTCCACGGCGACCGTGTCGTTGCAACGCACCGCGAGCGATACGGATACCTCCGGAGAAAGCAGTAGCAACCTGCGGGAGAATGGTGTGCGAACGTAATCCGGGATGACGCGTTTCGCTTCGGCGCGGGCAAGCGCCGTGATGGCAAGATCCGGGCTGAATGAATGGCCGTCCACCATCGCTTGCAACGTCGTGCTGTCCAGATCCGGGTTTTCGCGCAACCACCTGGATGTGACAACCGCGGCGAGCATGCTTGCCGGAAAGCGGAACTGCGACGTCCATGCAATGCGGACCGCTTGAGTCAGGTTGCTCAGATGAGCGTTAACGGCTTCAGGCGTCGATCCGAGCCCGTAGATGTTCGGCTGCGACGATGCCGGCCCTGCTATCAGGTAATCGAAGCGACGTTGCGAGGCGGGTGGTCCCAGCAGGAAGTTGTCGGTTATGTTCGACGTCCAGTCCATGCTCGAGTCCAGCAGCATCCGACCCACGTGTTGGGGATAGGTCATGCCGTACCAGACCCCTAGCCATGTGCCGTAGGAGACGCCGTAGTAGTTGAGAGCTGGTTCACCGAGCGACTGGCGAACCAGCTCGAGGTCGTAAATGGTCTGTTCGGTGTTGATAAACTGGTAGTACGGATTCGAACGACATGCCTGCGCTACGCTTAGCGATGCTTCGTCGATCGCCTCGATATTGCGCAGGCTGCGATCGAGAAGGATGTCGTTGAACATCGTGAAATCTTCGGGCGCCGAACACCGGAATGTCGTTCCTCCGGGCAGGCCGCGGGGAACGACGCCGATCAGGTCGTAGGTCCGGCTAAGCTGCTTCTTGGTTTCGTGCACAGGACTGTCGACCTTTGCTTTCTCCCACAGCAGCGATATCAGCGGAAGATAAGTCATCGGATTCGCACCCGGTCCACCGGGATTGAAGAACAACGCACCGCGTCGCTCGTGTTCGTTTTCAGCGCGGATGCGCAAGCGCGGCCTTCTGCTTGGCGAGCGTCTCCGATGCGGACAGTTGACCGCTCCCCTGGATCATCACAACCCGGCCAATGGCAGCATCGACATATCGCGGGTGCCGACAAGATCGGCGCTGCATTCACCCCACCGGATGGGAGTGGCGGCAATCTCCGGAAGGCGAGGCGGCAATCTATCGCCTGTCGTCCGCAAAAAAAGCGGCGCATGCCCTGAAAGTGCCGTAATCATGGCGAAACCCGCAAACTTTCGAACGTTTGCGAAAGGACCCTTCATGGCGTCCCATCGCCGTCCGGAACGACCCCGAGGTCGCCTTCTAGCGGGCGTTGCGCGAACATCCGCCCGAGATGTTCCTGAAGCTCCTGTGCTTTGCCCGCATCGCGAAAATGATCCGTCGGTTGCGGTGCTTCCGTGGATATCGCACAGTCCGTACGGCGTTCCAACGGCAGTACGCCATCGAGCAGGAAACGTCCTACCGTCGCGTCGATGCAGGCGGCATGCGTGTTGCCGAAGACACCATGTGTCTCGATACCTCTGGCGACGATCATTCGGGCGTCCGGTAGCGTCGCGAACGATCGTTCGGCACCTTCGAGAGGCGTGGTCGGGTCGTGTTCCGCGTGGACCATCAGCACTTTGCCCGCTGCCCTCAATCGTTCCATAGGTGGGCGCACCGTACTTGGCCCTCCCCAGAAGGCACATGAGTAGAAGAGATCGTTGCCGCCGGCTGCGGGGTATCTCTGCGAGAAATCCAGCGCAAGGGATTGCCAGTAAGCGGCATCATTTTCGGTTTCCGTATCGTTGCAGCGAACAGCAACGGCGACGGAGACAACGGGGGAAAGTCGAAGCGATCTCAGGGAGAATGCTTTGCGAAAATACGCTGGAACAATGCGTCTCGCCTCTGCCCGTGCGGCGAGGGACACTGCCGGGTCCGCGCTGAATTCGTGGTTGGCGATAAGAAAACGCAGTTCGGCTTTGGTGAGATCGGGCTTGGCTCGTAGCCAGGTTGATGTGGCCACAGCGGCGAGCATGCTCTCGGGTGACCTGAACTTATCTGCCCATGCCATGCGTACCCGTGGCAACAGTCCGCTTAGCTGGTCGGTTACTTCCTGTGGCGTCGCGCCAAGCCCGAACATTGTGGATTGCCGTGCGGCGGGGCGGGCGACAAGTCGATCGAAGCGACGCTGAAATGCGGGCGGTCCTGCAAGGAAATTGTCCTTTATGGTGGCCGTCCAGTCCATGCTTGAATCCAGGAGCATGCGCCCGACATGCTGTGGATAGGTCATGCCATACCAGGTCCCCAGCCACGTACCATACGAGGTGCCGTAGTAGTTGAGCGTGGGCTCGCCGAGCGATCGACGCACCAGGTCCATGTCGTAGACCGTCTGCTCCGTATTTATGTACGTATAGAACGGATGGGAACGGCATGCGTGCGCGAAGCGACGCGACGCGTTATCCACGGCGGCGATATTGCGTTCGCTGCGATCGAGAAGGATATCGTTGAACATGGTGAAATCCTCGGGGGCAGAGCAGTGGAATGTCGTTCCTCCGCGCAGGCCACGGGGCACAATGCCGATCAGGTCGTACGTTTCGCTGAGACGCTTCTTTGTGCCATGAATGTCGCTGTCCGATTTCGCCTCCGTCCATAGCAGCGATATCAGCGGGGCAACCTCCATGGGATTGATGCCCGGACCACCTGGATTGAAGAACAATGCGCCCCGGCGTTCGTCCGGTTTTTCGGCCTGCACGCGGATCAAGGCGAGATCGATGGTGCCCGTTGCTGGATTATGGTGATCCAGGGGAGCTGTCAATTGCCCGCAGCGCACGCGTTCGCCGAGCAGACTGGCGCCGGGGCCTACGTGATCGCTACTGCATTCGCCCCACTGGATCGGCACCACCGGCACGTTAGGTGTGTTGAAGACGGGCGGCTGGATTTCGCTGCCAGTGGCCGGAACGGCAACGAGCCATGCGAGAACGAGACTCATCGAAATTAGTGTATTTGCCGTGGTCATCGTTCATTGCCCACCGTGCGTGTCGCGCGCTGTTACGTCGCGACGGTGTACCGGGAATATCGGTACCGGTAGCGTGTAGCATTCCGTTAGTGTTCTGGCAGGCACCACACTGTCGAGAAGAAAGCGCGCAGCGGCCGCTTCGACGCATGTGGAACCGGTGCTGCCGAAGACACCATGCTTGTCTATGTCCCTGGCAATAATCAATCGCGCGTTCGCAGTAGCGGTGAACGCGCGCATCGCGCCGCTCAGCGGTGTGGAGACATCGAACTCGGAATGCACCATGAGGATTTTTCCCGCGTTGTTCAGACGTGGCAGCGGGGGACGTACGGCGTTCGGACCGCCCCAGAACGCGCAGGGATAGAAAAGATGTTCGCCGCTCGAACTCGGATACAACGTTGCGTACTCGGTAATTTTCGTTTGCCAGAATGCACTGTCCCGAGCCGTCTCCGTGTCGTTGCACATAACGGCCTGGTAGACGGACTCCCAGATCGGCAAACGCAATGGCCCGACCGTGGGTGCAGGCTCGAAGATATCGGGCAGCACTCGTAATGCCTCGGCCTTCGCTTGCCTGTTCGCCTCAGGCGTCGTGCTGAAGACGTGGATATTTATGCGGTCCTTCATTTCCGGCTCGGTCATGGCGGGCGTCGCGCGCAACCAGTCAGACGCAGCCGTCGCGGCGAGCAGGCTTTCGGGCATACGGTAGTCATTTGCCCAGACCTTGCGTACGAGCGGAACCAGTTGATTCACGAGACCCGCGATGGCCGCCGGGTCGCTTCCAAGGCCGTATGTCGATGGCGATCTTGCAGCGGGATTTGCAACCCGCCTGAGAAAATATTCGTGTCTCATGGGCGGCACAGCCAGGAGATTGCCTTCCATGGTCGTGGTCCAGTCCATGCTGGAATCCAGAAGCATGCGGTCGACATGCTCGGGATACGTGGCGCCGTACCACGCGCCGAGCCATGCCCCATACGATATGCCGTAGTAGTTGAGCTTCGGCTCGCCAAGCGACCGGCGCACAAGGTCGAGATCGTAGACGGTCTGTTCGGTCGAGATATACGGATAGAACGGGTTGTTACGGCATGCCGCCGCAAAAGCGCGGGCGGCGCGATCAATCGCCTGGACGTTGGCCGCGCCTGTGTCGGCCAACGGATCGTTGTAGACGATTTCGTCGTTCGCCGACGAGCATTGGAACGTCGTGCCGCCCGGTAGTCCACGCGGCACGACACCGACGAGGTCGAATTCGTCCGCAAGCCGTATTTTCAGGTCATGAACGACATCGTCGGCGGTTACCTCGTTCATCAGTTGCGCCATCAGCGGAACGAACCACATGGGCGATCCTCCGGGGCCACCTGGATTAACGAACAATGTGCCGCGACGCTCGGCAAGGTTTCGCGCCTTAACCTGGACCAGGGCGACGGTAAGCGTTCCGGTCTCGGGACGGTGATGATCGAGCGGAACCTCCATCTGTCCACAGCGCAGGCGGTCGCCAAGCGACAGCGCGTCCGCGCCGACGAGACTTTCGCTACATATGCCCCAGGTGACGGTAGTTGCAGGTACGGCGGGAAAGCGCGGTGTCGACTCGACATCCGACGACGTGGCGGCAAGCGGCGTATGCCACGCAAGCAATGCGGCCACGGAAACGTTGGCCAGTCCATGTATTTTCACGATGACTCCCCTTCACTTGAAAGGAAGCCACGTTAGCGACGATGCTGGCGGAGGAAAGTAAGGCGTCAGCCTCGCTGACGTTCAGCCGATGGCTAGCTCATGTACCAGCCGTGGCTCACGGTAATGGACTGGCCTGTCAGCGCGTTCGAACCAAATGCAGCCAGGAATAGCGCGACGTCCGCGATGTCTTTCACCGTGGTGAACTCGCCATCGACCGTGTCCTTCAACATCACGTTGCGGATCACTTCCTCTTCCGTGATGCCGAGTTCCTTCGCTTGTTCGGGAATCTGTTTTTCCACCAGCGGCGTGCGTACGAAGCCGGGACAGATCACATTGGAGCGAATGCCGTGCTCAGCGCCTTCCTTCGCTACCGTGCGTGCGAGGCCAAGGAGGCCGTGTTTTGCGGTGACATACGGGGCTTTGAATTTCGACGCGACATGCGAATGCGCCGACCCCATGAGGATGATGGAACCGCCGCGTCCCGTCGGGATCATCTGGCGCATCGCGGCGCGTGTCGTGAGGAATGCGCCATCGAGATGGATTGCAAGCATGCGTTTCCAGTCGGCGAACGCGAAGTCGACCAGCGGCGAGATGATCTGCACGCCGGCATTGCTTACCAGAACATCGACGGGCCCCCATGCCGACGCGATGCTGGCGAATCCGGCATCGACCTGCGTCTCGTTGGAGACATCCATGGCGATACCCATCGCCTGACCGCCTTCGGCGATCATCGACTTCGCGGTGGCGCGCGCTGCGTCTTCGTTGATATCGGCGACGACGACTCTCGCGCCGGCGCGCGCGTAGGCGCGTGCAATTTCGCGGCCGATACCGCTGGCGGCACCGGTAACGAGGGCAACTTTGTCGGTCAGATCATGCATGGCGAAGCTCCGTCGGGACTGCCGCCGATTATGCGCCTGCATGCAGGGTGCCCCCATTGCCCAAAGGTCGGTATGCCCTGGTCGTTCTTTTGTAGGAGCCCGCAAGCGGGCTCCTACAACAAGAGTGCCCAATCAACCGCGCAGCGTGAACTCCGCTGCTTCGCCGCCTTCCGACGATCCCGCGATCCAGACGTCGAACGCGCCGGGTTCGGCGGTGAACGTGCCATCGCGCTGGGTGAACGCGACATCGGTGCGGGTCAGCTCGAAGCTGACTTCGACCGACGCGCCGGGTGCGAGGTGAATCTTGCGGAAGCCCTTCAGTTCCTTGATCGGGCGCACGCGACTGGCGACGCGGTCGTGTACGTAGAGCTGGACGACTTCTTCACCGGCTACCTTGCCGGTGTTGGTGACGGTGGTGCTGACGATAAGGGTATCGTCCCAGCCGATACTCGCGGCACTGACCTTCGGCGCGGTGTACTCGAACGTCGTGTAGCTGAGGCCGTGTCCGAACGGATACAGCGCTTCATGCGTGATCTCGCGCCAGCGCGACTTGAACGCAGGTGGCTGGTCGGCAAGCTCGGGACGGCCGGTGCGCAGGTGGTTGTAGAAGAACGGCTGCTGCCCCGCGTCCTGCGGGAAGCTGACGGGCAGGCGGCCTGCCGGGTTGTAGTCGCCGAACACGACATCGGCGATCGCGGGGCCCGTCTGGCTGCCGAGGAACCACGTAACGAGAATGGCGTTTGCATGACGGACCGCGCCGGTAAGAGCGAGCGCACGTCCGTTCTTCAGCAGGATGACGACAGGCGTGCCGGTAGCGGCCACGGCTTCGATCAGCTGCTGCTGCGCGGGCGGTACGATAATCTGTGCGCGCGATTGCGCCTCGCCCGAATAATTCTGCGGTTCGCCGACGGCCAGAAGCACGACATCGGCGGCCCTCGCCGCGGCGACTGCGGCTTCGATGCCGCCCTCGATGGGTTCCTCGATACCCGAGCCTTCCACCACCACCAGTTCCGGCAGTACGGCGCGCAGACCGCTGGCGATATCGACGTGACGCGTCTTGTCGCCAAACAGGGTCCAGCAGCCTTCGAGGTTGTCCTGGTCCGCGCCGAACGGCCCGATCAACGCCACGCGCTGCCCCGTCTTGCGCAACGGAAGCACGCCGTCGTTCTTCAGCATCACGATGGAGCGTCGTGCCGCATCGCGTGCCAGTTCGCCGTGGGCTTCGCGCAGCGAATCGTCGGCTTCGCGCACGGGATCGAGCGAACGGTACGGATTGTCGAACAAGCCGATCGCGGATTTCACCGAGAGCACGCGACGAACGCTTTCGTCGAGCATCTCCATCGAGACTTCGCCTTTCTCGATCAGGTCTGGAAGATGCGCGGCATACAGGCCGCTCTGCATGCTCATGTCCACGCCTGCGATAAACGCCAGGCGCGCGGCGTCGCGTTCGTCGGCGGCGTAGCCGTGTGCGACCAGTTCGAAATCGGCCGTGTAATCGGAGACGACGAAGCCTTCGAACGCCCATTCGCCGCGCAGGATGTCCGTCATCAGTTCGCGACTGGCCGACGCAGGCACGCCGTTGATGTCGTTGAAGGCGCTCATGATCGTCAGCGCGCCCGCGTGGAGCGCCGCCTTGAAGGGTGGCAGGTGCACGTCGCGCAAGGTCTGCTCGGAGATATCGACGCTGTTGTATTCCATGCCGCCGGCCACCGCGCCGTAGGCGGCGAAATGCTTGGGCGTGGACAGCAGCGAATCGGTCGCCGTCAGGTCGGTGCCCTGGAAACCACGGACGCGAGCCGCGGCGAAGGCACTGCCCAGCACGACGTCCTCGCCCGAACCTTCCGCACCGCGACCCCAACGCTGGTCGCGCGCGATGTCGACGGCGGGAGCGTAGGTCCAGTGGATGCCCGCCGCGGTGGCTTCGACCGCGGTGACCCGCGCGGTGCGCTCGGCCAGGTCCGGTTCGAAGCTGGCGGCTTCGCCGAGCGGAATCGGAAACACGGTGCGCATGCCGTGGATCACATCGGCGCCAAGGATCAGCGGAATGCCCAGGCGACTTTCCTCGATGGCAACACGCTGTGCCTCGCGACCTTCCAGCGCCCCCACGCCGTTGAACAGCGCGCCGACGAGGCCCGCGCGGATCTGGTCCAGCACTTCGCTCGCGCCACGGGCGTTCACTTCCGGATTCACGTCCGGCGCGAACGGGCGGACGGCATCGGCGAACACGCCCAACTGGCCGACCTTCTCTTCGACGGTCATGCGGGCGATCAGGTCTTCGATGCGGGGATCACGAATCATGGGCGAACACTCTTGCAGCAGGGGGAACACAGCGGCACGTCACGACCGCAGCGGGGGAACAGGCCGCGAAGCATACCGGTATCGACCCGTCTCCGGGCCATGTAACGTGCGTTACGTGAAAACGATTACGTCGTTGCGGCGCAAAGGGTACAACGGATTGCGAGACTCAGGATATGCCCCCTGGACCGGTCAGTCGCGCAAGGGTCATTCCCCCGGTCTCGCAATGCCTGATACCAGCGGGACATGCTGGTATCTTCCAGCGCGTACTCGCCGCGAGCCGACTTCTCCCATGACCACCTTTCCCTTCAAACAGCTCGACGTCTTCACGTCGACGCCCACCCAGGGCAACCCCCTTGCCGTCGTGCTCGACGCCAACGGCCTGTCGGACGAACAGATGGCCGCGTTCGCGCGGTGGACGAATCTCAGCGAAACGACCTTCCTGCTCCGACCGACGCTGCCCGATGCTGACTATCGCGTGCGCATCTTCACGACGACCGGCGAACTGCCGTTCGCGGGCCATCCCACACTGGGATCGTGTCGTGCGTGGCTGGAAGCGGGCGGGCGTCCGAAGGCGAAACACGTCGTGCAGGAATGTGGCATCGGGTCCATCCGGATTCGGCTCGACGGTGAGCGTCTGGCCTTCGCGGCGCCGCCGCTGCGGCGCGACGGCCCACTCGACGAAGAAACCATCGAACGCATATGCCGTGGATTGGCTATCGGCCGCGATCGTGTCGTTGCCGCGACCTGGGTCGATAACGGCCCGGGCTGGCTGGCCGTCCTGCTGGAGGATCGCGAGGATGTACTGGCGGCGAAACCCGATCGACACATCCTCGCCGGCATGAAAGTGGGTGTCGTCGCACCGTGGAGGAACGGCGACGCCGATGTGGAGGTCCGCGCCTTCATTCCCGGCGACGGCATGCCCGAGGACCCGGTAACCGGCAGCCTGAATGCGGGTATCGCACAGTGGCTGATCGGAAGCGGCCGTCTGCCGCCCCGCTACGTGGCGGCGCAGGGCACGGCACTTGGCCGCGCTGGCCGCGTCTACGTCGAAAGCATCGATGGCGACCTCTGGGTCGGCGGATCGGCGGTAACGTGCATCGACGGTAGCGTCAGTCTGTAACGCCCGGTTCGATGCCGATAAGGGAGCGCGGGCCCGCCGCGCTCCCTTATCCATTCACAGTCTGTACTTCGCTTCGACCATCACCGTGCGCGACGGGTAGGGGTAATAGACGTAGTAACGACGGTCAGTGAGGTTGTCGACGCCAACGCCCAGGTCGAGATGATCGGTGGGCCGGTAAACCAGCTTCGCATCCCAGGTAAGGAACGCACTGGCGCCGCCGAACGTATTCGGGTCGATGTCGCTATGGTCCAGCGTGTTGTACTGGCGCCCGGAATACCGGCCCGCCAGCGTCAGCATGGTGCGTTCCGAGGTATGCAGCGTCGCGACCAGGTTCGCTCGCCAGCGCGGAATGCGATAGAACTGCTTGCCCACCGATGCCGGATTGCGCTCGTTGCGCACCGTCGTGGCCTGCGTATACGCCGCGTTGGCGGAAAGATCCAGCCGGTCCCACCACACGCCCTGGCCGTCGTAGCTGGCTTCGGCGCCGCGTGTGCGTACGAGTCCCACATTCTGGACATTGGTCACGTTGGGGAACACGGTTGTGTCGGTCTGACTGAACAGCGTATTGCGCGTATCGCTGCGATAGAGCGAAAAACGCGTCACGCTGTTGGGGTGATACCACTCGGCCGTCAGTTCGCGCGACAGATCGTTTTCCGGCTTCAGGTTCGGATCGTTGTTGACGAGCGAAATGCCGTTGAACGTACCCTGGAAGAGTTCGCTCACCGTGGGGAAGCGGTAGGCCCGCGCCGCCGAAAGCCGCAGTACGAGGTTGTCCGCCGCCTGCCATGACAGCGACGCCTTGGGCGACGTGTGCGTTTCCTTGCGCTGTGGATAGTTCGTCGACGCCGTTGCCGTGGCGCGCGTACCGTCGAAGGCGCGCCACTGCTCGAAACGTGCGCCGGTCGTGAGTTGCCAGCGATCGGTGAGCTGCCAGGCGTCCTGAATGTAAACGGCCTGGGTCTGCGTGCTGCCGCCGTTGCCGCCCTGGTCGGCGGTAGCGCCACCGCTGCGCCACTGGGTGAGAGCCGATACCTCGTTCTTCAGCGCGTAGCCATCGTAGTGATAGCCGAAGCTCACCCAGTGACTGTTGGGCGCGAGGGATTCGGGCCGGTAACTGGCGCGCAGATCGAAGGTCCGCCAGCGGCTGCCGTCGCCTGCCGTGAGCTGTCCCGCGCCATTGTCCGTGACGGACGAAGCCACGCGATCGCGGTTGCGGTCCATGTCGAAGTACGAGGCGTTGGCCTCGACGTTCCAGCCCGTCTCGTTATGCGTGCCGAGCGATGCGCCATAGAGATAATTTCGGCTCTGTCGCGTGCTTGGAGCAAAGAAGCTCGCGGGCAACGTGTACTGCCGGCCCTCGATACTCACCGTGCCGCTGTAGACCGGACGTCCCGAAGCGTCGCGCAGGAAGCTCTCCGTGCGATGCGAGAGGTCCTGATTCCAGTAACCCATCGTCAGGCCGCCCTGCAGGGTCGGTGTGAAATCGTAGGCAAGCTTGATCCGGGCTTCGTCCTGGCTCGTTGCTTCCTGGCCCTCGCTGTTGACGCCGAGCACCTGGCGCGGGAGGCCGTTCGCCCCCGTGTCGGCGATGGCGCCGGTGACCGGATTGACGGTGCCGGGGCGCGACGAAAGGTTCTGCGTCGCATAGACCAGCGGCTGTCCGTTGGCTTGCAGATGCGCCACGCCGATCAGGAAGGACAGATTGCCGATGCGATCGCCCAGCGTCGCGGCCTGCCGGCTGCCACCGAAGTCGCGATTCACGCCGTAGGTATCGACGTTCTGGGTGAACCCCTGTACTTCGGCGGTCATCTCCAGCTTCGTTGGCATACGCGTCGTCATCACGACCGTCGCGCCGATGGAGTTACCGGGATAGAGCGCCGAGTAAGCGCCGTAGATGACGTCGACACGCGCGAGGTTGTCCGGAAACGCCATCGACCAGCGTGGCGGGGTTCCCCAGGTATTTCCGAGCAGGTTGCTGAGCAGCAAACCGTCGAGATAGACCAGGCCACGGGCGCTTTGCTGGTTGCTGGTGCCGCGTACGGAGAACGTCGCGTTCTCGTCGCCGATGAAACGTTTGCGGATGCCGAAAGCCGGCATGTACTTCAGTGCGTCTTCGGCGTTGACGATGTTCAGCCGGTCGAGCTTCGCGGCCGTCACGCTTTCGACGACGGCGGGCATGTTGGGATCGACGGCGGGTGCGTCGCCGGTGGCGGAAACGCGTATTTCCTTAAGGGTCTGCGCGCGCTGCGGCTCGTCGGCATAAGCCGGCAGCGCGAATGCGCACGCGATGGCGACGGCCAGTGGGCCGCCTTCGTACAGGGAACGAATCGACATGTGAACTATCCGGTTTTCGGAGAACGAGGGGATCGGGAGGATCAGACGTTCGCGAAACGCGGTGGACCACGTGGCGGTGCATGAAGGACGAGCGGCGCATCGATGCCGTGTTTAACCGGCAGCGTGGCGGCGACGAAGCCAGGGAGGGGAAGCAGGTGGGCGACGAAGGCAACCGTGCCGATCGTGGGATTCTGGGCCAGTAGCGTGCAGTAACCGCAGGCATCCATGTGGCCGATGTCGTGGCCGTCGGGTTGAGCATGGTCGACCAGACCGGCACGGCCTTCGCACCATGCGCCGAGCTCGGGGAAGGCGGACGCCGCCGGCATGGCCCTGGAGGCCACCGGCGCCAGGATCGACAGCCAGATGGCGAACATCGCCATCCACGCCATGAACCGGCTTTGCGTTACGCCACGATGCACGCGCATCCCCTGAAAACTGAACCCCGGACCGGGGTCCAGGGATGATCGCACGCGGGCGTCGCGTTGGGGCTGCGACAAACGGCCGCGTCTTCAGAGCATGGTCGGGCGTGATCGCGAAAACTCACCGCACCGCACTAGGCCCCTGCCTGCGCAGGGGCGACGGTGAAGGAGCTTTCGTCGACCCTTCCTCTCCTTCCCGCCCCACATTGACCCCCCGCACCGCACCGACCACTATGGCGCTCATTCGCCATCGGAGCCACGGATCATGCGCCGAATCTTCCCGCGTATTGCCCTCGCCGCCGCCTTGCTTGCCGGCGTCGCCGCGGCATCCGCCGCCGACCTTGTCGTGTCCGCTGCATCCAGCCTCACCGACGCCTTTCAGGCCGTCGGCAAAGCCTATGAAGCGAAGCATCCCGGCACGCACGTCGTACTGAATTTCGCTGCATCCGACGTGCTGCTGCGCCAGATTGCCAGCGGTGCGCCAGCGGACGTGTTCGCCTCGGCCGACCAGACGGCGATGGACAAGGCGGTGGAAGCAAAGGCAGTCGATGCGGCAACGCGGAAAAATTTCGCGACGAACCGTCTCGTACTGATCGTGCCGGCCGGCAGCAAGACGGCGATCTCGTCGCCCACCGACCTGAAGCGCGCGGATGTGCATCGCGTGGCCTATGGCGATCCCGCGTCGGTACCCGTGGGCCGCTATACCCGCGCGGCGCTCGAGGCATCCGGCCTTTGGGACGCCGTCTCGGCGAAGGGCGTGCTGGCGCAGAACGTACGCCAGAGCCTCGACTATGTCGCGCGCGGCGAGGTCGAAGCCGGCTTCGTCTTCGCCACCGACGCCGCGATCATGAAGGACAAGGTGACCGTGGCCGCCATCGTGCCGACACCTAAACCCATCAGCTATCCCGTTGCCATGGTCGCCGGTTCGAAACAGGCCGGCGAAGCGAAAGCGTTCGAGGATTTCGTACTGTCGCCCGACGGTCAGTCGATCCTGAGAACCTTCGGTTTCCTCGCGCCTTGAGATCCCCGTGAGCGCGATCTGGATACCGCTCGCGCTCTCGTTGAAGGTGGCGCTATGGGCGACGGCGATCAATCTCGTCCTGGGTGTGGCGGTTGCGTTCGGCCTGTCTCGCTGGCGTTCGCCCGTTCGCGAAGTGGTCGACTCGATCCTCACCCTTCCGCTGGTGCTTCCGCCGACCGTTCTCGGCTATTACCTGCTCGTGCTGCTGGGTCGTCGCGGGGTGTTCGGCGAATGGCTGGATCGCGTCGGCATTCAGCTGGTTTTTACCTGGCAGGGTGCGGTGATCGCATCGACGCTGGTGGCGTTCCCGCTGGTGCAGAAGGCGGCACGCGCCGCGTTCGAGAACGTCGACCCGCAATTAGAGGATGCCGCGCGCGTACTCGGCCTGCGCGAACTGGCGGTGTTCTTTCGCGTGTCGCTGCCGCTGGCTGCGCGCGGTATCACCGCCGGTGCGCTGCTCGCCTTCGCGCGTGCGCTCGGCGAGTTCGGCGCGACCCTGATGATCGCCGGCAATCTTCCGGGCCGTACGCAGACGCTTTCCGTGGCGATCTACGCGGCGGTACAGGCCGGCGACGACGCGACCGCCGGTACGATGGTCCTCGTGACGTCGGTCACCTGCGTGATTGCGTTGTTGCTTGCCGGTTGGCTGTCGCCCGATCGGGCGAATATCCGGAGGCATCGCTCATGACGGTCGATGTCGCGATCGTGAAAGAACTCTCGGCGGACGATCGGCGCTTCACGCTCGATGTCGCGTTCGCGTCGGACAGCAGGCGCATCGTGCTTTTCGGTCCGTCCGGCGCGGGCAAGAGCCTCACGCTGCGCGCTATCGCCGGCTTGCTCACGCCCGACGCGGGCCATATCCGAGTGCGGAATTGCGTGCTGTTCGATGCCTCGACAGGGGTCGACCTCGCGCCACGACATCGTCAGGTCGCCTACCTGTTTCAGGACTATGCGTTGTTTCCGCACCTGACCGTGGCACAGAACATCGGCTTCGGGTTGACGAGCGGTCTCCTGAATCCGTCGCGTCGCGAGCGCAGCCGGGCCGTCGCGCACTGGCTCGATACCTTCGAACTGCGCGGCATCGCCGACAGTTATCCCGCGCGCATTTCCGGTGGCCAGCGCCAGCGCGTCGCGCTGGCACGCGCGCTGGCCAGCGAGCCGGGTATCGTCCTGCTCGACGAGCCTTTCGCCGCGCTCGATCCGGCCCTGCGCGGCCGTATGCGCCGCGAACTGCGCGAACTACAGGCGCGGCTGGACCTCCAGTTGCTGGTCATCACCCACGATCCGGACGACGTGGAGGCGCTCGACGGTCACACCATCGAAATCAGGGATGGCCGGTTGTGGGAAGATGCGCGACCCCCGGCACGCGACGCGGGTCCCCTGCGCACGGACATCGAATCCCAGTGAACCGCACCACCCGTCCTCCGGACAACGCCCAACCCCACAAGGCCTGGCTGGGCAAATCGGTGCACTACGTACTCGCGATCCTCGTGGTGGCCGGCGCCGCGTGGGTGCTGAACAAGTACATTTCGAAGATGGCCTGGCACGACGTGCTGGCGGCGCTGGAACGTACGCCGCGCTGGCACGTCGTCGGCTCCGTCGCGGCGACGCTGGTCAGCTGGGCCGCGCTCGCCGCCTACGACCTGTTCGCCGTTCGCACCGTCGTACCGGGACAGATTTCCACGCGAATGGCGTTGTTCTCCGGCGCCACGTCGCACGCGGTCTGCAACGCGCTCGGATTCCACGCGATCACGGGTACGGCGCTGCGTTATCGTCTTCTGGCCACGCGTGGCGTCACCGCTCCCGACGTAGCGCGCATCGTCGGCCTGGTCGGCTTCAGCGTCGCCATGGGTTTCGCCGCGATAACGTGCATTGCATTGATGCTCGAACCGTCGATCACCAACGGCTGGGGACGCTGGCCGGGCGTTGCCCTGATCGCGGCCTTCGGTGCGTTGCTGATGTGGCTATCGGGCAAACATACCGACCTGCGCATCGGAAAATTCTCGACGCCCGTACCCTCCGCCCGATCCGCCGGTGCGCAGATCGCGATCGGCGTCGTGGAGATGAGCGGCGCGATTGCCGCCATGTATCTTTTGTTGCCGCCGGAAATCGCCGGCGATTTCGTCGACTTCATTCCGATCTACATGGGTGCGGTCATCGCTGGCATCGTCAGCAACGCACCGGGCGGCATCGGCGCATTCGAAGCGTTGACGCTCGTGGCATTTCCCGAGCAGGCGCGGCCCCAGGTACTCGCGGCGCTGCTGGCCTATCGGGTGATCTACGGCCTGGTTCCGTTCTTTCTTTCGTCGCTGGCGCTGGTGGCGTTCGAGATCCGGCGTCGCGCCCTGTTGCGCAGGGACGCCGCGGCTGTTCCCAGTCGCTGAACTATCCAGGAAAAACCATGCGCCTCTATCGACTTTTCCGCATCGCGGCGCTCGGTCTATGCGTTGCCTGCGCGACGACGCCATCGGCTCGTCGCACCGACGTCCTGTTCTGGAACCAGGGCCAGCGCGAAATCCACTTCCGCGCCATGGAAACGCAGTACGCCAGCAATCGGATCGCGCATGGCACGAACGTGCACGCGCTGCCGGCGGGCACGCCATTGCTGCCGCGCTGGAACGACGGAACCACGCTAGATACCTATATGTCCGACCACCACGTGGCGGGGATCATGGTGCTCCAGGACGGCAAGGTCCGGCTCGAGCGCTACGGTCTCGGTTTCGGCCCGACCCAGCGCTGGACCTCCTTTTCGGTCGCGAAGTCGTTCACATCCACGCTGGTGGGTGCGGCGCTGCGCGACGGCAGCATCCACAACCTCGACGATCCGGTGACCCGATACATCCCCGCGCTGTCGGACAGCGGATACCGCGACGTGACCGTGCGCCAGCTTCTGACGATGACGTCGGGCGTCCGTTGGAACGAGGACTATGTGGACCCGAATTCGGACGTCGCGCAGATGTACGAAGGCGCGCGCGTTCCTGGCACGCCCCTCCTCGTTTCCTATATGGCGAAGCTGCCGTCGGAATCGAAACCGGGCACCCATTGGGTTTACAAAACGGGCGAGACGGACCTGATCGGCATCCTGGTAACGCGGGCCACCGGACGCACGCTGGCCGCGTACCTGTCGGAAAAAATCTGGAAACCGTACGGCATGGCGCAGGATGCCATCTGGCTGAAAGACCCTGTCGACGGCACCGAGGCAGGCGGTTCGGGTGTCTCGGCCACGCTGTCCGACTATGCCCGCATGGGGCAGTTCCTTCTCGATGGCGGTATCGCGAACGGCAAGCCGGTGCTGGCGGATGGCTGGCTGGCCGATGCCACGCGCAAGCATGCCGACATCGGTGCGCCGGGCCGGGGCTACGGTTATCAGTGGTGGACCTTCGACGGCGGGCGTTACGCGGGCCTGGGTATTTTCGGACAGGTTCTTTATCTCGATCCTTCGCGACACCTGGCGATCGTGCAGCTGGCCGCATGGCCGGTGGCCACGGACAGCGCGCAGACGCGCGCCCGCCAGGCCTTCATCGACGCGGTTACCGCCGCCGTGGACGGCGGAGTAAAATAGACGCCCGACGAACGCAGGAACCCGCCATGGCCCTCACCTGGGACGATCTCATCTGCAAGCCCGACGCCGAGGCTATCGAAGCCCTTGCGAAGGCCTGGGAATGGCGCGTTGGCGTCGCGTTTACACCGCTGCTGTTCACGGCCCTGGGCGATATGTTCTACGAGGCGGACGAGGGCGGCGTGTACTGGCTCAATACGGGCACCGGCGAGAACGACAAGGTCGCGGAGACCGTGCCGGAATTCAACGAACTGCTGCGCGGCAAGGACGTACAGGACGACTGGCTGCTGCCGCTGCTGATCGAAGCACTGCGCGACGAGGGCAAGGTTCTGAGTCCCGGCGAGTGTTACACCTATGTCACGCTGCCGGTGTTCGCCGATGGCGTCTACGAGCCCCACAACATGCGGCCCGTACCCGCCATCGAGCACTTCAGCGAAACCGGCGAACTGATCGAAGCGATTCAGGGTCTGTCGGACGGAACGGACGTCGAGTTCGAAGTCCGCCACTGAGGCATCGTCAGACCGTCCGGTAGTTCGATATCTCGATCGGGTTTTCGTCCGGGTCGCGGACATAGACCGACGCGATATTTACGTCGCGCCGGGCGAACACGCTTCCGCCCGCGCCGCCAGCAATGTCTGTTCGCGTGCATTGCGCGCGAGGCTGCCGGCCCTTTCGAATTCCTGCCGGGCTTCGTCCAGGCGACCCAGCCGGAACAGGAAGTCGCCGCGTACGCTGGGCAGCAGGTGGTAGTTCTTGAGCGAAGGCTCGTCCAGCAACGTGTCGACGATGGCGAGTCCCGCGTCCGGACCGGCGGCCATCGACACGGCCACGGCGCGATTCAGTTCCACGATGGGCGACGGGTTCAACGCCATCAGTTCGGCATAGAGGGACGCGATACGCGTCCAGTCCGTCTGTTCGGCGGCCAGCGCACGCGCGTGACATGCCGCGATGGCGGCCTGCAACGTATACGGGCCGCGCGCATCGCGCAGCCGTTCGGCCAGCTCCAGCGCCGCCAGGCCGCGATGGATCAGCAGCCGGTCCCAGCGTGCGCGATCCTGGTCGAGGAGCAGGATCGGTTCGCCGGTGGGTCCCAGTCGCGCACCGGCGCGCGATGCCTGAATTTCCAGCAGGGCGACCAGGCCGTGTACTTCAGGCTCGTGCGGCATCAGCCCGACCAGCACACGGCCAAGGCGCAGTGCGTCCTCGCACAGGGTGGGGCGCATCCAGTCGCTGCCCGCGGTCGCGGTATAGCCTTCGTTGAAGATGAGATAGACGACCTTGAGTACGGAGGCGAGCCGCGCCTGCAATTCGTCGCCACGAGGCACTTCGAACGGCACGCCCGCATCGGCCAGGGTCCGCTTGGCGCGCACGATCCGCTGGGCGATCGTCGATTCGGGCACGAGGAACGCCCGGGCAATCTCGTCCGTCGTCAGGCCGCCCAGCAGACGCAGTGTCAGCGCCAGTTGCGCGTCGAGCGAAAGCACGGGATGGCAGGCAACGAAGATCAGGCGCAGCAGGTCGTCGCCTATGTCGTCGTCGATCGAGTCGATCAGCGCGTCGTTCTCGGATTCGGCCAGCGTTTCCACGTCGTACGCGAAGGCTTCGACCTTGCGGCCGGCCATGCGCTCGCGGCGGATGCGGTCGATCGCGCGATGCTTCGCGGTGGCCATCAGCCACGCGCCGGGATTGTCCGGCACGCCGGCTTTGGGCCAGTTTTCCAGCGCGGCGACCAGCGCATCCTGCGCCAGCTCCTCGGCTAACCCGACATCGCGTACGAGGCGGGCAATGCCGGCGATAAGACGCGGCGATTCGATCTTCCAGATCGCATCGATGGCACGGTGGGTGTCGGTAGCGGTCATAGCCACCGATCACACCACCGCCTCCACCGGTTGCGCAAGGCACGGTGCGGCAATATCCATGCGTTTACGTTGCAGGAGCGCTCAAGAGCGTTCCTGCACAAACCGATACAACAAGCCAGTCAGGTCGCCGCCGATACCAGCTCGGAGACCTCGTAAAGCTGACGGATTTCCACCCGCGCCGAATGCCGGTTCGGGAACGGATAACCCTTCACCCATTCGATGACATCGTCGATGGAGGCCATGCGCAGAATCCAGTAGCCGGCGACCAGCTCCTTCACCTCGGCGAACGGTCCGTCGATGACCTCGGGTTTGCCGCCGCTGAACCGTACGCGCTTCGCGCTGGCGCTCGAACGCAGGCCTTCGCCGGCAAGCAGAAACCCGGCTTCGATACCCGCCTGGATGCCAGCGGCCATCGCGCCGAGCACCGCCGGGCCCGGATCGACGTCGCGTTCGGCATCGTCATCGGACTTCAGCAGCACGGCGAAGCGGGGTTTCGTCGCCTCGTCGTCATTATCGGGATTCGAGAACCCCGGAAGACCGCCAGGGCAACCCATCGAACGGATATCGAGGCAGACCTCGCCATGGCCGTCGATAACGGGCCAGTCGCGCACCCAATCCACGGCATCGTCCATGGAGTCCGCTTCGATGATGCTGAGGCCCGCCACCAGTTCCTTGGTTTCCGCGAACGGCCCGTCGACGACCGTCGCCTGGCCGTTCGCGAAGGTGACCCGGACGCCCTGGGAACTGGGCTTCAGTCCTTCGCCTGTGTGCAGACGGCCTTCCGCGGCGAGCGTATCGATGTATTGCGCCATCTCGTCCAGCAATTCCTGGCTGGGCGGCATGCCTGCTTCGGTGTCGTTGTCCGCTTTACGGACGATCAGGAATCGCATGACGCCTCCTTCAGGCCATCGGGCCGTTGACCATCCACGGCGCGCCGAACTTGTCGGTACACATGCCGAAACCCTTGGCCCAGAATGTTGGCTGGAAAGGCATCGTGACCTGGCCGCCTTCGCTCAGGATCTTGAACGCGCGTTCGGCTTCGGTCACGTCGTCGTAGCCGATAGCGAGATTGCATCCATGGATGCCGGTGTACGGAAAGGCGGGATGGCTGTCCGAACCCATCAGCACCTGATCGCCGATTTCCAGCCGGACGTGCATCAGCTTGTCGCCCCAGTTCGCCGGAATCTCTCCGGGGGCGCAGCCGTCGTCGCTTTTGGGCTCCGAAGCCGGCATCTCCTTGAATCGCGAGATCATCGCGATCTTCCCGCCCAACGCCTTTTCATAGAACTTGAATGCTTCTTCGCAATTACCGTTGAAGATCAGATAGGGCTGAAGTTTCATGATCGGGGAATCCTTGACGTGGGGGGATTAGTGCTTGGCGGTGAGATGGGCGCGGATACGTTCTTCCTGCTCGCGGGCCTCGGGCGTGAATTCGACGCCGAAGTCTTCCGCTTCGAAGACCTGGCGGATTTCGATTTCCGAATCCTCCATCGGTACGCGCTTCACCCACTCAATGGCCTCGGCGAGCGACCTGACCTGGATCATCCAGAAGCCAGCGATCAGTTCCTTGGTTTCGGTGAAGGGCCCATCGATGACGTCGCGACGGTTGCCGGTAAAGCGCACCCGGGCGCCGCGAGACGTGGGGTGCAGGCCGTCGGCGGCCAGCAGGACACCCGCCTTGACCAGTTCTTCGTTGTAGTGACCCATCCGGGTCAGCAAATCCTGGCTCGGCATCACGCCGGCTTCCGAGTCCGCATTGGCTTTGACTATCACCATGAAACGCATGTTTGTATCTCCTTATAGGGCTGCGCGAGCGGGGGAATCCCGCGCTCTTGTGATGACGTCGAACAACGGCGACCGGAATCGACATATCGCATCGAAATATTTTTCGCCCTGATAGCCTGGCTTGTCTTTGTCATCTATATCAATGGATTGCATCGATAGAGCGGCGTGCGGCTTCCCTCGCCGGACGAGATGATGCGCCAACGTGGGTGAATGGCGCGCACTCAGGCGCGACGGCGTTCGCTTCGATCCTGGCGCCCGGTACGGATGGGGGCCTCGAACGTGCATTCGAGGCCGTCGATCGCGAAGGTGACGACAGCGGTGCCGCCGACCTGACCGGCCAGGACACGCTCGATGAATCGCGTACCGAAGCCGCGTTGGGCCGGCGTGACGACGACGGGGCCGCCATGCTCTTTCCAGTTCACGGTCAGGCGGGGAGGATTCTGGGCGTCGTCGATGGTCCAGAGCATCGTGACCGTTCCCGCGTTGTTGGAAAGCGCACCGTATTTCGCCGCGTTGGTGAACAGCTCATGGACCGCCATAGCGACGGAGACGGCGGTTTCGGGACGGAGCATCAGGTTCGGTCCGTCGGCGAAAATACGATCGTTGCCAGGGTCGTGGGGCGCGACGGCCGACTCGATAATCCGGCGCAACGGCACGTCGTTCCACGCTTTCGATACCAACAGGTCGTGTGCGCTGGCCAGCGCGCGGACGCGCGCATCGAAAATGGCCAGCGATTCCGCCGTCGTGCGTTCGCCATGGAACGTCTGGTTTGCCATCGCCTGGACGATGGCCAGGGTGTTCTTCACCCGGTGGTTCAGTTCGTTGATCAGGATGCGTTGCGCACGTTGCGCCTCGCGGTGACCCGTCACGTCCACGCAACTACCCATGTAGCCGGCGAACTCGCCGTCGCGATAAAAAGGCGCGCCGTTGTCCAGCAGCCAGACGAATTCCCCATCGGCACGGTGCAGGCGATACTCCATCGAGAACGGCTGACGTGCGTCGAACGCGTTGGTATAGATTTCGATGCAGCGTTCCAGGTCGTCGGGATGGACTCCTTCCGCCCAGCCGAAACCGAGTTCGGATTCCATGGACCGTCCGGTGAATTCCAGCCAGGAACGGTTGAACCAGTCGCACAGTTTGTCCAGCCCGGACCGCCAGATCATTACCGGCGCGAAATCGGCCAGTTCGCGGAATTCGCGATCGCCCATTTCAGCGGCACGCAGTACGGGACTGGCGGCATCTTCGGTCATCGATTCACCCTTCCAGGGCCGCCCCCGCATCCGTAGCGAGCGCCGGAGCACTATCCTAGCGCCCCTACGTGGCCCGTGCACGACGAATAACGCGATCGTTGCGGGACCGTGACACGGTCCACTAAACCGGTATGCTGGCGCCCATCGAAACGGGGTGAATCCAGGGTCATGGAGCCGGGAATAGCGCGGGACATCGAAGCGATTGCGCGCATAGCCGCTGTGCCGACGATTCTCGAAGTCGTTACACATACGACAGGTATGCGTTTTGCCGCCGTGGCTCGCGTCACCGATCGCTCCTGGGTGGCCTGCGCCGTTCGGGATGACGTCGATTTCGGGCTGAAGCCGGGCGGCGAGCTCGGGCTCGAGTCCACGATCTGCAACGAGATACGCCAGCACCACCAACCGGTCATCTTCGGTCACGCGAGCGCGACGCCCCAGTTCGCCGGTCACCCGACACCGAAGATGTACGGATTCGAGAGCTACGTCTCAATTCCCATCATTCGCGCGGACGGCCGTTTCTTCGGCACGCTGTGCGCGCTCGATCCGCGGCCGACTCCGCTCGACGATCCGAATATCCTGAAGACCCTTACCTTGCTGGCCCAACTGGTCGGTTCCCAACTGGACCTGGAAGACCGTCTGGAGGCCAGCGACAGTGCACTTGCCGATGCCCATGCCGTGGCGACCTTGCGCGAGCAGTTCATCGCCGTGGTGGGACACGACCTGCGCAGTCCGTTGCATGCGATCCGGCTGGGTGCGGAGTCGCTGGAAGCGATGCCCCTGGATGCGCGCATGCGTCGTACGGTTGGCCTCATGCGCCGCAGTTGCGATCGCATGTCGGACCTCATCGACAACGTTCTGGATTTTGCCCGTGGCCGTCTGGGCGGGGGCATTCCGCTTGCGCTGCGGGCTTGCGACAGCCTCGCGGACGATATGCGGCAGGTAATCGAAGAGGTTCGTACCACCCACCCGGCACGTGCGCTCGACGTTCGCATCGCCATCGATCGTCCGGTTACCTGCGATCCGCGACGCGTAGCGCAGTTGCTTGCCAATCTGCTCAACAACGCGATGACGCATGGCGATCGCGAACTGCCCGTGGTCGTCGAAGCCGGATCGATGCAGGGAGGGTTTCACCTGACCGTATCCAATGGTGGCCAGCCGATTCCGTCCCACACGATGGCGCGGATTTTCCAGCCGTTCTCTCGTGTGGGTTCCGGCCAACCCAAGCCGGGTCTGGGCCTGGGTCTGTACATTGCTTCCGAGATTGCCCGAGCGCACGGTGGCACGCTCGTCGGCTCGTCCGATATGAAGCAGACCTCCTTTACCTTCCGGTTGCCGGGCAGCCCGATGAACTGAACTGCCCTGGCTATGTCAGAATCCCGCCGTTACCCGGCCATGGTGTACTGGCAGGCTTTCATGGGGAATGTGTTTCTTATGTCTCGCTCGCGGTCAGTCCGTCGGGCGACGTAGGAGCATCAAAACAACTGGCAAGGATCGAAACGGATTATGGATCTGCTGCGCTTTATCGCCCTGCTTCCCGTGCGCTTCATGCGCGGTCTCCTCTGGTTGCTGGCGCGAGTGCTTCGCCCGGTTTTCGGCCAGATGTCGTGGAACGCTCCGGCCTGGGTACCCGCTGCGGGGAACGAGGTACGGCGTCATCCGCTACGCGTTTCCGGCATCGTCGCCGCGGCCTTCGTGCTGATCGTCGGCGGCTGGTTCGGCTGGCACTGGTATCAGAACCGGCCGAAGGCACCCGAGCCGAACCGGATCACGTTCAGTGCGCCGGCGCCCGCGCCCAGCGCCTACGACCAGACGCCTGTCGTCATCCATCCGTTGTTCGTCCGGTTCTCCGGTTCGGCTGCGCGCATCGAGAGCCTGCAGAAGCCCGTCACCGACGGCATCGTGATGAATCCGAAGCTCGCCGGTCAGTGGACCTGGGAGAACGACCGGACGCTGAAGTTCGTGCCCGCCGAAGACTGGCCGGTAGGCCGTCATGTCGAAGTCTCGTTCGATAAGGCGAAGGTCTTCGCACCGGCGCTGCTGCTGGCCGACGATCACTTCACCTTCGACACCGCCCCGTTCGTGGCAAGCATCCGGCACGGCGAGTTTTACCAGGACCCCGAAAACCCGACGATGAAGAAAACCATCGTCCAGGTCGCTTTCAATTACCCGGTCGACGCGGCGCAGTTCGAAAAGCGCGTGCATGTCCGGATGCTCGACAAAGACAAGAAGCCGGCGGGCGACCTGAAGTTCAGCGTCACCTATGACGAGCGCCGGCTCAACGCCTTCGTCCACTCCCAGCCACTGGAGCTGCCGCGCGACGACGGCTCCGTGGGCCTGCTGGTCGATTCGGGCGCGCGCAGTGCGCGCGGCGGCGACGGTACCGGCAAGGACATCGAAACGTCGGTCCACGTGCCGGGTCTGTATAGCCTCGGTATCGACGAGATCTCCGCCACGCTGGTCGACAACGCACGATTCGAGCCCGAACAGGTGCTGGTACTCAACGTGACCGGAGCGGTCAGCGACAACGAGCTGGCCAAACGTATCCACGGCTGGATTCTTCCGCAGGACGGTCCCAAGGGATCGGGCGAGAATCGCGACACGCCCTATGCCTGGTCGACGAGCGAGATCGGCGAAGACCTGCTGCGCAAGGCCACGCCGCTGAAGCTCGACGTCGTTCCGACCGAGAACGCGTACGCGCAGATGCAGAGCTTCCGCTACCAGGCCAAGCCGGGGCAGCGGATCTACGTTCGCGTCGACAAGGGCCTGGCATCGTTCGGCGGCTACATCATGGCCAAGCCGCGCGCCGAAACGCTTACCGTGCCCGACTATCCCAAGCTGCTTCGCTTCATGGCCGACGGCTCGCTGCTGTCGATGAGCGGTTCGAAGCGTATCTCCGTCGTGTCCCGCAACATGCCGGGCATGACGCTCGAGATTGGCCGCGTCCAGCCCGATCAGTTGCAGCATCTCGTTTCGTTGAATGGCGGCAGCACGACCCGGCCGCATATGTATGGCCTGACGTCGGACCATATCGTCGACCGTTTCGTGCAGAAGATTCCGTTCCCGGCGGACGATCCGGGCAAGGCTCATTACGAGGGCGTCGATCTCGGCAAGTATCTGGCGTCGGGCAAGCGCGGTGTGTTCCTGCTGCGCCTGACGGGCTACGACGAAAAGGCGGAGAAGAAAGCCGCCGCCGAGAAAGAAAAGGCAGCGCGTGCACTGGCTGCGCAGCAGGCAGGCGGGACGCCGGAGGAGGCGGCTGCCTCGATCGACGACAATTCGCAGGCCGACAGCAATGCGGAAGGCGATAGCGAAAGCGAAAACGAAGGCGGAGAAAGCGATTCTTCGGCATCCGGGTGGCCGACGGACGACCGGCTTGTCGTCATTACCGATCTGGGCGTGCTCGCCAAGCGGTCGATCGACGGAAGCCAGGATGTCTTCGTTCAGTCCATTCGTACCGGTTCGCCGGTAGCGGGTGCCACGGTAACGGTCATCGCGAAGAACGGCAGCACGCTGTTCACGCAGACCACGGGGGCCGATGGCATGGTGCACTTCGCCAGCCTGAAGGGTTTCGATCAGGAAAAGACGCCTGAGATGTACGTGGTTCGCCAGGGCGAGGATTTGTCCTTCCTGCCCATCGGCGCGTACGACCGTGTGCTGGATTACTCCCGCTTCGATATTGGCGGCGAACCCAACGCGCGCAGCCAGGGTCAGCTTTCCGCGTACCTGTTCTCCGACCGCGGCATCTATCGTCCGGGCGACCTGTTCCATATCGGCATGATCGTGCGTGCATCCACCTGGACGCGCAGCGTCGCCGGTATGCCGCTGGTGGCCGGTATCGTCGATCCGCGCGGTACCGAAGTGCGTCAGCAGCCGGTGGCCATGGATGCGTCGGGTTTCGCCGAACTCAGCTATACCCCGGCCGAAACCGCGCCCACCGGCAACTGGACGGTGAATCTGTACATCGCCAAGGACGGTAAAGCCGGTGCACAGATCGGCAGCACCACCGTGCAGGTGAAGGAGTTCCAGCCCGACCGCATGAAGGTCGTGGCACGGCTCTCCGATCAGGTAACCGAAGGTTGGGTCCATCCCGCCGATCTGAAAGCCGTGGTCGATGTGCAGAACCTGTTCGGCACCCCGGCCGCCGACAGGCGCGTCGAAGGTTCGTTGACGCTGCGCCCGGCATTCCCTGCGTTCCGCACTTATCGCGACTATCATTTCTACGACATCCGTCGCGCGAAGGAAGGCTTCGAGGAATCGCTGGAAGACGCGAAGACCGACGATAAGGGCCATGCGGAATTCAAGCTCGACCTGACGAAGTATGCCGACGCCACCTATCAGCTCTACTTCCTCGCCAAGGCCTACGAGGCCGAGGGTGGGCGTGGCGTTGCCGCGGCCACGCAGGGCATGGTGTCGTCGAACGATTGGCTCGTGGGTTATCGCGCCGTCGACAATCTCGACTACGTGACGCGCGATGCGAAGCGCATCGTCAACCTGATCGCCATCGATCCGAAAGCGAAGAAGATCGACCTCAAGGGCCTGAAACAGGCCATCGTCGAGACGCGCTACGTGTCGGTGCTGACGAAGCAGGACTCGGGCGTCTTCAAATACGAATCCAAAGCACGCGAAACCACGGTCAACGAAACGGACCTGACGATTCCCGCCGCGGGACTCGATGTCACGCTGCCGACCGACAAGCCCGGCAACTTCGCGCTGGTCGTGAAGAACGCCGCGGGCAAGGAGGTCAATCGTGTTGCGTACTCGGTCGCCGGCGAAGGCAACGTCTCGCGCTCGCTGGAACGTAACGCCGAGCTGCAGCTAACGCTTTCGAAGAAGGACTACGCTCCGGGTGAAACGGTGGATATCGCGGTCCGGGCGCCGTATGCGGGCAGCGGTCTGATCACCATCGAACGCGACAAGGTCTACGCGCACGCCTGGTTCCATGCCGACTCGACCAGCTCGGTCCAGCATATCGCCGTGCCTGCCGACTTCGAAGGCAATGGCTACATCAACGTTCAGTACATCCGCGATCCGTCGTCCGACGAAATCTTCATGAGCCCGTTGAGCTTCGGCGTCGTGCCGTTCTCGGTGGATCGCGACGCGCGTCGGAACGGTATCTCGGTCGAGTCGCCCGCGCTGGTGAAACCCGGCGACGAAGTGACCTTCCATCTCACCGCGCCGACGCCGACCCGCATGGTGGTGTTCGCGGTGGATGAAGGCATCCTGCAGGTCGCGCGCTACAAGCTCGGCGATCCGCTCGACTACTTCTTCCGCAAGCGCATGCTCGAAGTGGGCACCTCGCAGATCCTCGACCTCATCATTCCCGATATCGAGAAGGTGATGTCGATGGCCGCGCCCGGTGGCGATGCCGACGGCGGTATCGGTCGCCAGCTCAATCCGTTCAAGCGCAAGCGCGACAAGCCGGTGGCTTACTGGTCCGGCATCGTCGATGTCGACGGCAGCAAGGACCTGACCTACCGCGTGCCCGACTATTTCAACGGCAAGCTGCGGGTCATGGCCATCAGTGTGTCGCCCGATAAGATCGGAACGTTCGAAGGATCGACCACGGTACGCGGCGACTTCGTCCTGTCGCCGAACGTGCCGACCACGGTCGCGCCGGGCGACGAGGTCGAAGTAAGTGTCGGCGTGGCCAACAACCTGACGGGGCTTGGCGGTAAGGAAGTTCCGGTCAACATCCAGCTGAAAACCGGTCCGCAGTTGCAGATCGTCGGCGATGCGTCACAGAAACTGAGCCTTGGCGAAATGCGCGAGGGCGTTGCGATATTCCGCGTTCGCGCCACCGACACGCTGGGATCCGGCAACTTCACTTTCACCGCCAGCTATGGCGACAAGAGTGCGAAACAGAGCATCGATCTTTCGGTGCGACCGGCCTCGCCGCTGCGCTCAGAGCTGGCTTTCGGCAGCGTCGACGCCCACGGCAAAACCGACGTGAGCGATCTGCGTTCGATGTACGACGCCTATGCGCGCCGCGATGTCTCGTTCTCCACGGTTCCCGTGGTGCTGGCGCGCGGCCTGGCGGCCTACCTTGTCGACTTCCAGCACTACTGCACGGAGCAGGTCATTTCCAGCGCACTGCCTGCGCTGGTGCTGGGTAAGCGGCCCGAGTTCGGTCACGTGAAGCCGGCGCTGGCCGTCGATGGAGCCGGTCCGGCAGGCGACCCGATCGCGAACCTGTTCGACACGCTGCATGCGCGCCAGAACGGGCAGGGCGGTTTCGGTCTGTGGACGGCGACACCCGACACCGACGTATTCGTTACCGACTATGCGACGCATTACCTCATCGAAGCCCGCGACCGCGGCGTGGCCGTACCGCAGGACATGCTCGAGGCGGCGAACGGCGCGTTGCACCAGATTGCGGCGGACGATACCGGCGACAACCTGGACGCATTGCGCGAACGTGCCTATGCGATCTATCTGCTGACGCGCCAGGGCAACGTCACCACCAACGATCTGGCATCCGTACAGCGTCGTCTCGACGAGGTGGCTCCGAAAGAATGGCGCGACGATCTCGCGGCCGGCTGGCTGGCGTCGTCGTACAAGCTGCTGCATCAGGATCCGCAGGCGACGACGTTGATCGCTGGTTTGCAGAAGCGGTTGGTGCGCTCTGCAACGGATGAAGATTACAGCTACGACGAGTACTACGATCCGGTCATTCGCGACGCCACAACGCTTTACCTGCTGGCTAAACACTTCCCCGACCGGGCGAAGACGCTGCCGCCGCAGGCCATGAAGAACCTCCTCGCTCCGCTCGGCAAGGGTCGCTACAACACCTTGTCGTCCGGCATGATCATCCTTGCGCTCGACGCATGGGCGACCGAGACGGGCGGCGATGTGTCGAAGCTTGCGATCAACGAAGTGGCGGCCAACGGAACGCTGAAGCCCATTGCCGCACCTGTCGGCGTCACGCAGCAGGGTCACTGGTCCGGTTCCGCGGCGCGTCTGCGCCTGGTCAACGATGCCGACACCACTGCGTGGTATGGCGTGGCACAGACCGGTTACGACCGCGCCTCGCCGACGAAGCCGATCAAGCAGGGCATCGAAGTCGTGCGCGATTACACCGACACGAACGGCAAGCCGCTGGACAAGGTCACCGTCGGTCAGGAAATCGACGTCCATTTGCGCATCCGCGCCACGGGCGATAGCGAGGTGCTGAACGTCGCGATTACCGACCTCCTGCCGGGTGGCTTCGAACCGGTTATCACGCCGCCTCCCGTTGCCGACGAAACACCGGTCGCCAGCGATTCGTCCGCGGACGCGTCGGATAGCGAAAATGCCGATTCGTCGGAAGCCGACGAAACACCCGCCTGGCGTTCGCCTATCGGTCAGCCGGGTTCCACCTGGACGCCCAATTACGCCGACGTACGCGAGGATCGCGTGGTGATCTACGGGTACGCGACACACGATGTCCAGGAATTCATCTACCGGATCAAGGCGACCAACGCCGGTCGATTCATCGTGCCGCCGGCGTTCGGCGAGTCGCTGTACGACCGGAGCATCCAGGCACGGTCGATCGGCGGCACGTACCTCAACGTGGAGCGCAAGCAGTAACGCGAGCGACGCGTCGCATCGTGCGACGCGCCGCCGGTCGTCCTCGTCATGATCTCGCTTCGACAGTTCATTCAACGCCTGCGCCGGGTCCGATGGCATAACGCGCTGGTGGCGGTGCTCCTCATCGTCGCCATTCCCGTCGGTTTCCGCGTGTGGCCGCACGATCCGCTGAGATCGTGGTTGCCGTCGTCCACGGCCGTCTATGATGCCGATGGCCGGCTGCTGCGTCTGACGCTGGCGAGCGATCAGCGGTATCGGTTGTGGGTGCCGCTCCGGGACATTTCGCCCGCCGTCACCGATGGCGTTTTGCTGCACGAGGATCGCTGGTTCTACTGGCACCCCGGTTTCAATGCCTTTGGGCTGCTGCGCGGCGCGTGGGTGACCTATGTGCGGGGCGGTCATCCGCAGGGCGGCTCGACGATCACGATGCAGCTCGCCCGCTTGTTGTGGAAGCTGGACACGCGGAGTCCGCGCGGCAAGATCGTGCAGATCGCGCGCGCGGTACAGCTGGAGCTTTATTACTCCAAACGCGACATCCTGGAGGCGTATCTCAACGACGCGCCGTACGGCCGCAATGTGGAAGGCGTCGGTGCGGCGAGCCTCGCGTACTTCGGCAAATCGCCGGATCGGCTCAGCCTTCCCGAAGCACTGACTCTTGCGGTCATTCCGCAGGACCCATCGCGCCGGCTGCAGGCCGACGCGACATCCGGCGACGCCGTGATCGACCAATGGCTGGCGGCATCGCGCAATCGCCTGTTCGCTCGCTGGGTTTCACGCCATCCGGAAGACAAATCCGCGCAGCCACTTTTCGATTTGCCGCTGCGTCTGCGTTCCCTTTCGCGCCTGCCCTTCGAAGCACCTCACTTCGTCGAGCAGATACTTGCCGCGCGGCGCCTGGAGGGCGGCGGCGACATGCGTGTCACGACGACGCTGGACCTGCGTCTGCAACACAGCCTCGAACGTCAGGTGCGCCAGTATGTGGAACACGCCGGCGACCGGGGCATCCGCAACGCCGCCGCACTGCTGATCGATACGCGGGATATGGGTGTAAAGGCCATGGTGGGATCGGCCGACTATTTCGATTCTTCCATCGCAGGGCAGGTCAACGGTACGCTGGCCAAACGTTCGCCGGGATCGACGCTGAAACCTTTCATCTATGCGTTGGGTTTCGATCAGGGCGTTCTGCATCCGCAGACCGTGCTGCGCGATGTGCCGACCGCGTTCGGTCCCTACACGCCGGAAAACTTCGACGGTCATTTCCTGGGGCCGGTAACGGCGACGCAGGCACTGATCCGCAGCCGCAATATTCCCGCGGTCTATGTCGCGTCGCGTCTGGCCAGTCCGAATCTGTACCAGTTCCTTCGCGATGCCGGCGTCAGCCGCATGGCGAGCGAATCGCACTACGGTCTCGCGCTGGTCCTTGGCGGCGGCGAAGTGACGATGCAGGAGCTGGGCGGCCTTTACGCCATGCTGGCCAATCGCGGCAGTCTGAAGCCGTTGCGCATGCTCGCGAACGAGCCGCAGACCTCGGGTACCCGGGTGCTTAGCGACGAAGCGACCTTCATGACCATGGACATGCTCCGGCAGAATCCACGGCCCGACGATGCCATCGCCGCACAGTCGTCGCGCCTGCCCATCTACTGGAAAACCGGCACATCGTGGAGTTTCCGCGACGCGTGGACCGCAGGCAGCTTCGGACCTTACGTACTCGTGATCTGGATCGGCAACTTCGACGGCAGCGGCAATCCCGCCTTCGTCGGCGTCGAGGCGGCGGCCCCGCTTTTCTTTCGCATCGCCGACGCCTTGCGCGCGGAACGCCCCGGACTCGCCGAGCCCATACGGCGAAATCCCGCCAATCTGCGTCGCATTTCCATCTGCCTCGCCAGCGGCGACCTGCCCAACGCATGGTGTCCGCAGCTGGGCACGACCTGGTTCATACCAGGAAAATCGCCGATCAAGGTAAGCACCGTGCACAGGCCGGTGGTTATCGACACGGCGACAGGCAAGCCCGCGTGTCCGCCTTTCGACCCGGCGCATACCCGCACCGAAGTCTACGAATACTGGCCATCGGATCTGCAACGCGTCTTCGCGCAGGCGGGCATGGCGCGCCGTACGCCGCCGCCATTGCCGGACTGTCAGGGCGGTGCGCAAACCGCCGGCGATCCTCCACGCATCACGTCACCGGTGCGCGGCACCACATACACCATGCGCGCGTCGCGTATCGGCGAGGAACGCATCGCGTTCACCGCGACCACGGACGCAAGTAGCCGCCAGCTTTACTGGTTCGTCGACAATGCCTACCTGGGCAGCGCGCCGACCGGCCAGTCGCTGATGTGGCAGCCGGAGCGCACCGGCAAGTTCGTGGTTCGCGTTGTCGACGATCAGGGCCGCAGCGATTCGCGACCGCTGTCGATTGCTGCGGATTTGTAGCGTTTAGGGCTTGGCCACTTCGACCGTCACGTGCGCCAGTTCCTCATGAATGGCCAGCTGTCGGCGGACATCTTCCGCGGATACCGGCGTGCTCGATACCAGTCCGAGGATGCACGCGTAACTACCTCGTCCCACCCGCCATACGTGCAGGTCGCTGATAGCCGCTTCCGGGAACTGTTCGTCGATGACATCGCGCACCTCCTGCACGACCGGATGATCCATTTCGGCATCGAGAAGTATTTTTCCCGACTCGCGCAGTAGCGAGAATGCCCAGCGGGCGACCAGGATCGAACCCACGATGCCCATCGCGGGGTCCAGCCACGAGGCGCCGTAGAACTTACCGCCGATAAGCGCGACGATCGCAAGCACCGACGTCGCCGCGTCGGCGATGACGTGGATATAGGCCGACCGGAGGTTTACGTCATGGTGGTGGTGACCGCCATGATCAGCGTGGCCGTGGTCATGTCCATGTCCATGATCGTGGTGATGGTCGTCCTTCAACAGCCATGCGCACAGAAGATTCACGCCAAGGCCGATGGTGGCGATGACGATGGCTTCGTTGTAGTAGATGGCGCTGGGTACGAACAGGCGCTCGATGGACTGATACATCATCAGCGCCGCGACGACGGCGAGCAGCATGGCACTGCTGAAGCCGCCGAGAATTTCTATTTTCCAGGTGCCAAAAGCAAAACGACGATCGGTTGCGTAGCGTCGCGCCAGCACGTACGCCATCAGCGATAACCCCATCGCCAGCGCATGGGAACTCATGTGCCAGCCGTCGGCCAGCAACGCCATGGAGTTCAGAAGATAACCGCCGACGATCTCCACCACCATCATGACCGCGGTGATCAGCACGACGCGCCTGGTGTTGCGTTCGGCGTGCGCGTTCACCTCGTTGAAGTGATGGCTGTGGGTGTAGGGCGACACGTCGAGGGCGGGCATGGCTGGTCACTCCGTTATATACTCCCCCATAGTATATGACCGAAGGTGGGGCTGCCATGTCGCATATTCACGGAGACCGCAAAAAGCTCATCTCGAGAGTCCGCCGGATCGCCGGTCAGATGGCCTCCGTCGAACGGGCCATCGAGGGCGATGGAGAGTGTGGCGCCGTGTTGCAGCAACTCGCCGCCGTGCGGGGAGCCGTCAACGGCCTGATCCTGCAGATCATGGAGGGACATCTGGTGTCGCATGTCGCCGATAGCGGCAATCCGCAGCAGCTCAGCGAGCTGGAGCCTGTTCTGGCTGTGCTGAAGAGCTATCTGAAGTAATCGATCGCTCGTATCCCGAAGGGGGCGATAACGTTCGACACCCCCTCACCGTCGTCCCTGCGCAGGCAGGGGTCCAGGGCGGTGCGACGGGATTTTGCGTCAGCGACTGTTCGCGCTTCGAGAGCGTGATCCTGCACGTCATGGCCAGGGCGCGCGTTGCCGCCCTGGGTCCCTGCCTGCGCAGGGACGACGGTGATGGGGCCGGATGCTAGTTAATTCCGCCGTGCCTCAGAGCTCGACAACGTCGAAGTGCGCATTCGGTTCGACTTCCACGTCGTAATCCACATCGCTGCGAGCGAAACCGAACAGGCGCAGGAAGTCGGACTTGTAACCGGCGTAGTCGGTCAGCTGCGACAGATTTTCTGTGTTCACCGTCGGCCACATGGCCTTGCAGGCTTCCTGCACGTCGTCGCGCAGCTCCCAGTCGTCCAGGCGCAGGCGGCCTTCGTCGTCGGTCTTCGGCGCCGCGCCGTCCTGACGATACAGAGCGTCATGGAACAGGCGGTTGATCTGCTCGATGGTGCCTTCGTGGATGCCTTTCTCTTTCATGATGCGGAACACCATGGATACGTAAAGCGGAATGACCGGAATAGCCGCGCTGGCCTGGGTCACCACCGACTTCATCACGCCGACATAGGCGTCCAGTCCCTGCGCGGCGTAACGCGTGCGCAATGCCTGCGCGGTGTTGTCCAGGTGCTGTTTGGCTTTGCCCAGCGTGCCGTGCCAGTAGATCGGCCAGGTGATTTCCGTACCCACGTAGCTGTAAGCAACGGTCCTGGCATGTTCGGCCAGCACGCCGGCCTTGCTCAGCGCTTCGATCCACAGGGCCCAGTCCTCGCCGCCCATCACGGTGACGGTGTCCTTGATCTCCTGCTCCGTCGCTGGCTCGACCGACACCTGGACGACCGTGTCGCGATTGGTATCGACCGAGGACGCGGTGAATGTTTCGCCGATCGTCTTCAGCGAGGAACGAACGACTTCACCGGAATCCGGCAGTTTGCGCACCGGCGATGCCAACGAGTAGACGACGAGGTCGATGGGGCCATCCATCTCCTGCTGGATCAGCTCGATCGCACGGGCGCGGGTCTCGTGCGAGAACGCGTCGCCGTTGATCGACTTGCTGTACAGGCCGGCCTTCTTGGCGAACTTGTCGAAAGCGGCGGAGTTATACCAACCGGCCGTGCCGGTCTTGGTCTCGCTGGAGGGTTTCTCGAAGAACACGCCCAGCGTCGCCGCGCCATACCCGAAGGCTGCCGTGATCCGCGATGCCAGCCCATAGCCCGTGGAGGCACCGATCACCAGTACGCGCTTGGGGCCCGAAGCCGCGTCGCCGCTGGCCTTGGTGATGCCGATTTGCTCCAGCACGTTTTTCTCGCAGCCGGTGGGATGCGCGGTGATGCAGATGAAGCCACGAACCTTGGGATGGATGATCACGAAACGCTCCTACGCGACAAGACCCCGAATTCTAATCGGCGTGGGCATCAAATGCTGCCTCCAGGGACGTTTTGTCGGCGGGTGCGAACAAATGAAGCGCGGCGTACTGCAGCAACATGATGGTTTTACCGTCCTCGATTTCACCCGTTCCGATCATTGCCATGGCCTCGTCGAACGGAAGTTCGAGCACCTCGATGTCCTCGCCTTCGGCCTCAAGGCCACCGCCTTCGCCGATCTTCGAGGCGGCATCGTATTCGGCGACGAAGAAGAACAATTTTTCGGTGACCGATCCCGGACTCATGAACGCCTCGAAGACACGCCTGACCGTTCCCACCCGATAGCCCGTTTCCTCCTCCACTTCCGCTCGGATCCGCTCTTCGGGAGTGGCCATGTCGAGCAGTCCCGCGGGCGCTTCTATCAGCATGCCGTGGTGGCCGGTGACATAGGCGGGGAGGCGAAACTGGCGCGTAAGAACGACCCGGCGCCGCGAAGACTGATACAGCAGCAGGGTGGCGCCATTGCCGCGATCGTAGGTTTCCCGCTGCTGGCGCTGCCAGGTGCCATCGGCCCTTCGCAGGTCGAACACCGTCTTTTTCAGCAGGGACCAGTCGTCCGATAGCACCTTGCTTTCGATGACCCGGACACGCCCGTCGACTTCACTCATGGCTCGCTCGCTATAGACAAACACGGGTCGGAACCGTATCGTGCAATTTCGTGCAATGTCAATGGATTTCGTGCAAACCCATGCTGACCACCCATCGCAAACAGGCCATCCTCGCCACCCTGCAAAGGGATGGCCAGGTACTGGCCAAGGCCCTGAGCGAAGAGTTCGGCGTGTCCGAGGACACCGTTCGTCGCGACCTGAGGGAGCTGGCAGCGGAAGGCAAATTGCAGCGTGTGCATGGAGGCGCGCTGCCATCGTCCCCGGCGGCCGTGGACTTCTCGCAAAGGCAAGGGATCAGCACGGACGGCAAATCGGCCATTGCCCGTAAGGCCGCTGGCCTCGTTCTTCCCGGCCAGGTAGTGATCGTGGACGGCGGTACGACTTGTGTGCAACTGGTCCGGCACTTACCCAGGACACTCCAGGCCACCATCGTGACCCACAGTCCGAGCATCGCCGTCGAGCTGATAGATCACCCGGGCATCGAGGTCATCCTGATCGGCGGCCGGCTCTTCAGACATTCGATGGTGGCCGTTGGCGCGGCCACCATCGAGGCCATCGGCAGCATCCGGGCCGATGTGTATTTCATGGGCGTCACGGGAGTGCATCCGACGGCCGGATTGAGTACCAGCGATCTCGAAGAAGCCTATGTCAAACGCGCACTGGCGGCGCGAGCCGCCGAGGTCGTCGTGCCTGCCTCGGCGGAAAAGATCAACGTCGCCTCGGCTTTCGTCATTGGGGAAGTCTCCGCAGCCAGTACGCTGGTAGTAGAGTCCGGGACGTCCGAAGCCTCGATCGCTCACTTTACGGACATGGGGATAGCCGTCCTTCGGGCCTGAGCTGCGGCTTGCGCACGACAACCGACTTCGTGGGGGGGAGCCAATGTTCACACGACTACGCGTGATGCAGTTCTTTCTTTGGGTATGGGTGTTCGGCGAGGCAATCGGGTTGGGTGCCAAGCTATTCGACCTGCTCGTGCTGGCGGGTGCGTGGGGTGCGACGCCTCCGGCATCGTTCGTGCTCCTGCCTTACGGCTCGCGTTACCCTGTGAATCCCGGCGATTTCTTCCAGCCCCTCTCGGCCCTGATTGTGTTCGGCATGATCGGTGCTCTGATCAGCGGTTGGAGGGCGCCGGCCCAGCCACGTTTCTGGCTGTGGCTGGGCGTGATCAGTTTTGTCGTTGTCTGGGCCATTACGCCTACGGTGTTCTGGCCCATGATCAATCAGCTGTACGGGACGGCGACAGGCAAGATTGCCGCCACCGATGCCGAGTCGATTCAACTGGCGCGGCGTTGGATCGTCTGGGACTGGTTCCGTGTGACTTTGATCCTGGTGGGCTTTGTCGCTTCCGTGCGCGCACTGGTTTTTTCCGCCACCTTCAACGCGGCAACTAAGCATCGAAGTAACGTCTGATACGAGTGAAGCGTTCGACCGCGCCTATCGTCAGGCTTTACTTTGTCGCGCCCGCTGCCTTCAGGACAGCGACGACCGCCGGGGCGTTCTGTTGTATCGCATCGGAAAGTGGCGTCTGGGCCGTGCTCTTGCGTACGGCATTGACGTCGGCCTTGGCGGCGATCAGGGCCTTGACCACCTCAAGATTTTCGTCGCCCCACTGAATGGCGAACATCAGGAAAGTCTGCCCGCCGTTACCGAACGGATCGGGGTCATTGACGTCGGCGCCAGCCTTGATCATCGCCTGGACGATAGTGGCATTCTTGACATAAATAGCGCCCTGGAAAGGCGTCATTTCACGGCCGGCATCCTTGGGCGTGGGTTTGGCACCCTGGCTCAGCAACGTGTTCACGGCCGCGACATCCTGATTGAGCGCGGCCGTGTAAAGTTTCTTGTCCAGCGCCCCCAGGCCACTTGCCCATACCGGGACAGAAGCCACGGCGAGCATCAGTGCAACGACCAGCCTGCATACGTTCGGGTTCTTCATAAACAACGTTTCCAACGACGATCGTCCGGATCGATTCGGCGAATCGTACAACGACTGGCTAAAACGCTTTGAGACGGCCGGAGCGAGTCGAATGGCCAGCGGTTAAACGCGACGGCGATGAGTGCGATCGACTAGCGGGCGGAAGTGGTCGCGCGAATCCGCGAGATATCCCGCAACGGCGGCGCCCCGAACAGACGGCTGTATTCGCGGCTGAACTGCGAGGCGCTGTCATAACCCACGCGCGAAGCCACCGTACCGACATCGCCATCGCTACCGAGCAGCATGCGACGCGCTTCGTGCAGTCGTAGCTGTTTCTGGTACTGAAGCGGACTCATCGAGGTGACGTCCTTGAAATGGTGATGCAGCGACGAGACGCTCATGTTGAGTTGCTGCGACAGCGCGTCGATGCTCAACGGCTTGTCGTAATGGTTTTTCAGCCAGTCGATCGCGCGCGCGACCTTGCTGCCTCCGCTCTCGCCGGCGGCCATTTGTCCCAGGCGCCTGCCGTGCTCCCCGCTCAGCAGCAGAAACAGGATTTCCCGCTCGAGCAGCGGCGCCAGTACGTGGATCTCGTCGGGATGATCGAGAAGGCGCGCCAGCCGGAGTGCAGAATCGAGCAAACGATGGGATAGCTTGCCAACAGCGATCGTTCGGCCGATGGGGGACGACTCGGAGCGTGGCCGACCCATGTCCGCCATCAGCGCGGCGACCTGCTTCAGATCGAGCGACATGGCCATGCACAGATACGGCTGCGTGACGCTGGCATCGGTAATCCGGGACATCACCGGCAGGTCGATCGAGGAGATAAGGCAGTGCCGGACGTCGTAATCGTAGTCTTCGCCAGCGGCAATAATGCGTTTGGCACCCTGCGCGGCGATGATCAGGGACGGCCGGCTCATGCCACAGGACAGATCGCCGATCTGCGAATACCTGTGCAGGGTCAACAGTGGCATGGCCGTCGCGTGATCGCCATCGGCCGGCGCAAAGCGAGCGATGATGCTGCTGAGTTCGGCCGACATAGCGACCATGGGCATGTCGGAGTGGTGAGAATCCATAGCGATGCATCGAAGTAGGGCCTGCCGGGCAGTATGCCTGTCTTCCGGTGTCCCTTGCGCTGAGATTTGCAGGATCGGGCAATAAATCGGCAGGATCTGGATACATATGCCAGCCCCCAGGTCCCAGACTTTTCGGGTCAGTCCACCCCCAGAGATATGTCCCATGACCACTGTTCGCGGTTACGCAGCCCATAACCCCACTTCCCCACTGGTCCCGTTTACGTTCGAGCGCCGCGAGCCGGGCGATGACGACGTCGAGATCCAGATTCTTTACAGCGGTATCTGCCACTCCGACCTTCACCAGAGCCGCGACGATTGGGGCGGTGCACTGTTCCCGATGGTGCCGGGTCACGAGATCGTGGGCCGGGTGACGCGGGTGGGCTCCAAAGTGACCAAGCTCAAGGTCGGCGATTTCGCCGGCGTCGGCTGCATGGTCGATTCCTGCCGCGAATGTTCTTCCTGTAAGGAATCGCTCGAGCAGTATTGCGAGCAGGGCGCGACCTGGACATACAACAGCAAAGAGCGCGGCAGCGATCAGCTCACCTTCGGCGGTTATTCCGAAACCATCGTTGCCGCCGAGCGCTTCGTGGTCAGCATTCCCGCGAGCATGGATCTCAAGGCCGTGGCGCCGCTGCTCTGCGCGGGTATCACCACGTATTCGCCGCTGCGCCACTGGAAAGTAGGCCCCGGCCAGAAGGTCGGTGTGATCGGCCTCGGTGGCCTTGGCCATATGGGCGTGAAGTTCGCCAAGGCACTCGGCGCGCGCGTCGTGATGATCACCACGTCGATGAGCAAGGCCGCGGACGCGCAGCGCCTCGGCGCCGACGAGGTTCTGCTGTCCACCGATCCGGCCGCTATGGCCAGTCATGCCGGCAGCTTCGACTTCCTGCTCAACACCGTACCGGTCTCGCACGACCTCAATCCCTACATGTCGCTGCTTAAGCGTGAGGCGAGCATGGTGCTGGTCGGCGTGCTTACCGAACTGGACCCGCCGCTCACGGGTGTGGCCTTCATCTTCGGCCGCAAGAAGCTCTCCGGCTCGGCGATCGGCGGCATGGCCGAAACCCAGGAAATGATCGATTTCTGCGCCGAGCACAACATCGTTTCGGACATCGAAATGGTGCGGATCGATCAGGTCAATGAAGCTTACGACCGCCTGATCAAGAACGACGTGAAGTACCGCTTCGTCATCGATATGGCGACGATCGCAGCCTGACGGAACGGCGAAGCGGCAGGCGACCCGACGGTCGCCTGCCGCTTCGGTGAACCCTGTCGTGAAGGTGCCCAGCGACGCGCAGCCGACGGTGAAACAGACGTCGGTGACGCTGAGGTCGCCACGACGAAGCAGCGCCATCGCGCGCTCGATGCGCCGTGTCATCTGCTGCTCCGCGGCGGATCTGCCGTTCACCCGCATGATCGTTTCACGTCGCAGCGCGGTGCTCAAGTGCGTAGATGCGATGTATCGGGCAACCCTTCGTTGAAAGGAAAAATTGCGTTCTGACCCGGCCTTCCACGCATCGCATACGGTAAATTGACGCCTCATGCAGGAGAAGCTCATGCGCACCGCCGATGCTCTGTTTTCGCTGTTGTTGCCGATGCTACTGCTCGTCAGTGCGCCGGCCATGTCCTCGGAGAAAGAGGACGTGCAGAAAATCTTGCAGGCCGAACGCGATATCTGCGTGGCTTTCGAGCATGAAGACGCGGACTGGCTGGAGCGGCATCTGGACCCGACGTTCACGCTGACCAGCTCCACCGGCAAGGTCACCACGCGAGCAGACGAGGTCGCCGACCTGCGCGGCGGCACGAAATACGACGTGTTCCGCAACCGCGATTCGAAAGTGCGGCTGTATGGCGATGCCGCCGTGGTCACCGGCATCACGCGGGTGGAGGGCAAAAGCGAAGGCCAGCCTTATGCGCTGGATTTCCAGTTCACCGACACTTACGTGCGCAAACCGGGCGGCTGGGTCCTGGTGGCCAGTCATGCCTCGCGATTGCCCGCTAAAAAGTAACGGCTGCGATCGAGGCGCGCGGACATGGCGCCGCGATCGCGGAGGCCTTCAGGAGTTCGCGTCTCAGCCGCGTTTCCGTCCGATCTCTTCCAGTTCGGCGAGAACATCTTCCGCAAGCACGAGATCGGCTGCCGCCAGATTTTCCTTCAGATGCTTGAGCGACGACGTGCCCGGGATAAGAAGCATGTTGGGTGCGCGTGCGAGCAGCCATGCAAGGGCGACCTGCATCGGCGTCGCGCCGAGTCGTTGCGCGACAGAGGACAAGGTCTCGGACTGGAGCGGCGTAAAGCCACCGAGCGGAAAGAAGGGAACATAGGCGATAGCCTTCCGGGCAAGCTCGTCGATGAGCGCGTCGTCCTCGCGATGTACGAGGTTGTAGTGGTTCTGCACACAAACCACGTTGGCGATGCGCTGTGCTTCCGCCACCTGCGCCGAGGTCGCGTTGCTCAGGCCCAGGTGCCGTATCAGCCCCTGCCGCTGCAGCTCCGCCAACGCCGTGAACTGCTCTTCGATCGATCCTTCGCTGGGCGCGTGGACATCCCCCATGACACGCAGGTTCACGACGTCCAGCACATCGAGGCCAAGATTGCGGAGATTGTCATGCACCCCACGTGTCAGCTCCGTGGGACTCTGTGCCGCATTCCATGACGCGTCGGCTCCGCGCGTAGCGCCTACCTTGGTCACGATCGTCAGGTTCTTCGCATAGGGATGCAGTGCTTCGCGGATCAACTGGTTGGTGATGTGAGGCCCGTAAAAGTCGCTGGTGTCGATGTGATCCACGCCGGAGGCCACCGCCTCGCGAAGTACCGCAATCGCGGCATCGCGATCCTTCGGCGGTCCGAACACGCCGGGGCCCGCCAACTGCATGGCGCCGTAGCCCAGCCGGGTCACCTTGTGGTCGCCCAGGGAAAAAGTCCCCGATTTCGTCATGTTGGTCATGTTGCCTCCAGGAAAAGTGCTGATCGAATGTGGATACGACAGGAATATAGGCACTAACCGGCTGGACGATAATCTGGTGAAATCGGTACGGGTTGTGCGGAATACCGAACAATGGCAACGGATCTACAGGACATCTTCGCGTTCCTGGCGGTGGTGCAGGCGAAGGGCTTCCGTGAAGGAGCCCGCGCAAGTGGCACGTCCGCCTCGAGTCTGAGTGAAGCCGTGCGGCGCCTGGAAACCCGTCTGGGCGTCCGGCTACTCAACCGTACGACTCGCAGTGTCCTGCCGACAGAGGCCGGAGCTCGCCTGGCCGAACGACTCGTACCGGCGCTCAGCGAAGTGGAAGCGGCACTGGACGTCGTCAATAGTTTCCGGGACCGGCCGACGGGAACGCTCCGCCTCAACGTGCCCGCCACCGTCGCCCGTCTCGTTCTTCCTTCGATCGTCACGCCCTTCCTCAAGGCTTATCCGGAGATCAGGCTGGACGTGATCGTCGAGGACAGCTTTGTCGACATGCTGGCGGCGGGGTGCGATGCCGGTATCCGCTATGACGAGCGGCTTGAACTGGACATGATTGCGTTGCCTATCGGCCCGCGCTTTCAGCGTTTCGCGACCGCCGCGTCACCCGACTATCTCAATGCAAGAGGTCGACCGGACCACCCGCGCGACCTGCTGGGTCACGCCTGCCTGCGCGGGCAGTTTGCCAGCGGCGCGATTCCCACGTGGGAGTTCGAGCGCGACGGCGAAATCGTGCGCGTCGATCCCACCGGTCCGCTGTTGGTCCGCCTGGGTGCCGCAGTGGATCTTGCCGTCGAAGCCGCCGTGGGTGGTCTGGGCGTGATCCATTTGTTCGAGGACTGGTTGCGCCCGCACCTCGACAGTGGCGCGCTCGAGCCCGTGCTGGAGCCGTGGTGGCAGACGTTTACCGGTCCGTTTCTCTACTACCCCGGACGCCGCCATGTGCCTGCCCCGTTACGGGCATTTGTCGAGTTCATCCGGTCGCGCTGATCGCGGCCCAACGTGACACCCGGGGTGACAATCGCCTTACCCACCGTGCAGCCGGGCGTGGTCTTACCGGGCCACTGCGAAAAGGTCATGTCGACTTGCTTGTACCGATCGGCGGGTCACGCATCGGCGACCTGAGCTCGAGCGGGTTGCGCGACCCAGGCTGCGACGACCGTCGCTATCAACAAGGCGGTACGAGTGACGCGCATAGGAGACCCTTCGAGTTGGCGCATAGATAAGTACTGCGCTTCGCGGGTGAATATAGACAGGAGTTGCCGGCTTCTCCCGTCCTGCGTAGAGGCTTCCACCCCGTAGCATCCCGTTGGCTGCCCGCAGTGTAACGGGGTCGCCATTCCTGTTCGCGCCCCGTACCGTATGAGCGTGCCGTCTCGCCTACCGGGTGGCGATTAGCCCGTAGTGGTAGGGACAGCTCTTCGCCAGGTCGACGGAATGAACGTGTAAAAAGCCGGTCTCGACAAGCCACCGCTCACACTGGCTGGGTGTCGGTCGAATCGACAGGGGCGGGCCTCGGGGTGTCGGCACGTCGGTTCGCCAGTGCATAAGCGAAATCTGTCCGCCTGGCTGAAGGACGCGATGCACCTCCTGCAAAAGCGCGAGAGGCCGCTCGAGGTGCAGAATGTTGAAAACCAGCGCATCGGTCTGACTCGCCGCTGCCAGTCCGGTGCCACCTGCGATGAAGTCGCGCTGCCGCGCATGGATATTGGACACGCCGTTCAGTACAGCCTTGCCCTGGGTGGCCGCGACCATCTCCGGCTCGATATCCAGCGCGGTCACGTGGCCATTCGCCCGGCGCGCGAGCGCTACGGTGAAGGTGCCGTAGCCGCAGCCGAATTCCACGGCTTGATTGACGGCACGCTCGCCGGCGAGGAAGGCATCCATCGCGCCTTCGACATCGAAGAACCGTGCCCAGTACTCTTCCTCGGGCATTCCGCTTTCAGGCACTTTCATGAGGCTGAGGTACTCCCCGCGTATCCGTATCCGGCGATCATGGTTCCCGATTTCGTCGAGCATTGAGATGGCGGACGCCAGCTTTCCAGGGATTTGACACTACACCGGTATCGGATAGAGACACTCGACCGCGATGAACTACCGCGCTTGTGCATCGAAATACGCCTCCCAGGTGGCGTCGTCGCGATCGAGATGCGTACCTCGATCGAGTACGGCGCGCGCATTTTTCCGGGTCGTGGAATCGATCGGCGCAACGAAAAGATTGAAAAATGTATTTCGATCGGTTGACCTTAACCGCACGGCTCGCTCCAGAACTACCCGTGCTTCCGGGTGCAGGTGGAGATCGCAGAGCACGGCACCAAGACACGTCAGAACAACCACATTGTCTTTATCGACCTTTAGTGAGTCCTCAAGCAAGGTACGAGCTGTCTGCAAAGGTTCGTAGCTCGTCGGGCTGGACCATGCCTGATTCACAAGCGCCCTGGCTGCCGCCGTCACGCTGGTTGTTTCTTCTTCCATAGCCTTTCCCAAAGGGGGCGAAGGTGGTAATGGCAGCCATCAGCGAGGATGAGCTTTCTGCTCTTGCTGTCACGTACCAACAAGGCCGGAAATAGCCTCCCGCCCTGGATGATCTTCTCGCGATCGACGTGGGAATTGCTAACGCCGAACAGGGACAGGATTGGTGTGCGCAGTAGGTGCTTGACTGCGAATTCGCACAAGTGTGCGCACCGAAATACTTTCATAAATATGATGACTGTGGCCGCATCGAATATTCAGGATGAGATAGGAATCGACCACTGCATAGTCGTGCTTCGTGGGCTTGTCGAGCCACTGAATAGGGATGTGTTTTCATACGTCTTCGTCAGCGATTTGGGCACGCATTTGCGTAGTTCGATTCTTGCATTAGCTGCATCCAGGTAGTGAATGTGCGTCAGTTCACAGTTCGGTCATTTGTAGGTGAGTGCCTACACGACGAGTAGGTGGTATCTGACATCACTATCCTGGATGGTCCCCTAGCTTCCAGATTCCCGGTTTTAGATTGTCGGCAGTCATCACATGATCTTAGGGGATAGACGATGGATAGTCTTCGGGTGTTTCGTCCGGACAGCCGCGCGGTTCGGCGCTATTTCACTCATACCCGACGCGCGATCATCTCGACGGTGCTGGCGTTCTTTTTATATTGGTCGATGATCCCACTTGCAGCGGCGCAGGTCATACCTCTCGGTGCCGCGACGACACATAAGTTGATTAACACGCCTCAACACCAGTCTACGACGACGATAAACGACGTTACTGTCGTCGTTTCCGGAACGTGGCGCGGAAACCTGACCGCGCCCAGCGATTCGACAGCAGGCGCATGGGCGGAGGTTTTCGAGCTCCAGCAGGATGCGAGCGGTAACGTGAGCGGAACACGCAAGACCATTCCGCAAACCGATGAGAACGCGTGGTATCTATGGAGCGTCACGGGCACGCTTTCCGGAAACACGCTCACCTTGGTCGACGGCACACTCCAGGGAAAAGGTAGTAGCGCTGGTGGTTCACCTTGCCAGATCACTGCGACCCTCAACGTTTCCGCCGATGCCGCCAGCTTCGACGGACCGTGGACCGCGCCGGCATCCGGTTGTTCGGGCGGTACGATCCACGCCGACCGGTATGGCGGTCCGGCGACCAAGAACCTCGGAAGTGGACTTATCTGCGACGGTGGTCTGGGTACTTCCAAGAGCGGCAACGGCAGCGGAGGCGGCGCCAAGGGCAATGCCGATGGCAGCTCGTGTGCCGAACAGTTCGGCACGGGCATTGTCGGTGAGCCGATCGATGTATCGACGGGCAATTACTTCCTGCAGGAAGAAGACTATTCCGCCGGTCCGTATCTGACCTTCCGGCGTTTCTACAATAGCAGCGGTGCCGTGGCACCCGCGAACATGGGCTTCCGCTGGCGGCATTCGTTCGACCGGTCGCTTCAGTTCGTTGGCAATCCAGTCACCAGCATTGTCCTGCTGCGCCCTGATGGGAAACAGGAGCCGTTCACTGCGGCCAACGGTACGTGGGTTGCGGCGCTGCCTGTCGACGTGCTCACTGAGACGCGAGATGCACAAGGCGCGCTGACCGGTTATTCGGTCTTCATTGGCGGCACACGTCAGACGGAGACCTACAACAAGCAAGGAAAGCTTCTCTCCGTACGGGGTCAAGATGGGCAAGGCATCGACCTGACTTATACCGATGCCGCCACGTCGAGCTTCACCGGCCTGGTCTACACGGTGACGGACCTGCATGGGCGGCAGCTGAAGTTCACTTATGATCGCTACGGGAATGTCGACCAGATTCGGTTGCCAGACGGGAAATTCCTGTCCTACGTCTGGGACACGAAGCACAACGTTCTGTCGTCGGTCCGATACGATGGCTCACGGATCAGAGCCTATGGCACGGGTGAGCCCCCGTATGCGGACTCGAGCATGCAACAGTCGATCACCGGCATTCTCGACGAGCGTGGCAACCGCTACGAAAGCATCTCCTACGATAACCTTGGGCGAGCCATAGCCTCCACGTTCGCCGGTAACGTGGGTACCACGCGCGTGGCCTACAACACAGACGGCACCTCATCCGTTACCTATCCGCTAGGGACCACGGTGACGATCGGGTTCAGCGAGCAAGGCGGTGTGAAGCGCGTCGCCTCCCTCGATAAACCCTGTGGTTCGGACTGTGGGCAGCCATGGAAAGCGCGCACCTACGACGCTAATGGCTTTCCGGGCACCATGACCGACTTCAACGGCGTGCAATCGCAGACGTCCTACGATGCCTACGGCTTGATCCATCAGTGGGTCGAAGCCGTTGGTACTTCCGACGAGCGTCGCACCGTCGTGACCTGGGATTCGGCTTTGCGCCAACCCCTGACGAGCAAAGTTCAGGACAAGAATGGCGCGCTGGCTCGGTCTACAGGCTGGGCATATAACTCGCGGGGGCAAATGCTTGCTCGTTGTGAGATCGACCCGCAGGCGCAAGCCGCTGCGGGCTATATTTGCCAGCCTCAGGGCACCGTCCCGACGGGCGTTCGCCGTTGGTCCTACACCTATTGCGACATTGTGGACACGACGGCATGCCCTCTGATTGGCCTGCTGCTTACAGAAACCGGACCGCGAAAGGACATCGCGCAGACCACAACCTACGCTTATTACATGGCGGACGGGGCATCCTGGTCCCGTGGCGACCTGAAATCGGTAACTAATGCGGCGGCCCAGACAACCCTCTTTGCTTCTTACGACAAGAACGGTTGGTTGTTGCGTAGTATCGACCCGAATGGTGTGGTCACCGACTTCACGTATTACTCGCGTGGATGGTTGCTGACGCGCACGATTCGCGCGAACGCGGACGGGAGCAATTCGTCAGCGGATGCAACTACGAATTTTTACAAAGACGGTACCGGCATGCCGACAGCAGTACAGGATGCCGATCAGGTCTATGTGGCATTCGCCTATGACGCGGCGCATCGCATGACCGACGCTGGTGACGCCGTGACAGCCGTGCACTACACCCTCGATGTCGCAGGCAACCGTCTCAAGGAAGATACTTCCGACGGAAGTTTGATCTTGAAGCGCAGCCTTGGGCGAACGTTCGATGCACGCGGTCAATTGACCTCGGTCGTGGATGGTCTCAACCACACGGTGTTCAACGCCACGTTCGCGGACAGCTACGACCCCATGGGGCAGCTGTTCCACAGCAGCAACGGTCGATCCGTCGAACGGAGGTTCGGTTACGATGCGTTGAGCAGGCTAATTAGTACGGTCGACGACGCCGGCGGCACCGCTGCCGGTACGAAGGATGCTCAGACGGTGACGCAATACGACGTTGCCGATGTGATCGTTGCCAGCAGCGATCCGGAGGGGCTCGTCACCAACTACGAACGCAACGGTTTCGGCGATCCCACCGCGGTCAGCACGCCCGATGCCGGCACATCCACGATGACAGTGGATGAAAACGGACAGACCATACTACGTACGGATGCTCGAGGCATCCAGGCATCCTATGCGTATGACGCCCTGGGTAGGCCGATAGCGGCCACTTTTCCGAATGCGAGCGACAACATCGCGTGGCACTACGATGAGGCAGGTGCCACCACCGGATGCGTCGGCTCGTTCCCAGTCGGCCGCCTGACCCGACGGGTTGAAGCAGCAGTCACCACGACCTACTGCTACGACGCGCACGGCAACATCACCCGGAAGACGCAGGTACAGGGAACGTCGACGGACACGGTTGCGTACGGCTATACGAAGGGCGACCGGGTCGCCTCAATCACTACGCCCGACGGTTCGATACTGACCTATTCGAGGAACGCTCAGGGGCGTGTTAACTCCGTTGTCGTCAGCGTCGGCGGACGGACCACGACTATCGTGGATAGCGTTACGTACCTGCCGATGGGGCCAGTCACGAGCTATCGTCTTGGAAACGGTCAGACCGTGACACGGACCTACGACCTCAACTACCGCCCCAACGACGTTCAGGGCGCCTCCATCAACCTGCACTTTTCGCGCGATGCGATGGGTAACATCGTCAGCATGAAGGATGCGGCCAATGGAAGCGACTTGGAACGCTACGTCTATGATTCCCTCGACAGGCTCGTTTCGGTCACTGATCCGGCTGGCGCCTCGATCGAAGCCTATTCGTACAACAGGACTGGCGACCGACTGAGCAAAACAGGTACAGGCCAAGCTGTTGGCGCTTATGGTTATGAGGCTGGATCCCATCGCCTGACGAGCATCGGTAGCGCTTCTCGCACGTATGACGCGGAAGGCGGTGTATCTGGCATTGCTCAGGCGGGCGAAACCTTCGGTTTTGGATACAGCGGTCGCGCCGATCTCACGGTCGCCCAGCGCAATAGCGATACGGTCGGACGTTATACCTACAACGCCAATGGCGAGCGCGTAGCCAAAGAAGCGATGGGTACCCAGCGTTTTGTGTACAACGAGGCGCGCGATCTGCTTGGCGAGTACGGCACATCAAACCGAACCTACGTGTGGATGGACGATGTGCCGCTTGCGATAGTCGATGGCAGCGGTACATCGGCTGCCATCCATTACATCGGGGCGGATCACCTGGGTACGCCGCGCGCGGTTACCAACGCTTCGGGTTCGCCGGAATGGGCCTGGGCCTTCTCGGGAAATCCGTTCGGTGAGGTTTTACCGAGTTCACCGACGGGGTTGACCATGAATCTGCGTTTCCCTGGGCAGTACTACGACGTGGAGACGGGACAGAGCTACAACCTGCATCGGTACTACGACGCGGCGACCGGACGCTACCAACAGAGCGATCCCCTTGGCCCGACGGCAGGGCCGTCCACGTATGCCTACGTGAATGGCAATCCGATGGGCTACACCGATCCGTTCGGCCTTTGCAGGGATTGTGACCCCGCTGGCACGGCCCCGACTCCACAGGAATACGAACGGAAAGGTAAGCTGGTTTCTAGTGTCAGCGAGGCACACAATCCGTATGGATACGGGAACGCTGGTGGTGCGGTTTTGAATGCCAGCATCCTAATTGACTTCCGACGTGGCGCACGGTTGGACGCTCAGGTTCTCTACAACGGCTCCACCGAATACGCCAACTACGTATTCGGGGTGTACTTGAGTGCTGCCGGGTGGACGCTCAAGCAAGCGCTCGAAGGTGCAGATGACTACGGTAAGCACAGGTCGAGCTATGACGGTCGCTACAAGATGGACCTTAAGTATTCGAACATTCCAGCAGTCAATGTCAGGAACATCACCCATGGCTACAATGACCAACAGAACGGGACGCTCTGTCGCGTCCCAGGGCGGTAATGTAAATCGTATGAAGAAGGGTTGCGCGACAGTTGGCCGGCTACTTCTCTGTGCAGCGGCAGCGATCACGCTGTCGTCCCTATTAACGGGTTGCGGCCCCGATCAGGCGGTTGTCTGGAAAGCGGACGCGAAGTCACAGGATGGAACATGGACGGCGCACGCCGAAACCATTCAGCAAGGCGGACCGGGTAATGCGGCGGTCTTTATCCGCGTTACGCTCGCGCAGAACGGAAACGATCACCAGCAACTTATCGCTGCTTTTACCCCTAAAACGTACCCGGAAGTCACGCCTGACCCTGTGACGATGATTTGGATCAACTCGGAACACATCGATATCGCCTATCGGCCGGATAGCGAGGTGAATTTTCAGGCGGTCAAATCGACAGGCGTCACCATTACCGTTCACCCACGGGACAAATAGAGAGATATCACCCATGGCTACGATTCCAACGGAATGGGTACTCTGTCGCGACTCAGGGCGGTAATGCGAATCGTACGAATAAGGGTTGCGCGACAGTTGGCCGCCTAATTCTCTGCGCAGCGGCAGCGATCATGCTGTTGTCCCTTTTAACGGGGTGCTACTCCGATCAGGCAGTTATCTGGAAAGCGGATTCGACATCGCAGGATGGACGTCGCACGCCGAAACCATCCAGCAAGGCGGCCCGGGTAACGCTTGGGTCTCCACCCAAGTTACGCCCGTGCAGAAGGGACGCGACGATTATCAGCTGATCGCCAGTTTTTCCCATACAAAGGCTGCGTTTCCTGTGCTTGAAGCCGTGGCAATGACCTGGATCAATCCGCAACACCTCGATATCGCCTATCGGCCGGACAGCGAGGTGGATTTTCAAGCAGTAAAGTTGGCAAGCGTTACTATATTACCCTTCACCCACGGGATCGCTAAAGTACGCGCCGATAGCGAAGTCCTTGACCCAATAGATCGCGTTTGCCTCATTCATGACGTAGCAAGCGCCGGCCGGGTGCTGAATTTCAGCGAGATGATCAGGGCCGCGGCGAAAAGAACCAGCGCGCTGCCTCCGAATACGCCCTTCGCGCCACTCATGTCGAACAGGACGCCACCGGCAGCCGCACCCATGGAGATGGCGAATTGCACCGCTGCGACAAACAAGCCGCCACCGCTTTCCGCCTCATCGGGAATAGTCCGTGTAATCCAGGTGGACCAGGCCACGGGCACCGCGCCGAACGCCATGCCCCACAGCGACACCAGCACCGCGTGCGCAACGGGAATCCGCCCCATCGCGACCAGGCAGAACCCGATGAGGGCCATCGCCAACGGCATGACCATCAATGTCAGGCGCAAGCTTCGTTCCAGCAGCAGACCGGCTAGCGAGGTGCCGAGGAAGTTCGCCACGCCGAACCCGAGCAGGATGGCCGAAACACCGGTCACGCCGACACCCGTCACGCCTTCGAGAAAGGGACGCAGATAGGTGAAGAAGGCAAAGTGACCCGTGAACACCAGGGTGCAGGCGATCATGCCCCGGCCCATGCCGGGACGCCGCAGCACTTCGATCAACGTGCCCAGGCGTGTCGCGCCATTGGGCGCCATCCTGGGAAGAGTCAGAAGCTGCAACACCAGGGCCAGCACACCAAGAATGACCGCCAGCAGGAAGACGTTGCGCCAGCCGACGATGCCGTCGAGGTAGCTGCCAAGCGGCGCGGCGGCAATGGTGGCTAGCGACACGCCGCTGAACATGATCGACAGCGCCCGGGGCACCAATGCCTCCGGCACGAGACGCATGGCCGTTGCCGCGGACATCGTCCAGAACCCGCCGATCGCAACGCCAAGCAGCACGCGGCCAGCCAGAATGGCCCACAGGTTCGGGGCGAAAGCGACCAGCAGATTCGAGGCGATCAGCAGCACGGAGAAAGCCAGCAACACCCATCGCCGGTCGATCTTTCGCGTCGCCGTGGCGATCAACAGACTGGTCACCATGGCGACGACGGCCGTCGCGGTTACCGTCTGGCCCGCCATACCTTCGGTGACGCCCAGGCTCGACGCCATCGGCGTCAGCAGGCTGGCCGGCAAGAACTCCGCCGTAACCAGCCCGAAGACGCCAAGCGACAAGGAGAAAACGGCGCCCCAGGCGGGCTTTTCCTCTGCTGGATTCACGGCGTCTTGCACACATGCATTCATTTGTGGGCTTCCATATCTAAAGCGTTTGCGTCGGGGAACGGCAGAGTAGAAGGCGGCTGCCGGACGGTCTATGATGTGGACTCCGCAATAATTGATTATTCGTCCGAGCCCATGGCCACGCCCCTGTCCCAGCCTTCCGACACCTACGACCTGGCCAGCGAGCTGCTCCTGGGGATGCGACTGGTTGGCGTGCAGTACAAGCGGATCGAGATGGCGCCACCGTTCGGCCTTGGTTTCGGCACCGTGCCGGGGCGCGCGCAATTTCACTTCATCGGCCGCGGCCCGGTGTTTCTGCGGAGTGCCAGCGGTGCGCTTCATCGCCTGGAAACGGGCGACGCCGCGTTGTTGCCGCATAGCGGAGCGCACGCGCTTCTCTCGTCCCCGGAGGTTTCCTGCCAGGACATCGCGGTGTTCGAGACGACCGATCTCTGCGCCACCGTTCGCGCCGTCAGGTCAAACACGGACAACGCGGCCTCATGCAGCAGCGGAGCGCTGATCTTCAGCGGCTGCATGGAATTCGATCTGGGCGGCATGCAACTGCTCGTGGCCTCCATGCCCGAAGTGATGCTGGTCGGCACGCTTCTGGATCGCTATCCCGAGCTCCGCGCGATGCTCGATGCGATGGAACGCGAATCGCAGGTCAGGCGCGCGGGCTTCGCCGGCATCCTTGCCCGGCTCGCCGACGTGGTGTCCGCTTTCATCGTGCGCGGATGGGTGGAGTGCGGCTGCGGCGATGCCACCGGCTGGGTGCAAGCGTTGCGCGATCCCCGACTGGGCAAAGTCATCCTCGCGTTGCATCGCGATCCGGGGAGAAACTGGACCGTCGCGGAGCTTGCAGCGGAAATGGATAGTTCCCGCTCCGTGTTCGCGGAGCGCTTCCTTGCCGTGACCGGCATGACTCCCGTTCGCTATCTGACGGAGTTGCGCATGCGTCTGGCAACGCAGTGGATCGGTCACGACCGGCAATCGATCGAAACCGTTGCGTTCCGGTTGGGCTATGGCTCGCTGGCCGCTTTCAGCCGCGCCTTCAAGCGCATCGTGGGTCAGCCGCCCGGCGCATTGCGTACTCAGGCTAACGCGGCGGACTAGTCCTTGGCGGACTCTGGCGCTTTAAGGCCAGTACCAGCCATGCCACCAGGGCGATCAGGTCGAGCCAGACGAACCAGTCGCCCCATCGCGCATACAGCGTGTGCGTTTCGCGCAGGGGCAGATCGCCCACCAGTAAGGCGTCGTGCTTTTCGCTGGAAGCCTCCGCCACCACGCGACCGCGATCGTCGCTCAGCGTAAGGCGGCCGGACCGGGCCACACGTGCGATGGCGAAACCGCTTTCCACGCCACGCATGATCGCCATACGGCTATGAAGCCAGCCGTCAATGCTGAAATCCCACGCGGGTACGAGCAGCAATTGCGCATCGCGTAACGCATAGGCGCGGCCGATATCGTGGAAATCCATATCCTTGCAAATTGCCAATCCGATGCGTGGCGTGCCGGCAAGCAAGGTATAGCTGTCACCCGGCGTGTACTGGTGTTCGAACCCGGGTATCAGATGATGCTTGTCGTATGTGACTGGCGAGATGGCGCTGGGCTGGAATACCGTCAGCATGTTCCGTTCGGCGCGCGGATCGCCCTTGAAATCGATGCCAACGCCCACGGTCATATCGTGCTTCGTCGCCAGTGCCGCGAACGTCGGGATGGTCGCATCGGTCGTGGCGAAGGATGTTTCCGGAATCACCGCTATCCGGGCACCCGCGTTCGCGAGGCGGTCGATGGCGTCGACGTAGCGCGTCGCCAGCGTCTGGCCATCCGTATCGTTCAAGGAGGGTCGGATCGGTTTTTCCAGCGATACCAATCCGATGCGCAGCGTCGTCAAAGGCGGCGTGTGCAATCGCCAGCTGCCGCAGGCGACGGTAACGACGATCGACATTACGGCTATCGCAGCGACCGCAATGCGGCCGCGTTTCGTGGCTTGCGGCGCCGCTTGCACGGCGATGGCGGTTGGCAACAAAAGCACCAGGAAGCCGATGCCCCAGATGCCCGTGACGGCGGCAACCTGAAGCATGGGAAGGGCATCCATCTGCGTGTAGCCGACGCTGCCGAACGTGCCATGCGGCGAAAGCAGGCTGTTGACGTATTCGACGGCAACCCATGCCGTCGGCATAGCCAGTGTCGCCGCCACGATGTGGCTACGCAGCAGCAATCGCCGGAATAGCAGAACGCATAACGTCAGTGCGAGACTGGGCATGCCGATGGCGTACACGATGATCGGCAGAGGCAACCCGATATACGTGTGCAGATAAGCCCACTGATTGAGACCGCCGACCGCAAACGCCACAAGAGCTGCCAGCGCCGCCCAGGGTGCACGAACCCGAGGGGCAAGCCACAACACCGGTAGCGGCGCGAGCCAGGTCAGCCACCATATCGGTTGCAGCCCACTGCCGAACCACCAGCCCAGCGCCGCCAATGCCGTCGCTATACACCAGGCAGGCCGTGCGAAACCATCATGCTTTGATGCCATCGATCAACCTCCCCAGCGATTGTGCGTAGAAGGCGCGAAACTGCGCTTCGTCGAAACTGAAGCGTTCGGCGCGATAGAGTGCGATCAGGCCATGTTGTTGCGCCCATAAAGCCATCGTGACGTCGTAGGGGTCGTCTTGTTTCAGCACGCCCTGGGCCATGCCTTCGATGACCGCGTCGAGCGCGACGTTGAAGGTGGGTGAAAGGCCAGCTCGAAAATCCTCGGGATAGCGCCGCGCATCGTCGCGACGCACAGAAAAAGCGTGGTCGAAAAGATGCGGATGCGCCAGCGCGTAATCGAGATACGGTTCCACCAGCGCCGTCAGCCGCGTAAGCACATCGGGGCTATGGTCGCGGCGCGCTTCCCACTCGTGTGCGACCGCGTTGAAGCTATCGTCGGAAAGCCTCTTCAGTAGCGCTTCGCGGGTAGGAAAATGACGATAGATCGCCATCGGCGTAATGCCTACCGCATCGGCTACGCGGCGCATGGTCACGGCTTCCGCGCCCTTGCGGTCGAATAGCCTGTGCGCTACCCGGAGGATCTTTTCGGCTGTGGACAGACGAGTCATGTATACAGCGTATACTTGAAGGCCGAGGCGATGCAATCCCCCGGGCTTCGATTGCTGAATCGCCAGTAGCGCGCGTTGTTTGCGGGTGAGGACATCGGTGAATGATTCGCTTGCCACCTCCGCCCCGGCGTCCCGGATTCCCTGTGAGAGCGCTCTTGAGCGCGATAGCCGACGGAGCGACGATGCCACGCGTTGCAACGCTAGCCCATGGATCGGGGCTGGCGAATGTGAGCGTCCGTTTCTACGCTGCGTCGGTTTTCGCGCTCAAAGAGCGCTCCTACAAGGGGATCGCTATCGGGTTAGCACCCCGCTCTCGCATTCAAGAACTGTCACCGCGAGCTTCTCTACTCGCTCGCTGAAGGTATATCGGGGCCGTCTTGAGGGGGCGGCGGTAGCGTTCTGAGGAAGAACATCCTCGCGTCGTCGTTGGCATACCGGCGTGCGGGGTCGACAGCGTTGTGCGGTTGGCCTGGCATGATCAACAACTCGAATCGTTTGTCCGCACGGATAAGGGCATCGGCCATTCGCATCGTGGACGATAGCGACGCGTCGATATCGCTGGTGCCGTGCATGATGCGAAGCGCGCCATGAAGGCGGTGGGCGATCAGTTCGTTGGAGCCGGCTTTATAAGCTTCCGGATTTACGCCCGGGAGCCCGAGATTGGGTTCGTTGACCAACGCATCTTCGTCCAGCGCGCCGGGTGCCCCCGCGTAACCAGCTTTGAAAAAATCCGGTGCGGTAAGCATGCCGCGCAGCGCGAAATAGCCACCCCAGGAATAGCCATAGATGCCGACCTTGTCCATATCCATATAAGGCCGGGTTGCCGCCGCCTGTCGCAATGCTGCGACGTGATCGGGGATTTCCGTTTGACCCACCCGGCCGTAATTCACGTCCTGAAAGGCTTTGCCGCGCCCCGGTGTGCCGCGCGCATCGAGCACCAATGTGATGTAACCCAGCTGAGCCAGTGCGGCGGCGGCATTAGGGCTGGCTTCGCCCGATCCCGCGTAAGACCAGGGCACTACCGTGATGAACGGACCGGCATAGATGCAATCGATGACCGGATAGCGTTTGCGCGGATCGAAGTTCCACGGTTTGTACAGCACGCCATACAACGGTGTCACGCCGTCGGCGGCAAGTACGGTGATGCCTTCGGGCGGCGCATAGTGGATTTTCGCCAAAGCACTGGCATCCGCCTTCGCATAGCGAAATGACATCTTGCCGTCGACGGCGTTCACATCCCATACCCGCGGCTGCGTACGCGTGGCATGGCCATCGATGTAATAGCGCATCGATGGCGATGGAATAATGCGATGGATGCCTGGGTCTGGCGTCAACCGTTCCATGGCGCTTCCATCCAGGGCCGCCCGATACAGCAGGCGATCATAGGGAGCGCTCTTGTCGGCGGAAGCAACCACCAGAACGGCCTGCTTGTCCGGTGTCAGCCCGATCACCCGATGCACCGGAAAGTTTCCGCGGGTGACCTGACGTATGAGCTTGCCGTTGTAGTCGTATAAATAAACGTGGCGCCAGCCGTCGCGTTCCGATATCCACAGGAAATGCCGATTGTCATCCAGCGGGGTCACCTGCATCGCCCAGCCTTCCGTGGCGAAGTCGAGCGCGCCCACAAAACTTTGCGGCCGTTCTTCGTGCAACACAAGGCGAGTCTTGCCACTACGAGGATCGACCGCCGACAGGTCCAGCCGTTTGCCGTCGCGCGATAGTTGGAGCAGCAAGGCTTCGCTGCCGTCTGGACGCCATCCGGCTAACCAGTTGTAGGTTTCACCATCGGGCATCGACATTCGTGCGACTCGCCCGGTTGCCGGATCGACGGCATAGAGCTCCTGACGAACAAGAGGTGTTCCTGATTTGGCGTACGGCACCATCGCTACCTTCTCGATGGCGCTGGAGTAGTCGACGATCGGTATTTTGTGCACGGCGCGACTGTCGTTGCGCCAGGCCATCAACACTCGGCTATCCGGCGACCAGGCTTTTGGGGGAATCTGCCATTCATGGTTTTCCTGGCCGGTGCGCTCGACAAGCGCATGGCCATCGGCGTTCACTACAGCGAATCCTGTCTCTCGTTGTATCGCGAAGGCCTTCCGGTCAGAGGAAGCGACGCTATCGGGCGACAGCGCCAGGGCAAGCGGATCGGTCGGTGCGAGCGCCGTGACGCGTCGGCTGGAGAGAGTCAGCGCATAAGCGCGATTCAGATGCCGGAAGACGATCTGTTGCTGGTCAGGCGATATTGCATAAGGGGGATTGCTCGGCGCCGCCATCTGCTTTCCGGCGATGCGATTCAACTGCGCGTGCAGATCGGCACCATCGATCAACGGTTCGTCCGTACCAGTGCGCGCATCCACCATCACCCAGGTATCGGGATGCGACCCTGTTGCCGACCAGTACACGAAGCGGTCGCTGTCGCGAAGCCACTGGGGACTGACCAACGTGTCCTTGATCCGCTCGGGGTAGCGATAGTGCTGTTCGGCGAAGTCGAGGCGTGCCTGTAGTGCTTTGTCTTTGTCGGCGCTATTGCCGATGGCGGAAGCGCTTGAGACCGGACCGGTGTCGGCGAGTGCAGGCGGCGACACCGCGCCAAGAAACGCCATCCAAAAACTGGCGAACAGTAGAGGCTTCATAAGGAATCCCGACGGCATAAGTGTGACGGTCGACGCACCGGTGCACGTCGACCGGCGTGGGCATCGCACACGTCACCGATACGCAGCCTGATATCGTCCGATATGCGAATCATTCTAGGTGGACCCATCATGTAGTACCAATATATCCTCGAGTATCTATCGATACTCAGGGAGTATGGATCGTGGAGTTCCGCCAATTGCAGTTATTCGTTGCGGTAGCCGAGGAGCTGCACTTCAGCCGGGCGGCGGAGCGCGTCCGCATGGCTCAGCCGCCTTTCAGTCAGCAGATCCGCAAACTGGAAATGGAGCTGGGAACCCAGCTGCTGGTGCGCTCGAGTCGTCGCGTCACGCTGACGCCAGCCGGCACGCATCTGTTGGAACAGGCACGGGCGTTGCTCGCCAAGCGAGCCGAAGTCGTAGCCTTCGTGCAGCGCGTGGCCGAAGGGGAGGCCGGTCTGCTGCGCGTCGGATTCGGTGCGTCATCCGCATTCGGCGTACTTCCGGGAATCGTCCAACGTTTTCGCGCCAGACATCCTCATGTCGTACTGCGGCTGGATGATCGCGATGCACTCGACATCGGTGCGGCACTGGTCAATGGCGACCTGGACATCGCGATCGTTCGCGCGCCGTTTCAACACGTTGGTGTCGATGTCGAATTGTTGTCGCGGGAGCGCTTTGTGCTGGCGGTGCCAGCGGGGCATGCACTAGCGAAGAAAAAGCGCGTAACGCTTACCTCGCTGGCGGCTGAGCCCTTCATTCTGTTTCCGCGGCACGTGGCGCCCAGTCTGCACGACACCATCACGAGCCTGTGCATCGAAGCTGGCTTCTCACCTCATATCGTTCATGAGGCGAGTTCCTGGCCATCCGTCATCAGTCTGGTCAAAGCGGGTCTGGGTATTACGATCGCACCCGATTCGGCCAGGGCCGTGCTGCCGGGCGGCGTTGTCTTCAAGGCGCTGCCGGACATCCCGGAGCGTGCCGAGTTGCTTCTGGCGTACCCACGACAAGCCCTTTCACCCGTAGCGGCACATTTTTGCGCGGCCGCCAGAATGCGTAACCGATAAAACGGTCGACAACGCGGACGATTCTTTTATAGGAGTGCTTTCAATCGCGATCCCTGAGTGCCGGGTGCGGATTCGAATGACTACGGTGCCTTTCAAGCAGGCAAAGTCATTGCTTCAGGGTAGGGAACATTGCCGTATGCCGGGGATCGTCATTCGATGGACGGCTTCAGCGCTTTGGCGGCTTCATTGGCAATCTCGTCCTGCACCTTCAGCTTATCGCCCAAGGGGCGATCATAGGTTTCAGACCAAACCACGAAACCGTCGCCGGCACGAACCAGTCGCGCCGAGACGCGCATGGTGCTGCCGGATTTACGCACGCTTCCATCGAGCACATAGATCACGCCGAGCGATCTGGCGATGTCGGCCACCGGCACCTGCTTGTCCTTGTAATAGAACGAAGAAGTCGGCGCCGATACGTGCAGGCCTGGATATTTGCTCAGCTTGTCGATCAGCTCCTCCGTCATGCCATCGGCAAAGGGCTCTTCGTTCATGGCATCGGTCAGATCGAGAAAGGGCAGTACGGCAATCGACTTTGAACTCCGCGCCACCTCGGTCGAGGCAACGGCCTGGGCGGAGGAGCGGTCGCGGAGGAACAGATACGAAGTGGCAAGGGCGCCCAGAAGCAGAACGGCTCCGGCGATCAGTGCGATACGCATCGGAGGGCGCATACCCATTCCCGATACGCCATCACGCGGCGGCATGGATGTTCCGACGAGGACGGCCGGTGCGTCGGCGTGCGTAACGGATTCATCCGCTTGCGCGTCGACGGGCGCGATCAGGCGATATCCGCGTCGCGGTACCGTTGCGATATAGGTCGGTTTCCTGGAATCGTCTCCCAGAAGGCGGCGCAGCGAAGTCACCGCCTGATAGACCGAGTCGGGTGTGACGATAACGCCCGTCCAGACCTCGCTCAGCAAGTCGTCGATGCTGACCACTTCGCCGGCCTTGTCGGCCAGGCATAGCAGGAGCCGCATGGTGCGGGTTTCCAGCCGAATGGTTTCTTCCCCGCGCGACATCTTGTCGGCCATCGGATGGACGGTCCAATCGCCGATGCGTAGCGTTGCCCTGGCTGGGCGTTCCCTTTCAGACGGCATATAACTCAATAAGTTATCGCCATAAACGCATGGCTCGCCGATCTTCGCATCAACGTTCCCGGACGACAACAACCACGATCCGCGATGAGCGATTCAGAAGTCTTCAGGCCGATTCAGAGCGATTTCAGGACTTCCCGTGGGCAAATGAGCACAGTGCTTCCGGACGTCCTTATCCATCACCGGAGTTCGCCGCATGATCCGCCGCTCTGCTTTCGCCGCCGTGTTCGCCCTTGCATCCTTCTCGCTCTGCGCCACGACCTACACGTTGGAATCCAACCATGCGGAGGGGACCATTCGGTGGGGCCATCTGGGCTTCTCGTATCCGACCGCGCAGTTCAGCCGGGTCGAGGGCACGCTGGAATTCGACCCGGCCGATCCGGCCAGGGCGTTCGTGAAGGCCACGGTCCAGCTGGCCAACGTGAGCAGCGGCGTGCCCGATCTGGACGAGAATCTTCGCTCGGCCGCGTTCTTCGATCTGGCGAGGTATCCGACCGCGACCTTCGAAAGCACCAGGGTAGAGAAAACCTCGATGCCGGATCGACTCAAGGTCACGGGCAACTTCAGCGTGCGTGGCGTAACCAGGCCAGTGACGCTCGACGTCACCATCAACAAGATTGGAACGAATCCGAGGCTCAACTTGCCCGCCGTCGGTTTTGAAGCGACGACCACGCTGAAGCGCTCGGATTTCGGCCTGGGCAAGTTCGTCCCTCAGGTCAGCGACGAGGTCACGATCCACATTACCTGCCAGGCCAACGAAGCAAAGGGTTATGCGGCGTATCTGAAAGCAGAAGCCGAGGAAGCGGCTGCGGACGCCAGGACGGCGACAAAGAAATAGCCACGGCCATTGTCGTTTCCACGCGTGCAGCGATCGGAATCCGTGACACCCTCTTATAGAGAAATTACCTATGCGCGTTATGGCGTTTGTGTTAACGAGTTGTCTCATCGGCGCGTATATGCCGGGACTGGCCCCTGCTTCGGAGACTCTCTCCGCGCCATCGATTCTGAAGCGCGCGACGGACCAGCTGGTGCTTCCACCCCGCACGGTCGCTGTTGAACTAGAGATGCGCGGTACGCGCTATTCGCCCGAGCAAGCACGCGATCCCGGCACGGCGGTAGCGCAGATCGGTGCGCAGCAATCTGTGCTTTGGTCCAACGACGGGCACTACCGGCTAAAGACCGACACGCACTACCCCGGCAACATTGAATTTCGTTTTCTCACCATTGGTTCGCGCGATGGCGAAGCCACCGTGGATCCGATGCACTGGCGCGAAGGCATTGAGATTCTCCGCGACCCGGCGGATCGGGCCAGGATCGACGGCGCGGATCTGTTGCTCCTGTCGCCCGCCCTGTTACTCAACGACGCCATAGCTCGCGAAGCGGTAGCCAGCAGCGGCGCGGACGGCGTGACAGTGACATATGAAGACGATGCCAAACGCGCCGTCAAACTCACGATCGAACTTCTGCACGCACAAGTCGTTGCCGCGGAAGTGGACAAGGACCGCTACACCTATGCCGATTATCGGGTTCAAGAGAAGCTGAGCCAGCCGTCTCACGTGCAACGCTTCCGTAATGGACAGCGTATTGCGGACTGGACGGCCGTTTCAGCCCGACCGTTGGCCACGATCCCGCCCGCTGCTTTTCAGTTGCCCGATGGCTACGTGGAAAAGCAGTCCCGCGGCGCATTGCGTGCCACCGATCTTGGCCACGGCGCCTGGCGGGTCGACGGCACACCGTCGGGATACCACACCGGCTTCGTCGTGGGCGAGCAATCCATTGCCGTGTTCGATGCTCCGGTCGGTATCGAAGAAGCCAGACAGGTCAAGGCGCTGATCCAGCGAACCGCACCCGGCAAGCCGATAGCCTATGTCGTCGTGTCGCACGTCCACGGGGATCATGTGGCGGGGTTGCCGGTCTATGCCGGTGACGGCGCGCAGGTGCTTGCCGGTGCTCGGGCCGGGATGGCGCTCCGTCGTCAGTTCGGCGACAAGGTAGATCTGCATCTACAGGAAATCACCCGCGCCCGCGAACTGGATCTGGGTTATGTCAAGGTCATGGTTTACCCACTCGCCAGCACACACGCATCCACCATGCTGGTGGGCTATGCACTGCAGGCGCGAACTCTTTTTCAGGGCGATCTTTTCTATCTGCCTGAAGTGGGTCCGATTCCTCCTGCCTTCGAGGGCGGCAAAGAACTGGCCGGATTGATCGCACAACAGAAGCTCGCGGTCGATCGTATCGTCGGCGTGCATGGCCGAAGCGGCGATGCCGGCGACCTGTCCGAATCGATCAGGCTGCACTACCCGGACAAGAGAAGCGGCGCCTTGTGAGGCCTCTATGTGTCCGTTTTCCGAAGCCACCTCTTTTCAAGCAGACAACCAATGCTCCGCCGTGCCGTTGCGCAAGAGCGGAGCCAACATGCGCCTGAGTTTTCGTCGCCGCGACAGCGAGCCGCTGAACAGGTAGTTCGAGCCGTCCGTCAAGTTGCACAGGGCCAGTACCTGGAATTTTCCTTGCTCATGGTGACCGGCGGCTACGATGCGATCGCCGTTCTGGAGAAACAGGTGGTCGGGCCAGCGGGCCAGCGGGCCAGAGGTGTCGCGGACTCGCTTACGTCGATCTCGATTTCGTTGAAGTACCGGGTGGTAACGTAGGACGGAGCATCTCCCGTGCTTGTCCCACCCTCGACGCCCACGGTGCGATCCCGCACTCTGGCAATCGTTACGCTGATGCTGACCGGCTCAATTGGCATGGGTTAGCGCCTTCCGCAAATTCAGGTAGGCGCGATAGGCGCGCACACGACGCGGTCGAAGAAGGCTGACGATATCCGCCATTCCGAACGCCGCGAACACCATGCTGGCAAGTGTCGCAATCATCAGCACGAGCGTTACCGGCAACAGAACGGCGAAAACAAATGTTGGCAACCGGTTGATCCAGGGCCAGCCGAAAAACAATGCAAGCCCCAGCAACGCTGCAAGCAGAATAAACAGCAGGGATATCCCCGCGCGCTTGAACGTGGCCGGTTCCAGCGCGTCGCCCGTGTCGTGGATATAGAGCCAGTACAGGCCGCCGCGACCGCGCGAGACATGGGTAGCCACCGTTACTCGCGCCGGCAACCGGGCATGGCGCAATACCGTCCCGGCCTCTTTGCTGCTGGCGAAACGGCTGGCCGTACAGAAATACCAACGGCCGTCGATACGTAAGCGATACAGTCGGGCGGACTCGCCCAATCGTCCGCGGACGAGATTGCCTTCGACGCTATCGAGCTGTCCGTCGACGATCATATGCTGGTTGCTTCCCGTCATAAGTCGGCGCACCTTACCGCGGCAGTGCGCCGCCAAGAAACATATCGATCGCGCGTTTGACCATGCGTCGAATAGCCGGACGTTCCAGGGGCGAGGGCTCCCGTTCGTAAAGTCGTTGCTGAACCTCGGCGGTAATCAGTGCCAGCAACTGATGCGCGCGGACGAGTGCATCGTGCTTGGCAAGGATGCCTTGCTTCATCGCGGCGCCCAACACTTCGGCCACCGTCGACACCGCCTCGCTCGGACCGGCTTCGTAGAACATCTGCCCGACGTTGGAACGACCCGCCTCCGCAAGCACCATGCGATAGCAGGCCATGGCGCGTGCGTCGTCGGTCACCACCCGGAGCATGCGTTCGGCAAAACGAAGCAACGTCGCCTGAAGCTCGGTCACATCGGCATGGTTCACCTGCATGCCGTGCGCCGCATCGGCCAGGTGACCGGTAGCGAATGTCCGGACGACGGCCTCGAAAAGCTGCTCCTTGGATTCGAAGTAGCCATACAGAGTCGTTTTCGACCCGCCAAGCCGCTTGGCCAGTTCGTTCATGGATGTCCGCTCGTAACCGAGCTCCAGAAAGAGTTCCGCGGCCGTTTCCACGATAGACGCCCGCTTGGTGTCTGTCCGAACTTTCATCCCTACCTCTCGTAAATGAACCGGGTTGTACGCTTTTGCTTGACAAGCCAAAAGCGCGATATCAATAATGTACCGTACTGTACGGTTTTGTTAAGCCGTCATTGTACCAGCCCCGCCCAACGTTTCCGGTCCCAAGGACAGCACAATGAACCGCTCAATTATGTACACCGTGGTGCTGGCCGCCACGTCGCTATGGCTTGGGGGCTGCGCCACCACACGGCCGATCCCTTATTCGGAACTTGCATCCTCGACAAGGCTGCAGCCAAGCAGTAACCCGTCGGGACGCATTCCGTACGAATACACCTCCACGACGGACTGGAGCAGGTACGGCAGCGCCGTCGTCGACCCGGTGGCCATCTACCACGGCCAGGACAACCAGTTCGAAAATATGTCCGAGGACGACAAACGCGTCCTCGCCGAATATATGCGCGCACAGTTCAGCGAGGCATTGCAGGGTAGGTTCGGCATGACGCACCGTGCGGGCCCAGCTAGCCTCCGCATCGAGCTCACGCTCACCGGCGCAAAGCCGACCAAGCAGTTCCTGGGTACCTTTACGAAGTTCGATCTCGGTGGCGGCCCGTACAACGTGGTTCAGTCCATACGCGGCAAGGAGGGCTTGATGGGCGGCTCGGTCAGCTATGCCGTCGAAATCTACGATTCGACGACGAACCAGCTGCTGGCCGCTTATGTCGCGAAGCAGTATCCGAATGCCATGAACGTCAAATCCAGTATCGGCGCGTTGACCGCTTCGAAAACCGGCATCCGGAAAGGGGCGGAAGATCTGGTGGCAAGGCTCGACTGATACGTGAACACCGTGCTCGCGCATCGATCCGGTCCCATGGACATCGCCCCCCGAATGCCACCCGTCGCCATGCAACGGGACGGGACACCGTTGTCGGAACTGCCACTGACAACGAGAATCCAACAGCCGCTGCCGACGCTGGCGATGTTGCTGGCGTTGGCAATGATCCCCGCTCGCGTGGCCAGGGCCGACGATGCCACCGGGACGCAAGCCGTGCGTTGGGGATGGGGCGTGAGCGCCATCGCCATCCAGAAGCCGTACCGTCAATTCAGTCCGCAGCGTTGGGTTATTCCGTTGCTTATCTACAACAGCAAATGGGTCAGCGTGTACGGTCCGGCCGCCAGTTTCATGCTTCCGCCCAAGGGTCCCATCGCTTTTGCCTTCACGGCGCGGCTGTCCCGGGATGGATATCGCGCATCGGACTCGCCCGTTCTCGCCGGCATGGCGCCGCGGCGCGACAAACTCTGGATGGGTGGGTCCGCCACATGGCGATCGCCATGGGTGAACGTCATCGCCGAATGGACAGGCGACGTGTCTGGTTATAGCAAGGCAACGACGGTCAGCCTGACCATGGAGCGAACGTTCAACTACGGCCGCTTCCAGATGACGCCAAGGCTCGCGGCCATCAGCCTCGACGGCAAATATACGAACTACTACTTCGGCGTCCGGCCGGAGGAAGCGCGTCCGGGTCGCCCGGCCTATCGTCCCGGCGCGACCGTCAATGTCGAAGCCGGCATGCGAGCAGCGTGGCATTTTGCGCCGCGCGATTCGGTATTCGTCGATGCGGCCGCCGAACGTCTCGGCAGCGCGATAACCCGAAGCCCACTCGTCGACACGTCGACCCAGTCACGCCTCGTGCTGGGGTACATTCACATTTTCTGAGGCCAGAGCACGGAACCGCACATTCCGGGCTGCTCGTTCCTCAACGATGCATGGATGCGACGTCGGCCGTGCTTATGCGGTCGGTATACGGATTGCCGAAATGCGTTCGCACGTAATTGATCACTTCGGCAATCTGCGCATCGGTGAGTTTGGTGTCGTCGAGGAAGCGATCCCCGTCGCCGCCACCCATCGCGAACGACGGCATGTCGCGGCGTCCGTTGAGAATGACCGCGGCCATGTACTGCGGCGAAATCAGACGGGGATTTCCGGTCAATGCCGGATAGGTTCCCGCGCCCTGCGCACCTTTGGCGTCGTGCATGTGGCAACCCTGGCAGATACTTTGGAAGATCGCTTCGCCATTGGCCGAGCCCAGGTTTCCGGGCGTGTAGTACTTATTGTCTGATGACTGCGCATACAGCGATGTCGCGCAACCCAGCAGGACCGTGCCGCACAGCATGCGTGCCCACGGGCGTTTCGTCGTCATGTTGTTCATCCCGTGGCTCCCGACATGGCGCGCTGGTGAATGCGGCCGATGGCATCGAGTGCGGAGGTCACGGCCCCTTCCTGCCAGGCAGGCAGATAGGACGCGTGCTCGCCGGCCAGAGCGATCCGGCCGTCGACCTTGCACAGGTTGTCGTAGTGCTGGGCACGGGCTTCTTCCGACCACACGCCGAAGCAGCCCATGGTGAACGGCGAGCGATGCCATCCCACGGCGACGCCATGTTCGAATTCTTCCTTGTACTGCGGATGGATCTGGCTGCCGTATTCCACTGCCTTGCGCACGCGCTGTTCGGGTGTCATCGCGGTGAACTCATACGCATTGAGTCCCCAGATATAAGCGCCAAGCAGTACGCCCTTGCCGCTGCTGTGAAAGCCCGTGCTCGGATAGCTGATATTGCTGATCGGCAGATCGGTATAGGTGATGCCGCCGAAGATATGCTCGTCTTCTTCCCAGAAACGCCGTTTGAACTGCAGGCCGACTTTGACCGATGCCGCGTATGGCACGGCATTGATGGCATCCGTCATGGGCTGGCTCACGTTCATCGGAAGCTGGGCCAGAACGGAAAGCGGGATCGTGCACAGGCACCAGTCGGCCCGCGCGTTGAGCGTCTGACCCGGCGAGTTCGTGTCCTCGTAAGCGACGCTGACACCGTGTTCGTCCTGCTGGATCGCGGTAACCCTGGCGTTGTATCGAATCAATTCTTTCAATTCGCGGCCGAAGGCCTCGCCGATACGACCCATACCGCCCACTGGCTGAAACAAAGCGGTCTGGAACTCGTAGATTTCACCTGCGGAAAGGTTCGACCACAGACGCGAGCCGAGCACATCCTTCAGACCTAGCGGTGTGGACGGAACAGGGCGTGCGGACAGGCCGCCGCCAGGGTCTTTATCGAAGCCGCGACGATTGCTGCTGGTCGTGCCGCGCTCATAGGCGAAGTTCTTATCCAGCGCGCCCCATTCGCGTAGCGATTCCAGCAACAGTTCCTGGTCTTCCTTGCTTACCGGCGCATCGAGCTTGCCGCCTTGCGTGGTCTTGGCCAGCAACTCCGCGACGTGTCCGCGATAGTCGGCGTTGATCGTGCGGTAGCGTTGCGGCTTTCCGCCGAACGCATTCGCGCTGTGCAGATACGCGTTGTAGTTGACCTGCACGTAGGACTCGAGTGGCACGCCGAGTTTCTTGCAATAACTCAGGATGCCATGGTGATGATAAGGGAGGCGCCAGGGGCCCGGATTGACGTAAAGTCCGTCGTCGAAACGGCAATGCTGGGTGAGGCCGCCCATCTCGGTAAACGAATCGCCACCGCGCAGCGACCAGTTACGGCCGCCCGGCCGATGGTTGTATTCCAGCACCTGCACCTTATAGCCGGCCTGCCGCAATTCGTACGCCGCCACCATGCCGGCGATCCCCGCCCCAAGAATCAGTACCGACGCACCTTTCGGTGCGCCCTGTAATCCCGGCGTGTGTTTAAATTTGGATTCCGCGGCGAATCCCAGGCTGCTCATCGCCTGATACATGGCCGCGCTGCCGGCGGTGAGGCCGATCATGCGCAGCAGATCACGGCGCTTCATTGAATAATTGCTACCACCGTCTTGCATCGATCACCTCTGGAAAGTCGAAGAGCGCCCGTTCTCGATGGCAACGCCACCGCTCCGGCCCAGGCAGGAACGGCGACGCTGCGAGCGAAGCGATCAGAAGCGGAACGTAACCCTGCCGTACATATAACGGCCGTTGAAACCGAACGGCGACAACGCGGAATACTGCAGACCGTCCGCACGGTCTTCGTAAACGTTGTTGAGCGCAGCCTTGGTCGGGTACTGGTTGGTGACGTTGTCGGCACCCACGGTGAACGTCCAGTCCTTGAGGTTGTAGCTCGCGGCAAGATCCAGCAGCCATCGGGCCGAGAACGTCTGATCCTGACTGCCGTCCTGCAAATCGCCACGGCGGGTGACCGAGCCGTAACGCGTCAGGTTGCCGTGCAGATTGACGTCGTGGAACAACCAGTCGGCGCCGAACACGTACTTCGTGTGCGGCGTCGCGTCGGTGAGCAGACCCTGGCTGGCGCGACCGAATGCAGGCGTCGAAACGGCGAGAACCTTCGTCTTGTTGTAGTTGCCGCCGAAGGTCAGATTGAGCTTGCCGTAGTCATTGAAGTCCAGCCGGTAGCTGGTGAGCAGGTCTGCGCCCCGGGTACGCGAAGTTGCGCCGTTGACGAAGAACTGCGCGCCGGTGACCTGACTGGTGGGCGTCGGATCGACGGCAATCTGATCGGAATAGAGGATCTGATTCCAGATACGAATCTGGTACAGGTCCAGCGTCGCGCTGAAATTGTCGAGCGGCTGCCACACCGCGCCCAGACCGTAGTTGGTCGATTTCTCCGGTTTCAGCGGTTTCGCGCCCAGTGCGATGGCGGCCGGATCGGACGTGCGGAACGTGCCGATCTGTGCGAGCTGGCCGTTCTGGATCAGGGTCACTACCGATTCGTAGTTCTGCTGGGCCAGGGAAGGTGCACGGAAGCCATTGGATACAGTGCCGCGCAAGGCGAACGTATCGGTGAACTGATAGCGCGCGGAGATCTTGCCCGAACGGGTCGAGCCGGCATCGCTGTAGTTTTCGTAACGGGCGGCCACACCGGCGGAAAGCTTGCTGGTGAGATCGGTTTCCAGATCCACGTAAGCCGCTTCGCTATGCCGGCCGAAATTTCCGGCAACGCTGGGCGTGAGGCCCGGATATACCTGCGAGCCACCGGCATACGGTGTGGTGGTCCCTGGGATGAGCGTATTGGGATCGAAGAAATACGAATCCGGATCGCCCGAATCGATCACGTATTTCTCTTTGCGATATTCCCCGCCGAAAGCCACCGTGACCGGATTGGGTAGGAAGCCCCAGTTGAAATCCTTGCTCAAGTCGAGGTTGACCACACCCTGCTTGTTACGGAACGTACCGGCATTGAAATACGTCGGCGAGTAACCCAGCGTGTTGTACAGATTGGTGTTGACGCTGTTCTGGATATCGAACCCCAGGTTGTTCTCGCCGTAATCGGCCGATAGATCCCAGCGCCAGCCGCCATCGGTCTTGCCCTTTACGCCAACCACGGCGGCAATGTCGTTGCTATGGTTGATGATCTGCGGCAGGAAGCCGTTGGGATAGATCTGCGGGACGTTGCGTGCCGAGTTGTAAGCGCGGTAGTAACCGTTGGACGTTACGTCGCGTTTGCTTGCGTTGAGATAACCGTACAGCTCGATATTCGGCGTCAGGTTGTAGCCGAAGTTAAGCAGCATCTGATATGTCTTCACCGCCGGATCGCCGTAGCGTTCGTAGGGAATGCCGCTGGGATTGGGCGCCCCCGCAATGGTGGTGGAAACATCTTTGTTTTCGGCGCGATTGGTGTTCATCGCGTTCTGGTAGTTCCATGCCAGCCGCACCCAGCCGGGTGCGCTGCCCTCGGGACCGCTCAGCGGAATGCCGACCGAGCCCTGTATGCCGTTCTGCGCACCGTCGCCCTTGTCCATGACGCCGCCCGTGGCGGTGATGCTGTTGGTTCCGGGGCCGCCACCGTGTTTGAGCACCACATTGATGACGCCGGCGATAGCGTCGGAACCGTACTGCGCGGCGGCGCCATCGCGAAGTACTTCGATGTGGTCGATTGCGGCGATCGGGATGGAGTTGAGGTCGACAGGCGCCGAACCGCGCCCGACGGACGAGTTGTAGTTGACCAGACTGGTGGTGTGATATCGCTTGCCATCCACCAGCACCAGCACCTGGTCGGGCGACAGGCCGCGCAGCGTGGCGGGACGGATGGCGTCATTGCCATCGTTGATGGCGGGGCGTGGGAAATCCAGCGAGGGCAACAGGGTACTTAGCGCGCTGGCGAGGTCGGTGCTGCCGCTGGCGGTGAGATCCGCGGGGGTCAGTACGTCGATGGGTGCAAGTGATTCGGCTTCGGTGCGGTTGGTGGACCGGGTGCCGGTAACGACAACTTGCTGGAGCTGTCTGGCATTTTGGGGCGTTGCGGGATCGACGGTGTCGTCGGCCCAGGCCACGGTAGCGGCAAGGGCGAGGCTAGTGCCTAGCAAGGGCAGTAGTGCGGCTGCCAGCGGACATCGCAAAAGTCGGTCTTTCATTGTGTCTCCCCAATCGGACAGTTACGCCAAGTCGATTCCTCTCATGAGTGTTGCTCCCTCCCCTTTGTGATCCTGCGTCGCAGCATTTTGCGGTAAATGTCTGAGACAAACTCAGGCTATGTCACATGCTGCACTGCGTCAACAGCTTGTCATAAAAAGGTGGTCAAACCGTAAAAATGACGACGCCAGCTAGACTCGGCATCCCAAACCCAGAGCCCCGCCGCCATGCCGCCAGCCGTTCTCGTACGTGCGATCCAGCAAGACGACTACCCGGCCTGGAAGCCGCTATGGGATGGCTACAACGCGTTTTATGGCCGGCACGACGCAACCGCGTTGCCGTCCGACATCACGCAGGCCACGTGGCAAAGATTTTTCGATCCGGCCGAACCGGTCTTTGCGCTCGTCGCGGAAGCGGACGGCAAGTTGCTGGGCATCACGCATTACCTGTTCCACCGCAGCACCACGCGGCTGGAACTGACGTGCTACCTGCAGGACCTCTTCACCGTGGAATCGGAACGCGGTCGGGGCATCGGACGATCGCTGATCGAGGGCGTATACGGCGAAGCGAAAGCAGCGGGTATCTCGCGCGTCTACTGGCAGACGCACGAGACGAACCTGGCCGGTCGCCGCCTGTACGATTCGGTCGCAAAGCATTTGGGTTTCATCGTCTACAGCCACGACGGATGACCCTGTTCGCCGTACGGGGGCGATGCCAGAATATCGTTAGCGATAGCCCATCTAAGGAAAGGGAATGGTCCGATTCGTCCCCGTGACCCTGCTCGTCATGGCAATGTCCATCGGCGGTGTTCACGCGCAACAACGCGTACTGATGCCGACGGTGTATGAGGCGGGACATTTCTACGCCGTGCCGAAAATGCCGGACGGCAAAGATCTGAGGCTCATTGTCGATACGGGCGGTGGCGGCGGAAGCGGCTTCTACGTCATTGAGGGAAAGGCCGCGCAGAGGTTGAAGCTGCCGGTGACGTCCTGCGCTATCGGCGATGAACGCGCGGACGTCCTCGGGCCCATCCCCTTCGTATCGGGAAAAGGCTTGCCGGTCGTTCCGGGCACGCCGTGCGGAGCCGTGGCGTTGGTAACGAAGGGCGGCGGAAGTATTGATGGCGAAGACGGACAGCTTGGAGCGGGCTATCTTCCCAGATACACCTGGACGTTCGATTACCCGCGACAACAACTCTGGCTGGAGCCGACGGACTGGCGACCTGCGGCGACCCGGAATAGTCATAAAGCGGACCTCGGCTTACTTCGTAATGCACAGGGGCGAATCGCGACCGGCATGGCCCGCATCACGTTGCTGGTCGACGGTCGTCCGCTGCAGATGCTTCTGGATACGGGGGCGACGGCCAGGCCGACCAAGGCCGGCGCTGAGGCGAGTGGTACGAAGACGATCCGTGGCACGGGTGTAACCAGTTACGTCACCACCGGCGTGATCGACAGCTGGCGGCGCCTTCATCCCGATTGGCGGGTTGTAACCGATGGCGATGAGCTGATCGGCAAGTTCAGCGCAAGGCTGATCGAAGTTCCCAAAGTGCAGATTGCCGGCTGGACCATCGGGCCTGTCTGGTTCACCGAGCGTCCCGATGCAGCATTTTCGACAGCCGATGGCCACATGTCTTCGTACACGGACGAGCCCGTACAAGGGGCGGTGGGCGCCAATGTTTTCATGCATTTCGCAATGACACTCGACTATTCGAGCGGTACGGCCTGGTTCGCATGTGAAAAATCCTGCAATCCATCGCAGAACTAGCGCGACTACTCATCGGGGAAACTTATGTGGACTCACGAAGAAAGCATCGAGACGACGGTATCGCCAGCACGGATATGGGCGCTGTTTTCCGATGTGCCCGGATGGAAGATATGGAATGCGGGCATCGAAAGCATCGATATCCATGGTCCGTTTGCGAAAGGCACACGCTTCACGATGAAACCGCCCGGTGAAGATGCCTTCCAGAGTACGTTGCTGGAAGTGACCGAGAACAAGGGCTTTACGGACGAAACGTCCATCGATGGCACGCGTGTCGTCGTGTATCACAGGATCGAAAGCCTTCCATCCGGACATACCCGGATCACGTATGCCACGGAGGTGACCGGTCATGCAGCCAGCGAGTTCGGCCCGATGGTTACCACGGATTTCCCCGATGTACTCCGTTCCCTGAAAGTTCTCGCAGAGGATGCTCGCTAGTGATCCGATTGATTGCCGCACTCGTCGTATGCATGTCGTCGTTGCCCGGCCTGGCTTTCGCCCAGGAAGCATTGGCTCCCGTCGAAGCAAGGGTGCCTTTTGCACCCAGCCCGTTCGTGGGTAGCGACGGCGCAACACATCTTGCCTACGAGCTGCACATAACCAACTTCTATGGCGATACAGGTCCGTTGAAGCCTTCGACGGTGCTGGTCTTCGGCGACGACGCAACGCAACCGTTGCTCAAGCTGGATCAGGCTGCGGTATCCGGTTTAATCCGGCCCGCGCCGGCCGAGGGTGCGTCGGCATCCATTCCTCCCGGTAAGCGTGGCGTGATTTATCTATGGATTACGTTGCCGCAAGGTGCGGCCGTACCGAAAGTCTTGCGTCATCGCGTCGAATTCGGAACCGACAAGAACGGTGTTGCCATTCTCGATGGGGTCCGGGTACCGGTCAGTGAAAACAAGGTGCTGACGATTGGCGCCCCGCTTCGCGGCGGACAATGGCTTGCGCATGAAGGACCCGGCGCATCCGGATCGCATCACTGGGGCAGTCTCGTGGCGGTGAACGGCAGCCTGACCATTCCGCAGCGGTACGCGCTGGATCTGGTGGGCGTGGACGGATCTGGGCGCGCGTTCCGCAAGGGCGTTACCGATGTGCAGAAGACCGTATATGCCGACTGGATCGGCTACGGGGCCGATGTCGTCGCCGTTGCCGACGGCACCGTCGTCGGCGCGCGTGACGGTGAAGAAGAACATGCGCCGCTCACCGCGCAGCCCGAACCCGCATCCCTGACGGCCAACGGATTGTTCGGTAATTATGTCGTCCTGAAAATCGGTCCGGATACCTTTGCGGACTACGCCCATCTCCAGCGCGGAAGCGTGAAGGTCAAAGCAGGCGATCGCGTGAGCAAGGGGCAAGTCCTCGCGCATCTGGGGCAATCGGGAAATTCTGCGGCACCCCATCTGCATTTCCAGCTGGCGAACGCGGCGACGTTCGAAGGCTCGGAAGGTGTTCCGTATGTCTTCGAAAGTTTCGACTTCTATGGGCCGGAAACCGAAGCGCAGCTATTCGGAATGGGCGATGCATGGAAAAGCGGTAAGCCGCAGCTACGTCATGATCAGCTTCCGTTGAATGACGTCGTGATCCGGTTTCCGAAGAACTAGGGATGACGAGTGCCGCGCATGCGTTTATCGACGCGCTGGAGCGGGACGATTCGCTGTTGGAACCCGGTCGGCTACGCGAGCGCGGCGATGTACTCGATCGTCTTGAAACCTATCTCGCCGGCGAACTGCCGGAGGATACGGAACTCCGTGGCCGGATCGGGGTTTTGTGCGCCCGTCTCGAAGCGGCCGATCGCAGGCTTTACGAGAGCATCCGTCAGGATATCCAGCGCGGGCAGGGTGCGTCGCGATGGCGCGAATGGGCCATCGCGGCAGGTACGGACGACCGGCATAGTGGCGACAGTTACGACTATCTCGACGCGTTGATCAGCGGCATCCTGCAGATCGACGAGCCCGATGCGCAAATTGCCGAGCTGGCGGCGGAGATGGTGTTCTACCAACCCACGCCGGCTCGCCACATACTCGGGATGCTGGAGCGCAGTGCGCTAAACGAACGCGACGTATTGATCGACCTGGGCTCCGGTCTGGGTCACGTTCCGTTGCTTGCCGCCATATGTACGGGCGCTCGCAGCACAGGCATCGAATGGGAAGGGGCTTATGTCGATTGCGCACGCCGTTGCGCGCAAACCCTGAACCTCGGTCGCGTGACTTTTATACAGCAGGACGCGCGCGAAGCCGATTTGTCGACAGGTACGGTGTTCTATCTGTACACGCCATTCACGGGCGCGATACTGCGCGAGGTTCTGAACAAGCTGAGGACGGAAGCGATCGACCGCGACATTCGCATCTGCACGCTCGGGCCTTGCACTCCCACCATCGCGCGGGAGCCATGGCTGCAAACGGTGGGTGCGCTGGAAACCGATCGGCCCGCACTTTTTCGCAGCACGCTGCGGCCGATCGGCCAGTCGCATCACTGAGGCAGGGACCATTCCTCGCCGTTGCATCGTGAAAATGCCACGGACGAGTCGAATGCGGCGGCTTCGCCGACGAGTTGCCCGGCCGCGGTGACGCTCGACAGATAAAGTACCGCGTGCACGCCGTTGTCGCTGCGTGGATAGACAATCAGGTAATCGGGTTTGCCGTCGCCATCGATATCGCCAGCCCAGCGTAGCCACGAGGTGTCGCCGGGTGAAACGCACGTGGTCAATGCGTCGAGCATTTGCCGTGTAGCCGGCTCGCGCAATTGCAGCATCACGGTTTCGCGATCGCGATCCAGCAAGCCGACAAGCATGGCTTGATGTCCGGGAGCGGGGATAGTCACGGACATATCGCCGACAGGACGCTTGATGTCGGTTTCGCTGGAGACGTACGTGACGAGGGGGCCAGGTTTGATCCACGGTTGAGCGGCGTCCACACGCAGCCATGCCTGTACATGGGCGTCGTCGCCTTTGACCGGGCTGAAATGAAGCCGGTGCATGCCGTCCTGGCCGGGGTTTATCTGAAGCTTTGCGGGAAGAAGCCGGCAATCTTTGGCGACGCAATCGAGAGCCAGCCAGTTGTTTCCATTCGCATAGTCTTCGTCGGATGTGGCGATGTCGTTGCCGACGATCATGCGCACCTTGCCGGATGCCGTGGCGTCGTCGGCGGCGTGACCAACCGTTGCGAGGCCAAGGCTGGCCATGGCGATAAAGAGGGTCAGTGTCTTCATGAGCGCGTCTCCGGCAACAGGACCGTCTTGCCGTTGGGCAAACGACACAGCTTGACGCGATTATAGGTAGCGATGACGCTGGGCTGGTCGTCGATAGTCCACACGGTGGTCCACGTCAGAGCTTCCGGGTTGAACCATTCCACCACGGACTTGCCCGGTCCGTTGTCGGATGCCGGCAAATTTCCCCGGACGAACAGTTCCCCATCGAGCGTGAACGCGTCGACGTTGGCATTCAGGTCCACATGCGGCAGCGACTTGTCTTGCAGCGGAATCCAGCGATCGCCGGTTTTGCTGGATATCGCGATGGACCTGGGCTTCTCGTCACCGGGTGGATCACCGATCCAGAACAGACGTCCGTTGCCGAGCATACTCATGTTGCCGTCGGCTACCCGGCCCGGCATCGATTCAGTCCATTGCTTCGTCTTTGGATCGTAGACGGTATATGTGTTCGCCGGCTGGAAGTCGCCGATGAAGGCAAACGCATCGTGGGCCTGCGGTTGGTCGATGTCGCTCGTAATCGTTGCCACGCGGAACGCATTCGTTTCGCCACCCGCAAAGACGATCCTGCCGTCGGCGAGCTGCCTGACCAGAATCGGTGCATTTTCGGACGGACGCCTCGAAACGTCGAACGCGGGACCCGGCGTGCGCTTCAGCGTGACGGGATCGTGCGCGGTGTCCAGCGTGATGATATGAATTTCACCCTTGGCATCGACTTCGATCAGGCTTCCGTCGTTCAGCGCGGCGACGGCGCTGAGCTTCGCCGGTGGCGTGCCCTCCACGCGACGCCAGCGTCCGAAATGCCTGAGATCGCCCGACTCCAGCCACTCCATCGGCGCCGCGTCGGGCTTCTCGTCCTGGTGGACGCGTCCGGCGAACACGAACACGCCGCCATGCATTCGCAGAACCCGCGCCTCGTTGCGCGTATCCAGCAGTTCGGGTGCTGGACCGAAGCGGCCGTCGGTGCCGAAGGCATCGACCATGGCTGTATTGTCGCCACCGATCGCAAGCGCGGGAAGTTCGCCCTGAGCGGGGAGAAAAGCCGCCGAGCCGCGATTGATGGCGAGGAATCGCGGGTCGGCGACAGGGGCTGTGCGCACATCGTCCGCGAACGGGCGAAGTAATACCAACCCCGCCTGTTTCTGTTCGATGCAATCGTAGAACTTGCCGTTCGCCTCGTTCTGATTACGTATCCACGCATACATCTGGTCACCGGCGATAAACGGAAAGAAGCCGCAACCGCCACCGTTGTTCGACCGCGTATTCGAAGCGACGACGCGCCAGGTGCCGTTGGCGATGTCATAGGCCGCGATATGCTTCCCGATGCCACCGCCCATGAGCAGGATCTTGTTCCCACTTCCCGGCATCCAGACGCCGTGATGACGCGCATTGCCCACGGGCATCGGCGCGATGGCTTCGAAATGGTCGGCCATCGGGAACAGCCGTTCGGCCGTGCGCGAGGGACCAGTACTCCAGTTGGCCATCCTCGTGTAACCGCCGCTGACAAGCACGCTGCCATCGGGCAGGGTTGTCGCGTCGAGTTCCGAACGGGATTCGAGCATCGATGGGCCGTCCTTCCAGGTCCGGGTCGCGACATCGAGGATGTGGGTGTCCGCACGGCATGGCGAGCAGCCACGGTATTCGCTATTGGAGCCGCCCAGAATCATCAGGTTGCCGGAGCCATAGGCGGTCGCCGCGAAGTCCCGGCGATAGGGAATGGCAAGCTCCGGCATGGCTTCGTCCACCAGCTTGTCCCCACGCACGGCGACGACATGCACACGCAGATACCGCGAGACCGGATCGGGTATGACAAGGGCGGCGGACGTCGCCGAAAGTACCTGAACTTGCAGGGGATACTGCAGCATCCCGGGATCGGTATCGACAGCGAGCAGCCGTCCGTCCTTGCCAAGGAAATGGAACTGGGCTTTCTCCTGGCCGGGACACGTGTTGTTCGTCAGCCAGAGCACGCCGTTTTCCAGCGCGACCTGGCCCTCGGGAGATCCTTCCACCGGTTTGCCGTCATGGAGAACGGGGTCCTCACTGGTTTTTCCCGTCGAGGGATTCCAGTGCATGTGCAAGGTTGCGTATCGGGTACATCGATAGTCGGCAGCGGCTCCGGCTCCGATACGGATGCCGAGCCATTCGAATTCGCCGGCTGCATTCGCGTTAAGCGGCTGCATATCCGGGATGTAGAGATGCTCGAAAAGCGGCACGGCCGGTACCGGCAATGCCGGAACGGCTGGCGCATCGGTTGCATGCGTCGCCGAAACGAACATGCAGGCAAGAAAGCAGGGCAAAAGCCAGATACGCATAGCCATGAACATCCCGGTCCCAGACTTTCAGAGTGGGGCAGGGCTAGGCCCTGCCACTAATAGTGCTCAGTGCAACGTAACCGCCATCGGTGGCTTGCCCTGCTGTATCCATTGGCCTGTGAGGCCGCCGTCCGCGCCGAGGGTCAGATCGAAGGTTTCAAGAATCGGCGCGTTGCCTTCGGTATCCTTGGCGGCGGCATCGTCGCGGCGTTCAAGGTGTACTTTCCCCGGGGATGGCTGCGCGAGTTCGAGGCCGATCGGCGTGCCGTAGCGATCATAGAAATAGAACGACGTGTAACCGTTCGAATAGTTCGACACAAACATCAACGTGATCGGCGTACGTCCACCGAGCTTGCCACGATAGACGCCCGCATGAACGTCGCTGGAGGCGAGTTTGCAGTCGGTCTTCTTTTCAATGAGCAGGCATCGACCATAACCGCTGAGGTCGTGGGAGAGGGCGGCATAGGTCTCGCTGTGCTCCATCTCGCCGAGATCGTCCAGCGCCTGGATCATGTGTGGGAAGCCGCACTCCCTGAGAACTTTCACGTGGCCGTCGGCAAGGACCATGGCGTCATAGCCCAGACCGTCCTTAGCCAGACTCTGGCCGCACTCCTCGTACTGCTCTCGCTGCATCTTCAGATCGTCCATGGCTTCGGGATCTTTGCCGTTCACGCGCATGGGGTCCGGTTGGGCGATCGTCTTATTGATCATCGCAATCCGCTCACGAGTTACGCGCTTGCTGAAACGAGCCATGCCTTCGGGTGAAAGCAGATCGCCGATACGGACAGGTCGTCCGGTATTGAGATCGAAAACGTAACGAGTGCGACCCGTGCTCGGGTAGGCGCCCATGTATTCGCCCGCGATCTCGAGCGACAGCGTGTTTGGCGTCTGGTCCAGGACGCTGTAATCGAGGCTTGTCGTGCCCGAGTTTCCGTCTTCGTGCTCGAAGGGCGACTTCTTGTAGTGTCCGGCAATGACATCCAGTTGCTCGTACTGCAACCAGAGGTTGATGCGCTCGGCGACATCCTGGGGCGTACCGACGATGAGCGGGACCTTGTACGTCTCCGCTTCCTTCGGATCCACCGGCGACTTCAGCTGTTCGACGCGCAGCTGCGCGTGGCTTGCGATCGGCAACATCAGGGCAAGCGCCCCGATAAGGTATCTGCATGTCATGGTCTGTCCCCTGTTTCCCTGATGGAAAGTCTACAAGGAACCCGGCGAGACGTTATGGCGCTTTTGGGGCCGGGCGCGGCCGGATGTCTGTTGCGACCGGCCACGACCTGTCCATTCCCTGCCCGTTACGCGAAGGCCGTCGCGCGTTGAGGCGCGGCGATGTCCATGAAGCCATCGCCGAACGTTTGTCGGGCATGCGTGGCGCACCGACTTCTTCAGGCCTGCTCCTGTTGGAAGTCGGGGAAGCATGTGCGGGCTTGCCCGAAAAAAACCATGGGAGCCACCGCTACGGGCCCGAAGCAGCGGGCAGGATGAGGGATAGGGGTTTCAGCTGATTTCCTGCCTTGATCGTGCAACCCTGGCCGAGCGCCAACACGGAGAAACGTCATGAAACTGTGGGCGATTGCCCTGTGCCTGTTGGCTGCAAGCGGAAGCGTATATGCGGAGACGATGGTCTGGCAGCCCACCGCCGGGAACACGCAACTGCCTTTGTGGCCGGGAGCGGCGCCTGACGTAAAGCCCGTGCCAGGGCCGGAAACCATGACCGTGGGGCCGGATCATCCGATTGCTGGCAAACCCGTGACGGCGGTGACGAATGTGACCCAGCCCACGATGACGGTCTATGCCCCAAAGGGAAAGAACACGGGGGCTGCGGTCGTGGTGTTTCCGGGTGGCGGCTTCGAGATCCTGGCCATGGATCTCGAAGGCACCGAGATCTGCGACTGGCTGACATCCAGGGGCATCACCTGCGTACTGTTGAAATATCGCGTTCCGAGTGTGCCTTATGTCTGGAAATGCGATTGCCGTCCGCACAATTTTGAACTATCCGTGCCTTCGTTGCAGGATGCCCAGAGAACGTTGAGGTTGGTGCGCTTTCATGCTGCGGAATGGCACATCGATCCCCATAAGATTGGCGTGCTCGGGTTCTCGGCGGGTGGGTATCTGGTGGCGGAAATCAGTACAAACTATAAGCGACGCTTGTATTCGCCCGTAGACGCTGCCGATAAGGAAAGTGCTCGCCCGGATTTTGCCATGCCTATCTATCCGGGCCATCTGGTGACCGACAAGGGTGCGTTCAATTCCAATGTTCCGGTCTCCCGCGAAACGCCTCCCACGTTCCTGGTACAGGCGGAAGACGACAACGTGGACGGTGTGAACCAGTCGCTGGTTTACTACACCGCGCTGAAGAAAGCCGACGTGCCGGTGGAGATGCATCTGTACGCGCACGGCGGCCATGCTTTCGGCCTGCGGCAGACGCCGCTTCCGATTACGGATTGGCCCCGGCTGGCCGAGGTGTGGCTGCGGACGATCGACATCGTCAAGGACTAAATGCCGGGGCGTTTTTACCCACTCCATCGGAGCGGTCGTGCATGCGACCTCCGCTGGTGGACGACGAATGTCGACATAGTCGATGCCAATGGCGCCGAAAGCCACGGCGCAAACACGGCCTCCCTCGATGGTGCAGCGGTCACCGTCTTATTCTTCGCGTGTCAGGTAGGCATAGGGTCCGAACGTCACACCGGTGAAACCACCCGCACTCGCGGTACTCAGCAGGCTGGCGTCTTGTCCCTGTAGAAGGGGATGCCATTCATTCGCGTTGATGGCGTAGAAGACGTCCAGGCGCGGGCCATCCAGTTGGAACCGGATAGAAACGGAAGTGACGTTGCCGGGTACGGCGATACGACGAAGTGCGACGCCAGCGAGCGGATCGTCCTTGCCGTTGCGCCTGTAGAGCACGAGCGAACTGCCTGTCGCGTCGCGTGTCATGCCCGCGGCATAAAAGTGCGCTTCGTTCTGCAGCAATGCGAGTCCCGCTTGTTCCCCGGGAGTCACATCGTGTACGTCCAGTCTGGCGCTGATGGTGGCCTTGTGGTGCTGCAGCCGGTGGGCGATATAGGCAGGCTGGCCTGACTCGCTATCGCCCAATGGCGTCGTCGACGGAATGATGCGAAGCCCGTCGCTATTGGCGACATACCAGGGCTGACGCGGAACATTGATCGTCATCCACTGCATCGGCAATGTTGGTGTGCGGAAGCGTTCGGTCCAGTGAAAAGGGCCGCTTGCCGGAGTTGCCTGTGGATCGCGAGGCAAAGGCGGCCGTTTCTCCACAAGGGAGACGCGTTCGCCGTGCGGAAGGATCGCCTGCCAGCCATCGCGCCACGTCACTGGCAGCAGGAAAGTTTCGCGGCCGAGGTTGTACTGGTTATCGCGATAGGGCCTGGCCCCCAGGAATACCGCCCACCAGGAACCGTCTTTCAGTGCTACGAACTGTGCGTGTCCCGTCGATGTCACGGGAAGGGCGCGTTCGGAAGGGAGATCGCGCTGGGTGAGTATCGGGTTACCAGTCCACGCCTCGTACGGGCCGGTGACCTGGCGACTGCGATAGATCATCTGAGCGTGTTGTTCGCCGGTGCCGCCCTCGGCCGCGGTCAGGTAGTAGTAGCCTTCATGCTGGAACAAGCGTGGACCTTCGACATGCTCCGGGTTGGCCGCGGGATTCGCACCACCATCGACGATCACCTTGCGTACGCCGACCAACTTCATCGAGGACACGTCGAACTGCTGGATCCAGATCGCACGGTGTCCGTCATAGCGAAGTTTCCCGTCGGGCAAGCCGTTGTTCACCAACCACGCTGTGCCATCGTCGGCGAAGAACAGCGAGGGATCGATGCCTTCGACCCCTAGCCAGATCGGGTTGGACCACGGACCCGCTGGATTTTTCGCAGTCGCGATGTAATTTCCACCATCGCAATAGAAGCAGGTATTAGCGATGTAGAACGTACCGTCGTGGTAACTGATCGTCGGGGCGAACAGGCCACGGGTCAGCTCATGGTGGCCATAATCGATCTGGCCTGGCCGGTCGATCGCGTTGCCGATCTGCGTCCAGCTCACCAGGTCGCGGCTGTGGAAGATCGGAAGTCCGGGGAAGTAGCCGAACGAGGAGTTGACCAGGTAGAAGTCGTCACCGACCCGGATTGCCGAAGGATCGGGATAAAAGCCGGCCAGCACGGGATTGCGGTACTGCGTCTGCGAAGGAGCCGGGCCGCCATCGTCGCCGGCGTAGCTTAGTTCTTTGACGACCACGGAGGCATGCGCTGCAGTGAAGGCCAGTGCGCTTATCGCGCCAAGTAAAAGACGCTTCACTTCCTATCCTTCGATAGCTCTGAGAACATCGAGTCTCACACGCGGCGCTTGGCTGGGAAATTCATAAATCCTTCCGTTGGATTTGTGTTTTTTGACCAGAAGCTGGCGGTCCGGCTGGGATATCACGGGGCAAATGGCGAATGTAAGCCATGAACGGAAGGCGGGGACGGAGCAGGTTATGTTATTTAAACTACCTCCGTTCCGATTTTCACGATTTCAGTCGGGATGTTGGACCGCCACGCTTCAATAAACGACCATTGGATTCAAGCGAGATATCCATAGAGGAATTCGGATAGTGCAATCTTCAAGGACAAAACCGTTGCTGCTCCCCTATGCGGTAATGCTGGCCATCGTTGTTGTGAACCTGGCCTTCGACGCCATCAGCGTCTATCGCCTGTTCCATATGCCCGACATGTCCGGCGACGACTCTTTTGCCCAACATGCGCTGTACAGCATGCTGGGTAATGAGTTTGTCGCCATGGTGGTCTCCGTAACTTTCAGCGGGGCCTGCACGCAATGGCTTCTGGAGCGGCGGCGCATCGGGGGTTTGCCGGGATATACAGCGATAGGCGTAGGTGTCGGCTATGCGATTTTAACCGTGCTGCTGAGCTTTGCATGGTGGTTCATCACGCAGGCGATTACGAAAAACGCGGGTTCCGTGGGCATGAATATATTGGTCATCGTCAACGCGGTCGCGGGCCACATGCTCAAGATGCTTTTCGCTGTCTTACCGGTGTTGCTGGTCTTTCGTTTGCTGCGCAAATACGAGACGCCGGCATCTCATCCTGTCGATCTTCGCTTGCGTGCGTTGCTGTTCTTCAGTCTGCTTGTCTGGTCGTGGGTTCTGATGATCATGCAGTTTGCCGTTCCCGTTGGCCTTTCGCTTGGCGCGTCTTACGGGTACGACGCGGGAATCCTTCCGTTGGCAGTCTATGCAGGCTCCACGGGGTTGGTACTGCCAGCCTTCATCGGCGCATTGCTTGGCCTGCCAAAAACGATGCCACTGACACGGCCCTTGCGACTATTGCTCGCGAGCGTGGCTGCATGGGTGGTTTGTGCCCTGGCCATGGTCGTCGTCACGTATGCCATGGTTCGGATTGGCCAGGCTGTTGCCGATGACTTCGCGCCGGGCCTGGGCTTCAGCGCACTGGTAGCGCTCACCTGGTTCGTCGTGTCGGTTCTTCTGTGCGGACTTGTGGTGAGGTCGATTATGCGAGTGCAGCCACCATCGATTCCCATGGGAACCTTCGAACTATCTCAGTAAAGCGGCACGTTTCTTTTTTACGACTGCCGGGGCGGATGTGGCTACGTCATCAAAACCACCTTCGCCCCGATTCGGGCATCAGGCGACACGCCATAGCCGCTTCGCCTCCTCGGCGATGATGTCGGGGAATTCTTCCTGAAAGAACAGTTTCGCTCCGGGCACGCGGCGGATGCCCTGCGACCGTGGGAACGTGTGATCGAGATAGTCGGCATCCGCCTGCGAGAAGATGTCATCGCTTGCACCCCACACGATCCGCACTGGCACCGTGCTGCGCTTGAGCGACGCTTCGATACCCGCCAGCGGATTGGGCTCCAGCGCGATATGGAACGCGTGGTATTGCGCCCTGCGTAACGGTGAACCGACGAGCGGCGTGACGTAGTACTCGATGGTCTCGTCGGCGAAACGACTCGGATCGCGATAGACAGCCGCACCGAACGTCGAGCGGGCCAGCGCTTTATCGGTCAGCCACCTGGCGGTGGCATCCGCGAGTGTGCCGGCGCGGGCCATCTCGATCGCGGGTTTGACCTTGGGCGGGGGACTATCGGGTTCGACGTCGCAGTTCGTCAGAAGCATTGTCCGCACGCGCTCGGGATAACGGACCGCGAACAACTGCGCGACCGCGCCGCCACTATCGCTGGCGACGATATCGACCCGGGAGATCGCGAGCGTGTCGAGCAGTGCGGCAAGCATGGCTACCTGTGCGTCCGCTCTCAACGATTGATGCTCGGGAACCCCGGAGTATCCGAGGCCCATGAAATCGGGTGCGACACACCGGCGGTAGGGTGACAACCGGTCGATCGCCCCGCGCCATTGAAAACCATTGAGCGGTGCGCCGTGCAAGAACAGAGCCGCGTCGCCCGAACCGCGTTCGACATAGGCGATCTTGCCGAAGGGGAGGTCGGCGAAACGTCGTGCCGCACGAAATGCCGCCGCATCGGTGGGATGTGCAGCACCGGCGCCCGCTGCGCCGAGATAGGGAGCCGCGCGCGATACGCTCGCGCCGACGACAGCGGCGGCCACGGTGGCGCCGGTCAATGCCAGGAACTGTCTACGTTTCACTATCGGGTCTCCATGCGAGCGAGTGCCGCCGCCTGAAAGCATGCTGGCACCGCCGCCCCCAACGGCGCTCGCACAAACGGCTGCCGCTGGGCACAGGCGGATGATTTCCGGTACTTGCAAAAAGCCCGGGCGAGTAGAAGGATCGGGCCATGACCGACCGTCCCTCGTGCTACCCCGGCCCCCCGGCCGCGCTGCTGTCGAGCGTGGGTCGGGAGCGTTTGCCGCTGCTCGACGTACTCACCTCACCGGTTGCCCCCGGACTATTCGATTCGCCGGTGGATGACCGTCATGTGCTTTGTCTTCACCTCGGCGACCCGGTTCCGGTTTCTTACCGCGCGGGAAACCATGAGCGGCAAGGTGTCCGGCTCCATGGTCAGTTCTGCGTCGTGCCCGCACAGTCCAGTACGCGATGGACCGTATCGCGGCCCGCGCGATCGCTGCTTCTCCGCCTGACACCCTCGCTCTTTCGGGACACGGCGGATGCCATGGGCCTGCGCTCGCCAGACGCCGAGCTCGCGCCTTCGATTCATATCCGCGATCCCCAGATCGAACGCATCGGCTGGATGATGCAGGCCGAAGATCACGATGCGTATCCGGGTGGGCGGTTGTTCGCGGACAGCCTCGCCTCGGCACTTGCCGCGCGTTTGCTTGCTCTGCAATCGCGTCGCGGAGCGTCGACGTCCCGGCCGGGTCGCGCGTTGCCGGCATGGCGACTGCGCCATGTGATCGAGTACATCGAAGCGCATCTCGACGAAGACCTCACGCTCGCCGAACTTGCGGGCGTAGCGGGCTTCAGCCTGTCGCATTTCAAGCCGCTGTTCAAACAGGCAGTGGGTATGCCGGTGCATCGTTTTGTCCTCGAACGGCGCGTAGAGCGCGCACGGATACGCTTGCTTGAGGGCGGAATGAGTCTGACGGACATTGCGCTGGAAGCAGGCTTCGCGCATTCGAGCCACATGGCCCGCTGCATGCGGCGCGTGCTTGGACTAAGCCCTATGCAAGTCGCCGATTCGTCCCGATAAACACAGTGCGTTCCCGCACACCGGGACTCCTCCTGTCAGAGGGAATCGGCAATGATCGCGACCCATGCTTCGAAAGACTCGGCGGACCAGTGATTATCGACTTTAAGCCACGTTGCGTCGTAAGGCCGGGGCGTGCCACCAAACCAGTTGAACCAACCTTCCCCGGGCACGTGAACGAGCGGCACGTCGAATTCCTTGATCGCAAAGAGCGATCCCGAAGGAAAGTCATTCTGTACGGGCAGCGTGGGCTTCTTCATTCGTCTATTGAGCCATGCTATGCATCGTCTGTCGCGGCGTCGGCGTTCGGCGCCGGGATAACGGGAAATGCCTGAGCGATAAGTCCATGAACACGATGGCGCGCTTCGGCAGAAACCGGTTTGCCACGTACAGGATCTGGATAGGCACCGAAAAACGAAACGGAGATAGTTAAGATGTCCCCACTATCTCCGTTCCCGTTCCCGTTCCTGGCGCCGAAGGCGGGTCGGATCGGTGGTGTCAGCCGCGCCGCGCCGCTTCGATCGCAGCGATGTCGATCTTAGTCATCTCCATCATGGCGTCGAACGCACGCTTGGCCGCCGCTCGGTCAGGGTCGGTATACGCGGCCGTTAGCGCGCGCGGCGTAATCTGCCACGACAGCCCCCATTTGTCTTTGCACCAGCCACATGCACTTTCCTGGCCGCCGTTTCCGACAATCGCGTTCCACAAGCGGTCCGTTTCGGCCTGGTCGTCGGTCGCAACCTGGAACGAGAACGCCTCGTTATGCTTGAACGCCGCCCCCCCGTTCAGGCCGAGACAAGGGATGCCCATCACGGTGAACTCGACCGTCAAGACATCGCCCTGCTTGCCGTCGGGATAGTCGCCAGGTGCGCGATGGACAGCTCCCAGCTTGCTGTCCGGAAACGTCTCGGCGTAGAACTTCGCGGCGTCCAACGCTGCGCCGTCGTACCAGAGACAAACGGTGTTCTTGCTTACCATCTTGGCTCTCCTGAATGGGGATGGATACGTGGATTCAAGTCGCGTGGGCAGCCGGGCTACTTCGAAAACGTGCGTACCATGGAGTGGCGCGCATGCGTGATCGTCCGCCACGGCGGCGATCAAGTGGCATCGTAACGCTACTTCCGCATGATCGACAGCGGCGGACTGGTCGGGCGTTGCCGGAGCCGCCGGTCATCGTGGCTGTTGTCGTCACGACGACCTCGCGTTCCGTATCCGAAGGTGCCCGGCATACGAGTACCGGAGTCCTGAAGTCGAGGTGCCGGTCCCGGTAGAAGGGTCAGTATCCGTTCGCCGTGATTTTCAGGACCATTCCGCCAAGTTCGCTGTCTTGACCAAATTGGATCGTGACGTTGCTACCACGTTGTTCGCTGCCGTACGGAAAGCTTACCTCTACACGATTCATCTGGAAGGGCCAGCCAAAACGGGTGCCAGGCGACAAGCAGGCGATTGCGCGCATTGCATTGTTGTCGGAGAACTCAACGGCGCCGTGTTCCATCAAGTAGTCGCAGGCTGCTTGAGCAGGTGCGTAGCTGTCATGTATGCAGCGTTTCGCCAGGATTGCATAATCCGCCGAATCCTTGAAGTTCTGGCCCCATGAGGTATGGAACTCCAGTTTTCTGGTTTCATTCGCCTTGACCGATGCGACAAATGTTTTAAGAGGAGCGCACATCTGGTTCTTCGGCGTCTTGGTTGTCGCCCGACACGATAGGGCTGCCGTGCTAAGGCCGATGGCGACAAAAGCTTCCGCCAAGCCAATTTTCTTCATCGGTCCCCCTGATAGCTTTTCGTTGGGTACTGAAGGAGTGTGCGCTCTGGGTCGAAAGTGGATGAGGCCACATCAGGTCTCCTGAAACACTAGTTCGAAGTTATCGGGATCGTGCAGGCTGAATCGCCTCATGCCGTATCCAGACATTGCTGGGGGCTCGATCGTCAAACCCGTTTGAATGAGCGCGGCGTAGGCACGGTCCAGATCCGGGCATCCGATGAACAAGCATGTGTCGGCGTGCCCGGCGACTCTCAATGCATCGCGCATACTTGGCCGCTCGCCAGAGTCGTAAGCCGTGTTGAGCATGAGATCGACGTTTCCAGAACGTAGCCACATCCAATGGGAGAAGCGGCCTTCCGGCGTTTCGACGAAGGGTGATGCCGAAACGACTTCGAAGCCCAGCTTGTCACAGTAAAAAGCCTGTGCTGTCGGCATGTCGAATACCTGTAGCAATGGCGTAAGACCTGCGAGCTTGATTAGCATGAGACCTCCAGGACGTGCTTTCGAAAGGGGCGGAGGTAGCATAGATGAGCTGCCTATCTCCGTACCCGTTCTTTGCCCATTGGCGGAGATTGCAATCGGGCAGTCGGACCAGCAAGCTACGACCGTTGGATTCAGGCTGGTTACGAACCTTCCCGTGGAGTAGATGCCATGCTTGGCGATAAAGACTATTGGTTTCCCGCCAAGAAGTACGGATGGGGTTGGGGGGTTCCGACTCGGTGGCAGGGTTGGTTTGTGATCGCCGCTTACGTCGTTTCTTTAGCCCTGATCAAATGGTTCTTTCAGCCGGGCATTCATACAGTCGGATTCGTTGCTGGCATTTTTGTGGCGACGTGCATTCTTGTTGCCGTGTGCTGGTTCAAAGGCGAGCCACCCAAATGGCGATGGGGCGACGATAGTCAATCTCGGTAGTAACTAGCCCCTCCTACATCGACGCAGGTAGAACTCAACGGATGCGACGTGTCCTTGTTACCGGAAATGCGGGTTAGGGCAAGACGACCTTCGCAAAGCAGCTCGCCGCAATGACCGGTACGTCATACATCGGTCTGGATCGCATCGTATGGCAGCGTGGCTGGAAAAAGACGGATGCGAAGGATCGTCACCAGGCGGAACACGTTATCGCACAATCTCCGTCATGGATTGTCGACGGCGTTTCTGACGTACTCCTGGCCGCCGCCGACACCGTGATCTTCCTGGACGTACCGCGCTATCGCTGCATGTGGCGGGTGTTCTGGCGAAGCCTTCCCTATCTGTTTCGTTCACGGCCAGGGTTGCCGGAAGGCTGTCCCGAAGTGCTGGTGCTTCCGCGCGTTGCCGCGATCATCTGGCGGTATCCAGATCGTCAGGCGCCGAAGGTTCTGGCGGCGGCGCACCCGAACACGTTTATTCATGTCAGAAACAAACGGCAACTTTTTTGTGCTGCCGCTGACGTGTGCGCTGGGATTGCAAAAAATGGAAAGACGGAAGTTCAAAGAGCCTGACTATGTCCGATCCTACTTTTGTTTTTCTCCTGCCTCGCGATGAGGACTCGCCCATCGAGTACGGATGTCACGCGATCATCTACCGCGCTAGTTCACGTCGGTGCATCGGTTGCCGTTGCACTCAATGTCCAGTCGAGCTGTCGTGGCCGGGCATGATGTGAAGAATCGCGCATGCTCACCCTCTATGCTTTCCACGCGAATCATGCGATCGCACTGATGTACCGCCGCGACATCCTGCGCAGCGTTGAACATCGGTACCGTGACGCGAGGGTCGAGGCTTGCGGGCCCACCCGTCGCCGGGGCCGTCGCACCCGAACTGACGGACGGTATGGGTGACGGACTGTCGTTGGTAACGGATTGCATTGTTGCCGGTGCCGGTACGCGCGCAATGCTTGCGGGCGCATGCAGCGATGGATCTGTGGGCCTGACCAGGTCGCATTCCCGGACCGCCGCCTGACCTTTGCCTTCATCGACCAGATGCAGCGCACTGCGAGCGTACAGGATGCCCATTTTCACTTCTTGCCAGACATAGTACGAACGACCGGCCTGTACATCGACGGAGAGTGTTTTTTCGTTTTCGGCTTTCGACGTAATGACATGCTGTCCGGGAGAGAGAAAGACCTGGACGTAAGTTTTCGCGGCCGTATCGCCAACGGCGGCGCCATCGACGAGCAGATGCATCTTGATCGCCGCACCCAGGATCTCATCGCGATAGATATAGACAGTAGCCTTATCCGCGATGGGAACGAATTGCTTGGCTTCGGCATCGGCTCCCTTGTTTGCCATGGGGACGCTCGCGCAACCGCTCACGACAAGAACTACGGCAACGATTGCCGCGGCGATGTACTTATGAATCATGTCCTGCCCCCCGATATTGATTGAAAATCCGGTTTTCGACCGACAGGGGATATCCACGCGCTACCCTCCCTCAGTACCGCGGAGCGCGAAGACATCGACAGCTGGACCGTCCTCCCCTGTGCGAACGGCGGGATGATGTTCGCATAGACATCACTCCAATGCACTGGCTTCGCCAGCGCCGAACGGGCGCGCTGTATCGCCGTTACCGGATGTGTTATCTGGCGCGATTCCCGGATGTCTCCTCGACATGCGCCATAAGCCAGTTCGCGATTTCGCCGACAACCGCCTGCTCGATGCCGTAATAGCCATGCGGCGTCAGGGAGCCGCATGCCTTTTTGGATTTCTTCTCTCCGCCTTCGACGTAAATGATTCGCTTGTCGGGCGAATGCGTCATGGAAGCAAGTATGTGCGGTGCTTCGCCAGGTGGCGCGACGTTGCACTGGTCGCTGCGGTTGGCGACGACCAGTGCGGGGATGCGCACGCGTGCGGGATCGGCATCGAATACCGTTTCGTGGCTTCCGCCCATGATGGAGACGGATTCGGTGAGTACGACACCGGCGACGCTTCCTTCGCGGGCATGTGCCGCGCCATTCATTGCCGCAATCGAACCCTGGCTGGTTCCCAGCAGAAAGACAGGTCCATCGGCGCGATCATGTGCCGCGGCGACCAGATCGCTTACCAGCGATGCGTATTCCGGCGAGCTTCGCAAGCCGCGCAGGTTGTCGCGATCGAGTGCGTCGGGTATCAGCACCGCGAAGCCGCGATCGACCCAGTCCTGCGTTGTTCGCACGACGAAGTTATCGCCATGACGGACGTCTCCATTGGACTCGATGCCCACGTCGCCCGAACCGCCCGGCAGCATCACGAGCGTGGCGCGCGGTCGCGCGGGGGAGGTGTAGAGCACACGCTGTGAGCCGCCACCCCGCAGTTGAAGGTTGAATACCTGGGTGTCGGCACCGTGTTTGTCGGTCCGTTCTTCCCGGCCGCCTTCCGCTCGATCCGAAGTGCGGGCATGTATGGGAGCCGATATCAGGACAGTCAGCGCCATTGCAACGGATGCGGCAAAGCCGATCCGAGAGAATTTTCCGTACATCGATCCATGTCCTTAGTCGGTTCGTTACCAGGTAAAGACGGCGCCCGATGGCGGCACGCGCACGGCTCTTTCAGCGCGCATCGTCACCGCGTTTGCGCTAATGGGGCATGAATTGATATGTCGCAATTTCGTTCGAAAGTTGCGGCGTGGGCCTGAGGATATCTCTCAGGATCGACGCCGCTTCGAACGGGGAAAACTTGCCTCGCCCGTCAGGATTTTCAGCATCGGCGACTTCGCCCCGGGCAGCTTCCCCATCGGACCGAAGAACGCGTCGCGCCACCAGCCGAGAAGGCCGTGGTCGGACTGGAACAGCGGCGTGAGCCAGCGACTCATGTACTGATATGTACGCACATGGCCGCGTCGTTCGCGCCGGTAAGCATCGAGCGCCTTGTCGACGTCGCTATGGTCCCCCAGTGCGTCGGCAAGTGCGGCCGCGTCGAGCAGTGCCATGTTGGCGCCCTGGCCCAATTGCGGACTCATGGCATGCGCGGCGTCGCCGATCACGACCAAGCGTGCATGGTGCGGACAGCGCAGGACCACATCGCGATAGCGGGCCTTCTGCAATTGCGATGCGCTGACGAGATGGGCAACGCGCGGCCCCAGTTCGGGCCAGATGGCGGCGATGCTGTCCCGCATGGCGGCAACGGCCTCGTCGTCGAAACGATCCACCGCCTCGCCGGGCAGGCTGAAGAAGAACGTCGCCCAGTGGCCCTCGTGCCCCGGTCGCTTGCCTACCGGAAGCATGCCGATCATCGAGCGCGTACCGGAATAGCGCTGCTGAAGCTGCGTCGGTGTCGGCCAGTCGTCGGCGGGCAGCAGGCACCATACGGCGCCCCACGGATAAATGGTCTCGCGGGCTACGTGTCCCTCGCAGCCGGCACGCAACGCCGAATGCGCGCCGTCGGCAGCGACGACGAGCTCGTACGGACCGTGGATAGACCCATCGCTATCGCGCAGCGTATGCGCATCGGCATCATAGGAATCGATGTACACGCCGGTGCGTATGCTTGCGGCACCCGGCCACGATTCGCGGAGCAGTTCGAAAAGCGCGCCGCGCGTCATGCCGACACCGAAGCAATCGTCGCGATGGTCCCGGTAGCGCATGGCCATGACGGCGCGACCGCGCGGCGTGGCGCCGTGTAATTCGTCGATGCGTTGCCCGAGTGCGAGCGCCTTCTCGTGCAGGCCGAGTCGCGCAAGCACGGCGAGGCCCGTTGGCTGGAGAAGGAATCCGGCGCCCACCGGACCGAGTACGGGACTCTTTTCGAAGACGGTGACGTCGTGACCCTGAGCGGACAAAAACAGGGCAGCCGCTTGCCCGGCCGTTCCGTAGCCTACGATGGCGACTTTCATGGTTTCCCGCCCTGTCTGATGGGGGAAGCTTAACAAGTCCTCGTCCCAAATCGCGCCCCCGTGGCGGCCCGGATGGCGAAGGATTATCTTGGGGCATCCGCCGGACCCGGAACGCGCCACGCCATGGGTTTCGTCCACCACGTACCGCCAAGGCCCTTCGACTCGCTGATCGAATCGATCTGGGACTACGATTGCGCGCCCGTGGCGCATGCCTTCGAACGCATCCTTCCCGCTCCTGGCGCGTCGTTGATCCTCAATCTCCTGGAAGACGAAACCCGTGTTTATGCGGACGATCTGGGTGTTTCATGCACGCGCTCGGCGGGTAGCGTGGTCAGCGGCCCGTACACGCGCAGTTTCGTTATCGACACGCATGAACAGCAGCGGGTGATGGGTATCGTGTTCCGGCCCGGAGGCGCGTGGCCGTTCTTCGGTACCGACCTCGATGTCCTGAGCAACAACGATGTCGCGCTGGACGCGGTCTGCGGCGCATCGGCGCGGGCACTGCGCGAGCGACTCCTGCACACGGTCGATCCGGCGCGACGCATTGCGTTATTGCAGGCGTGGCTGATCGGTCGGGCGCGAGGAACGGGGCCGAGCGATGTCATTGGCGGGGCGCTGGGTCTGCTGGACGCCGATCCGGCGGTCGTCCGGATCGGCGATGTCGTCGCCGCTACCGGGCTGTCGTCACAGCGCTTCGGGCAGCTGTTCCGCGCGCAGGTCGGACTGAGTGCGAAGCAGTACGCACGGCTCCAGCGCTTCCGTATCGTCATTGCGACCCTTGGCCATGGCCGCGCCGTGGACTGGGCCGGGGTGGCCGCCGATGGCGGTTTCTGCGACCAGGCGCATCTGGTCCACGAGTTCCGTTCCTTCGCCGGGATGACTCCTGGCGATTACCTGCGCCGCCGGGGCGAACACGTCAATCACGTGCCACTGGCATGAGGCCCGGAAAAACTACAATACGCCGCGTGCCCCATGGCGCAGGATCGGCTCAACGAAACCTAAGCCGGAGAACCCCATGAAGAACGGCAGCACCATCATTCCGTGTCTGCGCTATCGCGATGCGCATGCCGCCATCGACTTCCTGTGTCACGCGTTCGGCTTCGAACGTCAGGCGGTCTACGAGGACGACAAAGGCGAGGTGCAGCATGCCCAGCTGACCTATGGAGCCGGCATGATCATGCTCGGCTCGGTACGTCCGGATACGGATTTCGGCCAGCGCATCGTCCAGCCGGACGAGACCGGTGGAAAGGAAACGCAGTGTGCCTATGTGGTCGTCGTCGACTGTCGGGCCCATTACGAAGCGGCGAAAGCCGCGGGCGCGACGATCGTGGACGACTACGCCGAAAAGGACTACGGCGGCGCCGGCTATGGCGCGCGCGATCCGGAAGGCCACCTGTGGTCGTTCGGAAGCTACGACCCCTGGCCGGGGTCGTAGCGGGACGAAACGTTACTTTGCCGGCTTCTTGAACCGGTAAACGAACTGGTCCGTCTTGCCCCGGATCGACGGGTCGAACACCTTGACGGTGTGGGTGTCGGCCGGGTTGCGCAGCACGTTGCTCTCGCCGTCGAATACGAAGCCGACGGATTCGACCTGTTTGCGTACCAGCGCCGGGTCGATGCGATGCAGCGTATTGGTATCGCGAAGACCCGAACCGGCTTCGGCCACATGGTCGACGATGACGAATGTGCCACCGGGCTTCAGGGCGTCGAACACCTGCTTGTCGAAGGTGGTCAGGTCGACCTTGCCCATGAAGGGATCGGGATAGTCGTGGTAGTTCTGCGAGGTGAACACGACGTCCACCGGCTCGGGCAGGCTCACGGCCGCCGCGGGCTGCACGAGCACCACGACATTGGCGTAGTGCGGCTTAGCCGCCAGGGCCTTCGAGCCGTCGACGTCCGACTGGGCTTCCTTGGCGTACTCGGTGGGCCAGATGGCGAAGACGCGGCCTTGCGATCCGACGATGCCGCTGAAGACGCGGGTGAAATAGCCGCTGCCGGGGATCAGTTCCGCGACGCGCTGACCGGGCTTGATGCCCGCGAACGTGGCCAGATCGGCGACTTTGCGGCGGGCGTCGTTCTTGGTGTCGTCCTTGCGGTCTGGGTCGTTCACGGCGGCGGTGACATAAGCCGGTACCGCGCCGGGCGTTTTCGCGGGAGACGAGGCGATGGCGGCGGCGGGCAGGGCAAGGGCGATCAGGATGGCGATAGCGTTCAGGCGCATAACGAACTCCATGACGGGGGGTAGCCGCGGCATTGTGCGCCAAATTATGGTGCATGCGCTGTGTGGCGGCTTATGACATCCCGTGCTCGACCATCCGCAGCCGGATCGCATCGTTCGCGATGGCGGCCAGCGCGCGCATGCCGCGATCCTGTACCGCATCGAGCGAACGCGGTTTGCGATCCAGCACACACAGGACGCCCACCGTATGCCCGTCGGGCGACCGGACCGGATACCCCGCGTAAAAACGGATGTGCTGATCGCCGGTCACCAGCGGGTTGTTCGCGAAACGAATGTCCTTGCGTGCATCTTCGACGACGAGTACGCCGTTGTCGGAACGGGCGTGATCGCAGAAGGCCCAGTCGCGCGGCGTCTGATGCATCTCGGTGCCCTGGCGCGACTTGAACCATTGCCGTTGCCCGGTCAGCAGGGTCAGCAGCGAGACCGGCGTTCCCACGATCAGACCCGCCAGCCAGGTGATGCGATCGAATGCGGGTTCGGCGGGCGTGTCGAGCAATCCGGTGCGTGCAACGGCGCGCAGGCGTGCCTTCTCGTCATCGGACACGGGATAGTCGGGCTCGTCCAGGGCATGCAGTTCGGTGGATACGTCGGCAGCGAGTCTGTGGACGTCCGTTGGCTGGGTGCCACCGGCCGTGCGCTCGTCGAGCAGCCCGAGTACGGCGCTGCGCCGCATCCGACGGTGGCCGCCCGGCGTTTTCCACGAAGCGATATCCCCGCTTTCGATCCACTTCTGCGCGGTGCTGACCGACACGCCCAGTAACTCCGCGGCATCCCGCGTCGTCAAGGTAGGATCGGCCGCCGGAACGTTGTCGTTTTTGTTCTGGGTGGCCAAATGACGAGGGCGGCAATGCAGGAATTCACCAAGCTAACACAGCCGTATGCGAGTGGTCGTCAAGTTTTTTCTTGCTGGTTAAACATTCGCCGCGAACACGATTCCCATATCGCGACGCCGACAAGAACCAGGGTAACGAGCCCGCCGACCATGAGATGGTCGGTCAGTCCGCCCAGTGCGGCGACGACCACCAGCGCAGCGAGTCCGGCGAGGTGCGATAGCGGTACGCGACCGTAAACCACGGCCTTGTACGCAAGGTTTCCCATCAGATAAAGCGCCGGTCCGCCCACCAGTACGGCGAGTGCCGCGGGTTCCGCATGCGCGGCGGGCTCGGCGACGATCAGGTCGTTGCCCACCGCGCCGACGATGATGCCGCCCACCAGCGTGACGTGCACATAGTGGAAGTACGCACCGACGCGACCGGGGTCCGTCGAGCGCACGATGGCTTCGCTTCCGTCGCCGCTGCTGGTGTCGAAGTACAGCCACCACATAGCGACGCTGGCGATGAAGCCGGTGAGCAGGGCGATCAGGATCGGCATGTCCCATGCGACATGCGCGAAGCTGGCGCCCACGGCGAGGACGGATTCGCCGAGTGCGACGATCACGAACAGCTGGCAGCGTTCGGCCAGGTGTCCGCCTTCGATGGTCCAGTCGCGCGTACTCGACCGGCCGAGAAAGGGCACGCGGAAGCCGGTCATGGGCGATATGTACTCGCAGAGTACCGCGACGATCCAGAGCATCATGCGGGTGCTCCCGGTCGCGAGCGCGCCCGCAATCCAGAACACGGCGGCGATGCACAACCAGACGAGCATGCGTCGGAAATTGGCCGCGAGCGAATGATCGCGCCCCAGGTGCAGCAGGACGAACAGCGTGCGTCCGACCTGGATCGTGACGTAGCACGCGGCGAAAGCCAGGCCGCGTCCGGCGAAGGCTTCCGGTATGGAGGCGGCCATCACCAGACCGACGAGCATGATCGTGATGATCAGTACGCGGACGGGAAGCCGTTCGGGATCGAACCAGTTGGTCACCCAGGAGGTGTACTGCCAGCCCAGCCAGACGGCGAACCAGAGGACCAGCGTCTGCAGCGCGCCGACGGCATCCATGTGCGTAAGCAGATGGTGCGATAGCTGGGTGACCGCGAACACATAGACGAGGTCGAAAAATAATTCGATGTTCGAGACTTTCGCCTCGTGGCCGTCACGCGCACGAAGCAGGCTCGCCGATCCCAACAGTTTCATCGCAGGCTCCCCTGAGCGGAAGGTCGTCCCCGCTACGGTCAGGGCGCAGGAACGACCATACCCTCAACGCTCCCGCAGGTCATGCGTTATGCCAGTCGTCGGGACCTGCGTCCGGCCATGACATCAGGGGCGACTTTGCGTTTCGCAGGGTGCGGGATGCCCGCGACGGGGTCTTGAACAGGGCAAGCGCGAGGTGACCGGGGTTGCCTGACGACGATGAGGTCATAACGACGTTGTCAGGAGTCTCGCCGACCTGGCCACTGACCCGGTCAAAACGACCCGGTCGACGGATAAGTCATTGAGCGGATACGTAGCTCGTGTTTGGCATGGTCGTTGATACAGCCCCGTATCCATCTGTTGAGATCACGACATGCTTTCTCCCGAACACCGCGCCATCGTCAAGGCAACCGTTCCGTTGCTCGAAGCCGGAGGCGAGGCGCTGACGACCCACTTTTACCGGATGCTTCTGACCGACCACCCGGAGCTGCGGCCCTATTTCAATCAGGCCAGCCAGCAAAGCGGCGAACAGCAGCGAGCGCTCGCCCATGGCGTGCTGATGTATGCCCGGCATATCGACCGCTTGCAGCACCTGGGCGATCTGGTGACGACGATCGTGAACAGGCACGTGTCATTGCAGGTACGTGCCGAGCACTATCCGGTCGTGGGGGCTTGCCTGCTGCGAGCCATGCGTGAGGTGCTGGGTGAAGACATCGCCACCGACGCGGTGATCGAAGCATGGCGTGCGGCGTATTTCCAGCTGGCCGACATTCTCGTCGGTGCGGAAAAAACGGCTTACGACAGCGTCGCCGACAGTCCGGGCGGCTGGCGTGGTGGACGATCGTTCACCGTGATGGCGAAGATCCGGGAAAGCAGCGAGATCACTTCGTTCTGGCTCGAGCCGACGGACGGCGATGCCGTCGTCGCGCACGAGCCCGGACAGCACGTTGGCTTGCGAGCGTTCGTCGACGGTGCGGAAGTGCATCGCAGTTATTCGCTTTCGTCCATCGCGGACGGCAAGCGCTATCGCATCAGCGTGAAGCGTCGCCCCGATGGTGTCGCATCGAAGTACCTGCACGATGGCGTGCATACCGGTGACACCGTTGAACTGTTTCCCCCGGCCGGCGATTTCGTGCTGGAAGATAGCGGGAAGCCGCTCGTCCTGATCAGTGGTGGCGTGGGCATTACGACGACCCTGCCGATGCTTCAGGCGGCATTGGCCGCGGATCGTCCGGTTCATTTCATCCACGCGGCACGGCACGGCGATGCCCATGCGTTCCGCGACTGGATCGACGATCTTGCCGGGCGTCATCCCCGGTTGAAACGCTATTACTGCTATGAGGTACACGACGGCGAGAAATCTATGCCCGATGCAACAGGCTTTCTCGATGTAGCCCTGCTGGCGACATGGATGCCGTCGACGCGCGATGTCGACGTATACGTTCTCGGCCCCAGGCCATTCATGCGAGCCATCCGGTCCCAGCTGCGCGAGCTGGGCGTGCCGGATGCGCGGGTTCGTTACGGGTTCTTCGGGTCGCCGTCGTCGCTGGATTGAGTCAGCGGCAACGCCACGCTGAATCCTTGTAGGAGCCCGCTTGCGGGCGAAAGCCAACGGAGCGGCGATGCCGTGGGCGACATCCGCAGCCAGGATATCGGGCTGGCGGATGTGAGCATCAGGCTTCGTCGCCCTGTTGGCTTTCGCCCGCAAGCGGGCTCCTACAGGAGGGGGTTGCCAGAGACATCGGGTTACACGAGGTTTCGCCCCGCCTGGAGGGCCTTTCGTCGGAAGAGGCCTTCCCTGCCTGGGCCCTGGCGCTATGCTCGCCGGCAATTGATCGGGGAGCTAACCGGATGAGCGGCCTGTTTTTCCTTGCACGGATCGTGTTCGCATGGGCGGTGGCGATGGCCATCGCGATCGTCGCGTGGCTGGCCATCGGCTGGTTCGGCGATCCGCCCTGGGTGTTGTTCGCCGCCGGCTTCGCGTGGCTGGGCTTTCTGCTGATTCGTGCGGTCAGCCACCTGCATCGCATACAGCTGATCGCCGGCCGCAAGGACAGCAGCCTTCTGGCGAATCGGCAGCGCCGTCATATCGAGGTGCCGTACGACGCGGACGAAGCGTTCGACATTATCGACGCAGCCGTGCGCGAACTGCCGCGCGTTACCCATGTGGAAAGCGCTCGCGACAGTCTGCAGGTTCGCGCCCGCATTCGTCAGGTCGAACCCTTCAGCCGCGAGCAGCCGGCTGGCAAAGGCAAAGGCCGGCGCGAGCACCGTTTCATGCTCCAGGCCACGGTCACGCCGGGCGACGGCAGCAGCAGCGTCACGCTTATCTGCGAACCCGAGCATGGCGCATGGTTCGACTGGTTCATCGCCGACGGCGGCGGCAGCCTCGAGAATGCCGAAGCAATCGTCCGTGCCATCGCGCGTCGTGTCGCCGAGCGGCGTCGTCGCGAACAGGCCGAAGCGCGACAGACCGCGACCGAAAAAGAACTGACCGTCGCGCAGCTTGGTCTGCTGCAAGCCCAGGTCGAGCCACATTTTCTCTACAACACCTTGGCGAATGCCCAGCAACTGGTGCGCATCGACCCACCCCGCGCCGACGAGATGCTCGGGCACCTGATCGACTACCTGCGCCGTTCCTTGCCTCGCGTCGACGGATCGCTGTCCACGTTAGGCGAGGAGCTGGACCGCTCGCTGGCCTATCTCGAAATCCTGCGGCTGCGCATGGGCGACCGGCTGGCCGTGCATGTCGACGTACCTGCGAATCTGCGCGGCGATCCGTTGCCTTCGATGATGTTGCAGACCGTGGTGGAAAACGCCATCAAACATGGTCTCGAACCGAAGACTGGCGGTGGCGGCGTGTGGATTCGCGCCACACGGCAGGGCAGCGTGCTTTCGCTTACCGTGGCGGACGACGGCCTGGGTTTCCGCAGCGACGGTGCGGGAACGGGCATCGGCCTGAAGAATCTGCGCGAACGTCTGCGCCTGACTTACGGCGCCGCGGCGACCTTCGTCATCGTCGCGAACTTCCCGAATGGCGTCGCCGCGACGATCGCGGTGCCGGTCGGAACGAAGGAGGGTGTCGTTCATGCCTGATTGCATCATCGCGGAAGACGAAGCGTTGCTGCGCGACGCGCTCGCCAGTATGTTGCGCGACGCGTGGCCTTCGCTGGATATCGCACAGTCGTGCGAGGACGGTGGCGAAGCACTCGATGCCATTGCCACGCACCATCCCGACATCGCCTTCCTCGATATCCGCATGCCGGGACTGAACGGTTTGCAGGTGGCCGCGGCCGCGGCGGAAGCCAGTCCGTCCACGTTGATCGTCTTCGTCACCGCCTACGACCAGCACGCCATCGAAGCGTTCGATCGTGGCGCCATCGACTATCTGCTGAAACCGGTCACAGCCGAACGCCTGGAACGCACGTTGGCCCGCGTACGCGCCAGGCTCGCGGAGGGGCGTCGCGACCCGGCCGCGCTGGCGTCGCTTGCCAACGAACTGCACGATCCGGAGCCGGATGCCGCGAATGAGCCGTTGACCTGGATCACCGCCAGCGCAGGCCGGGAAACGCGCCTGATCCTGATCGATGACGTTGTGTATTTCCGGGCGGACAGCAAGTACACGATGGTGGCGACGGCGGAAGGCGAGGCACTGCTGACGCGGCCGCTTCGCGACCTGTTGCGTCAGCTCGATCCGAGAATGTTCCGCCAGATCCACCGTTCGACGATCGTGAATCTCCGGCAGATTGCTTCGGTGATTCGCGACGATACCGGCAAAGGTGCGCTACGACTGCGCAACCGGCCGGAAACGCTGAGCGTAAGCCAGCCGTTCATGGTGTTGTTCCGTGCGATGTAGCGCGGGCGCCAATCGAAGGGAGCAAAAGTCATGCGCATCCTGGTCGCGTTCGTTTATTGCCTGATGTCGCTCGCGGGTTGCGCGGATGGACGCGGCCGCACGATGGTCGTGAACTCCAGCGTCAACGGCGACACCACACTCGACAGTCGTACCGATCTCGATCTTGGTACGGCGGCATTTCATTGCCTGCACAGCGCGTCGGGACAATGTCACTACGCGCTGTTCGTCAATGGCCGTTCGTTCCGGACCTTCTCGCTTGCGGCGGGCGACGATCTGAAACTGGTGGGACTTCCCGACGACTTCGTGCAATGCGTAACGCAGCAGCCCGATACGGTCACCGCCGACTGCAAGCCGGCGGCGCGGAAATCGTAAGCCGGCGTAGTTACCAGGTCAGATCGTCGGGTACCTGGAACTGCTTGTAATACTCGTCGTCTTCGTCGCCGGTGCTTTCGCCGGGTGTGCCGTGGTCGAGCAGGATGACGGACGCATCGCGTGCATAGATCTTGTCGGCAGCGGGGCGCGGCAGCAGCGCATAGCTGCTGTCGTCGCGGGCAATGACCAGGACGCCTTTCGCCAGTTGTACGCGAAGGGCTTCGTTGACCAGCAGCGTCTTGATCTTGTCGCCATCGGTGAAGCGGTACTCCAGTTCGCCCTCGCGCTTGACCTTGTGAGCGCCGATGATCTGGCGAATCTGCGCGCGTACTTCGTTTGCCTGGGCCTGCGTTTTGCGTTCGGCTTCGATGGCCCGATCGCGTTCGGCCTTCTCGGTTTTCAGGCGCTGCGCATCGACCTGTTCCGCAGCCGGTGGGACAGGCGCCTTGCCCTGACGCTGCTTCGTCTGTTCGCGAACCGCCTGGGCTACCTTGCCCTTGGTCGTCAGGCCGGCCTTAAGTAATTGTTCCTGCAAAGGGTTACGCATCTGCATCGTTATTCGTTGAGTCGGGACCGATTGTAGCTCGTGCCCGTCTCAGGGGGGTCTTGTCAGTGTTACGAACGCCTGCTCCTGCGCATCGCGGCGAATCATGCCGCGTCCGGGCCGGTCCAGATCCAGCGTCACGTAGACGACGAGCGCCGTGAGCAAGGCGAAACCAAGATGGCCAAAGGGATGTACGACGCCGGACAGCGCCGAGGCATAGCCGCTGGTCAGGGCGGTAGCCGTCGCCATCACGAACAGCAGCAGGACGATGACGTCGGGGATATGGATGGCGAGCGCGACCTGCCGGATGTGCGACAGGCCGAACATACGCTCCAGCGCAGGGGACATCTGGCTGGTAGCCAGCGTGTTGGAAGGATCGTGCGAGAGCGTTGCCACCCGCCTCCATATTTCGTCTTCGAGCATGGTCAACCGGGCCGCGATCTCTTCGCGTGTCGACGGGTCCTTTTCCGCGCGATAAAGCGCCACGTGCCCGTCGACGTATCGCGCCAGGTCGGCCCGGATCGCCGCTCCAGCGTCGTCGGGATAGAGTTCGGTACGCTGGATTGCCGTACGTATCGCGTTCGCGGTATCGATCATCGTCGCGCCGCGTGCGTCGTAGCGCGATGCGGCGCCCGAAAAAGTAAACGCCAGCAGCAGGCTCAACAGACCCAGCAGGCCACCTTCGACGGCACGGATCGAACTATCCCGCATGCCGCGCCTTCTGGCACGACGTGCCAGTACCGTGCCCGCCAGGGTAGCGAGCAGCATGGCGACGGCAAGGCCTATGCAAAGGACAAAGGCATCGATGCGATAAAGCCAGGAAGCGTCCATCGAAACATCATCTCCCGATGCACCGTGAAAGCGACGTCAGGCCGCCTGTCCGTTATTGGGAATGCGCACGCGGACACGCAGTCCGCGCCCCAGTGGCGAATCCAGCAAATCGATCGTCGCGCCGTGGAAATGTGCGGCACGCTGCACGATGGAAAGCCCCAGGCCGAATCCGTCGCCGCCGGTTCCCGGCTCACGGTGAAAACGCGCGAATACCAGCTCGCGACGCTCCGGAGGGATGCCGGGGCCATCGTCGACGACGTCGATAGTGACTTCCTTCGCGTCCTGCGCAATAGACAGGGACACCTGGCCTCCCGCCTGCACATGGCGCAGCGCGTTCTCCAGCAGATTGCGCAGCATGGCCCCGAGCGCCGCCTCGTAACCCAGCATCGGAATGTGTTCGGGCAGCGACGCCACGCTGAGTTCGACGTCGCTATCGGCGATCAACGGAGACAATTCTTCGATGGTGTCCCGGGCGACGCGCCCCAGATCGACCGCCACGCGCGGTCCCGCGGCCGCACCGGCTTCGAGGCGGGCGAGGGCCAGCAACTGCTCGATGCGTCGCGCAAGCGATTCCAGGCATTCGCGCGCGGAGCCGAGCGCGACACTGGCGTCCTCGCCACGCGGCACAGCCATGGCGTTTTCGAGGTTGATCATGGTGGAGGAGAGCGGCGTGCGCAGTTCGTGCGCGACATCCGCGCTGAAACGCCGTTCGCGCTCCAGTGCGTCTTCGATACTGCCGATCTGCGCGTTGAGTGCGGCAACGACCGGTTCGAGTTCGCGGGGCGCATCGTTCAGCACGATAGGCTCGCGGCTTCCGGGCTCGCGCGCCGTCAGCGCGCCGACCAGGGCATCGAGAGGACGCAGTCCGCGCCGGACCGCCCAGCCGATAAGCAAGGCAAGCAACGGCAGCAGGATCAGCGGCGGCAGTCCATGTTCGATCCACAACGCATGCGTAATGTCGTGCCGGCTGTCGTAGCGCTCGCCCACGCGAATGGTGACGCCCTCATCCGGATCGGCCAGCGTATACACGCGCCACAGATGGTCGTCGGCTCTCGTGTCCTGAAAATCGCCATCCGCGTCGGCGCCGTCCGGGCGAGGCAGCGCGAGGAGATTGTCGGTAGCGAGGATGGCGCGGCCTTGACGATCGAACACCTGGTAGCCGACTTCCGATTCGAACGTGTGTCCCTGCACCGTGATCGGATTGTCGCGAACCCCGGAAATAGGCACGTGAAGCCGGCTGTCCACTTGCTCGCGCAGTGCATCCACACCGATATGCCTGACCAGCACATCCAGCGTTCGCGCAGCCTGGGCCAACCGGCCGTCGGAAAGTTCGTCGATTTCCGCCAGTGTTTTCTTGAAGCTGAAGAAACCGAGCGGCACGACGATAACCATCATCAGGCCAATGATCAGCCAGCGCAGGCGGGTCAGAATACTCATGGATTTCATGCGGCGTCCCGCGGAATCATGTATCCGAAGCCGCGCACGGTCTGGATCGCTTCGAAGCTGAGCTTGCGTCGCACGGCGTGCACCAGTACTTCGAGCGCGTTCGCGCTCATGGCGCTGTCGAGTCCGTAAATGGAATTTTCCAGCGTTTCGCGCCGCACGATCCGTCCCGCCCGTTCGAGCAGAATCTGCAGCAGCGAGAACTCCCTACGGGTCAGGTCCACCCGCTGGCCGCGATAGTTGACTTCGGATGTCGCGAGATTCATGGACAGGGCACCGGCTTCCACCAGATTGTCCGCAAGACCCTGGGCGCGCCGGGTCAGCGAACGAATGCGTGCCGCCAGTTCGTCGAGATGAAAGGGCTTCACGAGGTAGTCGTCGGCACCGGCATCCAGTCCCTGAATGCGCGATTCCAGCGCGTCGCGGGCGGTCATGACGATTACGGGCGTGCCGACCCGGGCACGGCGGGCCTCGATCAGCACGTCCAGTCCATCTTTACCCGGCAGGCCGAGATCCAGAAGGATCAGGTCGGCGGTCTGGTCGCGAAGCGCCATCAGCGCCTCGCCACCGTTGCGAAGCCAGGTAACCGTGTAGGAGAGGCGCTCCAGCGCGCGCTGAATGGCTGCGCCCAGCTGGAGGTCGTCCTCGACGACGATGATGTGCACGGGTGGGTGTCTCCTTGGCCTTCCTTCGGAGCGAACCATATCGTATTGGTTGTGCTTTAAGAGCGTTGCGGTGTGCGGTGGTGTCGTGGGGAACCAGCCGGCCCCCTCGCCCTCCTACCGGGCCCGGCGAGGGGGCCGGCTGGTTCCGCCGAGCGGTGAGGCCATGGGTGTGACGAGCAAAGCGAGCCGCTGACGTTCCCTCACGCACCTCACCCCTCACCGTCATTCCTGCGCAGGAATGACGGTGAGGGGGAGGCATGCCAACGGAAATCGGGCAGGTCGGCTTCCGGTTTTTCATTCGATCTGCGGCACAGTTATATGGCCGTACAATGCCGACCGGGGAAGCATCACTTGGGGGAAATACATGTCGACCGGTCAGGATCAGCAGCTCGAGCGGCTGACGTTTTTTTCGGATGCGGTGTTCGCGATCGCGATCACCTTGTTGATTATCGAGATCCATGTGCCGCATCCGGAGGTGTCCACGGATAAGGAATGGCTCATTACGCTCGCGAATCTCATTCCGAATTTCGCCGGTTTCGTACTCAGCTTCATCGTGGTCGGAGCGATGTGGGTCGCGCATCATCGGGTGTTCGGGATGCTGCGGCGCCTCGATCCCACCCTGGTCTGGCCGAACCTCGTCCTTCTGATGGCGGTTGCTTTCATGCCGTTTTCCACGGCATTGATGAGTTCCCACTCGGCGGAAAGAGTGCCGGAACTCTTCTATGCGTTCACGCTGATCGTGGCCGGGCTGTTGCAGATACGCCTGATCCGGCGCGCACTGCGCGAGCCTTTCCTGAAGCCCGACGTATCCGCCGCCGATATCGCCATGATCCGCCGCCGCAGCCTTGCGTTGCCGATCATGGCGTCCATCGCCTTCGTACTTGGTTTCTTCTGGCCCGGATTCAGCAATCTTCCGCTGGTGTTGATGCCGGGCGTGGTCGTCCTGTTCGCGCGCTGGCGCCGGGGGAAGCATCCCGAGCCGGACACCGGGGCGGTGGGTGGCTGAAATTACGCGGGCGAATACGCTTCTTCCAGCGGGAAACCCTCGTCCAGCCAGCCCGTCACGCCGCCGGCCATGAGTTTTACGGGACGTCCCAGTTGCGCCAGGCGTACCGCCGCTCTTGCCGCGCCATTGCAATGCGGTCCCGCGCAGTAGACGACGAAAAGCGTATCGGCCGGCCAGGCGGCCATGCGAGACGCGATGATCTTTCCGTGCGGAAGACTGACGGCGCCGGGCAGGTGGCCACGTTCGTACAGCGCGGGCGACCGTACGTCGAGCAGGACGAAATCGGCGTCCGGCCGGGCCATGGCGTCGTGGGTATCCCAGCAGTCGGTTTCGAATGCGAAGCCGGCCTCGAAATGCGCCAGAGCCCGTGCGGACGGGGCGGCGGGAACGCGGGTGACTGCGGTGGGCATGGGCGGGTTCCGGGTAGTGGATGTGGGCCCATTGTTCCCCCGGGCCCTTCGGTCTTACAGTGGCGGTATTGCCATTGTTCGATCAAATCAGGCCATTCATGCCGATGCCCGCGAAGATGCCCAATCCGCTTGTCATGGCCCTTGTCTACGACGGGTTGTGCAACTTTGAATTCGCTTGCGCGGCCGAGGTCTTCGGACTTCCACGCCCCGAGCTCGACGCGAGCTGGTATCGCTTCGAGACCTGCGCGACGGAATCCGGACCGCTGCGCGCGGCATACGGTATGCGTATCGCGGCCGACCACGGCCTTTCCCTGTTGCCCGAGGCCGGGACGATCATCGTGCCGGGGTGGAAAGGCATCGATGTTCCCGTTCCTCCGGCTTTGATTCGCGCGTTGCGCGCCGCGCACGAACGCGGCGCGCGACTGGTGTCGATCTGCTCGGGAGCATTCGTACTCGCGGCGACAGGCCTTCTCGATGGCCGCCGGGCGACCACGCACTGGCGTTATGCCGATGCGCTGCGCACGCGTTATCCCGCCATCGAAGTGGATGCCGATGTGCTGTACGTCGACGAGGGCCAGGTGATGACGTCGGCGGGAAGCGCGGCGGGCCTCGACCTTTGTCTGTATCTGGTGCGCCGCGATCACGGACCTGCAATCGCGAACGCGGTGGCGCGTCGACTGGTAGTTCCACCCCATCGCGAAGGCGGGCAGGCGCAGTTCGTGGAGCGGCCCGTCGCCACGCGCGAGCGCGATGCGATGTCCTCGGTACTCGACTACATGCAGCGACACGCCGTCGAACCACTCACCATCGCGGCGCTGGCATCGCGCGCGACGATGAGCGAGCGCACGTTCCTCCGCCGTTTCCGTCAGGCGACAGGCGAGACGCCGGGCGACTGGCTCGTCAAAGCGAGGCTGGAACGCGCGCGCGAACTGCTGGAAACCACGAACCTGTCGATGGACCGGATCGCACAGCAAAGCGGATTCGGAACGTCGATGACGTTGCGTCATCATTTCCGGGAACGTCTGGGCGCCAGTCCCACCAGCTACAGGGCACGTTTCGCCGCCAATTGACCGTCGTCCACGTGGAGCCGTGGCGGCGAAGGCATGCGTATTTCTACGTTGCCATGCGTAGGTGGAACTGCGGTACCGGGATGCGTGGCGATGGTGCCTCATTGGATCACCGCTTCGCTTCCCCGGACATACGCAGATGCATACCCACTTTGCGCCATTCTTTCTGTCGCGTGTGGCTGTCGCCGGCCTCGTCGCGCTGACCTTTTTCGCGGCTCCCGCTGCCCACGCCGACCGGGCCGACCCGTGGGACGGCAACCTGCATTCGACGATCAGCGTCTATGGATGGTTGCCCGGCATTACCGGGCAGACGCGCTTCCGCGTGCCCGATGGTTCTGTCGTGCAGAACGATTCGGACAGCGATATTTTCAGCAAGCTCAGCGGAGCCTTCATGTTGTCGGGCGACATCAGAAAGGGCAACTGGGGCATTTATGGCGATATCGACTGGGTGAAGTTCAGCGACAGGAAAGGCCGCGTCGTTTCGATCGGCGGCGAGCGTATCGGCGCTAACGGGAGCCTCGATACCAACTGGAATGCCAAGGGCGGCATGGTCACCCTGGCGGGTATCTATACGTTGGGTCACGGCGATCAGGGCTATGTCGATCTGCTGGTCGGCGCGCGCTATCTGTGGCTGAAGGGTAATGTGTCCTGGGATTTCGGGTTGGCGGGAAACGGCGGTCGACTGGATATCGCCGATAGTGGCCACGTTCACGGACAGACGCATGTCACGGACGGCATCGTCGGCGTGCGTGGCCAGTGGACGCCGTTTCCAAGCCACAGGATTTTCATTCCGTATTACTTCGATATCGGTACCGGGGATTCCGATCATACCGAGCAGTACGCGCTTGGCATCGGTTATGCATTTCACTGGGGCGATATCGCACTGAACTACCGCGACGTGGAGTATCACGAGAACAGCGATGCGAAGTTCATTCGCAAAGTCCGCTTGAGCGGACCAAGCTTCAATATCTCGTGGCACTTCTGAGTTTGACGATGGCGCGCTAAGCTCCGCTGAACCGACAAGCGGGACTTTTATGACAAACGATATTGTGTCGTCCGCCGCCGACGACGAAAACCGTGCCGTGCTTCGGGAGATGGTGGAGCAGGGCGACGATCTCTCCATTCCGCGCGAGATGGATTTTTCCATCCTCTTTCCGACGGAGGGCGCTGCCCTCGAGTTCGCGATTCATCTGCTTCGGAACGATCTTAAAGTGTCGTTCTCGGCATATGAAGAAAACGAAGAACTGCCGTGGGAAGTTCGGGTTCATCCCTTCATGCTGCCGACGGTAGAAAATATCTCGGGTTTCGAGACGTTGCTCGCCGACGGCGCCGAACCGCTTGGCGGTAGCAACGACGGTTGGGGTTGCGAGTCGCAGGGGTGAGAGAGCGTCTCTCACCCCCTGACGCTATGCTTCACGCTTTGGCGTGCTGCTCGACGGCATCCATCACGCGTGCCGAATAGACGAGCGCCGCGCCCGCGTTGAGCGCGATGGCGACACCCAGTGCCTCCGCGATTTCCTCGCGGCTGGCACCATGCTTCAGCGCTTCGCCAGTGTGCACGGTGATACAGCCGTCGCAACGCGTGGTCACGGCCACGGCCAGTCCGATCAGTTCACGGGTCTTGGCGTCCAGATGGCCGGTTTTCTGCCCAGCTCTGGAAAGCGTCTGGTAGCCGGCAATCGTATCGGGGGTGAGCTTGCCGAGCTCGCCTATCTTGCTCATCAGTTCGTTGCGATATGTCAGCCAGTCGAGCATGGGATGTCTCCATCGATCGCGATGCGGTGGGCGGGTTGCTCGCCGCTGTCGATACTATGGACTCGTGGGGAAACCGGCGACATCGCTTGTCGCCGCGGTCGATTGCCCATTCGTCTCAATCGTTGCCGCTGAGTTGGCGGCGATAAGCGCTGGGCGACTGACCCTTTTCGCGCTCGAAGGCGCGGATAAAGGCGGAGTCCGACTGGAAGCCAACCGACGCGGCGATCTGGCCGACATTCTCTTTCGTGCGCGACAGCCTGACCGCCGCGGCATCCATGCGCATGCGCGTAAGCATGGCCGCCGGTGTGTCCTGTGTCGTCTTTTCGAAGAGACGGATGAAGCTGGCGCGCGACATGTGGCATGCGTCCGCAAGGGCGGGAACCGTCACGTCGTCCATGTATCGCGTCAGCATCGTCACGGCGGCCGGCCGCAGGCGCGGTTCGCGCAACAAACCGAGAATGCCTTGCAGATGGCTGTCGGTCCGCCACCAGTAACGGAGGGTAAGCGTGAATAGCGTCAGGGAGAGAGAGCCCATGAGCGCGCGCGATCCATCCGAAGGGTTCTGTATCTCGTAACGCATCAATGCCACGACCGACCGTGCGGCCTCGGCGCAGGGGCCTTCCCCCACGGGCAGATGCAGTAGGCGAGGCAGTGCGCGAAGCAGCACGGTGGCGCCTTCGCCGAAGTCGATGAGGCCGCAGAACAGATCGAGTGCCGGAGCGCTTTCGTCGTCGCCCTTGCGCCACTGCACCAGCGGATGGGGTCTTAGCCGGTAAGCCGGCGGCGCGGCGCCTTCGTCTTTCGCGTTCGCCGCGAGGGTGTGCCTGTCTCCGCCCGGCAGCACGATGACGTCACCCGCTCCTGCGACGAAGGGCGGCTGTCCTGCGATCTCGACGTAAAGCTCGCCGTCGACGACGACGTGATATCGCACGGTGCCCGGCGCCTCGGCCTCGTGAATCAGCGACCAATGCCCCGACCACTGGCAACGGGCATCCATATTCCCTCGCCCGGGATGGGCCTCGATCAGTTCGCTGAGAATATCCATGACGCGGAGACCTTGATAGTGCGGTTGAGACGATAGGGCAACGGAGCGCGACGCTGGCGCATAGGCGTTCTTATACCTCGCGCCTATCGTTGACGCTGGTTACCCACCGCATGATGACCGGTCACAGGAGATCGCCATGACACAGCATCGTTTGTCCTATCGTACGCAGCGAGTCGAGAACGTCGACGTTTTCTACCGCGAAGCCGGCGATCCCACCGCACCCGTCCTTCTCTTGCTGCATGGATTTCCGACGGCAAGTCACATGTTCCGCGACCTGATCCCTCTTCTGGCTCGGCGCTATCGTGTGATCGCCCCCGATCTGCCGGGTTTCGGGCAAACGAAGGCGCCGCCTCGCGGCGAGTTCGACTACACGTTCGATGCTCTGGCACGCATCGTCGATGGTTTTACGGTCGCGCTCGGTCTGAAGCGGTATGCGTTGTATGTGTTCGACTACGGCGCACCCACAGGTTTCCGGCTTGCCGTGGCGCATCCCGAACGCGTCACGGCTATTGTCAGTCAGAACGGCAATGCGTACGTCGAGGGCCTGAGCGACGAGTGGGAGCCGTGGCAGACGTACTGGCGCGAGCCGACGCCGGAGCATCGCGAAGCATGTCGCGGATCGTTGTCTCCGGAGGCCATTACCTTGCAGTACACCACGGGCGCCGGTCCCGAACGCCTGTCGCCGGACGGCTATACGCTCGATATCGCCTACATGGCGCGATCGGATGCCGAAGAGATTCAACTCGACCTGATACTGGACTATCGAAGCAACGTGGCGAAGTATCCGGCGTTCCAGGAATACTTCCGTCGCCACCGGCCACCCTTCCTTGCGGCATGGGGCCGACACGATCCGGCGTTTCTTCCGGCGGGTGCGGAGGCATACAGGCGCGATCTGCCCGACGCCGAGGTCCACCTGCTGGACACCGGCCATTTCGCCCTGGAAACCCATGCGGAAGACATCGCGGCGTTGATGTTGCCGTTCCTGGACAGGCACGCCTGATACCCGGTTCGCGACAGCAGGCAGGGTTTAGACATTGCGACAACACTCGACGGCGCACTGTGACGACAGGAGGCGGGCGAGATGTCACGAGTGCTCTGGCTCATCTGCGTGGTTGCGATAGGCATTTCGCTGGTGGCCTTCGCCAGCGAATCCCCTGTGCCGGTACGTGCAGGCGCCGGTTTCGTTGCCCGCATCGAACTGACCGGGCCCATCGGGCCGGCCACGGAAGAGTATGTCCACGGTGCGCTGCGGCACGCCACCGAAGACGGTGCCGCGGCGGTTGTGTTGCAGATGGATACGCCCGGTGGCCTCGCCGAATCGATGGACGGCATCGTCGCCGACATCCTCGCGGCGAAGCTGCCCGTCCTTGGTTATGTCGCGCCGGGTGGTGCGCGGGCGGCCTCGGCGGGCACTTATATCCTGTATGCCTGTCCGATCGCGGCGATGGCGCCGGCCACGCATCTGGGCGCGGCGACGCCGGTCAGCCTGGGCGGCGGCTCACCGATGCCTGCGCCGTTGCAGAATCCGTTGGCGCCCGCGAAATCGACTAGTGCGCCGGCGCAACACGAGCCGGCAACCGACGCCGAATCGCAAAAGGTTCTCAACGACGCTATCGCGTCTATCCGTTCATTGGCTCAGCTGCACGGCCGTAACGCCGCCTGGGCGGAACGGGCGGTGCGCGGCGCTGCCACATTGACCGCCAGCGAAGCGGCCGATCAGCACGTGATCGATTTCGTCGCGGCCGATGTCGCGTCGTTGCTGGCGCAGGCCGATGGCCATAGCGTGCAGGCCGGCGGACAAACCATCACGTTGACACTGCGCGACCTGCCGGTGCGCGACTATCTGCCGGACTGGCGCGAGCGTTTCCTTGCCATCATCACCAATCCGACCATCGCTTACGTCCTGCTGATGGTCGGCATTTATGGCCTGATTCTCGAGGCGTTTCATCCCGGCGCGTTTTTACCGGGCGTTGTCGGAGGCATCTGCTTGCTGATCGGTCTGTATGCCTTGCAACTGCTGCCGGTGAATTACGCCGGACTGGCGCTGATGGCGCTGGGTATTGCGTTGCTTCTGACGGAGGTATTCGTGCCCATGGCGGGTGTGCTTGGCATCGGGGGAGTGATCGCGTTCGTGCTGGGATCGATCATGTTGTTCCGTACGGGTGTGCCCGGTTATGCGGTGAACCTGGGTGTGATCGCCGGCATCGCGAGCAGTGCGATCGTTTTGCTCGCTTTGCTGTTGCGATTGGCGATGCGTGCGCGCCGCGCCCACGTATTCAACGGCGACGAACAGATGTTGCGGGCTACCGGCGAATTGCTGCAGGCGGTCATGGCCGGTGGCGAAAGCTGGGCACGCATCGGTGGCGAGAGCTGGCGCGTGCATAGCGAGGCGGCGCTTCCCGCCGGTACGCGCGTGCGCGTGACGAGTCGTCAGGGCTTGTTGCTCCAGGTAATACCTGTGCCGGCGCGCGAAGGAGAACTTTCATGATCGGATTCACTGGCGTTGTCGTAGCCATCGTGGTGGCACTGCTGTTTCTGTCGATCAAGGTGTTGCCGGAGTATCAGCGTGGTGTCGTGCTGACGCTCGGTCGTTATACGGGAATCAAAGGCCCCGGCCTGGTGATTCTTGCTCCGATCGTGCAGCGGATGACGCGCGTGGATCTTCGCGTCACGGTGATGGATGTGCCGCCACAGGATGTGATCTCGCGCGATAACGTTTCGGTGCGCGTCAACGCCGTGGTGTACTTCCGCGTGATGGAACCGGACAAGTCGGTGCTGCAGGTGGCGGACTTCCTGCAGGCCACCAGCCAGCTGGCGCAGACGCGTCTGCGTTCGGTGCTCGGTCAGCACGAGCTGGACGAAATCCTGGCCCAGCGCGATTCGATCAATCGCAGTCTGCAGCAGATTCTCGACGAGGCGACCGATCCGTGGGGCATCAAGATCGCCAATGTCGAGATCAAGGATGTCGACCTCAACGAAACGATGGTGCGTGCTATCGCCCGCCAGGCCGAGGCCGAGCGCGAACGCCGCGCCAAGGTGATTCATGCCGAAGGCGAATTGCAGGCGGCTGAGAAACTACGCGATGCCGCCGCCATGCTGTCGCAGCAGCCGCAGGCTTTGCAGTTGCGCTATTTGCAGACGATGGTCGATATGTCCAGCAGCGGCAAGGCTTCGACTATCGTTTTTCCGCTGCCACTGGACCTGATTAAACCGCTGATGGATTTGCTGCCCAAGCCCTGAATATATCGATGATGGGGCGTGTTGTGGCAAAGAGCGATGAACTTGCGATCTTACTAATTTTTACGCATTTTTTCGATCAAGCCGAAAGCGTCCATTCCCCCTCACCGTCGTTCCGGCGTACGCCGGAACCCGCGGCGAGGCGGTCGGTGGTCGCGACAGCAATGGTCGTTTTCAAGCGGAAACCTTAGCGTTCGGGCTTGCCCCCACGTGGCTGCTGCGGACCCCGGCGTGACGGTGAGGGAAAGGCGGCGGTTCGCGCGCAGGTCTTTTGTGGTAGCACGGGTCTACGGTTGGGCACGCGGAACCACGGTAAAAGTAATCTTCGACGGATGCGCGGTGTCGTGATGCACCGCGTTGTGCGCGATGACGCCTTTGGCCTCGTCGTAGTTGTTGCCGCCCGTATTGAGATTGCGATCGAAACGAGGGAAGTTGCTGCTCGATACGGCGACTCGCAGTTTGTGACCGGGGAAGAAGAAATTGCTCGTGTCGATGGGTTGGAAGGTCACCTTGTAGACCTCGCCGTCCTTCATCCACACGGGCGGTTTCTCGTAACCTTCGCGGTAACGCATGCGCTGGATGTTCTCGGTGAGATTGAACGCCTTGCCGTCCGGATGGACGTCCATCACCTTGAAGGTGATGTCGGTGTCCTTCGCGCTTGACGATACGTAAAGCGTCACGGTGATCGGGCCGCTGACTTCGGTGCCTTCGCTGAAGGGTTCGGAGTCGTAGACCAGCACATCGTTGCGTGCTTCCTGCGAGGTCTGGTCGAACGAGCCGAATTTTACCGCGTTGCCCTGGCAGCAGCCGCCACCGCCGAAGGTCGGTACGGGATTGGCCGGGTCATAGACGAAGGTGTCGGGACGGTCGGTATCGCCGGTGACCGCGACAAGTTTGCCATCGCCGTAGAGGGTGTTGGCTTTGCCGCCACTGGTAAAGAACAGGTCGCGCGTGATCGCGCCCGCGGGCGGCCAAGTGGGGGAGTTGCGCCATTTGTTCTCGCCCATCACGTAGTACATGACCTTCGGCTGCTTCGCGAGTACGTCGCTGTCCTGGCCCTTCAGGAAACGATCGAACCAGCCGTAGACTAGTCCGTCGTAATCGAAGCGGGCATCGCCCACGTCGAGGTCGCCGATCATCGTGTGCTCGGTGGCGCGCGTGTACGCGCAGTGCAGTACCGGCGCGACGATGGCGTACTGCTGATCGGCGATGGCTTTGGGTGCGGTGGCGCGCACGTGGTTATAAGCGGCCAGGTTCGGCGAGACGGATACGTCGAACCAGCTCATGAACCACAGCCCCGGCTTCTTCACCCGCATGTTGTCGTGCCACAGGCCGCCCTTGTACCAGGCCGGACTGTTGGGTGTGCGGGCGATCATATTGCCGCCGGTGGGCACGTCCATTGCATCGGCGAAGATGCCTTTCGGCGCATCGATCGACGTCATGATGTCTTTCACGGGCAGGTGCCAGAACGCTTTGTCCCAGTCCACCGGCGGCATGGCCGGATCGAGATCGAAGGCCTTCGAGGCGCGGATGAGATCCGCCTGCGATGCGTTGGACGGGAACATGGGCCGTACCTGGTTCTGCTCGCCGTACAGCCAGTCGATGAAAAGCATCTGCACGGCACCGCCGCGATACCAGTTGCCTTGCTCGTAGTAGGGACCGACGCGACCCACACCGGCACCGAAGCCTTGCACGTTGAACGCGGCCAGGCCCGGTTCGTCCTGGGCCACCACGGCCAGTTGCCACTCGGCGGTCGACGAGCAGCCCGTGGTGCCGACCTTGCCGTTCGACCACGGCTGCGACGTCATCCAGCGGACCGCGTCGGTACCGTCGGTGACGGGTGCGCCCAGGATCTCGTAATTGCCTTCCGAGAAGTAATGGCCGCGCTCGTTCATTTCCACGTACGCATAGCCACGTTTCACGGCGGCCAGTTCGCGGCTCATGTCGCGCGGCGCGCCGATCTTTACATCCCAGAAATTGAAGTTGTACGGCGTGCGAACGAAGATCGCGGGGACTTTTCCGGTGGCGTCCTTCGGACGGTAAACGTCCGTCGCCATGCGCTTGCCGTCGCGCATCTTCACCATCACCTTGCGATCGATGACGGCGATGTCCCCCAGCTGCTTCTCGATGTCGTTGCGCTTGGCGACGAGGGCTTTCTGTTCGGGCGTCTGAACGGCCTGCGCCGCGACGGGCTGGACCAGTGCGAGAAGGAACGTTGCCGCGCCAAACGACAATGCGGTTCCGACGGAAGACAGGGCAGGGCGCAGCGGGCGCATGGCGTGGCCTTTTGGGGTAATCGGCGCAGTCTGGCAAATTGCTCCCGAGGGGTAAATGTCGTGACTAATGGCACGGTGCGTATGAAGCGCGTGCCGGCGGAGCGGTGTTCTCCTTCGCCGGATATGCGTTCTACGTTCCCCGTGCCATCGTTGTTGTTTCCCACGACGAGGCATTTTTTGGCGGTCTCGGCACGGCTACCCGTTGGATGTGGGTTCCGGCGGCTGGGCGGTGACTTCGTGGTAGTAAATCGCCCCGAGATGGTTAAACCACTACTTATCTCCACACCACATTCTGTGCTGCGCTCTACCTAACTGCGTAGACGACAATTACTGCCAGAACGTGAACGCGGTCACGCAACCATGAAGCCCGGGGAACGCTTACACAACTGTCAGTTATCACCTACAGATGTGCCCCGTCTCTCTGTATTAGCGTCCAGACAATTCCGCTTCACCTTTCATTCGTGAGAGCGAATAAGGGGCAATCAATGCCATCGCACAGTAAATATCCAGGGGCCAATATGCGACTCGTGATTTTTTCATTACTGCTGTTGGTCGCAGGTTCTGTTTCAGCCAATGACTATTACTATGTCGTCTCCAACATTCCCCCGTTGGACGGGGCGCGTTTCGCGAGTGCCGATGAAGCGTGTCACGCAGCCTACGATTATAGTCAATCTGTCATATTCCCTAATCGAGCTGGAAAAAATCCGGTCACGCCTCTTCCCTATCAACCTCCTGCGGTTTTCCAATCCTACCCGCCCAAAGTACTGGTGTACGGGTGCGATACCTCCGCGAAAATTTCCTTCCTGGATAGCAACGGCAATGTCACCTCGACTTCAGTGACTAGTAATGGTTACTACATCAGTCGAGAAGGTAACAACTGCCAGGACGGGCAGTACTACAACCCCGTTTCCGGTGCCTGCCAAACCTCGGATCAGGAACAGCCGTATAAGGAACTAGGCAACCCAAGTAACCCTGCGGTGGTAGGTGTAGTGTCCTGTGGCGACCCGATCAACGTTGGTACAGGCAACGTATTCGAGGAGGAGGTGGATTACGAAGATACGGATGGTGAGCTCCGCTTTAGTCGTATCTATAACAGTGAGATAGGCGCTTGGAGCCATAGTTATGCGGCGCTGCTTGCCGCGGATTCACATTCCATTGCAATGAATTTCGCGGATGGTCGGCAGGCCGTCTTCGCCTTGGAGAACAATGTAGCCACCGCTGAGCCAGGCGAAATGGGGACGGCAACCTACCAGGGCGGTCAGTGGACCTACGCAGCTCCAACTAATGAAAAAATGACTTTCGATTACCCCCGAGGTCGCTTGATCAGGTGGCAGAACGCAAACGGCCTGGCTCAGACGTTGGTTTACGTAACCGACGCTGCCTACAACACGACAACGACGGTGACGGATTCACGTGGACATAAGCTGACTTTCATGGCCGATGTTAGCGGCCGACTGTCGAAGATGACCGCAGGCGATCTGGTTGTTAGCTACCAGTTCGACGCATCGGCACGTCTTGCGTCGGTAACGCGCAGTTGGCCTGGGCACACCACCACGCGTACATACCTGTACGAAGATGAGGCCAATCCCAATAAGATCACCGGTCTTATCGACGAGAGAGGTGTCCGCTCAGCGAGCTGGACTTACGATTCGCGGGGCAGAGCACTCTCGAACGAGCTGGCCGGTGGCGTCGGCAAAATGTCGATTGTCTATGGCGACGATGGCTCAGCCACAGTGATGAATGCGCTTGGCCATACCGTCGTGTATCGATACAGCGTCGTGCATGGCGTCAAGCGTGTTACCGCCATTGAGGGTGAGCCAGCACCTGGATGCCCTGCGGCCAATTCTAGTTATACATACACCGTGAATGGACAGGTCGCGACAAAGACAGACGCGCTGGGGCACGCAACCTCGTACACCTACGATGTGCTCGGACGTGAAACGCGACGAGTCGAGGCTGAGGGTTCGAGTCAGGCTCGCACTACAAGCACGACTTGGGATGGCGAAAGCTTTCGTCCAGCGACCGTGACGAGCGTCGATCGGATCATTACGTATTCGTACGATCCCAAGGGACGGCTGCTTTCCACCAACGTCCATTCGATCAAGGAGTGATGTCATGAAGAAGGGATTGTGCTGGTTATCCCTTGTGCTGGCTCTGATGACAGCAGGTGCCCAAGTGACCGCCGCAGACCGGGTCTCGACAGTCGCCTATAACGCGAATGGTTTGATCGAGGCTCTTGATGGTCCGAGAACCGATGTCGCGGATGTGACGAAGTACACGTACGACGGGCAAGGGCGATTGGCAACGGTCACCGATGCCTTGGGTCATGTGGAAACGTACGGTGGCTACGATATGTACGGGCATCCGGGCCGAATCGTTGACCCGAACGGCGTGGTCACGACGATGACGTATACGTCCGAGGGCTGGCTTGCAACGACCACACGCGATGCGAATGGTGGTGCGACGACGACCTCATTTGCCTACGATGCTATCGGCAACGTCACCCGAAGTCAGGACGCCGATGGCGTTGTGACGAAATACACTTACGATGGCGCGAGTCGGGTAACTGACATCACCGACGGCGCGGGTAACCATATTCATTACACCCTGGACGCAGCGGGAAATAAGACCAAAGAGGAGACTCTTGACACTTCAGGTGCGGTGAGGCGAACCGTGTCGCGCACTTACAATAGTCTCGGCCAGTTGCTAACGGTCGTTGATGCACTAAATCGGACGATTCTTGCCTTCGAGACGGCAGACGGCTATGACGCAGAGGGTCACCCGACGCATAGCGCCGATGCGGCCGGCGTGCAGCGCAAGCGAGGCTACGATGCCCTGAACCGTCTGGTTAGTACGATAGATAACTACAACGGCACCGATACGGCGACGCAGAACGCACACGCTGTTTCTTCCTACGACGCGAGTGACAATCTTGAAGGTGTTAGCGATCCCGATGGTCTGAACACCGTATACGATCACGATGGTTTGGGTAATCTGACCGGGCTGCATAGTCCGGACACCGGTTCCACGAGCTACGTGTACGATGCGGCAGGCAATCGGGTACAGCAAACCGATGCCAAGGGCATCGTCAGCACGTTTACCTACGATGCCCTTAATCGGGCGGCCTCGGTGAGTTATGCCGACACGGCGCTTAATGTCACCTATGCCTACGACGAGGCCAATGGCACCACGGGATGCGCCAACTCGTATCCTGTGGGTCGCCTGACCCGGATCGTCGAGGCGGCGGTCACGACCGTGTTCTGCTATGACGCTCAGGGCAATATCGCGCAAAAGCGACAGATTCAGGGCGCGATAACTGACATCACGAGCTACAGCTACACCCTGGCTGGACGCCTGAGTGGCATCACCAGTCCGGGCTTGACCATCACGCAGTACAGTCGCGATGGACTCGGCAGGATCAGTGGGGTCTCGGTGACGCCGTCAGGAGGTGCAGGACAAACGGTGGTCAGTGCGATCAGCTACCTGCCATTCGGTCCCATTGTCAGTTATACGCTGGGCAACGGTCAGGTCATCACGCGTAGTTACGACGCAAACTACCAATTGACCGATCTCACCAGTCCTGCGTTTAGCCTGCATTTCGCACGCGATGCCATGGGTAACATCATTGCATTGGGCGCGACGGCTGGCGCTACTCTGGCGGCCGAAAGTTACACCTACGATCCGCTGTATCGTCTCAGTGCGGTGAACGACTCGGCGGGTGCGGCCCTTGAGGCTTACACCTATAGCAAGACAGGCGACCGTCTGGGTAAAACGAGCGGCGGCCTGGCTACCGGCAGCTATGGCTATCAGAGCAGCACGCACTGGCTAATCACCATCGGCAATGCTGCGCATACCTACGATCCGAATGGCAACACCACCGGTAGTGCGGTTGGTGGCGAAACCTTTGGCTTCGGCTACAACGGCCGGAACCGTTTGACGGTGGTACAACGTAATGGCGTCACGGTGGGAACCTATACCTATAACGTCTTGGGTCAGCGCATTGCCAAGACGGCCACGTTGCCGCAGACCATCAATGAACGCTTTGCGTACGATCAAAATAGTCAGCTAATCGGCGAATATGGCACGAACAATCGCGACTATATTTGGTTGGTTGATCTGCCTGTGGCCGTAGTGGGCACGACTGGCACCGTCAGCACAATGAACTATGTAGTTGCGGATGGGCTGGGAACGCCCCGAGTTGTCAGTGATGCCAGTGGTGTGACGCAATGGCAGTGGCCTTATCAGGGCAATCCGTTTGGGGAGCAGCGGCCCGTATCGAGCAGCGGCTACACTTTTAATCTTCGTTTTCCCGGCCAGTACTTCGATGCCGAGTCGGGCTTGAGCTACAACGTCAACAGGGATTATGAGGCGGCCACAGGCCGGTACGTCCAGAGTGACCCGATTGGCCTGGCTGGCGGCGTGAGCACTTTTTCGTATGTGACTGCGAAGCCTCTGACAGCGATAGACAGGCTGGGTCTGGATACCTACCTTGCAGGTGTCAACGGCGGCGCAACATTCCTTGGCGGTGGTGGCGGTGCGCTGGGTCTCTACTTCAACCCTGGCCTGACCTGCGGACAAAAATTCGACGTGGGTGTCTACTCAAGCGAAACCATCGCTGCAGGGTTCAGCGCTGGGGGTGGCGTCTATGGCGGGGTGTTGTATGGCCCTGCCTCGGGGCTTGCCGGTCGCACGTACGACGCCAGTCTCACCGTCGGGCCGGTCCAGGGCACGTACAGTACGGGTGACAGCGGGGTCAGCTCGGTGACGGCAGGATGGTCTGCTGGCATTCCCGGAGGCGGTACTTTCTCTACGACGACGACGCAGACCTACGGCGTTTCCGATGCCGCCAATACAGCAGCCTCGCTTTACTGGAATGCCATGAATCAGGCGGCGTCGGCGGGTGCGGCGCAGCAACAAGGAACCGATCAAAGGTAATAGGATTGACTAGAGAGACAGCTTTCGGGACAGAAACGATGACCAGCTACTTACTTTTCGGCACGATTGCGGCCACGCTGCTTTGCCTGTCTTTCTTCGTGGTTCGATTCCTTGCTGGCGGTAACAAATATGCTTCCAAGGGAAGCACTGAATACGAGCAACTGACCATGGGGAACCCCCTCAATGCTTTTTTCATCGACCGCTTGCTGACCAACGAAGGGCTGGCGCTCCGAGGAGCCATGTGGAGATCCATAGGGATAATGTGGATCGCGTGCCTCATTTTGGTGAGCGTCATTGGCGTGGTCTGGCCAAAGCTTGCCTGAGCTCGATTAGTGCGTCGTCTCCTTGAGTAGCAGTCGCAAACTCGACCTCACGTGCGCAGGGTTGGAAATCGCCACGCTGCTCTTCCTCGCACCGCTTGCGGTGTTGGGGGAGAGCTACATCGCCGCGACGACAATTGCTGTCATGCTTGGCGGTATCGCATCGGTCACTCAGGGGGCGCCCATGGGCGGCTCGTGCGACGCTGTATATCGTTTATCGGAAACGCCTTGAACCCGTGCTTGCGCCGCGCACGCTTTTCGCGCGTGCCGTAGACAATCTGCCCGACTGTCGGATTGTCATCTTTCGCAAATTTAGGGTAATAGCCCCTTCCCTTCGCCCAATCAAAAAATCCGGGGCAGTACTACGACATCGAGTCAGGGCAGAGCTACAACCTCAATCGCAACTATGAGGCATCGACAGGGCGTTATCATCAGAGTGATCCCATAGGGATGCTGGCCGGCCCCAGTACCTACGGCTACGTTTCCGGAAATCCGTTCCGAAAAATCGATCCCCTGGGGCTTGATGATACCTATTGTAGGATCGACGCTTCGTGGTGCGGATGGGGTAAGGGCGCACCAGCTGTTGCGAATGGGTCTATTGGTCTCAATGAAACTGCCGTCGGCGCACTTCTGGGCGAGCAGAGCGAATTTGGTATCGCTGTCGATTCGACACCCAATATGTGTTTTTACACCAAACTCTGTGCAATGGCGGCTACTGGAGTAGGAGTTGCCGCCAACGTTTCCGTCGCTGGAGGCCTAGGTACCGGTGCCCTTAGCTCCGGGCCCCAGACGACTGCTTTGATCACTGCTGATGTCGGGAGTGGTCTTACTGCTGGGGCCGGAGTTGAGATCGATGGGGCGACTGGTCAGGTTTCGGCTAGTAGAGGTATCTTTGGCATAGGGGGTGGGACTTATTTAGGTGCTTTTGTTTGCCATACTCAATTCCTCTGCGCGCGCGAGCCAGAGCCCAAAACGGAAAAGAGTTGCCGATGACGCCGGAATATAAGTTCGATCTGAAAGAAATATTGAACCAGCCGCGCTTCAAGGGCTTCCGGTTTGGAGTCCTTGGGGTTCTTCTCGCTTTTATCGCATTTGGCGTTTTCCTCGCGGGATTTTCTAGCCTTGGTGTGATTACTTTCGTCGCTGCTTTCGCTTTGAACGTGGTCGGTTTTGTATTGCACTTGAATTGGATGAGGCAACGCCGCCCTCCACATTGAAGTCATTAATACAGTTAACCTCACCGGACGGGCTGATAAGCTTCTCGGCCATTGTATTTTCTGTGCTTTCTTAAGTGCTTTCGCGTGCAAGACGATAGCGCCGCGATTTCAACCCGTTTTTAGTAGCGCTTCGCTTCGGAGTCTGACAGTAATCGTAATCGTTTCAGCAGCCACTGGTCGGAAATAGGTCGATGGCGTTAGTCCGCCAAGCGCTCGCTTGGGGCGCTCGCCGTTGTATTCGAGTCGCCACGCCTCGATGACAGCCCGAGCGTGAGAAAGGCTGATGCAACATGCTCATAGGGCACTCATCCCGAAGGCGGCCATTGAAGGACTCGACAGTAGGCGTTCTGGTTGGATTTTCCTGGCATTAGTCGTAGCGTGACGCCACATACCAGTGCCTAGGTCAGTATTGCTTTGTCGCAGAACTCATTTTCGTTATCGTGCGACGGCTCCAATGGCAATCTCGTATTCAACGTACCAGGTTGCGTTGGGTGTGGCGTCCATTCTGGGCGTGCCAATAGTACCGATCGCGCGGGTCGATCTGGCGTCAATTTTGCGACCAATGGATGTATTCGAACTACCGATGCAGCAACTGCGTTAATGGGCGATCTTGAGCATCGGGGTGACCCGATTACTACGCTTACTGTGGAGCACTAAGATGAAAGTACAACTCGTACTTGCCTGTATGATCCTGATCGTCCCAGTGGCTCAAGCGGCAAAAAAGTGCGATCAGGCGATGGCTATTGCGGCGGAACAGCAAGCCTCGTCGTTGCCTTCTTTGTCGAGTCTCCGCTCTGCGTATCGGCATTTCGCTGGATGTGATGATGGCGCTATCGCCGAAGGTTACAGTGAGAGGGTCGGGCGGGTGATTGCGACAGACCCTAGTGCTATGGCGTCTCTTCGTGCACTTAAGAAGTCAGATCCTCTGTTCATTGCATTCGTCATTCGTCATATCGACGACACCGTTCCCGCAGATCGTCTGGCAGTAATCGCTAGTATTGCGAAGCAGTGCGAAGGGGGTGATCGAGAACTATGTGATCGGGTATATCACGCTGCCACAGACTAATTCCGGCCGCCACATCAGGGACGTTTTCCAGCTCAATGACTGTTAGTGCCTTAACCTGGTAAAAGTCCGTGCGGAACCGAAACCGGGATGGGTGGTGAAGCTCGCCTTCCCCCGCTCCCGATTTTCAGCCCAGTGGGTCGGTATGTTATGTAGTCGAACCTATGAACCGGATCACCCGCACGGAAGACGCCCTGACGTTCGTACGAGAGCATGGCGTTGTGCTCGTCTCGGCGAAGGGCAGTGCGCCTCGTCTTACCGAGGCCATCGTGGGGGAGTCGATTCGAGGTAGCTGGTGGGCGCATCCCGAAGGTCGCCGTATCTTCGCCATCCTCAGTGCCGTGGCCGAGTCCGATCAGGTATTGGTCTGTCGGTTGGTCGACGGCAAGTTGACGATGGTGCACCGGCGCCTGTGGCCGTCGCTCGTTCGTGCGGCGGAACACTTCGTGCCCGATCGGATTGCTCGGGTTCATCAGGAACACACGCCATCGGGAAAGCACGTGAATCGCGAGATTCCCTTTCCGCTATGGGTCCCGGAAAGCGTCGTGGACGAAGCGACGCACATAACGGAGCAGGAGGCTGTCGCGCCATTCATCGCGTGGGTATAGCCGTTACCGGGGCGGAGATGGCGTGGCCTGTTTCACCTCCGTCCCGGTTTCTGGGTCGGCACTGCCTTACATCTTCCCGGGCAATTTCATGAAGGCGCGGGCGGAGCGATCGCGCAGGCGGTCGCTACCCATTAGCTTGCCCAGCCCAACCATGATCCGGGCCATGCGAGGGGCGGTGTAGGCGCTCTTCGGTCGGCGCGCGGTGATCGCTTGCTCGATCGTATCGGCAATGACCGATGGATCGCTGGCCATCTTTTCCAGATTCGGACCGGTGAACAGCTTATAGAGAGAACGCACGGCCGGTTCATAGGGTCCGTTGCCGGACACGTTCAACAAGCTCTCGGCTGCGATGCCGCTCCATTCCGTCTTGATCGCACCAGGGCGGATCAAGATCACGTCCACATCGAAAGGACTCAATTCCTGGCGCAACGATGAAGACAAACCCTCCACCGCGAACTTGGTGGCGTGGTACCAGCCGCCATAAGGAGCGGCTTGCACACCGCCGATCGAGGTGACATTGACGATCTTGCCCCAGCGCTGCTTGCGCATGTGCGGGATCGCGCGTTGAGTCAGCGCAGCCAGGCCGAACAGATTGACCTCCATCTGGCGACGGGCCTCGTCTAGCGGTACTTCTTCGACCGACCCGTAGGAGCCGTAACCGGCGTTGTTGACCAGGATGTCGATACCGCCATGGCGTGCTTCGATTTCAGCGACACAGCGTTCGATGGACTCCGCATCGGTCACGTCCAGCGGGAGCACGTGGATACCCTTGTCCTGCAAGTGCCGCATTCGTTCCACCCGGCGGGCGGCCGCATAAGTCGCGATACCCATCGAGGCCAGGCGCAGCGCCGTTGCCTCGCCTATGCCTGAGGATGCGCCGGTTACCAGCGCGGTTCTTTGGTTCAACGGAGTGTTCATGGGAAGGATCCTGTGGCGTCTGGTTTCGGGAAGAGGGATACGTCCCTTACGTAGATTCGGTGGGCAGTCAATTATTAAACCAACCAGTTGGTTTAATCTAAATCCAGCCATGCTCGTTGTCAACCAACCGGTTGGTTGGTTAAAATTCCACCCATGATCAGAAACTCCGAAGACACTCGTAAACGGCTGCTGGTAGCCGCCGCCGCCGAATTCGCCGCCTATGGCATTGCCGGCGCGCGGGTGGAACGCATCGCGGCCGCCGCCCAGTGCAACAAGCAAGCGATCTACGCCTACTTCGGAAGCAAGGAATCCCTATGCGACGCCGTGCTGGACGCGATGGCGGTCGATTTCCTGGAAAGTGTGCCGATCGACGCGTTTGATCTGCCGGGCTACGCCGTGCGTCTGTTCGATCGTTTCCAGGCGCACCCGGAAGCGCTTCGGCTGGCGGCCTGGTACGCGCTTGAAGGCAAGGCGCTACCGGAATCGGCCATGGCTTCCACGACCCACAAGATCGAAGCCATTCGCGAGGCACAGGTCGCCGGTGCGGTAACCAAACGCGTGGCGCCCGAGATCGTATTGATGTTGATCATCGCGCTTACCCGCCTTGGCGCGCCGGGTTCGCCGGAAGCCGAGAGCGGCACGATTCCCACGGACGTATTCCGGCAATCGATCGCCGATGCTGTGGCGCGATTGATCTCCTGACAATCAATTCGGGGGTCGGAAGCTTGAGTGCGTTGGCCTCTAGCGGAAAACCGGGATGGAGAGGGCGTTGCCTGTTTCACCCCGGTGCGGTTTTCGTCGTCACGAACCATGCCGATCTGCGACAGGCGCATGCTGCGCCATCAGCTCAACGACCCAATCGATAAACACGCGCAGCTTGATGCTGATATGCCGGTTTGGCGGAAATGCCACGTATAACGGCATCGGATCGAGTCGCCAGTCGTCGAACAAGCGCACCAACTCGCCGTGCGCCTGATGGGCTTTGGCCATGTAGTCCGGAAGCCAGAGAACTCCCAGTCCGGCCAGTCCGGCCGCGAGGTAGGCGTTGCCATCGTCGACCGCCAACACGTAGCGACCGTGGATATGGACGCTCTCACTGTTGCTATGCATGGCATAGGGCAGCGCTTTGCCTGCGCGCGCCCACAGGAAACCGACGATACGATGATGCGAATCTTCCAGCTCCCGTGGATGCGAGGGCGTACCGATGCTTTCCAGGTAACTCGGCGCGGCATAAACGCCAAGCTGGAGGTCGCCTACCCGTCGTGCCATCAGAGACTGATCGGTTAGCTCGCCGCCACGCACAACGCAATCTACATTTTCACCGATCACATCGACGATACGATCGCTTACGCCCATGTCGATCTGGATGTCGGGGTATCGAGCGTGGAACGCAGGCAGTGCCGGCACCAGGATCATGCTGGCCAGCGGGCTGGGCACATCCACTCGCAGCCGGCCCCTGGGCAGCACCGATGCACCGGACAGGCTGGTTTCGGCATCGTCCAGGTCGGCCAGCAACCGTACCGCGCGCTCGTAATAGACGGCGCCGTCGGCGGTTACGTTGAGCTTGCGCGTCGTGCGGTTGAGCAATTTGACGCGCAACCGTGCCTCCAGCTGCTGCACCAGTTGCGTCACGCTGGTCTTGCTCATGTGCAGTGTTTCGGCCGCCTTGGTGAAGCTGCCTGCTTCCACCACCCGAACAAATGCCTGCATCGCATCGAAACGGTCCATTTCTGCCCCAGCTACCGGTCGGATTGTTTGGATTTTACAAACAGTGATAGCTACGGTTGCTCGTTTATCGCTCAAGTACAAGCCCTTAGAGTCCCCTCATCGTTAATTCCGGGTCGACTTCGACCCGTTGATGGAGGCAATGCATGGCAAAGCGCGATGTTGTTTTTCCGCCCGGACGTCAGGCGCTTTATGAGCGCAATCGCTATTCGCCAGCGATCCGGTCCAATGGCTTTTTGTTCGTTTCGGGGCAAGTCGGTAGCAACGAAGACGGCTCGCCCGAGCCGGACCTGGAGGCTCAGGTCAGGCTCGCGTTCAATCATCTGAACGCGATCCTGATAGCTGCCGGTTGCACATTCGACGACGCGATCGACATAACCGTCTTCATCGTCGATCCCGAATCGACGTTCGAAACGATCTGGAAGGTTGTACCGGAGTTCTGGGGTAACGCGCCGCATCCAACGTTAACCGCCGTCGGCGTCACGTGGCTCTATGGTTTCCAGTTCGAGATCAAGGTGATTGCCAGGCTGCCCGAGGCTACCGGGAGCTGACCTGCTAAACCGCATTCGATGCGGATGCGTCACGCAGGCCCGGCAGCCAGCGCGATCAGAAGTAACCCCACGCCGCCGCCGACGGCCCCGATGGCTCGCGCGACATGCGCGCCTGCGGGTGCCGGTGCAAGGCGTTCGACGGTAATGGCGGCCGTCAGGACGGCCATGGCGCGCAGGTCCATGACTCCGATGACGAGAAGGATTGCCGTCAGGCCAGCGCAGCAGTAACCGCAGTGAAGGCCGAGGTGCAGACCGCATCGCAACGCCGTGACGGCATCCGCCGGTACCGACGATCGTGTCTCGGGGAATTCGCGACAGCAGGCGAGGTGATGTGCCTTCCATGCGGTGAACTGAAACGCGCCGGCGATCAGGACAACCACGCCGACCGCGATCGGAACGGCGCGCGCGAGTGCCGGCAGCCGCATCTCGAGCGCTGCCAGCGCGACGCCCAGCACGAATGCGGCGATGCCGAACGCAGTCCACACGGAGAAATACCCCATGCCCACCAGCACGGTCAGTCGGCCCGGATGCGCCACGCCCGCGCTGCCGACGGCCTGTCGATAGCGCCACAACCCTGGCACCAGGGATGGCAGCATCATCGCCGCCATCATTGCGATCCACATGCCGAGGAACGATGTCGCGACGCCGGGCCACGTCTGTCCGCACATCCGCATCCACGCCATCGACATCGTCCAGCCGCCGGGCATCGGCATCTCGCCTGCCGTCGACATGGACGCGCAGCAGCCGATCGTTATCGCTGCGCTTGCAGCGAAAAGCAGTGCCGAGGCGCCAAAGAACGCTTGCCGCGAAGCTCGTTCGGAAGCCATGGCTTCCGCTCAGGCCTTGTCGTATTCGTCGTGGCGGCGCCACCAGATGCCTGTTTCGTTACGTCCCTTGGGTGCGCGGTCGAGCCACTGATACATGCCCCAGAAACCATCCACGCCGCGCGCATAGGTGGAATACGTGTGATAGATGACGCCGTCCTCGAGAACAAAGGCGCTTAAGCCCGGCCTGTCGCGCGCGTATGTGGGTGCGTCGGTTCCGCAGCTGGCCGCCAACCGGACGACGGGCTCCGGAGCGGTTTTCGCGTCCATGGCATGGCCACCGCGCTGGTAGTTGTATTCGACAGTGCCTTCGCGATCTTGCTCCTCGGTAAACGAGATATTGAAGTCGAAGTTGAAGTCGCTGCCAAGCGAGGACGCCCACGGAAACGTCCATCCCATCCGCTGCTTGTACGCCTGCAACTTCGCGAGTGGCGCCCGCGACACCGCCGACACCATGACGTCGTGGTTCGCCAGGTGAACGGCAACGCCGTTAAGGCCGTCCGCGATCGACGAGCAGGACGGGCACCCCGCCGTGTAGTCGGGCCCGAACATGAAGTGATAGACGAGAAGCTGCGAGCATCCTCTGAAGAGGTCCGCCAGCGAAACGCTTCCTTCGTAAGTCTCGAATCGGTAGTCCTTGTCGATCCGAACCCACGGCAGTTCCTGCCGCCGCCGCGCCATCTCGTCGCCGTGCCGCGTATGTTCCTTTTCGGCCCGAAGCAGATCGATACGCGCTGCCAGCCATTCTTCGCGAGTTCCGGTCGTGTGTGTCGTCATCGTCTTCTCTCCAGACCTGTGGGTTGGTGGTCGTGAGATAGACTGGAACCGGGGACCCGAACGGTGGGAGTGACAAGTGTGGCGGGATTCAGATGGACTCGCTGATCACGGCCGCGGCACGCGCGCTCGCCGCGGGTGATCCCTTCGGCGCACTGAATCGCGTCGCCTTGCGCGACGATGCGCCTGCGATGGCGCTTCGGGGCATCGCGATGGCCCAGCTCGGCGATTTCGTTCGGGCGAAGGCGCTCATGCGCAGTGCGGCGCGCGCCTTCGGTTCCAAAGAAGCCGTAGCCCGCGCGCGATGTGTCGTCGCCGAAGCCGAGATCGCGCTCGTTTCGCGCGACCTGGGCTGGCCTGCGAAGGCGCTCGATGCGGCACGGGCGACGCTCGAGGCGCATGGCGACCGGGTGAACGCCGCGCATGCGCGTTATCTCGACGTCCGGCGCCTGCTTCTTATCGGTCACCTCGACGAGGCCGAGCGCAAGCTTGCCGAGTGCGATCCCGCGCATCTGCCGCCCGCATCGCAAGCCGCCCGCGAACTGCTCGTCGCGGGGCTCGCGATGCGCCGCCTCCGGACGAAGGCGGCGCGCGCGGCGCTGGTCCGGGCCGCGCGTGCCGCACGCCAGGCGGGTATTCCCGCACTGTCGTCCGAGATCGAAAGCGCATCCCTCGTTCTGAACACGCCGTCTGCTCGCCTGATGGCTCGTGGCGAGGAGCGCCTCCTTCTGCTCGAGGACGTTGAGGTGCTATTGGCGTCGAAGGCGCTTGTCGTGGACGCATGCCGTCATGTCGTGCGCGACGCACGCACGGTGATCCCTCTGGCACGACGCCCGATATTGTTCGCGCTTGCACGCGTGCTGGGCGAAGCGTGGCCGGGAGACGTGTCGAGGGACGCGCTTGTCGCACGGGTGTTCCGGGCAAAACGCGCCGACGAATCGCATCGCGCGCGGCTGCGCGTCGAGGTGGGGCGCCTTCGCGCGATGCTTGGCGCGCTGGCCGACGTGAGCGCGACCAAGCGTGGGTTCGCACTGGTGCCCCATCGCGCACGCGAGGTCGTCGTTCTGCTGCGTCCGGTCGAAGAGAAACATGCGGCGGTGCTCGCCTTCCTGGCCGATGGCGAGTCGTGGTCGAGCTCGGCCCTGGCGCTTGCGCTTGGAACCAGCCAGCGCACCGTGCAGCGGGCACTCGACTCGCTTGCGGTCGCAGGTAAGGTGCAGTCGTTCGGTCACGGGCGGGCGCGTCGCTGGATGACTCCGCCGGTGCCGGGATTCGCGACGACCTTGTTACTCCCCGCGCCATTACCGGGGGACTAGGATGGGAACATGAAACGATCGACAGCCAAGATCCTCCGCGAATATGGGCCCTTTCCGGGTGTCGACCGTGTGCACGGGATCACCTATGACGGCAAGCAAGTCTGGCTTGCCGCCGGGGATACATTGAACGCTTTCGACCCGGCGAGCGGTAAGACGCTGCGCTCGATCGATGTCGCCGCGCATGCGGGTACGGCCTTCGACGGCCAGCATATTTTTCAGATCGCCGAAGATCGCATCCAGAAGATCGACCCGGATACCGGCCAGGTGCTCGCTACGATCCCCGCACCCGGTGGTGGTGGCGACTCGGGGCTGGCATGGGCCGAAGGGTCGCTCTGGGTAGGGGAATATCGGGAGCGGAAAATCCATCAGGTCGATCCCGAGACAGGGAGGATTCTTCGTTCCATCGATTCCAGCCGCTTCGTTACCGGGGTCACCTGGGTCGACGGAGAGCTCTGGCACGGCACGTGGGAAGGTGACGAAAGCGACTTGAGGCGAATCGACCCTCTCACGGGCGAGGTTCTGGAGACACTCGACATGCCGCCTGGCACAGGCGTATCGGGGCTTGAGTCCGATGGCGGAGATCAGTTCTTCTGCGGCGGCGGGGGCAGCGGGAAAGTGAGAAGCGTCCGCCGACCTGGGTGAGGCGCTGCGGCCGAGCTTCGATACCCCCCCACCGTCGTCCCTGCGCAGGCAGGGACCCAGTGCGGTGCATCAGGTTGTCGCGATGACGCACGATCAGCTCTTCGCGGTGACATACATCGGAACGCCCGGCACAGAGCCTGCCGCTACCCACGTCGCGCAATCACTGCCTCGTCCTTCCAGATTCACGCGCGCTCCTACCGGTCGCGACGAGGGTGGCGGCAGGCTCTTCCGGACGGTGGGGTTTGTTGTAGCGAAGAGCGGCAGTTTTTTGCTCTCAATAAATCGCACGCGTTTTTCGGAATAATCGGATGGATGCGTGGGTGAGGGGTTGCGATGCTTGCCGGGCCGTCGACTCCTTCGATGGCCGGGCGTAGAAACCCGATTCATTGAACTACGCAGGTCAACTCACGTTGCCTGCGTTCACTTCCGCGTGTTTACGGCGGGCGTGTCGGGCAGGCTTCGGCTTGGCCGGGTTTGGTTTGGTGACCGGTTTTCTACCCCGACACGTCCGCCACCCCGTGCAATACGGGTGGCGGCTCATCGGTCACATGGAGCCGTGTATGTCCTCTTCCCTCATTTCTTCCTGTCCCGTGTGTCGCGGCGACCTCGCCCTTTCCGTGGACGAGTTGCACGATGCGGCACAGATGCGACTTACTGCCTCGACGTCGATCCTGAGTCTGCTTGCGCTTTCGACCCACGCTGATTTCTATGCGACCGCGCTGTCGCAGGCGCTATCGTCGGTGCGGCGGTTGGTCGACGAAGCGGCAGAGCTCGTCGTGGCGATCTGGCGCGAGAAAGGTCATGTCGCCGACACTCAGGCCCAAGCCGCCTGACCCGGGCGATAAAGAATCGAAGGCATCCACTCCCCCTCACCGTCATTCCTGCGCAGGTGTATGGACCGGAGAGATGGTTAACAGATGTGCCAGGACATGGTTTACACCTCGACCGCCAAGTTGTGGCGACTCGAGGCCCAGCCCATGCCCTGGAAGGAAACCTCATCCATGTCACTTCGTACTGAGCTTGTCGCGGTGGCCAAGCAGCCCGGTCAGTCGATCACTGAGCTGGCCCGCCGGTTCGGCGTCAGCCGAACCACCGCGTACAAATGGCTAGGCCGCGATCAGGCGCACGAGCCCCTGGCCGACCGCTCGCGGCGTCCCCATCGCACCCCAACGCGCACGGCTCAGTCGCTCGAAGAGCGCGTGGTCGCCCTGCGCCGACAGTTCCCCCACTGGGGTGGCCGCAAGCTGTTTGTGTTGCTTCAGCGCGAGGGCCTGGCGCCTCCGGCACCGAGCACGATCACCCACATCCTTCGGCGCCATGGCCTGCTGTGGTCGCCCACCGAGCCGGCCGTGCATCCCTGGCAGCGCTTCGAGCATGCCGAGCCGAACGACCTGTGGCAGATGGACTTCAAAGGCCCCCTCCGTGTCGGCCGCGGTCGGTGCGATCCGTTGACCGTGCTCGACGATCATTCCCGCTTTAACCTGATCCTGGGCCATAACGCCGACATGACCGGCGCCACCGTGCAGCACTGGCTCACCGAGGCCTTCCGCCGCTACGGCCTGCCGCGGCGCATGAACATGGATAACGGCACCCCGTGGGGCATGGGCAACGGCCCCTCCCGGCACTTGTCCACGCTCGGCGTATGGTTGGTCCGCCTTGGCATCCACCTGAGCTTCAGCCGTCCGTTTCATCCGCAAACCAACGGCAAGGACGAACGCTTCCATCGAAGCTTGGACATCGAGCTGCTGCGTGGCCGCCACTTCCTGAATCTGACCGAGGTGGAGCGGGCCTTCGCGCACTGGCGCGAGATTTACAACCACGTGCGCCCGCATCAGGCCATCGGCATGGTACCGCCGGTGACACGCTATCGCCTCAGCCCACGCCCCTTCCCCGAACGGCTCGATCAGATTACCGAGTACGGCCCCGACGACATCGTCATCGGGGTCGATCAACGCGGCCGGATCAAACTACTCACGCGGCCGCTCGTGGTCTCGACAGCGCTCAAAGGTCAGCTCATCGCCGCCCGGCCCCGGCCCGATCAGGACGGTGTGTATGACCTCTATTTTGCTCACCACTGGCTCGATGTCGTCGACCTGCGACGACCGCGATAAAGTGTCCACCATGTCCTGGCACATCTGTTAACCATGTCTCCGGTCCATACACGCAGGCAGGAAGCCAGTGCGGTGCAGTGGGTTATCGCGAGAACGGTGGTTCAGCACTTCCCGCACTCTCGAAGACATCGCGCTCAATCGCCCTCCTACACAAGACCCGCGGACCGCCGCCACCCCCTCACCGTCACCCCGGCGTATGTGTACAGACCGGGGACATAGGTATGAATTCATCCAACAGAACGATATTCATCCAGGACTGTGCTTCATCTGTCGAAGAAAAGATAACCATCCATGGCTTCGATTTTGGGAGCGACATCTTCCGGCCAATAAACCAATCTGCATAAGTCCATCTGCTAGCCCTCTTCGGGTGGCTTCGGCGCCGGGCAATGAGATGATGCTCTCCGACCCGGTGACGACAAGCAAGCACCGGCCTGCGACCCACCTGCTTCATTTCTCCCGTCCATCACCCATGAAACCTGACAACGACACCCCAGCGCCCCACCTGCGGCCATTACGGCGCGACGAGATCGAACAGGTCTGGAGCATCGACCGCAGCGAAGTCATCCATCGGATGTACCGCCTGGAGCAAGGCGAGTTGCGCCTGTATCCGGCGTTCTTCGATATGGACGGCTGGCCGGAAGGCGAAGCCGGGCACTACACGCCGTTGCTGCTCGACTGCTTTGACCGTGGCGGCTGGTGTGCGGGGCTATTCGATGGCGAGAAGTTGATCGGCGCGGTGATCGTCGACAACCGCTGGCTCGGGCAGCATGCGGACGGGTTGCAACTGAAGTTCCTGCATGTCAGTCACGTCTGCCGTGGTCGCGGACTTGGCGCCATGATGTATCGCGCGGCGAAGACTTACGCGCGCAGTCTCGGCGCGAATTTTCTGTATGTATCGGCGACACCTTCGCAGGCCACGATCGATTTCTATCTGGCCATGGGTTGCGTGCCGACCGCCCATCCGGACCCCGCTCTGTTTGCACTGGAGCCCGAAGATATCCATATGGAAGGTCGGATGGATTCGGACGATTGACCGGTCTTACGCTGGTGGCAGTCCGCCTTTCCAGTCATGCGCTAGTGCTTCATCAGTAATGAAATCTTCGCGTACTGAAGAGCGTGTCTGGTGGTGCTCACCATAAGCAGCCACCCCATCCAGCCAGTGGGGATGGGGTGGCTGAGATCAGGGATGCGCCTGATTGGGGACGACGGACACGCCAGCTTTGAGCCACGGATTGTTTGCACCCGCGAGGTCCGTTCCATTGTCCCATTGGCCGTTTGCTGCTCGGCGATATGCGACGAGGTCCCCCGATGTGCTGCTGGCCAAAACGGCGGCCCGTCCGTTTCCGTCCATGTTGAGGACGCTCACGGGGCTGTAGCCTTGAACAAGGCCTAATGAGGTGGTCGAGGCCACAGCCGCACTGTCGTCAATGAGCCATGCAGTCACCGCCCCCGTGGTTGTGTTGAAGAACAGCAGGTCACTCGTCCCATCCGCGTTGAGGTCAGCTGCGCCGATAGGTGAGCTGCCGGTGGGAAGCGTGCCGAGCGCAACATTCCTCGTGGAATTGTCTGGCAGTGAGAGAACGGCCCGCACTTGCCCACTGGATGTGACAACCGCAAGGTCAGCCAGGCCGTCGCCATCGAGATCTCCGAGACCGGCAAGGTGTGACCCGACACCGATGTCGTGCGTGATGGTCTGTGAGGAAAGATTGGTCATCAGCCAGATGGTGACTACGCCAGTGGCAGGGTTCTCGAAGACAAGGTCATCGAACCCGTCACCATTGAAGTCGGCGGACCCGAACAAGGTCGACCCGGCTGGAGGTGCGCCCAGGGGTAGCTTGTTAAAGCCGCCCTCACCCTCGGAGAACCATACCGAGACGCCACCGCTGGCATCGACAACAAGTAAGTCGGCGCTTCCGTCGGCATTGAGGTCGCCGAACGCGCGCACAAGCGAACCTGCCGGTAGCGGTTCGTATCGTGATTTCAGGAGTGTGCCCGACTGTAGGGACAGGATGCCGGCGAGGCCGCGCGTCGTATCGATAAGCGTCAGGTCAGCAAATCCATCGGCGTTGATGTCGCCGGCTACATGCCAAGTGCTAGCGAAATTGTCCACCACGGCAACTGCTGCGACGAGGTTGGCGGCGTTGATGCTGCCAAGGCCGGTGGCGTAATCCCAACCCGGTGTCGCGGAATATGCTTCCGAACCTGCGCCGTCTGCCGACAATCTTCCCATTTGATTGTTTACCTGGCCCGCATAGCAGTCAGTAGAAGGTACGAAGCAGGGTATCGTCGTTGCTCCCAGCGTGATGTCATGGAACACGCAACCCCCAGCACTGCTGGTACCAAGCTCCGAGTCACAAGTCGCCGCACTTCCGTACCCTGTACCCGAACCGTTGTACTGGAGACGGCCAATTTGATAGAGCGAGTATCCGGGGCTGCCTTGCCTGCCACCAATACGCTCGTTGATGAGTGCTTGAATGCCTGCATAGGCAGGCGCAGCGAAGGATGTTCCGCCCGACCAGCTGAGGTTGTTCTCGCATCCAGGATTGACCTGGCTCGGATCGGTGATGCATAGGACAAGACCGTGGTGCCAGTACGTGCTGTCAGCCGCGAACAATGACACATCAGGTACTACCCGATTTGAGCCTGCGGGGACGCCAAGTACGCCCATCTGCCACGGTGGACGACTGACCAGTGTGCTTGGACCTCCCGCGCCTGCATAGGTGCCCCCAGGAGCAAACCCGCTGTTGCAAAACTGCTCACGCGTCGAGAAAGTCGAGGCATACCGAGAGTATCCCTGCTGTGACATACAGCTAGCGTTCCACGCCATCTCAGGAATATAAGACAGCGCAGACTGATAGCCGTTTGCGGGTGTTCCGCCGACCGTCACATCCCAGTATTGCGATACGACGTCCTTGAAATCGTCCGAGAATTCGGCGCCGCCAACAGCCACCACGTGCGGACTTGCCGCAAAGGCATTAATGCTCTTTCCCTGCGTCGCCCAAGCGGTGTTTTCCGCGCACATCCCCGCACCAAAATCTCCTGACGAGACGATGACAGCAACACCTTCCGCAGCGGCCTGCTTCCACACTTCGCCAATGTCGCTTGAGGAGGTCTGCAGGATGTCCTTTTCGCAAGTGCTGTAGCTGACACTGATGATATGGGGTGGCGTTGGGGAATCGACGAGATTGCGGATGGCCACCGTACGCCCGTCGTAGGCGAGGTTCCCACTGCTGTCGAGCACATGGGCGCACGATGCCAGCTGGATGGTGGCCAGGGGCGCGGCGGCACCCGCCCATTCCACATCAACCGTCGGTTCAAGGGTGTCATTTATGGTCGCCCCGGCCAGCGAAGGCGCCGTACAGTTTCCTGGATGGACGCGTTGCAGGGAGGATGGTGGTAGTCCGAATACCGATCTGAACGATTGCCAGTCATCGTCGCGCACATCCGAGGCCGAAACCACGGCAATCGTCTGCCCGCTGCCCTGGAGCCCCTGATTCCACAGCGGTTCGATGTTGTAGACGCGTGCCAGGTCGTGTGGGGTGACGAGTGTATAGATTGAGCCCGAGTAAGGTATGGTCAGCTGCGGTTGCACCCGGTCCTTTCCAGAACGTGCAAAGGCCTCTTGGACAGTGGTGCGCTGGCCACTGAGACGGGCCTGGGCTTCGACAACGGGTGGACTAAGCGCAACGCCTTCGATCAGTCTTGCCACGGATGATGGGACTGAAGGGGTTGCGGAAAAATCGCGCACGTGAAACCGGCTCGCCGACGCCTCAACGATACTCGATCCAAAGGCGTGCTCGAGTGCGCTCGCCGTGCCCTCGACCATAAGACTCCTCCTTGATTTGCTGATCGAGGAGACAGTGAGACCGTATTCTTTCGCCCACGCTGCGAGTGTTGCCACGTCCTGACGCGAGGGGCCAAAGGCCTCGCCATAGGCCTCAGCGGTTACCCACTTACGGTAATTCGGCGAGCGGGGATTGTGCTGTTGCTGGAGTAAGGATTCGAGGGCCTCAGCCTGTTCCGGCGACCGCCTCAAGGTCAGTGTCACCCCGCGCAGGATGGTCTCGGGACGAACCGGGCGGATGAGTTCAGGACGCAGTGCTCGATGAGAACCTTCGAGTTTGACCCGCTGACTGGACGCACCGGTAGTCAGGGCGGGGAACGCCTGTGCTGTAGCTGTCACAGTGGTCCAGGCGACCAATCCGAAAAGTACCAAGGCAAGACGTTGCATCATCACTTCATCCTTGTCTGACGCGGAGAGCGGGAGGTTTTTACAACAGGGTCTCGACCCCTATAGTTGGGGGCAGGTGCACGTTCGGATTCTGGGTGTTGGCCTTGCATCGGTCCAGCCAACGCTTAGCGACCTCATCGGGTGTCCATTCCGGATGCTCATAAATCTCCCGGACCAGCCGGTTATGCACACGGGTCTGGATGGCGGACAGATCGACGCTGCTGCCTGGTGGCGGCAAGACGGCCTTTTGAAACTGAGTATCCATGGGACGGCCCTGATCGCGCCGACGAGTCACGCCGGCATAGGTGTCAGGCCCGGCGTAACACGTCGGAAGGTGTACGCGCATGTCGGGTATCGCGGCCTGCACGCTGATGGCTGGCCACATCAGGGCGCAAACCAGAAGCCAGCGGATCCGCATTCTGCAAGGGCAATCCATATGCACGTTCCCCATTGTCCGGTGCTTAGTGTCGCTGCCGCATGACCATTGATGTGTGACGCCGCGCAGAGTTTACGCGGCGTGGTCGCGCTGGTCGGGGCGCTGTCCGAGACTCGGACAAATCCTCATGCGTTGACATTGGGAATGTGGGCAAAGGGACATAAGGGGGCAGCGAAACCGGGACGGAGGCGGTTAAGCTCATTCACTACCACCGTCCCGGTTCTCCCTTCACTTTACCTTAATCTCGGCGCCAAAACGGCAGCGAGCCCGTCCGCCGTGCCCGGAACACGCGTCAAATGCGGATAACGCAACGGACCCCGATAAGGGATTTCGACCGTGGATGTCTCATCGTCGACGTCGATGGAAAGACGAATCGGCTTCTGCGTGGAAGTCGCTATCGCTGCCTTTAGGCTCTCTGGAGAAAAGGGCTTGCCATCCACCTCGGCGATGCGCGTACCTATGCCGAGACCGGCACGAAAAGCCGGTCCTTCCCAGGCCAGCGAACGCACATTGCCTTTCGCATCGACCGTAAGCCCGATGCTGAAGGTGAAATCGGTCGTGCCATTGTCCTGTTCGTTCTGCAAAAAATAGGGAGTTGGCGTTTCGGTAAACGTCAGCGCATAGCCGTTTTTCGATAGGCCATCCAGCAAGCCGCTATCGTCATGGCTGTTCAATTTTTTCTTCAGGAAGGCCGCCCAGTCATTGGGTGCGATGCGATCCAGCGCACGACAGAGGTCCGCGAACGAATACGTACTGGTCTGAGTCGCGTCGGCGCCCTGGAAGAAGGTGCGTGCCAAATCATCCAGCGACCGCCGGCCTCCGCTTTTCCGGCGCACGACGGCGTCGACATCCAGCCAGAACAGCGGACCTTCAAGGTAGTAATCCTCGCGCCGTTGCCAGTCTGTCCAGGTGACGTGGTGGCCGGCGTCAAAGACGGGATCGAGGCTGCTGTCCGCCAACGATTTCCACGCCCTGCCTTTGCGTGCTTGCACCATGGCGGCCTCAAAGGCCCATTGATCCAGTGTGTCCTGGCGCGAACGGTGACCGAAACGCGCCGCCAACACTTCGCCCCAGAACTGCGTCTGGCCTTCGTAAACCCACAGCATGCTGTCGTCGGAAGGTGTGTTGAAGTCCGGCATCCACAGGCCTTCGGGCACGCGGTGCTTCCCGTTCCACGCATGCACTAACTCGTGCCATATCAGATCGCGATCAAGCAGATGGTCTCGCTCATTCGTAAAGAAATCCGCCGAGAGATTGTTCTCGGCGGACTCAAGGTGCTCGGTGCCGCCGGGGCCGGGAAACACATCGCTTAAGCTGACCAACATGTCATATCGCTTCCACGGCGGCGCACCGAAAAGGCGTTCGGTCCCCTCGACGGTTTGACTGAACCGGGCGATCGCCGCATCGCCGATGGCCAGATTCGACGGCGCGTCCGCCAGCAAATCGAGGAACACCGGATGCGAGCCAGTGGTGAGCTGTATGCGCCGGGTATGTAGCCCGGCATATACCGGCGAATCGACCAGCGTTTCAAGTGAAACAGGGTCGAAATGCAGCGTGTCGCCGGATACATGGCTTGTGTTCAACGCAGAGAAAGCAGTAAACCCATGCGGTAGTGTCAGCACGGCAATAAACGGGATGTCACGGACGTAATATCCCGCTGGATATAGCAGCATCGATTGCCATGGCACGTTAATGAGTGCCGGGGTCATCGACAACGCACCCTCACGTTTTGTCGCCGGGGACAGGAACTGGAACTGAAGATCCAGCATGTGCACGTCGTCAGGCACGCGAACTTTAAACGCGTACGTGTTGTGTGGGTCGCGCGTCCAGTCCAGATCCTTGCCGCCACCGCGAATCATCAGGCCCGCCAACCGACTGACCGAACCCGTTGGCGCATGCGATGCGGTTTCCCACTGTGGATACAGAAGCGTCGTCACGGACCCGGGCGCAACGGGAATCGACTCGTGGACCTGGTAAATCTTGTGCCGGGTATCCGTTGCATCTACGTCGAGCGTCACCGTGCCGGGATAGGTCCGGTCGACAGCCGGAGGGAGCGACGACATGGGCGCGCTTGCCAGTGGTCCGGTAGTGCCGAGTGCGGGGCCCGCTACCCATAGCGCCAGCACAACCATGTATCGCTTGTGCATCACGGCGCCTTAGTAAGAAAGAAGCGCTCAAGCTAACTTAGACTTGCGCCCTTTTAATGAATGACGGTTGTCCGAAGACGTGTGCCGTACGAGGCAGCGCGCTGAGCAACTGTCCAGCCCGCTCAAGGCGCCTTCGCAATATCCTCGGCGCCGAGTTCCCGCACGACAACGTCCACGAAGCTGCGAAGCTTCGTGGTCAGCCGCCGGTCGGCGTGGAACAGCAGGTGCATCGGTAGCGAAGGGGTGTCGAAGTCCGGAAGAATCCGGACGAGCTCGCCTCTGGCGAGGGCAGTTCGCGCGAGATCTTCAGCGATGAAGGCGATGCCGAACCCTTCGAGCGCTCCCGAGAGCAACGCAGCGGCATTGTTCACTTGTAGCTGACTGCGAGCCTGGACGTCGATTTTGCGACCGTCGCGCAAGAATCGCCAATCGGCTGACGGTACCCGTGTGCTGACATAGCCAAGACATTCATGTGCCTTCAGATCTGTCGGGTCGCGCGGGGTTCCGCGTTGACTGAGGTACACCGGCGATGCGCAGGCGACCAGACGGAATGGACGCAGCGCGCGTGCCGTCAGCGACGAGTCTGCCAGCTGGCCGATCCGGAAGACGGCCTCGAAACCTTCCTCGACCAGATCGACATATCGGTCGGTGAGGATCAACTCGATCTCGACATTGGGATACTGCCGCAGGTAGCGGGTCACGAGAGGCATAAGCGTGTGGGTGCCGAACGACACCGGGGCATTGACCCGCAGGCGCCCGCGCGGGATGCCGGTGGCGTTGTCGCTTGCGGCATCTGCCCATTCAGCCTCTGCCAGCACCAGCTTGCAGCGCTCGTAGTAGGTCTTGCCGATCTCGGTGAGGCTCTGGCGCCGGGTCGTGCGGTTGAGAAGCCGCGTCCCGAGGCGAGCTTCGAGGTAACCGATATGTTTGGCGACCATCTGTGGCGACATTGCCAGGGCGGAGGCGGCCGCGGCGAACGATCCCAGATCCGCGGCCCTGACGAATGTTGCCATGCTGGCAAGTCGGTCCATTCACAACTCCGGGTGGGGAGACTGATGCTTTATTGGCGAGTTATTGCCGAATATATAGTCAATAGACTCCATCCTATCGGATGTCATGTCGACATCAGCGAAGGAATGGGCATGAAAATTGGAATCATCGGATCGGGCAACATCGGCGGCGCCCTGACGCGCCTTTTCCGCGCGGCCGGCTACGAAGTCGCCGTTGCCAACTCGCGTGGCCCGGCTTCCCTGGCCGAGTTGGTGCGCGAGACGGGTGCACGCGCTGCTTCGGTCGACGAGGTCGTGCAAACCGCCGAGGTCGTGGTCCTGTCGATACCTCTGAAGAACGTCGAGTCCTTGCCTACGGGTCTGTTTGCCCGTGCGGCACATGGCGCGATCGTCATCGACACCGGCAACTACTACCCGCGTCAGCGCGATGGTCGTATCGGCGATATCGAAGCCGGCGCCACCGAAAGTGGCTGGGTGCAGCAACGTATCGGGCACCGCGTCGTCAAGGCATTCAACTCGATCCTGGCGCAGAGTCTCCTTGAGAACGGACAGCCCGGAGGCACGCCAGGGCGGATTGCGCTGTCGGTCGCTGGCGACGAGGCCGACGAAAAAACGGTGGTCATGAAGCTGCTTAACGACATCGGGTTCGACACCGTGGATGCCGGCACGATCGCCGACTCCTGGCGCCAGCAACCGGGCACGCCGGGCTACCTGAAGGACTTGGACTCAGCTGGAGTGCGTGCAGCGTTGCAACAGGCTCGGCGAGAGCGTAGCGCCGAGTGGTCCGCGACCGCGAACAGCCCGGGCACGTTCGAGTCACCTGTCTGATGCAGTGCATCTATATTGCCACCTGGATTTCCTATGAACCTCAATTGCTCTCTCCGCACCCTTGCGGCCATTCTGGCCGTGTCGTCGAGTCTGGTCGGCGTGCACGCAGCGGCTGAAGAGCCGCCGACGTTGATCGAACGGCTGAACCAGCCGGGCCCGGAAGCCCAGGCCCTGGCCCGACGTGTCGGAACCTGGGACGTCACGGTCACCAGCTGGGCGGCGCCAGGCGCTGCGCCGGTCGTTACGACCGGGCTTGTGGCCGAGCGCCGAATGATCGGGCCGATGCTCGAAGAGATCGTTCGACCGGGTCCGGGCGCCACAGACGCGCCGTTCAGTCGTGCCGACTTTCTGACCTTCAATCGGCTGGAGGGCCGCTGGCAGTACATGTCGATGGACAGCCGTGTCCCATCCGGGTTGATGTCTGCGTGGAGCCTCGATGCCGACCCGGAGCAGCGCATCTTCGTAAGCTTCTTGCCCTTCGCGACGACGGGCATCGCCGGATCCGGCGCTGGCGGGCAGATGTGGCGCATGGAGCAGGTGATCGTCCGCCAGGACGCCGACCATGACATGAAGGAGCAGTACTTCACGGCGGCCGGGGGAGCCCCAGTCAAGTGGCTCGGCAAGCGCTACAGCTACACGCGTCGTCAATGAACTTGACTTGCCAGTGGCCGGGCAGGCCGCAGAACAAAGGTGGCAATATGATTTATCGGTAAGTGATAAATCATATTGAGGTGGCCCGGCTTTTTCGTCGGCAAGCGCACGCTACCGCAAAGCAGCCCGGAGACTGGCTGCCAACTCAATGCGCTCCTCGGTGGTGTAGAGCACTTTCTGCCCCGCATGCAGTCCGTCGTTTGAGTTGCGAGGAAATACATGAAGATGAAAGTGCCACACATCTTGATCGCCGGCTGGCCCGTTGTGTTGGCGAGTGGAGATTCCTTCACACCGGAAGGCATTCCGCATAGCGTGCGCCAGCCGACGCGTGGCACGAAAGAAGTCGCTGCCAAGGTTGTCCGGGATGTCCAACACGTTCTCATAGTGGCTCCGGGGTACCACCAAACAGTTGCCTTTTATTCCGGCATAGTGGTGAGTCGGAACCAAAGCGAACACGTTCGCATCCACCAAGACAATGGCAGTTTCTGGGGCAGGCGATGGAAGCGTCTCAGCAATACGGCAGAACGGACACTCGTACCCGGGCGGAGCATTCTTCATTAAGGCCTAACTCCTAATTGACTCCATCGTGGGGCGTATTCCGGATTCCAGAAACCGGGACGGAGTCTGGCGCGGCCACGCAGTCGCCAGGCTCGACGACCTGACACGCTTTCCCGGTTACTTCATCGTAAACGACCATGAAAGGCCTGCTTGGTCCGCGCGTAAATCGCATCAACCAGGGGATGCTGTCCGCGTTGTCAGGCTGGGCAGTCACGCCGTAGCGTATGACGCGCGGCACTTCCTTCGGGCCCGCGTTGCTCAAACGATAAGCGCTCATCGCGTTGAACCATGGCGGCGGCTCGGCCATCGCGGGTACGGCGAAAGTCATGACGAGCAAGCAAGCCAGTCGGCGCTTGTCCGGGAAATACAGCATGCATGACTTGGGCACGAGCCTGGCGCTCCCTTGCTGCGGGCCCTCAAGGCCGTGGCGCCGAGCTTATGCCGGGCACGTACTTGCCGTCGAGGGTGTGGCTTGAGGCGGCATTGTAGACCCCGTCACTTCACGCGCGCTCCTACCGGTCGCGACGAGGGTGAGCGTGGTTCGGCTGGGCGGTGTCGCGTTCATTGGGATCGTCCGGTTGATTGTGGTGATGCTCTCTTCCGACCAGAAGGGAGGGGGGCTACACTTCGAAGACAGGGGCAAGGAGACTCACATGGCAGGGGAACGCACGCAATCAGTTCGGACCGAGGGTGTCGCGATGACTGCCCAGATCCGGGGCATCATCGGCCGGGCACGGTCCTCGCAATACGGTATCTCGGACTTGGAACGCGCTGCCGATTTTCGCACCGGGTTGCAATACGCGATCCTTAAGTCGCGCACCGACCGCATCACCGAGTCGGCTGCTGGGTTTTTCCGACTGCTTCACGAAGCCACCGCTTTGGAGCGCGCGCGCTTTAACCGTTTCCCAATCGGCGATGCCTATTTGCGCGGCCTCGTTGAACCCAACGCTGTAACATTTGATCGCGAACTGCAGTGGCTGGCGGTGCGCCTGTCTTATGACGCTTCGCAACTGAGCGCGCACGTGGCGCGACGCAGTCAACTGGATGCGCTTATCGAAGCCATGGATTGGGCGGCCGCGCTAGCTGCCTTGGACGAACATGAAGAGGTCCATGGTCGCTCGCTATGGTCAACGGGCCTTCGCGTGCCGGTCGTGCAGGCTCATAGCGGCAAGGACGAACAAAAGCGTATCACCAAGGCATTACGGGACATTTCTCCTAAATCTGTGTTGGCTTTCTACGCGTTCTATGTGAGCCAACGCGCGGAGCCCACGACGTCCATCGGCTGGTTCACGGACGACATGTCTAGGCGCTTAGCCCGACTGCCGAGCGGTGCGATTCGCACCTATCTCAAATACAAGCTGCTGGATGAGTTTCCGGATGATCGGAAGGATGCAGCAGCCGTCCTGCGCATCGAGCAAAATCACAACCCCATTGATCAGTACGAAACATTGGTCCGGGTCATGCAGCAGGTCGCCGTCCATCCGATTGACCTGGCGGAACAAGCCACGCTCGCCAGGTGTTTGGAGTCGTTGAGGGCCGTGGATGACCCACGCCTGCGCAAGCTTGTCGCGTCTGCGATTCGACAACCCGAGCAGGTTTCGATCGCCACGACCTTAGAGCCTGGCCGTTTCGAGCGCGTCATCGCGGGGCAGTCGCTCACACTCAATGACGTGATGGGACAGATCGCGACACACGATCTCTTAGCCGTCGGCGGTGTCTACGCGTCTCGGCTGCGCCGGCACAGCCACGCCATACGGCCACGGACACCTCGCCATCATCGATACAATCTTGTTCGTGCCGTGGGCTACGGCATTCTTCGCCAGCGCCAAACTTCGACCGCTGAGCGCACTGCAGTGGGCGACTATGCACGCAAGCACGGCCATGTCTTTGCGGGCACTGACACTGGCGCGGCGGTCCGACACTTATTGTCCGCCTTGTACAGCCCGGTTCCCATGGAGGTCCGACGGAAATTGGGCCTTGCCGCGCTGACCATAGCCGTCAGTGGGGTGATTGATGCCATAGCAGCCGATACGAACGTCACCTATGAGCGGATTCGACGCGCTATACCTACAGGAGCAACGCTCGAGTTCGTCGACCGAATCCACGGCTTGCCGTCCGATACCGATCTGCTCATGCCCGACGCGCGCTGGTTTGCCGATGTAGCTTCGGCCGCGATGACAAGTCGCGTCGGGGAGGCACAATCGAGGTGGGCTGACGGCGGGGCTGCCCGCGCCGAATGGGCGCGCAATCAAGCCGCGTTCCTGGTGCTCACTTTGTTAGCCGGCGAAGGCGAAATCACCGCCGCGGCGCACCTGCTTGCTGCTCAAGTCATCGACCAAAACGTTGACCCGGCGGCTCTTCCTGTGCAGCAGGTGTTCGACGGCGTGGTATGGCGCGATCTGAAGGATGGCGCTGCTTCGGTCGAGCTGTCGAACGCTATGTCCCTGATTTCAGCCAAAACGGCAGACGATAGAATTAAAACCTATCGCAGGTTCGCGCTGGAAACCTTCCTGCGAACGAACGGCTTAACAATGCCTTCTCAGCTGGACGGGTCCGCCATCGACATTGCCAACCCGCAAATTAGCTATTTTCTCGGTCGCGTTTGCACGCCGCCCATGCTGGACATGCTGCCGGAGCTAGAGCGGACGATTGACGTACTGCAAGAGCGGCGAAACATTTGCGGCGCATTGGTGGCAATCGACCCGCGAAACAGTCTGGCGTGGGAGTCTGAAGTGCTGGTGATTTCACGGGAGCTGACTATTCAGGAGGGGCTTCAAACCTTTGACGGCAGTCGAGTGCATGTGGACATGGATGCACTGTTCCACGTGGTTAAGAAGGAAATTGCTGAGAGCTATCAGCGCTATGAGTCCCTCGACAAGAATGACGCGCGGTCGTCTGAGCAGTTCGAATTGGCGATCAAAGAGATCATCAAGCGCGAATCACAGGCCAAGAACATGCTCGCGCTATCCGTTCGGGAGTCCGACGAGCTGATGATTTCGATGGCATATCGCTCTCTTCAACAGTTTCTCTTCAACGTGCCCCACGGCTTGGACAGTTACCTCAGTAAGCGCATCCGTCATGGCTCGATCGTTGGCTTCATTCGTTCACCAGCGGAGCGAGACGGTCTGGTTGCCCAGCGCACGGAGGACGGCACGTACCTCCGGCACGACACCTGGGCAGACACAGTCTCCGACATCAGTCAGCGTGCGGCGCTTACGGATGCCATCGTTTCCTTCAGTCGCGCTGTGGACGACCACCTCATTCGCTTGCGCGATGTGTTGTTGCACGTGCGCAGCGAGGAGCGACCGGCCGGGATGATTGATGTAAAACTCACGGGCAAGGAATACGCGGCCATCGCAGCAGTTGCAGAGGCCGAGCCTCCGCTGGATTTGTTCATTCGTTGGCTTCTGGCATTCCATCGGCGCCAGTTGCGCCCGTCTTTGATTGCCGTCGGTGACATGATTGGAACCGACCTACTGCATTTCGTGTCGGCGCAATTTGAGACCTTAAGAGGGCGCGCACGTCAGATTTTGACGAGCAATGATGAGCGCGCTGCGTTCGATTCCGCAGCAGGCGCCGCCTCGGCAGCTATGCAAGCAGCGGTGACCTCCGCGTCGCTTTGGTTCGATCCTGCGGACCTGGCTCCACGGACCTACACGCTCGCCGAGGTGGTCACCATTGCCGACGCATCGGTGCGTGCCGTGACGCGTAATTTCAATCCGAAGCTCACGCACGCGGGCGATTTACAGGCTACGGTCAGCGAGCAGACCTTCCCTTATCTCATCGACGTACTGTATGTGGCCTTCGGCAATGTGGCCGAGCACGCCGGGGCGGGGCACCACCCTGACGTATGGGTCGAAACAGGGGTCAATGCGCAGACGGGTTACATCACTCTCCGGATGCGCAATGATTTCGTGCCGAAAGGTACGCTAGCTGAGGTGCAAGGGAAGCTTGAGCGGCTGCGAATCGAAATCGCCGATGAGCAAGTTCGTGCCCGTCACGATAAGGGCTCTGGGCTGCACAAGATTGCGAGCATCGTCACGATGGGGGCTCGAGGCCGCGTTGAGTTCAGTGCGACCGCCGATACGTTTGAGGTATTTGCCGAGGTGCCCACCTTCGCGTATCGGGAGTTGGAGGATGCGCCGTGAAGTTGCTCATCGCCGACGACGAGAGCCCTAAGCTGGAGAGCATCGCCGAGTTTATCGGCGCGAGCTTCCCACATGCGGAATTGGAACGAACACGATCGGTCCGTTCGACCATCACCCGTATGCGCCAAGGCGGTGTGTCCACCTTAGTACTCGATATGTCGCTGCCGACCTTTGATGTCGGGCCGGGTGAAAAGGGTGGCCGGGCACAGAATCTTGGCGGCGAGGAGGTATTGCGGTTCATGGAATTTTATGAAGTGAGCTGTCCCGTGGTCATTGTCACTCAGTACGGTTATTTTTCTGAGGGCGGCAAGCATGTGGCGGTGAGTAAGGTAGAGGCTCGTCTTCAGCTGGAACACCCTGAAAATTTTCGCGCCATGATTCACTACAGCGGCTCGACGAGCCCTGCTTGGCGAACCGCTCTTAAGGAATCAATTGAAGGGATTCTAAGTGAAGATACTCATCGTCGACGATAATGACATTCGGTTGGCGCGCGTGATTGACCATCTCATGAAAGATGGCGGCATTTCACGGGACGCTATCCACACTGCGACAACAGGGCTGGAAGCGCGGCAGTGCCTCAAGGCGACCCATTACGACCTGCTCATAATAGATTTGGTGCTGCGACAGAGGCCAGAATCCGAGCCAGATGTGCAAACGTCCCAAGCGCTATTGGTTGAACTCACGGAGACCGACGCATTGCATCGCCCGGGCCAGATCATCGGCATCACGGCGTACGCGGATGCTAAGGAAGCGGTCATTCAGTTTTTCGAGCGATACTCGTGGTGCGTGTTGCGCGCCGACGAGGTCAACAATGCTTACTTGCCCGTGCTCGCCGCGTCGGTCCGCTATCTCGTTGGACGCGAGAACAATACCCATACCGCTCCTGCCCCTGTTGATGTGCTCGTGGTCGCAGCGCTTGAGTCGGAAATGGCAGCGTTTCAACGCGGGTGGACATGGGAATCCGATGAGCCCTTTGATGATGCCAACTACTACGCTCGAGGACAGTTTTCGAGCAAAGGGCGATCGATCAGCGTTGCTGGCGCAACTGCGCTGCGGATGGGCATGGTCTCCGCGGCCGTGCTTTCGGCGAAGCTCATTCAGGCCCTTCGTCCGAAAATCGTAGTGATGCCTGGAATCTGCGCGGGAGTCCATGGCAAGACCGATCTTGGTGACGTCATTTTTGCCGACGCGTGCTGGGACTATCAAAGCGGCAAGCACACTGGCGGTGCCAATGCGTCTGGCTTTGCGATGGATCCGCATTTTTTGAGCGCCGAGCCCGCCCTTATGTCGCGCTGGGATCTGTTGGCTCGCGATGCGGTGAAAATCCAGGACCTGACCATGACGTGGCAGGGGGAACGCAGGGCAGCTCCGCGCCTGCGGCGGGGACCGGTTGGTAGTGGATCGGCAGTATTGGCCGATGACGCCATCGTACAAGAGATTCTTAAGCAACAAAGAAAGACCTTGGCGATTGAAATGGAGCTGTATGGCGTTTTTTGCGCGGCAGCATCCGCATCTTGGCCCCGTCCACTGGTATGTGGCATCAAGGCGGTTTGCGACTTTGCTGACGCATCGAAGAACGACGATATCCAAGGTTTTGCGGCGCATATGAGCGGTGCAGTCGGGCGCGAGTTCCTGGAGCGTTATGCGGCGGATTTTTGTCCGCCGGTCAGCTAGCGTGCGCCGCTGAATTGATCGGTCGAGATATCCTCGGACCCCGCACCCCGGAGAACGAATTCTCGATTCCGCGAGCCTGGCATCTCATCCGGCGATCCTCTCATCACGGACATGGCGCAAGCCGGGGGCGGTCACGGATGCGGGTCCCATTGCACGCTCTGACGAGAACCGGCGCTCGTTGTTGTTCTCGGCTTGATCAGGGGGTAGGTTCGACGTCCCCCCGCCTTCAGTAGCGGTCCGATTTTGAGTCCGGGATTAATGTAACTGTTTCGCGTAAGCAGCGGGAGTCAGTCCGCCGAGTGCCTTCTTCGGTCGCTCTTCATTGTATTCCCGTCGCCAGTTTTCGATCTCGGTTCGGGCATGCAGCAGGCTGGGAAACCAATGTTCGTTGAGGCATTCATCGCGAAGCCTTCCGTTGAACGATTCGATGTATGCGTTCTGGTTTGGCTTGCCAGGCTCGATCAATCGCAGCTGCACACCGCGTTCGTGCGCCCATGCGACCATGGCCTTGCCGCAGAACTCTTTTCCGTTGTCGCTGCGAATGATTTTCGGCAGCCCCCGAGTGACGGCCAGGCGATCCATGACACGCGTTACGCCGATACCTGAGATCGCCCGCTCAATCTCGATGGCGACAGCTTCATGCGTGGCGTCATCGACGATCGTCAGGCATTTCAAGACGCGCCCTTCGGCGGTGCGATCGAAGACGAAATCGATGGACCAAACCTCGTTCGCGGCCGCGGGCCGGAGCAGTGGCTGCCTTTCGGCCGGAGGCACCTTTTTCCTTTTGCGCCGACGCACCGGCAGGTTCGCCTCCTGGTACAGGCGCTCAACTCGCTTGTAATTGACCATCTGTCCGGCCTGGCGGAGCTTGAGGTAGATCATGCCGACGCCGTAGCGTTTATGGCGATTAGCCAGCGCGCAGATCGTCTCGCGCAGCTCGACGTTGGGGTCGGGCCGCGGTTCGTATCGGTAAGCGCTTGCGCTCATGCCGGCGATCGCCAGCGACCGGCGTTCACTCAGTTCCTTGCCGATCAGATAACGCACCAGCTCGCGCCGGTCCGGTGCGCTCACCATTTTTTTCGCAGAGCTTCCCTGATGACCTCATTTTCCAGAAGCTGCTCGGCCAGCAGCCTCTTAAGGCGGCCGTTCTCCGACTCCAGGTCCTTCAGCCGCTTGGCCTCGGGCACGCTCATGCCGCCGAACTTGCTTCGCCACAGGTAGTACGAGGCCTCGCTGAAGCCGTGCTTGCGGCACAGATCCTTGATCGGCATGCCGGCCTCGGCTTCACGCAGGAAACCAATGATCTGCTCTTCGGAAAAACGCTTCTTCACGTCCAATCTCCTTCTCGTGGGGGATTGAACTCGAAACCGGGGTGCTACTCAAATCTGGGGGAACGTCGGGTTGACCATCACGCTGAGGCAGAAGGTTGAGCCAAAGGCCCCCGCCAACGAGCGTAATCCAGTCCCTTGTCCGTGACTCTCAAAAGGTCATTCTCCCGTGTCACCAGTAGATGGGCTTCAAGGGCTTGGAGCACGGCGACGCGTTCCTCCATTGCGACATGTTGTCCGGCCAGTTCTGCATCGAATGCCGCCAGAGGCGTTTGTTGTCCGCGGGCTTGTTGGTCTATGAGCCACCCCAACATCCATTGGGTGCGATAAACCAGGAACATGTTGAGGAATTTGTATTCCCAGAAGAGTGAGCGTTGGCGCAGTTGCACGAGCTCGCTGACCGCAGGTGCCGTGGGCTGTCCCGATGCCAAGTCAGCAGGCTGGATGGTGTCAGCGTTCTGAGGCTGCAGGGAGGGTAGACTGATCAAGTGGTTAGGCTGCTCCGGCGCCTGATTTTGAGCGTCACCGGGTTGTAAGGTCTCTACGGTTTGGATCAACGCCTGGATCTCCTGATGCATGTCGTCGCGAGACTTCTTCAAACCGTCGGCGAACCGTTTCTGGTCCAAGCTCAGGTCGATCTCCCTGCGGGCTTTATCCGAGAAGTCCGCCAACAGATCCGGGATGGGAGCGGTTTGCGCATGCCAGCAGGCGATCAACTTCTTATAAGCATTCGGGTCGGACGCAAGTTCAATGCGGCTCTTCATGAGTCTCACCATCGCGACGCCCATGGCCGTCATCGCTGCGCGGGCAGCCGCCAGAGTGTCATCATTAGCCACGGCCGTAAGTTTGGCGATCGCGCCGTTGGCTTCGGTCAACCGTTGGGTCCACTGATCTACACGCGCAGTCGGCTCAGTAAGTTCAGCCAGTGACACGTAGATCTGTTGGATCAAGGGCGCTACTTCCAGCAGCACGTCCTTCTTGGCATCTTTGGCGCGCTTCTCCCTATCGGCGATCTTCGCCTGCCGACCGCTGCGCCAGAAAATAAAGAGTGCTACTGCCTGGGTAAGGACGACGGTGATGATCGAAATCAGCACAGTGTAATCGTGGGCGGGCGCTGGTGCTGGCGCGGCCGCATAGGCGATCAGTGGGGAATAAGCCATGACGGTCACTTTCTCACCTGCTCCGCATGAAGGTGCCTACGACTAGCCTTCCCGTCCCGGGTTGTATAGAAATGACCGAAAGATCTCAACCAAGGGCTGCAAAGACTCGGTGTTCTTCGTCATCAGATATTGATAGATCTGACTTTGGGACGCGATGCGCGCTTGCCAGAGATGATTGTAGAACTCTTTCGGGCGACTGAAGTTGGTTCGTGTGGTCATGAACGGGAAATTGGCATCGGACTGTCTGTCGGAAAAAAGTGCCTTTTCCACGCTGTCGATCGGAATCAGGTGAACGCCCGGCGAGGAGGCAAATGCTTCATCACGTTGGTCGCCATCGAGTATGGAAATCACCTGTTCGGGGGGTGCCAAGAAGTTCTCATTCTCGTTATGCCTCATCAGGCTCACGACTTGCGAGCCACCACCAACGAAGATGATTTTGTAGGAGAAGAAAAGGTTCGGGCAATATTCAGAAATGATCGCTTCAATGAAGCCAAGTAACACTTCGTCTTCCGTGAGGATGTATCTGTCCCAGCCAGTGAATCCGAAGAGCCTAGCTTTGACATAGCTAAACGATGCTTCTGTGATTGAGACGTGGCCATCGAGTCCTTCCACATAGAACAGCTCACCCTCGCCGAGGGTTTGCATCACCGCTAGCGAGTGCGTCGTGAACACCACCTTGCACTGATATCTGATGCAGAATTCGCGAAGCCACGCGGTAACCTTAGCTTGTGCCGCGGCGTCGAGCGAAAGGTCAATTTCATCGATGACAATGAGCTTTGCCGAGCCCTTGATTGCGCGATACAGATTGACGAGAAAATACTCTCCCGAACTCAGGTAGTCCTCTCGGATGTAGGTGCCGTCGTCCTTGACGATGGCGTAATAGTTTTTCCCCTTAACCCTGACCTCCGCCATGCTTTGATACTTGTCTGAATCATAGACGGCGGCGAGGAAATCGATCAATTCCTCGGGGCTTTTATAGCTACGAAGAGCGATAGCCTTTCTGATATCGAGATCTGCTTCGCTGGCGCTCTGGAAGTAGTGGAACCGGGCACCGTGAGGTATGGACAGTTCCGCAGATATGAGTTGTCGGGCCTGTTTTGGGATGTTCGCTTTGCAGTTCAAGGAGCGCAGAGCAGGATCGTAGGAAAATGTAATGGTATGGGCGTCCAGCTCATAGGTGATCTCACTCACGGCGGTGAAGGCCCTTGGGCTCGCCGTTTTCAGGAACGTGTCTGAGTTCGACAGGTTCCTTAGCGCTCTTACGAGGGTGGTTTTGCCCACGCCATTTCGACCTACAAGGCAAATCAACCCATGTGTGGTCAGGTTCACCTCGAACGTCAAGCTATCGATGTGCTGGATGGACCTGAGGCTCACCGTGAGCTTGTTCATGAGACCGACCTGTGCAGAAATCCATCGATCACCGTGATGCCAAACTTGCCTCGCAATTTTGCCAGATAGGCAGGGTCCGCTGAATGAGCGTAACTGATTAACCCACTCAGCCTTTCGAGCCCTTCCTGCATGCCCTCGTTCGCGTCTTCCTCAAAGATCTTGGCGAGTCGGTTGCGGTCTTTCACGTAGAAGTGGAGTTGATATTCAATCTTTGACCTCACCTCCCGATCAATCGTGACTTGGCCAGTCGGCATGATCACGAGGCCGAGCATCTTTACCTTCCTGCCAATCGTCGTTAGCTTGCTCTTGTCTTGATTTAGACGAAAGCCGGGTCCGAGCTCGTTGGTCAGGCAATCTTCGATCACGTGGACCACTTCGCCCAGGCTTGCGCGTCCTTGTGCCGAGATCATGATGTCGTCGGCATAACGTGTGTAAATCCACTGCCGCTCAGCGCTCGCCACTTCCAGCTTGTCGTCGAAGCGAATCATGCAAGCGTTGCTCAACGCCGGAGACGTCGAAAACCCGATAGGAAGAGTGCCGTCAACTGTCATCAGTTCGATGATGTGATCGAGGTGTACCAGTAGATCTGTAATGGGCGTCGCAGCGCTTTCCAGCGTGGTTTTAATCAGGTCCGAAGTGATGCTGTCAAAGAATTTTTCGAGATCCGTTCGATAGAAGGCACGGCTATGTGCATGAGGTTCGACTGCATGATGAAGCGCTGCACCTTTTCGATAGGCAAACGACACCCTTTCATTCACTGGAAGGTGATCCAATAAAAATCCGTTTAGAAAGAAGTGGAATTCGCGAAGTTGCTGCGAAGCCTTGTAGATGGTCCGACTGTTCCATCGCACCGGCGAGCAATGCTGGCTGGCATCAAGCTCCAAAAATTCATCAAACCGATACTTCCCATGAAACATGGCGTCAAAGAGCTCATGTAACGGTCTGGGGCTCATGAATCAGTCGTCCTTGGAAGGGCAGTGTTGCCGGGAAGCCTACCCGATTGCTCTTGGCGATCTGCGGATACGAAATGCCCGGCCGGGTGGAGACCTGCGGCCGGGCATACGTAAATAGATGAAACGCCCTAGGGACCAGACATTAGACCGGAGCTACTCCTGGTCGCTGGTATACATAAAACGCTAGCGCACTTGCCTTTTGCATGCAAGTGGCGGCCATCTCCTGCGGACCACCGCTCGCGCGTTACAACTCGATCAATCCGCTTCGCCCCACCCGATCTTAGGACTCAGCGCTCTATGGTCCTTGGCAATGTGCTTTCTGGCGGTACGCGCGCCGGGACTGCATCTCGCCGAAGTTAAGCGCGTGTGGCCTTTGCCAAAAAGGCAAAGACCTGGCCCAGAGCGGGCCTCTCTGTCGGGCAAGCACAGGCGACGGCGAAAACGACACCTAGGGAAGGGCGTTTCGGGCATTCTCATCCCGCAAAAAAGAAGCGGCATATCAATGAGTTGCACTATAATCAGCCGCGGTTTGATGGGGGTGGCGCGAGTTGAGCTCGCGTCCCTGACCAAGTGCGCTTCGCATTTACGCGGGCGCGTTCACCATAGTGCTCGTTCAAACTGGAACTATGCAATTCCGTCCAAAAAATTGGCCCCTTTCCCAGTTTGCACCCTTACCTGGAAATCCCTACATTGGTGCAATGCATGCACCCGATCCGAACGACCTGACGACCTTGATGGGCACGGGACTGGCTGTGCTCGATGCGGGGTTGCGGGTGGTCTGGCTGAATCCCGCGCTGGGCGAAATGCTGGATGTGGGGCCGCGTACGGCGGTCGGGCAGGACGTGGGTTTGCTGATGCGCGAACCCTCGCTGCCGGGGCAACTGGCTCGGGCATTGGGTGAGCGGCGTGCGTTCAATCTGCGCAATGTGACGTTCGGGATCGCGCGTGGTCGCGAGGTGACCGCCGATCTGGCGGTGCAGCCGCTCGACGACTCGCAGCTCCTGCTGGAATTGCATCCGTTGGCGGCGGGGCTCGATGCCGCGGCTACGCCGTTGTCGGCGACGCTGCGCGGTTTCGCGCACGAGGTGAAGAATCCGCTCGCGGGTTTACGCGGTGCGGCGCAGTTGCTGGAGCGTCGCGTCGCGGAGGCGGACCTGAAGCAGTTGGCTGCGATGGTGATTGCGGAGGCGGATCGTCTGGCGGCTCTGGCCGATGGCCTGCTGCGGCACGGTGGTGCGGCGCGCATCGCGCCGGTCAATGTGCACGAATTGCTCGAACGTCTGGAGGCGCTGATTGAAGCGCAGCCGGACGCGCCGCGTCTGAAACACGATTTCGATCCGAGCCTTCCCGATTCGACGGGCGACGCGGATCGTCTGTTGCAGGTGCTGCTGAATCTGGCGCGCAATGCGACGGAGGCCGGTGCGAGTTGCATTACGTTGCGCACGCGTGTGGAGCACGGGGCGCGACTTGGCGAGCGCACGGTGCGTAGCGCGTTGCGCGTCGATATCGTCGACGACGGTCCCGGCGTGCCCGATGCCATACGCGACTCGTTGTTCCAGCCGCTGGTTTCCGGCCGTCCGGACGGTACGGGGCTCGGTCTTGCGCTGTCGCGCGAAATAGCGCGCGAACACGGTGGCGAGTTGCGTTACACCAGTCGACCGGGCGAAACGGTTTTCTCGTTGTTCCTGCCCATGGAGCGTCACCATGACTGAGATATGGATCGCGGACGACGATCGTGGGGTACGTTTCGTGCTGGCCGAGGCGTTGCGCGATGCGGGGCATGGCGTGCGCGAATTCGGGTCGGGCGATGCGGTGCGCGCGGCGCTGTCCGAAGGACGGCCGGGGTTGTTGCTGACGGATGTGCGCATGCCGGGCGAGGATGGATTGCGTCTGCTTGAAGACCTGACATCGCGCGGTATCGGTCCGGTGATCGTCATGAGTGCGTACACCGATGTGGCCACGACCGCGGCGGCGTATCGTGCCGGCGCGGCCGATTACATCGCCAAGCCATTCGATCTGGATCAGGCGGTGGAGGCCGTCGAGCGGGCGCTTGCGACGCTTGCGGATGTCGAGACCCCGGCTGTTGCAGCGACGGATGGGCATGCGCTGCTCGGCGAGAGTCCGGCGATGCGCGAAGTGTTTCGCCTGATCGGGCGCGTGGCGGCAAGCGATCTGAATGTATTGATCACGGGTGAAACCGGCACCGGCAAGGAGTTGGTGGCGCGTGCGCTGCACGACGAAAGTGCGCGACGCGGACATCCCTACGTGGCGCTCAACACGGCGGCCATTCCTTCCGAATTGCTGGAAAGCGAATTGTTCGGCCATGAAGCGGGTGCGTTCACGGGTGCGACGCGCCGTCATGCCGGTCGCTTCGAACAGGCCGATGGCGGCACGCTGTTCCTCGATGAAATAGGCGACATGCCCATCGCCTTGCAGACGCGCCTGTTGCGCGTGCTGGCGGGCGGCGAGTTTTATCGGGTGGGTGGCCGGGAGTTGATGCGCGGGAATGTGCGCATTATCGCGGCGACGCATCAGGACCTGGATGCACGCGTGGCAAGTGGGCATTTCCGCGCCGATCTGAAACACCGGCTCGATGTCGTGCGCATCGCGCTGCCATCGCTGCGTCAGCGCCGCGCCGATATTCCGCTGCTGGCGCGACATTTTCTCGCGGCTGCCGCGAACGAGCTGAAGTTGCCGCCCAAGCGTTTCTCCCGTGGGGCGATGAAATTGATCGAGCAGCGCGATTATCCGGGCAATGTTCGCGAGCTTGAAAATCTGTGCAGACGGCTGGCGGTGATTGCGCCCGGCCCCGAAATTCTCGCGACCGATCTCGGCGACGTGGCGGCGCGCGACACGCGCGATGCCGACTGGACCGACGCGCTCCGCCGGTGGGTCGAGGATGCCCTGGCCCAGGGTGAGACGGAGGTGCATGCGCGTGCACGCGATGCGTTGGATCGCACGCTTCTTCAGGCGGCGCTTATCGCCAATGACGGCCATCGCCAGCACGCCGCGGCGGCGCTTGGGGTCGGTCGCAATACGCTTACCCGCAAACTCGGTGCGTCGCGCAAGCGGCGTCCTTCGACGGAATAACATCATGCCGCTGAATACCCTCTACGTTCGTCGCGCCGAATCGGCCGATGCCGCCCATATCGCTGCGTGGAATGCCGCGATGGCGTGGGAGACCGAGGCGAAGCGCCTCGACGACGACGTATTGGCGAAGGGCGTCGCGGCGATCTTCGACGAACCGCGTCGCGGGTTCTATCTGGTCGCCGAAATGGACGGCGTGCCGGTGGGCTGTCTGATGGTCACGTACGAATGGAGCGACTGGCGCAACGGCGATTTCTGGTGGATCCAAAGCGTGTATGTCGTGCCGGTCGCGCGTCGCTCGGGCGTGTTTCGTGAGCTGTACGTCCATGTGAAAGCCATGGCTGAGGGTGCCGGTGCCGTGGGAATCAGACTTTACGTCGAAACGGAGAACGAGCGGGCGCAGGCGACGTATGCGGGCCTGGGCATGGCGCGTTGTCATTACTACATGTACGAGGCGATGCTGGACTGACGGGATCGTGAGGCATTCAGACTGTCAGGTCGCCCGTGTTTATCGCCGCGATGCGTGCCTCGAACTCCTTCGCCGATACCGCTTTGCCGAACAGGAACCCCTGCATCTGCGGGCAGCCCGCGGCGCCGAGGAAGGTGGCCTGTTCCATGGTTTCGACGCCTTCGGCCAGCACGTTTTTGTTGAGGCTGTGCGCCATAGCGATGATGGCGCTGGTGATCGCCGCGCTGTCGGTGTCCCAGGCGATGTCGCGAACGAAGGCGCGATCGATCTTCAGCGTGTCGATCGGGAAGTGCTTCAGATACGAAAGGCTGCAATAGCCCGTGCCGAAGTCGTCCAGGCTGAGGACGACACCCAGTTCCTTGATGCGACGTAACAGGCTGGCGATGTGGTCGCCCCCCTCCATTACCATGCGCTCGGTCAGTTCGAGTTCCAGCAGCGTGGGATGCAACTGGCTTTCGGCCAGTGCGTCGCGCAGCGTTTCGAAGAAGCGCGTTTGCTGAAACTGCAATGGCGACACGTTGACCGATACGGAAAGCGGCCGATACATCGTGTGCCATTCCTGCGTCTGCCGGCAGGCTTCGCGAAGGGCCCATTCGCCAATGGGAATGATGAGGCCGCAGTCTTCCGCTACCGGTATGAACTGTTCGGGTGTGTACACGTCCTGGCCGTCGACCTGCCAGCGCAACAGCGCTTCGGCGCCGATGATGATGCCGAGCCTGGTGTCCACCTTGGGCTGGTAGTGCAGGCTCAGTTCGTTGCGTGCCAGCGCTTTGCGAAGTTCGACTTCGATGCGCACGCGCGCGGCGTTGCGTTCGTTCATGGCCGCGTTGAAGAAGCGAAAGCCGTTACGGCCCTGCATCTTCGCCTCGTACATCGCGGTGTCGGCATTTCGCATCAGCGCGTCGGCGTCGCGGGCGTCGTCCGGGAAAACGCTGATGCCGATACTGAAACTGATGGCCAGCTCGGAACCTTCGACGGCGACGGCCTGGCTGCAGACTTCGAGCACCTTTTCCGCGACGGAGGCGGCATCGCGCTGCGATTCGATATGCGGCAGGAGGACGACGAATTCGTCGCCGCCCAGGCGGCTTACCGTATCGTCGCTGCGCACGCTCATGCGTATGCGGCGTGCGACTTCCTGAAGCATGGCATCGCCGGCGGCATGGCCTAGCGTGTCGTTGATCTGTTTGAAATGATCGATGTCGACGAAGAGTACGGCGGTGCGTTGCGCGCGACGCGTGGCCACGGTGACCGCGAGTTCGATGCGTGACTGCAACAGGGCGCGATTGGGCAGGCCGGTCAGTGTGTCGTGGTGCGCCAGGTGCGCCATCTTCAGGGCGAGTGCGCGCGTCTCGCTGACGTCGTGAAACACGACCACGCCACCCACCACGTTGCCGGCGTGGTCGTGGATCGGTGCCGCGGAATCCTCGATCGGGCTGTCGAAGCCATTGCGGTGAACGAGGATGGCATCGGTGGTCAGTCCGACGATCGCGTTCTTGGTAACGGCGGAAATCAGCGGGTTAGGAATGGGCTGGCGCGTCACGGGATCGCGCAGATGGAACACTTCGTCCATCGGACGGCCGACGGCTTCGTGGTTGGACCAGCCAGTCATGGCCTCGGCGATGGGGTTGAGCGACGTGACGATCATGTTCGGATCGGTGGTGATCACCGCGTCGCCGATCGATTTCAGCGTGACTTCGGCCAGCTCGCGCTCGCGGAACAGTGCGTCCTCAAATGCCTTGCGCTCGGTGATGTCCTGCAACTGCGATACGAAGTACAGGGGCTGATTGGCTTCGTCGCGCACCAGCGAAACGCTGAGCAGTGCATGGACCACGTGCCCGTCGCGATGCAGGTAGCGCTTTTCCATGTGGTACGACATGAGTTCGCCGCCTAGTAGCCTGCCCACCAGCGCCAGGTCGGCGGCGAGATCGTCCGGATGGGTGATGTCCTGGAAGGTCGAGGACAGCAGGTCGTCTTCGCTATAGCCGAGCATCGAGCAGATGGCATCGTTGACCTGAAGCCAGCGCCCGTCCGGATACACCAACGCCATGCCGATGGCGGCGTAGCGGAAGGCTTGCGAGAACCTTCGCTGGCTTTCGAGCAGCCGGTTTTCCAGCTCGCGCCGTTCGGAGATGTCGATGACGGCAATGATGACGCCGCGGATCGTGCCGTCTTCGGCGACGTCCGGGTTGAACGTGGCCTGCGCGTAGCGCGTGTTGTCGCCCTCGCCGATTTCGTGGTCCGACACGACGGTGCGGCCGGACAGCGCGGCGCGCAGATCGGGTTCGATGCCGGCATAGAGGGTGGGAGAGAGGACATCGGCCAGATGGGAGCCGAGCGCAAAGCTCCAGTCGACGCCCATCCATTCCAGGTAGCGGTCGTTGGCGTACCGGTAACGAAGATTGGCGTCGACGTAGGCGACGAGCGCGGGGGCGCGCGCCAGTACATAGGCCGGCCATCCTTCGATGGGCTCGCGCTGGAGGTTTACCGGATCGTGCATGGAAACGCCGTCGTGACGATGACGCACTCTAATCTGTGGGGCGGCGGCCGTATATCGCTAAGGACACGAATTCCGTCGCCGAATGGACGGCATTCAGTGCAGGGCGGGTGCCGGTGCCGTCAGTGTTGCCCGATCGTCGAGCAAAACACGGCCGAGCGCATGTATGTCCGGGGCGCAGCCATACCGTTCGGCCAGGGCGTCGAGCATGGGGCCCAGCGCATCCGGTGCCAGGGGATAACCGTGGGCCAGCACGCGGGCGTGGCCGGGTACTGGCTGCGCGACCGTGATTGCGGCGATGCCAAGACCCATCGCTTCGTGGGCGTAGAACTGGGGCGCGGGGAGGCTGGCATCGGGCTCGGCCAGTGCTTCGACCAGATAACCGGCCGTGCTGGCGGGGGCGCCCTCCAGATGAAGCGGTACGTGGTGTGCGGCCAGCAGCGCCGCGTACTGGCGAAGTTCGAAGATCGTGCCCGCGAACTCGTGCGCCGGATTGTCGCGACGGCTGCCGGACGCAGCGAACCAGGCGGCAGGACCGGGGATGCCGATGCGGCCATCGGCGTAATGCAGGGGGAGGCCGCGCGAGCCGAGCGCGGTTTCCTCGCGGTACGGCGTGAGCAGGGCGGCTTCCAGCACCGTCCACAGCGGCGCCAGGTTCACGTGTTCGTATTGCACGCAGGTCAGCGCGAGCAGGTCGTCGCGGCTGAGATAGCGCGCGTGCTCCAGGCGGATGCCAAGGGTCCGCATGATGAAGTCGGCCGTGGCCGCGCTCGCTTCGCCCCGGCCCACCAGCTCCACTTCCATCCGCTCGGTCAGCGACTCGGCCAGATCGGCCGGGGCCAGCAGCATCCACGGCATCAGGCGCATGGGGCCGTCGGCGTAAACCATGTCCGGTACCAGCGGTTGGGCGGGCATGTGGCCTTCATGGGTGCCGAACGAGACGATGCCGCCCGCGGTGGTGACGCGCGGAACGCGGCGGGCGAGCTCCTCCAGCGTCGCGAATACCGGAAAGCCGGGGCGCAGCAGTTCCACGCCGTCGAACAGGGCGCCGGCCAGCGCAAAGCGCGAGTCTTCGACGCCGGGTAGCAGGGCACGGAGGTCGTCGGCGATCAGGGCGGCCAGGGTCTGTGCCTCGTCGCGCGTGAGCTCCAGCCGCGAAGGCCGTTCGCCCTCGGCCAGTTCCAGCGCCAGAACGGCGGGGCAGGCAATAAGGGACTCGTTCACGACGCGGTTTCCGAACGGCAAAGGAGGACAAGTCTAGCATCGGGCCGGATGTGCGCTGGATTTCACGACGCCTGAATAAAGTACTGCCGTGCGTCGCGCAGGGCTTTCGTCGTAGGGTGATGCGGGTTAGCCTTGCCGATACGCGTTCGTCGGCGATCGTCGGCGTCCGGGCTCCTTTTGGCCGGTAACGGCCCCCTATCGGTTTCGGATTGTCCTTGAGCATGGAAAAGACGCAAAAGCGCGTGGGTGTAGTGGGTGGCGTCCGCATCCCTTTCTGTCGCAACAACACGGCTTACGCCGACGTAGGTAACTTCGGCATGTCGGTCAAGGTGCTTGGCGCCCTGGTCGAGAAGTTCGGGCTGCATGGCGTGGAACTCGGCGAAGTGGCCATGGGTGCGGTCATCAAGCATTCCTCGGAATGGAACCTGGCGCGCGAAGCCCTGCTTTCGTCCGGTCTGGCGCCCACGACGCCCGGCATCACCACGGCACGCGCCTGCGGCACCTCGCTCGATAACGCGATCATCGTCGCGAACAAGATCGCGACGGGCCAGATCGACGCCGGCATCGCGGGCGGCTCGGACACGACCAGCGACGTACCCATCGTGTATGGCCAGCGGCTGCGTAAGCGCTTGCTGGCGATGAATCGCGCGAAGACGTTCAAGGAAAAGTTCACTGCGGCCACGCGCGGGTTCTCGTTCAAGGAACTGAAGCCGTCGTTCCCCGGCGTGGCCGAACCGCGCACTGGCAAGTCGATGGGCGATCACTGCGAGACGATGGCGAAGGAATGGCATATCGGCCGTCAGGCGCAGGACCAGCTCGCGATGGAGAGCCATCGGAAGCTGGGCGCGGCGTACGAGTCCGGTTTTTTCGACGACCTCGTCGTTCCGTTTCGCGGTCTGAAGCGCGATGGATTCCTGCGTCCCGACTCCACGCTCGAAAAGCTCGGCTCGCTGAAGCCCGCGTTCGATAAGACATCGGGCCAGGGCACGCTGACCGCCGGCAATTCCACCGGCCTTTCCGACGGCGCGGCGGCGGTGTTGCTCGCCAGCGACGAGTGGGCGGCGGCTCGCGGACTCGGCATCCAGGCCTACCTCACTTACGCGCAGGTGGCGGCGGTCGACTTCGTGCACGGCGAGGGCCTGCTGATGGCGCCTACCGTCGCCGTGCCCCGCATGCTGAAGCAGGCGGGCCTGACGTTGCAGGATTTCGACTTCTACGAAATCCACGAAGCCTTTGCCGCGCAGGTGCTATGCACGCTGCGTGCATGGGAGTCGGAAGAATATTGCCGCAACCGCCTCGGCCTCGACGCCCCGCTGGGCAGCATCGATCCGGCGAAGCTCAATGTGCTTGGGTCCAGTCTCGCCACGGGTCATCCGTTCGCGGCGACCGGCGCACGCATCGTCGCGACGTTGGCGAAGATGCTGGAACAGAAGGGCTCCGGCCGCGGTCTGATTTCCATCTGCACGGCTGGCGGCATGGGCGTGACGGCGATTCTCGAACGTCCCTGATCTTCTTCGCTTCGCTAATGCGGCGCCCCATGCGTTCTCGTGTGGGGCGTCTTCGTTATAGAGGGTTTCATGGTTTCCATGCGCAGCACGACGGCCTTGAGCTTGCTGGGGCTGGTAGTCGGCATCGCCGGCACGACCTGGCTCACGGCGCTTACCTACGATCGCGAGCCGCTCGCGACCCGGCATGCCGCTGCCGCTACGTCGCCGCGGCACGCCGTCGACGATCCGTCACGTTCCGCCGCCAGGGTTTCATCGACGGCCACCCCCGTGGTTGCCGCCGGACCGAAAGTGGCCGATGTGCCCGCGCTGGTGCCGGTGTACATGCCTTCGCCGCGCTATCCGATGTCGGCGTTGCGCGCGCAGCGCGAGGGCCAGGTCGTGTTGAGTGTCACGGTGACGCCCAGTGGCGATGTCACCCATGTCGCCGTGGGAAGGTCCAGCGGCGACATCGAGCTGGATCGTGCGGCGGAGCAGGCGGTCCGTACCTGGCGTTTTGCGCAGGTCGAGTCGCGACCCGCCTCGTATACGGCGGAACTGCCGATCAGGTTCGAACTGACGCGCGGTTTGTAACGGGCTCTGGCGAGATTTCCTCAGATTCCCTGACGGAGAGGGCTCGGTGGGAGCGCGCTTGCGCGCGAAAAGCCAACGGAGCGGTGTGCGGGAGACCGCCTAGGGCGAGCCGCGTAGCGGCGGCTGAAGGTCTCACCTCGCTACATCGACATGCTCTTAAGAGCGCTTCGTTATGACGAGAGGAGACCTTCAGCCGCCCGCTGTGCGGGCTCGCTCTAGGAAGGGCCTGGCTACACCGCTCCGTTGGCTTTTCGCGCGCAAGCGCGCTCCCACAGGGTTGCCGGGCATTTGTGGCAGCTACAGGATGCCGGCTGCCGATGCGCCGAAGGCCGTGATCATGCGGGTGTAGATGAGTTTCAGCGATACGTCGACTTCCGGGAAGTCGCCGACGGGTTCGTAGCATTCGAAGAACCGCGGATCGGTCCAGCGCATAGGAATGCAGCCGGGTTTCAGGTCGTAGCTGGTCGCATAGCGGAAGGGCCACAGGTCGAAGAACGGCAGGCGTTCGGACACGTCTCCGATCGCCTCGTTGACCTCCGAGAGGACGCCGAGCGTTTTCTCCCGCGGACCGATGACCCAGGCGTTGCCGGGTAGCGTGTCCTGCATGATCGACTGGCGCAGGCGATCGGCGAAGCGCTTGTCGTAGACGATCACGCCCGATTCGGTGTTGTAGTGGTCCGAGCGCGGATCGAAGTTGTGCGAGCCGACCATCGCGAAGGTATCGTCGATGACGATCGACTTGGCGTGCAGTCCGAAGCGGACGCCCTCGGTGATCAGCGGCGCGGGTCGATTGCGCGCGCCCTTGCGAGAACGGCTGCCCAAGGCGAACGGATCGATGGCCTCGCTGGGCGCACCTGCGCGCTCGCCACGGCGGCCCCGGCTGCCGCTACCGCTGCCACCGCCGGCGGTCGCCATGTAAGGCGGGAGCGTGCCGGCTTCGGGACGCCTGTCGAGCCCATCGCCATCGGTGTTGCCCGGACGCGGCTTCATTTCGTAAATCTCGAAACCGTAGTCGATGAGGTAGCGTTTACGGTGCTTGTACGACACGGCATACACCGCGAACGCGTCCGTCGATGCCAGCGAGTTGGTGGACACGATGACCCGGGGCGGCTGCTCGCGTTTGTGAATCTCCTTGAAGATCCGGCGGGCGGGTTTGCTCATGACGAGGTAAGGCGTCTGCAGCACGATTTCGCTTTTCGCGTTGCGCATCAGCCCCATCAGGTGCCGCGTGAGCGCACGGACTTCACGACGCTTCGGGTTGTCGGTCTTGCCCGGAAGATCGGACTGGTATTCGACCCGGTTCATTCGCAGCGTTTCGCGGCCGATATGTTGATCGAGCCAGTCGGGATCGTCCGCTTCCCACAGCAGTTGTTCGACACGATCGGGTTTTTCGTATGCCGGCTCGGTCCAGCGCTGCTTTCCCTCGTCGTCCGCGACGATGGCCTGGTTCACGTCGCGCAGATGGGTAAGGGGAGCGGAACGCTTGTGTGCCCAGAAGAGGTCGAAGCTGGCCGCCATGGTTTTCGCGACGGGGCCGCCGATCATCACGTCGCGATCCACGTAATCGAAGGTGTTGTCCCAGTCGAAGTAGCGATCCTCGTAGTTGCGGCCGCCGGCGATGCCGACGAGATCGTCCACGAGGAACAGCTTGTTGTGCATGCGTTGGTTGAACTTGTAGAAGCAGCACAGAATGCCGGCGGCGAATTCCAGCGGCGGCGTCTTCGCGCTCTGGAAGGTCGGGTTGTACAGGCGGATCTGGAAGTTCTCGTTCGCGCGCGCGAGCTTCGCAAGCAATTCCGGGTCGCGGAAAGAGAACAACTGGTCGGCCAGGATGCGGACCTGTACGCCGCGCCGGGCGGCCTTGATCAGCTCATTCAGTACCAGGTTGCCCGCATCGTCCTGCTCCCAGATGTAGGTCTGGACGTCGATGGTCCTGCGCGCCGCGTGGATGAGGTTGATCCGGGCAGCCATGGCCGCCTCGCCGTCGTCGAGCAGCGTGGCCACGTGTACGGGCTTATCCGCGGTGGATGCCGAATTCGCTTCCTCGGCGGCGGCGATAAGCGGCGACGAGGTCGCGCAATGATCGGCGCTGGCGCAGGTCGATTCCCTGTCGATGGTCTGCGCCACGATGACGTCCGCCCGTTGGATATGGGCGCGTGACAGGGAACACCCCTGCACGAGTGCGGTGGCGGTCAGGATGAGGACAAACGCGAGGCGACGCATATCCGGACATGATAGGGGAGAGGACGCCGCGACAGGTGGAGTCAGTTCGCCTCGGGCGTCGCCAGTACGATGATCAGGCCGAGGCTCACACGATCGGACAATGCGCCACGACGACCGAGCATGTCGAAATCCGTGCGGTCGATGGTGCCTTGCACCTGTACGACGCAGCCGTCCATCGATTCCGTGGGACATGGGCTGGGAAGCAGGCGGAAGTCGACGTCGCGGGTGATACCGCGGATTGTGAGCCGGCCTTGCAATGTGCCGCCGTGGGTCAGCGATTCCAGCGGCGTGGGCGTCGATACGAACTGGATCTGCGGATAGTGCACCGAGTCGAAGAATTCGGGAGCGAGCACCCAGCGACGCAGCCGTGCCGACTCCATGCGGATGCTGTCCGCGTCGATAACGGCATCGACTACGGCGGTCTGGTTGATCCGGTCGATGGCGATGTCGCCGCGGATATTGTCGAAAACGCCCGATACCGTGCTCACCCAAAGAAGTCGCACACCGAATTCGGCGTGCGACTTCACAGGATCGATACGAAGATCGGCGGCGCCGGCCGGCGCCGTCGTGAACAGAAAGATAGCCGCCGGGATAATGTGGCGGAGGGCCCGTTTCAAGGTGATCAGGAAGCTTTCGACTCTTTGAAACTAGGCGACCAGAACGCTTCCAGTTTCGCGATGCCGGGCTCGATGGAGCCCTTCTTCTGGAGCGTCAGTCGAGCCACGCCGCCAGGGGGCATGCCGCGATAGTCGTCCGAGCGGCCGTCTACCAGCAAGGCGACGAGCTGTTCGATGCCGGGGTTATGACCGACCAAAACGACGCGTCCGACACCGTGGTGCTTGTCGAGCACGGCCATCAGGTCGCCGGGGGTGGCATCGTAGATTTCTTCGACAAACTGGGGCTCGCCGTGGGTGAGGGCGAGCATGGCGGTTTCTTTGGTTCGCGTTGCGGGCGAACAGAGGATCCGGTCATATTCGATGTGGTGGTCGGCGAACCACTTCGCCGTATCGCGGGCTTCGCGCTTGCCGTGTTCTGTCAGGGTTCGCGAACGGTCGTCTTTCGCCTTCTCGGGAGGCTCGGCCTCGGCGTGACGCAACAGGATGAGTTCGTGCATGGTTGTTGCCTCCTACGTGCCACGCAAGCGTGGCGGGATCGTGTCGCGCGTCGCCAGCCTAAGGCTCAACCGTTACGTTTTATCCAGCGCAACAGTTTCGTCCAGTCGTCCTGGTGTCCGCGTACGTTTTCCGAGTTGTAGTCGAAGATGCCCTTACCGAGCGCCGTGAGCAAGACGTACGCCTGGGAGTCGCGAAGTTCCGCAACCACCGGAAAGGGCGCGCGCTCGGCGAGTTCGGCGATGGCGCTCTGGCTGGCGTTGGTCCAGGGCTTGAGGCGGTTGCCTACCAGGCCGACCGGCAACTTGCCGCGTTTGATACGCGGGATGTTCCGGAGCATGTGCAGGAAATCGAGGGTGGCGTCGAGGTCGAAGCTGGACGGGAGCACCGGCACGAGGAGGACGTCGGCTTTCTCGATGTATGGCTCGAGGTCGCGCTCGGTGACACCCGCCGGCGTATCGACGATGACCCGCTCGGTTTGTTCCGGTACGCGATCGAGGGCCTTGCGGCTACCTTCGATGGCGGCGACGGCCGGGACGTTGTCCGGTCGTCTTCCCGCCCAGCGCAGGCTGGAATGCTGCCGGTCGGCGTCGATGACGGCGGTGCGTTTGCCCGCCTGGGTCCAGTAAGCCGCCAGCTGGGTTACCACCGTGGACTTACCGCATCCGCCCTTGCTGCTTGCCACAAGCGTCGTGAGCATACGTCGTCACCTGCCCGAAGGATGGGTCAAGGCTAACCCACGCAGGTGGCCTAACGCGAGGCGCAATCGTCATGCGGGAGCGCGCCTGGGGGCGCTTCCGCATGACGGGCGGTTATCAGCTCTCGGCTTTCGCCGGCTCCCAGCCTGCCGGCGCCTCGGCGGGGATGCCGTAGGTGCGCAGGGCCGAAAGGATGACGCTCATTTCCGTGCCGCCCGTACGGGCCAGCGCGAGCAGTTTCTGCGCCGTTACCTTGTCGCCCTGACCCTGCATGTTCAACTGGGCGAAGCGCTGCATCTGCCAGATGAGGTTCAGGCGGGCGGTCTTCGCACCCTGCTGCTGCGTGGCGTCCGGCGACAGCGTTTCGCGCAGGTGCAGCCCCAGCGAGCGACCGAGCGGGCTGCTGCCCCACTCGAGGACTTTCGCCAGCTTCAGGCAGTCGTCGACGACACCCTGGTCGGATTTGTTTTCCTCGCAGAACCGGGCCGTGACCTGGAAGCCGGGCATCGGCTGCGCACTGCCCAGGCCGAAGACGAGGACCATCTGGACGCCTGCGGCGCCGGCACCCGCCAGCGGGCTGAAGGTCGCGGGCGGCGGCGGAAGCTGGCTGACCGAGTTGGCCAGGGCTTTCAGGCTGTTACCGAGATAGTCGTCGTAGGCCTTGGCGTTCGCGGCACGGCCGAGGTCGGCGCGCACGCCGTCCTTCTTGCCCTGGTGGTCGTCGACGGCAAGCTTCAGCAGCCATACGGCGGCATTGTCCGGCGCCTGCTGTTCCAGTTTCGTCAGGGCATCGATATTGGGGCAGTCGCCGCTCTTGCGGCTGCAATCGGCCAGCTGGGCCCAGGACACGGCGGGGCCGGCGTCCTCGTTACGGGCGGCGCGCTCAAGTAGCGCGTGGTAGCTGAGTACTTCCGGGGCATCCGGGAGGGGGCGTGCAAGCAGGGCGGCGGCCAGCAGCGGCTCGGCGTCCGTGCGCAGGGCCAGGACGCTGGCCAGATCGCGCTGGAACTGGAGCAGGGCCTTGGTCTGGTCCTTCGCCTCGGCTTTCGAGGCGGCTGGCGGCGCCTTGGTCGGGGCGGCCAGTGCGGGAAGCGATAACGTGGCCATCAGGGCCAGGGTCGTAAGGCGCCATCCGCGCATGGATCCGTCTCCGTCACAAAAGGGTAAGGATACGGCTTCTGCATGAACGGAACGTGGGCGACAAAACGTCCAGTGTCGCAGGGTCTTGCTACTATCGGCGTTCACGTCGGGGGCGTGCTGCGTATTCGTACCCCACGCTCATACCAATCCTGCGACAGAACAGGAGAATACGATGGAACAATTCGCGCTTATTGCCAGCGATCGTGGTGGCTGGCTTGCCGGATGGGGCACGTTGATGTTGATTAACGCGGGACTCGCCCAGGGCAAGAATCGCAGCGGTCTGCTGTGGTTTCTGCTGTCGGCGCTGCTCGGGCCGATCGCGACGCTGATTCTGGTCGTGCTGCCGAAGGTGCGGGCGAAGATGTTTTGAGGGTGCGGACTGAGTGATGTCCGGACTCCGCACGCTCTAAGGGGCTTGCGGCTTTCTTGCTTCGTTGGCTTTCGCGCGCAGCGTGCGCTCCCACAGTAGAGAGCGCGCTGCTTTTGCTTTGGTTATTCGCCCAGGGCTTCGCGCATGAATTCCGGCTGGGCGAGTGCACCCTTGTGGATGTCTGCGTTGTAGTAGCGGGTCGGGAAGTTCTTGCTGAGGGCGCCGCGCTCGCGGAAGCCCGACAGGTCGCCACCCTTGCGGGCCATGGTGCAGCTCCACCAGCCGGTGGGATAGCACGGCTGCGGGAACGGCAGGGTCTTCACGGCCTGGAAGCCCGAGGTGCGCATGGCCGAACGCATCGCCTTGATGAGTTCGATGTGGGCCAGCGGGGATTCGGACTGCTGGACCAGGATGCCGCCGTGGCGCAAGGCTTTGTAGCAACTGGCGTAGAAGGCCGCGTTGAACAGGCCTTCGGCCGGACCGACCGGGTCGGTGGAGTCGACGATGATCAGGTCGAGCGACTCGGGCTCGGCTTCGGCCATGTACTTGATGCCGTCGATGAAGAGCAGCTCGGCGCGCGGATCGTTGTTCGACTCGCACAGTTCCGGGAAGTATTCCTCGGCGAGGCGGGTGACGCGCTCGTCGATCTCGACCTGCACGGCCGATTCGACTTCCTCGTGCTTGAGCACTTCGCGCAGCGTGCCGCAGTCGCCGCCGCCGATGACCACGACGCGCTTGGCGCGGGCGTGCGTGAACAGCGCCGGGTGGGTCATCATTTCGTGATACAGGAAGTTGTCCCGGGCCGTCAGCATGACGCAGCCGTCGATCACCATCAGGTTGCCCCAGTCGGTCGTCTGGTAGATCTCGATCGTCTGGAAGGGCGTTTTTTCGGCATGCAGCAGTCGCTCGACGCGGAAACCGATGGAGGAGCCGGAAGCCTGATGAGCTTCGGTGAACCAGCTGAGCTGCGACATGACGCTGTTCCTGGGAATCGTGTAAGGACGGAAAACCGTGATTGTACCGGCTATCGCGGGCGCACGCCGTCCTGCCGGCGCTATGACACCCAGGGCTGGGACGATACGCACGCGTCACGAACGGCTATTACAATAGGCGGTCTGTCCGTTGCCATGGCCGCGGTCAGGCCCTGTCTGACCGGCCCCGCGGCGTGCGAGGCTCCCGGCCGCCAGACACGCTTCAGGTCAAGGTTCGCCGCTGCGACTGCTTCTGGCCCCCGAGGGGGCACGACTATCGACGAGGAGATCGGACGCCCATGGCGACCTGGAACATCGAACGTGCGCGACAGACTTACGCTATCCCGCACTGGAGCAACGGCTACGTGGATGTGGCCGGCAATGGCAACCTGCTGATGCGTCCGCGCGGCAGCGAAGGCCCCGCGCTGGACCTGTCGGCCATCGTGGACGAGGCCAAGGCGCAGGGTTTGCGCCTTCCCCTGCTTGTCCGCTTCCCGGACATCCTTGCCGACCGGCTTGCCCGGCTGCAGGAAGCATTCGCCCGCGCCATCGACGATGCCCACTACGCCGGCAGCTATACGGCTATCTACCCGATCAAGGTGAACCAGCAGCGCGGCGTCGTCAGCGAGCTGGTTGCGGCCGGCGAACAGGGTTTCGGGCTGGAAGCGGGTTCCAAACCCGAGCTGATGGCGGTGCTGGCGCATGCCCGTCCGGGCAGCATGGTCGTGTGCAACGGCTACAAGGATCGCGAATACGTACGCCTGGCGCTGATCGGCCTGAAGCTTGGCCTGCGCGTGCATATCGTTATCGAGAAGCTGTCCGAGCTGGATCACGTGTTCGCCGAGGCGAAAGCGCTGGACGTGGAGCCGCTGCTCGGCGTGCGTGTCCGTCTTGCCTCGATCGGCGCCGGTAAATGGCAGAACACGGGTGGCGACAAGGGTAAGTTCGGTCTTAGCCCGGGCCAGGTGCTGGAACTGATCGCTCGCCTCGACGCGGCCGGCCTCAAGCACACATTGAAGCTTCAGCACTTCCACATGGGTTCGCAGATTTCGAATGTGCGCGACATCGCGGCGGGCATGCGCGAAGCCGTACGTTACTTCGTCGAACTGCACCGCCTCGGTGTCGGTATCGAGATAGTCGACGTGGGCGGTGGTCTGGGCGTCGACTACGAAGGCACCCGTTCGCGCAGCTACAACTCCATCAATTACAGCCTGGGTCAGTACGCCGCCAGCATCGTTCAACCGCTGGCCGAGGCCGTGACCGAATACGGCATGGCCGCACCCGTGATCTTCACCGAGTCCGGCCGCGCCATGACGGCGCACCACGCCGTGATGGTGGTGAATGTCAGCGAGGTCGAGGCCGTGCCGACGGGTGCGATTCCGCCGGAGCGCGAAGGCGAACCGACGGTATTGCGGCATCTGCGCGAGACGCATGCCGAACTGGACAGCCGCCCGGCGCTGGAACTCTTCCACGAGGCGCAGCATCATTTCGCCGAGGGCCAGGCGCTGTACGCGCTGGGCCAGCTGCACCTGGAAGACCGCGCACGTCTCGACGAACTGTTCTACGCCATCGCCAATGCCGTGCGTCCCCGCCTGTTGCCCGCCGAGCGCGCGCATCGTCAGGCGCTGGACGATCTGGACGAGAAGCTGGTCGACAAGTACTTCGTCAACTTCTCGGTATTCGAATCGGTACCGGATATCTGGGCGATCGACCAGATTTTTCCGATCGTGCCGATCGCGCGCCTGGATGAAGAGCCGACGCGCCGCGGCGTCATCGCGGATCTGACCTGCGATTCCGATGGCCGCATCGATCACTACGTGGACGCCGAGGGTGTCGACGTCAGCCTGCCGCTGCACGAGCTGCGCTCGGGCGAGTCGTACCGGTTGGGCATCTTCATGGTCGGCGCTTATCAGGAAACGCTTGGCGACATCCACAACCTGTTCGGCGACACCGATGCGGTGAATGTCCGCGCGACTGCGGACGGCTACGAGTTCGCCCATATCCGTCGTGGCGATACCACCGATCTGATGCTGGACTACGTCGGCTACGACCTGAAGGCACTGCGTCAGTCCTATACCGACCGGCTTGCGGCCGCGGGTATCGCGGGCGCGGAAGGCGAGCGTCTGTATGCCGCGCTGGATGCGGGCCTGACCGGTTACACCTACCTCGCCGAAAACACCGGCGACTGATCTCCTCTACGGGAAAGCACATGTCGATCAAAGCAGCCTTTATCGGTCTCGGCGCCATGGGCGCTCCCATGGCCGGACATCTGAACGATAAGGGCCTGCTCGCGGCCGTCGGCAACCGCTCCCAGGCGAAAGCCGACGCGCTCGCCGCCGAGCTGAAGGTCGCCGCGCCGGACCTCGCCGGTATCGCGGCGTCGTGCGATGTGATTGCCCTTTGTGTCAGTGCCGATGCCGATGTGATCGGCGTCGTCGACGCGATGGCCCCTTCGTTGCGTAAAGGCGCGATTGTCATCGACCACTCGACGGTGGCACCCGCCACGGCGAAGCGTGTCGCACGTCGCCTCGCCGAAGTGGGCGCGCATTTCCTCGACGCACCGGTTTCGGGTGGCGTGGAAGGCGCGAGGAACGGCAAGCTATCCGTGATGGTCGGCGGCGAAGCGGACGTGCTCGAACGTGCGCGACAGGTTCTGGAAGCCTATGGCGCGCGCATCACGCATATGGGTCCGGTGGGTTCGGGGCAGGCAACGAAAGCGGTGAATCAGGTGCTGGTCGCCGGCATCGCGCAGGCGGTGACGGAAGGTCTCGCGCTGGGCGATGCGCTGGGCCTCGAAGCCGACCGCCTCATTCCCACGCTGGCCGCCGGTGCCGCGGGCAACTGGTTCCTCGACAAACGTGGCGCGACGATGTTGCGCAACGAATTTTCGGTCGGGTTCAAGCTGGCACTGCTGCACAAGGACCTGGGCATCGTGCGGGGTATCGCCGAGGAAGCCGGCACGGATCGCGGTGTGATCGAGAAGTCGCTCGCCGACTTCGCCGAACTGATGTCGCAAGGTTATGGCGACGACGATATTTCGGCATTGATCCGCCTGAAGCGCGCTCGCTGAGCGACGAGGTCGGGCGTCAGGCGTAGGCATTGATGGGAAGATCGTGCGGCGTCGTGGATATGATCGCTTCGCTGATCTTGTCGTAGTTGGTGCCGAAGCGCGTGTTGTATTCAGACAGAAGCACACCGATGGCGTTGTGAGGCGAGCATGCCCACTCGTAGATTCCTGCGTTGGAACAATACACAAACCGTCGTCCGCTTTTTGCCTTGAAGAGAACGATGGAATGGCTGCCTCCTGTCGGAGCATCCATGCCGAGCATGGCGGCGACATTGCACGGTGAACTGAACGCACCGCCGATTTTCCGGGTGCTTCTTTCGAATGACGTCGTACAGCGGAAGCTATCGAGGTAATACGCAATGGCGGCGTAGACGGCCCGGATGGCGGCGTACGGATCTACCAGTGCTTCGTAATGCCGTTGGTACAGAAGTGCCCGGGGTAGCCTGGCCAGGTCGAATGTCGCCAACCTTCCCGACATGACATCCATCAGCCAGTGCGCCGTTGCACCCTGACAGAGGCCGCCCATCGATTGCGCATCCAACATTCGCAGGGTGTGCTCGAGGTACTGGCGCGAGGTCGGTGTAATGGGGACGAGCATCGTTCTTCCGGTGAACGCGGGCCGGCGAGGATACGGGGTGTGTCGCTCGCGTTGTGCGCGCGTGGTCACGGTATGTGCTGAGAAATTTCTTGGCTGTTTCGACGCTGATCGGTCGTGGTCGATTGCGTCTGGGCCGGAGCATCTTTGACGCGCACGACCACGCTCTGAAACACACGCAAAAAAAGGTTCTTCACGCATTGTCGGGGAGGGCTCGGCTTTGCCATCGCGTTCGCGCTCGGACGTTACGGGGAGAGCCGTCGGCCACCGCCCTCGACGCTCCGGCTTCACCGTCGCTCGGGAAGGGATAGCCGCTGCGCGGCTGGTGTTTTAATGGCTGCGCCCCGTCGCGCCCGCGCGGCGGGCGGGGGTTTTCGATTCGGCTCCTGCCTCAGCGAAAACGGCGGACCGTCCGGGTCCGCCCCCTTCGGGCCTTTTCCGCCCGCCGCGCTCGGTTCCGCAAGTCGCGTCGAGGGCGGTGGCCGACGGCTCTTCCGGGTGTTGCGGTTACGTGGAGGAAGGCAGCGCGTGACGCATGACCGGTGGTGACCGTATCTGGTCCGGTCCCATCACCTGCTCGGCTTGCGCTCTCCCCACAACAAACCGCAACCGACGGTGCCGTGGCCGGGTTGGTCCTTGGGGCCGCCTTAGCCGAGGGCCGCGATGACTAGTTGGAGCGAAAGCGGCACTACGGCCCGCTCCCGCAGGGACGGCGCCGAAGGCCCCAAGGGCCAACCCGGTCGCGGCTTCCTCAAGCCACGACCGTGAGGCGGCTGTCCTCGACCGAAGCTCGACAAGACACCTCACGCCGTCCCCGCTAATGCGGGAAGAGCCAAAAAAACGCCCGCTTTCGCGGGCGTTTTCACTTCTGCGTGGTAACCCCGATCAATCGATATCGAGGAACGAGCGCAGTGTTTCCGAGCGGCTCGGGTGACGCAGCTTGCGCAGGGCCTTGGCTTCGATCTGGCGGATGCGCTCGCGGGTGACGTCGAACTGCTTGCCGACTTCTTCCAGCGTGTGATCCGTGTTCATGTCGATACCGAAGCGCATGCGCAGCACCTTCGCTTCGCGCGGCGTGAGGCCGGCGAGTACGTCGCGCACCGTTTCCATGAGACCGGTTTCCGTGGCCGACTCGACGGGCGAGCTGGCGTTGGTGTCTTCGATGAAGTCGCCAAGATGCGAATCTTCGTCGTCGCCGATCGGGGTTTCCATGGAGATCGGTTCCTTCGCGATCTTCAGGACCTTGCGGATCTTGTCTTCCGGCATCTCCATTTCCTTAGCCAGTTCTTCCGGCGTCGGCTCGCGGCCGAACTGCTGGAGCATCTGGCGGGAGATGCGGTTGAGCTTGTTGATCGTCTCGATCATATGCACCGGGATACGGATGGTGCGGGCCTGATCGGCGATGGAGCGCGTGATGGCCTGACGGATCCACCATGTGGCGTACGTCGAGAACTTGTAACCGCGACGGTACTCGAACTTGTCGACCGCCTTCATCAGGCCGATGTTGCCTTCCTGGATGAGGTCGAGGAACTGCAGGCCGCGGTTGGTGTACTTCTTGGCAATGGAGATGACGAGACGCAGGTTGGCCTCGACCATTTCCTTCTTGGCGCGACGGGCTTTCGCCTCGCCGACCGACATGGCGCGATTGATTTCCTTGATGTCGGTAAGCGGCAGGTACAGCGTGCGCTCGATCTGCGCCAGCTTTTCCTGCTCGCCATCGATGACTTCACGGAAGTTCTTGATGTTCGGCGACCACTTCTGGCGCTTGCGCGACAGGTCGGCGGCCCACTCGAGGTTGCCCTCGTTGCTGGGGAACGTCTTCAGGAATTCGGCGCGCGGCATCTTCACCTGCTTGACGAAGATATCCATCAGCAGACGCTCGTGGTGACGGATGTCGTTCACCACTTCGCGCAGCTTGCGCACGAAGCTGTCGATCAGTGCGGAAGGCAGCTTGAGCTTGAGGAAGGCTTCCGACATCTGCTCACGGATTTTCGTGACCTTCTTGTCGTTGATTTCGGCCTTCGGTGCCGCCTTCTGGAATTTCTGGTGCAGCGAGCGCAGTTCTTCCATGCGACGCTTCACTTCTTCCGGGTCGGGACCGGTGGGACCGGCTTCCTCTTCCTCGGCGGCCGTGTCGTCGGTTTCTTCTTCTTCGGCGTCTTCGGCGTCGGCGGCCGGGAGTTCGGCAGCGGCGGCCTGCGCGGCATCGGCGGCTTCTTCCAGATCGGCGAAGCCGGCCAGGATTTCGCTCAGGCGGCGCTTGCCCTCGACGTGCTGGTCGTATTCCTCGAGCAGCAGCTGGATGGTCAGCGGGAAGCTGGCCAGCGCGGTCTGGACCTGGTTGAGGCCTTCTTCGATGCGCTTGGCGATGGCGATTTCGCCTTCGCGCGTCAGCAGCTCGACCGTGCCCATCTCGCGCATGTACATGCGGACGGGATCGGTGGTGCGGCCGACCTCGGCATCGACGGCCGACAACAGGGCCACGGCTTCCTCGGCGGCGGACTCGTCGTCCGTGCTGGTGCCCGGGGCGGCGCCGTCGGCGATAGTGTCTGTGTCGGGCGCGGAATCATGGACCTCGATGCCGACGCCCTTGAGCACCGCCATGATGTCTTCGATCTGCTCCGGATCGACGATGTCGTCCGGGAGGTGGTCGTTGATCTCGGCATAGGTCAGGTAGCCCTGCTCCAAACCCTTGGAGATGAGCTGTTTGATTTCCGACTGCTGCTCGTGAGCTTTATTAGTCATGCCGACCGCCGCGGGTTACAGGAACCGATCAGTATAGTCATTTGATGATTTTTTGACCAGTTTTCAAGTGGATCGGCCTCCACGCGGCAACGCAAGAATCGCGCCAGACAGCCATGTACGGTCGGAGCGCGCCGCGAAGGCGGGAGGAAAGGGTGGCTTCGATGCCATGCGTGGCTCAACGCACTTCCAGACAGAAAGTGACGGGACCATCGTTGACCAGGTGAACCTTCATATGGGCACCGAACTGTCCGATTTCCACCCCCGGGTGTGCTGCGCGAGCCAGGTCGACCAGCCGGTCGAACCAGCGCCTGCCGTGTTCGGGCGGCGCCGCCGTGGTGAAACTGGGGCGCATGCCCTTCCGGGTATCGGCGGCCAGGGTGAACTGGCTGACCAGCAATAGTCCACCGCCGGTTTCGGCCAGCCCGAGGTTCATGCGGCCCTGGTCGTCCGAAAAGATCCGGTAACCCAGCAGACGTTCCAGCATGCGGGCGCACTGGGCTTCTCCGTCGCCGGGCTCGATGGCCACAAGGGCAAGCAGGCCCGCTCCGATGGCACCCACGGTGAGGCCATCGACATCGACTCGCGCGGATTCGGCCCGCTGGATAAGTGCGATCATGGATGATGTAACGGCTGAGTGGCCGACAGCTTAACGGAAGGTTGGCCCGCGGGGACGGGGTGAACCTGTCCATGCCCTAAACTTGTGGCATGCGCCCGGATATCTATCTCGTTTATCTCCTGTTGCGGCTCGTCAGCCTGCTGCCCCTGCGTACCGTGCATGCCATCGGCGCGGCCATAGGGCGTTTTTCCCTGCGCCGTCGCACGCGTGCCGCGCATTACACCGAGGTCAACCTCCGGCTTACGCAACCGGACCTTGCAGAGGACGACCGCAAGGCGTTGCTGACGCGGACCATGGAAGAAAGCGGCAAATCCCTGACCGAGATCGCCAGCATCTGGGGCGGTGGTGCGGAACGTGCCCTCGGACTGGTGCGCGAGGTGCGTGGCGGCGAACTTTTCGAGGCGGCGTTGGCGACCGGCAAGGGCGTGATCATCGCCGCGCCCCACCTCGGCTGCTGGGAGCTGCTGAATTACTGGCTGTGCAGCCGTACGCCCATGGCGATTCTTTACCGTCCGCCGCGCATCGCGGCCATCGAGGCGTTGCTGCGCAAAGTCCGCGGCGCGTTGGCTCCGGAGCAGGTCCGCGCCGAGGGCGCCGGCGTGCGTACGCTGTACAAACGATTGGCCGCCGGTGGCACGGTGGGCATCCTGCCCGACCAGAAGCCGCGCGAGGGCGAGGGCGAGTTCGCACCGTTCTTCGGCGTGGATGCCTTGACTGGCGTATTGCTGCCCCGGCTTGCGGCGAGGACGGGTTCCACGGTGCTCTTCAGCTTCGCCGAGCGGTTGCCGGAGGGGGCGGGTTACCGCATCCATATCCTTCCGGCGCCCGCCAGCGTGGCCGATGCCGATCTGAAAGTGGCCTGCGCCGCGCTCAATCGTGGTGTGGAATCGTGCGTGGAGCGGGCATTCCCGCAATATCAGTGGCACTACAAGCGATACACGGCGAACGATCGCGCCAGCCCGTACCGCTAATTCGTCTGTACGAGCGCTCAAGAGCAATCCTGCAAGTGGACGAAGCGTTTCTACGGTGCGTTACGGCTCAGCCGGTTGAGGAAGACCGTCATTTCCTTGCCGGCCTGTTTGTCGCCCCGGCGTTCGGATGCTTCGATGCCCGACCGCCACGCGGCGCCGGCGCCAGTTTCGTCGTCAAGAGCCAGCAGGGCTTTGCCCAGCAGCTTCCATGCCGCCGAATAGTCGGCATCGAAGGCGACGGCTTCGCGGAACTCCGCAGCGGCTTCCACGTATCGCGCGTCGCCCAGCAAGGCATTGCCGATGGAGAACCGCAACAGCGCCCCGTCGCGGACGCCGCCGACCTGTGTGCGAAGCCGCTGGATGAGTTCGTCGTTCAACGGACGACCTTGTAGCGCCAGTAATCGCGCGGATACATGAGGGTCGGCAGTTTCGGTTCCGGCGGAATACGTCCGGCGCGTAGCGCCGAGATGGTGCGCGCGTCCCAGATCAGCAGCCAGCTGGAGAAGGACGGCTGGATGAGATGGGCATAACGCAGATCGTTCTGGGTGAGGCTGCTGGTATAGGAAATCACCACGCCATCGGGGTGTTTGCGTGCGAACTCGTCGAGAGTATCGCCATCGTGGATCGCCGGATTGTCGTCGTCATCCTCGTCGTCCGGAGGCGCACCCGCTCCCTCGTTGAGCCTGACGATGGGATTCATGAGCCGCCCGGCGAAATGGTACTGGCCGTTGTAGCCGCGTCCCAGATTGGCGATGGGGAGCCCTGCGGCTTCGGCCTGCCCGAGGTATTGGGCGGTCGGCTGGAAGTCGTAGTTGTGCCACGCACCCAGCGTCCACAGGGAATTGACCGCGAGCGTGCCGATCAGGCCCGCGAAAGCGAGCCGGCGCATTTCGCCGCGTCCCGAAAGCAGCAGCAGGCCGCCAAGCACGATGAACACCACGGCGAAGAAGCGCGCGTAAGGCGCCATGTCGACCATCCAGACATTGGTCAGCCGGCCGGAGGCCACGAGTGCCGGCATGGCGAACAGGAAGGCCGCCAGGCAGAACCCGCCCAGGGCGAGCGGCCACGTGCCGAGTGCGTAATGCGCCGCCAGCTTGAGATGGCGCTCGCGAAGATGCGCAATGGCGGCGGCGATCAGCATCACGGCCCCGCCGAGTTCCGGAAGCACGTAGTAACCCTGCTTGCCCGTGATCAGCGAGAACACCAGCAGGGTCGGCAGCAGCCAGCAGACGAGCAGCCGGAGACCGGGCTCGAGGGGCTGGCGGAGCATGGCCACCAGCAACGGGACGATCAGCAGGCAGACCAGCAACTGCGGGATGCCGGCCGGCACGTTCAGGTCGAGATTGCCAATGACAAGCAGCGCGAATGCGGCCACGGCGGCGATAACGAGCGCCGGCACGACGGCCCGGTCCCAGGGGCGGCGAAACAGTGTGAGGGGTACGGCGACCAGCGCGCGCAACCAGCCGGTGATGGGAAACAGCAGGAGCGGCAGCCAGACCAGGTAAGTCCATGCGGAGCGTGCATGATTTTGCAGCGAGCGAGCGTGCTCGCCATCGACGACGCGGCCGGCTGTCTGGGTGAAGAACAGCCGCTGGCGGTATTCGTCGCCACCGGCGAAACCCGCCGGGATGGCCCAGGCAAGCAGGATGGCGAAGCCGAGCAACAGGCCGAGGAGGCCGAATCCATACCAGCGGGCACGATTCCGTCGTGCCCAGTCGTTCCAGAGCGGCCCGAGCAGCAGTGGGAACACCACATGCAGCAGCATCACCGGGCCTTTGGTGAGAAGGCCCGCGCCGACCAGCAGCCCGAACAGCCACCAGCGGGGTTCGGCGCGCCGCGACGTGGGCGTAAGGCACAGGATGGCCCCCAATACCCAGACGGCAAGCAGCACCTCGTACATGATCTGCTGGCCGAACAGGAACGCGTAGGTCAGTCCCATCAACAACCACGGAGTCGCCTTGGCGACCCACGGGCGCGAGGGGAACAGGCGCGAGGCGAGTACCGAGGCCAGCACGAGCTGGATGCCCCCGAACAGGACCTCCAGAAAACGCGGCCACACGTCGGTAACGCCGAAAACGAACCAGCCGGCGTGGATCATCCAGAAGAGCAGCGGGACTTTCTCGCTGTATGGCTGGCCGTTGATGTAAGGCACCAGCCAGTGTCCGTGTGCCCACATTTCCCATGCCACGGCGAGGGTTCGCGTGGAGAACATCGGCATCGGGCCATGCGAGAAGATGGCCAGCAAGGCCATCGCACCCCACAAAGGCAGCCAGGGCCACAGGGCGCGAAGATGTTCGGAACGGGTATAGGCGCTGGAAGGCAAGGTTGTCTTCACCGGGTCGTTGGTCGGGTCAGTCTAAACGCATGACGGTCCGTACGGCTGACCGCCTGCGTACAGCTCGGAGCGTGGAGCTGGCGTGGAGCCTGGCCGTCAGGCCGGACCCCAGTAGCCGATCCGGCGCCGGATTTTCAGCTTGCGCCAAAGATTCAGGGGTTTGCGCTTGCGGCTGCGACCGCCTTCGGCGATGAACTGGTCGATGGCGTCCAGCACCCGCTCGCTTGAGCGGCCGTCGCGGTAGGGATGGATCGAGTCGGCGTATTCGCGGATCGCACGCATCAGTTCGGGCGGACGCGACAGCGCGCGCTCGATCGCCGGCTCGAAGTCGGCAGCGTCGTCGATGTCGATCAGCTGCGGACCCGGCCGGCGGTTCTTGAACGTGACCACCGGTTTTCCGGTGAGCAGGAACTCGCTCAACGCGGAGGACGTGTCCGAGCACATCATGTCGACCTGGCCGAAGAGATCCAGAATATTGTCGTCGTCGGCGAAGCGCAGGTGATCGTTCTGCAGTGCGCGGTACTTCGCCGTCGTTTCCGGGTTCATCTTCGGATGGAAGGTCACGATCCAGCGATAGCGGCCGTCGCGCGACAGTTCGCGCACCTTGTCGTAAAGGGTTTCCGCGGCGCTCCACGACGGCGAGAACGTCGAGTGGTAAAGGATCGTCGGAGGCTGGCGCACGGGGGGCACCGGACCTTCGCCGATGTCCTTCAGGAACGGATCGAGCTTGGGCCAGCCCGTTTCCTTGACGGCGAAGTGGCCGAGGCGCGCGGCGATCTCGCCGAACGCGCGGGTGTCTTTCGGGCCGGTGGTGCAGTACAGGTCGAAGAACCCGCGGATATAGATATGGCGCGGCTTACCCGCATCGAAACCATGGAAGGTTTCGACTTTCACGCCGGGGAAAAAATGCGGCACGGCGTTGCTGGAGGTCACCACGGCGATCGGGTCGAAACGGCGAACCTCCTGTGTCGTGCGCAGCCAGGTTTCGCCCGAGACCAGGTCTTCGCCGCCCGGACCGTCGAAGAACCACGCCGCTTCGTCGCCACGCGCGCGGATCGCTTCCTGTAGCGGTCGCAGGATGGCCAGCGCGTAGCGCTCGGAGCCGTAGAGAAGATAGTGCTTTTTCAACGGTCGAGTCCGTGTCGATGGAGGGCTGTCGCGGCGGTATCGCGCGACAGGGGGTTGTTGCGCATTTCGTAGTAGCGCATCCGTTTGTAAACGGCGTAGCTCGCGGCGGTCTGTGCGATAGCGTAGCCGCGCCAGCCATCGAGGAACGCTAGCCGGAAGATGTAATCCTTGATGAAGGCCAGCGCGAACACGAACGGGGTTTGCCACATGCGCACGGGCTTGTTCTTGTCGAGCCAGTCGCGGCACTTCAGTTCGGCGTAGCGCAGGACCTTGAGCTGTTTCTCGGCCAGACTGGGATTGTTCACGTGGTCGAAGGGCGCGCGAAGCGTCGGCGCCGAGCCTTCGAAACGCAGCGACTCGTGTACGCGCGCGTCGGTCCAGCGGGCACGGTCGCGATGCCACAGACGCGCCATCTTTTCGCCGACGGCCGGGCGGTACCAGCGCATGGGGCGGCCCATGTAGATGGTCCGGCGGCGCAGCCAGGCGGCGGGCGCGGAACTGGCCATGATGCCCGGCAAAGCCTGGCTGAGTTCGGCGGCGAGTTCGGGCGAAAGGAACTCGTCGGCATCCAGTGCCAGCAGCCAGTCGTGGCTGGCCTGACCGGTGGCGAAGTTGCGCTGGGGGCCAAAGCCAAGCCAGTCCTGATGCACCACGCGGGCGCCATGGGCGATCGCGATCGCGACGGTGTCGTCGGTACTCCCGCTGTCGACGACGATCTTCTCCGCGGCGAAAGGCACGCTGTCCAGGCAACGGGCGATCGTATGCGCCTCGTTATAGGTGATGACCACAAGGGAGAGGGGGAGGTTCGCCATCGTGAAAGTCTAACCGAATCGCCACGGAGCCCGGTTCGTGGCGGGTATTTCCGGCGATTCGGTTAGACTTTCGCTATGCGTATCACGGTTGCGATCCTCACCTATAACTGGCCCGCCGCGCTGGAACGCGTGCTGGAGTCGCTGGCCCGGCAGACGCGTCTGCCCGACGAGGTCATCGTGACCGACGACGGTTCCGGCGAGGCTACGGCCGAGGTCATGCACCGTGTGGCCGCCTGGTTTCCGGTAAGACTGGTCCATCTCTGGCAGCCCGACGATGGTGCCCGTATGAGCCGCGCACGTAACCGGGCCATCGCGGCGGCTACCGGCGACTACATCATCCTGCTCGATGGCGACATGGTTGCCGAGCCGCACTTCATCGCCGACCACGAGGCATTCGCCATGGCCGATTGCTATGTGCAGGGTTCCCGCGTGCTCAGCGACGAGACCCTGACCCGGCGCATGCTGGGGGACGGCACGGTGCGCGCCTCGTTCTTCACCCCGGGCATCGAGCGCCGCCGGCACACGTTGCGGCTACCCGCGCTGGCGCGCTGGTACGCGAAGCCTTCGCAGAAAACGCGTGGTATCAAAAGCTGCAACATGGGTTTCTGGCGCGACGACCTGCTTCGGCTGAATGGCTTCAACGAGAGCATGACGGGTTGGGGGCGCGAAGACACCGAACTGGTGGCGCGCGCTTTCCACGCCGGGATCCGTCGCCGCGATCTGCGTTTCAGCGCGCTGGCCACTCATCTGTATCACCGCACGCGCAAGAATGTCGTCGACAATCCCAACGACCGGTTTCTGGAAGATACGCGCCAGCGGCAGCTCGTCCGTTGCGACAACGGCGTGGACCGGCATCTGGCGGAATTCTCCGAACCGCCCGCCGATATCCGGCCGCGGAACTCAGAGCAGATCGCGTAACGCGCGGTCGAGGCGATCGGTGAATCCGGCGTCGTTGTCGAGGAACCATGCCCGGGCATTCGCGCCCAGTCGTTCCCGTTCGTCGTCCGGCATGGCGATGGCGCGCGCTATCGTGCGTTCCAGCGAAGCTTCGTCGAACGGATAGGCCAGCGCGGCGTTGAACGGCCGGGGCTCGCCGACCGCGACCAGCAGCCCCCGATCCGCGGTGACCAGTTCATTCATGGGGGGCGCGTCGCAGGTGATCGCTACGGCGGCGCAACTCATGGCCTCGACGAGGTAGTGGCCCCAGCCTTCGGTTTCGGACAGGCATATATGGAACGCATACTCGTTCTGAAGACGGCGCACTTCGTCGGCAGGCAGATACGTCCGCACCACCTCGATGTTCGCGGATCCGGTCTGCGCGTCTTCCTCGCTGGCGCCCGCGCGCAGTACACGCAGGCGTGGCCATTCCGGGTGACGCTTCCAGACCGCGATGAGGCGCGCCGTACCCTTCAGGTCGCTGGCGCCGGCGACGTGCAGAAACGCAAGCGGCGTGCGCGTGACGTCGGGGTCGTAGCAGTCTCGACTGCGAAATCCGACATGCAGCGTGCGCAGGCCTCGCGACGAGAAGATGCGACTGGCCTCGGCGGTCTTGGTCAGCAACGCATCGAACCGCGGCAGATAGCGCTGGCTGCGGAGCGACATCCATTCGGGGTTGGGCATGAGGACGTCGATGCGCGCCAGTCCGAAGCTGGCAGGTCGCACGTGTTCCAGCGACAGGTTCATATCGAACCTCGCCGGTTGCCGTCCGCCGCTGAACAGCCAGCCCAGCCACCGGCGCAGGCGCAGGGCGTGCAGGGTCCACGTTCCGTCGCGCCGTTTGGAGCCCAGTCGGCTGATGTGCACGTCGTGACCGAGAATGGCCAGCGCATCGGCCATCACCCGGATGTCGTGGCTCAGTCCGCGCTGGTTGTCCCACGCGATCAGGTGAATACGAGCCATGTCAGACCGGCGGCGCGGTCGTATCGATACGCCTGACGGGATAGGCGGTCGCCAGGGTGAAGCCGAGCATAAGGAACAGGAAAACCGACTGCGGCATGGCTCGGTAGAACACGTTGTCGGTCAACGCGCAGAGCGAATACGTAACGACCAGGACGAGTCCCGCGGTCGCGATGAGGGCGCGTTGCTCGTCGGGCTGGCTTACCCGTCGCGCGAAATACACGATGGGCACGGCGAACAGCAGAAGCAGGACGATCAGGCTGGGAACACCGCCAGTTGCGGCCGCTTCCAGGTATTCGTTATGCGGATGGTCGTACTTCTCGATGACGGGGCTGACCTGGCCCTGGGCGATCTGATCGCGCGCATATTGGCCGAATTTATCCAGCCCGACGCCCATCACCGGATGTTCCTCGAACGCCTGCCAGGCAGTAATCCACATTTCGAGGCGCTCGCGTACCGGGCCCTGCGCATTGTCCCGGCTGAATGTGGCGACTTCGCCTTGTACCTGACCGAAGCGGTCGACGAGCTCGCGGTGCAGGCTGAACGTGGCCACGCTTGCCCCTGCGATGAGGATGACGACGAAGGCGATGGCCTGGCGCAGGCGTCCCGTTCGCCGCACGGTCACGATCATCGCGATGGCCAGCGCCGGCAGGAAAGCCAGCAGTGGGCCGCGACTCTGGGTCAGCAAGGCACCGTAAAGACCGATGGCGATCGCGGCACCGTGGAGCCAGCGCTCCGGCATGGACGGCTCGCGAGCCATCAACTGAATGATGCTGAAGAGCACCATCGTCAGCGTGATCATGGTGAATTCGATGGCGCTCCATGGGCCGCCATTGAGGCCATATGCCCGGTCGGCGCCCAAAAAGAAGTGCTGCACGATGCAGGCGCTGCCGAACACCATGGCGGTAACGGCAAAGCCGCACCAGATGAAGCGCCAGTTAAGTGGGACGGTGAAGACCCCGGCGATTCCCAGGAACATCAGCGTCTGGGCGGGAAGGTCCAGTTCGGTCCAGCCAAGGCCGTGCCAGGCGATGTTGGTCGCGGCAAGCGCGAACCGCAGCAGGCAGACGATCACAATGGCGATGGCCACGCGATAGCGCTGCCGCGTTTCGGTACGGGTGATAAGCAGGACCAGCCCGACGATGAGGAGCGCCAGCATGGACAGCGCTTTCATTTTCGAGGGCACCGCCACGCTGAACGGTGTGATGGCCACCAGCGCACTAAGGGCGAGGCTGCGCCAGGAGGCTCGGTTGTCTTTGGACGGCGTGGTGTCGGTCATTGAAGCGGGTCAGTCCTGTCGCCGTACTGCCCGTCTCCTGGAGGGGCTCCGGGACGGGCGGGTGCTTGATTGGTGCATTATCCGACCGAATGGTACATCACGAACCTGAACCAGCCCGACTCGTTACGAATCGCTCGAGGACCCGTTTTCGTTGACATCCTCGCCGGGCTTGCAACCCGGAACGAGTGAGCCGGCACGGATGAGATACCACCCACGACGGTTCGCCGTACCGACGAATGTGGCTTTTGCCACGTCGACGCAGTTTCCCATGACGGCATCCTGGATGAATACCCAGCGCCGATCCGGGTCCTGCTGGAGCCATGCCGCCGCTGCGGCGAACTGTTCGTTCCAGGGCACCGTGAAGCCAAAGTCGGTGGCGTGGCCCGGGTACATCAGCATGTTCTGCTCTTTCCATCCCGCCATGGCCAACTGGTCGCCCTGGGGTACCAGCTCACGCGTACGCTGCATGACTTCGACCGACGAACTGGATGCGTTGAGCGCCGGGTAACCCCATAGCGAGAACACCAGCCATAACGACACCATGCCCGCCACGACCGCGGTAACGGCGCGTTTCATGCGCATCGTCGCGACAAGGGCAAGCTGAATGACACCGATCGTGATCGCCATCCACCAGATCGACGTATCGCCCTGTTCCAGGCCGCGCTGCTCGATGAAGTTCACGGCGAATTTCGGATGGGTCGTGAGAGCCAGCACGCCGCCGGCGACGAGGGCGGCGCCGATGACCGTCAGCGTTGCCAGCCCCAGGCGTCGCAACCACGGTTTGCCGAGGAGTTCGTCGAGCAGCGGCGCGGTGACCAGGGCCAGCATGGGTAGCGCCGGCATCACATAGACGTCCCGCTTGCCGTGGGGAATGCTGAAGAAAATAAGTACGAGCACGATCCAGCCCAGGGGCAGGAGGTATCGGGCGTCGCGGGCTTTCAGCTTCGCCCACCAGCGCGGGAAGGTACCGAAGTAGGTAAGGGACAGCGGTAGCCACGTGCCGATGATGACGGGCAGGAAATAAAAGACGCTCTGGCCGTGATCCCAGGAATGGGCGTACCGCTTCGCTGTCTGCTGGAACAGGATGTCGTTGACATAGGCGGCATACGCGGGATCGCTCGAATGGGCCTGCGCGGTCAGCAGCATTGGCACCAGCCATAAGGCGATGGCGAGCAGGAACGCAACCGGCCCCAGCAGCCAGTGGCCGACATGCCCACGCACCCGCGTGACGCCATCGAAGCGCGCGACGAGAGCGACGACATAGGGAATGAACAGGAACAGCGACAAGATGCCGACGCCCTTGGTGATGACGCCGAGCCCCGCGGCAAAACAGCCGAGCCAGAACGCCCGCCAGTCGGGGCCGCGCAGGAAATGTCGAAGGAGTCCGTAATTGCCAAGGGTGATGAAGAACATCACCAGCGGGTCGATCTGCGCGCGTTTGGTCTGGTACGCGAACTGGAAAGTGATGAGCAGCGCGGCGCCCGCATAAAGACCCGCCTGGCGGGTCCAGAGGCGACGGCCGAGATCGTAGACCAGGGCAATCGTTCCGACCGACGCGAGCAGGGATGGCAGGAGAAACGCCACACGCCAGTTGCGCAGCAAGGCGTAGAAGCCCGCTTCCAGCCACATCAGCATCGGAGGCTTGTCGGCGTATAGCTCGATGCCGCGGCGAGGGAACAGCCAGTCCCCGCTTTCGAACATCTGCCGCGCGACCAGCGTGAATCGCGGTTCGTCCGAGGGCCAGGGATCGCGCCATCCGATTCCTGCGCCGATCACCACGAATGCGGCAATCATCAGAAACCAGAAATAGCGGCGCTCCTGCGAATCGTGTACTGCGTCCATATCTCGATTGGCTCGACGGCTACCGCTAGTGCGGCGCATGGTGGGGCTTCAGTAGAAATAATACAGCTGAGAACAGCCTTAAGGTGTGCTGCGCTTCTCGACGAGCGCGTAATACATACCGTCCAGATCGCCATCGCCGGGAAGGATCTGCCAGCCGATGCCGGCCGCCTGTCCCACGGGCAACGAGAGCGGTGCCGCGACGACATCGGTGTGGGAGTCGATGAAAGCACTCACCACGCCTTCGTTCTCCCTTCGCAGCAGCGAACACGTCACGTACAGCAACTTTCCACCCGGGGCCAGCAGCGGCCAGAGCGCTTCGAGGATGCGCTTCTGCTGTGTGACGAGGTTGTCGATATCGGTAGCACGACGATGGAGGCGTACATCCGGCCGACGGCGAATCACGCCCGTCGCGGAGCACGGGGCGTCGATCATGATCCGGTCGAAAGGATGCCCGTCCCACCAGCTATCGGGGTTGCCCGCATCGCCGACGGCGATCGTCGCGGCGAGGCCCAGGCGGTCGAGATTCTGCTGGATGCGTGGTGCGCGTCCCGCTTCCGATTCCACGGCGATCAGCGAGATATCGGCGCGCTCCAGCACGTGGCAGGCTTTGCCGCCGGGTGCGGCGCATGCGTCCAGCACACGTTGGCCGTCGGCAACGTCGAGCAGGTCGGCGGGCACCTGCGCCGCGCCGTCCTGTACCGCGAAGTGACCTTCGGGAAAGCCGGGCAGCCGGGTAATGTCGGTGCTGTGCGGCAGGACGAGCCCGTCGACCAGCCATGGATGCAATGTCACGTTCTGGCCCGCCGCCCGCAATGCTTCGGCCACCGTCTCGCGCGTGGCGCGTCGACGGTTCACCCGCAACATCAGCGGCGGTTCCTGATTGTTGGCGGCGAACACGCTGTCGGCCCTGCCCGGCCAGTCCCCGGCGATGGTCTTTGCGAGCCATGCGGGATGGGCGTGACGTGTCGCCGGTGTCGCATCGAGTGCTTCGATCAGCGATACGCGCTCTCGTTGCCAGCGACGCAGCACGGCATTGACCAGTCCCGCGAATCGCGGGCGGCGCAATTCGCGTGTGGCTTCGACCGTGGCGGCCACGGCGGCGTATCCCGGCATTTCCAGGACCTCGATCTGGATCAAGCCCAGGACGAGCAGTGCATGGATCGCCGGTTCGTTACGCCGCAGCGATTTGTCCAGTAGGCGGTCGATCGCGGCGTCGTATCGAGGCCACCAGCGCGCGCCTTCATTGAGCAGCGCCGTCAGCAATGCACGATCGCGGGAGTCGGGAAGTTTTCTGGTCGCCCGGTCGGCGACCTCGCGCAACGAGTGACCCGCAAGCGCGATGTCGGCCAGTGCTTCGGCCGCGAGCGCCCGGGTCGACATCGTGCTCATGAACAGGCCTGCCGTAGTTCCGGCCGCGCGTTGAGATAGTCGCCGACACCGATCCGTCTTCCACCCGCGCGTTGTACGGCGAGCAGGCGCAGTGCGCCTTCGGCACAAGCGATATCCAGCCCGTCGCGACGGGCTGCGAGAAGCGAACCCGGCACGGCGCCGGGCTCGCCCGCGATGGCGACGGCCGACCAGATACGCAGGCGTTCGCCCGCGACCTCGGCTTCGGCGACGGGCCAGGGATCGAAGGCACGTACCTTGCGTTCCAGTTCGATGGCCGGCCGCGCGAAGTCGAGCAGCGCTTCGGCTTTGTCGAGCTTGTGCGCGTATTCGACGCCGGTGTCGGCCTGCGGCGTGGCGACCAGGGTTTCGCCGGCCGTGATCCGGCGCAGCCCCTCGGCCAGGGCATCGGCACCCAGTACGGAGAGGCGGTCGTGCAGACTACCGCCGGTGTCGTCCGCCGATATCGGCGTGCGGCGTTCGACAAGCATGGGGCCGGTATCCAGGCCGGCTTCCATCTGCATGAGGTCGACACCCGACTCGGTGTCGCCCGCGAGAATGGCCCGCTGAATCGGAGCCGCGCCGCGCCAGCGCGGCAGCAGCGAGGCGTGCACGTTCCAGCAGCCCAGACGCGGAATGGCGAGTACCTTGCGCGGCAGGATCAGACCGTAGGCTACGACCACCATCAGATCGGGAGCATAGGCGGCGAGGGTGTCGCGCTCGGTCTCGGCCTTGAAGGATTCGGGTTGTTCGACCGCTATACCCGCTGCGATCGCCGCTTCCTTGACCGGGCTGGCGGTCAGTTTGCGCCCGCGGCCCGCGGGGCGGTCGGGTTGCGTGTAGACCGCGACGACGTCAGCGCCGGAGGCGCGGCAGGCTTCGAGACAAGGGACAGCGAAATCGGGCGTGCCCGCGAATACCAGGCGCAGAGGGCGGTCGGTCATCGGTCAGGCGCTTGCCCGACGCTGTTTTTCCATCCGCTTGAGCAGCATGCCGCGCTTTAACGGGGAGAGGTAATCGACGAAGACCTTGCCCGCGAGATGGTCCATCTCGTGCTGGATGCACACGGCGAGGGGGCCTTCCGCCTCGACGACGATTTCCTTGCCCGTGACGTCCTGCGCACGGACTTTCACGCTGAGGGCGCGGGTCACGTCGGCATAGACGCCGGGGAACGACAGGCAGCCCTCCTGGTAAACCTGGCTGCCGTCCTTCTCGACGATTTCGGGATTGATCAGTACAAGCGGCTCGTTGCGGTCGTCGCTCATGTCGGCAACCAGCACACGCTGGTGGACATCGACCTGGGTCGCGGCCAGGCCGACGCCATTGGCCTCGTACATGGTCTGGTACATGTCGTCGACGAACTGCTTCAGCTTGTCGTCGAACACGGTCACCGGCGCCGCGACGGTGCGCAGGCGGGGATCGGGGAATTCGAGGATCGTAAGGACGGACACGATGGCACCTGTTTTCTTCTCGGGCCGGGAGCGATTGCGGTGTGCCCAGAATGCGGGCAAATCGGCGAAATCCAAACACCGCTACCCGGTAGGATGGGCCCGTATTCTACGCCGGCCGGTCAAGCCGGGCGAGCGCAGCGCCGTATTGTGCCCTTTAACGATTCAGTTACACTCGCGACAGCACCGGGGAAGGGGGAAATCCCGTCATGATCAAGAAGTTCGCCATGCTGCTCGGCAGCATGTTCTTTACTGTGGCCGTTTATGCGGCAGCCGCCCAGCTTCGCCCGGATCATCCCGACACCTATACGGTGAAAAAGGGCGACACGCTCTGGGATATTTCGGCGCGCTTCCTGAGCAAGCCGTGGCTCTGGCCGGAGATATGGCAGGCCAATCCCCAGGTCCGCAATCCGCACAAGATTTATCCGGGCGATGTGCTGAACCTGTCGATGCAGGGCGGTGCTCACCTCGGCCTGCAGCCGCGCGTACGCATCGACGGGGACGCCGTCACGGCCATTCCGCTGAGCGAACTGCGGATGTTCCTCAAAGACACGCGCGTCATGACCGAGGATCAGGTCAAGTCCGCACCTTACGTTGTCGGCTTCGAGGAAAATCACCTGCGGGCCACGCCGGGGCAGAAGGTCTATGCGAGTCAGCTGAGTGCCGAACCGGGCCAGCGCTGGGCGATCGTCCGTCCGACCAACGCGTTCCGTGAGTTCAAGGATGTCGGCAACATTGATCGCGGCAGCGTGGTCGGCGATTCGCTCGACAGCGATGTATCGATGAATCGCGGCCCCTGGCACGAAGACGGCCGCGATAACGGGCACTTCGGCAAGGGCGCCTCGCTCGGTGTCGAAGTGACCGTGATCGGTACGGCGGAAGTCCTGCGCGCAGGCGATCCCGCTTCGTTGGTCCTGGTCGATTCGACGCTGGAGATTCGCAAGGGCGATCGCCTGATGCCCGTCGACGATGCGCCTTACGACGCTTATTACTATCCGCATGCACCGAAGACCATGCCTGCCGATCCGCGGGTCATCGCGTTCTCGGACGCACTGGCCGCCGTGGGTAGCCGCCAGGTGGTCGCGATTTCGGCAGGTGCCCACGACGGTATCGACAACGGCACGACGTTCACCGTCATGTCGGCGGGCGAGACCATTGCCGACGATGTCGCGAGCAACAGCGAGGAGCGAGGCACGGCCAAGAACGTCAGGTTGCCCGACGAATACGCCGGCCACGTGATGATCTTCCGCACGTTCGATCGTGTGAGCTACGGTCTGGTGATGGACGGACTGCGTCCGATCCATAAGGGCGACCGGGTCACGCAGCCCGAATAAGACGCGCCGTAAAGCATGTCCCATCGCCCCCGGTCGCAAGCCCGGGGGCGATTTTGTTTGGGGCTCCTACAGAAAAGCGTCGGCGTGGGCTACGTTTCGGCGCTCCCGAAACCCCTCTGCGACGCCGGTCCAGCCCATACACTGTTCCGATGACGACCGACGACGACCGCGACTGGCTGATCCTGCTGCGCACGCCCGACTTTCCCGCCTCGCGGCTGCGCGAAGCGCTGGTCGTGTCGCGACGGGCCAGCGTCGTGCTCGATGCACTTCGGAAGCGGTCGTCGGGCCTTTCCGACGAGGCCAGAGCATGGCTCGACACGCCCGATGAAGCGATGCTCGCTCGCGACCTCGTCTGGCTCGTGGAGCCCGGTCATCGTCTGCTTCGTTGCACGGACGAGGATTTCCCGCCGCAACTCGAATCGATCGCGCAGCCGCCAGCGGCGCTCTTCGTCGTGGGCGACGCCTCGCTGCTCCTTCGCCCCCAGATTGCCATCGTCGGGTCTCGTGCCGCGGCGGCCCCTGCGCTCGCCAATGCTCGGATATTCGCGGACGCCCTGGCCCGGGATGGCCTGATCGTGACCAGCGGCATGGCGGACGGAGTGGACGGTGCGGCCCACGAAGCGGCGTTGGACGCGGGTATGCCGACCGTCGCGGTGGTCGGTACCGGACCGGATCGGGTCTATCCCAGGAAGCACCACGCCCTGGCCCGCCGGATCGCCGAACACGGAGTCATCGTGACCGAGCATGCGCCCGGCGTCGGCGCGCTTCCGTACCACTTTCCGCGCCGCAACCGCATTATCGCGGGCCTGAGCCTGGGGGTGCTGGTCGTCGAAGCGGGCCTGCGGTCCGGATCGCTGATCACGGCGCGTCAGGCGGGCGAGCAGGGCCGCGAGGTCTTCGCGTTGCCCGGTTCCATTCACAATCCACTCTCGCAAGGCTGTCACGAGCTGATCGGCGAGGGTGCGAGGCTGGTCCAGCGACCGGCCGAGATCCTCGAAGCGCTGGCCCCGGCCGCACGAGAGCTCGGCGCCGAACTGGCGGCCCGGCTGGCGCTTCCGGCTACCCGGGCATCCGGAAAGCGTTCATCCGGGCCCTTCGACTGGCGAGACGATCCTGAATATCGCCGCCTGCTCGACGCCATGGGTTACGATCCTGCCCCGCTGGACACATTGCTGCGAACCACGGGCTTCGCCCCGGCCGCGCTGTCGTCCATGCTGATGATGCTCGAACTGGAGGGGCAGGTCGCCAGCCTGCCCGGAAATCGTTACCAGAGGCTGCCCGAACCACCCGCCGCTTGACAGCCGTCACGGCGCTGTGTCTCTAACTATATATATAGAGTGGCTGGCCCCCCGGCTCGTTGGCCGGGTGTCAGCTTCTCGTTACCCCACAATCCGAAACCGAACCGGCAGTTCGCCGCGGCCCTAGGCCGGGCCGGACCAGGAAACGCTTTATCCATGGCAAAAAACCTCCTCATCGTCGAATCGCCGGCCAAGGCCAAGACGATCAACAAATACCTGGGGACCGATTTCCAGGTGTTGGCGTCCTATGGTCACGTCCGCGACCTGCGCCCCAAGGAGGGCGCCGTCGATCCCGAGCGCGGCTTCGCCATGGCTTACGAGGTCATCGACCGCAACGAGAAACATGTCGAGGCCATCGCCAAGGCGGCCCGCCAGGCCAGCACCATCTATCTCGCGACCGACTTGGATCGCGAAGGCGAGGCCATTTCCTGGCACATCAGCGAAATTCTGAAAGAGCGTGGCCTGCTCGACGGCAAGGAAGTATTGCGTGTCGTGTTCAGCGAGATCACGCCGAAGGCCATCAAGGAAGCCGTCGCCAATCCGCGCAAGCTGTCGCACGACCTGGTCGACGCGCAGCAGGCACGTCGCGCGCTGGACTACCTGGTCGGCTTCAACCTGTCGCCCGTGCTCTGGCGCAAGGTGCAGCGTGGTTTGTCGGCCGGACGCGTGCAGTCGCCCGCCCTGCGCATGATTGTCGAGCGCGAGGAAGAGATCGAAGCCTTCAAGGCGCGCGAATACTGGTCGATCGAAGCAGCCCTGGCGCACGCCGATGGCGCATTCACTGCCAAGCTGACGAAGTTGCATGGCAAGAAATTCGAACAGTTCGACCTGACCAACGAAGCCGATGCGATGTCCGCCCGCGCATCGCTGGAAAAGGCCGCGGCTGGCAAATTCACGGTCAGCGAAGTTACCAGTCGCGAACGCAAGCGTCGTCCGGCGCCGCCGTTCACTACGTCGACACTGCAACAGGAAGCCGCGCGCAAGCTGGGGTTTACGACCAGTCGCACGATGCGCATAGCGCAGGGTCTGTACGAAGGCGTGTCGCTGGGCAGCGAGGGTAACGTCGGCCTCATCACCTATATGCGTACCGACGCCACCGCGCTGTCCAACGATGCCGTGACCGAGCTGCGCGAGTTGATTGCGCGCGACTATGGCGCGCAGGCATTGCCCGATGGACCGCAGGTATACAAATCGAAATCGAAGAACGCGCAGGAAGCGCATGAAGCCGTCCGTCCCACCTCGGCCATGCTCACGCCGCGCAGCGTGGCGTCGTACCTCAACGACGACCAGCGCAAACTCTACGAACTGATCTGGAAGCGCACCGTCGCCTGCCAGATGATTCACGCGACGATGAACACCGTGTCCGTCGAATTCGCGGTGGCCGATTCGTCGTTCCGTTCCACCGGTACGACCGTCATCGATCCGGGCTTCCTTGCCGTCTACGAAGAAGGTCGCGATCAGAAGAACGAAGAAGACGAAGATCAGCGCCGCCTGCCGCGTCTGGCCGAGGGCGATGTGGTGGATGTATCGGCCATTGCCGCCGACCAGCACTTCACCGAGCCGCCGCCGCGTTACTCGGAAGCCAGCCTGGTGAAGACGCTCGAGGAATACGGCATCGGCCGTCCGTCCACGTACGCCAGCATTATCCAGGTGCTGCTGAATCGCGAATATGTGCTTCTGGACAGCCGTCGCTTCAAGCCGACCGACGTCGGTCGCGCGGTCAGCAATTTTCTTTCCGGTCACTTCACGCGGTACGTCGACTACGATTTCACCGCGAAGCTCGAAGACGAGCTGGATGCGGTCAGTCGCGGCGAAGAGCAATGGGTGCCGTTGCTCGAGCGTTTCTGGCAGCCGTTCAAGACGCTGGTGGACGACAAGACCGAAAGCGTCGATCGCAGCGAAGCTACGGGTGCGCGCGAACTGGGCACCGATCCGAAGACCGGCAAACCGGTATCCGTGCGACTCGGCCGCTATGGGCCGTATGCGCAGATCGGCAGCAAGGACGACGAGGAAAAGCCAACGTATGCCAGCCTGCGTCCGGGCCAGAGCATGCATACCATCACGCTCGAAGATGCGATGGAATTGTTCAAGCTGCCGCGTAATCTCGGTCAGTCCGATGCGGGTGAGGATGTGACGGTCGGCATTGGCCGCTTCGGTCCTTTCGTGAAGCAAGGCAGCACCTATGCCTCGCTCAAGCCCGAAGACGATCCGTACGTCATCGAACTTCCGCGCGCGCTGCAGCTCGTGCAGGAGAAGCTGGAAGCCATCGCGAACCGTATCATCCAGGACTTCGGTAACGACGTGCAGGTGTTGAATGGTCGCTACGGCCCTTACATCACCGACGGCGAGAAGAACGCGCGCATTCCGAAAGACCGCGATCCGAAAACGCTCACCGAAGCCGAATGCCTGGAGCTGCTTGCCGCAGCGCCGGTGAAGAAGCCGCGCGGCGGCAAGGCGGCCAAGAAAACGGCGACGAAGAAAGCCGCCGCGAAGAAGACCGCTACGAAGAAAGCCGCGCCGGCCAAGAAAGCCGCGGTGAAGAAAGCGACGGCCAAGAAGACGACGGTCAAGAAAACCGCCACGAAGAAAGTCGCGACAAAGAAGACCGCGACCAAGAAAGCCGCTGCGAAGAAAGCACCGGCAAAACAGGCAACGTAACGTGCGGCGATTCGAGCTGTCCGAGGTGGATGCCGCCGCCGCGCTTCTGCGCGACGGCGGTGTGCTGGCTTACCCGACCGAGGCGGTATTCGGCCTCGGTTGCGATCCGCACGACCGCGTGGCCTTCGAACGTGTATTCGCACTCAAGGGTCGTCCCGCGACCCAGGGCGTACTTCTGATCGCGGCGGACATCGCCCAGATCGAACCCTATGTCGATCTTGCGGCAGTTCCTGCCGCTGTGCTGGAACAGGTGTACGCCACCTGGCCTGGTCCGAACACCTGGGTCTTTCCCCGAACGGACCGCGTGCCCGGTTGGGTGGCTGGCGCCCATGCGGGTATCGCCCTGAGGGTGACGGCCCATCCGCCCGCCGCCGCGCTGTGTCGGGCGTTTGGCGGGGCTCTGGTGTCCACGAGCGCCAATCCCCACGGCGTTCCGCCCGCCCGGGATGCCCATCTTCTGGCCGCGTGGTTCGGCGATGCGCTCGACGGGCTGCTGGACGCCCCGGTGGGCGGTCTCGTTTCGCCTACCGTCATTCGCGACGCTCTGACCGGCGCTATCATCCGCGCCTGACCTGGAGCCCCGTACGTGTCGATTGTCTGTGAAATTGTCGAGCAGGAAGGTGGAGCAAGGCTCCCGCTGGTGCTTGGACCGGCCGGGCGGATTATCGCCTGGCGTGACGGGCGCGGTATCGATGCGGCGACCTTCCTGAGTCATGTTCGGCATGTCGCGGCCACCTTGCCCGAAGCGTCCGGCGCGGTGAACCTCTGCGAGGATCGCTATGCGTTTCTCGTCGCGTTCTGCGCACTGGTGTTGCGTGGCCAGACGAATCTGCTGCCGCCGTCGCGCGCACCCCGTGCCGTCGACGAAGTACTTGCCGCGCATCCGGGCAGTTATGCCCTTGGCGAGCAGGTGCTGGAACCCGCTCCGGCCGGCTATCTCCGCATCGTCTGGCCCGACAGCGCGCCCGGCGCATCGTCGGATGACGTGCTGGCCACCGTGCCCGCCGACCGGGTCGTTGCCATCGGTTACACCTCCGGTTCGACGGGAAAGCCCAAGCCCAACGTGAAAACGTGGGGTAGTTTCCATGCCAGCAACCTCGGCAATGTCGCCAGGCTGAGCAGTATCGCGGGCGAAGCGTTTCACGTCGTCGCGACGGTTCCGCCGCAGCACATGTACGGTATGGAAATGTCGGTGGTGATGCCGCTGTTCAGTCGTGTTTCGGTCCATGCCGCGCGGCCGTTCTTTCCCGCCGACGTCGCCGCGACGCTGGCCAGCGTGCCGCCGCCGCGAGTTCTGGTCATCACACCTGTCCACCTGCGTACGCTTGTCGAGGCAGACATCGATCTGCCGCCTCTCGCCGCCTTCGTGTCGGCGACGGCACCGATGCCCATCGAGCTGGCGCAGGCCGCCGAACGTCGCTTCGGTGCGCCGCTGCTCGAAGTATTCGGCTCGACCGAGACCTGTGTATTCGCCAGCCGTCGCACGGCGACGGACGACGACTGGGCGCTTTACGATGGCGTGCGACTGCATCCGCAGCCGGACGGCACGCTGGTCGAAGCACCCCAGCTGGATGTACCGATCGCGCTGGCGGACATCGTCACGCTGCATGACGACGGTCGACGTTTCCGTTTGCGTGGACGCAATACCGACCTGCTGGAAATCGCAGGCAAGCGCGCATCGCTTGGCGATCTCAACCGGCGTCTGTTGGCTATCCCCGGTGTGCACGACGGGGTGGTGTTTCAGCTCGACGATAGCGACATCATCGGTGTGCGTCGTATCGCTGCGCTCGTGGTGGCGCCCGATCTCGACGAGCAGTCGATCGTCCTGGCATTGCGCCAGTCGATCGACCCGGTATTCCTGCCGCGTCCGTTGCGGAAAGTGCCGGCGTTGCCTCGCAACGAAACCGGCAAGCTCCCGCGTAGTCTTCTGCTGGAAATGCTCGGTCGCGTGTCGTCCTGAATCAGCGCGGCAATGCGCCTTCGGCGGCAAGCACGCGCTTGGCGATATCGATACGCTTGTCGCCATCTTCGAACTTCACGATGTCGACGTTCGACGCGAAGAACCAGCGCCGGCCGTTCGACTCCACCCAGCCGACATACCAGCCCAGGCTGTCGGATTTGCCACCGTTCCGGGCATTCTGCGCACCCTCCGCGCCCCAGCCTGTCTTGGCGTGAAGCACGTAGGCCGGCTGCGACTCCGTGATGGAGATGCGGCGGACGACCTCCTGTGCCCTTGCCGAGAACGGTAGCTTTCCGTCGGCAAGACGGCGCAGGAATGCCACCTGTTCTTCCGCCGAGATACGCAATGTATCGTTCAGCCAGAACATGTCGATACCGCCATCGATGGTTTCATTGCCATAGCCGACGCGATGCAGCCATTCGCGCATACGCGGTTCGCCAGCACGCCGCGCCATGTCCTGATAGAACCAGACCGTCGAATAGCGCATGCCGCTGGCCAGAGAGTTGGCGCGATTCCATTCGGTCTTCGGCGCGCCCAGGACGCTACGCACCTTGCCATCCCACGGAAGGGTTTCGTATTCGTCCTTCACGGCACCGGTATCGAGCGCGACCATGGCGTTGAAGAGTTTGAAAGTGGAGGCGGGCAGGTAGCGGCGCTTAGCGCGTTCCGCATCGAAAACGTCGTAGGTGTCGTTGCGCTCGTCGTAGACGACGATCGTGCCGCGAAGGCCCGCGTCGTCGAATATCGGAGCCCATTCCGGGTGTTCGCGCCACGAAGCGGCGTGCGCATGACCAGCGCCCAGCGTCAGGAACAGTACGGGGATCCACAGGAATAATCGGCGCATCGTCATAAGGTCCTTGGGGGGCAGGTGCGGGGAGCATGGCGGTCCACAACGGCCCGGGACAGGCAGGAAAGTGGCGATACTCGGGCACGACGGCCGGTACAATGCCACGTCGCGCCGGATGGGCGCCGAATCATTCGGAGCAAGCATGAAAGTCCTCGTTATCGGCAGCGGTGGCCGCGAACACGCACTGGCCTGGAAGCTCCGGCAGTCGCCGCGCGTCAGCGAAGTGATCGTCGCACCCGGCAATGCCGGTACGGCCCTCGAGCCCGGTCTGCGCAACGTGCCGGTGGCCGTGACGGACACCGACGGTCTGCTGGCGCTGGCCCGCGACGAGGGCGTCGGATTGACGGTCGTCGGTCCCGAAGTGCCGCTGGTGGCGGGTGTCGTCGATCGTTTCGCCGCCGCCGGCCTGCGTTGTTTCGGCCCGAGCGCCGCCGCTGCCCAGCTCGAGGGAAGCAAGGCTTTCGCGAAGGATTTCCTGCAGCGTCACGGCATTCCCACGGCGCACTACGCGGTATTTACCGAGCTGGCACCGGCGCTCGTCCACGTCCGTGAAAAAGGCGCGCCCATCGTCATCAAGGCCGATGGTCTGGCGGCGGGCAAGGGCGTCGTCGTTGCCATGACGCTCGCGGAGGCCGAGGCCGCGCTGGAGGACATGCTGGGTCAGCAAGCGTTCGGCGACGCGTCGTCGCGTGTCGTGATCGAGGAATTCCTCGATGGCGAGGAGGCCAGCTTCATCGTTATCAGCGATGGCAAACGCGCGTTGCCGATGGCGACCAGTCAGGACCACAAGCGTCGCGACGATGGCGACAAGGGGCCGAACACGGGTGGCATGGGTGCGTATTCGCCCGCTCCCGTCGTCACCCAGGCTATTTCCGATCGTGTCATGCGGGAGATCGTCGATCCTACGCTGGCGGGCATGATCGCCGACGGCGTTCCGTTCACGGGATTCCTCTATGCCGGTCTCATGATCGACGCGTCGGGCACGCCGAAAGTCATCGAGTTCAATGTGCGTTTCGGCGATCCCGAAACGCAGCCGATCATGCTGCGTCTGCAGTCCGATATGGTCGATCTGATCGAGGCTGCGCTGGATGGCGATATCTCGCGCGTGAATGCACAGTGGGATCCGCGCCCTTCCCTTGGCGTCGTGCTCGCCGCCGGGGGTTATCCCGGCAAGGTGCGCAGCGGCGATGTCATCGAGGGTGCAAACGGCGATTTTGGCCCGGATGTCAAAGTCTTCCATGCAGGCACGGCACAGGATTCGGCTGGTCGTGCGGTGACCGCGGGCGGACGTGTTCTGACGGTCTGTGCGTTGGGCGACGACCTCGCGCAGGCTCGTGCGAAAGCGTACGAGGCGCTGGCGCATGTTGGTTTCGAGGGGGCGTTCTATCGCCACGATATTGCGCATCGGGCGTTGGGCTGAGGTTCGCCTCGACGCTTCTGCCTCTCACCGTCGTCCCTGCGCAGGCAGGGACCAAGAGCGACAACGTACGCGTTGGTCGTATAGCGCACGATCAGGCTCTGAGGGCATGAATGAGCGTGATCGCTACAACCGGCAGCACCGCACCGGACTCCTGCCTGCACAGGAGCGACGGTGAGGGACGTGGTAGCGGCAGCGTCCCTCATCCGGCATCGTTTCAGGCTACGCTTGCCCCACGACTCCAGATGGAAGACCCCGTGAGCCAATTCAGTCTGCTTGGAAAGCGTCGCTTTGCTCCGTTCTTCTGGACGCAGGCGCTCGGAGCGTTCAACGACAATGCATTCCGTAATGCGATGGTCATGCTCGTCGCGTTCCAGATGTCGCTCGGCGACAAGATGGTGTCGCTATACACGAACCTCGCGCCCGCATTGTTCATCCTGCCGTTTTTCCTGTTCTCCGCCACCGCGGGTCAGTTGGCGGAAAAATACGAGAAGACGCGGATCATCCGCTACGTGAAGATCTTCGAGATCGTGGCGATGACCATCGCGGCCATCGGATTCTTCACGCATCACGTCTCGCTGCTGCTCGTCGTGCTGTTTCTCATGGGCGTCCATTCCACCGTATTCGGTCCGATCAAGTACGCCATTCTTCCGCAGGCACTCGATCGTTCGGAGCTGGTCGGTGGCAACGGTCTCGTCGAAACCGGCACGCAGCTGGCCATGTTGATCGGCATGATCGTCGGCAATTCGCTGATGCTGATCGCCGGGTACGGTCCACTTGCCGCTTCGGCGACCACAATCCTCATTGCTATCGCGGGTTATACGGTAAGCCGTTCGATTCCCGTCGCGCCGGCGACGGCGCCGGATCTGCGGTTCAACTGGAATCCCTTCACCGAAACCGTTCGGGTACTCGGCATCACGCATTCCGATCGCGCGGTATTCAACGCGGTATTGGGTATTTCCTGGTTCTGGTTCTTCGGTACCGTGATGATTGCGCAGCTGCCGAACTACACGCTGCACAATCTGGGCGGCGACGGTTCGGTCAATACGTTGGTGCTGACATTGTTCTCTCTCGGTACCGGTGTGGGCTCCCTGTTGTGCGAACGTCTGTCCGGGCGTCGCGTCGAGATTGGCCTTGTGCCGATGGGTGCGTTCGGTCTTACCGTGTTCGCGGTGGATCTGTACTTCGCGCGTTCGGGGTTGGCACCGGTTTCCGGTCTGGACTGGCACGGTTTCCTGAAAGCGCCTGGTACGTGGCGCATCGCGCTCGACCTGACGATGATCGGTGTCTTCGCCGGTTTCTATGTGGTGCCGCTGTTCGCTTTCGTACAGAGCCGGACGCCCAGCGATCGTCTTTCTCGCGTTATCGCAGGCAACAACATCGTCAATGCGCTGCTTATCTGCATCGCGTCGGGCTTCGGTATCGGGATGTCGCATTTCGGCTTCAGCGTGCCGCAGATATTCCTCGCCACCGGTCTCATCAACATCGTCGTGGCGGTGTACATCTTCACGTTGGTTCCCGAGTTCCCGATGCGCTTCATCACCTGGATACTGGTGAATACGCTGTATCGCGTGCGCGTCGATGGCTTGCGCAATATTCCGGAAGAGGGCGCCGCGTTGCTCGTGTGCAACCACGTGAGTTTCATGGATCCGCTGATCCTGATGGCCAGCGTGCGTCGTCCCGTGCGCTTCGTGATGTATTACAAGATATTCAACATCCCCATCCTGCGCTTCGTCTTCCGGACGGCGAAGGCGATCCCTATCGCGGGCCGCAAGGAAGATCCGGCGCTGATGGACGAGGCGTTCGAGCGTGTCGACGAAGCGCTCGCGAACGGCGAGCTCGTCTGCATTTTCCCGGAAGGCGGAATCACCAGGGATGGCGCCATCGCACCTTTCCGGCCAGGTGTCGATCGCATTCTCGCGCGTCGACCGGTGCCGGTCGTGCCGTTGGCATTGCGCGGTATGTGGGGAAGTATTTTCAGCCGCCGCGATTCGGCGCTTCGGCGCATGCGCGTACCGCGCCGTTTCTGGTCGCGTATCGAGCTGGTGGGTGGATCGCTGGTTCCCGCGGAACAGGCAAATGCCGCGATGCTGGAGACGCGGGTAGGCGAGCTGCGCGGGGATCAGGCATAACAGCGGGCGTTACGCGAACCACCCGCCCACCACGATGACCGCGACGACCGCCAGCCATACGATCAGGACGCGCCGGATGACGTGGCGCGCATCGGCGAGTTCGGCGATGGGGTCGCTGGTGTCTTCGACGTAGCCATCCCCCGCTTCCACATCCGCATCCACGCCGGCGCGTGCGACGGCGCCGAGGAAGTCGGGATCGAGGCGGGTTCGCGGGCTGCCGGAGTTCCGGTGCCAGTGCTGCCAGGATCCGACGACTGCGTCGAAGTCGGAAACGAGCGCCATGGCGAAGACCATGATGTGTGCCGGCACCCAGTCGAGGGCGTCCGCGACGCGCTGAGCCGCGGGGCGCGTATCGGTGTCGAGACGCTGGGTCATCTCGCGCCCAAGGATCTGGGCCAGCCGATAGAGCAGCGCACCGCATGGTCCGAGCAGGAAAAACCAGAACAGCACGCCGAATCGCCGGCGTAGTGCGGCGAAGAACGCCGCCTCGACCAGCGCGGGTGCGAACCAGGGAAGGGATTCCTCGTTCTGGCGCAGTGCCTGTATGGCTTCGTGGCGGCGCAGGGTATCCGGTGCCTTCAGGATCGCGTCGATATCGGTTTCTATCTCGCGGGGACCCAGTGCGTAGACCAGCACGATAACGGCGAACGCCAGCCACGCCAGATCGAACAGGGGCAGGCCGGAGAGGATGGCCCCGATGATCGCGCAGGCAAGTACCGGTACCAGCAGTGCGACAGCGACCCGGCCGCCACCGGAGGCGTCGCCCAGGCGATCCACCCAGGCCCGGAACCAGCGATCGTCGCGCCAGCGGGCCAGCTGTGGCAGGGAGTATGCCAGTAGCAGGGCAATCAGGGCAGCGAGCAGTCGTAGAGCCATAGGGAGCGATCCGTGGAGTTCGCCCCGATTGTAGCCAACGTGCAGCGGTTAGCTATGCCTGTTTGATTCGCGCGAGTTCGCCGAGGTCGACGCCACGCAACGCAAGCCAGTGCTCGATCAGCCGGTATGACACCGACAACGGAGGTGGAACCGCCAGGCTGCCGTCGGTCATGCCTTCGACGATCTGCTTGACGGTGAACCAGCGGGCGTCTTCCAGTTCGTTGTCGCGCAGGTGGATGTCACGTGTGCGGGCCGTGGCGGTGAAGCCGACCATCAGCGATGCGGGCAACGGCCAAGGTTGCGAAGAGTGGTAGGTGGCGTACGCGACTTCCACGCCCGATTCCTCGCGCACTTCGCGGCGCACGGCGTCTTCGAGCGATTCGCCGGGCTCGATAAAACCGGCCAGCGTGGAATAGCGCCCCTTGGGCCAGCCGCGCTGGCGACCGAGCAGGCAGGCGCCATCGTGCTCGACGATGACAATGATGGCCGCGTCGGTACGTGGGAAGTGCAGATGAGCGCAGTCTTCGTTGGTGCACTGCGCGCGATGGCCCGAAGCCACCAGCAGCACGGGAGAACCGCAGAAACTGCAGAAACGGGTCTGTCGCTGCCAGTGGGTGATGCCCTTGGCGAAAGCGAATAGTCCGGCTTCGAATTCGGGGAAAAGCAGGCCGGCATCGCGCAGGCCGAGGCGTCGCGCACTGGAAAGCGCCACGAAGATTTCCGCGTGCGCTTCGTCCACGGCCAGCGTGAAATAAGCGACGCCGCCGGCAATGCCGAGCAGCGTGGCGGGAATGTCGCCAAAGCGATCGGAGCGCGTGGCGGGCGTCATCCACTGAAGCTGATCCGCATCCGCGTTGGCGAAGGCCTGGCCTTCGCTGTCCAGTACCAGGAAGCGCGAACTGTCGGTCGCTTCGAGTTCGTCGACCCAGAGCCGGTCGTCGCGACGTTCGGCCATGCGGTCGATGTCGATGCCGGCGAAGACATTTTCGCGGGCGCGCGTCGCGACCGCCTTGTCACGTTCCTGTTCGTCGCTCATTCCCCAGGGCAGCCGGTCAGGCGCTGAAGGACGAGCCGCAACCGCAGGTCGTCTTTGCGTTGGGATTGCGAATGACGAACTGGGAACTGCTGAACGATTCCGCGTAGTCGATTTCCGCGCCCGTGAGGTATTGCAGCGAAAGCGGATCGACAACCAGCGTCACGCCATTACGGGAAACGGCGAAATCGTCGTCCGCCTGCTCCTCGTCGAACGTGAATCCGTACTGGAATCCCGAACACCCGCCACCGCTGATATAGACGCGCAGCTTGAGGCCGGGATTGCCCTCTTCGTCGATCAGCTCGCGTACCTTGCCCGCCGCGGCCTCGGTGAAGACCAGGGGAGCACCGCTGCTGCGGTAATCGGGCGCCATGGGAAACGGGTTATTCATGCTGTCCATAATGGCGCCGATTGCCGGCAGGTCAAGCCTGCGCTGCAAGAGACGGCATGATCTCAGGTTCCGGGGCTTCCAGCTGCCGGGGTGCTTCCGGGGCGCGGTGCGCCATCTTCCCGTTGACCTGTGCCCCGGCGGCCATTTCCAGCACCTGATAGCGCACATCGCCCTCAATGCGGGCCTGGGCGGCCAGTTCGAGCCTGTCGAAGACGTCGATATCGCCGATCACCCGTCCATTGACGACGGCATGCGGGACGTTGATCTGGCCGGTCACCCGGCCCGTCTCACTGATGGTCAGGACGCTGTCGCCCTGGGCGTCGGCCTGGATCGACCCTTCGACCACGCCGTCCAGGTGCAATGTGCCGCTGAATTTCACGTCGCCCCGGATGGTCATGCCGCGGGATACCAGACTGGTATCGGACGCGTTGACGCTTGGCCCCTGATTCTTGCGATTACCGTTGAACATCGGATTCCTCTTTGCCTTTGATGGCGTCGTTCCAGGCAACGGAACTGGTCGCCGCATTGCTTCCGTCGGCGGTCACCGTAATCCGCAGACGGGTGGGTTTGAAGTCGGCCGGCAGCACGAAGCTGCCATGCAACTGCTGGAAGTATTTGAAAGAGAAGGCCATGCCGTCTTGAGTAGTTTCGCCCAGGGCGGCGCCCTCCAGTGCCACGACCTTGTCGGCACGAATGCCCTCGACAGCGATCGAGACCTTGCCTTTGATGTCCTCGCCACGCTTCGCGTTCTGGGTCAGCGTCAGGACGATATTCCAGGCACGTGACGTCCCGCCTACGGGCGAAATCCGGGTGTCCTGCACTTGCAGGCCCTCGCGCTGGGCACCCCCGCCGACAAGCCGGGAATAGAACGCCAGGTCGGCGCGCAGGCCGCTGATTTCCTCGTCGCGCTCGGCAAGACTTCGCTTGAGTTCCTTTCCGGCGATATCGGTCACCTGGTCCGAGCGCTGGACGTTCGCCAGCTGCTGGAGGAGGTCGTCGTTCTGCTGGGTGAGTGTGCGGACCTGGCCGCGATCGGACGACACCAGCGCGGGCGCGTGGGCCGTGAGCCCCCAGGTCAGGACGCAGGCGAGGATGACGCTACCGGCCCATGCTCCGATCAGAATCAGACGCAGCCGGCGCTGGCGACCGACGTCGTCGGCCGTGCGCACAATGAAGCGGGGCGGCGGCGTAGAAGCCATGGACGGATTCCGTGCAGGCGGCGTGAAGGTATACCCCCCGGTTTCCGCCACCGTCAAGGAACGAGGCCTCGCTTTTCAGCGAGGCCTCTTCAAAACGTCGATCAGCTATCGATCTTGCCGACCTTGCTGAGCATGTAGCGCTCCGGACCGATGTCCTTGATGACGCTGAACTGCGTTTCCAGCCAGTCGATATGTTCTTCTTCCTCGGAGAGGATGTGCCGGAACAGGTCGCGGCTGACGAAATCGTGGATGCCTTCGCTGTAGGCAATGGCCTCGCGCAGGTCTTTCGTGGCCACCATTTCCAGATCGAGGTCGCCCTGCAACGCTTCGACGACGTTTTCGCCGATGCGAAGCTTGCCGAGGTGCTGGAGGTTCGGCAGGCCGTCGAGGAAGAGGATGCGCTCGATAAGCTTATCGGCGTGCTTCATCTCCTCGATCGATTCCTTGTACTCGTGATCGGCGAGTTCGTTGTATCCCCAATCCTTGAACATCCTGTAATGCAGGAAGTACTGATTGATGGCGGCCAGCTCGTTGTAGAGGACCTTGTTGAGGAATTCGATGACCTTCGCGTCGCCCTTCATGGGGATCTCCCTGATAGTTCAGGCACGACTATACGCAAGCCGCGAATCCCGGGGCGTAACGAGAATGAACATGGTTCGCTTGTGCGAATGGCGCCGGACTGGCGGGGTCAGGCGGCCGTGGACAGGAACGAAAGTGTCGACCGGACCTCGGTGACGGCGTCCGAAAGACACTGGCGCGCGTCGGGCTCGCAGGTGCCGCAGCAATCCGAGCAACCGGTGCGGGCCTGAAGGTCGGCGAACGAATGCACGCCGTCTGCCGCGGCGCGGCGGATGGCGTGGTCGGTGACGGCATTGCACATGCAGATGTACATGGGTGCGGATTTTGAACGCGAATGCGAACGATTGTCAACCGCGAGGATGTGAAGGCCAGCGGTTGGGGCGATCAGCCCGTCGCGGACTGGGGTGCCGCGGAGGCCGGGCAGGTTCCGATCGTCACCGAGCAGACGCTTTCGACCATCGGCGCGAACTGGCGCAGCGCGCGTTCGTATACCTGGCGCTTGAAGTTCACCACGTGATTGGCCGGATACCAGAAATCCACCCATCGCCACAGGTCGAATTCCGGTTTCTCGCAGGCGTCGAGCTTCAGCGCGTCCTCGCCGCCGGTCAGGCGCAGGAGGAACCAGACCTGTTTCTGGCCGATGCAGGTAGGGTGCTGGTGATGGCGGACAAAGCGGTTCGGCAGGCGATAACGCAGCCAGCCGCGCGTGGCGGCAAGCACTTCGACGTGGTGCGCGGCGAGGCCGGTTTCTTCCTCGAGCTCGCGGTACATGGCTTCCAGCGGCGTTTCGTCGCTACGCATGCCTCCCTGGGGGAACTGCCAGCCGTCACGGTTCACGCGGCGCGCCCAGAACAGGCGGCCATCCGCGTTCAGCAGCACGATCCCCACATTTGGTCGATAGCCATCAGCGTCGATCATCTCGCCTCCTCGCTCGAAGCCATGCGATGCAGGAAGCTTCCTTCATCGCGGCAGCGTGCCCTCGCGCCCCGATTCAACCACAGCGTACGAACGGCGGGCAAGGCGCTACTTGAATGGAACCCGTCCCGCGATTAAACTGCCCGGCCTTCGTGAATCGTTACGGTTCACGACGACCAGGTTCCACGGCTAGGTAGCTCAGCTGGTCAGAGCGCGGCACTCATAATGCTGAGGTCGGCGGTTCGAGCCCGCCTCTAGCCACCACGTTATGCGTCACCGGACCCCTGGGTCCCGAATGCCCCGCAAGGGGCATTTTTCGTTCTGTTGGCTGTGTTCCGGCGTTCCGCTTCAGTCGGCGGCGAGATGGAGCGGGATATGCGGCGTGTCGAGTACCGCGCGGGCCAGTTCCACAACGTTGTGCACCCGCAGTTTGGCCATCAGGTTCGCCCGGTGCAGTTCGACGGTCTTCTGGCTGATGCTCAGTTCGCCGGCGATGATCTTGTTGAGCTTGCCGCGCATGATGCCGTCGAGCACCTGGATTTCGCGCCGGGTCAGCGCGACATCGGGCCGGAGGGCCGAGAAGGCGTGACTCGCTCGCTCGTTACCGAGCGGCGGATCGTCGGGCAATGGCTGCAGGAACACAGCATGGAATGAGGCGGGTGGAACGGACATGGTCTGCCGGGTGATGCGGTAGCGCCCGTGCGGCTCGCCGTCCTTCCGGAGGAGAAATTCATCGTCTTCGCCGCAGGGTTGGAATCGTTGGGTCAGCCATTCGGGGCCGGCCAGCTTCGGGTCCGCACCGAATTCGCGTTCGAAGGCTGCGTTCACCATGACTGCGCGCTCCACATCGTGCTGCCAGACGAGACAGGGCAGCGGCGATGCCGCGAAAACCTCTTCCGCCAGTCCGCACAGATGATGCGAGGCGGGCGAAAGCATTGAACTCGGGGTCAGGCACATCGAAGCCTCCAAGGCGGCGAAGGACCGGAATTACGGGTCGCAGAAGATTGCGGAAGATACCACTTGATTCTTGCGCGTGCGAAAAGTCTTGCGATCGTGTGATCTGGTGCACGGAACTGAGAACCAGGTCGTGAAGACCACTTTGACATTCGTGATGTCGGCCGGCCCGGTACAATAGGCGCCTCCCCATGTTCTTTCGTAGGCCCATGCGCATCTTCAAGATCTTCCACATCGAGGCCGCCCATCGCCTGCCGAACGTTCCCGAGGGGCACAAGTGCTCGCGACTGCACGGCCATTCGTTCAAGGTCGAACTGCATGTCGAGGGCGAGCCTGATCCGCACTTCGGTTGGGTGATGGATTTCGCCGATCTCAAGGCGCGGTTCGCTCCGCTATACGACCGCCTGGATCACCATTACCTCAACGATATCGAGGGGCTGGAAAATCCGACCAGCGAAAATCTGTGCCGCTGGATTTTCGAGCGCTTGCGCGTGGACGTCCCCGGTCTGGCGAAGGTCGTGATCCATGAAACCTGCACCTCCGGTGCGGAATTCGGCGTCGCCGACGTCTGAGTCGCGCCCGATGGTGCATCGCAGCAGCAGTCGCTACACTCAGTCCCCTTTCCTTCCCTGGCAGTTCCCCATGACGCCGTTTGCCGATCATCGTTCGTTCGCGCATTTCGTCGAGCAGGCAACCGCGGCGCAGGCCGTGGCATGGCGCGGTTTCGAACGCGTCGCCGACCTGCAGATGCAGGCGATGGAGAGTCAGGCGCGTTCCGTGGCCGGGCTTTTCGCCGATGCCATGGTGGCGCAGGACGCCACCGCGCTCCGTGCCATCTGGGAGAAGGGCGAGGGATGCCAGCGCGACAATGCGGCTCGCGCCGCCACCGCCGCCGGCGACATCTTCGACGTGGCCCGCCAGACTGCCAGCACCCTGACCGCGATGGTGACGCCCGCCGGTAACGACTGACCCCTCCACCCCGGGCCGTTCCCGAGACGGCGTGACGTCGGTCACGCCGGAGAGCGTTGTCGCAGGTTTTGCAGCTTGTCCGTATGTTTACGGCACTGGTATACTTTTCCAGATTAGACCGTGGCCCGTAGAACTATCTGGTGCCGCCTTTGAGCGAAACCTCACGGGAGCCTCGCGTTGCTGAACAGTCTTGCCGCCGGTCGTCGTCTGGCTTTGCGCGTTGTATTCGCGCAGCTGGTGATGGCCGTGCTGGTGGGCATCGCATTCTCACTGCAGAGTCGGTCGGCTGGTCTGGCCGCCTTTGCGGGCGCCCTCATCGTCGCTTTAGGTAACGCGCTGTTCGCCGCGCGGTTCTTCAGCACGCTGGGCAATGCGACGGTAGCGACGGGGAGGCTGCTGCTGGGGATGTTCCTTAAGTGGACCGTCTTCATCGGTGGCGTCCTGCTGGTCCTGGCTTACTGGAAGCTACCGCCGCTGGCCGCCCTCGTGGGGCTCGTGGCGGGCTTCGCGGTCAACGTATTTGCATTCAGATTCAAGGGTTGAGGCATGGTGAGCGAACCGCAGGGCGGTCTGACCGAATACATCCAGCATCACCTGAACCACATGGTGATCAATTTCCGTCCGGATGCAGGTGCTTTCTGGAACGTGCGCGTCGACTCCATCGTCGTCTCGTTCGTGCTGGGCGCATTGTTCTGCCTGTGGTTCTGGTTGTACGCCCGCAAGGCGACGTCGGGTGTGCCCTCAAAGGGCCAGGCGTTCGTCGAAATCATCGTCGAGTTCGTTGATACCCAGGTGAAAGACACGTTCCATGGCGACCGTCGCACGGTGACGCCGCTGGCGCTGTCCATCTTCATGTGGGTGTTCTTCATGAATGCAATGGATCTGTTGCCGGTCGACCTCGGCGGCTGGCTGGTCCACACCTTCGCCGGTGCGGACACGGCGCACCACACGTTCTTCCGCATGGTGCCCACGGCCGACATCAACACCACCATCGGCCTGTCCGTCGCGGTGCTGTTCATCGTCATCGGCCACGGCATCAAGGCGAAGGGCGGCTTCGGTTTCGGCAAGGAACTGATCACCGCGCCGTTCCATGCCGAAGGCCCGGTCGCCAAGACCATCCTGGTCCTCCCGAATTTCTTTCTCAACGTCGTCGAAACCCTGTCGAAGCCCGTGTCGCTTGCCATGCGACTGTTCGGCAACATGTACGGCGGCGAACTGGTGTTCATGCTGATTGCCGGTCTGATGGTGAGCTGGATCAGCTTCGTACCCGGCGTCGTGTTCAACACGGCGTGGGCGATTTTCCACATCCTGATCATCGCCCTCCAGGCGTTCATCTTCATGATGCTGACGATCGTCTACATCGCCACGGCGCGTGAACATCACTAACTCACCGCACTGACGTTAGACCCTTTAGTCCCATTCTGTTTCGTTTCTTTTCCATTTTTTAATTACGCATTGCAGGAGAACACCATGGAACTCATCGCACACGTGCAGGGCCTGACCGCCATTGCCATCGGCATCATCATCGGCCTCGGCGCGCTTGGCGCCTGTCTCGGTATCGCGCTCATGGGCGCGAAGTTCCTTGAGTCGGCCGCTCGCCAGCCGGAACTGGTCCCGCTGCTCCAGGGCCGCATGTTCCTGCTCGCCGGTCTGATCGACGCCGCGTTCATTATCGGTCTGGCCGTTGCCCTGCTGTTCGCTTTCTCGAACCCGCTGATCAGCGTGCTCCAGGCTGCAGCCGCAGCAGCACACTAATTGTGTGATCGCCGTTGCCGTGGCGGTTTCCGCCACTGCAACCGTTCGTCCAAACGCGTTCGGAGTAAATCGGAGAGATCATGGAAATCAACATGACCTTCCTGGGCCAGATGATCTCTTTTGCGATCCTGGTCTGGTTCACCACCAAGTTCATCTGGCCCCAGATCAGCGGCGCCATCGAAGAACGTCAGAAGAAGGTTGCCGATGGCCTCGCCGCCGCCGAGCGTGCCCGCGCCGAACTCAAGGATGCCGACGCCAAGGTCGCCGTCGAGATCAAGCAGGCTCGTCAGCAGGCCAGCGAGATCATCGACAAGGCTCAGCAGCAGGGTAACCAGTTGCTCGAAAAGGCTCGTGCGGAAGCAACCGAAGAGATCAACCGTCTGAAGGCCCAGGCCCAGGACGACATCGCTTCGATGGCCCAGCGTGCCCGCGAGCAGCTTCGTGAGCAGGTCGGTGCCCTCGCTATCCAGGGCGCATCGAAGATCGTCCAGCGTGAAATCGATCCGGCTGCCCACAAGGCACTGCTCGACCAGCTCGCTACCGAGATCTGATCATGGCCCAGGCGCTTACCCTTGCCCGTCCCTACGCGCGCGCTGCCTTCGAAGTAGCGCATGCGTCGGGTTCGCTGGCCGACTGGTCCCGCGCCCTCGGCTTCGCCGCCGTCGTGGCTGCGGATTCCCGAGTGGCCGACCTGATTAACGACCCGCGCGTGCTTCCTGCGCAGCTGGTCGCGCTGCATCTGCCCGAAGGCATGGGTAACGACGCTCCGTTCGCGCGGTTCCTCGAGGAACTGGCCGAGAACGGTCGCCTGCACCTGATGCCCGAAGTCGCTGCGCTGTTCGACGAGCTGAAGCTCGAGTCCGAGTCGACGATGAAGGTCAAGGTCACCAGTGCCCTCGACCTCGACGCCGCACAGACCGAATCGTTGCGTGCCTCGCTCAAGCGCCGCTTCAAGCGCGAGATCGAGATCGACACGCACATCGATCCGGCTCTGCTGGGCGGCGTCGTGATCGACACGGGCGAGCAGGTTATCGACGGCTCCGCTCGCGGTCGCCTCGAGCGACTGGCCAGCGCGCTGACGCACTGATACGAGATTCTCATAACACCGGGTGCCGCTAGCGCGGCGCAACCCAAGGAACCGACCATGTCCAGCACCACACTGAATCCGTCCGAGATCAGCGAGCTGATCAAGACCCGCATCGAGCAGTTCAAGCTCGGCGCCGAGGCACGCAACGAAGGCACGATCATCAGCGTGTCCGACGGCATCGTGCGCATCCACGGCCTGGCCGATGTGATGCAGGGCGAAATGATCGAACTGCCGAACAACACCTTCGCGCTGGCGCTGAACCTCGAGCGCGACTCGGTGGGTGCGGTCGTCCTCGGTGACTACGTCCACCTGCGCGAAGGCGATGCCGCCAAGACCACCGGCCGCATCCTCGAAGTGCCGGTCGGCCCGGGCCTGCTCGGCCGCGTCGTCGACGCACTCGGCAACCCGATCGACGGCAAGGGCCCCATCGACGCCGTTGGCACCAGCCCGATCGAAAAGGTCGCGCCGGGCGTCATCTGGCGCAAGTCGGTCGACCAGCCGATGCAGACGGGTTACAAGTCCATCGATTCGATGATTCCGATCGGCCGCGGCCAGCGCGAGCTGATCATCGGCGACCGCCAGACGGGCAAGACCGCCGTCGCGATCGACGCGATCATCAACCAGAAAGACTCCGGCATTAAGTGCATCTACGTCGCCATCGGCCAGAAGCGCTCCTCGATCGCCAACGTCGTGCGCAAGCTCGAAGAGAACGGCGCGCTGGCAAACACGATCATCGTCGTCGCCTCGGCGTCCGAGTCGGCCGCGCTGCAGTACGTCGCGCCGTACGCCGGTTGCGCCATGGGCGAGTACTTCCGGGACCGCGGCGAAGACGCGCTCATCGTGTACGACGATCTCTCCAAGCAGGCCGTGGCGTACCGCCAGATATCGCTGCTGCTGAAGCGTCCCCCGGGTCGCGAAGCGTATCCCGGCGACGTGTTCTATCTCCACTCGCGTCTGCTCGAGCGCGCTTCCCGCGTCAGCGAGGAATACGTCGAGAAGATGACGAACGGCGAAGTGAAGGGCAAGACCGGTTCGCTGACCGCGCTGCCGATCATCGAGACCCAGGCGGGCGACGTTTCGGCGTTCGTTCCGACCAACGTAATCTCGATCACCGACGGCCAGATCTTCCTCGAAACCGATCTGTTCAACGCCGGTATCCGTCCGCCCGTCAACGCCGGTATCTCGGTGTCGCGAGTCGGCGGTGCAGCGCAGACGAAAATCATCAAGAAGCTCTCGGGCGGCGTGAAGCTCTCGCTCGCGCAGTACCGCGAACTGGCTGCGTTCGCGCAGTTCGCTTCGGACCTGGATGCCGCCACGCGCGCGCAGCTGGACCGTGGTCAGCGTGTCACGGAACTGATGAAGCAGCCGCAGTACTCCCCGCTGTCGATCGCCGAACTCGGCGTGTCGGTCTATGCGGCCGAGAAGGGTTACCTCGACGACCTGCCGGTCAACAAGGTGCTGCCGTTCGAGAAGGGCCTGCACGCGTTCATGCGTCAGAACCACGCCGAACTGATGAACAAGATCGACAAGACCGGCGACTGGAACAACGACATCGAGGCCACGTTCAAGGCCGCGACCGACGAGTTCAAGAAGACGGGTAGCTGGTAAGCAGCCGTCGTAAGCGCGGGCCGGAAACGCCGGCTCGCGTTGCACGGTTGAAGCTTTAAACGGTCGACGATTCACCCAACTGCGAGTACGAGATGGCAAGCGGACGCGAAATCAAAACCAAGATCAAGAGCACGCAGAACATGCGCAAGGTGACGCGCGCGCTCGAAATGGTCTCGGCCTCGAAGATTCGCAAGGCGCAGGACATGATGAAGGCGTCGCGTCCTTACGCGCGCCTGATGCGCAAGGTCATTGCACATGTTGCGCAGGCGAGCACCGACTTCACCCATCCGTTCCTCACGGAGCGGACGAACGTCGCGCGCGTCGGTTACATCGTCGTGTCGACGGACCGCGGTCTGGCCGGTGGCCTGAACTCCAACCTGTTCCGTCGCACGCTTATCGCGGTGCGCGAGTGGCAGGAGAAGGGCGTCGAAGTCGACATCGTTGCCGTCGGCCAGAAGGCCGTGCAGTTCTTCCGCCGGATCAAGGGCGTGAACCTGATCGGTACGGCTACGCACCTCGGCGATCGTCCGAAGCTGGAAGACCTGATCGGCGTCATCAAAGTGGTGCTCGACGCGTACACCGCGAACAGCCTCGATCGCGTGTTCCTGGTCTACAACGACTTCGTCAACACCATCGTCCAGAAGCCGACCGTCCACGCCCTGCTGCCGCTGCAGCTGGTGGCGACGGAAATGGAACAGGTGGAAGGCGCTGGCGCGGATAACGTCAAGGTCGAGCAGAAGCACGACTGGGACTACATCTATGAACCCGATGCCCGGACCGTGCTGGAGCACGTGATGGGTCGCTACATCGAATCCGTGGTCTACCAGGCCGCGCTCGAGAACCTGGCCAGCGAACATGCCGCGCGCATGGTGGCCATGAAGGCGGCATCGGACAACGCGAACAAGGTCATCGACGAACTGACGCTGGTTTACAACAAGGCCCGTCAGGCTGCGATCACCCAGGAAATCTCGGAAATCGTCGGCGGCGCGGCCGCGGTCTGACGCAAGACATCGATGGCGACGCGAAGCGGCGCCGTAACACATACCTTAGAAGATTCATCCGGAGCTATACCCATGAGCCAGGGCAAAGTTGTTCAGATCATCGGTGCGGTGGTCGACGTTGAATTCCCGCGCGATCAGGTGCCGAACATTTATGACGCACTGAAAATCGACGGAACCGCGATTACGCTCGAAGTCCAGCAGCAGCTGGGCGACGGCGTCGTCCGCGCGATCGCCCTCGGTTCGACCGACGGCCTGCGCCGCAACCTCATCGCCCGCAACACCGGCGAAGGCATCAAGGTGCCGGTCGGCAAGAAGACGCTCGGCCGCATCATGGACGTGCTGGGCAATCCCATCGACGAAGCGGGTCCGATCGGCGCGGAAGCCGAGTGGGTCATCCACCGCGAAGCCCCGTCGTACGACGACCAGGCCGCCGCGAACGAACTCCTCGAAACCGGCATCAAGGTCATCGACCTGATGTGCCCGTTCGCCAAGGGCGGCAAGGTCGGCCTGTTCGGCGGCGCCGGTGTCGGCAAGACCGTGAACATGATGGAGCTCATCAACAACATCGCGAAGGCGCACTCGGGTCTGTCCGTGTTCGCCGGCGTGGGTGAGCGTACGCGTGAAGGTAACGACTTCTATCACGAGATGAAGGACTCCAACGTTCTCGACAAAGTGACGATGGTCTACGGTCAGATGAACGAGCCGCCGGGCAACCGTCTGCGCGTCGCGCTGACTGGCCTCACCATGGCCGAGTACTTCCGCGACGAGAAGGACGAGAACGGCAAGGGCCGCGACGTGCTGTTCTTCGTGGACAACATCTACCGCTACACGCTGGCCGGTACCGAAGTGTCCGCGCTGCTCGGCCGTATGCCGTCGGCGGTGGGTTACCAGCCGACGCTCGCCGAGGAAATGGGCGTGCTGCAGGAGCGCATCACCTCGACGAAGACCGGCTCGATCACGTCGATCCAGGCCGTCTACGTTCCCGCGGACGATCTTACCGATCCGTCGCCGGCGACCACGTTCGCGCATCTCGATGCGACCGTCACGCTGAGCCGTAGCATCGCTTCGCTGGGTATCTACCCGGCGGTCGATCCGCTCGATTCCACCAGCCGTCAGCTGGACCCGGCCGTCATCGGCCAGGAGCACTACGACGTTGCCCGTCGCGTTCAGGGCACGCTGCAGCGCTACAAGGAACTGAAGGACATCATCGCCATCCTCGGTATGGACGAGCTGTCGCAGGAAGACAAAGAAGCGGTGTCGCGCGCCCGTAAGATCGAGCGCTTCTTCTCCCAGCCGTTCCACGTCGCGGAAGTCTTCACCGGCTCGCCGGGCAAGTACGTGGCGCTGAAGGAAACGATCCGCGGCTTCAAGATGATCGTCGACGGCGAAGTGGATCACCTGCCGGAGCAGGCGTTCTACATGGTCGGCGGTATCGACGAAGCCATCAAGAAGGCCGAGGACATGGGCGCCAAGAAGGCCGCCTGAGGTCGCCAGGGACGAGACGCCGGTAAAGGCATCTCGTCCCGCACCCCGGACGCTTCTCGTTCCTGCCCCCCTTCGTTTACGGAATCGCACCCATGACCCACACCATTCGTGTCGACATCGTCAGCGCCGAAGCCGAGATCTACTCGGGCGACGCTACGCTGGTGGTCGTCACCGGTGAACTCGGCGAGCTGGGTATCGCTCCCCGGCACGCGCCGTTGATCACCCGCCTGAAGCCCGGTCACGTCGACGTGGTTCTGGCCAACGGCGATCGCCAGCAGTTCTACGTCTCCGGCGGCATCCTCGAGGTGCAGCCGCAGGTCGTGACCATTCTTGCCGACACCGCGGCACGCGCCGCCGATCTCGACGAAGCAGCGGCCCTGGCCGCCAAGCAGGAAGCCGAGGACGCGCTCGCGAACCGTGGAGATACGCTCGACGTTGCCGAAGCCCAGGCCAAGCTGGCCGAAGCCCTCGCGCAGCTGCAGGCGCTGGAGCGTTTGCGCAAGACGCTGAAGCACTGAGCCAATCGCACAGTAAAAGCAAAAAGCCGGCCCAGCGCCGGCTTTTTGCTTTTTCAGCTGCCTTCATCTACCGACGACCGTTTTCATGCCAGCCTCCGGGATATGAAGCCTCACTATCGCCGTAGTCTCTGGATCCTCGGGATCGTTGCCGTCGTCCTGATCGCGGCGCGCATCGCGCTGCCTTTTGCCGTCCTCAATTACCTCAATGGACGCATGGCGGGCATGGGCTCGTACTCGGGGCGCATGGCGGATATCGACATCCATCTCTGGCGCGGCGCGTACAGCATCGACCGGTTGGTGATCACGAAGGTCGACGGCAAGGTGCCCGTGCCGCTATTCAGTGCCGAGCGTGCGGAAATCGCGCTCAGCTGGCGTGCGCTTGCGCGAGGCCACGTGCGCGGGAAAGTCGACTTCTTCCGACCGGAACTCAACTTCGTGGACGGTAAAGGGGACGGCGATACGCAGACGGGTAAGGGCGTGGACTGGCGTGCGCAGCTGAAAGCTCTGTCGCCGATGCGTCTGGAAGAAGTGAATGTCGTCGACGGTGTCGTGACGTTCCACAATTTCGTGTCGAGCCCAAAGGTCGATCTCAAGATGACCGACGTCAACGGTACGGCGACAAACCTCACGAATGTGGAGAAGACGCCGGGGTCGCGCGTCGCGCAGTTGCATGCCACGGCCAATGTACTGGGCGATGCGCCGCTGGAGACGCGCGCTTCGTTCGATCCGTTGGAACGCCTGGGCGATTTCCACTACCAGATCACCGTGCACAACATCAAGCTCATGAAAGCGAACGACCTCGCGCGGGCGTATTCAGGGCTCGATTTTGCGGGCGGCGAGGGCGATTTCGTGATGGAGCTGGAAGCGCGCGACCGCAATCTCACCGGATACGCCAAGCCGCTTTTCCATGGCCTGAAGATTTTCAGCTGGAAGCAGGACATTCAACAGGATAAGAAGGGACCGCTGAAAATCGCCTATGAGGCGGTAGCGGAGGGTGTGGTGCAGGTTTTCAAGAACCATGAAAAGGATCAGTTCGCCACTCGCGTGCCGATCAGCGGCCACATCGGCGACAAGGACCTGGATACGGTGTCGGCGATCGTCGGCATCCTGCGCAATGCATTCATCGAGGCGTATAAACCGAACCTCGAGCACCTGACCCACCGCCCGGAGAGCCCGTAACGTCCGGCGGACTTGGCATGTTCGCCGAAACCGGCCAAAGTGACGCCCTGTCACCATGCGCCGAAGATAAGCCATGACCCAAACTCCCATCCATGTCGTGATCCTCGCCGCCGGCGAAGGCAAGCGGATGAAGTCCGCGACCGCCAAGGTGCTGATGCCGCTGGCGGGGCGACCGCTGTTGCAGCATGTGATCGACGTGGCGCGGACTCTCGATCCCGCCGGTATCCACGTCGTGCACGGACATCGCGGCGACAAAGTCACGGCCGCGTTTGCGCACGATACGACGCTGGACTGGGTCGAGCAGACCGAGCGCCTCGGCACCGGTCACGCCGTGCGCACCGCGTTGGAACATCTCCGCGCCAACGGCGTACTGGAAGGGCGTGTGGTCGTGCTCTACGGCGACGTTCCGTTGATTAACGGCGAGACGCTTCGCCGGCTGGTCGCGACGGAAGAGCCGCTGGCCATGCTTGCGACCCGCGTCGCCGATCCCAAAGGCTATGGACGCGTGATCCTCGACGCTTCCGGGCATGTGCGTCACGTGGTCGAAGAAAAAGACGCCAGTGCGGCGCAGCGCGCGGTCGATCTGATCAATACCGGTATCCTCGCCGGCGACGCGGCGACGTTGCTGGCATGGACATCCCGGCTCGGCAACGCCAACACGCAGGGCGAGTATTACCTCACCGATATCTTCGAATTCGCGACGGCGGACGGCACGCCTGCGTTATGCGTCGACTGCGACCCGGTCGAAGCGGCCGGTGCGAACGATCCGTGGCAGCTCGCGGAACTCGAAGCGCTGTATCGCCAGCGCATGGCGCGCGCACTCGCGCTCGCCGGCGTGCGCTTCGCGGACCCTTCTCGACTGGACGTGCGCGGAACGGTCCGTGCCGGACGCGATGTCGAAGTCGACGTGAACGTTATCTTCGAAGGCAGCGTCGAACTCGGCGACGATGTACGCATCGGTCCGTTCACACGCATTCGTAACGCGCGCCTTGCGGCGGGCACCGTCGTCCTCGCGCACTGCGACCTCGATGGCGTGGTGACGCATGGACCGTGCACGATCGGTCCGTTCGCCCGGTTGCGTCCGGGGACCGATCTCGCTGGCGGCGTGCACGTCGGCAACTTCGTCGAAACCAAGCAGACATCGATGGGCGAGGGCAGCAAGGCGAACCACCTCACCTATCTGGGCGATGCCGTCATCGGTCGTGGCGTAAACATCGGTGCGGGCACGATTACCTGCAACTACGACGGCGCGAACAAGAGCCGCACGACGATCGAAGACAACGTCTTCGTCGGCTCGAACAGCGCACTGATCGCACCGGTCACGCTGCACGAAGGTGCCACCATCGGCGCTGGCGCGGTCGTGACGAGAGATGCTCCCCCGCATGCGCTTACGGTGGCGCGAGTCAGGCAGACATCGATCGAAGGCTGGCAGCGGCCGAAGAAAAAATAGCGAGAAGCGGGGGTTGGGGGATGGGGGTGCGCTTCCGGCGATAGGTCGAGGGGACGAAAAACGCCAAGCCGATGCTACCTCTGCTCGACGATACCGGCCCCCTCAGGCGTTCGCCGGAAGCACGCCCCCATTTCCCATCCCCAACCCCCGCTTTTCTCACCCCTCACTTCCGATAGCGCCACCCATCCACTTCAACGAGTAAGTCGGCGCGGCAGATGTCTCCGTGCAATACCAGCAGGGGCGCCGACGGCATGTGCGCGGTGGCAAAAGCGTGCACGCGAGCGGCATGGTCCGCGTGGCGTACGTAAATTTTCAGCGGAGCGTAGCTGTCGAAACCTGCCGGCATGTGGCTTGCCGTCAGTAGTGCGTCCAGGTTCGCCAGTGTCTCGCCAAGCTGCGCGTCCAGGTCGTCGCGATGCGCCGACGCATGCCCCACGACCGATGCAGTACCCGAGATGGCGAGAACGTCGTCCGCAGGCAGCAGGGTGGCGCGGGCGAAGCTGGGCGGCGTCCGTCCGTACTGGCGCGGATACTGCCAGGCGCTTACCTGGCGTGGATTTTCCACGCGCGTGCCCGGACGATCCGTGGCCAGCAGATAGACCTGCAGGATTTTCGACGCGGCGTGATGGCCGATGGCCGTCGCGGCCGGATAACCGTTCGCGAAGATGTCCCCCATGCCGACGATGCGGCCGTTGCAGAAGTGCTTGTAGCGTTCGTCGTCGCCGGTACCGAGGTTGATGTCGGCCAGATAATTCCAGATGCGCTGCACATGACGCTCGGGATTGCCAGCCACGAATCGCGACAGCGCGTCGTAGGCGTGAGCCGCCGTGGCTTCCGGTCCGCCATGCAAGTCTTCGTCCAGCTCGATCGCGGCGTACAGCCAGCCGCCTCCGCGGGACCAGCGAAGGGCGCCTTCGCGTCCGAAGGTCACGGGCGACGACACTCGCCATTCTTCGCCCATCGACGTGCCGAGCGGTTCCATGGCCAGCCTCAGGTGTCGAGGGTCGTCATATGTCGCGGCGTGCGCGCCGAAGCCGAACGTGGCAAGTGCGTGGGATGAGGGAGCCCGGTCTTCCGGCAGGTAACAGACCCTGGGAGCTGGGTGGACAGAGGCGCTGTCCCGCTCCCTCATTTCGCTGCCTGATGCCATCTGACCTTCCGTTCGATACGTGCGCTCCATCATATAACGCGGTCGTGTCGAAGTGACGCAGGCTACTGATAGTTAGCGGTTTTCACATCGGTGAAGAACGTCCGCCGGCACGCCCTGTGATACACTCCGCGGCCGCTGACATCCGGGGGGGATGGCAGATTTTGGGGACTTGGAAAGAGCATGGCAGAACAAACCGCAGCAGAAAATGAACTGGCCACGCTTATCGTGGACAGTCTGAACCTCGAAAGTACCAAGCCGGAACAGATCGATCCCGAAGCTCCCCTCTTCGGCGGCGACCTGGGACTGGATTCCATCGACGCGCTGGAGATCGCGCTGGCGGTGTCGAAGCGTTACGGTTTCCAGCTCCGTTCCGACAATCCCGACAACCGGCAGATCTTCGCCAACCTGCGCAAACTGTCCGAGCATATCGAACAGCACCGCGTCGCCTGACCGGAACGCCGATGAGCGTCGAGCGCGCTCGTCCCGACGCCGGCAATCCGGCATCCCCATCCGTTCTCCCCCCGTCCCACGCCGCGCCGGGCCGTTCGTGGATGATCGCCTGCGTCGCGACGTATGCCGTGCTGGCCTTTGCCGGCGCCATGACGCATTGCCAATGGCTGTCGCTGCTGGCCATGCTTTCGCTGCTTACCGCCGTGCTGTTTCCCGCGCTGCTGGCACGACGCATGCCTGCGTACATCGCGTGGCCGGTGTTGGCGGCGGTGCTCGTCTGGCTGGCGGCACGCGGCTGGCTGACGACGTCGATGGATGCGCTACCGGCGCTGATCAATCTGGCAATCGCATGGCTGTTCGGGCGCACATTATTGCGAGGCCATCAGCCGCTCATCGCGTATTTCATCGCCACTATCGAAGGCGCGGACCGGCTCGCCCTGCCGGGCGTAGCCAGATATGCACGGGGCCTGACTGTTTTCTGGACAGGGCTGCTGGCTGTTCAGGCTTTGCTCCTGTCGCTCGTGTTCTGCTTTGCCGCACCGGAAGGGTTGCTGGCGACGCTGGGTGTCGCCGTACCCATCCGGTTGGAAGGAGGCATCTTCATGGCATACGCACATGTTGGCTGCTATCTCGTCATTGCAGCGGGGTTTCTCGTCGAATATCCGGTGCGTCGTGTGTTGCTTCGCGACGTGCCTCAGGTGGGCCCCGTTGGCATGGCGACGCAGCTCGCGCTGCGCTGGCCGGAGCTGCTGCGCAACTGGCGTCGGGGTGGCCCATGAGCGATTTGCCGGAGATAACCCGCAGTATCCGTTTCGAGTCCGGCCATCCCAGTTTTGCGGGGCATTTTCCGGGGCGTCCCGTCGTCGCGGGAGTTCTGTTGCTGGAGCAGGTGGCTCTGGCATGGCGCGAATGGCGAGGTCTTCGCGTGCGGTCCATCGCCGATGCGAAATTCGTCGCGCCTTTGCTTCCCGGCGAAGAGGCGACGCTCACTCTTACTGAAATTTCGGAATACCGCATGCGCTTTACGATCGTACGTGCCGGCGCGATGCTGGCACGGGGCACCGTCGAAGGATCGACATGACCGCACACTGGCAGCATCAGCGCGAAGGCGGCGGGCGCTTCGCCATCTGGCTCATTCGCGCCATCGCCCTGCATGGCGGTCGTGGTGCGGGTCGCGCGTTGCTGTATCCGATCACCCTGTATTTCTATCTGCGCCGCCGCGCCGAGCGCGAGGCATCGAAGGCCTATCTGGAGCGGGTATTCGGTCGGCCGGCGACGCCACTGGAAGTGATGCGTCACATCCATTGTTTCGCAGCGACGCTGCTGGATCGGATATTTCTTCTGGCGCATGGCGAAAAGCATTTCGACATAGAAACGATCGGCCTCGACGTACTCGACGAGCGTATCGCCATGGGTCGTGGCATTCTGCTGGTCGGATCCCATCAGGGCAGTTTCGAAGCATTGCGCGCATTGAGCGCGCGCCGACCCGAACTCTCGCTGCGCGTGGTGCTCGATAAACAGAAAACACCAGCCATGACGATGTTGCTCGAAGCGCTTGCGCCGGATGTGGGCGCTCGCGTCATCGACTCGTCGATGGACGGTACGTCAATCACGCTCGCCATGGCCGAAGCAACGCGTCAGGGCGGCATGGTTGCATTGCTCGCCGACCGCGGTCGTGCCCACGAGACCTTGCGCAAAGCACCGCTGCTCGGTTCGCCCGCGCCGTTCCCCGTAGGTCCCTGGCTGGTTGCATCGGCGCTACAGGTGCCGGTCGTGCTGTGCATGGGCCTGTACATGGGCGGCAATCGCTACAAGCTGATTTTCGAAGCATTGAGCGATCGCGTGGAAATTCCTCGGCAACGGCGCGCGCAGGCTCTCGACGAACTGATTTCCCGCTACGCTCAGCGGGTGGAGCATTACGCGCGTCTGGCCCCCTATAACTGGTTCAACTTCTATGACTTCTGGCAAGACACTGGCGTTGATCCTTGCGCTGATACCGCTCCCCTCGTACGCCACGTCGACGCCTGAAACGAGCGATGCGAATGCGTTTATTGCGACGCTGAAGCGTCCGCCTCCCGCGCGCACGCCGTTCGCGGAAGCGCGCTTCATGCGCGTGCTCGACAAGCCGCTGATCGTCTCGGGCGAATTGGCGTGGCTCGGCGGCGACCGGCTGGAACGCCGCGTCGACGCGCCCAATCGCGAGACCGCCACCATCGCGGACGGCGAAGTCACCCAGCAACGCGAAGGCAAAAAGCCACGCAGCTTTTCATTGCAGCGGGCACCACAGCTCAAGGTGCTGCTCGATAGTTTCGTTGCATTGCTCGGTGGCGATCCATCGCGCCTGGGCGATGCATTCGATGTGAAGCTAGCGCGTAGCGACGTTCACTGGACACTTACCCTTACACCGCGTGACGCGCGCATCGCGAAGCAGATATCGGTTATTCGCGTCGACGGTACCGGCACGGAGCCAGGGTGCATGCGCATGGAAGAGGCCGATGGCGATGTCGCCGTCGATTTGCTGGGCGATCTGGCAACTAAGATGCCCGCGACACCCACCCGCGGAAACCTTGCGGCATTGTGCGGTGGGGCGCCGTGACCTTTCTCCACCGGACGGTGCGCTGAATGCGTCGTGGCGCACGCATCGCGCTGCTGATCTGCTGGCTACTCGCGCTGGCCGGCCTGGGCCTGCTCATCGCACAGCGACTCGTCGTCAGTACGGACCTGCGCAGCTTCATGCCCGCGCCGACCACGCCGGATCAGAAGCTGCTTATGGAACAGGTTGGCGAGGGCCCCGGTTCGCGCCTGCTGCTTGTCGCGATCGATGGTGCGGATGACGGGAAACTCGCCGCGCTGAGTCGCGGCCTGAGTGCGAAACTGCGAGCCGACAGCGCTTTCTCGCAGACGATCAATGGCGATTTCGACCTCGGTGTGCTCGACGACCAGCTGTTGCCTTACCGGTATCTGCTCTCGCCGACGCTCGATACCGCATCGTTCGATCGCGACTATCTCGCCGACCAGCTCGGACAACGCCTCGACGATCTGGGGTCGCCGGCAGCCACGTTGCTCAAGGGTCTGCTGCCTCGCGACCCGACGCTGGAAGTCCTGAAACTTGTGGAGCAATGGACGCCGGCGCATTCGCCGGAAGTGCGCGACGGCGTCTGGTTCTCTTCCCGGGGCGAAGCATTGCTGCTCGTACAGACGCGCGCCGCCGGTTTCGATCCGGGTGCGCAAGGAGAAGCAATCGATCGGATACGCGCCGCTTTCGCCGCGTTGCCCGATAGCGCCGGAGCGCATCTGACCCTGAGCGGCCCGGGTTATTTCAGCGTTGTGGTGAACGAGCAGACGCGTAGCGAGGCCGACTGGATCGGAGGCATTTCGACGATCGGTTTCATCGTACTCATGCTTGCCGCCTATCGCAGTGTGCGTAGCCTGCTGCTCGGCGCGCTGCCTGTCGTCAGCGGTGCGCTAGCGGGCATCGCGGTGATGACGCTCGCGTTCTCCGAGGTCCATGGCATCACGCTTGCCTTTGGATTTACCTTGCTGGGCGTCGCGCAGGAATATCCCATTCGTCTTCTGAGTCATCGCCGCGCGGGCGAAACCGCCGTCGAAAGCGTGCGCGGTCTCTGGCCATTGTTGCTGACCGCGATCGCATCGGCCTGCATCGCCTATCTCGCTTTCTACGCATCGGGCGTGGGCGGCTTGAAACAACTTGCTGTCTTTACTATTACGGGTCTGCTCGCCGCCGGGCTCACGACGCGCTACGCATTGCCCTGGCTTTTGCCGGACAACGTCCGCGATGTCGAGAACACGCCGGGTCTCGCGGCGTTTCGCAACTTCCTAGATCGGCTGCCGCGTCCGCGCTGGCTGCCCATTCCAGTGGCTCTCGCGGCGGCACTGATGCTGATTTTCGCGCCCGGTCCCTTCTGGCAGAACGACCTGTCTGCTCTGACGCCGCTGCCGCGGGACTTGTTGGCGACCGATGCGCGGCTGCGCGGCGAACTCGGTGCTCCCGATGTCCGTTACTTGCTGATTGTGCAGGGTGCGACGGCCGACGATGTGCTCGCGTTGTCGCAATCCGTCGAACCACGCATGCATGCATTGGTAGCAAAGAAGGCGCTGGATGCTTTCGAGCTGCCATCGATCTACTTGCCGAGCGAAACGGTGCAGCGCGCCCGGCAGGCGAAGCTTCCGGCCCCTGAGGCGCTCGACGCGTCTCTTGAGAGTGCGCTGGAAGGCATGCCGTTTCGCAAAGACCTGTTTGCTCCGTTCCGGCACGATGTGGAAGCGGCGCGCACGGCGCCGCCGCTTACGCCGCAGGCATTCGCCCGGTCGCCGCTGGGTCAGAGGCTTGCCGCCATGCTTGTGCAGCGTGGGGATCACTGGATCGGGCTCGGCACGTTGAGCGGAGTTCGCGATCCGGACGCTGTCGCGGCACTGGGCGCCGACTTCGGTGGAAACGTGCGCCTTCTGGACCTGAAGGATGCCTCCGAATCGCTGGTCGTCGAGTACCGCACGCGCATCCTCCATGCACTGCTCGCCGCCGCGGCGCTGCTGCTGGTGACGATTGCCCTGGCGTTGCGTAGCGTGCGCCGGGCGTGGCACGTCCTCGCGCCGATGACGCTCGCGACATTCCTGGTGCTTGCCGTCGAACGTGCGGCAGGTATTCCGTTGTCGCTGTTCCACCTGGTCGCGTTGATTCTCGCCGCCGGACTCGGCCTGCATTACGCGTTGTTCTTCGAACGCGACACGGACGATCCTGCCGAGCAGCGGCGTACGCTGCACGCCACGATCGTTTGTGTTGTTTCGGCCTTGCTGGTATTCGGCATGCTCGGCTGGTCGTCCATACCGGTGCTTCGTGCGATCGGTCTGACGGTCAGTCTCGGCGTCGCATTCCATTTCTGTCTTTCGATTCTGATGGCGCCACATGCTCGACAAGACTGACTGGATGCATCTCGTGCCGCATGCGGGCGACATGTGCCTGCTGGACATCGTGCTTGCTTGGGACGAACGCACGATCCACGCACGCAGCACGAATCACACACTGACCTCACACCCGCTGCGCGGCGACCACGGACTGCACGCGGTGCACCTGTCCGAGTACGGCGCACAGGCGATGGCGGTGCATGGCGCGTTGCGCGCGCGTGCGGCTGGCGGTGGCGCGGCGAGGTCGGGCATGCTGGTCAGCCTGCGCGGCGTCGATCTCGCGGTCGAGCGCGTGGACACCCTGACGGGTGCGCTCGATGTCCATGCCGAATGTCTGTATGCCGACGATTCCGGCGCGCAATATGCGTTTCGTATCGAGCACGAAGGCGTCATCGTCGCGTCGGGCCGTGCGGCTGTCATTCATCTATAAGATCCGAAGACCCGGCGATGCGTTCCTGCCGACGCGTTGCCTGTGCTTCCGCGGGGCGTCGGCGCATGAAGAAGGTCAGCATCGGCGTAGTCATGATGGTGGTGACGATCGCCATGATCAGTAGCATGGTGAACATCTCCTTGCCGATGACCCCGGCATCGAGGCCGACGCGTATGACGATCAGTTCCATGAGGCCGCGTGCGTTCATCAGCGAACCCACCGCGAACGCATCGCGCCAACCCTGACCCGCCAGCCGCGCGCCGGCCATGCCGCCCAGCACTTTGCCGGCGACGGCGAACGCAAGAATCAGCAGCAATGCGTAACCCGCGCCAGCGGTGAATGCATCCGCGCTGGTGCTGAGTCCCGCAAGCGCGAAAAACACCGGCAGCAGAAGGAGTACGGTCACATGCTCGATGCGTTCGACGATGGTGTCGAGCAGACGCGCGTCGCGCGGCAGACATGCGCCGAAAAGAAATGCGCCGAATACCGCGTGCAGGGTCAGCCATTCCGTAGCCGCCGCACAGGCGAGCGCACCCATGAGCAGAACGAACAGCATGTTGCCGTGCGGACGGCTATCCGCGGCGTAACGAGCGAGCATGCGTGCCGCCATTGGGCGAAATACGCCGAAGCACAGCGCGGTCAGCGCGATCATGCCGCCCAGTGTCCGCCAGAACGGCATCCAGTCGCCGTGCGCGGAGACGAGGGCTACGACCATGGCCAGCGCGATCCACGCCAGCGCGTCCGCGACGGCCGCCGACGCCAGGGCGAGCCGCGCGGGTCCGGTGTGCGCGAGTTGCCGTTCTTTCAGGATGCGGGCCATGACCGGAAGCGCGGTGATGGCGCCCGCCGTGGCAATGAACAGAGCGAATGGCCAGAAGGCGACGCCGGGCGGTGCAAAGCGTGGATAGAGCGCCGGAGCGACCGCGATGCCCAGCAGCATCGGCAGGATCACGGCGAGAACGCCGACCTTGGTGGCGGCCGTCAGCTGGCGCCGGGCGCCACCCGGCATGCGCAGTTCGACACCCACTACGAACATGAAGAGCACCAGGCCGAGCGTGCTCAGACTCTGCAGCGCCGCCAGGCTGGGTTTCGCGAACAGCGCGGCCTGGGTTTCCGGCGCGATGGTGCCGAACAACAGCGGCCCCAGCGCGATGCCCGCGATCATTTCGCCGATCACCGGCGGTTGTCCGAGCCAGCGCAGCACCCATGCCAGTGCGCGCGCCGTGAGGAGGATGACCACCAACTGCACGAGCAACAGGGCTGGGCCCACGGGCATCTCCTAGATCGGGAGCGTATCCACGATGGTGGGCGTATGCGCGCGCGAGCGGCGGTAGCTGGCCATCACGTCGCCATAGTGGAATACACGGCGAACGGTATAGACCGTTATGCGAGTCACGTCGCGCACGGGGCTGAAATGGCTCAGCCGGAATTCGCCCTGGTAACGCGATGCGATGGGAACGGATACGACGCCCACGTCGAGTTCGCGCGAGGCGGCGATCAGCAGTGCGGCCTCGAAAACGAAGTGCTCCGCGGGAAGGTCGACAAGCGATAACGCGGTGCGGGGATAGAGACGCTGTCCGCTCTGGGTATCGGCCACCGGTTGGGCGCACGCCCAGGAAATACCCCAGTCGGCCACGGCATTCGCCCGGCGGCGCCCTTTCGGTTGCTGGTCGCGTTCCAGAAGGCGCGCGCCGATAACGATGCTGCCGGGATGTTTTTCGCTGGCGGCCAGGATGCGCGGGATATCGGAGGCAAGGTGCTGGCCGTCGCCGTCCATCGTGACTACGGCATCGAAACCCTGTTTCAGGACCTCGCGAAAGCCCGTGCGCAGTGCTTCGCCCTTGCCCTGTCGCGTGGCGTGACGCAGCAGCGTCACAGGCAGTCCGGACACGATATCCGGTGTCCGGTCGTCGGAGCCGTCGTCCACCACGATCACGGGCATGCCCAGTGCGAGTGTCGATTCGATGACGCCACGGATGGCTTTCTCTTCGTTCAGGCAGGGAATCAACACGCATATGCGTGCTGTTGCGTCGCTCACCGGCATGCCTCCACATCGAGATGTACGTCGAGACTATCGGCTGTCGCGATGCGCAACGCCAGCGATTGTTCTTGCGCGAGCGCTTCCATCAGCCGTAGTCCCGCACCCGTTGGATTGCTGTGCGCCAGGCCATCCATGCGCGCATCGCCCAGCGACGCGTCCCGGATGTTGCCGGGAACCAGCGTGAGGTCGATGCGCGCGGCACCCGGATGCGGGTGGGGCGATAACACGAGACTGGCGGCGAACGCGCCCGTGCAGGCGGTCATCTCGCGAAGTGGACCCGTGCCGGCGATGTCGTAGGCGGCGAAAAGGACATCGCGCTCGTCCGCGACGGCCAGCATCGCGGCCTCGAGCAGTCCCGCGCCGAAACTGTACGTGGCGGCGGACACCGCGCTCGAGGCTGCGTGGCAGTGCGTGGCGATGGTCCAGTAACCCACCGGTGCGTTGTGTACCGAATTGTGGAACCGGATCGGGGACAGCTCCGCCGGCGCCGATGCCAGCGTGGCGCACATGTAATCCGTAATGGTCTGATCGCCGTGCCCGGAAGCGAATACGCAGGCGAGATCGGCCGCGGACAGGCCGCTCATGGCGACCGCCTGGCCGGCGGCGGCCGCAGCGAGAAGGACGCTTTCCGGTGCACGACGTCTCTCGTTCGCGGGCAAAATGTCGGCAACCGGACGGGTGACTTCGCCGGGCGATGCCTCGTTGCGGACGACCGCACGAAAGGTTGTCCAGTCGGCTATGCCGGGTGCCCAGAGGCCGATACCGCGAACCCATACAGTGAGTGCCGGACTCATGCCACACGCTCCGCCGCCGCGAAGGCGAGGCAGGCGTTGTTGCCTCCGAATCCGAACGAATTGCTAAGAGCGATGCGTACGTCGCGCACTTCGGCCGACCATGCCATCTGCGGGCCGCAGTTCGGGTCCGGTTCGTCGGCATTGATGTTGCCGGGCACCCGGCCTTCGCGCATCGCCAACAGCGCGATCGCCGCTTCGAGCATGCCCGCGGCGCCAAGCGTGTGGCCGGTAAAACCCTTCGTCGAACTGGCGCGCGTCGTCGCCGGGAAGGTCCTCGTGATGAGAGCCGCTTCGACTTCGTCGTTCTTCATGCTGGCCGTGCCGTGCAGATTGATGTAGTCGATATCCGCTGGCGCAAGCCCGGCACGCGCCAGCGCGTCGCGCAGGGCGAGTTCCGCACCCAGGCCCTCCGGATGAGGCGTCGACATGTGGTGGGCGTCGCTGGACTCGCCATAGCCAACGAGCCGTGGAGCGTCCGGCGCGGCCTCAAGCCTTTCGAGCAGGGCGAATCCGGCGGCTTCGCCGATGGAAATGCCCCGGCGGCCGGCGTCGAAGGGGCGGCAGGGCTCGGGCGACACGAGTTCCAGCGAATTGAAGCCGAAAAGCACACTGTCGCAGAGCGTATCGACGCCGCCGACGACGGCCGCGTCCACCAGGCCAAGACGGATCATCCGCTCGGCGCTGGCGAATACCTTGGCGCTGGACGAGCAGGCCGTGGCCACGGTCATGCAGGGGCCTTCCAGGTCGAACAGCGACGCGACAAAGTTCGCCAGCGAATGAGGCGTATGCAATGCGGGAAACGCCAGGTCGGGAGGCAGACGGCCGTCGACGAGCCGGCGATAGCCTTCTTCCGTGGCGCCGATGCTGGCGGTAGAGGTGCCCATCAACACCGCGACGCGCGCGGCGCCGTACCGCTCGCGCGCGGCGAGTACGTGCCCGACGAAGCCATCCTGGCGCAGACCGGCCCAGGCAAGCCGGTTGTTGCGGCAATCCAGGGAGGCGAACGCCTCCGGCACGGGTTCGTCCTCGAGGCCGGAAACGCGACCGATCCAGCAATCGAGCGGGGCGGAGCTGAAGTCGTTGCGCGTAAGGCCGCCGCGTCCGGTGGCCAGTGCTTGCGCATGGGCGTCCAGACCGCGGCCGAGCGCGGACGTCGCCGTGAACGCGCGAATGGCGAGGGGAGAGATGGGATGTGGCATGCCGTGAGCCTAGCGGGCGCTCCCTGGATTGCCTAGAGATGCTCCGAACCGGTTTACGCGCGCGTCATGATGTCCGCCCGGGACGCGATCTGTTCGATTGCGCATCGCGGCGGGAGTGCGCAGACTCCCTTCGGTTCGTCCACAGCCCAGCCGATGACTCGCTTACTCACTCCCTTCCGACGCGGCGTATGGCGATATCTTTCGGATCGCGACATTCTCCACGCCGGTTTCGTCACGATCCTCGCCGTCGTCGCCAGTTGCGGCCTCGTTTACGTGGGTTATCTCGCGCACGTCTGGCGTCTGGCCGCACGTAGTCCGCTGATACCGCCGCGCCGCATGGTCATCCTGGTATTCGGCCGGCGTCTCGTCGCCGACGAGCCCGAGGCCGATTATCGCGCACGTCTCGGCCGTGGGCTGGATAACGCCAGCGCGGGGAATGCGGAGCAAGTACTTTTGCTCGGCGGACTTAGCGGTGGGGTGGTATCCGAGGCCGAAGCGGGGCAGCGCTGGCTTCTCGCACAGGGCTGGCCCCGAAACGTGCCGCTGGAACTCGAACAGGCTTCGGTCGATTCCCTCGAGAACCTGCGCCACGCACGCAGCATGCTGCGCAATCAGGTGGAAGCCGGGGGGGCGCTTCCGGCTGTCGCGCTGGTGACCAGTCGCTATCACCTGGCCCGTTGCCTGCTGCTGGCCCGCCGCCTGGGCTTCGACGCCACGCCGGTTGCCGCCGAGCCTTGCCTGCCGCGCTCGCGTCGCTATGTGGCCCGTATCGCCGCTGAAGCGGGATACATCATGTGGACCGACATAGGGTTGCGTTGGGCGGCGCTGATCGGCAACCGGCGGATGGTAGAGCGGATTTCCTAGGCGCGACCGCCTGCCGCAGCGATGTCGTTCGCCAGCTTGATAAGCTTGACCGGTATTTATCGCCTGCGAATCGAAGACATGTCAGAACAAGCCGACGTTGCGGAATCGTTCCTTCGGGAGCTACAGGGCCGTATCTGCGCCGCCATCGAGAAAATCGACGGCTCGGCGCGTTTCGAGGAAGACGCCTGGACGCGTCCGGCGGGCGGCGGCGGCCGCACGCGCGTGCTGCGTAACGGGGCGATCTTCGAGCAGGCGGGTGTGAACTTCTCGCGCGTTCACGGTTCCCCGTTGCCACCCAGCGCCACGGCACACCGCCCCGATCTGGTGGGCGGGAGCTTCGTCGCCACGGGCGTGTCGCTGGTATTGCATCCGCGCAATCCGCACATACCGACCACGCATGCGAATGTCCGCTACTTCGAAGCGTCGAAGGAGGGCGTCGATACCGTATGGTGGTTCGGCGGCGGCTTCGACCTGACGCCGTTCTATCCCGTCGACGAAGACATAAAGCACTGGCATACCGTGGCGCGCGATCTGTGCGCGCCGTACGGCGACGATGTCTATGCTCGTTACAAGCGCTGGTGCGACGAGTATTTCTATCTGAAGCATCGCGGTGAAACGCGCGGCGTGGGCGGCCTGTTCTACGACGATCTCAACGAAGGCGGCTTCGAGCGCTGCCTGTCGTTCACGCGCGATGTCGGACAAGGCCTTCTGGACGGCTATCTGCCGATTGTCGACCGCCGCAAGGACACGCCATATGGAGAGCGCGAGCGTGAATTCCAGCTCTATCGTCGTGGGCGGTACGTCGAATTCAATCTCGTTTACGACCGCGGCACGCTGTTCGGCCTGCAATCGGGCGGGCGCACGGAGTCCATTCTGATGAGCCTGCCTCCGCGCGTACGTTTCGAATACGCCTATACGCCGGAGGCTGGCAGTCCGGAAGCGCGGCTCGACGAGTACCTCAAGCCGCGCGACTGGGTTTAAGGCGTCGCGCCGGAGAACTTCTCCGGTGTGGCGCCATTGATGACGCCGACGGTGGCCTTGTCGCTGACGTGCAGTTCGACATCGCGATCGAATTGCAGCGTGCCCTGCACGACGGCATTCGGGCCAATCACGATACGCGGTGGACGGTTGTGGGACGAGTTGAAGTTGAACCAGCCCCCGGGCTTTTTCACCAGGATGCCGCCTTCGACGCGCGAGTTGGCGCCCACGTCGATGTCGCCAGCCACTGTTTCGATGCCGCCGCCCACATGCGCCGCATCGAGCACGATCGAGCCGTTGACGTTGGATGTCTTGCCTTTGACGTCCGCACCCTGAGCAAGGCGGATGCCGCCGTTGACGGCTTCGACGGTACTGGCGATCTGAGCCTTCGTGCCCAGCGTGATCGCGCCGTTCACCGTTTCGAGTGCGCGGGCGCTGGCGTTGTCGCCGATCGTGATCGAACCGTTGACGGTGCTGGCTTTCTGGGCAGTGGCGCCGGCGCCGAGTTCGACCGATCCGTTCACGGTGCTGACGTCTTCGACATGCTGTCCAGCCGGGATGCGGACAGCGCCGTTGACCTTTTCGGTATCCGAGGCGACGGCTGCGCCGGCGAAGGACAGGGCGATAACGAGGGAAAGCAGTTGACGGCGCATGCAGCGACTCCGCGAGGGTGGAAAGTGATCCTAGGATGCCCCAACCGCGCGCTTCGTTTAGCGTGACCTTCGGCATGGGCCCGTGTTGACGGCGGCGGAGCCAGGTTTCACCATCGTCGTTTTCGCCGATCGACGCCAACGCCATGTACAAACTCGTCATGATTCGCCACGGTCAGTCGACCTGGAACCTCGAAAACCGCTTCAGCGGCTGGGCCGATGTCGATCTCAGCGAGCAGGGCGTCGCCGAGGCTAAAGAAGCGGGTCGCCTGCTGAAGGAGGCGGGCTTCACCTTCGACGTGGCGCATACCTCGTACCTGAAACGCGCGGTGCGCACCCTCTGGCACGTTCAGGACGTCATGGATCTGATGTGGATCCCCGTCGTGACCGACTGGCGCCTCAACGAACGCCACTATGGCGCGCTCACCGGCCTGAACAAGGCAGAGACCGCCACGAAATTCGGCGACGACCAGGTAAAAGTCTGGCGCCGCAGCTACGACATCCCGCCGCCGGCCCAGGCCATCGCCGATAGCGCGCCCGATGCGCGCTACGCGAACATTCCGGTGCCGCTGACCGAATGCCTGAAGGACACTGTCGAGCGCGTGCTGCCGTACTGGCACGACGTGCTGGCGCCCGCGATCCGCGCCGGCAACAACGTGCTGATGGCAGCCCATGGCAACTCGATGCGCGCCCTGGTCAAGTTCCTCGACGGGATTTCCGACGACGACATCACCGAGCTGAACATCCCCAACGGCATCCCGCTCGTTTACGAATTCGACGCCGATATGAAGCCCGTGAAGCATTACTACCTGGGCGATCAAGCCGAGATCGCGGCGAAGATGGCCGCGGTGGCGAACCAGGGCAAGGCAAAATAACGCCGGCATGACATCCGTCACCCGCGATGCATGGCGGGCCGCAATCGTGGCTGGTGGCGCATACGCCTAATATCTGCTCACACCCTGCCTCCGAGTCCGTCGTCATGGCCCCGAACTACATCCCGTTCATCGTCGCGCCGCTGATCGCCTTCGGTATCTATCGCCGCCTGCGCAGCCATTTCGGCCGGCAGCCGATCCGGAGGAAGCGGATGGTCGCCCGCGTGGCCATTTTCGCGGTCATTGCTTGCCTGATGATGCTTTCCGGTCTGCAGGACATCCGGCTTGCCGAAGGCGCGCTGGGCGGCTTGGCGCTGGGCGGCATGCTTGCCTGGTTCGGACTGCGCCTGACCCGTTTCGAATCGGGTCCGGACGGGGACAGCTATATCCCCAATCCCTGGATTGGCGGCGCATTGTCGGTATTGCTGATCGGGCGGCTGGTGTGGCGCTTCACGGTGCTCGCCCCGGTTTTCGCGGGCGGCGAGCACATGGCGCAGGTCCATGGACCCGCACCGGGGAACAGTCCGCTGACGATGCTGGTAATCGGCCTGACCATTGGCTATTACGTCGCGTACTACAGCGGTCTCCTGCTGCGCCACCGGCAGAATCGCCGGCTCGCGGCCGACCTGGCCTGAACGGACGCGCTCAGAGTGCGTCGTTGTCCAGCTCGCCGGTGCGAATGCGGATGACCTGCTCGAGCGAACTCACGAAGATCTTGCCGTCGCCGATTTTGCCCGTGCGGGCGGCCTGGGCGATGGCCTCGGTCACGCGCTCCAGCATGTCGTCCGCGACGGCCACTTCCAGCTTGATCTTGGGCAGGAAGTCCACGACGTACTCCGCGCCGCGGTATAGCTCCGTATGGCCCTTCTGGCGGCCGAAACCCTTCACTTCCGTGACGGTCACGCCCTGAACGCCGACCTCGGCCAGCGCCTCGCGCACGTCGTCGAGCTTGAACGGCTTGATGATGGCCACCACGAGCTTCATTGCTTTACTCCCTGCTGGCGCGGCCACATGCCGGCGCCCTTGACGGACCATTGTGCCATTGGCACGTCGTGGCGTCCCGGGCCGGGGGCTTGGGGGCTTCTTTGTAGGAAAAACCCTACACTACGTAGCGGCGAGCGCCTATGGCGACTTTCTACAGCTCTTCTAGACTCTCATTCACGACATCGGGGTGCGCAATGATGGATGTGCAGGGTATCGACCAGCTCGCGCAGCGGTTGGCGTCGTTGGTGCCGCCAGGGTTGGCACAGGCGCGTGAGGATTTGCACGCCAACTTCAAAGATATTCTGGCGCAGGGATTACGCCGCCTCGATCTCGTAACCAGAGAAGAATTCGACGTCCAGAGCCAGGTGCTGGCCCGGACACGCGAGAAGCTCGAACAGTTGGAACAGCGCATCGCCGACCTAGAAGTCAGCGTTGCAGCTCGCGGGCAATAGCCCGCCACCTCCCGGGAGCCGCCCCCGATTCGTCACCCTCACCCCGAGAGCGGTCGGGGGCGGTTATTTTTCAAACGACGCAAGGAGTGCGTATGCGAGCCAGATCGCAGCTCGGTCAGGCCGTGACGCGGCTTCTGCGCGCGCCAACCTGTATTTCCCCCGCTCGATGAGCCTCGCGGTCACCCTGACGCGTGCCCAGCAGGGCGTCTCCGCGCCGCAGGTCATCGTCGAGGTGCATTTGTCGGGCGGTCTTCCGAGTACCTCGATCGTAGGCCTGCCCGAAGCGGCGGTTCGCGAAGCCCGGGATCGCGTCCGCGTCGCCATCCAGAACACCGCTTTCGAATATCCCAACCGTCGTGTGACGGTGAATCTCGCGCCGGCCGAACTGCCCAAGGACGGCGGACGCTTCGATCTGGCCATTGCCCTCGGCATTCTGGCGGCTGCCTCGCAGATTCCACGCGAGCGTCTCGACGACTGCGAATTCCTCGGTGAGCTGGCGTTGTCCGGCGAACTCCGGCCCGTACCCGGCATTCTTCCCGCGCTGTTGCGCGCGCGGGCGCGCGGACGCCGCGTCGTCGTGCCGCGCGCCAACGCCGCCGAGGCGGCGCTGCTCGGCCCTGCGGATATCCTTCTGGCGGACAGCCTCGCCGAGGTCTGTGCGTGGCTCCGCGGCACCGCCGAACTGTCGGCGCCAGGCAACTCCGAACTGGACGATCCTCCCTATACGGGCCCCGATATGCGCGACGTGCGCGGCCAGTGGCAGGCGCGGCGCGCTCTGGAAATCGCCGCTGCCGGCGGACACCACCTGTTGCTCATGGGACCTCCCGGCACCGGCAAGACGATGCTCGCCGAGCGCCTGCCGGGCATCATGCCGCCGATGACGGAATCCGATGCGCTGGAAAGCTGCGCCTTGCGATCGTTGAATGGCGACACGGTCGATCCCGCGCTATGGCGCCGCCGTCCGTTCCGCGCGCCGCATCACACCGCGTCCGGCGTTGCACTTGTCGGTGGCGGATCGTTGCCGCGGCCGGGCGAAATTTCGCTGGCGCACAACGGCGTGCTGTTCCTGGATGAATTGCCCGAATTCAGCAGGCATGTTCTCGAGGTCCTGCGCGAGCCGCTCGAATCGGGCGAAATCGTCATCTCCCGGGCCGCCCGGCAGTGTTCGTTTCCCGCTCAGTTTCAGCTGGTCGCCGCGATGAATCCCTGTCCGTGCGGCTATGCAGGCGATACCCGCGAGACCTGTCGCTGCACCCCCGACCAGATACTGCGTTATCGCTCGCGTATATCCGGTCCGCTGATGGATCGCATCGACATGCGTGTGGACGTACCTCGCGTGCCCCTGTCCGATCTCACATCGCCGCCGGGTAAAGGCGACGACGATACGGCGACCGTACGGGCACGGGTCGTTCGTGCCCGAGAAAAGGCGTTGCTTCGTGCCGGACAGCCCAATGCCGACCTCAGCGTGGTGAATCTGGAGCGCGACTGCGCGTTGCCTCCCGCCGAGCGCCACTGGTTCGAAAAATCGCTGGAGCAGCTCGGTTGCTCCGCGCGCGCGTATCACCGCATCCTGCGTGTGTCGCGCACCATCGCGGATCTGGAAGGCGGGTCCGGTTGTGTGGAGAAAAGCCATCTCGCCGAGGCGCTGATGTATCGCCGTGGCTAGGTGAAAGATATTTTATGTACTGATGAGTTGACGAATGCCGAGGGCGCGCGGATAATCCTGTACCGGGCAGTTCTTTAATGAACTCCCGTGGCCGCCCCGGTATCGGATCCCCTCCCTCCCCCGCTTCGATACCGGGCTCGGCCTTTCTTCACGAAAGGGTGCTTACTATCCTTCGCTTTGCGTCGACCTGCGGGCCGGCGCTTCGCAAGCAAAGGACGAATGCTGCATGGGGCTCGAAATCGGATTGGTCCTGACCGCGATGCTCGTGGTGGGATTTCTTTGCCAATGGCTGGCGTGGCGTCTTCGATTACCGGCCATTCTTTTCCTGCTTGTCGCGGGCATTGTGCTGGGGCCGGTAACCGGCCTGCTTCAGCCGGATCGGCTGATGGGCGACCTGCTGTTTCCCGTAGTCTCCCTGGCCGTGGCGATCATCCTGTTCGAAGGCAGTCTGACGCTGCGTTTCGGCGAGTTGGCCGGCATCGGCAATGCTGTGCGTGGCCTGGTGTCCTATGGCGCCGTACTCGCACTATTGCTGCTGGCCGCCGCAGCGCACTGGATAGGAGGCCTGAGTTGGGAATTGTCGTTACTGTTTGGCGCGCTGACCTGCGTTACCGGACCCACTGTCATTGCCCCGATGCTGCGCACGGTGCGACCCAATGCACGCATTGCCAATGTGCTGCGCTGGGAGGGCATCGTCATCGATCCTGTCGGCGCGCTGTTCGCGGTACTGGTGTACGAAGCCATTGTTTCCAGGCGGGAAGGTCATTCCATCCAGGTGTTCCTCGGGACCATCGCGTGCGGCGCCATCATCGGCGCTATCGCGGCTTTCGTGCTGGGGCGCCTCCTGCGCCGGCAGAGCATTCCTGAGTATCTGCAGAACTACGGCACGCTGGCCGCCGTGCTGGCGGCGTTCGGCGCGTCCAACGCGCTGGCGCATGAGTCGGGTTTGCTGGCCGTCACGATCATGGGCATCGCGCTCGGCAATATGCGTGACGTGCATGTCGACGACATCATGGACTTCAAAGAGCATCTGACGACGCTGCTCGTTTCGACGCTTTTCATCATGCTCGCGGCCCGGCTCGGCTGGCCATTGCCTCCCGGCGCACTGATGTCCGGTATCGCCATTTTCGTTGTTGCGCAGCTCGCGATACGTCCGCTATCCGTGCTGGTGTCGAGTGTGGGCAGCGGACTCAACTGGAGGGAGCGCGCGCTTATCGCATGGGTCGCTCCGCGCGGTATCGTCGCCGCGTCCGTGTCGGCGCTGTTCGCGTTGCGCCTGGAAAAGATCGGCATGGCAGGGGCGGATCGTCTCGTACCGCTGGTCTTCCTGTTGATCATCGGCACCGTGGTATTCCAGAGCGCCACGGCGCGACCTCTGGCGCAATGGTTGCGTGTCGCGGAGCCCGAGCCGCGCGGCGTACTGATCTTCGGTTCCGACGCGGTCGCACTGGAAATCGCGCGTGCGCTCGCTCAGGTCGAGGGTCTTCGCGTCGTGGTCGCCGACGATGACTGGAACGGCATACGTCTCGCACGCATGGAAGGATTGAATACGTTCTTCGGCAATCCGGCATCGCAGGCAGCGGATCGTAAACTCGATCTGACCGGCGTGGGCAATCTTCTGGCGATGTCCACGCATCGCGAACTGAACTCGCTGGTCAGTGTGCATTACCGCGAAGCGTTCGGGCGGGACAAAGTGTATCGCCTGCGCAATCTGTCGCCAGCGGAAAGTCACGAACGTGCGTCGCTCGCGGGTAGCCTGCTCGCAACCGCGCTGTTCGACGAGGACATGACGCACACGCGCTTTGCCGACATGCTGCGCGATGGCTGGCGGATAAAATCGACGCGTCTGACCGAAACGTTCGACTGGCCGCATTTCATCGAGCAATACGGGTCGCCGACGGTCATGCTGTTCGGCGTCGAGGAAAAGGGCACGCTGCGCATTGCATCGGGCAAGCACGAACTGGAGCCGCGCCCGGGCTGGACCGTCATAGCACTGGTCCCGCCGTTGTAGGAGCCCGCAAGCGAGCTCCTAAAAAAGATTCTTCACGCATGGTCGGGGGAGGGCTCGGCTTCGCCATCGCTTTCGCCGTAGCACTCGGACGTTGCGGGGAGAGCCGTCGGCCACCGCCCTCGACGCTCCGTCTCCACCGTCGCTCGGGAAGGGATAGCCGCTGCGCGGCTGGTGCTTTAATGGCTGCGCCCCGTCGCGCCCGCACGGCGGGCGGGGGTTTTCGATTCGGCTCCTGCCTCAGCGAAAACGGCGGACCGTCCAGGTCCGCCCCCTCCGGGCCTTTTCCGCCCGCCGCGCTCGGTTCCGCAAGTCGCGTCGAGGGCGGTTGAGGTGGTCAAGTATTTCTAAACACCCGATGGGTTTTTTTTCGGGCCGTCAGCATCTCGTGGATGGCTGGCGGGACCTGACCGTTGGCCGCATGCAGGCGCCGGTAGTTGTAGTAAGACGTCAGGAAGACCGTGGCGTCGCTCTCGGCTTCGTGACGAGTGTCGTAGGTCCGTTGCATCCATTCGGTTTTCAACGACGCGAAGACCCGCTCGGCGACAGCATTGTCCCAGCAGTGTCCCTTTCGACTCATGCTTTGAGTGATTCCCAGGCCTTGCAGGCGCCGAATGAAGCCGAAGCTGTTGTATTGCGAGCCCTGGTCGGAATGGAACATCAGCTCACCCGAGGGCCTGCGGTCCTTCACCGCCTGATCCAGAGCAGCCAGCGCCAAGTTCGCGTTGGGCTGGATCGAGAACGCCCAGCCGACGATCCGCCGGGCATACAGATCCACCACGATGGCCAGGTACAGCCAGCCCTGTCGGGTCGGCAGGAAGGTGATGTCGCCGACCCAGACCTGGTTGGGCCGGGCCACGTTGAACTGCTGCGCAAGAAGGTTGGGGGCGGGCACCGCCGCCTTGCTCGCTCTGCGATAGGAGTGCCGGCGTACCCGTTCGGCCCACACACCCGCCTTCTTCATCAGGGTGCGGGCGCGATATCGACCCGTCGGCATGCCTTGCCGGGCAAGCTCCGCAGCCATGCGGCGTGTACCGTAGCTGCCTCGGCTCTGCCGATGAATCTGCCGAACCGAGGTCACCGCCTTCGGCTCGTCAGGAATCGGCCGTTCCTCCGCGCCGCGCCCGGCGTAGTAACTGCTGCGGGGGTATTCCATGGCGTCACAAAGCTGGGTGACCGCGTACGCCCCCTTCAGTTCGTCGATCACCGCCGTGGGCGATCGTTCTCCCGAACGAAGAAGGCGATAGATTTTTTTAGCAGTTCGCGCTCCTCCTGGAGCTTGAGCACCTGCGCCTCGAGCTCGACGACACGGCGACGGTCCTCGTCGGCCGTCCTTTGGCTGCCTGGCGCCGGATGCTCTGCCTGGTACATTGCCACCCACCGTCTTAACGCCGTAGGGCCGACATCCAACATCTCACACACCTGCCGTGTCGAATGGCCTTCGGCCAGGATCAGATGCACGGCTTCGTCCCGCTGCGCCTGCGTCATATTTTTACGTCCCATGGTTCACCTCGTTCTGGCTGTGAATCCCCTCAGGATGTCCAGAAAGATTAGACCACCTCAGGTGGCCGACGGCTCTTCCGGGTGTTGCGGTGACGTGGGGGAAAGCAGCGGGTGATGCATGACCGAGGGTGACCCGCATCCGGTCCGGTTCCGTCACGTGCTTGGCTCGCGCTCTATCTTCAGCAAACCGCAGTCGACGGTGCCGTGGCCGGGTTGGTCCTTGGGGCCGCCTTAGCCGAGGGCCGCGATGACTCGTCGGAGCGAAAGCGGCGCTACGGCCCGCTCCCGCAGGGACGGCGCCGAAGGCCCCAAGGGCCAACCCGGTCGCGGCTTCCTCAAGCCACGACCGTAAGGCGGCTGTCCCCGACCGAAGCTCGACAAGACACCTCAAGCCGTCCCCGCGAATGCATGAAGAACCAAAAATAGGGGCATCGTTTGCGATGCCCTTATCCCTCACGCGGCCGAAGCGTGGAACTGCTCTTCTTCCGTCGAACCGCTCAGTGCCGACAACGAGCTCAGCGAGCCGGCGATGACCTGGTTCACCTGGTCGAAGTAACCCGTGCCGACTTCGCGCTGATGCTTCGCGGCGGTATAGCCATGTTTCTCGGCAGCGAACTCCGCTTCCTGCAATTCCACATAGGCGGCCATCTGACGATCCTTGTAGCCGCGGGCAAGATCGAACATCGAGTAGTTCAGCGCATGGAAGCCGGCCAGCGTGATGAACTGGAACGCATAACCCATGGCGCCGAGTTCCCTCTGAAAGCTGGCGATCGTTTTCTCGTCGAGATTCTTTTTCCAGTTGAAGCTCGGCGAGCAGTTGTAAGCCAGCATCTTGCCCGGGAACTTCGCGCGGATGGTTTCGGCGAACCGGCGTGCCTGCTCCAGGTCCGGTGTCGACGTTTCGCACCAGATCAGGTCCGCATAGGGCGCATAGGCCAGGCCGCGGCTGATGGCCTGATCGATACCTTCCCTGGCTTCGTAGAAACCTTCTACCGTGCGCTTGCCCGTCAGGAACGGCTTATCGTGGTCGTCGATGTCCGACGTGACCAGGCCCGCGCCCATGGCATCGGTGCGTGCGACGATCAGCGTCGGCACACCGGCCACGTCGGCGGCGAGACGTGCCGCGATGAGCTTCTGTACCGCTTCCTGCGTCGGCACCAGCACCTTTCCACCCATATGCCCGCACTTCTTGGCACTGGCCAGCTGGTCCTCGAAGTGCACGCCCGCCGCGCCGGATTCGATCATGTGCGCCATCAGCTCATACGCATTGAGGACGCCACCGAAACCCGCTTCCGCGTCGGCGACGATCGGCACGAGCCAGTCGGTTCCGTCCTTGCCTTCCGCATGATGAATCTGGTCGGCGCGCAGCAGTGTCTTGTTGATCTTGCGCACGACGTTCGGCACCGAGTCCACCGGGTACAGCGACTGGTCGGGATACATGGTGCCCGCCGTGTTCGCGTCGGCGGCTACCTGCCAGCCAGACAAGTAGATCGCTTGCAAGCCGGCCTTCACCTGCTGCATCGCCTGGTTGCCCGTCAGGGCGCCCAGCGCGTTGACGTAGGGCTGCTCGTGCAACGAGCGCCACAGGCGTTCGGCGCCACGGCGGGCAAGCGTGTATTCGACCTGCACCGTGCCGCGCAGACGCGTAACGTCTTCGGCGGTATACGGGCGCTCGACGCCGTTCCAGCGGTCGTTATTCTTCCAGTCCAGCGTGATCTGTTCGGCGGTCTGCGTCTTCATGATGGATCTCCGTTCAAGAGTGGATATGTCGTGGCGATCAGGCGAGCTGGTCGTAGGCGGGCAGGGTGAGGAAGTCGCGCAGTTCGTCTGCGTGGGTCAGGGTCGAGATCAACGCGGCGGCTTCGTCGGCACGGTCGTGACCGGGGAACTGACTCTCGCGTAGCCGGCGGGCGTGCGCGGCGAGTGCGTGATCGAAAAGCGCGAAGTCGATGGGTGCGTGATCGCTGAATTCGATCGGGCCGTGATGTAGCCACTGCCATAGCTGCGCGCGTGCGATTTCGGCGGTGGCCGCATCCTCCATCAGGTTATGGATGGGGACACAGCCCAGGCCGTCGAGCCATGCGGCGGTGTAACGAAGGCAGACTTCGACGTTGTTGTCGAAACCCGCCCGCGTCACGGTGCCGGTGGCCGGAGCGATCAGTGTGTCGCGCGATGGATTTACATCGTCGCGCAGCACGTGCAATTGGTTCGCCGAAGGCATGTGCGCATCGAAGATGGCCTTCGCGATCGGGACCAGTGCGGGGTGCGCCACCCATGTACCGTCATGGCCGGCGATAACTTCGCGTAGTTTGTCGGCGCGCACCTTTTCCATGGCCGCATCGTTCGCCGCGTCGTCGCCGCGAATGGGAATCTGCGCGGCCATGCCACCCATCGCAAAGGCGCCGCGACGATGGCAGGTCCGGATCAACAGTTCCGAATACGCCCTCAGGAACGGCACCGTCATCACCACCTGACCGCGCTCCGGCAGCAGGCGATCGGCGTGTGCACGGAACGTCTTCAGATAGGAAAAAATATAATCCCAGCGCCCGCAGTTCAGCCCGACGATACGACGACGAAGCGCGTGCAGGATTTCGTCCATCTCGAAAACGGCGGGAAGCGTTTCGATCAGCACTGTTACTTTCATGGTGCCGCGTGGCAGGCTCAGCTGGTTCTCCGCGAACGACATCACGTCTTCCCACAGCGCAGCCTCTTCCATGCTTTGCAATTTCGGCAGATAGAAAAACGGCCCCAGGTCGTCGGCATGCAGCCTTGCGGCGTTGTGAAATGCGAACAGGCCGAAGTCGAGCAGGGCACCGGCCAGCGTCTCGCCATCCACCGTGACGTGGCGTTCGGGCAGATGCCATCCGCGTGGCCGGATAACGAGGACAGCGGGATCGATGCCAATGCGGTACTGCTTGCCCTCGGGGCTGGTGTATTCGATCGATCCGTCGATAGCGTCGCGCAGGTTGCGCTGTCCGTCGATCTGGTTGGCCCACGTCGGGGCGCTGGAGTCCTCGAAGTCGGCCATGAACACCTTGGCACCCGAATTGAGCGCGTTGATGATCATCTTGCGTTCGACGGGGCCGGTGATTTCCACGCGACGGTCCTGAAGTGCCGCCGGGATGGGCGCCACAGTCCAGCTGTCCTCGCGGATAGCCGCCGTGTCCGTGCGGAAGTCCGGTAACTCGCCAGCGTCGTAAGCGGCCTGGCGGACCACGCGCCCGGCGAGGAGCTCGAGACGGCGACCATTGAAACGGCGGTGCAGGGTGGCGACGAACGCCAGCGCCGCGGGCGTCAGTACGTCGGCATAGTTCACCGAAACGGTGCCTGAAACCTCGATGCCGGGGGTCAGGTCGATGACGTCCTTGGGTACAGCCATGGCGTTGCTCTCCACGTAAGTCGTGATTGCAAGCTAGGCCTTTGGACGTCATGTTGACAAAGCAAATGTTTCAATTCATATCATTAACATTACTAATGTTATACGTATCAATATGATTTGGCTGGGGAATGATTATGGTTCGCAAGATGAATGCCCCGGTAAAAGCTCGAAAAGTGCCCGCGAAGCGCGCCGTTAGTCAGTCGGCGGGTGAGGGCGACATCGCCCGTTTCTACTACAAGGGCAACCGGCTCAAGCAGCTTCGCGCCTTTGTCTACACGGTCCGCCTTGGCACCCTGACTCGAGCCGCGGAGGCCCTGTTCTTATCCCAGCCCTCGATCAGCCTTCAGCTGAAGGCGCTGGAGCGGGAGCTCGGCCTGCCTCTTCTGGAGCGAACCCGTCGACGCATCACGCTTACCGATGCGGGCGAGACGCTCTACGAAATGGCTCGTCCCCTGGTCGAAGGTTGGGAGACTCTCGATAAGAACTTCCTCGCGAAAACACGCGGCACTCAGGCCGGACGCCTGACCGTCGCAGCGGGGTCGTCGACCATCCAGTACCTGCTTCCCGAACTGGTCAAGGCCTACCGCGAACGCTTTCCGACAGTGCAACTCCAGCTTGCGAACGTCACCGGGAAGGATGGCCTGGCCCTGTTGCGCGCCGATGAAGCCGATATCGCGATCGGCTCGATGATCGATGTACCCAACGACATAGCCTGGGCGCCGTTCCAGCATTACGATCCGATGCTGATCATGCCGCCCGATCATCCGTTGGCGAAACGTACCGACTTACGCCTGGAAGACCTCTCACCGTACGGACTGATCCTTCCGCCGCAGCGCCTGACGACGTATCGCCTTGTCGACATGGTTTTCCAGCAACGCCACGTGCCATACACCGTCGCGATCGAGGTCGGCGGTTGGGACGTCATCAAGCAGTATGTGGCGATGGGGCTAGGTATCTCCATCGTCACGGGTATCTGCATTACCGATGCGGATCGCGAACGACTTGTCGTGCGCAACATGCGGCAGTACTTCCCGCAACGCAGCTATGGCGTTGTGATGCGCAAGGGTAAGTTCCTGAGTCCCGAGGCGCGTGCGTTCATCGATCTGATCCGGCCGGGATTGCTGACGCATCGCGATTACGACGAGTCGGGCCATTCGGAACGCTAGGCCTGCGGCGGTTCGATCTTCGATCGCGCCTATCTCCTTTGTCATCGTGCCCCCCTCCATCGTATCGGCATGGCATGTAGCTGCATCTGAAGGCGCGTCGTTTCTATCCGTAACGTCCCTCGTGCAAGGCTGACTTGAATGCCCGCGTCCGACCTACGTAGAAACGTCCTTGAGTGGGCGAAGATCAGTTTGCGCGATACCGCGCGAAATAAAGGACGCGTCAATGACGTCATGGAAAGATCTTCTGCTTCTCGCCGCTCTGACTCCTCTGACTGCAGTCGCAGCATCGCCGATATCCGCTGGCATGAGCGATAGCAATTTCGCAGTCACGGCAAATACTGCATGCAAACCATTTGTCTTTGAGTTCACCAGGTCGGGTTATGCCGAAATTGGCTACATCACGGAATGGGAAACGGAGTCGCCTTGCGGGGGTAGCCTGTTCGTATCGCTATCCAGTCAGGGTGCGCATTTCCATATCCTGAAAGGATTGATGTCGGAGGTTGTTTACGACAGTCGTATCGGCGGACGCGACACGTTCATTCCCAAGCTGGATGGTTCGCGATACGTCTTGCAGGTCTACAAGCAGGATCCGAATGCCGACGGCGACTATTCGTTGACGGTACGTTACCGCACACCCTGAAAAGTGCCGCGTGATGGCTTGCCTTCGCGCGGCGTTTTCATTGACGGCGTCGTACTCGCTTTAGGTTGTCGCCATTGCTATAGAAGGCGGGCCTTCTGAGCAGCATGATATGGGTCATTGTATGAGGTCGTCAGGCCATAACATCGAGGCGCGATTCGGACCTCAAGACAGCGATGACATCTTGCAGCCTTGTCGCCGCTTCGGAAGCGCGCGCGTAATCGCGGGCGGTGTTTGGTCCATATTCGGACTTGTCCAGACTCCACTTTTCTGGCCTCCGCAGCCATGAAAGCGACGGCGTCGATAGGGTCGTTTCCGTCCGCGGGAAGTACGAAAAATGTGGTGGATGACCTGTTAGACAGGTGACCTTCGTTCAAAAGCCTCCCCATCACCTTGGCAAGGTCTTTCGGTCGAGTGTTCTGTAGATTGACGTTGCGAAGGAAGTTCTTTGTGTCTTCCGACATGGACGAAAGAGACTCGGACGCGGAGGTGTATTCGAGAGGATTGTCAACATAGCCGCGGTCGCTGGACTCGATCCTCAGGTATTTATAGCCTTTTGAGTCGTAGGAGGGTATGAAAAACGGGGCATATCGGTTGAGTCCTTGATGAATGTAAGGCGCGCTACCGAAAGGCAGCGCGCCTTTGTTTCTTTCGTCGCAACGACATTCGTCATCGCCTCGCGCCCCGCGATGCTTCCCACGACACGGCGCGAACATCGCGCGGATGGCGATCATGTCGGTTTCGACGCTGTCGGTCGGGTGGCGCAGCGGTCCCAGGGTGAAGGTCTTGCTGGGATAGTCGATGAAGATCGCCCGGCTAGGGCGTCGACACGCAGCGACTGTTTTGGCCTGGAACTGGCAGCTTATGCGGAGCTCAAGCTGACCGGGGGCTGGTCCGTCGGCCTACGCCCGCCGACAGACAAGTTGCGCATCAATTCAGGGATCAATTGCCCAGAATGCTTTCGCGCATCAAGGCGCTCGATAAAGGAATGCATATGAATAAATCCATGAAATGGATTGCCGCGGCACTGCTATGTCCGGCACTTGTCACGGCCTCGATGGTGTCGAAGCTGGTACCGGTGGATTTTCCCCATACCCATTTCGTGCACTTCACCACGGGAGGGCTTGTCAGTGAGGATTCGCTTTATCCGACCTACCACTTCAAGACCCAAGCCGAAGCCGTCAGTAGCCTCGCCATATCGATCAAGAGCGAAATAGCGTCGTTTGTCGTGGAAAAGATCGAGTCCAACGACGTGGGTCATATTGTCTACGACAGCGATATTGATTCAGCGGAACACGAATTTTCTGACAATGCCATGTTCATCCCGGACCTCGAGGCTGGGGAGTACAACATACTTGTTCGGCAGGGGAGCAAGAGCGGCGATGGAAACTATGACATTACGATCAGCCTTCACAGCAGCGGCAGTTTATAGGCACGGGAAGAACGAGATTAATTCGCCGCATGGTGTCAGGAATGGCCTCGTGACGTTATCCAGGCCATGACGACTATCTGGCGTCGACGTTCAGTCGTCGGCGTCAACCCATTAAGCCCCGCGATGCTTCCCACGATACGGCGCAAACATGGCACGAATGGCGATCATGTCGGTTTCGACGCTGTCGGTCGGATGGAACAGCGGTCCCAGGGTGAAGGTCTTGCTGGGATAGTCGATGAAGATCGGTTGGATGGGGACGTTGGCGCCGCGCGCGATGCGCAGGAAACCGGATTTCCAGTGCTGCACGTGTTTGCGTGTGCCTTCGGGTGCGATGCCCAGCCACATGCGTTCGCGGGTGTTGAAGCGTTCGATCATCTGGCCGACGATGTCGTTGGCGGCCTTGCGGTCGATCGGCACCATGCCCAGGCGGCGAAGGATGGGACCGAAGGGTCCGTTGAGCGCTTCGCGTTTGATCATGACGCCGAGATCGACGCCGATGCCCGACTTGATGAGCAGGCCCCAGACGCCGTCCCAGTTGGACGAATGCGGTGCGCCGATGACCACGACCTTGGAGAGGTTGGGCAACTGACCTACAAGACGCCAGCCGCTGCGAGCAATGGCCCAGCGACAGAACCGCTTCCAGAGCGAATCCGGTAACGCAGGCGCAAGCGGCGGTGGATAGTCGGGCAATTCGCTCATTCGCGGCCCCAATCCTTGCTGCGCGTACTCTTGATGTTGCCGCGCTTCTGCTTGCCGACGAGGCGGCGCTCTTTCGAGGCGCGCGTCGGCTTGGTAGCCACACGCTTTTTCTGAACGACGGTCGCTTCGCGGATGACGTCGATGAGGCGATCGCGCGCATCGTCGCGATTGCGTGCCTGATCGCGGAAGCGGCGGGCCTGGATGACGAGCACGCCGGCGTCCGTCATGCGGCGGTCGCGGCGCGCAAGCAGGCGTTCGCGCAACTCGTCCGATATCGAAGGCGACGATGCGACGTCGAAGCGAAGCTCGACGGCGCTCTCCGTCCGGTTCACATGCTGCCCGCCGGGACCGTCCGCGCGCATGAAGCGCTCGACGAGCTCGGATTCGGGAATGGCGATGGACCGGGTAACGATAAGCATGATGGGTGGCGATTCTAGCAGTCGTCGCGGAGGGCGGATGTCAGTGCGTCGCCCCACTGGAAACGCTCGAGAATGCGCTGCCACGTATCGTCCAGTCCCGCCTCGATCGCCAGGGGCTGTCCGCTGACCGGATGGGCGATATCCAGTCGCAGTGCGTGCAGCAGCAGGCGATGCGATGAAAAGTACTGCTTGAAAAGGCGGTTATGGTCGCCGCGTCCATGCTGGCTATCGCCGATCAGGGGGTGATGGATATGCGCGAAATGTTTGCGGATCTGCCGGAATCGGCCGGTTTTCGGCTCGGCCAGCAGTAGGGAATAGCGCTGCCGTTCGTAGCGTCCGAGTGCGATTTCGACTTCCGTCGTCGCCAGTTGCCGGTAGTCGGTCGACGCCTCGCGACGCGGGCCGCTGTCGCGCGAGCCGGGTAGCGGGTAGTCGATCGTGCCTTCGGCGGGTTCGGGCCAGCCGCGTGCGACGGCGATGTAGCGCTTGCGTACCGTCCGGCCCATGAACTGCTCGCCGAGTGCCGCCGCCACTTCCGGCGAGCGTGCGATCAGCAGTACGCCTGATGTGGCACGGTCGAGGCGATGGGCAAGATGTACCCGTCCATCGATCTGCTCGCGAAGCATGTCGATAAGGAACGCGTCATCGGGACCGACGAACTTCGACCGGTGCACGGCAAGGTTCGCAGGCTTGTTGACGGCGACGATGTCGTCGTCCTGAAAGAGGATTTCCAGCATGGGTGGTTAGCGCGTGCCGCGCGGCCAGCCCGCGACGAACGCGAGTGTGCCGGCGACACCGGCGGTAACCGCAGGCCAGACGCCGTGCGGAAGCAGTGTGGCGAACAGTGCGGCGCAAATCAGAAGGGCGCTGCCGAGCATGGTAAAAGCCAGCAACCGGCGTGTCTGCCTTGCATCGTCGCGCGCCACGGCAAGCGCGACCGGATCGGCAACTTCGCGTTTCTCGCCACTGGCGACGCGTCGCAGTGCATCTCGCACCAGCTCGGGCATCTGCGGCGCCATGTGCAACCATTCGGGCGCGCGGCGACGGAACTCGCGCAGTGTTGCGCGCGGGCTGTAACGTTCGCGCAGAATGCGTTTCAGCACCGGATGCGCCACGGCCCAGATGTCGATCTCCGGATCGAGCATGCGGCCGACGCCTTCGATATTCAGCAGGGTCTTCTGCAGCAGGATCAGTTGGGGTTGCAGCGTCAGCTCGAAACGCCGGGCCGTCTGGAATAGCTTGACGACCAGTTCGGCGATGGATATCTGCGACAGCGGACGCGTGAAATACGGCTCGCATACCGTGCGTACCGCCGCTTCGAGTTCGTCGATGCGCACGGTGCCCGGCATCCAGCCCGCAGCGACGTGTAGCTGCGCGATACGCGCGTAGTCGCGCTCGAACAGGGCGATGAAGTTCTCGGCCAGCCAGTACTGATCGGCTTCGGGAAGCGAACCCATGATGCCGAAGTCGAGCGCGATGAAACGCGGCTCGTCCACGCGCGCGGTATCGACCCAGATATTTCCCGGATGCGCGTCGGCATGGAAGAAGTTGTCGCGGAATACCTGTTCGTAGAACAGGCGTACGCCCTTCTCGGCGAGACGTTTGCGATCGATGCCCGCCGCTTCGATGGCGGCGACATCGTCGGCGCTGACGCCGTGTACGCGTTCCAGCGTGAGCACGCGCTCGGTACTGAAGTCCCAGAAGATCTCCGGAACGTAAAGATCGACGCCGGTTGCGAAATTGCGGCGAAGCAGGCTTGCGCTGGCGCCTTCGCGTTGCAGGTCGAGTTCGTTGGAGAGCATCTTCTCCACTTCGGCCACGACGTCCAGCGGGCGGATTTTGTCCGCATTGGGATGCCAGCGCTGCGCCAGTGTTCCCAATGCATGCAACAGATCGACGTCGCGCGCGATGCGCTGGTCGATACCCGGACGCAGCACTTTGACGACGGCTTCGCGACCGTCAAGCAACGTCGCGGCATGCACCTGTGCGATGGATGCGGATGCGAGTGCGGTCTCGTCGAAGCTGGCGAACAGCGTGTCGACCGATGCGCCCAGTTCGCGTTCGACGATCGCCCGCGCCTCGGTGCCGGGGAAGGGCGGTACCTGATCCTGCAAAAGGGCCAGCTCGTCCGCGACATCCGCGGGCACGAGATCGCGGCGGGTCGACAGCACCTGTCCGGCTTTGACGAAGATGGGGCCCAGCTCGTTCAGCGCCAGCCGAAGTCGTGCGCCGCGCGACAAAGCCCGTACATCGGCGGAGGGACGCGGCAGGAATGCCCGGACAATCTTCAGCGGACGAAACAGATGCGCGCCATCGACAAGATCGTCGAGCTGGTAGCGAAGCAGGATGGCGGCGACGCGCAGAAGGCGCGGCGCCAGACGCAGCGGCGTCATGCGCGGTTTCCTTTCGCGGTGCGGTCCAGCCGGGCCAGCCGCGCTTCCAGTCGCTCGGCGCGTTCGCGCACGGTGTCGACGCCATCGAGGAAGCCGTCCATCTCGCCGGGAGCGACGGCGACGCGACCTTCGTCGCGCAGCCAGTCGGCACCGTCTTCCGTCAGATGTGCGGCGGAGGTGCGGGCGTGTGCCAGCCCCTCGCGCAGCGCGCGGGCCAGGGGGACGCCGATGACATCGCCGAACGTGCGGGCGAAAGCTTCTTCGACGTCGGGTGCGTACTGACGAGCCAGTCGCTCCAGCCGGCGTGCCAGTTCGGCGTCGCCGGAAATGTCGACGGAGCCCGGCGACACGCCGTCCTCGTCGCGGCGCATGGCCATGGCCAGCAAACTGCCGGGCGATGCGGTGACGCGCAGGTTGCCGCCGCCTTCTTCTGCCGGTCCGACACGCAGGCGGCCTTTCTCGACGGCGATGCGCAAGGCCAGTTCCGGACCGCGCAGATGTACCTGAATGCTCCGGCCATCCAGCGCGTCGAGGCGCTGGCGCGTTTCTATATCGAGATCGACGGCACGATTCAGCGCCGCTTCGAGCGCGCGGCCCGCAAGCACGCGCAACGGCCGGGGCAGAAACCGATGGGGGCCGGCGTCGGCCGTGGGACGGGTAGGAGTCATCGCCCGATTGTAGCGTGGGCGCCGTACCCGATGGGTTGCTAGCCCGCCGCACCCTCGAAGCCGAACTGGCGCCACGCCTCGAAAACGGCAATGGCAACGGTGTTGGACAGATTGAGGCTGCGGCTACCCGGCCGCATCGGCAGGCGCAGGCGTTGCGTCTCGGGGAGCGCATCGAGCACCGCGTCGGGCAGACCGGCCGTTTCGCAGCCGAACAGCAGGGCGTCGCCCTGAGCGAAGCGTGCGTCCGTATGGGCCGTCCGGCCGCGCGTGGAGAACGCGAATACGCGGGGCTGTCCCAGTGCGGCGAGACAGGTTTCGAGGTCGTCGTGCACCGCGACGCTCGCATATTCGTGGTAATCCAGACCGGCGCGGCGCAGGCGGCTGTCGTCCAGCTCGAAGCCAAGCGGTCGCACAAGGTGCAATGCCGCACCGGTATTTGCGCAGAGGCGAATCACGTTGCCCGTGTTGGGCGGTATTTCGGGTCGGAACAGGATGACATTCAGCATTCGCGCATTATGAATCCAGACGCGGGCAGATGAGACCATCGGGTGGAACCGCGCAACCGGTCTTCGCGGCGCTGACGACCGTACCCGTGCTGCCGTTGGCGGCCAGCTGCACGACGGCGCTGGGGGAAATGAGCATGTTGCCGAGGATCAGCCCAGAGACGAGCAGCGAGGCAACGAAGAGACCGCGAAGCATCAGCATTTCGTATTTCATGACCGTGTCCTTATGACGTGTTTTTTGACGAAGCCGCCCTTTGCGGCATGACTAGTAACGCAAACGCCGTGCCACTTCGTCAGGGCCTGCAATAACCTGATTTTCATGAGGTTTGTCATATTGGCCTGGCGTCGGACGGTGTCCGCGGACACCGCTCGCGGTCAGTCGGACAGCGGACAACCCCTTCCTTCGAGCATTTGCGTCCGGCTGTGGCGACGGGCTAGCCTTGATGGGCTTTGGCCATTCCGGCCGGTAAGGAAACCTGCATGAAGAAACCGATCGCGTTGCTCGCCGCCAGCCTGATTTCGTTCGTCGGCGCTGCCGCCGCCACGAATCCGGCGGACACCATCCCGGATATCGCCTTCACCCGGTTCACGTTGTCCAACGGTCTGACCGTGGTGGTTCACGAGGATCACAAGGCGCCGGTCGTGGCCGTCGGCATCTGGTATCACGTCGGCTCGGCCGACGAACCGGCCGGCAAGACGGGTTTCGCGCATCTGTTCGAACACCTGATGTTCTCCGGTTCGGAAAACCGCAAGGGCACTTATTTCCAGCCGTTCGAACTGGCCGGTGCCACGGACATGAACGGTACGACGTGGTTCGACCGCACGAACTATTACGAAACCGTGCCCACCACGGCGCTGGACATGGCGCTGTGGATGGAATCGGACCGTATGGGCCACCTGCTTGGCGCCATCGGACAGAAGGAGCTGGATACCCAGCGCGGCGTGGTCCAGAACGAGAAGCGCCAGGGCGAAAACCGCCCCTACGGGCGCGTGGAAGAGAACCTTCTCGTCAATACCTATCCGGCGAACCACCCGTACCACCACGACGCGATCGGTTCGATGGCCGATCTGGACGCGGCATCGCTCGCGGACGTGAAAAAGTGGTTCCACGATTACTACGGCGCCGCGAACACCACGCTGGTGCTCGCCGGCGACATCACCGCCGCTCAGGCGAAAGCCAAGGCCGAGAAGTACTTCGGCGACATTCCGGCCGGTCCGCCGGTGCCGCGTCAGCAGGCGTGGATCACGCCGGTCGCCAAATCCACCCGCGGCACGCAGCACGATCAGGTTGCGCAGACGCGCATCCTGCGTACCTGGGTCGTGCCGGAGCTTGGTACCGACGACGCTACGCAGCTTGACCTTGCTTCGACCGTGCTGGGCGGCGGCAAGACCTCTCGTCTCTATCAGCGCCTGGTCTACAAGGATCAGCTCGCCGACGACGTGGCGGTGACCATGGCGCCATTCGCGCTTGCCAGCCAGTTCCAGCTCAACGTCGACGTAAAGGAAGGCGTGGATCCGGCGAAGGTGGAAGCCGCCATTGCCGATGTCTGGAAGCAGTTCCTTGCCGATGGCCCGACCCAGGACGAACTCGATCGCGCCAAGGTCAGCAATCGCGCCGGTTTTGTCCGTGAGTTGGAGAAGGTCAGCGGTAAGGCCGCGCTTCTGGCCAGTGGGCAGGTTTATCGTGACGATCCGGGTGCTTTCCGCAAGGATCTGCAGCGCTCCGAGGACGCGACGATCGCAAGCGTCCGTAAGGCATCGCAGACGTGGCTGGCGAAGGGCGACTACACGCTTACCGTGCTGCCGGCAGGTAAGGGCTTCGATCCGGAGGCCGAAGACAAAGCGGTTGCCGGTCTTGGTACCGCCACGGGGCGCCCGGTTGCGGCGCTGCCCGCAAAGCATGCGTATACCGTCGCGGCCAGTCAGGTCGATCGCAGCAAGGGCGTGCCGAACGTCGACACCTTCCCCTCGCTGTCCTTCCCCACTCTTCAGCGCGGGAAGCTGAAAAACGGCATCGAGGTCGTTCTGGCCGAGCGTCATACAATCCCCGTAACCCAGGTGCAGCTGCTGTTCGATGCGGGCTATGCCGCCGACGAAGGGCGCAAGCCGGGTACCGCGAGCTTTACGTCCGCGCTGATCGACGAAAGCACCCGCACGCTGGATTCGGTCGAAGTCACGCGGCGCAAGGAGCGGCTTGGCGCGGTGATCGGGTCGAGTTGCTCGCTCGATACTTGTTCCGCCGGACTCAGCGCGTTGAACAGCGACCTCAAGCCGTCGCTCGACCTGTTCGCGGACATCGTGCGCAATCCCGCCTTCAAGGCCGACGACATCGAACGCGTCCGCCGCCTGTGGCTGGCCGGTATCGCGCAGGAAAAAACCGAGCCCACGAGCCTGGCGTTGCGCACCCTGCCGCCGCTGCTATACGGCGCCGGCCACGCGTATGGCATTCCGTTTACCGGCACCGGAAACGAAGAGGCCATCCGTTCGCTTACCGCGAAGGACCTGACGAACTTCCAGCGCGACTACCTGCGTCCGGACAACGTGCGGATTCTCGTCGCGGGCGATACGACGCTTGCCGCGATCCTGCCGCAGCTCGATGCCGCGTTCGGCGACTGGAAGGCGCCGGCTTCGGCTATCCCGACGAAAAACATTGGCAAGGTCGCCGCGCAATCGAAGCCGCGCGTCTTCCTGATCAACCGTACCGATGCGCCGCAGTCGCTGATTCTGGCGGGTCTCGTCGCGCCGTCCACGAAGGCGAAGAACGCACTCGATCTCGGCATTGCCAACGGGGCGTTCGGCGGCACGTTCACGTCGCGGCTGAACATGAATCTGCGTGAGGAAAAGCGCTGGGCTTACGGCGCGGGCAGTATGCTTTCCGATGCGAAGGGGCAGCGTCCCATGCTGTTCTACGCACCGGTGCAGACGGACAAAACCGCCGAGTCCGCTGCGGAAATCCTCAAGGAGACGCGCGACGTCGTCGGCGCACGGCCGCTCACCGCGGACGAGATCGGCAAGATCCGGTCGCAGCGTATCCGTGCGCTGCCCGGCAGTTTCGAAACGACCAGTGCGGTGCTTTCGTCCATGGGCGGCATCGTCATCTACGATCGCCCGGACGACTACGTCCAGACACTGAAGTCGCGCATCGAAGGGGTGGACCAGAAGGCAGCCGAGGCGGCTATCGCCGAAGTCATCAAGCCGGATGCGCTGACCTGGGTCATCGTCGGCGATCTCAAGAAGATCGAGGCGCCGGTCCGTGCGCTGAAACTCGGCGATGTGCAGATCATCGATGCCGACGGCAAGCCGGTGCATTAACGGACTCGAAGGCGCGGCCCGTTCCGGGCCGCGCCTTCGGCTACGATAGCCCCGTCCGCAAGTTCACGGAGTTCCGCATGCGCAAGATCCTCGTCCTACTCGTTCCTCTCACCCTGTCCGCATGTACTTGGGGCATCAAACTCGACGACGCGGCCAAGAACGTGCGTACCGCGTGGAACGGCGATGTCTCCAGTTGCCAGGAACTGGGCAAGGTCACCGTCCAGGTCATGAATCGCGTCGGCCCGGTGGATCGCAACGACCTCACGGTCCGCGACGAACTGGAAGTGCTCGCCCGCAACGAAGCGGCCAAGATGCACGCCGACACGATCAAGCCGCTGGGCGAACCTTCGGAAGGCTCGCAGCCCTGGGGTGCTTACACCTGTGGAGCCCGCGGTGCGACGCCCGCACGTAACGTCGCGCCGTCGACGACGCCTGCCCCTGCCACCGCGCCGCAAGGCGGCTTCGAAACCGTTCCGCTGAAGAACTAGACGTCGCCGGGCCCGGCTGACTGCGCTGCGAAAGTTCGCGTCAGCCAGTCGACGAACACCCGCACGCGCGGCGACAGCTGGCGGTTGTGCGGATATAGCAACGATACGGGCGACGGTGTGGGCGGGTAATCGGATAGCACCCGCTCGAGCCGTCCCGCCGCCAGGTCGGCCGCTACGTGATAGACCGGCACCTGGATCAGGCCAAGGCCCAGCCGGGCCATCGCCACGCAGGTTTCCGCGCCGCTGACCGTTACGGTGGCCGGCAGGATGACTTCGGTGACGCGGTCTCCTTCGACGAACTCCAGCGGCAACACCGCTCCCGTCGCCGACGAAACGAATCCGACGACGCGATGACCTTCCAGGTCGCGCGGGGTCTTCGGACGGCCATGACGGTCGAGATAGTCCGGGCTGGCGAAGGTCGATTCTTCCAATAGCGCGACGCGCTTTCCCACCATGCTGCTGTCCTGCAGGTCGCCCACGCGCAGCACGCAATCGACGCCTTCGCGCACCAGGTCCACCAGGCGATCGCCCTCGCCCACATGCACCCGGATATCCGGGTATTCGTCGAGGAAGGCCGGCAGGGCAGGCAACACGAAAGCGCGGGCGAGCGTGCCGTGGACATCGATGCGGATCAGCCCGCTGGGCCGTGCATTCACGAACGCGGCTTCGGCATCTTCCACGTCGGCCAGGATCGCCAGGCAACGCCGGTGATAGGCCTCGCCATCCAGTGTGGGGCTGACGTGGCGCGTCGTTCGCTGGAGCAGACGAACGCCCAGCCGGGTTTCCAGCCGCTTGATGGCCTGGGTCACGGTGGAGCGGGGCAGTTCCAGGTCCTGGGCGGCCAGCGTGAAGCTTCGCCGTTCCAGAATCCGGACGAACAGACGCATGGTGTCGAAACGGTCCACTGAATCCCCAACTGTTCGTTTTGCTGGAATAGTGTTGGCAAATTTAGGCTGATTATCCATCCATAGCAACGCGAGCAAACTTTCTCCACACCGGCATTCCGTCGGATCGGGAGAAAAACATGAACGAGCTTACGAACAAGGTTGCCATCGTCACGGGCGCTTCCCGCGGTATCGGCGCTTCCGTCGCGAAGCGGCTGGCAAAGGACGGCTTCACCGTCGTCGTGAATTATGCCGGTGGTGCGGCCGCCGCCGAGGCGCTGGTCGGCGAGATCGAAAAGGCGGGCGGCAACGCCATCTCGGCCCAGGCCAATGTCGCGAACACGGCGGATGTCCTCCGCCTCTTCGACCAGGCCGAGAGCGTGTTCGGCGGCGTGGATGTGCTGGTGAACAACGCCGGCATCATGCACCTGGCCAGTATCGCCGAGACGGACGACGATGCGTTCGATCGCCTGATCGCGGTCAATCTGAAAGGCAGCTTCAACACCATGCGCGAAGCCGCGAAGCGTCTGCGTAACGGCGGCCGCATCGTGAACTTCTCGTCCAGCGTGGTGGCGCTGCTGCAGCCCACATACGGTCCGTACGCCGCGACGAAGGCGGCCATCGAATCGCTGACGACCATCCTGGCCCGCGAACTGCGCGGCCGCCAGATCACGGTCAACGCCGTCGCCCCGGGGCCGACCGCTACCGGCCTTTTCCTGACCGGCAAGTCCGACGAGCTGATCGATCGCCTCGCGAAACTCGCGCCGCTTGAGCGTCTGGGCACACCGGAAGACATCGCCGCCGCGGTCGCGTTCCTCGCCGGCCCGGATGGCTCCTGGATCAACGGCCAGACCCTGCGCGCCAACGGCGGAATCATCTGATTCGACCCCTTCCCGCATTGCCATCTATTCGAGGTACGTCACCATGAAACAGATCATTCTCATCACCGGCGCATCCAGCGGCTTCGGCCTGCTGACCGCCCGCGCCCTGGCTGCCGCCGGCCACACCGTCTACGCCAGCATGCGCGACATCGCCGGCCGCAATGCGCCGCAAGCCGAAGCCATCGCGCGCGAAGCGAAGGAGCGCGGTATCGACCTGCGCACCGTCGAACTCGACGTTACGTCTCAGGCATCCGCCGACGCCGCCGTGCATCACATCGTCGAAACGGATGGTCATCTGGATGTCCTGGTGCACAACGCCGGTCATATGGTTTTCGGTCCGGCGGAGTCCTTTACCGCCGAGCAATACGCACAGCTTTACGACGTCAATGTGCTGGGCACCCAGCGCGTAAACCGCGCGGCGCTTCCCCAGCTTCGCAAGCAGGGAAAAGGTCTGGTGCTGTGGGTCGGTAGCAGCAGTACGCGCGGCGGCACGCCGCCCTATCTCGCACCGTATTTCGCCGCCAAGGCCGCGATGGATGCGCTTGCCGTCAGCTATGCGGGCGAGTTGGCCCGTTGGGGTATCGAAACGACGATCATGGTGCCGGGCGCCTTTACCAAGGGCACCAATCACTTTGCCCATTCGGGCAAGCCGGCCGACGAGGCGCGTGCCGCCGAATACGACAACGGTCCCTATGCCGGCCTGCCGGATGCGATCCTCAAAGGTCTGTCGGGTCTGGAGCCTGCCGACGCGGACGCAGGCTCGGTCGCTATCGCCATGGTTGGGATCGTCGATATGGAACATGGCAAGCGTCCGTTCCGCGTCCACGTCGATCCTTCCCAGGATGGCGCGGAAGTGGTGAACGGCGTCGCCGATCGGGTCCGGACCGAGATGTTCCGCCGGATCGGTCTGGAAGATCTGCTGCATCCGCGCCGGGTGTAATCTCCGACGACGATCTTGGGGGCGTGCCGGTGCACGCCCCCATCATGGTTTTCGGGTTGCGGGGAGAGAACGGCATTGAGCGGGATCAGCGAACTGCACATCTCCAGCTATCGGCCGCACGGCACGATGGATGCGCACCAGCACGACGAGGCGTGGTTCTGCCTCGTGCTGGCGGGAGGATACGAAGAGCGTATTCGCTCGCGAGCGAATGACCACCTTCCTGGCGACCTGCTTTATTGCCCGGCACATGCCGTGCACGAACAGCGTTTCGGAGCCGTGGGCGCACGAAAACTCCTGTTTTCCCCCGACGAGAACCTGCAGGCGTTGTTACGGGAACATGGCGTCCATCTCGACGAAGCCCCCAGCATTCGTCGGTCGGCACGGCTTCTCCGTATCGGCGACAGGCTCGCCGCCGAGCTGGACATCGACGATCCATTCGCCAGTTTGTCGGCGCAGGGACTAGCACTGGAACTGGTGGCGGCGCTGGGTCGCGGTTTCAACGGCCGTGTCGATCCATCGCCGCCGCTATGGTTGCGGCGCCTTCGCGACTGTCTTCATGACGATCCCTCCGCCGATGTCTCGCTCGACCGGCTCGCGGCAGTCGCCGGGCGCCATCCTGTCCATGTCTCCCGAAGCTTCCACGCGTTCTACGGCGTTCCCGTAGGCGATTACGTGCGTCGGCTACGCGTCGAGAAAGCTGCCGTGCTCCTTCGCTCGACGCGACGTCCGCTTATCGATATCGCGATCGAGTGCGGTTTCGCTGGTGCGGCGCAGTTTTCCCGCTCGTTTCGGGCGGTGTTCGACAGTACGCCGTCCAATTACCGCAAGGCTGTGCGCTAAGGCGACGCAAGTCCGCTAAATAACGCAAAGCACGGAGCCGGTAACGCCCGATAAAGTGGGCGATCTTTCGATGGTGGGGCGGCGATATGCGTGTACGGACCATGGTGGTTGTGGGGTTGGCTTTAGCGTTCGCGATGGCGACCGCTGCCGCTGAAACGCATAGCATCGATCAGCGCGCTTACTTTGCGAGCCCGGAGGCGGAGCAATCCGACCGCAAGGCATTGCTTGCCGATATGGCGGCCGTCGTATCGCCGACATCGCCCACGCCGCGCGAACTGCTCGATTATCTGCATGGAGTCGAGGCGCTCCTGGCGCGGGGTCAGCGGCACGGCGCGTGGTTGCATTTACGCTCCGCACTCGATATCGACGATCGCGAAACCGCCGATGCCAAGAGCGCCATGGGTAATGCGATTGGACAACTCGTGATGCAGGTTCGCTCCACATTGCGCAGTCTCGGCAAAGACGGCTTCGACAAAGCGGTTGCCAGCGAGCCGGCGCTGGGAACGTATAGCTACCTGCTGGAACGGGCCTTGAGGAGCCTGCCGCACGAGCTTCCCGATGCGCAGCAGTCCATCCTCGATTCGCTCAGCGATGCATCGTCGTCGGATTACTGGAACATCTACCAGAAGACGAAGCGCAGCACCGATTTTGGCAAGATCGCCACGGCCTCGGGCGAGCGGGATATAAACAAGGACGCGGATGCCTTACTGCGCGATCCGGACCGGTCCGTGCGCCAGCAGGCATGGACGCGGCGTTGGGATGCCTACGCGGGCCGCAGCGACATCTACGCCAGCATTCTTCTGGGCGTCGTACGTCTCAACGATCGCACCGCGCGACTCCAGCACTTCGACGACGCCCCTGCCGCGGCCTATTTCTCGCGCCAGTTCGATCGTAAGAATGTCGACGAAACAACGAAGGCGGTCGAAGCACAGGCCGATACGCTGAAGAACTATCAGCGTATCCGTGCGGAGCACATAGGCGCGATGACGGGTATCGTCGATGTGCATTCGTGGGACATGGCGCTTCCGCCGCCAGGATTCGTGCCGCCGACATTCACCTACGAGAACATGCGCAGCTCGGTATTGCGCGCACTGCGTCCGCTTGGCCCCGGCTATGTCGCGCATTTCGCCGCGCTGCTCGATCCCGCCGCCAATCGTACCGACCTGGCCGAAAAGCAGGGCACTCGGGTGAGCGATGCGTTTTCCATCGCCGCGCCTGGCGTGCCAGCGGGACTCTTCGTCGGGACTTATGAGGGCGCCGTTAAAGACGCGAGCGTGGTCGCGCACGAAGGTGGGCATGCCATCCATGCGCAGCTGATGAACGAACATGGTGTGTCGCCGTTCTTCAATCACGGTCCAAGCTGGATGCACGAAGGCATCGCTATCCTCAACGAGATGCTGTTCTACGAAGACCTGTACCGGAACAGCAAGGATCCCGCGACCCGCGCGTTCTACCTGCAATCGCAACTGGACGAGATGACCTTCGAGATATTCACCTCGGCCGAAGAGGGAGAGCTCGAGCAGGCGATCTACGACGGTACCGTGGCGGGAACGATCAAGAACGCCGCCGACCTGGATGCCCTGACGCTGTCGACGATAAGTCGCTTCGAGATATGGCCCGCCCGCGACCCGCAGCTGGCGCATGCGTGGATGACCAAGCGCCTCATGTACCAGGATCCGCTCTACCTGGTGAACTACCTGTACGCCGGTTTGCTCGCGACGAAGATGTTCGACATGGCCACCCGCGACCCGGCGGATTTCCAGAAGCGCTACGCGCGATTGCTCGCCGAGGGGTTCGCCGCGAAGCCGGACGACATCCTGCGACGGTTCTTTGGCCGGGACCTGTCGCCCGGCGAACTGGTGGCTACCGACATGGAGGTCATCCGGCGAAAGACCGCGGAACTTGCGGTTCTATATAAGAAAATCGAGCAAAAACGATAGCCTGGGTCTTCATGGCGCGCCAGCTCGGGCGCCATGAACTTATCCATATATTGATAGTTCAGTTATGAACTATATACTACTGAGGTAATCAAACGAGATTCGCGACCATGTCCAGCTTCGCCCCGACCGAGCAGCGCCTTGACGTCACCCTGGGCAAGTACCGCGAATTTCCCCGGCAGCCGGCCGTTCTGGTCCGCCTGGTCAAGCATCTGTACAAACAGATTCACGACGAAGCCAATGCGATCCTGCGGCCTTACGGGCTCAACCACCCCGAGTACAACATCCTGATGATGATGTACGGCACGACGGACAACGCCATGAACCCGTCCCAGCTCAGCGATGCGGCCGGCGAGAAGTCGGCGAACGTCACGCGGCTGACCAACCAGTTGTGCGACAAGGGTCTCATCGCCCGTACGGCCAGCGAAGACGACCGCCGCAAAGTCACGCTTACCCTTACCGATAAGGGCACGGCGTTGATCGAGGGCTTTCTGCCCGGAATTTCGACGCTTCTGCTCCAGCAGACCGGCAACCTGACGACAGGCGAGCAGGGCCAGCTGGAACAATTGCTCAAGAAGATGCTGGAAGGTTTTCCCGCCTGAGGCAGGGGCCCGCCATGTCCGCCATCGACATCGAAAAACAGGTCCCCGCGACGCGTCAGATCGTCGTCGACACCCTGCGCGAGCAAGCGTCGATCTGGCTGTTCGTCTTCAAGACGATGCTGGCGTTCTTCCTCACCGGCTGGATCGCCATGCGGCTGTCGCTGCCAGCGCCGTCGACCGCGATGCTCACGACAATCATCGTGGCCAATCGCCAGTCGGGTATGGTGCTGGCGAAAAGTTTCTATCGCGCCATCGGCACGCTTGGTGGCGCCGTCGTCGCCTTCCTCATCGTGGCGGCTTTCCCGCAGCAGCGCGACTTGTTCCTGGTGGCGCTATCCCTGTGGCTGGGCATCTGTTCCGGTGGCGCGACGCTATACCGGAACTTCAAGTCGTACGCGTTCGTCCTCGGCGGCTATACCGCGGCGATCATTGCCCTTCCGGTGATCGACAATCCACCGGGCGTCTTCGATTCGGCCACGGCGCGCATCAGCGAAGTGCTGCTTGGTCTTCTGGTCAGCGGCGTCATCAACGACACCGTATTCCCTAGCCGCATGCGCGATGTGCTTCGCCGCACGGCGCGCGAACAGTTCGCGCACTTCGTCGATTTCGTGCGCGCAAGCACGGGCGGAAGCATCGCGCGCTCGACCATGGAGCGCGCCCATCTTCGTTTCGTGCGCGATGCGGTGACGCTGGAAGACCTGCGCAGTTCGGTCATCTTCGAAGATGCCGAAGCCCGCGCGCGCAGCGGCCATCTGCAGGAGTTCAACCAGCGTTTCATGGCTGCGTCGACCAGCTTCCAGTCGCTGCACCACCTGATCAACCGGTTGAAGCGCGCGCATCGCGATACGGCCGGCGAGGCATTGATCGCGCTTTACGCGCCGCTAGGTGCGGCGCTCGACGCTCCGATCGAAGCGGGCGCCGCGGCGCGCGTGCTGCTGCCGCGGCTTATCGGCGCGCGCGATGAGATGGCGGCGAAAGCGCCTCTTTTGCGCGAGGGTATGACCGACTCGCAGGACGTGCGCGATTTCGACACGGGTGCCGCATTGCTCCGTCGCTTCACGGACGAGTTGTACGCATACGTGGACACAGCCGCCACCTTGCAGGCGCCACGGATCATCGCCGGTTCGGCGGAGCGCGTCCGCTTCGCGCGAGGCAATGACTACGCTGGCGCAATACTGGCCACCTTCCGTACGACGATCACCATGCTCGCGCTCGGCGTGTTCTGGATTCTGAGCGCATGGCCGATGGGTTCCAGCGCGATGCTGCTCGCGACGATCTTCGCGGGACTGTTCGCCGCCGCGCCGAACCCCACGCGCGTGACCGGTCAGGTCATGTTCGGCTATCTCATCGGCATGATCGTCGGCTTCGTATGCGAGTTCTTCGTACTCACCCAGATGGATGGCTATCCGTTAATGGTCGCGGGCATCGCGCCTTTCCTCATGATCGGCCTGGTCATGATGACGAGCGCGACGCTTGGCAGCATCGGTCTTGGTTACTCGATGGGCTTCGCGTACATCCTGGCTGTCAAGAACCCGATGGTTTACGACCCCGTGCATTTCATCAACGATGCCATCGCCCAGGTAGTCGGCCTGTCGGCGGCCGCGATCGCATTCGTATTCGTGCCCACGGTGATCGGCAGTCGCTGGTTGCGCCAACGGCAACTCGCGCGGTTGCGCGGTCAGGTCGCGTTGGCCGCCGAAGCGCCATTGCCGGACCTGAGGCATCGTTTCGAAAGCATCAATCACGATCTGGTGAGTCAGGTGGTGTCGCAGACGGAGCCCGGCAGTGCCGACTCCCGCGCGTTGCTGGCCTGGGCACTGGCCGTGCACGAAACGGGGCGTGCGCTGATCGAGCTTCGACACGACCTCGATCGCGGCACCGCACCCAGCGGAGTGCGCGGATACATCGATACGGCGCTGGCATCTCTGGCGCGTTTCTACGAAGCGCCCGATGCGGCGAAGTACCTGCTGGCGCGCGATGCCGTCGCGACGGCGATTGCGGCAGTCAGTGAGAAAGACGCCTCCCATGGCTTGCTCGAACACCTCCATCTGATCCGGATGGCGTTGCTCGATGGCGAATCGGTCCTCGCCGCGTACATGCCTTCGGCCCCTCTTGCGCAGGAGATTTCCAATGCCCCGTGAAATTGCTATTGGCGACGCGCTGGTTCCGGGCCTGTTCGTTCTCTTCGTCGTGTCGCTGGTGTTGCTCTGGCTGCTCGACTGGGCGGCCGGGCGTTTCGGCATCTACCGCCTCGTCTGGCATCCGCCCCTGTTCCGGCTCGCGCTGTTCGTCTGCGTGTTCGGCGCCCTTGCGCTCACCTTGTTCTGAGTCATCCCATGAAGCTTCCGACCCTCATCCGTTTCGCCATTACCGCCATCGTCGTCATCGTTGCGGCGTTTATCGCGCACGCACTATGGAAGCACTACATGTACTCGCCATGGACGCGCGACGGTCGCGTGCGTGCCGAAATCGTCCGCATCGCGCCCGACGTTTCCGGACTGGTGACCGACGTACGCGTGAAGGACAACCAGGTGGTGAAGAAGGGCGATCTGCTCTTCGTCGTCGATCAGGCGCGTTATCAGAACGCGGTGGCGCAGGCACAGGCGAACCTCAACGCTTCGGAAGCCGCCGCGCGCGCGGCGGGCGCCACGATCAACGCCGCGCAGGCGGGCATAGCGCAGAGCCGCACCAACTTCGAGATGTATCAGGCGCAGTCCGAGCGTCGCCAGAAGCTCATCAACAATGTGATTTCGGCGGAAGACAAGGCGAACGCCGTCGCCGTCGCCAACGCTGCCCGTGCCGGCTGGCAGCAGGCACAGGCCAGCCAGAAGCAGGCCAGCGCATCGCAGGAACAGGCGCTGGCCGCCGTCGCCCAGGCACAGGTCGAGCTGGCATCCGCCGAGCTGAATCTGGATCGCACGGAAGTCCGGGCGCCGGTGGACGGTTATGTGACCAACCTGGATATCCGCGTCGGCGATTACGCCAGTGCGGGTGGCGCGCGCATGGCCCTTATCGACAGCCATTCGTACTGGATTTACGGCTACTTCGAAGAGACGAAACTGCCCAGCCTGCGCGTCGGCGACGCGGTGGATATTCGCCTGATGAGCGGCGGTGTACGCCTGAAAGGCACGATCGACAGTATCGCTCGCGGTATTACCGACGCCGACAACCCGACCGGCTCGGATCTGCTGGCCGATGTCAATCCGACATTCAACTGGGTGCGTCTTGCGCAGCGCGTACCGGTGCGGGTAAAGATCGATCCGGAGAACATGCCCAAGGACACGGTGCTGGCCGCCGGCATGACGGCGACGCTGGTGGTGCATCCGAGTGGGGAAAGCACGCACTAACGTCCGGCTTTGTATGTAGGAGCCCGCAAGCGGGCTCCTACAACGACGAGGGAGGCGGGTCAGGCAACCAGCCGCTCCAGCCTCAACCGCAGCCAGCGATCCACATCCGGCCATTCGCTGGCCAGCACGCTATAGCAGACCGTATCGCGCAGGCTGCCGTCGGGGCGGCGTTTATGGGCCCGGAGTACGCCTTCGCGCTTCGCCCCGAGCCGCTCGATAGCCCGCTGCGAGTCGAAGTTGTACGAGTCGGTGTGGAACTCCACCGCGACCAGTCCAAGGTTCCCGAACGCGTTCTCCAGCAACAAATGTTTGCAAGCCGTGTTCAGATGGCCTTTCTGCCAGCGTTTCGCGTACCACGTGTAGCCGATCGCGGCGCGGGCCGGGTCGGGGACGATGTCGTAATAACGCGTGGTGCCGGCGATCTGGCCGGTGGTCTTTTCGCGGATGGCGAACGGTCGCATCAGCCCGGCATCCCGGCCGAGCAGTGCCTTGTCGACGTAGTCGGCCATGCCGCCCGGGGCGGGTACCGACGTAAACCACAGATTCCACAGATCGCCATCGGCCGCGGCCCGTTCCAGCTCGGGAACATGCGAGGGGCTGAGGGGTTCCAGCGCGACGTAGGCGTTTTCCAGCGAGGTCATGGGCGGTATCAGGCGTCCAGATCGGGAATAAGCCGGCTTTCGATCCGGGCGATGGTGTCTTTCAGCAGCAGCTTGCGCTTCTTCAGGCGGGTCAGCTGGAGCTCGTCCCGGCCGATGCTGGCGGCCAGCTGGTCGATGGCCGAATCCAGGTCGCGATGTTCGACCTTGAGTTCGGCAAGACGGTGGGCGAGCTGGGTCGGATCCTGGACCTGCATGGCGATGGCCGGCACGGAAGGGAAGACCCAGAGTGTACCTCTCCGGCGCCGTCCCCGGCAGCGGCTACAATAGGGGTCCGCCTTTCCGTCGTACGCCCATGTCCGCCCGTCCCGAAATCCATCGCAAACAGACCTACGAAGCCGGCAAACTGGCCAAGCGGTTGCGCCATCAGGTCGGTCAGGCCATCGCCGATTTCGGCATGATCGAGGATGGCGACCGGATCATGGTCTGCCTGTCCGGCGGCAAGGATTCCTACACCCTGCTCGACATGCTGCTTTCGCTGCAGGCGAAAGCGCCGGTGCGATTCGAGCTGATCGCGGTCAATCTCGACCAGAAGCAGCCCGACTTCCCCGAGCACGTGCTACCCGGATACCTCACGGCGCGCGGCATACCGTTCCACATCATCGAGCAGGACACCTACAGCGTCGTTACCCGTGTGATTCCGCAGGGCAAGACGATGTGCAGCCTGTGCTCGCGCATGCGGCGCGGCGCGCTGTACCAGTGGGCGGCCGACAATGGCATCACGAAGATCGCGCTCGGTCATCATCGCGACGACATCCTCGGTACGTTCTTCCTGAACATGTTCTACCAGGGCAGCCTGAAAGCGATGCCGCCCAAGCTCCGGTCGGACGATGGCCGGCATGTGGTGATCCGTCCGCTGGCTTACTGCCGCGAAGACGATATCGCCGAATACGCTCAGGCGCAGGCGTTCCCGATCATTCCCTGCAACCTGTGCGGCTCGCAGGAGAATATGCAGCGCAAGGTCGTCAAACGCATGCTCGAGGACTGGGAAAAAGGGCATCCCGGCCGTAGCGAAACCATCTTCCGCGCGATGGGTAACATCGCGCCTTCGCAGCTCGTCGACCGCCAGCTGTTCGACTTCGCATCGCTGGGTGCGCGCGAAGGCGCGGTCCGGCCGGATGCGCATGCCTGGCTCGCCGGTGGTGACGCCAGCGACGACACTTCTTCCGTACCGTAACCGGCAAATCGACCATGACACTCTTCTCTTCCGTCGAACTCGCTCCGCGCGACCCGATCCTCGGCCTGAACGAAGCCTTCGGCGCCGATACGCGCGCGGACAAGGTCAATCTCGGCGTTGGCGTTTACTACGATGCAAACGGACATGTTCCGCTGCTGCGCGCCGTGCGCGAAGCCGAGAAAGCGCGCGTCGAGGCCATGCTGCCGCGCGGCTACCTGCCCATCGACGGTATCGCGCTTTACGACCAGGCTGTGCAGCGTCTGCTGTTCGGCGCATCCTCGCCGTTGCTGGCTGATCGTCGCGTGGTTACCGCGCAGGCGCTGGGTGGCACGGGCGCGCTCAAGGTCGGTGCCGACTTCCTGCGTCACCTGAATCCGAACGTGCCGGTCGCCATCAGCGATCCCAGCTGGGAAAACCACCGCGCGCTGTTCGAAGCCGCCGGCTTCAAGGTCGTGAACTATCCGTATTACAACGCGGCAACGCATGGCGTCGATGTCGACGGCATGATCGCGGGCCTCGAGGCGTTGCCCAAGGGGGCGGTCGTCGTGCTGCACGCGTGCTGCCACAATCCGACGGGTGTCGATCTCGGCACCGGCGACTGGGAGCGCGTCATCGACACCGTGCGCGAGCATGCGCTCGTGCCCTTCCTCGATATCGCGTACCAGGGCTTCGGCGACGGCATCGATGCCGATGCCGTCGCCGTACGTCTGTTCGCCGCCTCGGGGCTGCCGTTCTTCGTCGCCAGTTCGTTCTCCAAATCGTTCTCGCTTTACGGCGAACGCGTGGGCGCTTTGTCGATTGTCACGGCAAGCCACGACGAAGCCGTGCGCGTGCAGTCGCAGATCAAGCGCGTCATTCGCACCAATTATTCCAATCCGCCGACGCATGGCGCCGCCGTGGTGTCCGCCGTGCTCAATCACGCGGAACTGCGCGCTACCTGGGAAGCGGAGCTCGGCGAAATGCGCGATCGCATCCGCGAGATGCGTCGCGGTCTCGTCCAGCGTCTGGCGGCGCATGGCGCGAAGGGCGATTACGGATTCATCGAAGCCCAGCGCGGCATGTTCTCTTATTCCGGGCTCAGCGCCGCACAGGTCGAACGCCTGCGCACGGAGTTCGGTATCTACGCCGTCGGCACGGGACGCATCTGCGTCGCCGCGCTCAACGACGGCAACCTCGACCGCGTCGCCGAAGCGATCGCCCAGGTCAGCTGAATCCAGAGCCGATCCCCTTCCTTGAGGGGGGGCCATCCGCGAACGGGCGCATGCCGTCCGTTCCGGTCACCTATTCGAACGAGATCCGTCCACGCATGTTCTTCCGTAATCTGACGCTCTTTCGCTTTTCCGCCCCCGTCGCCGCCGATCTGGAACGCCTCGAAGAAGCGCTTCCGGAACATCGTCTGCGTCCCGTCGGTCCCCTCGAAATGTCCACCAGGGGGTTTATCTCGCCCCTGGGCCGCAACGAGGAAGCCCTGACCCACAATGTCGGCCACAACACGATGGTGACGGTCGGCGGCGAGGACAAACTCCTCCCGGCCGCCGTGGTGAACGACGAACTGTCACGCCGTGTGCAGAAAATCGCGGAGGAAGAAGGGCGCAAGATCAGCGGCCGCGAGCGCAAGCGCATGAAGGACGACGTGATGAACGAGCTCCTGCCGCGTGCGTTCGTGCGCAGCTCGCGCATGTCCGCTTATGCCGATAAGAAGCGCGGGTGGCTGGTGCTCGATACGTCCAGTCGCAAGTCCGCTGAGAACGCGCTTACCCAGATCCGCGAGGCTCTGGGCAGCTTCCCGGCGGTGCCGTTGGCCCCGGAGGAATCGCCCCGCGTCCTGATGACCGATTGGGTGTCCTCGGGCGATTTGCCGGCCGGCCTGGCGCTGGGAGACGAGTGCGAACTGCGCGATCCGGCGACCGCCACAGGCGCCATTGCCCGTTGCCGTCGCCAGGATCTCGATACCGATGAGATTCGGGAGCATTTGCGCAACGGAAAACAGGTTTTCCAGCTGGGGCTGGTTTTCGACGACCGCATCACTTTCACGCTCGGCGAAGACCTGATCCTGCGTAAAATCCGCTTCACGGATGTGGTTCTCGACGAGCAGGGCGATAGCCACGAATCGCAGGCGGCGGAAATGGATGCCAACTTCGCCCTGATGGCCCTGGAATTCGACAGGCTGCTCGGCAAGCTGGAAGAGTGGTTCAAGCTACCGCGCCCGGAGTAAGTCCTCCGGCGTGCCGCGGTGGTTGGTGTATATGTGACGGTATGGACGTCGTCGGATAATCACGAGACGGGCGGCATGACATACGACCAAGGCGACTGGCTGGAACTGGCGACGCCGACCGGAGGCACCATTCGCGTGCTGAAGGCGGCGCATCCGCGCGCGCGTCGCCTGCGCCTGACGGTGACGCCCAAAGGGGCGCGACTCACCTACCCCAACGGTACGCATACGGCACAGATGACGGCGTTTCTTCGCCATCACGCCGACTGGCTGGAACGGAAGCTCGGCGAATTCAATCTCGACTCCGAACCGTTACCGGCGCTGAAGGTCGGCCATGCCACGTCGTTTCCGTTACGCGGCGAAACGATCGATCTGGATTGGGCCGAAGGCTCTTATCCGAAAGTCGAACATCACGGCGAGAACCTCACGCTGGTGCTACCGCGTCCGCATACGCGCGGATTGATGCTCGCGCGGGGACTGCTGGCTACGTTCTTCGAAATGCAGATCCGGCGCGATGTGGCGCGCTGGTTGCCGGTATACGTGCCGCTGATCAATGCGGCGCCCACCGCGTTGCGCATCCGCCCCCTGAAGAGCCTGTGGGGCAGCCTGGACACCCGCGACCGCATCAACCTGGACCTTGCCCTGGCACTCGCTCCGCCGTCCGCCCTGCGCTACGTGCTGGTCCATGAGTTGTGCCATCTGAAAGTGCGCAACCATTCGCCGCGTTTCTGGAACTGGGTCGCGAGCATCCTTCCCGATTACAAAGAACAGCGGGACTGGCTGCGGGTGAACGGCAGCGGGATGAAGGCACAGCTGGACCGGTTGATAGCGGACGTTGCCGATTGATTGAATAGCGGGCCACTCCGATCAATGCGCGATCGCAAATCCCGTAAGAATCTGTGCGGTCTCCGTCGGACGTTCCATCATCGGCATATGGTTGCAGCCGTTGAGCACGGTCGCGGAGATCGACGGCGACGACTTGAGTCCGTTGCGCAGGGTTTCCAGCGCGGAAACGTCGATGATCTTGTCGTCGTGGCACCACACGCCGAGTACCGGCATCGTCAGCTTGCCGATCAGCGGGTCCAGTGCGAGCGACTGGGACTTGTCCCTGAGCTGATTGAACGTGCGCTCGATGAATGCGCGGTCGTTCTGGTTTTCCTTAATGAACACATCGGCCACGCGACCGGGGACATTTTGCGGATGCAGGAAGGCGAGTTCGTTGGCTTTTTCGAAGCTTGCACGGTCGTCGAAGATAAAGGGATCCTTGCCCGCCAGTGCCTCGCGCGCGAAGTCGTTTTCCTTGAACGTCAGGCCCAGCGAGTCCATCAGCACGAGGCTGGCGATGCGTTCGGGATGCTCCGCGGCGTAGACGCCCGCGATGGCACCGCCCATCGAATGGCCGACCAGCATGAAGCCCTTCATGTTGAGCGTGCTGAAGAAGGCATCGAGTCGGGCCGCCTGGGCATCGATGTTGTAACTGCCATCCGTCAGGCGCGACGACTCACCCCAGCCGGGCAGGTCGGGAATGATGACGTGGAAGTGGTTGGTCATCTCCTTCGCGGATTCCAGCCAGACTTCCTTGCGCGCCGCGAAACCGTGAAGCAGCACGATCGTCGGACCCTGACCGCCCTCGTAGTATGTCCAGTTCGTGTCGCCCGCCTGCACCGAGTGCTTTTCCAGGTGCGCGGCCATCGCCAGGCGGGCATAGTCGGCCTTCACCAATAGCTGAGGTGCGAACAGGTAGACGCCGCCGAAGCCCACGCCAAGTACGGCGGCCACCACGACGAGGAATTTCAGCCGACGCAGCAGCAGCCGCTTCCAGAGCGGCCGTGAATCGGTTTTGACGACGGGAAGTGGCTTTGCCATGAGTCGGTCTTTCTTGATGGATGTTCCGCGAGATGCGGGAGGAGGGCGGCGCAATCAAGGCGCCGCCCGTCTGCCTTGCTTACTTTGCTTGCGCTTTCTTCGCCTTGGCGAAGATGCCTTCCACCGCGCCCTGCGTCATCGGGTGGTAGCCGGACTTCGCTTTGGCATAGATGCCTTCGGCGAATGCCAGGCCTTCCGGCGTCTTCGCGAATGCCCTGTAGACCGGTGTTGTCAAGTACAGGCGTCCGATACGGGCCATGTGTTCGCCGGCAGCCGTCCAGACATCCTTGTCGCCCGCCGCGATGGCGTGCACGTACCAGCGCATGCCGATTTCGGCGTTAGGCGTACCGGTGAGATGCCATGCCGCGTCGATTTCCTTGATCTTGTCCAGCGGCGTTACGTCGGGCAGGCGATCGAGGAAGAACATCCATTCCTGGGTGTTCCAGGTTTTTGCATCGAGCTTGTCGGCGGCGAGTTTGCCCGCGAGGAAGTCGGTGCGCTGCTTGTCGATACCGTCGAAGCGCGGCGAGGTGGGAAGCGGCGCGTCCTTCGGAATGCCCGGCTGCCAGATCCACGCGCGCGCTTCGGCCTCGCTCATCTTGCCCGGGTATTTGTCGAGCAGATTGGTTTTCAGATACACGAACATCGTGTCGGTGTCGATGCTCTGGAACGCGAAATGATCGAAGTAGCCGCGCAGGTAAGCATCGAAGGTTTCGCGACCGAAGCGCTGCTCCAGCGTACGCAGGAACCACGAGCCCTTGTCGTACGCGACGGACGAAAGCGAGTCGTCGGCGCCGACGCCGCGCGGATCGGGCGTCAATTTCTGCGAGTTCGCGGACATTTCGCCGATGGACTTCTGCAGCGCGCGCGCCGATAGCAATGCTTCTTCGTCGGCGAGCGTCTTGCCATAGACGGCTTCGGTAATGCGGCCCTGAACGTAGGTGGTGAAGCCTTCGTTGAGCCAGATGTCGCGCCATGCGGCGCTGGTCACCAGGTTGCCCGACCAGGAATGCGCGAGTTCGTGCGACACCAGCGACACGAGGCTCTTGTCGCCGACCAGCACGGTCGGCGTTGCGAACGTCATGTTCGGATTTTCCATGCCGCCGTACGGGAACGACGGCGGCAGCACGAGAATGTCGTAACGGCCCCATGCATACGGACCGTAGAGCTTTTCGGTCGTGGCGATGAGTTTTTCGGTGTCCTCGAACTCGTGCGCGGCTTTCGCCACCACGCTGGGCTCGGCGTAGACGGCGCTGCGCGGACCGGTTTCGCGCACGTCGATACCGCCGGCGGCGATCGCGAGCAGATAGGACGGAATCGGATGCGGCTGCGCGAACGTGAAGTCGCCGTCCAGCGGATGCTTCGCATCGTTGAGCGCGCTCATCACGACACGCACGTCCTTGGGCGCGGTGACATGCGCGTTATAGGTGAAGCGGATGGCCGGCGAATCCTGCAACGGCACCCACGAGCGCGCGTGGATCGATTCGGACTGCGAGAACATGAAGGGCAGCTTCTTGTCTGCCGTCTGTTCGGGCGGCAGCCATTGCAGGCCGGAAGCCTCGGGGACCGTCGTGTAGACGATGCGTACCTGCGCGGGGTGCTGCGGTGCCTGGATCGTGAGCTTGCTGCCCAGTTCCTTGTCGCGCGGTGCCAGCGCGAACTTCAGCGACTGCGTCTTGCCATCGGTGCCGACGGCTTCCACGCTCGCGATCTTCAGGTCGCGGGTGTCGAGGACGAGGTCCTTCGCTTTCGCGTCCTTCCAGTCGAGCTTCAGTGTCGCGCCGCCGTCGAGCTGGCGCTGGGCGAAATCGACCTTGAGGTCGAGGTCGAGGTGCGTCACCCGCACCTTCGCCGGCTGGGCGTAGCTGTGCGGGTCGGCGGCGAGGGCCACGGCCGGGAAGACCAGAGTGAGTGCGAAGAGGGGAAGCAGGCGCATCGAGGGCGATCCGATGGTGGAAAGGCCCAAGTATGCCACTGCATGCCGAGGGGGACGTGTGCCGAAGGACGCCTTGCCGGCATCGATAGGCTCCCTTCAACGTCGCTCCTGCGCAGGCAGGAGCCCCGTGCGGTGCGATGGGTTTTCGCGACGAGCCCATTCAGCTGGTACCGGCGAAACCGTGCAACGACATCGCGAAGCCGACCATGGTCGCCCTGGGGCCCTGCCTGCGCGGGGGCGGCGGCGAGGGTGCAGGCCGGTGGTCGCTGTGATGCCTAAAGTTTATAAGCCCGATGAATCGCAACGATGCCATTCGTAAGATTGCGCACTTCCACATGCCCGAAGCCCGCGCGCAGCATCATGCCCTTCAACGTTTCCTGGTCCGGGTGCTTGCGGATGGATTCGGCGAGGTACTGATAGCTGTTAGCGTCGCCCGCGAACAGGCTGCCCAACTTCGGCAGGATTTTGAAGGAGTGCACGTCGTAGAGCTTGCTGAAGAGCGGGCTCTTCACCTTCGAGAATTCCAGCACCAGTGCACGGCCGCCGGGTTTCAGGATGCGGCACATGTCGGCCAGCGCTTTGTCCTTATCCGTCACGTTGCGCAGACCGAAGGCGATGGTCACGGCGTCGAAACTCGCATCCGGAAAGGGCAGCGCTTCGGCGTTCATCTGGGCCCAGCGCAGGCCGGAAACGAGCCCGCGATCCGTGAGGCGGTCGCGACCCACGCCCAGCATCGCGGCGTTGATATCGCCGACAACGACCTCGCCTTCCGCACCGACCACCGGCTTCAGCAGCGCGGCGATGTCGCCCGTGCCACCGGCCAGATCGAGTACGCGATCGCCGCGCCGCACACCGCTGACCGCCACGAAATGACGCTTCCACAGGCGATGAATGCCGAACGACATCAGGTCGTTCATCAGATCGTAGTTGCGCGCGACCGAGGTGAACACCTGGCCGACGAGCTTCTGCTTGTCGTCGACTGGCACGTCGCGAAAGCCGAAATGGGTGGTGCCGGTGTTCTTGTCGTCGGTCATGGTCGGACTTCAATAGGTGAATGTAAGAGCGCTCTCGAGCGCGATAGCCAGCGAGGCGTTGACGCGAAAACCCATCACGAATGCCGTTCCCGCTCGGCCGCGACGTGCCTCTCGTGCAACGAATCGCTGGTGCTGGTCGCGCCCGGATCGGTCGGTGGTCGCGCATCCAGATCGCGATCGCTTTCGCCGCCCGGCGTGATCTTCAGAATGGAGTGACGTATCTCGCGTGCGAGAATCACGCGCGCGTCGCGCACCATGTCTTCCAGGACCGCATCGAAATCGAGCTTGCCGTCGTCGTCGGTCCAGACGATACGCGCTTCGCGCAACTTCTGGATGAAGCCGCGGAAGAGTGCCTTGTCGAAGAATTCAGGTGCCGAAAGCTCGTTGAGCAGGCTGAGCCGCTGCGCCGTGAGCGTACACGCATTTTCCAGCTCGGCCGCCGTGAGCGTATGCGGCCCGTTCTTCACCAGCGCGGCGATCGCGATGTAATAGCGCTCGAATGCCTGCAACATGCTTCGGGCAATCACGCGTAGCTGGTAGGCGCCATCGTCCTGACCGGGGCCGCGTTCGAGCAGGCGTCCCTCGCCGTTGGATTCCAGGATGCCGCGACGTACGAAGAAATCGATGGTTTCGTGAAGCTGCTGGCCGAAGCCTTCGTCGTTCCACGGCAGGAACAGCTCGCCCTGGATGAACGGATAGATGATGCGGCCCAGGCGCAACACCGACGAACGCGACATGCGCCGGTTGTTGAGGAAACACGTCGCCACCCATGCAGCGCTGGCATTGAGGTGCAGGACGTTGTTGCGGAAGTACGAAAGCAGCGTGGCCTGCTCGCCTTCCGCGACCAGTACGTCGCCGAGGGGGTGACGTACGCGCCGGATCCAGCCCATCTGTTCGCCATAGGCGATGATGCCGGCCGGATTCATCGGCGTGACCGTGACCCGGTCGGAATAGGGCAGCTCGACCAGCATGGCTTTCATGAGGTCGAGCTGCGCGAGCAGGTCGTTCTCGGCCATGGCGTGCTTGGGCGTGGCAAGCAGGGCCAGTGCGAGCAGGTTGATCGGATTGACGTCCGCCGCGCGGTTGATATTGATCAGGATGCGTTCGGCCAGGTCGTCGACCACGGAGTTCAGCCACTCGGGCTTGGCGTCGGGATCGCCGCCGACGCCACGCCAGTCCGGTGCGGCGGCATCCAGCAACGGGTTCAGTTCGATGGGCTCGCCAAAATTCAGCGTGACGTGGCCATAGCGCTGACGCAGCACTTTCAGGCCGCGAACCAGCCCCAGCAGCGATTCCTTTTCCTTGGGCTTGCCGGACAGTTCGCCTGCATACGATTTACCTTCCATCAGCTTTTCGTAGCCGATGTACACGGGCTGGAACAGGACGGGGCGGCGCGGCGCGCGAAGGAACGCGCGGACCGTCATCACCAGCATGCCGGCGCGCGGCGCCAGCAGGCGGCCCGTGCGCGAACGTCCGCCTTCGATGAAGTACTCGAGCGGTACGCCGCGATCGACCAGTTGCGCGAGGTATTCGTTGAACACCACCGAGTACATCGCGTTGCCCTTGAAGCTGCGGCGCAGAAAGAACGCGCCGCCGCGACGGAGGATGGGGCCGATGACGGGCAGGTTCAGGTTCACGCCCGCGGCGATATGCGGCGGTACCACGCCGGACTGATGCAACTGATAAGACAGCAGCAGATAGTCGGCGTGGCTGCGATGGCAAGGGACGTAGACCACTTCATGACCGGGCGCCGCGGCGCGCGCCTTGTCGAAGTGATGCATGGCAATGCCGTCGTAAAGCTTGTTCCAGAAATTCGACAACAGGAACGACGTGGACCGTACGACCGGATGCGAATAATCCGCCGCGATTTCCAGCGCGAAGTCGCGAGCGCGCCGCGCCGCTTTCGTCAGCGGGATATTTTCCCTGGCGGCGGTGGCTGCGATCGCCGCGCGCACCGGTTCGGCATTCAGGACGGAATCGACCACGGTGCGTTTATGCGACAGGTCCGGTCCGATTACCGCGGCGCGGATGCGACGGAAGTGCGTGCGCAATACGCGGGCGATCTTGCGCGTAAGCCGCTCGGGCGTCAGACCATGCGATTCGCCGAGTACGCTGCGTAGCGAGACGGGCGGGGAGAAATGCACGACGGTATCGCGACCGTTCAACAGCAGCGCGAGCATGCGTCGGAAGCGTCCGACGACGATCCAGTTTTCCGCGAACAGCACGCTGAACCAGCCGCTCTCGCGGTTGGGCGCGCGGCCGACGTAAATCGAGACGGGTACGACCTGGATATCGCGTTCGGGAGCATCTTCCAGGGCCTGGATAAGCTGTCCGATGGGTTCCTTGGGTCCGCGCGAGTCGGTGCGCCCGAACAGCCAGCCCTGGCGGCGGCTCAGCGAGAACACCGAGCGACGGCGACGGCCGGGCAGATTCAGTATCTGCATGGGGCTGGGCATGCCGGCTTCGCGGCAGGCGCGCTCCAGGATCAACGCATCGGACACGCCATCGCGTTCGATGGCGTAGCAGACGGCGGTCTGGCTGTTGAGCAGGCTCGCGGGTTCCGAGGGTTCCCGTTTGATGCGGACCCAGGGTTCGAGAAGGCGCCCCAGCAGGTTGAACCACCAGGGGGATCGCGCGCGCGGGACGTGCGGGTCCGAAGTCATAGACATGTCAGGCATCCTTGCATTGTAAGGCCTCAATGGCGGGGTGCGTCCGCTACCGGTGCACCGGCAGTGGCGGGTACGGAGCTGGCGGGTGCAGGTAGCGGTGTGCTGGTTGCGGGCGCGGGCGTCGCGGGAGGCATCAGGCGGGCGTGTTGTTCGCGGACGCTCTGGAGCATGTCGCTGTCGTACCAGTGGCCATCGAGTTGCACGAGGGTGGCCTCGGTCTCCATCGGCTTGTCCAGCAAGGTGTAGCGGATCTTGACGTGGGCTGAGCCGCTGCCGTTCTCCAGCGTCTCCACCGCGACCGAATCGAAGCTCTTGTCGAGCGACAGACCGTAAACGTCCAGCGTGCGCTTCAGGCCGCTCCAGACGATCGCGTAACGTTTCATGCTGGTGTCGAAATCCATCGTGCGCATGTCGTCGGGCGTCGACAGGTTCAGCTTGCGGGCCGTATCCGTGACGATCGCGATCGCTTCCTTCGCCTTGGCCTGGTCGCTCCAGGGCACCGTCTGGGCCCAGGGATTGAGGATGACCAGCGCGTCGCGTAACTGGCGCTTCTGGGACAGGGTCAGGTCCTTCGCCTGATCGATGGCGGTGATGGCCATCGACTGGAATATGCCCAGGGTCAGGATCATCTGGTCTTTGTATTCGCGGTCGTACTGGACCAGCGTCGGCTTCAGGCTGGCGAAGAGTTTTTTCTCGGCGTCCGCTTCGGTGAGTCGCTTTACGCCGGTAGCGAATCGCTCGCGGTCATCGGCGGTAAGCGGTTCGTTCGCCGCATCGCGCTTCGGCCAGTCGGCTTTCAGGTCGCGGTAATCCGCGGGCGGCAGCGCGTGTTGCCAGAAGGCGTCGAACTGTCCGTCGCGCAGCAGGACCAGCGATGCGCGAACGGTTTCTTCCGGTGAGCTGGCTTCCGGCGTGGCGGGCGTTTCTTTCTTGCCGCAGCCAGCCGCCAGTGCGATGACCAGCAGCGGTGCGAACCACAGGGAGCGGAACAGGAGGCGGCGCATGGGAGGACTCTCGACACGCATCGCGTGACGCATGGGGTCGGTCAGCGTACGCGGGCGAAGGGTCGGCCCACAACCGTAAAAAGAAAAACCCCGGAGGCGCAAGGCCTCACGGGGCTATCCGGCCCGAAGCCGGTAAGGGAAATGGCCTCGTCCGCTTGGCTTTTGGTTCAGCGGTTTTGGCGAGTGCGATGATAGTTGTGCGACAAAGTTAAAGCAATACGTTAGATATATGTGCGTAACCCATTATTTTTATTAATTAATGCGCAGCGAGTCGATTTTCTTCTGGCGGCGTTCCTCGCGGGGAGCCGTGTAGTCGTTATCGAACAGGGCCGGTTCCCACGAGCCGTACGTCGGATTGGGGAGCACGAACCAGCGTTGCCCGAACCAGTCGCCATAGGGTGCGATGGCCTTCGCGCGGCCTTCGGCGTTATTGCCGAGGACGTTGACGAAGTCGCCGATCTGATCGCCGAACTGCATCAGCACGCGGTACTGGCTGGCGACGCGCTGGCGGCGGCAACCTTTCTCCGTGCCGACCTGTTCGCAGTCCTCGACAAACGTACCCAGGCCCAGGAACGAATCGGGCCCGGCCACCGGGAAGCCGGCCGTGCGCAAGTTCGAAAGCGTGGCGGTATCCAGATCCTTGGCGCGATTGGAGATGTAAATAACCGCGATGCCGTGGTCGGCGGCGAACTTCGTCAGTTCCAGCGCGCCCGGTAACGGACGCGCGATGGCTTCCTTGCACCACGCGGCCCAGTCGGCCTCGTTGAACTCGCCGCCGGAGCGCACCAGACGTGCCTGATAGGGCGAGTTGTCGAGAACGGTTTCGTCGATGTCGAGAACGATGGCGGGTTTCAGGCCCTTGAGATCCTTGTGCGCCGCGCGGTCGTCATGTGCCAACGCGTCCCACTTCGGGTCCTTCTTCGCCGCGAGCAGTTTTTCCCGCGCGTTGCGGAAGACCTCGGTGTAGATCAGGTCGTGCTCTACCGCATGCTGCGACCAGGCGACGGCGTTGAGGTTGTCGTCCGCGGCGCGTGCCTTGGGCGCCGCGGGCTCTTCTTTCGCCATCGTCGACGTATCGACGTGCTTCGGAGCCGCAGCGGGACCGGACGCGCAGCCGGCGAGAATGAGAACGGACGCCAGTGCGACCGGAAGGAGCTTGAAAGACATGGAGCGGAAATCCCCTGGATGGAACGTCGAGATAGTCGGGCAAGTTTACGACAGGCTGGAGACAGGAAAACGGGGATGGGGGATGGGTAGGGGGGGCGCGGCTTCGTCAGTCCGTCGGGGGGTGGTTATGTAGCGAGCGCGTTGACGCGGACATGGGGCTCGCTCGACCGTCGAGCCATGCGCCCCCACTACCTATCCCCAATCCCCCGCGCGAAGCGCGTCAACCACTGGCCCGCAACCCGTCCACCTGCCAGACTCGGGCCTCCTGTCGTCCGGTATGTCTCATGGGTGTCGAAAAGAAGCCGTCGCACGCTATACGCATCGCCAGTTACGTCGGAGCCGCCGCCGGTCTCTTTCTCGTTCTTTATCTTCGCCTGCTGCCGGCCCTGCTGGCGGGACTGCTCGTATACGAAGTGGTGGTGTCCGTCGCGCCGCTGATGGGACGCCGGCTGGCCGGCGACCGCGCGCGCGTACTGGCCGTGGCGCTGATCGGCATCGTGGTGGTCGGTCTGCTGATCCTGTTGATCCTTGGCGCCATCAGCTTCTTCAGGAATGAGGTCGGCAATCCGCAGGACCTCTGGCAGAACAAACTCATGCCGCTGGTCGAGCGCGCGCGTTCGCAGTTGCCGCAGTCCATTGTCGAGCGTCTTCCGGACAGCGTGGACGACCTGCGTATCACGGCGATGGAATGGACGCGTTCCCATGCCGTTACCCTGCAGCTTGCGGGTAAAGAGGCCGCGCGTGTCTTCGTGCACATCATCATCGGACTGGTACTCGGTGCGATCGTTGCGCTGAGCCGTGCGCGCCCCGCGCACCAGGTCGGCCCGCTGGCCGCCGAACTCAGCCTGCGCGCGGCGCGGCTCGCCGACGCGTTCCACAACATCGTGTTCGCGCAGATCAAGATATCCCTGGTCAACACCACGTTCACCGCGATCTTCCTGCTGGTGGTGCTTCCGGTGTTCGGCGTGCACCTGCCGTTGACCAAAACGCTGATCGTCATCACCTTCATCGTTGGCCTGTTGCCGGTGATAGGGAATCTTCTGTCGAACACGGCCATCACCATCGCCGGTCTGTCCGTGTCGCTGTACGTCGGCGTCGCGGCGCTCGGCTTCCTGATCCTGATCCACAAGCTCGAATATTTTCTGAACGCGCGCATCGTCGGCACCCAGATCCGTGCCCGCGCATGGGAACTGCTGGTCGCCATGCTGCTGCTGGAAGCGGCGTTCGGGCTCCCTGGGCTGGTCGCCGCGCCGATTTACTACGCTTACCTGAAGAGCGAGCTGGAAGCGGAGCGGTTGATCTAGGTTTCATGTCGGCACTGATGCAATGCCGCACCGACGCCCGCCGGGCGTTCGTCAATGGATGGAGCGCATGATCGACACCCCCGCCAATGCCCGTAACGTACGCATCGCCAGCTATGTGCTGGCCGCCGTCGCGTTGTGGGGCGTACTCATGCTGCACCTCGTCTCCGCGCTGCTCGCCGGCCTGCTGGTCTACGAAGTGGTCGAAACGCTGACCCCCGTTCTGCGTCGCTTTCTGCCGGGCGAGCGGCAGCGTCTGATCGCGGTGGGCTTCGTCACCGTGGTCGTCGTCGGCGCCATTATCCTCATCGTGGCCGGTGGACTTGGCTTCTACCGGCGCGATCTGGGTAGCCCGGACGAGCTATGGAATACGAAGCTGTTGCCGTTGCTGACCAAGGCGCACGAGCAATTGCCCGCCTTTCTTACCTCGAATCTCCCCGATAGCCTCGGCGATCTCAGGGAGCAGGGCATGACGCTGGCAAAGAAGCACGCGGTCGATCTGCAACTGGTCGGTACGACCGCCGCACGGGTCTTTGCGCACATCGTCATCGGTCTGGTACTGGGCGGCATCGTGGCGCTCAGTCATGGTGCGGGTGGCCGTCCGGCGCACCCGCTGGCGTTCGAGCTGGCGACGCGTACGAAACGTCTCGCCGAGGCATTCCACAACATCATCTTCGCCCAGCTGAAGATATCGGCGATCAACACGACCCTGGCCGCTCTGTTCCTGCTGGTCGGACTGCCGCTGTTCGGTATCAATGTGCCGCTGGCCAAGACGCTCGTTATCGTCACATTCGTGGTCGGGTTGTTGCCGGTTGTCGGCAATCTCATCTCGAACACGTTGATCACCATCGCCGGACTATCCGTCTCGCTGTGGGTGGGGATCGCGGCGCTGGGTTTTCTTATCGTCGTGCACAAGCTCGAATACTTCCTCAACGCGCGCATCGTCGGCGGACAGATCCGCGCGCGCACCTGGGAACTGCTGGTGGCGATGCTGGTATTCGAAGCGGCGTTCGGACTGGCGGGGCTGGTGGCTGCCCCGATTTACTACGCGTATCTGAAGAGCGAGCTGGAAGCGGAGCGACTGATCTGACACCGCGCCGCTCTTTATTGTGGGAGCGCGCTTGCGCGCGAAAGCCAACGAAGCAGAGACGACGTGCGTGGCATCCGCAGCCAGGATAACGGGCTCGCGGATGTGAGCATCCGGTGTCCTCGCCCTGTTGGCTTTCGCGCGCAAGCGCGCTCCTAAAAAACGGAGCGAGCGATGGGTTCAGACCCCGCCCGCCAGCATCGCCTTGATCCTGGCCATGTGCGTCGCCGCTGTTTCGCGTGTGACCTCGGCATCGGCATCGGGGTCCTTGCCATCCCAATGCAGATCGTCCTGCGGCAGTTCCTGCAGGAAGCGGCTGGGATCGTTCGACAGCACTTCGCCGTATTTCCTCGAGCGTGCCGAGAACGAAAGCGTAAGTAGTTCCTTCGCACGCGTGATGCCTACGTACATCAGACGGCGCTCCTCGTCGAGACGCCCTTCGTCGATGGCGCCTTCGTGCGGCAGCGTGCCGTCTTCGCAACCCACGATGAAGACGAAACGGAACTCCAGCCCCTTAGCCGAATGCAGCGTCATCATGCGCAGTGCGTTGCCCGGATCGTCGCGATCGGCGTGGCTCAGCAGAGCAAGCTGTGCCGTGAGATCGCCCGTACGGCCGCCGTCCTTGCCCATGGCGCGGAACCAGTCGGCCAGTTCGCGCAGGTTGCCGAGCTTGCGCTCGCGCAGGGTCGGATCGGCGATGGTCGATGCGATTTGTGCGGCGTAACCCGTGCGATCCAGCACTGTTTCGACCAGGTCGGCGGCGCTCTGGTGAATCGATGAACTGCGCAATTCGTCGATCAGACGCGAGAAGGATGCCAGCGCCGACGCCGAACGCGGTGCGATGGTCTTCAGTACCGCATCGCTGCGCGAGGCTTCCAGCAGCGATGCGTTACGCGTCTGCGCCATCGTGCCGAGCTTCTCCAGCGTCGTGGCGCCGATTTCGCGTTTGGGTACGTTGACCACGCGCAGGAACGCAGCGTCGTCGGTCGGATTGGTCAGCAGGCGCAGATAGCAAAGGATGTCCTTGACCTCGGCGCGATCGAGGAAGGACAGGGCGCCGCTCAGATGGTACGGAACGCGTGCCAGACGCAGCGCTTTTTCCAGTGCGCGAGCCTGGAAGTTGCCGCGATAGAGGATGGTGAAATCGCTCCAGCGAACCTTGTCCTTGTACTTTTCGTGCAGGCTGGCGGCGATCGATGCGACGCGCTCGGCTTCGTGTTCGTTGTCCTTGCATTCCAGTACGCGGATCGGCGGCCCTTCCGCGTGATCGCTCCAGAGTTTCTTTTCGTGCACGTGCGGGTTATTGGCGATCAGATGGTTCGCGGCGCGCAGGATGCGTTTGGCGCAGCGATAGTTCTGTTCGAGCTTGATCACGCGAAGCTGCGGGAAGTCCTTGCCGAGCTGGTCGATGTTTTCCGGATTGGCGCCGCGCCAGGCATAGATGCTCTGGTCGTCGTCGCCCACGCAGGTGAAGCGGCCCTTCGTCCCGGTCAGCGTGCGCAGAAGGCGGTACTGCGCGTCGTTGGTGTCCTGGTATTCGTCGACGAGCAGGTAGCGCAGGCGTTCCTGCCAGATGGCGCGGGCTTCGTCGTCGGCCTCGAGGATGCGCAGCGGAAGACGAATCAGATCGTCGAAGTCGACCGCGTTGAACGCGGCCAGGCGCGTCTGGTACATGTCGTAGATCTGGGCCGCTTCCAGCTCGCGTGGGCTGCGCGCCGCGGCCATCGCCTCGTCGGGCGTCAGTCCGGCGTTCTTGGCCCGGCCGACGAGATTGCGGATGCCATTGAGCACATCCGGCTTGATGCCCTTCGGCGACAGCTCCTTGATCATGTTGCCGCTGTCGTCGGCGTCCAGCACCGAGAAGCCGCGGCGCAACTGGGCGCGGTCATGCTCGATCTGCAGGAACTTCAGGCCCAGTGCGTGGAACGTGCACACCGTCAGCGCCTTCGAGGCGTCGTCGGAGATGAGCTTGCTCACGCGCTCGCGCATTTCCTTCGCGGCCTTGTTCGTGAACGTGATGGCCGCGATCTTCTCGGGCGCCAGGTGCCGGCGCGAGATCAGGTGCGAGATTTTCTCGGTGATGACGCGCGTTTTGCCGGAGCCGGCGCCGGCCAGCACGAGGAGCGGGCCGTCGCAGTATTCGACCGCCGCGTGTTGTTGCGGATTGAGCATGGAGTCGGGGGCCGTTGGCGCTAGAGGATCGGGCGAGGGGATGTTAGCAGAGCCAGCCCAGGTGGCCGGAGAGCCTTGGGACAGCTCGCTCCGCCGGGTGCCGGTGTCCCGGCGCACGGCTCGCGTTACCATGTGCGGTCACGTTCGGGGCGCACCCATGGCCAAGCTGTATTTCTATTATTCGGCGATGAACGCCGGCAAGACGACCACGCTGCTGCAGAGCGCGCACAATTATCACGAGCGCGGCATGCGCACGCTGATTCTCACGCCGGCGCTGGACAACCGTTACGGCGAAGGCGTGGTTGCCTCGCGGATCGGCCTGCAGGCGCGGGCAATGCGTTTTGCCGCCGACGAAAATATCTTTGCGACCGTCGAGGCCGATATCGCCTCGCGCGGCCAGCTGCACTGCGTGCTGGTCGACGAAGCCCAGTTCCTGAGCAAGGCCCAGGTCTGGCAGCTGACCGACGTGGTCGACCGGCTGAATATCCCGGTGCTGGCCTACGGTCTGCGCACGGATTTTCGCGGCGAATTGTTCGAGGGCAGCCAGTACCTGCTGGCCTGGGCCGACAACCTGGACGAGATCAAGACCATCTGCCATACCGGCCGGAAGGCGACCATGGTCGTGCGCGTGGATGAACAGGGCCGCGCCGTCACCCAGGGGCCGCAGGTTGAGATCGGCGGCAACGACCGCTATGTCTCCGTGAGCCGGGCGGAGTTCAAGACCATCACCGCCGGCGATGGACGTATCGAATTGCAGCAGTCCGTACTGCCGCTTGGCGAAGGCTAAGGAGCCACTGTGACCGACGAGACCAATACCCCGAACTGGCCCCGCCCTTACTGGCAGGAAAGCGACGAGCAAGGACTGCTGCTGTTCTTCGTGTTCGGCGCATTCCCCGAAGATCTGGTGATTCCGGCCGCGAAGTACGGCAGCCCCGGCTTGCCCGAAGGCGTGGAACTCCAGCGCTTCCAGAACGCCGTGCTGTCCCGCTGGGAGGGCTATCCCCTCTCGGGCGCGCTTGGCGAGGTGCTGAAGGAAGACAGCCCCGAGGCGTTCGCCGCCGCGAAAGCTGCGCCGCATGTGATCGCCGTTCGCGGTCGTTTTCCCGACCGGCCCGGTCTGGATTACCTGCGCGACACGCTGGGCGTCGTCGCCGCATTGACCGACATCGGCGGCAAGGTCGTTATCGATCCGCAGATTCTCACGTTGTTCGATGCCCAGAGCTGGCGCGACCACTACCTCGTGCAGGGTGGTGCGCCGCCGCGCCATCACGTGCTGATCCTGTGCAGCCCCGAGGAAATTAACGGTCGCTCATGGATTCGTACCCGCGGTATGCGCAAGTTCGGCCGTCCGGATATCAGCCTGACGAACGTGCCCGATCGCGAGATCGACCGTGCCGGCGCCCTCGCCGAAAATCTCGTCGAACTGCAGGCTTTCGGTGCCCGTTTCAGTGATGGCCAGGTCATGGAAGTCGACGGTATCGCGGATGGTCTTACCGTGAAGCTCGGCGGCGACGAAAGCGATCCGCGTTTCAACAACACCCATGCGGATATGCGCTGGCCCGACTGAGGGTGTCGGGCCGCGCTTGAGTGTTCAGTACTCTTGTGGCCCGATCGTTCCTTCGTTCAGCGCCTTGACGAACTCCATGCCGTCGCCTCGCTCGTATTGGTCGACAGCAACATAGTTGGGCTTCCGTCCGGCCGCCGGAAAACAGTAGTTTTCGAAGCGATCCGTCAGGGCTTGCAGCTTGTTATCGGCTTCCGCGTGGCGCGCGAAGGCAAGGCCATGGAACTGGTTCATGACGAAGAGCCGGCTCCAAGTCTTGTCCTTCCACGCAACCTGTCCCGTGGTGAGCGGTATGCGCGGCGTCCAGCGGCTGTAGCAACTGAAGTCGTGCATCCACTGCGTAAAGCCAAGACTCCAGTAGTTTTCCACGGTGGCTTCGTCGCTAGCCATCACGCGCACGTTCCCTTCCGGTGTGTGGTAGTGGCCGGCGTTCGGATGCTCGTTCTGAAGGTCGAAGATAAGCAGGCGTTGCCCCCGGTCGATCATCTGCTGGAGCGTGGGCCATTGCGGTGTATTCCAGTCGTCGGGATCGAATACCAGCGGCGCCAGGCCGGGCACGTTATCCAGTTCGCGATTCAGGACGTCGCGCGATACATAGTCGTCGAGGTGCAGTGCCACGATGGCGGTGGGATCCCGCTCGAGAAAGGGAATCACCTCTTTGTTGAGGACGTCCGCGAAATAGTCTCCCTCGGTGAGGCATGTGTGGCAGACGATGCCGCGGCCATCCTTGTCATGGATATCGATCATAAGTCCGCGCACGCCGTCGGCGAGTTGCGCTGAAATCGATCGGCTCTGATTGCCTGCGTGGCCAACGTTGAACGAGTTATGCGTAGTCAGCCAGGTGTACTGGTCGTAGGGGCGGTCGAGATCCCGCGTGCCCGGTGGGTTCGCATGCGCGATTATCGCGCCGGAAAACGCCAGAAGGGCGACGATTCCTTTCGTCTTCACGAGAACTCCTTTCAATGGTGTCCCTAGGTTATGCCGTCACGGAGTGTCGCCAACCCGGTGTTGGACGACTATCCGGCTAGGGCATTACCTGGTTAGGGTGTCGGTCGGCGCCGACACGACGGGCAGAAGAACGACGTGCGCTGCCCAGGTGCGGCCGATCGGACCGTCGTGCCGCATACCTTGCAGGGTATGCGGCACGCTCATGAACGAACAGCTTCCGACAGATGTGTGCCGGTGCGCTGTTTCATTTGCCCGGCTCCACCCGCGAACCGGGAGGCGGGTGCCTGATGATCGCCCGGGGAGGGGAGTGAGGGGTTGCCGGCGTGAGTTCCACGCGGGAGATTTTTCCGTCCAGGCCATTACGGTATCGCGCATCGACCGAAACGTTACCGTCGTTGTACGAGGTATGAAACGAAGGAATGACGACGGATCGGTTCGTGAGATTCCTAAGAACGCGAATCGTCGTGTAGTCGTCGGATCGCTTCCCGTTCGGCGCGTCGAATAAAGTGAATGTCGTGCCGGCAGGTAAGTCGAACAGGCGTGCCGAACGGGCTTCGTCGTTCTCGCATCCGCGTCGGTCGCCGCTCTTGAAGTTGATCGTGGTCGCCTCGCCGCCAGGTATGCCGCACACGATGTCCTGGGTCGCCCTGTTGCCCTCGTAGAGGACAATGCCGCCCTGGTTGAGTACGCCGGCGAGTTCGAATGCATCGCCGTTCTGATAGTGGTCTATCACGATGTAGTTTGGCGGGCGACGTGCGGCGCGGGCGCAGGTGCCATACGCGCGCTCCATCAGCTTGTCGAATCGATTGTCCGTCTTCGCGTGCAGAGGTTCGCCGACGCGATGGAAATGATTCATGGTGAACAGGCGAGGCCACGATTTTCCGGGGAACGACACTGTTCCCGGTGTTAGCCCGCCGCCCCAGCGACTTATGCACGACGTGTCGTGCTCGAAGATGGTCTTGCCCAGTTCCCAGTAGTTCTCCGTCGTGCCGGCTCTGGCGGACATGATGGTCGCCGTGCCGCCGGGAATGGCATAGTTGCGAGCGTTTTCGGATTTCTGGTCGAAGATCAGCAATCGCTGATCCGCGGCGATCATCTGCCGGAGGGTCGGCCAGCCCGGGGTGTTCCAGCGATCCGGATTGAATGTCAGCCGTGCGAGATTGGGGACCTTCGCCAGCTCGGCGCGCAGCGCGGACGACGAGACGTAGTCCTCCAGGTGGATCGTAACGATGGCTTCGCGATCGGCCAGAAGGAAGGGGACGATCTCGAGGTTCAGATACGTGGATAGCGATTTTCCCCCAAGAAAGCAGGTGCCATGACAGACCCAGGCTCTGCCTGCTATTTCGTGCAGATCCAGCGACAGGCCGCGCACGCCATCGATGAGCTGTTGGGAGATGCTCCTGCTCTGATTCGGTAGGGGAGAGAGCCAGGTATTGAACGAATTGTGGGTAGTTACCCAGGTGTACTGATCGAAGCGGCGATCGAGATCATGGACATAGGGGCGATCTCCGGCGGTGGCGTGGAGGCTTGCCAGGGCAAGCAGCAAGGCGATTCCTTTCTTTCTCACATGACGGTCCTTCCGATGGATCGCCATAGGTTATGAGGTGATGCCTTACGACTCTCCCAGCGAAAGACGTGTCATTGACTAGGGTGTTGCCGGATGTGAATGTCGGTCAGCGCTGACACGCGGGACAGAAGAAAGACGCCCGCTGCCCGAGTACGACGGACCGGATCGTGCTGCCGCAAACCTTGCACGGTTCGCCTGCGCGTCCATAGACGAACAGTTCCTGATAGAAGTAGCCCGGTGCGCCGTCGGGACTCAGGAAGTCGCGTAATGTTGTACCGCCGCGCGTGATCGCATGAGCGAGAATGCGTTTGACTTCGATGGCAAGGCGGGCGTATCGCCCTCTGGACACTTTGCCGGCCGCGCGTCGCGGGTCGATGCCCGCGGCGAACAGTGCCTCGCTGGCGTAGATGTTTCCCACACCCACCACGACGGCGTTGTCCATCAGGAACGTTTTCACGGCGGCGACGCGTCCGCGCGAAAGATGCCAGAGCACATCGCCGTCGAAGGCTTCCGTGAGCGGTTCGGGCCCGAGTGCGGTAAGCAGTTCGTGGGTTTCGCCGGCGGGCTGCCACAGCAGCGAGCCGAAACGGCGTGGATCGGTAAAGCGCAGGAGCTGGCCCGAGTCGAATGCAATGTCGACATGATCGTGTTTGCCGGGAGGTATATCCGAAGGCAGGACGCGCAGCACGCCGGACATGCCCAGATGCACCATGGCACTGCCGATGGCGGTGCGTAGCAGGAGGTATTTCGCCCGTCGTTCCACGGCTTCGACGATCTGCCCGGGAAGCAGGGTGACGATCTCTTCGGGAATCGGCCAGCGCAGATCGGGCCGACGTAGCACGACGCCGCTGACGCGACGGCCTTCGATGTGCGGCGCGATCCCGCGACGGGTGGTTTCGACTTCGGGAAGTTCGGGCATGTGCGCAAGATGGAGGCTGTTGTTCCCTCGCGCAATATGGTTGTTTTGAAGGGCGGGGATGGGGGGTGGGAAGTGGGGGCGCGTTTCCGGCGCACGCCTGAGGGATCGACACGCGTCCGGAAGGCTCAACGTCTGCCTGGCGATACCAGCTCCCTCGGGCGTTCGCCGGACCTACGCCCCCACTTCCCATCCCCCACCCCCGCCGTTTTACTGCATCGGCAGCGACGCGCTGCGGGGCGCCCTTGGCAGGGCCTGGGCGGGGACGAAAGCGATGCGGTCGCCCACCTTCGCGTAGCGCTGCTTGCCCAGTGCGGTCATCTCGCCGAATTCGATTCGCTGGTCGTTGAGCGTCAGGACGGCGATGGGTGGGGAAAGACCGATTTTTGCGGGGACGAAATCGCTCGCGGCCTTCCATGTCGTGACGGGCGCGGCGGCGAGGGAGGCCAGTTCTTCAATGCGACCGACGTCGTCGTGAAGCGCGACATCGCCGCTCCAGCGGCCATCGTGACGTTCGAAGTGCTGTGGAGGCAGTCCCTTGATCGCCACGTCCACGCGATCGACAGTCGCCGGATCGATGGCAAGCAGCGTGTGTTCGCGAATATCCCTTTCGTCGGCGCGCCATTGCCAGGCCACGGCGGCCAGCAAGCCGAACAGGCCCAGCGCACCGATCAGGCGGAGGCGCAGTTCGCGATTCACTCAGCGCCTCCGGCGTCGCCAGGCGATGAACGCCCCGGCGCCAAGCAGCAGCACGGGCAGGGCGATCAGGAAGCCCAGCGTGAGCATGTTCAGCGCGTTCTGCGACAGACGGATCACGCGGTCCGGTGCGCCACGCGACGGCAGGTCGACGAGTACGTCGTCGCCGAGCAGCCAGTCGAACATGCGCTCGCCCAGTGCGCGGTTTCCGCCATTGCCGACAAACGTGTTCGAAAGAAAGTCGCCGTCGCCGACGATCATCGCGCGCTGTTCGCTACGGTCGGGGCGCGGCGATAGCCGGTTCAGGGCGAAGCCGAAATCCAGCGGTCCCTTGAGTTCGCCGGCAGCGGGGTCGAAACGGATCGTCGAGGGTTTGTCGTTGTCGATGCCGTGGAAGGCCGTCCAGCTACGATCGCCCGACCTGAGGAAGGGCACGACGGCCCAGTCGTGGTCGGATACCTGGGCCAGCGCCGCCACCTGCGGGAAGAGCGTAGTCAGGCGGAAGCCGCGAGTGACAGCGTGGAACGGGTAATCGCCCAGCGTAATCAGGCGCGGGTCCTGAAGACCCAGCGCGGAACCCTGACCATCCACCAGAACGCCCGGCAGAACGCGGACCCCAAGCACGTCGGCAAGTGGTCCCGTGCCCAGGTTGTCTTCGCCGGGCTCGGTCAGCCAGAGGATATTGCCGCCGCCGCGAACGTAATCGACCAGTGCGCGCACGGCCCCATCGGGCAGGGGCGCGCTGGGGCTGGCGAGTACCACAAGGTCCGTGTGTTCGGGCACGCCCATGACCTGGGTGAAATTGAGCGGCACCGCGCGCACGCCGCGATGTTCCAGTTGCAGCATGAACATGCCGAGGTCGGCGTTCGCTTTGCCGTCGGCCTGGCGTTCGCCATCGCCGGAAACGAATGCCACGACGCGGTCCCCGCCCCGCGCGAGACGTTCCAGCGCGTTGCTGAAGCTGCGTTCGTTGACCGGGCTTTCCACGCGCTCTTCGCGTCCGGCATGACGTAGCAGCAAGGCGCCGTCGCCGGTGATGCCGAGTTGTCGCGAGGCGGCCGGATCGATGTCCGGATCGACGAACCTGAGGGTCAGGTCGCCTTTCTCGCGCGTATAGCGTTCGACGATGGCGGCGAGTTGTTCCCGCAGATCGCCCGCCGGTGCGAGATATCCCACGACATCGACCGGGCCGTCGAGTTTTTTCAGCACCGCGACGCTTTCCGGAGCAAGGCTCGCGCGTGCGCCGCGCGTCCAGTCCGCCACCCACACATGCCGGGTGCTGAGATAGCCGATGCAGCCAGTGGCGACAATCAGCGCGAGAAGCACGAACCAGCGATCGAAGCGCCGCATCAGTGACGCTCCCTGTCGGCCGACAGGCGTCGCGCGGCGAGGATCAGCGGAAGAGCGATCGCGAGCGCGAACCAGATCAGGTCGGGGCTGGCCACCAGGCCGCGGAGCAGGTTCTGCAGATGCGTGCTCATCGTCAGCCATTCCAGGAATCCGCCACTCACGCCAGCAGCCTGCGCACCGCGATCGACGGTCCACAGCAGCAAGGTGACGATCAGCGCCAGCGCGGCGGCGATCGCGGGATACCCGGTGGCCGCCGAACAGGCGATGCCGATCGCGGCCAGAGTGGCCAGGGTCAGGGCGGTACCCAATGTGGCGGCGGCCAGTTTGCCCCAGTCGGGCGATGTGGATCCGGCGAGTACCAGCGGCATGGCGAGCGTCGCGATCAGCCACACGGCAAGCCATGCGAGTACGGCGAGATATTTGCCGACGATCAGCTTCCACGGCGCGATACCCGTCGAGGCCAGCAACGGCAACGTGCCGGCGCGGCGTTCGCCGGCCAGCAGCGACATCGTCAGCAACGGCACGACGAGGAACGCCAGCTTGATGAGTTCGGCCAGCAGCGGCACCGATACCAGATCGGTGAAGCCCGGTGCATCGGCCAGCGCGGCGAGCTTTACCTGCACGTTGAGGAAATTGCCCAGCGACAACACATAGGTCCAGGCTAGCCAGGCGATGGCGAGCGCGGCGAGCGCCCATGCCATCGGGCGTACGAGAAGTCGCCGGAGTTCGAGGCGGGTAACGGCACGGATGCTCATGCGGCGGAGGCTCCCGTCGCGATAGCGAAGAAGGTGGATTCCAGTATGTGACCGTCCGCGTCGTCGCGCAGCGCGGCATCGTGGCGCAGACGGCCTTCGTGGAGGATGGCGACACGATCGCAGACCGCCGTCACTTCGCCCAGTACGTGGGTCGACAGGATCACGCCGCAGCCTGCGGCCGCGCGTTCGCGAACCAGCTTGCGCAACTCGCCGACCTGTACGGGATCGAGTGCGTTGGCCGGTTCGTCGAGGATAAGCAGCGCCGGGTCGTGAACCAGTGCGCAGGCCAGTCCGAGCCGCTGGCGCTGTCCCTGGGACAGTACGCCCGCCAGGCGTCGGCGCAATTCGCCGAGCTGAAGCCGCTCGACGATGGCATCCGTGGCGCGCCGTGCATCGCGCCGGGTCATGCCGCGCAGCGTGGCGAAACCCATCAGGTGTTCGTCCACCGACAGTTCGGGCCATAGCGGCGCGGCTTCCGGCAGCCAGCCGATCGTCCGGCGGGCCAGCTCCGGCGAGGCCACGAAGTCGTGGCCGTCGAGCAGGATGGAGCCCCGATCCGGCCTGAGGGCTCCGGCAAGCATCGCCAGGGTCGTCGATTTGCCCGCGCCATTGACCCCGAGAAGGCCGAGTACTTGGCCACGATTCAGAATCAGGGATAGGTCGGAAACGGCGGCCCGTCCCGCCCGTTGCCTCGAAACCCCTGAGATGTTCAGCAAGCTGGTCGCCGTCATGCGCGTTCGTCGCCGAACAGCGGGCAACGTGCGTGCATCGGTCCCTTATCGGGATGGCCGGCGACGGCAATATGAACGTGCGGGTTTCGGGTCATCCGGCGATTGTCGCGGCCGCCCCGTTTTCATACAACCGACCTCTTCACATTTGGCCGCAGACCGTGCTGGTGGGTATGGAAGCGGCCCGTGTAGACTGCGTGAGCACGATTCCTTTTCTTACTCGCGTGGTTATCGCCTACATGCTCGATTCCCTGCTCGACTTTCTGGCCAATGGGCTCACCCGCGCAAGCTGGGTAAGCATGCTGGTCTACCTGCTCGTGGTGACGCAGCTCACGATCTTTACCGTGACGCTCTACTACCACCGTAGCCAGACCCATCGCGGCGTCGACTTCCACTGGACCCTCAACGGTTTCTTCCGTTTCTGGGGCTGGTTGACGACGGGCATGGTCGTGCGCGAATGGGTTGCGATTCACCGCAAGCACCACGCCAAGGTCGAGACCGAGGAAGATCCGCATAGCCCGCAGATCTACGGCATCAGCAAGGTGTTCTGGGACGGCGTTTCGCTGTACCGCGAAGCCAGCTACAACAAGGCCGACATGGAGAAGTACGGCCGCGGCACCCCGGGCGACTGGATCGAGCGCAAGCTGCTCGGCGGTCATCCGTACTGGGGTCCGACGCTGATGGCATTCATCGACCTCGCGCTCTTCGGTGCGGCGGGTCTGGCGATCTGGGCCATCCAGATGATCTGGATCCCGTTCTGGGCCGCCGGTTTCGTCAACGGCATCGGTCACTGGTGGGGTTACCGCAACTTCGAAAGCTCCGACACCGCGACGAACATTTCGCCGTGGGGCTTCTGGATCGGCGGCGAAGAGCTGCACAACAATCACCATGCCTTCCCGAGTTCGGCGAAGTTCGCCCTGCGCAAGTGGGAATTCGACATCGGCTGGGCCGTGATCTGCGGTCTGCGTGCGGTCGGTCTGGCGAAGGTGCTGCGTGTCGCGCCGACGCTGAACATCCGTCCGAACGTACACCTGCCGGACGCCGAGACGCTGAAGGGCGTGCTCGCGCTTCGCTTCCAGGCCACGACCGACTACTACCGCGACGTCATTCTTCCGACGATGCGCGAGGAAGTCGGCCACGCCGGCGAGAACATGAAGGCAGTCCCGCGTCGCATGCGTCGCGCACTGGCCGATGGTGGCCGCTGGCTGGATCACGAAGGTCGCGAGCGCCTGCAGGCCGTCATGGCCAAGCGCCCGACGCTGACCACCGTCTGCGAATTCCGCGCCCGTCTGGTGGCGTTGATGGAGCAGCGCGGTGCGGACAACGCACTGAAGGCGCTCCAGCAGTGGATCGTCGAAGCGGAACAGAGCGGCATCCGTTCGCTTCAGCAGTTCGCGCAGCGCCTGAAGGGATACTCGGCGGTCGGCGCGTAAAGCGCCTTCCTCCGGGAGAACGAAAGCCCGCCTACATGGCGGGCTTTTTTTTGGTTCTTCACGCTTTTTCGGGGCGGGCTCGGCTTCGCCATCGCTTTTGCGCTCGGACGTTTTGGGGAGAGCCGTCGGCCACCTGAGGTGGTCTAATCTTTCTGGACATCCTGAGGGGATTCACAGCCAGAACGAGGTGAACCATGGGACGTAAAAATATTACGCAGGCGCAGCGGGACGAAGCCGTGCATCTGATCCTGGCCGAAGGCCATTCGACACGGCAGGTGTGTGAGATGTTGGATGTCGGCCCTACGGCGTTAAGACGGTGGGTGGCAATGTACCAGGCAGAGCATCCGGCGCCAGGCAGCCAAAGGACGGCCGACGAGGACCGTCGCCGTGTCGTCGAGCTCGAGGCGCAGGTGCTCAAGCTCCAGGAGGAGCGCGAACTGCTAAAAAAATCTATCGCCTTCTTCGTTCGGGAGAACGATCGCCCACGGCGGTGATCGACGAACTGAAGGGGGCGTACGCGGTCACCCAGCTTTGTGACGCCATGGAATACCCCCGCAGCAGTTACTACGCCGGGCGCGGCGCGGAGGAGCGGCCGATTCCTGACGAGCCGAAGGCGGTGACCTCGGTTCGGCAGATTCATCGGCAGAGCCGAGGCAGCTACGGTACACGCCGCATGGCTGCGGAGCTTGCCCGGCAAGGCATGCCGACGGGTCGATATCGCGCCCGCACCCTGATGAAGAAGGCGGGTGTGTGGGCCGAACGGGTACGCCGGCACTCCTATCGCAGAGCGAGCAAGGCGGCGGTGCCCGCCCCCAACCTTCTTGCGCAGCAGTTCAACGTGGCCCGGCCCAACCAGGTCTGGGTCGGCGACATCACCTTCCTGCCGACCCGACAGGGCTGGCTGTACCTGGCCATCGTGGTGGATCTGTATGCCCGGCGGATCGTCGGCTGGGCGTTCTCGATCCAGCCCAACGCGAACTTGGCGCTGGCTGCTCTGGATCGGGCGGTGAAGGACCGCAGGCCCTCGGGTGAGCTGATGTTCCATTCCGACCAGGGCTCGCAATACAACAGCTTCGGCTTCATTCGGCGCCTGCAAGGCCTGGGAATCACTCAAAGCATGAGTCGAAAGGGACACTGCTGGGACAATGCTGTCGCCGAGCGGGTCTTCGCGTCGTTGAAAACCGAATGGATGCAACGGACCTACGACACTCGTCACGAAGCCGAGAGCGACGCCACGGTCTTCCTGACGTCTTACTACAACTACCGGCGCCTGCATGCGGCCAACGGTCAGGTCCCGCCAGCCATCCACGAGATGCTGACGGCCCGAAAAAAAAACCTATCGGGTGTTTAGAAATACTTGACCACCTCAACCACCCTCGCCGCTCCGGCCTCCCCGACGCACGAGCGCGAGGCGGCGAGGCGCATTCAGCCCTTCCCATGCCTTTACAAAAAAACCCGCCACGAGGGCGGGTTTTTCGAAGATCGAATCGCCGGGGCGATTACTTGATCTTGCCTTCCTTGTACAGCACGTGTTTCCGGACGACGGGATCATATTTCATGAATTCCATCTTTTCCGGCATGTTCTTCTTGTTCTTATCCGTGGTGTAGAAGTGACCCGTACCCGCGGTAGAAATCAGGCGATGCTTATCACGCTTACCAGCCATGTCTCATGCTCCTCAGATTTTCTCGCCACGGGCGCGGAGGTCGGCGATCACGGCCTCGATGCCTTTCTTGTCGATCGTGCGCAGTGCGTGATTGGAAACGCGCAGCTTGATCCAGCGGTTCTCGCTGGCAACCCAGAAGCGGCGCTCGTGCAGGTTCGGCAACCAGCGGCGACGGGTCCTGTTGTTAGCGTGCGAGACGTTGTTGCCGGTCTGCACACCCTTGTTCGTTACTTGGCATCTACGGGCCATGATGACCTCCGTAATTCGTTTGACCACCCTTTGGCCAGGGTGGCATCGGCCCAGCGGCGAACAGGTCGCCACGCGATGGCTGGAGGGGGTAAAGCGTCCTCGCCGTAAGGCCCGCATCGCGTGGCGGACTTGCCCGAGGGAACGGGTCGGCATAGGGGAGCCGGGCATTCTCGCAGAATCCGACGCCAGGACGCAACCCGGGGCTGTGCGGCAGCAAGGGTTCTATGAAACAATCGACGTCTTTCGTATATCCGTCTTTCATTCATAAAAGCTTCCATTCTTAAGGGGTAAGCGCATGGCAGAGATCAACGCAAACGGCCAGGCAGGCCAGCCGCAGCTCGTGCTGCAGAAGATCTACGTAAAGGACGCGTCGTTCGAGGCACCGAACGCGCCCCAGGTCTTTCAGGAAATGGGCGAAAACGAGCAGCAGCCGCAGGTTCAGCTGAATCTGGGCCACAAGGCCGTCGACCTCGGCAACGACACGTTCGAAGTGGTCCTCAGCCTGACGCTTACCTGCAACCTCGGCGAGCGCACCGCGTACCTGGCCGAAGTGCACCAGGCCGGTATCTTCGGCATCGGTGGTTTCACCGACGAAGACCGCGACGGCATCCTCGGCAGCTACTGCCCGAACCTGCTGTTCCCATACGCCCGCCAGATGGTGTCGTCGATGATTCAGGAAGGTGGCTTCCCGCCGTTCCTCCTGCAGCCGATCAACTTCGATGCGCTCTACGCCGCCCAGCAGAATGGCGGTACCGGCGCCGAAGAGACCCGTACGCTCAATAGCTGATCGATGACAACGCCCGATCATCCGGTCGTCGCCGTTCTCGGCGCCGGCTCCTGGGGCACGGCGCTTGCCGCGCTGCTGGCGCGTAACGACGTGCCCACGCGGCTGTGGGGGCGCGATGCCGTTGCCCTCGCCGCCATGGCGGAAAGCGGCCGGAACGCCCGCTATCTGCCGGACCTGGACCTGCCGGCCGAGCTGACCTACGAGCCCGATCTGGCCACCGTGCTTCGCGGTGCCGGCGTCGTGCTTATCGTCGTTCCCAGTCACGCCTTCGCGTCGATGCTCGACGAGATCAAGCCGCTGCTGGACGACGGTGCATCGATCTCGTGGGCAACCAAGGGTTTCGAGACAGGGACCGGCCGCTTCCTGCATGAAGTGGTGCAGGAAAAGCTCCCGGGCCGTGCGGCGGCCGTGGTCACCGGACCGTCGTTCGCCCGCGAAGTGGCGGCGGGCCTGCCCAGCGCGGTTACCGTCCATTCGGACGACGCGGATTTCGCGCAGTTGCTCGCCACGATGCTCCACGCGCCGAATTTTCGCGCCTACACAGGTAGCGACATCCTGGGGGCGGAGCTCGGTGGCGCCATGAAAAACGTGCTGGCCGTCGCGACGGGTGTCGCGGACGGCATGGAACTTGGCCTCAACGCCCGCGCCGGCCTCATCACGCGTGGCATGAACGAGATGCTGCGCCTCGGCGTGGCTCTCGGTGCCCGGGCGGAAACCCTCATGGGTCTGGCCGGTCTGGGTGACCTCGTCCTGACCTGTACGGGCGATCTGTCCCGCAATCGCCGGCTCGGTCTCGCTCTTGGACGGGGCATTCCGCTGGACCAGGCTGTCCGCGAGATCGGCCAGGTGGTCGAAAGCGTGGTCACCGCCGACGAAGTGGCCCGTCTGGCCGCCAAGCACCAGCTCGACCTGCCCATCGCGGCGGGAGTCCGGGCCGTGCTGCATGGCGAGGTCACGCCGGTAGAAGGGCTGCGCGCCCTGATGGCCCGCGAGCGCAAGCCGGAATATCCGGCCAATCTGTTCGGCGATTCGCCGGCCTGATTGTCCGTTGGCGACGCAGGGCTTACCCGCGTCGCTGAACCGTGCCGGTCCGGATGTCCCAAAACAGGAAATAGTCCTACAAGGCTTGGCGTCCGCCCCTGCTAAGCTTCTTGTTTTGGTCGCGCAGGCGGATCGAAACGGATGCACCAGCCGGACGACAAACGGAGTCGCTTCGAGGCTTCGGCCGGACAGGCGGAATCACTGCCTGTGGCGTGGCGCCGGGCGCTGGACGCGCCGGCACAGGTGCGTTCGTCCGATCGGGTTGTTCTGGGCTTCTTCCTCGAAGCCGTCAACGACGCCCACGAGCCGTCGGCTCATCTGGATATCGCTCCGGTTTTGCTTACTGTCAGCGCGGAAGGTCGCTATACGCGGCCGACGCCGCTGGATAGTAAGCACCTGTTGCACGCATCGCTCAGCGCCTCCGAGCAGCGTCTTGCCGCCACGGTGCTGGGACTGCCGCAAACCCTGCGCAAGAGCCGTAGCTATGCCCGGTTCGCTGGATCGCTGGGTGACTCCCTGCTTACCGAAATCCTCGACACGGCGCCATGTTTCTTCGGCGGCGTGGCCGGGCTGCACCTGTCGCGCGGCAAGTCGCATCCGCTGAACTGGCGCTGGCATCTGGAGAACGACGGCAGTCAGAAGCTGCTGCCCGTCGTCCCGCACAGCCAGCGCCTGCTCCGCGTGGGCGCGCTATGGTTCCTCGACGCCGAGCACGCCGAAGTCGGTCAGCTGGAAGGGGCCAGGGAGGAAAGCGAATGGCTCGACCTGCCGCCGCTACCGCCCGAAAACAGCGGCATTTTCCGCAGTACCCTGGCGAGCACGCCGCTCGCCGCGCGCATGCCGGCCCCCCAGGTATTCGAAGACATGCGGCGCGCCGAGCTTTCGCCGCGGCCGGTCCTGGTGCTGCATGCACTCACGCGTCACGCGCGTCTGGCGGCCGGTACGCCCCCGCTGGCGTACGGTCGTCTGGCCTTCGACTATGCGGGCGAGCGTCTGCCCGGTCGCGGCGGCGAGCCGCTGGTGCGGCGTATACGAAACGGGACGTTGCTCGAAATCACGCGCCGCCGCGCGGAAGAGCTCGCCTCCATGGAGCATCTGGAGACCGCCGGCCTCAATCCTGCCGTGGATACGGAAGGTCTGCCCTGGGATATGGCCGACACGTTGCCCGACGATGCGTGGCTCTTTCCAGGTAAGGGCTATGCGGGCGCGCTGGAGGTCAACACGCCGGCGCGCTGGCTCGCGCTGCGGCCGAAGCTGGAAGCCGACGGTTTCGTGCTGGAGTACGCGCCAAGTTTCCCGTTCGAAGTGCTCGAAGGGCCCGTGCGCTGGTATGGACGCGCCGCCGAAGACGATAAAGATCAGGCCTTCGATCTGGAAATCGGTATCGAGGTCGAAGGGCAGCGCGTCAACCTGCTTCCCGCCGTGGCCCAGGCGCTGGCCGAACATCAACTCAGCCTGAGCCCCGCGCCGAACGAGGCCGAGGACTCGGTGTGGTACGCCCCGGTCGACGAACGACGTCGCGTACCCGTCCGGCTGAAGGAGCTGCGCGGCCTGCTCGCGCCACTTGCGGAATATCTCGAACGCCCGCGTCAGCAGCTGCATTTGCCGCGCGTGCAGGCGGGGCGTCTGGAAGAACTGGTTCAGGCATTGCCGTCTGGTGGCTCCTTCGAAGCGCCCGAGCGTCTGCGCGGTTTCACGCGCCGCCTGCGCGAAGCGGCCGAGCGCGCCAGCGACGCGGTGCCCGCGGGTCTGCGTGCGGAGCTTCGCCCTTATCAACGCGATGGTCTGCGCTGGATGAACGCGCTTGCCGAGGCCGGTACGGGTGGCGTCCTCGCCGACGACATGGGCCTGGGCAAGACGCTGCAACTGATCACGCATCTGCTTGCGCTGAAGGAAAGCGGTTCGCTGAATTCGCCGGCGCTGGTGGTGGTGCCGACCAGTCTTGTTCCCAACTGGGTGGCCGAAGTCGCGCGGTTCGCACCGGACCTCCGTCTGCTGGCGCTGCACGGACCGCAACGCGCCGAAACCTTCACGCGCATCGCCGATCACGATGTCATTCTCACGACATATGCGTTGCTTCCGCGCGATGTCGACGCGCTCAAGAAGCAGTCGTTCGCGCTGGTCGTGCTGGACGAAGCGCAGCAGGTAAAAAATCCGCGCACGCAGGCGCGTCGCGCGTTGCTCGCGCTGCAGGCGCCGCGTTGCCTGTGTCTTACGGGCACGCCGCTTGAAAATCATCTCGGCGAACTGTGGTCGCAGGTCGATCTTGCCGTACCGGGTCTGCTGGGCGACGAAGGCGCGTTCCGTCGCCACTACCGCGTGCCTATCGAGCGGCAACAGGATGTCGACTGCCAGGAGCGGCTGAACCGGCGCATCGCGCCCTTCATCCTCCGTCGCACGAAGGGCCAGGTGGCCTCCGAGTTGCCGGCGAAAACGGAAATCACGCGACGCGTCGTCATGGAGCCGCGTCAGCGCGACCTGTACGAAAGCCTGCGTCTTTCGCTGGCCGAAGAACTGCGCGAAGTCATCGCGCAGCGTGGCATCGCGCACAGCGGCATCGTCGTGCTCGACGCTCTGCTTAAGCTGCGTCAGGTCTGCTGCGATCCGCGACTCGTGAAACTGGAAGCGGCGCGTGGCGTGCGCGAATCGGCGAAGTTCGAATTGCTGATGGACATGCTGCCCGCATTGCTCGCCGAGGGGCGGCGTGTACTGCTCTTCAGTCAGTTCACGGAAATGCTGAAGCTGATCGCGGTCGAACTCGATCGCCGTCGCCTGAGTTACGTGATGCTCACCGGCGAAACGCGCGATCGCGCCGAACCCGTGGAGCGGTTTCAGAACGGCGACGTTCCGATGTTCCTGCTGTCGCTGAAGGCAGGCGGTGTGGGTCTCAATCTCACCGCGGCGGACACGGTTATTCACTACGACCCGTGGTGGAATCCGGCGGCCGAAGCGCAGGCCAGCGACCGCGCGCATCGCATCGGCCAGGACAAGCCGGTCTTCGTGTATCGCCTTATTACGGCGGGCACGGTGGAAGAGCGCATCGAAGAACTGAAGGCGCGCAAGGCGGAGCTGGCGGAAGCCGTGTTGGAAGGCGGCGGCAGTCGCGAGAGGCTCAGCTTCGACGAAAGCGATCTGGACGCGCTGCTGGCGCCTGCGCAGTAATCGCTACCACCAGTTCTGCCGGGACCGTGACACTGTGGCAGCGCGCCCGCGCGCGAAAGCCAGCAGGGCAAGGAAGCCGGATCTACCCACATTCGCAAGCCCGGTCTTCGGGCTGCGGATGCGACCTTCATCATTAGCGTTCCGTAGGCTTTCGCGCGCAGGCGCGCTCCCACAGAGAGACAGCGACCGTCGCGGGAAGCCCGGCCATCAGCGCTTAAGCAGCGAACGTCCCGATTCGACGACCGCGAGCGCGGCGCCGCCGACAAGGCCCGGCTCCGGATTCATGATCGCCTGGGTGGGCACCTTTTCCATCGTGTCGCGGAAGCGGCCCTTGGCTTCGAAGCGTTCGCGGAAGTGACCGCGTTCCAGCCACGGCAGCAGGATCGGGATCATGCCGCCGGTGAGATAAACGCCGTTCCACGCGCCGAGAGTCAGCACCAGATCGCCCGCGACGCTGCCGAAGATACCGGCGAACGTTTCGACGGCGCGCACGCACATCGGACAGGTATCGGCCTTGGCGCGGTCGGTGACGTCTTCAGGTGTCAGATCTTCGGCCTTCTGACCCGCGATTTCGCAGATCGCGCTGTACAGATTGACGAGGCCGGCGCCGCAGATCAGGCGCTCGTTCGACACGCGGCCGTAGCGCAGATTCAGCACCTTGAGGATTTCGATGTCCTCGGCCGTATGCGCGGCGAAACCGGCATGGCCGCCTTCGGTTTGCAGCACGCTGACTTTGTCGCCGCGAATCAGCAGGCCGCCGACACCGAGACCCGTACCCGGTCCCACCACGACGAACGTCTGTTCCGCGTCGCTGCCAATTTGCGGCACGGCCGTCGGGCCGACCTGAACCAGATCGTTACCCTTAAGCAGCATCACGGCCATGCTCTGCGCCGCGAAGTCGTTGACCAGATGTACCCATTCGAGATCGAGCTCGGCGGCGGTTTTCTTCGCCGAAATCGCCCAGGGGTTGTTCGTGACCTTCACGGTCTCGCCATCGTCGATACGACCGGCCGCGGCGATGATCGCGCGATCGGCGTTATGGCCGGTTTCCTTGAAATATTCACGTGCCGCGTGGGTAAGCGACTCGTAATCCTTCACGCGGTAACGCTTCACGGTATCCAGGAGCAGGGGCTGCTCAAGGGATGGGTCCGCTATGCCGAAGCGAACATTGGTGCCGCCGAGATCGGCGAGCAGGGTCTTCGCCGAAGCGCTACCGTTGACCATTATCGAGAACCTGTCATGTCACTGAGCCCGCAAGGGTGCCTTGGGCGGGGCCTGACGTCTAGTGACAATTCCGGTGGCGCGCCCTGGACGGTCGGTGGACCGCTCCGAGTCCCATCGCTGGAGCCTACACTTGGACGTAAACGATTACATCGGCAGAATACCGGATTGTCCCGGCAAAGTGCAGGCTCCCACGCCGCACCGGTTCCGGGTTTGACGATGATGCGGCGTTACGCGGTGCGGGCGTCCACGGAGAAGAAGATGGCAGGTGTTCGGCTCGATAAGGTACGCAAGGTTTACCCGAACGGGCACGTTGCCGTCGCCGAAGCCAGTTTCGACATCGCCGATGGCGAGTTACTGGTTCTCGTCGGTCCTTCCGGCTGCGGCAAGACGACGTTGCTGCGCATGATCGCCGGCCTGGAATCCATTTCGGGCGGCGAACTGTGGATCGGGGACCGTGTCGTCAACGACGTGGCACCGAAGGATCGCGACATCGCGATGGTGTTCCAGAATTACGCCCTGTATCCACACATGACGGTGCAGGAAAACCTCGGCTTCGGTCTGCGTCTGCGTGGACAGCCGAAAGAAGAAATCGATCGTCGCGTCGCCGAAGCGTCCGACATGCTCGGCCTCAACGAACGCCTGTCTTCCAAGCCCGCCGCGCTGTCGGGCGGACAGCGCCAGCGCGTGGCGTTGGGGCGTGCCATGGTGCGCGACCCGGCGGTTTTCCTGCTGGACGAACCGCTCTCGAACCTGGACGCGAAGCTGCGCCTGTCGACGCGCGTCGAAATCGCGCGTATCCATCGCCGCGTGGGCGCCACCATGATCTACGTCACGCACGACCAGATCGAAGCGATGACGCTCGGCCAACGCATCGTGGTGCTCAATGGCGGCGTGATCCAGCAGCTCGACACACCGATGAATCTCTACAACAAGCCGGTGAATCTTTTCGTCGCGGGCTTCCTCGGCAGTCCTGCGATGAATCTTTTCCACGGCACGCTTCGTCATGCCGATGGCCTGAGTCTGCAGATGGCCGAAGGCACGGTGTCGCTGGACGTGACTTCCGACGCGCTTGCCGCGTACGTCGACAAGCCGGTCATCGTCGGCGTGCGTCCGGAAGATCTGCAACTTGCCGAAGCGAACGGCATGGCAACGCGACTGCATGCGCACCTGGAAGTCGTCGAGCCCGTCGGCAACGAAATCTTCCTCAACATGCGTTACGCCGGTGGCGAAATCGTGTCGCGCGCGCCGCCGCATTCCGTCGTGCAGCCGGGTACGGATGTGGCGCTGGGCTTCGCCGCCGAGCGGCTGCATTTCTTCGATCCCGAAACAACGTGTCGCATCGACGTTTGAGAAATCCAGGCGCCATGTGTTGTAAATAGGAATGGTTCTCAATACCATGTGAAGAAGACGCCTTCGTGCGATCTTCATTTCCTACCCATCAACCCCGGTCGCCAGCCGGAGGCCAGGCCTCCTTCGCAAGCCCCCGATTCGTGCAAAAGGCACGATTGCGAAGGATTTCCTGTGCTCCAGAAAACCACACTGGCCGCGCTTGTGTGCGCGGCGCTCGGCGGCTCCCTGTCGGCGTACGCCGCGGATACGGCGCCTTCCACCGACGATACGCAGCAATTGCCGCGCATCACGGTCACCGCCATCGGCTCGGCGTTCCGTTTCGACGTGCCCGCCACGGTGTCGGTTATCGACCGGGAAACGATGGATCGCCATCTGGTGGTCGATATCCGCGACCTGGTGCGTTACGAACCCGGCGTGTCGGCTATCGGCACCGCGGGACGATGGGGCCTGGACAGCTTCAGTATCCGCGGTCTGGACGGCAATCGCGTCAACATCCAGACCGATGGTGTCGCTGCGGCGAATTCGTTCGGCTTCTCGACTACCGGCATGCGCGCGGGCCGCGACTTCATCGATCTCGATTCGGTGAAAAGCGTCGAGATCGCGCGCGGTCCCGCATCCGCCCTGGATCCTTCCGATGCACTCGGCGGCACCGTTCGCTATGTGACGCGCGATCCCGCCGACTACCTGCGCGACGGACGCGATACCTATGTCTCGGTGAAAGAGCAGTACAGCAGCGCGGATCGCGGTCTGGGCACGTCGCTTACACTGGCCGGCGGCGATAAGCGCAACGGTATCGTCTTCGTCGCGAACCATCGCGAAGCCAGTGCGACGAACAACAAAGGCGACGTAGACACTACGAATTACCTGCGCACGCGGCCCGATCCGATGTCGTCGACGACGAACAGCGTGCTCGGAAAGTACGTGCACACCGCCGACTCGGGTCGCGAAGATCGCGTCACGGTCGATGTGTTCCGTAACAAGGTGAATACGCATATCTACAGCGCGATGAATCAGGCGACCGGTACTACGCGCTTGCTGGACGACCGGGCCGAAGATACGTCGTCGCGTATCCGCGGCTCGTTCGAGCAGCGCTATGCCAACCTCGATACGGCGCTGGTCGATCGCATCGAATGGAATGTGTACTGGCAGAAGACCGAGACCGAGTCGACCACCAACACGCTGGCAAACGTGCCATCGCGCGGAGCGACCTACGATCGCCTGTATCTGAGCCATCTCGACGAGCGTCTCTTCGGCGGCAAGGCCACCCTGTTCAAGTCGGTAACCGGCGATGTCGTCGAGCATCGTATTGCCTACGGTGTCGACGTGTCGCGTACGACGCCTACGGGGCAGCTGGGCGGCCAGGGACGCGATACGCGTACGGGCATCGTTTCCAGCAATACGCCGTATATGCCGGAAAACTATCCGCTGCGTTTCTTTCCGAAGAACGACACGGACCGTTATGCCGTGTTCGCGCAGGACGAGATGTCCTTCCTCAATGGGCGCCTGCACGTAACGCCGGGTGTGCGCATCGATCGCTACTCCTTCAAACCGGACGAGAACGACAGCTACTACAAGAGCTCGTTCGTGCAGAGCGGCCTGACCGACGTGAAGAAGAGTCGTGTGTCGCCCAAGCTCGGTGTCGAGTACGCCGTGACGGATGCGATCAGCGCGTACGCGCAGTACTCGCAGGGGTTCCGGCCGCCGCTGTACAGCGAGCTGGCTGTCGCCTGGGGTACGCCGCGCGCGTACGGCATCATCCCGAATCCCGGCCTGAAACCCGAAACCAGCAAGGGCATCGAGCTGGGTGTGCGCGGTACGGGCGAACTCGGTTACTTCACCGCCAACGTCTATTACAACCGGTACAAGAATTTCATCTTCGGCGGTTACACGCTCGACCGTTCGCAGTGGCCGCAATGGGCCATCGATCAGAACTTGCTGATCGTGATGCAGGCGGTCAACTTCCCCAAGGCGACGATCAAGGGCGCGGAAGCGACGGCGGGACTCAATCTTGGTGCACTCAACAGCTCGCTCGCCGGCTGGAAACTCGAAGGTAGCCTCAGTGCCGCGCGTGGCGACAAGACGGTGATCGGCCAGAGCGGCACGTCGCCGCTCAACAGCGTCGACCCGGCATCGGCCGTGCTTGGTATTTCCTATGACGCAAAAGCGTGGGGCGTCGAACTGATCGGCAAGGCGGTGCGCCGGAAAGATCGTCTGGACGCGACGTCGCTGTTCTCGGCGCCGGGCTACGCGACGATCGATCTCTACGCGCACTGGACGCCGATCGGCTCGCTGGAACTGGCCGCGGGCGTCAGCAACATCGCCGATCGACGCTACTGGGACTGGGGCGCCCTGCACGGCGGCGTGCTCGCCAATGTCGCCAGCGGTGGGGGTGTCGACGATACGCAGCAGCGCACCGCACAGATCGAGCGCCTGACCATGCCGGGCCGGTCGCTCAACGTGTCCGCCCGTTACAGCTTCTGAGGAGACGAACCATGCTCGAGAACACGAATTCCATACCCGCTCCGGTCGATATTCCCAGTCTTCGCACGGGCTGGCTGCGTCTGCGTCAGGACGAGCCACTGCTACGCGCCCGCGATGTCGCCGCCCGTCTGGGCGTGAGCGAAGGCGAGCTTGTCGCCAGTCGTTGCGGCGACGGTGTCATCCGGCTGGAGGGCACGTTCGCCGATCTTATCCGCGACCTGCCGTCGCTCGGTCGCGTGATGGCGCTCACGCGCAACGATTACTGCGTGCACGAAAAGAAGGGGCAATACGACAACGTCGATGCCGGCGGCAGCATGGGGATCGTGCTCGCGGAAGATATCGACCTGCGGCTGTTCTTCCGTCACTGGCACGTCGGTTTCGCCGTACGCGAAACCTCGCGCGGTCGCGAACTGGAAAGCCTGCAGTTCTTCGATGGCGATGGGCGTGCCGTGCACAAGGTCTATCTCACCGAAGGCACCGACCGTTCGGCATGGCGTGCGTTGGTGCATCGTTATACGGCGGCGGTGCAGTCGCCGTTGCTGGAGCTGGTCGATGTGGTCGATCCGCTGCCTTCGCGCCGGTCCGATGCCGAAGTGGATGTCGACTCGCTGCGCGACGGGTGGCGCGCGCTGCGCGATCCCCACGATTTCTTCGCCCTGCTGAAACGTCACCAGACCACGCGCATGCAAGCTCTGCGACTGGTCGGCGACGAGTTCGCGCAGCGCGTCGACAATGGCTCGATGCGGACCATGCTAGAGGGCGCGGCGGCTACCGAAGTACCGCTGATGATTTTCGTCGGATCGCCGGGTGTCGTGCAGATCCATACGGGCCCGGTGAGGAACATTAAGGTTGCCGATCCCTGGTTGAACGTGCTGGACGAAGGCTTCAACCTCCATCTGCGCGAGGGGTGCATCGTCGAATCGTGGGTGGTGCGCAAGCCGGTACCGGAAGGCGTCGTTACCTCGCTGGAACTTTACGCGGAAGACGGTACGCAGATCGCGCAGGTGTTCGGCAAGCGCAAGCCCGGCATCCCCGAGCGCGACGACTGGCGCGCGCTGCTCGCCGGTCTGGAGCGTGTGTCGTGAGTCGGCGTTGGCTGGCGATATGTCTTGTCGTTGCGTCGATGGCCGCAACGACGGTGTCGGCGGCGACGCGTTTCGTCTCGCTGGGTGGCGATATCACCGAGGCCGTCTATGCGTTGCACGCGGAGGACGGGCTCCTGGCGACGGATACGACGAGCCAGTGGCCCGATGCCGCGGCGCGTCTGCCGAAAGTCGGCTATCTGCGTCAGCTGAGTGCCGAGGGTGTGCTCTCCCTGCATCCGCAGTTAATCCTCGCCACGCACGATGCCGGTCCGGCGACCGCGGTCGCCCAGCTGCGCGATGCCGGCGTGCGGATGGAGCTGTTGCCGGTCTCGCGGACACCGGCCGACGTCACCGCGAAGATCCTCGCGATCGGCAAGGTGCTCGGTCGCGAGACAGAAGCCGCCGCGCTGGCGCGCGACGTGGATGCGCGCTTCGCCGCGCTGGCGAAATCCGTCGCGGCGATGCCGCGGCATCCGCGCGCGATCTTCCTGATGTCGATGGGAAGCGGCAGTCCGATGGCGGCAGGTCGCGATACCGCGGCGGATCGTGCACTGGCGCTGGCGGGTGGCCATAACGCGATCGACTCGTTCGCCGGTTACAAGGCCGTGTCGCCCGAAGCACTGGTTGCACTTGCACCGGATGTCATCGTGCTCATGCACGAACGCGAGAAGGACGTGGGCGGCATCGACGGGGTGCTGGCGATGCCGGGCATTGCGCAGACGCCCGCGGGTCGCGCGCGGCGCATCGTTTTCGTCGACGGACAGGCGTTGCTCGGCTTCGGCCCGCGCACGGCGGAGACGGCGCAGGCATTGCAGGCGCAATGGGCGGCATATAAGCCATGAACGCGATTCCGTTGCCGAGGGCTACGCGGCACGGAAGCCGTCGCTGGAGTCTGCCATTGCTGGGCCTGCTGCTTGCGGGGACGGCATTGTGGAGTCTGACCACAGGCGCGATGGATGTGCCGGCGCGCGAAGTCGCCGGTGCCATCGGCCGCTGGTTCGCGGGAGCGGATGCCATCGGGGACGACCGCGTTGTCCTGATGCTGCGCCTGCCGCGTTTGCTGCTTGGCGTTGTCGTGGGCGCGGCGCTGGCTACCAGCGGCGCAACCATGCAGGGCCTGTTTCGAAATCCTCTCGCCGACCCCGGATTGATCGGTGTTTCCGCCGGCGCGGCCCTGGGCGCCGTCGCCGCTATCGTGCTCGGCGGCCGGGCGCACAATGGTGCGAGCGGTTTCGTTATCGCGGCCTGCGCCTTCGTCGGCGGCCTCGTCACGACCGGTATCGTCTATGGCATCGGGCGCAGACGACCGGGCGTCGCCAATTTGCTGCTCGCGGGTATTGCGATCAATGCCATCGCGATGGCCGGCGTCGGGTTGCTCACGTTTCTCGCCAACGAGAATCAGCTGCGCGATCTGACGTTCTGGTCGCTGGGTAGTCTGGGCGGTGCCGACTGGACGCAGCTTGGCGTGGTCGCGCCATGGATCGTCGTTCCGCTGGTTCTGCTTCCGCGTGTGGCGCGGGCTTTGAACGCCTTGCTGCTCGGCGAAAACGAGGCGTCGCTTCTCGGCTTCCGGCCAGAACGTCTCCAGCCCGTGCTGATACTGCTGGTAGCTTTCGCGGTGGGCGCGTCCGTCGCCATGACGGGGGTCGTCGGCTTTGTCGGGCTGATCGTGCCGCATCTTCTGCGCATGGTCTGGGGCCCCGATCATCGCCTGCTGCTTCCGGCATCCGCGATCGGCGGCGCCGCGTTGCTGGTGGCGGCGGACACGTTGGCGCGATCGGTGGTCGCTCCCGCCGAATTGCCGATCGGTGTGCTGACGGCCATCGTCGGCGGTCCGTTCTTTCTCTGGCTTCTGCTGCGCAATCGCGTAGGCGAGGGTGTGCAATGACCGGGCAGGACGCGGAACGTGGCGTGCTTCGTTGCCGGGGCGCGGACGTCGTGCGAGGCGCACGGACGATCATTGCCGGGGCGAACCTCGTGGCCCGGCCCGGTCGCGTACTGGTACTTGTCGGCCCGAACGGTGCCGGCAAAAGCAGCTTGCTGAACGTGCTTTCCGGGCTGTTGCCGCCAGCGGCGGGCAGTGTGACGCTGGATGACCTGGCACTGGGCGCGTGGCCGACCCGTGACCTGGCGCGTCGACGAGCCATGCTTTCGCAACGCGTCCAGCTGACGTTCGGTTTTTCCGTCGAGGAAGTGGTGGCGCTGGGGCGCAGTCCGCATACGCCGAACGAAGCGCGCGACCGCGCCATCGTCGACGCAACGCTTCGCGCAGCACATGCCTGGGCGTTCCGCGGACGGAATTTCCTCGAACTCTCCGGCGGCGAACAGCAGCGCGTGCAACTGGCGCGGGTGCTTGCGCAGATATGGGACGCCGCCGACGAAGGCGCCTGGCTGATGCTGGACGAACCGGAGGCTGGACTGGACATTGCGCACCAGCACTTCATCCTTCGCCGCGCGCGCGAACTGGCGGCGGCGGGCTTCGGTGTGATCGCGGTGCTACATGATCTGAACCTCGCGGCGCGCTACGCCGACGACATAGCTGTGATCGCCTGTGGCCGCATCCTGCGCCAGGGCACGCCCGAGGCGGCCCTCGATACACCGTTGCTTTCGGAGGTCTACGGCATTCCGCTGGAGCGCCAGGCCCACGGTGCCACCGGCTGGACGATCGTGCCCAGCTAGCCTGCGACGCCCTGTCGCCCACGCGGATGGCGGGGCGGGGGTAAAATGGGCGGATCGCTCCCCCATCGAGGCACGCCCCATGACCTTTCCCGCCGTTCGTATGCGCCGTATGCGCCGCGATGCCTTTTCCCGCGCCCTCATGCGCGAGAACGTGCTGACGACCGCCGACCTGATCATGGTGGCGTTCGTGGTGGAAGGCGAGGGCGTCCGCCAGCCGGTGCCGTCGATGCCGGGCGTGGATCGGCTGTCGATCGACGAACTGCTGAAGCTGGGCGAGGAATGCGTGAATCTGGGCATTCCGGCGCTGGCGCTGTTCCCATCCGTCGACGGATCGGTGAAGACCGAAGACGCGCGCGAGGCGTGGAATCCGCAGGGTCTGTTCCAGCGCGCCACCCGCGCACTGAAAGAGCGTTTTCCCGAACTGGGCCTGATCGGCGACGTTGCCCTCGACCCCTACACCACGCACGGTCAGGACGGCCTGATCGACGAGACCGGCTATGTGATGAACGAGCCGACCGTCGAGGCGCTGATCAAGATGTCGCTGGCCCAGGCCGAGGCGGGCATGGACTTCGTCGCCCCCTCGGACATGATGGACGGCCGTATCGGCGCCATTCGCGAGGCGCTTGAGGACGAGGGCTACATCCATACCCGCATCCTGGCCTATTCGGCGAAGTACGCATCGAGCTTCTATGGTCCGTTCCGCGATGCGGTGGGTTCCTCGGCCAACCTGGGCAAGGGCAACAAGCACACCTACCAGATGGACGTGGGCAACAGCGACGAAGCGCTGCGCGAGGTGGAGCTGGATATCGCGGAAGGCGCCGATGCCGTGATGGTCAAGCCCGGCCTGCCGTATCTGGATGTTGTTCGCCGCGTGAAGGATACCTTCGGCGTGCCGACCTTCGTCTACCAGGTCAGTGGCGAGTACGCGATGATCAAGGCCGCCGCGCAGAACGGCTGGCTCGACGAGCGTGCGGTGGTCATGGAGTCGCTGCTGGCGATGAAGCGCGCGGGTGCCGATGCCATCCTCACGTACTTCGCGGTAGACGTGGCACGTTGGCTGAAAGGCTGATTGCGCTCCTGCAGGTCGTCGGCTGAACATCCGCGTCGAAGAGCGGTTTTTCGCAAAGCACCACCCATCCCTGCATGACATAATCCCGGGCGATCGTCAGGGAGTGCGTGCATGGAAAACCATGATTTCTTGAAGACCGCCGTCGTCTTCCTTCTCGCGACGGTCATCGCCGTGCCGCTCACCAAACGCTTCCGGCTCGGTGCGGTATTGGGATATCTGCTCGCCGGCGTCGTCATCGGACCGTCGGCGCTTGGTCTGGTCAGCGATACGGCGGGCGTTGCCGAGATCTCCGATTTCGGCGTCGTGCTGATGCTGTTCGTCATTGGCCTCGAACTCTCGCCATCGCGCCTGTGGGTGATGCGGCGTGCCGTATTCGGCAGCGGCCTGCTCCAGGTCGCGGTCTGCGCCATCGCGCTGGGCACGATGGGCTACCTCCTGTTCGGCCTGACCTGGAAGGCCGCGGTTATCGTCGGCGGCAGTCTCGCTCTCTCGTCGACGGCCTTCGGCTTGCAGATCCTTGCCGAGCGCAAGGAAGCCGGTTCCGCCTATGGCCGTCAGGCGTTCGCGATCCTGCTGTTCCAGGATCTGGCGGCTATCCCGCTTATCGCCGCCGTGCCGCTGCTGGGGGGCGCCGTCGCCCGCGATGCCCACGGCCCGGACATCATGAACGTGCTGAAGGTTGTGGGCGTGATCGTCGCCGTGATCGTCGGCGGCCGGCTGGTGTTGCGTCATGTTTTCCGCTTCGTGGCGCGCGCCAAGAGCACCGAGGTGTTCACCGCTACGGCGCTGCTCGTCGTCATGGGTACGGCGTGGCTGATGGAGGTTGCAGGGGTCTCCACGACGCTCGGCGCTTTCCTCGCTGGCCTGCTCCTGGCCGATTCCGAATACCGTCACGAACTCGAGTCGAACATCGAGCCGTTCAAAGGGCTGCTGCTGGGCCTGTTCTTCGTCAGCGTGGGCATGTCCGTCGACCTGGCGCTGCTGGCATCCAAGCCGTTACTGGTCCTCGGCATGGTGGGACTGCTGCTGGCGGTGAAGGCCATACTGATCTGGCCGCTCGGACGCATCGTCGGCTCGCTTACGAATGGCGATTCGCTTCGGCTTGCGGCCATTCTTGCCAGCGGCGGCGAATTTGCGTTCGTCATCCTGAACCTGGCTCAGCAGAACCGGTTGATCAACGGTAGCCAGCGCGGCCTGATGGTGATGGCGATTTCGCTGTCGATGGCGTTGACGCCCGTGCTGGTGATCGCAGCGTCGAAACTGGTCCATGAGAAGGCGAAAAAGCCCGACCGGGAGTTCGACGAGATCCAGGCAGACACGCCTCAGGTCATCATCGCGGGCTTCGGGCGCATGGGCCAGATCGTCGCCCGTTTGCTGCGCGCGCAGGGCATTCAGTTCGTGGCGCTGGAGAGTTCGGTCGAACAGGTGGATACCTCGCGGCGCTTCGGCGGCACGTCCCTGTTCTTCGGCGATCCCGCCCGTCCCGAAATGTTGCGCGCCGCGCAGGCGGACAAGGCCAAGGTTTTCGTCATCGCCACCGACGACCCCGAGGCGAACATCCGTACCGCGCGTCTCGTACGACGCCAGTACCCGCATCTGAAGATCGTCGCCCGCGCCCGTAACCGTCAGCACGCGTTTCGTCTGATGGATATAGGTGTCGACGATCCGGTGCGCGAGACTTTCTATTCGAGTCTGAAGATGACTCGAAACGTACTCGTGTCACTGGGTTTTTCGGAGTCGGTCGCGCAGGATCGCATCGACCGTTTCAAGAAGCAGGACGAACAACTGCTGCGTTCGCAATACCTGGTCTACGACGACGAAGCGGCGCTGATCCAGTCGTCGAGGGACGCTCTGGTCGACCTCCAGCAACTGTTCGAAGCCGACTCGGCGGAAGAGCGCGAGCGCGAACGGAAGGCCTGACGCGCGCTTCTTTGTGCAGGAGCGCTCGAGAGCGCTCCTGCACACACAAACAGCACGCGCCTACTCCGAAGGCTGTGCCGGCTGGCGCAGCGTCTGCCGCACGCTGGGGATCGCGTTGTTGCGCGCGCCGAGCTCGTGAGCGATATCGACGAAACCAAGATGACGCGCGACATCGGCCGCCGTCCGTCCGAAGGCGTCGGCCGCACCGCGATCGGCACCGCGCGTCAGCAGGACGCGAGCAGGCGGTAGCAGCGCATGCATCGCGCATGCGTGCAGTGCGCTTACGCCGCGCTGGTCCGCATGTTCGATGCGCGCACCTGCATCCAGCATCGCCGGAAGCAGGGCGCCCAGATGCGTGGCGTCGGCGGCACTGCTGGGCCGCATGTGTGCGCCTAGCAGCAGGAGCAGGGGCGTCTTCCCTTCGCGATCGACCTTGTTCACGTCGGAGCCGTGACGGATCAGCAGGTCCAGCAGTCTGCGCGCGCGCAGACTGTCCGTGCCGCCGAAGCAATACTGTGCGGCGGCATGCAGCGCGGTGTGTCCGTGCGCATCTTCCGCATTGCTGTCCGCGCCCGCGGCCAGCAGCGTTTCCACGATCTCGGGATAGCCGAGCGTGGCGGCGATCATCAGTGCCGTAGCCTCGCCGGGCAGGCGCTGATCCACCGGCACCTTGTGCTCGATCAGCAGATCGACGATGCCGTCGCGACGCGCGTTGACCGCGGCGGCGAGCGGTGTCACGCCACTGCCGGCGGTGGTCGTGGCATCGGCACCCGCAGCAAGCAGGTGAGCGCCGACGTCGCGCTGACCGGCGCCGCAGGCGCGCAGCAGGGCGGTGGCGCCCTGGGGATCGCGCGTATCGACGGCGAATCCGAGTTCCAGCAACCGGTCGATGGCGTGGGTATCGCCAGCCGCCGCGGCGACCGGAAGATCGTCGGCACGCAGCGCGCGACGCGGCAGCGGCCATTGCGGCCAGGTCAGCCAGCGCTCGACATCGCCGTGGCCGATACCGAGCCCGAAGGGCGTCTCGCCATTGACGTCGGTGGCTTCCGGATCGGCGCCGTGGGAAACCAGCAGCCGCACCAGCGGAAGGCTGTCGTCGCCCTGTTCGAGCGCGGCATGCAACGGCGTGCGGCCACCGGTGTCGCGCGCATTCGGATTCGTGCCGCGGGCGAGTAGTGCGCCCAGCAGGGTGGCGCGGCCGGTGGCGGCGGCCATATGCACCGGCGTCCGGCCGCGGCTGTCCGCCCCGAAGGGATCGGCGCCCGCTTCGAGCATGGCCATCGTCAGCCGGTCGTCGTTGCCTTCCATCCGGCAGATGGCGTATCCCAGCAGGCCCGCACCGGCTGGCGTGGCGCCCGCGCGCATCAGCTGGAACAGCGCATCGGCCGCATTGGGTAGCTGCGTCAGCAGCGCATCGAAGAGGCGACGGCCGAGTTGCGGCGCCGTGTCGTCGTCCAGGCTGGTCGGCGCAAGCCGCGCTTCCGCCGAGAGGCCGTGGTCCAGCAGCCAGCGTCGTGCCGCATCCAGGCCCGTGCCGCTGAGGTCGACGTACAGTCCCGCGAGTTCGTCCTGCGGCCATTCGCGAACGCGTGCGGTGAACGTCGACGCCACGGCCCAGTGGCCAAAGCGCAGCGCATCGAGGAGGTGGGTCGGCGAATCGGCGCCCGCCTCGGGCATGACCGCTTCGCTAAGCGATGTCGGCAGTGGCGTATCCGGGTCCAGCAGCGCGACCAGATCCCAGCGGCCGGTCGAGGCGGCATGGTCCAGCGCGCTGCGTCCGTCGCCACCGGCTTCCTTCGGCTGTGCGCCGAGGGCGAGAAGGGCGCGAATGGTTGCCGCCTGCGCACGCGACGACTGGCAGGCCAGCGTCAGCGCATCGCGTCCGTGGCTGTCCCGCGCCCGGGCATTCGCCTGCGCCTCGGCCAGCAACTGGACGATTCCGTGCGCACCGGCGCGCGCGGCTTCCATCAGCGGCGTGGTGCCGTTGCGATCGGCGATATTCGGATCGGCGTTGGCCAGGCATAGCGCGCGCACGATCTGTTCGTGGCCTTCTCCCGCGGCGACCAGCAGAGCAGTGCGACCCTGCGCGCCCGTCGCATTCACCGGCGCCTTGTGTCGAAGCAGCAGCTTCACGCCTTCCGCGTCGTCGTCGGCGATACCCGCGGCTGCGACGAGGGCCGGCTCCGCATCGGCGACAGCCGGACGCGCAGCGTGTTCGAGAAGGAAGCGTGCAATCGTCCAGTTCGCCGCGCGACATGCGATCACGAGCGGCGTCGCACCGGCGGCGTTAACGGCGCTCACCGGAGCGCCCGCGTCCAACAGCATCGCGGCCACGATCGGTTCCGCGCTGAGGACCGCGCCATGCAGCGCCGTATTGCCTTCGGCGTCGGTCCCGGCGGCATTCGCGCCATTCGCGAGCAGGATCAGCACCGAGTCCGGACGACCGTGCCAGCTGTCCCGCGTCGCGGCGAGCAGTGGCGTAACGCCACCTTGCGCGCGATTGACGTCGGCCCCGCGCGCGATCAGCGAGCGCAGCAGGCGAGGGTCGGGCAGCAGGGCGGCTAGCGTAAGGACCGGCCGCTGGTCCCGATCGCCGGCTTCCGCGGCGGTATCCGGATCGGAGCCCGCTTCGACGAGCGCAATAGCGCGTTCGATATCGCCGGCGCGTACGGCGGCCAGCAGCTCCGCTTCGCGCTGGCCCGGCTGGATCTCTTCCGCCGTCAGCACGAGAGGCGGGCGTTCGGCGATCGGTGCCGGTTTGGAAGCCGGTGCTTTATCGGTGACGGCATGCCCGCGGATATGGCCGCGACGATCGCAGAGCAGGGCACGCAGGGTGCGGTTGGCAATGACCATGCAGGCCAGCGGCAACAGGACAACGCCGTAAATCGCCAGCGCGGCGATGCGCATCTCCGAAGGGAGTACGCCGTAGAGTCCGCTGAGCGCGACGGCACAGAAGGCGAGTACCAGCAAGCCGAGCGCGGCGGGGATGAAGTGCGAGAAGAAGCGCTCTTCCGCCGAAAGATGTCGCCCGAACGCGACGCTGCGCGCGATGGCCGTGAATATCCAGGAGCCTTCGCCACTGTGTTCCGGATAGGCGTCGTCCCACAGGAATAGCAGGCCGAACGCAGGCCACACCCGCCACAACGAAGCGAGCGCGACTACCAGCGTGGCGGCCAGCAGCAACGCGGCGCCAAGGCTGGGTGCCTGTGTGAGTTTCAGCAAAGGCCATGCGACCAGCACGAAGACCACGAACGTATACGCCGTGAACATCACGACATGGGCGGAGCCGCGTCGTAGCGTCGTCCTGATGAAACTCGTTTCGGGGTCGAAGCCTATGGCGTGGCATATCGCGCCCATCGCCAGCGCATTGGCCAGCAAGAGCGGAATCAGTGCTAGCGGATGCGCGGAAAATCCGGCACACGCCACGGCGGCGAGGGCGGGCAGGAACCAGAGCAGCGCTTTGTGCAGCGGCGGGCGACGACGTTTGGGATTGGCCATGCGCCGCAGTATACGTAGCGTATGGGGCCTTCGCGGTAACGTCGTGTTAACCGCCGTTGCACATCGGCGACATGAACGGCCGGCGATTAAACGCGGGCGACGTCCTCATCGATGTTCAGCTCGCGATTGTGGTTCTGCTGGTTGCCGACGCTGAGCATTTCGTTGGGCGGCGACTGCAGATGCCAGCCGTCCCTGCCGAGGGCGTCGAGCACGCGGTCGGTGTCCTCGTTCGGCAGCTTTCGACTGGGGGTGAGTTCGATCTCCAGCACGAAGCGCAGGTCCCCCAGAAGCAGAGCGAGCGGTTCGGGCAGCAGGTCGTAGCCCTCGCGACGCGAGAGCCATACGTAAGTGCCGGGTTTGCGCTGACTGGCGTAGACGAAACAATGCATGGGCTTCGGTCTCGCGGACGGCTCGGCATTCCATGCTACCAGCGGGTCCGCGCGCATGTGTGTGCGTTCGACACCGATATCTGGGGTTTGTTGCACCAGCACTTGCAAAATTTATGTCAATGCCGTCAGAGTTCCACCCCAAGATGTTAAACGCGCGTATGAATGCGGTGATCTTTTCGCTGCGTCGTCACGCCAAGCCCGAAGAACACGCAAGGAGCCATACCGCATGCAGACCACTTTCCTCAGCCGTACCCGCCCGCTGGTACTCGCGGCCCTCACTGTCGCTATCGCCGGTGCCCTGATCGCCCCGCAGGCAGCAAATGCGAGCGCTTTCCAGCTGAAAGAGAACAGCGCCAAGGCGCTGGGTCGCGCCTTTGCCGGTTCCACGACCGCGGGTGACGATGCATCGACCATCGTGAACAACCCGGCTGGTATGACGCTGCTTAAGGGCAACGTCTTCCAGGCCGACGTCACGGGTGTCAACTTCAGTACCAAGTTCACCGGCACGGGGCACGATGCCCAGGGTCGTCCCATCTCGGGCGGCAACGGCGGCGACGCCGGCACCACGATTCCGGTGCCCGCCATGTACTTCGCCACGCAGTTTGCCGACAAGTGGCACGTCGGCGTCGGCTTCACCGCGCCGTTCGGCTTCAAGACCGAATACGACTCGAACTGGGTGGGCCGTTACAACGGCATCAAGTCCGACTTCAAGTCCCTCGACGCGACGCTCTCGGTGTCGTACGACGTGTCGGACACTTTCGCCGTCGGCGTCAGCGGTATCGCGCAGAAGACCAGCGCGGAACTGACCAGCGCGATCAACTTCAATACGGTCGGCCTCGGCCTCATCCAGCAGGCCGCGGCATCGGGTCAGCTTCCGCCGGCGAACGCCGCTGCGCTTGCCCGCACCTGGGCAACGGTGGTCCCGCCGGGCAGCGACGGTACCGCTCGCATCAAGGGTGACGACTGGGCCTACGGCTGGCAGGTCGGCGGTCTGTGGAAGCTCACGCCGAACGATCGCCTCTCGCTGAACTACCGCTCCAAGATCTCCCATACGCTGGAAGGCACGGCCAACTACACCGTACCGGCCAACGTCAGCGCGGTGCTGTCCAACCCGGCCGTCGGCGCATTGCTGGGCTCGGGCCAGCCCCCGTTCACGCACACCACCGGTACGGCGGGTTTCACCACGCCGGCTATCGCCTCGGCCAGCTTCTGGCACCAGGACGAGAAGTTCGGTCTGGGTATGGACCTGTCGTGGACGAAGTGGGATTCCTTCAAGGAACTGCGCGTCAACTACGGCAACCCGTCGCAGCCGCCCAGCGTCGAGAACTACGCCTGGCGTAACAGCTGGTTCGCTTCCGTCGGTGGCGAGTACTACGTCAACGACAAGCTGACCCTGCGCGCCGGTGTGGCCATCGACAGCACCCCGACGTACGACGACACCCGCTCGCCGCGCGTGCCGGACTCGACCCGCCAGTGGATTTCGTTCGGTGTTGGCTACAAGGCAACCGAGCACTTCGAACTCAATGCCGGCTTCGCTCATATCTTCGTGAACAGCGCGCACATCGCTGGCGCGAAGAGCGCGACGAACGACATCCTGACCGGCGAGAACGACGACAAGGGCAACCTGCTCAGCGTCTCGGCCAAGTACGCGTTCTGATTCATCCGGAATCGCGGTACTGAATGAAAACCTCCCCGGCGACGGGGAGGTTTTTTTTATGGTTCTTCACGCATTGTCGGGGCGGGCTCGGCTTCGCCATCGCTTTTGCGCTCGGACGCTTCGCGGAGAGCCGTCGGCCACCGCCCTCGACGCGCCGTCTCCACCGTCGCTCGGGAACGGATAGCCGCTGCGCGGCTGGTGTTCTATGGCTGCGCCCCGTCGCGCCCGCGCGGCGGGCGGGGGTTTTCGATTCGGCCTCCGTGCCTCAGCGAAAACGGCGGACCGTCCGGGTCCGCCCCCTCCGGGCCTTTTCCGCCCGCCGCGCTCGGTTCCGCAAGTCGCGTCGAGGGCGGTGGCCGACGGCTCTTCCGGATGCTGCGGTTACGTGGAGGAAAGCAGCGCGTGACGCATAGCCGGTGGTGACCGCATCTCGTCCCGTCACGTCACGTGGTCGGCTCGCACTCTCCCCACAGCAAACCGCAATCGACGGTGCCGTGGCCGGGGTGGTCCTTGGGGCCGCCTTAGCCGAGGGCCGCGATACCCCACTGACGGAGCGAATGCGGCGCTACGGCCCGCTCCCGCAGGGACGGCGCCGAAGGCCCCAAGGGCCAACCCGGTCGCGGCCTCCCCCGAGGCACGAGCGTGAGGCGGCTCTCCTTACCTAAAGAGCGCTTACGCCACTACGCCCCGCAGCACTTCTTGTATTTCTTGCCGCTGCCGCAGGGGCACAGATCGTTGCGGCCTGTCTTGCCCTGCGTGTGTCGCACGGTCCCTGGGTGGGCTTCGCCAAGGCGTCGGCGGTGGAAGGTCGACAGGTAGTGCGGAATAGCGTTGAGCAGTTGCAGGCGTTCGGCGAAGGTGGGCGGCTTGGCGCCGTCCTCGTCTCCGCCGGCGGGTGCCTGATCGCTCGACAGCGTGGTCACGATGCCGAAGAACGTGCTGACGTCGTCATCCAGCCATTCGGACCATGCGCCGGTCCATTCGTTGATGCCGAAACGGAAGCCGATGGCCCAGTCGCTGGCGAGGGGGAAATCGCCCTTGTACGTGCTGACATCGTCGAGTTCCTCGAACTCGATCGGCATGTCGACCAGCGGCAGCGCTTCGTCGGCGAGATCGATTGGGTCGGCGCCGACGCGCCACGCAATCATCTTCCAGAGTGCTTCGAGCAGCTTGTGTGCTTCGGCTTCGTCGCGCTCGGAAGCCCAGGGCTGCGCGCCACCCATTTCCAGCAAGGCGATGCAATCGTCGATCGTCGCGTTACCCGGACCGACGAGGGCCGCACTGAACAGGCCGTCGACGGTTTCCACCGAATACCGGTCGGTGTCGGTAAGCAGGGTTTCCAGGCGTTCGAGTTTGTCTTCGTCGAGCATCATTGCTTCTGGCCTTGCCTGTCAGTACGCGAATTCGCGGAACACGGGATCGACACTGCCGCCCCACGCACCGTGGAAGAGTTCGAGTTTGCGCTCGGCGGGCGTCTGGTTCGCATAAGCGAATTCGAAGAGCGGCTCGAGATAGATGGATTCGTCGGCGCCATTCTTATTCAACTTCGCGCGGCGCTTCAGGCCGCCCGATGCAATCTTCAGCGCTTCCAGCGAAAGCTCGCGCACGCTGTGTCCACGGAACGGAAGCTTCAACGCATGCTTCGGCACACCGTCGCGCAACGCGTGACGTTCGCCGCGCGAGAAATCCTTCACCAGATCCCACGCGGCGTCCAGTGCCTGATCGTCGTATAGCAGTCCAACCCAGAATGCCGGCAGCGCGCAAAGGCGATTCCACGGACCGCCGTCGGCACCGCGCATTTCCAGGTACTGCTTCAGGCGGACTTCCGGGAACGCGGTAGTCAGATGATCGGCCCAGTCTTTCATCGTGGCCTTCACGCCGGGCAATGCGGGTAACTCGCCCTTCATGAAGCGCTTGAAGTCCTGGCCGGACAGGTCGACGTACTTGCCATCGCGGTAGCTGAAGTACATCGGTACATCGAGGATGTAATCGACATAGCGTTCGTAACCGAATCCCTCTTCGAAGACGAAATCGAGCATGCCGGTGCGATCGTTGTCGGTGTCGCTCCATACGTGCGAGCGATAGGACAGATAACCGTTCGGCTTGCCTTCGGTGAAAGGAGAGTCGGCGAACAATGCTGTCGCGATCGGCTGCAGCGCGAGTCCGACGCGGAATTTTTTCACCATGTCGGCTTCGGTGGCGAAGTCGAGATTGACCTGCACCGTGCACGTGCGCGTCATCATGTCCAGACCGAGCGACCCGACCTTGGGCATGTACTCGCGCATGATCTTGTAGCGACCCTTGGGCATCCACGGCATTTCGTCGCGACGCCACTTCGGCTGGAAGCCCATGCCAAGGAAGCCGATGCCAAGCTCGTCGGCGACCGAGCGCACCTCGTGGAGATGCCCCATCACTTCTTCGCAGGTATCGTGGATCGTCTCCAGCGGCGCACCCGAAAGCTCCAGCTGACCGGCGGGCTCCAGGGTGATGTTCGCCTTGCCGCGCGTCAGCGCGACCGGCGTCTCGCCTTCGCGGGCGATCTCCCAGTCGTAGCGCGAGGCCACGCCTTCGAGAATGGCGCGAATGCCGCGCTCGCCCTCGAAGGCGGGCGGCCTGAGGTTGTCGGTATGGAAGCCGAACTTCTCGTGTTCCGTACCGATCCGCCACGCATCCAGCGGCTTTTCGCCCTGCGCCAGATAGTCGACCAGTTCATTGCGATCGCCGATCGGCGTGCTCTTTGCGGCGCTGGGGATGGACACGGGTACTTCCTTGACGATGGCGGACCTTCGGGAGCGCCCTAACTGGGGGCGCCAGCACCGATTCAAAAGGCGCAATGGAGCGCAGCGTATCGCCTGCCGGTGGCAATGGAAACCATTGCTGTACCGGGGCGCGCGACCGGTGTGGCTAAGAGGCGAGAGGCGGCGTCAGGTGCCAGTCCGTCTACGTCAGGGGGACGCCCATGCATTCTTTCCTACGACACGGCCTTGTTCGTCGAGATCGAACGACCACGCCTGAGTATCGAGGGAGAAGCGGTTGTCGAACCAGAGGCGCTGAACGCATGGCTTGCTACACAAATCGTTAGTAAAAGCGAGGTGCCCCTCGCCGCTGCGCTGCACCGAGAAGGGCATATTGAATCGCTCGGTAACTTGGCGCTTCTGGTCCCCTGTATGAATTTCAGTATATGCAGCGTTGCCCTGACGCGATATCCAGGCACAAGCCCCAACCGCGGCGGCAGCTGTCAGCGCCAGAAGTATCATCAATGAGCGTATTGCGCCAAGAATGTGCTTCATTATTCTCATCATTGCCGACTCTAAATGAGTTGATCGGGGCTTTTGTCCGGCGGCGGGGGATGTTGGGGCGCAGGATCCTTGTTGGGCTCAGGCGATGGTTTATCGAATGTTTTAAGGAAGTTCTGCAATTCCTGTGGGATTGGACCATTTTTCGGAATTAAGTAAGTCTTGGCTCCGGGTGTAGACGACACGTCCCTGGAGAGACCGCCTGGAAATGGAATGTCTTGGGTCGAAACACCTGCCGCATTCAGTATGAGATTTGTCTTGACTGCGCAATTGTCGATCAGTCCGGCGTCACTCGTAATGAGTTTTGTCGAAACGAAGCTGGATGCCTGCTGGTCTTGAGTCGTGCTCGTGGAGAGAATAGTCACTACCTGGCTACGCAAGGTGCTTTCCGTTGTCAGGTACTGCGTTGTTGATGTTCCGAGAGGAGTGCCGTTGCCGAAACTCGCAACTCCATATCCCTGTATGGACGATGCCACGTGTCCGAAAGGGCTCAAGCTGCCTGCGCGGTGACCACCCGCAATAACAAGTATGTCTCGGCCGTCGGGGTCGATGTTGGCAATAGGATTACCCGCTACATACATATATCGGTTGAAGCTGGGAAGATTGGCACTGTCGGGGCCCAGTGGGTCGACGCTGAGAAAGTGCCCTATGCTTGGATCGTAGTAGCGGGCCTGCATATACACGAGGGCCGTGTCTGAGTCAGTTACGTGTCCCGTATATCCAGGTCCGTCATGTGCTGGCCCCAACGCAATTTGGCCGTACGGACGATAGTCCTGGACCGCTGTTATGACACCCTGTCCGTCCGTCTCAGCGAGAATGTTGCCTTGTGGATCCGAGAAGTAGTAGCGCACGGTTTCCGCCCGTATGGCGGAGCAAAGAAGATTCGCAATAAAGAACGCGAGATATGAAATGTATCGCCTGGAAGGCGACAGTCGGTATGAAGATGCGCCTAATGCCAACGCTGAGTCGTGCATGACTTCCCCCAAAGTCAATGATGCGTAACCTTAGCAAGGTTATGCATCAGCCGGGCGACCTTTTACAGAAAAGGCCGCCCGAGGGCGGCCTTTCCGTTCCGGATGAGGCGCTGGATCAGCGCTTCATCGAATTGAAGAACTCGTCGTTGGACTTCGTGGTCTTCATCTTGTCGAGCATGAACTCCATCGCCGCGAGTTCGTCCATCGGGTGCAGGAGCTTGCGCAGGATCCAGATCTTCGCGAGAAGGTCGGGGTCGATGAGCAGGTCTTCGCGCCGGGTGCCCGAGCGGTTGATGTCGATGGCCGGGTAGACGCGCTTCTCGGAGATACGGCGGGACAGGTGCACTTCCATGTTGCCCGTGCCCTTGAACTCTTCGTAGATCACCTCGTCCATCTTGGAGCCGGTGTCGGTCAGCGCCGTGGCGATGATCGTCAGGCTGCCGCCTTCCTCGACGTTGCGTGCGGCGCCGAAGAAACGCTTCGGGCGCTGCAGCGCATTGGCGTCGACACCACCGGTGAGGACCTTGCCGGAGCTCGGAACCACGGTGTTGTAGGCGCGTGCGAGGCGAGTGATGGAGTCGAGAAGGATCACGACGTCCCGCTTGTGCTCGACCAGGCGCTTGGCGCGCTCGATCACCATTTCGGCGACCTGCACGTGGCGCACGGCCGGCTCGTCGAACGTCGAGCTGATGACTTCGGCGCGAACGGTGCGGGCGATTTCAGTGACTTCCTCGGGGCGCTCATCGATCAGAAGCATGATCAGATGGACGTCCGGATGGTTGTACTGGATAGCCTGCGCGATGTTCTGCAGCATCATCGTCTTACCGGACTTCGGCTGCGAGACGATGAGGCCGCGCTGGCCGCGACCGATCGGGGCGACGAGATCCAGGATGCGGCCCGTGATGTCCTCGGTCGAACCGTTGCCGCGCTCGAGCTTGAAAGCCTTGCGGGGGAACAGCGGGGTGAGGTTCTCGAACAGCAGCTTGTTCTTCGACGCTTCCGGCGGATCGCCGTTGATGTCGTCGACCTTCAGCATGGCGAAGTAACGCTCGCCTTCCTTCGGGTGACGCACGCGTCCGGTGATGTAGTCGCCGGTGCGCAGGTTGAAACGGCGGATCTGGCTGGGCGACACGTAAATGTCGTCCGGACCGGCCAGGTAGGACTCGTCGGCCGAGCGCAGGAAGCCGAAGCCGTCCTGCAGGATTTCCAGAACGCCTTCCGCCCAGATGCCGCCGCCGGAGCGTGCGTGCGCCTTGAGGATGTTGAAGACGACGTCCTGCTTGCGCTGGCGGGCGACACCTTCGCGAACGCCCAGCGACTCGGCGAAATCCAGGAGCTGGACCGCGTTCATGCGCTTGAGTTCGGTGAGGTTGATCAGGCGATCGCTGCTGCCCGCATCGGCGTTCTCGTCGTCGTCGACGGGATAGCCGTTGTTGTTGCGCGGATTGCCGCCACCACCACCGCCGGGCGGGCGCTGCTGGTTCTGGTTGTTGCGTTCGTTGCGACGGCGACGACCGCGGCCGTCACGACCTTCGCGCTGCTGCTGGTCGCGACGCTCGTTGTTGTTCTGCTGCTGGCCGTTGTTCTGGCCCTGCTGGGGCTGCTGGCCCTGCGGTTGCTGGCCGCCATTGCCGTTGCCCTCGCGGGGTTCGGATGGACGTGCCGCCTGGACGTTGCCGTCCTGCGAACCGCCGCCGAGCTGGAGTTCGGCCTGTGGTGCCGGAGCGGGAGGCGGAGCCGGTGCTGGAGCCGCCGGAGCGGGTGCCGGGGCAGCAACTGCCTTGGCCTCCGCCGGAGCGGCACGCGCCGGAGCGTCCACAGCGGCTTTCGCCCTGCTGCGGGGCGCGCGGGGGCGCGGTTCGGCTGCAGGCTGGTCGCCGGCGCTCTTGGCGTCGTTGGGATTCTTGGTTTCGATATCGGACACGGGCAAACCTCACGGGGCGCCGTTGGAAGAAAAAGGGAGGGGGCTCGCCCAATAGGAGGACAGAACAGTCCTGGCGAACCCGAAAGAGCCTAGCACCGTGTGAGGCGCGCCGTAAAGCGCCTCACACTCTGAAGGGCGATCAGATCGCCTTATCGATCATCTGGGTCAGCTGACCCTTGCCGACGGCGCCGATCTGCGTCGCCTCGACTTTGCCGTTCTTAAAGACCATCAGGGTCGGGATGCCACGGACGCCGTAGTCGCGGGGCGTCTTCTGATTCTGGTCGATATTGATCTTCACGACCTTCAGCTTGCCTTCGTACTGCGTCGCCAGTTCGTCCAGGATCGGGGCGATGGACTTGCAGGGACCGCACCATTCGGCCCAGAAATCGAGCAGGACGGGTGTATCGGATTCGAGCACGTGGCGCTGGAAGGCCTCGTCGCTCACATGGGTGATCAGGTCGTTCACCGGGTTCTCCAGTAAGTGTTAAGTGGGGTTGACGACCGCGCGGCCGGGTTCGGCTACACTTATGGAACCTTGTTGCGCGGTTTGAACCGGGGACGAGGACACAAGCCATTGCGGCCTTGGTCTTCATTCCAACGCAACTCGGGGCGCGATTCAAGCGATTCAAGGGCGCGGACGGATGGTTTCCGTTGACATAGGTGAAATGGCTCGTGGGTTAACCCCGCATCTGGCCAGCCTTTTCACCTATGCCAGCGGGAGCTGTCGGGTCGCGCGCCAACCGCCTCCGGCCTATGGCCAGGAGCGTGTCGCCGGCCGGCGGGGCAGAGCCCGCATTGCCGCCACCTCCCGACCGCACGTCGGATCACCCCACCGTCCCTGGCCAATCCTGGCCTCAAGGGACCGGCGCCCGCCTTCGCGGCCGCCCGATCCGGTCATCCCATACTCATGTCGCAAACCGTTCTCACCGACGTCTTCTACGAAAACCTCGACCTCCATCCCCTCCTTCAGCAGGGTCTCGCCGATGCAGGCTTCACGCGCTGCACGCCGATCCAGGCGCTGACGCTGCCCGTCGCCCTTACCGGCCGCGACGTCGCTGGCCAGGCGCAGACCGGCACGGGCAAGACCTGCGCGTTCCTGGTCGCCCTGATGAACCGCCTGCTGACCTCGCCGGCCCACGCCGACCGCAAGGACAGCGACCCCCGCGCCCTGATCATCGCGCCGACGCGCGAGCTGGCTATCCAGATCGAAAAGGACGCCAAGGCCATCGGCGCCCACACCGGCCTGCGCACCGCGCTGATCTATGGCGGCGTCGACTACGACAAGCAGCGCCAGCAGCTGCGCGACGGCTGCGACATCATCATCGCCACGCCGGGTCGCCTGCTCGACTATTACAAGCAGGACGTTTTCAGCTTCGGCAGTGTCGAAGTCATGGTCATCGACGAAGCCGATCGCATGTTCGACCTCGGCTTCATCAAGGACGTGCGCTTCATCTTCCGCCGCCTGCCGGCGCGCGAAGCCCGCCAGGTCCTGCTGTTCTCGGCCACGCTCAGCCATCGCGTGCTGGAGCTGGCCTACGAGCACATGCACAACGCCGAGAAGCTGGTCGTCGAGACGGACAACATCACGGCCGACCGCGTTCGCCAGGTCGTCTACTTCCCTTCCAAGGAAGAGAAGATGCCGCTGTTGCTCAACCTGCTCGAGCGCACCGGTGCCGAGCGCAGCATCATCTTCGTGAACACCAAGGCCGCCGCCGAGCGCATCACCGATCGCCTGAAGCGCAACAACTACCGCGTCGGCGCCATCTCGGGCGACGTGCCGCAGATCAAGCGTCAGAAGTTGCTCCAGCGCTTCCAGGAAGGCCAGATCGACATGTTGGTCGCCACCGACGTGGCGGCCCGCGGCCTGCACATCCCGGCCGTCAGCCACGTCTTCAACTACGACCTGCCGCAGGACGCCGAGGATTACGTGCACCGCATCGGCCGTACGGCGCGCCTGGGTGCCGAAGGCGACGCCATCAGCTTCGCCTGCGACCTGTACGCGATGGGGCTGCCGGACATCGAAACCTATATCAACCAGAAGATCCCGACGGCGCGTGTCGAGCCCGACATGCTCGTCATGCCGGCGCCGCGTCCGCGTGCCGACGGTATGCAGGACGAGGTCGAAGACCCGAACGACAACGACGGCCATATCCCGACCCGTGGCGCGCCGCCCGAGAAGCGTCCCCGCAGCGGTAGTGGTGCCGGCGGTGCCGGTCGTGGCGGCAGCGGAAGCCGTTCGGGCGATCGTCCGCGTGGTCCGCGTCCGCCGCGTGTCGAGAAGACCGAGTCCGTGTCGACGGAAGTGCCGGTAACCACGGTTGTCGTCGCCGAAACCGTGGCCGACCTGCCCGCAGCGGCGGAAGCCATCGCCGCCGATGGTGCCGCGCGCAAGCGTCGTCGCCGTCGTGGTGGCAAGGGTCGCGGTGGGCGCGAAGGCGGCGCCGGCGAGAACAGCGCCGCGCCGCGTAACGGCGAAGCCCGCCCGCAGGGCGAACGCCCGCGCCGCGAAGCATCGCAGGGCAACGAGCAGAAGCGTCCGTCGCGCCACGTGGCAGCCGTTCCGGCCCGCCCGTCGCAGTCGGCCGCGCCCACCGAAAAAGTCGGGTTCTTCAAGCGTCTGGGCCGGCTGTTCGGCGGCAAGTAAGCGAAAAGCAGGGATGGGAGGTGGGAAGTGGGGGCGCACGGAATTAAGCCCCCACTTCCCATCTCCCACCCCCATTAACCTTCCAACATCTCTTATGCTTCGCGTTGGTGCAGCAAGCGGATGATTCGGTGATCGGTTTCGATCTGGTGAGCAAGCGATACGAGGGCAATCACCAGGCCCTGTCCGATGTATCTTTCCGCGTCGACGCCGGTGAAATGGCGTTCGTCACCGGCCATTCCGGCGCAGGCAAGAGTACCCTGCTCAAATTGCTGGCCCTGATCGAGCGGCCAACCAACGGCATCGTCACCCTCGACGGCCAGAATCTGGCGACCGTCCGGGCCCGCGATATCCCGAAACTGCGGCGCAAGCTGGGCATGGTGTTCCAGGATCACCGGCTGCTGCTGGACCGCACCGTTTTCGCCAATGTCGAATTGCCGCTGGTCATCGCGGGCATCGCGCCCGCCGATCGCGGTCGACGCGTACGTGCCGCGCTGGAGAAGGTCGGTCTGCTGAGTTACGAGAAGCAGTTGCCTTCAGCGCTGTCGACGGGTGAGCAGCAGCGTGTGGGCATCGCCCGCGCCATCGTGGCCAAGCCGGCCGTGCTGATCGCCGACGAGCCCACGGGCAACCTCGATCCCCAGCTCGCCATGGAAATCATGGGCCTCTTCGCCGAATTCCAGCAGGTAGGCACCGCCGTCCTCGTGGCAAGCCATGACCTCATGCTCATCAAACGAATGAAAAAGCGCGTCGTCGTCCTCGACCACGGCCGCCTTGTCGCCGACGTGCCCGCCACGGAGGTCGTATGAACACGCCGCGCGAAGAGCGTCGGCCCGATGCGGCTCCCAGTAAGCGCAGCGGCCCGCGGCATTTCTCGGCGTGGCGCGAGCATCACGCCTGGAGTTTCGTAACCAGCTTCAAGCGGCTGCGGGCACGCCCTCTCGGTACCGCGCTGACCGTCGCCGTCATGGGCTTCGCGTTGGCGTTGCCGCTCGCTTTCTATCTGCTGTTGGGCAACGTCCAGCGCATGAGCGATGCCCTCGGCCGCAATCAGTCGATCAGCGTTTTCCTTAAGTCCAGCCAGAACGCGGGCGGCGCGGAAACGGCCGCCGCCGCATTGCGGGAGCGGGCGGAAGTCGCCGACGTGCAGATTAAAACGCCGAAGGACGGTCTGGACGAGCTGGCCCAGATGCAGGGCTTCACCGGCGCGTTGCAGTCGCTCGACACCAATCCGCTTCCCTTTGTGTTGCAGGTCCAGCCGAAACCCGGCCTGCCTGCCGATGCCGTCGACACTCTGGTGCAGGCCATGCGGGGCATGCCCGGCGTGGACGTCGTCCAGGACAGCGGCACCTGGCGTCAGCGTCTGGATGCCCTTATCGGCGTCGGCACCCGGGCAGTGCTGCTGCTGGCCGTCCTCCTGTCGGTTGCCGCGCTGCTGGTCGTGGGCAATACCATTCGCGTCGATATCCAGAGCCGCGCCGCCGAAATCGGCGTACTGCTGCTGATAGGCGGCGGCCGGTCGTTCGTGCGCCGACCTTATCTGTATGCCGGCATCTGGCTCGGGCTCTTCGCCGGGGTCCTCGCCGTGGGGTTGGCCGTGCTGGCCGAACTTGCGATGGCCGGCCCAGTCGGGCGCCTCGCCGCGGCATACGATGGCAGCGTGTCGTTCGGTGGTCTGCCGGCGTGGCTATTGCTGGCGGTTCCGCTGGTTTCTGCCCTGCTTGGCTGGCTGGGAGCGCGTCTGGTCAGTGCCCGGCAGCTGCGTCGCGCAGCCGCGGCATGAGTGGGGGAGGGGGAATGGATCGTCAGATTGGCTCGCGCGTCGCGGGGGCGTCGCCGAGGATTCTCGTGGTCGACGGCTCGAAGGTCGTGCGCCAGCTGATCACGCGCGTCGTTACCGCGGAAATGCCCGGCGTCGAAGTCATCGGCTGCGGTACGGGTGCCGAGGCGCAGACCGAGTTGCAGCGCGGAGTCATGGACTTCGTCACGATCGCGCTGCGCCTCCCGGATATGGATGGACTGGAGCTGGCGCGTTTCGTTCGCGAAAGCGCGCCGCAGATCTACATGCCGATCGTCGTCGTGTCCGGCGACGTCGAGGCGCGCCTGCATCGGCGCGAACTCGGTGAATTCGTCACCGATTACTTCGACAAATCCCTCGGCTTCGGCGCGCTGGCCGAATTCATCCTTGGCTATATCCGGCCGGAAGGCGGCGCCGAGGGCGAAGTCCTCTATGTGGAAGACAGCCGCGTCGTCGCGCTGGCCACGCGACGCATGATGGAGAAATACGGCTTGACCGTGCATCACGTTATCAGCGCCGAGGACGCCATAGCGCGGCTTGAAACGTCACGCAAGCAGGGCGAGATCGGCGCGGATATCGTCCTGACCGACGTCAGCCTCAAGGGTGAGCTCACCGGCGGCGACCTCGTCGAAAGCATCCGCAACGAGTTCGGTTACGGCAAGGGCAAGTTGCCCGTGCTGGTCATGACGGGCGATGAGAATCCGGCGAACCAGGCCGCGCTGCTGCGCGCCGGCGCCAACGATCTCGTCGAGAAACCCATCGAAGAGAAGCTGCTGATCACCAAACTGCTCTTTCAGCTTCGCGTCGCACTGCACCTGCGAGAGAGGACCGCCGCGGAATGAACGAACGGGTAAAGCTCGAGCCGTCGTGGAAGGAGCGCATCGGCACCTATCTCGACCGTCCGGACATGCGGTCGCTGAGCGATTTTCTCCGCGAGGAGAAAAGGCAGGGCAAGGTCATTTTCCCGCCCGGCCCGGATATTTTCGCCGCCTTCGATCACACGCCGTTCGACAACGTCCGCGTCGTCATCCTCGGGCAAGATCCTTACCACGGCCCGGGCCAGGCCCACGGCCTCTGCTTCTCGGTCCAGCCCGGCGTGCGCGTACCGCCGTCGCTCGACAACATCTTCAAGGAAATCCACCGCGACCTCGGCATCCAGCGCCCCGGCCACGGCTGCCTCACCGCCTGGGCCGACCGCGGCGTGCTGTTGCTCAACGCCGTACTGACGGTGGAACAGGCCAACGCCAACGCCCATCAAGGCAAGGGCTGGGAAGGTTTCACGGACGCGGCCATCGAAGCGCTGAACCGCGAACGCGAAGGTCTGGTCTTCATGCTGTGGGGTTCGTACGCACAGAAGAAGGGGCAGCTGATCGATACAAGGCGCCACCTGGTCCTGAAATCCGTCCACCCCTCGCCGCTCTCGGCACACCGGGGTTTTCTGGGCTCGGGACATTTCAGCAAGGCCAACGACTATCTGGTGTCGCACGGGCAAGCGCCGATCGACTGGTCGTTGCCTGAGGTTTGTGAATAACCTGTATCCGTTCGCAGTAGGTTGCCGTTGAGAGGGAGGCACTGCGCTATCAGCTGAGATATGCGATCTCTTGTGCACGGGTGCGGGTCAGGGGGATTCGAGTATGCAAAGAGTGCCGTTTGGACGGTATGAACGTGGACGTTGTTTCAGTTTCCGCAATATTGCACGTCAAGTGCGGAAGATCGGTCCTATATGGCTCGTTGCTAGTCTTATCGTTTTGTTGTGCGGTATTACCGTACGCGCTGAGGAGGTTACGTACTACTACACGAACCCTCAGGGCACTCCTCTGGCGACAACGAATGCGGTGGGCATCGTCAGTAACGTGTTGGACTATCGTCCATACGGTGCGTTGATACTTGGCGCTGCATCTGACACTCCGGGCTATACGGGTCATGTGTATGACTCTGATACCGGATTTAGTTATATGCAAGCCCGTTTCTACGATCCCAGCATAGATAGATTCCTGAGCAGAGACCCGGTTGTCTATGCACCTGGCGACATAACTGGAATGAGTCCGTATCTTTACGGATCTGCCAATCCGTACAAGTTCATTGATCCCACCGGTAAAGCTAGTTGTAGTGTAGTGATGGTCTTTATCGCGCCGAATGTCCCTTGGCACGTGACGTCGAGCGCGGCAACAACATAGGTCTCCAGGTCAGTCAAACCACCAAAAGTGAGCCACCACGCAACGACGGATGCGATACAGACGAATGTAGCTCGTATCGCGAAACAAACCGTACGATTCTTGCCAATCAAGGTGAAGCCCTGCAGGAGGCTGGTCTTTATGGACTGAAAGAGGGCGCCATAATGGCCGCCGGAGGGCCGCTCGGAAAGCTCTTTGGGCGTATTGTTGGGATTTTAGGTTTTGGCGAAAAATTGGCTGTTACGTTTGGTCGAAGCGAAAATCAACTGTCTCATACATTCCGGCATATCGAGGCGGCCGGGCTTGAGCGTGGTGTGGTGCAACGCGAAGTCCTTAATGACTTGAAGGGAATTGCGGGAAGTATTCAGCCAGGCACTCCGTTCAATAAATCGATCATGGTAGGTGGTGAACGAGTGACATATACCGCATACAAACTGCCCGATGGATCTATCAACGTTGGAAGAATTACTACTGGAGAGTAGCAATGCGAGGTTTGTCAACATCGGAAAAAAGACTTATCGCTATTCTTATATCGCGCAGCGATATTCATGGATTTGATCAAGCTTGGCTCGATTCTATTCAAGTAGAATCTATGCAAGACGGGGGTATGGGCAGCTTGCGCTTCGTTGGATCTGGGTCGACTTTTGGAGTGCGCGCCAGCGAACTTCGCTTTCGTGACTCTGATGGTGTGGAGGTTCTAGCGTCGCTTAATCTCGATAAGGAACGCAGGCCGTTCGAACTGGATCTGTGGAAAACCGACTTTAGTCCATTGGTCTGTATCCCTTCGGATCTGAGAGATGACGTTGAATAGATCTACGTGCACCGGCTGACACTGCCCGCGAGATATGCTCCGGTTAGTTATGTTGTCCTGAGCGTCCTTATTACGGCCTGCACAATGGACTGCCCAGGGGCTCGGGGGTGGACTCGCCTCTTGGCCTATGGAAAACCGGGAGCGGTGATGTCGACGAATCGAAAGTCAATGAAGCGGCAGAGATGAGTGCGATCTTGTGGTGCGCCAATGGAGGCTCCTGTCCATGAGGCTCGCCGTTCTCGTTCCCTGCATCCTGCTGTGCACCCTGGTTGCCGCATGCTCACGACCGTCGTCCGGAAGTAAACAAACATCCGTCTGCGACATTAGAGCTCACCCCGAGCTGTTCGAAGGTCGCAGCGTCCGCCTGCATGCTCAGTACGTGACCGACGGGATTCACGGTGCGGCCATCGTCGACCCCTCCTGCGGGAAAGCTCTTGCCGTGGATTCGGCGGGAAAGAACGTGAATTGGGTGCCGGTCGACCGGGTTGTCGACGGTGTGGGGTATCAGGGCTCCGTCGGTAAGACCATTGAGGCCGATTTCGTGGGGGTCTTCAGCGGCAAGGTCGGCCATGGCGTGCTCTATGTCACAGGGGTTTCGAACGTGACCTATTCCATGAAAGGGCCCGAGGCTAAGTGATCCTCCCCCTTTGAAATCCACGACTTAGCCCCAAACTCATCCGTTAAGTAGCCCCCACAACCTGCTACCTCCTGAACAGCCGTGGCCTCTATATGGACACGCCCGGGGTATTTCTGTACCATTGCGTACAGTTAACCGATGAACCTTTATCGGACTTAGCACTCTCATAGGGTCAGTGCTAACCTGCCAAAAGTATTTTCAGGAGGTTCCAAGATGTCCCAAGCCCTCGTCACCCGTAATTTCGGTGTCCCGAGCGTCGTTGGCAGTCTGGATTCCTACATCTCGGCCGTTCATCGTATTCCGGTGCTCAGCCTGGACGAGGAGCAGGCGCTGGCGCGTAGTTTCCGCGACGCGACCGACCTCGATGCCGCCAAGCAGCTGGTGATGTCTCACCTGCGCTTCGTCGTTCACGTGGCTCGCGGTTACAACGGTTACGGCCTGCAGCTGTCCGACCTTATCCAGGAAGGCAACATCGGCCTGATGAAGGCCGTGAAGCGCTTCGACCCGGATCAGGGTGTTCGCCTGGTCAGTTTCGCGGTGCACTGGATTCGCGCCGAAATGCACGAGTTCATCCTGCGCAACTGGCGCATCGTCAAGGTCGCCACCACCAAGGCGCAGCGCAAGCTGTTCTTCAACCTGCGCAAGAGCAAGAAGCGCCTGGGCTGGATGAATGCCGAGGAAGTGCGCGTCGTCGCGAAGGATCTCGGGGTTCCCGAGGCCACCGTTCGCGAGATGGAATCGCGTCTGTCCGGTCGCGATATCGGTTTCGAGGCTCCGGCCGACGCCGATGACGACGACAAGCCGGCTCCAGCGGCGTTCCTGGTCGATGAAGGCGCCGATCCGTACGACAACGTGGCGGATGCCGACGCCAGCGAAAACCAAATGGGCGCGTTGTCCTCGGCGCTCAGCAACCTGGACGACCGCTCGCGCGACATCATTCAGCGTCGCTGGCTGGCCGAAGACAACAAGGCCACGCTGCAGGATCTCGCGGACGAATACGGCGTTTCGGCCGAGCGTATCCGTCAGATCGAAGCCAATGCCATGAAGAAGATGCGCGTGGCCATTGCGGCCTGACCTTCGGCAAGGCGTAAGATAACGAACGGCCCCCTCGTGGGGCCGTTTCCTTTTCCCTTTCCCTCAGGTCGCGGAGTTTGGATGGCACGGGTGCTGGTCATCGAGGACGACGAAGTCACGGCGCGTGAAATCGTCACGGAGCTGGCTTCCCACGGCATGACAGCCGATTGGGTGGCCGATGGGCGCGAGGGTCTGACCCGTGCGCTGAACGACGGCTACGACATCATCACGCTCGATCGCCTGCTGCCCGGCATGGACGGCATCGACATCGTCGCGGCACTGCGCGAGCGCAACATCGACACGCCCGTACTGATGATCAGTGCGCTGAGCGATGTCGACGACCGTGTGCGTGGCCTGCGCGCCGGCGGCGACGACTACCTCACCAAACCATTCGCTCCGGACGAAATGGCCGCGCGGGCGGAAGTGCTGCTGCGCCGCCGTCAGCCCAGTGTCGAATCGAACCGGTTGCGCGTCGGCGAACTGGAACTCGATCTCGTCCGCCACATCGCCAATCGCAACGGCCAGCCACTGACGCTGCTGCCCACCGAGTTCCGTCTGCTGGAATTCCTGATGCGCAACGCCGGTCAGGTGCTGACGCGGACGATGATCTTCGAGCAGGTATGGGGGTTCCATTTCGATCCGGGGACCAACGTGATCGATGTCCATATCGGCCGGCTGCGTCGCAAGATCGACGGTCCCGGTCAGTCGCCACTCATTCGCACCGTACGCGGTTCGGGGTATCTCCTTGCGCCCGCTGATTGACGTCTGGCGTTCGGCCTCATCGCGCCTGATCCTTATTTACGGTGCGCTGTTCGCCATCTGGTGCGTGATCCTGCTCGGCGTCGTGCAGTGGGAGGCGTCGCGCTACCTCGTCGGCGTCATCGACCAGATGCTGCTCCAGCGCATCCACTACCTCGAAGTCTCCGATCCGCGTCGCCTGCAGGGCACGGTGGAAGCGGCCAGCGTTATCGACCCGAAAGGCATCATGTGGGTCGGGTTGTTCGACGCGGACGGCAAGCCGGTGGCGGGCAATATCACCCGGCTTCCCGACGAGCTGGTGCAGGACGGCGTGGTGTATCCGCTGAGGGCGAGTCTGGCCGATCCGGATGCCAAACGTCCGGCACGTGCGCGCGGCGTGACCGTGCATCTGGCGAACGGTCAGCGGCTGGTCGTGGCGAAGGAAAGCAATACGATCGACGGTGTCGGCACGATTATCAAGCGCGGGCTCCTGTGGGGGCTTTCGCTCACGCTGCTGCCCGGTCTGCTTGGCGGCATCCTGATCGCGCGCGGACCCGCGCGACGCATTCGCGAAATTCAGGACGCGACGGCTCCCATTCGCGAAGGCGACCTGACGCGTCGCCTGCCCGTGAGCCGGCGTGGCGACGAACTCGATCTTCTGGCCGGTATCGTCAATACGATGCTCGGCGAAATCGAACGTCTTCTGGGCGAAGTGAAGGGCGTGTGCGACAACATCGCTCATGACTTGCGCACGCCACTCACGCGTTTGCGCACGCGGCTGTATCGCACGCAGCAACAGATCGGCCAGCGTCCCGAAGCAGCGTTGCTGGATGCCTGCGTCGACGATATCGATACCGTGCTCACCCGCTTCCGCGCGCTGATGCGCGTGTCGGAACTCGAAGATCGCCAGCGCAGTGCCTGCTTCGCCGACATCGATCTCGCGCAGGTGATTCGCGACGTATACGAATTCTATGTGCCGCTGGCCGAGGACCGCGGGCAGCAGTTCGCACTGACGGTCGGCGAACTGCCCGCATTGCGCGGCGACCCGCAGCTGTTGTTCGAAGCGTTGGCGAACCTCGTCGGCAACGCGATCAAGTTCACTCCCAATGGCGGTGCGGTTCGGTTGACCGCGGGTGTCGACGAGGAAGGCAACGCACGCATCGATATCGTCGACAGCGGTCCGGGCATTCCCGCGGACGAACGCGAGGCGGTCGTCCGTCGCTTCTACCGCGGCGACAACACGCGGGCACAACCGGGCTCCGGGTTAGGGCTCAGCATCGTCAACGCCATCGTGAAGCTGCACGGATACTCGCTGGAAATCGGCGGCGACGACCACGGGGCGCAATTCAGCGTGATTTGCTATCCCAAGGCAGCCTGACCGGCTCCTGCAAAGCGCTCTCGCGCCCGTGATGAGCGCATTTAAATCCAGCATGAATTATTCTTCACTACGCTGAACGATCCGTCGGGTGCACACTTTTGCGCGTCGCAACATCGCGCACGGAACCCGTCCCCATGCTTGGCATTGTCCGGATCGCTCTCACGCGACCGTATACATTCGTCGTTCTCGCTCTGTTGATCCTCATCGTGGGTCCGCTGGCCGCTATCCGCACGCCGACGGATATCTTTCCCGACATCAAGATTCCCGTCATCGCGGTGGTCTGGCAGTACACCGGCCTGCCTCCCGATCAGATGGCCGGACGTGTGTCCTCGCCGTTCGAGCGCGTGCTGACCACGACGGTGAACGACGTCGAACACATCGAGGCGCAGTCGATCTCCGGCTTTGGCGTCGTGAAGATCTTCTTCCAGCCGACCGTCGATATCCGCACCGCCAACGCACAGGTCACCGCCGTGGCGCAGACGCTGTTGCGTCAGCTGCCACCCGGTACCACGCCGCCGCTGATCCTCAATTACAACGCTTCGACGGTGCCGATCATCCAGTTGGCGTTGTCCGGCAAGGGGTTGACGGAACAGAACCTCGGCGATCTGGGCCTTAACGTCATCCGCCCGGCACTGACGTCGGTGGCGGGTGCCGCGATTCCCTATCCGTTCGGCGGCAAGACGCGTCAGGTGCAGATCGACATCGATCCGCCGGCGCTGCAGGCGCGCGGCCTTTCCGCGCAGGACGTCGCCAACGCGCTGGCGGCGCAGAACCTGATCACGCCGGTAGGCACGCAGAAAATCGGCAAGTTCGAATACACGCTGCAGCTCAACAACGCGCCGTCGGATATCCAGGAGCTCGGCAATCTTCCGGTGAAGAGCGTGCGCGGAGCGATGGTTTATATCCGCGACGTCGCGCATGTTCGCGACGGCGCGCCGCCGCAGACCAATATCGTGCACGTCGACGGCAACCGCTCGGTACTGATGACCGTACTGAAGAACGGGTCCGCGTCGACGCTCGCGATCATCTCGGGCATCAAGGAGCGGGTCTCGGCGCTGAAAAGCTCGTTGCCCGACTCGCTGACAATCGCACCCATCGGCGATCAGTCGCTCTTCGTCAGCGCGGCGATCACCGGTGTGGCGCGCGAAGGCATCATTGCCGCGGCGCTGACCAGTCTGATGATCCTGTTGTTCCTTGGAAGCTGGCGTTCGACGGTGATCATCGCAACGTCGATTCCGCTGGCGATCCTCGGCTCCATCGCCGCGCTCTCCGCATTTGGCGAAACGCTGAACATCATGACGCTGGGTGGTCTCGCACTGGCGGTCGGCATCCTCGTCGACGATGCGACGGTGACTATCGAGAACATCAACTGGCATCTGGAGCACGGCAAGGACGTCGAAACGGCGATTCTCGACGGTGCGGCGCAGATCGTGACGCCGGCGTTCGTGTCGCTGCTGTGTATCTGTATCGTCTTCGTACCGATGTTCTTCCTGGATGGCGTCGCGCGCTTCCTGTTCGTGCCCATGGCCGAAGCCGTGATGTTCGCGATGATCGCCTCCTTCATCCTGTCGCGCACACTGGTGCCGACGATGGCTAAGTATCTCCTGCACCCGCATGCCCCGCATACGGACGAACACGGCAACGGCGTCGGCAAGCCGCCGTCGCGCAATCCGCTGGTCCAGTTCCAGCGCTCGTTCGAGCGCGGCTTCGAGCGCGTTCGCGATGTTTACAACGATCTGTTGCAGATGGCGCTGGCACATCGCCGCACCTTCATCATCGGGTTCATGGCCTTCGTCGTCCTGTCGTTCGCACTGGTGCCAATGCTCGGGCGGAACTTCTTCCCGTCGGTCGATTCGGGTCAGATCCTGATGCATGTGCGCGCACCGGTCGGTACGCGTGTGGAGGAAAGCGCGCGGCTGTTCGCGCAAGTGCAGGACTCCGTGCGCAAGATCATTCCGGAAGAGCAGCTCGGTACGGTCGTGGACAACATCGGCCTGTCCTCCAGCGGTATCAACACGGCATACAACAATACCGGCACCATCGGATCGCAGGATGGCGATATCCAGATATCGCTGAAGGAAGGTCACGCACCGACCGCCGGCTACGTGCGTACGCTGCGCGAAAAGCTGCCGCGCGAATTCCCCGGTACGACGTTCTCGTTCCCGCCCGCCGATATCATCAGCCAGATCCTGAACTTCGGTGCGCCTGCGCCGATCGATCTGCAGATTCGTGGCGCCAACCTGCCGGGCAACTTTGCTTACGCGAATCGTCTGCTGCGCGATATCCGCCGCATCCCCGGTGTGGTCGATGCACGCATTCAGCAGTCGCAGGCCAACCCTGGCTTCGCCATCGACGTCGATCGCTCCCGTGCGCAGCAGGTCGGTATTACCGAGCGCGATGTCACCAGCAGCCTTGGCGTGAACCTTGCCGGTTCGAGTCAGGTCGCCCCGACGTTCTGGCTCAATCCCGCGAACGGCATTTCATATTCCATCGTGATGCAGACGCCGCAGTACAGCCTCGACTCATTACCCGCACTGGAGAACGTACCCATCAGCTCCAGCGGTGGCGGTACGTCGCAGGTGCTGGGCGGTCTGGCGACCATCAGTCGCAATGCGTCCAATGCGGTAGTCAGCCAGTACAACATCCAGTCGATGGTCGAGATATTCGCCACGACCCAGGATCGCGATCTCGGCGGCGTGGCCGCGGATATCCAGAAGGTCATCGACGCCAACAAGCAGTACCTGCCGAAGGCGTCGAATGTTGCGCTGCTCGGTCAGGTGCAGACGATGAACAGCGCTTTCTCCGGCCTGATCCTCGGCTTGCTCGGCGCCATCGTGCTCATCTATCTGCTGATTGTCGTGAACTTCCAGTCGTGGAGCGATCCATTCGTGATCGTGACCGCGCTGCCGGCTGCGGTTTCAGGCATCGTCTGGATGCTGTTCGCGACGCATACGACACTGTCGGTCCCCGCACTCACCGGCGCGATCATGTGCATGGGCGTGGCCACGGCGAACTCGATCCTCGTGGTGAGTTTCTGTCGCGAACGCCTTGCCGAACACGGCGATGCGACGAAGGCCGCGATCGAAGCCGGTTTCGTCCGCTTCCGACCCGTGCTGATGACCGCACTGGCGATGATTATCGGCATGGCACCCATGGCGCTTGGCCTTGGCGAAGGCGGCGAGCAGAACGCGCCGCTCGGCCGTGCCGTGATCGGCGGCCTGGTGTTCGCCACCATTGCAACCCTTATGTTCGTCCCCGTCGTTTTCAGCATCATCCACGCGAAGCACGGCCGTGCCTCGCCCGCACCGGTGCCCGCTTCCGGAGAGCCCGTCCATGTCGTCTGATTCTTTCCAGTCCCCCTCACCGCGCCGTCGCTTGCGGCTCGCAGGCATCATCGCAGCCATCGTCGTGCTTGCCATCGTCGTCGCTGGCGTGGCCACGCGCGCCAACGACGCGCACAAGCTACGCAAGTGGACGGACGAGCAGTCGACCCCGACCGTCGCCATCGTCGCGCCGGAAACCGGCGACGCCAATCACAGCCTGCAACTGCCCGGCCGTCTGGACGCCTATGCACGTGCGCCGATCTACGCGCGCGTCAGCGGTTACCTGAAATACTGGAAGGCCGATATCGGTGCGAAGGTGAAATCCGGTCAGCTGCTTGCCGAAATCGAAACCCCCGACCTCGACCAGCAATTGCTGCAGGCTCGCGCTGACCTCGCCAGTGCCCAGGCGAATGCCGCACTGGCCGGCACCACCGCGAAACGCTGGGAAGCGATGCGCGATTCCGATTCCGTATCGAAGCAGGAAGTCGACGAGAAAACCGGCGACTACACCGCGAAGCAGGCACTGGCGCGCTCCGGTCAGGCGAACGTCGATCGCATCGTCGCGCTCAAGAGCTTCACCCGGATCGTCGCGCCGTTCGACGGCGTGGTGACCGCACGCGAAACCGATGTCGGCGCGCTTATCAACGCAGGCGGCGGTGGTCAGGAGCTGTTCGTGGTGTCCGATACGCATATGCTGCGCATGTACGTGAACGTGCCGCAGAACTATGCGCCTTCCATTCGTCCGGGCGCCAAAGCCACGCTGACGGTTCCCGAGTATCCGGGCAAGACCTTCACGGGTACGGTGGAAGCATCGGCCAACGCCATCAGCGCGACGACGGGGACGACCCTGGTCCAGCTGGCGGTCGACAATACCGAAGGCCAGCTCCTTCCCGGCAGCTATGCCAGCGTCACGTTCGACCTGCCGACGGATGCCGGTGCGTTGCGCGTGCCAGCCAGTGCGCTCGTGTTCGACGACAAGGGTCTGCGTATCGCGGTCGTCGACGGACAGAACAAAGTGGCGTTCAAGACCGTGACCATCACGCGCGACTATGGCAAGAGCGTAGAGCTGGGTTCCGGCATCGCCGCGGGCGATCGCGTCATCGAAAGCCCGCCCGATGGTCTCGCGGATGGCGACACCGTACGCATCGCGGCTCCGGAAAAGGCGAAGGCGACCCATGCGCAGGCTTGAACTCGTCGTGTTGCTGGCAGCGAGCCTTTCGGCCTGCTCGCTCGCCCCGACCTATCAGGCGCCCGCGACGCCGGAAGCCACCGAATACGCGGGTGCGACAACACCGTGGACGGACGCGAAGCCCGCCGATCATCTCGCGCGCGACGGATGGTGGAAGCTGTACGGCGATTCGCGGCTGGACGATCTGCAGACGCGATTGTCGAAGAACAATGCCGATCTCGCCGCCGCGCTGGCGCATTACCGCCAGGCCCAGGCGTTCACGTCGCAGGTGCGCTCCGGACTGTTCCCGCAGATCGGTCTCAACGGCAATGGCCAGCGCGATCGCCAGTCGGATACCAAGCCGCTGCGCGGTTCGACATCGCCTGCGGTGTACGACTCGTACACGCTGGGCGGCGAAGTCGATTACGAGGTCGATCTGTGGGGCCGTGTGCGTGACTCCGTTGCAGCCGGCACTGCGGAAGAGGCGGCATCGTCAGCCGATCTTGCGTCGGCGCGGCTAAGCCTTCAGGCGCAGCTTGCCGACAGCTATCTCGCGCTCAATGGGCTGGATCGCCAGGTAAAGCTGCTGCAGGAGAGCATCGACGCTTTCGAACGCGCATTGCAGCTCACGCAGACGCGGCATCAGGGCGGTATTGCTTCGGGACTCGACGTCGCACGCGCGCAGACTCAGTTGTCGTCGGCGCGCTCGCAGCTTCAGCAGGCGCAGGCGCAGCGGGCGCTGGTAGAACACGCCATCGCTGTACTGGTCGGCGATTCGCCGTCGACATTCCACGTCGCCGCACAGACGGATATCGTCCCCGTGCCGACGATCCCGCTCGAAGTGCCGTCGCTGCTGTTGCAGCGTCGCCCCGATATCGCGGCCGCCGAACGTCGCACTGCCGCGGCCAATGCGCGTATCGGCGTCGCGCGAGCCGCGTATTTTCCGCAGGTGACGCTCAGTGCGCAGGGCGGCTATCAGAGCGATGTTTACGGTGGATTGCTCAGCGCGCCGAATCGCTTCTGGGCCATCGGACCGAACTTGTTGCTGAATGTATTCGATGGCGGCCGTCGCAAAGCCGGCGTCGAAGCGGCGAAAGCCGCGACCGACGAAGCGGGTGCGAAGTATCGCGGCGTCGTACTCACGGCGTTCCAGCAGGTCGAAGACAATCTCACGCTGCTGAAGGATCTCGGTTCCGCACTGAACGATCAGAAGGCAGCGGCGGATGCCGCTCAGCGTTCCGTCGATCTGTCGATGGATCGTTATCGCGCAGGTGCGGTGGGCTATCTCGATGTCGTGCAAGCGCAAACCGCCGCGCTCGATGCGCAGCGAAGCGTGCTCGATCTGCAGACGCGCCAGCTCCGTGCAAGTGTGCAACTAATTCGTGCGCTTGGCGGCGGTTGGTCGATGACAGCATCGTAGTCCTTACGGTAAGGTCTGTCGCATAGCTGCAAAGAAGGAGCGGTAGGATCACCGCTCAATGGACAACGCTCGTTCCGCATGAATGAGCGCATTCGACAAGGAGGTCACGGGCATGAAGCTCGCTGCGACATTTTTCCATGCGCGCCATGCGCTCAGTCACGCCAGCGGTATCGGTCCGCTCGCGCTCAGACTTTTTCTCGTTCCGGTTTTCTGGGACGCAGGCATAAACAAGCTTGGGGGATTCGACGGTGTCGTCGAATGGTTCGGCTCGCCCGTTGTCGAAGGGGGGCTTGGATTGCCGTTTCCCACGCTCATGGCGGCGCTCGCAACGGGTACGGAGCTTGTGGGCGCTGTAGCTTTGCTGGTCGGCCTGGGCGTTCGCTTCATCAGTATCCCGCTTATCGTCACGATGATCGTTGCCGCCGTGACCGTGCATCTTCCCAATGGCTGGCTCGCTATTGCCCAGTCGGAAGGTTTCTTCGCGACGGAGCGAACGGCAGCCGCCGTCGCGGCACTGTCCGATGCAAAAGATGTACTGCGCAACGCCGGTGCTTACGATTCCGTCACCGAATTTGGCCGTCTGGCCGTCCTGAATAATGGCATCGAGTTCGCCGTGACCTATATTGTCATGCTCGTTGCGCTGCTGTTCGGCGGCGCCGGTCGATATACAAGCGTGGATCATCTTGTCGCCTCCATAGTGCGGCGATCCCGTCGTTCCGAAGGTATGAAAGAAGAATCGGAAGTGCCGGTTCTAGTAAGTGGAAATCACCAACGCAAGGAGCAATACCATGAAGACCAATAAGACGACGCGCAACATCGCCCTGACCACCGCGGCCATCGCCCTGGGCGCGGCTTCGTTCGCTCACGCCGCACCGTTCGCCGCGGACGAGCTCGCGCGCGGTTACATGCTGGCCCAGGTGGATACATCGGCGATGAAGGCCCAGAAGAAGCACGATGCAAAGGGCGGAAAGGTCGCGGAAACCGGTTGCGGTGCCGACAAGAGGTCTGAAGGTTCGTGTGGTGCCGACAAGAAGGCCGATGGTTCGTGCGGCGACCACGGTAAAGCCGGCGCCACGAAGAAAGCCGAGGGTAAATGCGGCGAAGCGAAGTGCGGCGGTAGATAAGGGAACGCAATACGAGCCGTCCGGCCAGTTGGCGGACGGCTCACAAGGAGCATCGGTATGCATACCAATCCGTCAGGTTGCGTGGGTCTCGGGTTGCGACGTTCATTGATGGACGATCTGCTTGCGAACGCAGGCTCGGTCGATTTTCTCGAACTGGCGCCGGAAAACTGGATGAACATTGGCGGCGCTTACGCCGAGCAGTTGGCCATGCTTCGCGACCTGTATCCCATGACAGCGCACGGTCTGTCTCTGTCGATCGGAAGCCCGGACGAACTCGATCTGTCCTTCGTGCGTTCACTTGCCGATTTCCTCGACCGTCACGACATTGCCGACTACAGCGATCATCTCAGTTACTGCAGCGCGGGCGGCCATCTCTACGACCTGCTCCCGATGCCGTTCAACCGGAGTGCGGTACGGCACGTTGCGAAACGCGTCGCGCAGGTCCAGTCCATTCTCGGTCGTCGCATAGCACTGGAAAATGTCTCTTACTACGGGGTGCTCGATAACCGGATGACCGAAGCGCAGTTCGTTCTCGCCGTACTGGAAGAGGCGGACTGCGATCTTCTCCTCGACGTCAACAATGTTTACGTCAATGCCAGCAATCACGGTTACGACGCCGAGGCATTTATCGATGGTCTTCCGGTTGAACGGATACGCGGCTATCACGTCGCCGGACATCACCAGGAGAATACCGGCATCGTCGATACCCATGGCGCCCATGTGGTCCCGGCCGTGTGGCAACTGCTACGTCATGCCTATGCACGATTTGGCGTGCGCGGAACCGTCCTCGAACGCGATTTCGATATTCCGCCTCTCGATGAGCTGCTGAACGAGCTGAATATCGTGCACGAGTTGCAGGCCGGCGAGTGGATCAGGGCCCATGCGTAACCATGCGTTGCAGCGTGCTCTGGCGGATCATCTTCGCGATCCCGGCCTTCCACCGCCACCCGGAGTGCATGCCGATGTGGCGTTGCTGTACCGGCGTCTGATCCGCAACACGTTTGTCGATGTGCTCGACCGTGCCTATCCTGTGCTTTCGGCGATGGTTGGCGCAGATGCATGGTCCGCGCGCATCGACGAATTCATGGCGGTATACGCCTGCCCGTCGCCACAGATCCACGAGTTGCCCGCTGCCTTTCTCCGGTACATGGAATTACATGCGCGCGGGCGTGACGAGCCGTGGTGTTACGAGCTTGCGTTATGGGAGCATCTGGAGCTCGAATTGATGACCGCGCCGGACGTCGAGGACGTCGTGCCTTCGGGTGTTCGTCTGTGCGCGCATACGCGGATCGGTGCGTTCGACTACCCGGTGCACCGTCTGAGTACGGGAGTGGTGCCGGATAAAGCAGATCGCGCGATATGCCTGATGATGTGGCGCGACACGTCGCATACCATTCGTTTCATGTCGCTGGATCACGCGATGTTCCGCCTGCTTGCAACCATCGACGCGGCGCGTGGCCGGGTGCGGGGCGACGTGATCGCGATAGCGTTTCCAGGTGAGCCGGCGATGTGGGCGGGTGCAAGCGATGCGCTCGATCGCATGGTCGCTTTGGGTGTTGTCCGGGAGTCGTGATGCATAAGGCCGCCGATGTGGCCTTATGCATCACCGCAGGAGCGGATTCGCCAATCGTTGTTTACAGCTTCGCGCCAAGCAACGCCTCGAGCTTGCGCTGATCGACCGCGAACTTGCGGATGCCGTCGGCAAGCTTGTCGGTGGCCATCGCGTTCTCGTTGTGGCCCCAGCGGAACTTGGCTTCCGACAGGCGCTCGCCCGCTTTTTCGCGCTTGCCGTTGTCTTTCAGTGCCAGCGGCAGGTCGCTGGTATTGGCTTCCAGTTCGCCAAGCAACTCAGGGCTGATCGTGAGGCGATCGCAGCCGGCAAGGGCCTGGATCTGGCCGATGTTGCGGAAGCTGGCGCCCATGACGACGGTTTCGTAGCCGTGCAGCTTGTAGAAATCGTAAATCTTGCGGACCGACTGCACGCCCGGATCTTCTTCCGGCGCGTAGATTTTCTTGTCGGTATTGGCGACGTACCAGTCGAAGATGCGACCGACGAACGGCGAGATCAGGAATACGCCGGCCTCGGCGCAGGCCACGGCCTGCTCGAAGCTGAAGAGCAGAGTGCAATTGCACTTGATGCCTTTCTTTTCGAGCTGCTCGGCGGCGCGGATGCCTTCCCAGGTCGAAGCGGTCTTGATGAGGATGCGGTCTTTCGAGATACCGGCTTCGTCGTACATGCCAATCAGGCGTTCGGCCTTGGCGATGGTAGCGTTGGTATCGAACGAGAGGCGAGCGTCGACTTCCGTCGACACGCGGCCCGGAACCACATCCAGGATTTTCCGGCCGACGAGAACCGAGAGCTTGTCGCCGGCGTCGATCAGCTGCTGCGAGCGATCGTTGCCCTTGCCCTTCGCCCAGGCGATGGCTTCGTCCAGCAGCGAGGCGTACGCCGGAATGCCGGCCGCCTTCAGTAGCAGCGACGGGTTGGTGGTCGCGTCGACGGGTTTGTATTTCGCGATGGCTTCGATGTCGCCCGTGTCGGCCACGACGGTGGTGATCTTGCGCAGTTGTTCGAGCTGGTTCGTCACGAGAGCGGTTCCTGTGCCGGTAAGACCCCTATTGTCGCGCCGATTGGTGCCGGGGGGTATGCATCTGTAGGTTTGGGTTTAACTACGTGGAGACAATGTGCAGGGAGCGCGGCCGTTCATCGTGGTGGATCGTCGCGGCCGATATCGCCCTGCACGATGCGCGCGTGCCGCTGGTAGGTCCAGTACGACGACGCCCAGTCCATGAGAACGACCAGGCGGTTGCGGAAGCCGATCAGGAAGTAGACGTGGGCAATCAGCCAGACCCACCACGCCAGGACGCCCGACAGCTTCACCTTGCCGAACTGCGCCACCGCCGCCATACGGCCGATGGTGGCGAGCGAGCCGTCGTCGCGATAGCGGAAAGGCGCGGGTGCGGCCTGGTCCTCGATCCTCGCGCGTATGACCGATCCGACGTACGCGCCCATCTGTTTTGCCGCAGGCGCGACGCCGGGCACCGGCTTGCCGTCGCTGTTGACGCTGGCCAGATCGCCGATGACGAAGACATCCGGGTCGCCGGGGATGCTGAGATCGCCCAGTACCTGCACGCGCCCCGCGCGATCGACCGGCGCGCCGAGCAGCGCCCCCAGCGGCGAGGCTGCTACGCCAGCGGCCCACAGCACGGTACGGGCTTCGATGTGCTGGTCGCCGAGGTCTACGCCATGCGCGTCGATCGCGGTGACCGCGCCGCCGGTGCGCACGTCGACGCCCAGCTTCACCAACTGCTTGCGGGCTTTCTCCGAAAGATCTTCGGCGAAGGCGGGCAGCACGCGCGGGCCGGCTTCCACCAGCATGATGTTGGCGTCGCGCGGCTCGCTGTTGCGGAATTCGCGCGGCAGCGTATGTCTGGCGATTTCCGCCAGGGTACCGGCCAGTTCCACGCCGGTTGCACCGCCGCCGACGATGACGAAGTTCAGCCACGCCTGCCGTTTCGCGGGGTCGGTTTCTCGCTCCGCGTTCTCGAACGCCAGCAGGATGCGCCGGCGGATGTGGAATGCGTCTTCCAGCGTCTTCAGTCCCGGTGCGTCCTTCGCCCACTCGTCGTGACCGAAGTAGGCATGACCCGCGCCGGTCGCGACGATGAGGGTGTCGTACTCGCGTACGCCATGGGCGAAGCGCACGGTTTTCTTTTCCCGGTCGATTTCCAGGGCCTCGTCCATGTAGACGAACGCGTTGGCCTGTTCGCGCAGGATGAAACGCAGCGGCGCGGCGATCGACGGCGCGGAAAGGCCAGCCGTGGCGACCTGATAGAGCAGGGGCTGGAACAGGTGGTGGTTGCGCCGGTCCACCAACGTTACCTCGACCGGCGTTTTCGCCAGTGCCCGGGCGGCCGACAGCCCGCCGAAACCGCCGCCGATGATCAGTACGCGGTGATGCGTGTTCTGGGGAGTGGCGTTGCTTTGCATTGAAGCTCCCGTTGGGGGATGGGGGATGGGGGCGCGTTTCCGGCGATCGTTCGAGGGCACTGGTATCGCCCGGCAGACGTAGCGTTCGCCGGGCGATTGTCGTTCCCTCAGGCGTTCGCCGGAAACGCGCCCCCACTTCCCACCCCCCATCCCCGCTTTTCCAAGTACTCAATATAGATCGATCGGGTCTACATCGAGTGACCAACGTACCTTGCGGGCCGTCGGCAACGCGGCCAACGCGTATTGCCATGGGCGCAGAAAAGCATGCAGGCGCGCACGGGTGTCGGCTTCGACCAGCAATTGCCCCCGGTGACGCCCGGCTCGCAGTGGCATGGGCGCCGGCATCGGCCCTGCCACGCGCATGTCGCCGGGATCGCCGATGGCCTCGTTCGCCTGGATGAGGAAGGCATCGACGTCGGCGCGGTCGTGGGCGTCGGCGCGCAGCAGCACCTGATGGGCGTACGGCGGCAACTGGATCAGCTTGCGCTCCGCCAGCAGCTCCTTCGCCACGGCGCCGTAGCCGCTGCGCAGCAGCGTATGCAGCAACGGGTGGTCGGGATGATGGGTTTGCAGCAGCACGCTGCCCGGCTTGCGGGCGCGCCCGGCGCGTCCTGCCACCTGTACTACCAACTGGGCCAGCCGTTCGCTGGCCCGAAAGTCGATGCTGTGCAGTCCCTCGTCCACGCCGACGATCGCGACCAGCGTGAGGTTCGGCAGATCGTGCCCCTTGGCCAGCATCTGCGTACCGACGAGGATCGCCGGCTTGTCGTCGCGCAGGCTGGACAGCAGTGTGTCGAAGGCGTCGCGGCGCTGGGTCGTTTCGCGGTCGACCCGGATGACGGGCGTATCGGGAAAGCGCTCGGTCAACGCCTCTTCCAGACGCTCGGTGCCCTGTCCTTGTGGGCTGATGTTGGCCGACTTGCAGCTAGGGCAGGCCTCGGGAACGTGCGCCGTGTAGTCGCAGTGGTGGCAGATCAGGCGCCGTCGCCGGGCGTGCAGGGTCAGCGGGCGGTCGCAACGCGGGCAGTCCGCATGCCAGCCGCAGTCGTAGCAGAGCAGGACGGGGGCGTAGCCACGCCGGTTGCGGAACACCAGCGCCTGTTCGCCCCGGCCGATGCAGTCGGTCACGGCCGCGAGCAGGGTTGGCGACAGGCCGTGGTCCAGGCGTTGCGCGCGCATGTCGACAATGCGTACCTGCGTCGGCTGGGAAGCGCCGGGACGGCCGCGCAGGGCGACGCGTTCATAGCGTCCGGCATCCACGTTCGCGAGGCTCTCCAACGACGGCGTGGCCGAACCCAGCACAACGGGCACGCCATGGGCACGGGCGCGGACCAGGGCGAGATCGCGGGCGTGGTAGCGAAAGCCTTCCTGCTGTTTATAGGAAGGATCGTGCTCCTCGTCGACGATGATCAGCCCGGCGTTGGGCAGGGGGGTGAACACCGCCGAACGGGTGCCGAGTACGACCTTGGCCGTGCCGTTCCGGGCGCGCAACCACGCACGGGCGCGATCGCCTTCGGCAAGATTGGAGTGCAGCACTTCGATGGCGACGCCCAGTCGTTCGCGCAGCCGGCGTACCGTTTGCGGCGCGAGGCCGATCTCGGGAACCAGGAGCAGTGTCTGCCGGCCCTCGGCCAGTGCGCGCTCGATCAGCGCCAGATAGACCTCGGTCTTGCCGCTGCCCGTGACGCCGTCCAGCACGAAGGGCTGGAAGCGGCCGAACGCGGCGCCGATGGTGTCCACGGCCTGGCTTTGTTCGTCGCTGAGTGCCGGGCCCGGTGCCGGACTGGCGGGAAGGGCGACTTCTTCGAGATCGAGTTTTTCGACGAGCCCGGCTTCCGCCAGACGACGCGCGGCTGCGCGCCAGCCCGGTAATGCCAGCTGCAGTTCGTCGGCGGCGCGTGGTCCGTCCGCGAGTGCCGTCAGCAAAGCCGCGCTTCCGGCCTTGCGACTGCCCGCGTCGAGCGCGCTCCGTCCTTGCAGGGTCATGGCCCATACCTCGCGCCCGGTCGCGGGCAATGCCCGGGGTTCGCGAAGGGCGAGCGGTAGTGCGTTGGCGAAGGCCTCGCCGGGCGCGCCAGCCCAGTACTCGGCAGCCCAGCTCAGCGTCGCCAGCAGTTCCGCATCCAGCAACGGCGCGGGGTCCAGGACTTCCAGCGCACGCTTCAGCCGGCCCTTGCCGACCGTCGCCTCGGCGGCCGGATCGATCACGATGCCGAGCATCTCGCCGCGGCCGAACGGCACCCGTACGCGAGACCCCGCGGCAGCGACACCTGCTTCCGGAGGCAGGTAGTCGAAGAGGGTCAGCAAGGGTAGGGGAAGGGCGACGCGAAGGACTGCGGGCATGGTCGGGAAGTGTACCCGCGCGCGAGATCGGAGCTGGTCAATCTTTGACCAGCCGCTTTGCGGGCACGATCATGGAGTTGGCGTCGGATGACGCGAGTTGTCGGAGGAGTCCCCGGTAAGTGCCCGTCATGCGAAGGGTTTCCCGGTTATCCACAAGTCCTGTGGATAAGTCTGTGGATGAGTGTCGGATGGAGGCCATCCAAGGCGCATGGTTAGGCCCTTCGAGTCAGCTTGGGTACATTTTAACCAAGCTGAAATGTACTTATATATCAATGACCTGAAAAAACATGGCGCAGGCTCTTCACTTCGCTTCGTCAGGATATTGACAATTGCGACGGCCGTTCGCGGGCTGTGTACAACCTGGTTCGGCTAGGAAAAAATCCTAGCCGTCAATGGGCCATGGAAATCACGATGGACATGCATAGCGCGGCTACCAACAGCCAGAAGTAGATGCTGCCTACCAGCCAGTATTTGAAGACCGTCATACCCCAGCCTTGCCGGTAAATCCGCCTCTGCATGATCAACAGGTAGACCGGGATCCAGAGGACCATCGCAAACTGGACCCAGCCAATGCCGCTGGCCACGATCCCGGCATGCGGTCTCACCCACGCGGCGAACATGCCCAGGATCGTCAGGATCAGCAGCGACAGAAACATGAACGCATGGCTGTGCAGGCACGCTATGAAGTGTTCCATGTAGAGCCGTCGGCGGAAGACATAGAACAGCTTCAGGATGAGGGCAAAGATCGGCAGCAGGACGAACATGACCTGGGGTAGTACGCCGAACACGCCATCCTGGAGACGGCGTGCCGCCAGTTGGCGCTGCGGACCGCCGTTCTTCAGCAGGATGACGTTGGCCTTCATATGAACGAGCCCTTCACTGATGCGCTCGTTGAGGAAATTGGGCAGCCACCAGGCATGGACCTCCACGGGGAAGGTGGACATGTCCCTGTCGTTGCCATTGCCGGGCAGCGCCCTGGGCGTCGGCAAGGCGTCGGCGCCCAGCTGGATCAGTCGTTCGTTGGCGGCTTTCCAGACGATCGTCTGACCGGCTTCGATGCCCATGCGGGCCATGGCGGGAAGTTCGGGGTTGTCCGCTGCCTGTTCCAGGCTCTCGATCCGCGAGGCGTAAATCGTCTTGACCTCCTCCGGCGTCTTCGCCGCGACGAACGCGTCGGTATTGCCGATGGCGACGGGTTCTTCGTTCTTGAAGCTCGCATGTTCGGCCGTGCCCAGCATCATGTGGACGAAGAAGAACGCCAGCAGGCAGAACACGAACATCAGGCGGAACGGCGCGATATAGCGCACCCGGCGGCCAGCGAAGTATTCGAGGGTCAGGAAGCCCGGCTTGAAATACAGCGCGGGCAGGGTATGGATCACGCGCTCGTCGAGGTGGAAAAACAGATCGCCCACGTCCTCGATCATGTGCGAGACCGGTCGCAGCACGCTCTTCACCGACTGGCCGCAGTGGTAGCAGAACTCCCCTTGCAACTCGGTGCTGCAATTGGCGCAAAGAAGCACCGGCGCCGGCTTCAGTTCATTCATTCGTCTTGTCCCCCGACATGAAGCGCAGATGATGGCATGCCCCGCCGCCTTCTTGTAGGAGCCGCGCCTCGCGGGTTGTATCGCCGACTATATTTGTAGGAGCCCGCTTGCGGGCGAAAGCCAACGGAGCGGAGATGATGTGGTTTACATCCGCAGCCCATGGCTCGGGCTCGCGAATGTGAGCATCCGTCTTCCCCGCCCTGTTGGCTTTCGCCCGCAAGCGGGCTCCTACAAAACCGGCAAGCGGATGGGGTCGCCCAGCGCCATTTGAGGTTGTGCCTTACAATACCGACCACTTTCCCCGCAGTCCCCACCCATGTCCATCGACCGTGCCCGCGCCAGGCGCGACATTGGCGCCACCCTCCGGCTTGCCCTGCCGATGGTGATTGCCCAGTTGAGCGCGATCGGCACGAATGTCGTGGACGCCGTGCTCGCCGGACACCTCAACGCCCATACGCAGGCCGCCGTGGTCACGGGCGCCAGCATCTGGGCGCTGGCTATCGTCGCGGGTATCGGCACGATGATGTCGGTGCCCCCGACCGTGGCCCAGCTCGACGGTGCCGGGCGTCGCGCCGAGGTAGGCGCGGTATTTCATCAGGCGTTGTGGATCGCATGGGGGCTGGGTGTTCTGCTCTGGTTCGGCGTGCGTCATGCCGCGCCGCTGATGAATGCGTTCGGCGTGGTGCCCTCGCTGCGGCCCGACGTGACCGGTTTCCTGCACGCCATCAGCTGGGCGGCACCCGCGCTCACCACGTATTTCGCGTTGCGCGGGCTGTCCGAAGGCCTGTCGATGCCGCGACCCTCCATGTACTTCAGTTTCGGCGGACTGCTGGTGCTGGCGCCGCTGGGTTACGTGCTGATGTACGGCAAGCTCGGCTTCCCGCCCATGGGCGCGCGAGGCAGCGGTATCGCCACGGCGATCGTGCTCTGGCTGGAAATGCTGGGTTTCGCGGCCTACGTGCTGCTCCACCGGAACTATCGCGACCTGAATCTTCGCCAGCGCTTCGTCCTGCCGCGTCGCCAACCCATCGGCCAGCTGTTGCATATCGGTGTGCCGATGGCGGTCACGCTGTTGATGGAAGGTGGCCTGTTCGTCGCCGTCGCCTTGCTGATCGGCCGACTGGGCGAAACGGTGACCGCCGCCCATCACGTGGCGCTGAACGTGGCATCGGTCGCCTTCATGATCCCGCTGGGTCTGTCGATGGCCATCACCGTGCGCGTCGGCAACGCCGTCGGTCGCGGGGACGGCGCGGGCGTGCGCTATGCCGGGTTCTGCGGCATCGCACTGATCCTTGTGACGCAGCTGGTTTCGTCGGGCGTGATGCTGGCGATACCCGGCCCCATCGCCCGGCTGTACACGGGCGATCCCGGCGTGCTCGCTATGGCATCGCAGTTGCTGATACTGGCGGGTTTCTTCCAGTTCTCCGACGGCATCCAGGTCGCGTCCAACGGCGCCCTGCGCGGGTTGAAGGACACGCGCGTTCCCATGGTCATCACCATGTTCGCCTACTGGGTGGTCGGGATGCCCGTCGGCTGGTACCTGGCCTTCGTGCACGACCTCGGCGCGCGAGGGATGTGGATGGGCCTGATCGCCGGTCTTTCGATGGCCGCCGTGCTGCTGTTCGCAAGGTTCTACCGGATCAGCGCTACCGAACGCTGGCGGGGCAATTCGGACACTTCGCCGCCCCTGCCGTTACACACGTGATGCGCGTCGCCTGACGCGTTACGCTGCACGCAACTCCAAGAGGTCTGCCCCATGACGGAACGCCACGACGCCATCCCGCCGCCCCTGCCGCGCCCGGCTCCGCCGCCGCGTCGCCGGAACGGTTTCGTCGCGGCGTTGTTCGGCTTCGGCCGTGGCGTCAACGTGGTGCGGCTCGTCATCATCAACGGGATATTTTTCGGGCTGCTCTTTGTTTTCCTGCTGGTGCTGTTCACCAGTGGCGGAAGCAATGCCATCCAGGACAAGACCGTGCTGGTGCTCGCGCCGGAAGGCCAGCTCGTCGAGCAGTTCAGCATCGATGCGCTGTCGCGCGCGTTCAGCCGGCTTTCCGGCGAGCAGCCGAAGCAGACCCAGGTGCGCGACATCGTCGGCGCCATCGACGCGGCGGCGAAAGACGCGCGGATCACGCGCATCCTGTTGAAGCCGGACAAGCTCCAGGCCGGCGGTTTCGCCGCGCTGCGCGAAGTTGGCGCGGCGCTGGACCGCTTCCGCAAGAGCGGCAAGCAGGTGCTGGTCTGGTCGGTCAATCTCGATCAGGGCCAGTATTACCTTGCGGCACATGCCGACCGCATCCTGATCGACCCGCAAGGCGGCGTCATTGCCACGGGCCTCGCGAACTACCGGCTGTTCTACAAGGACCTGCTCGACAAACTCGGTGTGCAGGTGCACCTGTTCCGCGTCGGTCAGTTCAAGTCCGCCGCCGAACCCTTCATCCTCGACCACGCGTCGCCCGAATCGAAACAGGCCGATGCCTTCTGGCTCGGCGGCCTATGGGATACGTGGATCGACGAAGTGTCGAAGCGCCGTGGCATCGATCCCGCCGCGCTACGCGCCGATATCGACGAACTGCCACAGCGTATCCAGAGCACCAACGGCAACCTGGCAGAGCTGGCGCTCAAGGAGCACCTTGCCGACGGCATCGCCACCGAACAGCAGCTGGTCGAACTGCTGCATAAGGAAGGCGTGCCGGCCGGACGCCGCGAAGAGGCGTTCCGACAGGTCGACCTGTCGGGATATATCGCCGATCGCGGTCTTTCGATGGATGCGTTGACCACGAAGCCCGGCGTTGCGGTTGTCGTGGCCGAAGGCGAAATCGTCGGCGGTAAACAGGGCCCCGGCAGCATCGGCGGCGATTCGACGGCACAGCTGATCCGTCAGGCGCGCAACGACAAGCGCACCCGAGCACTGGTGCTGCGCGTGAACTCGCCCGGTGGCGAAGTGTTCGCCGCGGAACAGATCCGTCGCGAAGTGGAACTTACGCGCGACGCGGGCATTCCGGTCGTCGTGTCGATGGGCGATATGGCGGCGAGCGGCGGTTACTGGATTTCGATGAATGCGGATCGCATTTTCGCCGAACCCAATACGATCACCGGTTCGATCGGCATCTTCGGCATGTTCTTCACCGTGCCCGACACGTTGCAGAAATTCGGTGTCACCAGCGACGGTGTCGGTACCGGTCCGCTTGCTGGCGCATTCGACATCACCCGTCCGCTCGACCCGAAGGTCGGCGTGCTGATCCAGAGCATCATCGACAAGGGTTACCGCGACTTTGTCGGCAGCGTCGCCAAGGCGCGCAACAAAGACTTCGCATCGGTCGACGCCATTGCACAGGGGCGCGTGTGGACGGGGCAGCAGGCACTGGAGCGCGGTCTGGTCGATCAGCTCGGCAGCCTCGACGACGCCGTTCACGCGGCGGCGGCCAAGGCGAACCTGGGCGACGATTTCAGCGTTCGCTATGCCGAAAAGCCGATGGGCGCGTTCGAACGATTCCTGACGAATATGAGCGAGAGCTCATCGGCGCACGTCGCACTGTCGTACGGCGTACGACTGCCGTCGTGGGTGTCGCAGCTGCCGATGCTGGCGCCTGAGCTGGCGCTGTTTCGCAATGCGCAACCGGGTAAGCCGCAGGTTTATGCGTATTGTTTCTGTTCGCCGCGCTGATATAGCGCGGCTTCTGCGCTTCGTGGGCTATCGCGGACAAAGTCCGCTCCCACCAAGTCGGCTCTTGATCGGTGGGAGCGGACTTTGTCCGCGATAGCTTACGGCGCGTAGAAGCAGTACCGCCTATTTATCCTGCGCATCCACGGCATCGCGCTGCCGCTTGGCCTGATCGTCGACCGTCTTCTGCACATCCTCCGCACGCTTCTTATCCGCCAGCAACGGATCCCATGGCGTTGCCACGCGCGCAGTGGATGCGGCAGCTTGCGGGGTCGGCGGCTGCGGTTCGATCTTCTTCGAGCAGGCGACGCAGGCGAGCGTAAGCACGGCGAACACGGCAAGTCGGTTCATTAGTGGCTCCAGGCGATTCGCCCGGAGTCTAGCGCAGCCGCGCCGCGTAAAAGTCGTCGTCCGTCTCGACCGCGATATCCCAGTCGAACAGCGCCGAAAGGCATTCGTCGCGCAACAGGCGTTCTTTCGGGCCCTGATCGAGCAAGGCGCCATCGCGAAGCATGACGACGTGACCGATTTCGGGAACGATTTCCTCGATGTGATGCGTGACGAGAATCAGCGTCGTGCCTTCCTGCGCCAGACGGCGAAGATGATCGAGAAAACGGCGACGGGTGCCCGGATCGAGTCCGGCGCATGGCTCGTCCAGCAGGAGCGCGCGGGGCCGATGTACGAGCGCTCGCGCGATCAGGACGCGGCGAGCCTCGCCAGTGGACAGCGTAGCGACGTCGCGATCGGCCAGATGCGCGGCATCGACCCGATGCAGTGCGTCCAGCGCCTCCCGGCGCATGGTGTCCGTCACTTCGTGATCGAGCCCGAGCGTCAAGGAAGCGAAGAAGCCGGACAGCACGGCATCCAGGGCGTTCTGCGTCAGCCCTTCGAACTCGCGGCGCAAATCCGACGAAACCACGCCGAGCAGGCTGCGTAGTTCCACGACATTCCACCGGTCGCGCCCGAATACCCGTAGCACCGGTTTGCCGTCGTCGTGCACCAGCGGATAGATGCGCCGTTCGATCAGCTTGACCAGCGTCGACTTGCCCGAGCCATTGGGGCCGAGGATCGCCGTGTGCTGACCGGCTTCGATCCGCAGCGAAAGCCGGTCGAGCAGGGCATGCCGGTCGCGGACCACGGTGGCGTGGTCTATCTCGAGCAGCGGGGCGGTCGGGTCCACGGGGCGTCTCCATGCGGGTGCGGGTCGCCTCATGTTCGCACGTTGTACGATGCGCGGATAACGACGGAGATCTCGCATGCACCCACGACTCGGCAACTGGCGACTGGACGGCCGAACGGCCCTGGTGACGGGAGCCAGCAAGGGCATCGGCTATGCCTGTGCGCGCGAACTCGCGGCGCTTGGCGCCGACCTGCTGCTGGTGGCGCGCGACGAACTGCAACTGGAAGAGGTGCGTGCCGAACTGGCGGAAGAATGTCCCGACGTGGACGTTCTCGCATTCGCCGCCGATCTGGCCGATCAGGAAGACCGTCTGTCGGTTTTCGACTGGGTCGCCGATCTGGGGGTCAGCCTGTCCGTGCTGGTGAACAACGTGGGCGGCAACGTCCCGCGTGCGACGCTGGAATACGCCGGGGCCGAATACCGGCAGCTCTTCGAACTCAATGTGTTCTCGGCCTTCGAGATGTGCCGTCTCGGTTATCCGCATCTGGTCCAGCACGCCAACGCCGCGATCGTGAACGTCGGCTCCGTTTCCGGTATCACCCATGTACGCACCGGATCGCCGTACGGCATGACCAAGGCCGCGTTGCTTCAACTCACGCGCAACCTCGCCTGCGAATGGGCCGAAGACGGTATCCGCGTGAACGCCGTGGCGCCCTGGTATATCCGCACGCAGCGTTCGGAGCCCGCACTGGCGGATGCCGAGTATCTGGAAGAAGTCCTCGACCGCACGCCCATGCGTCGTATTGGCGAACCCGAGGAAGTAGCCGGCGCGGTGGCGTTTCTGTGCCTGCCGGCATCCAGCTATGTCACCGGCGAGGTCATCGCCGTGGACGGCGGGTTCCTGCGCTACGGGTTCTGACCGCAGCCGGCGAGCTTCGCTTTCAGCCGTGCGGCTTGCTCCTCGAACGGACCTTGCTGGCTTTTGAACGCGTTGCGCAGCTTGAGATCGTTCTGGTCGTATTCGTCCCGGATCGCGCTGCACGCTTCGGCGGGACTCAGTTCGCGGCACTGGTCCTGCACCCAGACATAGTTATTCGCGACGAGCGTGGAACTCACGCGTCCGCGGTTGAGTTCCGGCGCGGAACCGCCCGCGTTGTTCGGCGGACCATAGACATCGGCGAGTGGCTGTTGCACGGCGCCGAGTACGCCGAAGGGTGCGAGATAGGGATCGGGATGACCATTGGCGCTGGTATACGGTTTGCCGTCCGTCGCGCGAATGCAGGCGTAGACGCGTGGCGGCGGCACGTGCGGCGGCGTGGGCTGCGGGGGAGGCGGCAACGCCTCTTCGCGTGGCGGGGGCAACGGCATCGGCGCGACCTGGCCTGACGCAGGCGCGGAATCCTGTAGCTGGATGGTGTTCTGTTTCTGACCCTTCGCGCACGGTTGTTGCTGGTAGCTGGGCAGGCCGTTCGCGCCGACGCACTTGTAGATCGTCTCCGCGCCTGCCGGCGCACAGGTCGCCAGCAGAAGCGGGAAAAACCAGCGCAGTCGCATCGTCAGAACTCGGCGGCGTGTTCTTCGGCGGCGAAGCCGATCGTCAGCGCACCCTCGCCGACATTCACCATGCCGGTAATGCTCATCGGACTTTCCATCAACTCCACACCGGCGTCGCCGCAGGCGCGGGTGAGTGCGTGATAGCCGACGAGATTGCGCATGTCGTCGAGGTCGCCGCCGTAGCTCAGCGAAAGTGCCGGCACCAGCAGGCCCGCCTGCACACGCTTCGCCGCGTAGTCGAAAAGGGTTTGCGCACCGTGCTCGAAGCCGCGTACTTTCCCGACCGGTGCGGTCTCGCCGCGATACGCGCGCAGCAGGGGTTTGATATCCAGCGCCGAGCCCAGCATCGCGCTCAGCGCGCTGACGCTGCGATCGCCCTTCTTCTTCGCCCGCGCCCGCAGGTAATGCAGGTCGCGGGGCATCATGTAGCCGTAGGAGTTGTTGGCGATATGCGCCACCCGTTCGCGCAGCTGCTGCGGGGGCTGTCCGGTCTGGATCATGCGGATGGCCTCGGCCACCGACGGCCCGGAACCGGCGAAGATGCTGCGGGTATCCACCACGCGCATCAGGAAAGGACCGGCTATGCCGGCGGCTTCGCGAACGGGGCGATAGTGCTTCAGGATCGCGAAGCTGGCCTTGATGACGTTGTCGTGGATCGGGCTGCGCGTCGCCATGATCGTCAGGCAGATGACGCAGTCGTATTCCTTGACCATGCGATCCAGGAACAAGTGCTGGACGTCCTCGACGGTACTGGGCTCGGTTTCCGCCGAATGGCCCCGGCTGCCGAGCTTCTGGTCCAGGAATCGCTGGATTTCCACGGGATCGCGGTCGTCCTTGAACACGTGGCCGTCCACCCGGACGGTGATCGGCATCACGGCGATGCCGTTCTGCTCGATGAAGGATTGCGGCACATCGCAGGCCGCATCGATAGCTACGCCGATTCGCATCTGGAGCTCCCCCTGCCTGTCCCCTTGCGGGTGGTCGGTAGTTGAGAAGCACCCTTCCGCTTCGCCTACCTTCGTTAAGGCGGATGCTACACTGTGTGTCACAAACTTTGGCAGCTCGCCGGCGTGGCGTCGCCGGTAACCGCGCCGCACAAATCCATTCCGGCCCCAGGGTCTCGTGGATGCCGTGTCGGCCCCGCCTGGCGTGATCCGCAATGAAAACCAAGAACGAAATCGTCTCCAACTGGCTCCCGCGTTACACGGGCACGCCGGTCGAGGAGTTCGGCGAGCACATCCTGCTGACCAATTTCGGCCATTACGTCGAACGTTTCGCCGAAGAACACGGCGTACCGGTCAACGGCCGCGACCGGCCCATGCCCAACGCCACGGCGGATGGCATCACCCTCATCAACTTCGGTATGGGCAGCCCCAACGCCGCCACGGTCATGGACCTGCTGGGCGCCATCTCGCCCAAGGCCGTGCTGTTCCTGGGCAAATGCGGTGGCGTGAAGAAGAAGAACGCTATCGGCGATCTGGTGCTGCCGATCGCGGCGATCCGTGGCGAGGGCACCTCGAACGATTACCTGCCGCCCGAAGTTCCCGCGCTACCGGCCTTCCAGCTCCAGCGCGCGGTGTCCACCATGATCCGCGACCTCGGGCACGACTACTGGACCGGCACGGTCTACACGACCAACCGTCGCGTCTGGGAACACGACGAGGTATTCAAGGACTATCTGCGCCGTACGCGTTGCATGGCGGTCGACATGGAAACCGCGACGATCTTCGCCGCCGGTTTCGCCAATCACATTCCCTGCGGCGCGCTGCTGCTCGTTTCCGACCAGCCGATGATTCCCGAAGGCGTGAAGACGGAACTCAGCGACAAGAACGTCACCGCCAACTTCGTCGAGCGGCACATCAAGGTTGGTGTCGAAGCGCTGAAGCTGGTGCGTCGTCATGGTCGCAGCGTGAAGCATCTGCGCTTTGAAGACGACGGCGACACCGAGTAAACCATTACTCGATGGTGTGGTGGATGTGTCGGGTTTCCACGGGCAGCGCCGTCGACGATGCCTGTGCATCGACTTTGTTAAGCGGTATATCGGGGCTGCCCGGGGCAGGCGGTATCGTCCATTCGCGAGCCAAGTGGACGCGCATGTTGCGTTCGTTCTTCGCTGAGTAGCGATAGCAATTCGACCGTAGTGCGATGGACGCCGACGTCATGTTCGTTTCGCATGGCCACGCAGAGGACCACTTTGTTTCGGCATCGTCGTGCACAGCGGCCATGGTATGGCCGTATTCGTGGGCGATGATGGTATAGCGTCCATCGAGCGATGCCAGGGCCTGGTCGCCACCGAGCCACGCTTGCCCGGAGGTGCCGGGGGACGTATTGCCGGTCGTGACAAGCATGAACTTGAAATCGAGCGAGCTGGACGCGCGAGGCAGTTTTTCGCGTGCCGAATAGGCGTCTATTGCTTTCGTCCAATCCTGAAGCGAAGACTCGTGACCATAAGATATATCCGTAAGACCTTCGATTTGCTGGCTGTAGATTGTCCATAACCGGCGCGTGGGAAGGATTTTCGCCATATCCGCGATCCACCAGGCCACATAGCGTGCATGGATGTGCTGCCGTTGCACGTCGAGTGTGTCGTCGTGCAGGAACATCCAGAAGACGACGGTAGGCGAGCCGGATTTGCGTGTTGACGTCGAAGAGCGTAATCCATCGGCCGGATTGTGCGGTGTTTGGGGGTCCGGATCCGTTGGACGCATATCTTGCGGTGCATCCGCACGTACGTGGTGAGGAGCGTCGGTATCGCTGCTGAATCCGGTAACGGCGACGCCATCGGGGCCCGGCACGGTGATGTCCAGATGGTCGCCCGATCTTGTCACCACGGCGGTTTCGCCCTGCCAGGTCGCAAGATACATGGTGCCCGGTACGTCGCCGGGAAACCGAAGCTCGGCATCCAATGGCGATTCGATGAGAAGCTCGCCGTCGCTTGCGGTCTTCCGGGCTTGCCCATCCGATGCTGGAAGTACGACCGTGCGGGGGAGGCCGGAAGCTACCGCTTCGTCGAATGCCGCGACAGCATTCGCGGTTCGTGCAGACAGGTGCTCGCCGGCGATTGCCGTGACGGCGGGAAGCGCAAGGAGAAATGAAAAGATTGGGCGAAAACAAGCGTATGGCAATGCCATCGGCAGTCCTTTGCGAGGGCGTCGCAGTGGGGACTGCGAGCAGTGGCGCCCTAGTCTAAGCGCGTCGCATATTCGTTATGACACTCTGGACATCCGTAAGGGCGAAAGCCTACTTGCACATGAGGTCACGCCGCCATCGGATGCACGTTACCGCTCGGCTACGCTTCCGCCTTTGTGACGATACAACGGATCCTTATGCGCGATGTTGGCGATAGGCGTCGATGAATGCACCGGCGCGTTCGCGCGTTCGCTCAGGCGTTTGACCGGGCTTGTAGAGGTCGCTTCCAAGTCCCGCGCCGACGCAGCCCGCATCGAGGAATTCGTGCAAGTTCTCCGGCGTGACGCCGCCGACGGCAAGTAGCGGCAGGTCCTTCGGCAACACGGCGCGGATAGCCTTGATATACGCCGGACCGAAGATGGTGGCGGGGAAAAGTTTCAGGGATTGCGCACCGGCCTTGATGGCGGTGAATGCTTCGCTCGGCGTCGAAAAACCGATAGCCGTGTACATCCCGCTCTCGCGGGCTTGTTTGATCACGATGGGATCGGTGTTCGGCGTCACCATCAGCTTGCCGCCGAGTCGGGCGACTTCCATGGCGTCTTCTGGCGTAAGAACCGTGCCCGCACCGATCAGCGCGCGTTCACCGTATCGCGAAACGGCAGCGGGAATGCTCAACTTCCAGTCGGGCGAGTTGAGCGGGATTTCGATGGCATCGAATCCCGCGTCGACCAGTGCGCCGACATGGGCGAGCGTTTCTTCGGGCGTGATGCCGCGAAGGATGGCGATCAGCGGCAGGGACGTCGGCCAGGTCATCGGACTCACTCGTGGTACAGCTGGGAACGGCCGCCATCGATGAGGATATCGGCGGCGTTGATGAAACGTGCTTCGTCGCTGGCGAGGAAGAGCGCGGTATAGGCCACCTCGTCGGGTTCGCCGATGCGCTTCGTCGGCAGGATATCGGCCTGACGCTGACGCTCCGCCGCCGGATCCGGCGCGGCCGCGAAGCCGGCTTCGGCGATGGCGGTAAGGATGAGGCCCGGGGAGATGGAGTTCACGCGCACGCCCTGAGCGGCGTACTGGATGCCCAGTGCGCGCGTCAGGCCGATCAGTCCGTGCTTGGCCACCGGATAGGGGAAGCAGTTCGGAATGATCTTGTGCCCGTGCACGGAAGCGATGTTGACAATACTGCCGGCCTTGCCCGCGAGCATGTGCGGAAGCACGGCCTTGCTGCAGTTCCACGCGCCTTTGAGGTCGACTTCGAAACAGCGGGCCCACTCGTCGTCGCTCAACGTCAGCGGGTCGTTGAAGACATTGATGCCGGCATTGTTGACGAGGACGTCGGGTGGACCGAAACGCTGCAAGGTGGCTTCCACCATGCGGGCGATGGCAGCGGGATCGGTGACGTCCGCCTGAAACAGCATCGCATCGTCCGTGCCGATGGCGGCGAGGGTTTCATGCGCCGCTGCGTTCTCTTCCAGCACGTTGATAACGACTTTCGCACCGTGTGCCGCGAACAGGCGCGCGGTGGCTGCACCGATGCCCTGGGCAGCGCCGGTGACGAGGGCGATCTTGCCCGCCAGTCGGGGCAGGGGTGTCGTGCGCGGGTCGGGGCGCCTGGTTGCCGCGGTCATGCGTGTATTCCTTGGGGTACGTGTCCATAACGGCTTTCGCGAAGGCCGTGTCCTTTCGGCGCTTTGCCGAGGAAGACGGCACCATGCAATGGCTGCCGTTCGATGTCGTCGTTATTCAGCCCCTGGCGAGCCGATGTGATTGCCAGCTGGTCGAGTTCGCGGCCCACGAAGGCGACGCAACTCGGTTGGCGGGCCGGCAGGTCGACGATGGCATCGATGCGGCCGTCCGGTGCGTAACGCACGACGCGCGAGGCGCCCCATTGCGCGTTCCACAGAAAGCCATCGGCATCGATTGTCGAGCCATCCGGCTCGCCCCCGAGTACGGGGTCCAATTCGGCGAAGCCGCGAATGCGGTCGACGTCGCCGGTAGCGGCGTCGTAATCGCAGGCCATGATGCGCAGACTGGGCGAATCGGTGAAATACATCGTTTCGCCGTCGGGACTGAAACAGATGCTGTTCGTGATCGCGGCCTTGGGCAGGGCGAGGCGAGTCAAGCGACCGTCCGCGCCATAACGATAGAAAGAGGCGATCTTCTCGCTGCCGCCTTCGTTCAGCGTACCGAACACGAGATTGCCCGCGCGGTCGCAGCGACCGTCGTTGGCGCGCGTACTGGCGATTTCGGGCTCGATATCGTCGAGCGTCACGATCGATCCATCGTGTGTATCGAAGCGCACGAGCTGGTGTTCGAGCGCCAGGAGCAGCATGCCCGGCTTATGCGTCAGGGCAAAGCACGCCAGACGCGCGGGAAGAATCCAGTCCCGGCTCTTGCCGGTGGCGGGATCGTATTCCCACAGGCGCGACGCGTGGATATCGGTCCAGCGGATCACGCCGGAAAGATCGTCCCACAGCACGCCTTCGGCCAGTGCGTGACGGGACGAACCCAAGGGCTGGAAGGTGTCGTTCGCTGCCATCAGCGGGACTGCCGGCGATTCTTCAGCTGATCGACCAGCACGGCGATCAGCAGGATCGTGCCGCGCACGAGGTACTGATAGAACGCATCGATGTTCATCAGGCTCATGGCGTTTTGCACGGTGCCCATGATGAGAACGCCGACGAGTACGCCGCTGATGCTTGCCCGGCCGCCCATCAGGGATACGCCACCCAGCACGCATGCGGAAATGACGTTCAGCTCGAAGCCTTCGCCCGCGTTCGGCTGGCCGCTGGTCATGCGCGAGGCGAGGATGATGCCGGCGAGTGCGGCCACCGCACCCTGTACCAGGAAGATCAGGATGCGCGTGCGGTCGACGGAGACGCCGGCCAGCCGCGCCGCGTCCGGATTGCCGCCGATGGCGAGCGTGTTCCGTCCGTAGATCGTCTTGTTGAGCAGTACGCCGAACAGCACGAAGCAGGCCAGGGTGACCCATACAGGCGCCGGCAAGCCAAACAGGATAGAGCTGCCGATACTGAAGAAGGCTTCGTTGGCGACGCCGACGGCCTGACCCTGCGACGAGATGAAGGCCAGTCCGCGTACGATTTCCATCGTCGCCAGCGTTGTGATCAGCGCGTTGATCTTCAGCTTGGCGATCACGGCACCGTTGACGAAACCGATCGCCGCGCCCGCCATCAGCGCGGCCGCGATGCCGAGCGTGACGCTGCCGGTGGCATTGGACACGATCGCGCACAACACGCCGGCGAAGGCGACGGTGGAGCCGACCGAAAGATCGAAGTCGCGCGATGCGAGACAGAACATCATCGTGCACGCGACCATGCCGATCTGCGACACGGATAGCGCCAGACCGACGACGTTATCCCACGAGAAGAAATATTCGACGGTGCAGCTGAGCACCGCGAACAGTGCGATGAAGATAAGAATGAGGCTGTAGTCGTCGACGAATCGCCAGAATGCGGCGCGACGTTCGGTATGGCTGCTGCCGGGCGCCAGGTCGAGTGCCGGGGCGGTCTTGCTGTCGGTCATGGTGAAACAGTCCTCGTGGTATTCGCATCCGCGCGTGCCGCGCCTTCGGGCAACGCCCTGGCCAGCACGGCTTCTTCACTGGCTTGCTCGCGGGTGAACTCGCCGGTGACCCGGCCGCCACACATGACGATGACGCGGTCGGACACGCCGAGTACTTCGGGCAGTTCGCTCGACACCATCACGATCGCGACACCGCGTTCGGCTAGTTCGTAAAGCACGTTGTAGATTTCGTTCTTCGCGCCGACATCGATGCCGCGCGTGGGTTCGTCGATAATCAGCACCCGGAGATCTTTCTCCGCGAGCCAGCGCGAGAGCACGGCTTTCTGCTGGTTGCCGCCGGACAGGAGGCGAATTTCCTGGCGACGATTCGGCGTACGGATGCGCAGGCGCTCGATAAAGATGTCGGCCGTGCGCGCTTCGTTGGCTTCGTTGACGAACATGCCGGCGCGCAGATGATTGCGGCGCGCGCTGATATTGATGTTCTCCGCGACGGAGCGCACACCGATGATGCCGTCTTCCTTGCGATCTTCGGGACAGTACATCAGGCCGCTACGAATCGCGGAACGGATATCGGAGCTACGTAGCGTTTTGCCATCGATGGCCACCGTGCCGCCGCTTCTGCTGTCGGCGCCGTAGATCAGGCGCATGGTCTCGCTGCGACCCGCGCCGACAAGGCCGAAGAAGCCGACGATTTCACCCGCGCGGACATCGAATCCGATGGGCTCGGCGACCGCATGTCCGGTCACGTCGCGCACGGCAAGGCGAACGTCGCCCTGTACGCGGGGACGGTAGCCGAAGATGTCCGAGATTTCGCGACCGACCATGCGTTGGACGAGGGTGTCGCGTGTGATGCCTTCGAGGGTCGGGAAATCGGCGACCTTGCGACCGTCGCGGAAAATTGTCGCCGCATCGCAAAGTTCGAAGATTTCGTCCAGACGATGCGAGATATAGATCATCGCCTTGCCCTGCGCCTTCAGGTCGCGGACGAGGCGGAACAGCACGTCGGTTTCGCGATGCGACAGCGAACTGGTCGGTTCGTCCAGCGCGAGGATCTTCGCATCGCGCAGCACGGCCTTGCAGATTTCGACCATCTGACGTTGGCCGATGGAAAGCTGCTTGAGCTTCGCGCGGGGATCGAGGTCGACGCCCAGCGCATTCAGGCGCTGGCGCGTCCAGTCCAGGGCGCGGCGGCGGTCGACCAGACCCAGTCGGGTGGGCAAGCGGCCGAGCAGGAGGTTTTCCATCACCGAAAGTTCGGGGACGTATTGCAGTTCCTGATGAATGATCGCGACGCCGGCTTCGATTGCGTCGGCGGCGGAACGGAACGCACGCGGCTCGCCGTCGATCATCAGGCGGCCTTCGTTGGGCACGTACTCGCCGCCCAGGATTTTCATCATGGTCGACTTGCCGGCGCCGTTTTCGCCGAGCAGGCCGTGGACGCTACCCGCGTCCACGCCGAAGCTCACGTCCGACAGCGCGCGAACGCCTGGAAAGGCCTTGCCTATACCCTGGAACTCGAGAAACGACATCAGAGGCCCATTTCCTTGCGGACTTCGGCTGCGTTGTCGCGTGTGACGAGCTTGCCGGTGGTAAGCGTCAGCATCGGCGGCGCCTTATTGCTGGCGATCCAGTCGTACATGTTCACCGACGTTTCATAGCCGTGGCGCTTCGGGCTGATCAATACGCTGCCGTAGAAGCCGGTCGGCTGCGCCTTGGCGAATTCGTTGAGTGCGGAGCGGCTGCCGCCGATACCGACGCCGATCATGTTCTCGGCGCGGAAGCCGCGACCTTCGGCGGCGCGTACGGCACCCAGCACGGCTTCGTCGTTCAGCCCGAACGCGATCCAGTGCTTGAAGTTCGGATGCTGCGTGATAGCGATATTCGCGGCGTTGAATGCGTTTTCCGTATCCGTCTTCGCTTCCGGCGCGTTGACGATGTTCGCCTTCGGGAAGCCCGCGGCGGTCAGCGCGGCGATGGCGCCGTCGGTACGGTCGCGCGCGGTCGGCAGCTGGTCGTAGGAGATGCGCAGCGCACCGGTATCCTCGGGCTTCCATCCACGCTTCTTGATTTCCGCCGCGATGGCTTCGCCGACCTGCTCGCCGATCTTGCTTGCCGAAATGCCCATGTGCGGCACGGTTTCGATCGGCTTGCCCGAGCCGTCGACAAGGCGATCGTCGACGGTCATCAGCTTCAGGTTATTGATCTTCGACTTCGCGACGATCGACGGTCCGAGCTTCACGTCCGGCGTGCAGATGATAAAGCCCTGCGCGTGCTGCGCCTTGAGATTGTCGATGGCGGTCAGTACCTGATCGCCGCTCGGCGCACCGATCTTGACGAGGGTGAAGCCTTTTTCCTTCGCCGCCTGCTCGGCGTATTTCCATTCGTCCTGGAACCAGGGTTCCTCGGGCTGCTTCACGACGAAGCCGATCTTTACGGTGTCGACGGCGAAGGCGGGCGCGCTGGCCATGGCCAGTGCGACGGCAAGTGCGCGCAGTGCGAAAGCGAATCGAATGTTCATCATGGCTCCCTCGTTGGATCGTTAGTCGCGCGTGGCCTTAGCCAAGCGCGGGTTCGTTCGTGTCGACCAGCCCGCGGACGCGAGCGACGGCGATCACGCCGTATCCCGCCAGGTCGCGCTGTTCGTCGTCGCTCAGTACCGTTACGGCGCCGGAGAAGAAATCGTCGCCTTCGACCAGAAGCGCGATGGCCTCGCGCAGGATCGGCTTGCCGCTGACCACGAAGCGCGTACCCGGGCTCATGCGGATGGCGCTGGAGTTCTTCAGGGTAAGCAGGTCCGAGCCAAGCACGGCGCCCAGCAGGAAGTTGGCGCGGGCATTCGCGTCGTAGACGGCGAACTGATCGAGAATGCGCACGCTGAAACAGGCGCGGCCCAGGCCGATTTGTTTCGCCGAGCGCGCACCGGCCAGCAGCATTTCCTTATCGATGCGCTTGGCGAAACCCTCTTTGAGCGAGCTGGCGAGAATGGTGTCGTGCGAGATGACGTGCAGCAATTCGCCCGCCAGCGTGGTCACGCAGCCCGCGATGCGCTGCTTCGCATCGATGCTGACGAACTTGGAGTGCGAGCCGGGTAGCACGATCACCGCCGGTTCCTTCAGGCCGAGCCGTTCCACCAGCGCGAAGGATTCGACTTCTTCGCCGCGCATCATGTCCATGGCTTCGCAGTTGTGCAGGCCGATGTGTTCCACGGCATTGCGCACGCCCGGGACGAACCAGATGGGGCGCTTCCACACCGTCGGGACGGTCGACTCGCGCATCGCGGCAGCCAGCGTGTCGAGCCCCGCGGGGGCGACCACGTGCGATATCTCGCACAGGCCCATGTTCGACGTGATCATGCCGGAGGCCAGCACGAGTTCGACGGCGTCCTCGTCGAGCGATGCCTGCGTCAGCGCTTCCTCGATCGTTTCGCGGACGGCGGCTTCGAGTTTGTCGCGGCTGCCGCCGATGGCGGTATCGCGCACGCCGACCTGCCGGGCCGCGTGGGCGACGACCTGGCCGTCGCGCCAGAGGCAGACGCGGGTATTCGTGGTGCCGGTATCGATAGTGATGATGTTCATGCGTTGTCCGCTTCGTATCGCGGCGGATTGTTGGCAGTGGCGACGGGCGTGGCAAACTAGATTTCTTCGGGGGCTTCCCCAAGTTTTCTTTAATGAGTCCGCAATGAAGCGCTCGCTCCCCCTGCATGCCCTGCGTGTTTTCGAACTTGCAGCGCAACATCTGAGCTTCACCAAAGCAGGTGAGGAGTTGTCGTTGACGGCCGCCGCAGTGAGTCAGCAGATCAAACAGCTGGAATCATGGCTGGGCATGCCGTTGTTTGTGCGTAGCAACAATAAGCTGTCGTTGACGCCCGCCGGCGAGAACTATTTCCCGCGCATTCGCGAAGCTTTTCGTGCGTTGCAACATGCAACGGATCAGCTGCTGGACCACCGCAACGCCTCTTTGCGTGTCCTTGTCCCGGCGACTTTCGGCACGAAGTGGCTGGTGCCCCGCCTTTTCCGTTTCTTCGATCGCTACCCGGACATCGGTGTCGAGGTGGTCACGGACGGTCAGCCGGACGCGGCCGGATGGGATATCGCCATCGACGACCGTCTGAGTGAAGGCGGCGAGCAGGTGTTGCTGGTCAGCAGCGGCTACACGCCGGTATGCAGTCCCGCGTTGGCGGCCGGACTGCACGGTCCGGAGGATCTGGCGAGTCATACGCTGTTGCACGAACGCCAGAACCGTCGCGCCGCACCGTCCCCCGGCTGGGATCAGTGGCTTGCCCGTGGCGGTATCGATCTTGGCGATGTCTCCCGCGAAATGGGTTTCGGCGACGGCACGATGATGTTGCAGGCGGCTATCGAAGGGCAGGGCGTGGCGCTCGCGCAGGAATTGCTGGTGGCGTACGACCTTGCGGCGGGGCGCCTCGCGGAACCGTTCCGGGTCGATGTGCCGCTGCGGCATGCTTACTACTTATGCGTGTCGCGCGATGCCGCGGGGCGTGTGGAGACGGAGATATTCAAGGATTGGTTGTTCGCGGAAGTGGCCTAGTCGCACATCCTTTGCACCAGCTTCTTTGCTATGACGGGCGCCGTGTCGAATCGCGAAAACCCATGCCCCGCACACCTGTGCGCCAGGTTCCCGGTCCATACACCCGCGCGGGACGACGGGATGAGGGGTATGCGTGACCTAACAGCAGCTCTTGCGCTTCTTCCGCCACCAGATAATGCCGATGACCACCACGATCACCGCCAACGCGATCCAGAGACTGGTCTGCCCGCGCTTGATCCACGTCACCAGCCACTCGTGGTTATTCGCGCCGAAGTAGCCGAGGTAGACCCAGATCGGCACGCTGATCAGCGCGGCGAATCCGTCGAGGATGAAGAAGCGCAGGAAGGTCACGCGATGCGTGGCACCGGCGGTGATATAAACGGCGGTGCGCATGCCGGGCAGGAAGCGCGCAAAGAACATCAGGCGATTGCCGTAGCGTTCGAATTTTTCCTGCACGCGCGCGTAGCGCGCCGGTGTGAGCAATCGGGCGACGAAGCGCCAGCGCAGGATGCGGGCGCCGTAGTGGCGGCCCAGGAGGAACATGGTGGAATCGCCTAGCAGTACGCCGACCATGGCGACCCCGACCATGATATGCACGCTGCCGTAGCCGAGACCCGTGATGATGCCGCCCGCGACGAGCGTGATGTCCTCGGGTAGCGGCGCACCGGCGCCGCATAGCATCAGCGCGAGAAAGACGGCTGCATAGCCGTTCTCGCCGAAGATGGTTACGAGTCGTTCAAGCAGGTCCATCAACGTCGCTCGTGTCCGGCGCTTGCCGGTCCGTTGCCAGGTTCGGTGGGCGATGATCCCACGGAACGCGTTACGAGCGCTTGCGAATGCATCATTCGGCGACGACCTGGACGACGCGGGCGGCAAACAGCATGCGCAGCTCCGCTTTCTCGGCATCGTCGAGCGCACCCTCGCGGCTCTTCGCGATCAGCGCTTCGCGGCGCTGCATCACGGCCTGTAGTTGCATCTGCCGGAGCGCATCCATGAATTCGACCTTCTGCATTTCCGCTTCGCCAATGACGTCCGCCTGCGCGAGTTTCTGCAGCGACGCATATTCGGGACGTTCCGCGAACGTCTCGATAAGCAGAGCGGGATTGATGCCTGGCCGCGCGCGCGCGATGTCGAGCAGTTCGGCCAGCAGGTCGATGCCGGGCTTGTCCAGGCGAAGAAAAGGATAAGGTGTTTCGACTTCTTCGGCCATCGACGGCTGCGCCAGCAACAACGTGATGGCGCTGCGCACGAGGCTGCGCTGGATGTTGACGTTGCGCGAGGACGGCCGCGAGGGTTTTTCCGGTTCCAGCATGGCGCGGGCGCCGGTGCGTCGTTCCAGTTCCTGCGCCATCAGGTCGCGGAATGCGCCATCCGGAAACTTCGCGATCAGCGGGCGGGCGCGTTCGGCCAGTCGTGCGCGGCCGTCGAGGCGTGTGATGTCCACATCGCGTGCCAGTTCTTCGAAGAAGTATTCCGACAGAGGCATCGCTTCCTTCATGCGCTTCTCGAAACCGTCCTTGCCTTCCTTGCGTACGAGGGTGTCGGGGTCTTCGCCGTCGGGCAGGAACAGGAAAAACGCCTGGCGACCGTCGCGCATGCGCGGCAGTACCGATTCCAGCGCTCGCCACGCGGCCGCCTTGCCGGCGCGGTCGCCATCGAAGCAGAAGAAGACATCGGGTGCGGCACGGAACAAGACTTCGGCGTGGTCGGGCGTGGTCGCGGTACCCAGCGTGGCCACCGCGATCGGCAGGCCGGCCTGATGGAGTGCGATGACGTCCATATAGCCTTCGACGACCATGATCCGCGTCAGGTTCTGGTTGGCCTGTTTCACCTGCCATAGCGCGAAGAGCTCGCGGCCCTTGTGGAATAGGGGGGTCTCGGGCGAGTTGAGGTATTTCGGGCTTTGCTCGGCCGTCAGTACGCGTCCGCCGAACGCGATGACGCGGCCGCGGCGGTCGAGGATCGGGAACATCACGCGTTCGCGGAAGCGATCGTAGCGATTGCCCCGCTCGTTGCTGGCGACCATGCCCGCTTCGTTGAGCAACTGGCGGCGCTTATCGCTGGTACCGAGCGCTTTCATCACGCCGTCGTAGCCGGCCGGTGCCCAACCGATGCGGAAGCGCTTGATCGTTTCGGCGTCCAGGCCGCGACGATCCACATAGGCCATGGCCTCGGGACTGCCTCCCAGCTCTTTCTGATAGAAGCTGGCGGCGTCGTCGAGCAGGCCGTAGAGATCCGTCTTGTCCTCGCGCGGGGCGTTGTCGCGGCCGCCTTCGTAGGGAACGGTGAGACCCGCCGACTGCGCCAGTTCCTCGATGGCATCGGGGAACTCCAGCCGCTCGTAATCCATGAGGAACTTGATCGCGCTGCCGTGCGCGCCACAGCCGAAACAGTGGAAGAACTGCTTCTGCGGACTGACGTAGAACGAAGGCGAGCGTTCGTTATGGAACGGACAGCAGGCGGTCCATTCCCGGCCGGCCTTTTTCAACGGCACGCGCCGCTCGATCACGTCGACGATGTCGACGCGGGCAAGCAGTTCGTCGATGAAGCTGTCAGGAATTCGACCACGCATAAGACGACTAGGATGCCACGCGGTGCCCCCGGATGGGGCACCGCTAGCCGCGTCGTCAGAATGCGAGGTGAAGCACTCCGAAGATCGCGAGCAAGGCAAGCAGGAAGAGGATCAGGAAGATGGCGAAGCAGATCTTGGCGATGGTCGCCGCCGCACCGGAGATCCGGCCGAAGCCGAGTGCGCCGGTGACGAGCGCAATAAGGCCGAAGATGATGGCGAACTTGAGCATGGGTCTACCTCCGTATGGCAGCGGAGGATGCTTTTGGGGGTGTGGCGGACGTGTGAAGTGAGGGGGTTGGGGATGGGGAGTGGGGGCGTAGACCCGGCGATCGCCGGAGGATACTGGTGTCGCCCAGCGAACGAAGCTTCTGAGTGACGCTTGTCGTGCCCTCGGGCGATCGCCGGGTCTACGCCCCCACTTCCCACCCCCCATCCCCGCTCTTAAATCAGCCGCGCCTTCACCTTCTGCGCCACAGCCCCCATGTCCGCTCGTCCGGCGGCCCTTTCCTTCACCAGCGCCACGACCTTGCCCATGTCGCGGGCCGTGGTGGCACCCGATTCGGTCACGGCGGCATCGATGATGGCATCCAGTTCGGCGTCGGACAGCTTCGCCGGCAGGTAAGCGTCGATGACGCCCATCTCGAAGCGTTCGATGTCGGCCAGGTCGGTGCGACCGGCTTTGTCGAACTGGTCGATGGAGTCGCGACGCTGCTTCTGCATCTTTTCGAGCACGGTCAGAACCTGGACGTCGTCCAGTTCGATGCGTTCGTCGACTTCGCGGCGCTTGATTTCGGCCTGCACCAGGCGGATGACGCCCAGCCGCGTCTTGTCGCCGCTGCGCATGGCCGCTTTCATGTCTTCAGTAAGTTGCTGTTTGAGTGACACAATTCCTCCTGAACGACGAAAAGCCGGCTTTGCCATGGGCAAAGCCGGCTCGGGAGTTCGCCATGCGTACGGTGGCGGCGTTGCCGCGCCAACCGTTAATCTCACCTGCCCTGACGGGCAGATGGGATTAGTACATGCGGGTCCGGCGCGTGGTGTCGCGCGACAGACGACGCAGGTGACGCTTCACAGCAGCGGCGCGCTTGCGCTTACGCTCCTGAGTGGGCTTTTCATAGAATTCGCGTTTGCGCGTTTCGGCCAGAACGCCAGCCTTTTCGCACGTACGCTTGAAGCGGCGAAGGGCAAGCTCAAATGGCTCGTTCTCGCGGACTTTAACGCTCGGCATGGAAACTCCACTAATGTTTAAACTGACCCGTAAGATCGGGCGAGCCGTGGATTATAACGTGACCGAACAGAATTTTTCAAAGCCCATACTGGGAATCGAGACCTCCTGCGATGAAACAGGGGTCGCCCTGCTGCGCTGGGACCCTGAAAAACCCGGTCGCGGGCTGCTTTCCCATGCGCTTTTCAGCCAGATTGCGCTGCACGCGGAGTATGGCGGCGTCGTGCCCGAACTGGCCAGTCGCGACCATGTCCGCAAGCTGCTGCCCCTGGTGCGCCAGGCTCTGAAGGACGCCGGACTGACCACGGCCGACCTGGGCGGCGTGGCCTATACGGCCGGTCCGGGCCTCGTCGGCGCCTTGCTGGTGGGGGCTTCCGCCGCCCGTGCCATGGCCTGGGCGCTGGGTGTGCCGGCCATCGGCGTACACCATATGGAAGGACATCTGCTGGCGCCCCTGCTCGAAGAAGATCCGCCCGAAACGCCGTTCGTGGCCCTGCTGGTCTCCGGCGGGCATTCGATGCTGGTCGAGGTGCAGGCCATTGGCCAGTACCGCATTCTGGGCGATACGCTGGACGACGCGGCGGGCGAAGCCTTCGACAAAACGGCCAAAATGATGGGTTTGCCCTATCCGGGTGGCCCCGCCCTGGCGGCGCTGGCGGAGCAGGGCACGCCGGGCGCATTCCGCTTTTCGCGTCCGATGACCGACCGGCCCGGGCTGGATTTCAGTTTTTCGGGGCTGAAGACCCAGGTATTGCTCGCCTGGCAGGCCAGCGACCGCAGCGATCAGACCCGCGCCGATATTGCGCGCGGATTTCAGGAAGCCATCGTGGACACGCTGGCCATCAAGTGCCGGCGCGCCCTGGCCGCGACCGGCGCGAAGCGTCTGGTGATCGCCGGCGGCGTGGGCGCGAACAAGCGTCTGCGGGAGCAACTGGGGCAGGCCGCCAGCGACGAGGGGTTCCGCGTGTACTTCCCCCGTCTGGCCTTCTGTACGGACAACGGCGCGATGATCGCGCTTGCCGGCGCCATTCGTCTTGCGTCCGGCCAGCATCAGGACGAGACGATCGCGGTGCATCCGCGGTGGAGCCTGGAGACGTTGCCGGCGGCGTGAAGTCGCCGCCTCCGCTCTTGCGAAACCCCGCCGTGTCGCGGACCCTGTAAGGCCCGCACACAGAAAGCCCGCTCCATGGATATCGTCTTCATCGAAGACCTGCGTATCGATGCCGTCATCGGCATCTACGACTGGGAACGCCGTATTCGCCAGACGCTTTCGTTCGATCTGGAAATGGCGTTCGACAACACGCGTCCGGCCGCGACCGACGATATCGCCGATACGCTCAACTACAAGTCGATTTCCAAGCGGCTGCAGTCTTATGTCGAAGCATCCAGTTTCGGCCTGGTCGAAACGCTGGCCGAACGCTGTGCCGCCATCGTGCGTGAAGAATTCGGCGTGAGCTGGGTTCGCCTGAAGCTTTCCAAGCCGGGTGCCGTCCGCGGCGCGAAGGCCGTGGGCGTATGCATCGAACGCGGCGAGCGTCCGCGCTGATGGGGCGTGCCTATTTAAGCCTCGGTTCCAATGTCGAACCCCATCGTTATCTGCGCGCGGCCCTCGACGAACTGCGTGCGCGCTTCGGCGCACTCGACGTATCGCCCGCGTATCGCAGCGTCGCGGTAGGTTTCGAAGGACCGGACTTCGTCAATCTTGCGGTGGGTCTCGATACCGACCTTCCGCCCGTTGTCCTCAACGAATGGCTGCATGCGCTCGAGGATCGGCACGGACGTCTGCGCGGCGGCTCGCGTTACGCCGACCGTACGCTGGATGTCGATATCGTCCTGTACGACGACCTCGTACTCAGCGGCGAGGGGCATCTGGACATTCCGCGCGGCGAACTGCGGCATGCCTTCGTGCTGCGCCCGATGGCCGATATCGCGCCGGATCTGAAGCATCCGGTAACCGGCCGCACGATGGGCGAGTTGTGGGCGGCATTCCCCGTGGCGAGCGAGCCCATGGCACCGGACGATCTTTCCGCCTGACGCCGCTGGCGGACGCCCGGGCGAGGTGCTACAACGTCGGCCAGTCAAAGGGGAGAGGTTTTATGGCAGGCAAGTTCGCACGTAGCTGGGAATTGATGAAGGCCAGCGGTCGCGTCCTGAAACAGGACAAGACGCTGATGCTGTTTCCGTTGCTTTCGGGTCTGTGCTCGCTGATCGTTGTCGCGAGTTTCTTCATTCCCGTTGTCGTGTTCCTCATGCACAACGAAGGGCACCAGCTGGACCAGGAGCGCCTGTCGCCCCTGCATTACATAGGCCTGTTCGCGTTCTATCTCGTCCAGTACACGGTCATCTTTTTCTTCAATACCGCACTCGTCTCCGCGGCGCTCGTGCGTCTTCGCGGCGGCGTTCCCACGGTCGGCGGCGGTATCCGTGCGGCTATGACCCGGTTCCCGGCGATCCTCGGCTACGCGCTGATTGCAGCCACCGTGGGCGTGTTCCTGCGCGCCTTGCAGGAACGTCTGGGTTTTGTCGGTCGCCTGGTGGCCGGTCTGCTCGGTCTTGGCTGGACGGTTGCCACCTTCCTCGTCGTTCCCGTACTCGCCAGCCAGAACGTCGGTCCCGTCGACGCACTGAAGCGCAGCGTCCAACTGCTGCGCAAGACGTGGGGCGAGAACCTCATCGGCAACGGTGGCCTCGGTCTCGTGTTCGGTTTCATCAGCTTCGGCATCGTTATCGCCGGCATGGCGTTGGTGTTCGCTACCCTGGCCACGCAGTCGTATGTCGTGTTCGCGATCATCGGTGTGCTGACCTTCATCGCGTTGCTGGCGCTGTCGCTGATCCAGGCCGCGCTACAGGGCATCTATGCCGCTGCGCTTTATCGTTTCGCGGAAGAAGGCGAAGCGGGCGCGGGCTTCGAGCCGGCGTTGCTGGAAGGTGCGTTCCGCTCGAAGTAATCGCGTTCTGTTGTAGGAGCGCTCTTGAGCGCGATAGCGAACGGAGCGTAGAAACGGATGCTCACATTCGCCAGCCCCGATCCGCGGGCTGGCGTTGCAACGCATGGCGTCTTCGCTTCGTCGGCTATCGCGCTCAAGAGCGCTCCTGCACGTGATGTGCGCAGGTATTGCGGCTGAGAGGTATCTCAAGTTCATCGGACTGCGGACGTCTAGCATCTCTCTGTCGACGGAACGACGTTTGTCACCGGATCAGTGGGGACGCACGAGATACGAGCGACACTTCCTCCGCAGGGAAGCTGACGGGAGCCTCAGGGCTCCCTTTTTTATGGCTCGGATTCTATGGATCAGATCGCCAGGGCGCGGCCGCCGTCGACGCGCACGGTCTGACCGGTCGTGTAGTTCGCATCAAGCAATAGCCAGCGCACGGCTTCGGCTACGTCGGCGGGCCGACCCATCCGCGCCAGCGGGGTTTTCTCCATCAAGGCCTCCGCTGCCGATGGGTTCTTACCCGATTCGGGCCAGAGAATCGCGCCCGGCGCGACCGCGTTGACGCGGATGTCCGGTGCCAGATCCTTCGCCAGGGACAGCGTAAGCATGCCTAGCGCGGCTTTCGCCATGCAGTAGACCGGATGTTCCGCCAGCGGGCGTTCGCCGTAGATATCGACGATGTTGACGATGGCTCCGCGCGAACGACGCAGTTCGGCAGCGGCGGCCTGCGCCAGAAAGAAGGGCGCGCGTGCATTGGCCGCGAAGAGATCGTCCCATTGCTCTGGCGTGGCCGAGTCCACCGGCGTGGGATAAAACGACGATGCGTTGTTGACCAGACCGTCCAGCCGGCCGAAGCGTGCGACGACCTCGTCCACCAGGCGGCGTGTCGCCGACGTGTCGGCAAGGTCGGCCCGGAAGGGAACGACGCTGCCGGGGCGTATGGCCTGAAGCTCCGACGCGAGCGCGGCGGCTTCGTCCTCCGAGCGCAGGTAATGCAGCGCGATATCGCAGCCCGCTTCGTGCAGGCGGCGCACGATGGCCGCGCCTACGCGCCGGGCTCCGCCTGTGACGAGGACGACGCGTTTCGGTTCCATTGCTGCGTTTCCTGACGATTGATGCGTACGAGCTTGCCGCATTCCCACGTCGAGGTCACTTGCTATTGGGGGATGGGAGATGGGAAGTGGGGGCGTAGATCCGGCGGCCGCTTGAGAGAGCTGGCGTCACCCAGCGGAAGCAACGTCTGCTTGACGCTTCTCGTTCCCTCAGGCGTTCGCCGGAAGCACGCCCCCATTTCCCACTCCCATCCCCTGAAGTCTTCATTTCTAAGTCCGTTTCCCAGACTCACGCGACGGCTCCATAGCAGCAACAACCGCCTCCCCGTCACTGTCTTCGACGTGGATATCCCCGCTGAAAAGATCTATCGCCGTCTTGGCCACCTGGCCGGTGTCGTAGTACGCGTACGCACCTACCCCCAGTGCGCCGACGATCGGCAGCCAGCGCGACATGCCCTTGCCGACCGCGCGTTTGGACACGCCGACGCCGATCCGCTGGGCCAGGCGCTGCAGCACACTGGTTGCCGTGGTGCGAAAGATCAGGCGATCGCCCACGCGGATGGCCACGTCGCGGAATGCCTGCGCGGCGGTATGGCGGAACAGGCACCACAGCATCTGTTCGCGGCCCAGTTTCGCGGTTTTGCCGTAGGCCGCCGCGATATCGCTGACCATCTGACCCTGGATGCGCCAGATCGCCACCAGCTCGGGCAGCACGGTCAGCCAGCCCAGGGGGCCGGGTGGCAGGGCGAGCGAACCGGCGGTCAGGCCGGCGCGGTGTGCTGCCGAGCTGGCGATCTTCCGGCATGCCTCCTCGGCGTTGGCATGGCCCGCCGCCGGTACCTCGCTGGCCGGAATCCGGCTGACGAACTCCAGAATCGCCCGGGCCACGGGGCTTTCCTCATGCATGGCCCGGGCCGGGACGATCTCCCGTGAGCCGGAGGTTTCCTTGTCGTTTCCCATCGTTATCTCCGCGATTGCGCCTCGGAGCATGGTGTCGGCAGCCTTGTGAGCCCCGAATGAAGCGAAAGCGGCGCGAAAGGTTCGGATCAGGATACTGGCGTAATATTATAACATTCGCTATATCGTTCCCTGTCCCCCCATAAGAAGACGCCCCGATGAGAATCCGCTTCATCAAAGACGCCCGCCTTGCCCTGGCTATCGCCGGAGCGCTTGCCAGCCTGTCCGCCATGCCGGCTTTCGCGGCCGATGGGACTGGCGACGATGCGACCAACCCCCAGAAGGCGACCACGCTCGGCGCCGTGGACGTCAGTGCGCGTCTGGACGAAGCGCGCAACAGTCTGTCGCCGGATACGGGTAGCAGTCAGTACGTCATTGATCGGCAGACCATTCAGGCGCTGCCGCTGGGCGATGCGACGCCGCTGAACCAGATCGTGTTGCAGGCGCCGGGTGTCGTGCAGGATTCGTATGGGCAGCTGCATATCCGCGGCGATCACGCGAATCTGCAGTACCGCATCAACGGCGTATTGATCCCCGAGAGCATCGGCGGCTTCGGGCAGACGCTGGACGCGCGCCTCATCGACAACATGAAGCTCCTTACCGGCGCGCTGCCGGCCCAGTACGGCGAGCGTACCGCCGCCATCGTCGACATCACCACGCGCACCGGCAAGGAAGGCACGGGTGGCAGCGTTGGCGTGACCGGCGGCAGTTTCGGCACCATCAATCCGAACGCGACGATCTTCGGCCGCTCGGGTGCGTGGAGCTGGTTCGCCACGGCGAACTATCTGGTCAACGATGTCGGTATCGAAAATCCGACGTCCAGCCGCAAACCGGTGCACGACCGCACCAACCAGGTGAAAGCGTTCGGCGACATCTCGTACCTGATCGACAACGACACGCGCCTGAGCTTCATGTTCGGCGCGACGAACAACCGCTTCCAGATTCCGAACAATCCGGGCCAGACGCCGCAGTTCGGCTATCTGGACGTCACGAACTTCGATTCGGCGAACCTCAACGAGCGCCAGCAGGAAAAGACCCGGTTCGGCATCCTCTCCTTGCAGGGCAAGATGGGCGAGACGGCGTATCAGGTCTCCGCGGGCGAACGTTACAGCGGCCTCTCGTTCACGCCCGACGACATCGGCGATCTGATGTTCAACGGCGTGGCATCGAACGTCCGTCGCAGCAATCGCGCGACGACGCTCCAGGCCGATTTTTCGACGCCGCTGGGCGATAACCACACGCTGCGATATGGCCTTTATGGCGCGTACGAGAACGCGAAATCGACGAATGACGCGATGGTCTTTCCCGCTGACGACAACGGCAATCAGACCAGCACCGTACCGTTGAATATCGTGGACGCCAGCCGCGTGATCGCCCGGACTTACGCGCTTTATGTGCAGGACGAATGGAGCATCGGCGATCACTGGACGGTCAACTACGGCGTGCGCGCCGACAAGTACAACGCCTTCCGTGTGGAAAGCCAGCTGAGCCCGCGAATCGGCGCTATCTGGCAGCCGAACGACAGCACCACCGTGCACGCCGGGTATTCGCGTTACTTCACGCCGCCGGCCAGCGAAGCGATCACGTCCACGTCGATCGAGAAGTTCGCGGGTACGACCAATGCACTGCCGGACAACGGTAGCAACACGCCGCTGGTCGAGCGTTCCGATTACTACGACATCGGCATTTCGCAGAAGCTGGGCAGCCAGTGGACGGCCGGACTCGACGCCTACTATCGCCGCGTTTCGCGCATCCAGGACGAAGGGCAGTTCGGTGCGGCCGTGGTCTACTCGACCTTCAACTACGACCAGGGCCGCATCCAGGGCACCGAGTTCACGCTGAATTTCGACGGTGGCCCACTGACCGCATACTTCAACTTCGCATACAACCGCTCGCTGGGTAAGAAGATCATCACGGGCCAGTACAACTTCGCGCCCGATGACCTCGCCTATATCGCGAACAACTACATCCATCTGGATCACGACCAGAAGTACACCTCGTCGGGCGGCGTGAATTACGCCATCGATTCGACCACGAGGATCGGCGCGGATTACCTCTTCGGTTCGGGGCTGCGCAAGGACGGTGCGGTACCTAACGGCGCCTCCATGCCGTCGTACTTCCAGCTCAACCTCAGCGTCGCGCACGATTTCAACTTCGACAGAACCGGCGCACTGCACACGCAACTGGCGTTGATCAATGCGCTGGATCGTACCTACCAGCTCCGCGACGGATCGGGTATCGGCGTGGGCGCGCCGCAGTATGGTCCGCGTCGTGGCGTGTACCTTTCGGTGCAGAAGGACTTCTGACGTAGCGGCGGTGAAAGAGGGGGCGATCCGTTATCCTGCGGTTTCGCCCCCAGCCTGCACCTTGAGATGAACGCCCGACTTCCCGAACCCTCCGCCGACGAGCGCGCCCACTCCGATCACCTGCTCGCGCTGTTGCGCGAGGACATCGCCTCCCAGGGGCCGATGCCGTTCTCGCGATTCATGGAACGCTGCCTCTACACGCCGGGACTGGGTTACTACAGCGCGGGCAAGGCTAAATTCGGTGCCGAAGGCGACTTCGTCACCGCGCCCGAGCTGGGCGATCTTTTCGCGCAATGCGTGGTGCGCTCCGTGCAGCCGATTCTTGCGCTGCTGGGTAACGAAGCGGATTTCCTGGAGCTTGGCGGCGGCAGCGGCGCCTTCGCCGAAAGCGCGCTTGTCGCGATGGATGCCGCCGACGTATTGCCGCGACACTACATGATTCTCGAACCCAGCGCGGATCTTCGCGAACGTCAGCGCGAACGCCTTGCCGCGGCGTTACCCCCTGCGGTGTATGCGCGGGTTGCGTGGATCGACCGACCGCCGGAAGAAAGCTGGAAGGGCGTTCTTTTCGCCAACGAAGTGATCGACGCCCTCCCGACCACACGCTTCACCGTGCGCGATGGCGAGGTGTACGAGGAATACGTCGTACTGAATGGCGATGGTGGGCTGACGCGTGTCGACCGTCCCGCCGATGCGCTCACAGGCGGTGCCGTGCGTCATCTGGAGCGCGACCTCGGACGCGAATTCGAGGCAGGTTATCGCACCGAAGTCCTTCCGCAGTTGCCGTACTGGATGCAGGCCGTGGGCGGTTTGCTGGAAGCGGGCGCGATGCTCTTCATCGACTACGGCTATCCGCGTGCGGAGTTCTATCTGCCCGAGCGCACCGACGGCACGCTGCGCGCTTTCTACCGGCACTACACGCATGCCGATCCTTTCTTCGCTCCGGGCTTGCAGGACCTCACGTCGTCCGTGGATTTCACCGCGCTGGCCGAGGCGGGCAACAACGCCGGCTTCGGTGTGGTGGCGTATGTTCCGCAGGCGCAGTTTCTCATCGCGTCGGGTTTGCAGGAGTTCTTCGAAGCCGGTTATATGGCTACCGAGGACGAGGCGACGCGTTATCGTCTCGCCCAGCAGGTGAAGAAGCTGACGATGCCCGAAGAAATGGGCGAGCGTTTTCAGGCGATGCTGTTCGCGCGCGGCATCGATGCCGTCGCGCTGCCGGCGGAACTGATGCTGGCGGATCAGGGCTCGCGGTTGTAACGCCGCGCTGTTGTAGGAGCCCGCAAGCGGGCTCCTACAAACTCGCAGGTTTCAGTCGGGCTTCGGCACAGCCGCAATCGCCTTCACCCGTGCGCGATCCATCGCCTCGCCGATGGCCGGGCCGGTCAGGCCCTGGTCGACGAACGGTTGCGACGTAACGCCTGCCGCCGCTTCGCGCGCGGCACGCAGGAACGCCGCCTGCGGATAGCCCGCATCCGCGCTGCCCAGACGGCCGCGCTTGTCCGCCTCGCAGGCACGGAGGAAAACCTCCAGGCGCTCGGGCCGGCGCAGCGCGCCCAGACTGTCGAGCATCTTCAGGATCGTCGCCGGTTTCAGTTCGAAGGCCATGTGCGCGTTGAGATGGTAACGGCATACCGCTTCGGCGAGTACGGCGAATTCGGTCGGCACTTTCAGTCGCGACGACATCTGGCGCACCGGCTCGATGCCGCGCTGCTCGTGCATGATGTGCCGCGGCAATACGTCGTCGGGCGTCAGTGCCTTGCCCAGATCGTGCGTGAGCGCGCAGTACCCGACCAGCGCATCGCCGGGCGCGATGCGCGCGGCCATGTCCAGCACCAGTTCTATATGGATGCCGCAGTCGATTTCGGGGTGATATTCGGCACGCTGCGGCACGCCGTAAAGCGCATCGACTTCGGGGAACAGCACGCGTAACGCGCGGCTTTCGCGCAGCACCTGGAGAAAGGCCGAAGGTTTCGGCTCCGCCAGCGCTTTGCGCGTTTCGGCCCATACCCGTTCGGGAACGAGATGGTCGATCTCGCCGTCGGCGACCATCCGCCGCATCAACGTCATGGTTTCGGGCGCAACGGCGAATCCAAGGGGCGCGTATCGCGCGGCGAATCGCGCCACGCGCAGCAGGCGCACGGGATCCTCGACGAAAGCATCGGACACATGGCGCAGCACGCGCGCCTCGATATCGCGCACGCCGCCGTAGGGATCGACCAGCGTGCCGTCGTCCGCTTCGGCGATGGCATTGATCGTGAGGTCGCGCCGTTCCAGGTCCTGCTCCAGGGTGACCGATGCGTCGGCCTGGAATGCGAAACCGTGGTAGCCGCGACCCGTCTTGCGTTCGGTGCGAGCGAGCGCGTATTCCTCGCCGGTTTTCGCTTCGAGGAAAACCGGGAAATCCTTGCCGACGGCTTTGTATCCGGCCGCGATCATCTCCTCGGGCGAAGCGCCGACCACCACGAAATCGCGGTCGACCACGGGACGTCCGAGCAGCTTGTCGCGGACGGCGCCGCCTACCAGATAAGTCTTCATGCCAGAGATATTAGCGGCGCATGCCGCGCGCGTCGTCCAGGCGTCGCTGGCGCACCGCCTTGCCGAGCAGGCGCGGTAGCCATGCGGTAAACGATTGCGGCTGGATGCCCAGCATGGCCAGGCCATCGGTTTTGCCGACCGAATCGGTGCGCAGCGAACGGAAGTTGTCGGGCGAGAACGGTTTGCCGGGCATCCATTGCGCGATTTCCGCCTGGAGAAGTCCGAGGCTGTCCGGCAGCGGTATGACGCCGCGGCGCGGGTGGGTCTCGTCGCGGATGCGGCGCACGATGTCGATCAACGAGAGGGTCTCCCGTCCGTAGAGTTCGAACGTGCGGTTGAGCGACAGCGCCGTGTCGCCGACGCAGCGCGCGATCGCCTCGGCGACATCGCCCACGTAGACCGGCGCCATCTTCGCCTTCGGCCGCGCGAGTGGAAGTACCGGCATCAGATGCAGCAGGGAGGCGAAGCGTGTGACCAGTCCGTCCCCGGGTCCGAAAATAGTGCTGGGTTCGTAGAGCGTCCAGTCGAGGCCGGAATGCTTCACCAGCGCTTCGGCTTCGCCGCGTGTCTTGAGGTAACGGGACAGGCCCTGACCCGCCTTCAGCGAACTCATCTGGTGGAGCCGGCGTACGCCGGTATCGCGACACGTATCGATGATCGTCTTCGTCAGGTCGATATGCGCGCGCTGGAAGGTGTCGCGTCGGCGTTCGTTGAGGATGCCGACGAGGTTCATCACCGTGTCGGCTTCCGAGAAATACGGTCGCAGTGCGGCGGAGTCGTAGATGTCCGCCGAACGCAGCATGACACCCGGCGCCACGGCGCTGGGCCGTCTCTTCTGCCGGTTGCGCGAAAGCAGCACGATGCTATGACCGTCGGCGGCGAGGCGGGGCACCAGGATGCCGCCGACGAAGCCCGTGCCGCCGAGTATGACGATGCGCTGCGGTTTCATGTGTAGCCCTTAAGGCGATGCGAGGGAACGATCCACTTCGAGCACGATCTTGCCGATATGCGAGCCATCTTCCATCAGGGTATGCGCTTTGGCGGCATCCGCGAAACCGAAGTGGGCATGCACGAGAGGGCGGAAGGTGCCGGCTTCGATCAATGGCCACACTTTCTCGCGCAACTCCCGGCCAATGACCACCTTGCGCGCGGCGGGCAGGGCGCGCAAGCCGGAGCCCGTAACGGTCAGCCGGCGGAAGATGATCTTGCCCAGGTCGAGTTCCGCCATCCGTCCATGCGGCAGGGCGATCATGACCAGACGGCCATCGAGCGCCAGCGCGTCGAGGTTGCGGGGTGCGTAGTCGCCGCCGACCATGTCGAGGATGACGTCCACACCCGCGCCATCCGTGAGCTGTTTCACCACGGCGACGAAATCTTCCTCGCGGTAATTGATCGCTCGCTCGGCGCCCAGTGCAAGGCACGCCTCGGCCTTCTCGCGCGAACCCACCGTGGCGAATACCCGCGCACCGAAGGCTTTGGCGAGTGGAATGGCGGTGGTGCCGATGCCGCTGCTGCCGCCGTGGACCAGGAAGGTCTCGCCGGTAACCAGTCGCGCGCGGTCGAATACGTTCGTCCATACCGTGAAGCAGGTTTCCGGCAACGCCGCGGCCTGCACCCAGTCCAGACCCTTCGGTACGGGCAGGCACTGCCCCGCCGGTGCCGCCACGTATTCGGCATAGCCGCCGCCGTCGACCAGCGCGCAGACAGCGTCGCCCACCCGCCAGTCGTCGACGTCCGCGCCCACGGCGGCGATGCGGCCGGACACTTCCAGGCCCGGCAGGTCCGAAGCGCCGGGTGGCGGCGGATAGGTTCCCGCACGCTGGCCCGTGTCGGCGCGATTGATGCCGGCAGCGGCCACGCGGATCAGGACATCGCCCGGGCGCAGCGAAGGCACCGGGCGGTCGGCGATCTTCAGCACGTCGGGAGGGCCCGGCCGGGATATCTCGATAGCGCGCATCTGGGCAGGCAACAGGCTCATTGTTGCGGTTCTTCGGTCGACGACGCAGCGGCCGGCAACGGTTGAAGGGCCGTGGCCGGCGTGGCCGGAACGGCTTTGACGACGGCCGGCGCCGGGCATGCCACGGGTTTGCGCACCGTAGCGCTGGTCGGCAACGCATAGGTCTGTCCGATGCGGGTCAGGCGCGATCCGATCGGCACGGCATTGCCGTTGAGACGCCAGTCGTAAATCACGGCGAAGGCCATGACGCGGGCGACGTATTCGCGGGTTTCCTTATAGGGAATGCTGACGATGAAAAGGTCGGGGTCCAGGCTGCCCCGCGCGGCAAGCCACTGGTCCACCCTGCCCGGACCGGCGTTGTAAGCCGCGCTGGCCAACCACGGCGCACCGTTGTAACGCGCCGCCATTTGCGCGAGGTAGCGCGTGCCCAGCACGATATTGGTCGGCGGGTCGTAAAGGCTTTCGCCGCCGTTCCACGGCAAGCCGTTGCGTCGGGCGACATTGGACGCCGTGTCGGGCAACAACTGCATGAGACCGCGCGCATCCGCGCCGGAACGCGCATCGGTCATCCATGCGCTTTCGGCACGGATGATGGCGTAGGCCCAGGATGCCTCGATCCCCGCCTGGCTAGCCTGTTCGACGACGCCATCCTGCCGGGCCAGCGGAAAGCGCTGTTCGTACAGGCGCAGGGCGTCGCCCGAACTGAGTCCGAATACCGCCCGGTCGTACCAGCCCTGGCGATAGGCGAGATCCGCCGCCAGACGCTGCGTTTCGGGCGTGGCGTTCGCCAGTGCCTGCGTCCATTCGCGACGGGCCTGCTTTTGCAGGCCGACAGCGTAGAGCTCGAAGGCGCGATCCAGGCCCGGGTCGGCGAGCAACGCCCGTTCGCGCGCGGCGTCGGAGGCCATGGTCGACGGGCAGATGGCGTACGAGGTATCCAGACGATCCGCCGCAAGGAAGCCGAAGAAGGTCGCTTCCTGCGCTACCGACTGGTAGCCGGTACGCGATTCGCCCGCGCGTCCCAGCTTGCCGAGCACCATGGCGCGGAAGTAGCGCCATTCGCCGTCCTGTTTTTGCGATTCGTCGAGGGCGTCCAGCGCCGTGAGTGCCGCGGTCCAGTTCTGCCGTGCGAGGGCGACGCGGACGCGCCATTCGCGCGTGGCATCGGTCTGCGCGCCGGGCGGCAGGGCTTCGAGGCGGTCGAGGGCACCTTCGTCGAAGTCCGTCGCATGGAACAGGGCGAGCGAGTTCAGCACCGCGCCGCGCTGCTGTTCGTCGAGCGTGAAACGGGGCGAAAGATTCGTCCACGCCACATCCGCGGCCGTCGACTGGCGTCGCGCCAGACGCTGGACGCCGAGCACCACCGCCTGCCGGTTGCGCGGCGTGTCGGGCCAGGATTTGGCGTCGGCGACAGCGCGCGAGGGATCGTTCATCGCCTGCGCGATGTGCTGGGCGGCGAGGGCATCCTGCGGAGGCAGCCACGGCGCCAGCGAGGCGACGGTGCCGCCCTTGCCGGCGTCGGCCGCCGTCTGGATGCGCGACCACAGGCGCTCGGTGGTCAGCAGGCCCTGGTCGTGTGCGGCCACGATAACCGGATCGCAGGCATTGGGCAGGCTGGGCTTCTTCCACAGGTCGGCCAGATCGCGGTTGAAGTCGAGCGGCTGGCCGCGCGAAAGGCTCGCCTGCAGCGCATAGCAGGTAAGCCCGTCGCCCTGGCCCGGCTGATACATGGCCGAGAACGTCGTCCAGTCCTTGCGCCTGGCAAGCTCGCCAAGGAAATCGCGGCGCAGGTCGTTCGCAGGAATCAGGTTCGGATAGCGGGCCAGATAGGCATCGACGCGGGCGCGGTCCAGCTGACGCAGGTCGTGCTCCAGCGACGCGGCTTCCAGATAGGGAAACAGTGCATAGGTCTCCAGGCCCTGGGCCTGGATCCGCCATGCGTCGCCGCCTTGCTGGGCACTGACATAGGCCTGACGGAAGCGCGTGCGCTGGGCTTCGGTGCCCGTGCCGTGTGCCTGGCCGATGATGAGGGACGCGCCGAGTAGCAGAAGCGTATGGCGACCGAACTGGCGCATACGGGAGATGGCGTATCGCGATGCCGGGGTAGCGGGCATAAGCCTTTCCTTAGATGACGTACGAAATCCACCCCGATTGTAGTTCATGGGTCCTTGCAGGCTGGATGAACGGCGCGGGGCTTCGCCGTACGGGCCCGGCCCGTTAAGCTTGCGGGGCTCACCGATACCAGGAACGGCATGTCGCCTCACACCCCCTCCGCGCGTTTCGCGCGTCCGCTCGCATGGATCGTGCTCATACTCTGCGCGCTGGCCGGCGCCGTGTACTGGTGGACGCTGGGCCGCCCGGTGAATCTCCCCGATGCGCCTTCCGCCCGCATCGCCTGCGTGTCGTACGCCCCGTTCAGATTGAAGGGCGAGACGCCGTTCGATATCAACGCGGTCATTTCGCCGGAACGCATCGACGCCGACCTGCGTGCGCTGTCGACCCGGTTCGACTGCGTGCGTACGTATTCGATGGGGCAGGGTCTGGGCGCCGTGCCGGATATCGCCGGCCGCTACGGCATGAAAGTGATCATGGGCATCTGGCTCAGCCGCGACACCGTCGCCAACGAGCGCGAAATGGCGCTGGGTATCGCCGCCGCGAAGCGCGACCGTGCGCACCTGCGTGGCATCGTCGTGGGCAACGAAGTGTTGTTGCGCGGCGAACTGACGCCGAAACAACTGTCCGCGTATATCGAACGCGTGCGTTCGCAGACCGACGTACCGGTAACTTATGCCGATGTGTGGGAGTTCTGGTTGCGCCATCCCGAACTGGCGAAGGGGGTGACCTACCTCACGATCCATATCCTGCCGTACTGGGAAGACGAACCCGTTGCACCGGAACGCGCGGTACAGCACGTCGCGGACGTCTATACGCGCATGAAATCGGAGTTCGCCGGCAAGGACATCATGATCGGCGAAACCGGCTGGCCGAGTCAGGGCCGCACGCGGCGCGACGCCAGCGCCAGCGTGGTCAACGAAGCGCGCTACCTGCGCGAATTCCTCGTGTATGCCTCCACGGTCAACATGCCTTACAACGTGATCGAAGCATTCGACCAGCCCTGGAAGCGCGATCTGGAAGGTACGGTCGGTGGCTACTGGGGCATCTTCGATGTCGATGCAAAACCGAAATTCCCGATGCAGGGGCCGGTGGTGGAAGAGGCTCGCTGGACCTGGGCGCTCGCGGCTGGCGGCATCGGTGCGATCGTGTTCCTCTTGGCCGGGCTGTGGCGTCGTCGCTGGCACGGCGGTGCGGGCTGGCTGGCGTTGGCGTTGACCGGTTTCGCGACGGGCACGGCGTTGGCGGCGCATGCGCGTCTTCTGTTGTTCGCCTGCCGCAACACGACGGAATGGACCATCGGCATCGCTGCCGGTGTACTCGCGCTGCTGACCGCGCTAAGCCTTGCGCGCGCGCTGGCTGCACGCCTTGCAGGCGGTGTTCCCGCCGCCGTGACGACTGTTGCTCCGACCGTCGTCAAACGTCGCCGCATAGGCAGGGACTGGACCGACGCATTCACCATGCAGCGCTTCTTCTGGATGTTCGTACTGGCGCTGTATGGACTGCTGTTGGTATTCAACGGCCGCTACCGCGACTTCCCGGTCGGCCTGTTCGCACTGCCCTGCATCGGCTTCGGTCTGCTGGGGATATTGCGTACACACGCTGATCGTCTGCTGCCGCTGATCGAAGAGCGGATGCTGGCCATTCTTCTCGTGCTGCTGGGCATCACTGTCGTTGGGCAGGAGCTCGCCGCCAATGCGGTTTCGTGGCTCTGGTGCGGTCTGAATCTGGCGATTGCGATACCGGTGCTGCTTGCGTGGCAGAAAGCACGCAACGCGCAGTCGTAGTCGCCCCGTTGTTACCGCGCCGCTTCGGCGGTGCGCTCGTCGTACTGAATACGGATAAGGCGCAGCGCGCCGATCAGCAGTGCGAGGGCGCCGGCTTCGAAGCAGTACAACTGCAACGCGACAAGGCCCAGTGCCGTAGCGAGCGCGGCGGAGAACGGATGGCGCCACACCAGCGCCAGCACGGCGGCGGCTACAGCGGCGTAGCCGTAACCATAGGTCAGGAACCCCTGCACCACGGCAAGACGCGCGGAGCACCACCACGGCGCGACGCCTTCCTCGCATGCGTGCTGCATGTATTGCGGTTCGACCACCATATAACGCAGCAGCGCAGCGACGATCGCGATGAAGGCAATGGCGATCCAGGGTGCGGCGATGCGCATGCGGGAGTTCATTTGCGGACGGGTCCTTGGGGGTTCGCGGTGGCCTTGGCCAGCGCCGGGGGTAACCGGATTTCGGCGGCGATCGGCAGATGATCCGAGAACGCCTGGGGCAATGTCCATGTCCGGTCGAGCTTGATGTCGGCCGAGGTCAGGATATGGTCCAGCGCGCGGCGTGGCTTCCAGCTGGGGAAGGTCGGCGTATGGCTGGTCGGCATCTGCAGCGACGTCTTCGCGAACAGCCGCTGCATTTCGGGGCTTTCGACCACGGTATTGAGATCGCCCATCAGCACCGCGTGCGGATGGTTGGCAAGCAGTTCCGCGATGAAGGCCAACTGGCCCACGCGTGCCTGCGCACCCAGCGACAGATGGGCGATGACCACGACCAATGCGTCCGGGCCATCGCCAAAACGAACGAACAGTGCGCCGCGTCCGCGGATGCGGCCGGGCAGCGGATAGTCGATGACTTCGGTGGGCTCGATCCGGCTGATCAGTCCGTTGGCCGAATGGGCGACCCGCGCCATCGGCCGGTTGGGCTGGTGGCTCCAGAAAGGCATGCCGGCCGCTTCGGCCAGGTAGCGCGTCTGGTTGAGAAAACCGGAACGCAGACTGCCCGCATCGGCTTCCTGGAGGCCGACGACGTCGAAGTCCTGCAGGAGGCCGGCCAGCGAATCGAGGTTGTCGAGTTTGTTGCGGCCGGGAAGCACCGCATTGACGCTGCGGGTGACGTAGTCGCTGTAACGCTGGACGCTGGCGCCCGCGAGGATGTTGCAACTCAACAGCCGCAACGTGCGTTCGGCCGCGGGAAGCGGCGGCGTCGGGGGGCGGGGCGGCACAGGGCGATTCATGTCGTTGCTGATGATGCTGGCAGGCCGTTGGGGATCGAGCATGCCCGGCGCGATGTGAACAACGGGCATCCAGCAACTGTTGCGTCCACCCGGCGCGGCCTGTTCGGGCGCGCCGGGTGGGCAGGTCTCACTTGACGCCGGCCAGTTCCTTTTTCACCAGGAACTGGGTGAGGGCGTTGAGCTTGTCGAAGTCGCCGAAATTGTTGCTGCGGTACTTGCCGTCGACCACGATGCTCGGGGTGCCGTCGACCTGCCACTGCTGGATCAGCTTCGTATCGGTCTGGATCTGCTTCGTGGTGGCTTCGCTGTTCGCTTCGCGCAGGAAAGCGGCGCGATCGACGCCCTTGCTTGCATACCAGTCGGCCAGTTCGTCGATCGTGCGGATCGGGTAATGGTCGATATGGATGGCCTTGAAGAGCGCGGCATGCGTCGCGTCGAGCGCGCTGAGCTTCTTCGCGGCGTAGAACGCGCGGGCATACGGCAGCCATGCGTCATTGAACGCCGCCGGCATGGAGCGGAAGACGACGTTCTTCGGCAGTTCCTTCTGCAGCTTCTCGGCGTATTCCTCGTAATGGGCGCAGTGAATGCAACCGTACGAGAACACTTCGACCACCTCGACCTTGCCGTCCTTGCCCGCGCGCTGCGGGTTGGGAATCGAGACGTATTCGGTGCCGTCGGTAAACGACGTGGTGGCGGCGTTATCGGCGGGGCCCGCGGTGCAGGCGGTGGCTAGCACGAGGCCGCAGGCGAGAAGGGCTATGCGCTTGAACATGGATATCTCCAGTGGACGAAGCCCTCGGGACTTCGTCCGGTCAATGGCGTGATGAAGCGGGTTACTTGCCCGCGGCTTCCTTGCTGACGAGCCACTGCGTGAGCTCGACCGCCTGCGGATATCCGCCGGCGGTGATCGCGGTGAGCCGGTATTTGCCGTTCACGACGATCGTCGGCGTGCTTTCGACCCCGTAGGCGCGGATCAGTTCATCCGCACGCTTCATCCTGGTGTTGATGGTGAACGAGTTCGCCGTGGCGACGAATTCCTGTTCGTTCACGCCGAATTTCGCGTAGAACTTCGCGACGTCCTCGATGGTCGGCCATGCCGACTGCGGCTTCGGCTTGTTCGTCTTCATGTCGAACATGCCCAGTTCGCCGCTCTTGAAGACCGCGTCGAACATCGCGTCGTGCGCCTTGTCGGCGACGCCGAAGGTCTGCGCCGTGACGTAGGCGCGCTGGAGCAGCGGCCAGTTTTCGTCGGGGCGGAACGAAGCCGGCGTGTAGGTCATCACCACGCCTTCGGGCAGGTGCTTCGCCATCTCGTCCACGATGCCGTGGAACTGGAAGCAGGCCGGGCAACCGTAGGAGAAGACCTCGGTCACTTCGATCTTGCCGGGCGTGCTGGTCGGCTGCGACGGCTCGATGCGCGAGTAGTGCTTGCCTTCTTCCCACTTGCCGGTGTCGACGAACGGTGCGGCGGCGACCTTCGGCGCGGCGGGCGCCTCGGCCAGGGCCGGTGCGCTGCTGGCGGCGGCTGCGGGTGCCGTCGCGGTGGTGGACGGTGTGGCGGGTGCCGGCGAAGACGCGAGAGCAGCCGGAGCCGTGGTCGCCGCGGCGGGAGCCGGAGCGGGCGCGGGTGCGTTGTCGTTACCGGAGCAGGCCGCGAGGGCGAGCAGGGCGACGCAGAGGAGCGGCAGACGCTTGAGCATGGGGATTCCTGTAGTCCTTAAACAGGAACGGGCCGCTGGGGCCCGTTCGGTTTCACTCGGCGGTGTGCAGGCCTTCAATGTAGCTGGCCAGCGCCGCGATGTCCTTGTCGTCGAGCTTCTGGGCGATCGCCGGCATGATCTTGGCATGCGCGTCGGTGCCCCAGGTCGTTCCGTCGTGCCAGGCCTTCAGCGTCGCCTGGATGTAATTGGCGTGCTGGCTGGTGAGCTGCGGGTACATGGCGCCCGGGTTGCCGCGGCCGTCCGGGCCGTGGCAGGCCATGCAGGCCGGGATGCCGCGGGTGGAGTCACCCTGGCGATAGAGCGTCTGGCCCTGCGCGACCAAGGCTTGGTCGGCCACGCCCGGCAGCGACTGCTTCGAGGCGAAGTAGGCGCCGATGTCGTGCATGTCCTGCGGGCTGAGCGCGGCGACCATACCCATCATGATCGGGTTGGCGCGGGCGCCGGACTTGAAGTCGGTCAGCTGGCGAACGATGTAAGCCTCGTTCTGACCGGCCAGGCGCGGGTACTGTGCATCGGAGGAGTTGCCGTCCATGCCGTGGCAGGCGCCGCAGGCGGCGGCCTTGCCGGCACCGGCGGTGGCGTCGCCCGGTTTGACGGCTGCCGTGGCTTCCGCGCTGGCGGCGGCCGGCGCTTCGGTTGCCGGGGCAGCGGCGGCGGACGTCGCGGTCGTGGGGGCGGAGCCCGCCTTGGCCGGAGCGTTCGCGTTCGGCGCGGCGGTCTGGGCCGCAGCGGCACTCATGACAAGTACTGCGGTAATGGCAGCGGCGGCGTGCCGAAACTTCATACACTCTCTCCAAGGGATGCTTCTGGGCCGAGCATGTGTGCTCAGGCGACGTAACCGAAGAATTATCCCTGTGCCAACGGGCGGCGGTCAAACGCATCGATGTGCCGCATCGCATACACTGCCCGCCCATCCTTTCCTGCCGATGACTTCCCCGTGTCGGCGCGCGTGCCTCGCCTATGTCCACCAAACACAACGTACTCAATGGCGCGACCTTCGTGCTTGCCGCCCACGAGATCACCCAGCTGCCTTACGACTCGGGTGCCGAAGTCGCGTTCGCCGGTCGCTCCAATGCCGGAAAGTCCAGTGCGCTCAACGCGTTGACCGGACACAACGGACTGGCGCGGACGTCGAAGACGCCGGGGCGCACGCAGCAGATGGTGGTGTTCGACCTGCCCCCGCTGAAGGGCGCCGAGGGCACCGAGCCGCTGACGGCCCGTCTCGTCGACCTGCCGGGTTACGGTTACGCGAAGGTGCCCGAGGCCATCCGCCTGCACTGGCGCAGCGAGATCGACGCCTATCTGAAAATGCGGCGCAGCCTGCGCGGCGTGGTGCTGATCGTCGATATCCGCCATCCGCTGAAGGAATTCGACCGGATGATGCTGGGTTTCTGCGCCGCCACCGAACTACCTTGCCACGTGTTGCTGACCAAGGCGGACAAAATCTCCCGCGGTCCGGCATCCGCCGCGCTGGAAGCGTTGCGCAAAGAGATGCGCAAGGACGGCGTCACCGGTACGGCGCAGGTCTTCTCGTCATCGGCGAAGACCGGCGTGGAAGAGGCGAGGGCACGGATCATCGAGCTGCTGCATACGCCGCGCCCGCACGAGCTGTAGCCGTGTTGCCGCTGCGGGAGCGCGCTCGAGGGCGCTCCCGCACAAAACGCCTGTCAGGCCACGCTGGCCATGAACACCTGGCAAAGCGCTTCCATGCCCTTGCGGTCTTCCTCGTCGAAGCGCGCCACCGACGGGCTGTCCACGTCCCATACACCCAGCAGGGTGCCGTCGGCCTTGACCAGCGGCACGACGATTTCCGACTGCGATGCGGCGTCGCATGCGATGTGGCCTTCGAAGGCGTGCACGTCGCGGACCAGTTGGGTTTCCCGCGTAGTGGCGGCCGTGCCGCAGACACCGCGCCCCAGCGCGATGCGCACGCAGGCCGGCTTGCCCTGGAACGGACCGACGACCAGTTCGGTGCCGTCGAACAGATAAAAGCCCGACCAGTTGATATCCGGCAACGTATTGAAGACCAATGCGGCGAAGTTCGCCGCATTGGCGATCAGGTTGCTTTCGCCCGCGAGAATGCCCGAGGCCTGCTGGGCCAGCTCTTTATAAAGCGTGGATTTGTCGTCGGTGGGAATCGATGAGGTCTCGAACATGGGACACTGCCGCCAGCGGGTAAGGCCTCCTCTATGGAGGTTTCCCGGCCATTGTGCAAGATCGGAATCCCTGCAATGCAAAGCCTTTTTATCGCTGGCACCGACACCGGTATCGGCAAGACCCATGCGGCCTGCGCGCTGGTCCATGCGCTGCTGGCGCGAGGCCATTCCGTGGCCGGCATGAAGCCCGTCGCCAGCGGCTGCGAGCGGACCATCGATGGTCTGCGCAATGACGATGCGCTGGCGCTTCTGGCGGCCAGCTCGCCGGTGCCGCCGTACGAGCGGGTGAATCCGATCGCCCTGGAAGAGGCCGTGGCGCCTCATCTCGCTGCGGCGCATGCCGGGATTTCCATCGAACTGCCGCCGCTTCGCGCCGCTTTCGACGCACTGGGCGTCGACCATGAATGGGTCGTCGTGGAAGGTGTGGGCGGGTGGATGGTTCCGCTGTCGCCCACGCTGTGCGCCAGCGATATAGCGCGCGAGTGGCGCCTGCCGGTGGTTCTCGTCGTCGGGCTGCGCCTGGGCTGCATCAGCCACGCGCGTCTCACCGCCCGCGCCATCCAGGCCGACGGTTGCGAACTCGCCGGCTGGATCGCCAATACCATCGATCCGGACATGGCCCTGCGGGACGATAACCTGCAAACCCTCGTGGACCTGCTGCCGGCGCCGTGCCTGGGCGTCATTCCTTATGGCGTGTCGCCCCGGGATGCCGCCGCGCTGCTGGATATCGCCGTTCTCGCCTGACGATTCACACCGTCGCCACGCTCCGCATCTTATCTACGACCCTTATGCCAATCACTCACCGCTACTACCTCTCCGTTGCCGACCTTGCGAACGCGCGCGGCTCCGAACCGTCGCTGGCTTTCGAGGGTATCGGCCCCGAAAAGCTCGCTTCCGACCTCGCCGACGCCTTGCGCAGCGATACGCTGTTCCAGCGTTGGAAAGCCATGCAGCCGGATCCCGACGACGTCGCCCCCTCGCTGGGCGCGACCGATCCCGACGTCAGCGCGACGGGCAAGCAGGCCAGCGACCGCGCCGATATCGAACTGGTGACGACGCTGCCGATGAGCATTGTCAAGCAGCGCCTTAACTGGCTTATCGGACCCAACTGGCAACTGCGCGACATGCGCTGACGCGCCGCAGCAACGCTTCGCCCGTGACGGACGGCGGTTGTGCGGGATCGGCGCACACCGCTAGAGTCGTTGTTTTGCCGTCCGTACAGGGAAAGCGCCACATGCTCCGGATCCGTACCCTCGTGATCGCCACCTCGCTTGTGCTTGGTGCCTGCTCGCAGTCCTCCGAACCCGCCGACAAGGCCACGCCCGCGCATGCCTCCACGGCGCCGGCCGCACCTGCGTCCGCCAGCACCACCGCCGCCACGCCGATGACTGAAAATCCGTTCTACGCGAAGAGCACGCTGCCCTTCGAAGCGCCGCCCTTCGACAAGATCAAGGACGTCGACTTCCAGCCCGCTATCGAAGAGGGCATGAAGCAGCACCTTGCCGAAGTCGAAGCGATTGCCAACCAGGCCGACGCGCCGACGTTCGACAACACGCTGGTCGCACTCGAGAAGTCGGGCGTCCTGTTGTCCCGCGTGCAGCATGTGTTCGGTGCGCTGACGGGCGCCAACACCAACGACACGTTGCAGAAGGTCGAAGAGGAAGAGGCGCCGAAACTCGCCGCGCACAGCGATGCGATCTACCTCAACGACAAACTCTTCAAGCGTATCGAGACGCTGTACAACCAGCGCGACACGCTGAAGCTCGATCCGGAATCGGCGCGGCTGCTCGAGTACTACTACAAAGACTTCGTGCATGCGGGCGCACGTCTGTCCGAGGCCGACAAGACGAAGCTCAAGGACATCAACAAGGAAGAGTCCACCCTCAGCACGCAGTTCACGAACCGTCTGCTGGCCGCTACGAAAGCCGGCGCGCTGGTCGTCGACGACAAAGCGAAGCTGGACGGGCTCGACGCCGCCGACATCGACGCCGCGGCTGGCGCCGCGAAAGATCGCAAGCTCGACGGCAAGTGGGTCATCGCGCTGCAGAACACCACGCAGCAGCCCGACCTGCAGGCGCTGAACGATCGCGATACGCGCGAGAAACTGTTCAAGGCATCGTGGGATCGTGCCGAACATGGCGATGCGAACGATACCCGCGAACTCGTTTCCCGGATCGCCCAGCTCCGCGCCGAGCGCGCGAAGCTTCTTGGCTTCCCGAACTATGCGGCATGGACACTCGACGACCAGATGGCGAAGACGCCCGAGGTTGCCGAAAAGTTCATGGAGCGCCTCGTGCCGGCCGCTGTCGCGCGCGCGACGCTTGAAGCGAAGGACATCCAGGATGTCATCGACAAGGAGAAGGGTGGTTTCCAGGCGCAGGCATGGGACTGGGACCATTACGCGGAAAAGGTGCGCAAGGCCAAATACGATCTGGACGAAGCGCAGATCAAGCCGTACTTCGAACTGAACAGTGTGCTGCAGAACGGCGTGTTCTACGCCGCGAACCAGCTCTACGGCCTGACCTTCAAAGAGCGCAAGGACATCCCGGTCTACCATCCGGACGTCCATGTGTACGAAGTGTTCGACAAGGACGGCAGTTCGATTGCGCTGTTCTACACCGACTACTTCAAGCGCGATAACAAGGGCGGCGGCGCCTGGATGGACAACTTCGTCACGCAGTCGAAGCTGTTCGGTACCAAGCCGGTCATCTATAACGTCGCCAACTTCAGCAAGCCGGCCGACGGCCAGCCCGCGCTGCTCTCGTTCGACGATGTGGTCACCATGTTCCACGAATTCGGCCACGGTCTGCACGGCATCTTCGCCAGCCAGCAATATCCATCGCTGTCGGGTACCAGCACGGCGCGCGACTTCGTCGAATTCCCGTCGCAGTTCAACGAGCACTGGGCATCCGATCCGAAGGTATTCGCGAACTACGCGAAGCACTACAAGACCGGCGAGCCGATGCCGAAGGAACTGGTCGAGAAGATCAAGAAGGCGAAGAGTTTCAATCAGGGCTACGCGATGAGCGAACTCATCTCGGCAGCGCTGCTCGACATGCAATGGCACATGCTTCCCGCCGGTGGCGAGAAGAAGAACGTCGATGCGTTCGAGTCCGAGGCACTGAAGAAAGCCGGCTTCACCATGGCACAGGTGCCGCCGCGTTACCGTTCCAGCTATTTCCAGCACATCTGGGGTAACGGTTACGCCGCAGGCTATTACGCGTACCTGTGGACGCAGATGCTCGACGCCGATGCATTCCAGTGGTTCACTGAACACGGTGGCCTCACGCGCGACAACGGCCAGATCTTCCGCGACAAGATTCTTTCGCGCGGCAACACGGTCGAACTGGGCAAGCTTTACCGCGACTTCCGCGGCAAGGAGCCCAGCATCGAACCGATGCTGAAGGATCGCGGCCTGAAGTAAGGAGTCGTTCCTTTCGCGTTGAACTAAAACGCCTGTCCGTGAGGACAGGCGTTTTTTTTGGGTTCTTCATGCGCTAAGGGCTCGGCTTCGCCATCGCTATTGCCGTCGCGCTGGGACGCTTCGCGAAGAGCCGTCGGCCACCGCCCTCGACGCTCCGGCTTCACCGTCGCTCGGGAAGGGATAGCCGCTGCGCGGCTGGTGTTCTATGGCTGCGCCCCGTCGCGCCCGCGCGGCGGGCGGGGGTTTTCGATTCGGCTCCTGCCTCAGCGAAAACGGCGGACCGTCCTGGTCCGCCCCCTTCGGGCCTTTTCCGCCCGCCGCGCTCGGTTCCGCAAGTCGCGTCGAGGGCGGTGGCCGACGGCTCTTCCGGAGGTTGCGGTGACGTGGGGGAAAGCAGTGCGTGACGCAGGACCGGTGGTGACCGTATCCGGTTCGGTCCGTCACGTGCTCGGCTCGTGCTCTACCTCCAGCAAACCGCAATCGCCGGTGCCGTGGCCGGGTTGGCCCTTGGGGCCGTCTTAGCCGAGGGCCGCGATACCTAGTGACGGAGCGAAGTGGCGCTACGGCCCGCTCCCGCAGGGACGGCGCCGAAGGCCCCAAGGGCCAACCCGGTCGCGGCCTCCCCGACAGCACAAGTGTAAGACGGCTGTCCTCGACCGAAGCTCGACGAGACACCTCAAGCCATCCCCGCTAATGCGCGAAGAACCTTTTTGCGTGGAGTCAGGCGGCCGTGCGGCGGCGATAGCGGATGTAGAGACGCTTCATCAGGTAGATGAGGTGGCCGCCGAAGCCCTTATCCTGCGCCTGAAGCAGTTTGCCGTTCTCTTCGTAAAGCATGCGCAGCTGGACGTCGCGGGCGGCGACCAGTGCACGCAGTTCCTCGACATCGTCGTCGGACAGCACACGTCCGGCGACGATATGTTCTGGCATCTGGCGATTGACGTAGTGCGTCGTATGGCGTCCTGCCGTTTCCTCGACGGGGCGTTCTTTCGTATAGAAGTAAAGCGCGATCGACTTGCGCGACAGTTCCGGGCGGTCTTCGGGTAGCTGGATTTTATCGAAGCCGTGCCAGCTGGTTTCCGTGGTTTCGAAGATCACGCAGCGGTTGAACAGCGGCGCCACGCGCGCGGTCGGCCTGGGGTCTTCATACGGATCGCGATACAGGTCGAGCATGCCGCCCCACGATTCGTCCCACTCGTGATTCAGGTACACGATGAGATTCAGGCGGCGGTGCCAGCGCTCGCTCGGATGGTAGTTGAAATCGATATGGGCACTGAGCGGCTGTCCATGGCGATTTTCGTGCGTACCGCCACCGAGATAGAACGGGTCGTAAAGAAGATTGTCGATACCAGTGATGCGGCCGATGTAATCGAGGAACGCCGGTGTCTGGATAACTTCGTCGAGCCGGCGATAAGCCTCGCCCAGGTGGGGCATGCTGTCGACCGTCGATTTTCCGCCCGGCCGCCCGTCGTCGCCGATGTGGTTGCCGCGCTCGAAGGCGGGGAACTCGCGTAGCAGCTGGTCGACGAATCCGCGATCTAGGAAGTCGTCGATCGCCAGATGACGAAAAGGCAACGCGGTGGCGAAAGCCTTCGCCTGCTCGTCGACGTTGGCGCGAACTTCAGGATTGACGACGGATTCGAAGCTCACGCTGGTTCCTTCCAATTGAGATTTCTCTCAAGTCTAAAGGATTCCCGGTTTGTTGCAGGAGCGCTCAAGAGCGCTCCTAAAGGGCACCTACATCTGATGGTCGATATCGTCAGGGGATTCAGGCGCATAGGCTGATTGCCGGTGCATCGAGTGAGTCATAAGCCGTTGGCTGATATCATTTCCAGTCCAGTCGTTGTCGCCGTCGATCCGCGCGGGTTGCCCGTCCGCACGGTGCGTTATTACCGACGAGTGGCGACGGACGGGACCGTGGAACGAGTGGAGCGCACGCGGTATGACGCCGATGGCCGTGTCGTCGCGCAATACGACGCCCGTTCCGTCGATCGCAACGTGCCGGTGCGTAGGTCGTCCGGCGCCTTGGGCGCGCCGTTTGCGTGGAGCGCCGACGCCGGCGATGCCTGGCAGCTCGTCGCCGATACCGGTGCGCCGCTGTGGTCGCGAGACGCGAACGGGGTCTGGCAGACGACAACATACGACCCGGCGGGGAGACCCGTACGGCACGATGAAGACACCGGTACCGCTTCGCGCTGTCTTGCCCTCACCACTTACGGCACCGCCGAGGCGTGGCCGGCCAATCTCGCCGGTATACCGGTGCTGGCGTTCGACGCCGCCGGTCGCCGTGAAACGACGCGTGTCGCGCTCACCGGACAGGTCCAGGCATCCCGTCTCGAACTGCTCGCCGGCGATACCGATCCGGACTGGCCGGATACCGACGCGCTGGAAGCTCCGGCGATCACCCTTGCCACCTACGACGCGCTCGGTGCGCTGCTGACCCAGACCGACGCGGCCGGGCATACGCAAGAGGTCGTGCGTGGTGTGGCCGGGGCCCCGGTGCGTACCGGCGTGATGCTGGCCGGAAGCTCCCGCATCCCGCTGGCGACGGCCCTGCACTACGGCCCGTCGGGCGAGTTGATCGGGCAGTCCACCGCCAATGGGGTCACCCGGACCTGGACGTACGACCCGGACGACGGACGCCTGCGGCGCACGGCGACGCTGCGCGATACGACACCGTTGCAACGCCTTGAGTACCGCTACGACCCGGTCGGCAACATCCTGGCGATCAGCGATACCGCATCGCCCCTCGTCTTCCATCGCAACGCGAGGATCGAAGCGACCCGCACGTTCGCCTACGACGCCTTCCACCAGCTGATCGAAGCGACCGGGCGCGAGCATGCCTCCGCGGGATACGGCCCGGACCTTCCCGATGTGCTGCCGGTCGTTGGCGATCCCGCCTCCCTGCGCGCCTATACCCGCGCGTACGCATACGATGCGGGTGGCAACCCGACGAACCTCGGCACGCAGGCGATGACGATCGCGCCCTTGTCCAATCGCGCGCTCCCCGCCAGCGTCACCACGGACCCGGCGAAGGTCGACGGCTTCTTCGACGCGAGCGGCAACGCCCATCAGCTTTATCCCGGCGGGGCGACACTGGTGTGGGATGGCCGCCATCGCCTGCGCGAGGTGGCCACCATCGTGCGCGCGGCACGGGAGAACGATCGCGAACTGTACCTGTACGATGGCGGCGGTCAACGCGTGCGCAAGCGCTGGCGGCACGATGTGGCGGGCACGATGCGTATCGCCGAGACCTGCTATCTGGGCACGCTCGAACGCCACCATGACGACGTCACCCATACGCATCGCGACGTGATCACCGTGGCGCTTGGCGGCGACGCCGTGCGCATCATCGTCAAAGCCGATGGCAGTACCACCACCCGTTACGCCGTGACCGATCATCTGGGCTCCACGGCGATGGAGCTGGACGAGACCGGCCAGCTGGCCTCGTGCGAGGAGTACTACCCCTTCGGCGGTACCGCATGGCAAGCGGCAAGCTCGCAGCTGGAAGCGGACTGGCGCACGGTGCGCTACTCGGGCAAGGAACGCGACGCGACCGGGCTCTACTACTACGGCTTCCGCTACTACGCCCCGTGGCTCGCCCGTTGGATCAACCCCGACCCGGCCGGCGATGTCGACGGGTTAAATCTGTACCGCATGGTCAGGAACAATCCGGTAAGACGCGCGGATATCAACGGACTTTACGGTGAAGATGCCCGGCCGGGTGCGCTCTGGGGTGACCCTGAGGAGAGGCGTGGACCGGGGTGGGATGTCGTTCATGGGGACCCGGTCGATCTCCGCGCGGGTGCGCTCTGGGGAGATGCCGAGGAGATGCGCGGGCCGGCGGGCGGACACGTCGATCCGTTTCTAGAAGACCGTCTGGAGCTGCAAGATTTGAGATCCGGAAGTGGGGCGGCGATGGTCCGGGACGACTTTGTGCATGAGGCAGGCGATACGTTTATGGCCTTCGACACTGTCAATCCTCTTAATGACACGCATGACATAACTTCCACGGCGAGGGAGGAAGTCAATTATCTGGTGGATACCTACTACAACAAATTTTTCAAAAACCACTGGGTGCTCGCACGAAATTTCAAGTACAGCAGGTCGAACAGGTACTTCGCGAACGACATCGTGAGACATCAGTACAGACAGGTTGCGCGAGGAGTGGGGATTCGCGGAACCATGCCTTCGTCGATTACACGAGACCACGTAATCAATGCCGAGACGCTGCAGCTTACCGAGGGGTTGCCCAACAGCTCGGCGGCGTTGCGCACGGTATTTCTGAAGGCGACGCCAAATGGCAAAATGACGCAGAGAACACTGGACGACTTCGGGATGGAAGCGACATCGGTTACCAGGGTAGTCGTCCCCGGCCCTAGCATCGAAATGCTGGGGGAAGGCGCTGGCGCTGCAGCGGGTAACGCCGAAGACGGAGATATCCGCGATATTCTGAATGCATTGGGTAATGTCGAACCCAGCAGCGATATCGTCAATTTTCTGGTTCACGTAAGGCCCATTCCTGGTCGCGCTCAGTGGCGCAAGCGAACAGGCGGTGCGGGTACGTCGGGTTAATGCTTTCGTGCCAGGAACACAAAGGCCGCGTCCCTTGCGAGACGCGGCCTTCGGATCGATCGTTGATGTGGCTTATTCGCCGATCGTCAGCAGCGATGCGTTGCCGCCCGCTGCCGTGGTGTTGATCGTGAGCGTGCGCTCGCCGGCGAAGCGGAACAGGTAGTGCGGACCGCCAGCTTTCGGACCCGTGCCGGACAGGCCTTCGCCACCGAACGGCTGCACGCCGACCACCGCGCCGATCTGGTTGCGGTTGACGTAGCAGTTGCCGACGCGCGCGCGGCTCTGGATGTATTCGATGGTGTCGTCGATGCGGCTGTGGATGCCGAGCGTCAGGCCGTAGCCCGTCGCGTTGATTTCATCGACGACCTTGTCCAGCTCGCTACCCTTCCAGCGGATCACGTGCAGAACGGGACCGAAGATTTCGCGATCGAGCGTCTTCAGGCCCGGAATTTCGTAAGCGCGCGGCGCGAAGAACGTGCCGTTCGCCGTGGCGTCGGGCAGCGCGACTTCGCCGATCTTCTTCGCTTCGCGATCCATGCGTGCGGCGTGGTCGACGAGAATCTTGCGGGCGTCTTCGTCGATGACCGGGCCGACGTCGGTGGACAGCAGGCCCGGATCGCCGACCGTCAGTTCCGCCATGGCGCCGGCGAGCATCGAGATCACCTTGTCGGCGATGTCTTCCTGCACGAACAGCACGCGCGCGGCGGAGCAGCGCTGGCCGGCCGACTGGAACGCCGACGCGACGACGTCTTTCACGATCTGCTCGGGCAGAGCGGAGGAGTCGGCGATCATGGCGTTCTGGCCGCCGGTTTCGGCGATCAGTGCGGCGATGGGCGCGTTACGCGCGGCAAGCGCGCGGTTGATCGCCCAGGCGGTTTCGGTCGAGCCGGTGAAGGCAACGCCGGCGACGCGCGGGTCGCGGGTGAGTGCGGCACCGACCGTGGCGCCGTCGCCCGGCAGGTACTGCAGCACATCGGCGGGCACGCCGGCGGCGTGCAGCAGCTTCACCGCGGCGTAGCCGATCAGCGAGGTCTGTTCGGCCGGCTTGGCGACGACGGCATTGCCCGCGGCGAGCGCGGCGGCGACCTGACCGATGAAGATCGCCAGCGGGAAGTTCCACGGGCTGATGCAGACGAAGACGCCGCGGCCATTGAGGAAGAGCTGGTTGCTCTCGCCAGTGGGGCCCGGAAGCTGTTCCGGCTGGCCGAAGTGACGGCGGGCCATCGTGGCGTAGTAGCGCAGGAAGTCGGCGGCTTCGCGGATTTCGGCGATGGCGTCGGGCAGGCTCTTGCCGGCTTCGCGCACGCACATGGCGATGAATTCGGCGCGGTTGTGTTCCAGCTGCTCGGCGGCGTGCTCGAGGATCGCTGCGCGGCTGGCGGCCGGCAGACGGTCCCAGGCCGGCTGGGCGGCGACGCCGTTGGCAAGCGCGCGGTCGACCATGGACGGATCGGCCAGCTCGACGGTGCCGATGATGCGGCGGCGATCGGACGGGTCGGTGACCTCGACCTTCGTGCCGGCATGCGACGCGCCGGCGACGAGCGGAGCGGCGTGCCACGGGCCGCTGTGACGGTTGACGGCCTGAGCGAGTTCGCGCAGTTCGTTGTCGTTCGCAAAGTTCATGCCCATGGAATTCTTCCGAAGTTCGCCGTAGAGATTGACCGGCAGGGGGATACGGGGGTGGGGGATAGAGGCAAAGGCGCGGACCGTTTCGCACGGATCGGCGACCAGGTCGCGCACTGGCACGGACTCGTCGACCACGCGGTTCACGAAGCTGGTGTTCGCGCCGTTTTCCAGCAGGCGACGCACGAGATACGGCAGCAGGTCTTCGTGGCTACCGACCGGCGCGTACACGCGGCACGGAACGTTGAGCTTGTCCTTGCCGATCACTTCCGCATAAAGGTCGGCGCCCATGCCGTGCAGGCGCTGGTTCTCGTACGGACGACCCTGCGCGATGTGGTTGATGGCGGCGATGGTGTGCGCGTTATGCGTGGCGAACTGCGGATAGATCGCGTCGGCGCCGGCGGCGAACAGGCGGCGCGCGCAGGCGAGATACGACACATCGGTGTTCGGTTTGCGCGTATAGACCGGATAGCCGGGCAGGCCGTTTTCCTGCGCGCGTTTGACTTCGGCGTCCCAGTAGGCGCCCTTCACCAGACGCACGTACCAGCGGCGGCCGGTTTCGCGAGCCTTCTCGGTCACCCAGTCGATCACGAACGGCGCGCGCTTCTGGTACGCCTGGATGACGATGCCCAGACCGTTCCAGCCTTGCAGCGACGGATGCGCGAAGACGTCGCCGATGATGTCCAGCGACAATTCCAGGCGGTCGGCTTCCTCCGCGTCGACGGAGAGCGCGATGCCGTTCTTCATGGCCAGTTGCGAGAGTTCCAGCAACTTCGCGCCGAGTTCGGCGCGTGCACGTTCGCGATTGCCGATTTCGTAGCGCGGATGCAGCGCCGACAGTTTCACCGAGATCGACGGCGCTTCCAGATTGTTCGGGAACGGACCGCGCGCGCCGAGCGCGTTGATCGCGTCGCGGTAATCCTGCTGATAGCGTTCGGCGGTTTCCTGGGTCAGCGCCGACTCGCCGAGCATGTCGTACGAATAACGGTAGACCGCGTGTTCTTTTTCGGCGGAACGGTCCAGCGCTTCCTTGATCGTGCGGCCCATGACGAACTGGTGGCCCATGATGCGCATGGCCTGGCGCACGGCCAGCCGCACGACGGGTTCGCCGGCGCGGCCGACCAGCCGGCGCAGCGCGCTGGCGAAATCGTGGCGGGTTTCCTCGGCCAGGTTCACGAGGTGACCGGTCAGCATCAGACCCCATGTCGACGCATTCACGAACAGCGATTCGCTCTGGCCCAGGTGCTTCTTCCAGTCCGCCTCGCCGAGCTTGTCGCGGATCAGCTTGTCGGCGGTGGCCTTGTCGGGAATGCGCAGCAGCGCTTCGGCCACGCACATCAGCAGGACGCCTTCCTCGCTGGAAAGATCGTACTGGCGCATGAAGGACTCGACGGCGCTCTGGTCCTTCGCCCGCGCGCGGACGCGCGAGACGAGTCCGGCGGCAAGATCGATGACCTGCTCGCGCTCGGTCGCCGGCAGCGTGGCCTGCACGAGCAGGTCGTTGACGGCTTCCGTTTCGTCGCGCAGCCACGCGGACGTGATACGTGCTCGCGCCGGCTCGGCGCCGGCGGGAAGTTCTGGGCTGAGAATGCTTGGGTTCACTGATGTGGCTCGGGTGGGGCCGGGGGAATCGCAAATTGTACCGTGCCGGAGCGAGGCCCGGTGGGAGCCGGCTTTGCCGGCGAAAAGCCAACGGAGCGGGGATGCGGGAAGGCCGCAACGGGCAGGCCCGCGCAGCGGGTGGCGAAGGCCCTCTCTCGCCGCCTCGCGCGATCCTTCGGGCCCCTTCCTGCGACAACCCGCCACTTCCATCCTTGCCGGTTCCAGCCCACCGCCCTATCATTCCGCTGTTCCAGGCACGCGGGACTCCTCGTGATCGTGCTTCGACCGACCGTCGCGGGTCACCCGCGCGTGATGTGGCTACGGCCCAATCGCGCGTTGAGCCGTCGCGGTCTTCGTCGTCTCATAGGGGGTCTTGCGGCGTTGGCGTTGACGACGGCATGGCTTGGAGCGTGGCAGGGGAATGTATTCGCTCCCGTGTTTGCGCTCGTCGAGTGCTTCGTTCTCGCGTTCGCGCTCGGTGCGGCCTGGCGGGCCGGCAGCCGTGGCGAACGTATCGTCATCGGTCCGGATACGCTGGAAGTACGCACGATGCCGGGTCACCGGTCGCGCCGTTTCCAGTCGTACTGGGTGCGGGTGCTGCTTGCGCCGGGCAACGGACGTCACCGTCTGTTGCTGAGGTCGCATGGCGACGAGCTGGAAATCGGCGCATTCCTCGGCGAAGAGGAGCGCGTCGAGTTGTCGACGAAACTCATGGTGCTGCTGTCGGAAGTAACCGGTCAGACGCGCAGGTAGGTTCAATAAAGGTGCAAGACATGACATCTGGCGGCATCAGGCGATCGGTAACGGCATGGGCGGCGGCTGCCTGCGCGGCGTTCGGCACGGCGGCATGGGCTAACCCCGAGCCCAACCAGCTGAACATGACCAAGGGCGTCAGCGAGTGGTCTCCCTACGCGCTGCACATGGTGGGCTTCTGGGTCTGCGTCGTTATCGGCATCCTCGTTTTCGGCGCGATGTTCGTCGCCATGTTCCGCTTCCGTAAGTCGCGCGGCGCCGTGGCGGAAAAGTGGACCCACAGCACCAGGCTCGAAATCGTCTGGACGGTCATTCCCGTCATTATCCTTATCGTCCTGGCCAAGCTCGCCACCGGCGGCCTGACGTCGTTCGCCGATACCACCGGTTCGGAAATGACGATCAAGATCACCGGCTACCAGTGGAAGTGGCGCTACGACTATGTCGATTACAAGGGCAAGGGCGTCGACAAGGTCGGCTTCATGTCCAAGCTCGAGGAATCGAGCGATCGCACGCGCCAGCTGAAGTCGAACCTCGACCCGGCCAAGATCCAGGTCGACGGCTACAACACTTATCTCCTGGATGTGGACAAGCCGCTCGTCGTGCCGGTCAACACCAAGATCCGCTTCGTCATCGTCGGCGGCGACGTCATCCACTCGTGGTGGGTGCCGGCGCTGGGCTGGAAGATCGACGCGATCCCGGGCATCGCCAACGCGGCCTGGACCAATATCAAGGAGCCCGGCGTCTATCGTGGGCAGTGCGCCGAACTGTGCGGTCAGGACCATGGCTTCATGCCGATCGTGGTCAAGGCCGTGCCGAAGGCCGAATTCGAGCAGTGGCTGACAACCCAGCAGGACGAAGCCAAGGTTCAGAAGGCTGCGCAGACCGCTCAGACCGCTCCCGCCCCTGCCAACCAGGGCTAACCGAACACGTATTGCAGGTAGAGGTTTAAGGCCATGGCGCACGCAGCCACCCACGACCATAACGATCACCACGGAGCTCCCGCGAGCTTCGTACAGCGCTGGCTTCTGTCCACGAACCACAAGGACATCGGCACGCTGTATCTGATCTTCTCGCTGACGATGTTCTTCATCGGCGGCGCCTTCGCCATGGTTATCCGTGCGGAGTTGTTCAAACCCGGCATGCAGCTGGTACAGCCGTATTTCTTCAATGAAATGACGACCATGCACGCGCTGGTCATGATTTTCGGCGCGATCATGCCGGCATTCGTCGGTCTGGCGAACTGGATGGTTCCGCTGATGGTCGGCGCACCGGACATGGCGCTGCCGCGCATGAACAACCTGTCGTTCTGGATTCTCCCGTTCGCGTTCATCATGCTGCTGTCCACCCTGTTCATGCCCGGTGGCGGTCCTGCCGGTGGCTGGACGATGTACCCGCCGCTGTCGCTGCAGGGCGAGTCGGTCGCTTATGTGATCTTCGCGATCCATCTGATGGGTATCAGCTCGATCATGGGTGCGATCAACATCATCGCCACCATCCTGAACATGCGCGCTCCGGGCATGGACCTGCTGAAAATGCCGGTCTTCGTGTGGAGCTGGCTGATCACGGCGTTCCTGCTGATCGCGGTAATGCCCGTCCTCGCCGGCGCGGTCACCATGCTGTTGACCGACAAGTACTTCGGCACCAACTTCTTCAACGCCGCAGGCGGCGGTGATCCGGTCCTGTACCAGCACATCTTCTGGTTCTTCGGTCACCCCGAGGTTTACATCATGATCCTGCCGGCATTCGGGATCATCTCGGAAATCATCCCGACCTTCTCGCGCAAGCCGATCTTCGGTTACCGCGCGATGGTGTTCGCGATCGCTTCCATCGCGTTCCTGTCGTTCATCGTCTGGGCCCACCACATGTTCGCGGTCGGCCTCCCGATGGGTGCCGAAATCTTCTTCATGTACGCCACGATGCTGATCGCCGTGCCCACGGGCGTGAAGGTCTTCAACTGGGTGTCCACGATGTGGGGCGGCTCGATGACCTTCGAGACCCCGATGCTGTTCTCGATCGCCTTCGTGATCCTGTTCACCATCGGCGGCTTCTCGGGCCTGATGCTGGCGCTGGCGCCGGCCGACTTCCAGTACCACGACACGTACTTCGTGGTTGCCCACTTCCACTACGTGCTGGTGACCGGTGCCGCGTTCTCGATCATGGCCGCCGCGTATTACTGGCTGCCGAAGTGGTCGGGCAACATGTACAGCGAGACCTGGGGCAAGATCCATTTCTGGTCCAGCGTCATCTCGGTCAACGTGCTGTTCTTCCCGCAGCACTTCCTGGGTCTGGCCGGTATGCCGCGCCGTATCCCGGATTACAACGTGGCTTTCGCGAACTTCAACATGATCAGCTCGATCGGCGGCTTCTGGTTCGGCGCCTCGCAGCTCATCTTCCTCGGCGTGGTCGTCCATTGCGTGTACTTCTCGAAGAAGAAGGCCGCCGACCGCTCGTGGGAAGGCGCGAAGGGCCTGGAGTGGACGGTGCCGTCGCCGGCTCCGCATCACACCTTCGATGTGCCGCCCGTCATCCATGACGACGAGCTGGCCCATGGCGATACCTCGCACTAAAGACAGACCGGACAGATGACACAGTCTTTGCAGGAACAGGACATCGCGGCGCGCAAAAAGCGCGCTCGCCGCACCGCTCTCATTGCGGGGTGCGTCGCATTGGCGATCTTCGTGATGTCCATCGTGCAGATGCTGAAGATCTGAGCAGGCAGTTTCCCGCGGTTCCCTGAGGGGCCGCGGGCGTTAGAGACAAGACATCCACGGGAACGTCACCATGGGTCATCAGCAAGACGCTTATTTCGTACCGAGCAAGAGCCAGTGGCCGATCGTGGCCGCCGTCTCCATGTTCGTCACCGTGTTCGGTGCGGCGCACTGGCTCAACGCCCAGCCCGGTCAGCCCGGTTTCGGCAAGGCGACGTTCTATGTCGGCCTGGCCATGATCCTCGGCATGTTCTTCGGCTGGTTCCGTTCGGTCATCCGCGAGTCCCTCGCCGGTAGCTACAACGACCAGGTGGATCGCTCGTTCCGTATGGGCATGATGTGGTTCATCTTCTCCGAAGTGATGTTCTTCGGTGCCTTCTTCGGCGCGTTGTTCTACGCCCGTATGTTCGCCATTCCCTGGCTGGGCGGCGAAGGTCACGGCGTGCTCACCCACCAGTTCGTCTGGGACGGCTATAGCGCCGCCTGGGGCGCCAGCGGTGGCGGCGGCCCGGAAAAGATCGGCGGTTTCTTCCAGACCATTCCGGCCTGGGGTCTTCCGCTGCTGAACACGCTGATCCTGTTGTCCTCGGGCGTCACGATCACCATTGCGCACCATGCCCTGAAGGCTGGCCAGCGCAAGCGCCTGCTCGTCGGCCTTGGCGCCACGGTGCTCCTGGGCTGCATGTTCCTGTACTTCCAGGCCCATGAGTACATGGAGGCCTACACCCACTTCAACCTCACGCTGAAGAGCGGCGTCTACGGCGCTACCTTCTTCATGCTGACGGGCTTCCACGGCATGCACGTGACGCTCGGCACCATCATGCTCGCCGTGATCTGGTTCCGCTGCGCCAAGGGTCATTTCACGAAGGACAACCACTTCGGCTTCGAAGCTGTCGCGTGGTACTGGCACTTCGTCGACGTGGTCTGGCTCGCGCTGTTCCTGTTCGTGTACGTGCTTTAAGCCGAGCCTGTCACGATGAAAAAAGCCCGCCATTCGGCGGGCTTTTTCGTTGGGTTCCCTGAGTCACCATGCCGCAGCGGAAGCGCCAGGGCCCCAAGCGGGTTAGAATTGGCCCACCCCGTGTGGGTGCAGCCAGCCCATGAAGATGCCCAGCGCCACCATGGCGATGAGCAGCAGCGACAGACCGATGCGGCGGGTCAGTGCCCAGACGGTGCGCTTGCTCTGACCCTTGTCGGTCATCATGAAGAACAGCGCCTGGCCGAGATTGAACAGAACGACCAGCAGAAGTATCACCAGCGCGTATTTATAGATGGTTTCCACGTGACCGTTCCCCTCGAATGCGATGGTCGAAGTATAGCGGCCGACAAGCGGTGCCCGGCATGAGCTGGCTGCGCCGTCCGTCGCGCTTCGCGGTGGCCCTTACCGTCGTGGGAACCCTGATTTTCGTGGGTCTGGGCTTCTGGCAGCTCCATCGCGCCGACGAAAAGGACGAACTTCTGCGGCGGTATGCCGCATCGGCCACGGCGCCGCAGGAACCCCTGTCTTCCGTGGACGGCGGCGCGCCCACCGACCGCTATCCGCGCCTGGGCGCGGAGGGCGAGTTCGTACCCGACCGCTATTACATCCTCGACGACCAGACCCATGGCGGGCAGGTCGGCATCCGCGTCTTCGTGCCCTTCCTGCCACGAAACACCGACAAGGTACTGCTGGTCGACCTGGGCTTCCTCCCGAAGGAGGGCGGAAAGAATCCGTCGCTTCCGCCGCTGCCGCCGGGCCGGCAGGCGATCCACGGCCTGTACGTCCCGTCGCCGGGCGTCGGCATGCGGATGGGGGGCGATGCGCTGCCCGGCCAGACGGGGCCCCGCAAGTCGGTCGTCTATATCGACCTCGGCGAGATCGGAGCCGACTTCGGCCACACGCTGTATCCTCGCGTGCTGTTGCTCGATGCCGACCCGGCCAGCATCTACACGCGCGAATGGACGCCGGACGTTATGCCGCCGGCACGCCATCGCGCTTACGCTTTCCAGTGGTTCACCTTCGCTGTCGCGGCGGTGGTGATCTTTGTACTCCTGCATCGCAAGCGACGCCCGAAACGGCCTTCAACGACATGACCGCACCGAACGTCTCCCCCGACAAACCCTCGTCCAGTGGCCGGCTGAAGCTGGTGTTGATCATGCTGGTTTTCCTCGCGCCCATCGTCGCGGCGGGTCTGCTCACCGTGAGCGGCTGGCAGCCGACCGGCAAGGGCAACGGCCAGCCGATCGAACCGCAGCGCAGTTTCGCCGACGTGAACATCGAACTGGCCAACGGCGGCACCTATGCATGGCGCGACAGCGAGCCGCGCCTGACACTGGTCGCGCTGCCGGGTCCTGATTGCGGCAAGCAATGCATCGCCATGCTGGAACTGATGCGCAACGCGCGCATTACGCTCAATCGCAATGCCGACCGCCTGCGTCTGCTGTATGTCGGCAAGCCCCCGGTGTCGCAGCCGGCGGTGATGAGCGACTGGCTGGTCGGCAACGACGTGGCGAACAAGCTGGAAGCCTTCCGGCCGACGCAGCCCGACACCGTCTCGGCGGTACTGGTCGAATCCAACACGACGGCACTGTCCTATTACCCTGCGGGTTTCGATCCTTCGGGTCTGCGCAAGGACATGCAGAAGGTGATTCGCTGATGTCGGCGCGCACGCTGAAAATCCTGCGCACGCTGGCCATGCTAGCGGCGGTATTCGCTTTCTGCATCGTGATGTTCGGCGCGTTCGTACGCCTGTCGAACGCGGGTCTGTCCTGTCCCGACTGGCCGACCTGCTATGGCAAGGCCAGCTGGCCCGGCCACGCGCAGGACATCGCGCAGGCCAACGAAGCGTTCCCGGATCGCCCGTACGAAACGCACAAGGCGTGGCGCGAGCAGGTCCACCGTTTCCTCGCCGGCGGTCTTGGCGTGATGGTGCTGGCGATGGCGCTTATCGCCGTGTGGCGCCGCAGGTGGGCCATGCTGACGGTCGTCGTTGCGGCTGCGTTCGCGGCGACAGGCGTGGCGATGTACATGCGTGGCGAACACATGGTGTCGTCCGTGCTTTCCGCGCTGGCGATCGCCTTGCCGCTGGCCGTCGCCATCGGTCTGCGTCGACCGGGCGCATGGCGCATCAGCGTTGCCGCGCTGGCGGTCATCATCTTCCAGGCCATGCTCGGCATGTGGACGGTGACGCTGCTGCTGAAACCCATCGTCGTTATGGGTCACCTGCTCGGCGGTCTGGCTACGTTCGGCTTGCTGGCATGGGCGGCGCTGCGTTTCGCGGGCGTGGGTTCGCGCGACGATGCCTATGCCGCGTTGCGTGCGCCCGTCACGCTGGGCATCGTCATTCTCGTCTGCCAGATCGCGTTCGGCGGATGGACCAGCTCGAATTACGCGGCACTCGCCTGCGGCACGGATTTCCCGAAGTGCCTGGGCGCATGGTGGCCAGCGACCGATTTCCGCGAAGCGTTTGTCCTGTGGCGCGGCATCGGCGTGAACTACGAGGGCGGCGTGCTCGACATGGCCGCGCGCAGCGCGATCCAGATGGCGCATCGCATCGGCGCCTTCGTCGTCCTCTGCTACCTCGGCTGGCTATCGCACAAAATAGCGCGCGCGGGTCTGCGCAAGATCGGCATCGCCATCGGTGTCGTGCTGATCGCGCAGATCGTGCTCGGTATCGGCAACGTCCACCTGGGCCTCCCGCTGCCGGTCGCCACCGCGCACAATGGCGTCGCCGCGCTGCTGCTGTTTACCCTGCTGGTCGCGCTCGCGCGTACCCAGCGCCTGCCGGCGACCCAGCTCGCCGTGGCGACGAGGAACTGACGTGAGCACCTTTAGCGAATACATGGAACTGACCAAGCCGCGCGTCGTCGCGCTATTGGTGTTCTGCGCGGTCATCGGCATGTTCCTCGCCGTCGATTCGAACGGGGTGCGCGTGTTGCCGACATGGCATGCCGCGCTCTTCGGGACGATCGGTATCTGGATGGCGTCCGCATCGGCGGCGGCGTTCAATCACCTCATCGACCAGCGCATCGACAAGGTCATGGCGCGTACGGCGCATCGTCCGCTGGCCACGGGTCATCTCACGCCGCGCCAGGTTTTCATTTTCGCGATGTCGCTCGGCATCGTGGCGATGCTGGTGCTGGTGCTGCTGGTGAATATGCTCACGGCGGTGCTGACGTTCTTCTCGCTGATCGGTTACGCGGTGATTTACACGGCGTATCTGAAGCGCGCCACGCCGCAGAACATCGTCATCGGCGGTCTCGCCGGCGCCGCGCCGCCGGTGCTCGGCTGGGTGGCGGTTACCGATTCGCTGCATCCCTATGCGCTGCAACTGCTGCTGATTATCTTCGTCTGGACACCGCCGCATTTCTGGGCGCTGGCGATCTTCCGTCGCGACGATTATTCGCGTGCACAGGTGCCGATGCTGCCGGTGACGCACGGCGTGGTCTATACGCGCTGGCATATCCTGTTTTACACCGTGCTGCTTTTCCTGGTCACGCTGCTGCCGTATTTCACGGGCATGAGCGGCCTGATCTATCTGTTCGGCGCGGTGGTGCTCGGCGGTGGATTCCTCTACTACGCGGTGCGCCTGTTCAATCCGCCGGACGAGTTGTTCGCGATGAAGGTGTTCAACTATTCCATCGTGTATCTGATGGTGCTGTTCGCCTTCCTGCTGGCGGACCACTGGCTGGTCGACCCGGTCGTGCAACCGGCTTTCAGTCTCGAACCGGTGGTCTGATCGCCCGGTTTTTTGCTTTCGGTGCTTTCCGTGCTTTCGGTGTTTCTCTCTCTGTGGGAGCGCGCTTGCGCGCGAAAACCTACGGAGCAATGAAGCCCGATACTCCTGTCGCAAGCCCATCCTTCCTGCTGCGGATGTCACGTACGGCGTCTACGCTCCGTAGGTTTTCGCGCGCAAGCGCGCTCCCACAGAGAGACGCGGAACTGGGCGAGTCAGGCGAAGTCGAGCGCCCACGCAGCCACCGCATCCGGGTGTTCCAGGTGCAGATGATGCCCGCCCTCCATCGTCCGCGTGCGGATGTCGTCCACGCAGTCGATGCGTATCTGTAGCGCCTCGGGTTCCAGATACGGTGGATGTGGCCGGGCGAGCAGCAGCGACGTCGGTGCCGCGAGTCCCAGCAGTAAAGCCATCACCTGCGTCTCGGCGAAGCGGATCGGGGTCGGTCCCGACAGGCGCGGATCGCTGCGCCAACTGTAGCCGCCGGGCACTTCGCGTAAACCGCGTTCCACGATCGGACGAGCCAGGTCGCTGGCGAGGCCGCCGACCGCCACGCGCGCGGCGAGTGCGCTGTCGACATCGGCAAAGACGCGCAGATTGCGCGTACTTTTGGGTGGCGCAGCCAGCGCATCGCGGAATCGATCCAGCGTACGCGAGCCGTCGTCGGCGAGCGGACCCAGACCTTCGATCAACAGCAGCCGGCGCACGCGTTCGGGTGCCGCGACAGCAAGCAGGGTGGCGATGCCCGCTCCCAGCGAATGTCCAAGCAGGTGGAATCGCGGCAGACCCAGCGCATCGACCGCAGCCAGCGCGGCGCGTACGTGGCCCATGTAGTGATAGTCGGCACCCGGCGGCAGGTGGTCCGAATGGCCGTGGCCGGGAAGATCGAGTGCGATGACGCGGAAGCGTTTTGCCAGGTGCGGTGCGAGCAGATCGAAACTCGCGGCGTTATCGAGCCAGCCGTGCAGCATCACCAGCGGTGGCGCTTCCGGGTCGCCCCATTCCTGCGCGGCGATACCGAGCGAAGGTGTCTGGATGCGCGTCTCACGCATTGGTTTGCGCCTTGCGCGCGCGGTCGCGCGACGCGGCAAGGCGGCCAGCGACAGCCGCTGCGTCGTAGTCTTCCGCGAATTCCGGCCAGCCCTGCGTGTGGCGCAGGACGAGATCGGCCAGCGTCGCAACGTGTGTCGGTTCGGCATTGAGACAGGGGATGTAGCTCAGCGTCTCGCCACCGGCTTCGCGGAAGAAGTCGGCGTTCTGCATCGCGATTTCCTCAAGCGTTTCCAGGCAGTCGACCGCGAATCCCGGACTGATGACATCGATCCGTTTGATGCCTTGATTGCCGAGCGCCTTGACCGTTTCGTCGGTATACGGATGTAGCCAGCGTTCGCGTCCCACGCGCGACTGGAAACTGAAGAGCGCTTCGTTTTCGTCCATGCCCAGCGCTTCGCGCAGCAGGCGCGCGGTGGCGTGGCACTGGCAGAAATACGGGTCGCCGGCTCGCACGTAGCGTTCCGGAATGCCGTGGAAGCTCAGCAGCAGGCGTTCGCCGCGGCCGTGGCGCGCCCAGTGCGTGCGCACGCTGTCCGCCAGCGCGGCGATGTAGCCGGCGTCGGCATGGTAGTCGTTGACGGTGCGCAGTTCGGGCGGCCAGCGCAGGGACTTGATCGTGTCGGCGACCGCGTCGAACACCGTGCCGGTGGACGTCGCCGAATACTGCGGATACATCGGCAGGACGAGCAGGCGGCGCACGCCCTCGCGTTGCAGTTGCTCGATGGTCTCCCGCACCGAGGGCCGTCCGTAACGCATCGCCAGCGCCACCCGGATCGGGCCGCTGCGACGCCGGCCGAGTTCGGCCTGCAAGCCCGTCGCCAGTGCTTCGCTGCCAACGCGCAGCGGCGAGCCCTGGGGTGTCCAGATGCGGGCGTAGGCGTGGGCGGAGCGTTTGGGACGAATGCGCAGGATCACGCCGTGCAGGATCGGCTTCCACAGCCAGCGCGGATACTCGATAACGCGCGGATCGCCAAGAAATTCCGCAAGATACGGCCGCACAGCCGCGGCGGTGGGCGCCTCAGGTGTACCAAGATTAACCAGAAGCACCCCCGCCTGGGGCGGTATGTCGTGGGAATAGCCGGCAAGGCCGGTATAGTTTGGGGTGCCTGGCATCTTCGGCTTCGGTGTTCTTCGGAAACGGAAGTCTGCCACAAGGTCGCGGCCACACCTTCGGTGCCGATGCCGCAGCCGCCCTCGAATCCCAAACAAGGAGCCTCTTCGATGACTCATCGCCTGCAACGCCTGCTCATACTCGGCCTGCTTGCCTTCGTGCCCGCCATGGCGGCACATGCCGAGGACCCGCCGCTGACGCGTGCGACGAACGCGGTGCGCGTGCTCAAGGAAATGGTCAACGAAGCGCCGGACAAGGCGGTTCCCACCGATCTGCTCAAGAATGCGCGCGCCATCGCCGTCATTCCCGACATGGTCAAGGCCGGCTTCATCTTCGGTGGCAAGCGCGGCGAGGGCCTGATTTCGGTCAAGAGTCCGGACGGTACCTGGTCCAACCCCAGTTTCGTGACGATTACGGGCGGCAGTTTCGGCTTTCAGGCCGGTATTTCGTCGACCGACCTGATCCTGGTCTTCCGCACCGATCGCGGCGTGGACTCCATCGTCAACGGCAAATTCACGATCGGCGCCGACGCCTCCGCCGCCGCCGGCCCGGTGGGGCGCACCGCCCAGGCGTCGACCGATAGCCAGCTGAAGGCCGAGATCTACTCGTATTCGCGCTCCAAGGGCCTCTTTGCCGGCATCGCGCTCGACGGCGCCGCCCTGCGTATCGACGACGACGCCAACAAGGAAATCTATGGCGAAGGCGTCACGCCGCGCCGTATCTTCGAGGGTGGCGTCACCAACGTACCTTCCCAGGTGGTCGACTTCCGCGACCGTCTGGAGGAGTACACTCAGCGATAATCCTGAACAATCCTGCGAGTGTCCGGTACATTAATCCGTCCGGACACGCGCTCGAGAGGCCCCCATGAGCATCACCCACATCGTTCTGCTGCTACTCGTCGTCGTACTGATCTTCGGTACGAAGAAACTTCGCAACATCGGTTCCGACATTGGCGGCGCCGTACGCGACTTCAAGAAAGGTCTCGACGGCGACGAAGAAGCCAAGGCCGAACGTGAGCGCCTGGAAGCCGAGCGCCTGCGCGCCGATCCGCCGCCCGCGAAGCCGGTGCCGCCGTCGACAGCCGACGCGAACGAGACGCCGCGCGATCGCGGCAACTGATCTTCCGCGACAATGATCGAGATCAGCTTCGGCAAACTGCTGCTGCTCGCGGTGGTAGCGTTGATCGTGCTCGGCCCGGAGAAACTTCCCGGAGCCGCCCGCACGGCTGGCGCGCTGCTGCGTCGCATGCGTAGTGGCTGGGACAGCGTACGCGCCGAAGTCGAACGCGAAATCCAGGCCGAAGAAATCAAGCGCACGTTGCGCGAGACGGCGGATGCCGCACGTGCCACGCACGACAGCGTGCGCGACGATATTCGCGGTACCACGGACCGTGTGCGCGATTCCTTCACCGAGTCGCAGATCGCCCGCCATGCCGCACCCGACGCCGTACCCGATCCCCAGCAGCATATGCTCCCCCTGAATGCGCCGGTGCAGGCCGAGCCATCCATCGACCCGGAGCCCAGGAACGACCCGCATGGCCGCAGCTGACCCCGATCCGTCCGAGAAGGACGCGATCGAAGAGGGCTTGTTCTCGCACCTGATCGAACTGCGTTCCCGCTTGCTTCGCGCCGTCGTCACCCTGTTGCTGGTGTTGCTTGCGCTGGTGCCCGTAGCGAACTGGCTGTACGCGGAACTGGCGCTGCCGCTGGTCCAGCGTCTTCCCGCGGGTGCGCACCTGATTGCCACCGAAGTGGCCAGTCCGTTCGTGACGCCGCTGAAGCTCGCGTTCTACGTCGCGCTGTTCATCAGCATGCCGATGATCCTGTACCAACTCTGGGCCTTCGTCAGTCCGGGTCTGTACCGGCACGAAAAACGTCTTGCCCGGCCGTTGCTCGTTGCGGCACTGGTGCTGTTCTACGCCGGCTGCGCGTTCGCGTACTACGTCGTGATGCCTGCGGCGTTCCGCTTTCTTACCGCGGTCACGCCCGAGGGCGTGCAGATGATGACGGACATCACGCATTACCTCGATTTCGTCGTGCTTATGTTCTTCGCGTTCGGTCTCTGCTTCGAAGTGCCGGTCGCGGTCGTGATCCTCGCGGCGGTCGGCGTCGTGGATGCCGAAAAACTCAGCAAGGGACGCAGCTACGCCATCGTCGGTGCCTTCGCGATTTCGGCCTTCATCACGCCTCCCGATCTGTTGTCGATGGTCATGCTCGCCATTCCGATGTGCCTGCTCTATGAGCTGGGTCTGCTGGCGGTGCGTTTCCTGTTGAAGCCGGGGCAGGAAATCAAGGAACGATGAGCGACGCTTTCGTTTCGGGACTGCTGCTTGGCGCGTCCCTGATCATCGCCATCGGTGCGCAGAACGCCTTCGTTCTCAGGCAAGGGTTGCTCAGGCAGCATCGCCTGCCAGTCGCGCTGTTCTGTGCGCTGTCGGATGCGTTGCTGATCGTCGCTGGCGTTGCCGGGCTCGGCAGCCTCATCGGCAACCATCGTGGGCTGATGCTCGCGATCGGTATTGCCGGTGCACTGGTGCTGGTCTGGTACGGAATAAAGGCTGCGCGCCGCGCTTTTCATCCCGACACGATTCACATGGACGAAAGCGCACCGCCCGCGCGACTGCTACCGGTGCTCGCCACCTGCGCAGCCTTCACCTGGGGCAATCCCCACGTCTATCTCGACACCGTCGTGCTGATCGGCAGCCTGTCGACCGCATGGACCCCGGGCGCCGCACGCGCATGGTTCGCGACGGGCGCCGCTACCGCGTCGTTCGTCTGGTTCTTCGGGCTCGCTTACGGCTCGCGCGTACTGGTACCGCTGTTTCGCAAGCCGATGGCGTGGCGCGTGCTCGATGGACTTATCGCATTGGTGATGTGGGCAATAGCGCTGCGATTGCTTTTGTCGCTCTGACACCTCCAATCGTCAACGAACTTTGCAGGAGCGCTCGAGAACGCTCCTGCAAACAACCTTCGCTATTTCGTTGCGGGTGCCGGGCGATTCAATGCCATGCCCTTCAGTACATTCAACGCCTGCGACAGCGCATAGTCTTCGATTGCCAGCTTGCCTTCGTCGTCGTTCGTCGACTGCTCGTCGGCACCGGCTTTTTCGTTGACCAGATGATTCGGCAGGTCGGCTTCCGAGCCGATCAGCTGCGGCGGAGTGTCGGCTTTGTTCACCGCGAGGTCCGCGAGCGCGATGTCCGGCTTGATGCCTTCGGCCTGGATCGATGTGCCGTTCGGCGTGTAGTAACGCGCCGTGGTGATCTTCACCGCGTGTTCGGCATCAAGCGGCAATACAGTCTGCACGACGCCCTTGCCGAACGTGCGGCGCCCCATCGTCAGCGCGCGGTGGTTGTCCTTCAGTGCACCTGCGACGATCTCGGCGGCTGACGCCGTGCCGTTGTCGGTCAGGATGACCATCGGTGCGCCGCGCAGCAGATCGCCGGGGTGCGCGTCGAAGCGCAGGTTGGCGTCGGCGAGGCGACCCTTGGTGGTAACGATATTGCCGGAATCGAGGAACGCATCGCTGACGCCGACGGCTGCCGTGAGCAGGCCGCCGGGATTCGAACGGAGATCCAGTACCGCACCCTTCTGCGGTCCATTTTTCGCGATCAGCGCGTTGAGTTTCTTTTCCAGATCGCTGGTCGTGTCTTCCTGGAACTGGCTGAGGCGGATGTACGCAAAGCCGGGGGCCAGTTCGCGCACTTTCACGCTGGTCACGGCGATACGTTCGCGTACCAGCGGCATGTCGACAGGCTTGTCGGTTTTCTCGTGAAGAATCGTGAGCGTGATCTTGCTGCCGGGATCGCCACGTAGCTTCTTGAACGATTCGTCGATGTTCTGCGCGTCGATCAGCTTGCCGTCGATCTTGAGGATGGTGTCGCCGGGCTTGATGCCCGCCCGCGACGCGGGCGTGTCGTCGATCGGCGAGACGATCTTCAGCAGGCCGTCGACCTGGAGCACTTCGATGCCGAGGCCACCGTACTGACCCGTGGTGTCCTCGTTGAGTTCGTCGAGACCTTCCTTGTCCAGATACTGGCTATGCGGATCGAGGCCCGCCAGCATGCCGCTGATGGCGGCTTTCATGATGGTCTTGTTGTCGAGTTTTTCGACGTAGGCCTGGCGCACGATCTGGTACACCCGCGTGAAATTGCGAATGTCTTCCAGACTGACCGGCTCGTCGGCTTTCGCGGCGATGGCGGCGGCGGTGGTCGACGAAGCGGCGGGTGCATCGGGTTGCTTCACGGCCTGGCCATGGGCGGGCAGGGCGATGGCTGCGACGCCGATGGCGAACGCCGCGCAAAGTGCCGTGCTCAGGGGGTGATGACGCATGCCAGTCTCCGGTGTTGCTTGCAGGGGGTAGGTGGGGGACGCGTGTGATCGGTGTTACTTGTGCTGGCTGAGCCACGTTCTGGGGTCGACCGGCTTGCCGTTCTGGCGCAGCTCGAAATACACGCCGCCATTGGCGCCAGCGGGCAGCGCGGCCGTGCCGACCGATTCGCCAGCCTCGACCATGTCGCCGACGTTGTGCAGCAGCGTTTCATTATTGCCGTACAGGCTCATCCAGCCATTGCCGTGGTTCACGATCAGCATCATGCCGTACCCGCGCAGGAAGTTGGCGAAAACCACGCGCCCGCGGGACACGGCATGCACTTCGCCGCCGCGCGGCGCACCGATCAGTACGCCTGCGCCGAATGCATGGACCGGACCGGACGCGGGCCACGGCAGGTTGCCGCGGAGGTTGGCCGTCGGCGCGTTCGCCGGCACGCCCTTGGGCGCGCTGGGTGCCGCTGCCTTGGGTGCCTCGTCGATGATCTTCTGCAGCTTCGCGACCAGCGAGTTCATGGCCTCTTCGTTTTGCTTCAGGGCGGCGATGCGCTGGGCCTGATCCTTGTACTTCGAGTCTGCCTCGGCCACGGCCTTCTGCTGCATGCCGCGCTGGCTTTCCAGGTCGCGGGCACGCTTTTCCCGTTCGGCGAGTGTCGATTTCAGCGCTTCCTGTTCGGCCACGATCGCCGATTCGACCTCCTGAAGCTTCGAAAGATCCGCCAGCAGGGAACGGATGCGTGCGACCCGGTTTTCCTGGAAGTAGCGCGAATAGGCGAGGGCGCGGGAGATCTTGGCGACATCCTCGTCGCCCAGCAGCAATTGCAGGTCCGAGCCACGGCCCAGCGTATAAGTGGCGCGAAGGAGATCGTCCAGGGCCCCCTTCTGCTTCGCGAGACCGGCCTGAAGGCCGTCGCGCTGCTGCCCGAGCTGCTCCAGGTCCTGGCGTTTGGATGCCAGCTCGGCGTCCGTGGTGCGTACCGCACGGGCGGCTGTCGACACCTGTTCGGCCTGACGGGCCAGCTCGGCGTTGGCGCTGTCGCGGGTGTTCGCCGTTTCCCGCTGTTCGCGGGTCAGGGAGTCCAGATTCTTGCGGACGTCGTCCAGCTTCTGTTTCGTCTCGGCCTGTTCGGTTCGGGCCTTGGCCTCCTGCGCCGTGGCGGGGAGGGCGGGGACGAGGGCGAGGACACAGGCGAGGAAATGGGAGCGTGGGTGCATGGGTTCGATTATTACCCAGAGCGGGGATGGGGGGTGGGAAGTGGGGGCGTAACCCCGGCGAGCGGTCGAGGGGGCTGGCGTCGGCCGGCGGAAGCAACGTCCGCCGGGCGCTTGTCGTTCCCTCGGGCGTTCGCCGGAAGCACGCCCCCCACTTCCCACCCCCCACCCCCCCCGCTCTGGTATGCCCCCACCCCCGCCTGGAATCGCGATCCGCTAGGACTGGTCTGCGCGCTCGCGTCGTAAGAATTCCGTTGCGCGGCCGTTGCCATCCCATTTAGACGTCCAGACGTTTTGACGCGTCGCGGCAAATGTGCGTAAAGTGGGGCGCATGCCCGATCGTGCTTCGTGTGCGGCAGAACTATCGCCGCACAGGAAAGTTGCGCTCCGGGCGCCCAGCAAAACCTAATGCCAGGAGGAGGCGGATGGTGAAGCAAGGCATTCCGCGACTCTATGATGAGGCGTTCGAACACGATAGCTGCGGCTTTGGCATCGTTGCGCAGATAGACGGCCGTGCGAGCGCCGCACTGGTCGATACGGCATTTTCGGCGCTCGCGAAACTGTCCCATCGCGGCGGCGTCAATGCGGATGGCGTCAGCGGGGACGGTTGCGGCGTGCTTATCCGCCGTCCCGTCGATTGGCTGCGGGCACTGGCCAGCGACTCGGGTATTGCGGTGGGCGATCGTTTCGCGGCGGGCGTGGTCTTTCTCGATCCGTCCGGCGACGACGGTGCCGCCGACGAATTCGGCCGTCACCTGCTTGCCGCGGGTCTGACGGTCGCCGGGTGGCGCGACGTTCCCGTCGATCCGGAAGCATGCGGACCCCAGGCCGCCGCGGCGATGCCGCGCGTGCGCCAGGTATTCGTGGACGCCGGCGCCGATATGGACGATGCCGTTTTCGAAGCGGCCCTGTTCCGCGCACGTCGCCGCGCCGAAGTGGCGCTGGCCGACGATGTGCATTTCTACGTGGTGTCGCTGTCCGCCCAGGTCATCGGCTACAAGGCCATGGCGGCTCCGGGCCATCTGCGTCAGGTGTACTCGGACCTCGTTCATCCGGCCCTGATCGCCGACGCCGTCGTTTTCCATCAGCGCTTCTCCACCAATACGTCGCCGCAGTGGCGTCTGGCGCAGCCGTTCCGTCTGCTGGCGCACAACGGCGAAATCAATACGATTCGCGCCAATCGTCGCTGGATGCAGGCGCGTCAGTCGGTCATGCGATCGCCCAAGGTCGACCTGTCCGATATCGGTCCGCTGGTGCGGCAGAAGGGTTCGGACTCGGAAAGCCTCGACAATGCGCTGGAAGTACTGCTGATCGGCGGCATGGACCTGCTCACCGCGATGCGCGTACTCGTGCCGCCGGCGTACTCGGCGCGCGAGGATATCGACGAAGATCTTTCGGCCTTCTACGAATATTACGCACTGCATAGCGAGCCATGGGACGGCCCTGCCGGTCTGGTGATGTGCGACGGCCGTTACGCCGCCTGCACGCTGGATCGGAACGGATTGCGTCCCGCGCGCTGGGCGTTGTCGGACGACAATCATCTTATCGTCGCCTCCGAAGCCGGTCTGTGGGACGTACCTTCGTCGCGCGTGGTGGCGAAGGGGCGCCTTGCGCCCGGCGAAATGATCGCCGTCGATTTCCGCGAGCACCGCCTGCTGCGCGATGCCGACATCGATGCGATCAATCGTGCCCGTGCACCGTTCCGCGACTGGTTGCGCGCAGGCGTAACGTATCTGGAATCCGATCTCATCGATCCCAGCCTCGCCGCCGAACCGCTGCCTGCCGATGAACTGAAGCGTTACCAGAAGCTCTACGGACTGTCGCGCGAAGAATGCGAGTCGGTGCTGAAAGTGCTGGCCGAAACGGAAGCCGAGGCGACCGGATCGATGGGCGACGACACGCCGATGGCTGTGCTGTCGCGCCAGATCCGTCCGCTGTTCGACCGCTTCCGCCAGGGTTTCGCGCAAGTTACCAACCCACCCATCGATCCGCTGCGCGAGCGACTGGTCATGTCGCTGGTGACGCAGATCGGCCAGGAACGTAACATCTTCGATCTCGGTCCCGAGAACGCGAGGCAGATACTGCTCAACTCGCCGGTGCTTTCCCAGCGCAAGCTTCGCCAGATCCTTGCGCATCCGGATTACGCCGACACGCCGCGTTTCGACCTGATGTACGGCGACGACGAAACCTTGCAGTCGGCGCTCGTTCGTATCTGCGACGCCGCCGAGGCGGCGGTGCGCTCGGGCGTACGCGTCGTATTCCTGAGCGACCGTTATCCGCGTCGCGACATGTTGCCGATCCATTCGCTGCTGGCGGTGGGCGCGGTGCACGCGCGTCTGGTGGATACTGGCCTGCGATGTCAATGCAACATCATGGTCGAGACGGCCACGCCGCGCGATCCGCATCACTTCGCGTGCCTGCTCGGCTTCGGCGCCACGGCCATCTATCCCTGGCTTGCTTACCAGAGCCTGTTCGACATGGGTCGCAGCGGCCATATCCGCAAGGGCGAAGGCGCGCCGCGGGAAATCGGACGCAACTACCGTCGCGGGATTCGCAAGGGTCTTCTGAAGATTCTTTCGAAGATGGGTATTTCGACGGTCGCGGGCTATCGCGGTGCGCAGCTCTTCGAAATCGTGGGCCTTGCGCCCGACGTCGTCGAACTCTGTTTTCCCGGCACGCCGTCGCGCATCGGTGGTTCGAGCTTCGCCGATCTGGAGCACGAACAGCGCCTGCTTGCCGCGGAAGCGTGGGACGAGGCGCAGTCGCTGCGCGCGGGTGGCCTGTACAAGTACGTGCATGGCGGCGAGTTCCACATGTACAACCCGGACGTTATCGCGAGTCTGCAGGTGGCCGTACGCACGGGCGAATGGGCGGATTACCGTCGCTATGCCCAGTACGTCGATACGCGCCCGCCATCGGCGTTGCGCGATCTCCTGGTACCGCGCGAAGGCACGGCGATTCCGCTGGACGAAGTCGAGCCGGTGGAAGACATCCTGCGTCGCTTCGATTCGGCCGGCATGTCGCTCGGTGCGCTGTCGCCGGAAGCTCACGAGGCTCTCGCGATCGCGATGAACCGTCTCGGTGCGCGCAGCAATTCCGGCGAAGGTGGCGAAGATCCCGCGCGTTACGGTACCGACCGTGCGTCCAAGATCAAGCAGGTCGCGTCCGGCCGCTTCGGCGTCACGCCGTCGTATCTGGTCAATGCCGAGGTATTGCAGATCAAGATCGCGCAGGGGGCTAAGCCCGGCGAGGGCGGTCAGCTTCCCGGCCACAAGGTCGACGCCACCATCGCGCGTCTGCGTTATGCGAAACCCGGTATTGGCCTCATTTCGCCGCCGCCGCATCACGACATCTATTCCATCGAAGACCTCGCGCAGCTGATCCACGACCTGAAGGAAGTGAATCCGCAGGCGTTGATTTCGGTGAAGCTCGTCTCGCATGCGGGCGTCGGCACGGTGGCGGCGGGCGTCGTGAAGGCGGGTGCGGATCTGATCACGGTGTCCGGTCACGATGGCGGTACGGGCGCCAGTCCGCTGACCTCGATCAAGTACGCCGGTACGCCGTGGGAACTGGGTCTGGCCGAGACGCAGCAGACGCTGCGCCTGAACGACCTGCGCGGTCGCGTGCGCCTGCAGACCGACGGCGGTCTGAAGACCGGCCTCGACGTCATCAAAGCGGCGATGCTCGGTGCGGAGAGCTTCGGTTTCGGTACGGGACCGATGGTCGCGCTCGGGTGCAAATACCTGCGCATCTGTCATCTGAACAACTGCGCCACGGGCGTGGCCACGCAGCATCCGGTATTGCGTCAGAAACATTTCCTTGGCCTGCCGGATATGGTGATGAACTACTTCCGCTTCGTCGCGGAAGATGTCCGTCAGCATATGGCACGGTTGGGCGTTCGTTCGCTGGCCGAACTCATCGGCCAGAGCGGCCGGCTGGAGCAGCGCCATGGCGTCACGCCGGTGCAGGATCAGCTCGATCTCTCGCCGCTGATCGCCGAGGACGCGCTGGGTTCGAAGGTCGATTTCGCCTGTGCGCTGGCGCGCAATCCGATGCGCGATCCGGCCACACTGGCCAATCGCATATCCGCGGATACACGCATTATCGTCGCCGATGGCGTGGGCGGCACGTTCCGCTATCCCATCGTCAATACGGACCGCGCCATCGGTGCGCGTCTGTCGGGCGATGTCGCGCGTCGCTGGGGCGATGTCGGCATGGCCGGCAAGCCCGTCGCGCTGCATCTGGAAGGTGCGGCGGGGCAGAGCCTCGGCGCGTGGAATGCTGGCGGTGTCCACATCGACCTGGTCGGCGAAGCGAACGACGGTGTCGGCAAGGGCATGGCGGGCGGTCGCATCGTTGTGCGTCCGCCTGACGATTCTCCGTTCGCCAGCCAGGACGCCACGATCATCGGCAACACCTGTTTGTACGGTGCGACCGGCGGGGAGCTTTACGCTGCGGGTCAGGCCGGCGAGCGCTTCGCCGTGCGCAACTCCGGCGCGCTCGCTGTCGTCGAAGGCGCCGGCGATCACTGCTGCGAATACATGACGGGCGGCATCGTCGCCGTACTCGGCGGCACGGGTCTGAACTTCGGTGCGGGCATGACGGGCGGCTTCGCTTATGTACTAGATCTGGAGCGCGACTTCGTCGACTGCTACAACCACGAACTCGTGGACATCGTGCGCATTTCGCCCGAAGGCATGGAGCATTACATGCAGCATCTGCGCCAGCTCATCGCACGTCATGTCGAACTCACGCAGAGCAAGTGGGGCCGTCATGTGCTCGGCGATTTCCGTGGCCTGTTGCAGCGCTTCTGGCTGGTGAAGCCGAAGGCGGCCAGTCTCGATGCCCTGGCCGAAGAATTGAGGAGTGCGGCATGAGTTCGAAGGACTTCCGTTTCCTTGAGATTCCGCGACAGACGCCGCGCACCGTGCCAGTCGCGGTGCGCGTACTTGGCTATGGCGAAATCTCCGGCGACTTCGCGTCGACCGAAGCGGCGTCGCAATCGGAGCGTTGCATCGATTGCGGCAATCCATATTGCGAGCATGCCTGCCCGGTACACAACTACATTCCGAACTGGCTGAAGCTGGTGCAGGACGGGCGGTTGTTCGAAGCGGCCACTTTGATGCACGAAACCAATCCGCTGCCGGAAATCTGCGGTCGCGTCTGTCCGCAGGATCGTTTGTGCGAAGGCGCGTGCACGCTGGAGCAAGGCGATTTCGGCGCGGTCACCATCGGTAGCGTCGAGCGCTGGGTGACCGACGAGGCGATTCGTCAAGGCTGGCGTCCCGATCTTTCACACGTCCGCGAAACGGGGGCGCGTGTCGCCATCGTAGGCGCCGGTCCGGCAGGGCTCGCCTGTGCCGACCGTCTGCGTCGCGCGGGTATTGCGGCGCACGTGTTCGATCGCCAGCATGAAATCGGCGGTTTGCTGACCTTCGGCATTCCGCCGTTCAAGCTCGACAAAAACATTGTGCGTACGCGCCGCATGGTGCTTGAAGGCATGGGCGTGCGCTTTCACCTGGGCGTCGAGATCGGTCGCGATATCGACTTTGCGGAACTGCTCAACGACTACGATGCGGTCTTCGTCGGTACGGGTGCTTATACCTATGTCGACGGTCGCCTCGAAGGACGCGACCTGGCCGGCGTGCACGATGCATTGCCTTTCCTCATCGCCAATACCGAGCGTCTTCTGGACGAACGGGAGCCCGCGCCGGAGTACGATCTGGCCGGCAAGCACGTCGTCGTTCTCGGCGGCGGCGACACCGGCATGGATTGCAACCGCACGGCGATCCGCCTGGGTGCCGCATCGGTCACCTGCGTGTACCGTCGCGACGAAGCCAGCATGCCCGGATCGAGGCGCGAAGTGGGTTACAGCCGCGAAGAAGGCGTGCGTTTCCTGTTCCAGCGCCAGCCCCTGGCCTTGATTGGCGACGGTACCCGCGTGCGTGCCGTGCAGGTGGTGGAAACGCAGCTCGTCGACGATGGCGACGGTCGCCCGCGTCCGCGCAATGTGCCCGGAAGCGAAAGCGAACTGCGTGCGGACGTGGTCATTCAGGCCTTCGGGTTCCAGCCGAGCCCGCCGGATTGGTGCGATTTGTACGGTGTCGATCGCGATGAGAGCGGTCGCATTCGTGTCGGCGAGAATGGCAATCTTCCGCTGCAGACGAGCCATCCGAATATCTTCGCCGGTGGCGACAACGTACGCGGTGCCGATCTGGTCGTGCGTGCGGTGTATGACGGGCGCGAAGCGGCTGGGTCGATTGCGCGGATGCTGGCTGGGAAGGTCGTCGGGGCCAAGGCGCTGGCGTAAGCGGCTTGCCGTTGTGTCGGCGCCGTTATCGTTTCCATGCGATCTACCTGCCCCTCACCGTCATTCCGGCGCACGTGCGCCGGAATGACGGTGAGGGGGGATTCGCACCGCAGCGGCTTGAAGGTTGATTCACTATTCGCCACTAGCCCTCATCTGCTCCATCCCCGACAATGCCGCCATGCTTAGCCGTGGCCACCTCCCATGTGCCTGATCGCCTTCGCCTGGCATGCGCATCCGCGCTGGCGGTTACTGCTGCTCGGCAATCGCGACGAATTCCATGTACGCCCGACAGCGCCGCTGGCACGATGGGACGAAGCCCCCGGAATCATGGCGGGGCGCGATCTGGAAGCCGGCGGCACGTGGATGGGCATCGCGCCGCACGGCCGGGCGTGCGTTATCACCAACGTACGCGACCCGTCCGCGGACCATAGCGGCGCATCGCGCGGTCTGCTGGCGGCCGATTATCTCGACGCATCGATTTCCGCCGAAGACCATGCGCATGAACTGGGCGCGACCGCGGACCGGTATCGGCCTTTCAATTTCCTTACGTTCGACGAACGTAGCGCGTTCTATCTCGGCAATCATCCGGGCACACACGGGCAAGTGGTGGTGCCCGGCATTCACGGCCTTTCGAACGCCGACTTCAATGCACCGTGGCCCAAGACCCAGGCGCTCAAACGGCGACTGACGAGATGGATCGCGGATGGCGGGAACGCCGACACCGATGCACTGTTCGCGATGCTGTCCGATCGGGAACGCTGGCCCGACGACCTCCTTCCGGATACCGGCATCGGCGTGGAACGGGAAAGCTTTCTGTCCAGCGCGTTCATCGTCGGCGAAAATTACGGCACGCGCGCGAGCACGATCATCATGATCGACCACGATAACCGCACCATCATCGTCGAACGCCGCTTCGGACCCAATGGCGTTCCGATGGGTGAAACACGCCTCGATACGGATACAGCTTCACACTGAACCGTCGACGGTTCGGTTTCACGGCGAGACATTGCCAATAAGGTCAGGGAGACCGACATGAGTACTACCCCCTCCATCCGCCGCGCCATCGTCACGGGTTCCACGGGAGGCATCGGCCTCGCTATTGCGCACGGACTCGCCCGACAGGGCATTCATGTGGTCCTGAATGGACGTTCCGCCGAACGTGTCGACGACGCCATGGCAACGATCCGGAGCGAGACGCCAGACGCCCTGCTGAGCGGCTTCGCCGGCGACCTGGGTACGACCGAAGGGGTCGATGAGCTTGTTGCCTACGAACCGGAAGCCGACATCCTCGTGAACAACATCGGCATTTTCGAGCGAAAGCCGCTGTTCGAAATCGACGACGAAGACTGGCGGCGACTGTTCGAGGTAAACGTACTGAGCGGTGCGCGACTTTCGCGGCACTACGCGCCACGGATGGCATCGCGCGGTTGGGGGCGGGTTGTCTTCGTCTCCAGTATTTCCGCTGTGCAGGTTCCACCGGAGATGGTCCATTACGGAGCGACGAAGGCGGCCCAGTTGGCGCTCGCCCGCGGTCTGGCGGAGACGCTATCGCGAACCGGCGTCACGGTGAACACGATTCTTCCGGGGCCGACCCTTACCGAAGGCATGGCCGATATGTTCGCCGGCATGGCCGCACGTGGCGGTGAAACGCCTGAGGAGGTCGAGCGCGACTTCATCGCACGGAACAGACCCACCTCCTTGCTGGGACGGTTGGCTTCGGTCGACGAGGTGGCAAGCATGGCCATCTACCTCGCATCCGATGTGGCATCGGCGATCAACGGTTCCGCATTCCGGGTGGACGGTGGCATCGTGCGCCATCTGGTCTGACCGTTCCTTGCCGCTGGGGATAGAGTCTTTTGCAGCAGATGCAATTGATTCGGTGAGGCGTCGGCCCGACTCTATCGGATGACACCTCCTATCCCTTCGGACCTTCATATGAATATCGATCTCAGTTCCCGTCATGCTGTCGTTACCGGCTCCACGGCCGGTATCGGCCTGGCCATCGCCACCGGCCTCGCGGCCGCGGGTGCGCATGTCGTCGTGACCGGCCGCACTCAGGCACGCGTGGATGAGGCGCTAGCTACCATCGCCGCGCAGGTTCCCGGCGCGAAGCTGACCGGCGTGGCGGGCGACCTTGGTACGCGCGAAGGCGCCGAAAAGCTGATCGCCCGGGTTGCCGATACCGACATCCTCGTCAATAACCTGGGCATCTTCGAGCCGAAGGGCTTCTTCGATATCGCCGACGACGAATGGCAGCGCTTCTTCGACGTCAACGTACTCTCGGGCGTTCGTCTGTCGCGGCACTATGCGCAGGGCATGGCGAAGCGCGGATGGGGACGTATCCAGTTCATTTCCAGCGAGTCGGGCGTGCAGATTCCCGCCGAGATGGTGCATTACGGCGTGACCAAGACGGCGCAGCTCGGCGTATCGCGTGGCCTGGCGGAAACGCTTGCCGGCACCGGCGTTACGGTCAATGCGATTCTTCCGGGGCCGACCCTTTCCGAAGGTGTCGGTGAGTTCTTCGGCAAGATCGCTGCCGAGAAGGGTATATCGCTGGAACAGGTCGAGAAGGACTTCATCGCCGATCATCGTCCGACGTCGCTGATCAAGCGTCTCGCGACGGTGGATGAGGTCGCCAGCCTGTCCGTCTATCTTGCGTCGGAACAGGCATCCGCAACGACCGGTGCCGCAGTTCGCGTCGACGGTGGCGTGGTCCGTTCGATCGTCTGATCCCGCTGGTTCTTTTGGGGTCATCGCGGATTACCGGGCGGGCTCGGCTTTGCCATCGCTATTGCCGTCGCGCTGGGACGCTTCGCGAAGAGCCGTCGGCCACCGCCCTCGACGCTCCGTCTCCACCGTCGCTCGGGAACGGATAGCCGCTGCGCGGCTGGTGTTCTATGGCTGCGCCCCGTCGCGCCCGCGCGGCGGGCGGGGGTTTTCGATTCGGCCTCCATGCCTCAGCGAAAACGGCGGACCGTCCTGGTCCGCCCCCTTCGGGCCTTTTCCGCCCACCGCGCTCGGTTCCGCAAGTCGCGTCGAGGGCGGTGGCCGACGGCTCTTCCGACTGCTGCGGTCACGTGGGGGAAAGCAGCGCGTGACGCATGACCGGTGGTGAGCGTATCCGGTCCGGCCCCCCTCACGTGCTTGGCTCGCGCTCTCCCCGCAGCAAACCGCCGTCGACGGTGCCGTGGCCGGGTTGGTCCTTGGGGCCGCCTTAGCCGAGGGCCGCGATGAGTGGTTGGAGCGAAAGCGGCACTACGGCCCGCTCCCGCAGGGACGGCGCCGAAGGCCCCAAGGGCCAACCCGGTCGCGGCTTCCTCGACAGCACAAGTGTAAGACGGCTGTCCTCGACCGAAGCTCGACGAGACGCGTCAAGTCTTCCCGGTAATCCGCGATGAATCTTTTTTTGGGGCGCTCGAGCGTTCTTACAGATGGCTGTTCTTAATATCGCCATCGACGTAAAACCAGCGGCCGTCCTCGCGGACGAAGCGGCTGATTTCGTGAAGTCGTTCCGCGCGACCGCCTCCGTGGCGGAAGCGCGCGACGAATTCGACGACGGCGGTGTTCGTGCCGGATATGTCGTGGCGCTTGACGTCGAGGCCCAGCCACGTGGGCTTCGGCGACTGCGTGGCGAGATCCAGCGACGCAGGGCGCGTGTGCGGATGCCACGTGGCCAGCAGATAATCTTCCAGCGCGAAGACGTACGCGCTGTAACGCGAACGCATCAGCGCTTCGGCCGTAGGTGCCGCTGTGCCCGCGTGGTAGAGCGCACAGCATGCGCCGTATGTTTTACCCGAGCCGCACACGCATGGTTTGCCGTGGATATCCGCGGTCATTCAACCTGGCCTGCATCGATACGCACGATCAGTACGACGGCGTGCTCGTTCAGTTCGAGACGATCGCCACTATCCGGGCGATATGCATCGCCTGCGGCCAGTGTCGCGCCTGCGATCGATGCGCGCCCGCCTGCCAGATAGACGAGCACGACATCGTCGCCGAGCCGTGCCGACTCGCGTAGCACGTCTACTTTGCCGCGGGCCTGGCCGCGACGGACCATCAGATTGAAATCGCGCGTGGCACCGCCGGCCAGTTCGACATCGACCGTGGCCTCTCCCTCGAACGCGAACGGATCGCACGGTGTGGTAAGTGCGTGTGTGCGCTCGCCATTCAGGGTCATGACGAAGCCGGCACCTTCAAGCAGCACGATCGTGCGGTCGACGCCGGGAAAGGCCGAGAACGGCGAAGCGGTGTCGACGTCGGCCACACTGACGCGCCAGAGAAAATCGTCCATACCGGCATCGGCCGGCTCGGTGGCGACGACACGCGTCACGCCCATGCCGTTCTTCCACGGCACGGCAATAAGATCGGTGGCGCGGATCGTCGTCATGCGGCGCGCTCGATATCGCGCGCAAAAGGCGGTAGCGCGCGCAGCATGCCGGCGCCATAACGTTTGACGACCACACGACGATCCAGAAGGACGATCCGGCCCGTATCCGTTTCCGTGCGGATGAGACGGCCGCAGTACTGCGTAAGGAGACGTGTCGCGTCGGGCACGCTGACCTCGATAAACGGATTGCGGCCGCGCGATTCAAGCCATTCGGCATACGTCGCGCCCACGGGATCGGTCGGTACCGCGAAAGGAAGCTGCGTGACGACCACGGTTTCGCAGAGTTTGCCCGGCAGATCCAGGCCTTCGCCGAACGATGCCAGTCCGAACAGCGTACTGCCCTTGCCAGCGTCGACGTCTTCGCGATGTTCCGCGATCAGTTGGGCTTTCGATAACGAACCCTGTGCGCGTACCTTGCGCACGTGTTCGATAGGCAGTACCTGCAAGACGCGATCGAGTTTCGCGCGCGAGGTGAACAGCACGAGGTTGCCCGCTTCCCAGTCGAGATTCGCGGCCAGCCATTCGGCGACTTCGCGCGCATGGCCTTCGCGGTCGTCGGGCAGCGTGCGCATCGCCGGCACTTCGAGCGTGGCCTGTTTTTCCAGGTCGAAAGGCGAGGGCAGGCTAAGCGTCAGGGCATCGTTGGGCAAGCCGACGGCGTCGGCGAATCCACGGAAATTGCCGCCTGCGCTCAACGTCGCCGAGGTCATGACGACAGCGGCCGCGTTGTCCCAGAGGACGTTGCGCAGCAGGCCGCCGGCGGACACGGCCGATGCATGGCAGACCAGTTGCTGATCGGGCGTCAGCGTGACCCAGCGTGCGAGCGGCGGCCCGTTCTCGCGGTCGTCGGTCGACCATGCGTACCACGTGCGTACCTGACGTTCGAGACGTTCCAGCGCGACGCCGAGTTCGCGCGACAGCGCTTCCTGCGTCGGTCCGCCGGCTTCCATTTCCACGACGGTACGACGTACGGTGCGCAGCCAGCGCTGGATGTCGCGGGTCAGCAGGTGCAGCCCTTGCGCGAGCATCTTCCAGTTCTCGGGAAGCTGACCGAGCGATGCGCGAAAGACAGGTTCCAGTTCGCTTCCCGAAGGCGTCCAGCTCATGCGTATGTCGCGTTCGATTTCCTCGAGCGCGCCGGAAAGCTCCAGCAGTTTCTCGTCGCCGGCTTCCAGCGTGAGATTGCCGATGTTTTCTTTATCGGTGAGCGAATACGCCCCATGCACCTGATTCTGCAGGCGACCGATGCGGCGTACCGCCGTGGCGAGGTGCACGTCGGCCGCTCCGCGATCGATGGCTTTCGCCGGAACGTGGTGCGCCTCGTCGAAGATGTAGAGCGTTTCTTCCGGCTTGGGCAGGATCACGCCGCCGAAGGTGTCTTCGTCGCGCGGCATGGTGAGATCGGCCAGTACCAGGTCCTGATTCGCGACCACGATTTCCGCCTCGCCGATGGCGCGCCGTGCCACGAAAAAGGGGCAGACCGCGAACGAGCCGCACTTGCGGCCGGTGCAGCCGCCGGCGCTGGTGGTGACCATGCCGCGGACCAGGTCCGACAACGGTTCGGGACTGGTATCGATGTCGCCGTTCCACGCCCGGGATTCGAAGGCTTCGCTTAGTTTCTCGATAGCCTGGGTGTCGCGCGCCGCTGGTGGTTTTGCCCAGATCGCGAGATCCGCGTCGAAGGAAAACCCGGTCTGCGCCGCCGGTTCGGCACGCGCCATGCGCAGATTGCGTGGGCACAGATACCGTTGGCGGCCTTTGGCCAGTGCGACCTTGGCTTCGACGCCGCAAAGCGTCAGGTACTGGGGAATATCGCGCTGCACCAGCTGCTCCTGCAGCGCGACGGTGGCGGTGGCGATGAGCAGCTTTTTCTTCTGCGCGCGCGCGACCTCCAGTCCCGCGATCAGGTACGCCATGGACTTGCCGGTGCCCGTGGGGGCCTCGATCACGGCGGCGCCGGTGGTTTCGGAAAGCGCCTTGGCGACTTCAGCGATCATGCGCAGCTGGGACGCGCGCCCACGGAAACCCGTCAGGCCGTCTTTCAGCCGCGCATACGAGGCGCGGATCGCGGTCTTGGTGTCATCGGTGAGCATGGGAAGGGGGTCGGTACGGCAACTTCCCTAGGGTAACGGAAACCGTGGCCTAAACCGGCCGCCAGACCCCGGTCGTGTCAGCAATGTTTCAGTGGTGGAAGCCGTGATGTCCCGTCGGCAGGGGGTCGCGCACCTGGTTCACCAGGCCCGCCGCGACGTACGTGTGCTCCAGCCAGGTCCCGTCGAGCTGCTGGACGTGGATCTTCACGGGCCTGCCGAGACTGGAGGACAGCGCGGGCGCCATGCCTTCCGCAGCCTCGATGGCCTGAGCCTGCGAGGAATAACGACCGAGGGGCAGCGAGGCGCGGTGGACAATCCATGGCCCCTGCGCGACGTCGCAGTAAGGGATGAAAAGCTGGGCGGAACTCGAAGCCATGATGTCCTCGTTCACAGGATGGGCCGTTCAGCCACGCTACGCCGGGGTGAGGAATAAAAGCGTTAATGGGCAGCCGGACTTGCGCGTTCTGGGTAGGAGCCCGCAAGCGGGCTCCTACAACAGGCCTACCTGCTTATGGCGGAAGCAGCTCGCCTCATGGTCGTTCACCAGTCCAACGGCCTGCATCCACGCATAGACGATTACGGGTCCCACGAATTTGAACCCGCGTTTTTTCAATGCCTTGGACAGCGCCACCGACAGTTCGGTCTGGGTCGGACGCGGCCCTTTGGTCACCATCGGCTTGCCTTTCACGTATCCCCAGCAAAAGTCGGAGAAATCCTCGCCGGCCGCCTGCATCGCCAGATAGGCCTTCGCGTTGCCGACGGTCGCTTCGATCTTGCTGCGGGACCGGATGATTCCTTCATCGACCACCAGCCGTGCCACGTCTTTTTCGCCAAACCGCGCGATGACCTTCGGGTTGAATCCCTTGAATGCCCGTCTGAAGCCATCGCGTCGCGCAAGGATGGTTCGCCACGAGAGACCCGCCTGGAATCCGTCGAGAATGAGTTTTTCCCATAGCGCGCGGCTGTCGCGTTCCGGTACGCCCCATTCCTCGTCGTGATAGGCGCGCATCATGTCGTCGGTATCGCACCACGCGCAGCGCTTCACGCGTACGGTCCCAGATAATCGAGTTTGCCGACAGCCACGCCCTGATTGCGCAGAATGTCGTGCGCCGTCGCGATGTGGAAGAAAAAATTGGGCAGCGCGAATGTCAGCAGATACGCCTTCGGTGTGAAGTGGCGCACGTCGGACCCGAGCTTGAATTCGACCTGGCGCGATTCGGCGGCATCGACGGTGGCGGCATCCACCGATTCCAGCCACGCAGCTGTCGCGGCGATGCGCTTGCGCAGTTCCGGAAACGTCGTTTCTTCGTCGGGAAAGCGTGGCGACGCCACGCCGGAAACGCGCTCGACGGCGAACTTCGACGTATCGCTGGCGCGCTGGACCTGACCGGCGAGTGTCAGCATGTCCGGTGCGAGGCGGGCCTGTACCAGCGCATCGTGCGGCGTGCCATGCGCGCCCGCATGCGCATCGGCCTTGTCCAGCAGATGCTCCAGCACCCCCAGGCCACGAACGAAGACGGGAACGGAAGCTTCGTAAAGCGAAATCGTCATGGCCGCGGTCCTTTTTGGGAAGTTTGCGAGAGGGTGGGGTCGGAAACGGTCCACGACAAGTCCCGCGACAAGCCCGTCGAAGGAGGACTACCATCGCGATTTCGCACGATCCCACGGACCGGTCCCCATGCCAGATATGCAATCCCGGCCAGACGGCCTTGCCTCCGCCGACGCAGTCGTTTCCGTGCGCGGCCTTTCCAAGATATACAAGTCGGGATTCCAGGCGCTGAAGCGCGTGGACCTGGATATTCGCCGCGGAGAGATCTTCGCGCTGCTCGGTCCGAACGGTGCCGGCAAGACGACGCTGATCAGCATCGTCTGCGGCATCGTCAACGGGAGCGAGGGTTCCGTGACGGTCGACGGCCACGACATCGTTCGCGACTTCCGTGCCGCGCGTGCCCTGATCGGCCTGGTGCCGCAGGAACTATCCACCGATGCGTTCGAAAGCGTCTGGGCGACGGTGAAGTTCAGTCGCGGCCTGTACGGTCGCCCACCCAACCCGGTCTACCTCGAGCGCGTACTGCGCCAGCTGTCGCTATGGGAGAAGCGCGATTCGAAGATCATGACTCTCTCCGGCGGCATGAAGCGTCGCGTACTGATCGCCAAGGCGCTGGCGCACGAGCCGCGCGTGCTGTTCCTCGACGAGCCCACCGCGGGCGTCGACGTCGAACTGCGCCACGATATGTGGGAGATGGTGCGCAAGCTGCGCGAGTCGGGCGTCACGATCATCCTCACCACGCATTACATCGAAGAAGCCGAAGAGATGGCCGATCGTATCGGCGTCATCAGTAGCGGCGAACTTATCGTCGTCGAAGATAAAGCGACGCTGATGCGCAAGCTCGGCAAGAAGCAGCTGACCCTGCAATTGCAGAACCCGCTGGAGCAGCTTCCCGAACACCTGGCCGACCTGCCTCTGGAACTGTCCGACGAAGGTCGTCAGCTGGTCTATACGTTCGACACGCAGAGCGAAGAGACCGGTATCGCCGGCCTGTTACGGCGACTGAGCGAGCTGGGTATCGATTTCAAGGATCTGCATTCGAGCGAGAGTTCGCTCGAGGATATTTTCGTCAGCCTGGTGAGGTCGCGCGCATGAACTTCCACGCGATCCGCGCCATCTACCGTTTCGAAATGGCCCGCACGTTCCGCACGCTGATGCAGAGCATCGCCTCGCCGGTATTGTCGACATCGCTTTACTTCGTGGTCTTTGGCGCGGCCATCGGCTCGCGCATGGGCGATATCGGCGGCGTGAGCTACGGTGCCTTCATCATTCCCGGCCTGATCATGCTTTCGCTGCTTAACGAGAGCATTTCCAACGCATCGTTCGGTATTTACATGCCGAAGTGGGCCGGCACGATCTACGAACTGCTTTCCGCGCCCGTGTCATACGTGGAAGTCGTCATCGGCTACGTCGGTGCGGCCGCCACGAAATCGATCGCGCTCGGTCTGCTGATCCTGATCACGGCGCGTGCCTTCGTGCCGTACCACATCGAACACCCGGTCTGGATGGTGGGTTTCCTGATCCTTACCTCCATCACCTTCAGCCTCTTCGGTTTCATCATCGGCCTGTGGGCCGACGACTTCCAGAAGCTGCAGGTGGTGCCGCTGATGGTCGTTACTCCGTTGACCTTCCTGGGTGGCAGTTTCTATTCGATCAGCATGCTTCCGCCCGTATGGCAGAAGATCACGCTGTTCAACCCGGTCGTGTATCTGGTCAGCGGTTTCCGCTGGAGCTTCTACGGCAAAGCGGACGTGAACGTGTTCGTCAGCGTCGGGATGACCTTCGGGTTCATGCTGCTGTGTCTTGCCATCGTGTGGTGGATTTTCCGCACGGGGTGGAAGCTTAAATCGTAAGGAGCGGGGATGGGGGGTGGGTAGTGGGGGCGTAAATCCGGCGTAAGTCCGAGGGAACGACAAGCGCCACGCAGATGTTACGTCTGCCGGGCGCAACCAGATCCCTCGGGCGCCCGGCGGAAAAGCGCCCCCACTACCCACCCCCACCCCCGCTCTTAGTCACGGCTTGCCGATGAAGTCGGACTTGCCCAGTACGACGCCGACACCGCGCAGGATCGCGTAGGCCGTGGTGCAGTGGAAGTACACGTTGGGCAGCACGAAACCGAGCAGGTAGTCCTGGCCTTTGAAATGCATTTCGCCCGTGCGCATTTTCAGCAGGATGTCGCGGTCTTCGCTGCCGTCGATCTGCTCGGGCGTGAAGCTCTCCAGCAGGTTCACGACCTTGTCGATGCGGGCATACAGTTCGGCGAAGGTGGTTTCGTTGTCGTCGAGGCGAATCGGGTCGACGCCAGCCAGGCGGGCGACGGCGCCCTTGGCCATATCGGTGGCGATCTGTACCTGACGGATCAGCGGGAACATGTCCGGGGTAATGCGCGTATGCAGCAGTACTTCGGGTGCGATGTTGCGTTCCGTCGCATGGACTTCGCCCTTCTTCAGGACGCTGGAAAGGGCGTTGAGCGCACGGACAAGACCGGGCACCGTGGCGTGGTACATCGTGATGGACATCGAAAGACTCGCTTGTTGGGTAAGGACACAGCCGTAGCCGGGCATTGAACTGGCGCTATTGTGCGGCCACCCGGTCCCGTGGGGAACTGGCGCGATACCATGCTCGGACCCGGTGCCGTCGGGTGCCGACAGATCGAGGACCGCCACACGATGAAACCCGACGAGCCCACACGCGACGCCAGGCGCACCGCCGCCGCGTATCGGTTGTTGCGTCTGGATCGTGCCGAGCGGGCGCTGGATTATCTGTTTCGCTCGATGCCTGTCGGCCACCGGGTGCTCAAGGGCCTGCTGATGGCGACGCAGGCGAGTACCGCGTCGTTGATCGCCTATGGCATCGGTCTGTTGCTGCATACCCAGCAGGCGTTCTGGGCCGCGATTACCGCCATCGCCGTTACCCAGCTGAGTTACACCGATACCCGCGGTTCGTCGCGCGACCAATGCATCGGCGCGGCGCTGGGCGCCGTCGCGGGACTGTTCGGAATATGGCTGGACGTCGGGCAGATCGTGTCCTTTGTTGTCGCGGTGTTCGTCGTCATCCTTGCCTGCTGGATACTCAACGCCGGCACGTCGGCGCGGCTTGGCGCGGTTACCGCCACGATCGTCCTGCTGGTGCCCTCGGCCGGGCCGCCATGGGAGTTCGCATTCATCCGCGTGGGCGAGGTGGCGCTGGGGACGGTCTGCGCTCTTTCGGTGAGCTGGGTCATGGCGCGAATCCAGGCCGCATTTATCCACGAACAGACGCGAGAGGACGACGCATGAGGCGACATCGGGAGAAACATCGCACGGGTCGCATCGCCTGGCTGCGTGCGGCGGTACTTGGCGCCAACGACGGCATCCTGTCCACGGCGAGCCTGATGATCGGCGTGGCTGCCGCCGAATCGGGTGCGAGCAACGTGCTGATCGCGGGCGTCGCCGGACTGGTGGCCGGCGCCATGTCGATGGGAGCGGGCGAGTATGTGTCCGTCTACTCGCAGGCGGACAGCGAGCGGGCCGAACTCGCCCTGGAATCCTGGGAGCTGGAGAACGATCCGACCGGCGAGCACCGCGAGCTGACCGAGATCTACGTCATGCGCGGACTGGACCGCGATCTGGCACGCACCGTGGCCGATCAACTCATGAAGCACGACGCGCTGCAGGCGCATGCCCGCGACGAGCTGGGACTGTCCGATACCACCGCGGCGCGACCGTTGCAGGCGGCGGCCGCTTCGGCGACCAGTTTCGCGACCGGTGCGCTGCTACCTTTGCTGGCCGCCTGGCTGGCACCCGACGGCTATCTGGCGGCCGGGGTAGTCGGTGTTTCGCTGCTCGCGCTGTTGGGGCTGGGGGCGCTGTCCGCGCGGCTCGGCGGGGCGAGCATGCTTCGTGGGGCCAGTCGCATCGGCTTCTGGGGTGCCGCCGCGATGGCGGCCACGTCGGCGGTGGGTGCATTATTCGGCATCGCCTGAGGCCGGGGCTTATGTCGGCAACCGCCCACATGTCCTTCGGAATACGTAGCGTCCGCACCGGGCGATGGGCGCATGGTGTGCCGATAGTCGCGCTCAAGAAAATGGGACAGCCACCGACACCCCGTGGGTGGGCCTGTCATGTCGAGGAATGACCCGTGAATCAGCGCTACTTCGTGCTTCTGTTTATGGCCTGGTTCTGCGGGCTGGCGTTGGCGATTACCCACCTCGACGACCGCAAGGCGCAGGGCACGCCCGTGGTCATGCCGACGAAGCTGCATGTGGTCAACGATAGGGGCGAACTGGCGGACAACTGCATGTCGCATCCAGGGCAGCCAAAGGCATCGCATCATGACGATGCGCCGGTTCATGATCGCGACATGCGATGGTTTCGCGCCAGGCCGTGCTAGAGCGTTCCCGGTTCAGCCGACCACGCAACGATTGCGTCCGCCGTTCTTGGCGGTGTAAAGCGCAAGATCGGCTCGCTCGAACACCGACCGGGGCGTATCGCCGGGCATGAAGCGGGCGACGCCGATCGACGCGGTGACACGTACGTGTTGCCGACTGGCGTGGAAGGACAGAAGCTGGATCTTGCCGCGCAGGCGATCGCTTACCTGCAAGGCTTCGGCTTCGTCGGCGCCATCGAAAACGACGATGAATTCCTCGCCGCCGTAACGTGCCACGAAATCGCAGGGCCGCACATGTTTCACCAGCGCCTGGCCGATGATCCGCAGCACCGCATCGCCCGCCGTATGGCCGTACGTATCGTTGATGCTCTTGAAATGGTCGATGTCGATCGCGGCAATGGAAAGCGGGTGCCCTGTGACCAGCCAGCTTTCGTACGCGGCCTCGATGCGCTTTTCATAGGCGAGGCGATTGGGCATGCCGATCATCGTGTCGGTCTGCGCCAGTTCGTGTTCGCGCTCGAGCGAACGTTGCAGCGTGGCGCGTTCGGTTTCCAGTTGCTCGACGCGCAAGCGCATGCTTTCGGCACGTTCGCGATAGGCCGATAGCCGCGCACCTTCGCGCTCGCGAAATTCGCGGAAGCAATCGTTGATAGCGTCCAGCCGGGTGCCGATCTGGAAGCGCAGCTCGGTGATGTCGTCCACTTCCAGTGCGGCGTCGCCCAGCAGCCGCATTTCATTCGCGACCGAAGCATCGAGTGCCTGACCGTTCGCTTCGCCCGTCGACTGGTCGGCCAGTTCGCGCGACATGTGCTGCGTCATCTCGTCGAGACGTCCGGTCACATGGCGCAGGATGGATTGAAGAGTATCGATTTCCCGCTGCAGTGCGAGCCGCTGTTCGTTGATCAGGTCGGCCAGCTTTTCGCCGCAGGACGCCAGCGACACCAGGGTGTCCGCATTGGCCACGTCGCGACGCAGGTTGGCGGCGCGTTCCGTCAGCCGGGGTACGACGAGAATACGGTCGACCAGGCGGCTCAGCGCCGACTGAACGGACGAACCGTTTTCCGTCCGGGCGACGCGCGGAGGCGCGCCGGGTGTTTCGTGGTGTGCGACGCGGGGGCGTTGCAGGCCCGCAACGGCATCCGTCAATCCGGAGACAAGGGGTTCGAGCACGGCGGGATCGGCGGGGCCGTGTATCGCATCGCGAACGCCATCCAGATGCCGGTCGAGATCGTCATGCGCGCCTCGCGCGGCCTGTCCGAGACAGCCGACCAGCTGGCGCAACAAGGATTCGACCGATCGCCACTGCGATACCTCGCGGTCCATGCGCTCGAGCGCCGCGTGGTACTTGCCTTCCCAAAGCTGGTTGTCCAAACGCACGTCCCCGACCGTCGCGTTGTTCTGCGAAATAGGTCACATCTTACGAGAAGCCGGGGCGGCAAGCGATGGGCTGGGGTGGCGACCCCGCGTCACCGCCCTGTTGGCTTTCGCCGACAAAGTCGGCTCCCAAAAAACTTGCTCCCGCCCGGTGGGAGCCGACTTCGTCGGCGAAAGCCAACGAAGCGGAGACGCCGTTCCCTCACTCCTGCGGCGGCTGGGTCAACTCCCGCGCGTTCAGGAATCCATCGTGATTGCGATCCAGCTTGTGAAACTGATGGATCAGATTGCGCTGGAACTCGTCCAGGTGAACCGGGCGGGCGCCGGGGCGCATGGGGCCGTCGTTAGCATCGAGCACCCCATCGCCATTGATATCCATGCGACGGAAGCCGGCACTCATGTAATCGACGTACTCCGCTTCGCTGATCTTGCCGTCGCCGTTGGTATCCATGCGCCGCAGATACTCGGCGGGTGTACCGGGTAGTGCCTGCGCGTGGGCCGCCGGTCCGGCGGCGGCCAGCACGAGGAAGGCGAGGACCTGGCGCTTCACGCGGGCTCTCCAGCCGGTTCGGGCCGGCGTCGCAGCACCGCCAGGGGCTGCGCCCAGGTCGCTCCGGGACGGCGTTTGCTGGTGACCAGCGTGATGTCGGACGGCTGGAACACGTTGACGTTATGCGTGGCCGGCGTGGTCAGGATGTACTGCGCGCTGGTCGATTTGAGGAACGCGCCGACCTTGTCGATGTTGAAGATGTCCAGATGCGCGAACGGTTCGTCGATGAAGACGAAACCGCCGGGACGATCTTCGTCGCGCATCAGTGCAACCAGCAGAAGCAGGGACTTCATGACCTGCTGTCCGCCGGATGCCTCGCCGTCGTCCATGCCAATCCAGCCCTTTTTGTCGAACTCGAAACGCACATTTAGCGCGGCGGAGGCAAGCGCGAGATCGTCGTTGCTGAGTTCGGGCAGGTCGACCTCGACGCCGATACCGGCAAGCTCCGCCAGCACCTTGAGGTTCTTCGCGTAACGACGCACGGTATTGCGCAACACCTGGATATAGGCACCGCGCGCTTCGGTCGTGATGCGCGAGGCGCGTTCCAGATGGACGCGACGGCGTTCCAGGTCGTGTTTCAGACCGTCGTGGTCGGCACCGAGTTTGTCGCGCAAGGGGACGCAGCTTGCATCGGTTTCCCAGTGCCCTTCGGCGAGACGGCGTTCGATGCGCTCGATCTCACGACGCACGGCGGCGGGAGATTCGTAGCGTTCGCGCAGGGTGCCCATGGCGGTGGGCGTGCGATGTTCGATGCGCACGTGGCCGCGACGGGCACGCATGGCTTTCAGACGTTCTATCTGTTCGGTGCGGCCATGTGCGTACATGCGCACGCTATCCGCCAGCTGGTTCTGGACCTGACGATGCTCTCGCGACTCGTTGTCGCGTGAGCGCGAATTGTTGACGCGTCGCTCGCGTACGGCTTCGTAATGCGCCTCGGTGGCCGAATAGCTGTCCGCGCAGCGCTGCATGTCCTCGCGAAGACCGGACTGTTGCGCATGCGCCTCGGCGAATTCGTCCGCGCGATCGGCAAGCTGGCCGCTGGCATTCGCGCCGCGAAGCACGCCCTCGGCGTCGCCTGCCTTGCGCTGCCACTCCTTGCGCGCTTCCGCGAAGTCGCGCAGTTGTTTCTCGATGTGTTGCAGACGTGCTTCGCCATCGCCGAGCTGACGCTCGCGTGCCGCGGCGCCGAAATACACGTCGTCGACGCCAAGATGGCGACCGCCGCGTCGTTCGCGGAAATAGCCTTGTGGCGTAATCCAGTCCTGGTCGCGTGCGACTTTCGCGCCATCCGCGATATCGTCCACGCGACGGATGCGATCGAGCTGGCGCAGCAGCCATTCGGGCGCGGCGGCGGAGAAGTCGACGACTTCGAGCAGCGATCCGCGCGTGACGTTGCTGGCGGCGGGGGCGCGATCGGCAACGACGAAGTGCTTGTAACGGTGGCTTTCGCCAAGCGCCCAGGCTTTCTCGCGATCGCGGGGATCGTCCAGCAGGACGACATGGCGGTAGCCCGCGAGTACGGCCTCCACGGCGGCCTGCCAGCGCGGCTCGACGATTTCGACGATCTCGCTGAGCATGCTGTGCCGGATACCGGCGTCGTCCAGCGCGCGGCGGAACGATTGCTCGAACTCGGGCGTATAACGACGTCCGCTGCGCCACGCCGCGAGCTGCGATGTCAGCGTCGTCAGTTCGGTGCGCAGGCGATTCTCGTCCGTCTGCAGCATGGCCAGTTTCGCGCGGGCTTCCACGAGCACGTCGGCGAGGTATTCGTGATCGGCGCCACCCTGGGCGGCGACCTGTTCGCGCAGGCGCGTTTCCTGCCGGAGCAGGAGATCGTTTTCGGTAAGCGCGGCGCGAGCCTCGTCGAGACTTTTCCTCGCGGCCTGACGTGCCTGATCGGCGGTGTTCTGTTCCGCGCGCAGTGTCTGTTCGGCGAGATCGAGCTCGCCGAGTTTCGCCTCGATGTCGCGATCGCGCCGTTCCAGTTCGTCGCGTTTGCGCTTCAGGCCGATCAGTTGCGGGCGCGCGCCACGGATACCGGCATGCAGTTCGGCGAATTCGGTACGCGGAAGAACGTCCGACACCAGATCCACGCGTTCGCGTTTGATCGCATGCCATTCCTGGAAGGAACGCGTGCGTCCGTCGACTTCTTGCAGGCTGACACCGATCAGCGAGAGTTGGTGTTCGAGGTCGTGCTGTTCGCGATCGGCCTCGAACTGTTCGTTGCGCGCGCGTTGATAGTCTTCGAGGACAGCTTTATCGCCGAAGACATCGAAGACCAGGTCGAGCAACGCCTTCGGCGGCATCTGGCAGAGCTTGTCCGTGGCGCCCTGTTCGAGCGTGAGCACGCGACGGATGGCCTGGGACAGTCCCGCGCCTTCCAGGCGCACGCGGTATTCGCGAAGGCCCAGCCAGTCGCCGCGCGCTTCGATCTCGTCGATGCTTACGTCGCCGCCCAGTACGGCGTACTGCCGCTGCCATTCGCCACCCTTTTTCTGGATGCGGCAGGCGAGGGTGACCTCGCGATCCATCAGCGGAAAGAATGGCCGCTCGCCGCTGGGGCCCGGCGTATTGCCCACGCGTGCGCGCAGCCAGGCGAACGGTTTACCGTTGTGGCGCAGATAGCTCTTGTAGTCGCGGTTGCCCGCACAGTCGATGGTGAGCAGCGTGCGCAGCGCATCGAGCAGGGTCGTCTTGCCGGAGCCGTTGGGACCGACGACGGTCACGATATTGGTGTCGAGCGGAAGACTGAAGCGCTGCCAGTAATCCCAGTGGACGACTTCCAGACTGCGGATATCAAACATCGCTGGTCTCCTCGTCGGAGGGCTCGTTCATATCGTCCATGTCGTCCAGTTCGTCGGCCGCATCGTCGTTCTCCGCTTCGCGCGACGTCGTGTTCGCCAGCAGGTCGCCCAGTGCGCCGTCGAGAATGCGTCGCGCGGTGCGGTCGTAGTCGAAGGCGAGGTCGAGCAGCGGGCCTTCCGATACTTCGCCCTTGCGGCGAACGACGAAGCCGAGGCGCGCGAGCATGCCGAGGTTCACGTTGATACGCATCTTGCCGCCGAGTTTTTCGCCGAAGTCGGCAAGCAGCGTGCGTTCGGCGATGACCGGCGCCATGGCCGGTTCGCGCGGAATCGGTTTGCCTTCCGCGAACATCTGCGTCTGCGAGGCGTCGGCTTCCGCCTTCTGCCGCTCGATCTGGCGTTGCCGCTTGGGCAGCACGATCAATGCCCAGATCACGACGAGCAGGGCGATCGCATCGCGGTCCAGCTGCAAGGTATTCGATATCCAGCTGTCGCTGCCACCGAACACGGCGCGTTCGCTGCCGCGTGCGACGGCGAGGCCGATATAGGCCGCGTAAGGATGCTCGCGCAGTTCCAGTCCGACCGACGCGAGGCGCCGGTCGAGTTCTTCGCGGAAGCCGTCGTCCAGCAGGGCGCGGCGCGCCTGTACGTCTTCTCGCGGCAGCCAGCGCTGCGCCAGCAGGCGCGTGACCAGGGTGGCGGTTTCGTCATGCATCGGTCTTGTTTCCGTTAGGCGCGCGCGGGACGAGGCGTCCGACGCTGACCAGTGCGATCCGGGGAAGATCGACATCGATGAAGGTGGGTTCGATTTCGAGCGCGAGCGGCAGGCGTGCGAGATCCGCCGTACCGCCTTCCAGTGCGGCCGATTCGGGATCGCCCAGCAGGCCGAGCAGCGAAAGGCGATAGGCGCTCAGCGCGTAGTCGTCGCCGATCAGCGTCGATTCGAGAGTCGTAGGTTCGCCAATGGCGGCCAGCTGGGTATGCCAGGATTCCAGATGGCGAAGATCGTCCTCGTCCATCGGCAGGTCGGCGGTGTCCGGTGTGGTTTCGGCGTCGGGCAATGCGGTGATTTCGGCCGCGACGCGTTCGCGTTCCAGCAGCTCGAACTCGGCGACGTCGAGCGCGATCTGGTCGTGCACGAAAGGCGCGGGCAGCGGCATCAACAGCTGCTCGTCCGCATGCGCGATCAACCCGTCGACATCGAGAGAGCGCAGCCAGCCGACCAGATCCGACGACGACAGGCCCGTGCGCCCCAGGTGCACGCGATGCTGGTCGATTTTGTTGAGTTCACGCTGGAACGTGCCGGCTTGTCGCAGTAGTGCGCTCTGCGCGCGACCGACCGCCTGCGCAAGCCGGTGCGCGGCGGGATCGATATCGTCTAGCTCGCCGATACGCGCCACGATTTCCGTACCTTTCTCGACCCACGTCCACACCGAGTCGAGACGGTCCGCCGCACGGCGGATGCGATGCTCGGAACCCGACAGGACGGCGCGATCGAAGTCGTCCTTCAGTTCGGACAGACGCGATAGCAGATGCCCGAGTTCGTCGACCGAAATACGCCCGACCGCCTGACCGGCGGCCAGCTGCGCGGTGAGATAGCCGAGGCCATCGTCGTCGTCGCGTTCGAATTCCAGCATAGTGGCCAGCGACGCAAGCGCTTTGCGACCAAGTGGTCCGATGCGATAGCGCAGCGTTTCACTGTCCCAGACGAGAAGTTCGTGGTCCTTCAGGCGCTGAACCACGGTGTCGAGTTTTACGGGATCGACGAACGCGAGGTTGTCGCGGATTTCCTGCGGCGTCCATTCCGGTGCGTGCGAACGGCCGCCCAGGGTGCGCAGCACCAGCAGACGCAAAAGCACCTGCGCTTCGCCACCGTGGAACAGTGCGCTGAATGCGCGCAGCAACGAGCGGCCGCGCAGCAGCGGGAAGACGCTGGGCAGGTCTTCGGCGACGATGCCGTCGCGGAAGAGATCCTGCAGACGTTCGTCGTTAGTCGGTAAGTCGGTCGTCTCGGCCAAGGTCAGCGACGGTCGACGCCGACGAAGCGGAGGAACTCGCCGCGCGTCCGGGGATCTTCGCGGAAACTGCCGAGCATCTGGCTGGTGACCATTGACACGCCGCGCTTGTGCACGCCACGCGTGGTCATGCATTCGTGGCTGGCGTCGATGACCACGCCGACACCGCGGGGACGCAGCGTTTCGTCGATGCAGTGGGCGATCTGCGCCGTCAGTTTTTCCTGCACCTGGAAACGGCGCGCGAATCCGTCGACCACGCGTGCGAGCTTGCTGATGCCCACGACGCGGTCGGTCGGGATGTAACCGACGTGCGCGCGACCGACGATCGGCGCCATGTGGTGTTCGCAGTGGCTCTCGAATTCGATGTCGCGCAGCACGACCATCTCGTCGTAACCGGCCACTTCCTCGAAGGTGCGGCGCAGGTATTCGGCCGGGTCGACGGCGTAACCGTTGAACCAGTCGCTATAGGCCTTCACGACCCGCTTCGGGGTGTCCAGCAAACCTTCGCGGGAGGGGTCTTCGCCGGCCCATACCAGCAGGGTGCGAACCGCTTCTTCGGCCTGCTCGCGGGTCACGCTGCCCGGCTTGGCGTCGTCGCTCATCGAGGCATTCCTCAAGGCAAATAAACATCGATTGTACCCGGCGAACCGGGGATTTGGGCCGAGGGATGCTCTGAACCCGTCACGCTGGAACGGGGGTGGGGGATGGGTAGTGGGGGCGTGCTTCCGACGATGGCCTGAGGGAACGACAAGCTCCGCGCAGGGGTTACTTCCGCCGGACGATACCCGCACCCTCAGCCGATCGCCGGATCGACGCCCCCACTACCCACCCCCCACCCCCGCCCTTAGGTAGCCTCGCCGGGCCCTGCGTCGATATCGGCCGCCGTATCGTCGTCCAGGCCCGGAAGCAGTTCCAGCACAGCCTGGGTCTCGTCGGTGGCCAGCGATTCCACGCCGCGCAGGTGTTTTTCGATCTTGCGCGTACGGACACCCGCGCTGGTAATGCTGTTGCGCACCGAGTCCAGTTGCTTGCCGGTCCGTTCCAGGACCGTACCGAACTTGCCGAACTCCGTCTTCACCGCGGCCAGGACCTTCCAGACCTCGCTCGAGCGCTTCTGGATAGCCAGGGTCTGGAAGCCCATCTGCAGGCTGTTGAGCAGCGCCGTCAGCGTCGTGGGACCGGCAATGGTGACGCGATAGTCGCGTTGCAGCAGGTCGGACAGGCCCGGCCTGCGGATCGCCTCGGCGTAGAGTCCTTCGGTCGGCAGGAACAGGATCGCGAAATCGGTGGTGTGCGGCGGCGCGACGTACTTGGTCCGGATGCGCTTGGCTTCCTCGCGCAGGCGCAGTTCCAGCGCTTTGCCCGCGATCAGCGCACCTTCGGCGTCCGCGGCATCCTGGGCGTCGAGCAGGCGCTGGTAATCCTCGATCGGATACTTCGCGTCGATGGGCAGCCAGACCGGCTCGCCTTCTTCCGCGCCGGGCAGGCGGATGGCGTATTCCACGCGCTCGGACGAGCCGGGGATGGTAGCCACGTTGGCGGCGTACTGCTCGGCGACCAGGATCTGTTCCAGCAAGGCGCCCAGCTGTACTTCGCCGAAGGTGCCGCGTGTTTTGACGTTGGTCAGGACGCGCTTCAGGTCGCCAACGCCGGCCGCCAGCGTCTGCATCTCGCCGAGGCCGCGCTGCACGGCTTCCAGGCGTTCGGATACCAGCTGGAAGGACTGGCCAAGGCGGGTTTCCAGCGTCGTCTGCAGCTTTTCGTCGACGGTGGCGCGCATCTGCTCCAGCTTCGCCGAATTGTCCTGCTGGATGGCCGCCAGACGGGTTTCCAGCGTGGTGCGCATGTCGCCGAGGCGCTTTTCGTTCTCGGCGCCGAGAACGGCGAAGCGGTTGTCCAGCGACTCCCCGAAATGCTTCAGCGTCAGCGCGGATTCCTCGCGGGTCTTGCGCGAATCGTCGGCCAGTCCCTGGCGGAGGGATTGCAGTCCGGTGTCCGTGCGTTCGGTCAGCTGGTCCAGCCGGCGTCCGAAACCTTCGATGCGTTCCTGCTGTTGCTGCGACATGGCGCCCAGCTGTTCCTGCATATGTCCGCGGAACTGGCCGAAGGTCTGGCCGAGTTCGCCGCGTCCGGCGCGTTGTTCGTCACGCAGCGCGGCTTCCAGTCGCCGGTTGTCGTCGCGCATGGCGTCCAGCCGCTCGCCCAGGCCGGCGTCGGCACGGCCGCGCGATAGCAGCGCGATCAGCAGGCCGAGACAACCAAGGCCAATGACGAGGATGGCGGCGAGCAGGAGGGAGGTAAGGGGCATGGGGTAGTCCGGGTGGCTGGTGCACAGTTTACCCGGTGAGGTCTCAGGCGCTGCGATCAGGGCCTGGCCGAGGCGCCCCAGTCGTCCGGGCCGAAACCCAGGTGCAATACGGCGCGTTCGGTGTCGTCGGTCGGTGGGCGGTATTCCAGGTTCGTGCAACCCAGCGCCCGCTGGCGTTTTGCCGCAAGAGTCAGCGCTTTCGCCATCTGCGTGCCGTAGGCGGTCTTGCCCGGTTGGGTGCGTAGCATGGCGCGGAAGCCATCCTGGCTCACGCCGTCGGGCATGTCGGCGGGCAACGTCTGGCCTGCCGGCAACAGTTGCAGGTCGAACTGGCGACCGCAGGTGCCCACGCTGACGATATCCAGGCCGTCGGCGATGTCGTGCACGAAGCCATCCGCGATCTCCGCAAGCGAATCGACCGCTTCCACCGTGGTGCTGAGACGCACCTTCAGGAAATAAAGCTTCCGGTAGAACAGATACGTTCGCGAGGTGAGCATGTCTTCCTGGGCATCGAACACCAGCGGCAGGAAGAGGCCGGCCAGCTTTGCGCCATCGTGCAGGACGACGGTGTAGGGCACTTCCTCGCCCCACCAGATGTTCTTGTAGATCGATTGTCGTTCGGCGTATGCGATCGACTCGCGGAAGTCTTCCGACGCCTGCTTCAGCATCCGCGCGGTATCGCCCTGGCCCGCCGGATAAACGAAGACATCGGCGACGATCCAGTCGGCACCTTCGATGTGATAACGCAGGGAGACACCGGCGGCGATGTCGCCTTCGTCGGCATAGTTTTTTATCGCGGCCAGCGTGGCGTGCGCCAGGTGCCGCGGCGCGATGACCCAGCTGTCGTCGACGACGCCTTTGTGCGCCGTCGCATCGGGAAGGGCAAAGGGTGGCGTGACCGGTACCTGTCCGGCATAGGCGTCCACGCCCGCCGCGCAGAGCATCCCGACTACCACGAGCCGCCACATCGATCGCCGCATATCACTCCAGCCCCTGCACGTTCATCCACCTGTCGACGAGCGTGTCGGCGGATGATTTCTTCGTCGTGCCCGCAGTGTGTGCCGGCGGGCGATCAAGACCCGGTGAACGATTCGTCAGTCGACCCGGCAGAAGATTGCCTTGAGGTAACGACCTTCCGGCACCGTGCTGGCGACCGGATGATCGGCACCCGCGCCGGCGCTTTGCAGGATCTGGATCTCGCGCCCGGCGTTGAGCGAGACGCGGCGGATCATTTCGACGAAATCGCTTTCGCTGACCAGGCCGGTGCACGAGCAGGTCAGGAGGATGCCGCCGGGAGCGACGACGTCCAGCGCCGTACGGTTCATGGCGAAATATTTCTTCAGCGCCGCGACGACCTGGTTGCGGTCGCGCGTGAGCTTGGGCGGGTCGAGCACGACGGCATCGTATGTTTCGCCGCGCGCGATGGCCGCGCGCAGCCATTCGAAGACATCGCCCTGTTCGAACGTCGCTTCCACGCCGTTAAGTGCGGCGTTGGCACGTGCGACTTCCAGAATGGCGGCATCGGCATCGACACCGATGGCTTCGCGAGCGCCGGCCGCCATGGCGTGCACGGCGAATCCGCCGGCATTGCAGCACAGGTCGAGCACGCGCCGGCCGCGCGCCAGTTCGGCGAAGCGGCGGCGGTTATCGCGCTGGTCGGCGAAGAAACCGGTTTTGTGCCCGAGACCGGGTGCCGCCTGGAAGCGCAGGCCGTGTTCGTGGACTTCGACGACATCGGGTGCTTCGCCCGAGCGCACGTCGAACGATTCTTGCCGCTGGACGTGCTGTTCGGCGAACCAGTAGAGCGAGCTGCCCGGGAAGTGGCGCAGCAGTTCGGCGTGGATGGTGTCGCGGAAGCGCCACATGCCGGCGGCGAAATACTCGACGACGAGGTGATTGGCGTAGCGGTCGACGACCAGGCCCGACAGGCCGTCGCCTTCGCTGTGCACCACGCGCCAGGCGTCGCTTTGTTCGTCCAGGCGCAGCGCCGTGCGGCGCAGGTCGACCGCGCGCGCGATCCGCGCCGCGATCCATGCCTCGTCGACCGCCTCGTCGACATTCGTGGTCAGCACGCGCAGCGCGACGCGCGCATGGCCGTTCCAGAAGCCACGACCGACGAAACCGCCCTTCGCATGCACGATATCGACGACGCTGCCGGGCGGCAGTTTGTCGTCGGGTTTTACGATCTGCGCGGACCAGACCCAGGGATGGCCAGGGGCGCGGTCGGTTTTAAGGCGAATGGTGGGGCGGGGGGCGGGGGTGTTCATGGGGGGAATTGTAGCGGGTGGGGCAGGTTATCGTCGGCGTTCAAAGAAACCTCACCGGCGTCCCTGCGCAGGCAGGGACCCAGGGCCTCGGTTTTCGTGAGGGATTTAACGCTGACGTATTCGCTTTCAAGAGCGTGAACGAGCGTTGTCGCCAAAACCGTTTGCACCGCACTGGGCCCCTGCCTGCGCAGGGGCGACGAGCTGCGTTGAAGGGGTCTATTTTTAACGGCTGAACCGCAAAATCAACCACGACACCAACGCCAGCAGATTCACGCCGATGTGCGAGACCGACGGGCCGCCGAAGGCCAGCAGCCAACCGTGCGTGGCGATGGACCAGTCGAAACCCAGTCGCGGCGATGACTGCAGGGTCAGGAAGAGATTGGCGAAGGCGCCGCTGCTGAATGCGTAGCTGACCAGTGGCGTGGCGAGCAGGGGTGTTTGCAGGAACTGCGCCCATATCGACAGGCGCTCGCCGAGCGCGTCGCCGGCGATAAGCAGCACGCCCGCAACCAGTACGAACGCGAAAGCGAGCAGGCCAAGGACGGCCACGATGGCATTGAGGCCGCCGGCGCCGAGGACGCGATGAAGCAGGGCCACCAGTCCGAACAGGCCGCCGGCGATTTCGAAGACACCGATAATGCGAAAGAGCAACGAACGCATGAACACTCCGGAAAGCGAAAGAGGAAATCAGCCGAGTTCGTCGGCCAGGTCGTGAAGGTCGGCGATGTGCTGTTCCCACCAGCGCCCTTCGGCGGCGAACGGGAACGCGGCGGGGAAAGCCGGATCATGCCAGCGTTCGGCAATCCACCCCGCATAGTGAACCTGACGCATGGCCCGTAGCGCGGGAATCAGCGCGAGTTCGGCCGGATCGAAATCGCGGAACTGCCCATAGCCTTCGAGCAGGGCATCCATGGCGCGCTCGTCGCCGGCCAGCATCCACAGGTCCTGCACGGCCGGCCCGGTGCGCGCGTCGTCCAGATCGACGAAATGCGGGCCATCGTCCGTCCAGAGGACGTTGCCCGGATGGCAATCGCCGTGCAGACGGATACGCGCGACGGGGCCAATGGCGTCCACACGCGCGTCGATCGCATGGCTCACCCGTTCGGCCGCCCGGCGGTAAGCATCGTGCAGATGCACAGGCAACAGTGTCGAAGCCAGCGCCGCATGGACCGGTGTCGTCACCATGGTGCTCCGGTCCAGCACGCCGCGGGCGGCGAAACGTCCGCGCGCGCCGACGGCGTGCATGCGCGCCAGCAGACGGCCGAGCCAGGTCAGCTGATCGGGCGATTCCAGCGACGGCGCCCGTCCGCCGCGTCGCGGATACAGCGCGTAACGAAATCCTGCGTGGCGCAGCAGCGTGCGTCCGTCGAACGCCAGCGGCGCGACCATGGGGAGTTCGGCGTCGGCCAGTTCGCGCGCGAACGTGTGTTCTTCCTCGATAGCCTCGTCGGACCAGCGACCCGGGCGATAGAACTTGGCCACCATGAAACCGCCGTCTTCCAGTCCGATCTGGAAGACGCGGTTCTCGTAACTGTTGAGCGTCAGCAGCCTGCCGTCGGTCCACGGGCCCGCGGCTTCGACGGCGGAAAGTACGACATCGGGCGAGAGCGTCGCGTAGGGTGCCTCGAGGGTCACGCGCGCAGGCTCGCCGGTGCGCCGCCGCGCGCCGCGATCACGGCCATGGTCAGGCGGGACAGGCAGACCAGCGCGCCTTCTTCGTTCTCGATCCGGATTTCCCACACCTGCGTGCTGCGACCCAGGTGCACGGCACGCGCGGTGCCGGTGACGATGCCCGCCGTCACGCCGCGAATGTGATTGGCATTGATATCGAGGCCAACGGCCAGTTCTTTTTCGATGTCCAGCGTCAGCAGCGCCGCGCTGCTGCCGAGCGTTTCCGCCAGCACCACCGACGCGCCGCCATGCAGCAGGCCGAATGGCTGCCGCGTGCGGTTGTCCACGGGCATCGTGCCGCGCAGCCAGTCGTCGCCCACTTCGGTAAAGCGGATGTCGAGCGTCTGCATCATCGTGTTGGCGCTCCACGCATTGATGCGCGAAAGCTCCACGGGCTGTTTCCAGATCGACATGCGGGACTCCAGGAGATGTATCCGGACAAGTCTACGACCTTGTTCCGGGGACGAAGCGCCATCATTGTCGTTGGACTGTCCCAGCCTCCACAATGCGCACGTGCCCACCGTTACCCTGAAATCGTCCGGACGCCGGTTCGACGCCGCCGTCGACGAAACCGTGCTCGAAGCCGCCCAGCGCGCCGGTATCGCCTTGCCGTACTCGTGCCGTGGCGGGGTCTGCGGCAGTTGCAAGGCCACGCTGGTCGAAGGCGAATGCGCCTATCCGCGCAATCCGCCGGTGGCCCTGAATGCCGTGGCGCGAAGCCATCATGCGGTGTTGCTCTGCCAGGCGGTGCCCTGTGGGGACCTGGTCATCGAGGCACGTGAAATCGCCTCGGTCGAGGATATTCCCCGCCGCCGCGTCGAGGTCGAGGTCATCGAGCGCAGCACGCTGGCGCCCGATGTCGTGGGCGTATGGTTGCGTCCGACCGACGGAGGGCGTCTCAACTGGCTTCCGGGACAGTATCTGGACGTCGTGCTGGAAGACGGCAAACACCGTCCGTTCTCCATCGCCGGATGCCCGCGCGCCGATGGCGCCATCGAACTGCATGTCCGGCATGTCGCGGGTGGCGGCTTCACGTCATGGGTTTACGAATCGCTGCGCGTGGGCGATCGCCTGACCATCGAAGCGCCACTCGGGACGTTCGTGCCGCGCGAGGATTCCGAGCTCCCGATGATTTTCATGGCGGGCGGGACCGGTTTCGCACCGGTCAAGGCCATCGTCGAGCACTTCATCGCGCTCGGCACGCGCCGGCCGATCGAAATTTATTGGGGCGCGCGGACAGCAGCCGATATCTATCTTCGCGAACTGGCGGAGCGCTGGGCCGCAGAGACGGCGACGCTGCGTTTTATACCCGTGGTTTCGGATGCGACGGAGGCCGCCCGCAGCGGCATGCGCGAGGGCCTGGTGCACGAAGCGCTGCTCGAAGACCATCCCGACCTGGGATCGTACGACGTCTATATGAGCGGCCCGCCCGCGATGATCGCCGCGGGCAAGGGGCTATTCCTCGACGCGAACCTGCCCGAGGAGCGGCTGTACTTCGATTCGTTCGATTACGCGCCCGACGTGCTGGACTGCATCCTGCAGGGCCGGGCGGGGATTCACGGCTGGTGAGAGGCGGTTATTTTTTGCCCTTGGCTACCGGGAACTGGGCGGTTTGCCAGGCGTAAACACCGCCGTCGAGCACGTAGACCTTCTGGAAACCGGCCTTGATCAGGCGATTGGCGGCTTTGGCCACGCCGCGGCCGTCCTTGTCGACGACGACGACCGGAAGATCCTTCGCCTTCGAGAGATCCTTGTTGGTCTCCGGATCGAACTGGCTGGGCGCTACGTGACGAGAGTTCGGGATATGGGCTTTCTCGTAGTCCGCATAGCTCGACAGGTCGATGACCAGCGCGTTTTCGCGGTTGATCAGCTGCGTGAGGCCCGCGGGCGTGATCGTCTTCCACTTGCGGAACAGGCGGCCCACTTCGCCGGCGATGAGCGCCACGAGGATGATCGCGAAGAGCAGGGCGAGCATCATGTGGTTGCCCACGAATTCGGGCAGCTTGTGCAGTACGTCGTTCATTGCTTCGGTCCGTGGACGCACGCGCCCTGAGAGGTAAACGCGCGATTATAACGGCTTATTGCGGGTTGACGTTCGGTAGCCCCGACATCAGCCACCAGCGGTTCTTTTCGGCGTCGTAATGCCAGATCTGCTTGTCGACGATCATGCGCTCGGCCTGGGTGTTGATATTGGTCAGGCCGATCTGCACGACCTGGGTGGCTTCGTTTTCGCCGCTGGGGGTCGGGCCGGAACCGTCGTCGTAAGCCGTGACGCGAAGCTGTGCATAACGGGATGCCTCCAGCGAGGTCATGGGGTGCTCTTCGCGGTACTTCGGGTCGACGAACTGCTCGGCGGTCTGGAAGTCGCCCCAACGGACCGTGGACCCATAGCGGTTCAGCGTCGCCGTGAGGCCGTCGCTGCGCTTGGCTGAGGTACAACCGGCCAGAAGAACGAGCACAGCGGCAAGGAGCAGGAGCGAAAAGCGGGGCATGGAGAATCCTCTCGGTGGTCGCGCGGATTCTGCCCGATTGCGCGCTGTTATGCCTTACGGCGCTTGGCGACGAAGATGGCATCCAGGCTGGCCCGGGGTTTGGCCTCGCCCGGTATGAAGCAGCGGAAAGCCGCGCGGGCCCTGCCGCGGGCGTCCAGCATGGCGAAGAAGGCATCCCAGCTGGCGCCGACGGCGAGCGAGGCCTCGGCACGCAGGTCTTCCCAGACGGGCGCCAGGTAGCGGACGGTCGATTCGCCGACGAACACGTCGCAGTCGTCGCCGCGCTTGCGCAACGCCATTTCCACGAGTGCCCAGCAGGCAAGCGTCATCACGCTGGCGAGGCTGCCGCCGAACGCGCAGCCCTTGTCGTTGATATTGGGCCCCAGCGGCGCCGTCATGATCAGGCGATCGCCGTCGAAGGACTCGATCGAGAGATTCATGGCGCGGGCAAGGGGAATACCGTCAAGGATGAAGCTCTCAAGATCGGCGATTGCGGCTGTGCGTACATTCATAAGCCGCCGAGTCTGACCGAGCGACAGCGACTCAGGCAAGCCGGGGTAGACTTATGCCCGTTCCACCGATGCATGGAGAGCCCTGTGAAACCCGGTCGCTCGCTGCAAAACATCACCGTCGTGGTCACCCGGCCCGCAGGTACGGCAAGCCCGCTCGCGCGGCGCATCCGCCACCTGGGCGGGGTGCCGGTGACGGTGCCGGGGCTCACGTTGCGGGCCATCGAGGACTCGATTCCCGTGGCGGCCGCGCTCGGCCGGGCCCTTACCGGGGACATCGTGGTGTTCACCAGCCCCGCCGCGGTGCGGTTCGCCGCGGCCATCGCGCCCCTGACGACCACGGCGACGGTGATCGCCGTGGGCTTCGGCACGGCCAACGCGCTGCGGCTGGCCGGCCTGCCGGACGCCATCTGCCCGGACCGGTCGCAGGACAGCGAAGGCGTGCTGGCCTTGCCGGAGCTGGCCGATGTGACCGGCCGGCGGGTGGCGCTGATCGGCGCACCCGGCGGCCGCGGGTTGCTTCGCGCGCAACTGGCGGCGCGCGGCGCGGACCTCGACGAAGTGCACGTCTACCATCGTGGCGCGCCGCGCCTGGACGGTCGGCACATCGACCCGCTGCTGAAACTCACGCGGCGCTCCATGGTGCTGCTTTCCAGCGCCGAGGCGCTGGGCCACTTGCAGCGCGCGCTGGTGCCTTCCGCATGGCGCAAACTCGTGGCCGCCGTTGCGGTGGTCAGCAGCGAACGGATGCGCGAAGCCGCGTCCGCGGCGGGCTTCGAACGCATTACCGTGGCGCGTTCCGCCCGGCCGGCCGACCTGGTCGACGCCGCGGCCCGATTCGATTTCACCCATCCTGAACGTGTGTGAATGGCCTTTCCACCTTGCCTGATAGCATGAGCCGATGACGACCGACCCCTCTTCGACCGACACCGTTCCGGCATCGCCGGCCCCCGACGCGGCACCTCGTGCGACGCCCGCGCCGCAACGATCCGTGGTCCCCGCTCCCCGTCGCGGCGGCGGCACGCTGGCTGTTGCCATCCTGTTTGCCCTGGTCGCCCTCGGCGCGGCGGGCTACGCCGGTTACCGGGTCTGGCAACTGGAACAGCGGGAGGTCGAAAAGACCGGCACTGTCGAAGCGCTGAAAGCGCAGGTCGGCAGTTTGTCGTCTTCGGTCACCGCGCTGAGCGAGGAACGCGCCGTTCTGCGTCAGCGCATGGGCGATGCGGACTCGGTAAACCGTTCGCTGCGCGAGGAAGTGCTTGGTGTTTCGGAGCGCACGCGCAATCTCGAAGACGCCGTTGCCAACCTGTCCGAGCAGAGCCTGTCCGGGCACGACGCCATGCTGCTCGACGAAGCCGAATCCCTGTTGCGTATGGCCAAGGAGCGCTTCGCGCTGTTCGGCGACGCATCGGGTGCGCTGTCCGCCTATGAGCTGGCCGACAAGACGCTGGCGGGTGTGAACGATGGGGCTTTCTCCGGTGTGCGGCAGAGCCTGGGCGCCGAACGCGAAGCGCTCGCGGCCATTCGCCCGGCCACGCGGGAGCACGATCTGGAAACGCTGGCGGCACTGCGCGCGCAGTTATCCGAGCTGGCGCTGAAACCGCTGGACAGTGCGCGTCCGACCGGCGAGTCGGTGAGTTTCTGGCAGCGCGCCGGGCAGGCCCTCGGGTCGGTAGTCAGCGTGCGTCGCGATGATGCCGCACCGCTCGCGGCAGCCGATGGCCGGATCGCGCGCGAACTGGCGATGCTGGACATCGCCCATGCCGAAGCCGCGATTCTGGCGTACGACGATGCCGCGCGTACGTCGGCGCTGAAGCGTGTCGACGACACGCTGGCCAGCCAGTTCGATCCGGCGTCGCCCGCCGTCCGCGATGCCCGCGCCCGTGTTTCGGCGCTGATGACGGCGCAGGCCACGGGGCCGGCGCCGCAGCTCGGTGGCGCGCTCGCGGAACTGCGTAATCTGCGCGCCGTCCATGCGCTGAAGCCGGCCAAGCCCGCTGCCGCCGTGCCGGCCGCCCCGTCTTCCCCCGCCCACGCGACTACCGCGGGTGAACCTGCGAAGGTCACGCCATGAAGCCCTGGCGCTGGATTCTGGGACTGATCCTGATCGCGGCGCTCGCCGCGTTCGGCTGGCACTGGGTCGCGGCGGATCCCGGTTACGTTCTCATTCGCCTGCGCGGCTGGACGGTCGAAACCACCGTCGTCGCGGCGCTGGTTATCCTGCTGCTCGCGTGGGCGGTCGTGGGTGCCGTCGTACGGCTGGTTCGCTGGCCGTTCGGCGCCATGAACCGTCGCCATCGCCGCCTCAGCCGTCGCCGGCTGGCGGACGGACTCGTTCTGTTGATCGAGGGCCGCCATGGCGAGGCCGAGCGCGATCTGCATCGTGCGGCGCGTTATCCGTCGGTCCGTGGGCCAGCGCTGCTCGCCGCCGCCGAAGCGGCCGAAAGGCATGGCGAAACGGCGCGTGCACTGGAAACACTGGATCAGGCCGCGCAGGAAACGCCGCGCGCCGCGCGCCTTCTTCGCGCCCGCCTGCTTCGTCGCAGCGGCCGTGCGGCCGAAGCCCTGTCGTTGCTGGCGCCCGAAGCGGACAACGGCACGCTGACACCGGCGGGATGGATCGAGTTCGTCGAAGCCTCCCTGGCCACGAGCGACGCCCGCGGTGCGAGCCGCGCGCTGGATCCCCTGCAAAAAAGCGGTGAGCTTGGCAGCCGTGCCTTCGCCGAGCTCGAAGGCCGCGTCATCGTCGCCCAGATCGCCGCGGCACCCGACGGTGCCACTCTGGCCAGTCTGTGGGCGCAATTGCCGAAGGGGCAGCGTCGCCTGCCTGTCGCGATCGATGCGTATGCCCGCCAGGCGGCACGGTTCGGTCAGACCATGGCGGCGATGGACGAACTGGAATCGTCGCTTCGCCGCGAATGGTCTCCCGTGCTGATCGCCACTTACGGAAGCCTTGGCGCGGAAGATATCGAGACGCGCCTGCGCCGTGCCGAGGCATGGGTCGACACGCACCCGAACGATCCCGCGTTGCTCACGGCGCTTGGCCGCATGTGCGTGCGCGTGCGTCTTTGGGGTAAGGCCAGACCGTATCTGGAACGAGCCCTGGCGATCGAGCCTGGCGCCGCCGCGTGGGAAGCGCTGGGCGACGTCTACGTGGGCGAAGGCAATCCGGAAATCGCACAGCGTTGCTATCGCAATGCGCTGGCGCTGGCGCTGGCCCGCGGCGACGCGACCGAGGCCCTGCCGGAAAACCGCGCCGTGCGTATCGATACGCGGGTGACGGCGGTCGAAGAGCGGGATCAGCATGGGGTGCCGCGACTTTCGCCCTGATGGGGGATGCCGCTCCACCGCTCTGTAGGTTTCGCGCGCAGGCGCGCCCCCACAGAAAACAGGTTGTGCAGGTGCTCTCTGCGGAGTGCGCCCGCGCGCGGGCCTACGGAGCGAAGACGCAATTCCCTAGCCGATCCAGCCCAGATTTAACCAAAGCTGGTTGCGCAGGTGCTCTCTGTGGGAGCGCGCCTGCGCGCGAAACCTACGGAGCGAAGATGCAGCTCCCTGACCCATCCAGCCCAGGTTAAATTCAAGCAGGCTGCGCCGTGCCCTCCGGGGGAGTGCGCTTGCGCGAAAACCAACGAAGCGAAGACGTGGCTCCCTACGCAATCCAGCCCAAATTAATTCACGCAGATTTTTGAGAATTTTCGCCTTCTCCGCACGGTGCGATCCGACAACAATGGAGTCCTTCAAGGAGCAGCGCTTGCGCCGCAATGAAGCCCCCCACATGGACGTGGACCTCTTTCGTAACGTCCCCGTGTTGTGGCGCTTCTAACCTTCAGGCGATTCGTAAACGCGACTGACACGCGGTGACGCCAGCAGTGCCGAGGGCAACAGATAGTCGCCGGGTTCGAGCAGCGGAAGATTCAGGTGCTGGAACCGCACGTCCAGATCCACGCCGTTCTCGCGATAGGCCTGCCAGACCAGCTGCGTGCAGTACGTGCCTCCACCGGCTATGCGGAAGGGCGTGCCCAGACGGGTCTCGGTCCATGCCGCGGCGGCCTCACGCTGCGTCGGCGTTGCCACGATCCTCGCAATGACGATGCGACGCGCATGCTGGCGCGACCGGAATTCGTCCAGGGAATCCTCAACGACTCCGTCATTGCGGTCCGTTCGCTCGGCGGGCACGGCATGAACGACTCGCCAGTGGCCGGCGGAACCGACCAGCATGCCCACGTGGCTGTATTCGCCCGTATCGATAGCGCGCACAGCGTCGCTGACGGGCTCGCTGCCCTGACGGAAGACGAGGTCGCCCACCTCGAGATGACTTGCAACGTCGTCGGGCAGGGCAATCATGCCGGTCGCATGGACCGGCACGAGATACCGCCACGTCATCGATGCCACCACGGCGATGATGGCCGCGGCGCGGACGACGTGGCGCGTACGCATCAGCGCAGCTTGACCTTCCAGCTGCCGTCTTCGCGAACGAGGTGCAGCGTGTCTTTCTTCTGGGTGCCGTCGCCGAGTTTGAGCGTTACCGCGACGTTCGCGGTGGTGTCGGTCGGGTTCTCGACGTTGTCGACGTCGACGGATTTCAGTCCCTTCGCGCCGGCGATACGTGCCTGCATTTCGCCGACGATCATCGTGACCTTGCCGCGAGCGGCACTCATCTCGGTATCTTTCACGTCGCTATAGGAAAACATGTCGATGGCTTTGTCGGTCTTTCCATCGGCGATATAACCGTAGAAATCCTTCGCGGCGCGCTCCGGCGTACCGGCGCCGCATGCCGCGAGCAGCAACGCGATCGAAAGCAGGCATGCGGTGACGGAAACTTTCAGGTACTTCATGTACATCGCTCCTTGTATGTGTTCTTTCCTGGCCACCGGCCTGAACTGACCGGTGTCGTAGCATCTGATTGGGACACTCTTCGGCGGAAGGGGGGCACGAGTTGCGTTGTCGGTCGCGTTCCCCCTGACCCCATGGGCCTTGCGCCGGCGGAGTTTACCCGACGGAGACGGCCCAGGTAATGACAGCGGCGGCCACGACGGTTACCAGCAGAGCGACGAGAAAAATAGCGTCCGCAGCGCGCTCTATCCTATGCGAGCGCGCAATCCGCTTGGTCCGCAGCGACCAGTAGGAAAGAAAGCAGGACGTCAGGTAGAGCATGGCGTCCGCCGCAAGAAGGTCGTCGGCGATGGTGTCGGTGCCCCGCAGGCTGATCACGACCCGGATGATGCCGATCACCGTCAGGCATACGCCGACCATGCCGGCGGAGGCCGTGAAGATATGCACGCAGAGATCTTCGTCGAGGTTTCTTCGTTCGTTGGCGCTGCGCTCGTCCTTGCGAATGCTCTGGGCCATAGGGGTTCTCTCTCTAAATCACCGTGAGATTCGCGTAAGCGTAGACGAGCCACTTGCTGCCCGCGTCTTCGAAGTTCACCTGGATGCGCATGTGCGTGCCGCTGCCTTCCGCGCTGACGACCGTACCTTCCCCGAACTTCGGATGGCTGACGCGCTGACCGAGTTTTACCGGCAACGCTTCGTCGATAGGCGCGACTTCCGCGAATCGACCGCCATAAGCGGGACGGCTGACCTGTACGCGCGGACGCAGTTCGTCGATCAGCTCCGGTGGAATTTCGCCGAGGAAGCGCGACGGGCGGGCCAGCATTTCGGTGCCGTGCATGCGGCGGGATTCCGCATGGGTCAGGAACAGGCGCTGGCGCGCACGCGTGATGCCTACGTAGGCGAGCCGGCGTTCTTCTTCCAGCCGGTTGTCTTCCTCCGTCGAACGCTGGCTCGGGAACAGGCCCTCTTCCATGCCGACGAGGAAGACGATGGGAAATTCCAGGCCTTTCGCCGAATGCAGCGTCATCAGCTGCACGCAGTCGTCCCATGCCTCGCCTTGTCCCTCGCCGGACTCCAGCGCGGCGTGCGAGAGGAAAGCGGGCAGTTCGGTCAGGCCGGCGTCGATGTCGTCCGGGGTCATCTCGAAGCGGCTGGCGACGTTGACCAGTTCATCCAGGTTTTCGACGCGGGCCTCGCCATTACCGCGGCGGTCGTTCTCGTAGAAATCTCGTAGGCCCGTGTGCACGATGGCGTGCTCGATCTGCTCGGCCAGATTGAGTGCCGTCGGCGTTTCCTCGTCGCCTCTGGCGCGGCCGGCAAACGTACGTGCCAGATCGTCGATCAGCGCGACGAATGCCTTGATCGCGTTCTTCGCACGGCCGGCCAGCGCGCCGAACCCGATTTCCGCCAGCGAGGCTTCCCACATGGACGTATTGTCGGTGCGCGCACGGCGACGCAGTTCGTCGAGCGTGCGATCGCCGATGCCGCGTGGCGGCGTATTGACCGCGCGCTCGTACGCCGCGTCGTCGTGACGGTTGGCCGCCAGCCGCAGATAGGCCAGCGCGTCCTTGATTTCGGCGCGGTCGAAGAAGCGCTGCCCGCCGTAGACGCGATAGGGCAGGTCGCGCTGGATCAGCTGTTCTTCGAAGTTGCGCGACTGCGCGTTCGAGCGATACAGGATGGCGCAGTCGCGCGCGTGTCCGTGCTCCGCGATGTGTTCGCGGATGCGTTCGATGACGAAGCGCGCTTCGTCCTGTTCGTTGTACGCGGCGTACAGGGCGATGCGATCGCCTTCCTCGCCGTCGGTCCACAGCTGCTTGCCCAGACGGCCGCCGTTGCGCGCGATGACGTGGTTGGCGGCTTTCAGGATCGTGGACGTCGAACGGTAGTTCTGCTCCAGACGGATGGTTTTCGCGCCGGGGAAATCGAGCAGGAACTGCTGCACGTTCTCGACCTTCGCGCCGCGCCAGCCGTAGATCGCCTGATCGTCGTCGCCGACCACGAAGACCTGGCCGGTGCTGCCGGCCAGTACGCGAATCCATGCGTACTGAAGCGTGTTGGTGTCCTGGAATTCGTCGATCAGCAGGTAGCGCCAGCGCTCGCGATAGTGGGCGAGTACCTGGGGGTCTTTCAGCCAGAGTTCGTGCGCGCGCAGCAGCAGTTCCGCGAAATCGACCAGGCCGGCGCGACGGCAGGCTTCTTCGTAGGCCTTGTAGATTTCGACGAAGGTGCGCGTGACCGGGTGGTCGCGATGTTCGATCGCGTCCGGGCGCCTCCCTTCGTCTTTCCAGTTGTTGATCTGCCAACTGGCCTGGCGCGGAGGAAAGCGGGCTTCGTCCAGGCCCATGCCGGCGATTACGCGTTTGATAAGCCGTTGCTGGTCGTCGGAGTCGAGGATCTGGAAACCTTCGACCAGGCCGGCCTCGCGCCAGTGCCTGCGCAGAAGTCGGTGGGCGATGCCGTGGAAGGTGCCCACGGTCAGGCCTTGCGTGCCGCCGGGAATCAGTCCGTCCACGCGCGCGCGCATTTCGCCGGCTGCCTTGTTGGTGAAGGTCACCGCAAGGATGGACCACGGCGGCGCACGTTCGACCTGGGTCAGCCAGCCGATGCGATTGGTGAGGACGCGTGTTTTGCCTGAGCCGGCACCCGCGAGCACGAGGTAATGCCCCGGCGGCGCGCTGACGGCTTCGCGCTGGGCATCGTTGAGAGAGTCGAGCAGATAGGAAACATCCATCTCCGGGATTGTACCGGAGGCATCGACGCCGGCTTCGTACGGAAGCCGGCGTCGGAGCGCTTAGTTCTTGCGGACGAAGCCGCCGACGGCGACGATGCCGCCGATGACGATGCCCGCGATCCCGACCCATTGCGGTATGGCTTTGTCGTGCGTGGCGGTGATCTTCGCCGAGCCGATCTGGGCCAGGGTATCCGTGGCGCTGTAGCTGCCATTGCCGACAACAACCCAGATGCCGGCGGCGAGGATGATGAGACCGATAACGATGAGTCCGATGCGCATGAGGGCTCCTTGACGATTTGCCGCCGGGGAGCATGGCGTCACATAGGTGAAGCCTTTGTGGGAATGCGGCGCCGTGCAAAAAGTTCTTCACGACTTTTCGGGGAAGGCTCGGCTTTGCCATCGCTTTCGCCGTCGCGCTCGGACGCTTCGCGGAGAGCCGTCGGCCACCTCAAGCCGCGCGTGACGCAGGACCGGTGGTGACCGCGTCCGGTCCCGCTCCCTCACGTGCTCGGCTCGCGCTCTGTCCTCAGCAAACCGCAGTCGACGGTGCCGTGGCCGGGTTGGCCCTTGGGGCCGCCTTAGCCGAGGGCCGCGATCACCCACTGACGTAGCGAAGTGGCACTACGGCCCGCTCCCGCAGGGACGGCGCCGAAGGCCCCAAGGGCCAACCCGGTCGCGGCTTCCACGACGCACGAACGTGAGCCGACGAAGACGCGAGCCGCCCAGCAGCTGTCCTCGACAAAGAGCGACGAGCCGCACGGGATCGTCTCGCAGTGCGCGAAAAAACCAAAAAAAAGCCCCGAAAGCCAGGGGAGCCTTCGGGGCCGCGGGCGACGAAACCCAGGGGTGAGGTTCGTCGTCCTGAGGCGGCTTCAGGGAGGTGAAGCCAACCGATGGGACGTCGTTGCGACATCCGAGGGATTAGAGAGCGAGGGTGGTCAAAAGTTGCACAGTCGCCCACAAAAAAAGTCAGCCGGCATTCATGGGCTGAACAATCAAGCAGATAGGCGGCCCGGATACCGAAACCGCATAGCGGCAGCCTCCGGGCGCAACGAAATCTTTACGTCTGGACCCCGGCCGTCAGTGAGCTTCGTCCCAGTTCTTGCCCACGCCGATGTCCACCACCAGCGGAACGTGAAGTTCCGCGGCGCCCGACATGCGTTCCCGGACGCCTGCACGTACTTCCTCTACGGCGTCGGCACGCACCTCGAAGACGAGTTCATCGTGCACCTGCATCAGCATGCGGACGTCGTCGCGGGGTTCGATCCATGAAGCGACGGCGATCATCGCCCGCTTGATGATGTCGGCGGCGGTGCCTTGCATGGGCGCATTGACGGCGGCGCGCTCGGCACCGGCCCGGTGTGCCTGGTTTCGCGACGTCAGGTTTTCGAGATAGAGCCGTCGACCGAACAGGGTTTCCACATAGCCGTCGCGATGGGCCTGGTCGCGGGTAGCGTCCATAAAGGCGCGTACGCCCGGGTAACGGGAAAAGTAGCGGCCCATGTAATCGGAGGCTTCGCCGCGGTCGACGCCCAGCTGACGTGCGAGACCGAAGGCGCTCATGCCGTACATCAGGCCGAAGTTGATCGCCTTGGCCGCGCGCCGCTGGTCGGTGCTGACGTCTTCGGGTGCGACGCCGAACACTTCCGCCGCCGTGGCGCGATGCACGTCGCCACCCTCGCGGAAGGCGCGCATCAACCCTTCGTCGCCGGAGAGGTGCGCCATGATGCGTAGTTCGATCTGCGAATAGTCGGCGGCCATCACCACCCAGCCCTCGGGTGCGACGAACGCCTGGCGGATGCGGCGACCTTCTTCGGTACGTACCGGAATGTTCTGCAGGTTCGGGTCGGACGAACTGATGCGGCCGGTCGCCACTGCGCCCTGGTGGTAGCTGGTATGCACACGACCCGTACGCGGATTCACGATACCGGCGAGCTTGTCGGTATACGTCGAGCGTAGCTTTGCCAGACCGCGATACTCAAGCAGGATGCGCGGCAGTTCGTGCGCATCCGCGATGGCTTCCATCGCTTCTTCGTTGGTCGACGGCTGGCCGGTCGGCGTTTTCACCTTTACCGGCAGTTTCAGTTCGTCGAACAGCACGGCCTGCAATTGCTTGGGCGAATCGAGGTTGAACGGATGCCCGGCGCTGGCATATGCCTTCTGCTGGAGTTCGACCATGCGCTTGCCGAGATGCTGGCTCTGCTTGCGCAGTTCGTCCGCATCGATGAGCACGCCGCGACGTTCCATGGCGGCGAGCACCGGAACGAGTGGAATCTCGATGTCTTCGTATACCGAGCGAAGTTTCGGCTCGGCCTGCAGCTTCGGCCATAGCGCATGGTGCAGGCGCAGGGTGATGTCGGCATCTTCGGCGGCGTAGCGGCATGCGGTGTCGCAGTCGACCTGCGAAAACGGAATCTGCTTTGCGCCCTTGCCGGCGACCTGTTCGTACTTGATCGTGGTGTAGCCGAGATAGCGGGCCGCCAGCGAATCCATGTCGTGGCGCGTCGCGGTCGCGTTGTATACGTAGGATTCGAGCATGGAGTCGTGGCGCAGCCCGCGCACCGCGATATCGTAGTGCGACAGGATATTGATGTCGTACTTGCCGTGCTGGCCGACTTTGGGACGCTCCGGATCTTCGAAAATGGGCTTCAGCATCGCGAGTACTTCGTCGCGATCGAGCTGCTTCGGCGCGCCCGGATAGTCGTGCCGGAGCGGTATGTATGCCGCCTTGCCTACCTCGACGCTGAGCGAAAGCCCGACAATTTCCGCCTGCATCGCATCGATGCTGGTCGTTTCGGTGTCGAACGCTATCAGGTCCGCGGTTTCCAGTTTTTCGAGCCATGCGGCGAAGCGGTCCATTGTCATGACCAGCTCATACTCGCCCTCACCGGCGAGCGATCCTTCGGCTGGCGCGGCCGGTCTGGCCGCTGCCGCCGCAACAGAGGGTGAGGGCGCCGTCGCCGTGGTCGTGGGGGCGCTGTCCAGGTCGTTCAGTGCGGCCTTGAAACCGTAGCGCGCGTAAAGCTCGCGCAATGTATCGACATCGCGATCGCGCATCGTCAGGTCGGTCGGTCCCCGATCGAGCGGGACATTGGTGCGAATCGTGACCAGCTCGCGCGATAGCGGCAGGCGCGGAATGGCCGCACGCAGGTTTTCGCCGATCTTGCCGCCGATCTTGTCGGCATGGACGATCAACTGGTCCAGGTCCGGGTATTCGGCAAGCCATTTCGCCGCCGTCTTCGGGCCGCATTTCTCAACGCCGGGAACGTTGTCGACGCTGTCGCCCATCAGGCTCAGGAAATCGACGATCTGCTCCGGGCGCACGCCGAATTTCGAGACCACGCCGTCGATGTCCATCGTGGTGTTGGTCATCGTGTTGATAAGAACGATGTGCCGGTTGACCAACTGCGCGAAATCTTTGTCGCCCGTGGAAATGATCACGTCGATACCTTTCGCGGCGGCCTGCACGGCCAGCGTGCCGATGACGTCGTCCGCTTCGACGCCCGGGACGCACAGAATCGGAAAGCCGAGCGCGCCGACGATCTTCATCATCGGTTCGATCTGCGCGCGCAGATCGTCGGGCATCGACGGTCGGTTGGCCTTGTATTCGGGGTAAAGATCGTCGCGGAACGTCCGTCCCGGCGCATCGCAGACGAACGCGACGTAGTCCGAACCGGCCTTCATCGTGGTGCGCAACATATTGACGATGCCGAACAGCGCGCCGGTCGGCTCGCCTTCCGGGTTCGTCAGCGGCGGCAGCGCGTGGAACGCGCGATACAGATACGAGGATCCGTCGATCAGGGTAAGCGTTGGCATGAGGGAGATTGTCGCATGGGATTGAGAGCGGGGATGGGGGGTGGGAAGTGGGGGCGCGTTTCCGGCGAGCGATTGAGGGGGCGGGTATTGCCCGGCGGATGCAACGTCCGCGTATCGCTTGTCGTTCCCTTAGGCGCTCGCCGGAATTGCGCCCCCACTTCCCATCCCCCATCCCCGCTCTCAATCCCATCCCCGCTCTTGCTATGCTCAGCACCTGCACGGAGATCCCCATGAAACGCATCGCCCCCGTTCTCGCCGCCGCGCTTGCCATCGCCGCCACCTTGCCCGCCGCGGCGCAGGATTCCACGAAGAAGCCCGAGTACACGCCCGGTCTGCCGCCGCCGACACTGAACGACCCGGGTGTGAAAGCAGGCGAGAAGGACCGGTCCGGCGCCGCGGAAATCCCGCGTCCCGTGCCCTATGACAGCGCCGAAGCGGGTCAGACGACGCCCGCCACTACCGACGCGCAGCCGGCCCCCCGGTCGTCGACCGCGCTGCCCGAAATGCGCGACAACGGTGGCAGCAATGATCGCCGCGGCCAGCCGCCGCCGCAGGTCACCGTTCGCCAGCAGGGCGAAGATCGCGTTGAGGAATATCGTACGGGCGGTAAGCTGTTCATGGTGGTCGTTACGCCGAAGAACGGCGTGCCGCAGACCTATATGGCCGACCAGAGCGGCAAGCTGTACCACGACCCGAAAGACGGCCCGGTGAGTCCTGTTTATTACAAGGTTTACGAGTGGGGCGCGGCGCCGAAGCCGGCGGGGCAGTAGTTTCGATCTACTGCTCTGGCTCTCTGTGGGAGCGCGCCTGCGCGATTCCTGCGGAGCGTGATGCGGACGTGCTTCGTGACGATGTTCCGGGGCGAGCCTTTGGTGTTTTGCTCTGCAGGAGTCGCGCGCAGGCGCGCTCCCACAGAGAAACGGAGCGGGTGCAGCGACAGCGTCGTCAGCCGTCCAGCTCGGGGTAGTGCCGGAAGATGCCTGTTTCGTTGAACGGCACGCGGCGTTCCGACGCCAGGTATGCCGCCACGTTCGGCCTCGCTGCCACGCGCTTCGCCAATCCCCGCAGCAGCGGGATTTCCGGGCTGAGTTTCTTCATCGCTTTCGGGAACGCATAGTCCAGCCCGGCGAGTATCTGGAACAGCGACAGGTCGACGTACGAATGCTCGCGCAGCGGATAGTTGCCGCCGCCGCGTTCGACGGCCGTTTCGAAGTATCCGAGGAACTTCGGGATGCGGTTCTCGCGAAAATCCTTCGCCCGCCGTTTTGCTTCGGCTTTCTGATCCTCGTAGTACAGACCGGTCGCGACGGGATGGTGCGTGTCGTGCACTTCGGCGACCAGATCGGTGATTGTCAGTTCGAGCTGGTGCGCGTAGAGCCGCTTCGATTCGCTGGCGGGCACCAGCTCGTGACGCGGTCCCAGGTACTGCAGGATATTCGCCACCTGGGCGATGACGAGCCGTCCCGACGTCAGGAACGGCGGCGCAAAGGGCAGAGCGCCTTCATGGTCGCCGTTGAGCCAGGACATCATCGCGTCGTCGCCTTTCTCGCGAGCGACATCGATATACGGCGCGCCCGCGTCCTCCAGGCACAGCCTGACGAATTCCCCGCGACCCTGCAGGCCGGTCCAGTAGTAGAGCTCGTAACTCATGGAGTACTCCGGGCGGATGATTCGCCGATCCTGGAGGACAGGCTTTCAATCCCGCGTGACGATGTTCTGTGCGACATCCGCGAGCATGCGCCACACCGTATCGGCCGAAGGGCTCAGCGAGCGATGTCGACGACGGACCAGGGTGACTTCGCGCGAAACGACGGGCGTGATACGCCTTGCGACCAGGTCGTCGGTCAGCGCATCCAGCGAGAGTCCCGGCGTGACGGTGACGCCGAGCCCGGCGGCCACCATGCGAAAGGCGGTCTGCGCGTGGCCGACTTCGATGGCGACATTCGCGTCGATCTCTTTTTCGGCGAGTGCGTGGTCGATCAGTCGCCGGCTGCCGGACGCATGATCGAGCAACACCAGCGGCTGCCCCCGCAGCATCTTCCAGGACACGCTGGCGCGAGCGGCGAATGCGTGGCTGGCGGGACATACCAGCCAGAACGGATCGCGCAGGATGGTCTGCGTATCGAATTCCTCGCTCGTCGACGGCTCGATCGCCAGTCCGAAGTCGACCTCGCCGCCGCGGATCGCGTCGAGGACCTGGGTCTGGCTCTGATCGCGTAACAAGATGTCGATCTCGGTGTGTTCCGCTGCGCAACGGGCGATGCAGCGCGGCATGATGCTGGCCGACAGCGTGGGCACGGCAGCAATGCGTACGCGACCCCGCAGCGGATCGCCCTGCTGCCGGGCATGGGCAAGTACGGCATCCAGGTCGTCCAGCGTGCGGCTAAGCGCGTGTTCGAGATAGCGACCCGTTTCGGTGGGGACCACCTCGCGTGTCGTGCGATCGAACAGCCGGACGTCGAGTTCCGCTTCCAGATCCGCGATATGCCGGCTGATGGCGGGCTGGGTGAGATGAACGGCCTCGGCCGCACGCCGGAAATGCCGGTATCGCGCCACAGCAAGGAATGCACGAAGCTGGCGGAGAGTCACGTTCATTCGATAAATGTATCACCGGATCAGATAAAGCGATTTGTCTTATCAACGGTTCCGCGTTGCAATAGGGGTCTTCCCTTCCGGCCACGCCGCCATGTCTCTTCGCCGCTTCCTGCCCGATGGTTTCACCTGCGCGCTGATCGCGACGGTGCTGCTTGCCAGTATCCTCCCCTGCCGGGGTGTCGTGGCACAGGTCTTCGGCGTCGCGACCGACGTGGCTATCGGGCTGCTGTTCTTCCTGCATGGCGCAAAGCTGTCTCGCGAGGCGGTAGTCGCCGGCATGACGAACTGGCGGCTGCATGTCACGGTGCTGGCCAGTACCTTTGCCCTGTTTCCGTTGCTGGGTCTGGCGTTGAAACCGATTCTCTCGCCGCTGGTGACGCCGGAGCTTTACCTCGGCGTGCTGTTCCTGTGCACGCTGCCGTCCACGGTGCAGTCGTCGATCGCGTTCACGTCCATTGCGCGCGGCAACGTACCCGCGGCGATCTGTTCGGCATCGGCGTCGAGCCTGCTCGGCATCTTCATCACGCCGTTGCTCGTCGGTCTGGTCATCAGCAGTCACGGCGCCGGTGCGCCGATGTCATGGGAATCCGTCGGCAAGATCGTCATGCAGTTGCTGCTGCCATTCGTCGCCGGGCAGGTGGCGCAGCGCTGGATCGGTGCGTGGGTGGCGCGTCATCGCGACCTGGTGAATACCGTCGATCGCGGATCGATCCTGCTGGTCGTCTACACCGCCTTCAGTGCCGCGGTTTTGCAGGGCCTTTGGCACCAGATGCCGTTGCCGGTGCTGGCCGGACTGGCGGTGGTGAATATCGTCCTGCTAGCGGTCGCGCTGGCGATCACCCGGTACGGCGCGCGCGCGCTGGGTTTCGCGAAGGAAGACGAGATCACGATCGTCTTCTGCGGTTCGAAAAAGAGTCTTGCCGCCGGCGTGCCGATGGCGAACGTGCTGTTCGCGGGGCATCCGCTCGGCACGATCGTGCTTCCGATCATGCTGTTCCACCAGATCCAGCTAATGACCTGCGCGGTGTTGGCGCGGCGGTATGCGATGCGCTATGAGAAGCATGTAAAACCGGTACTCCAGCACGACGTGTAGGAGCCCGCAAGCGGGCTCCTACAACAACATCAGTGGCGGAAGTGACGGATGCCTGTGAACACCATGGCCATGTCGTTCTCGTCGGCGGCGGCGATGACTTCGTTGTCGCGCATCGAGCCGCCCGGTTGAATGACAGCGCGGATGCCCGCGGCCGCAGCGGCATCGATGCCGTCGCGGAACGGGAAGAATGCATCCGAGGCCATGGCGCTGCCCGGGACGACCAGCCCGGCTTCTTCGGCTTTCAGGCCGGCGATTTTCGCGCTTACCACGCGGCTCATCTGCCCGGCACCGATACCGACGGTGCGACCGTCCTTTGCATAGACGATGGCGTTGGATTTGACCATTTTCGCGACGCGCCAGGCAAACAGCAGGTCGTCGAGTTCGGTCGCCGTAGGCTGGCGCTTGCTGACGACCTTCAGTTCGTCGCGCGTGACTTCGCGATCGTCGGCGGTCTGGATCAGCAGGCCCGAGCCGACACGCTTAACGTCGTTCGAGTTGCGACCGTCGCCCGGCGGAATTTCGAGAACGCGGACATTCGCCTTCGCGGCGGCGGCTTCGACCGCGCCTGCCTCGACACTGGGCGCGATCAGCACTTCGACGAACTGGCGCTTCAGGATGACCTTGGCGGTATCGGCGTCGAGCGGACGATTAAACGCGATGATGCCGCCGAATGCGGACGTCGGGTCCGTCGCGTACGCGAGCTCATAAGCCGCCAGCGGATCGGCGGCGATGGCGACACCGCAGGGATTGGCGTGCTTGACGATGACGCACGCGGGCACGTCGAACTGGCGCACGCATTCCCATGCCGCGTCGGCATCGGCGATGTTGTTGTATGACAGCTCTTTGCCCTGCAGCTGGCGGAACGTGGCCAGCGTACCGGGCGCCGGATACAGGTCGCGGTAGAACGCGCCGGCCTGATGCGGGTTTTCGCCGTAGCGCAGATCCATCATCTTCACGAAGCGGCCGTTGCTTTGCTCGGGGAAGGTCGCGTGGCTGGCGACTTCCGTATGCGTCTCATTGAGCGTGAGGCCCGACAGATAGTCGCTGATCGCCGCATCGTAGTTCGATACGCGGTTGAACGCGGCGACGGAAAGCCGGAAGCGCGTGGCGCGCGACAGTCCGCCCTTCGTTTCGATTTCGCCAAGCGCGGCATCGTACTGGGCCGGGTCGGTCAGTACGCCGACGTCGTTCCAGTTCTTGGCGGCGGCGCGCAGCATCGCCGGACCGCCGATGTCGATGTTCTCGATGGCGTCGTCGAGCGAGGCTTTGCCGTCGGCGACGGTGCGCTCGAACGGATAGAGATTCAGGATCAGCAGGTCGATGGGCTGGATGCCGTGCTCGGCCATGACGGCGTCGTCGATACCGCGACGTCCGAGAAGACCGCCGTGCACCAGCGGATGTAGCGTCTTGACGCGGCCGTCCATGATCTCGGGGAAGCCGGTAAGGTCGCCGACATCGCGAACGATCACGCCAGCATCGCGCAGGGCGCGCGCGGAACCGCCGGTCGAGAGGATGTCGATGCCACGGGCGGCAAGGCGACGACCCAGTTCGATCAGGCCTTGCTTATCGGAAACGCTGACGAGCGCGCGGCGGACGGGGACGAGATCGGGCGAGGGCATGGCGGCTTCCGGGGAGGAAAGCTTGCCATTATAGCCGCCCGGACGGCTGAGCCGGGCGCTGGACGATGCTCAGACCAGGCCGTGGGCCGCGAGCTTCTTGCGCAACGTGGCGCGATTGATGCCCAGTGCCGCGGCGGCGCGGCTCTGGTTGCCTTCGTGGAACGCGAGTACTTCACGCAGCAGCGGACCTTCCACTTCGCGGATGACCAGGGCATGCAGACCTTCGGAGCATTCGGTATCGCCAATGTCGGCCAGGTAACGACGGACCGTACGGCTGACACATTCGCTGAGTGCACTTTGCATCGAGGTCTCGTTCGCGGCCTCGTTGGCAGGCAGTCTGACAGCGTTCAAGGCAATCCCCCTCGTCACAACGAAGCGACGGGCGCTCCGGGGCTGGTTATCGGTATGGTCGCGGCGATGCGGCACGGACGCTGGCGCGTCGGTCTTTCGGCTCGCGAAGGGATCGAGTGTACCCGTCCCCGTCGTCGAATTTAAGGCTTGCGAAATAAAAAAATTGCAGCTTCATTCAAAAGCGAACTCGAAAGCGACCGCCTTCTGGCCCGGGTCTTGCACTTCGAACACCATCGCCGAGGTCACGCCGGCAGCCAGCCCGCGCGCACGCGCCGCTGGATCGCCCACGTAGTCTCCAGGCTGGAAGCGACGCATCGCCAACCGTTTGCCGTCGACGTCGGCGAGTGTGATCGTTACGGTGGGATAGGGTTGCGCGAAAGCGGCATCGTTTCGCACGCTGGCCGTGATCAGCAGGCCGTCGGGCACCGAAGGATGCGCTTCCACGTCGCGCGCCAGCAATCGCAGGCGGTGCGTGTCGCTGACCAGCGGCAGCTCGCAGCCCAGCATGTCGCAGCTCCATTGCAGCCACGGCCCGAATGTGGGGTCGGCGATCAGTGTGTCGCGCTTGGCCCAGGCAAGCTGGCCGCCGAGACCGACGAGCAGGACGATGCATACCATGACCCAGGCGATGGCATGCCATGAGCGTCGGCGGCGTTTGGCGAAACGCGGAGTGAATATCAGGTGCGAGAAGTCCTCGCTGGATGTTTCATCTTCCCTTGCGTCGATTCCGTTTTCCGCAGCGGGCTGCTCCTCGGGGGCAGGCGCAGCCTTTGGCCGGAAGACGGCGATGTCCAGCAGCGGTGGGTCCTTGTCGAGATCGTGCACCGGGAGATGGGTGAACGGTTCGGGCGGGAGCTGCTCTGCCAGCGTGCCAAGCGCGTTGAAAACGCCATCGCAATGGCTGCAACGGACGCATCCGCACGCGGGCACGAGAAGCGCCGCGTCCAGCTTGTATACGGTGAGACACTCGGGACACTGGGTGTACATGCCCCGATTGTAGCCCGAGGTGACGGGATGTCCGGCTGCGCCGTGCGGACAGGGTCGGTAGAATCTCCGGATCGGCCGGCCCGCTCAGCGACCGGCCCCCACGCAACGGACACGTCATGCCCTGGCTCGAACTTTCCCTAACCGTCCGCCTCGCGGAGCAGCCGCGCGTCGAATCCGCACTCGAAGACCTCGGTGCGCTGTCCGTCACATTGCAGGATGCCAACGCGGAGACGCCGGACGAGGAGGCGATTTTCGAGCCCGGCGTCGGCGAGCTTCCGCTGTGGAACACGATTGTGCTGAATGCGCTGTTCGAGGCGGATACGGATCGCCGCGGTCTTACCGAAGCGTTGGCGGACCTGCTGCCCTGGATCGAACCCGCGCAACTGGAATACCGCGATGTCGAGGACCAGGACTGGGAGCGTGTCTGGATGGATCGCTTCAAGCCGATGTCGTTCGGTCGCCGGCTCTGGGTCTATCCGTCGAATATCGATCCGCCGGCGGACGATGCCGAAGCCGTCGTGGTGCGTCTGGATCCCGGCCTGGCATTCGGCACGGGGACGCATCCGACGACGGATATGTGCCTGCAATGGCTGGACGGTCAGGATCTGGTGGACAAGACGGTACTCGACTTCGGCTGTGGCTCGGGCATTCTCGCCATAGCCGCGCTGAAACTGGGTGCCGCGCACGCCGTCGGCATCGACAACGATCCGCAGGCGGTGATCGCCTCGCGCGACAATGCCGGGCGCAATGGCGTCGAGGGGCATCTGGACGTCTATATGCCGGGCGAGGCGCCGAAGGATCTGGCCGACGTGCTGGTCGCCAATATTCTTGCCGGTCCGCTGGGCGAGCTGGCACCAACCTTCGCCGCGGCGGTGAAGCCGGGCGCGCCGTTCGCGCTGTCGGGCATTCTGATGGGCCAGCACGAGGAATTGCTGACGCGTTATGCCGAATGGTTCGGCGACCTGGAAGTCGCGACGCTGGAAGACTGGGTGAGAATCAGCGGCGTGCGTCTGTAACGATTTTTGCTTTCCGTGGGAGCGCGCAGGCGCGCTCCCACGGAAAGCCAGGGGTCTGTCTTAGCTACCGCCCAGCGCCGCCTGTTCCTTCTGCTCGGCCATGCGCTTCTCCAGATAGTGGATGTTCTGTCCACCCAGCTGGAAGCCGACATCGGCCATGATCCGCTGCTGTAGCGGGATATTGCACTTCACGCCTTCGATTACCGTCTCGGTCAGCGCCATGCGCATGCGCGCGATGGCGGTGGCGCGGTCGGGACCGTGCACGATCAGCTTGCCGATCATCGAATCGTAGTTCGGTGGAATGCGATAGCCATCGTACAGATGCGTGTCGACGCGCACGCCCGGACCGCCCGGTGCCTCGAAACGCTTCACCGTGCCGGGGCTCGGCATGAACGTATCGGGGTCTTCGGCGTTGATGCGGCACTCGATCGCATGACCGTTGAGGACGATGTCCTCCTGGCGGATCGAGAGCTTCTCGCCACCGGCGATCAGCAACTGCTCGCGAACGAGATCGATACCGGTGACCAGTTCGGTCACGGGATGTTCGACCTGGATGCGCGTGTTCATTTCGATGAAGTAGAAATGCCCGTTCTCGTACAGGAACTCGAATGTGCCGGCGCCTCGATAGCCGATGCGCAGGCATGCGTCGACGCAGACCTTGCCGATCTGGGCGCGCTGCTCGGGTGTGATGCCCGGTGCCGGCGCTTCCTCGACGACTTTCTGGTGGCGGCGCTGCATGGAGCAGTCGCGTTCGCCCAGATGGATCGCGTTGCCCTGACCGTCGGCCAGCACCTGGATTTCCACGTGACGCGGATTTTCCAGGAACTTCTCCATGTACACCTGATCGTTGCTGAAAGCCGCCTTGGCTTCCTGCTTGGTCATGGTGATGGCATTGGCGAGGTGGGCCTCGGTGCGGACGACGCGCATGCCGCGACCGCCGCCGCCGCCCGCGGCCTTGATGATGACGGGATAGCCGATCTCACGGGCGATACGGATGTTTTCATCCGTATTGTCGCCCAGCGGACCGCCGGAACCGGGGACGCAGGGGACGCCCGCCGCTTTCATTGCCTTGATCGCCTCGACCTTATCGCCCATCAGGCGAATGACGTCGGCGGTCGGGCCGATGAAGATGAAGCCGGACTGCTCCACCTGTTCGGCGAAGTTGGCGTTCTCGGACAGGAAGCCGTATCCCGGGTGGATGGCGCCGGCGTCGGTGATCTCCGCCGCCGCGATGATCGCGGGAATGTTGAGGTAGCTCTCGGCCGAGGGGCCCGGGCCGATGCATACCGATTCATCGGCGAGGCCGACGTGTTTGAGGTTGCGGTCTACCGTGGAGTGCACCGCGACCGTCTTGATGCCCAGCGCGGCGCAGGCGCGCAGGACCCGCAGCGCGATTTCGCCGCGGTTGGCGATGACGACCTTCTCGAGCATGGGCACGGCCTCAGGCGATTACGAACATGGGTTCGTCGAATTCCACCGGCTGACCGTTCTCGACGAGGACGGCAACGACGGTGCCGGAGACATCGGCTTCGATCTGGTTGAACATTTTCATCGCTTCGATGATGCCAATCGTTTCGCCGGCCTGAACCTGCTTGCCAACGACGGCGAACGCCGGAGCGCCCGGCGTGGACGACGCGTAGAACGTGCCGACCATCGGCGCCTTCACGACATGACCGGCCGGCAGCGCGTTGGCGACTTCGGCAACGGGCGCGGCGGCCACCGGGGCGGCAACGGGCGCGGCCACGGGTGCCGCGATCATCTGAGGTGCCGCGACGGCGGCGGTGCCTTTGGGCACGCGGGACAGGCGAACGACTTCCTCGCCTTCCTTGATTTCGAGCTCGGCGAGATTCGATTCCTCGAGCAGGTCGATCAGCTTCTTGATCTTGCGCAGGTCCATGGGACAAACCTTCTATGGCTGTGGTCAGGCGCGCGGTGGCGCGCCGAGGGTAGGGGTGTCTTGATGAAGCGGAGTCAGGCGGTCGCCGGTGCGGCCAGGCGCGACAGTGCGGCTTCGAGCGCCAGCCGGTAGCTGTCGCCACCGAAGCCGGAAATCACGCCGATCGCGATGTCCGACAGGTAGGACTTATGACGGAAGGGTTCGCGTGCATGCGGATTGGACAGGTGGATCTCGATGAACGGGATCGCCACGCCGGCCAGCGCGTCGCGGATGGCGACGCTGGTGTGGGTGAAGGCGGCGGGGTTGATCAGGACGATCGCCGTCCCTTCGTCCCGCGCCTGGTGGATGCGGGCGATCAGTTCGTGTTCGGCGTTGGACTGGAACCAGCTGAGGTCGTGACCGGCTGCCTGGGCGCGCGCGGACAGCGACGCATTGATGTCGGACAGGGTCTCGCGACCATAAACGTCCGGCTCGCGGACGCCCAGAAGATTGAGGTTCGGTCCATGAAGGACGAGGATCTTTGCCACGGTTACCTCAGGCCAGGGTCCGGGTTACCCGGAACGCGGCGCAGTGTGCGCCTAGCCCATCCCGTTGTCCAGTTCGGCGCAGTTCGCCGCAGTTCGCTGGAGATGGGCGAATTCCAGACGGCGGCGTATGGTAAGCAGACCCCTCGACCTCCTGCACACAAAGCGGCGCGGAGGCGTCTTAGCGCGACATCAGCTCATCCCAGCCCGGCTTCCCCAGCTTTATCAGCGTGTCCATGTTCTTCTCGAAGATCGACGCCGCATCGGGGAAGGCGGCTACCGCCCGGTCGATGCTGTCTTCGCGCAGGAGGTGCAGGGTCGGATAGGGCGAGCGATTGCTGAAGTTGGTGATGTCGTCGGGCAGGGTGTCGGCGAACTGGTAATCGGGGTGGAAGCTGGCGACCTGGATTTCGCCCTCCAGATCGAGATCCGTCACGGCGGCATCCGCGACTTCGAGGAATTCGTTGTAATCGAGGAAGTCCGTCAGTACGTGCGGATGGATGAGCAGGGTCGTATCGGTCTCGTTCGGCTCGGCATCGCGCAGGTATTCCAGTTCGGCCTGCAGATCTTCAAGCAGCGCCTCGGGCGTGGTTGCCTGGCTGACGACATAGCGGACCTGTCCCTTCTGGTGCACGGCCTTGGCGAACGGGCACAGGTTCAGGCCGATCACGGCACGTTCCAGCCATTGGCGGGTGGCGGCGATGACGGTGTCGTTGGTCATGGGATATCCGGAAGCGTCGAAGGAGGCAGCTTATTGTAGGCAGGAGCCCGCAAGCGGGCTCCACACACAAGCGAGCGCTCGCTAGGGGTCGGATCCCAGCCAATCGTCCAGCTCGTCTTCGCCGAGCGCCCCGAGCTTGCTCTTCAGAATGCGTCCGTCTGGCCCGATCAGCACGCTGTACGGCAGCAGCCGCCGGGTATTGCCCATCGAAAGCGACGCACCGGGTGCATCGCTTGCCGCCAGCACGATCGGGTAGTCGACCGGGCGTTGGGCAAGGTAGGTGCGCACATCGTCCGCGGTGTCCTCGGCGACGCCGACGACCACGAGGTTCTGCCCCGCATATTTTTTCTGCGCCGCGTTCAGCAGCGGCATTTCCTTCCGGCACGGTGCGCACCAGCTCGCCCAGAAGTTCAGCAGGACGCGCTTCCCTTTCCAGTCGGCCAGACGATGCGAATGGCCGTCGACATCGACGTAGGAGGCATCGGGTCGCATGTCGCCGATGCCGGCCACGATCACACCGGCAGGCGGCGGGGGAGGTGCTGTGCGCCGGTGTTCGATATAGAAACCCGCGACGGCTGCCACGACAGACAGCGACACGATCCAGAACGTGGGTCCGCGTGCCACGTCAGTGTGCCGCCGCTTCGAGTGCCGTTTCGACCTTGTCGTAAGTCAGTACGGTAGAAAGCTTGCGCCCTTCGCCACCGCCCTTCGGATAGACGACGTAGAGCGGCACACCGACGGAGTGATACTGCTCGAGGAAGGCGGCGATGGGCGCATTGACGTCGGTCCAGTCGCCCTTCATGTACACCGTGCCCGTACGTTTCAGCAGCGCACGGAAGGCATCGGTATCGAGCACCGCCTTTTCGTTGGCTTTGCAGGTGATGCACCAGTCGGCCGTCATGTCGACAAGAACGGGGACGCCGCTCTTGCGCAGTTCGGCGAGCTTCTCTGGCGAATACGGCACTTCGTCGCCTGCGATGGCCGCCATCGGAGCGGCCGGCAGGCGGTACAGGTAATACAGCTGGCTGGCGACGCCCAGCGCGAGAAGCGCGACGAACACGCGCGACCACGTGGCACGGCCACGGCTGCGTTCGAACCACCACAGCGCCGCGGACAGCATCACCGCACCGACAAGAACCAGGCCGACGGCATCGGCGCCACGCTGCTTGGCCAGCACCCACAGCAACCACACGGCGGTGAGGTACATCGGGAAAGCGAGCGCCTGCTTCAGTGTTTCCATCCAGCGGCCCGGACGCGGCAGCAGGCGGGCCACGGCGGGAACGAAGCCGATGACGAGGAATGGCAGGGCGAGCCCGAGGCCCAGTACGAGGAAGATGAGCAAGGCGACCGCCATCGGTGCCGCGAAGGCGTAGGCAATCGCCGAGCCCATGAAGGGTGCCGTGCAGGGACTGGCGACGACGACCGCGAGGACGCCGGTGAAGAAATCGCCCGATCGTCCCGAGCGCGACGCAAGGCCGCTGCCGACATTGCCGAGCGACGAGCCGAAGTTAACCACGCCGGACAGCGACAGCCCGACGGCCAGCATGACATAGACGAGCACCGCGACCAGTACGGGCTGCTGGAACTGGGCGCCCCAGTTAGCGGCATGGCCCGCGGCCCGGATACCGACCACGGCAAGGCCGACGGCGGCGAACGAAACCAGTACGCCCGCCGTGTAATACAAGGCGTGGCGACGCGCCTCGACCGGACTTTCTCCGCTTTCGAGGACCGTGATCGCCTTCAGCGACAGCACGGGCAGGACGCAGGGCATCAGGTTGAGGATGAGGCCACCCAGCAGGGCGAGGCCCAGTGCAGCGGCGATACCGACGCTGCCTTCCGCGGCAGCGCCCGGAGGCGGCGGCGTGGGCGCGACGTCGTCGGTGGCGGCGGACGCTGCCGCGGGAGTGACGATGCTTGCCGTGCCAGCATCCAGATCGAACGTCACCTGCCGGGTCATCACCGGATAGCAGATGCCGTTCTCCAGGCAGCCCTGGTAACCCACGTCCAGCGTGAACGTTTTCGCGTTGCCGGCGCCGATCAGCGGGACCGGCAATTCGACCTGATCGAAGTACACGATCGTGTCGCCGAAATGTTCGTCGTGATGGGCAACGCCGCTCGGCCAGTCCGGTTCGCCGAGCGAAACGCCCGATGCACCGGATACGGTAAGCGTGGTCTTGTCGCGATAAAGGTAATAGTCCTTCGGCATCGTCCAGCGAAGCAGAAGACCGCTGCGGCCTTTCGCGATCGCTTCGAAGCGGAAGGCCCGATCGGCTGGCAATGCCTGTGCGTCGGTACCCGGCAGCGCCGCGGGCGTGCCCAGGAGCGATGCGCCCGAAGGGCTGGCGGCCGGTGCGGACGGCGCCGCAGGTGTCGCGGGGGCAGCGCCGAGCGTCAGGCTCAGATGTTCGGTGTTGGGCGGATAGCAGATCTTCGGATCGACTTCATGGCAGCCCTGATACTGCACGGACAGTTTCAGGGTCTTCGCGGCCGGATCGGTCAGCGTGTACGGCACCGTGGCTTCGACGTCGCCGTGATAGATCTCCACGTCGCCGAGGTATTCGTCGTGTTTTTTGATTCCGTCGGGCAGCGCCGGCTCACCCAGCGTTGCCGCGCCGGCTTCTTCCGCCTTGATCCTGATCCGCCCGCGATAGAGGTAATAGTCGGGGGCGATCTTCCAGTGCAGTTTCACCACGCCGGGCTGGCTGGCGTCCGGCGTGAGGTGGAAGGCCTGGGTGACGGGCAGCAGGTCGTCGTCGTTCTGCGCGAGCGCCGGGAAGGCGAGCGCGATCAGCGACAGTGCGGCCAGCTTTCTGGCCAGGCGAAAAAATTGCGACATCACGGCTCCACGGTCGGTGCGCGATTCTGGGTCGCGCGAAGTGCATCGGTGATTATGACCGGTGCGGTGGACTTTCGCTTTCACCGCCCCGTGGACGCCCGCACCCAGTCGTACTGGAGCGGGGGATGGTTGAAGCGGGGGTGGGGGATGGGAAGTGGGGGCGTCGATCCGGCGAACGCCTGAGGGGGCGGGTATCGCCCGGCGGAAGCTATCTCTGCGTGGCGTTTGCCGTTCCCTCAGGCGATCGCCGGAAGCGCGCCCCCACTTCCCATCCCCCACCCCCGCTTCAACCATCCCCGCTTCAAGAGGCACCGTATTCCGGGCATCTATAGGCCCGGCATCAAAGCGGGGGCGCTGTCTAGACAGCTCCGACGCGCTGTCCACGCCGTGCCCGACGGAAGACATGTGGCCAAAACCGGGGTGTAACGACCCTCGCGCGTAATGACGGCTGCTTTGCGCCCGTTGTCCGTGCCGGTCGTCAACCTCCCACCCACACAAAGACATACCGATGAATATGCTCCGCACTTCGCTCAGTCTCGCGCTGCTGGCGGCTCTTGCCGCACCGGTACTCGCCACCGATGGCGTCGTCGAGGGCGACACGTCGTCCCCCGCGGCGTCGACCCGCGCCGCGAAAACGCTGGAAACCGTCTCGGTCGTGGGCCAGAGCGCCACGCGACAGGTCCAGCAGCTGGATAAGCAGCAAATCGACAACGCGACGCCGGGTACCAGCCCGATTCAGATGCTGCAGACGCTCCCCGGCGTGAACTTCGTATCGAACGATCCGTTCGGCACGGACGAATGGTCGTCCCGCATCAGCCTGCGCGGCTTCAATCACACCCAGCTGGGCTACACGCTCGACGGCATTCCGCTGGGCAATACCGACTACCACTCCGGCGACGGTCTCAGCGTGACCCGTGCGTGGATCAGCGAAAATCTGGGCGACCTCGAACTGTCGCAGGGAAGTGGCGGGCTGGGTACCGCATCGACCAGCAATCTGGGCGGCACGGTGCAGTTGCATACGGACGATCCGGCCATGACGCCCGGCGTGCGGGTCAACGCCACCGGCGGCTCCTACGGATTCAAGCGAGGTTTCATTCGCGCCGACACCGGCGATATCGGAGGCTTCAGCGGCTATCTTTCGGGCATGTACGTCGATGCGCCCAAGTGGAAGGGCGAGGACAGTCAGCGCCAGCGCCAGATCAATGCGAAGGCGCTTTACAACTGGACGGGCGGACGCATCACCGCGCTCGTCGATGTGAGTCGCCGGGTCGAGCAACCGTATCTCGATCTGTCCAAGGACTCGTTGAAGCGCTGCGGTTACAACTTCGACTATCTCGCCCCGGACTGGCAACGCGCGGTCGACATCGCCCATGGCAAGTACAGCGGTTGCGTGACATCGGCGGACGACACGTACTACGCAGGCAACGGCATTCGCCACGACGAACTGGCGTCCGTAAAGGGTGAGTTCTTCCTCAACGACCGCCTCACCTTGACGGTCCAGCCGTACTATCACCACGACCTGGGGCAGGGGCACTGGTTCGCGCCGGCAAGCGACCTTCCTTACACACCCGCACCCGGCGACGAGCCGATCGCGCTGCGTCTTTCGCATTACCTGATGAATCGCGGGGGTCTTACCAGCTCGCTTGCCCTCGATCTCGGCGACCATCGCCTTGAAGGCGGTTTCTGGTTCGAAGACAGCAAGTACACGATCGCCCGCAGCTTCCAGCCCATTCCCGCACCGGGACCGATCAGTCAGGACACGATCTACGACACGTACTACAACACGCTCTTCCGCCAGCGCTTCACGACACTGACCCGGCAATGGTATCTGCAGGACACCTGGTCGCTGATGGACGATGCGCTGCATATCGATGCGGGATTCAAGGGCCATGACGTGACGACCAGTGCCGTGGCGCTGCTGCCCGGGCGCGCAAGCGGCACGCTGAGTGCGCAGAGCGATTTCCTTCCGCAGATCGGTGCCAACTATCGTTTTGGCAATGGTTTCGAATCGTTCGCGTCGTTCACCATGAACCAGAACGCATTCCAGCCGGGCGCGGCGGGCGCATGGTCGTCGACGCAGCAAACGTTCGACGCCCTTGCGGGAAGCCTTCGTCCGGAGCGGTCGAGCAATAGCGAGATCGGCCTGCGCTACATCGATCGCACGGTGCAGTCGTCGCTTGCGTTGTACAACATCGATTTCAAGAACCGGCTCCTCGTGATCGTCCCCTGCGCCGGCGTGGTGAGTTGCCCGAACCAGATCGCCAATGTCGGCCGGGTCAACGCAAAGGGTGCGGAATTTACCTATGTCTGGCAGCCGACGGACGCGTTCCGCTGGTTCAACTCGGCGACGTACAACGATGCGAAGTACCGCGACAATTATCTCGATGCCGGCGCTCTCATTCCCACGCGCGGCAAGACGGTCGTCGATTCGCCGAAGACGATGTTCGCCAGCGACGTGTCGTATACGTTCGGGGAGTTTCGTGCGCGGCTCGGTGCGAAGTATACGGGTGCGCGTTACTACACATACGTCAACGACCAGCGCGTGCCCGGTTTCTGGCTGATGGACGCCGGTCTGTCGTGGGAGCGCAAGAACCTCGGTTTCGCGAAGTCGCTGAAAGTGTCGCTGACGGTCAGCAATCTGCTCGACAAGAAGTACATCGCGACGATCGATAGCAACGGCTTCACGACCTCCGACCCCAACGGTACTTTCCAGACGCTGCTTACCGGATCGCCCCGGCAGGGATTCCTGAGCGTGGATATGACGTTCTAGAAATGCCGGCTGCCCTCGACCCAGACGCTACGTGCGATGGGTTGATCGCCGTGCATGTGCACGCGAAGCAGATCGGCTCGCGTGTTCGACGCGATGCGGCCGCGGTCGGTGAAACCGAGCGCGGCCGCAGGCGTCTGGCTCACCGTGGCGATGGCTTCGGGCAATGTCCAACCGGCTTGTCGATGCAGGATGAACGCACCTTGCAGCAGGCTCGCGGGCATGTAATCGGACGAAAGGATGTCGAGGCAGTGCGCCTGCGCAAGATCGAAAGCGGCGACGTTGCCCGCGTGCGAGCCACCCCGAACGAGATTGCCGGCGCCGGCGACGATGCCAAGCCCTGCGGCGCGGGCGCGACGCGCTGCTTCGAGCGTGGTGGGAAATTCGCAAAGACTGGCGCCCGCCGCAACGGCATCGTCGACATGTGCCGTTTCGGTATCGTCGTGACTGGCCAGCGGGACGGGGTGTCCGCTTAACAGGTGGAGGACATCGGCGAGCTGCCGGTCGCGATACCTGTGTTGTTGATCGCGACGCTGCTCCAGCAGTTGCCCGAATTCGTCGTCGTTCCAGCGCAGGCCATTGCGGCTGTAGTACGTACGGTACTGATCGACGTCCCGATACTGTCGTTGGCCTGGCGTGTGATCCATGAGGGAAAGCAGGCGCAGGTCGGGCCGCCCGATAAGCGGTTCCAGCAAGCCGGGCAGACCGGGCCAGCTGAGTTCGCAGCGAAGATGCAGGTAGTGGTCGCAACGAAGCAGACGATGCGTCCGCGCCTCGTCGAGTGCATCGAGCGAGTTCCGCAAGGTATCGAAGCGGCCGCCGCCCTGTTCCAGATCGCCGAGCGATATGGCGTCGAGTACCGTGGTAATGCCAGCGGCCAGCAATTGCGCATCGTGCGCGAGAAAGGCGGGCAGCGCGGGCCAGGTCACACCCGCGCGCGGCATAAGATGTTTCTCAAGATTGTCGGTATGCAGTTCGATCAGGCCAGGCAGAAGAAAATCGCCGTCGAAATCGATGGCTTCCTCATGCATCCGGCGTCCGGTATGGATGCGCGAGATACGCCCCTCTTCGACATCGACGCCTCCCTCGATCACGCCGTCGCGAAGCACGACCCGTGCGCCGACGATCGACCACGGCGGCGGCGGTGGGCCTTTCTTTGCATCTGTCACCGATCTGAAAGCTGTCTGTTGCACACTCGAATCCGTACGCCTGAGATCATGGGCAAGTTTGCGCGAGCAAGATGCAATGAACATGACATGCCAGGGGATGATCCCGCCGGACCGGACATGCGACATACCCGTATGGCGACAGATCGAGCAGCGGATTCTCGAGCGGATCCGGGACGGAAGCCTGCGCGGGGGAGAGCGGCTGCCTTCCGCGCTGGAACTGGCGCGGCAGCTGAAGGTCAACCGGCACACCGTCCGGCGCGCGCTTGGCGAAATGACGGAGAACGGTGTCCTGCTTGCCGCTCCCGGCGGCGGCCTTCGCGTCCGCGAGGAATGCTACGACTACGTCATCGGACGCAAGACCAGCTTCAGCCGCAACATGCACAATCTGAATGTCGCGGCGGGCAATAAAGTGCTTGCCACGGGCCTGGTGACGCCGCCGCCGCGCGTTGCGGCAGCGCTGGCGCTGGCGCGTGGCGAGCGGGCCTGGTGGATCGAATCCTCGGCTTATGCCGAGCAATGTGTCGTCGACCACAGTCAGGCGTGGTTCCCGGCGGCGCGATTCCCACGACTGGACGCGATTTACGAGCGCACGGGCTCGGTGAGCCGCACCCTGGCGGAATTCGGTATCGCGGACTATTTCCGTAGCTATACGAAAGTCAGCGCGCGACTACCGGATGCCGCGACGGCACGCGTACTCGGTCAGTCGCCCGGGCTTCCCGTGCTGGAAGTGGAATCGCTGAATGCGGACGGCCAGAACATGCCCGTGCAGTACGGATTAACCTGCTTCGCTTCCGAGCGCGTGCAACTGGTGATGTCGACCGGCGATCGTTGAGCCGGTTTCGGGTCAGGCGCCGATCGCCGTACGGATATCGGTTTCGACAGGGTCCGCACGACGCGACCCGGCTACGATTTCTTCGGCCAGCCCGAACGATAGCGTCATGCCGAGACCGCCGATGCCATTGACCACGAGGACGCCGGATTCGGGTTCGAGCACCATTTCGGTCCCGCCGTCGGTGCGCTTCGCGTAAACGCCGTGCCAGCTCTGCTTCAGTTCCCAATGCGGGAGCACCATGAGGCGTTCCAGGTAGGCAAGGACCTTGCGATTGATATGCGCTTCGTCGAAGGGCTCGACGGTATGGCTGTATTCGTGCGAGTCGCCGATGGTGATTTCTCCCGCACCGTTTTGCGCGGCCATGACGTGAATGCCCAGCTTGAGAAGGTCGCCGTGCTCGCGTTGGTAGCGTTCGCGCAGTTCGGTCACGCCGGCCGCTTCGGCGAAGCCCGTGTAATGAACCATCGACAGGCCGGTGCACAGGACGGGGCCTAGCCTGAAATCGGTCGGTTGCGCAGCTAGCCGCATCATTTGCAGTTTGCAGCGGGTGATCGGTTGCTGCGCGAACAGTTCTGGATAAAGCAGTTCGAAGTCCGCGCCTCCCGCGACGACGATCAGGTCGGCGGATGCGATGCGCTGCCGACCCGACCAGATGTGCGGATATTCGACACGGGTAATCGGCCGCTTCCAGTTGAACCGGACGCCATAGCGTTGTTCCAGCCAGTCGGGCAGGCGGCGTATCGCGCTACGTGCATCGATGGTCATTTCATCGCCGCTGAAAAGCGCGCCGCGAAGATGGCTTGCATTGACGGCGGGTGCGAGACGCAATGTTTCCGCCGCGCTGAGCATCCGGCACGGGCGACGCTGTCCATTGATGTTCGCGTAGTCTTCCATGGCGCCCAGTTCGTCGTCCTGCCAGGCGACGTGCAGGCAGCCGGACGGGTCATGCCATTCGTCGGTGGCCTTGCAGAATGCTTTCCAGACGGCTCGCGAACGCATCGCACGCTCGTAAAGTTTGCCGTTGGGCACGCCGATTGGCCAGATCGTGCCGAAGTTCCGGACCGAAGCGCCGGTCGCGCGTTCGTGCCGCTCGTAAACCGTGACCTGATAGCCGTCCTCGGCGAGTGCGCGCGCCATGGCCAGGCCGACAATGCCCGCGCCGACCACGATCGCGCTACGTGTCTTTCCGTTCGTCATACTCGGGTACTTTCCATCATGAATAGAGCCGGCGCGGGAACGTGCGCGTTCTGCTGGCCATGGCGCCGGAACCAGTGCGCGGCCAGGGAGATGAGTACGATGCCGGCCATGCTGCATAACAGGACGGCTCGTATGAAGAATTCGGTCCAGTTGAGGTGCAATCCACCGAACTGTTTGATCAGCAGCATGGCGACGCTGCCCAGATAGCCGGATGCATCGGCGAGATACATCACGAACGACGCCGTACCGACGACACGGAAACTCGCCATGACGCGTTCGAAGTACATGCAGTTGAGCGGTACGTAAGCCAGATAGAGGCCGAAGCCGACAAAGGTCATCCATGCCATCGGGGTCAGCATGTGCTCGACGAAGGCCATCGTGGCGAGTCCCGCACAGACGAGGCCGCCGCCGATGAGTGCGTGATTGAGCATCAGGGCGCGCATGTTGTCGCGAACCAGGCATAGCAGCGCGGTCATCGTCAGTACGCCTATGCCGATCGGCGTGTCGACTTCGCCGAAGACCGTCGCGCTCGATCCGAGTCCAAGTTCGCGAAAGATTTCCGTATCGAAATTTTCGCGAAAGTCGCGCAGTACCGTCAGCAAAACGTATAGCGTGATGACCGGCACGAGCGCGGGCAGGAACCGGCGGACGAATGCTTTTCTCGCGGCACGGTCCATCTGGCCGCGCGGCGCGCGGGCGGCGATGTCCGCGGCATCGGGTGGCGGTATGCGCGAAATCGCGTGCAGCGAAAGCAGTAGCGGCGGTACGAAGACCAGGCCGGTAAGGAAGGGCATCCAGTGTTGGCTGACGCCCGCCAGCAGCATGGCTTTGCCTACGCCTTTGACCACGCCCGATGCAAAGATGAAGCTGGATGCGAGGATGGCTCCCATCAGTTCCGTTGCCCGTCTGCCTTCGATAAAACCGAAGACCAGGCCCCAGACCATGCCCAGCGGTATGCCGTTGAGGAACAGGCACACGATGCCCACGACGGGCGGCAGCGTGGCGAAGCCGAGCAGCGCGATCCAGGAGAGTCCGATGAGCACGAGGATGTGCCGCGCGCGGTGCGCGGTCTGCAGTTCGGGCACGAGGCGGATGCCCCAGAGCTTGCTCAGCGCGTAGCCCAGCACCTGCGCCATCACCAGCCAGATTTTGTAGTCGATACCCAGCCAGGTCATGCCGTCGTAGCTGCCCGCGCTGAACGGCTTGCGGAAGGCGTACATGCACAGATACGTGGAAAAGGCGGCAAGGCCCGCGGCGACGGGCAACATGCCCGCGGGCCAGCGTTCCGGCGAAGTCCACCCGGTAGCGATCCGCATGACGCGCGCTCCTAGCGGGTCTGGCCGTGGACGAACGAGGCGAGCAGGGGTGGCAGCTCGGCCAGGCTGTCGAGCAGGGCATCGGGCTGGTAAGGCTCGAGTTGCTCCCGGCCGTACGCGCCCGTCGTAACGGCGATCACCAGTCCGCACCCAGCACGGCGTCCTTCCCGGATGTCCACTTCCGTATCGCCCACCTTCACGACGCGGCGCGGATCGGTGACGCCGTTGCGCAGCATGAGTTGCCGGATCATGTCCGGGGCAGGCCGCCCTTCGGCCACCTGGTCGGCCGAGGTGGCATCGTCGATAAGGCCGCGAGTCCGCCAGCCGAAGCGGTCGATCAGCGTCTCGGCGATATCGCGGGAGAACGCCGTGTTCACGGCGACGCGGATACCGGCATCGCGCAATTGCGCGAAAACGTCTTCGGCGCCAGCCATCGGGCGCACGTCGTTGCCGTTCCGGTAGCAATGCAGCATGCGTTCGACGAAGTCCGCATGGACGGCGTCGACCTGTGCATCGTCGGCCGCGAAATCGTGCTCGCTGAGCAGGCTGCGAATGGCCGCCGGTTTGGTGTAGCCCATGAGCAGGCGCACCTTGGCCGCGCTTACGTGGCAACCGAAAGCGCCCAGGGCTTCGGTGAGTGCCTGGGTCACCAGGTCGGGGTCGTGCACCGTGGTGCCCGCCATGTCGAAAACCGCCAGTTCGAATGCCATACCGCCTCCGTCATAATGCGAAGGCATGCTGGCAGCGGGCGATGGCGCGCGAATGACGTGGGGCCGACAGCGCGGGCCGGTTGTCTAGGTGGAATGCAAGGAATTCATGCCGCCCCCTTGATCCCCGTCGCCGCGTCGCCATCTGTGCTTGGGACCGCGAACCTCTTCCGATAAGGGAAAGATTGCGGCTAAAATTCTGGCACTCACCCGGGCCAAGTGCTAACAGGGTGATGTTTTTTCCTTTCAAGTCAACCACATGGTGAAATAGTCATGAGCAAACTGCGCCCGCTGCACGATCGCGTCATCGTCAAGCGTCTGGAAGAAGAGCGTGTTTCGGCCGGTGGCATCGTCATCCCGGACAGCGCGACCGAAAAGCCCACCCGCGGCAAGGTCATCGCGGCCGGCAACGGCCTGGTCCTGGCCGGTGGTCAGCTGCGTCCGATGGGCGTCAAGGAAGGCGACGTCGTCCTGTTCGGCAAGTACGCCGGCCAGGAAATCAAGGTCGACGGCGAAGATCTGGTCTTCCTGAAGGAAGACGACATCGTGGCGGTTATCGAGGGCTGAGCTTCGCTCGCCGCGTAACCCCCGATCCAACCCTATTTATTTACGAGGATTTGTCCCATGGCAGCTAAAGAAGTCCGCTTCGGCGAAGATGTACGTGCACGCATGCTCAAGGGTGTGAACACCCTGGCCAACGCGGTCAAGGTCACCCTGGGTCCGAAGGGCCGCAATGTCGTGATCGAGAAGAGCTTCGGCGCCCCGACGGTTACCAAGGACGGCGTTTCCGTCGCCAAGGAAATCGAGCTGGCCGACAAGTACGAGAACATCGGCGCCCAGATCGTGAAGGAAGCCGCCTCGAAGACGTCCGACGTCGCCGGCGACGGCACCACGACCGCGACCGTTCTCGCCCAGGCGTTCATCCAGGAAGGCCTGAAGGCTGTTGCCGCCGGCATCAACCCGATGGACCTCAAGCGCGGTATCGACCAGGCCGTTGCCGCCGCCGTTGGCGGTCTGAAGGCGCTGTCGAACCCGACCGCCGACGACAAGGCCATTGCCCAGGTCGGTACGATCTCGGCCAACTCCGATGCGAACATCGGCGACATCATCGCCACCGCGATGAAGAAGGTCGGCAAGGAAGGCGTGATCACGGTCGAGGAAGGCTCGGGTCTCGAGAACGAACTCGACGTCGTCGAAGGCATGCAGTTCGATCGCGGCTATCTGTCGCCGTACTTCATCAACAACCAGCAGTCGCAGCAGGTTGAACTGGACGACCCGTTCATCCTCATCCACGACAAGAAGGTCTCGAACGTCCGCGAGCTGCTTCCGGTGCTCGAAGCCGTTGCCAAGGCGGGCAAGCCGCTGCTGATCGTTGCCGAGGAAGTCGAGGGCGAAGCCCTGGCGACCCTCGTCGTCAACACGATCCGTGGCATCGTCAAGGTCGCCGCCGTCAAGGCGCCGGGCTTCGGCGATCGTCGCAAGGCCATCCTGGAAGATATCGCCGTGCTGACCCATGGCACCGTGATCTCCGAGGAAGTCGGCCTGCAGCTCGAGAAGGCGACGATCAACGATCTCGGCCGCGCCAAGCGCGTCGTGATCACCAAGGAAAACACCACGATCATCGACGGTGCGGGCGAAGCCGAGCTGATCCAGGCACGTATCGGCAACATCAAGGCGCAGATCGAAGAGACCTCTTCGGACTATGACCGCGAGAAGCTGCAGGAGCGTGTTGCCAAGCTTGCCGGCGGCGTTGCCGTCATCAAGGTCGGCGCCGCGACGGAAGTCGAGATGAAGGAAAAGAAGGCCCGCGTCGAAGACGCCCTGCACGCCACGCGCGCAGCCGTCGAAGAAGGCGTGGTCCCGGGCGGTGGTGTTGCCCTGATCCGCGCGCTGAAGGCTGTCGAAGGCCTGAAGGGTGCCAACACGGACCAGGACCTCGGCATCGCGATCACGCGCCGTGCACTGGAAGCCCCGCTGCGCGCCATCGTCGCCAACGCCGGCGAAGAGCCGTCGGTCGTCCTGAACAAGGTGAAGGAAGGTACGGGTAACTTCGGTTACAACGCTGCCAATGGCGAGTACGGCGACATGGTTGCGTTCGGTATTCTGGACCCGACCAAGGTCACCCGCTCGGCACTGCAGTTCGCCGCGTCGGTTGCCGGTTCGATCATCACGACCGAAGCCGCTGTGACCGAAATGCCGAAGAAGGACGACGGCCACGGCCATGGTGGCCAGGGCGGCGGCATGGGTGGCATGGGCGGCATGGACTTCTAAGAAGTCTCAGTTCGCTGCAATACAGAAGGCCCCGCTTCGGCGGGGCTTTTTTTTGGTTCTTCACGCATGGTCTGGGGCTCGGCTTTGCCATCGCTATTGCCGTAGTGCTGGGACGCTTCGAGGAGAGCCGTCGGCCACCGCCCTCGACGCTCCGGCTTCACCGTCGCTCGGGAAGGGATAGCCGCTGCGCGGCTGGTGTTTTAATGGCTGCGCCCCGTCGCGCCCGCGCGACGGGCGGGGGTTTTCGATTCGGCTCCTGCCTCAGCGAAAACGGCGGACCGTCCTGGTCCGCCCCCTTCGGGCCTTTTCCGCCCGCCGCGCTCGGTTCCGCAAGTCGCGTCGAGGGCGGTGGCCGACGGCTCTTCCGGGTGTTGCGGTGACGTGGGGGAAAGCAGCGGGTGATGTATGACCGAGGGTGACCCGCATCCGGTCCGGTTCCGTCACGTGCTTGGCTCGCGCTCTATCTTCAGCAAACCGCAGTCGACGGTGCCGTGGCCGGGTTGGTCCTTGGGGCCGCCTTAGCCGAGGGCCGCGATGACTCGTCGGAGCGAAAGTGGCGCTACGGCCCGCTCCCGCAGGGACGGCGCCGAAGGCCCCAAGGGCCAACCCGGTCGTGGCCTCGCAAACGCACAAGTGTAGGACGGCTGTCCTCATCCGAAGCTCGACGCGACACGCCAATCCGTCCCCACTAATGCGCGAAGAACCTTTTTCGCTTGTTGTAGGAGTCCGCAAGCGGACTAGCACGGCAGCGGGTCGGGCGCGTCGGCGCTACTGCCGTGCACCGGCAGCGGCGCGTTCTTCCTCTTCGCCCTTCTGCCGCGCAAGTGCGGCGGCATCCGGCAGCGCGTATTGCGCAAGCAGCGGATCGAGGCGGTTCTTGAAGCGCAGCAACGCGAGATTGCCCATGGCCATATCGGTGGTTTTCATCTCGGCGTCTTCAGCCGCCGTGGGCGCATCGGGGGCGTGTGTCAGCGACGCTAGCCGCGGTGCGAGTACCTGGGTCAGCGCGAAGTAGGCATCGTCATGCACGCCGGCGCGCTCCAGTACGAATCCCGGAAGCATCCATGCGGCAAGATCCTCGTGCGCTGGCGGGGGGCCATCGTTGTGCGCGTCGACGAGAATCCACGGCACCGTCTGCGTCAGCATGCTTTGCCCGTTGGTGAAGCCCGCCTTGGCGTAGGTTTCGACAAGTGCCGGCAGATGGTCGCCGTAGAAAACGAGAAGCGTCGGACGTTCGCGTTTGGCCAGTAGATCGGCCAGGCGTCCGAGTTCGGCGTCCGCATGACGCATGTGATAGATGTAATTCTGCAGCTGAAGCTTCGCGTTGCCGTCGATGCCGTCGGGAACGGGGATGGCATCGCGTTCGTCGGCATCGATGTTGACGGTCTTGTCGTACGGGCCGTGGGCTTCCATGCTGATCGCGAAGACGAGGCGCGGCGAACCGGCATCGGGTAGCTGCGACATGATCTCGTCGGTCATGGCGCTGTCGGCCATGTATTCGCCGTCCTTCCGGGCGTCCTTGGGGAAATCCGGTAACGACACGAAGCGATCGAAGCCCAGCGCCTTGAACGCCGTCGTGCGGTTCCAGAATCCTGCATCGTTGCCGTGTACGGCGACGGTTTCATAGCCGTGCGACCGCAACGCGCGCACCATGCCGGGTACCACGGCGTTATGCATCTGCAGATAGGGGAACTGCATGTTCGCGAAATAGCGCAGGGACAGTCCCGTCAATACTTCGAACTCGGTGCGAATCGTGCCGCCGCCGAACGTCGGCACGTGCAGCGAGCCTGTGCTGGACGTTTTTGCCAGACGATGAAGATTGGGTGCGAAATCCTCGTGCTCGTAACCCCGGATGATCGAGGGGTCGAAGAAGGATTCGCTTTGCACGATAACGATGTCCGGCGTCTGTCGCGCGTTGCCCGCGGCCTGTTCCATATGCGCGCGAAGCTGGGCATCCGTGGTGCCGAGGAATTGCATGGCGGCGTTGGGATCGGGTTTTACTTTCTTTCCGGCGTTTTGCAGGCGGAACTGCATGATGGTCGTCACTACGCCGTTATTACCGGCGTTGGCGGCGGCCGACCAGGGCTCCATGCCCAGACGGTTGTGGTCGTAAACGTGCGACCACGCGGGTACGCCTGCCAACAGCGTGCCGATCAGGCCGGTCAGTGCCATGGCGGTCACCAGGCGTCGTCCCTGAGTCCGCCGTGCAAACAGTGGAGTTTCATACCGGGCGAGTAGCACGACGATCGCGACGCCGGCCGCAATGATCAGGTAGGGCGCGATCTGGTGCGGCAGATAGCCGCCGAGCAGGGAGGCGCCGCCATTTTTCAGCTGGCCCACCATGCGGAAGTCCGCGGGCAGCAACGGGCTGCCGAGGTTTTTCATCTTGATCGCGCTGACCGCCAGCACGACGCCTTGCACAAAGAATGCGAGGCCGAACGACAGTAGCGCGCGTCGCGTGAGGACGAGGAGGAGCGACGCTAGCAGGAGGCCGGGAAAGGCATTGGCGAACAGGTGCCAGGGACGGTCGCTCCAGCGATCCGCGGCTACGCCGGGATTGCCGTCGAGGAAGCCGGTGTACAGCACGAATGCCACGGCGAGCAGCAAAGGTAGCGCGATGCGCTTGGCTGTGTCGTTCCAAGCTTTTGAATTATAAGCCATAAGTTCCCAAGCTCGCGGCTGCTTTCCCAAAGGGGTAGGGACTGTAACGCAGCTGACATGAACCGGTTGTCAGGCGACATGCAGGTGACCACCTCGCTGAAAGCCAGTGGACGGGCGAGGGCGCCCGGAGGGTTGCCTTCTCCGGCACAATGGCCGCCCCATGAACACGCCTTCAGCCAACCCGCGCGAAAGCGCCGAACTCCGGGCCCTGATCGACAGCCGCTACGCGGATGTGATGGCCGCGTGCCGGGCCGCCCGGGTGCCTTTGCATGACGATGCGGGTGTCGCTGAACGCATTCGTCGCACATTGCTTGCGAGCGATTTCGCATTCGACGTGTTTCGTCGCCAGCCGAAGCTGCTTGCTCCGGACGGGCTGGAGCGACTTCGCTCCGCGGCCGATGCCGGTACCCGCAGTGCGACGCTGACACTTTCGGCCGATGAGGCCGAGTGCATGGCGACGTTGCGTCGTTTCCGGCACGCCGAGGCGCTTCGCCTGGTCTTCCGCGACGTGAACGGTCTGGACGACGTCGGCGAAACGCTCTCGTCGACGAGCGCGCTATACGAGACGCTGCTGGAGCTCTCCTTGCGCTGGTCGGAACACGCGATGCTCGAACGCTATGGGCGTGCGCGCGATGCCGCTGGCGTCGAACAGCGCATGGTCGTACTCGGCTTCGGCAAGCTGGGCGGCAACGAACTGAATTTTTCGTCCGATATCGACCTCGTGCTGGCTTATGCCGCCGGAGGCGAAAGCGATGGCCCGCGCAAACTCGACAATGCCGAGTACTTCATTCGCGAGGCCCGTCAGCTCGTGCGGCTTCTGGCTGAGACGACGTCGGACGGTATCTGCGCACGCGTGGATTTGCGCCTGCGTCCCTTCGGCAATGCCGGGCGTCTGGTGTTGCCGTTCGCCGCGATGGAGCAGTACTACCAGCGGGAGGGGCGCGACTGGGAGCGTTACGCCTGGATCAAGGCGCGTCCCGTGGCGGGCGATCGCACCGCGGGTCGCGAATTGCAGGATATGTTGCGGCCCTTCGTTTACCGCCGTTATCTCGACTACACGGCCTTCGCCGGCCTGCGTGAGATGAAAGCGCTGATCGATGCCGAGGTGGTCCGCAAGGATCTGGCGGGAAATCTGAAGCTCGGTCCGGGCGGCATCCGCGAAATCGAATTCATCGTTCAGCTGACCCAGATGATCCGGGGCGGTCGCGACCCTGCCTTGCGTGTGCGCGGACTGTTGCCGGCTTTGCAGGTCTGCGAGGCGCGCGGACATATTCCGGCCGCTCGCGCGAAACTGCTGCGCGCGGCTTATCTCTTCCTGCGCCGGCTGGAGAATCGTGTCCAGATGTTGCGGGATGCGCAGACGCACGATATTCCCGAAGACGAACTGTCCCGCGAACGTATCGCGCTGGGTCTAGGTTACGGATCATGGGACGAGCTGGGCGTTGAGCTTGCGCGCCATCGCGATGCCGTATCGGAAGAGTTCGCCGCTGTACTGATGCCGCAAGGGGGAAGCGCCACGGGCGCGCCCGCGGCCGATGTTGAGCTATGGTCTGCCGCGCGCGACGAATCGCTGACCGCGGAAACGATGGAGGCCTCGGGCTTCGTGCCCGGCGACGAAGCGGCCGACGCGCTGCGCAAGCTGCCACGCGCCAGTTCCGTGCGTGCGATGTCGGCACGCTCGGGCGAGCGCCTGGAACGGCTGATGCCGCAGCTGATTGCCGCGGCACGCGCCAGTGCGGCGCCGACCGGCTCGTTGCTTCGACTGGTTCGTCTGGTCCAGGCCGTTGCGCGACGTTCGTCCTATCTGGCGTTGCTCGACGAGCAGCCCGGAGCCCGCCGCCGTCTGGCCGGGGTTTTCTCCGACAGCGCGTTCCTTGCCGAGCGCGTGATCGCGCAGCCGTTGTTGCTCGACGACGTGCTCGATCCGCGCATCGACCAGATTCCTCTCCGCCGCGCGGATATTTCGGCCGAGATCGTGCGCGTGCTGGGCGCACTCGACGATCGCGATGCCGAACGCGAGCTGGAACGCATCAACGAATTTCGTTCGAGTATCGCTTTTCGCCTGGGACTGGCCTTCAACGACGGACGCGCCGATGCGGCGACCACGGCGCGCCGGCTCGCGGGCCTCGCCGAAGCGGTCGTGGCGGCGGTCGTGGCACTCGCCACGCGCGAGCTGGCCGCACAGCACGGGCGATTGCCCGGTGCTGGCACGGGCTTCGCCGTACTCGGATACGGCAGCCTCGGTGGCGAGGAGCTCGGCTTCGCCTCCGATCTCGATCTCGTCTTCGTTTACGACGGTGCGCGCGCATCGGTCATGAGCGACGGTGCGCGCCCGGTGGATGGCAATCGCTGGTATCAGCGCCTTGCCCAGCGCGTCATGCACTGGCTAAGTGCGCCGACCCACGCGGGTCGACTCTACGAGGTGGATACGCGACTGCGCCCCGACGGGTCGAAAGGTCTGCTCGTGGCCAGTCTCGACGCATTCGACGGCTACCAGCGCAGTCGCGCATGGACTTGGGAGCACCAGGCTTTGCTGCGCGCACGGCTCGTCGCCGGCGATGCGAAGCTGGGGACGGCGCTGGCGGCGGTGCGGCGCGACGTGCTTTCGGCCGAGCGGGATCCCGCACGCGTGTACGCCGAGGTCGGCAGCATGCGTGTGCGCTGGCGGCAGGAGCGCGACCGGTCGGATGCGACGCATCTCGACCTGAAGCAGGGGCGTGGCGGGCTGCTCGATATCGAATTCGTACTGCAGGGCATGGTTCTGGCGCACGCTTCGCGATATCCGACGTTGCTCGACACGACCGCGAACACGAGCCTCATCGACGCCCTGCGCGACGTCGGCCTGCTGACGACAGAACAGGCAGATACGCTGCACGTGGCGCACGGCGATCTGTTGCAGGTTGCCCTGGCGTGCACGCTGGACCTGCGGACGCGCGTCGCGGAGCGCAGTCCGGCGCTCGACGCGCTGTGCGCGTCGGTAGAGCGGGTGGTCGGCGAACTGGGGTTCTCGTTTCGGGTCGCGACCGAGGCTGTCTGAACGTGCCGGGCAGCGCTATGCTGTGCGGCCGATCAGATCAGGCCAGGCCATGACCCGACCCTTGTTGCTTATCGACACCGACCCTGGCGTAGACGACGCTCTGGCGATTCTTATGGCGCACGCCCATGCGGACGTGATTGCGCTTTCGGTCGCCGCGGGCAACGTGGGTCTGGACCATACGGTGCGCAATGCGCGCAAGCTGGTCGAGCTGCTGGATGTCGATACGCCTGTCTTCGCCGGCTGTCCGTCGCCGCTGGTGCGCGCTCCCGATGAAGATGCCGCCTTCGTGCACGGGGCGGACGGTTTCGGCGATGTCGGATTCCCGGAACCCGCGCCTCGCGCGCAGGCCGAGCACGCCGCGCTGGCGCTTCTGCGTATCACGCGCGAACGGCAGGGCGAGATCACGCTGGTGGCCCTGGGGCCGCTGACGAATCTTGCGCTGGCGGTGCGCCTCGATCCTACGCTTCCCCAGCGCGTCAAGCGCCTGGTGATCATGGGCGGCGCCGTCACCGGGCATGGCAATACCGGGAAGATTCCCGCCGAGTTCAATATCGGCTTCGACCCGGAAGCCGCGCACGTGGTCTTCGAAGCGTTTCCCATGTTCGAGCTCGTGGACTGGGAAGCCACCGTGCGGCATGCGTTTCCGGACGACGTGTATCAGGCATGGTCGGCGCAGGGCGATGAGCGTGCGCGATTCTTCCACGCCATTTTCGGCACGGCACGCGAATTCAATGCGCAGCACGAGCGCGCGGGGTTCATCGCGGCCGACGCGCTGGCGATGGCCGTCGCGGTCGATCCATCCATCGTGACCCGCGCCGAAACGCGCCATGTCGCCATCGAACTCGATGGCCGCCTGACCCGCGGTGCGACGGTCGTCGACTGGCACGGTCGGCTGGGTGGGACGCCGAACGCCAGGATCGTGCTCGACGTGGATCACGCCCGCTTCGGCGAGCTGATTGCCGGGGCGTTGGGCGTTCCCGCTGCCTGATCCAGGCCCGATCGCCCCGTTCCCTTGCGCCGGCATGGGATGGGGCGGTGCCCTTTGTATTGCAGAGGGTTGGTCGGCGGGCTACAATGCCGCTCTTTTCACCCCGCTTTCCAGAGTCTGCCATGAAAGAAAACATCCATCCGAAGTACCAGTCCGTGGTCTTCCAGGACCTCTCGTCCGACTTCGCGTTCCTTACGCGTTCGACCATGTCCAGCAAGGAAACCGTCAAGTGGGAAGACGGTAACGAATACCCGGTGGTCAAGCTCGATATCACCAGCCATTCGCACCCGTTTTACACGGGTAAGCAGAAGACGTTGGATATCGGCGGCCGCGTCGACAAGTTCCGTCAGCGTTACGCCAAGAAAGCCTGAATCATCCCGAGCGCGCCTGCGGGGTGCGCGCGAGGATAGAGGCACGGGGCGAGCTATGCTCGCCCCGTGCTTTTTTGCGTCCCGGAACCGGACATAGGTCTAACGGTCGTTTGATTCTTCGGTGTGCGATAATGGGCAGATTCGGTCGCTCCGGCGGCCGTCGCGTCGCCTCTCCCCGGGCGACGTTTCCCTAAAACGTACATTGGTCGGCGCCTATTCCCTCGGGCGCCGGCGCAGACTGAAGGAGCTCGCCGTGTCCGACGCCAAAACCGTCAAATTGGTCGATGAATCCAGCAAGACCCAGAGCGAAATGCCGCTCATCAGCGGAACCCTGGGCCCTGCGTGCGTCGATATCGGTACGCTGTATAAGGACACGGGTTACTTTACGTACGACCCGGGCTACGGAAGCACCGCCAGCACCAAGAGCGCCATCACGTACATCGACGGCGACAAGGGCGTCCTGCTGTATCGCGGTTACCCGATTGAACAGCTCGCCGAGAAGTCGAACTTCCTCGAAACTTCGTACCTGCTGCTGAATGGCGAACTGCCGGACAAGACGCAGTTCGCGTCGTTCGAACACGACATCACGCATCACACGATGATGCACGAGAACCTTAAGTTCTTCCTGCGTGGCTTTAACCACGATGCGCACCCGATGGCCATGCTGGCCGGGTCGATCGCGTCGCTGTCCGCGTTCTATCACGACAAGCTCGACGTCGATAATCCGGAAGATCGCAAGCTTGCCGCGATCCGCCTGATTGCGAAGATGCCGACGATCGCCGCTGCCGTGCATCGCCGTTCGGTCGGCTGGCCGGTGCGTTATCCGCGCAACAACCTCGAATACGTCACGCGCTTCCTGCACATGATGTTCGAAGTGCCGAGCGAGCCGCTGGAACTGAATCCGGTGGCCGCCAAGGCGCTGGACCTGCTCTTCATCCTGCACGCGGATCACGAGCAGAACGCTTCGACCTCCACGGTTCGCCTGGTTGGCTCGACCGGTGCCAACCCGTACGCGTCGATCGCCGCCGGCATCACCGCGCTCTGGGGCCCGGCTCACGGCGGTGCGAACGAAGCCGTGCTGAAGCAGCTTGAAGAGATCGGTTCGCCGGATAACGTCGAGACCGCCGTCAAGCGCGCGAAGGACAAGAACGACAGCTTCCGCCTGATGGGCTTCGGTCACCGCGTGTATAAGAACTTCGACCCGCGCGCCAAGATCATCCGCGAGATGTGCCACAAGGTGCTGAACGAGCTTGGCGTGAAGGATCCGCTGCTCGATGTGGCGCTGAAGCTCGAAGAGGCGGCACTGAAGGACGAATACTTCGTCGAGCGCAAGCTCTACCCGAACGTCGACTTCTACTCGGGCCTGATCTACAAGGCGCTGGGTATCCCGACCGAAATGTTCACGGTGATGTTCGCCATTGCCCGCACGTCCGGCTGGATCGCTCACTGGATCGAGCAGCACGAAACCCCGGGGTCGCGCATTGGCCGTCCGCGTCAGATCTACACGGGTGCGGATGTCCGCGATTACGTGGGCGCCGACAAGCGCTAAGACGTTCGCAAGTACAAAAACGCCCCGCATTGCGGGGCTTTTTTTTGCTCTTCACGCATTAGCGGGGACGGATTGGCGTGTCTCGTCGATCTTCGGACGAGGAGAGCCGCCTCACGCTCGTGCGTCGGGGAGGCCGCGACCGGGTTGGCCCTTGGGGCCTTCGGCGCCGTCCCTGCGGGAGCGGGCCGTAGCGCCGCATTCGCTCCGTCAGTGGGGTATCGCGGCCCTCGGCTAAGGCGGCCCCAAGGGCCAACCCGGCCACGGCACCGTCGGTTGCGGTTTGCTGTGAGGAGAGCGTGAGCCTGCGCCTGCGCACGTGATGGGAGTGGCTAGCCTGCTGTCATCTCTGTCCATACGTCGACGCCATGCTTTCCTCCACGTCACCGCGACGGCTCTCCTCTCCCCCGAAACGTCCGAGCGCAAAAGCGATGGCGAAGCCGAGCCCTCACGCATGAAGACGTCGTGTGAGACGGCGTCTTCTGCGCCCGTTGCCTAACCCGGCTTTCTATGCCGGTCGCCGGTGTGCGGCTGCCGGAGAAGCATCGTGGCCACGCCCACGCCCGTCAATCCATCGCGCTAAATACGCATGATTTTTCAGACTAGTCTGAAGGCGTTGTTTGTGCGTCGCCGTGAGAATGACAACACGTACGCGGGGCTGCGTATGGGGAGATTCAAGGATGAACAAGATCAAGGTCGGGCTCGCGCTCGCGTGTCTGGCGCTGGCCCTTCTGGCAGGCGTGTGCGCCTCGGGTTTCCTGATGCTGCTCCTGCTGAAAGCGAACCATGTTCCCTGGACGTGGAATACGTACTGGAAGTACTTCCAGATACTGGACCGGCCCGACATCGCGCGCTACGCCATCACGATCAAGGCGTCGGGTCTCGTGGGATTTGGCGTACCGATGATCCTGTGGGTATTCCTGCTGACGAAACTGTTCAAACGAACCGCCCGGGCCACGCATGGCGACGCCCGCTTCGCTCAGCGTGGCGAGCTCGCCCGTCAGGGATTGCTCAAGACCACCGATAACGGGATCGTCATCGGTAAAAACGGCAGCGACCTGCTTCGCCTGCACGGTACGCGGCATGCCTTGCTGGCCGCGCCGACGCGCAGCGGCAAAGGCGTTGGCGCGGTGATCCCCAACCTGCTGACCTACGGCGATTCGGTGGTCATGCTCGATATCAAGCAGGAAGCCTACGACTTGACCTCCGGCTGGCGCGCGACGCTCGGCCCGGTGTTTCTGTTCAATCCGTTCGCCGAAGATCTGCGTACGCATTGCTGGAACCCGATGACCTATGTGAGCGACGATCCCACGTTCCGCACCACCGATTTACAAGCTATCGCCGCGATCCTTTACGGCGATGAAGCCGGCGGCGATCCCTTCTGGACGAACAACGCCCGCAACTGCTTTCTCGCGGCAAGTCTCTACCTGTTCGAACAACGGGATCACGAGCGCCGACACAAGAAGAAACGAAGTCGGATAAAGGTTCCTACGCTGGGACGTATCTACCGGCTGTTCTCCGGCGATGGCATCGACCTCAAGGCCTACCTGCAAGGCCTCACCCACCACACGTTTCTTAGCAAGGATGCCCGGACCGCGTTCGCCAACCTGACCGCACTGGCCGACCAGACTTTCTCGTCGGTCATCGGCAGTTTTCAGGCGCCTTTGCACATTTTCCTCAATCCCATTCTGGATAAGGCCACATCGGGCGACAGCTTCCGATTGACCGATCTTCGCCGCAGAGCGATGAGCATCTATGTCGGCATTTCGCCGGACAAGCTCGTCGAGTCGAGCAAGATATTTAATCTGTTCTTCAGTCAGGTCATCAACCAGAACGTCAAGGAACTGCCGGAAAAGAATCCCGCACTGAAACACCAGTGCCTGATCCTGCTGGACGAATTCACCGCGCTGGGTCGTGTCGATATCATTGCGAAGGCGATCAGCTACCTCGCCGGCTACAACTTGCGGATATTCACCGTTATCCAGTCGCTGTCGCAACTGGACGCGACGTACGGGCGCGATGTCGCACGCGGCATGGTGACCAATCTGGCCTGCCAGATCGTCTATACGCCACGCGAGCAGCGCGACGCGAACGAATACTCGGAAATGCTGGGCTACACGACACTACGCAAGCGCAACAAAACGCGCTCGAATGGGGGAGATAGAAGCGTGTCCTATACGGAGGTCGAAGAGCGTCGCGCCTTGATGCTCCCGCAGGAACTGAAGGCATTGAGTCCCGAAGAACAGATCATTTTCATCGAAGGTAGCCCGCATCCGATCAAGTGCGGCAAGATCAGGTACTACGCGGATCGCTTCTTCAAGAAGCGACTATTGCCGAAGATCGATGTGCCGAAACTCAATCTTGGCTGATCGAACCGAACAGGAAGTACGCATGATGCGTCATCGAATACGTCACGCAGGCCACGCCTTCGTCCTCAGTTTTCTTTCTTTATTCGCCGCAGGATGCCAGACCGCCATGTCCAACGCCGATCATCCGCACGACCGTGGATCATCTCATCGCAAGTTCACTGAACATAATTTTTCTGCCTATTGTTTCAGCACGATTGGCTGCAAGGTGTTCTATCACGGTAGATACGACGTCGAAGATCGCGACGACGAGGTATCGAGCCCGCTCATGGGGGCCGACCACTTAAAGCACCTCGATGCCATTCGGGTTGGTATACAGAATTTCCCCCTGCCGGCTGTTGTGACGTGGCAATCAAAGGATGGCGCATATCACGAGGAAAAAATTGACCTTGGGCAGATTTTTAAAGACCGGCGCATCGTTCACGATGTTGACGAACGAGATATTCCCGAAAACGCCGCGATAGCGAATCCGGACATTATTTTAGTTGTGGATGACCGCACCATCAGCGTCTACATGAAATCTTTCATTCCATTAAAAGACTTGAAAGATCCGACAAACAAGCACAGTGATTTTAGTGACAGTTTGGTTCTGGCATACAGCCACACGTATTGATGGATCGACGAGGGCAAAGGAATGGCAGAGAAACACAAGTACGGCCCAGACGGGCAAATCCAGGATAGCGTTGGTACGTATGCGGTGACCACGTCTGATATGGCGATTTTTCAAGGTGTGGCGCTGGGCTTAGGATCGCTCCCCGTGCCGACCTTGTACCGATCTTCCAATCCGCATGATCGCCTTTATGTGGCGAGTTTCGATGGGACCGGCAATGACGTAGATGGCGATCCTGAGCACGCGACCAATGTTGCTCTGTTGAGTAAATCCCTCAAGGATATAGAGCGGATAAGTCCTCGTGTTCGTGTTCAGTATCTTGAGGGTCCCGGAACGCAAGGGAATTTTTTCATCCGTACGGCCGACGGTGCATTCGGCTATACGTATGACAAGCGGCTCGAAGATATGTACTTGAAGTTCCTGTTTCAGGCAAAGCGATGGCTAGATGAAGATCCGAAAGCACAAATACGAATCATAGAAACCGGCTTTAGCCGCGGTGCCGATCAGGCCGCGGGTTTTGCACGCATGGTGCACGAGCGGGGTATTCAGGATCCCGCCGGCCGCATAGAGGTTGACCACACCTTCGGCAAAGACGAAATCATTTACACCAAACCCGCCTTGGTCGCCCCCGGCAAAGTCGCCCAAGCCGTCGCCCTGTTCGATCCCGTCGGTACCGGCACGCCGCAAAAGCGCGATCGCCACCTGCCGCCATCGGTCGTCTCGGGGTTTCAGATCGTCGCGCGCGACGAACGGCGCAATGCGTTTCCGTCCAGTCGGATTATTCCGCAGGGGCTTTCGGCGGATGGCCGCTTCCTTGGCGTCACCGTGCCGGGCGCGCATTCGGATATCGGCGGCAGTTACCACGTCGATGGACTGGCACGTCTCAACGGCAACCTGATGGCCGACTACATCAATGCCCTGAGCGATACGCCGCTGGTGCGGAAGCGGGAGCTTCCGGACGATCCGGCGCGGTATGTGATCCATCGTTCCGAAGAACATCTGTTCATCTATGGCACCTCGACCTTCGAGCGGGACGGCGTACGCGATGTCATGGGCGCGCAGATAGCGCCGCCGCATTGCCGTCTCGTCGAAACCTGTGCGCCGCCCGATCCGGTCGATCCGCTACTCGCCGCCGGGTTGGGCGAGCGGCACCGGGTGGCCGTGCCGTCGATGGTTCCGTCCTATGCGGCCGCACGCGATATCGCTCCGACGCCACCGACTTATAGCGAGCGCTTTGCCGAACCGCTTCCCGTACGCCGCACGTATGACCTCGAACGCAGTCACGCCATCGGCAATATCCCATTGCCCGCCGACTACGAGTACCGCGACGACACCTTGCCCAACTTGTCCCTTCAGCCTGTGCATCGATTGCCCACGGCGGACCCGGTTGCCGAACGCTGGTTGGCACATGATATCGACCTGATTAATCAGCGAACGGAACAGGAGCATGGCAGGGCGTTTCCGGGACAGGACCACGCGCCGTTTCGGGCGCCCACTCTTGCGCTGGACCGGACCGCGGAACGTCACCTTTCGCCGGAGCGAGCGCTACCCGAAGCCCCTCTGCCGCGTAGGGACGAGCCGTCCGTCACCCGACAGCCGGAGCTGTCTGCACCTCGAGCGCACCTCACGCCGTCGCCCACACCGTCGTGGTCCGAGCCCTCTCGGCCGGCGGCTGCTTCCCCACCCCCCGCACCGTATGCCGGGTTTGCCACCCCGGAACCCACCTATCAGGCACCGTTTGCATCGCCACCCGCACCGTCCGCCGGTCACGCGACACCCGCGATGGACACGCTCCAGCAACGTCCCGATCCGCGCACGCCCGGCCACCCCGACCACGCCATGCACCAGGGCGTGCGCGAGCAGGTGCGCAAGCTCTATGCCGACGAGAACATCACCCTGTCCGAACAACACCTCGAACGCACGACGGCCGCGATCATGGCCGACGCGCGCCGTGCCACCATTACCCGGGTGACGTCTCTGGAATTCAGTGACGACGATAGGGACCGGCCGGATGTGAACGGTTACATCTTTGCCTATCAGGGCGACCCGAGCCGGGACGGCATACCGCAGAGCGTCACGGATGCCGAGAAGGCGAAGCGTACGCCGCCCGAACAGTCCTACGATCAGTTTCAGGACGCCACCGAACACCATCGCGAGCGGGCCACGCAGTTCCAGTGGCAGCAGGACCGGGCCAACGCGCAGGAGCAGCAGCGAGGGATGTCGCTTTGACGGCTGCCGACATCTCGACGCAGCTCGATAGGAGCGCTTAGCGCGCTTTTTGAGTGCGGGGTAGCGATTGATTGCGAAAAAATGAAAACGGCCGGTACGCGTCATTCGCATTACCGGCCGTTTTGTTTCGTTACGAATCGAACACCAGCACTTTTTTTAACAGAGATCCTATTGCGCGCTGTCGAAGGCCTGCATGTCTTCCTCTTCCAGCAACGTCTGCACCATCGACACCGATGCCCTGCGCATCGGACGTTCGTCCACACGGTCGAGCGGTGCCTGACGCATGGCGTCGAGAGGCAATACAGTGATGTCGAAAGGAATGCCGTCCGCGCCGAAGAGCAGTACGGGATGTTCGGTTTGCTCCGTGTTCGACCAGCGCAGACGGCGCGACTGGGTTTCCAGCGGAATGCCCTGCTCGCGAAGGAAGAGCGTGACGGCTTCGGGATCGTCGCTGAATACATGGAGGCAGACGGCCGAGTGTTCGTCCGCCGTGCCTTCGAGCACCGCACCGACCAGTCGGGCATCGAAGCCGCGGAGGAAGCGCATCGCTTCTATGGCCGCTTCGCGCCGTTCGCGCAGGGCCTGTGGCTGGCTGTCGGCCTGGAACAGGCGCTGATGTTCCCGCAGGGCGTCTTCGATCTCGTTGTTGCGAGGCAGGGCCTGCGTGTCGAGTATGCCGAGCCGTTCGGCGGCCTTGAGTTTTGCGTGATGGAAATCGCGGATGCCGTGCTCGCTCATGAGGCGGGCAGCCTCCTGGGCGACGCGGACGCGGTTGCGCAGTGTTCTGTCCTGCGCGTGGATACGATGATGTTCGCCTCTTGCCATGACTCACCCCCGTGCTGGTGTTTTTTGGCGTGTCGCGAGCGGCGCCCGTCCGGGCGCCTCGCGTCAGAAGATATCGTAGGCGTGTTGCTGCTGGTCCTCTTCCTGTTTTTGTGTGGCCTGCTGGCGAAGGCGGTCGACATCTTCCACCTTCATGATCTCCGGCATGCCGCCCGCCGAGGGCAGGCCGGAGCCCGGATCGATCTGTACGGTACTGATGCCTGGCGGCATCGAAAGCGTGTGCGATGGGCGATCCTTGAGGACGCTGCCCATATAGTCCATCCAGATCGGCAGCGCGGCCTTCGCGCCGAACTCGCCTTTACCCAGCGATGTGAAGTCGTCGAAGCCGACCCATACGGCGACGGACACGTCGCTGTTGAAGCCGACGAACCAGGCATCGCGGTGGTCGTTCGTCGAGCCGGTCTTGCCGGCGAGATCGTCGCGGCCGAGTTCTCTTGCGGCCGAACCGGTGCCCCGCTTGATGACATCCTGCATCAGCGACGTCACCAGATAGTCGTTGCGGACATCGATGACGTGCGGCGCCAGACGTGGAGCCCGCGTGGCATCGCCATGCGCATCGGCGGGCAGCACGGCATCGCCCGTTTCGCTGCCGCCGGTGCTGCTGGCGGCGGCCGGACGCGCGGCGACGGCTGGTGCGTTGACCGGCGGCGGGCCGGGCTGGGTTGGGCTGAGCAGTCGCTCCTGGCAGTCGGCGCAGGCACGCTCCGGATTGGCGAGGTAGACGGGATTGCCGTCGCGGTCGTCGATTTCGGAAATAAAGTACGGGGTGACGAGATAGCCGCCGTTGGCGAACACCGCGTAGCCGCGCGCCATGCTCATGGGGGACACGGATGCCGTGCCCAGCGCCAGAGAAAGGTTTTGCGGCAACGCGTCGGGCGTGAAGCCGAAGCGTTGCAGATAGTCGCGGGCGTAGCGCAGGCCCATGGCATCGAGCAGACGCACGGATACCAGGTTCTTCGACTTCACCAGCGCTTCGCGCAGGCGCATCGGCCCGTCGAATTTGTTGTCGTCGTTCGCGGGGGTCCACTGGCCGTCCGGACGCGACGGATCGGGGAAGACGACCGGCGCATCGTTGACGATGGATGCGGGCGTGAAGCCGCGATCGAACGCCGCCGAGTAAAGGAACGGCTTGAAGCTGGAGCCTGGCTGGCGAGCCGCCATGACGGCGCGGTTGAACTTGCTGCGTACGAAACTGAAGCCGCCAACCAGTGCGCGCACCGCACCGTCTTCGGGATCCAGTGCGACCAGCGCGGCCTGCACGGCTGGAATCTGGGTCAGTTCCCACTCGCCCTTTTCGCCACGGGAGAGGCGAATGACGTCGCCGCGCTTGAGCACCGAGTCGACGCCCTTCGGCGTGGCGCCGGCGCGACCCTCATTAACGTAGGGCCGTGCCCAGGCGACGGTGTCGAAATCGAGCGTGACGGATTCGCGCGCCGACAGGTACACCCTGGCCTCCTTCGCGCCGGTTTCGACGACGATGCCGGGCATCATGCCTGCGATGCTCGTGTAGCCGGCGAGAACGCGATCGAAGTCTTCGGGGCCGGCCTGCGCGGGCAGTTCCTCGTGTCCTTCGGGACCCCGATAGCCGTGCCGTCGGTCATAGGACGCGAGGCGGGTGCGCAGCGCTTCGTTGGCGGCCTGCTGGCTGTCGCTGGGCACGGTCGTCTTCACGACATAGCCTTCGGTCAACGCATCGTTGCCCAGTTTCTCCAGCACTTGCTGGCGAGCCATCTCGGCGAGATAGGGTGCATCCACTTCGATTTGCTGCTCGTGCGGATAAGCGTCGTTGGGTTCCTTGACGGCCTCGTCGTACTCGGCCTGGGTGATGAACCGGTTCGACAGCATCTGGCCCAGTACCCAGTCGCGGCGGCCGATCATGCGCTTCGGGTTATTGAGCGGATTGACCACCGAGGGGAGCTGGAACGTCGACGCCAGCGTGGCGCTTTCGGCCACGGTGAGCTGGTCGAGCGTCTTGCCGTAGTAATAAGAAGCGGCCGCGGCAAGGCCGTAAGAGCGATGGCCGAGAAACATTTTGTTGATATAGAGCTCGAGGATCTGGTCCTTCGTCAGCTCGTTTTCCATACGGAGCGCGATGAACATCTCCGTCAGCTTGCGCGAGTAGAGCTTTTCGGGGCTCAGGAAGAAGTTCCGCGCCACCTGCTGGGTGATAGTCGAGCCGCCGGGGCCCTTGTCGCCCCCGGACAGGATGACGTGGATGCCCGCACGGGCGATGCCGTGCCAGTCCACGCCGGGATGGCTATAGAAATCGGCATCTTCGGCCGACAGGACGGCATTCTTGAGCCGCTGCGGGACGTCGGCGATGCGCACGGGAATGCGCCGGGTTTCGCCGAAGGAGGCGATAAGCCGTCCATCGGAGCTCAGAACCCTGAGCGGAACCTGCATGTGGTAGTCGCGCAAAACCGCCACGGAAGGCAGGCGGGGGGCGATCAGCCAGTAGGCGACACCGACGGCGCCAACCGCCAGAAGCACGCCCACGAGGGCGAGAATCAGCGCGTAGCGCAGTAAACGCTTGAGAATTCGCATGGATGCGGGATCGGATCTTCGACCGTAAAGGGATCGTCCAGAGTATAGATGCAACGCCGGTTTGGGGACGCCGGGGGGACTTTCCGTCAAACCTGAAGGGGATTATGTAAGCCGGTGACTAAACTTGTGATTCAGTTCCCGAAGAGGGGTCTGATCGGCCGTTGCTAATCCATTAAGGATTCGTTCTAATGCCTTCGCGCCGAAGACATTACATTCCGACAAGGCGCGGGGAAGGGGGACAACGTGGGGCTCTTTACACCCAAGACGGCGCCGTTAATCGGCGTCGACATAAGTTCGACTGCCGTAAAGTTGCTGCAGCTCAGTCAGACAGGCGGGCGCTATCGCGTCGAGCACTACGCCGTTGAACCGCTGCCGCCCAATGCTGTAGTCGAAAAGAACATCGTAGAGGTCGAGGCGGTCGGCGAAGCTATTCGCCGCGCCCTGGCCCGGTCCGGGTCCAAGCTGAAGCACGCGGCTGCCGCCGTGGCGGGTTCGGCGGTTATTACCCGGATCATTCCCATGTCGGCCGACCTGTCCGAGGATGACCTCGAAGGACAGATACTGGTCGAAGCTAACCAGTACATTCCCTACCCGATCGAGGAAGTTAGTCTCGATTTCGAGGTGATGGGCCCTGTTCGCGACAATCCCGAAATGAACAACGTCCTTCTCGCCGCCTCGCGGACCGAGAACGTGGACATGCGCATCGCGGCGCTCGACCTCGGCGGCCTGTCCGCCCGGGTGGTCGACGTCGAAGCGTTTGCCATGGAAAACGCCTTCGGCATGGTGGCCGACCAGCTCTCGGTATCCCGGGATGCGCTGGTTGCCGTCGTGGACATCGGCGCGACCATGACGACGCTGGCGGTGCTGAAGAACCAGCGCACGATCTATTCGCGCGAGCAGGTTTTCGGCGGCAAGCAGCTCACCGACGAAATCATGCGTCGCTACGGTCTGTCCTACGAGGAAGCCGGCCGGGCCAAGCGCAAGGGCGGCCTTCCGGAATCCTATGAGATCGAAGCGCTGGAGCCGTTCAAGGAATCGCTCGTGCAGCAGGTCAGTCGCCTTCTGCAGTTCTTCTTCGCGGGCAGCGAGTACAGCCGCGTCGACCAGGTCGTCCTGGCCGGTGGCTGCGCTTCCATCGAAGGGATCAGCGAAGTGCTCGAACAGCAGCTTGGCATTCCCTGCATCGTCGCCAACCCACTCGCACGCATGTCGCTGTCGAACCGGGTGCAGGCGGAGTCCCTCGCACAAGACGCCCCCGCACTGATGATCGCGGTAGGTCTTGCCATGAGGAGTTTCGACTGATGGCACGGATCAATCTACTTCCCTGGCGAGCCGAGCGGCGCAAGCTGCGCGAGCGCGAGTTTTACATCCAGTTGGGTATCGCTTTTGCCGCCGCGGTCTTCGTGCTGCTGGCGTGGTCGTTCTGGATGGATGCCCGTATCGGCAATCAGGGCGAGCGCAACACGTATCTGCAGAACGAGATCAAGCAGCTCGATAGCCGCATCGCGAAGATCAAGGATCTGGAGAAGGTCCGGTCGGGCCTGCTCCAGCGCAAACAGATTATCGAACAGCTGCAGGCCAACCGTTCGCAGATGGTCCATCTGTTCGACGAGATGGTGAAGACCGTCCCGGGCAGCGCCCGCCTGACCGGCATGAAGCAGTCCGGCGACGCGCTTTCGCTGGATGGTGTGTCCCAGTCGAACACCAGCGTGGCCGACTACATGCGCAATATCGAAGCCAGCCCGTGGATGGGTCACGTCGATCTGCGCAAGACCGAAAACACGCACGACGCATCGCGCATGCCGTACACGTTCGGTCTGGATGTCCGCCTGAGCAAGCCGGGCACCGACGCCTCCGATCCGAACGCCGCCGGTGGCGTACCGCTGGTTCCGGCAAGCGCCGCATCGACGGCTCCGGCCGCCGTGCCTGCCGCCATCGCGGGTCCGGTGACAGGACTGGTAAAGCCCACGGCACCGGCCTCCGCCACGCCCACCGCACCGGTCGCCGCACCGCGTCCGACTCCCGCCGCCACGGTAGGAGCCAAGCCATGAAATTCCTAGACGATCTGCGCAATCTCGATCGGCATAACGTCGGCGCCTGGCCGAAGTCGATCAAGCTGTTCTTCACGGGCCTGGTGTTCGTGGTCGTCACCCTGGCGGGCTGGTATTTCTACATCAGCAATCAGCAGGACGATCTGACCTCGGCGGAAAGCAAGGAAGAGCAACTCAAGCGCGAGTTCTCCGACAAGCAGGCCAAGGCGGCAAACCTCGAAGCTCTGGAGCAGCAGCTGGCCGAAATGCAGGACATGCTGCGGACGCTGTTGCGTCAGTTGCCCAGCAAGACGGAAATGCCTGAGCTGCTCGTCGACGTTTCGCAGACGGCCCTTGCGGCAGGCATCGAGACCGAGCTGTTCCAGCCCGGTCCCGAGACGCCCAAGGACTTCTACGCCGAGAAGCCGATCACGCTGCGCATGGTGGGTACCTATCACCAGTTCGGCGCATTCATCAGCGGCGTGGCCTCGCTGCCGCGTGTCGTCATCCTGACGTTGCACGATGTGTCGTTGACCCCGAAGACGGCAGCGTCCAAGGGCGGCGATCCGGTACCGGGCGGCATGCTGGTTCTGCAGGGGACGGTCAAGACTTACCGTTACCTCGAGGACGACGAAAGTACCGACGTAAACAAGTCGGCACCGGCGACCCAGGGAGGGCAGAAGTGATGAAGCGCATGCACGCTACACACCGTCAGTTCCTGCTCGTGGCCTTCAGCGCGCTGGCGTTGGCCGGTTGCACCCGGGGCCAGTCGGATCTGCGCGACTGGGTCGCGCAGGAAAAACACAAGAAAGGCGCGCCGATTCCGCCGCTGCCCGTGATCCGTACCTTCGAAACGTTCGCCTATCAGGACCAGAACCAGCGCGACCCGTTCAGTCCCAGCAGCGCCGAGATGCAGCAGGCGCAGGGGAATGGTTCGGGCCCCCGGCCGGACGAAAATCGTGCCAAGCAGCCGCTTGAGATGTTCTCGCTCGACAGCCTGAAGATGGTGGGCACGGTAGGTGCCGGTCCGTCGATGGAAGCACTGATCAAAGATCCGGGCGGGGTGATCCACCGCGTCCATCGCAACGAATACTTGGGGCAGAGCTATGGCCGTATCACCGGTGTCGCCGAAGATCGCATCGATCTCGTCGAGCTGGTGCCCAACGGCACCGGCGGCTGGATGGAAAGGCAGGCAAGCATTGCGGTCGGTGAAAAATGAACTCGGGGATGACGCACATGACCATCAATAAGAATCATCTGCCGGGTAGCGCGCGTTTCACTATGCGCCGCTGGTTCCTCGGCGTAGCCCTTACCTGTTCGGCGATCTTCGCCGGCGCGGCGACCGCCGCGACGGCACTGCAGAACGTCACCTACGATGTCCAGCCCGGCGGCCGTGTGGAGCTGAAGCTCGCTTTCGCAGGTCCGGCACCGCAGCCGAACGTCTTCACGACGAGCAACCCTCCGCGCATCGCCGTCGACCTGGCCGATACGACAAACGCATTCGCCACGCGACATATCGACATCGGCAAGGGTTCGACGTCCGGCATCTCGGTCATCGCCGCAGGCGGCAAGACCCGTGTGGTGGTGGAACTGTTCCGCGAGTCCGCCTATAAGACGCGCGTCGACGGCAATAACCTCTATGTCACCGTGAACAACGGGCCGACGGGCGCCACGACGACCACGGCGGTCGTTTCCGATCCGACCAAGGCACTCCCCTCGTCGGGTGGCACGCCGATTTCCAACATCGACTTCCGTCGTGGCCCCAACGGCGAAGGCCGCGTTCTGGTCACGCTCGGCAGCAGCACGGCCAGCCCGGAAATGCATCGCGAAGGCGATCACGTCATCGTCAGCCTTGGCGGTGCGAGCATTCCGTCGAAACTTGCCCAGCGCCTCGACGTGCTCGACTTCGCCACACCGGTGCAGTCGATCGACACGAAGGCCGCGCCCGGCGGCGGTCGCATGGACATCCGTACCAAGGGCGAGGTCGAAGTATCGGCCTATCAGAGCGGCGGCGAATACGTCGTCGAAGTGGCCCCGAAGAAGGCCGCGCCGGTCAATCCCAAGCTGGCCAAGGGGCAGGATCCGACGTATAGCGGCAACCGCGTCACATTCAATTTCCAGGACATTCCGGTCCGCTCGGCGCTGCAGCTCATCGCCGATATCTCCGGCCTGAATCTGGTTGCATCCGACAGCGTCGGCGGCAGCGTCACGCTGCGTCTCGTCAATGTTCCCTGGGATCAGGCGCTGGACGTCGTCCTGCGCGCCAAGGGCCTGGACAAGCGCCGCAGCGGCAACGTGATCTGGATCGCACCGCAGGCCGAGCTGGCCGGCTACGAGCAGAGCCTGGCCGATGCCCGCGAGAAAGCGGAGAACTCGGCGGAACTGATTTCCGACTACATTCCGATCAGCTACGGCAAGGCGGCGGACATCGCCAAGCTGCTGACCCAGGGCAGTATGCAGTCCACGGGTGGTGGCGGTCAGGGCACCGGTAGTCGCGGCTTCCTCTCGGCGCGCGGCAGCGTTTCCTTCGACGACCGCACCAATACGCTGCTCGTCAACGACACGCCGGACAAGATCCGCGATCTGCGCGAACTGATCGGTACCCTCGATCGTCCGGTGCAGCAGGTGCTGATCGAATCGCGCATCGTGGTCGCCACGGATACCTTCACCCGTCAGCTCGGTGTGCGCTGGGGTGTGCAGGCGTCCAATACGAATCCGAGCGGTCAGGTCATCGGTACGACGCCGAACCTCAGCAGCGGTACGAACGGCACGGGTACAGCGGGTCTGGTAACTGGCGTACACAACAACGCCGTCACCTATAACAACGCCCTCAACCAGTACAACCGCGACGTTGCGGCGGCACAGGCCGCGGGTACCGCCATTCCGACGAATGTCCCCGTTCCGGGTTCGGTCGAGCTGCCGGGCGGCTACAACGTCAACCTGCCGGTCTCGAACCCGGCCGGTAGCCTGGGTCTCGCGATCCTCGGCGCCAACTACCTCGTCGACCTCGAACTGTCGGCGGCGCAGACGGAAGGCCGTGGCGAAGTCATCTCCAGCCCGCGCGTCATCACCGCGAACCAGCAGGAAGCGGTCATCAAGCAGGGTCAGCAGATCGGTTACGTGACCTATCAGGCCAGCTCCAGCGGTGGCGGTGCGCAGAACGCGACGGTCCAGTTCAAGGACGCGGTACTCGAGCTGCGCGTCACCCCGACCATCACGGCCGATAGCCGCGTTTATCTGAAGATCAACGTGAAGAAGGATGCGCTGGCGGCCATGGTGCCGAGTCCGGGCGGCGGTTCGGTGCCGCAGATCGACACGCGCGAAATCAACACGTCGGTGCTCGTCGACAACGGTCAGACTGTTGTCCTTGGCGGTATCTACGAGATCACGAAGGCGAATACGACGGACAAGGTACCGGGTCTGGGCGACATCCCGGGTCTGGGTGTGCTCTTCCGCCGTACGAACCGCAGCAACAACAAGGCCGAACTCCTGATTTTCGTGACGCCGCGCATTCTGAGCGAGACGTTGCAGTAAGGGGCTTTACCGGCGAAGAAGAGGCGGCCTCCGGGCCGCTTTTTTTTTGCTTGTTGTAGGAGCCCGCAAGCGGGCTCCTACAGGACAGCGACCGGCATAAACTTCTGGGGTACTGTGTTGTCTCACCCTCGTTCCATGTACTCGAGATCCCCTATGTCCCTACCCGAAGTCGTCGCCACGCCCCTCCAGGACGCGTTCGTCCGTCTGCGCGAGGAGCTCGGGCGTAGCATTATCGGTCAGCCGCATCTGGTCGAATGCCTGCTGATCGCCCTTCTGGCCGACGGGCATCTGCTCGTCGAGGGCGCGCCAGGGCTGGCCAAGACGACGGCGATCAAGGCGCTGGCAACCCGGATCGAAGCCGATTTTCACCGGATCCAGTTCACGCCGGACCTGTTGCCGGCCGATCTCACGGGTACCGATATCTTCCGGCCACAGACCGGCGCATTCGAATTCGAGCGCGGTCCGTTGTTCCACAACATCGTGCTTGCCGACGAAATCAACCGCGCGCCCGCCAAGGTGCAGTCCGCGCTGCTCGAAGCGATGGCCGAGCGGCAGATCACCATCGGTCGCCGCACGTGGCCGCTGCCCGAACTTTTCATGGTGATGGCCACGCAGAATCCGATCGAGCAGGAGGGCACGTTCGCGCTGCCCGAAGCGCAGCTCGACCGGTTCCTGATGCACGTGACCATCGGTTATCCGGATGCCGACGCGGAACTGGCTATCCTGCGCCTTGCGCGCGAGCAGGCGCGAGAGGCGATGCATCCGGTGCCGCCACCCGCGCATGTCCTGCGTCCCGAGGACGTATTCGCGGCGCGCGATGCCGTTCTCGCCATACATGTCGCGCCCGCGCTGGAGCTATACATCACGCAGCTGGTCGTGGCGACGCGTCGCGCGGAAGTGTACGGCCCCGAACTGAAGCGCTGGATCGCCTGGGGCGCGAGCCCGCGTGCCAGCATCGCGCTGGATCGCTGCGCCCGGGCGCGCGCATGGCTGGCCGGGCGCGCTTATGCGCTGCCGGAAGACGTGCATGCGGTGGCTCACGAAGTGCTGCGTCATCGCGTGCTGCCCAGCTACGAGGCGGAGGCGGAGGGCGTGAAAATCGACAGCGTCATCGATCGCCTGCTGGATCTCGTGCCGTTGCCGTGAATGCCCGCGTCTCCATGAACCGCGACGGCGATGGACGGGTCAGCGTCAATCTCGCCGAACTGATCGCGCTTCGCGCGCGAGTGGCGCGTGCGCCTTCGCCGCCGGTCGTATCGCGCGCCGCGCGCAGCGGCCAGCAACCCAGCCGGTTGCATGGACGCGGCATGGACTATGCCGAATCGCGAATCTACCAGCCCGGCGACGATGTGCGCCGGCTCGACTGGCGATTGACCGCGCGCAGCGGAAGCCTGCATACCAAGCTCTTTCAGGAAGAACGGGAAGGGCGGCTGCTGATCCTGCTGGACACCAATGCGGGCATGCGTTTCGGTACCCGCGTCCGTTTCAAATCCGTGCAGGCCGCGCGCGCCGCGGCCGTGGCGGCGTGGTACGCGGTACGCGGCGGCGATCGCGTCGGCGTGCTGGCCTTCGGTGCGGAACGTCACTTGCTGCGTCCTCGTGGCGGGGCGCGAGGCGCACTTGCCGCACTCGGGGCTATCGCCGCGTGGGATGCACGCGCCGACGACGCTGGCTTCGAATCCCTGTCCGGTGCCTTGCAGCGTGCGGGACGCCTCATGCACGGTGCCAGCCGAGTGCTGCTGATCAGCGATGGCTTCAGCTGCGACGACGGTGCGCGCGGTCCACTGCTCGATCTGATGCGTCGCGCGGATGTCGCCGTACTCACGGTGGCCGACGCGATGGAACTGGCCGCGCCGCCACCGGGGCGCTATCCGCTCGCTCACGAGGGAAAACATTACGACGTCGTCCTGCACGCGACGCGTCAGCGCGACGACTTCGCGCTCGCGCTCGGCCAGGGACGGATGAAGCTCGAAGCGCTCGCCGCCGCTACTGGCTTGCGTCAGCGCACGATCGACACCGTCGTCGACCCTCTGGACGCGACCATCGCGCTGCTCGGCGCGAGAGGACGCGGCCCGTGAACCTTCCCGACGGCCCCGAACTTCGCGACATCCACGTGCCGACAGTCAGCGCGTGGTGGCCGCTCGCACCCGGATGGTGGGTGCTAATCGCATTGTTCCTGCTTGCGATCGTCCTGCTTGCGCTATGGCTGCGCGGACGTCGCCGTCAGCGTCGTTTCGTGCATGCGGCGCTCGGCGATCTGCGTACGGCGGAAGCGCGTTACGCCCGCGATGGCGAGGTCGCGACGTTCGTCGCGGCCACATCGCAGTTGCTCCGTCGTATTGCACGTGCGCGCAGACCGGCATCGGTAAGCCGGCGCGGCGCGGCATGGCGTCATGTTCTCGGCGAACTCGCGCCGGGTGTCGATATCGATCGGCTTGCCGCGCTGGACGACGCGTTGTATGCACCGGCTGTCGAGCTGGATGTCGATGCCGTGGCGCGCGATCTGCGCGCATGGGCGGCCGTGGCGCTCGCATCGTCCGGACGTACCGTGCTTGGGGCCGGGGAGGTTGCGCATGCTCCTGCCTGAGTTCGCGTGGCCCTGGCTGTTTCTCGTGCTGCCGCTTCCCTTCGTCGTCCGTCGTGTGTGGCGACCCGCCGCGCCGGCGCAGGCACTCAATCTCCCGCATCCCGGGTTGGTACTGACGCAGGCAAGCCGCACACGCCCCTCCACCCGTGCCGTGATGCTGTTTGCGCTGGCGTGGTGCTGTCTGGTGGTCGCGGCGGCGCGTCCGCAGTGGCTGGGACCGCCACAGCCGCAGCAGCGCAGCGGCCGCGCCACGATGCTCGCGGTGGATCTGTCCGGGAGCATGTCGCGCGAAGACATGCTGCTCGCCGGACAACAGGTAAGCCGCTTCGCCGCGGTCGAAGCCATCGCGGGCGATTTCATCGACCGGCGTGCCGGCGACGAAGTGGGTCTGATCCTGTTTGGTTCGCAGGCCTACCTGGTGACGCCGCTGACTTACGACCTGGACGCCGTGCGCGCCCAGTTACACGGTGCGGTGGTCGGTTTGCCGGGCACCGAGACGGCCATCGGCGATGCGCTCGCTGTCGCGGTGAAACGCCTCATTGCCCTTCCCGAGCAGGCACGCGTCGTCGTGCTGTTGACTGACGGCGTGAACAACGCCGGCTCGATCTCGCCCGCGGAAGCCGCCAAAGCGGCGAAGGCTGCCGGCGTTCGCATCTACACCATCGGTATCGGCGCGAACGCCATGCGTGTGCCGGACTTCTTCGGTAGCCGCGTCATCAATCCGTCGGCCGATCTCGATGTCGGCATGCTCACCGATATCGCGAACCAGACCGGCGGCCGCTTCTTCCGCGCTACGGATACCGATCAGCTGGCCCAGGCGTATCGCGCTATCGATGCACTCGAACCGATGCCTCAGGCAGGCCAGCCGCTACGTCCGCACTACGAACTGTTCCGCTGGCCCCTGCTGGCGGCCATGGTTCTGCTCGCGTTCGCCGCTTTGCCGCGCTTCGTCGGGCCGGGGGCACGCACATGAGCACATTGTTCGGCTCGTTTCATTTCCTGCAGCCGGCGTGGCTGTTGTTGCTGCCTGTCGTGGTTTTCGTCGCATGGCTGACCGGTCGTCGTTCCGGCGAGCAGCGCGTGCTCGCGCGGCTTGCCGATCCGGCGTTGCTGCCGTATCTGCTCGACGGCGTGCCGAATCGCTCGCGCTTCGCTCCGTCGACCTTGCTGGCGTCGGGCCTGCTCGCGACAATCGCTCTTGCCGGCCCGGCCTGGGACCGGCAGATACAACCGCTTTTCTCGCAGCGTTCCGCGCAGGTCGTGGCAATGTCGATGTCGCCGCACATGCTTTCGCGCGACGTCGTGCCCGATCGGCTGAGTCGCGCGCGATTCAAGGTTCGCGATCTGTTCGCCGCTCATCATGACGGCCTGAACGGGCTCGTCGCCTATGCGGGCGAAGCGTTCGTGGTGGCGCCGCTGACCTCGGACGCGCACAGTGTCGACGATCTCCTGAATGCATTGTCCCCGGACACGATGCCCGCGGAAGGCGACGATCCGGGCAAGGCCATCGACCAGGCGGTCGAACTGATTCGTCATGCCGACGTACCGGGGGGCTCCATCATCCTGGTCACCGATCAAGCGGACGCCGGCGCGGTGGCCGCCGCGCGGCGCGCGCGTGCGGCCGGCCGCAGGGTTTCCGTGCTGGGCGTAGGAACCGCGCAGGGCGCACCGATCGCCACCGGCGATGGCGGATTCGTGAAAGACGCTTCCGGCAACGTTGTCATGGCGGCCCGCGACGACGCATCGCTCGCCGCGGTCGCCGCCGCGGGCGGCGGTCGCTACGTACCGATTGCTTCGGGCCACGAGGACACCGACGCCCTGGCGACGCAGGTCGATGACGTGGCGGGCGCGGAAGCAGTCGCCGGTGCGAAGGGCGGCGAATGGCAGGATCGCGGTCCCTGGTTCCTGCTGCCGCTGCTGCCTTTACTCGCGCTTGTCTTCAGGCGCGGCTGGCTGCTGGTACTGGCGCTGGCTTTCATGCCGCTCGTTCCCGGTCGCGCGCATGCGGACGGCATCGAGGATCTGTTCCGCACACGGGATCAGCAGGCAGCGCGCGCGCTTGCCAATGGCGATGCCAAACGTGCCCAGTCTCTGGCGCATAGCGACGCGTTGCGTGGCGCCGCGGCCTATCGCGCCGGCGATTACGCGGATGCGGCGGCGGCGTTGAACGGACAGCCGGATGCGCAGGCTCAGTACAATCTCGGCAACGCACTGGCGAAGCAGGGGCGCTACGACGATGCGATTGCCGCATATGACCGGGCTCTCAAGACCGATCCGTCGCTCGACGACGCGACAGCCAATCGCAAGGCGGTCGAGGACTGGCTGAAAAAGCAGAAAGAACAGGAGCGGAAAAAGTCGGGCGACAACGACAAGGACGGTTCGAAGAAGCCCGATAAGCCCGGTGGTTCCGATCAGCAGGGACAGCAGGGCGACAAACAGGACAACGGACAGGAAGGCGACCAGTCGAAGGACGGTAAGGACGCCCGCAACGGTAGCGAAGGCCAGAAGGAAGGCGGCGAAGCGGGTCCGCAGGGCAAGCCGGGCGACAAGGATCGCGACGACGGTAAGTCCGCTGGAGACAAGCAGTCGCCTGCGGAGCCACCGCAAGGCAATGCCGATGCGAAAACCGCGGAGCAGAAAGCCGAAGCGCAAAAGGCCCAGCAGGCGTTGAAGGAGCGCATGGACGCCGCACTCGCCCGTGGCGAAGCCAACAAGGACGCGAAGCCCGCCGACCATGAGGTGCACGATCTTGGCGCCGAAGCTCCCGGCGATGCCACGCAGAAACTGCCCCAGGAAGTGCGCCAGGCATTGCAGCGCGTGCCCGACGATCCTGGCGGTCTGTTGCGACGCAAGTTCATGCTCGAATACCAGCGCCGTCATGGCGTCGGACCGGAGGAATAATGTCGCGAAGGATCCTCGTGCTGCTCGCGCTGATCTGCGCGCCGTATCTCGCACTGGCGCAGGCGCCGGGCGTGCGCGCATCGCTCGATCGCACCGACGTGGGCGTCGGAGAAACGGTCACGCTGAACATCGAAGCCGATGCTTCGGTGGATATCGATTCACCCGACCTGTCGCCGCTCGGCACCGATTTCGTCGTGCTCGGTACGCAGGTCAGCCGGTCGCTCAGTGTCGTCAACGGACAGCGTCGTGCGCGGGCGGTATTGGGCATCGCGTTGCGTCCTCGTCACGAGGGGCACATCACCGTTCCGGCGCTGATCGTCGGCGGGCAGCGCACGCCGGTTCTCGAACTGAATGTCGACGCGACGGATCCCAACGCGCCGGCCCGTTCGAATGCGACCGTTTTCCTCGACGTCAAAACCGATACCACGCATGCGTATGTCGGTCAGCAGATCGATTACACGCTGCGTCTTTATTACGGCGTACGACTGGCCGATGGCACGCTGGGCGATCCGGGCGCCGATGGCACGGACATCCGCCGCGTTGGTCAGGACGTCACGTTCCAGACCCAGCGCGGCGGTCGTACGTTCAACGTCATCGAACGCCACTACGCCATCATGCCGCAGCGCGCCGGCACGCTTCAGATCGGGCCGCCGACCTTCCAGGGCACCGCGGTCGACGCGGAAGATCCGGGCGCATTCTTCGGCGCGGGAACACCGGTCAACGCCGTCGGACAACCGCAGAAAATCGAGGTGAGTGCGAAACCGGCGACAGCCGGAGAGGGCGCGTGGCTGCCGGCCCGCGAATTGACGCTCAACATCGGTGGATGGCCGCAGGATGGCAAAGCGCAGGTGGGGCAGCCTGTCACCCTGACGATGCGTCTGCAGGCCACGGGCATTCCCTTCGAGGCGCTGCCGGCGTTGTCGCTGCCGCCGATCGACGGTGCGGACGTCTATCCGGATAAACCGAATACCGGCGGCGCGAACAGCGGTCCGTGGATCACTGGCTGGCGCGAGCAGGGCTTCGCGGTCGTGCCCAGTCGCGCGGGGACGCTGCATATTCCCGAGACCACCCTGCACTGGTGGAACGTCCAGACGGATCGTCTGGAAACCGCGCGTATTCCGGCGCACGACCTCGAAGTCACGGGAGGTACGGCTGCTGCACCGGCGTCGGCCGCTCCGGCACACGCGAGTACGGTTGCACCGCCGGTCGCGGTGACGCCATCGGCTTCGGGCTTCCCCTGGCGCTGGCTTTTCGTGGGTGCGCTGGGACTCTGGGCACTGACGATGCTTGCGTGGTTCGTTACGGCGCGCAGGCGTCCTGCGCCGGCGAACGGCGGCAAGCCGGTACCTGAGCCCGGGCGCAATCACGGCAAGCAACGCGATGCCTTCGTCGCCACGACACACGGCGACGACCTGGCTGCGCAGGAGTCGACGCTTCTCGCCTGGGCACGCATCGCGCACCCCGAACTCAGAAGCCTGGGTGCGTTGTTGCCGCTGCTGGGCGATGGCGCGCAGCGCGACGCCGTTGCGGTGTTGCAGCGGGCGCGGTTTGGTGGGGGAACGGTCGATGGCGCCGCGCTGCGGGCGGCTTTTGCGCGGGGGTTTGTCTGGATAGCCGATACGGTTTCGAAAAGCGACGATCCGCTTCCGCCGCTTTATCCCCGGTGATGCCTCATGGCGGCCTTCCGCATGGCGATCCCTGCGAAGCGTAAAGCGAACGTACGCGACTACGCCCCAAGCGCCTTGGCAAAAGCCCCTGTCGCTGCAGCCCCGAACGTACAGAACACCACGCGCTCCGGTCCTTCCGTCGCGGTGCGCACGCTGCGCACCGCGATCGTCGCCGCTTCATCGAGCGGATACCCGAAAACCCCGCAGCTGATCGCCGGAAAGGCGATCCAGCGGAGGCCGTATGCCTGGGCCAATGCCAGGCTGTTCCGGTAGCACGCCGCCAATCCACCGGCTTCCCCGTCTCCCCCGCCGTGCCAGACCGGCCCCACGGTATGAATGACGAAACGCGCCGGCAGGTCGAAGCCAGGCGTGATGCGGGCCTCCCCGGTGGGGCAGCGCACGCCGGGGCGGACCTCGGGGAGTGCCCGGCAGGCCGCGAGAAGGCGGGGGCCCGCCGCGCGATGGATGGCCCCGTCGACGCCGCCACCCCCAAGAAGCGACTCGTTTGCCGCGTTTACGATCGCATCCACGTTCAGGATCGTGATGTCGCTTTCCAGCAAATCGATGTCCATTCGTCCTCCGACGCGGCAATTAGTTACGATGGGCGCCTTGCCACCCCAAGGCCCCAGTGGCCAGCACCGAAGGTTATGCCCGAGACCCTTAAATCAGAAGACATGTCGTTCGGTTACCTGATCAACGACGTGACCTTACTTTTCCGCAAGCATTTCGATCGCCGAGCCGTGCGTTTCGGCCTGACCCGTGCCCAATGGCGCGCGCTGAAAGCGCTGCATCGCCATCCGGGCCTGCGGCAGAACGAACTGGCCGAGCAGCTCGACATGGAGCCCATCGCGGTGGGACGCGTCATCGACCGCCTGCAGGCGGCGGGATTCGTCGAGCGCCGTCCCGATCCGCGCGACCGCCGTGCGTGGCGATTGCACGATACCGAACAGGCTCGTGGTGTGATTGACGGCATGGACGAGATTGCCCGCGGTCTCAGGCTGGATGCCCATAACGGCATTTCCCACGCGGACCTGGTGACGACCATGAATGTGCTCAACCGCATGAAAGATAACCTCCAGGCGCTGGATAATCCGGTCGACGGGGACTGATCCCTCCTTGGGGGCGGCGTCAAGGCGCGCACCGTTTATACATTTTCACTGGCCGATGGCCGACCACCCGCTGTCGTCACGGGCCTTGCCCTGGACGACATCCCTGGACCGCAGGCGGTCCGGCCGGAGTACACATGCAGCGTTCCCCAAGGAAGAAATTTCTCCTGTTGACCGGACTGCTCGTCGTTGCGGTTGTCGCATTCGCGACGTGGCGACACGAAGGCGGAAAGGGTGGCGAGGCAGGTACCGCGAAGCCGGTCGCGAGCGCCGCGGTTCCCGTCACGGTAGCGACCGCGACACGTGGCGATATCGATCTGTCGCTGAAGGTCATCGGTCGCGCCGAGGCCTATTCGACCGTCAATATCCGTTCGCGTGTGAATGGGCAGCTTGAATCGCTGGCGTTTACGCCCGGCGCGCATGTGCGCAAGGGCGACGTACTCGCGCGTATCGACCCGCGCCCGCTCAAGGCGGCACTGGACCAGGCCAAAGGCAACGTTGCGCGCGACCAGGCGCAACTGGTGAAGGCCGAGGCCGACCTTTCGCGCTATCAGAACATGCTCGGCAAGGGATTCGTTTCGCGTGCCGATTTCGATCTGTACAAGGCGAACCTGGGCGTGGCCCGCGCCGCGCTGGAAAGCGACCGCGCCGCCGCGCAGGCCGCGCAGGTGCAACTGGATTTCACGACGGTTTCCGCGCCATTCGATGGCGTAACGGGCGCGCCACTGGCTTATCCCGGTGCGACGCTGTCCGCGGATACCACGGACATCGTCGTCCTGAACGAGATCGATCCGATCCGCGTCGCCTTCTCCATCCCCGAGGACAGCCTTCCCGCCGTGCGTACGACATTGCGTCGCGGTGCGATGCCGGTCACGGCACGGGTCACGGGAGACAAGGGCGCGCCGTTGACCGGCGAACTGGAATTCATCGATAACGCTGTCGACATCACCACGGGCACGATCGTGCTGAAGGGGCGATTCGACAATGCCGATGGCCGCCTGACCTCCGGTCAGTTCGCCGAAGTGACCTTGCCGACCACCCGCCTCAGCGATGCGGTCAGCATTCCGGTCGTGGCGTTGCAGAGTTCGACGGAAGGGAGCTTCGTCTTCGTCGTCAAAGCGGACAATACCGTCGAACAGCGCAGCATCGCCGTCGGCCCGACCAGTAACGACCATGTCGTCATCGACAAGGGCGTGACCGCGGGAGAACGCGTGGTGACCGAAGGGCAGATGCTGCTCGTCGACGGCGCGCACATCCGCGTCGAAAAGAACTGAGGGTTCCGTCGTGAACCTGCCAGAACTCTGTATCCGCCGCCCCGTTATGACCACGCTGCTAATGGCGGCCCTGGTCATCTTCGGCATCGCCGCGTATCCGAAGCTGCCGGTCAACGAACTGCCCAACGTCGATTTCCCCACGATCAACATCAGCGCGAATCTGCCCGGAGCGTCTCCCGAGACGATGGCCTCGTCGGTGGCGACGCCGCTCGAAGCGCAGCTGTCGACGATCGCGGGTATCGATTCCATGAGCTCCAGCAGTTCGCTGGGTTCGACCTCCATCACCGTCACGTTCACGCTGGCTCGAAGCATCGATGCGGCAGCGCAGGACGTTCAGGCGGCCATCTCGGCGGCGCTGCGGCAGTTGCCCCAGGACATGCCAACGCCGCCGACCTTCCGCAAGGTAAATCCGGCCGACGCGCCGATCCTGTTCCTGACCATGCAGTCGTCGACGCTACCGCTTTCGACTGTCGACGACTACGCAGAAACCGAACTCGCGCAGCGACTGTCGATGGTCGATGGCGTTGCGCAGGTCAATGTGTACGGATCGCAGAAATACGCCGTGCGTATCAACGTAGATCCCGACCGCCTTGCCGCGACCGGGATCGGCGTCGATCAGGTGCGCGATGCGGTCGCCGCCGCCAACGTCAACAAAGCGACCGGTTCGCTCAATGGCAGCCGGCAGCTACTGTCGATCCGTTCGGACGGCCAGCTCATGCGCGCCGCCGACTACGGGCAGATCGTCGTGGCCTACCGCAACGGTGCACCCGTGCGTCTGGGCGATATCGCCTCGCCGCGCGACAGCGTGCAGGACGATCAGAAGGCGAGCTGGTTCAATGGCGGCCGGACCATCACGCTGGCTATCCAGCGTCAGCCCGGCGCCAATACCGTACAGACGGTCGACAATATTCTCGCGTTGTTGCCCGCGTTCACCGAAACCCTACCGCCCTCGGTAAGGCTGGATGTGATGTACGACCGTTCGCAATCCATTCGCGAATCGGTGCACGACGTGCAGTTCACGCTGATCCTTGCCGGCGTGCTGGTTGTACTGGTGATCTATCTTTTCCTGGGCAATGCATCGGCCACGCTGATTCCGGCGGTCGCGCTGCCTATTTCCGTACTCGGTACGTTCGGCGCGATGTTCGCGCTGGGATACAGCCTCGACAATCTCTCGCTGCTGGCACTGACGCTTGCGGTGGGTTTCGTGGTCGACGATGCGATCGTGATGCTGGAAAACATCATGCGGCACATCGAGGCGGGCGAAAAACCCTATGAGGCGGCGGTGAAGGGGGCGACCGAAATCGGGTTCACCATCTTCTCGATGACGCTATCGCTGGTCGCGGTCTTCATCCCTGTCATGTTCATGGGCGGCATCGTCGGCCGGCTTTTCCACGAATTCGCGGTCGTGATCAGCGTGTCGATCCTGATCTCCGGCTTCGTTTCCATCACGTTGACGCCGATGCTGTGCAGCCGTTTCGTACGCGCGCACGATCACGACAAGCGCATCTTCGTGGTCGTGTGGTTCGACCGGGGATTCCTGGCCGTACAGAACGGCTACACCCGGACGCTGGCCTGGTGCATGGGACATCCACGTTCGGTGCTTCTCGTGTTCGCGCTGAGTCTTGCCGCGACCGGTCTGTTGTTCTTCATCGTACCGAAGGACTTCATTCCCGCCGGCGACAGCGGCCAGCTGCGCGTGACGACCGAAGGCCCGACGGATATCTCCTTCGCCGCTATGTCGGCAAGACAGCAGGTGCTGGCGAAAATCGCGGGCGACGATCCGAACGTCGAAGCGGTCATGTCCAGCGTCGGTGCGGGCGGTGCGCGTGCGACGGCAAATTCCGGCTCGATGCTTCTGCGGCTGAAGCCGGCGAGCGATCGCGACACCACGCCCGACGAGATCACCCAGGAACTTCGCCGCAAGTTCGCGGCCGTGCCGGGCATCCGCACCTATATCCAGAATCCGCCGGCCATCCAGGTGGGTGGCCGTCAATCCAAGGCCCAGTACCAGTACACGGTACAGTCGACCGACCTGAACGCCTTGTACGACTGGTCGGGTCGTCTGATAAATGCATTCCAGAAACTCCCGGGTTTCCAGGACGTCACCAGCGATCTCGATCTGAACAGTCCGTCGATGGTGGTGACGGTCAATCGCGACAAGCTGGCACCGCTCGGACTGACTATGGACCAGGTGCAGACGGCGCTCGGTACCGCGTTCGGGCAGGGCCAGATATCCACGATTTACGGCGCGGCGACGCAATACTGGGTGATTCTCCAGGTCGAACGTCGCATGCAGGACGACCCGGCGGTGCTGTCGAAGCTGTACGTCACGTCCAGTACCGGCAAGTCGATTCCTCTCGATGCCGTGGCGCGTTTCGAGCGCAAACCGCAGGTACTCACGGTGAATCACCAGGGGCAACTGCCAGCAGTAACCGTGTCGTTCAATCTGGCGCCGGGCGTATCGCTGAGTACGGCTGTCGCACAGATCGATCGGGCGACAAAACAGCTTGGCTTGCCCGCAACGCTGAGCGGCAGCGTGCAGGGCACGGCACAGGCCTTCCAGGATTCGGTCAAGGGCATGGGCATGCTTCTGCTGCTGGCTGTGTTCGTGATCTATCTGGTGCTGGGCATTCTCTACGAAAGCTTTATCCATCCGCTCACGATTCTTTCCGGCCTTCCCGCCGCGGCTGTCGGCGCGCTGCTGACACTGGTGATCTTCAACGCGTCGCTCGATCTGTTCGCGTTCGTCGGCATCGTGATGCTGGTCGGCATCGTGAAGAAGAACGCGATCATGATGATCGACTTCGCTCTGGAACGTCAGCGCGACGAGGGCATGGACCCGGCGAAAGCCATCGCCGAAGCCTGTCGCGTACGTTTCCGCCCCATCATGATGACGACGATGGCCGCGTTCGCCGGCACCTTGCCGATCGCGCTCGGCATCGGCGCGGGCGCGGAAACCCGCCGCCCGCTGGGTCTGGCCGTGGTCGGCGGTCTGGTGGTATCGCAGGTACTGACGCTCTACCTCACGCCGGTGATCTATCTGTATATGAATCGTTTGCAGGAAAAGCTGGGTAAGCCGCGCGACATTGCCGCGGAGGCATAAGCGAAACTATTCGTTGGCGGTGACCAAACGCCTTACCTCTGTCTGAAATTCGGCGAAGCCCGAATCCAGTTGTATCGGGAACGAGTCGAAAGAGCGGCGCAAGATATCGAGTTCCGGGTTGATGCCGCGCACGAGCGTGACCATGCGCAGATGGATGTTCCTCAATCCGGGGTCGTTCCAGATGGGCTCGTGATGCGCTATGCGATTTCGAATCAGACGAACCGCATTGAGCGTGGCTTCGATCCGCCTCAGGTCGCGATCACGTTTGGCCAGTCGCGGGAAGACAGGCTTCACGAGATATGGCCACAGCGACCGGTTGGTTTCGTAGTGTCTGTTGAACAGGCTGCACCAGAAACCAAAGCCCAACTTAGATACGGTGGCGTCGGAGGTCACAGTTTTTCGACTGGACATGATCGAGCGTCTCGCATCTTCGATCTGTCGTGATTCGCTGTCGCGTAACCAGGCCGCGTCGAACCAGTGGAGATTGCCGGTCTTGTCGGCTATCGCGTTATACATTGCATTACGTAAGCCGAGCTCGAGAAGCTGCAGCGAACAAAGCGCCGCGCGAGATAGCGAAGCGTTCCATTGGTGCCTGATGATGGCTTCAAAAGGCGTGCCATGTGTTTTGTAAGGCGCCATGCGCGCGCTTGAAAGTGATCGTTCGACGGATCGAACGTCTATGATTTCCATATCGATACCCTACTTGACGCAGCACTGCTCCTTTGTGCATTATTTCACGGCAGTCCCCGGTATTTCCTCTCCCAGCTCGCTCTGGTGATGAAGCCGGGGTTTTTGTTTTCTGTCGGCGTAAAAGCAGTCGATTGTCGGCGCTGCCCTTGATTGAAGGGCGGGGCGCGCCGTGCGCCCCGCCGGGGTCTAATCAGTCGCGAGCGCCATCATTGGCAAACGCATTCGGTGCCGAGCCGAAGTCGCCGTTGGCCTGGGCGGCCATGTACGAGAACACCGCGTACACGGCGACGTTCTGGGCCAGGTCCTTCGGATCGATCTTGTCCAGCGTGTCGTTCGCCGTGTGGTGGTAGTCGAAATAGTCGGTACCGTCCTGCGTGAGCGACAGCGCGGCCATGCCCTTGCCGTGCATCTGCGACAGGTCGGAACCGCCGCCGCCCGGCTTCGTGGCGTCGTAGGCGACACCCAGGGGTTCGATGACCTTGGCGATCTGTTCGATGGCGCCGCGCGCTTCCGGTTTCACGCTCGCCGTCATACGCCAGATCTTGCCGGAACCGAAATCGGATTCCGTACCGAGCTGATGCTTCGCTACATCCTTTGCGTGCTGCTCGGCGTACGCGCGACCGCCCCACAGGCCCATCTCCTCGTTCGCGAAAGCGATCACGCGAATCGTGCGATCCGGACGCTGCGGCATGTCCTTGATGAGCTTGGCGGCCGCCATGGCGATGGCCACGCCCGCGCCGTCGTCGATGGCGCCCGTGCCGAGATCCCACGAATCCAGATGTCCGCCGATGGCGACGACCTGATCGGGATGCTTGCGGCCGGTGATCTCGCCGATGACGTTGGCGCCGGTATAGGTGCCGTTGAAACCGACATCGAGGTCGAGCTTCAGCGTCACCGGCTTGCCGCTGGCCAGTATGCGTTCGAGCTGGTCGGCGTCCGGCAGCGAGAGCGCGGCGGCCGGAATGGCCTGCTTCTCGTCGCGGAATCCGGTCACGCCAGTGTGCGGGGTACGGCTATGCGCATCCGTGCCGGCGGAGCGCAGCAGATAAGCGGCCGCGCCTTTCTGGGCAGCAAGGACGGCGCCGAGTGTGCGGGTGGCCGAGCCCATGCCGTAATCGTGCCCGTCCTTCTGACGCTGCATATGGGTGCTGACGTAGACGATCTTGCCCTTGATCGTGGCCGCATCCGCTGCCTTCAGCGCATCGAGGTCCGCGAAGCCCACGACATCGGCAGTCAGACCCCCCTTGGGCGTGCCTGCGGAGTAGCCAAGCGCGGTCAGTGTCAGCGGCTGCGGATAGGGCGACACGATCGCGCCGTGCTCGCTGCGGCGTTCCCATAGCGGGTAGGTCACCTTCTCGGTATAGACCTTGTCGAAGCCGAGTTCCTTGAACTTCGCCACGGCCCACGCGCGGCCACGTTCGTCGTTCGGGCTGCCCGCGACGCGCGGACCGACTTCCGTCGTCAGCGACTCGACGACCTTGTATGCCGTCTGGTCGGTCACGGCGCGATCGCGCAGCTGTTCGGCTGCGCTGACTGCCTTCGCGGGAATGGTGGTGGCCTTATCGGCGGCCTGCGCCGATAAAGCAAGCGACAGGCCAAGTGCCAGCGCGTGGAAGCGAACGATACGGTTCATGGGGACCCCCGGTGGGAAAGTCCCGATTATGTGTCCATTCGACTCACGTACTTCTAGGCCGAAGGTCACGGTCTGGAGGGTGGGGTGGGTAGTGGGGGCGCGGCTACGCGCGGATGAGGGCATATATTGTGTTGCTGTGGTCGCAAAATGCACAGTTACCGCCGCATGCAGCTATGCGCCCCCACTACCCACCCCCAATCCCCGCTTTCCTTACTTCTGTCGATCCGCTTTCAGCAGATCGCGGATTTCCTGCAGGACCACCACGTCCGGCGGCGTGACAGGGGCGGCGGCTTCGCGACGCGTCATGCGGTTGATTGCCTTGACGACGAGGAAGATGGCGAACGCGATGATGACGAACTGGATCAGCACGTTGATGAAGACACCGTACTGAACGGCGACCTCGGCCGTTTTGGTCGTCGGGTCGCCCGCCTTGAGTACCCACTTCCAGTCGGAGAAGTCGATACCGCCAACCAGATAGCCGATGGGCGGCATGATGATGTTGTCGACCAGCGCCGTGACGATCTTGCCGAAGGCGGCACCGATCACCACACCGACAGCCAGGTCGACTACGTTGCCACGCAGCGCGAATGTCTTGAATTCCGAAATAAGGCTCATCGGTTGTTGCTCCTCGTGTGCGGTGGGCGAAAAGTAGTCGCTTATATGTAAGCAGGGCGCGAAACGTCAGATTACCTTGCCGGAGAGCGTCGCGAAGCCGACCAGCTCGGCTTCGTAACGATCGCCTCGTTGAAGCGCCGATACGCCCGCGGGCGTGCCGGTGAAAATGAGATCGCCCGCCTTCAGTTCGAACAGCTTCGACAATGCCGCGATGATATGGGGTACGTCCAGGAGCATGTCGCCCAGCGTGGCCCGCTGGCGCACATCCCCGTTTATCCGGAGAGTAATCTCCGTTTCGGGGCCGGGTACCCCGGTTTCGGCAGCACGCAGTGCGGATACCGGCGCCGAATGGTCGAAACCCTTCGCGACGTCCCATGGAGCGCCCTTGGCCTTCGCCTGCGCCTGCAGGTCGCGGCGGGTCAGGTCCAGGCCCACGCCATAGCCCCAGATCAGACCGGCGGCGTCGGCAGGGGCGATATCGCTGCCGCCGGCCTTCAGGGCCACGACCATCTCGACCTCGTGATGAAGATCGCCGGTGACGGACGGATAGGGCAGGTCGGCCCCATCGGTCACCACGGCATCGGCGGGTTTGCAGAAGAACATGGGGTTTGCGGTATCCGCCGTGGCGCCCATTTCCCTGGCGTGGTCGGCGTAATTCCGGCCGATGCAGAAGATGCGGCGTACCGGGAAGCGCAGGTCGCTTCCCTGGACGGGGACGGTCGGGGCGGTGGGGGTGGGGATGATCGTGGTCATGGGGGAAGGGTAGCGGGCGTGGGCGATGGCGGAAAGCGCATGTCCGCCTGACACCTGTCACGCCCACCACCTGATGCCCCGTAGTTCCTTCAAGTTCTTACGGAGCGCATGCTTCATCACGGGCGGCGGATGCCGCGGGGGCGAGGAAACGCATGAGTAGCAACGCTGAACTCCTGAAGCAGCTCAGGATTGAGAAGTCGCATCGCGAGCAGCCCGGCGGCGGGGGACGCGGTGGTCGCATCGCGTTGATCGCCGGCATCGCAGTCGTCGTGGCGGCCATCCTGGCGGGCGGGGCCTGGTATGTCATGGGACGGCGCCCCATAGCCGTACACACCGCGACCGCCGTATCGCCGGCGAGCAACCCCGATGCGGGCGCCGTGCTTCAGGCCACCGGCTATGTCACCGCGCGCCGGCAGGCCACGGTTTCCGCCCAGATCACCGGGACATTGACCGAAGTGCTGATCGAAGAAGGCGATCGGGTGCAAAAGGGTCAGATACTGGCTCGCCTGGAAGACAACGCTACCCGCGCCAGCCTCGACGCTTACCGGGCCAGCGCGGCGGCGTCGCACGCCCAGGTGGCCCAGGCGCAGGCGCAACTGGATCAGGCGTTGCGCGATGCGGACCGCCAGGACGCATTGGTCGGGCGAGGGCTGGTGTCCAGGCAGATCGCGGAACAGGCACGCACGCAGGCCTCGACGTTACGCGCGCAGTTGAATACGGCGCGGCGTCAGGCCGACTCGGCCGAGGCGCAGGTCGCCGTCGCGAACGTCAATCTCGACTACACCATCGTGCGCGCGCCCTTCGATGGCGTGATCACCGACAAGGCGGCACAGGTCGGCGAAATCGTCTCGCCTCTTTCGGCGGGCGGCGGATTCACGCGTACGGGCGTCGGCACCATCGTCGACATGGATTCGCTTGAAGTGGACGTCGACGTCAACGAGGCATACATCGGCCGTGTCAAAGCCGACATGCCCGCCGAAGCCGTACTGGATGCCTATCCCGACTGGAGGATTCCAGCGCACGTCATCGCCATCGTTCCCGCCGCCGACCGCGGCAAGGCGACGGTAAAAGTGCGTGTGGCCCTTGAAAACAAGGACGGCCGCATCGTTCCCGACATGGGCGCCCGGGTCTCCTTCCTCGAGAGCAAACCCGTGGAGACGGCGGTGCCTCGCGGCGTACTCGTCCCCGCCGTGGCCGTCGCCCATCGCGACGGCCACGATGTCGTCTTCCTCGTTACGGAAGGCCATGCAAGGAGGCGCGATGTCGTCCCGGCAAAGCATGCCTATGGCGATCTACGGCTTATTCCCGATGGCGTAAATGCCGGCGACACGCTGGTCGTTTCGCCTCCGGTCGAACTGAAGGACGGCTCGGCCGTCACCAACGAACCCGCGCCCTGAGCGCGACATCCATCATCGGAGTCCGACCCATGACCACATTGATCGATATCGACGACCTTTCCAAGGTGTACGAACGCGGCAAGCAGAAAGTGGAAGTGCTGCACGGCGTGGATCTGAAAATCGAGGAAGGCGATTTCCTCGCGCTGATGGGGCCGTCGGGCTCGGGCAAGACGACACTGCTTAACATGATCGGCGGTCTGGATACGCCGACAGGTGGAAGCATTACCGTCGCGGGCGAGCGTATCGACAAGATGAGCAGCGGTTCTCTCGCCCGCTGGCGCGCGACGCACGTCGGTTTCGTGTTCCAGTTCTATAACCTGATGCCGATGCTGACCGCGCAGCGCAATGTCGAACTGCCGTTGCTGCTGACGAAGTTATCCGGCGCGCAGCGCAAACAGAATGCATCGGTCGCGTTGCAACTTGTCGGCCTGAGCGATCGGGCCACACACAAGCCCGGCGAACTCTCAGGCGGTCAACAGCAGCGTGTCGCCATCGCGCGCGCCATCGTTTCCGATCCCACGTTGCTGGTTTGCGACGAACCCACGGGCGATCTCGATCGCCAGTCGGCGGAAGACGTGCTCGGTCTGTTGCGCGAACTCAATCGCGAACACGGCAAGACGATCGTGATGGTGACCCACGACCCCAAGGCCGCGGAATACGCCAATCACACCCTGCACCTCGACAAGGGCACGCTGGTCGAACAGGCCATCGGCTGAGGGAAGCGCCATGAAGTATCTGCATCTGATCTGGGCCGCGCTTTTCCGGCGCAAGTCGCGCACGTTCCTGACGCTGGTATCGATTCTTGCCGCCTTCCTCCTGTTCGGTATGCTCGATGCGGTACGCATCGCGTTTACGTCGGGCGGCAACAGTGTCGTGGGCGTCGACCGGCTGATCGTGACATCGCGTTATTCAATCATCCAGTCGCTACCGGCCAGCCTTGCTACACGTGTCGCCGCCATACCCGGCGTGGCCACGGTCGGTCACGCGAACTGGTTCGGCGGCATCTTTCAGGACCCGAAGAACTTCGTGCTGAGCTTTGCCGTCAGCGACAACTATCTCGATATGTATAAAGAGATCGAGCTTCCCGCCGACCAACGCAAAGCCTACGAGCAGACCCGGACGGGCGCCATTGTCGGTGCCGCGCTGGCCAAGCGTTACGGCTGGAAAGTGGGCGACAAGATTCCGCTTCAGTCGACGATCTTTCCGCGCAAGAACGGCGACAAGACCTGGCCTTTCGATATCGTCGGCATCTATACGCCGGCCAAAGGCGCCGCCAACGGTACCGATCAACAGTTCCTGTTCCACTGGACCTACTTCGATGAAGCCAACGCATACACGAAGGGGACGGTCGGCTGGTACATCGTGAAACTCACCGATGCGAAGGAGGCCGACCGCGTCGCGAAAGCCATCGATGCGCTCTCGGCCAACTCCGACCATGAAACCAAGTCGCAGAGCGAGCAGGCGTTCAACGCATCGTTCGCGAAGCAGCTTGGCAATATCGGGCTCATCGTCGGGTCGATCATGGGCGCGGTGTTCTTTACCCTGATCTTGCTGACGGCGAACACGATGGCCCAGGCCGTACGCGAGCGCACCAACGAACTGGCCGTACTGAAGACGATCGGTTTCTCGAGCCGTAGCGTCCTGGCCATGGTGTTGTCCGAAGGCGTGCTGTTGCTGCTTATCGGCGGCATTCTCGGACTGGCGCTCGCCGCGGTACTCGTCCCGATCATCAGTGCGGGTAGCGGAGGCATGTTGCAGTTGCCGCCTATCGGCAGCGGTACATGGGTGCTCGGACTCGTGCTGATGATCGTTATCGGCGCCGCCGTAGGTGCATTGCCTGCCATGCGTGCCATGCGACTGAACATCGTCGATGCGCTTGCCGGTCGTTAAGGAGAACTATCCCGTGAAAGTCATGAACAAGTTCTTCTTCGGACTCGGCATGCTCGTTGTCGTCGCCGCCTTTCTTGCTCTGTGGATCAGTCTCCCCTGGCAAGGCGTCGTCATCATTGCCGTGGCTCTGGCGTTATGGATGGTATTCACCCGTCGCGGCCGGCAGACCTGGTCGGTGACCCGCGTCGGACTAAGTACGTTGCGTCAGCGCATCGGCTCGTCGTCGGTCGTGGTGATCGGCATTGCGGGTGTCGTCGGTGTACTGGTGGCGATGCTGGCCATGAGCGACGGTTTCAGCGCCACGCTGCAATCGGCGGGCAACGACCGCACGGCAATCGTCCTGCGCGGTGGATCGCAGGCCGAGCTGAATTCGGTCATGGATCGCGACAGCGCCAACGTCGTGATGCAGGCGCCGGGTGTGCGCAAGGATGCACAGGGCAGGCCGACGGCGTCGGGTGAAATTGTCGTCGTGGCGAATCTGCCGATGAAGGGCGATCCGAACAGCGATGCGAACGTGCCGATTCGCGGCGTCAGCGATGCGGTGTGGGGTCTGCGCGATCAGGTGCGTATCACGCAGGGACGCAAGTTCAGGCCAGGGTTGCGCGAACTCATCGTGGGCGAAGGCGCGCGCAAGCAATTCGAAGGACTGGATGTCGGCAAGGAGCTTCGTCTTGCCGGGCAGACCTGGACGGTCGTTGGCGTGTTTGCATCGGGCGATGTGCTGGAATCGGAACTGTGGGGCGATACGCAAAGCGTGGCGTCGGCGTATCGCCGGGGCAGCAGTGTGCAGTCGATCACCGTACTTCTCGATTCACCGCAGGCATTCGATACGTTCAAGGCGGCGCTGGTCGCCGATCCGCGCATCAAGGTCGACGTAACGACGACGAAGGAATACTTCAACAAGCAGTCCGAGGGGCTGACCAAGGTATTGCGCATCGTGGGTATCGTCGTGGGGGCGATCATGGCGGTGGGTGCGGTATTCGGTGCGCTGAACACCATGTTCGCCGCCATCGCCGCGCGCGCTCGCGAAATCGCCACGCTGCGAGCCATCGGGTTTCGCGGCATCCCGGTCGTGGTGTCCGTGATGTTGGAGACCATGCTGCTGGCCTTGATCGGCGGAGCGATCGGAGCGGGCATCGTCTGGGTGATCTTCAACGGATACACCGCATCGACGCTGGGGGCGAACTTCAGTCAGGTCGTCTTTCAGTTCAAGGTATCGCCCGCGTTGCTGTGGACCGGGTTGAAGTGGGCGTTGGCGATCGGGTTTATCGGCGGGTTGTTTCCCGCGGTGCGCGCGGCGCGGGTGCCGGTGACGACGGCGTTGCGGGAGTTGTAGGGCCGGATCGTTCGCCTCTGGTAATGCCGGGCGCGTTCGCTCTGTGCCCCTGCCTGCGCAGGGGCGACGGTGAGGGTTAGTGGCGATTGCGTAACCCTCGCCGTCGTTCCTGCGCAAGCAGGAACCCAGTGCGGTGCAAAGGGTTGTCGCGAAAACGTCCGATCAAGCTCTCCCACCCAAATCCTCAGGGCATCACCGGCGGCACATACGCCAACGTCATCCCCAACAACCACAGCAACCCCAGCACCAACGGGATATGCACCAGCAACTGCATAAACGTGAAACCGACGATATCGCGCGCCTTCAATCCAAGCACGCCAAGCAACGGCAGCATCCAGAACGGATTGATGAGGTTCGGCAGCGCCTCGGCAGCGTTATAGACTTGCACGGCCCATCCCAGATGCACATGCAGATCGTTGGCGGCCTGCATCACATACGGCGCCTCGATCACCCACTTGCCACCGCCCGACGGCACGAAGAAGCCGAGAATCGCCGAATACACGCCCATGACGAGCGTGAAGCTATCCGTCGATGCGATACGTACGAAAGCATTCGCCAGATGATGCGCGAGCGGCTCGCCGCTGGCACCCTTCGCCTGCGTGAGCAGTGCGGCAATGCCGCCGTAAAGCGGGAACTGGATGAGTACGCCGGTGGTACTCGGAACGGCACGTGCCACGGCATTGAGAAAACTGCGCGGACGCCAGTGCAGCAACAGTCCCACGGTAAGGAACAGGAAGTTGTAGGTATTGAGGTTCGCTATCGCGGTAACGACCTGCTTGGAGGCGAACTCGTGCGCCAGCCAGCCAAGGCCAAGCAAACCGATCAGGACCGACAGTACCGGGCTGTATTCCAGCCATTCGCCGGGCCGCTCGCGCTTCGGTAGCGGAGGCGTCGACACGTTGTCCTCGACGCCGACATCGCGTGCGGTACGTGCGTTCGCACGGGGCGCAGTCAGCCAGCACACCACCAGCGATACGCCGATGAGCACGGTGGTGAGCAGGATCGACTGCCACAGGAAAATCGTCTGGCTGAAAGGCAGTACGCCGGTGATCTTCAACAGGGCGGGCGGCATGCTCGCCGGATTGGCCTGCAACTGCGCCGCCGACGAACTCAGGCCCATGGCCCATACCGCGCCGAGTCCGAGATAGGCCGCGGCTCCCGCCGCGCGGTAGTCCATGCGCAAGTCTTCCCGTCTGGCCAGCGCCCGAACAAGCAGCCCTCCGAAGACGAGCGAGAATCCCCAGCTCAGTAGCGAAGCCAGCATGCTGACGAGTCCGACGTAGCAGATCGCACCGGGCCCCGTACGCGGCACGCGTGCCAGCCGTTCGATAAAGCGCGCGACAATCGGTGCCGTCGCGACGACATAGCCGCCGATGACCACGAAGGCCATCTGCATCGTGAAGGGAATCAGGCTCCAGAAGCCGTCGCCGAAGGCGGTAACGGTCGCGACCGGCGTAGCGCCCATGCCCATCGCCAGCAACGCGACGACAATGACCGCCAACGCGGCGAACACATAGGCATCGGGAAACCAGCGTTCCGCCCATGCGGTGCAGCGCAGGGCAAACCGGGCCAGCCCACGTTCTTCGTTCGGTTGCATCGTAGCGTCTCCTGATTCCCACCCATGGTGGAAGCAGCGGACGCTACGGGCAACTGGCCGATGGTCGAATCAGCGCGCGGCGGCCCGTTGCCGCATCAGCGTGATGATGCCCACGCCGACCAGGATGATCGCCATGCCGACAATATCGAACGGTCCGACATGCTCGCCCGCGAACGCCACACCGAAGAGCACCGCGACGGGGGGATTCACATAGGCGTAGCTGGTCGCCAGCGCCGGACGCACCGTTTTCAGCACATACAGATACGCGCTGAACGCGACGATCGAACCGAATACCACCAGGTAAGCGACGGCGAACGTGGCGCTGGGCAGGGGATGGGCAGGCAGGCGCTCGCCGCGCAGCAGGGCCACCAGGATCAGCGCGACGCTGGCGCAGAGCATTTGCGCCGCGACGTTCATCGGACCCTTGGGCATGTCCTGCCGCTTGCTCCACACCGATCCGAAGGCCCAGGCCGTGGCGGCGCAGATGAGCGCCAGCGCGCCAAGTCGCGAACCGGACAGGCCGGTGCCCAGATTGAGCACGACGACACCCACGAAACCCAGTAGCAACCCGACAGTCTCGCCGCGATTGGGCCAGTCGCCGTACATGCCGGCGAAGATCGCAGCGAACAGCGGCATGCTGGCAACCGCCACGGCGGCGATACCGGAGCTCACCGACTGCTCCGCGAAGCAGACAAGGCCGTTGCCGAAGCCGAGCAGCAGGACGCCGGTAACGGCGGCATTGCGCCATTGCCGCGCGGTGGGCAACGGCGCGCCGCGCAGGCGCAACACCGCGAACAACAGCAGGCCGGCGACGGTGAAACGCACACCTGCGAGCAGGAACGGCGGATAGCTTGCCAGCGCGTAGCGGATGGCCAGATAGGTGGAGCCCCAGATGACATACAGCGCAAAAAGCGCGAGCGGCACCATCCAGCGGGGATCGGCAAGGCTGGGCGTGGTTACGGTCGCGGTGGTACAGGCAGAGTCGTTCATGGGGAGTGTCCGTGGGCCGCGCCGGAGACGCGGACCCGTGACGATATCGCCGCGCGTGATGCGGCGGTAGCGAAACGTTTCGTGGTCAGCGTTGAGCGACGTTCATGGCACGCTCGGCGGCCAGCAGCCGGTCCTTGCGCTCCACACCCCAGCGCCAGCCACCGAGCGTCCCGTCTTCGCGAACGATGCGGTGGCAGGGCACGATCAACGCCAGCCGATTGCTTCCGCAGGCACGCCCGACGGCTCGTGCCGCTTTCGGTGCGCCGAGTTGCGCGGCGAGCTTCCCGTAACTCATCGTTTCGCCGTGGGGAATGCGGGTGAGCGCATCCCATACGCGCCACTGGAAGGCGGTAGCCGCGATATCGAGCGGCGGCAGTTCGGGCGGTTGCCGGTCGCTCCAGCCCAGTTCGTTCGCCACGCGGGCGATAACGGCATCCAGCCATTCTTCCCGCCCGTTATCGACACGTTCGCGCGCCGCAAGCGGGAATTCGTCCGCCAGCCTTTTTTCCAGCGTCGCGTCGTCGTCGCCGAGCGTTACGGCGCAGATGCCGCGTTCGGTGGTCGCCACCAATAGCGCACCCAGCGGGGTGTCGGTGGTCGTATAGCGGATGCTCGCGCCCGCGCCGCCGGAGCGATAACTCGCCGGGGTCATACCGAGGAGGCGGTTGCTCTGCTCGTAGACCCGGCTGCCCGAGCCAAAACCGGCTTCGTAAACGGCATCGGTAACCGCGGCGCCGTCGCGCAGGGCGCTGCGAAATTGGCCGAAGCGCCGGGCGCGGGCGTACTCGGCGGGACTGACGCCGTAGCGACGCCGGAAAGCGCGCTGGAGATGGGTCGGGCTCAGGTTCGCGATACGCGCCAGATCGGCGAGGTTCGGCGCTGTTTCGGACTGTTCGAGTTCGATGCGTACCCGTTCGAGGGCATCGGACGTGGACGATGGGGCGATGGCTGTCGATGAATTCATCATAGGTCTCCCGAAGAAGACCAGCTTAGGAGGAGGCGACGCCCCATACCATCCGCATCTTGCGCATTAATGATGCGCGTGACGATTCTGGTTGATCACCACGAATTCGCCTTCCAGCACATTGGGATCGTGCGTGGCGCGCGCCTGGGAGGCGGGAGCCGCGCCGGTCGCGCGGGCACGAGCCAGTTTCCATTGGCGCCAGCCGAAGAAGACGATGCCGCCGACCGCGAGTACACCCAGAACCACTACGCCGAACACCAGCAGAACCCCCAGCACGGCCAGTCCCGCCAGCAGCGAGAGCACGCGGACGAGCGGATTGCGGGAGCGGCGGGGAGGCGGAAACGTGAAGCTCATTGGTTAAAAATCCGTATGGCACAATGACATGCATGCAGGCCTCTAACCTTGGGGCCAAATCCTTCAGGAGACAAGTGCCCATGGCCATTTCATCCCCGGCCACCGTGTTGTGCCGCCTCGACGACATTCCGGACGGCGAGGCCATCGAGGTCAATGCCGTCGTGAATGGCGAAGACGAGTCGCTGGTGGTCTGGCGCCGGGATACGGAAGCACGCGCTTATCTCAATATCTGCCCTCATGCCGGGCGTCGTCTGGACTGGGCGCCGGGCAAGTTCCTGGTAAAGGACGGTGTACTGGTCTGCGCGGCGCATGGCGCGAGTTTCGCGGCCGCGACCGGCGAATGCACGGCGGGCCCGTGTCGCGGCGATCGTTTGCGGTCGGTCCCGGTGGCTGTGACGGACGGGCGCGTCGTGCTGCCGTAACGGCCGCCATGCCGTTGTGGGAGTGCGCTTGCGCGCGGAAGCCAACGAAGCGGCGATGGGATGGGCGCCATCCGCAGCCAGACCATCGGGCCCGTGGAGGTGAGCATCAGTCTTCCTCGCCCCGTGGGCTTTCGCGCGCAAGCGCGCTCCCACAAAAACGCGGCCGGGCCGGGCGTTCAGCGATACATGTAATTGATGGTGACCAGCGTCAGCGTCAGAACCAGAATGGTCAGCGGAATGCCGACCCGCAGGAAGTCCTTCGAACGGTAACCGCCGGGACCCGCGACCATCATCAGGGCCGGGTGACCCGACGACAGCAGGAACGTGTTCGACGACGATACGGCGACGATCAACGCATACGCCGACGGATTGCCGCCGGTACTGACCGCCACGCTGATGGCGATGGGCACCATCATCACGGTCGCGCCCACGTTCGACATCACCTGCGAGAACAGCAGCGTCAGTACGGCGATGGACAACTGCAGCGTCCATTGCGGCGCGCCGCCGAGTATCTGCAGCACTTCCTGGGCGATCCACGAGGCCGTGCCGGTGGAATCCATCGACCAGCCCAGCGGAATCAGGCACGCCGTGACGAAGATGGTCTTCCAGTTGATGGCCTTATAGGCCTCGTCCATGTTCAGCACGCCGGTCAGCAACATGCCTACCGCGCCGGTCATCATCGCCACCGACAGATCCAGGTGCGTGAACAGCGCGAGGCACTTGGCCAGCACGAAGAAACCCACCGCCTGCCAGATCTTGCCGGGGCGCGCTTCGTCCTTCGGTACGTCGGTCACCACCACGATGTCGCGGTCTTCCTGCGCAAGCATCAGGTCGCGCCATTTGCTGTGCAGGACCAGCGTATCGCCGGCACGCAATGTCACGGCGCGTACGTCTTCGCGAAACACTTCGTCGCCGCGGTTCACCGCCAGCACGGAAATACCGAAGCGTTTGCGCAGCCGGAGTTCGCCCACCGTCTGCTTGATGAAGCGCGAGCTGGGCGGAATGACGGCTTCGGAAATACCGGCCTGCGTGGTGTTGAACTGCTCGCCCAGCTGGCGCATGCGGGTGGATACGCGGCACAGCTGGTTGTTCGCGAAAACGCCGATGGCTTCTTTCGGGGCCAGCACGCCGAGCACGGTACCCACCCAGATCATCTGGTCGGACGGCGGGGCCACGCGGGATTCGTTGCCGTTCTTGATCGCGAGGATCAGCGGCGCGCCGTGCAGCTGTTCGACCTCGCCGATGCTCATGCCGACCAGCGGGCTTTCGGCGGTTACGGTCAGCTCGGCCGTTTCGCCGACGATGCCATAGGTGTCCGCGAAGTAGCTTTCCGTACGACCCGGCGTGACCTTCAGGCGGTCGTCCTCGCGCTCGGGCAGCAGCTTGCGGGTGAACGCATAGAAGAACAGCACGCCGGTCACGGCCAGCACCAGACCCACGGGTGTGACGCTGAACAGGCCGAACTTCGGAATGGTGTGCGCGCCCGGGGGCAGGTTGCTGTTGGCGCTGGCGATGAGGTCGTTCAGTACGATCAGCGGCGAGTTCGCGATCAGCGTCGTGTTCGTCGCCGTCAGGATGCAGAAGGACATCGGCAGCAGCAGTCGCGACAGCGGCACGCCCGTGCGCGCGGAAAGACGGCTGGTCACGGGAATCATCAGCGCCGCCAGCGCCTGGCTCGGGATCACGGCGCTGAACAGGCTGGTGACGCTGTTGACCACCACGCCCAGGCGCGATTCGACGCCACGCGCCATGCGCATGACGAAGGCGGCCGTGAGGTTCAGGACACCGGCCCGGTCGAGGCCCGCGCCCATGATCATGATCGCGATGATGGCGATAACCGCGTTACCGGCAAAGCCGTTGAACACCTGGTCGCCGGGGATCAGGCCGGTGAGGCCGATGGTTACGACCACGAGCAGCGCGACCATATCCGCGCGAATCCACTCCAGGACGAGCATGACCATGGTGAAGCCCACCAGGCCAAGCACGAGGATCATTTCGGGAGTGAGAGTCAGTGCCACTAGCCGGCGGTCCTGGTCCGGTCGGTGTTGCGCGTACGTAGAGCTGTCGGCATCGTGTGGCCAGGGCAGCGGGTTATGCGTTCGGAGTATACGCTGCGCATGAGATGCGAAGTTGCGCGGGGGCTGAATGGGTGTCGCGAAATGCAACGCCGCTCTTTGTAGGAGCCCGCTTGCGGGCGAAAGCCAACGGAGCGGAGATGCTGTGCGTGGCATCCGCAGCCCGGAGGTCGGGCTTGCGGAGGTGAGCATCCTGCTTCCTCGCTCCGTTGGCTTTCGCACCGTCATTGATCTTTGCTTGGCACAAGCCCGCAAGCGGACTCCTGCAAAAAAGGCGGCTTTCAGCGGCTCAGATTGCTCAGCGCCAGATCCACGATCGAATCGCCTCGTCCGCTCATCACCGCCTTCAGCGCGTAGAGGCTGAAACCCTTCACCTGCGCGGCGCTGATCTTCGGCGGCATCGACAGTTCCTGGCGATTGCTCACCACGTCGAGCAGCGCCGGCCCCTCGTGCGCAAGCACCTCGGCGATGGCCGAGGGCAGGTCGCTGGCGCGGGTTACCCGGCGGCCGTGGATACCCATCGCGTTCGCCATGGCGGCGAAATCGGGGTTGTCGAGCTGGACGCCGGTTTCCAGCAGGCCCGCGGTCTTCATCTCCATTTCGACGAAACCCAGCGTGCCATTGTTGAGCACGACGACCTTCACCGGCAGACGCTGCTGGGTAAGCGTAATAAGGTCGCCCATCAGCATCGTGAAACCGCCGTCGCCCGACAGCGAGACCACCTGCCGTCCGGGAAACGCGGACTGCGCACCGATGGCCTGGGGCAGGGCGTTGGCCATGGAGCCATGCACGAAGGAACCCAGCAGGCGACGACGGCCGTTCATGCGCAGATAGCGGGCGGCCCATATCGTGGGCGTGCCGACGTCGCAGGTGAACACGGTATCGTCCTCGGCCAGTTCGCTGACCAGGCGCGTGACTTGCTGCGGATGGATCAGGTCGCGGCCCGGCTCGATGGCGGCGAGGTCGTCCAGATCCTTGCGGCTGCGCTGGTAGTGGGCGAGACAGCGATCCAGATGACCGCTGACTCGCTTCTCTTCGATCCGCGGCAGCAGGGCTTGTAGCGTGGCCTTTACGTCGCCCACTACCCCGAGATCCACTCGGCAGCGACGGCCGATATGGGCGGGCCGCAGGTCCACCTGGGCGATCGTCGCGTCTTCCGGATAGAACTGGCGGTAGGGAAAGTCGGTGCCCAGCATCAGCAGCGTGTCGCAGTCTTCCATCGCGTAATAGCCGGAATTGAAGCCGATCAGGCCGGTCATGCCGACGTCGAAGGGATTGTCGAATTCGACGTATTCCTTGCCACCCAGTGCGTGGACGATCGGCGACTTGAGTGCGCCGGCCAACGCCATCAGTTCGTCATGCGCACCCGCGCAGCCGCGACCGCATAGCAGGGTGACGCGCTTGCCGGCGTTGAGCAACGCGGCCAGTGCGTCGAGTTCCTTCTCGGCCGGCACGATGCGCGGCACTGGCGGTATCAGGCCGGCCAGCGGCGTGGTCCGCTTTACCGGCGATTTCTTCATTGCCACGTCGCCCGGAATCACGACGACCGCCACACCGTTCAGCCCGATCGCGGCACGGATAGCCGAGTCGAAAACCTGCGGCATCTGCGCGGGATCGGACACCATTTCGCAGTAGACGCTGCATTCGCGAAACAGATCGGTGGGGTGGGTTTCCTGAAAATAACCGCTGCCGATTTCCGCGCTGGGAATATGCGCGGCGATGGCCAGCACGGGGACGCGCGTGCGATGGCAGTCGAACAGGCCGTTGATCAGGTGCAGGTTGCCGGGGCCACAACTGCCGGCGCAGACGGCAAGTTCGCCGGTCAGTTGCGCTTCGCCGCCCGCCGCGAAGGCCGCGACTTCCTCGTGGCGCACGTGCACCCAGTCGATCCGGCCGCGTTCGCGCAGCGATTCGGTAATGGCGTTGAGGCTGTCGCCGACGATGCCGTAGATGCGCCGGACACCGGCTTCCTGCAACGTTTCGGCGATAAGGTCGGCCAGACTTTCGATGGACATGGACTCGGGGCTCCGCGGGGGGATAGCCCCGCGTTATGCCCGAAGCCGGGTCAAGGCGCCGTCGTCGTCCGCTCGTAGAGGAAATCCCAGACGCCGTGACCTAGGCGGGTACCGCGACGCTCGAAGTGCGTTTCGATACGCCATGCCGGCTTGTCCGCCGAAAGTCCGGGACCGACGCGATTACGCCAGCCCGGCGCGGCTTCCATGACTTCGCGCATGTGTTCGGCGTAAGCCTCCCAGTCGGTCGCCAGATGCAGCAGGCCGCCGGGGGCCATGCGGGATGCCAGCAGTTCGACAAAGGCCGGCTGCACGAGGCGGCGCTTGTTGTGCTTTTTCTTGTGCCAGGGATCGGGGAACCAGATGCGCACTTCGGACAGTGTGCCCGGTGCGATTTCGTTTTCCAGCACTTCGACCGCGTCGTGCTTATAGACGCGAACATTGGCCGCGTCGCGTTCGGCCAGCGCATTCATCACGCGTCCGACGCCGGGGCTGTGCACTTCCACACCGACGTAGTCGCGCTCCAGATCGTGCTCGCTGGCCCAGGCCAGCGCCTCGCCGTTGCCGAAGCCGATTTCCAGCACATGGGGCGCGGAGCGGCCGAAGGTGGCATCGAGATCGCGCGGCTGCGCCGCATAGTCCAGGCCGAAGCGCGCCCAATGGTCGTCGAAGGCGCGCTGCTGTGCGGGTGTCATGCGGCCTTCGCGCAGCACGAAGCTGCGGATGCGGCGCAGATAAGGCGTGGTTTCCGGTGTGTCGTCGTCGTGCTGCATGGCGTTAACTCAACCCACCAGGCCGTCGATGGGACTGGACGCCGACGCAAAACGCTTGCGCGGAATGCGACCCGCGCGGAACGCGGCGCGGCCGGCTTCCACGGCGAGCTTCATCGCATGGGCCATCAACACCGGATTTTTCGCGCCGGCGATGGCGGTATTCATCAGCACGCCGTCGCAGCCGAGTTCCATGGCGATCGCGGCGTCGGACGCCGTGCCGACTCCTGCGTCGACGATCACCGGCACCTTGGCGTTCTCGATAATTTCCAGCAGGTTGTAGCGATTCTGGATGCCCAGGCCCGAACCGATCGGTGCGGCCAGCGGCATGATCGCGACACAGCCGATCTCTTCGAGACGGCGCGCCAGGATCGGGTCGTCCGACGTATAGACCATCACGTCGAAACCGTCGGCGACGAGTTTTTCGGCCGCCGCCAGCGTCTGGACCACGTCCGGATACAGCGTGCGCTGGTCGCCCAGCACTTCGAGCTTCACCAGCGAATGGCCATCGAGCAGTTCGCGCGCCAGACGGCAGGTGCGCACGGCGTCGTCGGCCGTATAGCAGCCGGCCGTATTGGGCAGCAGCGTGAAGCGATCGGGCGGCAGCGCATCCAGCAGGTTCGGCTGGCTGGCATCCTGACCGATATTCACGCGGCGAATCGCCAGCGTGACGATCTGCGCACCCGCCGCATCCGTGGCACGACGGGTTTCGTCGAAATCCTTGTACTTGCCGGTGCCCGTAAGCAGGCGGGAGTGGAAGGGCTTACCCGCAATGACGAGCGTGTCGTCGCCGGTCTGCGTTAGCTGGGTCATGGTGTTCGGTCCTGATGAAAGCCGGGTCGCTCAGCCGCCGCCCATGGCATGCACGATTTCCACGCGGTCGCCGTCGGCAAGCGTATGGCTGGCGTGCTGGCTGCGCGGCACGATATCGAGATTCACTTCCACGGCCACGCGTTTGCCGGCATAGCCGGACTGGTCGAGGAGCAGGGCGATAGTGGTGCCGGACGCGCAGTCGCGCGGGCTACCGTTGAGCACGATTTGCATGCCCGCAATTGTAGCGGAAGCCGCTTGCCCGGGGCTGCACGGGACTTTTCCTTTGTAGGAGCGCGCTTGAGCGCGACAGGTGCCAGCGACAACATTGGGTATGGCAGGTGGGAGCGGACTTCGTCCGCGAAACCCCACTCGCGTCATCGTCTGAGTCGCAAGCCTGCTTTCGCGGACGAAGTCCGCTCCCACCCAGCCGACCGATAACCGGCCGATAGCCCAGCATCCATCGCGCCCAAGCGCGCTCCTACAAATAGCGGTCGCTCAATGCCCGCTACCCGGCCGCCACCCGCTACCGCTCATCCCCGTACCCTGCTGCGGCCCCGCATTGGCGGGAATCCCGGTTCCGGGCTGGGGCGGGCGACCGCCGGACTGCCCGCCGTGGTTATCCCGGGGCGGAGGCGGTGGTGGCGCGAGCGTGATCTGTCCGCCGCCGGCGTTCGGATACGGGCGCGAGGGCATCGGCTGCGCGACGCTGACCGAATTGCCGTTCTGGGGGCGGCCGCCATGATGACCGTCGTCGGGACCATCGTGACCGTCATGCCCATGATCGTGGCCATGGTTACCGCCATGACCGCGGCGGTCATCGTCGCCCCAGCCGCCAAAGCCCGCCGCATAGCCGCTGACATAGGTTCCGGACGAATAGGCGCCTTCGCTGTAATTACCGTTGTTGTCTTCGCTGTAATAGCTGCCGTCCGTACGCCTCTCCATGACGTGCAGCCGCGCCGGCGTCGGCAGCGTGCCGTAACTGGTCGTCGTCACACGCCGCTCCGGCGTCGGGCCCTGGATGAAGCTGACCCCGGGTTTCGGCATATTGGCCGTCGAGACCGTCCGGGCGGGTGGATTAGCCGATTGCGCGATGGCGACCGTCGACAGCGCACACGCGGCGCAGGCTAGCGCGACAAGAACGGACGAGGCTGGACGGACGGACCTGCGCATGGTTTCGAGCTCCGACGGGTAAGTTCCTGCGCCGATTATGCGCGGCCGCCAGGGCCCGTGCAGGCCGGGACCCGCAGGCCGTTCAGCCGGCCGCTAGCCGATAGCGCTTCCAGCAGACCGACCGACGTACTAACATCCCAGCCCGACGCGGGTGTAGCTCAATGGTAGAGCTGTAGCTTCCCAAGCTACTGACGAGGGTTCGATTCCCTTCACCCGCTCCAATCCTTTTGTCAGGCCGCTTCAACTGCCTGCTATCAAAGGATTTTCTGGAGCGCGAAGGCCACCTCAAACCGACCTTTCCGAGGTACTGTTTGAGGGACTGTTTCGATGCCAAAGCCCTTGTTGCTGCGTCGCCCCAGCGGGTTGTATGCGCGCTATTGGGTGCCCCTGGCGCTGCGGGAGGCCGTGGGGTCCAAGACTATTGTTCGATCATTGGGCGGCTTGCGCGGCGATGCCGCGCGCCTGGAAGCCGCCCGGCTTGGGTAGCCGCGATCACGGGTGGCGGGGGTCGCCCGCTTCGGCCCGAAGGCCAGGTTCCGGAGGTGACGCTCAATCAAGGTGCTGAGCATGCTACCGGCCATCGAGACGTCAGTGGCTGGCGATGGAATGACGTCAGTATTCGCCGAGGGCATGACGACGGGCACGACCGGTGCCGTCAGTAGCAGCTGAGCCGTCAGCGGAGCTTGCGAGGTAGGGGGCGGGGGCGGGCTTCGGATGGCAGGCTCGCGTGGGTTCTGCGCCGCGCCAGAGGCGACCTCTCCGCCGCGGGCCATCGCAACGATGATGGGCGGCGATCCCGAACCACCACGGTCGGCCAGGAACCCGCGATCGGCGCCGCCCCGACGGGGAGATGGCAGCGCCCCCGGCCGCATCCGCTCGGCGAGGCCCAGTTTCTCGATCAGCTCCATCACCATCACGTGCCCGTCAAAGCAGGTCGGCGACACGCGGATGCGCCTCGCATGAGCCGGCGCATCGCAAGCGCCTTGCGGAGATTCGCACACTCGAAGAAGAGGTCGCAGACCGGTTTCGCGTGTCGAACGGCATCGAAGAACAGCTCAAAGACATCGCGAAGCGTGCAATGCCCTGGCGGCTTCATGCCATCGACGATAGGCGCAAGGTCAAGCATCGCTTGGCGTTGCTGGAAACGTCAGACCACACCGCGGTCGAAGAGCTGATAGATGTCGCGAATGCTGATGAGAAGCCGTGGCTCAAGTTGTATGCGGCAACCAGCGAGCCCACGATGTCACTACAGAAGCTGGTGAACGCCGCAGAAGCGGAGGGAAGAAACGTAAATCGAACAGCTCAGAAAGCTCATCGACCGCCGGTTTGACGCAGTCCGTGATTCACTCATGAATGCTGGCGTCGCCGCCGGCATTCTCTCTGGCAGTTAAGGACTAACGGACCGACAGGATGGCGTGACGTACCGAATGAGCATGGTCTGCGCTTAGCCCAAGGTCGTTCATCAACTGAAAAAAGTCATCAGCTGCCGAAGCATTCAGTCCTTGCCTACGGGCGGTAGCTCGGGCAAGTTTACGGATGGGCTCCAGATCGCCTCCGGTGAAGTGCGCGGGGTCGCCGACGGCGTCCGACATGGTCTGCTTGGCATGATCCGTTAGAGCCGACCCGTGAACGAAATAGCGTAGGTGTCGAAGGAAATTTCCGTGGCCAAAGATCTCGTCGCCGACGGTGCCATTGCTTTCAAAGATTTGGCACCGCGAGCGCTTGCCGGTGTGGTAGTCGGGATCGAAGAAGTACCGAAGCCGCTGCTCAGGAATGGCTCCTCGATCTAGCAAGAGGGGCGTCAGGCGCGCGGCGGCTCGGCACGATCGCACAAGAGCATCATGCGTGCGGGCGTGAAATTCGATTTCCGCCAGGAGGGCAGCCTCGGCGTCCGTCAGCTCAATGGTGCCTAAGATCATTGGGGTCGTCCGCGTTGGTGTGGCGCCATGCAGATATCTTACTCACGACTTCCTGCGAGCCGCGGGGGTGCCGCTTCTGCGCCGGCTAAGGTGGCTGGTGCGCAGCTCACTGGACGAATCGCCCAAGGCCTGGCACTCGGGTCGAAAACGACAAAATGCTGGTCATCGATGCGTGCTGCAAGGGCGGTCGCTGCCCCGCAGACGGGGCGTTGCCAGAAATCCAGGCCCACCACAACCACCAAGCCGGCCTTTCGAAGCATCGAGCCCTGCCGTAGGTCGACGTGGGCAATCTCGCCTGCGATCACGATCGGCACCGCACAAATAAAAAGGGGACGCGCGATCTGGATGAAATCCTGCAGGTCGTCTGACCACGGCCGGTGTCGCCTGGCTAACCATCCGCCACGTGCCATGCTCAGCACGAATAGAGGCACCATCAGCAGCGCGCCGAGCAACGCGGTGGCGAAGAGCCAGGTTATAGGGGCGAGCAAGCCGGTGAGTGCGGTCAACGCGGCGGGAAACGAGCCTGGGTCCTGCCCGGTGAGGTCAAACAACGTCTTTCGGGCTAGGCTCAGCGAAAGTCCTGCCATTAGCGCAGCCACCGCCGCCAACACGACAACGCCAATCTTCCGCGCGGCACCCCAGTGGACGAGGGCGCGCCCGAACACGACGAGGTCAAGCGAAGCCACCACCCCGAAGAAACTGACAGCAACGCCGAGAACGATTTGCCAGGGACCCGAGGCGGCGAAAAACGCCGAGCCGCATCCTGCGACAAACAGGACATACCAGGCGACGCGCCACAGCAGCTGGAGCCAAGCGGGCTGACGAACTGCGGCGGGGGCGGCGCGCGAGACCCGCCTTAGGTGGCCGGCAGCCGCGCGGCATTCTTCCGTCGCCTGGCTAAGAAGCTGTCGACTCTTGGGTAGCGACTGCTGCACCCAAAGGGCAGCGATTCCCGTAAGAAAGATTCCGGTGGCAGTCTTAGACGAGAACCACCATGTCCCGAGCATGGCGACCACCCAAGCCAAGAGGGCTGCCCGCCCGCGGCGTGCGCTAACTTCCGAAATCACCGGCGCCCCCTGTCCATCGACTGCATCGTTTGTCATCGGCATCTCTAGGCGAAGCTTGAGTTCCCCAGAGAAGCCTATCGTCGATGATAGGTCGTAGTCGAGGAGGGGCCAGCGCATCTATATTCAATATCAACACGGAGGCTGACATGGGGAGTTGGGATGCAAACAGATGACGCGCGGGCCATTGCTGCGCACGGTCACCGGGTAGCGCTGAACGATTTTTCTCGCGCCGACGCTTTTGCGGCGCTGCTGATAAGGCGCAAGTGGTTTGGCCCAGTCTTCGCTGGAGTTAGTGCACGCGAAGTCCAGCAGCTCGCGCTTTGTACTGCTTTTGTTGTCACGTACGCGCGTCCATTTTCCGACAACGACCGGTGGAAGTTTCGCCTTAAAGGGGGCGGCCTCGACGCGGCTCAGCGCGCTTTACACGGCCGGTGGGTCGACCTTCGCAATGAAGTGTTCGCCCACTCCGACGCCAAGCATCACGATTATCGCGTGCATGACAGCGGGTCGCTGACCTTTGGCATCATCACTAGGCCCGCAATGCACCTGGACGAAGACACACTCACTCAGGCGCGCTCGCTGCCGTCGTTCAACTCTTCCAGAGAGTAAAAGGTCATTAAACGCAGCCGCGCCATCAGATGGATCTGAAGGAATTTCACGCTGGCCTCGACCTTCGGCTTATCTTTTGGGTGATAAGGCCGAGCCGGCAGCACGGCAACGCCGTAGTGCTTATTCAGGTCCGCGTAGCCCCGCTACACAGTGGGCCAATCCCCGCCGGCTTTTTCGATGAAGCACTTCGCGTTATCGGGGACAATGACGTGAGGCACGCCACCGAAATACTCGAACATCTCGGCGTGCGCTTCGATGACTTGCTCGTCGGTCATCGAGAACACCGGCCGTGCATCCTTGAGCATGTCTTTCCATGCCGATGCAATGTTGGCGGCGAGACCGACGGCAGGCTGCTTACGGGAGGCACATCGACAGTTTCGAAGCCATACCTCGGCCCGCTTTATGCTTTCTGTTGCGCCCGTGATACAGGCTTCCTACACGCGGAAAACAGGCATAAAGTCGGAGTTCTTCGGCCCCACCGGGGCCACCATGGCCAAGTCCGTGGCACGTCCGGCAGCTCCTGGCAGGGCTGATGCAGCAATCTCCGTTGCTGAGTACGTCCGCATGTCGACCGACCACCAGCGCTACAGCACCGAAAACCAGTCCGACGCCATTCACGCCTATGCTGCTGCCCATGGGATGGTCATTGAGCGGACATATCGCGACGAGGGCAAGAGTGGTCTTGACCTCGGCGGGCGTGCATCACTCCAACGATTGCTCGTTGACATCGAAAGCGGACACGCACCGTTTGAGGCGGTGCTGGTGTTTGATGTCTCGCGCTGGGGCCGTTTCCAGAATGCAGATGAGGCGGCCTTTTACGAGTACCGGTGTTTCCAGGCCGGTGTTCGGGTGGTCTATGTTGCCGAGCCGTTTGAGAACGACGGCTCACCGCTGGCGACGATTGTTAAAGGCGTCAAGAGAAGCATGGCGGCCGAGTACAGCCGTGAACTCTCGGCCAAGGTGTTTGCTGGCCAGTGCCGTCTTGCAAGTCTAGGGTTCCGTCAGGCCGGCCCTCCGGGTTTTGGCCTTCGCCGTGCCCTGATTGACGGGGAACGACGACCGAAGGGCGTGCTGGAACCCGGCGAGCGCAAAAGCATCCAGACTGACCGCGTGATTCTGGTGCCGGGGCCAGACCATGAGCTCGACATTGTCCGTGGCATCTACCGGGATTTCATTGATGGCGACCTCACCGAATCGGTCATCGCCGAGCGGTTGAACGTGCAGGGGGTGCTCACCGACATGCAGCGGCCCTGGACACGGGGGACCGTGCACCAGGTGCTGACGAACGAGAAATACGTTGGCTCGAACATCTACGCCAAGCGCTCGGGAAAACTCAAACAACCGTCGGCACCGAATCCGCCCGAGAAATGGGTGCGGTGTGACGGGGCATTCGAGGCCATCGTCTCGCGGGACGTGTTTCTCGAAGCGCGCCGCCGGATTGCACTGCGGTCCGAAAAGCTCTCCGACGCGCAGATGCTGGAGTTGCTCCGGAAACTTCTGGAGAAAACCGGAGAGCTATCCGGCCTCATCATCGATGAGGAAGAAGGCATGCCATCGAGTGGCGCCTACCAGCATCGTTTTGGGGGTTTAGTCCGGGCCTACCAGCTCATCAGTTATGACCCCGGCCGGAGCTTTGAGTATCTGAACCTCAACAGGCAACTCCGTGCATGGCGGCCCGGGGTCATCGATGCTGTGGTCGATGCCCTGCGGCATGCTGGAGGTTCGGTCGAGCAAGACGAAGGCAGTGGACTGCTGCGGGTCAACCAGGAATGGACCCTGTCTGTGGTGTTGGCGCCCTGCAAGGAACAACCGGACGGCACGCTCCGCTGGCGCATCCATTTTGATGCCGTCTTGCGTCCCGACCTGACCCTCGCCTGCCGGATGGACAGGGCCGGCAGTGGGGTTCGTGATTATTACCTCATCCCACGCCTCGACCTTGGCATGTGGCCGAGACACCTGGGGTTCGACAACACTCCCCTCATCGACGGCTACCGCCAGGACTCCCTCGACGTCCTCGGGCAACTGGCCGCCCGCGTGCGCTATCCGGAGGCCGCATGAAAGCAAACGTCACCCACTCACCGACCATCGAGTCGGTGCCCATTGCACTCATTCGCGTGCTCAACCCCCGGTCCCGGGACAAGTCGCAGCACGCCAGCATCACCGAAACCATCCGGCTCACCGGGCTCCGGCGTCCCGTCACGGTGTGCCGGAGGCCCGGCAAGGACGGGCAGGCCGGGTATGACCTCGTTTGTGGGCAGGGCCGAATCGAAGCCCTCACGGCGCTCGGCCACAGCCATGTGCCCGCCGTGGTCATCGAGGCCAGTGAGGAGGACTGCCTCGTCATGAGCTTGATCGAGAACATCGCAAGACGCCCCCAGTCCGCCATCGACACCATGCGCGAAATCGGGCGGCTCCGTGACCGGGGGCACACCGATACAGAAATCGGCGAACTCATTGGTACGAGTGCGTCCTGGGTGTACATGGTTAGTGTCCTGCTCGACAAGGGCGAAGAGCGCCTGCTTGTTGGCGTGCAGACAGGGCTCATCACTTTGTCGATGGCCGTCGACATTGCCAGGGCGAGCACGCCGGAAATCCAAGCCATTCTCAACGATGCCTATCACCAAGGGATACGGGGGAAACGGATGGGGCGGTTGCGCCGGCTGCTCGAGGCACGGGCCAACCGTTCGGTGCAGATGAGGGAGGGGTATCACCCGCCGTCGAAGGGCAAGCCCAGGCCACTGTCAGGCGCGGAGCTTCGCCGCATGCTGGAGCGCGAGGCCGACAAGCAACGCCTACTTTTGAAAAAAGCTGAGGTTGTCCACCGGCACCTGACGTTTTGCGTGGGAGCCATGAAGGACCTGCTGATGCAGCCGCAGTTCCGGACGATTCTCAAAAACGAAAAGCTCGAATCCATGCCGAAGATGCTGCCGGAACGGATGGGGAGCCAGCCATGAATGCACAACCCAAGGACGCGACTGCGCCTTTGAAGACCGCGTTTTCTGCCGCGACCATCGAGGTGAACGTTGACCACATCGAGTCGCTTCGGGCATTGCCCAGAGGAATCAAAGCCACATCGAAATGGCAGGAGATTTTCGCGTCCATCCGGGAGGAGGGGATGGTTGAATGGCCGGTGGTCACTCCGATATCGGACCGGCCGGGTTATTACTATGTCGTCGACGGACATATGCGGCTGGAAGCCTTCCGCGACCTCGGCGGTACGGTGGTCGAATGCCTGGTGAGCAGTACGGACGACACCTACACATTCAACGCCCAGGTCAACCGCATCTCTGCAGTCCAGGACCACCGGATGATTTTGCAGGTCATCAAGAGCGGAGTGCCTATCGAGCGGCTGTCCCGGGGCCTTGCCCGCACGCCCGAAACCATCCGCCGCCGGGCCCGCCTGCTCGACGGCATCTGCAAGGAGGTCGCCGTGTTGCTTGGTGACACGCAGTGTCCTGCCGCCGCCATCGAAATCCTCAAACGACTCAAACCCGTCCGGCAGATGGAGGCGGCGGAACTGATGATTGCCAGCCAGAACTTCACGGTCCCGTTTGCCAAGGCATTGTTATCGGCAACTCCGGACGAGTTCCTGAGCTCGGCCGCAGCCAAGGGGCAGCGGCGGAAAGACACCGTTGTGGCCATCGCCCGGGTTGAGCGTGAGCTCAACACCCTCCAGCAAAAGACCAGCACGGTCGTCGACGCCTACGGGCAGGAGATGGTCGACTTGACGTTGTTGCGGGCCCACCTGTGCGTACTGTTGGGGAGCAATGCCATCGTCAAGTGGCTTGCCCGGAATCGGCCGGTGTACCTGACCGAGTTCCAGAAGGTCGCCGAAATTGAAGACGTGGCGAGGGTGTAGGAGGGAGGTGCATGGTCGGCTTGGGCTGCTTACATGACCCCCGCATCGTTTCATGCTTGAGTCCATCTGCCTGCCGCAGACGGGACGCCGCCACGCAACCGGATTCTCCGTTTGGAGTTCGCCGGTGATTCGTTCGTGGCTTTGGATCAGATGTGAAGCGCTCAGTTCATCTGAACATCGGTGCTGTCCGTCAGGCCGTACTCAATGGCGGAGTTAGTGTGGCAGACCGTTTCGGCAAGAGCGGTTGGCTGACTGTCACGCACGTAGCTGCTGATATCCCCTGCTGTCCCTGCCACTTGTTTGATCAATCATCGAAACAGTGCGAGAGATGTCAAGTTGAGAGCGTGTAGGCGATGTCCTACATCGATGTAGGAGATTACTGGCAGCGTAGTTGAGAATATTTCGATAGCTTTAGCGGGCTCTTTGTGTACCGAAGGGCCGCGACGTCCTATACGCCGCGTCAACTCAACTGCATCCGTTCAAGGAATTGAAATGAATCAGAACGAAAAGAACGTCCGTCCGGTGGTTCGCGAACTGGCTCGTGAGATGACCCAGGAAGACATCCTCAACGTCGCCGGTGGTGTGAAGTGCAACCCGACGGCCGGCGCCTCGGGCACCGCAAATATGGATGCTGGCGTTGATGATGGCGTGAGCTTCTAAGGCGCCCGCCACCGATCCACATCGCGGGATCGGTGGCACCATCGGTGTGCGGATGACCGAAGTCTTCGGTGACCGGCCTCACTTCAGCTCCCGAGAATAGCCACATTCATGACGAACCATTCCGTACTTATTATTTCCTCGCCACTGGATCTTCACGCGCGCGCGGTCGCTTGGGCGCTCAGACACTACGGTTGCGCGGTCAGCTACTACGACACTGCGGACGTCGGCACTGAAAAGGACTGGTGGTCGTTCGAACTTTGCAATGGCGATGGCGCGCTTCGCACGCCGACGGGTACTCTTAAGTTCAGTGCAGTCTGGGACCGGCGCCGCTTTCCCAAGAACAGTGATGCGCGTGTGCATGCGTCGGACCGTGAGTTCGTCGCTAAAGAATCGCGCTATTTCGATATTGCTGCGCTGAAGCTACTCCACACGCAGCCTGATCTTAGGTGGATTGATCCGCCGCGTGTGATCGATCGCTCCGAGAACAAGCTCGAACAGCTTGTGGCTGCACAGGCGGTAGGGCTTGCTGTGCCCAGGACGCTTGTTTCGCGCGACTATCGTCAGGTTCTTGCCTTCACCGAGTCATTGGGCGCGTTTGTCATCAAGCCCTTTAGTGGGCATCTGTGGTATCAGGACGATACGCCTCGGTTCGAGGCGATCGCTAATCGTGTGGATGATGCGAGCTTGCTGACAGAGGCATCTGTTTCGGTATGTCCGGCGATTTATCAGGAGAGCGTCGACAAGGTCGCCGATATTCGTGCTGTGGTTATTGGTACGACCATTTACGCTACGCGCTACAGCGTGAAATCGGGCTTCGACGCAAACTTCGATTGCAGAGTCAATATGCGTTCGGAAGAGGCTACGGTGGCAGAGGCGGTTCAACTGGACGTCGCTACGCAGCGTTCGTTATTGGCCGTTCTGACGCACTTCGGTCTCACCTATGCCAGTGCTGACTTCGCCGAAGCCGAAGACGGTAGTCTGTATTTCCTTGACCTCAATCCTCAAGGACAATTTCTGTTCAACGAGCATTTTTCGCCGAAGTACCGGTTGCTTGACGCTATGGCGCGGCACATCGTTGGTCCAACTCTAACTAATGCTGTTGGGTCGGTCACACTTGATGACTATGTCGCGACTGAAGACCACTCTCGATTCGTCGACGAGTTCACTTTTGCGCGCGGAAATGTCGGGCAGCCTGCTGGCTCCTATAGTGAAGAGCCGGCAAGTGAAGTCGTAGGATCTTAAGCTGAAAATGGAATATTGCGATGCATTCAATATATGAGAAAGTGAAGCTGGGCATGCTCTGCGCCGCTCTTGCATGCGGAGTTTCTGTGCCGCCGGCTCATGCGCAGGATCAGGACATGGAAGCAAAGATTGCGTCGAAATGTCCGGAGGCTGCAAAGTGGCTCAAGGCCGAAGAGGCGAAGCAGTTGGCGAAGAAGAGTGTTGCCGCCACTCCGGTCGATCCATCATTGCGTGATGAACTTATTGCAATGGCCCGAAACGACACAGAGGTTAGGGCACCATTTCAAGCAGAGGGTGAGCATCATACTGATCGTCTACTGAAACCAGTTCTCGATGCGGATAAGGCGAACCTTGCTCGTCTGAAAACTATCGTCAATAAACAAGGTTTCCCCACCGTTACTCAGGTTGGCACTGATGGCGTTGAAGCCGCCATGCTTCTCACTCAGCACGCCGATGCCGATCCCGGCTTTCAGAAAAAGGTTCTTGAGAGTCTACAGTCCCGAGTGGGGCATGACATTAGCGGTGATGAGTTCGCAATGCTCGAAGATCGGGTGAATATTGGACAGGGCCATCCGCAGCGCTATGGGTCGCAGTTGGATTTCAGTGGTGGCCACCTCGTACCAAAAATCCCCATTGATAACCTGAAGGATGTCAACGTTCGGCGCGAAAAGGTAGGTTTGATGCCCGTCGAGAGCTACGTCTGTATGGTGGGCGCATTGCAGTCGTAACGAATCTCATTTTCTATGGTGACGTTGCTTCTGGCTCACCTCAATTATTGGCGGTTCCGATTTGTGTTTTGACCCCGTCATATGGGTTCAATCGGGTTCTTACGGCCCCAAGTCGCGCGTTCATATTTCTGGGCATGATGCATCGATCTGTGCCGTAAGTACGCGATGCTTCTCTTCGAAATATCTGTTGTATAGATTGAAATAGATAAGATATTTTCGGGCAATGTGAACGCCCATGGATTCGTAACGTGGCGCCATTTTTGAGTATCGCGTTTGCCGGCATTCAATAACGTTGCGATGACGCATGTCAGCTATCCCCGATGGGGGAAGCACCATTTTTATTGGATTGGCCAGTCGTATGCTTCCGTCGGCGTTGTAAATGTTGAGTTGAGTTGCCTTCGGTGGGCCTTCTGTATTTATAGTGAGTGAAGTGGTTGCGCGTGCGCTCCTTGCTATATCGGTGGAATGCTTATGCTCCGTAACCAACTTGCGCAAGCCCGAAGAGGGTGGCGGGGCGAGTGCTGATGTACCTAGGAGCGCTATGGTTGGTGGGTCGACGATTGTTATCAGTCGGATTTGCACCGAGTTTGCATGTTCAGGTTCGGCAAAAGGCCGTGATGGCAAGGGCGCTGGCGGGATGATGACGTAAAGCAATGCGCCCATGTGGACGGCGATTACGATGACAAGTGCGACGATTCGTCTGCTTGAAAGATGCTTGCGTGCGAATCGCACAATTGCTCCTGTCGTTCTCTTGTCCGTGATAGCTACGCTAGCCGAAGAAAGTGACCGGAGCAATCTGTGACTAAAGGAAGGTAAATTGCATGGCCGATAGTTTGTTCAGGCCTGAGGTCGCCAGAGCCAAAAAAGAAGCATGGATCGGAACGATCCGGGTACATCCACCGCGGTTCGGGTGGTGGTCGCTGGGTGGCGGCTTACTATCTTTGGTGCTGCTTTCAACTCTGGTTCTGCTGGGTACCTATACGAGCCATGAACGTACATCCGGAACACTCGTTTCTTCGCGAGGTGTGCTTTCCGTAACGTCGAAGGGAGGGGGCGTAGTGACGAAGGTGTGGGTTACGGAAGGCCAGCATGTTCACCAGGGTGATCCGCTCTTTGAAGTATCTCAGGAGCAGAGCAGCGCGTCCTTGGGGGATACGTATGCGGATATTGGACGTCAGCTACAAATCAAGCGGAAACGGCTTGAAAGCGATATCGCACAGGAAGCGTTGACGGTCTCGTCGCGACTTGATGGCTTGCGTTCAAAATCTTTGTCTGTCGATGCCCAGTTGGCCCAGTTGCAGGCACAAGCGTCTTTGCAGCAGCAGCGTGCAGATTCGTCGATGGATCTTTATCGGCAATGGACAAAGCTTGCCGGTTCCGGACTAGTTAGTAAGCTTCAGGTGCTCCAGCAGCGCGATACCACCCTACAAATGCAGGCGACAGTTAAGGAACTGAACCGGCAGGTCCTTGACTTGCGACAGCGGCGCATATCGATTGATCGAGATATAAGCAGTGCTCCGCGCGATAGCGACGCTCACATTAGCGAAATATCCCGAGATATCGCTGACGTTGATCGAGAGATTGCACAGAACGAAGCGAGCCGCGCTTTAATCATTCGGGCCTCGGGCAATGGCATTGTCAGCAATGTGCTTGTTCACAGCGGTCAGGCGATCCCGGCGAATCAGCATGCCGCGAGCATTCTGCCTGACGGGTCTGTTCTTCGGGCGGAGTTTTGGTTGCCGAGCAGTGCTATCGGCTTCATCCGTAAAGGTGATCTGGTGGTGCTTCGCTATGAGGCATATTCATATCAGAAGTTCGGTCAACACATGGGCGCGGTGGACGAGGCAGCAGGTACGGCGATCGATCCGGCAACTCTTTCTCAGGTTCTGGGCAGACAAATCAGTGAGCCACAGTTCAGGGTCACAGTGACATTGAACGCACAGTCGATAAATCTTGCCGGGGGAGCTCACCCTCTGATGGCTGGAATGGCGGTAGATGCCGACATTCTTCTAGAGCGTCGTCCCCTCATCGACTGGGTGCTCGAACCTCTATATCGGTTGTCGTCTCGCTGAACTCGTCTTACGTCTTATTGGATCGACTATGGCTGATGGTGCATCGAAAGAAGAGGCTTGGTCTCGGAAACGCACGAGGCTGGTTATGCAGACTGAGGCGGCGGAGTGCGCACTTGCCTGCCTAGTGATGGTCGCGGGATCTCATGGTTACGATATCGACTTAGCGACAGCGCGGCTCAGATTTGGCATCTCAATCAAGGGCGCGAGCTTGTCGCGGCTGATGCAGATCGCGAGTCAGATGCGGTTGTCGGCGCGCCCATTGCGTGCGGAGCTGGAGTACTTACCTTCGACCAAGATGCCATGCATTCTACATTGGGATCTTGCACATTTCGTGGTGCTTAATCGAGTGGGGCGAAAGGGGCTCGAGATACTTGATCCCGCGAGAGGCGGCTACACCATGCCGTTGGATGAGGTCAGTAAACACTTCACCGGCATTGTCATCGAGCTTGCCCCTGTCGAGGGCTTTGCTCCTGTAACTGAACGGCGTACGGTTTCGCTACGTACTTTGGTTGGCAAGATCACGGGCCTGAAACGGAGCGTCGCTCAAGCGTTTGGGTTGGCGCTAGCTATTGAGCTACTTGCCATGATCATCCCGTTCCAGGCGCAGTGGGTACTCGATCAGATATTACTTTCGCAAGATATCAACCTTCTTTGGTTGGTATCGGCAATGTTTGCCATAGTCGTTGGTATCCACATGGGGCTGAGCGTTGCGCGAGCTTACGTCATCACTTGGTTGGGAGCGACGATCAACATTCAGTGGATTTCGAACATCTTCCAGCATCTCCTGCGGCTCCCCATGGAGTACTTCCAGCGGCGTCATATGGGTGACGTGGTATCTCGTTTCTCATCTGCCCGCATGATTCAGTCGACCATCACCGGAAGCTTTGTGGAAGCAGCGCTGGACGGCATGACTGGTTGCCTGACGTTGGTGATTCTTCTGATCTACAGTCCGCTACTGTCGCTCATTGTGCTCCTCGGATTTGCCATTTATGCCATTTTGCGTTGGGTCAACTTCCGCGCCCTTCGGCTCATTAATGAAGAGCAGATCATTTACGGCGCACGTCAGCAGTCCGAGCTGATGGAATCTGTTCGTGGTATCCAGTCGATCAAGCTAGGTAATAAGAGCGCCGAGCGTTCGGCACGCCTTGCCAGCGCAACTATAGAGGCGACCGAGCGAGACATGAAAAGCCAGCGGCTTGGGTTAATCTTCGGTGCCGCGAACCAAGGTGTCTTCGGAGTTCAGCGACTACTACTGATCGCGTTGGGCGCGTGGCTTACCATCCGGGGCACATTCACGGCGGGCATGTTGGTGGCGTATGTTGCCTATGCAGATCAGTTTGCGACCAAGGTTGGGCGGTTGGTGGATAAGGCCGTCGAATTCCGGATGTTAAAAATGCACGCTGAACGACTTGCGGATATCGTTCTAGTCGAACCGGAGAAGTTTCTGCATGGTACTTGGAGAGGGTCTACGCCCGAGCCGACTATCGTTGCCCGCGGAGTCGGTTTCCGTTACGCGTCAGATGATCCATGGGTCTTCCGGAATGTTGACTTCACGATTGCTGTTGGCGAATACGTAGCGATTACTGGCCCATCGGGGTGCGGAAAATCGACGCTCGCAAAATTAATCCTTGGCCTGATAGAGCCAACAGAAGGCAGTATCACTGTCGGCGGCATCGACATTCGCGCGCTGGGCCTGGAGCTATACCGCTCTATGATCGGCGCCGTTATGCAAGACGATCAGCTTTTCGCTGGGACCGTCGGTGAGAACATTGCCTTTTTCGATAACCAACCTGATCAAAAGCAGATTGAAGAGGCTGCGCGGCAAGCTATAATTCACGAAGACATCGTTGCGATGCCGATGCGTTATGAGACTCTGGTTGGAGATATGGGTTCCTCCCTATCTGGCGGCCAGCGCCAACGTGTGCTTATCGCACGCGCACTTTACGCGAAGCCGCAAATTCTCCTCCTGGATGAGGCGACCAGCCATCTTGATACGGCTCGTGAACGGTATATCAACTCTGCTATCAATCATTTGAAGATGACACGTATCTCTATCGCTCATCGTCCTGAAACAATCGCATCTGCTGATCGGGTGATTGAAATGTATGCATCTGCCTCTTCTGGCTTAGTCGAGGTGGCATCGCGGTGAAGACTTGCGCGTCCTGCTTTGCACGTGGCCTTCTTGATCGGCAATGATTGCCGCGCGCGGCAAAATGATCTGGTTCCGCGTATTGGGGGGATCAGATGCCGCCAAGAAGTGGGGCAGCGCGGGGCAGCACAAGAAGACTGTGATGGAGAGCCGGTACAAGGCGGTGGCGTTCCAAGGTATCGTCGACGACTAAACTTTATCTTCGCCAGAAGAACGCCGGGATGTCGGAGTGTTCACGCGGTCAGGAGATTTCGTCAATGTCGTTATCAAGGTTCAGATCAGCCTTTGCCGCAATGATCGGGCTGTTGGGGTTCGCTACGACATCTATGCCGTTCGCCGCGCACGCGCAGACGGAAACCTCATTGACGGCTATGCAGTCCGATCCGCGCAAGCTGGGCTGGATGACGGGCTTTCCTCCCCTCGATGACAAAGTCATCCGCTTCACCGATAGCGACTATTTTGCTTTCCCCAAGTCGCGCTGGACGGTCTGTCATTTCCGCAAACTGATGCCGACCGTGGGTGTGCCGCGCGGTTCGGATGCGGCCGTCCCGCTTGCGCGGAGGATCGATCCAGGTATCGACACGATCCGTTTTACTCCGCTTGGTGGCGGCAAAGCGATGACCTGGCAGCAGGCGTTCGACGCAAACTACACGGATGGGGTCATCATCCTGCACAAGGGCGTGGTGGTGTATGAGCGTTATGCGGGCTGTCTCGACGCTGCCGGACAGCATGGAACGATGTCGGTGACAAAGTCGTTGACCGGATTGCTGGGCGAAATGCTCGTCGCGGAAGGCGTGATCGACGACAAGGCGCGCGTCGACACCATCGTGCCCGAATTGCGTGAGAGTGCATTCGGCGATGCCACTGTTCGTCAGGTGCTGGACATGACGACCGGGCTTCAGTACAGCGAGGACTATGCCGATCCCGACGCGGAAGTCTGGACCTATTCGGCGGCGGGAAGCCCGCTCCCCCGGTCCAGCGATTACAAGGGGCCGCGGAGCTATTGGGAATATCTCAAAACCGTCCGAAAGCAAGGAGAGCACGGGATGGCCTTTGCTTATAAGACGATCAATACCGATGCGATGGGTTGGATCATTGCGCGCAAGACAGGTAAATCGGTTGCCCAGTTGCTTGCAGAGCGTATCTGGAGTCGCATGGGCGCCGAGCAGGACGGTTACTACACCGTCGACTCTCTCGGAACGCCTTACGCCGGGGGAGGATTTAATGCCGGATTGCGCGACATGGCCCGGATCGGTGAATTGATGCTCGAAGGCGGCATCATTAACGGTAAGCGGCTGGTGCCGAAGACTGCGATTGACCGCATCCGTGCAGGCGGAGACAAAGCCGCTTTTGCAAAGGCGGGTTATGGCCTGCTCAAAGGTTGGAGCTACCGCGATATGTGGTGGGTCACGCACAATGAACACGGCGCGTTCATGGCCCGAGGCGTTCACGGGCAGACGATCTACGTCGACCCCGCCGCGCAAATGGTGATCGCGCGCTTCAGCTCACACCCTACCGCAGGCAATGCGGCGAACGACCCGACATCCTTGCCCGCCTATTCCGCAGTGGCGGAGTATTTGATGGCGCGACCGTAATGCCTGTGAAAAAGCCCGGGCCCGACACGTTGCCGGACCCGGGCTCAAGGTTTCCCTGGCGCACATGATCCCGCGTTACGGAATCGGTTCGCCTTGATCGTTTTCTCAGAGGCGCATACCTTCAAACGGGTTCCAGCCATCCTGGCCCTTTACCTTTTTGAGGTAGACCGCGTAGTTCGTGCAGATGGCGCACATGAAGCCAAACGCGACGCCTACGCCGCGCGTGGCGGCATCGGGCACATTCAGTACGGCAAGCACGATGCTCACCGCGACGATGATGCCCAGCAGCGACAGCGCCTTGCGCCAGATGCCCATGATGGCCATGGCGATGGGGCCAAAGAAAAACGCCCAGATGTTGGTGTTGATCAAAATCTTCTTGCCGAAGGGAAGTGTCTTCAGCTCAGTCTTGTATTCGGGTGTGTTCGGCGCACCGAACTGGTCGAAAAATGCGAAACGCGCCTTCCATTTTTCGTTGATTTTCGGGTCCGAGCGATAGTCCACAGTAGCCATTACAACTCCTCGTTAGCCGTTACGAATCTCGCACGAATCGGGTGCGGTCGCCCATGCTAGGCACGTAACGCGTTTTCATCGCCACGCATGCACGATTTTTGCGAACTGGCTTACGCCGATACCGTTATGGCTTACGCTTTTCCTTTCAAAGGAAGCGGCCGACCGCATCGAACCTAGAACCGTCGCGACAGGCCGAGGTAGATATGGCTATCGGGTGTGCTGCTATTCAGACCAAAGTTCGCACCGGCATCGAGCTGAAAGTCGGGGCCGACCAGATAAGTCAGTGCGACATCGGCCGACTGCTGGCGCACCGTTCCCGAAGGATCCCGGTTAACGGAATCCCACACTTCGACGGCCAGCGTGAGCCGGCTTGTAACGGGATGGGAGACGTTGATCAGGTTGATCAGGGCTCCGTGGTGTCCCGATCCATCACTGTCGGCGAGTACATCCAGTTCGGGGCCAAGCGTGAGTGAGAACCCGCCCGACAGCGGCAAGGCAATGGGCATGGCAATGCCGCCCTCCCACGTATCGTTGCCGATGCCACGAGCGGCTGTCGGCGCCTTGACGAACGGGATGAGCGCGATGCTGGCCCGGTCGCTTTCAAAGATGCGGGTTTTAATCCGGAGGTAGATGTCGCCGCCGCCGCGCGAGACTTTGCTCTCGCCCGTCGTTCGATCCTTGCTTTGAATGCGGATGCGGGGCGCCCAGTTCACCTGCAAATCGGTGCTGTCCGTCAGACCATATTTGAGGGTGGGATTGGCGTAATAGACCGTTTCGGTCAGAACGGTTGGCTGACTGTCACGTACGTAGCCGCCGATATCCGTTTCTAGCTGCCAACTGCCTGCCGGCACCGTGCAGGTCGAGTTTGCCTTTGTGGGGCGATCCGTGCAGATCGGGGTGGAAGGTGCTGCTTCGGCGTGCAACCTTGGTACGTGGGCTGAGGCTATGAGAGCCGTGAGGAGAACAGCAGCGAAGTTGAAGGATTTTAGCCGGCCATATGTATTTGTCATTGTGCTTTCAAACGTCCTCGGCGCCACGAATAAACGTGTTTTTTGCGCGAAGACAGCAAGATATTGCGACACTCCGTAAAGATGATACGTAATGCAGATCGCTCGCCGTAAAATTCCCGCAAACCTACGTTCACTACGGCATCTGCTATTAGCGCCAGATAGCGGACCACGAGCACGACCGCACGCGCCCGATCAAAACGCTGTTCGAAGGAATGGTTTCGCCTTTGGACTAAATCGGGCGTATCCCCGCCTTGCGCCATCTATCCGCAGGGCACAAGGATTCGGGATCGACTTTCTTCATGTCGGCAGGCCTCGCGTCGGCCATGACTTGCGAGTCGGTTGCCGGTGCCATGAAGTAGCCGGTTCGTGTAACGAAATGCTCGTTGAGCCGCCATCCCGCAGGGGCATGGACAAGTATTCCAACGCCATCCAGATCGATCGCATGGACTTGATTGGCGTGGTCGCCGACCAGTTGTTTCAGTTTTGACGGGGAGGCAGGGCGCACCTTGACCGGCGTCTTGCCGTCTTCGGCAAGCCACAGGATGGGATCGCAGTCGATGTCGTCCGGAATGACGTACAGGCGAAGCACGCCCTTTTCCCGGGCGATTTTGAATTGAAAACCTATGCCGGGCTGCTCAGGATCGGCCGCTTGATAGGTGCCCGCGAACTCGCGATCGGCCGTCGTCGCACTGGCTGTTTGTGCATGCAACGGACCGATGCCGGTAGCTGGCAACGCAACAAGCAGGCTAAGAGCAACGCATTTCGTCAATGTATGCATGTTCAAGGCACGAATCTGAGCGAGGTCGCGATGCGTTTCGCCAATGCTTCGTCTCCCTGATTGCGATAGTCCACGTAGATAGTGAAAACGCCGCTGCCACGTTTCGCGCCCGTTGCGGGTGGCTCACTCGTGGTGTCCACATCCTGCGCTACTGATAGTTCCGAAAACCGAACCGCATATCGATAGCGATAGTTCTGTTGGCTATAGGCAGGAGTCGTTGCGGACAATTTGCATTGCTCCACAATCCCCGGATGTCCATCGACAACGATGTGCTTGCCCTGAGGTTTCCCCTGGCACATGGACGGTGCGTCTTTCGAATAGTTGCCGTTGCCGTCGCGATGGGCATTGGGGGTGGCTTCATAGGTCCAATAGGTCCACGACACGAATATCCGTGCACCGGTATCGTCGCCATCGAAAAAGCCGCCGTCGACATCCGCATGACGATGCACCTTGGCTAGCGCTGCCGGAATCGATAGCGTGAACCAGCCGTCGGGGTTTCGCGTCGTGAGGCGTCCCGGTTCCGTACCCGCTATGACTGATATGGCGTACAACGCCAGCGATAAAGCAAGCAAGGAACGACGACGCATTCAGAACCCCTAGTGTTACGCGATGACGAGCTGCCAGAACCGTGCTCCGGGCATGGGCGACGATTGTCCTGGTTTCTCGCCTTGCACGTTACACCAGGGAGATTACTCGCTGGCTACCAGCTCGCCTTCGAAGGCCTTGTTCCGCACGTACTCCCCCACCCGATATTCCATCAAAAGCGGAGAGGGAAGCGGGCAGTCGGGGTGCATCCGGTTCAACTGATGGATTGAGCCGGAGATGCCGCTCATCAGTCCGGGCGTGAACGCATCTCTCGCGAGGCCGCCTACGATCCCGTGTTCTTCGATACTGGAAAGAATGATCGCGATGCCGGGCATGGCGCTGGGCGGAACCAGATCGGGATCGATCTTGCTTGCGCGCATCAGTAGTTCCCACGAACTCAGGTCGCCATGGCATAACGTGTGGCTGTAACCCCAGCCGCCCTGAATGGCGGCGTTCACGGCGCGCTGCAAGGTGCTCAGGTGGCGGGGATGGCCGGTGCGCGCGTAGAGATCGCACGCGGCCAGCCCGATACCGACGCTGCCGTGGCACCACGTGTTGGCGAAGTCGCGATTCTCGGGCTTTCGTACGTCGATCCAGTTGCGGGCTTCGGCGTCGTAAAGCGATTCTTCGAAATCGAAAGCGCGCTCGGCCAGCGCAAGCCAGCGCTGCCGGTCGTCCGCGCTTCCGGCCGCACTCAATCCAAGACGGACAAGCGCCCAGCCCGTGCCGGTTGCGCCGTGGGCGAATCCGCCGATGGGTTCGCTGAATATCGAGGCGGGCCAGCAGGCGCCCTTTTCATCGAGGATCGCGGCGCTTTCCAGACGCTTTCCCGCTCGTGCGGCGAGTGCCAGCCAGCGGGCGTCTCCCGTGGCTTCGGCAAGCTGCAACAGGGGTACGACCGCGCCACTGATGCCTTCGAGAATATCGAAGCCACGCTCGTTCTCGATATCCCATTGCTCCATGACGGCCGCTTGTTTCACCGCGTTTTCGAGCAGTCCGGACCCCGGTTTGAGTACATCCAGTGTCAGCCATGTGAGAATCTGGGAGCCTAGTCCGACAAAGCCACCCACGGCCTCCGGTTGCTCTGCGTCCTCTGCTTTTCTCAGTACTTGCAGGACGCCATCCAGCGCGCTCGATACGCCGGTCACTTCGTCGACGCGTCCCCGCTTCATTTCATAGTCGTAACCGGCCAGTGCGAGTGCAATGCCCGATAGTCCGACGTAAAGATTGGGTTGCAGCGTGCGCATCGTCCAGCCGCTTCGTCCCAGAATGGGGCTGATCCAGGTGATCGTCCCGTCGCGGCCTCTTACCGAAAGCTGGAGCAGCTGTTCGATCGTTTTCCTCGCCATGGACCGCCGCCGCCGATCGATGTTGCCTGCGTGCGGATGACGCGCGGCCAGGTCGTAAGGGGAGCGCTTGTCGTCGTTGAGGCGGGTGTTGAGATGCGCGGTGACGAGCGCGCCTCGTATCGTTAGTTCTTCCAGCTCCGTACGCATGTCGAGCCAGCCCTGGAACACTTCGTCGATTTGCGCCTGGCCAAGCTCGTTGGCGAAAACGGGGATGTCGCCGTAACGCATATCGTCGATTTCGGAAGCGATGATTTCCGGCTCGGAGGGGGCCACGGGTGAAACGGCTGCGTTTCGCGCCAGCAAGTCCCTTGCGCGTTCGATGGCGGCCGGTTCGTCATGCAGGGACGCCGGATGCCAGAGCATGCGCATGATTTCGACGTAGGTCTGCGTCGGTCTGCGAATGAGCCGGATGCGGCAGCCCCCGAATGCAACGAGCATGGGAGCCAGTTTTTCGTCCTGCTGGAGTTGGGCCAGACGATCGGTCAGTTCCCGAAAACCGGACACGATGTTTTCCCAGAACCGCGATATGTCCGGGTTGATGCACGGATGATTCTTGGCCATCTCGATATCGATACTGACCAGACCGACCCGTGCATCGGTGGTTCCGTGGTTGACGATTTCCGGGATGCGTATTTTTGGCTGTTCGCCTTGCAGTGCGCCAATAGCGGAAATATCCACGCCGCTTAAGCCGAGTGCCGGAGCACGAAAGGGCACCAGGCCGGTCCTCAGTACCGAAGAACGAATCAATGCTTCCGCCAGATCGACCGCCTCACCCTTATCCGAAGAGGGTGGCATCAGGTCGATGACGAACAGGCTTTCGACATCGACCACGAAAGGTATGGGGCCCGAGGCAATCAGGTTTTCGTAGTGGATGTCCGTGCCGCCAAGCAGGCGCATGACCGCCAGCCAGTGGCCGATGTTCCGGTAGAACGCCGCGAGTTCGATGTCGTCGACGCAGTAGGTGTGCTCGACATATCGCGTCCAGCCATAGTCGCCCCGGTCAAGCACGGCCGGGACCTGGATGTGGTCCGGTTGGTCGAAAAGAAGTTTGTCGAGGAAACCTTCAAGCGCGGCATCGATACGAAGCGAGCGCGGCTTGTACATCACGGTGCCGCCGGCGAATTTTACTCTGGCGACGGTTTGTCCGCCGTCGTGAACGTCGCCTTCGCCAAGATCCACTGAGAGCAGCTCGCCAATGGGGCTCCCGATGAATGCGGAAAGTTCGCCACGATCCGAAGCGATGCGGGCTGCGAGGGAAACAATCGCCTGGCTCTGTTGCCCGAGTACCCGGTTCAATCGCGCCTTCAGTACGGGGTAGCGCTGCCCGATTTTCGCGATGAATCCGGGGGTTCTGGCTTGTCTGAGGAATTCCGCGAACTTCGCCGTTTCGTTGGCCCCGATGAGCTGGCCGGATAGCTTCGCGGCATGCAGTTCCAGCAACAGAACCCGATTGAGCTTTCGTTCGGCACTGTCGAGCAATGCCCTGTCGGCGACCTGCTGGACGATGCGTATCTCGTTTTCGCTCAGGCCTGCCTGAGTAGAAATGTGGTTGGCGAGAGATTGCCTGGCATCGGCGGTCAGGTACTCGATGATCGATGCAAACGTATTTTGCGAGTGGGATTCATCCATTTTGAATTCCAGGCATTCCCGAATTGTAGGCACCTCATCGTTTCAGAAATAGCCGTGGGGGTTAGCCACGGCTATCGCCACTGCTGAATATCAGCAGCAGAAACCCGGCCTGGAGGCCGTACAGGAACTACAGTTCGATGCGAGTGCGATATCGGGGCTGGTCATGGCCGCCATCGTGTTGGCGTGACCTTCCGTGTAAAGCGATCCCGCAGGGTTGTCATACCCACCTACGCTGTCGGCACCACTCAACCAGCCAGCCAAGATATTGTCGGTCTGCATATGAGTACTCCATGGTTTGTTACAGGTATGCGCCCAGATATGGCACAACGGCTTACCGCAGTGGGCGCTTCTACGGTGACAAATCCCCGAATCGGGCAATCCTAATCACAAGATCACGGTTTGCGCCAGCGTAACTACCGCACCTTCATTCCAAGGTGTTTCGGTGTCGTGGCGTTCCCCATAAGCATTCTTGCGCCGGAGTTGGCCGCATTTGGAACTACCAGATCACAGAAGTCGAATCCCGACAACGTTACGAGCATCATGAAATTTGCCGAAATTGCGTAGCCTTGACGTGTAGTGGTTTGCTTGCCGACGAACTCAGGCTACCGTTCGGAGAAATGCGCGAAGATGCTTCAGGGGCAGGCCGCCGCTTGTAGTCTGGAATTGTCGATGTAAGTTCACCGGGCGAAGCGACTTATCAATTAGCCGGAAGATTCGATGATCTTAAAACGCTTTCTTCGCCAGTATCGGGGCTCGTTGATTGGCGCGGTGGTTCTCTCGGCGGCGAGCGCGGTTTCAACCATGGCGCTGCTTTCCCACATCAATAACCTGGCTTCGGGCGGTTTTCATGCGCTCGGGTTACGGCCATTCGCGATCGGCGTCTGCTGGCTCGTTGCGCTGCTGATTACCAGTGCGGCATCCCAGTTTCTTTTGGCCAACCTGGGCGGAAACCTGGTGGCTCAGTTACGCATCGAGCTGTCGAAGAAATTCATCGATCTGGAATACGAGAAACTGGCCGACAAGAAACATGCGGTCTTCGGTTCGCTGATCGAGGACATCGCAAGCATCGCCCCGCTGGTACTCGTTGCACCGTTGCTTGCCTACAATATTTTGCTGGCCATTCTGTATGCGGGTTACCTGGCAAGCGTTTCGCTTCAGTTGCTCGGTATCCTGCTTGGATTCCTGTGCACGACGCTCGTGGTTTCACTGACGCTCGAGCGCTTACTGCGAGCCAGATTCGACCAGTTGCGGCAGGCCAACGAGAAAGTCTTCGAATACTTTCGTTACATCAGCGAAGGAAAGAAGGAGATGACACTCAACGCTTCGCGTGCAACCTATGTCACCGACGAATTGATGCAGCCGGCTATCCTGCGTGCAAGACGGATCATGATCCAGGTTCATGCGGGGCTGGGTTTCAACGAGGCCTGGTCGACGGCGGTCATCTACGGGTCGGTTTTCCTGATCGTGTATCTGGGCTATGCGGCCTTGGGGCTGTCGCAGATCACCATCATCCGTTTCGTGATCGGTGCGCTGTTCCTCAGCGGCCCCATCGGCTTCATTGTGAGTGCCGCGAGACAGGTCGGCGTGGGTACGGCCAGTCTTCGCCATCTCGAGCGCGTCGGACTGGACCTGGGTCGGGAGGCTCCCGAAAACCGGCCCGAAGGCAAGGAGCGTCGCTCGTTCGACGACTGGCAGTGCATCAGCCTGCGCGGGGTTTGCTACAGCTATCCCGGCGAAGTCGAATCGCTGCCGACGCTGGGGCCCATCAGCCTGGACTTCAGACGAGGGGACATGGTCTTTGTCGTGGGTGGAAACGGAAGCGGCAAATCGACATTGCTGCTACTGCTCAGCTCCCTGTTAAGTCCCCATGCCGGCGGCGTATCCGTCGACGGCATCCCGCTCGACGGCGACCCGTTTCTTTACAGAGAGCGTTTCACCGGAGTCTTTGGCGACTTCTTTCTCTTCCCGCACGTTCTGGATTCGAGCGGTCGACATCTGTCGGACGAACGCATCCAGACGTTGCTTGCCGCATTGGGCCTCGGGTCGCACGTCCAGGCGAATCAGGGCGAACTCTCGAAGCTGACCCTCTCGACCGGTCAACGGAAAAGGCTGGCCCTGCTCCAGTGTTACGCGGAAGACCGGGAGATCTTTTTCTTCGACGAGTGGGCCGCGGACCAGGACGCCCACTTCAGGGATTTCTTCTATTGCACGCTGTTGCCCGAACTTAAGCGGCGAGGAAAGACGATCATCGCCATCAGTCATGACGACCGGTATTTCCATGTGGCGGACCGCGTCATAAAGCTCGAAAGCGGTCTGGTCGTGTCCGATACGCGCGAATGGTCATCGGCGGGTCGTCCGACCCCGGCATAACATGAGACGAGGCATTCCCCTACACGTTTTGTCGGATACGCCCCTGCATCCGTGAGGGGCATTGGCGACATCATGTGCGCCAACCGAAGACGACGGGCCTTAGCCGGACGATAGCTTTTCCGCAGTCCCGGTTGCCAATACCACGCAATGGAGTGCCCCATGGATAACAGTCATCAAGCCCGCTGCATCGCCGGACTGCTTGCACGTTACGAGCGCCATCCCGCGCGTCCGGATTCCACGGGCGATCTCCATGGCACCCTGTGCCGCCTGCGGGTTGAGTGGCTGCTGCGCCACCCGCGTCCTTTACGGCTGGCGGTTCCCGAATTCCCCGCGGTCGACAACGAAACGGCTCGTGGGCGCCTTCTTGTGTTTTTCGAGCGTCTCGCTTGTGAAATATCCGCCCTGCACCCCCCGGGGGCGGTACTTACCGTGGGTCTTGGCGAGGGCGCGCCCGGCCGCGAGGCGCTGACCCGGCTCGCCACCGGCCTGGGGCTGCGGCGACTTCGTTTTCTCGACCTTGGCAGCATCAGGCGTGGCGGGGAGGTCCGGCAGAGGCTGCTGGAAGACGTGCTGGACGAGGCGCTGCATATCTCGGTCGACGCGACATCCCGCACGCGCGACCCGTTCCTGAGCGTCCATCCGGTCGAGGAAGCGGTTGTCTACGGTTCACGGAACCTTGACCGAAGTGACGGGTGGAATACGGTTCTTACTCGTGCCAGTTGAATCCGTCTTCGTCCTTGGGCATGCTTTCCCTGCCGCGGCTGGTCGAAGCGGTTCCCCGGATCGCTCCCCCGATCCGCATCCCCCCGCAACGCACCGGTCGAGCGCGCGAGACTCATGGCGAATGTCATCACCCTCGGCTGGCGGGAACGTCTTGCGATTCCGCAATTCGGCATCGCTTCGCTAAAGGCCAAACTCGACACTGGCGCGCGCAGTTCGTCGCTGCACGTCGAATGGCTCGAGGTCGACGAGCGCGCCGACGGTACGTGGCTGCGCTTCCAGGTGCGCACCACGCGCAAGGGCGGCCTGTCCGAACCGTGCGAGGCGCTCGCCACCGGTCGGCGCGCCGTCACGGATTCCGGCGGTCACGTAACCACACGATGGTTCATCCTGGCGGACATCGAACTGGCCGGCGAGCGTTTCTCCGCAGAGATCAATCTCACCGATCGCCGCCATATGCTGTTTCCCCTATTGCTGGGACGTACCGCGCTCGACGGACGCTTCCGGGTCGACCCCTCTCTGTCCTACTCGCAGTCGCCCGTACGGCGTGCAGCCACGGAAACAAAATGAAGATCGCTATCCTGTCGCGCAACGCGCGGCTGTATTCCACGCAGCGGCTTGTCGAGGCCGCGCGCAAGCGCAAGCACACGGTGCGCGTGATCGATCCGCTGCGTTGCTACATGAGCATCGCGCCGCAGTCGTTCGCGATCCACTTCAAGGGCAAGCCGCTCGGCGCGGTCGACTGCGTGATCCCGCGCATCGGCGCATCCAGCACGTTCTACGGCACGGCGGTACTGCGCCAGCTCGAACTGATGGGTGTATACACGCCCAATCCTTCCGACGCGGTGCTGCGCGCGCGCGACAAACTGCGCTGCCTGCAACTGCTGGCGGCACGCGGTATCGACATGCCGGTCACGGCGTTCGGCGACGCACCGGACGACACGTCCGACCTGCTCGCGATGCTCGGCGAGCCGCCGCACATCATCAAGCTCAACGAAGGCACGCAGGGGCAGGGCGTGGTGCTGGCCGAAAAGCGTTCGGCATCGCAAAGCGTGATCGAGGCATTCCGCGGGTTGTACGCGAATTTCCTGGTGCAGGAATTCATTCGCGAAGCCAATGGCAGCGATCTGCGCTGCTTCGTTGTCGGCGACCAGGTCGTGGCCTCCATGCAGCGTTCCTCGGCCCCGGGCGAGTTCCGGGCCAATCTCCATCGTGGCGGCAGCGCCATGGCGGTCGAACTGACCGACGACGAGCGCACGGTGGCCATTCATGCCGCCTCGGCACTTGGTCTGGAAGTGGCTGGCGTGGACCTGCTGCGGTCCTCCCGAGGCCCCCTGCTGCTGGAAGTGAACGCGTCGCCGGGCCTTGAAGGGATCGAGAAAAGCACCGGCGTCGACGTGGCCGGCGCCATCGTGGCGCACTGCGAAACCCGGGTTGCCGAGCGTCCGTCGCCCGGACCGAAGCGCCGCCGCAAGGCGAAGGCAGGGCATTAACAGCGATTTAAACGGTCCTGGTCTATATATGCCCCACTGTGAATCCGCGCGCGGGCTTATGGTATCGGGGCAGTAGCTTGGGCCCAGGGCAGACGAGAGTCTGGTCTGGGCCTTTCTTTGTCCTCAAGGAGCGGAGTCAAAGAAAGATTGAGGCGTTACGACGCTATTCTCACTCTTCACACTAGACTCTATGCTCTCGATACGGGGCACTGGCCCCTGCGAGTCCAAAGCCATCCACGGAGTGCCGCATGCGCGTACTGGTGATCGAAGACAACAACGACATCGCCACCAACATCGGCGATTACCTCGAAGACCGTGGCCATGTGGTTGATTTCGCCGGCGACGGCGTGACCGGCCTGCATCTGGCCGTGGTACACGACTTCGACGTCATCGTGCTCGACCTGACGCTGCCCGGCATGGACGGCCTCGACGTGGCGCGAAAGCTCCGGCACGAAGCCCACAAGCAGACCCCGGTGCTGATGCTGACCGCGCGCGACGCGCTGGAGCAGAAGCTCACCGGCTTCGAGTCGGGCGCGGACGACTACATGACCAAGCCCTTTGCGCTGCAGGAACTGGCGGCCCGCCTGGAAGTGCTGGCGCGGCGCGGCAAGGGTCCGCAGAGTCGGGTGCTGAAAGTCGACGGTCTTACCTACAACCTCGACACCCTGACGGTGAACCGCGAGGGCAAGTCGATCCAGCTCAATCCCATCGGCCTCAAGCTCCTTCAGGCCCTGATGGAGGCAAGCCCGTCGGTGGTTACCCGGCAGGATCTGGAACAACGTGTCTGGGGCGAGGAACTGCCGGACAGCGACTCGCTGCGCGTCCATATCCATGGCCTTCGCGCGGCGATAGACAAGCCGTTCGAGAAGCCGCTCATCCACACGCGTCACGGTATTGGATACCGCATGGTCGATCCGGATGCGGTCCAGACGTAAGCTTCGTTTCCGCCTGATCGTCTCGTTCGCGCTCTTCGGCTTCGGCCTGAGTGCGCTGTTCGCGGTCGCGGCGCTCAATATCCGCGAGCGCGTCGAAGACCAGCTCGTCAACGCCAGCTTGCTGGACGATGCCCGCTACGCGAACGAGCAGGTCGTCGCGCATCCTGGCGAGCCCATCGCGTCGAAGTTGCTCGCCGCCAAGCTATTCAGCGATCGCACGCTCTACAAGGCGCCGCTTTCGTGGCAGACGCTGGACACCGGCGTGCACGACATCTACGAGGTCGATCCCGAGACCGCCCAGCGTCGTCACTACAAACTGGCGGTCTATCGCGACAAGGGCATCATCAGCTTCCTTCGTTACGACGCCTCGCGCGAAGAACTGGGCAAACAACAACTGCTTATCAGTGTCATCGGCGCCGTATTCCTGTTCGGCCTGCTCTCGCTGGCGCTGGGTTTCTGGCTGTCGCGCAAGGTGCTCAAGCCCGTCACCGAGCTGGCAAAGCGTCTGCGCGATTTCCGCAAGATCGGCAAGGCGGAGCCGCTGGCGCCGCACTTCGCGGACGACGAGGTCGGCCAGCTGGCCCAGGCGCTGGACGAATACGCGACGCGGCTTACGGCCGTCGTCGAGCGGGATCGCGAATTCAACTCCGACGTCAGCCACGAATTGCGCACACCATTGGCTGTTATCGCCAGTACGACCGAGCTTCTGCAGGGTTCGCCCGATCTGACCGACAAGCTGCGCGAGCGCCTGAAGCGTATCGAGCGAGCCTCGCGTCAGGCCACCGAACTGATCGAAGCGCTGCTATTGCTGTCGCGTGCCGAGCGGCGCGGACCGACGCGTGGCGAAAGCACCGACGTTGCCAAGGTCGCGGCCGACGTCATCGAGAGTCAACGTCCGCAGATAGGCGGCAAGTCCATCGATATCGAGCTGATCGTCGGCGATACGGTTACCGTCAACGCGCCTGCGTCGGTGCTGTCCGTCGCGCTCACCAATCTCATCGGCAATGCCATCAAGTACACGATGCAGGGCAAGGTCACCGTACGTGTGATCGACGGCCGCATCGATGTACTCGACACGGGGCCGGGCATCAAGCCCGAAGATGCCGAAAAGCTCTTCCAGCGCGGTATTCGCGGTGAGGGGGCTGCTGGCGGCGGTGCGGGTCTGGGGCTCGCGATCGTGCGTCGCCTGTGCGAGCTGTACGGCTGGGACGTATCCCTACGTCCCCGGCCGGAAATGGCGGGCGCGGTGTCGACCATCGACTTCCGCTAAGACCGCGTCAGCAATCGTAGGAGCCCGCAAGCGGGCTCCTACGACAGTGGGGACGCCGCTTTCGATCAGAGCTTTTCCAGCCAGCCCCAGCGATCCGTCGTCTCGCCGGTGAACAGCCCGAAGAACCGCTCCTGCAAACGACGCGTGATCGGACCGGCCTTGCCGCTGCCGACCTGCTTGCCGTCGACCGAACGGATTGGCGTGACTTCCGCCGCCGTGCCGCACATCAGGATCTCGTCCGCCAGATAGAGGTACTCGCGCGGCAGGTCGCGCTCGACCACTTCCAGGCCTTCCTCGCGTGCCAGCACGATCAGCGTGTTGCGCGTGATGCCGGCAAGGATGGACGCGCTGGCCGGCGTGGTATGCAGAACACCGTCGAATACCAGGAACAGATTCTCGCCCGCACCTTCGCTGAGCAGGCCCGTGGAAGCCAGTGCAATACCCTCACCGAAGCCAAGGCGACGCGCTTCGCGCGCGATCAGCTGGCCGGAGAGATAGTTGCCGCCCGCCTTGGCGCCGGCCGGAATGGTGTTGGGTGCGAACCGCTGCCAGCTCGACACGCAGGCGTCGATGCCGTTTTCCAGCGCCTCGGGTCCGAGGTACGGGCCCATCGGCCAGGTCGCTACTGCGACGTCGGTCGGGCATTCGGCCGACAGGCCGAAACCGCCAAGGCCGCGGAACGCCACGGGACGCAGATACGCCGCGAGCAGGTCGTTCTTTTTCACCACGTTACGGCAGGCCGCAGCCAGCTCGTCGATGGTGTAAGGAATCTCGATGTCGTAGATCTTCGCCGAGAGGTACAGACGCTTCAGGTGATCCGTGAGCCGGAAAATCGCTGCGCCGTCGGGCGTCGCGTAGCTACGGATGCCTTCGAAAACCGATGAACCATAATGGAGGGCATGGGCCATGACATGCACGGTGGCATCGCGCCACGGCTTGATCTCGCCGTTCTGCCAGATCCATTCGGGGTAGTTCTGCGACATGAGGGGGTCTCCAGGTGACCGCCCATAATAGCCCGACACGGTTGGCGCGGCACCCTCAGTCCGGTGGCCGAAGCCAGAGGCAGCCCGCCTGCCGGGCGATCCCGAACCGCGACGTCCGGCTGCCGCCGGCGTCCGACGTGGTCACTGCGATCTCGGACGCCGAGTCGGCATCCTCGCCGGCGCCGCCTACGGAAACCAGCGGCTGGCGCAGCATGGCGCCGATGACCTGGATATCGGCCACGGCACCTTTGGACCCGTACCCATCCCACAGCACCACCCCGCCGATCCGGTTCGCCTCCCTCGTCGCGAACGCGTCGACGATGACCTGGCGCAGGTCGGCGACGTGTTTGGCGCACAGCATGGGCAACGGTGGCGGCGCGCTGGACGCGTTTCCCGCAAGGGTGTCCGTTGGTGCCGGCACGGCCGCGGTAGCGTTCATCGCCGAACAGGGCTGGTCGGTGAAAACCGGTTGGCCGTTGGAGCCGATGCAGCGGCGGATGGGGTTCTGGGCGAGAGCGATGGCCGGCGCGCAGAGCAGGGCGATGGCGAAAGTGGCGCGGAGGAGGGTGGTCACGATGTCTCGCCAAGGGTAGCTGGCGGAGACTATCGGATCGGGCGTGAATGGCACGCGTGGTGTGTCACGGTTTTGAAGCGTGTGGCGCCGTCTCGCGAAAACCGGCTGCACCGCACTAGATTCCTGCCTGCGCAGGAATGACGATACGCGGTGGATAAGTGGGGGAGGCTCTGCGTCGCTCTCGGCCCCTCTTCGTCGTCGTTCCTGCGCAGGCAGGAACCTAGGGCGATCACGTACGAAAAAGCGACGCCTTACCCCAACCGCTCCAACACACTCGTCGTAGAACGCGCCCGATTGATCGTATAAAAATGTAGCCCCGGCGCTCCGCCATCCAGCAGCCGCCGGCACAGCTCGGCCACCACGTCGGCCGCCAGTTCGCGAATCGCCGCCGCATTGTCGCCATGGGCCTGCATCCGCTTCACGATCCAGCGCGGGATCTCCGCGCCGCACGCTTCCGAAAAACGCTGCAACTGGCTGAAATTCGCGATCGGCATGATGCCCGGCACGATGGGAATGTTCACGCCCAGTTTCGTTGCATCGTCCACGAAGCGGAAGTACGCATCGGCATTGAAAAAGTATTGCGTGATCGCGCCGTTCGCACCCGCGTCGACTTTCGTCTTGAAGTGTTGCATGTCCTTCAGCGCGTTTTCCGCCTGCGGATGGGTCTCCGGATACGCCGCCACTTCCACATGGAAGTGGTCGCCGCTGTGCTTGCGGATAAAGCTGACCAGCTCCGCCGCGTAGCGGAAGTCGCCGGGCGACGCCATGCCCGACGGCAGGTCGCCGCGCAGCGCCACGATGCGACGGCAGCCGGTTTCGCGGTAGGTATCGAGCAGGGCCGCGATCTCGGCCCGCGTGCCGCCCATGCAGCTCAGATGCGGCGCGACGCTGAGAGCATGCTCGGAGCGCAGGCGTTTCACCGTCTCGTCGGTATAGCTAAGCGTCGATCCGCCCGCCCCGAACGTCACCGACACGTAGTCGGGCGCATGGGACTTGAGCTTGCGTACGGTGGTATCGAGCTGAGCCCGCTGTTCGTCGGTCTTCGGCGGAAAGAATTCGAAGCTGATGGCGGGCATGGCTAGGGAACCGGCTGGATGTTGGCTCCGAGTATATATCTTTCAATCGAGATGAAAAGATGTCTATTTATCGACTTTGTAACAAGTCCTCGTTCCGTCCGGGTGAATCGCCGTCGCGCTGCGGGCATCGAACCGCTGTCCGCCAGTTTCCCTGTTTTCGTCGGAAAAGTTGGCGACGAGGCGGGTACCGTCCGCGAAGGTGGTCTGTTGCAAGCGGCGGTCAGCCGATAACCAGCTGAATCCGGTTAACGCCTGAGTGCCCAGCTTGCGATGGAGGGCACTGAAGAACGCATCCTGGCGCTTTATCGCGGGAAGGCGCGTCGCAAGACTGCCGGCACTCAGGTGATATAGCGCCGGTACGTTGTAGAGCATCTGGGTCAGTTCGCTGTCCGCATGGACGTTGGTCAGCTTCAGGTTGTCGAAGTGCCAGTGATGCGTCGTGACGATCGAATCGTGGAACACGGCCTGATACAGCGGGAGACGGAATGCCGGATCGAAGTGCACCGTGCGATATGGTTCTTTCATGGGAACGGGCTTGAAGAACACGGCCGGTTCATAGGCTGGGTACCAGTTGCCGACGTAGTAACGCGATCCCCGGTTCGGTTTGACCCCGACGCCCAGATCGCGATCGCCCCAGCCGATGACCGGTGTCTGCATGCCATGCGCGAAGACCAACCCTTGCGCCGTGGCCGCATTGCCTCCTTCGGAGCCGGTCGGCAGTCGAAGCGATGCGCTTACCCACGACATGCTTGCGATATTGCCGTCGGCATTTTGCTGCCGGGTCATCGTGGCACTTGGCCGGGTACTTTCGAATGACATTCCCGTGGCATATGCGTCGAGAAACCAGCTATTGAACGGAACCTTCGCGTGCAACGCGGAAATGCGCGCTTCGAGTAGCGGGCGAACGCAACGCGGGTCGGTGTAGTGACCATTGCCCTGAAAGCCTGGCCGGGGCGTTCCGTTCTCGCGAACGATCGCGCAGGTGGAGTAGGCCCGTTCGTCAAGATGTGCGGTGATCCAGTCCGGGTTTACGTCGCGAGGTAACGCCGTTTCGTAGGAATCGTAGGGCCCGATCAGATAACCCGCCTCAACGGCGGACGCGATGGCTTCCGGGTGCCACAGGCCGCCTTCCCATCCCTCGCCCAGACCGATCCAGAGATGGGATAGCCCAGATGCCCGCAACCGGTGCATCGTCGACAGAGAGACACCACCACCCCAACGCGACGGATCGTTCGTCAGCGCTGCACCGAAAACCTTCTTGACCTGTTCGCGCACGATTCCGTAGCTATCGACGAGTACCGTCATGTCGGGTTCGTCGCTTAGCCATCTATTTCTGGCTTCCGCATTGAGAGCGCTGTTGAGCGCATCCAGCAAGCTGCGTTTCTCGTAATCGTTCGGTGTACCTTCTGCTGTCGCAAGAAGCTTTCGCGATTCGGCATCGAAGCGATCTCTGAGTCGGCCCGCCAAAGGATCGGCTCCGCGGAGTGAGGCCACGAGTACGGTCCAGTCCCTGACATCGGGGGGCGCGAGTAATCCGCCGCCCCATAAATACACGTGTGTCGCGCCGATCAGCTTGTCGACATCCGGAGCAGTGTGGCGCTTGGCCTCGAGCGTTTCAAAACGATGCGTAGCGATCAGCCATCGCCGATACCGTTTCGCCGCATCGAGCAGGTCGGTGTCGCCTTCGCCCAGATGCAGGATCAGGGTGAGCGGCGTATCGACGTTGAGCGCGGTGAACTGGTGGCTTGCCGTGACAGCAAGCGCATCGTCATCGGCGCTGAACCGAAGTCGATTGTCGAATGGGCTGGTCAACAACCAGCTAAGCGAGAACGCACCATGGTTATTTCCCCACAGCGGCAGGCTGAGATCCTCGGCGGTATTCGTCTCGCCCATGTTTTCGACCATGAACTGCCGCCAGACAGCGTTGCCCCGAGGAACGTAATGTCCTTCGGCCAATGGCAGGATCAGTCCTTGTCCCATCGCCGCCCCGGGCTGGCGCAAGAACCGGAGTTCGCCGGGATTTTTTGCATGAATCGTCAGCGCGAGGTCTTGCCCTTCCAGTACCGCATCGACGCGGTAGGCCTCGTCGTCCCACGACCATGTGGCATGGGCATCGGTGGCGATGAGCGATGCCACGCGATGCCCATCCACGCCGGTCGAAACGGTGACCGGCGCCTGGTGGGCCGGTGTTGCCCTGATGGCAAAAGTGTCGGGTTCGACCGTCACCTGCCATTGCGCGTTCTTGAGTACGACGCCGGCGAACGACGATGACGATACGAGAGCGGTACAAAGTGCCACCAGTCCATGGATGAGGCGCATAACGGTTCTTCCTTGAGAGCTACGGGGTAACTCGTACACGCTAGTTATCGCGGATGGCAATTTCCGGGCAAAAAAAGAGCGGCCCGAAGGCCGCTCCTTTCATGGCGCCGGGATGCGGTGCAATCAATCAATAACGATAATGATCCGGCTTGTACGGACCTTCGACCGGCACGCCGATGTATTCGGCCTGTTCCGGCGTCAGCTTCGTCAGCTTCACGCCGATCTGCTCCAGATGCAGGCGTGCGACTTCTTCGTCGAGCTTCTTCGGCAGGCGGTAGACCGACTTCTCATAGAGATCCTTGTTCGCCCACAGATCGATCTGCGCGAGCGTCTGGTTCGAGAAGCTGTTCGACATCACGAAGCTCGGGTGGCCATGGGCGCAACCGAGGTTCACCAGACGGCCTTCGGCCAGCATGTAGATGGCGCGGCCCGAAGCGAACGTGTAACGGTCGACCTGCGGCTTGATCGTCTCGCGGGAGACGTCCTTCGCCGTGTTCAGGCGATCGATCTGGATTTCGTTGTCGAAGTGGCCGATGTTGCAGACCAGGGCGTTGTTCTTCATCGCCGCCATGTGTTCCAGCGTGATGATGTCCTTGTTGCCCGTGGTGGTGACATAAATGTCGGCGATGCCCAGGGTTTCTTCGATCGTCGTGACCTGGAAGCCTTCCATCGCCGCCTGCAGGGCGTTGATCGGATCGATTTCCGTCACGATAACGCGCGCGCCGAAGCCCTTCAGCGAATGGGCGCAACCCTTGCCCACGTCGCCGTAGCCGCAGACGACCGCGACCTTGCCGGCGACCATCAGGTCGGTAGCGCGCTTGATGCCATCGGCCAGCGACTCGCGGCAGCCGTAGAGGTTATCGAACTTGCTCTTCGTGACCGAGTCGTTGACGTTGATCGCGGGCACCAGCAGCTTGCCGGCTTCGGCCAGCTGGTAAAGACGGTGGACGCCGGTCGTCGTTTCTTCGGACACGCCGCGCCATTCGGCCGCGACCTTCGTCCAGAAGCCCGGGCGCTCTTTCGCGACGCGCTTCAGCAGGTCCTTGATGACCTGTTCCTCGTGATTCGCGCCCGGGCTGTTCACCCAGTCCGAACCCTGCTCGAGTTCCAGGCCCTTGTGGATCAGCAGCGTGGCGTCGCCGCCATCGTCGACGATCAGCTGCGGGCCGGTCTCGCCCGGATGGGTCAGCATGTCGAGCGTGCAGTCCCAGTACTCTTCCAGCGACTCGCCCTTCCAGGCGAACACCGGCAGGCCACCGGCGGCCATGGCCGCGGCGACGTCGTCCTGCGTCGAGAAGATGTTGCAAGAAGCCCAACGAACCGATGCGCCGAGTTCGCGCAGCGTTTCGGCGAGGACCGCGGTTTCCTTGGTGACATGCAGCGAGCCCGAAAGACGTACGCCCTGAAGGGGCTTTTCTTTCGCGTAGCGGGCGCGGATCTGCATCAGGCCCGGCATTTCCTCTTCCGCCATGCGGATGCGGCGGCGGCCGAGGGCGGCTTGCGAAATATCGCGGACGTTGTAATCGTGGGTCACGTTGTCTTGGGTGACGGCGTTCATTGGCGTAGCTCCGGATGGTCACGGGGGCGCCGTTGTCGAACACGCCGCGCCGAGCCTGGCCGGTGGTAAGCATGAAAGCCCCAACGGTCGCAGCGCCCCTCGGCGGGCAAAACGGACGCCGATTATATCTCCTAATCGCCATGAGCGGATGAACGTCGGTTTCGGTACTCTCGGGGTTCGATCCATGCAGACGAGATCCCGATGGAAGCCGCACGCGACGCTGAATTCCTCCCCCACGACGGCCCGCTACGCGAGGATGTACGCCGTTTAGGGGCCCTCGTCGGACAAATGCTGGCCGAGCAGGGCGGGCAGGCATTCTTCGAACAGGTGGAACACGTCCGCACCGCCGCCATCCAGCGCCGCCGCAGCGGCGAAGCCGTCGAGGCCCTGGCAAAGCCGTTGACCGGCCTGGATGCGGCCGGAGCCGAGGCGCTCGCCCGTGCCTTCGCCACTTATTTCCAGGCGGTGAATACCGCCGAGCGCGTACATCGCATCCGGCGCCGCCGCGACTACCAGCGCGAAGGCTCGTCGCCGCAGCCGGAGTCACTGGCCGCCGTGCTGGCGCGGCTGAAGCACGAAGGCGTCGGTCGCGACGAACTGGTGGCATTGCTCGGTCGGCTGGACGTCGAACCGGTATTCACGGCCCACCCGACCGAAGCGGTACGACGTTCGCTGCTGGAGAAAGAACAGGAAATCGTCCGCGCGCTGGTGGACGAATTCGATCCGACACGTACGCCGCAGGAACTGCGCGACGACGACGCGCGCATCCTGATGGCGCTGTCCGCGGGCTGGCAAACCGCCGAAGCCTCACCGGTGCGTCCAAGCGTGCAGGACGAATTCGACCACGTCGGTTTCTATATCGCCCGTCCCATTTATCGCGTACTGCCCGCGTTGTACGAAGCCTTGCAGCAGGCGCTGGGCGAAACCTATGGCGAAGACATCGTCCCCCCGCGCCTGCTTCGTTTCGCCACCTGGGTCGGTGGCGATATGGACGGTAACCCGAATGTCGGTGCCGAAACGATCGCGGCCAGCCTATCCGCCCAGCGTTCGCTGGTGCTGGAACGCTACGGCGAAGACCTGGGCGAGCTGGCGCGTCTGCTCAGTCAGACCGAAGACCGCGTCGATCTCGACGAGAAACTGGTGCGCCGTCTGGAAGATTACCGCGAACGTCTTCCAGACACCGCCGCACACATCCGTCCACGTCACGCGGACATGCCATATCGTTGCTTCCTCGCCTTCGTAAGCGCACGCATCGACGCAACCCGGCACGAACAGGACGACGCATACGCGTCCGCCGATGAGTTCATTGGCGACATCGCACTGGTCGAAAAAAGCCTCGCCACGAATTGCGGCGAACACGCCGGTGCATACGCCGTTCGCCGTCTGTTGTGGCGCGCGCGTACGTTCGGCTTCCATCTCGCCCGCCTCGACGTCCGTCAGGATGCCCGGGTACACGACGAAGCGCTTGCGGCGTTGCTCGGCGAAGACGACTGGGCGCAGCGCGACACCGCACGCCGCGTCGCCACCCTGCGCCCCTATGCCAGCGGCGAGCGCAGCTTTGTCGCTGGCGAGAACAACGAAGCGGCGACCATGCTGCGCGACGTCTTCGCCACGCTCGCCGACTCGCGCAAACGCTACGGCAGCGAAGCGACAGGCCTTTACATCATCAGCATGGCCGAAACAGCGGCGGACGTACTCGCCGTCCTCGCGCTCGCGCGTCGCGGCGGCCTGCTCGAAAACGGCCGCGTTCCCCTCGATGTCGCGCCGCTGTTCGAAACCATCGACGACCTGAAAGGCGGCCCGGAAACATTGCAGGCGCTGCTGGACGATCCGGTCTATCGCGATCACCTGAAAGCGCGCGGCGACCGGCAATGGGTCATGCTGGGCTATTCGGATAGCGGCAAGGACGGCGGCACCGTCGCATCGCGCTGGGGTCTGCAACGTGCACAGGTGGAAATGCTGGAAGTGGCGCATGGCGCCGGCATCCGGCTCGGGTTCTTCCATGGTCGCGGCGGCTCGGCCAGCCGTGGCGGTTCGCGCATCACCCCCGCGCTCATGGCATCGCCACGCGGTTCGGTAGGTGGCGTGCTTCGTGTGACGGAGCAGGGCGAGGTCATCCATCGCAAATACGGCATTCGCGCACTGGCTGTGCGTAACCTGGAACAGACGCTGGGCGCCGTATTGCGTGCCTCGCTGCGACCGCGCATCGAAGAAAAGCGCGAACCGCAGTGGAAAGAGACGATGGCGCGGCTGTCCGATCGCAGTCGCGTAGCATATCGCGCATTCGTCGATACGGAAGGTTTCGTCGAGTACTTCCGTGGTGCCACGCCGATCGACGTGATCGAACGCATGACGCTGGGATCGCGTCCGGCGCGTCGTCGCAGCATGAAAGGTGTAGAAGATCTCCGTGCGATTCCCTGGGTATTTGCCTGGACGCAATGCCGTGCTGTGCTGACGGGCTGGTATGGACTAGGCAGCGCTCTGGACGAGGTATCGAAAGAATGTGGCGAGCAGGCGCTGGTCGACATGGCGCACGACTGGCCGTTCTTCTCGACCATGCTGGACGATGTGGAAATGATTCTGGCAAAAGCCGATCTGGCTATTGCCGAAGCGTTCTCGCAACTTGCCGGCGAACGCCACGCTACATTCTTCCCGATGATCCGCGATGAATTCGAGCGCACGGTACGTTGGGTGCTGAAGCTGAAGGGTGCCGATGAATTGCTGGCGAGCGACCCGCGTCTGGCTACGTCTATTCGCCTGCGCAATCCGTATGTCGATCCGATGAGCTTGTTGCAGGTCGATTTGCTGAAGCGCTGGCGCGCCACGGGCGGTCAGGACGATGGATTGTTGAAAGCGCTGGTCGCGTGCGTGAATGGTGTGTCGCAGGGGTTGCAGAACACGGGTTGATTGGTGTCGCGGCGCCTTGAAGAGCTGATCGAGCGTAGCCGCGACAACCCAATGCACCGCACTGGGTCCCTGCCTGCGCAGGGACGACGAGCGCTCTTCAGCGTCAACCGTTTTCTAGTTCTTCCCAGCGCTTGTAAGCCGCATCCAGCTCGGCTTGCAGCTTCGCGATGGCTTCGTTGTTACGAACGATCACCGCATTGTCCTGCTGGAAATAGCCGGGCGCATTCATCGCTTCGGTACGCGTGGCGATGTCCTTCTCCAGCGTCTCAAGCTTCTCGGGAAGCAGGTCGAGTTCGCGCTGTTCCTTGAAGCTCAGCTTGCGCTTCGCAGGAGCGGGAGCCGGAGCGGATGTCGCTGGCAGCTGAGCTTTCGACGCGCGTGCCATCGCGGCCGCGGCAGCCGGGCGCTGGCGCACCCAGTCGTTATAGCCGCCGATGTATTCGCCGACGACGCCATCGCCTTCCAGCACCAGCGTGCTCGAAACGACGTTGTCGATGAACGCACGGTCATGCGAAACGAGCAGCAGCGTGCCGCTGTATTCGCCGAGCAGTTCTTCGAGCAGCTCCAGCGTTTCGATGTCCAGGTCGTTGGTCGGTTCATCCATGACCAGCAGGTTGGACGGCTGCGCGAACAGCTTCGCCAGCAACAGGCGATTGCGTTCGCCGCCCGACAGGCGGGTGATGGGTGCGCGTGCGCGTTCCGGCGAGAACAGGAAATCCTGCAGGTAGCCGATGATGTGCTTGCGCGTGCCGTTGAGCTCGATGTACTCGCGACCTTCGGCCACGTTGTCCAGCGCATTCAGGCTATCGTCCAGCGTCGAACGATGCTGGTCGAAATAGGCGATTTCCAGTCCCGTGCCCAGCGTCACCTCGCCTTCCTGCGGCTTCAGCTCACCCAGCAGGATTTTCAGCAACGTACTCTTGCCCGCGCCGTTCGGACCGATGATGCCGACACGGTCGCCGCGCATGATCGTGGTGGAAAGATCGCGCAGCAACGTGCGGCCGCCATACGCCTGCGTCACGTTTTTCGCGTCCACGACCTTGCGGCCGCCGGACTGCGCGTTCGCCAGCGTAATCTTCGCGGTGCCGGTTACCTCGCGCCGCTCGGAGCGCTCGTTGCGCAGCGCCTTCAGCGCACGGACGCGACCTTCGTTACGGGTACGACGCGCCTTGATACCCTGACGAATCCAGACCTCTTCCTGCGCCAGCTTCTTGTCGAACAGCGCATTGGCCTGCGACTCGGCGTGCAGACGCTCTTCGCGGCGACGCAGGTAATTTTCGTAATCGCCCGGCCAGCTGGTCACATTGCCGCGGTCGATTTCGACGATGCGCGTCGCCAGCGAGCGCAGGAAGCTGCGGTCATGGGTGATGAAGATGATGCTGCCGCCGAAGTTCTTCAGGAAATCTTCGAGCCACGCGATCGCTTCGATATCCAGATGGTTGGTCGGTTCGTCCAGCAGCAGGAGATCGGGCGCGCGCACCAGGGCCTGGCCCATCAGTACGCGACGCTTCATGCCGCCGGAAAGATCGGCGAAGTCGGCCGTTTCCGGCAGTTCCAGCTGTTCCACGATCCGCTGCACACGGGCGTCCAGATCCCACGCGTTCTGCGCTTCGATCTGACTCTGCACGTCGCCCAGCGCGTCGAAATCGCCTTCGGCCAGCAGGTGGTGATAGCGGGCGAGCAGGTGACCGAGCTCGCCCAGGCCCTCGGCCACGACGTCGAAGACGCTGCCGGCGGTGCCCTGGGGGACTTCCTGGGTCAGACGCGCGATGCGCGTGCCGCCCTGAACGCGAATCTCGCCGTCGTCGGGATGAATCTCACCCGCGATGAGCTTGAGCAGGGTCGATTTGCCGGCGCCATTACGGCCGACGATACACACACGCTCGTTCGGTTCGATGGAAAGATCGACCTGTTCGAGCAGGAGGGGGCCGCCGATGCTGTAGTCGACGTGGATGAGTTGGATAAGAGACATCCCCCTAGTGTAGCGGACTGCCCCTCAGTCGACGCCGAGTCTGTACTGCGTGGTCTGCCGATAAACCGCTCCGGGCCGGAGGACCACCGCGGCGGCGTCGGGTCCGTTGATCTGGTCCGGGAAGGCCTGGGCCTCCAGCGCGAAGCCGGAAAAAGCCTCGTAATGGCCGCCTTCGCGGCGCCCGGTGCCGCCCAGTTTCTGGCCGCTGTAGAACTGCAGGCCGGGTTGATCCGTCGACACGGTCAGGCGCCGGCCGCTGGCCGGATCGGCCACGACGGCTACCTCGCGCAGCGATGCGTGGCCGCCGGTCAGAGCGTAGCAATGGTCGAAGCCGCCAGCGATCTTCAGCTGGTCGTCCGGCCAGAGCAGGCGCGCGCCGATGGGTGCCGCGTCGCGGAAATCGAAAGCCGAGCCAGCGACGGGCTGGCGCCGGTACGGAATGCCGCCCGCGTCGGTCGCCAGGAACGCATCCGCGTCGATGCGCAGCATGTGATCGCGGATGTCGCCGCGACGATCGTTGAGATTGAAATAGGGATGCGACGTCAGGTTCACCGGCGTGGCCGCATCGGTGTGAGCGGCGTATGCGATTTCCACCGTGCCGTTGTCGTCGAGGCGATAAGTCACCTCCACGCTCAGCTCGCCGGGGAATCCGCCTTCGCCCTCGGGCGATACGAGACGCAGGTGCAGTTCGCCAACCGACGCCTCGACCTCCCATAGTCTGTGGTGAAAACCGTCCAGTCCGCCATGCAGGTGATTGGGACCGTCGTTCCGGTCCAGCCGGTAGGGCACGTTATCCAGCTCGAAACGGCCATCGCGGATACGGTTGGCCCAGCGCCCGATGAGAGCCCCCATATACGCCGTCGCATCCAGATAGTCGCCCGGCGTGGCGTGACCTAGCAGCACATCGCCGAAGCGGCCCTGACGATCCGGTGCCTGCCAGGAAAGCAGGGTGCCGCCGAGATCGCTGATGTCGACCGTCATGCCGGTGGCGTTGCGCAGTGTCCAGCGATGCGCGGCGCGGCCGTCTGGCAGCACGCCCCAAGGCCGGGCGGAAGTAATGGCGTTCATGGATCGCTTCCGTGCTAGCTGGGGATGATCTGTCTATGGGCTTCGTGATACTGCCGCGGTGTGCAGTCGTATTCGCGGCGGAACACGGCATACATGTACTGCAACGAGGTGAAGCCGCAGCGCACGGCAATATCCGTGAGCGGCGTCGTCGAACCGGCGAGCAGTTCGCGCGCTGTTTCGAGTTTGTGTTGCAGGATGGCCTGGTGCACGGTCTGCTTCAGTTCGCGCTTGAAATGTTCTTCGAGCACCGTGCGCGAAATGCCGACATAGTCGGCCACCTGTTCGGTCTTGATGCCAAGACAGGCGTACTGGCGAATGTAATGGCTGGCGCGCATGACGTGCGGGCTTTTCACCGGCAGGTGCTTGCTCGACGCCTGCACGTTGATGCCGACCGGCGGCACCAGTACCCGTGTATCCGTGCAGGTGGCGCCGCGCAGCATCTGATGCAGGAGATGCGCAGCGGTGCGCCCCATTTCCTCCGCGCCCTGGATCACCGACGTCAACGGAATGCGCGTAAGCAACTGCGCCATCGGATCGTTGTCGATGCCGACGATGGCGACCTGCTCGGGTACCGAAATCTCTCCGATCACGCAGGCCTGCAAAAGCTGCCGCGCACGCGCGTCGGTCGCCGCGACGATACCGATCGGCTTGGGCAGCGAACGCAGCCATGCGACCAGTTCCTCTACCGCCTGGCCCCAGCCGCCCGCGCTGGTGGGCGAGCCGCGGTAGACCGTGCTTTCCATGCCGTCCGCGGCGAGAATGCGTTCGAAGGCACCTTCGCGCTCCAGCGCCCAACGACTGCGCGGATTGGGTGGCAGGCCGTAGAACGCAAAACGCTGCAAGCCCTGCTCGATCAGGTGATCGTAGGCCAGGCGCACCAGCTTCGCGTTATCGGTAGCGATATACGGCGTGTTGACGGGATAGGCGGCAGCATCGTGATACGACCCGCCCACCGCGACCACCGGCATCGTCAGATTGCACAGGGCGTCGGTGGCGTCCGGATCGTCGAAATCGGCAATGATGCCGTCGCCCTGCCAGCGATGGATGTCGCGCATGCGGCAACGGAAATCCTCCTCCATGAAGAGGTCCCATTCCACGCGAGTGGAGTTCAGATACTGGCCAATACCCGCGATGACCTGCCGGTCGTACACCTTGTTGGCGTTGAACAACAGCGCGATGCGATGCGGAGCCATGACTCTCGAAAGGAAGACCTGGCGGCTTGCCGGTCGCTCACGCTAGCACGAGGTCCGCCACCCCTCATGACGCAGCGCGGCAATGAAAAAGATCATCGGACTGGCGAATTTCGCAATTGCCCGCCAGAAGCCCCATCGTCAGCATCTTGGCTATTCGTCTAGCACTCGAGAACCGCCATGTCCTACTTCGACGCCATTCCGAAGATCCGCTTCGAGGGAACCGGATCGGATAATCCGCTCGCGTTCCATCACTACGATCCCAGCAAGAAGCTGTTGGGCAAGACCATGGCCGAACACCTGCGTCTGGCCGTCTGCTACTGGCATACCTTCGTATGGCCGGGCTCGGACGTATTCGGTGCCGGCACCTTCGAACGGCCCTGGCAGCAGGCCGGCGATCCGATGACCCAGGCACGCCTGAAGGCCGATGCCGCATTCGATTTCTTCTCGCGTCTGGGCACGCCTTACTACACGTTCCACGACACCGATATCGCGCCCGAAGGCAACAGCCTGGGCGAGTACCAGAAGAACCTCGCCGAGATGGTCGACGTGCTCGAGGCGAAGCAGGCCACGACGGGCATGAAGCTGCTCTGGGGCACCGCCAACGTGTTCAGCCATCCGCGTTATGCGGCCGGCGCCGCGACCAATCCGCAGCCGGACGTGTTCGCCTACGCGGCCACTCAGGTGCGTAATGCGATGGATGCCACGCTGCGTCTGGGCGGCGCCAACTACGTACTATGGGGTGGCCGCGAAGGTTACGACACGCTGCTCAATACCGATCTCAAGCGCGAGCGCGCGCAACTCGGTAGGTTCTTCCAGATGGTCATCGAGCATAAGTACAAGATCGGTTTCGACGGACTGATCCTGATCGAGCCGAAGCCGCAGGAACCTACGAAGCACCAGTACGACTACGACACCGCAACGGTCTACGGCTTCCTCAAGGAATTCGGCCTCGAAAACGAGGTGAAGACGAATCTGGAAGCCAACCACGCCACGCTCGCCGGTCATTCGTTCCAGCACGAGGTCGCCACGTCGATCGCGCTGGGCGTCTTCGGCAGCATCGACGCCAATCGCGGCGATCCGCAGAATGGCTGGGATACCGATCAGTTCCCGAACAGCGTCGAAGAACTCACGCTGGTGATCTACGAAATCCTGCGCGCTGGCGGTTTTACGTCCGGTGGCTTCAACTTCGATACCAAGGTGCGCCGTCAGAGTTCCGATCCGGCGGATCTGTTCCACGGGCACATCGGCGCGATCGATGCGCTGGCGCTTGGTCTGGAACGTGCCGCGAAGATGATCGAGCGCGACACGCTGGCCGAGCTGAAGGCCAGGCGCTATGCCGGATGGGACGGTACGTTCGGTCGCAAAATCCTCGACGGCGGCTTCAGCCTGGCCTCCATGGCAGACGACGCGGTTCTGCGCAATATCCATCCGAACCACCGGTCGGGCGAACAGGAACTGCTTGAAAACATCGTCAACCGCTATATTTATGGTTGATCCGGTCGGCAGGGATACGGACAGTCATATGTTTCTGGGCATCGATCTGGGCACATCGTCCGTCAAGGCCGTTCTGATCGACGAGGAAGGCGACGTGCGCGCCATGGCGTCCAGTCCGCTGGACGTATCCCATTCGCGACCGCGATGGTCCGAGCAGGACCCCGCGTCGTGGTGGACGGCGACGGAGGCGGCGGTCGGCGAAGCGCTGCGTGCGGCCGAACGCGCGGGCATCGGTCGCCGCCGCGTCTCCGGCATCGGTCTCAGCGGCCAGATGCACGGCGCCACATTGCTGGACAGCGCCGACCGCGTGCTTCGTCCGGCCATCCTGTGGAACGACGGGCGTTCCGATATCGAATGCGCGGAACTGGAACGTGTTCCGCATTTTCGCGATATCACCGGAAACCTGGCCATGCCGGGCTTCACGGCGCCCAAGCTCGCGTGGGTGCGCAAACACGAGCCCGGCGTTTTCGATCGTGTCGCGAAAGTCCTGCTGCCGAAAGATTATCTGCGTCTGCTGATGACCGGCGACTATGTCACCGACGCCTCCGATGCCGCGGGTACGCTCTGGCTGGACGTGGCGCGCCGGCAGTGGAGCGACGAGATGCTTGCCGCCACCGGTCTTACGCGCGCGAACATGCCCGAAGTACGCGAAGGCAGTCAGGCGAGCGGCCGTCTGCGTCGCGATGTCGCCGAGCGCTGGGGCATCGACACCGTGCCGGTCGCCGCCGGCGGTGGCGACAACGCCGCCGGTGCCGTGGGCGTGGGCATCGTGCGCCACGGTCAGGCGATGCTCTCGCTGGGAACATCCGGCGTGTACTTCGCTGTTTCCGACGGTTTCCGTTCCCGTCCCGAACAGGCGGTGCACAGCTTCTGTCATGCGTTGCCGGACACCTGGCACCTGATGTCGGTCATGCTCAACGCCGCCAGTTGCCTCGATTTCACCGCGCGTCTTACCGGTTACGCGGACGTACCGTCCCTGCTGGCCGACGGCGAATCCTTCGGGTTGCGTGAAGACGGCCCGATGTTCCTTCCCTATCTCACGGGCGAACGCACGCCGCACAACGATGCGCATGCGCGAGGTTCGTTCACGGGCCTGGGGCCGGACACCGTGCGGGCCGATCTGGTCAATGCAACGCTGGAAGGCGTGGGCCTTGGCCTTCTGGACGGCCTTCTCGCCGTGGAATCCACGGGCCTCGTCGCCGATGAGATCACCGTGATCGGTGGCGGATCGCGTAGCGCCTACTGGACCCAGATGCTTGCGGACATCCTTGGCAAGCCGCTCGTCCTGTGCCGGGGCGGCGAAGTTGGCCCGGCGCTGGGCGCCGCGCGCCTTGCTCACCTGGCCGCCGAGCCAGGTGCTACGCTCGACCAGGTCTGCCCGATGCCCGGGCGCCTGGCCGTTCGCGAACCCGATGCAGCGCGTCATGCTTATTTCCGCGAAACCCGCCACCCTTTGTTCCGCCGCTTGTACAAGCAGTTGAAGCCTATCTTTTCTGACGTCGCCAACGGCGCCGACATCCGCCCATCCTGAAGGGCGACCAGAGCTAAGGAGAGACCATGAAGCACAAGGCATTACACACATTGCTTGCCGTTTCCATGATTGCCGCGGGCATATTCGCCACGCCGCAGGCCCACGCCAGCAAGGACGCGCCGGTTATCGGCTTCTCTATCGACGATCTGCGTGTAGAGCGCTGGACCCGCGACCGCGACTACTTCATCGCTGCGGCCAAAGCGAAGGGCGCCACCGTAAAAGTCAGCTCCGCCGACGGCAACGAAGCGAAGCAGCAGTCCCAGATCGAAAACCTGATCGCCCAGAAAGTCGATGTGCTGGTCATCGTTCCGTTCAACGCCAAGACGCTCACCAACGTGATTGCCCAGGCCCAGAAGGCCGGCATCAAGGTCATTTCCTACGACCGCCTGATCCTCGGTGCCGACGTCGACGCCTATATCTCGTTCGATAACGAGAAGGTCGGCGAGATGCAGGCGCAGGGCGTCGTCAACGCGGCTCCGAAGGGCAACTACTTCCTGCTCGGCGGCGCTCCCACGGACAACAACGCCAAGATACTTCGCCAGGGCCAGATGAAGGTGCTGCAGCCGCTGATCGACAAGGGCGATATCAAGATCGTCGGCCAGCAGTGGACCAACGAGTGGCTCGCCGCCAATGCGCTGAAGATCGTCGAAAACGCACTCACGGCCAACAAGAACAACATCCAGGGCATCGTCGCTTCCAACGACGGTACGGCTGGCGGTGCCATCCAGGCGCTGGAAGGCCAGAAGCTGGCCGGCAAGGTTGCGGTATCCGGTCAGGATGCCGACCTGGCTGGCGTGAAGCGCGTCATCGCCGGTACGCAGACGATGACCGTGTACAAACCCATCAAGCAGATCGCCACCGATGCGGCCGAACTCTCGGTTCAGCTGGCCAAGGGCGAAACGCCGAAGTACACCAGCAAGCTCAACAATGGCAAGAAAGATGTCGATACGATCCTGCTGACGCCGACGCTGCTGACCAAGGCCAACGCGGATGTTGTCGTAAAAGACGGCTTCTACACGAAGGCCCAGCTAGGCCTGTAAAACCGGCGCCCCAAACGCGGGCGTCTGGTAAAAATGGGAAACCCCGCCGGGGAGGCGGGGTTTCTCCATGACGAGGGAGTGGGAGTGAGCGAGTACCTGTTCGAGATGCGCGATATCGTCAAGGAGTTCTCCGGCGTGCGCGCGCTCAATGGCATCAATCTGGCCGTGCGGCCCGGCGAGTGCGTCGGTTTGTGCGGTGAAAACGGCGCGGGTAAATCCACGCTGATGAAAGTCCTCTCCGGTGTTTATCCTTACGGCACGTGGGAAGGCGAGATCCTGTGGGACGGCAAGCCGCTGCATGCGTACTCCGTGCGCGACAGCGAAAAAGCCGGCATCGTCATCATTCATCAGGAACTGATGCTGGTACCCCAGCTATCCGTTGCCGAGAACATCTTCCTCGGCAACGAGATCCGCAAGTTCGGCGGACTGATGGATTACGACGCCATGTACGCCAAGGCCGAAGCGCTGCTCGCACGGCTGAAGCTGAAAGGCGTCAACGTGGCCGCGCCGGTCAGCAACTACGGCGGCGGTTACCAGCAACTGTTCGAAATCGCCAAGGCGCTTGCGAAGAACGCGCGCCTGCTGATCCTGGACGAGCCGTCGTCGTCGCTGACCTCCAGCGAGACCGACACGCTGCTGTCGATCATCGAAGACCTGAAGCGCGAAGGCGTGGCGTGTGTGTATATCTCGCACAAGCTGGAAGAAGTCGCGCGCGTCTGCGACACGGTGACCGTGATCCGCGACGGCAAGCACATCCTCACCAGGCCGATGAGCGAGATGACGACGCATTCGATCATCACGGCGATGGTCGGTCGCGAAATCGATAACCTGTTCCCGAAGAGCGAGCACCACGTGGGCGAGGTGATCTTCGAAGCCCGCCACGTGACATGCTGGGATGTCGCCAATCCGAACCGCAAGCGCGTCGACGACGTATCGTTCGAACTGCGTCGCGGCGAGATTCTGGGCATCGCGGGCCTGGTGGGGGCGGGGCGTACCGAACTGGTATCGGCTATCTTCGGCGCGTATCCGGGCCGTTCCACGGCCGAGCTGGTGCTCGAAGGCAAGCCGATCAAGGTAGCGTCGCCGCAGCAGGCGATCCGCGCCGGGCTCTCGCTGGTGCCGGAAGATCGCAAGCGCCAGGGCATCGTTCCGCTGCTTGGCGTGGGCGACAACATCACGCTGGCCACGCTTCAGCATTATTCGCATGCCGGCCGCATCGATCGCGCCGCCGAATTGCAGACCGTCGAAGCCGAGATCAAGCGTCTGCGCGTGAAGACAGCCAGCCCGGAGCTGGCCATCGCCGGCCTGTCCGGCGGCAACCAGCAGAAAGCCGTGCTGACCAAGATGCTGTTGCCCAGCCCGAAGGTGCTGATTCTCGACGAGCCCACGCGTGGCGTCGACGTCGGATCGAAGTTCGACATCTACACATTGATGTTCGAACTTGCCGCGAAGGGCGTGTCGATCATCATGGTCTCGTCCGAAATGCCCGAAGTGCTCGGCGTAAGCGATCGTGTGCTGGTGATGGGCGAGGGCAAGCTCAAGGGTAACTTCCCGAACGTCGGGCTGACCCAGGAGCAGGTGCTCGCCGCCGCCATAGACAGCGCGGCGGCGACACCGAACGCCGCCTGACACAAAACAAGAATCCCATTCCGCGTTTTCAGGGAAGCCGACATGCAAGCCCAGCAAGTGCAGCAACTGTTCGTCCGCTACAAGATCCTCGCGCTGCTTCTTGCCGTCGCGGTGATCTGGCTCTTCTTTCACATCAAGACGGGCGGCATTTTCGTCACGCCGAATAATCTGTCGAACCTGTTCCGGCAGATGGCGATCACCGGCATGCTCGCGTGCGGCATGGTATTCGTGATCATCGCCGGCGAAATCGATCTGTCCATCGGTTCGATGCTTGGCCTGCTCGGCGGCGTCGTGGCGATCCTGGCCGTCAATCACGGATGGGGTACCTGGTCGGCGATCGGTGTGGTGCTGCTACTCGGTCTTGCCATCGGCGCATTCAATGGCTTCGTCGTTACGAAGATGCGCGTGCCGTCCTTCATCGTCGGTCTGGGTGGCATGCTCGCGTTTCGCGGTCTGGTGCTTTATCTCACCGACAGCCAGACCATTGCGCCGGTACCCGACGATCTGGTGGCGCTGGGGCAGGGCTTCGTGCCGCCGCGGTTGTCGATCTACATCGGCGGCCTGATCTTCCTCGCTCTGGTGGCGCTGACCGCGCGTCGCCGCGTGCGCCGTGCGAAGCTCGGTCTTCAGCAGGGCGCGCTCTGGATCGATGTGGCGAAAGTCGTCGCGATCGGCGTGTTCATCGGCGCCTTCGTTCACATGCTGAACGATGCCGACGGCATTCCCATCCCGGTGATGATCCTGCTCGCGCTGCTCGCCGTGTTCTCGTATATCGCCACGCAGACGGTGTTCGGTCGCCACATCTACGCGGTGGGCGGCAATATGGAAGCCACGCGGCTTTCCGGCGTCAATGTGGCGGGCGTGAAGCTGGCTGTGTTCGCGATCATGGGTTTGATGTGTGCCTTCGCGGGCATCATCACAGTGGCGCGCACGGGTTCGGGTTCGCCGTCGGCGGGTACGGGGGGCGAGCTTGACGCTATCTCCGCCTGCTTTATCGGTGGTACGTCGATGCGTGGCGGTTCGGGTACGGTTTACGGCGCGCTGATCGGTGCGTTGGTGATGGCCAGTCTCGATAGCGGCATGCAGTTGATGGATGTCGATAACTCGTGGCAGATGATTATCAAGGGTGTGATTCTGGTGTTGGCTGTTTGGGTTGATGTGTTGTCTGGGTCTAATCGGAACGCTTAAGCGGTTGCGCTTTGCGCCGAGTCGTGCGGTAAACGGTATGGAGAACAAGAGCGCAACGCTGAAGATTCCCTCGCGCCACCTCACCCCTCACCGTCACCCCGGCGCACGCCGGGGTCCGTGGCGACCACGTGGGGGCAAGCCCGAACGCTGAGGTTTCCGCTTGAAAGCGACCATGGCCGTAGCGACCACCGACCGCCTCGCCGTGGGTCCCGGTGTGCGCCGGAACGACGGTGAGGAGAGTGGAGGCCTTCGACTCTCTATCGCTCGATGGTATCGGCGACACACCCTTTCTCGCGCCATATCGCCACGACAAACTCCGCCGCTTCATCGACCAACCGCCGCACGGCTGTCATGGCCTGCGACATCGTCGTCGCATCGAAATCGGTATGTGTCGAAAGCGCCAGCTGACTCAAGATCGCCGTCGATGCGGTAAGCCGCACCTGCGCAGCATCGTGCAACTCGTCCATGGAAAGCGCGAGATCGCCGCGACACACGGGACAGGAGGAGACGAGGGCGGGGAAGGGAGAGGACATGCACGGCTCCATGTGACCGAAGAGCCGCCACCCGCGATGCGCGAGGTGGCGGACGTGTCGGGGTCGAAACCGGTTACTAAAACCAAAACCCGGCCAGGCCGAAGCCTGCCCGACACGCCCGCCGTAAACACGCGGGAGTGAACGCAGGCGACATGAGTCGACCTGCGTAGTTTTAGTAACTCGGGTTTCGACGCCCGGCCGTCAAAGGAGTCGACGGCTCGCCAAGCATCGCAACCCGTCACCCACGCAGCCATCCGATTATTCCGAAAAATGCGTGGTAATTATTTGAGAATGCGATGAGGCCAAACCTTCCCTCACCGTCATTCCTGCGCAGGCAGGAATCTAGTGCGGTGCAATGAGTTATCGCGATAACGGTGGTTCGGCACTTCCTGCAACTTCGTGGATATCGCGCTCAGGCACGCTCCTACGCAAGACCCGCGAAGCGCTGGTAAGCCACCGCTCTTACCCCAAACTCCCTCACCGCTCGACGTGGCCTCGACGTGGGGACGGCGAGTTCTTTGCCTCACCCCCGCACGTCGTGCTGTCGCGAAGAGCTGATCGAGCGTAGTCGCGACAACCCATTGCACCGCACTGGGTCCCTGCCTGCGCAGGGACGACGGTGAGGGGCAGGTTTCTCTCGGCGCTGAATCGTTCGACGCGCGCAAAAAAAACGGGCGCCGCGAGGCGCCCGTCTTATCTCGCCATGTCCGAAGCGACTTACTTACGTTTCGCAACTCCAAGACCAGCAGCCTCGCGCAGCGCATCGGCTTTATCCGTCTTTTCCCACGAGAACGCGGTGAACGTGTTGCCGTTCGCGTCCGTGATGTCGTACGGGGTGCGGCCGAAGTGGCCGTTGGATGCCGTCGGCTGGTACATCGGGTGCACCAGGTCGAGCATCTTGATGATGCCGTACGGGCGCAGGTCGAAGTGCTTGCGGATCAGCTTTTCGATCTTCTCGTCGGAGATCTTGCCGGTGCCGAACGTCGTGACCGAAATCGAGGTCGGTTCGGCGACGCCGATGGCGTAGCTGACCTGGATTTCGCAACGGTCGGCGAGGCCGGCGGCGACGATGTTCTTCGCCACGTAGCGAGCCGCGTAGGCCGCCGAACGGTCGACCTTCGACGGATCCTTACCGGAGAACGCGCCACCACCGTGACGGGCCCAGCCGCCGTAGGTGTCGACGATGATCTTGCGGCCGGTCAGGCCGCAGTCGCCCACGGGACCGCCGATCACGAACTTGCCGGTCGGGTTGATGTGGAACTTGGTGCCCTTGTGCAGGAGCTTCGCCGGCAGCACGGGCTTCAGGATCAGCTCGCGCACGCCTTCGATCAGGTCCTTCTGCTTCACGCCCGGATCGTGCTGGGTGGAAAGCACGACGGCGTCGATGGCGACGGCCTTGCCGTCTTCATAACGCAGGGTGACCTGGCTCTTCGCGTCCGGGCGCAGCCACGGCAGCGGGCTGTTCTTCTTTTTGCGGACCTTGGTCTGCTGCTCGACGAGGCGATGCGCGTAGTGGATCGCCGCCGGCATGTATTCGTTGGTTTCGTTCGTCGCGTAACCGAACATCAGGCCCTGGTCGCCCGCGCCCTGTTCTTCCGGCTTTTTGCGGTCGACGCCCTGGTTGATGTCCGGGGACTGCTTGCCGATCAGGTTCAGCACGCCGCAGGTCTCGCCGTCGAAACCGACTTCGGAGCTGTCGTAGCCGATGTCGAGGATGACCTTGCGGGTCAGGGCTTCGAGGTCGATCCAGGCGCTGGTGGTGATCTCGCCGGCGACGATGGCCACGCCGGTCTTCACCAGCGTCTCGCAGGCCACGCGTGCACGCGAATCCTGGGCCAGGATGGCGTCCAGAACGGCGTCGGAGATCTGGTCGGCGATTTTGTCCGGATGGCCTTCGGAGACCGACTCGGAGGTGAAGAGGTAGCTGCTCATCGCGGTGATATATCCTTCTTTACGGATAAAGAGATGAATGGGGGCGGGCTATGATACACGGCCCTTGGCGGTTTTGCAGTCCAAGCCTATCGCGCCTCCCTGACGGTTGCGTGATATTCAGACAGAAAACGTGTGCGGGAGCGCGCCAGGGCGCTCCCGCACACGAAGATTACGCCGCCGTCCGGACGCGTGCCCTCAGTCTCTGTGCCGCCGAGACCATGGCTTTCAGGGCCGATTCCGCCTCGGGCCAGCCGCGGGTTTTCAGGCCGCAGTCGGGGTTTACCCATAGCTGGTCGGGACGCAGGACAGCCAGCGCCCTGGTCAGCAGGTCGGCCATTTCGTCTTCGCTGGGGATGCGGGGCGAATGGATGTCGTAGACGCCGGGGCCGATGCCGTTGGGGTAGCGGAAGCGGGTGAAGGCATCGAGCAGGTCCATGCGCGACCGGCTGGTTTCGATGGAAATGACATCGGCGTCCATCGCGGCGACGGATTCGATGATGTCGTTGAACTCCGAGTAGCACATATGGGTATGGATCTGCGTGGCGTCGCTGACGCCGCCGGCCGCGATGCGGAAGGCGTGTACGGCCCAGCCCAGATAGTTCGTCCACTCGGCGCGACGCAGCGGCAGTCCTTCGCGCAGCGCGGGTTCGTCGATCTGGATGATGCCGATACCGGCGGCTTCCAGGTCGTGCACTTCGTCGCGCAGTGCCAGTGCGATCTGCCGGCATACTTCGTCGCGCGGCAGGTCGTCGCGTACGAAGGACCATTGCAGCATCGTCACCGGGCCGGTGAGCATGCCTTTCATGGGACGTTGGGTCAGCGACTGCGCATATGCGGACCAACGCACGGTCATCGGCTCGGGGCGTGCGACATCGCCGTAGATCACCGGCGGTTTTACGCAGCGCGAACCGTAGCTCTGAACCCAGCCGTTGGCCGTGAAGGCGTAACCGTCGAGTTGTTCGCCGAAGTATTCGACCATGTCATTGCGTTCGGGCTCGCCGTGGACGAGCACGTCGATGCCGATGCTTTCCTGGAAACGTACGGCGCGTGTGATGTCGTCGCGTAGCACGGCTTCGTAGGTTGCCGTGTCGAGCTTGCCGGCGCGATGGGCCGAACGCGCTTTGCGCAGTTCCTGCGTCTGCGGGAACGAACCGATCGTGGTCGTCGGGAGTTCCGGCAGGCCGAAGCGCTCGCGCTGGGACACGACGCGACTGGAATAACCCGATCGACGCTGTGCCGCCTGCGGCGTCAGCTGGCGCAGGCGCGCGCGGACGTCGACGCGGACCACGTCGCTGGATTTCGCGCGCGTCGCCACGCGTTCGCTTTGCCTTGCCAGAGCATTCATCGCATCGGGGTCGCCCGCGAGCGCATCGGCGTAGCGTCGAAGTTCGGCGATTTTCTGCCGGGCAAAGGACAGCCAGTCGCGCAACGAGGAGCGCAGGTCGTTTTCGCCGGTAAGGTCGATGGGAACGTGCAGCAGCGAGCACGACGTGGCGACCCACAGACGGTCGTCGGCGATACGCGCCGACAGCGCGCGCAGTTGCCCCATGACCTTGCCCGGGTCGCTCAGCCAGATGTTGCGGCCATCCACGACACCGGCCGAAAGCACGCGATCGGTGGGCAATGCCAGGGCAACCGCTTCGAGCTGCTCCGGCGCGCGAACCAGATCGACGTGCAGGCCGGCGACCGGCAGCGAAACGGCGAGGGGAAGGTTATCGTCCAGTGCCGCGAAATAGGTGGCGAGCAGGATGCGCGGGCCGTTGGCAGCCGCGAGCGTGGCATACACATGCCGATAGGCATCGCGTGCCGCGTCGTCCAGATCGAGTGCCAGACAGGGTTCGTCGATCTGTACCCATGCGGCGCCCTCGGCGGCTAGCGCCGTGAGCACGTCGACATACGCGGGCAGAATCGCATCGAGCAATGCCAGTGCGTCGCTGCCATCGGTGGTCTTGGCCAGCCGCAGGAACGATATCGGGCCCAGCACGACCGGCCGGGCGAGATGGCCGGCGGCGGTGGCTTCGCGGAATTCGCCGATCAGCTTGTCCGTACGCGCGGCGAATCGCTGCCCCGCCGACAGCTCGGGCACGAGGTAGTGGTAGTTCGTATCGAACCACTTGGTCATTTCAAGCGCGGGAAGATCCACCGAAGCCGTCTGCACGCCACGCGCCATGGCGAAATAGGCGGCGAGCGGATCGGCGGCATCCAGTGCGCGATAACGATCGGGGATCGCATCGAGCAGCACCGCGGTATCCAGTACGTGGTCGTAAAGCGAGAAATCGTTCACCGGCACGCTGTCCGCGCCGGCTTCCCGGGCAAGCGCCCAGTGGCGATGGCGCAGGTCGCGTGCGGTATCGAGCAGTTCGGTGGCGGAGCTTTCGCCGCGCCAGTGACTTTCCAGCGCTCGCTTCAGTTCGCGGCGCCGGCCGATGCGGGGAAATCCAAGGTAGGTAACGTGTGGCATGAGTGCATCCTCTTCGTGGCAAAGAGGAGGGAAGGGCGGCCATACCGTCGCGACGCGCGCCCGTGTGTCCCGCCCATGAGAGCGAGACAAGCGCGAGCGTCATGGCGGACTGACCGTCGACCTTCGCCCCCGCGGGCGAACCGGTAGCGTTTCGGAAACGGAAACGCGAACCCAGGTCGGACCAGGCGCGTGCAACCCATGACGGTCGCTCGCGCCCTCGGTCGGCGGCAGGTCTTCGGGCTCGTGGACACGGTGCGCATGCGCACCACCTGCCTCGTCGCTTCCCGGACCGATCCGGTCCAGTGCCGGGGCTTCGAGCCCCTGACGAGTTCGTTTCCACATACCGCTGCGGGGCAGCGCCGGATTCACACCGGCTTCCCTCTTAGCTTTATCTCTATATTCGAATACAGAGATAAAGACCGCTGACGACGCGAAAGTTAGCCGTCCGGACGTCCGAAGTCAAACGTTCTCGCAGGAAAGGGCGGTGGTCTCAGGGACGAGCGGAGGCGATGGCGCTGCGAATCGTGGCGAGTACGGCCTCGTCGATATCGGTATGCGTCGCGCGCAGGCCGTTCTTCAGCAGGCGTAGGTCTTGCTGCCAGCCGAGGCGGTCGGCCGTACGCATGAGCTTGCGGATGGAGCCGGTGTGTTCGACGACGCCCTCGATATGCACACCCGAGCGTTTGTGCATCGACTGGAGTGCCTGCAACTGAAGCCGCTCCCGGCGCACGCGGCGGCGCCAGCTATGGATCGTCACGGGCGTGCCTTCCTCCTGAGCCCTTTCGGCGGCGCGGTGGGCTCGCCGGGCACTGAGTTCCAGCGCCTCCCGGACATGCTTCTTCTTTACCCGCTTCCAGGGCAGCGCGGCGATAGCGCCAGCGGCTCGCTGCACGCGCGCGATGCGCCGGCGAAATTCGGGATCGAGGCGGAGGGCCTCGCCGAGCATGCCGTCGCGGCGCGCTTCCAGCGCCGCGATTGCGGCGTCCCATGCCGCACGTTCCGCGGGTTTGGCTTCGCCGACCAGGGTCTTTCCCGTGACCACGGCGACATGTGAGTCGCGCAGGGTGGACAGGCCGCGACCCAGTGCGCGCAGTCCCCGGTCGATGGCGCTTGCGTCTTCGTCGAACCTGGCCAGACCGATGTTCAGTACGGCGCGAAGGCGGCGTACCGCCTTTCGCGCCTCGTGAATCGCCTTGTGCCGGTCTTTCGAGCGGCCAAGGGCACGCGCGAGCGCACGCGCCTGATTGGCGGCGAGGTCGGCGAGGAGGAGGCCAAGGTCTGGGGTGTCGGCGGGCATTTGTCGATGTTAGGGGTAAAGGACGTGAGCATGTTGCGATGAGAAGGTTTGTCTTTTATAGAGGCGAGCCCGTGTGTGTAGGAGCCCGCAAGCGGGCTCCTACACACACGGACGTGCTATCGGGGTTACTCGAAACCCACCACCGGATGCGGCAGGTACGCCGCTTCCAGCGTGGCTATTTCCTCCGGCGAAAGCGCGATCTCCAGCGCCGCGACCGCATCGTCGAGGTGCTGCGGCTTCGATGCGCCGACGATCGGCGCGGTAACCTCGGGCTTGTTCATGACCCAGGCCAGCGCGATCTGCGCACGAGGCACGCCCCGATTGGCCGCGACCCGTGCCACCGCCTGGATCACCGCACGATCGGACTCCACCGCCCCGTTGTACAACGTACCGCCGTAGTTATCGGTGTCCTGCCGCGTACTGGTGGTATCCGCGTCACGGGTCAGGCGACCGCGCGCCAACGGACTCCACGGTATGACCGCGATGCCTTCGTCTTCGCAGAACGGAAGCATCTCGCGCTCTTCCTCGCGCTGGATGAGGTTCAGATGGTTCTGCATGCTGACGAACTCCGTCCAGCCGTTCATGCGCGAGGTATAGACCATCCGTGCGAACTGCCACGCGAACATCGACGATGCGCCGATGTAACGCGCTTTGCCGGCTTTCACGACATCGTGCAGCGCTTCGAGGGTTTCCTCGATAGGCGTCGCCGGGTCGAAGCGATGAATCTGCAATAGGTCGACATAGTCAGTGCCGAGCCGTTCGAGGCTCGCGTCGATCGAATGAAGGATCGCTTTGCGCGACAGACCGCCGCCATTCGGTCCCTTGCGCATCGGGAAGAATGTCTTGGTGGCGATCACGACTTCGTCGCGTCGCGCGAAATCCCTCAGCGCACGTCCCACGATTTCTTCCGACGTACCGTCGGAGTAGGAATTTGCGGTATCGAAAAAATTGATGCCCAGATCCACGGCTTTGCGGATCAACGGCCGGCTGGCATCTTCATCCAGCGTCCATGGGTGACTGCCGCGATCGGGCACACCGTAAGTCATGCAACCGAGGACGAGACGAGAGACATCGAGACCGGTATGGCCGAGTTTTACGTATTCCATCGAGCAGCCTTCATGAGAACGAACGAAGGTCTCGAATGATGTGCCGATCCGGACGATCGCGCCAGCTATACCGGACAGGGCCGCATTACGGCGAGTGCGCCGGTGCGGGCTGTCCGGCCGGCGCCACGAAGAAAGCCGCGACCAGTGCGGCGATAGCCAGCGCGACGCAGGCAAACCCGGCCCGTTGCCACAGCAGCGCCGCGGTGAGCGACCCCATCGCGAATGCCAGTACCGCCGGCAGCATCTTGCCCAGACGCATGCGTGCCCCGGTCAGATCCGCGTCGGTGCCGTGCCGGGACAGGTCGGTGAGATCCACGACGACCTGGGTCACATTGCCCGTCATGACCGTGGTCGGCGCGATGGTCGGAAAAACGATGCGCGAACCGGCATTCTGGATACCCATGGCGGCGACGGCGATCAGTCCCGTCACGGCCGTACTCCAGGCATCCGCATCGACAATGGGCGCAAAGTGCATGCCGGACGCCATGAACACGCAGAGCAAGACGATCTGCGCGGCCAGCAACCAGCCGAGCGTCTGCCGGCCGCGATGTTCCAGCGTGCGCACCGCAAGCGTCGTGACGACGACGGAAACGACGAACACCGGCAACGCCAGCAGCTTCATGGCCAGACCGCCGTGATGACCGATCAGCGTGGCACCGATAACGATGAAGTTGCCCGTGACATGGGCCGTGAACAGCTCGAAAAGCGCGACGAAGCCGATCGTGTCGACAAAAGCGGCGGCGAAGCTGAGCAGGATGCCGAAGGCGAAGGGAGACCGGGAGAACAGGGGCATGCGGGCATCTCGTTCGTTCGCGTGGGAGCCAGCTTAGCCCGGCCGGGTGCCCGGGTCTTGAAAAGAAGTGCGCCCAACCCGATCTGATGGGTCACGTTGAAACCTTGTCGCGACAGGCGTAGCCTGCGCGACAACCGAAGGACACCGAACGACCATGATCCGCGTGATGCACATACTGATCCACGACAGGCCGCCTGCTTTGCAGGCGCATCGCGGGTGCGTGCGTCTGCAGCGGGGCGATACGAACGGATAATCCATCCGTCGCTATCGTCCGTTCATCCAAAGCACCCGAAAGGGTGCTTTTTTTTGCCTTTCACCGGAGCACACGTGCCATGAAAAACCATCGCGAGCCCCACTGCTGACCGTTACCCGCCAGGGGCCACGAGTCAGCTGAACGGGTCGATCTCGCTCTCCCTTGCACGAACCAGCCCCTGGCGTTTCGTAACAGGAATACAAGTCACCATGAGTACCCGCCAAGTCATCCCCGTCGAACGTCGTCGCAACCTCGGCATCATTGCCCACGTCGACGCCGGCAAAACCACGTTGACCGAACGCCTGTTGTGGAAGGCTGGCGCGATCCATCGCACCGGCGAAGTCCACGACGGCGCAACGACCACCGACCACATGGAACTGGAACGCGAGCGAGGCATCACCATCGGTGCCGCGGCGGTGCAGGCTGCCTGGACACCCGAAGGGCAAGCCACGCACCGGCTGACGCTTATCGACACGCCCGGACACATCGATTTCGCCATCGAAGTAGAGCGCTCGCTGCGCGTCCTCGACGGCGCCGTGGCCGTGTTCTCGGCCGTCGCCGGTGTACAGCCGCAGTCCGAAACCGTGTGGCGCCAGGCGCGCCGGCATGGCGTGCCGCTGATCGCCTTCATCAACAAGATGGATCGCCCCGGTGCAAATTTCGACGCCGTCCTCGTGCAGATGCGCGAACGGCTTGGCGCCAATCCGTGGGCAGTCGCGCGTCCGCTGATCGAAAACGAGCAGATGGTCGCGCTCGTCGACATCGTTGGCGAACGCACATGGCGTTGGGATGCATCGGGGCGACCCGAAGTCGTTGCGTGGACAGCTGACGAGGCCGCGCTGCACGCCTCCGAACGTCAGACGCTGATTGCCGCGGTAGCGGAGCATGACGACGTATTGCTGGAAGCGTGGCTGGAAGAACGCCCCGTGGACGCGGACATGCTGATGTCTGCACTGCGCCGCGCGACGCTGGCGGGACGCGGCTCGCCCGTGCTGCCCGGTTCGGCATTCAGGAACGTCGGTATCGAACCGTTGCTGGACGCGTTCGTCGCGTACCTGCCATCGCCGTTGGATCGTCCGGCCGTCGTCGCGCATACCGACGATGGCGACACGATGGTCGCGCCCGATGCGGACGCGCCACTGGCCGCGCTCGTCTTCAAAGTCGTCAACCAGGCGCACGGCCCGCTCGCATTCATCCGTCTGTATGCAGGCAAGCTGCATGTCGGCGACCAGGTATGGCGTAGCGGTAACGACCGCGTTCAACGCATCGGCCGGCTGGCGGTGCTGCGTGCGGAAGACACCGAAGCCATCGACGTCGCCGAAGCGGGCGACATCGTGGCCATCGCCGGATGGAAAGACGTCGCGACAGGCGAAACGCTCACGGCCACCGACCATCGCCTTCGTCTCGAAGCTATCGAGGCGCAACCCGCCGTGCTCGCGTGGCGGCTATCGCCCGAACGCTCCGCCGACCTGCTGCGTCTTGGCAACGGTCTGGCTCGTCTAGCGCAGGAAGACCCGTCCTTCCGCACAGGCACCGATCCCGAAACGGGCGAAACGCTCGTATGGGGCATGGGCGAACTGCATCTGGAAGTGATGGTCGAGCGTCTGCGGCGAGAATGGGATGTAGCGGTGCGTACCGGATCGCCGCGCGTGGCGTATCAGGAAGCGCCGGCGCGCGACTCGGGTGCCGTCGAAGGCAAGGTCGCCAAGCAGACCGGCGGTAGCGGCCAGTTCGCGCGCGTCGTCCTGTCTGTCGCGCCGCAGGAGGGCGGCGGCAATGTCGTCGACGATCGTACGACAGGCGGCGTCATTCCGAAGGCGTTCCAGGCAGCCGTGGAGAAAGGCATCCTCTCCGCGTTGCAGGAAGGTCCGCGCGGGTATCCCGTGGTGGGCGCGCGGGTCAGGGTGCTGGACGGTCAATTCCATGCGGTGGATTCGAGCGAGATGGCCTTCCACCGTGCGGCCCAGCTAGGTGTTCGCGCCGCGCTGGAAGCCACCGGCACAGTACTGCTGGAACCCGTCATGCGAGTTTCCGTCAGCGCGCCGGGCACCGCGGTCGGCGACGTACTCGGCGATCTGCAGCGTCGCGGTGGGCAGGTCATCGGCCTCGTCGAAGAAGCGGGCCGGACGGAAATCGAAGCCGAAGTTCCGCTCGCGCAACTGGACGGATACACGACCTCGCTGCGCTCGTTGAGCCAGGGCCGGGCATCCGCCACGGTGGCATTCGCAGCCTACCGCCCGGCGCAATCGCAGCAATCGGTCCCGCCGGCGAGACGGTCGGCATGAGGAAAGGGGCGCCCAAGGGCGCCCCGCTTTTTTGGCTCTTCACGCATTAGCGGGGACGGATTGGCGTGTCGCGTCGAGCTTCGGATGAGGAGAGCCGCCTCACGCTCGTGCCTCGGGGGAGGCCGCGACCGGGTTGGCCCTTGGGGCCTTCGGCGCCGTCCCTGCGGGAGCGGGCCGTAGTGCCACTTCGCTCCGTCACTAGTCATCGCGGCCCTCGGCTAAGGCGGCCCCAAGGGCCAACCCGGCCACGGCACCGTCGACTGCGGTTTGTTGGAGGCAGAGCGCGAGCCGAGCAGGTGATGAGACCGGACCGGCATGCGGTCATCACTAGCCATGCGTCACGCGCTGCTTTCCTCCACGCGACCGCAACACCCGGAAGAGCCGTCGGCCACCGCCCTCGACGCGACTTGCGGAACCGAGCGCGGCGGGCGGAAAAGGCCCGAAGGGGGCGGACCAGGACGGTCCGCCGTTTTCGCTGAGGCAGGAGCCGAATCGAAAACCCCCGCCCGCCGCGCGGGCGCGACGGGGCGCAGCCATAGAACAACAACCGCGCAGCGGTTCTCCTTTCCCGAGCGACGGTGGAGACGGAGCGTCGAGGGCGGTGGCCGACGGCTCTCCCCGAAACGTCCGAACGCGAACGCGATGGCAAAGCCGAGCCCTCCCCGACCATGCGTAAAGCGACGCCCAATTCCCTCACCGTTGCTCCTGCGGTACGGCCTCGTGCGCTACGCTTCCCACATGATTTCCTATGAAGACGCGCTGGCCACCCTGCTTGCCGAAACGCAGCCGCTCGACGCCGAGCGGGTCGCCATTGCCGATGCATCCGGCCGCGTACTCGCCAGCGACATTGCCAGCACCATGCGGCTTCCCGCTTTCGATAACGCAGCGATGGACGGATATGCCTTGCGTACAGGCACCGCCGCACTTTCGAAAGGCAGCATCCATACGGTACGCGGCATGCAAGCCGCCGGCGACGTCACGCTGGAACAAACCGGCGCCGACAGTTGCGAAATCGCGACCGGTGCGCGCATGCCCGACGGATTCGATACCGTCGTGCCTGTCGAGCGCGTCGAGCGCGATGGCGACACCATTCGTCTTCTGGACGATACGGTACGCGGACAACACGTCCGCAAAGCGGGCGACGACATCGCACACGGCGAACCCGCGCTCCCGGCTGGCCGGAAGATCGATGCCGCCGCCCTGATGCTGCTGGCCGCGCTGGGCATCGACGAAGCCACGGTCCGCCGTCAACCGCGTGTCGCGATCGTCTGCACGGGAAAAGAACTCCATGCGGGGGCCGGAATACTCGTTCCCGGCTCGATCCATAACTCCAATGGTCCTTTCCTGCGTGCGGCGCTTACCTCGTGCGGAGCGCACGTGGTCCAGTGCGATACCGTCGGTGACGACGTCATACCCTTCGGGGCATCGCTCGCGCGTGCACTGGACCGGCACGTGGATCTCGTCGTGACGACAGGCGCGGTATCCGCGGGGCGTTACGACTTCCTGCCCGCCGCGATGGCCGCACTCGGCGCACGTACGTTATTCCACAAAGTAGCGATTCGCCCGGGTAAACCGCTGCTCGCAGCGCGCCTGGCGAACGGGCCGCTGCTCATGGCATTGCCGGGCAATCCCATGGCGGTGGCCGTCGGCATGCGCTTCTTCGTCGTCCCGCTCGTACGGACGATGCTCGGTCTGTCTTCCGAGCGGCCGCTGCGAGTGCTGTTGGATGAAACACCGGATCTGCGCGAAGGCCTGCGTCACTTCGTGCTCGCGAACCTCTTCAGCGACGACGACGCACGACTGCGCGCGCGTCCCGTCGGTCGCCAGACGGCTTATCGCATGCTGCCCTTTACGCAGGCGCAGGTGTGGCTGTCGCTGAGTAGCGCGGACGGCAACATGGGGGGCGCATATCCCCTCGATGCCGGCCATTCGCCGTGACCGCCGGCATCGTGCTCGCCGGTGGCCGATCGTCCCGCATGGGAACCGACAAGGCGATGCTGGCGTGGCACGGGCATCCGCTCATCGAGCACATGCGCGACATATTGTTCGCGACAGGCGTGGCGAAGGTCGTCATCAGCGGTGACCGTCCCCGGTACAACGGCATTCCCGACCGCTGGCCGGATGCCGGGCCCGTCGGTGGACTGGCCAGCGTCGCCGACGTGCTGGACGATGGCGAACTGCTGATCGTTCCCGTGGACATGCCGGAACTGAGGCCAGAATGGCTGGCGCCATTGCTGCTGGCCACGGACGAGGCATGTGCGTGCTGGATCGCGTACGCCCTGCCGATGCGCATGCGGCTGGACGCGCATGCGCGCGACGTACTTGCGGACATGGTCTCCCGCCCGGGTCGCGATTGTTCGATCGGCGGGTTGCAACGACGACTGGGCGTCGCCGGACTGCCCGTCGACGCGACGGACACGCGCGCCCTGCGTAACTGCAATACTCCCGACGAATGGAACGAGGCCAGCCTATGAGAGTGCAGCTGCAAGGTCACACAGTGCGCCTGCGCATCGACGAGGACGAGCTGTCCGAACTGCTCGGTGGCGTGTCGATCATCGGCACCACCGCATTCGGGTCGCTCTTCCTGATGCGCTATGCGGTCAGCCTGCACGACGGCCGGACGTGTCGACTGGACGGTCAGGCCGCCGACTGGCGCATCGACCTGCCGGACGCCGAAGTGCGCGAGCTGGCCTCGCGGTTGCCGAGCAAGGAAGGACTCATCTTCGATGTGCCGACAGGGGGCATCGACGCCATGCGTATACTTTTCGACGTGGACGTGAAAGACAGCGCACGCCGCCGGCGCAACGTCTGACTTAACAGCGTACGCGGCGTTCGTGTGCGTACATCACGAATCGCCCCGGTCGCGCGAATCCCAGCAGCGTGACATTGCAGGCGTCGGCCAGGTGCACGGCCAGCGCGGTGGGCGCCGAGATTGCCGCCACGATGGCAATGCCGGCGGTGGCGGCTTTCGTCACCATCTCGTAGCTGGCGCGGCTGGTAATGACCGCGAAGCCAAGGGTGGGGTCGACTCCGCCGCAACGCATGGCGCCGATCAGCTTGTCGAGTGCATTGTGCCGCCCGACGTCTTCACGCACGAGAATGACGGTGCCCTGCGCGTCGATCCAGGCCGCCGCATGCACCGACCCCGTCACGGTGTTGATCGGCTGGCGATCGCGCAGTTCTTCCAGTGCGCGTTCCACGGTCGCGGCATGAATGCTGATGCCTTCGCCTACCGGCTCCGGATGCCGCACGATGTCTTCAAGTTCGCGGCTGCCGCAGATGCCGCAGCCGCTGCGCCCCGGCATGTCGCGGGGCGAACGTGTGTCCCGAACGTCGCCGCGGATGTCGATGACGATGCCTTCCAGCGATTCGGACACGTCGACATCGTCGACATTCGCCAGTCCGCGTTCGGTCAGTGCGAACCCGTAGGCGAAGTCTTCGAGATCCGCTGGCGTCGTCATCATCACGGCATACGGCGTGCCGTTAAAATGCATGGCGACAGGTACCTCTTCGGCGAGGTAATCCTCCGTGGACGTCGCGATACCCGCTTCGACGCGAATGACCGGACGCTTCGCGCTTCCCTTGTGCCTGGTTTGTTTAGACCGCACGTGCCGCCTTCGCGCTGCTTGCGCTGATCATCACGGGTACCGACTTATAGGCGGGAGTGCCGGACTTGCGATCGTGCGACTCCAGCGCGATAAGCGCATTGCCTTCCGGGTAGTACATGGCCACCGCGCCTTCCGCGATATCGAAGGCGACGGCGATGAATCCGCGTACCGCGCGTACCTTGCCGTCCTGTGCGTTCGGTCCGGTGGCGACGACGTCGATACGGTCGCCTTGCTTCAGTCCGCGCGCGGCGAGATCGTTCGCATGCATGAATACAACATCGCGTCGCCCGCTGACGCCGCGGTAGCGATCGTTCAGAGCATAAATGGTGGTGTTGTACTGATCGTGCGAGCGGACCGTCGTCAGCATGAGACCGCCTTCGTCGACCGCAGCATCCTCGTCGAGGCCGCGTGCGATGAGGAAGTGCGCGCGCTTGTCCGGCGTGGCCCATTCGCGTTCCGACGCTGCGATGTGCAGACGGAATCCGCCGGGCGCGCGTACCCGTTCGTTGAATTGCGCGAAGATCGGAAACACCTTTTCGATATCGTCGCGGATGAAATCGTAGTTGCCGACCAGACGATCCCAGTCGACCTTCGTATGCGGCAGCGCCGCTTTCGCCATGCCGGCGACGATCCAGGGTTCGGAGCGCAGATGCTCCGATGCGGGCTTCAGACTGCCTGCCGAGGCATGCACCATCGACATCGAATCTTCCACGGTAACCGATTGCGTACCGGTGGCCTGTTCGTCCAGTTCGGTACGGCCGAGGCAGGGAAGAATCAGCGATTCCTTTGCCAGGATCAGGTGCGAACGGTTGAGTTTCGTGGCGATATGCACGGCCAGATCCAGTCCGCGCATCGCTTCGAAAGTTTCTTTCGTGTCGGGCATGGCGACGGCCAGATTGCCGCCCAGACAGATCAGTGCCTTCGAGCGTCCGTCGCGGATGGCGCGTACCGCTTCGACGGCATCGTGCCCGTGCACGACGGGTGGCTCGAAGCCGTAGGTACGGCGAATACCCTCGTTAAGGGCCTCGTTCGGTTTCTCGGTGATGCCGACGGTGCGGTCGCCCTGCACGTTGCTATGGCCGCGCAGCGGGCAGATGCCGGCGCCTTCGCGGCCGATATTGCCGCGCATCAGCAGCAGGTTCGCGATCTGCTGCACGTTCTCCGTGCCGTGCGCGTGCTGCGTGATACCCATGCCGTAGCAGACGATCACGCGTTTGGCTTCGGCGTAAATGGCTGCGGCGGTCTCCACCTCGGTGCGGGTGAGGCCGGATTTGAATTCGATCGCATCCCACGACGTGGCACGTATATCGTCGCATAGCGCATCGAAACCCGTCGTATGCGTGGCGATGAAATCGCGGTCGATGACGCCTTCGCCCCCGGCCGCCAGATCCGTCGCGTCGGCGTCGAGCAGGTATTTCATCATGCCCTTCAGCACCGCAACGTCGCCGCCGATCTTCAGCTTGTAATACGTCGACGCAATGCGGACCGAGCGGCCGGTAAGCATTTCCGCCGGGTGCTGTGGCGAAGTGAAACGTTCCAGGCCGCGCTCGGACAATGGGTTGAGGACGACGATGGGTACGCCGCGCAGCGATGCTTCGCGTAGCGTCGTAAGCATGCGTGGGTGGTTGGTGCCGGGGTTGTGACCGATGCAGAAGATCGCGTCGCAGTGGTCGAAATCGTCGAGCGTGACGGTTCCCTTGCCGACCCCGATCGATGTGGGAAGGCCGACGCTGGTGGCCTCGTGACACATATTCGAGCAGTCGGGGAAATTGTTCGTGCCGAATTCGCGTACGAAAAGCTGATACAGGAAGGCTGCTTCGTTCGATGCGCGACCGGAGGTATAGAACTCCGCCATGTCCGGGTCGGGCAGGGCGCGCAGCGCCGTACCGATCCGTTCGAACGCCGCGTCCCATGCGATGGGAATGTAGGTGTCCGTGGCGCGGTCGTAGACCATGGGATGGGTCAGGCGGCCGAGACCTTCCAGCGCGTAGTCGGTCAGGTTCCACAGGGCCGATACCGGATTCTTCGCAAAAAATTCCGGTTTCACCCGTTTGGCGGTCGCCTCCCAGGACACCGCCTTGGCGCCGTTTTCGCAGAATTCGAACGACGAGGTGTGCTTGGGATCGGGCCATGCGCAGCCGGGGCAGTCGAAACCGGTCGGCTGGTTGACTTTGTGCAGCGCGATGGATTCGCGGGCGATGGCCATCTGGCCACTGATGGCTTTCGCGACGGCGCCAAGAGCGCCCCAGCCGCCAGCCGCGCCTTCATAGTCTTCGATGCCGGGGACTTTCGTTTCGTCGGTCATGGTCGCCTCGCCGTGCCTGTGCGCATTGACGAATGGTACGCCCGTTACATCGAAGCTGTGTCGATTCGCTCCTCACTATCGCCCCTGCGCGGGCACTCGGAGCGTGAACGGGCCGTATCGCTAAAACCGTACGCACCGCACTGGGCTCCTGCCTGCGCAGGAGCGACGGTGAGGTATGCCGAGACGCTGTTTCAGGCCGCCAGCGCAGTCCCAGCCGCCAGCGCGGCGAAATAGTCGCGCGTCAGCCGCAACTGCGCATCGGCGGTATCGGCGCGATTGACCACCGCGCGGAATGCCGCGTTCTCCGCGCGATCCTTCGCATACCAGCCAAGGTGCTTACGTGCGATGCGCACGCCCTGCAGTTCGCCATAGAACGCATAAAGATGTTCGAGATGCGCGCACAGGATGGCGCAGACCTCGCCGGCATCCGGCTCGGGCAAGGTCTCGCCGGTTGCCAGGTAATGCGCTATCTCGCGGAAAATCCACGGCCGTCCTTGCGCCCCACGGCCGACCATGACGGCATCCGCACCGGTGACGGCGAGCACATGGCGTGCCTGTTCGGGCGTGGTGACGTCGCCGTTGGCCATGACCGGAATGCGCACCGCGGCCTTCACCGCGGCAATCGTGTCGTACTCCGCTTCGCCCTCGTATTTATCGGCGCGCGTGCGGCCGTGCACGGCCAGCGCGGCGATGCCCGAGTCTTCGGCGATGCGCGCGATGGTCAGGGCATTGCGGTTGTCGCGATCCCAGCCGGTACGGATCTTCAGTGTGACCGGCACGTCCACGGCGGTAACGACGGCCTTGAGGATACGCGCGACCAGCGGTTCGTCCTGCAGCAGCGCCGAACCGGACCAGACGTTGCAGACCTTCTTCGCAGGGCAGCCCATGTTGATGTCGACGATCTGCGCGCCGTTGTCGACGTTGTAGCGCGCGGCATCGGCCAGCATACCCGGGTCGTAGCCCGCGATCTGGACGCTGACCGGCTCCGGCTCGCCGACATGATCCATGCGATGCAGGGATTTGCGGGTCTGCCACAGACGTGGATCGGCGGTCGTCATTTCGGACACGGCCAGCCCGGCGCCCATCCGCTTGCAGAGCAGCCGGAAGGGTTTGTCGGTGACGCCGGCCATGGGTGCGAGCACCACGGCAGGCGCGATCGGGTAGGGGCCGATGTGCATGGGGGCATTTTAGGCCCCCGGGGGGCATGGGGGCCACCTCGGCGACGCATCCCCGTATTGTTGCAGGAGCCCGCTTGCGGGCGAAAGCCAATAGGGCGAGGAAGACGGATGCTCACCTCCGCGAGCCCGACGTGCGGGCTGCGGATGTCCCGCACATCTTCCCCGTTCCGTTGGCTTTCGCCGTCAAGCGGGCTCCTGCAACGGCAGGTGGCGTCAAAGCTGGATCGTCATCGCCTGGCCTGTGTACTCAACTTCCTTATCGGCCTTTGCGTCGAATTCCACGCCGGGACGCGCGTTCTCCGTGAGCTGCCGTACGCGGAACCGCCGCTTCTCCACCATGCCGGGGAAACTGCCCTGGCGTTCACCTATGTGAAGCGTATGGCTTGCATCGTCGTACGCGAGGGGAATGCGGCTGGACGCATTCTTCTCATAGCCATAGTTCGTCCCCTCGTCCTCGTACAACGAGAAACTGCCGTCGCGGCCGGGGTAGATATAGACCGTGATCGGCGCGTCGGGCTTCTGCCCGGTGTACTGGATCGCCGGGCCGACCGGAACGATGGCGCCGGCGCGAACGAACAGCGGCATGCGGTTGAGCGGCGCGTCGGCATCGATGGTCGTGCCGCCGGCGTGGCGTTTGCCCGTCTGGAAGTCGTACCAGTCCGAACCGGCTGGCAGATAGACCTTGCGGCTGCGCGCGCCGTATTCATGCACCGGCGCGACCAGGAAGGCCGGGCCGAACATGAACTCGTCGTCGATCGTGCGTACCTTCGTATCGTTCGGGAAGTCCATGACCAGGCCGCGCATGATGGTGCCATCGTTCTGCCAGGTATCGCCAGCCAGGGTGTAGATGTACGGCATCAGGCGATAACGGAGACGGTCGTACCACGCAAGGGATTCGTAGACGTCCGAACCCTTCGGCGCGAGATTGAAAATCTCGCGGTACGGAAACTGGCCATGCGAGCGGAACAGCGGGGTGAACGTGCCGAACTGGAACCAGCGAAGATTGAGTTCGCGCCATTCCTTCAGGTCGGCCGCACCGGGTTTTTCGTAACGTGGTTCCAGCGCGAAACCGCCGATATCGGTCGTCCAGTTCGGAATGCCCGACAGCGAGAAGTTCACGCCCGCCGATATCTGATCGTGCAGATTGCTCCAGCGCGACACCACGTCGCCACTCCATGTAGCGGCGGCATTGCGCTGCTGACCGGCGAACGATGAACGCGTCAGGATGAATACGCGCCGATCCGGCGCACTGGCACGCTGGCCCTCATAGACACCGGTCGTGTGGACCAGCGGATAGGAATTGAAGAACGCGGCACCCGGACCCCGAGCGGTCGGCCCCATGCGTAGCTTGCGCTCGGCGATGTCGAGATTCGAATGAATGTCGGGCTCGGAAGCATCGAGCCACCACCCGTCGATGCCCAGCACGCCCAGGTTCTCCTGGATTTGCCGCCAGTAGATGTCGCGCGCTTCCTTCGCATACGGATCGTAGTCGGAGTTGAGGTACCCGGTACCGATCCAGTCGCGCTCGCCCTTTTCGACATTGCGGCGATAGATGTAACCCTTGGCGTCCAGTTCCTTGTAGTTCTTCGTTTCCGGATAGAACTTCGGCCATACGGAAATCATCAGTTGCACGTGCATGTCGTGCAGCTGTTTCATCATGCCCTTCGGATCGGGGAAGCGTGCCGCATCGAACTCGTGCGAACCCCACGCGTTCTCGGGCCAGTAGCTCCAGTCCTCGACGATGTTGTCCAGCGGCAGGCCCAGCTTGCGATAGCGTGTCGCGGTGTCGACGATTTCCTTCTGCGTCTTGTAGCGCTCGCGGCTCTGCCAGAAGCCGTAGGCCCAGCGCGGCAGCATCGTCGCCTTGCCCGTGATCGTGCGATATCCGGAAACGACATCGTCGAGATTCGAGCCGGCGACGAAGTAGTAGTCGACCGCGTGACCCACCTCGGAATACATCGAGAGATCGCGCTGTTCCGCATCCGGTTGCGGGTCGAGATGGTATAGCGCGATATAACCTTCGTTCGGCTTCCACTCGATCTTGATGGTGTGCTTCGTGCCGGTTTCCGTGGGCAGACGGATGTTGTGGTACCAGGGGTTCCAGTTCTGACGCCAGTCGTCGTAGACGACCTTGCCATCGATGGTGAGCTTCGCGTAGCTGGACGAATACAGCCGGAATTTCTGTTCGCCGGAGGAAACGGTTTCGAACGACCCTTCCCAGACGACCCGGTCGGTCTTCTTTGCCGTCGGTTCGGCGGGCCAGGTCGCAAGATCCTTGATGTAGGCGTAGTTGACCTCGCGCTCGACGCGCGTCGCCTTCAGCGTGTCGCCGGTGTAGTAACGGGCGGTCAGTCCGCCTTCCTTACCATCCGCGTCGTAGAACTTCAGCGTCTGGCCGGCCAGCGGATACTCGCGCGGATCGCCGAAGCGGGTGATCGAATTGTTGTCCCACAGCAGACCGTAGTTGCGGGTGGAGACGACAAACGGTATGCCGACATCCATATTGTGCTGGGCGAGTTCGACGTCCTCGCCTTTGTAGTTCATCTGGCGGTTCTGGTGTTGTCCCAGGCCGTAGAACGCTTCGTCGTCGGGCGATTCGAAGCGCTGGCGAACCGCGACGAACGGTTTGCCTTCGACGGTCGTCTGCGCAAAGGTGCGGCCACCGGCGCGTTCGGCAAGGATGGGTTTCCCCTGCGCATCGGTAAAGCGGACGGCACCATCCTTCGTGGAGACATGGGCTTCGAGGGCCGCCGTCTTCAGCACGACTTCATCGCCGGACTCGTCGAGCGAGAACGACTCATCGCCGCCGGTTCTGACCGCCATAAGGCTGGCGGGCAGATCGAAGTTGCCGTCCGGCGTGACCGTGACATGCACGATCTTCGGCGATACGAGTTGCAGGCGTACCTTCTGCGTCGAGCGATCGACGGTGACGACGGCACCGTCCGCGATGCGTGTTGCGTGGCTGACCGGCGTCGTGGCATGGGCCGATGGCGACGACGAGCAACTGGCGAGCAACGCGGTGGCAAGCGGTGCGAGGAGCAGGGAAGCAAGTGTGGTGGACTTCATGATCAGTTCTCGAGCGTCAGGTCGGCCGCGAGCGGCGTATGGTCCGAGGCGTCGCCGACATAGACCTTGAAGCGGCCTGCGTCGATCTGCCAGTCGTGTCGATGCACGTCGTAGTAAGCGAATGCGCGGCGGTCGAGGGTCAGCGAAACATGGCGCGTCTGACCGGGTGCCAGCCGTACTTTCTCGAATGCCTTGAGCTCCTTCGCGGGACGGGAGACCTTTGCCGACGGATCGCCGACATAGACCTGCACCACGTTCGCACCGTCGCGCGAGCCGGTATTGATGACGTCGACATCGACCGTGATGCTGTCGCCTGCATGGGCCTGCGTCGCGGACAGCTTCAGATTGGCGAAGCGGAACGTCGTATACGTCAGACCGTAACCGAAGGCATAAAGCGGCTGGGCCTTGCGTGGATAGCTCGTATACCAGCGGTAGCCGAGGAACACGCCTTCGCCGTACTTCACCGTGGGGTGGGTGCCGGCCGGATGGGCGGGCGCGTCGTAGAAGTCGTGCACGGGGTTATCGGCGAAGCGATGTTCGAAACTGATGGGCAGTTTGCCTTCGGGGGCGCGGTCGCCGAAGAGGACTTCCGCGATGGCCTGCCCACCTTCCTGGCCGGGATACCAGTTCTGCAACAGCACCGGCACCTTGCCGAGCCAGCGATCCGTGGCGTACGCGCCACCGGAGGTGACGGTGACGACGGTTTTGGGATTGGCCTTCGCCACCGCTTCGATCAGGGCTTCCTGGCCCCACGGCAGATCGAAGGTGCGGTCGTAGGCTTCGCTTTCCGACGTGGAATCGAAACCGACGGCCACGACCGCGGCATCGGCCGAGGCGGCGATCTTGCGTGCCTCGGCGGAGATCAGCTCGTCGAGCGACACCACGCCCAGACCCATGCGGCTATAGCTGACGTCGGGCTTGTAATCGAGCCGGACATCGACAGCGTTGCCCGCCTTGAGGTCGACGGTCGCGTAAAGCGGTGCCTGACCTTCGCGTTCCGGCTGTGTCGTGACCGGTTTGCCGTCGATGTAGAGAACGTAAGTGTCCTTGCTCGCGGCCGCAGTCAGGAACAGAAAACGGCCGGACGTCTTCGGCACGAAGCGGCCGCTCCAGCGGATGCTGGTCCGGTCGACGGCGGGCGTCGTCCACAGTTCCGGTTTCCATTGGTCGATCTTGCCGTCCACATCGCTGACGGACGGCTTGCCGTCGAAGTTTGCGTTGGCGAACGTTTCGCGTTTCAGTCCCGGGGCGCCGTCTGCGGTGACGAATGCTTCCTGCTTGAAGACCTGCTCGGGCGAGGGCAGGCCGCGCGCATAGAGAACGCGAACCTTGCCTCCCAGGCGATCGGTCAGGCCGGTCAGGATGCTTTGCGTGCGGAATGTGTCGATATGCGAGCTGCCGCCCGCGCTGGCGTTGCCCGGATGCGCGGCCGGTCCGATGATGGCGATCGTGCGGATCGTATTTGCGTCGAACGGCAGGACCTTGTCGTTCTTCAGCAATACGAGCGCTTCGCGTGCGGAGTCCAGCGCGGCCTTATTGTTCTCGGGATCGAACAGGGGCAGCGCGGTGTCTTTCTGGTCCCGGTCAAGGAAACCGAAGCGCGCGGCGGTGCGCAGTATGCGGCGGACTTTGTCGTCCAGAGCGACTTCGGACAGACGGCCGTCGCGTAGCGCGGGAAGTATCGTCTCCGGTTTCATGGCGGTGGCGGCCGGCATTTCCAGATCGAGTCCGGCGTCGAACGCCTTGACGCCGTCGTGCGTGGCTTCCCAGTCGGACATCAGCAGGCCGCGGAAACCCCATTCGCCCTTGAGGATGTCGTGGCTGATGGGTTTGTTCTCGGAAAGATAATCGCCGTTGACGAGGTTGTAGCTGGTCATCACCGCGCCGGCATGGCCTTCCTTGACGGCCATTTCGAAGGCGGGAAGATAGAGTTCGCGCAGGGTGCGCTCGTCGATGAGAGTGTCGAGGTGGCGGCGGTCGTACTCGGAGTTGTTTGCCGCGAAATGCTTCACGGTGGCGACGACGCCTTCGCCCTGCACGCCCTTGATGAGCCCGACGGCGATCTTGCCGGCCAGCAGTGGATCTTCGCCGTAGTACTCCATGTTGCGACCGTTCTGCGGCGCGCGATAAAGGTTCACGCCGGGGCCGAGCAGGAAGTGCACGCCCCGGGCGCGCGTATCGCGGCCCATGGCCGTACCGACGCGCTGGGCCAGTTCGGGATCGAAGCTCGCGGCAAGGCCGATGCCTGCCGCATACGCCGTCGACGGGCCGGGCGCGCGAACGCCGAACGGGCCGTCGGACATGGTGAGTCGCGGCAGTCCGATCGCGGGAAGCGGACGCACGTAGAAATTCTCCACGCCGCCGAGAAGCGATACCTTCTGTTCGAGAGTCAGTTTGCCGAGCATGGTGTCGACACGCAGGTCCACCGTCGTGTCGTCGACGGCGGCGATCCGTGCGAACGCCGAACTCGCGGCGAATACCGTCAGCAGCGCGACGGTAAGTGCTTTCTTCAGCATCGTGACTTCCTTCAGAACGTAGCGAGTTTGACGTGCAGCACCTGCGGCACGTCGGTGAAGTTGAGGCCGTAGTCGGTCTGGTCGCCATTCCACAGGCGATCGAAGACCCAGTGGCCGTTCTCGTAGTGACCTTCCTCGACGCGCGCAAGAATGAAATTGCGCCGGGCGTTGGCTTTCCCGTTCCCGAAGTTCACGCGCGCGTGGCGGCCGGTGACGAGGTACTCGTCCTTGCCGATCTGGCCGATCAGCACGCCGCCGACGGGCTCGACGTTGCCGGGGGCCGGATCGACACCGAACTGCGGCTGGCCGTAGCCGATGTGCGCGGACCAGTCGCCGAGATCGATATCCTGGGTATACCGGTCGACCGGTTCGGCGACGCCCCATACCTTGCCTTGCCACGACAACTCGGCGAGTACGCCGGCGAGGGGTTCGATCAGTTTGTAGTTGTTCGCGAACGCGTCGATCGTTTCGTTGTCGACCTTGCGCGCGCCGAGTGGGTAGTTCGCATAGCCTGTGAAGTCCATGCCGAATGGCGAAAAGCCGATACCGCGTTTGCCGAGCGCCGCGAACATATAGCGTGCGTACGGTTTTGAGTTGCCGGTTTCGGCGACGAACAGTGCATTGTCCGGCCGGGCGTAGCGATCGAGCACGGCGGTGTACCTGTCGTACTCGGGCATATAGATATCCGGTGCCAGCAGGTCGAGCGAAGGCGCCGCCGCCTTCCAGACATCGAGTACGTTGTCCGTGGGACCGCCGCTGGAGTAACCGCCCGGCGGGCCGGGCTTGAACGGATCGCGCAAGGCCGCATTGGCGTACATCGGAAGGTCGTAGACCGCCTTGCCTGCGTGGGCTACCTGTTCGATGAAGTGTGCGACCGACCACGCATGGAAGAACTCCGCCGCGTCGGCGCCGTAGACCTGTTGCCACGTGCCGGGTTTTTTCCCGTCCCGCTTCAGCAGCGCATCGGGCACCGCACCGGCGAAGAGCTTGTCGGCGGAGGGCGAGTGGTCGCGATCGGTGCCATACGTCCCCGACTCGTTTTCCACCTGCATCATGATGACGGTATGGCGGTCACCGTCGATAGAGCGCAGGTGCTTCATCAACTCGACGAAGGCTTTGCGGTCGGCCTCCAGTGTGGCGGGAGCGTGCGGCGACAGCGATCCCAGTGTCTTGCCTTCGCGATTGATCACGCGCGGGAAACGGGTGTTATCGAGTTTTACCCAGGCGGGTGCGTAGTTCGGGCCGTTGTTTTTCCATGTGGCGAACCACAGCAGTACGAGTCGCACGTTGTGCTCGCGTGCCTGCGTTACCAGTGTGTCGAGAAAGCTGAAATCGTAACGGCCTTCGGTGGGCTCGATCTGCTCCCATGCGATGGGAACCTGTACGGTATTGGCATGCATCTGGCCGATCGCTGGCCAGACTTTGTCGAGCATCGCGGGCCACGCGCTGGAATTATTGACCTGCGCGCCGAGCACGAGGAACGGCTTGCCGTCGACCATCAGCGCGTGCCGTCCGTTCTCGCTGGCTATGCGCGGCATGTCGGCGGCCCAGCCTGCTCCGCAGGCGGCGAGCGCGAGAAGCAGCGCGCCGCTCAGTGTGCTTCGTTTCATCGGATACTCCGTTGGGTCGCGCTTTCCGTGCGGAATGGCGATGCGGGAAGGCCTTCGCCATTCGTCAGGTTGGCCTGTTCGGGGTTATCGCTCCACGCGTAGCGCACGGCGACGGGATGGGAGACGGCGTCGCTGGAAACGATAACGCGGTCGCCTTCGATCCGAGCCGTGGCGGGATGGAAGCGGCGGTCGTTGCCGGCGACTTCGAAACCCGCCGGCGCGTCGCCGTTACGGATGGCAAGCTTGCCACCGTGCAGATCAAAGCCGACGCTGGCGTTGGCACCGTTGACCTTCAGATCGCGATAGCGCGGACCCGACCACGTCGCTGTGTCGCCGAATGCGGCATGGCGCATGGCGAGCGCAAGTCGGTGTCCGACGTCCTGCTTGTTCGTCGGATGGATGTCTTTCGGATTGCCGATGTCGATGATGACTGCTTCGCCGGTCGCCGGCAGTCCCAGATTCGCGGACTGCGATTCGCGCAGTTCGGCCCACGGGCTTTCGTCCGGCGTGTCGACGCCGGATATCCAGTTGGCGAGTTGTACCCAGACGAAGGGCAGGGCGGGTGCTTTCCATTCGCCGCGCCACTGACCGATCAGGCCCGCGAATTGCTCGCGATAGGCCAATGCTTCGCCCTTGTTGGCGTTTGCTTCGCCCTGATACCAGAGCACGCCGCGCAGGGGGAAGCCGATGAGCGGATGGATCATCTTGTTATAGAGCAGTGTCGCGAGCTGGTTCTTTCCTTCGGCGGCAGTCACCGTGACGATATCCGGCCGGAACAGCCATGGCCCTTTCAGGGGGCGCTTCTCGCCGCCTTCGGGCTGGACGTAAAGCAGATTCGCGTCGCCGTAAATACCACCGTTTGCGCCGAGGTCTTCGACCTTGATGGCAATCGTGTTCGTCCCTGCATGCAGGTTCGCTGGGTCCACGCGATAGGCGCGTATGCCGTTCCATTTCGCCTTCGTTTCGCCGACCTGCGTTCCGTTGACGAAGCTGGTATCCGAATCGTCGATCGTGCCAAGGCCGAGCGTGATGCCTTGCTTCGCTTCCCGCGCGGTCAGCGTGAACGTGGTGCGATACCAGGCCGTTCCGTCCATACCGTAATAACCCTGGGTTTCCCAGTAGCCGGGGACGGTGATCGATACCCAGTCTTTCGTGTCGAGACCGGGCGAGGACCATGCCGCGCCGGTATGCGGCGCGGGGTTGCTCCAGCGGGCAAGGCGCCGACGCGTTGCGTCCGTCGCCCGTTGCTCGTCGGCGTCCATCTTCTTCACGCGCGCGGCGACATCGTCGGCGCGGACGCGGGCCGTGGTCGCGTTCATCCAGGCTTCGATGCGGCTGCCACCCCAGGTGCTGTTGACCAGTCCCTGTGCTACGCCGCTCTTTGCCTTCATTTCGCGCGCGAAGAACCAGCATGCGGCGGAGAACTTGCCGACGGTCGCGGATGATGCGGCAATCCACTCGCCACCGGCGAGGCGATCCTCGGGGGTGGGCGCCCATGAGTTGGGAATTTTGAATTGGCGTATCGCGGCGTCGTTGCCGTTCGCGATTTCGTTTGCCGCGTCGCGGGTTTGCGCCACCATGAATTCCATGTTCGACTGGCCGGAGCAGAGCCAGACGTCGCCGACGAGGATGTCGCTTATGTCGCGATGTTCCTTGCCGTTGTCGATGGCGAGAACGTACGGACCGCCGGCTTTGTGCGCGGGGAGGGCGATGTCGAAGCGGCCGTCGTTGCTTGTTTTTGCTTTGGCATGCTTGCCGTCGAATGTGGCGTGGACGATCGAGCCCGGGGTCGACCAGCCCCAGACATGCATGGGCTGGTCGCGCTGAAGGACGGCGCCGCTGGTGTAGACAAGCGGGAGGTCGAGCTGGGCGTGGGCGCTGAGGGGCAACAAGAGCAGCAAGCACACCTGTAGGAGCCCGCTTGCGGGCGATAGCCAACGGGGCAAGGAAGACGGATGCTCACATCGCGAGCCCGACCTTCTGGCTGCGAATGCCACGCATATCTTCTCCGCCCTGTTGGCTTTCGCACCGTCATTGATCTTTTGCTTGGCACAAGCCCGCGAGCGGCCTCCTACAAGATAGGTGCGCTTTCGGCTATTTGTTTTCATCGCCATAAAAAATCCCCCGGCCTCCCGTGGCGAAATACACGCGTCCGAAGAGGCGCGGGTCGCCTGTGACGTGTCCGATGCGGCCGAACTGGTGTGTGTCGTCATTGATTCTTACCCAGCTCGCACCGTCGTCGGTCGAGCGATAGAGGCCACGTTTCCCGTCGCGCTTGCCTGCGACGAATAGCGTGGGCGTGGTGCTTCCGGGCGCCGATTTGCCGAAACCCAGCGAATCGGCGACGTCGATATGCGCAGCGCGGCCGATCAATCTGCCGTCGCTGTTACCGTGGATGAGCCCGTTCGTGGCGCTGGCGAACCATATGTCGCCGGCTTTGCCCGGCGTGGCGTATGCCTGGCCAGCCCCCGCGGTCAGCGCGGTGGCGAATTCGCCGGCGATGGCTGCGAATTCGCGGCCGCCATCGCGACTGACGTACAACCGTCCGTCCATCGACGACCACGCATAGAATCGCTTCGGATCGACGCGATCGGCGAAAACGCGCGACCGGAACGGCACGCCCACGGTGCGTGTCCAGTGCGCACCGCGATCGACGGTCAGCCATGCGGTACGCGCCTGCGTCGGCATCCACACTACGGCAACGCCATCGGCCGCCACGGCGATCGTGCCCGCGCCGGCACCGTCATCGGGCTCGCTGGCGAAAGCAGTCCAGGAGCGTCCACCATCGACGGACCAGGCCGCGCGTGCCGTTGTGGGGTTGCCGCGGATGCGTCCGGCGCGAACGACGATGTCCTGCGCGTTGCCCGCGACGTCGATGTTTTCGGAATTCATGTAACGCGGCGGCCCGGCGAGTTGCAACGGTGCGCGCGTCAGGTCGTCGTGGCGGAATCCGTCGAGGTCGCCGACGGCGCTTATCAGTGGCGGACCCTTGGCTGGACTCACCAGTCCAAGCGGCACGGTTTCCTCGAGGCCGTCGTCCTGAAACCACCACGAAGCCCGCGCGCCGCTGTCGAAGGCGCGCAGGTTTCGCGAGCCCCAGATGCCGTATCCGGTGACGAACATCGCGTGATCGCTATCGAAAGGATCGATGACGACCGTCGTCATCCAGTGCGGTCTGTGGTCGCGCGTCCAGGTGGCGCTGTCGTGCTCGAAGTCGGAGCGAACGAATACTTCCGACCAGTGCTTGCCTGCGTCGGTGCTGCGAAAAAGCAGGTCGCCGTCAGGCTTGTAGTGGGCGTGCGTGCTGGCCAGCAGGCGATCGGGGTTCTTCGTGTCGACGGCGATATCGCCCCAACCGAAACCACTGGGCTTGCCGTCGCGCGGAATGGGCGTCACGTCGGTCCACCTATGGCTCTTCGGCTGGTAGTGCCATATCGCGCCGTCGTTCATCGTATCGGGACCCGGTTCGTCGCCGTAGGTCAGATACCAGCCGCCACGGCCATCGGCACGCATATGGGTAGGGCGCAGACCGGTCGGTTGTCCCTGCACGGGCTGCCATGCGCTGCCGCCGTCGCTGGACTCGAACAGCGAGGTCTCGCGTGTCGACACGCCGGCATAGACGGTCGACGTGTCGTAGACGGTGAACACAATGCCGATGGATTGCCGTCGCCAGCTGTTTTCCGCCGTGGAGGAAAGCGCGGTGGCGACGGCGGGAAAACTATCGACATGCCGCCAGGTCGCACCGTGGTCGTCGCTGCGCCACAGACCCGCGCCGCGCGAACCGAACATCAGCTGGCGGCCGTCGGCGGGATTCACCGACAAACGTTCGCCGTTGCCGCGCCCCAGTTCGTTACCGCCGAGCCTGAAGGGGAGGTCGGTGCGCCGGAACGTTGCGCCGCGATCGTCGGAGCGGAGGATGGCACCGTTGCCCGCTTGTTCCGTTGTATAGGTGCCGGCGGCCAGATAGAGGCGCTCGGGGTCGGACGGATCGAGCGCAAGGCTATCGATGCCGGCCAGGTTGACATCGTCCGCGTCGATCCAGTCGGTCAGAGGTATCCATCGTGTTCTGGCCGCGTCCCAGCGATAGGCGCCTCCCACATCGGTACGCGCATAACACAGGCCTTGCACGCGGGGGTGGCATGAAAGGCCGCTGACGTAACCGCCGCCGCCGATGCGTACGCTTTTCCATGTGTATGGAACGGCATCGCGCGCGGATGCACCGGTCGATATCAGCCCGGCCGCTATCGTCAGCAACGCGCTGTGCCATGACCGCCATCGTCGGTACGTGCCCATCCTTCTCCTCGTAAGCCACTACATGCCGGCAGCCCGTTAGGGATGCTCTGAATGATTCGGTCGTGGAGCGGGGGGGATGGGTAGTGGGGGCGTGCTTCCGGCGATCGTATGAGAGAACGACAAACGCCACGCGGAAGTTGCTTCCCCCGGGCGATACCCGCCCCCTCAGCCGATCGCCGGACCGACGCCCCCACTTCCCATCCCCCACCCCCACTCATTGGTCCCGCATTGTCAGAAGGTGAACTGCGCCTTCAGACTGAACAGACGATCGTTGATCTGCACATCGCGTGGGCGGGAGTCCAGACCGAAGATCGTCGAACGCTTCGTATTGGTCAGGTTGACCGCGGCACCGGTGAGCGAGAACGCATCGGTGACGTGATAGGTAACCGATGCATCCACCTGGCCGAATGCCTTGTCGTAGATCGGCAGATTGCCCGTGCCGTTGCCGGCCGTCGTTTCCACCCACTGGCTACGCCAGTTGTACGCGATGCGCGCGGAAACCGGGCCTTTTTCGTACATCAGGATGAAGTTGTAACTGTTCTTCGACAGCCCTTCGAGGGGAACCTGCAACGGCCGGCCGGAGGTGTCGGTCGCGCTCGGGCTCGGCGCCTTGCTGTACACGTAGGTGTAGTTCGCCTGTACGCCCAGGCCATTGAACGGCTCCGGCAGGAAATCGAAGAAGGTCTGGTAGCCCGTTTCGGCGCCCTTGATGATGCCGTTGTCGCCGTTGGTCGGACGGGTGACCTGATAGACCTGGCCGTTATAGGTTTCGTTGAAGACGCCGTTGGCGATGAAGCCATCCACGCTCTTATAGAACAGCGCGCCGTACAGCATGCTGGTCGGGTTGTAATACCACTCCAGCGAAGTGTCGTACTGCTTTGCCTTCATCGGCTGAAGGTTCGGATTGCCCGCGGTACCAGTAAAACTGTTCGCGCCGCTGGCATTCGGCGTCGACAGCGAAAGTGTCGGATTCAGCTGGTCGAAGTTCGGGCGCGTCAGCGCCTTCGATGCCGCGAAGCGCCACTGCAGCTTGTCGGTCAGGTGAATATTGAGGTTCAGGCTGGGCAGGTAGGAGTTGTACGTGCTGTTGACGCTCAGCGGCGTGTACGTGCCGCTGCCGTTCGGGTCGGACATGAAGCCGGAGGTGCCGACCTTCGTGCGCACGCCGCGCATGCCGATATTGCCGTCGACCGGAATGTCCCACATGCGCCAACCGAAGCGCAGCACGCCATACGCCGCATAGGTCTTCTCGTTCTGATGGTTGGCCAGGAACGGATTGTAGGTAAGCGGATCGGTGATGCCGAGGGCCGTGAGCGAGCCCGGATAATCCGACAACAGGGCCGGGTTCGGCGCGATGGTTTCGCCGAAGGTATTCGCGTTGCCGCGGAAGAAGTCGTTGAACGAATTGACAATCCACATGGACGACGGAAGCGTCGACAGGTCCTTGCCGAGGTAGCTGAAGCGATAACCCGTGGTCTGGGTGTCGGCCTTGCGATCCGTGGTACGCACACCGAACTTCATCGACTGGAAGAAATTGCTGTCGAAGGTGTATTCGGCATCGGCGCGCCATGCGAATTCGCGGCCCTTGCTCTTGTCGCGATCGTCGAGTGCGAAACCCATCTGCTGGGTCGAAGGATCGGTGAGCGAACCCTGCGGCACGGTGATGACCGGAATGCCGCCGGAAATGTCCTGGAACATCGACGGTGCGGTGGTGTGCGTGTTCAGGATGTAACGCAGCTGGTCCGTGGTGGCCTTGATGTACTGGAAGTCGGTACTCAGCGTCAGCGAGTTCGTCGCATTCCACGAACCGCCCCACGATATGTCGGTGGTCTTGGAGTGACGCGTCGCCAGGCTGGAGTTCGAGTCGACCGGTATACCCGCGCTGTAAGCGCCGCTGTTGGCATCGGTCGTGCCGTTGAACGTGCCGCTCTGGAAGTCGCCGTTGGGACCGAACTGGAACGGTGCGCCGGGTTCGGGAACCATGCCGTTCGCGCTGCTGTAGCCGAAGACCGCATAATCCTTCCACTGGAACTTATAGTCCGAACGCAGTGCCTGCAGGTAGAGCTCGGACTCGGCGTTCGGGCGCCACTGTAGTGCCAGCGCGGTGCCCAGACGCTTGCGGTCGCCGTAGGTTTCGCCGACGCCGCCGCCGTGCGGCACATTGAGAGTCCGGCCTGCGTAGCCCGGATAGATCGTGTCCGGGCCGCCGCTTCCTTCATTGACCTGGTAGAACGGTTCGGTCGAGACAACGTCCTGACGGAAGGCATGCTTTTGATAGGCGACGTCGAGCAGCACGCCGAATTCGCCGATGTCCGTGTTCCAGCGATTGCTGAAGAGACCCGAGGCAGACGGATTGCCCTTGCTGATCAGATCGCCGTAATCGTACTCGCCGGTGACGGCGAGCTTTCTGCCTTCGAAATCGAATGGCTTGTGCGTGCGCAGGTTCACCGTGCCGCCCAGGCCGCCTTCGATGATTTCCGCCGAAGGGTTCTTGTACACGTCGATGCCGGCAAGCAGTTCGGACGGAACGTCCTCGAAGCTCAGCGCGCGGCCGCCGTTGGCGGTGAATGAATCGCGGCCGTTAAGTTCGGTGCGGACCTGGGTCAGGCCGCGGATGGCGATGCTGCTGCCTTCGCCGTAGTTGCGGTCGATCTGGATGCCCGAAATGCGTTGCAGGGCTTCGGCCACGTTGCTGTCGGGCAGCTTGCCGATGTCTTCGGCCACGATCGAATCGACGATCTGATCGGCGTTCTGCTTGATCGATGCCGCCGACTGGAGGCTGGCGCGCACACCGGTCACGGTGATCCCACCGAGTTCCGTGGCAGTGGGATCGACCTGCTTATTCGCCTCGGCCTTTTTTTGCGCCTCGGTCTTCTTCTTTCCGGTATCCGGTTTCGCGGTCTGGGCCTGCGTTCCGGTGGGCGATGCGTCCTGAGCGTGCACGGGCGTCTGCAGCAGGGCGATGGCGATGGCGATACCCGCGGACAGGCGGGCGACGGTCAAGCGTTGGTCGACGCGCTGGACCCTGGTCTGTTCGGACCGGTGATTCATATTATTGCTCTCCCCGAAATGTTTTCGTTCATTCCGGGAGGCTGTGCTCGCCGGACGTTTTCCGCAGTTACCCACGCCCGCGCGGCCCATCCGGCGCGCTTGCCATTCCTGCATCACTTGAGAGCGATGGGCTTCCGACGGACGTCCGGCCCCGATCCGGTGTCCTGTTCCGCGCCCCTCACGCCCCACGAGGCGATCCGCTTTGCCAGCGTTTCGCTTCCCGACGAGCCTCCCCTGGCTCCTGACCCCATACCGTCGCCCCTCGTTGACGGGCGGCATGCGACTGGGCTGCATGCTGGGGCGATGCCTCTCTGCACACAATTACGAAATTGCTCATCGGGATTGACGTTTCTTCGTTTGCGTTTGCCGCAAACGTGCCTGAACCGGCTTCTTCGCCTGTAGTTTTCAATCCCATGGCTGCGCGGGGGCGCGGATGGAGAAGGGACGGAGGGAATGGTCGGATCGGGCGGCGTGCACCGCATTGCGCTTCTTTTCAACGCCAACAAGGTTTACGACCGGCAGGTGATCGCCGGCGTGGGCGCTTACCTGAGTTCCACCCGCGTGACATGGGACCTGTTCCTCGAGGAGGACTTCCGTGCGCGGCTGGGCGGTCTGGCCGACTGGGCAGGGGACGGGATCATCGCCGACTACGACGATCCGCAGGTGGCCGAAGCCCTGGCGACCGTCGATATTCCAATTGTCGCGGTGGGCGGCTCGTATGCCGACCCGGCGCGCTATCCCGCGAATCTTCCCTATGTGGCGACGGACAATGCGAAGCTGATCCGTCTGGGTTACGACCACCTCGTAGCGCAGGGTTTGCGAAACTTCGCGCTGTATTCGCTGCCGGAACTTCCGTCCAGCCGCTGGGCGCAGGAACGCGAACGCATATTCGCAACGACGGTAGCCGGTGACGGCGTACCGGCACACATCTACCGTGGTCACGCGACCAGCGCGGCGGGGTGGAGCGAATCCACCGACGCGTTGATCGCATGGCTGCGCGATTTGCCCAAGCCCGTGGGCTTGATCGCGGTAACGGATGCACGGGCCCGGCAGGTCATCCAGGCTTGCATGATGGCCGACATCGCTGTGCCCGAGCAGATCGCGATCGTCGGCATCGACAGCGATCCGCTGGCGCGCACGCTGTGCCGCATTCCGTTGACGTCGATCCGTCAGGGCACCGTGCAGATGGGGCGGACCGCGGCCGAATGGCTGCACGGGATGCTCCAGGGCATCGGCCGCAGCGACGCACGCGTCGTCGTTCCGCCCGATGGCATCGACGCGGCGGCGTCGAGCCGGCACCAGACGGTGCGTAGCCCGCACGTGATGCGGGCACTGCAATACATCCGGCAATACGGTTGCCTGGGCATCAAGACCGAGCAGGTCGCCGATTACGTGGGCGTTTCGCGTTCGCTGCTGGAAGAGCACTTCCGGATGGGTTTGAAACGCAGTGTCCACCAGGAAATTCTGCGTCACAAAATCGAACGGGCGCAGTCGATGCTTGCCGCCGGCGAAACCAGCTATGCGGATATTGCGCAGCGCTGCGGCTTTACGTCGGTGCAATACCTCTACACCGTGTTTCGCCGCGAACTCGGTTGCACACCCAAGTCCTATCAGGAAAAACAGCATGCGCTTGCCCGCCTGGGTCACTAATTTCCTGCGTGCGCTGATAGCGGCCGCATTGTTTGTTTCCTGTGCAACGCAGGCGCAGGCCGTGGCGCCCACCGCTGGCAAGGTCGCCCCCGAAACCATCGATCGGACATGGCGCGAATCGGGTAAGGCGTTCGATGCGGAACGTCTTCGTTTGCTGGGTCGCGTGGCGGAAGGCGCTGCGCGAGGACCGTTCCGTGCCGACTGGGCATCGTTGCAAGGCTATCGCGCGCCGACGTGGTACGAGGATGCGAAATTCGGCATCTTCATTCACTGGGGTGTCTATACCGTGCCGCAGTTCGGTAACGAGTGGTATTCGCGCAATATGTATAAGCCGGGGACGCCGGAGTTCGCGCATCACGTCGCGACATATGGCACGCAGGATCGTTTCGGTTACAAGGATCTGATTCCGTTGTTCAAGGCACCGCGCTTCGATGCGCGCGCCTGGGCGAAATTATTTCGCGAGGCCGGCGCGCGCTATGTCGTGCCGGTGGCCGAGCATCACGATGGATTCGCGATGTACGACAGCCGGTTATCGGACTGGACGGCGATGAAGATGGGTCCGCATCGCGACATCGTCGGCGAGTTGGCCGCGGCCATTCGCGCGGAGGGTATGCACCTGGGCCTCTCGTCGCATCGTGCGGAACACGACTGGTTCTTCGATAACGGCCGCACGATTGATTCCGATGTGAACGATCCCCGATATGCCGCGTTCTACGGTCCGGCGCACGCGCGCGGCGACACACACGGCGACCTCGACCTGGCGGCCGACTGGACGTATGTGTCGCAGGCCTGGCTCGACGACTGGACAGCGCGGACCGCTGAGATCGTCGAACGTTATCACCCCGACCTGATTTACTTCGACTGGTGGATCGGTCATCCGACCTTCCGCAACGCGCTGCCGCCGCTACTGGCCTACTACTACAACGACGGCGCGAAACGCGGTGGCGTCGTGGTCGATTACAAGCTGGGCGCTTTTCCCGATGGTGCGGGCACGCTGGATGTCGAACGCGGCCAGCTCGACGGCATCCATCCGACGCACTGGCAGACCGATACGTCGCTGGGAAACGCATCGTGGAGTTATGTCGAAGGCGATACGTACAAGTCGCCTGAAACGGTCGTGCATACGCTGATCGATGTTGTCAGCAAGAACGGGAATCTGTTGCTCAACATCGGGCCGCGCGCCGATGGTTCGATAACCGGGGAAGAGTGCTCGACGCTGCTCGCCATCGGCGGCTGGCTGAAGGTCAACGGCGATGCGATCTATGCGTCGAAGCCGTGGCGTGTTTTCGGCGAGGGTCCGACGCGCAATGTCGCGGGGCCGTTGCAGGAAGGCAAGTCACGGCCATTCACCGCGCAGGACATCCGGTTCACGACGCGCGATGGCGTGCTCTATGCGATCGCGTTGGGTTGGCCCGCGGATGGGACACTGACGATTCGTTCGGTTGGCGCGGACGATCGCGTAAGAAAGGTGACGATGCTGGCCGATGGGCAGGCGGTGAAGTGGACGCAGGAGAAGGATGGACTTCGCCTGATGCTGCCGGCGAAACCGGTAGGCCGCTATGCGTATGTGTTCCGGATAGAAACCTGAACCCGCAAACTCGCCGCGGACCGGTGGGGTATGCCCTTGGGACGCGGCCATGAGGCAGTCCTGTGGGAGCGTGCCTGCGCGCGAAAGCCTACGTAGCGAAGATGCTATGCGTGACATCCGCAGCCCGGGAAGCGGGCTCGCGAAGGTGAGCATCCGTCATCCTCGCCCTGTTGGCTTTCGCGCGCAGGCGCGCTCCCACAGGTCTGCCCCACAGGTCTGTCCCACAAATCTGTGGCGGGCTGCTAAGCCTTAACCGCTCAGAACCCCTCGAGCACACCCGCGATGGTCGCGGTCATGAACGTGGCGATGGAGCCGCCCAGCACGGCGCGCAGGCCAAGGCGTGCAAGGTCCGCGCGACGGTTCGGTGCCAGTCCGCCGATGCCGCCGATCTGGATCGCGATCGACGAGAAATTGGCGAAGCCGCACAGCGCGTACGTGGCAATCAACCGGCTATGGGGCAGCAGCTCGTCGAGGTGCTTGGCGAGGTCCGCATAGGCGACGAACTCGTTGATGACGACCTTCTGTCCGATGAAGCTGCCGACCAGCGTCGCATCCTGCCAGGGCACGCCGATCAGCCATGCGATGGGCGAGAGGACCCAGCCGAAGATGGTTTCGAGGCTCAGCTTCACGTCGTGGCCGACGAGGCCGGTGAGCCAGTGATTGAGGCTGCCGTCAGGACCGCCGACGGTACCGAGCCACTGCACCGGACCGTTGATCAGCGCGATAAGCGCGATGAAGGCGAGCAGCATGGCGCCAACGTTCATTGCCAGCTTCAGGCCGTCGCCCGCGCCCGTGGCCGCCGCGTCGATGACGTTGGCCGTGGTGCGTTCGACGTCGATCTTGACGGTACCGCGGGTCAGCGGTTCCTGCGTTTCGGGTACGAGGATCTTCGCGAGCACGATCGTGGCCGGCGCGGCCATGACGCTCGCGGTGAGCAGGTGCTTGGCGTAGAACATGCGCTGCACGGGGTCGTCGCCGCCGAGCATCGCCACGTACGCGGCCATCACGCTACCGGCGATATGGGCCATGCCGCCGATCATGACGGTCATGAGCTCGGCCTGGGTCATGCGTTCGATATAGGGTTTGATGGTCAGCGGCGCTTCGGTCTGGCCGATGAACACGCTGGCGCAGACGCTGGTGGTTTCCGCGCCGGACACGCGCATCACCTTGGTGATGACCCAGGCCATGCCCTTGACGATCTGCTGCATGATGCCGAGGTGGTACAGCACGCCGGTCAGCGCGGCGAAGAACACGATGGTCGGGAGTACTTTCACCGCGAAGATCACGCCGAACTTCGAGCTGTCGAGCAGGCTGCCGAAGATAAAGCGCGAACCCACATCGACATAGTCGAGCAGGCGGACGAAGCCGGTGGCGATGGCATCGAAAACGTCGCGGCCCAGCGGCACTTTCAGCACGATCGCCGCGAAGCAGATCTGCAGCGCGATACCCGTGGCGACCAGTTTCCAGTCGACGACGCGCTTATTGTTCGAAAAAATGAACGCGATGCCCACGAGCACCGCCAAACCGAACAGGCCAAATAGAACATGGCCAAGCAGAGCCAGCATCAGACAATCCCCTTAGAAGGCCGGGGAAAGCCCCGTGACCGCGTAAATTGCGGCAGCGTAGAGGACGGGGCGGAGTGGGGCAAGGCGCAGCGCGGCGGGGTTCGTGGAGGCTTGCCGTTTCGATGAGGATTTACTCAGTCTCGTCAGGACGTTAGGCTCACGTGTCGCCCCCGGACCCACCCCCATGAATCTCTTCCTGACTATCGCCGTCGTGCACATCGTGGCCCTGATTACTCCCGGTCCCGATTTCTTCTTCGTATCGCAGCTGGCCGCCAGCCGGTCGAAGCGGGAGGCGCTGTTCGGTGTCGTCGGCATCGCCCTCGGCGTGGCGGTCTGGGCGGCGCTGGCGCTGCTGGGCCTGCAATTGCTGCTGCACCGGCTGGTCTGGCTGGAGCGGGGGATTGCGATCTGCGGCGGAGCCTATCTTCTGTGGATGGCGTTCCAGATGCTGCGCGGTGCCGTTCGCGCGCCGCAGCCGGGAGCCGGTCCGGTCGTCGACCTGCGCGGATCGAGCCCTCTGGTGGCCCTGCGTCGCGGTCTCCTGACCAATCTCGCCAATCCGAAGGCGGCGGTGTATTTCGCCAGTATCTTTTCCGCGTTCCTTGGCGATAGCGTCGATACGTCGTCGCGTTGGGGGCTGTGGACCCTGGTGACGGTGGAAACGTTCGCCTGGTTCGCCGTGGTGGCCGGCGTATTCGCGCTGCCGGCCATGCGCAGGGGCTACGTGCGGGCCAGTCGCTGGATCGATGGCGGCGCGGGCGTGTTCTTTGCGTTGTTCGGCTTGCACCTGATCTTCGGCCGCAAGGCGGTTTAACCGACAAGCCAGCGGACGACCACGACGACAACCACGATCGCGGCGCCGATGGCGATCACGTGGCGAAGATACAGGCCGCCCGACGCGTTGCCGCCGTCGTAGTCGGCGTCGTTATAGTCGTGCGACGCATCGCGCGGACGCCGCGCGTAATGCAGGCGATGCCAGCGACGGCGTTTTTTCGGCGGTTTGGGCGTCATGACGAAAGCATACCGTTACCGGGCGCGGGCGATTCGCGAGGTCTGTTTCAGTTCTTCGAGAACCTCCGGACCACGTATGTCGATGTGGTCGGGGTTGTTCACGTAAAAGCGAACGAACGATGCTTCGCTTTCCGCCGGTGTCCATGGTTTCGCCCAGACGAAGACGACGCAGTAACCGCCGGTTTCGGCGATGAGCTTATCGAGTCGCGCACGTAGCAGTTTGCGCACGGGGTATGTTTCGATCAGCTTCTCGCCGAGCGTGATGGTCGGTTTGATTTCCTGTTCGCCGGTTCTGAATGCACGCGTGAAACGGATGAAGTAGCCGTTTTCTTTTTTCAGGCGCTGCACGTATGCGGTGCCCCACCAGATAGCGCGGACACCCGTTATGTCCTCGACTTTCTGTCGATAGACATTGCGAAACAGCACCTCGTACGTCGGTGTTTCGCCGCCGATGGCGACGGTGGCTTCGGCCAGCGTGCCGTCGCGGCGGTGTTCGAGGAACTTCTGCACGACGGACGACAGCCGGTAGTAGTGACTGGCACCGGTGCGCAGGCCCGACGATTTTTTCGGCGCGGGAGCTTCCCGCGTGGCCTGCACGGACGGGGTGCCCGGTTGCGGCGATGCGCGGAAGTGATCGGCGGGGCGTTCCAGTTCGAATACGTCGGGCGTGGGTGTTTCCGGTTTCCGCGTACCGGATCGCGTGCCGTGGAGTACTTCGCACGTTTCCGCGTGATCTTCGATGCGACGGGAGCGGAAGTACGGGCGTACGCGCAGGGTCTGTTCGGGTTTATCGAGGCAGGCGCAGATGAGTGCTGCGGTGCATCCGGTGCCGACGCAGGCGAAGGTCGCACCGGCATCGAGCAGCTCGGCCCAGAAAAGTTCGTAGGCACGCTCGGCGGTCATGCGCTCCTGGCGTTCGGGGTTTTGCGCTTCGTCGATCGACACGGGGTGGTTCCTGTCTTGCGATGAGGCACTTTAGCGCGAGCAGGCTGGTTGTCGTTACGTTGCCTACCCGTCGCCCCTCGCCGTGCAGCGTGGATGGGACGTCCACGCGGCCAGCTGCATGCTTTTGCGGTCTTCTACGTCGCATTGACCCGTGGACGTCTAGATTTGAGGCCCCATCCGGAGTCCGCCGTCATGGCAAAAGTACTGGTGCTTTATTACTCGGCCTATGGCCATATCGAAATGATGGCGAAGGCCGTCGCCGAGGGCGCGCGCGAAGCGGGCGCGACGGTCGATATCAAGCGGGTGCCGGAACTGGTGCCCGAGGAGATCGCAAGAAGTTCGCACTTCAAGCTGGAGCAGGAAGCACCCATTGCGAAGGTCGAGGACCTGGAAACTTACGACGCGATTATCGTCGGCGTCGGCACCCGCTATGGCCGCATGGCATCGCAAATGGCCAACTTCCTCGATCAGACCGGCGGCCTGTGGATGCGCGGCGCACTGAACGGCAAGGTCGGCGGGGCTTTTTCTTCCACGGCCACGCAGCATGGCGGTCAGGAAACGACCCTGTTCTCGATCATCACGAACCTGATGCATCTGGGCCTGATCATCGTCGGCCTGCCGTATAGCTTCGCCGGGCTGACAAATATGGACGAGATCACCGGTGGCGCGCCTTACGGGGCGACGACGATCGCCAAAGGCGACGGTTCGCGCCAGCCGAGTGCCAACGAACTGGCGGGCGCGAAGTATCAGGGCAAGCACATCGCCGAGGTCGCGGCGAAGCTGTTCGGTTAACCCGTCTCGTCGCAGGCCAGTTCCATACCAACGACATGGGCGCCGGGCGCACAGGCGGTGGGCACCGGCAACACATCGGACACTTGGGTAACCACGCTGGCACCGCCTTCCAGCGTGCGATGAACGGGGCAGCGGTCGGCGATGTCGAGCAGCCGCGCGCGCTGTTGCTCGTCGATCGACGGATCGAAGACGATGGTGCGCGTGAAGACGTCGGCGGGCGTTCGCGTGGCGTCCTTCGTGTGGGCGACTTCGACATGAAGCCGCCCGAGATCCCAGGACTTGCGCGACGCATACAGGCGCAGCGTCATGACCGTGCAGGCGCCGAGCGCGGCGGCCAGCAGATCGTACGGTCCCGGCCCCGTACCGTTGCCGCCATCGGCGACCGGTTCGTCGGCGATGAAGTGCAGGCTGCCCGCGGTAATGCGACTCTGGAAAAGGCCCGCACCCGTCGGTTCGACGACGGCACCGGCGCCGGACGGAGGGATGGGAGTGCGTTCGTCGCTCATAGCAACCTCAGGGATAGTGATAGGTTTCGACGGCGACACGTTCGTGCGTCGCATCCGGCAGGCGCTTACGACGCCTTGACGCGAGGCACGTTCCAGCCCATCGCGTTATAGAGGCGATAGCGGGCGATGCCGATGTATTCGTGCAGGGCGACATCCGCCATGTACATGTTGGACGCCTGGGGCAGCCAGTCGTAACTCGCTTTAAGGTAGTCCGCCCGCACGGGTGTGGCCTGGATCGCGAAGTGCGCGAAGTACAGCGAAGCGCGGCGCAGGTGGAACGCGGACGAGACCAGCACGATGCGATCGGGGTGCAGGTCGGCCAGCAGGGGCGCGCTGAACTGGGCGTTCTGGAACGTGTTCATGCTGCGTGGCTCGAGCAACAGGTCGTCGGCGGGAATGCCCAGCCGTTCCAGTGTCCGGCCGTATACCGCGGCTTCCGGCTCCTTGAGCCCGGCCGCGTCGCCGCCGCTGACTTCCAGCCGGCATTCGGCGCCGGTGGCCTTGCAGGCGCGATAAAGCTCGGTGGCGCGCAGGATGCGGCCGTTCGCCGCCATGCCCGGCTCCACCGCGCCCGTGTCGCCGCGCAGGGTACCCGCGCCCAGCAGGATGATGACGTTGCGTTGCCCCCAGTGGTCGACGTCCTGCGCCATCCCCGCCTGGAGATCGCGCAGCAGCCAGCTCGCCACGGGGCCGCAGCCGATCGCGAAGGTCCACAGGATGGACAGGACGAAGAAGACGCCGGCGGCGCGACGGCGTTGCCGCCAGAGAAACAGGGCGCCGATGGCGGCGAGAAGCAAGGTTAGGGTCAGGGTCATTGGCGAAGCGTAATGGGTGGAGAGCGGAGATGGGGGGTGGGAAGTGGGGGCGCCATTCCGGCGATCGCATGAGGGAACGACAAGCCCCCCGCAGACGTAACTTCCGCCGGACGATACCAGTACCCTCAGGCGCTCGCCGGGAACACGCCCCCACTTCCCACCCCCCATCCCCGCTCTCTTGCCACAAACCTAACCTTTCCGCCCTTATCCTCGGCCGTCAAACATGTCCAACACACTTAAGGAGTTGTCGATGAAGCTTTCGTTTCCCGCCGTAGCCCGCGTCGCCGCCGCCTTCGGGCTGCTGTTTGCCGCTCTGATTCCCATGGCCGCGCTTGCCCAGGACAACCCGGCTTCGCACATCCCGGAGTCGGACAAACAGGCGATTCAGAATTACCAGCTGAATGACGATGTGTTTAAACGCATCGTCGCTGTGTCCCAGGAAGCCAAGGCCGCGGGTATCAAACCCAGCGAAGCGCCGACCGATTTCAACAAGATCCACAGCCTGGAGGATCTGGCGAACCAGGTGGTAAGCGCCGATCCGCGTATCGCGCCGCTCATCAAGAAGTACGGCTTCACGCCGCGCGACTTCCTTCTGGCCAACCTCGCGGTCACCAACGCGGCCATCGCGTCGGAAGCGAAGAGCAATCCGGAGATGGCCAAGTACGTCGACCAGAAGAAGGTGAACCAGGCCAATGTGGCTTTCTACGAATCGCACAAGGCGCAGATTTCGGCGCTGATGAAAGAGTCGGACGACGGGAAGTGAGCGAACACAAGGCTTCTACATGACCACGAATCCTCCACGTCGCGCCCTCATTACGGGCGCGTCTTCCGGTATCGGCGAAGCATTCGCGCGCGAACTCGCCTCCCATGGCATCGCGCTGGTCCTGACGGCGCGGCGTACCGATCGCCTCGAACAATTGGCCGCCGAGCTGCGCTCGCGGCACGGCGTCGAAGCCACGGTCGCACCGCTGGATCTGGCCCGGCCCGACGCGGTCGAAGCGCTGGTCGCCGCGCTGGACAACCAGCAGCTGCCCATCGACATCCTGATCAACAATGCCGGCTATGGCATCCCGGGCTATTTCGACGAGAGTCCCTGGCAAACCCACGCGGACTTTATCCAGGTGCTGATGACGGCGCCGACCGAACTCAGCCATCGCCTGCTCCCCGGCATGAAGGCGCGTGGTTACGGACGCATCGTCAACGTGGCGTCGCTGGCCGGGCATATTCCGGGGTCGGCGGGACACACGCTGTATGGCGCCTCGAAGGCGTACCTGATCCGTTTTTCCCAGTCGCTGGCGCTGGAAACGCTGGGTACGGGCGTGAACGTCACCGCCCTGTGCCCGGGTTTCACCTATTCCGAATTCCACGACGTCAGCGGCTCGCGGCAGCTCGTGTCCCAGATGCCGAAATTCATGTGGATGGACGCTCCCACGGTCGTCCGGCAGGGCTGGCAGGCCGTCGAGGCCGGCAAGGCGGTCTACGTGAACGGGCGGGTCAACGGGCTGATCAAATCCCTGTTCAAGCTGATGCCCGACGCCCTGGCGTTGCGGCTGGTCGAGAAACAAGGCCGCAAGTTCAGGGTGGGCGGTCATCAGGGGTGACCAATGGCATACGTTCCGGGGGCCTTCTGCCGGTAGCCTCGTGGGTTTGCGGCGCCGTCCGGCGCTGTCCTTAGCCATGACACGGGGACTATGCGATGTCGACGATTCTCAACACGCGGCTGGCGGGCGCTCTGCTGCTAGGCCTCGTTTCCACCGGCGCAGCCGCGCAGACGCTCACCGCGAATGACTACAAGCACGCGGAAAGCTTCCTCGGGAACATCGCCGGTCCGCTGGTCGACCATGCGGTGGGCCGGGTTACCTGGACCGACGACACGCACTTCTGGTATCGCGACCACGACCAGAACGGCGACCGTTTCCTGCGCGTCGATGCAGCAACCGGTCAGGTCACCCCGGCGTTCGACCAGGACAAGCTCGCCACGGCGCTGAGCACCGCGCTGGGCAAGAAGGTCGAGGCCAACAAGCTTCCGGTGTCCGCGTATACCGTGCGCGAAGACGGCCGCTACGACGTCACCGCGCGTCGCAAGCATTTCGTCTGCGACGCCGATTTCGCTGCCTGTGCCGAGCCGGTTGCCAAGAAGGGCGCCGACGGCAAGCCGCTGGCCAAAGAGCCCGGCCTGGCGTCGCCCGATGGCAAGCAGGAAGCCTTTATCCGCGACTGGAACCTCTGGGTGCGCGACATCGCGACCGGTGCGGAAACACAGCTGACCACCGACGGCGTGGCCAACTACGGCTATGCGACGGACAACGCGGGCTGGAAACATACCGACGAAGCCGTCGGCGTCTGGTCGCCGGATTCGAAGAAGATCGCTACCTTCCAGCAGGATCAGCGCAAGACCGGCGAGATGACGCTGGTCGGCACCAACGTCGGTCATCCGACGGTGGACACCTGGAAGTATCCGCTGCCGGGCGACAAGGACGTGACGATGATCGAGCGCGTCGTGATCGACGTGCCGTCGCACAAAACCGTTCGTTTCCAGATGCCGCCCGACCAGCATCGTTCGACGCTGTGCGACGACGTGTCGTGCAGCCCCGGCGAATGGGACGATGTGCGCTGGGCCGCCGACGGTCGCAGCATTGCGTTCGTTTCCACGTCGCGCGATCACAAGCAGGAATGGTTCCGCGTGGCCAATCCGGACACCGGTGCGGTGCGCGAAGTCTTCGGCGAAAAGGTGAAGACGTACTTCGAAAGCGGCAACGGCAAGGTCAACTGGCAGTACGTGCCCGAAACCGACGAGGTCATCTGGTTCAGCGAGCGCAGCAAATGGGGCCAGCTGTACATGTACGACCTCAAGACCGGCAAGCTGAAGCACCAGATCACCTCGGGCGACGGCAACGTCACCGAAGTGCTGCGCATCGATCCGAAGTCGAAGACGATCTGGTTCCGCGGCGTCGGCAAGGAAAAGGGTCGCAATCCGTACTACCAGCAGTTCTACAAGATCGGTTTCGACGGCAAGGGCCTGACGCTGCTGACGCCTGAAGATGCCGATCACACGGTCGAGCTCTCGAAGGACGGCACGTATTTCGTCGATTCGTATTCCACGATCGACCATCCGCCGGTGACCGTGCTGCGTCGCTCGGACACGGGTGCGACGGTCAAGGAAGTCGCGCGTGCCGATATCTCGCGCCTCAAGGCGGCGGGCTGGGTGCCGCCGACGGCGTTCACGGTCAAGGCCCGCGATGGCAAGACCGATCTCTACGGCCTGATGTTCAAGCCGACGAACTTCGATCCGTCGAAGAAGTATCCGATCGTCGATTACATCTATCCGGGTCCGCAGACCGGTTCGGTGCGTACGCGCAGCTTTATCCCCGCGCATGGCGACAACCAGGCGCTGGCGGAACTGGGCTTCATCGTCGTCGCCATCGACGGCATGGGTACGCCGTGGCGCACTAAGGCATTCCACGATGCGTACTTCGAGAATATCGTCGACAACACGCTGCCCGACCAGGTCGCGGGTCTGCGCGAACTGGGCAAGCGTTACTCGTGGATCGACATGGACAAGGTCGGTATCTGGGGCCATTCGGGCGGTGGCAACGCGACCGCGACCGCGATGTTCCGTTACCCCGATCTGTTCAAGGTAGGTATCTCGGAAAGCGGCAATCACGACAACCGCAACTACGAGGACGACTGGGCCGAGAAGTGGCAGGGTCTGCTCGTGAAGAAACCCGACGGTACGTCCAACTACGACGATCAGGCCAATCAGGTACATGCGGCTGGTCTGAAGGGACACCTGCTGCTCGCGCACGGCACGATGGACGACAACGTGCCGCCGTATGAAACGCTGCTGGTGGTCGATGCGCTGATCAAGGCGAACAAGGATTTCGACCTCATCATGATTCCCAATGCCCACCATGGCTACGGCGAAGCGACGCAGTACATGACGCGTCGTCGCTGGGATTACTTCGTGCGCAACCTGCAGGGCGGCACGCCGCCGAAGGAATACCAGATGGCGCCGATGACGCCTCCGGGCGGCTGAACGGACACAAGCCATGCAATCGCTCGGACTATTGCTCGTCTGTCTGGTCGGTGGCTGGCTCGTTTATCGGTACCGCGACAGGGGAAGGCTGCGCGGTATCTCGCTGGCGGGCGAACACATACGGATCGGCGACGAGGAGTGGTCGGGGGCGGAGGCTGTCGTGTTGCGCGTCATACGTTCCGGTGAAGCGACGACGCTGATATGCCGGTTGCCCGACGGACGGTTTATCCGTGCGGTCGGGCACGGGGCGGGTTGGCGGTTCTTTCCGATGACGGACGAGGCGGCGCGGCAGGCGCTTGGTGGGTAAGTTGCCGCTCCCGATTTACCACCTCACTCCTAAGCTCTGAACCGACGTAGTCGCGACAACCCATTGCACCGCACTGGGTCCGAAGCCTGCGCAGGGACGACGGTGAGGGAATTGCCGAATGTTGCCTCCCGTCGCTCCTGCGCAGGCAGGAGCCCAGCGCGATGCGACAGGTTTTCGCCTCATCGATTGTTCGCATTGGGTGGCAGCTACGCAGCCACCCCCACGAAACGCATCGCTGCCGCATTCATGCAATAGCGCAAACCAGTCGGTCGCGGACCGTCGTCGAAGACATGCCCCAGATGCGCATCGCAACGCGCACACGACACCGCCGTGCGGGTCATGAACAGACTGGTGTCTTCGTGTTCGACGACGTTACGTTTCGACATCGGCTGCCAGAAGCTCGGCCAGCCCGTACCGGATTCGAACTTGGTCGCCGAATCGTAAAGCGCGGTGTCGCAGCAGATGCAGCGATACAGACCGTTGTCGTGACGATCCCAGCCTTCCCCCGTGTATGCCGGCTCGGTGCCATCGCGACGGGTGACGTCGTAAGCCTTCGTGCTGAGCTTCTTCTTCCACTCGGCATCGGACAGCACGACACGCGGCTGCACGCATGGCCCCAGCGGCTTCTTGTCGGCGCCGAAGCAATCGAGAGTGACGTTACCCGGCGCGGGCGCTTCCGCCGCACGGGGAAGCCTGATGGCCAGGGCTAAAGCGGAAACAGTGGCCAGGGCGCCGACGAAGCGGCGGCGGGATCGATCGGCGGTGCTCATGGGGGAACCTCGCTCAAGTGGGGTGGCGCCCCGCAGAGCGCCTTACCCATGAGACCGGCCGCGGCCCCCGGTCATTACATGGGCGCTCAGTCGTCCACGTAGTGACAGCGACGTTCCGTCGTCGTATAGCTGTTTTTGTCCTGGTTGTTCTTCTGGATGCGATTGCCGGCGTAACCGCCACCTACCGCACCGGCGACCGTGGCCAGGGTTTTGCCCTTGCCGCCGCCGACCTGGTGGCCGAGCACGCCGCCCGCCACCGCGCCGATGGCGGTACCGGCGATCTGGTGCTGGTCCTTGGCATCGCTGTGCCTGACCTCGACGTTCTCGCACACCTGGCGGCGATGGCTGCTCTGGGCCTGCGTCTGCGGAACAACGGCCGCGTTGGCGATCAGGGCGAGCGCGGCAAACGCTATCAGAGGTTTCTTCATGACCGTTCCTCCTTGGGGGACCTGGACAGGGATACCGCCGGTTCCGTGACGGATGGGTCAACAGTCGACGGTCTGCCCGATCGCAGCGACATGGCATACGGCCGCGGTTTGATCGGGTTGCCGCGCGCTTCCGCGACGGCTTCCGTCAATTCGGCGCCCAATAACAGGATCAGCGCGGAGTAGTAAACCCATACCAACAACACCACGACGCCACCGGCCGGTCCATACGGTCCGCCCACATTGCTGTGCTCCAGATAAATGCCAATGGCGTACTTGCCGATAACGAACAGCACGGCGGTAAGGGCCGCACCGACGATGGCATCGCGCCACTCGATGATCGCGTCCGGAAGCACCTTGAAGATCGCCGCGAAAATAACGACGAAGATACCCAGCGAGATCACCGCCTCGACGATCTGCCATGCCGTGGTACCGCCGCGCACGAACACAGCGATCATGGCGCTGGCGGAGAACGAGACGATCAGCAGGAAGGCCAGCGACAGCAGCAGCCCAAGCGCATGCACGCGGGCGCGCAGCCAGCCCAGCACCGCTTGTCCCGGCCTGGGTTGCAGGCTCCACACGCGATTCAGTGCACCCTGAAGCTGGGCGAACACGGCGGAAGCGCCCACGATGGTGACCCCGAGACCGATGATGCCGGCCATGCTGCCGACGCCGGGGCGCTCCTTGGCGTTGGCGATGACCAACTGCACGGCACCGGCCGCCCGTTCGCCGACGAGGCCGTTCAGGCTATCGACGAGCTGGCTCTGCCATTCGGGGCGCAGGGAGGCCACGATCCATAACAACAGCACCAGCAGGGGCGCAAAGGAAAGGGCGGAATAGAACGCCAGCGCGGCGGCCCGTGTCATCAGCTCGTCGTCGCCGAATCCCGTCGCGGTGGTCTTGACCACGCGTAAACCGAGGTGGATATGTCTGTGCATGACGATGCCGTCTCCCTGCCGCAGGTGAGCGTGGAGTGAAGAGTCGCCGGTAAGACGCGAAGAAGATGTCGTTGTTAACGTTCGGCCGTGGCGTGCATTGTGGCGACCGCATCGGGAATGCCTTCGGCACCGGCCACTTCGATCACCCGCTCGTTCATCGCGAAATCGGTTTCCGTCTCATGCGCCCAGGTGCTGTGATACGGCATATAGATGCCCCAGCCGCCAAGGGCGACCACCGGCGCGATATCCGAGCGCAGCGAATTGCCCACCATGGCGAAACGTTCCGGCGCGATATCGAATTCGCGAAAAATGCGCGCATACGCTGCCGGATTCTTCTCGGACACGATTTCGATCCGGTGAAACAGGTCGGCCAGTCCGCAGCGTGCGACCTTGTACTCCTGGTGGAACAGATCACCCTTCGTAATAAGCACGATGCGATGGGTATGCGCCACGGCTTCCACGGCATCGCGAATGCCGGGCAGCAGCTCGACAGGGTGACTCAGCACGTCCTTGCCGAGCTTCACGATGCGATGGATATCCGCAGCATCGATGCGGCCGTTCGTTAGTTGGATAGCCGATTCGATCATCGAAAGGGTCATGCCTTTCGCGCCGTAGCCGAACAGCGAAAGATTGCCGCGCTCGGTGGCCAGCAGCGCATCGAGCAGGCCGGCATCGGCCAGATCGATGTAATTGGCCAGAATTCTCTCGAATTCCGCCTGCGCGTGGTCGTAATAGTCCTGGCTATGCCAGAGGGTGTCATCGCCGTCGAAACCGACCAGGTCGATCATGGCGCTGCTCCGCTTGGAATCCGGGGGAAGCCGCGTAGCATAACGGGCGAGACTCCACCGGAGGAACGACCCATGACCGATTTCGTCAACATCCACTGCCCGTATTGTGGCGAATCCATCGAGATCGTCGTGGACGCCTCGGCTGGCGATCAGATCTATGTCGAGGATTGCCAGGTGTGCTGCCGCCCGATCGATGTCAGGGTAACGGTAGGCGAGGACGAGAAAGTTTTCGTCACGGTATCCGGCGAAAACGACGGCTAGGCGTGTTCCTGAGAAAGGTTCTTCACGCATTCTCGGGGCGGGCTCGGCTTCGCCATCGCTTTCGCCGTAGCACTCGGACGCTTCGCGAAGAGCCGTCGGCCACCGCCCTCGCCGCTCCGTCTCCACCGTCGCTCGGGAAGGGATAGCCGCTGCGCGGCTGGTGTCTTAATGGCTGCGCCCCGTCGCGCCCGCGCGGCGGGCGGGGGTTTTCGATTCGGCTCCTGCCTCAGCGAAAACGGCGGACCGTCCTGGTCCGCCCCCTTCGGGCCTTTTCCGCCCGCCGCGCTCGGTTCCGCAAGTCGCGTCGAGGGCGGTGGCCGACGGCTCTTCCGGAGGTTGCGGTTACGTGGGGGAAAGCTGCGCGTGACGCAGGACCCGTCATGGCCGCATCCGGTCCGGTCCGATCACCTGCTTAGCTCGTGCTCTGCCCGCAGCAAACCGCCGTCGACGGTGCCGTGGCCGGGTTGGCCCTTGGGGCCGCCTTAGCCGAGGGCCGCGATCACCCACTGACGTAGCGAAGTGGGCGCTACGGCCCGCTCCCGCAGGGACGGCGCCGAAGGCCCCAAGGGCCAACCCGGTCGCGGCTTCCTCGAGCCACGAGCGTGAGCCGACCACGCCGCTGATAACACGAGCCGCCCAGCGGCGATCCTCAACCAAAGAGCGACGAGCCGTACGAGATCGTCCCCGCAGTGCACGAAGAACAAAAAAAACGGCCCGGTTGCCGGGCCGTTTCGTTCTTCGATGTCGCTTCCGTCAGAACGTAACGCTGGTCTTCAGACCGAGCACGAACGCATTGCTGTTCTGGCTGGTGCCGCCCGGATGCAGGATGTACTGCAGGTTCGGACGAAGATTGATCGACGCGATCGGCGACCAGTTGTAGAACACTTCCGCGACGTACTCGTAACCGTCGTTGACCACGGTAGCCTGATCCGGATGCGTTTCGTTGAACAGGCGCTGATAGTCTCCCTTGCGTCCGTTCGCGTGCGTTGCACCCAACGCTGCGCCGACGAAATCGTTCGGGCGATCGAAGATGCCCTTGTATTCCATGCCCAGCGCGATCTGGCCATCGGTGGCCGACGTGTCGCGATCCGCCTGCGAGATGTTCAGGAACACCGTGGTGCCCTTGCCGCCCGCCACACCCGAGACCTGCTGCTCGAAGTTGATGTAACCGCCGTAACGCGAATCGCGCTGGAGCGGCTTGCCACCGGTTAGTGCAATCGGTTCGCGATTGACGTCGAGGTACAGATCGTTGCCCTTGGACGTGTTGTACCAGCCGCCGATCTTGTAGCTGCCGGGCAGGCCGCCGACCGACGGCGTCCAGCCGAACTCCAGCGGAATCAGCGCGCCGGTGGTGCCGCCCGGATTGTTGAGCTTCCAGCCGTTCTTGCGCGCGTAGCGATCGTCGACGTATTTCGGATTGACCTGATACGCGCCGATCTGGATATACGTCTGGTCCGTCGTATTGAGTTTGAGGATCGTGGCCCACTGGCTGGTCGGCCAGTTCACCCAGTAGTCGCCGACGATATTGCCGGGCTGTGCACCGCAGAACGTGAGGTTCTGGAAGTCGCAGGAGAACGCGGCGAAATCGCTGCCGACAGGCAGTCGTCCGAATTTCCAGTCGAGCTTGCCGTCGAAGAATTTCTGTTCGAGCGAGAATTCGGTGAGATGCCAGGTCTGGCCGCGGCCGTAGACTTCCTGGATCAGCTGGTTGTTGCCGATGTGGGCGTCGGCACCGAGATTGCGACCATTACGGTCGGTAACCATGATGCGGAAGGTGGCGCCCTTCCAACCCCAGAGCTTGTCGAGATCGAGTGTGGAACCGAGTTTCCACTGATCCGTATAGCGGGTCAGGTGGCTCGTACCGCCGGTGAAGTTGTGCGCCACTTCGCTGCCGTAACCGAGATCGAAGGTGATACCTTCGTTCGCGAGGCGGGTTCGCGTTCCGTTCCAGTCGCCGAACAGATATTTGTCCGACGCGTCCTGCGCGCTTGCATGGCCGGCCAAACCAAGACCCAGGCAGGCGAGCAACGCCGTACTCAGTGGCCGCATTAGTTTGTTGGTGAGCATGAAACGTTCTCCCTGAAAGTGACGCAATGTACGTGGTGGTTATTGGTTTTCAATTTCTAGCGATCCTTGCGCAGTGCATTCCCCCTGCGTACAACGGCGCTATCTTAATGCGTCGGCATAGCGAACTCCGCACCCGTGCTTTCGTCGTGGTTCAGCCAACGCTGGGTTACGGCTTTCTGACGCGTATAAAAACGCACCGATTCGGGACCATGGGCATGGTGATCGCCCATCAGGCTTTTCTTCCAACCTCCGAAACTGTGAAACGCCATCGGTACAGGAATTGGCACGTTGATGCCGATCATGCCGACCTGAACACGATGGGCAAATTCGCGCGCGACCTGTCCATCTCGCGTGAAGATCGATGTGCCGTTGCCGTATTCATGATCGTCCACGAGCTTTAGCGCGGATGCGAAGTCGCGCACACGAACGACACACAGGACAGGGCCGAAGATTTCTTCGCGATAGATCCGCATGGACGGGGTGACGCGATCGAACAGCGTTCCGCCTACGAAAAATCCTTGTTCGCAGCCGGCTACCTGGTATCCGCGGCCGTCTACGATGAGTTCGGCACCGCTCTGTACGCCATCGTCGATGTAGCCGGTAATACGGTCTTTGTGCTGGCTGGTGACGACGGGGCCCATCTCCACGCTTTCGTCCAGGCCGCTGCCGATGCGCAGCGCGCGAACGCGAGGCGCTAGCCTTTCCACCAGGGCGTCGGCGGTGGCTTCGCCGACGGCTACGGCGACCGAAATGGCCATGCAACGCTCGCCGGCCGCGCCATATCCGGCGCCCATGAGCGCATCGGCGGTCTTGTCGAGATCGGCGTCGGGCATGACGATCATGTGATTCTTCGCTCCGCCCAGGGCTTGTACGCGTTTGCCCTGCGCGCTGCCGCGCGAATAAATGTACTCGGCGATGGGCGTGGAGCCGACGAAACTCACCGCGCGCACCAACGGATGATCCAGTAGCGCGTCGACCGCGGTCTTGTCGCCTTGTACGACGTTGAATACGCCGTCGGGAAGGCCCGCCTCTTTAAGTAATTTCGCAAGTTCCAACGAAAGCGACGGATCGCGCTCCGAGGGCTTCAGCACGAATGTATTGCCGCAGGCGATGGCCATGGGGAACATCCACATGGGTACCATCGCGGGGAAATTGAACGGCGTGATGCCCGCGCAGACGCCCAGTGCCTGACGCATCGTCCATGCGTCGATGCCGTTGGCGATCTGCTCGGTGTACTCGCCCTTGAGGAGTTCGGGGATGCCGCAGGCGTACTCGACCACTTCGAGCCCGCGCACGATCTCGCCCTTCGCATCGGAAAGCACCTTGCCGTGCTCGTGCACAACGATGCGGGCGAGTTTGTCCATGTCGCGTTCGATCAGGTCCTTGAACCGGAACATCACGCGTGCACGCTTCAGCGGAGGCGTTTGCGACCACGCGTGGAAGGCCTCGTTCGCCGCACGCACGGCAACGTCGACATCGTCGGCGGAAGCGAGGGCGACCTCGGCGGCGATCTCGCCACGGGCCGGGTCGTAGACGGGCGCGGAGCGCGCGGCACTGCCGGCATAAGGCTTGCCGGCGATGTAATGGCCGATGCGGGGAAGGGTGGCGCTACGTTCGGAAATCTGGGCGGACATGTCGTTCAACTCCGGGAAACTGGTGCGAGCATCCATTCGTGGGCGGGGTCGTTGCGGAAGTGCCATTCGCGGCGCGGTCCGGCCATGACATTCAGGTAATAGCCGCGATAGCCGTGCGGCATCACCACGGGGTGATAACCGCGGGGAACCATCACGACGTCGTGATCGCCGACGGCCATCGATTCGTCGATGTCGCGCTCGTCGGTGTATACGCGCTGGAACGCAAAACCTTGCGGGGGATCGATGCGGTGGTAGTAGGTTTCCTCGAGTACGCTTTCTTCGGGAAGCGCATCGGTGTCGTGCTTGTGCGGCGGATAACTCGACGAGTGGCCCGCGGGCGTGACGACTTCGACGACGAGCAGCGATTCGGCGTCTTCGGTCTCAGGGAGGATGTCGCAGACGTAACGCGTGTTGCTGCCGGTGCCGCGCGCAGAACGCTTCATGGTTTGCGGCTCGATCAGCCGCGCCGGGAAACGACCCGTCGCGGGCGCGCTGGCCAGCGCGAGTTCGACGTCGTCGTACGCGGTGACGCGGCAGACCGACGACGGTGGCGCGTACACGGCGGTGGGCGAGCGATCGTCGAAGACGCTCCCGCGACCGCCAAGATTGCGCCACGTCGAAGCGCCCACCGCGATGTCGACGGTTCCCGTGAGTACGACCAGGCAGCCTTCGCGGTTCGCGGGAAGGGCGATATCCACGCTCTGTCCCGCGACAAGACGCCGTGCGACGAAGCCGACATGCTTCCAGTGCGCACTCTCGGGCGTCACGGTGACGATGCTTTCGCCTTCACGCAGGGCTTTGACGAGCAGGCTCATGCGGCTTCTCCGAGCGAAGCGCGATCGAGCAAGCCGCGCAGGGTGCGATAGCCCTTGTCGGCATAGACGTAACTGGGTGCGACTGAGGGATCCTGTTCCGCTTCGACGACCAGCCAGCCTTCGTAGCCATGCTCTTTCAGCCGGGCGACGATCGCGGCGAAGTCGATGGCGCCGTCGCCCGGTACGGTGAAGACACCATTGAGCACGGACTCGAGGAAGGTCCACTGGCGATTGCGCGCGAGGCGGATGAGGTCGGGGCGAACGTCCTTGCAGTGCACGTGACAGATGCGGTCGATGTGCTGGTTCAGCACGGTCAGCGGATGGCCGCCGCCGAAATAGGTATGTCCGCTGTCGAACAGCAGCCCGACCTCGTCGCCGGTGTTCGCCATCAGTTGCGCGATGTCGTCGGGCGATTCGACATAGGCGCCCATATGGTGATGATAGGCGAGGCGTACGCCATGCTTCAGCGTGTGCCGCGCGAATTCGGTAATCCGTTCGCCGTAACGCTTCCACTCGTCGGCGCTGCGGAAACGTGGGCGCTTGTACAACGGAACGGGCTCGCCCTGAATGGCATGGGCGACCTCGCCGTAGACCATGACTTTGCAATCGTTCTCCGCCAGCAGGCGAAGATGCTTGTCGACGGCAATAATTTCATCGTGGGCTTCGCGCGCGGCCACCCGGCCCGAGTACCAGCCGGATACCACGGCCAGGCCGTAGCCGGCCATCAGGTCGCGCAGCGCCTTCGGGTCCTTGGGAAACTTGTTGCCCAGTTCGAAGCCTTCGTAACCGATGGTCCTGCCCTCGCTCAACGCTGTCGATAGAGGGATCTCGCCGCCGAGCGAGGGCAGGTCGTCGTTGCTCCAGGAAATGGGATTGATACCGATACGGATGGTCATGCTTTCACCTGGCCGTTGCGGGCCTTCAATGCGGATTCGTAGGAGGCGCGCGCATCGTGCACGGCGTCGCGCGTCGAGACTTCCGGCACCGCGACTTCCCACCACGTTCCGCCTTCGTCGGTGGTGCGCGCGGGGTCGGTGTCGATGCAGATGAGATAGGTGCGGTCCGCCGCGCGCGCGCGATGCATCGCGGCTTCCAGACCGGCGATATCGGCCACATGCTCGGCAATGGCGCCAAGCGCGCGGGCGTGGGCGGCGAAGTCGATAGCCGGTGCGCCGTGCGGACCTTGCAGGCAATCGTCGAGAAGATTGTTGAACGGCGCGCCGCCACAGGCCTGTTGCAAACGATTGATGCAACCGTAGCCACGGTTATCGAGTACGACGATGATGAGCTTCGCATCGAGCATCACCGACGTGGCGATTTCCGAGTTCATCATGAGATAGCTGCCGTCGCCGAGCATGACGATGACCTCGCGGTCGGGCCGGGCCATCTTCACGCCGAGGCCGCCGGCGATCTCGTAGCCCATGCACGAATAGCCGTATTCCATGTGGTATCCGCCCGGTGTTTCGGTGCGCCACAGTTTTTCGAGTTCGGCCGGTAGCGTGCCGGCGGCGCAGACCACGATGTCCTTCGTTGTCGATGTCGCCGACGAGCGCTGCACGGCACCGATGATTTCGCCGTCGTACGGCAGACGGCCGTCGGGCGGCGTGCGTGCGTCGACGATCCGGTCCACCGCATCCCGCCACGCCTGGCCGGCATCGCGCGAGTACGACATCCAGCGATCGGGTGTGCGATAGCTTCCAAGTTGTGCGGACAGTGCATCCAGGGCAAGCGTCGCATCAGCCACGATATCGAGACCTTCGCCCTTCAGGGCGTCGTATCCGTTCACGTTGATGCCGAGGATCGGCACGTGGGCGAACAGCGAGCGCGAACCGGTCGTGAAGTCTTGCAGACGCGTGCCCACGGCGATGATCCGGTCGGCTCCGGCAAGCAGCGAGTTGGCGGCGGACGAGCCACTGACACCTGCCGGACCGAGTTGCAGGGGATGGTTCCACGGCAACGCGCCTTTGCCCGCCTGCGTTTCGCAGACGGGAATGCCGTGGCGTTCGGCGAAGTCGCGCAAGGCGAGGCTGGCGCGGCCGTACAGTACGCCGCCGCCCGCCACGATGACGGGGCGTTCGGCGGCGCGGATCGCTTCGGCGGCGCGTTCTACATCGTCGCTCGCGGGTGGTGCCGCGCGGAAGCGGATCTCGCGCGGTTCGAAGAACGACACCGGATAGTCGTAGGCCTGGGTCTGCACGTCCTGCGGCAGGGCCAGTGTCACCGGGCCGCAGAGCGCGGCGTCGGTGAGTACCCGGATCGCGCGGGGCAGCGCCGTAAGCAATTGTTCCGGCGCGACGATGCGATCGAAATAGCGCGATACCGGACGGAAGCAATCGTTGACGGAAACGGTCCCGTCCTGGAAGTCCTCCAGCTGCTGCAGCACGGGATCGGGCGCGCGCGATACGAAGATGTCGCCGGGCAGCAGCAGAACGGGCAGCCGGTTCACGTGGGCGAGCGCGGCGGCGGTGACGAGATTGGTCGCCCCCGGGCCGATCGAACTGGTGACGGCCATCATGCGGCGGCGCATGTGGCTCTTCGCGTACGCGATCGCGGCGTGTGCCATGCCCTGTTCGTTATGGGCGCGATAGGTGGGGAGGCTGTCCCGGTGCGCATGCAGCGCCTCGCCGATTCCCGCTACGTTGCCGTGACCGAAGATCGCGAACACGCCGCCGAACAACGGCAGCAGTTCGCCGTTGTCGTCGTCGCGCGTGTGCAGGGCGGCGATATAGCGGATCAGGGCCTGCGCGCAGGTCAGTCGTACGGTATCGCTCATGCGGCGTATCCCGCCTTGGCGGCAATGGCGTGCGGATGCCTGATACCGCGCCACAGGCCGATCATGTGTTCGAAGGCTTCGCGTGCCCGGGCCACCAGCATCGCGTCGTCGATCTCATGGCGCAGCCAGGCCGAAGCGGGGTCGACGAACAGGGTCCGGCCGACGGCGAAGCCACGGCAGGTGCGGCTGGCCGCTGCGGCGGCGAAGCCTTCGGCCAGGGTTTCCACCGGTGCGTTGAGTCCGAGCAGGAGGACGCCGCGGCAGTAAGGATCGCGTTCTTCGATAAGCGCATCGACGGCTTCCCATGCTTCTTTCCGGGGCGGACAGAGCTTCCACCAGTCGGGGCGGATGCCGAGGTTGTAGATGCGTTTCATCGAGCGAAGGACGCGCTCGTCGCGCTCCGCCGCCTCGCTGTTGCCCGGCGGAATCACTTCCAGCAGCAGTTCGTGACCGCTGACGCGCACGGCGTCGTACAGCGAACGCAACTGCGTTTCCTGTTCCACGCGATGTGCCGGTTCCGCGTCGGGATCGAATGCGACGAGGCACTTCACCACGTGTTCCTTCGGCCACGACACGAGCTGCGTGCCGATCGAGCGGCCGCGTTCGAATTCCAGTGGATTGGAACCCGGCACTTCGACCGGGCGGCCGATCCACCAGCCACGGCCGGTGGCGGCATTGAGCGCATCCTGACCATAACGGTCGTCGGCCAGCAGGCCGATGTGCCCTTGCAGATGGTTATGGCGTTCGGTGGCCGCGACCGCGTCGACCAGCAGGCGCTTGAGCAGCGGAATGCGCGATTCGTCCGCACCGCAGTCGCGTGCCAGTTCGAAGAACGGTACGCGATGGTCGAACGCGAAAACGTGCAGATCGTCCCATGCGGTGCGCGGCACGCTGGTACGGTGCAGATGCGCGAGCTGGTCGTCCCGGTCCGGATGCGCGATGCCGCCTTCGCGGCCGAGGAACGCATCGAGTTCGGCGCGGCTGGGCATGGCCGGCGCGCAGCCGTGCCGCGATACCACGATCGCGCCGCAGGCGTTGGCGAATGTACAGCTGCGCTCGATCGTTTCACCGTTCAGCCAGCCGGTGAGGAAGCCCGAAAGGAATGCGTCGCCCGCGCCGAGCACGTTCAGCACGTCGACCCGCGCGCCGCGATACGTCGGGGCATCGTCGAGCGAGGTGGGAATCGGACCTTCGACGACACTGCAACCCAGTGGGCCGCGCTTCACGATCAGCATGGCGGCGCTGACGCCGCGCACGGCACGCAGCGCGGCGAGCAGGTCGTCGCTCCCGCCCGCGATATGGAATTCTTCTTCGGTGCCGACGATGACATCGAAGTCGGGAAGAATCGCCTGGAGATGGTGCGTCACGTGATCGGCCGCGACGAAACGGGTTTCGCCGTTGCCGCGTCCGGTCAGACCCCACAGGACGGGGCGGTAGTCGATATCGAGAACGGTGCGGACGTCGTGCTTGCGCGCGAATGCCACGGCGCGCGAACTGGCGGCATGCACGCCCGGCTCGGAGTAGTGCGTGCCCGTGATGACGAGCGCGCGGCTGCGGGCGATGAAGTCCTCGTCGATGTCGTCGGCCGCGAGCGCCATATCGGCGCAGTTTTCGCGATAGAACAGTAGCGGGAAGGTTTCGCGGTCCTTGATGCCGAGGATCGCCAGCGCGGTCAACCGGTCGGGATCGACGCGGACCTGACTGATGTCGCAGCCTTCGGACTGAAGCGTTTCAGTGAGGAAGCGACCCATGTGATCGTCTCCCACGCGCGACAGCATGGCGGATGCCAGGCCAAGTCGCGCCGTACCGAAGGCCATGTTGGCGGACGAACCGCCGAGATACTTGGCGAAGCTGGTGACATCTTCGAGACGTGCGCCGATCTGTTGCGCATAAAGGTCGACGGCGAGCCGGCCCAGGCAGACGACGTCGATAGGGCGAGAGGGGGATCGCGGTGGGGGATTGAACATGGGGATCTCTTCCGTGGAGGGATGCGCGGTCAGGCCGCGCGTCCTTCGAGTTCGTCGACGAGGTTCTGGATCTCGGTGCCGCCGGCCATCATTTCGAGCACGGCTTCCTTCGTGATGTCGCTCTTGGCGAAGGAGCCCATCGACTGGCCGCGATTGAGCAGCGTGAAACTGTCGGCGATGGGGTAGGCGTGGTGCACGTTATGCGTGATGAAGATGATCGAGATGCCGCGTTTGCGCGCCTTGTGGATCAGCTTGAGCACGTTGGCCGACTGCTTCACGCCCAGCGCGGCCGTGGGTTCGTCGAGGATGAGAACTTTCGCGCCGAAATGGATGGCGCGGGCGATGGCCAGGCACTGGCGTTCGCCGCCGGACATGGTGCCGACCGGCTGGCCGGCATCGCGTACGTTGATGCCCATTTCCGAGAGCTTCTCGCGTGCGACTTCGTTGGCGTAACTCATGTCGATGACGGGAATGACGCCGAAGAGCTTGCGTCGCGGTTCGCGTCCGGCGAAGAAGTTGCGGGCCACGCTCATCAGCGGCACCAGTGCCAGGTCCTGATAGACCGTGGCGATTCCGCGGTCGAGGGCTTCGCGCGGCGAAGAAAACTTCACCGACTCGCCTTCCACGCGATAGTCGCCGGTGCTCGGGCGGTGCACGCCCGCCAGGGTCTTGATGAGTGTGGACTTGCCCGCGCCGTTGTCGCCGAGCAGGCAGTGCACTTCGCCGCGGCGCAGGCGAAGGGTCACGTCCTGCAGCGCAATGACGGTGCCGAAGTATTTGCTGACGTTGTCGAGTTCGAGGATGTATTCGCTGGCCATGACGTCGTCGCTCCTACTTATTAGCCGTCGCGCGGCTGCGGATGTAGTGGTTGAACAGCACCGCCAGCAGCAACATGCCGCCAAGGAAGACGCGATACCAGTCCGAGTCGATATTCGTATACGAGATGCCGATCTGGACGACGCCGAAGATCACGGCGCCGAAGCACGCACCGAGCACGGAGCCGAATCCGCCGGTGAGCAACGTACCGCCGATGACGACCGCGATGATGGCTTCGAATTCTTTCTGCAAACCGCGATCCGCGGCGGCGGAGCCGACGTCGGATACCTGCAGTACACCGAACAGGCAGGCGCAGAATGCGGTGAGGACGAAGAGGGAAATCTTCACGCGACGCACGGGGACGCCGACATTCTTGGCCGCGTTGGAGTCGCCGCCGACGAGGAAGATCCAGTTGCCGAAGCGCGTACGCGCCAGCACGAATCCGGCGCCGATCGCGAGCAGGACCCACCACACCAGCACCTTGGGCAAGCCACCGACGACCGGCTCGCCGCTGGGTAGCTTGTCGATCAGTCCCATGCTGGCCAGTCCGCTGAATACCCAGTGTCCCGTGGTGCCCTGGAAGAGGGCGGCGATGACCGGGTCGCTGCCGATCTTGTCGCCCACGCCGCTGACGATCGTGCTGTTGGCGAAATGCGTCGACAGCACCAGCGTCAATCCGCGCAGGATGAACATGAAGGCGAGCGTGACGATGAACGACGGTAGTTTCGTGCGGACGACGAGGTAGCCGTTAAGGGCACCGAGCGCCATGGAACCGGCAAAAGCGAACAGCACCGAAGCCCAGACCGGCCAGCCGAGATACATCGGCGGTACCGCAACCATGACGCCGGCGAATCCGATCATCGAACCCATCGAAAGATCGAATTCGCCGGCGATCATCAGCAGGCAGGCGCCTACCGCGATGATGCCGAGGTACGCAGCGACCTGGGACCAATTGACGATGCCATCCAGCGCGAACATGCCCGAGTCGCCGGCAAAGATGCCGAACAGTGCGAACACCAGCACGGTGCCCGCGATGGAGCCCAGGTCCGGACGGTCGAGCAGGATCTTCCACAGGGAAAGGCGGCGGACGCGTTCGTCGTCGGGGGCGGCTTTTTCCGGCGCGGCTGCGCGGCTCCTGTCGATCATGGCGGTAACGTTCTCGTTGATGACACTCATGGATATGTTCTCCGACCGATCAGCGGTACTGACCGGCGTACTTCTCGACAGTGGCGACGTTGTCCTTGGTGACGAAGGCGGGGCCCGAGCTGACGCCGGTCGCGCTATACACCGGCTTGAGGTCGTATTCCTTCAGACGCGCCTGGAACTTCGGATTGGCTTTCAGCGCCGCGATGATCTTCGCCGGATCGTTCGTCTTCTGGTCGTGCGCGATGACGAGCGCCGCGATACCCATATAACCCTGAAGATACGGCTGCTGGTCGATCGCGAAGGTGACGGTGCCGCGCTTGATGCCCTGGATGATCGCGGGCGAAAGATCGAACGTGGCGAAGTAGGTTTTGCCGTTCAGGCCCATCTTTTCCAGTACCTGGATGGTCGGCTCGGCGGCGTTGGGGCCTAGGGCGAGTACAGCCTGTGTCTTCGGGTTATTGCGTAGATAGGCGTTGACCTTGCTGGCGACGACGGTGGGGTCCATGCCGCTGTCGATCATCGACTTGCGCATGTTGGCACCGATGGCGTCCGCGAAACCCTGGCAGCGCTGGAACGACGCCTGGTTCGTCGCGTAGTGGTTCACGCAGACGAAGGACGTGATGCCCGCGGCCTTGGCACGTTCGCCGGCGGCCTTGCCGGCGTCGTATTCGGGCTGGCCGATATGCATGATGGCGCCGAGCTTCTTGCTTTCCTCGGCGGTGCCCGAGTTGATCGTCACGACCGGAATGCCCTTGGCGGTGACGCGCGCGGCGGATTTCTGCAGCACGTTGAAATCGGCGATATCGAAGGCGACGCCGCTGTAATTGCGCGCCGCGGCCTGTTCGAGCAGGCGGGCCATATCGGAAAGATCGCCATTCGGCGGATTGCGGTAGTCGACTTCGACACCGAAGTCTTCGCTGGCCTGCCTGATCGAGTTCTTGATGGTGTTCCACCACGAATCCGAATCGGCGGCGTGGGTGACCAGGACGTAGCGGTCGCCGGGTGCCGCGCTGACCGCGGAGGATGCGACGCCGAAAATAAGGGCTGCCGCCGACAGGGCGTAGAACGTGTTGAATCGCATAGTGCCTCCACGGTTCACCGGCCAATGAAGGCCGTCGGGTGAGTGTCGTTGCGACGCGGTCCGTGTTGCCGACCGCTGTGTTGAGTTCGGATATCAGCATAGGCACGCCTTTCGGGCTCTTGCAACTTGCATTGCACAATAAAAAGAAATGGAAAAAACATTCCACCGCGTGTTTCAATGCGTCGCTGGTGGGATGGAGAACGAAGAATGGCCAAGCGCAGCGACGTGGATGTCCTGATGGAGCGCATCGGGGCTGAGTTCGAGGCATTGCCGCGCCAGTTGCAGGGCGTGGCGCGGTATCTCGAGGAGCATCGGACCAGCATCATGGTCCAGCGGGTCAATGAGATTGCGGAAGGCTGCGGCGTTCACGCCTCGGCCGTGGTCCGCTTCGCCCAGCGTTTCGGCTATTCGGGCTTTACCGAGATGCAGGCGGTGTTCCGCGACGCCTATACCGAACAGGCCGCGCCCGCACGCAGCTACCAGCAGCGCATCCGTAGCGTGATCAAGGGACGTCCGGACAAGCTCCCCGCCGTCGAGATCGCTTCGCGCTTCATCGAAGCCAGCAAGGCGGGCCTGGACGAACTGTCCGCCGAGCTGGACGAGACGCGCTTCCAGGCCGCGGTCGATATGCTTTCGGCGGCCGAAAATATTTACGTGGTCGGCGTGCGCCGCTCCTTCGCCATCGCAACATATATCGCTTACGCACTGCAGCACACGACGAAGCATGTGCATCTGGTCAGCGGTCTGGGCGGTATGTATCGCGAACAGTTGCGCAGCATTGGCAAGGGCGACGCGATGATCGCGATCAGCTTTCCGCCGTACGGCAAGGAAACGCTTTACGCGATGCGCGTCGCGCAGCAGCACAAGGCCAATGTGCTGGCGATTACCGAGAGCGATCTTGGCCCGCTCGGCCGCCACGCCAGCGTCGTGCTCAAGGTGAAGGAGGGCAGCGCATTCGCCTTCCGCGGACTCACCAGCACCATCTGTCTCTGCCAGGCGCTGTTCGTCGCGCTGGCCTACAAACTCGAATTGACCGTCGAAGAAACCCTATCCCGAGGAGAATACGATGATTGAAGTAGCCGTTTTCGGTGCCGGACGCATCGGTAAAATTCACGCCGGCAACGTCGCCCGACACCCGCAGGCGCATCTGCGCTACGTGGTGGACGTCAACGAGACAGCGGCACGCGAACTGGCGGATCTGCACGGCGCCGACGTGGCCAGTGTCGACCAGGTCATGAACGATAAGTCGATCGGCGCCGTCGTCATCGGCTCCAGCACCGATACGCACGCCGACCTGATGCAGCGCGCCGCCGCCGCGGGCAAGGCCATATTCTGCGAAAAGCCGGTCGATCTGGATCTCGATCGCGCGCGTGCGTGCGCCGCGGCGGTCGAGAAGGCGGGCGTCGTCTGCATGATCGGTTTCCAGCGACGTTTCGATCCCACGTTCTCGGCACTGAAGAGCCGGTTGGTAGCGGGCGAAGTCGGCACGCCCGAAGTACTGATCGTCACCAGCCGCGATCCCGGCGCTCCACCGGTCAGTTACATCAAATCGTCCGGCGGCATCTTCAAGGACATGCTGATCCACGATTTCGACATCTTCCGCTGGATCCTCGACGACGAAGCCGTGAGCATCCACGCGACCGGTAGCTGTCTGAGCGATCCGGCCATCGCGGAAGCCGGCGACATCGACACCACAGCGGTCACGATCCGCACGCGCAGCGGCCGTATCTGCCAGATCAACACATCGCGCCGCGCCGCTTACGGATACGACCAGCGCTTCGAGGTGCTGGGCAGTGGCGGCATGTTGCAGGCCGGGCATGCGAAGCCGACCGAAGTGATCGCCTTTACCGGCAAAGCCATCAGCACGGACTTGCCCGAGCATTTCTTCCTGCAGCGCTATCGCGAGGCGTATGCGCTGGAGATCGCGCATTTCTTCGATGCGCTGACCGATGGATCGCCCGTGCGCACGACTATTGCCGACGGCATCAAGGCGCTGGAACTTGCCGAACTGGCGGCGCGTTCCTGGCGCGAAGGTCGTGCCCTCGAATGTTCGGTCTGAGGCGGAGACAGTCATGAGCAAGCAAACGCTGCGCATCGGTCTGGCGGGCCTGGGCAGGCTTGGACGCCGCTATGCGGAAAACCTCGCGCGTGCGGTGCCGCGCGCCTCGCTGGTGGCGGTATCCAGCCCGCTGGAAGCCGAACGTGCCTGGGCCAGCGAGGCATTGGGCGACGCGAAGGTGTACGACAGCTTCGAAGCAATGCTCGCCGACGATGCCATCGACGCGGTTTTTCTCGTCACCCCGACGTCGTTGCACGCCACGCAGATCGAGCAGGCACTGGATGCCGGCAAGCATGTGTTCTGCGAGAAGCCACTTTCGCTTGATCTAGACGACTGCCGCCGTGTCGCGAAACATGCGGCGAAGAGCGCGCCGCGTGCGATGGTCGGTTTCGTGCGCCGCTTCGACGAGAGTTACCGGAACGCCGCGCGCCACATCGAGGCGGGCGGTATCGGTCGACCCTTCATGATTTATTCGCAGACCACCGACCTGGCCGATCCGAGCGGTGCGTTTCTGGAATTCGCGCCGACCAGCGGTGGCATCTTCCTCGATTGCAGCGTGCACGATATCGATCTCGCGCGCTGGTTGCTGGGTCGCCCGGCCGCGAAACGCGTTTATTCGACGGGGACGGTGGCGATGTATCCGCCGCTGGAAGCCATGGGCGATGTCGACAACGGCGTGGCGATCTGCGAATTCGCGGACGGCCGGATGGCGATGTTCTACGCCTCGCGCACGCAGGCGCACGGTCACGACACGCATACCGATGTGGTGGGTACCGCCGGAAAGGTGAGTATCGGACGCAATCCGCGTGCGGATCGCGTGGAGATTTCCGATGCGGCGGGCGTGCGCAATACCGTTGTGCCGTCGTTCTACGAACGTTTCGCCCCGGCATTCGTGACGCAGGCCAGGCATTTCGTCGATGCCGTGCTGGACGAGACACCGTTCGAGCTGACTATCGACGACGCGGTGGAGGCGACGCGGATTGCCGTGGCGTTGCGGGAGTCGTTGCGTAGCGGGCAGCCGGTGGATTTGTAACAGCCTGCTCGCGATCTGTGTAGGAGCCCGCTTGCGGGCGAAGGCCAACGTAGCGGTAACGCTGTGGACTGCGTCCGCAGCCGATGCATCGGGCTTGCGGATGTGAGTATCCGTCTTCCTCGCCCTGTTGGCTTTCGCCCGCAAGCGGGCTCCTACAGGAAAGCGGTAGCGGTTGTCGTGCGATGTTGCGACGCAGCAGGATCGCCACGACTGGCCTACAATTACGGAGTCCCCGCGCCAAAAGCCCCTCCCATGTCCCCCTCCGCGCTCCCCGATCTGGTCCCCCATCGCGGCCGGCGTTTCGCCGTTACCGCGCGCATCCTGTCCGCCGTCGTTTTCTCCTTCGTCTGCTACCTAAACATCGGCATCCCGCTCGCGGTGATTCCGGGTTTCGTGCATCTGGATCTCGGCTACGCCACGGTCTGGGCTGGGCTGGCGGTGAGCGTGCAATATCTTGCGACCCTGCTCAGCCGACCGCACGCCGGTCGCTGGGCCGATGTGGTCGGGCCGAAGAAAACGGTCTGTTTCGGTCTGGGGGCGCTGGCATTGAGCGGCGTATTCCTCGTCGGTTGCGCATTGGCACAGTCGTTACCCGCCGCATCGCTGGCCTTGCTGCTGTGCAGCCGGCTGGCGCTCGGTTTCGCGGAAAGCTGGGTCAGCACAGGGTCCATCACCTGGGGCATCGGCGGCATCGGCGGCGAACATACGGCGCGCGTCATTTCCTGGAACGGCATCGCTACCTACGGCGGTATCGCGGTAGGTGCGCCGCTGGGCGTCACGCTGGCGCGCGATTACGGCGTGATATCGCTGGGCATCCTGACCTTCGCTCTCGGCGCACTGGCATTGCCGTTCGCGATGTGGAAGCGCAAGGTCGCGCCGTCGGCGGGCGAGCGTCTGCCGTTCCGCAGCGTGCTGGCGCGCGTGCTGCCCTATGGCGCCGGTCTGGCACTGGGTTCGATCGGCTTCGGCGTGCTGTCGACCTTCGTCGCGCTGTACTACAGCAGTCGCCAGTGGCCCGATGCGGCGCTGTCGCTATCCGTCTTCGGCGGCTGCTTCATCGGCATGCGCCTGATCTTCGGCAACGCCATCAACCGCTTCGGCGGCTATCGCGTCGCCGTGATTTCCCTGCTCGTCGAATGCGTGGGTCTGGTGCTGCTCTGGCAGGCCACCACGCCGATGGCGGCACTGATCGGCGCGGCCATGACCGGTTCGGGCTTCGCACTGGTGTTCCCCGCGCTCGGCGTCGAAGCGGTGGGGCGCGTCAGCACGCATAACCGCGGTGCGGCGCTAGGCGCTTATTCGGTTTTCCTGGACGTGGCGCTTGGCCTGACCGGGCCGATCGGCGGCTGGGTCGCGGGACATTACGACTATCCCGCGATTTTCCTGCTCGCCAGCGGCTGCTCCGTCGCTGCCGCATTGCTCGCCGCGTCCCTGTACCTGCGTTTCGGGCGCTCCGCCGGTGTGGCGCGGCAGGCATAATGGACGCTTGCCTCAGCCGCTAAGAGTTCATGAATGCCGTACGACAGGTCGTGGATGGGGTATGGAATGGTCGGCGCGTTGCAGGCCGGCGCCATCGCGCTTGCCGTCGGCATCGCGATGTATGTGCTGATACACGCCTACGGCAAGCGAAACGGCTGGCACCATGGCCAGGAGCTGGCCATCTCGGTGGTCCTCGCGTTCGTCCTCGCCGGCGGGCAGGACATATGGAACCTCTTTTATTTCAACGTGGCGCCGCTCCAGTCGCTGGCACTGCTCCGCCTGAAGCTGGCCGCCGTACACGATCCGGACGCCATCGGCCTGCGTACCTTCTTCGATTTCACCGGCGCGTTGGTCGGTGTCGCCATCGGCTGGGCGATGTTCTCCGGTGGATTGCGCGACGCGCTTGCGGGCCTGCGTAAGTCTTAGGGATGCTATGAATGAAGAGCGGGGATGGGGGATGGGAAGTGGGGGCGTCGGTCCGGCGAACGCCTGAGGGAACGACAAGCGCCACGTGGAGGTTGCTTCCGCCGGACGATACCCGCCCCCTCAGGCGTTCGCCGGGAACACGCCCCCACTTCCCATCCCCCATCCCCCATCCCCACCAATCTACAAAGACTTATCCAAAGCCCCCTACAGTGTCGCGTGCGAGAACATCCACGGCCATAGTTCGGTCGTGGCGTATGCCTTCTCCCACGAACCGTGATTGACTCCCGGAAACTCGGTGTAACGCACTTCGCTGTTACGCGCCTTCAGCGCCGCATTCATTTGACGCGACTGCTCGGGCGGCACGACGTTGTCGTCGGCACCGTGGAATATCCATACCGGCAGCCCGTGCACTTTCTCCGCCACGATCGCGAAGGGATCGCCGTCTTTCGCAATGCCGCGCACATACAGCGCACGCGCTTCGGTGAGCGGCGTGACGCCGCCGCAGATAATCGCGGCGGCGGCGAACGTGCCGGGGTGATCGGCGGCTAGCTGCCACGATCCGAAGCCGCCCATCGACAGGCCGGTCAGATAGAGACGATGCCGGTCGCCATGGAATTCCTTGACGCTGCGGTCCAGCGCTTTCATCGCGGCGTCGGCGATCTGTGGATCGTTCCACTCGCTGTCGTCGGGTGCCTGCGGTATGACGACGACGGCCGGAAAGTCCATGTGCTGTTTCAGCCACGGTGGCAGGCCCTGGCTCATCTGCTTCTGGTTGTCCGAACCGCGCTCGCCGCTGCCATGAAGGAAAAGCACGACGGGGTGCTTCTTTTCTTTCGCATTGTCCGCGGGGACGAACACCTGGTAGCGGAACGGCTTGCCGTCGACGTCGAACTGGCGGGAGACGAAATGGGCGGGAGCGGCGTGGGCTGCGGTGGTCAGTGCCATGGCGGTGGCCAGCAGTAGGGTGCGGATCATGGGGGTTCTCTTCGACCTGTTGGGGTCTATCTGAGACGAGTAACGCGTTTCAGGCAAGTGGGGTTGCCGCTTCGCCGCCCTGTAGGTTTCGCGCGCAGGCGCGCGATTCGGGTGTCCTCAAAGCACCGGATCGAACATGCGCGCCACATGCAACGCGACCCGCCGCAGATACGGCAGCCGCCGGTATTCGTCCGGATTCACTTCGTCGGCGTTCGCAAAATCCTCCGTCAGCATCTTCTCGACCTCGCCGGCGAATGCCTCGTCGACATTCAGCGAAGCGATTTCGAAGTTCAGCCGGAACGAGCGGTTGTCCAGATTCATGCTGCCCACGACCGCGGTGTCGGAGTCGATCAGCATCACCTTCTGGTGAATGAAGCCCGGGCGATAGCGGAATACCCTCACGCCGGAGAGCGTCGCCTCGTGCGCGTACAACGTCGACGCCATGAACACAGTGCGGTGGTCGGGACGGCAGGGGATGAGGACGCGCACGTCGACGCCACGAAATGCCGCCAGGCGTAGCGCGCTGAACACCGACTGGTCGGGCACGAAGTAGGGCGTGGTGATCCATACGCGTTCGCGCGCCGCATGAATGGCCTGGGTGAAGAACAGCGAGCAGCTTTCCTGCCGGTCGGCCGGACCGGTGGCGACGATCATTGTCTGCGCATTGCCGCAGTGTTCGTGCGGTGGCCGGAAGGGTGGCTGTTCGCCGGTCACCCAGTCCCAGTCTTCGGCGAACGAACGGTACAGGTCCGCGACGGCGGGACCTTCGATGCGGATATGGGTGTCGCGCCACGGCGCGAGGGGCGGCTTGAGACCGAGGTATTCGTCGCCGGCGTTCAGGCCGCCGACAAAACCGCAGTAACCGTCCACGACCAGCACTTTCCGGTGATTCCGGAAATTGAGCTGGAAGCGGTTGCGCCAGCGTCGCGTCGCGAAAGGATGGATCTGTACGCCACCCTCGCGCAGCCGCGCGACGTAGTGACGGGGCAGGTCGTGGCTGCCGATGCTGTCGTAGAGCACGCATACCGGAATGCCGGCAGCGGCACGTTCGAGCAGCGCCGTCTGCAGCCGCCGGCCCAGTTCGTCGTCGTGGATGATGAAGAATTGCAGCAGCACGTAGTGTTCCGCACGGGCAATCGCGTCGAACATCGAGGCGAAGGCGGCCTCGCCATCGATCAGCAGCGTGAGGGCGTGACCGCCGTGCATGCCCGTCTTGAGCATGTTGCCGATGGCGGAATATCGTTCGTCGTTCGCTACGGCATGCCGCTTCAGATAGGCGCCGCGATCAGGCCATTCCGTGCCGTTGCACAGCACGAAACGCCGTTCCTGGCGTTGCCGGTGAAGGTCCACGTAGCCGGAGAAATGACTCTCGCCCAGGAACAGGTAAGGCACCAGCGTGACGTAGGGCAGCAACACCAGGCCCAGTGCCCAGGCGAAGGCGCCCTGGGCCGTGCGAACGTGCATGACCGCATGCATTGCGGCAATAACGCCCGCTGCGTGCAGGCCAAGCGCGGCAAAGGCAATGATCGTCAGCCACATGCGGGCACGTTCCTGTGTCGGTCTGAGGGGCTGGGTCGTGCCATTTTCAACAATCCGGCAAGAGTGTTTGTTCGTTATCGTGCTATGTGCAAGAGCCGATGGGGCGGAAAATGCCCGCTCGCCAACCCGAGCCTATCGTATGAACGCCCACGCGTCCCGCCTTCCCCTGCTGGCACTGGCGATAGCCGCCTTTGCCATCGGTACCACCGAGTTCGTCATCATGGGCCTGCTGCCCGAGGTGGCGCGCGATCTCGGCGTCGATATTCCCGCCGCGGGACTTCTCGTCTCCGGCTATGCGCTTGGCGTGGCCATCGGCGCCCCGTTGCTCGCCGCCGCCACCGCGAAGATGGAGCGCAAGCGCGCGCTGTTGCTGCTGCTCGGCGTCTTCATCCTGGGCAATGCGCTGTGCGCCGTGGCGCCCACATACAACATGCTGATGGTCGCTCGCGTCGTCGCGGCGTTCTGTCACGGTTCGTTCTTCGGTATCGGCGCGGTCGTCGCCGCCCATCTGGTCCCGGCCAATCAGCGCGCCCGGGCTATTTCGCTGATGTTCGCGGGACTGACCCTGGCGAACGTGCTCGGCGTGCCCTTCGGCACCCTCCTCGGCCAGTGGGCCGGCTGGCGCTCGACGTTCTGGGCCGTGACCGCGCTGGGCGTGATCGCCGCGGTGGCTGTCGTCCGTTTCGTTCCGTCGCTGCCGAACCTGAAAGCACCGCACATGGGACGCGAGATGCGCGTCATGCGCGAGCCGCAGGTGTTGATGGCACTGCTGATGACCGTCCTCGGCTTCGGCGGCGTGTTCACCGTATTCACCTATATCGCGCCGATTCTGCAGGAGCAGGCGGGCATCAGCGCGCATGCCACCGGTGCGGTGCTGGTCCTGTTCGGTCTGGGCACCACCATCGGCAACATGCTGGGCGGCCGTCTCGCCGACTGGCGCCTGATGCCCTCGCTGGCCGCCATCCTCGCGGTGCTTGCCGTGGTGATGGTGATCTTTGCCTGGACCATGCACAACACGCTGGCCGCCATCGTCACCGTCTTCGTCTGGGGCATCGTTTCCTTCGCGACCGTCGCTCCGCTGCAACTGCGCGTCGTTCACGTGTCGGGCGATGCGCCCAATCTGGCCTCGACGATGAACATCGCCGCCTTCAATCTCGGCAATGCCGCCGGCGCGTGGATCGGCGGTATGGTCATCGCGGGCGGTTATGGCCTGCCTGCCGTGAGTCTTGCCGGCGCCGCCGTCGCGGTGGCCGGGCTTCTCGTAACGCTGGGTAGCGCGGCCATCGATCGGCGCCACACTCGCGCTACCGTCGCAACCGAATGCGCATGATGCATTATCCGCCGAGACCTTATCCCCCCAGCCTTCCCGGAGCTGACGCATGAAAGCCGTTGCCTATCGCAAGTCGCTGTCCATCGATCGCGAGGACAGCCTGATCGACGTCGAACTGTCCGGGCCCGTGGCGCAGGGGCGCGACCTGCTGGTCCGCGTCGAAGCCATCTCGGTCAATCCGGTCGACACGAAAGTCCGTCAGCGCATGGATCCCGAAGGCGCCGACAAGGTGCTCGGATGGGACGTCGCCGGTACCGTCGTAGCGACCGGTCCCGAAGTCACGCTGTTCAGGAAAGGCGATGCCGTGTTCTATGCCGGCGCGATCGACCGGCCGGGCGCGAACAGCGAACTTCATCTCGTCGACGAGCGCATCGTGGGCCGCAAGCCGTCGACACTCGGTTTCGCCGAAGCCGCCGCGATGCCGCTTACATCGCTGACGGCATGGGAGCTGTTGTTCGATCGCCTGGGCGTCGCGCCCGGCACCCAGGGCAAGGCCGGCACGTTGCTGGTCGTCGGGGCAGCCGGTGGCGTCGGCTCCATGGCCGTGCAGTTCGCTCGCCGGCTCACCGGTCTCACCGTCATCGGCACGGCATCGCGCGCGGAAACGCGCGACTGGGTCACGCAACTCGGCGCGCATCATGTCGTCGACCACAGCAAGCCGCTCGGCGACGAGGTACGCGCGGTGGCGCCGGAAGGCGTCGACTACGTCATGAGCCTCACGCATACCGAGAAGCACTACGCCGCGCTTGTCGAACTGCTGAAGCCGCAGGGCAAGCTCGGTCTCATCGACGATCCCGCCGAACCGCTCGACATCACGGCACTGAAGCGCAAGAGCATCTCGCTGCATTGGGAATCGATGTTCACCCGTTCGCTGTTCCGAACCGAGGACATGATCCGGCAGCACAAGATCCTTAACGAAGTCGCCGATCTCGTCGACGCGGGTGTCCTGCGCAGCACCATGCGGGAGAACTACGGAAAGATCGACGCGGCGAATCTGCGCAGGGCGCATGCGCATCTGGAAAGCGCGGGCGCAATCGGCAAGGTGGTGCTGGAAGGGTTCTGAGAGTTCGTTATGCAAACCATTCTTTTCGTCTGCGGACAGAACCGCCTGCGCAGTCCGACAGCGGAACAGGTCTTCGCGGACTGGCCCGGTATCGAGGTCGCCTCGGCGGGTCTGAAACACGATGCCGACATGCCGGTGTCGAACGAACTCGTGCAATGGGCCGACCTGATTTTCGTGATGGAGAAAAGTCATCGCCGTAAGCTGGCGGAAAAATTCCGCGCCAGCCTCGGCGGGACACGCGTCGTCTGTCTGGATATTCCCGACGATTACGAATTCATGCAGCCCGAACTCGTGCGGCTGCTCGAACGTAAGGTGACACCGTTCCTACCCGCGCGGTAGAAACCCGTCAGTGCGGGTATTCGGAATCCCGTGCGTGGCGGATGGCTTCGCGCAGATCGGCGCCGAGGTGATGCAGGTTGAGGATCACCTTGCCCGAATGCACTTCCGCGACAGCCGAAGCCGGTACGACGAAGTCGCCGGCGTTCTCGATGTAGACGACCAATTCGTCGGTGTCGCGCTTGAGCTGGCGCACCGATCCGATGCCATCCTGTCCGTCGGCGATGAACACCATGAAGCCTTCTTCGATATCGGCACGCATGCTGCGATCCTCTCGTTTCTGAGCCGGGGTGCCACTATCGCCGCGGCTATGTGATGTTCCGGTGGTCTTGCATGGTGCTCCACCGGAGCCCGGCTCGCTTGTACGTCACGATCATCCCTGATCGCGCAGCAGCGTATCGGCCAGATTGCGCGCCTGCACGCGGATTTCGGGCATCGCCGTGGACTCCCACAGCGCCCCGCGCAGCAGCGTGCCGATGGCGAACAGGTTCGGGCGTGGCTTGCCGTCACTGTCCAGCAGGGCGCCGTTGGCCTGTGCCGCAAAGCCCAGGCCCAGTGCTTCGGGCCTGGCATGCCCGTTGGTTACCAGCTGGCGCACGAGCGGGTGCTCGGTACGCAGCGTGTCGGTGTTGAGGCCGACCGTTTGCACGACGACATCGAAGCGGGCGGTTTCCGTCACGCCGCCCGGCTTGACGCGCGTGACGGACAGCGAGCCATCGTCGGCGAGCTTCACCGTCTGCATCCGGCCGCGACCGCGGAGGAAGCGACCGGTTTTTTCCATGGCGGCGATGCTTTCGGCAACCTGGGGCGGCATACGGTGGCGGGCACGTTCCCATGCCCAGCGTGCGTGACGCAGGAAGCGCGAGCGCTGCTCGTCGGGCAACAGCGTCCAGAGTTTCGACGTCACCGGCCGCAGGCTGTCCGTGACGACGCGCCAGTCGTCGGCGTGCTCCGTCGCTTCGCGCAGACGGGCGATCCACACGCGGATATTCGGATCATCTTCCAGTGCTTCGACCAGTTCCGCCCCATCGCCTGCCGGTGCCGACGCGGCACCGAGATGCGCTTCGGGCAGCAGGCCGTGGCGCGACAACGCGGTGAATGTCGCGTTGGGCCAGCGCTCGGAGAGATCGAGCAGCACGTCGACGGCGGTCAGGCCAAGCCCGATGACCAGCACGCGAAGAGGGCGCTCGTCGGGTTCGGCGTTCGCCAGGAACGGCCAGGGATCGGTGATATAGCGGCCGCTGGCGATGGCATCGGCGTCGACGCCGGGCAGCGAGCGTGGCGGCAGCGAGCCGATGGCCAGCACGGCGGCGTCGGCCTGGGTGGACTCGTCGCCATAGCCGACCGTGACGCCATTGGGCTCGGGTACCAGCGAGTCGACCGTAAAGGGAATCTGGCTGACTTCATGCCCCGAAGCCGATGCCTTGGTCATCGCCTGCGCGACACGCGATTCCAGGTATTCGCCGTAAAGGCGACGCGGCAGGAAATCCGAACCGGAAACCGTCGGGTCCGCCGCCTGGGCGTATTCGAGGAAGCCCTGCGGCTTGCTCGCGAACATACCCATCGACGCGGCGCGCACGTTCAGCAGATGGTGCGGGGACCGCGTGCCATAAGCGATGCCGCGGCCCGAACCGGCGCCGGTGTACCAGTAAAGATGTAACGGCTGGGTCGTACGCCGTTCCAGCAATTCGCTCACCAGCGTTGCGGCCGCAGCGCCGCCGCCGATGATGGCGACCTTTCGAAACATGTTTGATCCTTCGCCCCGTGGCGGTCGTTGACGCTTTTCCTGGTCAGGCCGTCAGGCGTCCGGCTATTTCCGAATGCCGAGGACGAGCGATCCAGTGCCCGGATGGGCCCGGTTGCTCGTACGCGAGGTACTGTGCCAGATCGCCACCATACACGTGAAGCGTCAGCGCGGTTTCCTGCCGCGACAAATTGCGACAGCGGTGCGTATGCGTTTCGGTGGCGTCGAACCACGTGGCATCGCCGGGGCCAAGCCAGGTGCGGCCCTGGCTGCGCAGCGAGCGGTCGACCGGATCGTGCAGAAAGGATTCGACTTCGAGCGCACCCGAAATCGCGGCCTCCAGACCCCACAGTCCGCCGTGGTCGTGCACGGGCGTGGCGTAGTTGGCCGGCCACGCCATGACGAGCACGCTGATGCCGGGCTTCGCGCGTTCGGCCACCAGCCAGCGCTCGAAGCCGCGACGGCGTTCGCGCAGCGTACCCAGCGCGGCATCCAGCTCGCCGCTACGGCTGTGGATCACACGCCCGAGCTCCCGTCCCATAAGGGCGAGATCGGGATGTTGCCCTCCGCTACAGTCGAATGCGACATCACGCAGGGTTCTGATGACGGATGAACGATTTCCCATAAGGGCCGCCCCAAACCTTGATGGGCGGGAGTGGACCATGCTGGCCGTTAAACGGGCGTAACCCCAAGGCCGAATCGGGAGTATTCCTTGATGAAATCGCCTTTAAACTCTTCTCGCGGCCCGTGCATCGAAGCTGTACCGGACGCACGGGTTGGTTGGCGTCTTTCGTTGGAGGAATACCGATGATCGTCTTTACCGCGCTCGTTATGCTTGTCGTTTCGTTCTGGTTGGTCTTCGCGCTGATCGGCGCGGTGTTCAAGCTCGCCTTCGGCATCATCGGCGGCGTGTTCAGCATTATCGGTAGTGTGCTCGGCGTGCTGTTCGGCGGATTGGCCCTGCTGATCGCCGGCCCGATCGTGGCCATCGCGATGCTGCCGTTGCTTGCGCCGGTACTGCTCGTGGCGGTGATCGTCTGGCTGATCGCACGTTCGGCTCGCCGTCCGCAGGTGGTGGTCACGCAGGCGGCGCCGACGACGCATTGAACGCCCTTTCCGTGCACGAGGGACGGGCGTCCCTCGTGCACGGTTGCGTTGCGCGGCATGTCTGACCCAGCTACCGCTGGAAACCATCAAATACCCCCTCACCGTCGTTCCTGCGCGGGGACGACGGTGAGGAGGCGTGTTACAGACTACGCAGATCGAAAGTAACGGGCACGCGTGCCCACGCCTTTACGTGCTGGCCGTTGGTTTGCGCAGGCTGGAACGTCCATTTCGCAAGTACCTGCTCTCGCGCCGCCTTGTCGAGCACATCGTGGCCGCTACTCGACTCCACGACCACGTCGATCGGCTTGCCCGATTCGTCTACCAGCACGCGAAGCACGACGGTGCCGGAGAGATGGCGACGCACCGCGATCGTCGGGTAAGCAGGCGCAGGCGCCGATACATAGGCGAGCGTGACGCCCGCCAGTGGCGCTGCCGTGACGGGTGCGGCATCGGTGGGCGGTGCGATGGAGGGAGTAACGGGAACAGGTGCGATCGTGCCTTCGTCGGTCGGCGTACTCACGGCAACGGGGGAGGGCGCGGGATGCGGCGTCGCGGCTGCTGTTGGCGCGTGCGGTGTCGCCGGTAGTGGCCTCAGATCGATAGGCGGTGGAATCGGCGCGACCGGCGGCGGTTCGTGCCATGCGATGGCGAAAGGCCTGGCGACTTCGATCAGCGATATATCAGCGGCCATAGGGCGCATGGCCGCGAGCAGGACCGCGGCATTGAGCGCGATGGCGGCACTCATGGCCACGATGCGAGCCGTGTCGGGATGAACTTCGGCGAGGAATTGCGGACGTGCGGACGACATGAGCCACCTCCTGACGATGAGGGAAGGTAGAGCGCGGTCTCGGAACGCCTCCGGCGGATGGCCGGGTGGGGATGCGTTCAGGTCCGGCTACAGAACAGCATGTCTGCAACGTCTTTGCAAGCGGGCGTATAGACGTCCGCTAGTTGGCGACCAGCATGGGAACGTCGCTCTGCATGAACAGGTAACGGGTCGTGCCGCCCAGGACCATCTCCGACAGGCGCGAACGACCCCAGGCGCCCATGACGATCAGGTCGACGTTGTCGGCATGGGCCATATCCAGCAGGGCCGGGCCGGGCGCCGCGACGGCGGCTTCGTCCAGGCGCCTGACGTCCGCCTTGATGTCGTGCGTATCGAGCCAGCCACAGATATTCGTGTCGGGCAGCGAACAGACATCGTTGTCCTGGTCGCGACTGCCGTCGATGACCGTGACCTTGCCGGCCTTGCGTAGCAGGGGCAGGGCGGCGCGTACCGCCAGCGCCGATTCCTTGCTGCCGTTCCAGGCGATGAGTACGTTGTCGCCGAGACTGTTGACGGGAGCCTGCTCGGGTATCACCAGTACGCCGCGGTTACTGCCGAAGACCGTTCGCGACACAACACCGAAGCCGACCGGCGCATCGCCGCGCATCGTGCCGCCGCGCTCCATGATCAGCAGGTCGTAACCGGCCGAGGCATGGACCAGCAGTTGCACGGTATCGCCGTTGCCGACGCGCCAGTTGCCCGCGAGGCCCTGCGGTTCGAGGAGTGTCTGCCATTCGCCGGCCATGGCCCGCGCGTCGGTGGCGCGTTGCCGGACGGCGTCCAGTTGCATCGGCACCGCCTCGGGGACGGTGAACGCCGCGGCTGGCAGATCGACGACATACAGGCCGTCGAGGCGCGCCCCGGTGCGTTTGGCCAGTATGAGGGCGGCACGCAGGCTTGCACCTTGCGGTGGAAGACGACCCAGGTGCAACAGGAGTTCGATGGTCATGTGGCGATGGAACACCTCAAGGCCGGTCGGGTCAAGGGTGCAGCAAAAAAATGCCCACCGCGAGGGTGGGCAGAGGGCCGGTGAATCGGGGGAGATCGTTTCCGGCGAAGCACACGTTATGCCGGAAGAGCTTCGCTGGACGTTCAGGCCGGGTGAGGTCGTTCTTAACATTGGACGTCCAAATGAGAGGAAGGGATGTCGGGAACGGTTCTCATTTGACGGGCTCTGGGGTACCGTACCCCGGCGTGGTTCGTCCCCGCAGCGTTTAAAACAATTGGAGACACCATGGCCGCCAACGCAAGCACAGCGCAGCCCCAGTATCCGCATGGCGAGGAAGTCGCCAGCAGCGTGATCCATGGGATCGGACTTGTGGCGAGCATCGCGGGACTTGCCGTGCTGGTTGCCTTCGCGGCGTTGTACGGCGGCGCGCGCGCCGTGGTTGCCAGTTCCGTCTTCGGCTCGACCCTGATCCTGCTGTACACGGCGTCGACCCTGTATCACGCGATTCCCGGCGTCATGGCCAAGCGTGTGTTGCGGACGCTGGACCATATCGCGATCTTCCTGCTGATCGCCGGCACGTATACGCCATTCACCCTGCTGGCCCTGCCGGGCGCGTGGGGCTGGAGCCTGTTCGGGACGATCTGGGCGATCGCGATCGTCGGCAGTGCGCTGGAACTGGGCATGCTCAAGCGGTATCGCAAGGCTGCGGTGTTCCTCTATGTCGCCATGGGCTGGGTTGCCGTCGTGGCCATCGAGCCCTTGCGTACGCATGTCGAAACGGGTGGGCTCGTGCTGCTGTTCGCGGGCGGCCTGGCATATACCGCCGGCGTTCCGTTCTACATGGCGCGGCGGCTGCCCTATCACCATGCGATATGGCATTTCTTCGTGCTGGCCGGCAGCGTTCTGCATTACCTGGCCGTACTGCTCTACGTCATTCCCGACGCGCCGCGTTAAGACATATACGACGACGGTCTTTGTGTAGGAGCCCGCAAGCGGGCTCCTACCATAAGGTTATTTCGTCATGAATCCCGTGCGTACCGCCTCGGCCAGCTGATCGGGCGGAAGCAAGCCCTGCGCGATCAGGAAGTCGTTGAACGCTTTCCGGTCGAAGCGCTTGCCCAGACGGATTTCGGTTTCGGCACGTAGCTGCAGGATGCGCGTGTATCCGTAGAAATACGCCGTGGCCTGACCGGGCGAATTGAAGGTATAGCGATCCAGTTCCTGGCGCGTCATCGCCTCGGACATTCCCACATCCTCGACGAGGATGTCGTGGGCCCGGTCGCGGGTAATCAGGCCGAGATTGAGCATCGGGTCGAGGAACGCGCGCGCGGCGCGCAGCAGGCGGAACTGCAGCGCGACGAACTGACCGGCCGGTGGCTCGTACGGCACCATCTCCGCTTCGGCATAAAGTGCCCAGCCTTCGACGTTGACGCTGTTGAACGCGAACAGGCTGCGCGTCAACGACACGCCACGTTCCACCATGGCCGCGTACTGCAGTTCGTGGCCAGGGCGTCCTTCGTGCGCGGTCAGCGTCCATGCGGCGGCGGGAAAGGTGAAATCGTCGTAGGCATCCGACGTCGCACCGCTCGTCGGCGGGTTGCCCATGGTCAGCACGAAAGTGCCGCGTTCGCCCTTGTTGTTGACGAAGGGCGGCGGGTCCATGTGCGGTGCGGGGACGGCGGCGCTCTCGGCTTCCGAGGCCAGACGCAACGCCATCTTCCGCTTGGGCAGTTCGACGATGCGTTCTTTGACGATAGTCGCTTCGATCTTGCCGAGCACGTCCTGATAGGTCGGTTCGACGGCGTTCTTGTCGAGCTGCTTTTTCTTCAGCGCTTTGATGATTGCGCGGTAATCGCCATCGGGCAGGCCCTCGGCTTTCGCTACCACGGGCGCAAGCGTTTGCAGCGCGTAGCGGGTTTCCATGAACTCGAGTTCCGCCTGCTTGATCAGCTCGCGCGGCGCGATGTCCAGGCCGACCTGCTCGAGGTTGTACGCGTAAAGCGGCTCGGGCAGGCGGAAGTCCGTCCGTGCGCGGGGCAGGATCGTCGCCTTGACCCAGGCGTCGTAGCCCTTCATCTGGGCATCCATCTTGTCCAGGGCTTCGTCGGCACCCGCGATCTTGTACTTGGCGAAGAGCTTGCGTACGCCGTCGGTATAGCGGGCGGTGTTGCCGAGTTTCTGTTCGACGTCGCCCTTGTACGGTCCGAGCAGGTTCTTGTCGCCCAGCCGCTCGGTAGTACGGGCCTTGGCTTCGTCGACGATCGGCGTGCAGCCGGGCGTCATGCCGACATAGCACTTCAGGCGGTCGACGGCGGCGATGCGACGCTCCGGTGCGATGTCATCCTTGAGCAGGGCGAATTCGCCGCCGAAGATGAGCTGGCCGACGTCCTGATAGGGAAGCAGGTAGCGGGCGTTGAGGTCGATGCCTTTGAGCTGGGAGTCGATCTGGTGGATCAGGATCTGAAGATCCTGCCGGACATTGGTGTCCTTTTCCCGGGTCAGGCGGGTTTCGAGCTTCGTCCTGGCCTCGGTCAGCGCCACGCGCTGCCGCTGGTCGATATCGGGGCCGAGATCCGCCACTTTCCGGTCGTAGCCGTCCAGGCCAAAGCTGGACGCCGATTCAGGGCTGAACTTTGCGACGACGTCCAGCAGGATCTGCGCATCCGCATTGCTGTGCGCGATCCAGGCGGGCGGGGTTGCGGACTGGGCGCTGGCGGCGCCGATAGCGAAGGACAGGGCGGTGGCGAGTGCCAGGCGTCGGAACATGGATGTCTCCCTCTGTATCGGGGCAGGGTAGCTGCCGCCGGGGAGGGAGACTATGTGCCGGAAGGCCGATCAGTTGAAAAGGAAGGCGAAGCCGAACAGGCCGATCATCACCAGCGAGACGACCAGCTTTACCAGCGTGCCGAGCAGCATGCCGAACCATGCACTGACCCCGACGTGCGCGGAGCGCAGGGCACTGTTGCCGGACATCAGCTCGCCGGCGACCGCGCCGAGAAACGGCCCGAGCAACAGACCGGGAAGGCCGAAGAACATCCCGACCAGCGTGCCGATCGCCGCCCCCCATAACGCCAGCGAGCTCGCGCCGACCCGCTTTGCGCCCAATGTGCCGGCGATGAAATCGACCCCGACACCGATCAGTCCGGCAGCGGCGATACCTAGCAGCCACCACAAGCCCACGTGCCGGTAGCCGTCGGTGCCCGCGGCCAGCCACAGTCCCGCGAAGATCAGCGGAATACCCGGCAGCGCGGGCAGGATCGCTCCCGCGACGCCCGCGACCACCAGCAATGCGGCCACGACATAAAGAACGATATCCAGCGTCATCAGCGGAAGGCGTCGCGGTATTCGGGTTTCAGGTACGAGGCGAAGATCTCGGTCGGAATATCCACGGCCTGCGCGCCGGCAGCGTAGGAAGCCACCTGATAAGGCGGGAAGATGAAGGTCAGGCCGTGCACCTTGCCGTCGTCGCCGGTCAGCATGGTAAAGACGCGATAGTGGTCCTTGCCCGGCGCCGTGCCTTCGTCGACCTGCTCGCTGGTGGAAGCGAGCGGATCGTCCTGGTCGTCCAGCGCACCGAGGAGCTGGCGTCGCGATTCGGCGGCGAAGGCGGTTTCGGCGGCCTGCGGGTCCGTGAAGAACTCCGGCAGCGTGACGACGCGCCGGGCTTGTGAGTCGTAGGTGAAACTATCGACGATCGGCGCCGGATGCGCCCCGCCAGTGAATGCCGAACCATCGACCTGTACGTTGACGAAGCGATCGGTGCGGGCGGCGACGGCGACGTCCAGATTGAGGTCCCACGGCAGTTCGCGCGCACGATCGCGCGCGCCCGGCGCGTCCAGACTGGTGAGGAACGCTTTCTTCTGCGCCGTTACGTAGTTGGCGATGGCGGTTTTCAGCGGCGCCTGCTCGGCAGCCAGCTGGGGTAACTTCAGCTCGACCGTATACAGGCCATCGGGCCCGCTTTCGTTATCCTTGGCATCGACCGAGGCCGACGCGGCGGGCACCGCGGCCGTATCGTCCACTGCTTTATCGGATCCGCCTTTGCAGGCGGCGAGCCCGGCGGTCGCGAAAACCAGCGACAGGATGTGTCGCACAAACATCGTCATTTCTCCCTGCGAGCGCACAGTTTAACGGTCGTCGGTGGGAGCGGTGTCAATGAATCGAAGGAAAAACGTGGAATCCACGACAACGGAGACCGTCACGCTGCTCAAGGCCGACGAACTCGGCCGCATCGAATGCGTCGAGCGCGATGGCGTCACCTTCATTCGCCGCGACATCGGCGCGGCACGCTGGTGGGCGCGTTCGTTCGCGCGGCGCGCCGCTGCCCGGGAGGCCCGTGCGCTTTCGCGTCTGGACGGTATCGATGGCGTGCCGCGTCTGCTGGCCTGGGATGGCCGGCATCTGGAGCGGAGTTATATGGCGGGCAAGCCCATGCAGGCGGGGCAGCCGCGCGATCCGGCGTATTACCGCGACGCGTTGCGCCTGCTTGCTGTGCTGCATCGTCGCGGCATCGTCCACAACGACCTGGCGAAGGAGCCGAACTGGCTGGTGCGGGAAGATGGCTCGCCCGGGCTGGTGGATTTTCAGATTGCATGGACGCGTGGCAAGCGCGGCAGGCTGTTCCGTCTGCTGGCGCGCGAGGACCTGCGGCATCTGCTCAAGCACAAGCGCACCTATGTGCCGGAGCGTCTGAGCCTGCGTCAGCGCAACATTCTCGCGCAGCCCGCGCCGCATTCGCGGCTATGGCGGGCGACGGGCAAGCGGCTTTACAAGCTGATCGCGCGGAAAGTGTTCGGGTACTGGGATAACGAGGGGCAGGGGCGGATCAGGCGCTGAGGAAGATTTTTTGGAGCGGTAGCCGTTACTTTATTTCTCCACGAACGCCCGCTCGATCACGTAATCGCCCGGTTCGCGCGTACGCGGCGAGGCCTGGAAACCGCGGCCGTCGAGCAGTGCGCAGATGTCGTCCAGCATCGACGGGCTGCCGCAGAGCATGACCCGGTCATGCGCCGGGTCGAGCGGGGGCAGTCCCGTGGCGCGGGCCATTTCGCCATCCGCAATGGCATCGGTGATGCGGCCGCGGTTGCGGAAGTCGTCGCGCGTGACCGTCGGGTAGTAGACGAGTTTATCGCGCACCATGTCCCCGAGGTATTCGTGGGCGGGCAGCTCTTTCTCCAGATAGTCGGAGTAGGCCAGGTCGTTCACATGACGGACGCCATGTGCCAGAACGACGGTGTCGAAGCGCTCGTAGGTTTCCGGATCGCGGATGATGCTGAGGAAGGGGGCGAGACCGGTGCCGGTACCCAGCAGATAAAGGCGCTTGCCGGGCTTCAGGTCGTTCAGCACCAGCGTGCCCGTCGGCTTACGGCTGACGATGATCGGATCGCCTGGCTTCAGGTGCTGCAGGCGAGAGGTCAGCGGGCCGTTCTGCACCTTGATGCTGAAGAACTCCAGGTGTTCCTCGTAGTTGGCGCTGGCGATCGAATAGGCGCGCATCAGGGGACGCCCGTCGACTTCGAGGCCGATCATGACGAAATGCCCGCTTTCGAAGCGGAACCCCGGATCCCGTGTGGTGCGGAAGCTGAAAAGGGTGTCGTTCCAGTGATGCACGTCGATGACGTGCTCGGTCGCCATTGCCACCATGTGAATGCCTTCCAGATAAGAGGGCTCTGGCTGGGGAACGGCGCGGATGGCCGGCTGCCTTGCGAGCCCGCGACGGACCCTGTGTCCGCGCGATAGCTGCATAGGATAAGCGAATTGGGCGGATCGGGCACGCCAATGATGCGTCGCAGCATAAGCGCGTAAACTCGCACCCATGTACCTGCCTCTTCTCGCCCTTGCCATTGCCGCGTTCGGCATCGGCACCACCGAATTCGTCATCATGGGCCTGCTGCCCGAGGTGGCCGCCGACCTGGGCGTGACCGCGCCCGCGGCCGGCATGCTGGTATCCGGCTATGCCATTGGCGTGGCGATCGGTGCGCCCGTGCTGGCGCTGGTGACCGCCCGCTGGCCCCGGCGCAAAGCGCTGCTGACGCTGATCGGCATGTTCGTCCTCGGCAACGTGCTGTGCGCCATCGCGCCGAATTACGGCCTGCTGATGGCGGCCCGCGTGGTTACCGCCTTCTGCCATGCCGCCTTCTTCGGTATCGGCGCCGTGGTAGCGGCAGACCTCGTTCCCGAACGGCGTGCGCAGGCCGTGGCGCTGATGTTCACCGGCCTCACGCTGGCGAACGTGCTGGGCGTCCCGTTTGGTACGGCGCTCGGGCAGGTGGCGGGCTGGCGCTCGACCTTCATGGCGGTGACCGTTATCGGCGTGGCGGCCGCGGCGGCGCTCGCGCTATGGCTGCCGAAGACTATTCCGATGCAGGCAGAGCAGAGCATGCTCCGCGAGTTCCGTGCCATCGCGACGCCGCGCGTGCAGATGGCCTTGCTGGTGAGTACGCTGGCCTCGGTGAGCATGTTCACCGTATTCACCTATATCGCGTACATCCTGCGCGACGTGACGCATTTCTCCGATCATGCCAAGAGCTGGGTCCTGCTGCTGTTCGGTGCGGGCATCACGGTGGGCGGCCTTCTCGGCGGCCGTCTGGCCGACTGGAAGCTGATGCCGGTGCTGGCCGCGTTGTTCGTGTGCAACGCCGTGGTCCTCGCGATTTTCGCGTGGACCAGTCATTTCCAGATCGCGACGCTGGTCACCCTGTTCGTCTGGGGCATCTTCTCTTTCGCGGTGGTACCCGCCGCGCAGGTTCGCGTTCTGGATCAGGCGCGCGCGGCGCCCAACCTCGCCTCGACGCTGAACCAGGGCGCTTTCAACGTCGGCAACGCCACGGGTGCCTGGCTGGGTGGTGTCGTGATCGCCGCCGGTTTGCCGCTCACTAACCTGCCGTTGATGGGAGCCTTCGTGGCACTCGGCGGTCTGGGCGTGGTCGTGGCGTCGGCGCTGTACGAGCGCCGCGGCGATGCGATCGCGCACGCCTGATCCACGGCAGCCTGATCTAAGATGGCGTGCTTATCCAGCAGGAAAGCACGATGACTCAGCACGTTTACGCCGAAGGCCAGATATGGTCGTATCGCACCCGGCCGAATGAAGACGGGTCGCGAGTCGTCATTCGCGCGATCGAAGCGTTACCCGGTCTTGGCGACGTTTTCCATGTCTCGATTACCGATCTGAAACTTCGGAACCATCGCGTCGAAGGCGGTCTACAGCGCGCGTTGCCGCACATTCCCGTCGATCGCGCCGCGCTGGACGCCAGCGTTCTCGAAATCGACGGCATCGCTGCCGCGGACACGGAGTGGCGCGCCGGCTACGACGTCTGGACCCAGGCCTTCGTCAACGGCGACGCCGGCGTCTTCGATCTGCCCGTCGCGGAAATACTCGGTTACGTGGAAACCATCGTCGCGGCGGCGGGCGAACAGCCGGAGGCTTGAACGGCGCGCGCATCTCCTGCGAGGATGCGGATGGGTCCCCACCCATCCACCCCCACGCTATGGAGAAGCGAATGTCGTCATTCCGTTGGATTGTCGCGGCTGCCGTATCGGCGATGCTTGTAGCCTGCACGCACGAGGCTGTCCGTCCGGCTGCGAGACAGGCGACCCATACCGATGTCAGTTACAAATTCGATCAGCATGGCGGCGAATCGCGGTACCGGCTGACTCCCGGCCAGTCGGCAGTGGGCGCGGAGCTCATCCGTAACGACCCGCCGGTCTATCCCTCGAACCTCGTCGCTCGCCGTTTGCCGGCGCAGATCGTTCGCGCCAAAGTCATCGTCGACGGAGAAGGGCAGGTCAACCGAGGTACGCGACCTCGACACATCGAGCAGCGATCCGGACCATGCGGCATTCGCGGCGGCGGCGCGCAGTGCGGCCATGCGTTGGCGTTACACGCCTATGACTCTTGTCGAAGAACACGAAGACAAAGCGGGTAATTTCAGCGAAACCCGCACGACGGCACCCTTCAGTCTCGACTATGCGTTCCGCTTCGAAGTGAAGGATGGCGTGCCAACGGTGTCGGCGCAGCGTTGACGTAGAAATAGGTTTTTCACGCATTGTCGGGGGAGGGCTCGGCTTTGCCATCGCTATTGCCGTAGTGCTGTGACGCTTCGAGGAGAGCCGTCGGCCACCGCCCTCGACGCTCCGTCTCCACCGTCGCTCGGGAAGGGATAGCCGCTGCGCGGCTGGTGTTCTATGGCTGCGCCCCGTCGCGCCCGCGCGACGGGCGGGGGTTTTCGATTCGGCTCCTGCCTCAGCGAAAACGGCGGACCGTCCTGGTCCGCCCCCTTCGGGCCTTTTCCGCCCGCCGCGCTCGGTTCCGCAAGTCGCGTCGAGGGCGGTGGCCGACGGCTCTTCCGGGTGTTGCGGTGACGTGGGGGAAAGCAGCGGGTGATGTATGACCGAGGGTGACCCGCATCCGGTCCGGTTCCGTCACGTGCTTGGCTCGCGCTCTATCTTCAGCAAACCGCAGTCGACGGTGCCGTGGCCGGGTTGGTCCTTGGGGCCGCCTTAGCCGAGGGCCGCGATGACTCGTCGGAGCGAAAGTGGCGCTACGGCCCGCTCCCGCAGGGACGGCGCCGAAGGCCCCAAGGGCCAACCCGGTCGCGGCCTCACCGACGCACGAGCGTGAGGCGGCTGTCCTCGTCCAGCGACACGCCAAGCCGCCCCCCGATAGTGTGTGAAGAACCAAAAAAAGCGCCCCGCGAATCCTTCGGTGGGGGAGGCACCGAGGGACTCGAAGGGCGCAAGGGGATGTTTGGGCATCCCCATAGCGAAGCGTTATCAGAAGTCGTAGCTGACCGTCAGGCGTGCATAGCGCGGATCCTGCGTGTACAGCGGGATGCGGTACTGCGGGTTCGGCGTGTTCGGCGAATCGCCTTCCTTGTTGGGATTGCGGAACGTCGCGCGCTGCTGGTTCAGTACGTTGAAGACATTGGCCGAGAATGCGAGTTTCTGGTCGGCGAACGTCGGACGGTAGGTCACGCCGAGGTCGAGCTGGAACGTCCACGGCAGACGGCCATGGCTACCCGGCGGCGAAGGCTTGCCGTCGCAGAAGTGGTAGGCGTTGCCGTAGGACACCGGGTCGGAATGGTCGGGACCGTAGTAACCCAGACAGATTTCGGGAGCGCCCGACACCGCGGCGAGATTTCCCGATACCTGCCACTCGGGAGCGACCTGCCAATAACCATATGCCTTGAAGACATGGGTATGGTCGTTGTTCTGGACGCCGCCGGCGTTTTCCATGATCTGGGCGTTGTCCCAGTCTTCGCTTGCCGACGCACCGCTCTGGCGAAGATCCGAACGAACCTGTCCTTCGGTGTTGCCGTAGCTGCGGGAGAAGACGTAGTCGAATTTGCCGTACCAGGTGCCATCGAACGTATGCTCGACGAACGTTTCGAGGCTGTAATACTTGCGCTTCAACTGCTGGAAGCCCATTTCGTCGCGCGAAAGGGGCACTTCGTATACGGTGCCGGCTGGGTTCACGAGAGTGAACGTATTGCTTGCGCCGGCATTGATCAGATAGCAGCTGTTGTTCGGGACGACGTTGTATCCGAGTGCCGTAGCCTTCGCCTGCACGCGGTCGATCTGACAGTAGTCGTCGATGGCATGGTTGAGCTTGCGCTGCGTAGCCTTCATTCCGGCGATCCAGTTCTTGCCGATCACCTTATCGAAGCCGATGATGAATTCGTCCTGATTCTCCGCCTTCAGGTTTTTCGCCGTAACGGTACGCGGATCGGGAGAGATGCCGTACGAGTTGTTAGCCGACACCACGCCGCTCATCTGCGTGAGTCCGGTGGGCGTGCCGTCCGCCGCAATGCCGCTGTACGTGTAGTACTGCTGCGTGGAAACGTAGCCCGATGCGGCGCCCGTAGCCGGGTTGAGCGGCAGGCCGAGATAGTAACGGCCTGCGTTGGCGAAGACCTTGAAGCTGCCATCGCCATAGACGTCCCAGCTGGCGCCGAGGCGTGGCGCCCATTGCGGCTTCGTCTGCGTGATGAATGCCTGTCCGCTCGGGTTGTAGTCGGTGAACTGGTCGTTACGCAGGCCGAGCGATAGCAGCCAACGGTCCGTGAGTTGCCATTTGTCCTCGATGTACTGCGCGCGCTGATCGGAACGGACGCTCACCGAATTGTTCGAAATGTTCCGGCCCACGTAATAGCCGCCGGCACCGTTCGGGAACAACGCGGGAGCCGGGACGAAATTGGCACCCGATGCGCTGCCGGACGAGATGGGCTGGTTCGGCGTATTGGTGACGCGGTAATTCCAGGTGTAACCCGGGCCCGGATCGAACGTGCCCTGATCGTTTGCCTCGGACTTCATGTTGTCGACGCCGACGGCAATCGTGTGGTCGCCGATGTGATAACTGACGTCGAAGCGAAAGTTCGTCTGCTTGTTGCTGCGCCCGGGATTGGCAAGCGACGTCACCTGGCTATTCCCGATGGGCGTGCCACCGTTGAGCGCTGGATTCTGGCTGGTGATGCCGGTGACGCGGGTCAGGTTCGGATCGTAGTTGCCGGGAACGTCGTAGTTCTTGGTTTTCATTTCACCGTACATCGCGCTGACCGTCAGGTCGTCGGTGATGTAGCCGGTGTACTTCGCAAGATAGAGATCGCCACCGGTTTTCGTATCGTCGACGGGACCGATGACGGCACCGCGCGTGCGGTCGGTGTAGTTGTACTTGTAACGCGTGCCGCTGCCTTCGCGCTTGTCCGACGCTCCCGTGAATTCCAGGATGTTGCTGTCGGTGATATTCCAGTCGAGCTTGGAGTACCAGCGAGGAGCGTCGAACCGGTTGTCCGACGCCGGTGTCGAGGTGTTGTCGACGGCGTTGACGTTCTTCTGCTGCTTGCGTTCGAACTCGGCGGCCACGAAGAAGAACAGTTTGTCCTTGATCAGCGGGCCACCGGCGTATGCACTGACCGTGGTGGTCCAGGTCTCGTTCTGACTCTTGGGCTGGTACAGGGTGCCGGCAACCTGCGACTTGGGCGGACTGGTGTAATAGAGGTCTTTGTTGCTGGAGCGAGCAAATGCGGGCTCCCACAGCACCTGCGCACCGAAGTGCCATTCATTGCTGCCGCGTTTGCCCACCTGGCTGATGACGCCGCCGTCGGAGCGACCATATTGCGCGCTGTAACCGCCGGTGTAGACCTCCTGCTGGTCGATGGCACCGTAAGGCAACTGCAGGCCACCGAGTCCATTGAGGGGATCGGTCGTGTTGAATCCGTTGATGTAGTAGGCGTTCTCGGTGGCGGCGGAGCCACCGAAGCTTGCCACCGAACGGTTCGTGTCACTGGTGAAGCCGCCGCCGTTGTTGACCACGCCCGGTGCGAGGCGGGCGATGGCTTCGGCCGAACGGCCGAGCGGCAGGCGGGCGAGCTGCTCGGAGGTGATGACCGTGCGGGAGTCGACGCTGGTGACATCGATCGGCGGTAGCGACGTGCCGGTGACCGTCACTCCGCCGAGGTCCGTTGCGTCGGTGGCGCCGGCTGCGGCGGTCGCGAACGACACGTCGGTACTGGTACCGACGCGCAGCGCGATGTCCTTGCGCTGGTCGACGACATTGCCGTCGCGACGAAGGGTGACCGTGTAAGTGCCTAGTGGCAGCTGGTTGGCCACGTAGTGGCCGGTCGCGTCGACCGGAACGTCGCGCTTCAGACCATTGGTGCTTTCGATAGTGACCGTCTCCCCAGCGGCCGCCGGCACGGTGCCGTAGAGATTACCCGTAGTGGACTGGGCGTAAGCGCCCGTCGCGGCACCGAAGCACGTGGCGACAGCCAGTGCCAGAGCGTGCCTGCGTATCAGCAACTTCTTGTTCATGCCTTCCCCGATGTAAGTCAAAACCCCCGAAACGATGCGGTAGCCGAGCCGCGGAAACGAAGGCATGACCTCTCCCTCGCTGCCAAAGCGCGTACCCGGAACCGTCACCTGTGAAACACCTATTTGTCACGATCCAAATAGGCTAGTGGGATGGTTTACAGCACAAGTTTGTTTGTGTCTAGCCGTATCTCGACAAGAAAGTACGGCCGTCCAGACGTCTTTTCGATGTGTTGCTTAGCAACAGTTCGTGCGGATAAAAGCCGTATTTATGTCGATCTAAGTGCCTCTTGCGCTGCCGCGTCGGGCGCCCGTCCGGGGGTGCCAAATGGCATAAGAAAAAGATCAAAATAATACGTCCCAGGCCTCCTTCCCGAAGGCTTTGATCTGTCTCGCAGAAGGTTGCGACTGGATCGTGCTAAATCGATGCCAACGGGAAGCCTAGGTACTTCTACCGGGGACGGACCCGAACAACTGCGCTGGCCGGCAGTCCTGGGGGAGGCAACGCTTACCGTATGACCGGATACCCGCGGCTTCTTCGTTTGCTCTTCTGCGCCGTACTGGTGCTTTCGCTTGCCATGGTGAGCGCGTGTGCATTGCGTCAGCAGGTCTACGCCCCGCAAGGCTGGATAGAGAGCGCCGATGGCAATTACGTATTGGGTGGTTACGACTGGCGTGTTTCCATGCCGGTCCTGGTCGTGAGCAAGTCGGACATCACCCTGCATCCGTCGATCACGGTCAATCCCGGCAAGCACGCCGTCAGCCTGACGCGGGCCAGCTGGAACCTACAGGGGCAGAGCTACCCGCCCCATGATCATGAGTACGAGGGTGTGGCGATCACGCAGCCCCAGGTGCTGAACTTGCATTGGGAATTTCCGTCCGGTAATAAAGCGGTGGATGCGCTTGGTCGGGAATCGACCATCCGGCTCGAACTCGTCGTCGATGGCGCGCCGCGCACGGTCGATATCCTTATCCAGCGACAGGACCACTATTGATGCCAGGAAGCGACGGTGCGGATATCGACTGGGTACTCTGGCTATTCGGCCTGGTGGTGTTGGCGGCTCTTGTTGCAGCCAGGGAACTCGGCCTGCTGGCGCGCAGCCGCCTTCGCGGGGCGGACGCCACGGAGCCGGCTTCGGACGGATTCACGCTGACGACCGTCCTCGGTCTGCTTGCGCTGCTGGTGAGCTTTACGTTCTCGATGAGTCTGAATCGGTACGACGCGCGCCGCGAGCTGGTCGTCGCCGAGGGCAATGCGATCGGAACCACCTGGTTGCGAACGCAGCTGCTGGATGCCGATACCCGCGCGGCACTCAATCCCCTGCTGCGAACCTATGCGGACGAGCGTGTCGTCTATGGCAGTGCGCCGACCGACGAGGCGGAAGCGGCCAGTTATGCCCGTACCAGCGCCTTGCAGACACGCATCTGGTCGACCATGGCTGGTGGACTGGAGCCCGTTCGCGGCACGGCGCTTGCCGCTTCGGTGATATCGACCGTCAACGAGACATTCGATCTGGCGGCGTCGCGGAAGGCGGCTCGTGCCGCCCATGTGCCGCGTCGTGTGCTCGTACTGTTACTGCTTTATGCGGTAGTGGTGGCGACGCTGGTCGGTTGGGAAAAGGGGCGGATGCGCTGGTCGACGACGATGCTGTTCGTGCTGCTGACGCTGGCCGGCATGCTGATTATCGACCTCGATCAGCCGACGCGCGGAGCGGTTCGCGTATCGCAGCAAGCAGTGATCGACGCGCGGGCCGCCATGACGGACATGTAGGAGCGCAAGCTCCCACATGTCCGCGGCTGTTGCATCAGGTGCCGCTGCAGAATCCGTTCGGATACGCGGCCGAGCGATAGTTGTATACCCATGCCGTCTTTGTTGTCGACGGGCTGAGCATCCAGCCGTCGAGCGTGCCGATGGCCTTGAGCAGGGTCTGCGAGCGTGTGAGTACGGGCGTCGTGAAATAGGCGCTGGAGTCGGCTTTCACTTTGTAGGAAAGCTCGGCAAGAGCGGGAGCGCTGCTGCCGCCGACGTACCACAGCGTCAGCGTGAACTCCGCATCGGACTGGCCCAGATCGGACACCGGTCCGGTGTATTCCTGCTGGACGATGTCCAGGCCGTTGACGGGTACCAGCGCCTGCGTCTTGTATGACGACAGCGTCGATGCACCCGAGAATTGCGTCATCAGGTCGGCGACGGTGGCCGGGGCACCGGTCGTGGCCGGGTCCTGTTTCGTGGAATGCGAATAGACGAGGCTGGCCGGGCCGACGTCGGTCTCCAGCTTCGTGCTCTTGTTCTTGCCCGTGCCGGTAACCAGCGTTGCCGCCGAGAGTTCTTCGTCCGGATGCGAGAACTTGAACTGGATGTCGGAGTCGCCGCCGCTGCGCGTCCGGACCGCATAGTTATTGCCGCGCACGACGCAGGTACCCGCCGTGTCGTAGTAGGCGACGTTATCCCGCTTGTCCACCGAAAAGCCGCCCGACACGGTCTTGTCGAAGGCCAGCTGGGAGAGGCGTACGGAAAGGTCGCTGAGCAGGTTGCTTGCAGCCGACGACGGATTGCTCGCGAAGCGCGAGGGATCGAGGAGTACCTTGTATTCCTTGCTGTCGACCGCGACCGGTGCATTGGCTGCATGGGCACACGCGGTGCCGAGAACGGCGGCCACGACGAACGTACTGACGAACGACTTCTTCATGCGCGTTGCCTCGCTGGTTGGGTTCCGTGTGCTAGCGACCGCTACGTTGCATCGTGGGCAAGGTAAGGCGGTACACCAGAATCATGTTGTCGTTATCGAAGGTCGAATCGCAGGCTTGCCCCTGCATGACACAGTGGCGAGCGATAAAGTCATTGTCGTTACCGACGAACAACAGATAGTCGTCCGGGTGTGACGCATCTCTCACGGACACGAGGTCCATGGCTTCCCATTTTTCGGAAAGCGTCGTTGGCTGGTTCTTCGGTGTGGTCGCGACGTTCATCCCGAAACGGCTGAGCTGCGCCGGCGCAAGCATATTGATGAGTTCGACCCAGTGCGCGGGAACGATATCGGCCTTCAATGCGATGCTATCGGCTGTGCGCAGCACGGACGTCGTATCGGTTTCATACGCTGTGCCGGCAAGATTGGTGGCGCCGTCCGTATCGACGAGAAGGACACTCTTGTAGACGATGGGCTTGTCATTGTCGGTACCCAACCCATTCCCGTCGCGCGCGAGCATCAGGAACTGATGCCCGTTGATCGCGCGGATTTCGCTTTGTGCCGCGGTCCGGTTGGCCGGCTTGCCTTTGCCTGCGTCGTTGTAGGTCGGAAGCTGGACGACGTAGTGCGCGATGGGTTGTGCCGGTACGGGATCGTTGGCGACGTCGTAGACAATGACGCGCGTGTCGGCGCGTCCACTCGCATCGCCGGTGGCGGAGTCTTGCAATAGTGCGCTTTGCAATGCGACGAAGAGGCGTGTGCCATCGGGCGAAAGCGACATGCCTTCGACACCCTGATTGTTGCGTCGCCCCGTCTGCGGCGGTGTGAGCGAGTTGAAATCGATATGCCCGTCGCGACGTGGCGTCACGGCGGCGGGCGGTACGATCACGCCGGTCAACCGGCCCTTCGGGTCGAAATGGAACACGCTGGCCGAATACTCGTCGCCGACATAGAAGTCACCGTCCGGCGTGAATTGCAGGGATTCGGCGTCGATCGATACTTTCCCCACGCCGATGCCGCTAGCCGGAGAGGGTAGCGTGATGCCGTTCTCGACGAGGGTGCCTGTGCCGGGGTCCGCGCCGGTGAACGGCGTACCCCTGAAGTCGCGCAACACGATCCCGCCATCGGGGACGATATCGACCTGGCGTTGCGACGCGCGATCGGCGGGAAGCGGCTTGCCCGTATACGGCGCGACGCGTACGCGGAAGCGATGCAGCCGCGCGGCATAGTCGTAGAACAGGCCCGCGCCGGGATCGTTTCGACCCCGATCGGGGAGTGTCCACATCACACCTTCGTACCGGTCGCCGATGCGCTTCCAGCTTGCCTTGTCGATGGCGAGCGAAGAGAACGAGCCCAGCGTGTCCCCCATGAAGTCGACGGTGCCTGCCGAGAGGCGGCCCGCTCCGACGAGCCCATGGTTCACGAAGCGTTGTCTGCCCAGTTCGACCGACACCGTCCCTTTCGCGCTGCTCAGGTGCGGTGTGTCGAACTCCACGCTGGCCGCAAGGGCTGGCAGGAGCGAAAGCGAAACGATGATCGGAGCGATCGCGCGCATCCTCAGAACCGGATGTCGAGCGTGCCGAACACCTGGGCAGGTGCCGACCCGTGGAACACATACGTGGTGCCGGCCGGATCGCTCGGCAGGAACGCGCTTGAGTCGAGGTTACTGGCGTAGCGTTTGTCGGTCAGGTTCGTGACATTGAACGAGAGCCGGACGTCTTTCGCGAACTCCGTGGCACCGAAGTCGTAACCCGCACCGAGATCGAACACGGTGAAGCCACCGAAGCCCTGGTCGTTCGTGTACGTGTAATAACGCTTGCCTGTGTATTTTCCGCGTAGCGAGGCAAACCAGCCTCCGTAGTTGACGCTGACTTCGCTCGCGAAGAGCTTGTTCGGCGTATCGGTCTGGATCTTGCCCTTCGTGTGCTGGACGACACCGCCTTGCACGTAATCGTTCGCATAGGTCGATCGATTGAACGACGCGGAGTTGTACCACTGGAAGTAGCTGACCGGCGACCAGACGAAGGTCAGTTCCACACCATGGCTGTCGACGCCGCCGACGTTGTAGAAGCGATTGCCGCAGGTCGGACCGACGGCCTGGCGCGAGTCGCACGGGTTGTACTGGAGCAGGCGATTGTCGAAGCGCACTTTGTATGCAGCGACAGAGGCCTGGTACATATCGCGGTCGAGCCGGTATCCGGCTTCGAGCGAACGCGATTTCTCCGGTTGCAGATTGCCCTGGCTATCCCAGGTGGCCTGACTGACGGCTTGCGGGCCGAGCTTCGGGCCGCCCTGGAACATGGCGATGTTCTGGGCATAGCTGACGAACGCTTCCTGGCCCTTCGCGATCTGGTAACGCACACCTGCCTCGGGGAGGAACGCCTTGCTGGCCGACAGTTTTCCCGTCGAGAACTGATTGTTCGACGTGGGCGAGATGGGGCTTTTCGCGATGCCCGGCAACGCCTGTGCCGCAGCCGACGAGTGCGGACTTTTCACGCCCGCGTCGACGGTGAGGCGATCGTCGAAGAACTTCATCGTGTCCTGCAGATAGGCCTGGCGCGTGATCACCAGCGTTCGCTGCGCGAATACGCCGTTGTCGGGTTGGCCGGTAGCCGGGCCGCTTAGATCGCGCGGGCCGGTGACGTTGCTCGTATAGCGGGACGATGTGTTGTTATTGTTTTCGTACCAGACGCCGCCTTCGACATGATGCATGCCGATGTCCCAGCTGGCGGACAGTACGGCGCCCGTGCGGTTGATGCCATAGAGCGTATTGCGGAAGGCGATCGGCAACTGGTTCGGCTGACCCTTGTTGGACCATGTGCCACTGGTCCAGTTGTGGCCTTCGCCCGCGTCTTCGTGATGATAGATCTGAGCGTGGATCGTGACGGCGTCGGTCGGGAAGAAGTCGCCGGCGAGGTAATACAGGTCGTCCGACCGGAGGATCTGGCCCGCGGTGAACGCGCCATCGGCATCCTTGTCGGCGCCGCTGCTGTCGCAAAGTCTGGCGTTGAGCGTCGCGGTGTTGCAGTACGCCTTGCCTACGGCTTTCTTCCAGTCCGGCGCATAACCGCCCCAGTCCCAGCCAAGTCCGCGCGCGAGTTCGCTCTTGGAGAGATAGAAATTGTCGGCCTGCGACATGCGCGACGTATCGACGAAGCCGGTGATGCGGCCACCGGCGAAGTCGTAGACGGCCTTGCCGTTGAATTGTTTGTTGGTCGATTCGTTGTACGCGCCCTGGTCGGCCCAGAGGTCCGACGTGGCGCGCATGCCGGACAGGTACATCGAGAATCCGTTGTGCTCGCCGGTGTCGAAACGGGCGAAGGAGCGCTTCGTGTTGTCGCTGCCGAAGGTTTGGCTGACGCGCGCGCCCATCGTCTTCGCGGGATCGTTCGTCGTGTATTCCACCGTGCCGCCAAGGTCGCTGGTGGATGCGGTGCCCAGCGCGCCGATGCCGCCGGCAAGGGCCGCGCCGCCCAGGTTCTCGGAGATCAACGCGCGGCTGATGCTGAGGCCGTTGTAATTGTTGTACGCGCTATCGCCCAGCGGCAGGCCGTCGAGCGTGTATCCGAGGCGCGTGGAGTTGAAGCCGCGCAGACTCATGGTCAGCGACTGCTCGTTGAGTCCGAGCGCGTCGACCGACTGGGCATTGACGCCCGGGAGAATGTTGAGCGCTTTCTGCACGCTGGTGCCGGGCGGAAGAACGGCCAGGTCTTTCGGGCGCACGCGCTGCACTTGCCGCGACTCGCCCGTACCGATGACCGATACCGCATCGAGATCGACAGCCGCCGGCTTCGCCTTGCCCGCCGTGTCGATGTCGGTGTTGTCGCCGGGCGTAGCCCATGCGGTACTCGATAACGCCACGCCCAGTGCAAGCGCAAGCAATGATTTCTTCAGCACGTATCGTCCCCTGATAGTCGAGCGCCGACGCTCGAATGCGCCAGGCTGTTAAGGGGGCGATACTTTCACCGTGGAATGTATATTTCGTGACAGTCCGGTGACGAACCTTAGCGTTCGTTACATCCGGGGCGAAGAGAACCCGGCATACCGGGTCCTCTTCATTACGCCTCAGCGGTAGCCCGCGGCCTGCAGTTCGAACAGCTCGGCGTAATAGCCGCCTGCGGCGACAAGCTCGTCGTGGCTGCCGACTTCGACAACTCGACCCTGGCTGAGGACCAGGATGCGATCTGCCATGCGAACCGTTGAGAAGCGATGCGAAATGATGACCGCGGTCTTTCCTTCGGAAAGGTCCTTGAATCGCTGGAAAACGCCATACTCCGAACGGGCGTCGAGTGCTGCCGTGGGTTCGTCCAGTACAAGCAGCGGAGCGGCCCGCATGTAGGCACGTGCGATTGCGATCTTCTGCCACTCGCCACCGGACAGGTCGACGCCACCCTTGAACAGCTTGCCGAGCATTTGCTCGTAGCCCTTGGGTAGCCGTGCAATGACGTCGTCGGCCAGACTACGTTGGGCAGCGTCCTCGATACGTTGCATGTCGTCGCGCGCTTCGATGCGGCCCACGGCGATGTTTTCCGAGGCTCGCAGGTAATAGCGGACGAAGTCCTGGAAGATGACGCCGATGTGCGAGCGCAGTGCTTCCAGGTCGTATTCGGCGAGCGGGTGACCGTCGAGAAGAATGCGTCCTTCGTCGGGGTCGTAAAGCCGCGACAGTAACTTCACGATGGTGGTCTTGCCCGCACCGTTTTCGCCGACCAGCGCAAGCACTTCGCCCGCGCGAAGCGTGAAAGACAGATCGCGTACCGCCCAGCGCTCGGCGCCGGGATAGCGGAAACCCACGCCTTCGAAACGGAAGCCTTCAATAATGGGTTCGGGAAAGGGGCGCGGGTGTTCGGGCGAGTGGATTTCCGGCTGGATGCGGAAGAACGAAAACAGGTCGTCCAGATACAGCGCCTGTCCCGCGAGTTGCGAGAAACCGGCGAGCAAGCTTTCCAGAAGCGTGCGCAAACGGCGGAACGACGCGGACAGGAAGGTCAGGTCGCCGATGGTGAATTCGCCGCGCGCCGTACGCCACGCGATCAGTGCATAGGCGGCGTAGTAGCCAAGCGTGCCTATCGTGGTGAAAAGCCCGCCCCATGCCGCGCGGCGCACGGCGATTTTCCGGTTCGCCGCGTACATGGCTTTCGACAGCTCGCGGTAACGGGCAATCAGAAAGTTGTTCAGGCCGAAGCTCTTCACTTCCTTGGCGGTCTGCGCGCTTGCACCCACCATGCGCAGGTAATCGAGTTCGCGTCGCTCCGGCGTCCATTCGTAGCTGACGGCGTAGCTCTTCGCGTTGAAGTGCATTTCGCCGAGGAAGGCAGGCACCAGCGCCACGAGCAGCAGCAGGATCAGCCAGGGGGCGTAGACGAACAGGCCCACAGCAAAGCTGACAATGGTGACCATGTCCTGCGCTTGCCCGAACAACTGAGACAGCAGGCCGCTGCGACCGGCCACCTGGCGACGCGCGCGATCGAGGCGGTCCTGCAGGTCGGCGTCCTCGAAATCTTCCAGGTCGAGGCTTGCCGCATGCTCCATCAGCTGGACGCTGGTCGCGTTGGCATAGAGTTCGGAGAGCAGCGAATCCACCAGCGAAACCAAGCGCCCCAGCAGATCGGCGACGACCGCCAGCGAAAACTCCAGCGCGAGCAACCACCAGAGCCGGTCGAGTTCGCCGCTGGACAGCCATTCGCTCGCACTGCCGTGTCGGGCGCCTCCGGCGATGAGATGGGTCACCTCGTCGATAATCAGCTTGCCGACGAAGAGCGTGACGACCGGCAACAGCGCGCGCAGCAGGCGCAGGACCAGGTTCTCGATGGTCAGCAGCGGGCTGGTCTGCCAGACCGCCTTGATGAACGGCGGCACGTTGGCCAGTGCGCCCAGCCGTTCCCGGATACCGAGCGGCGGCGTGGTTTCCGGTCGGCGACCTCCCGTTCGGGCGTGTGGTGGCATGGTTGCTTCCGGCGGGGTGGCGATACCCAGTTTAACGCCGCCGGTGTAGACAGACGATTCACGCCGGTCTCCCGGAGCGACGGGATGCGGGAAGTAATGGATGACGGCCGGCCCGCTTTCGGCGAGGATCGTAAGCGTCTTCACCGAATCAAGAGTGCATGTCCACCTCATGACCGCCTGGGTATTCATCTATAGCGCCGCCGCCTTGCAGGCGGTGCTGCTGGCTCTTGCGCTGTGGAGGCGGCCGGCCAATGCGCGGGCCAATCGCGTACTCGCCGCGTGGGTGGCGCTGATCGGTCTCGATCTCGCCGTGAAGGCGATCTACTGGCATGCGCCGGACGCTGCGTGGTTGCGTGCGTATCGCTTCGTCGGACTGTTTCCGCTGTTCTACGGCAGCTTCTTCTATTTGTACGTACGCGCCCTGACGCGAGTACAGGGCTTTCGTATTCGCGACCTGCTGCATTTCACGGGTTTCGCCGTACTGCTTGCCAGCAACGCGGATCTGATTTTCGTCGATCGCGCGACGGCGCAGGTGCTGTTCGATCATCTGGCGGCAGGTGGAGGCATCACCGCGCCATGGATGAATGTGGCGCTGTTCGCGTATGGCCTTTCCTATGTTGTCGCCGCCCTGGCCCGTGTCCATCGTTACCGGCGCGCGTTGAGGGAGCGACGCTCGGACGCGGATCGTATGTCGTTGTACTGGATCGACGCGATGGCGGGTTTCCAGATCGTTATCTGGCTGATCGCCCTGGCCCAATGGCTGGTGAAGATTCCCGGTGTCGACTACGGATTGCTGTACGGCGCGGTCGCGGCATGGATCTGCGTGGTGGGATGGTACTGTCTGGGGCAGCCTCCCGTGGTACCCGAAGAGTCGGCCCCCGCCGGCCCCGTGACGGAAGATGGTCCGGCCCGGGACGACGCGCGCTTTCCCGCCGTCGAGGCACGCCTGGCCCGGTTGATGGAGGGGCCGGATGCTCTGTACCTCGAGCCGGCGCTGACCATCGCGCAGGTCGCGAAACGCAGCGGCTATCCCGAGTATCTCGTGTCGGCAGTCATCAATCGCCGTTTCGGCTGCTGTTTCTGGGAGTACGTCAATCGACTGCGGATCGAAGCGGTGCGCGTGAGGCTCGCCGATCCGGACGATTCGCGCAGCATCCTGGATATCGCCTATGCCTCGGGGTTCACGTCGAAGTCGACCTTCAACGCCGCTTTCAAGAAGCAGACAGGCGATACGCCGAGCGCTTATCGCCGGCGGGAATCCCGCGGGGTCTTGTCAGGCGACTGATGCGATAGCTTCCGATGCGCGTCGGTCCGGCCAGCGCAGTATGATCTCGCAGACGGCCAGGTTGATCGGCCAGCACGCCCATGCCGCAAAGATATAGGTTTCGCCGAATGGCATCCCGAGGACGGCGCCGGCGGCGAGAATGAGGCGCAGGGTCACGGCGGAAAACGTCAGGGCCGCGCTGCGCGACATCCAGCGTCGATGGCGTTCGGTATCGCCCGCCAGCGCGTAGCGGATGCCGTTGCCCGTGACGAATAGCCAGGTCGGTGCGAGCAGCGCGAACCCGATGCCGCTGGCGGCGCCCCCTTGCGAGTGGGTCGAAAGCGACAACCCCGAGAGCGCGCCGATCAGGATGCCTCCCGCCGAAAGCCAGCCACCCAGCCGGTGCAGGCGCGGCCAGCGCCGGCGTATGGTCCGGCTTAGTTGGAGCGGTGCGAGGAGCAAGGCGAGACCCGCGCCGAAGAAGTGACCCGGTACGTCAAAGCCCGATGTTGCGAAATTGGCATCGAAGGGGTTGCCGATGTTGTGCGGCATCCGGAAATACGTGAACGCGTACGCCGCCACCGCGACGCTTCCCATCGTGAACAGGGTCAATGCCAACCCTCGTCCGGTCTTTCGCCATACGTCCCGCATCGCAGCCTCCCATGTGGTTTTCGATGCAGGCAGGGTGCCGACGAGGGGGGGGGCAGTCGTCCGGATCGGCCGGATCGTACGGTCCGAAGCGTGGATGTCTTCTTCGGGTCTCAATGCCTGCCTCGAGGAAGACCCCGGTGACGGAAGTCTCGTCCGTGCCGTGCTGGGCGACATCGCCCGCGCGCGGTATGAGCAAACTGCTCGCGACACCGGCATTTCGCGCGAAGGCCTGTATCGCGCCCTGTCGGCCAAGGGCCATCCCGGGTTTGCCACGGTGATGCGGGTTATCCGGGCGCTGGGCCTGCACCTTCACGCCGCCTGAGCCGCCTCGTCAGATGCTGGCGTCGAAGAACGAGATTGCCGCATCGAGTGCTTTCTTGTGTGTGTCTTCCTGCGGTCGCTTCAGTGCGCACAGGGGAACGAGCTTGCGACCATCCTGCGTGCAGGTGCCCAGAAAGTCGTAGTGACTTACGTCAGGTAGCGCAGTCAGTGTGGCGTGGGGCAGCAGCGTTGCTGCAACGTCGCCATTGGTCGACGGAGGTGCGGTGATATCCGCATTGCCCAGTACGATGCGTACGGGGATATCGATAGCACGCAGGCTCGCTGGATCCAGTGCCTGCACGATCGCCGGCGCTATCGTGTACGCGGCACGGACCCCCGGAATGGAGTGATCGGCGCCTGCGTGCCGGAGTTGTGCGGCAATCGCGGGTTCGTGCGACGCCCTCTTAACCGCCTCGCCGGTTAGTTCGGGTGCTTCCTTTTGCGGCATGCATACCCCGTCGGCGGGGTGCGCGTGGCAGAAGCGTACGAGGCGATCGACATCGACCCGCGCGCCAGCGGCAACCAGCGATGTAAATCCGCCCGCCGAGAAGCCGGCAACGCCGAGTCTTTTCCTGTCGATGTGCGGGCCGGCGACCGGATCGCTTTCGGCTAAGCGAAGCGCGGCTTTCAGATCCTCGGCACGCTCCCACCAGAGCAGTGCGCCGGCTGCCGTCATGGGCCCCAGCGCATTGTTGCCGGGATGGTCGACGGCGACGACGACGTATCCGTGGCGGGACAGTTCCGTACCCAACCATCCCATCATGTGTGCGCTTCCGCCAAACCCATGCGATAGCAGGATCACCGGATGGGCGCCTTCGGCAAACGCCGCGTCCGCAGCCGCGCTGCCGGATACGAACAGAGGATTGCCGGGAGGTCCGATTTCCAGTGGCTTCTCGATGGCTCCGGCTGCCGCCGGATACCAGATGGTGACGCGCAATGTGGCATCGTGGCTGGCGTTGCGTAGTGCCGCCGTCGGCGTGGTGGTCGTCCGGTGTATTTCGCCGACGATGGCGGCTTGCGACGTGGAAACGATCGAAGCGGCAAATAGCAGGACACATAGATACGAGCGCATATTGCGTTTTCCTTGAGTCACGGGGCCAGGGGCAACCAGATGTCGACTTCGCCGACCCCGGTCCGTCCGTCGAAATCGGGAGCGTAACGTTCGAAGCTCGGGCCATCGGCAAGCTCCAGTCCCGCGTCGGGAAGAGCTACCGAAAGCATGGCCTGCCATGTGCGATGGATGGAAGAAATATGGCCGGCGTGCCGCACGACCGCGTAGTGTCTTGCCGGAACGCGGATGTGCGCGCGATTGCCGACATCCGTGAAACTCGGTACCTCGAAACCGGCGACGTATTCGAAGTTGCCCTCGTCGTCGTCGTTGCAGCACACCCCGTATGTGACGCGCCCTTCGAGTAACGGACCATCGGCACTCAGGTTGAGTTTCTGCCATTGCGCGGGTATGCCGGCGCCAGTCGATTTGTTGTATCGGCCCGCATTGCCAGCGATCAGCAGGGCTCCGGATACTTCGATACGCGGGGTTTCGACGGGCCAGTCGGGCTGGGCGCCGCCTCTCACGGCCGACACGAGCGGGAGGTCGGCACACGATGCGCGCAGACGCACGGCTTCCGGGGGCATGCCGAACTGGTCGCGAAACGCGCGGGTGAACGCTTCGTGCGAGCCATAGCCGGACGAAAGTGCCAGATCGAGGATGTCCCGGGCGCCGCTGGCGAGTGCCTGTGCTGCCTCGCTCAGACGTCGTGCGCGCATGTACTTCATGACGGACCAGCCGGTGGTTGCCTGGAACAGCCTTGAAAGGTGGTACTGCGATACCCCGGTCGCGGTCGCTACATCGGCCAGCGATATATCCGTGGCGAAGTGCGTTTCGATGAACCAGAGCGCTTTCTCGGCGGCGGCCATGTTGGAACTCCACGATGGATCGGATATTCCACAGGATAGCCGCCGTCAGCGGCCAGGGTTTGATAGTTCTTGCTGGTCAGAAGCGGTAGCGCACGTTGCCCACGATGCTGCGCCGAGGGCCGTAGAAGCAGTCGCCGCGATCAAGGCAGGTCGCCTCGTAAATCTGATCGGTCAGGTTCGCGATGTTGACGGAAAGCCGCCATGGGCCGGTGTCGTACGCGATCATGGCGTCGAACAGCGTCTTCGCGTTTATGCGCAGCGTGCCGCTCTGGTCGTAGTTCTTGCCGATATAGCGCGCACCCGCGCCGAAGCTCAGGCCGTCGCTGTCCGCGGCGTTCACGTGATAGACCGCCCAGGTCGACGCCTGGTTTTTCGGCAGGCCGGCCACGGTGGTGCCGTCGTCGGGCTTCGCATTCGTCCATGTATAGGTCGCCAGAAGATCGACGTGGTTCGCGATGCGTGTGGATCCTTCCAGCTCGACGCCGTGCGTGTGCATGCGGCCGGCCTGGATCTGATTGAGCGGATTGGCCGGATCCGGGGCCAGACGGTTTTCCTCGCGCAGGTCGTACCAGGTGGCGGTGAACAGCGTATTGGTACCGGTCGGCTGGATCTTCACCCCGGCCTCGTATTGTTTGCCGCGCAACGGTGCGTAAGGACGGTTGTAGAAGTCGAGGCTGTCCAGTGGCTGGAACGATTCGGTATAGCTGACGTAAGGGACGATTCCATTGTCGAAGCGATACATCACGCCGAAGCGCGACGTGGTCGCCTGATTTTTCATGGTATGGCTGCCTTCGGTCTTCGTCGATGCGTCGTCGTGGCGGACGCCCAGTGTCGCCAGCCAGTGTGAGCCGAACTCGAGCTGGTCCTGAAGGTAAGCGCCGGTTTGCTTCGTGCGGCTGGTAGGTGCCCTGAAAATATCGGGCGGGGTGAAACCGTTGCCGTATACAGGTGCGTACAGGTCGAAAGGTGTCGCATCGAAACCCGAGCCCTGACGGCTGTCTGTATGGGAGCTACCCGCGTCCACGCCGATCAGCACGCGATGATGCATCGAGGCAAAGTCGAAGTCCGCTTCCGCATGCGTGTCGGTGACGAACCGGCGATGCCGGTTGATCGACACGTAGCTGTAACGTGTCACTTCCCGCTGCGCCTCGTCGAGGAATGGATTGCCCGGCTGGGAATAGACGTTGGGATAGAGCGACCGGTAGTCCACGTTGTCATGCGAATAACGCAGGTTCTGCGAGAACTTCCACGTATCGTCGAAGCGATGTTCGAACAACGACGAGAACGAACGCTGATCCGTGTTGTAACGGTCGAAACCGGGTTCGCTGGCGAAGCGATTCGTACGAATGCGTCCGTTCGGATTGGGCAGCAAGGTGCCCGAATGCGGCAGGAAGTTCAGCGTCGTGCCATTGCGATCGAACTGGAGATTGGCCAGCAACACCCAGCGCGTGTTTTCGTCCGGTGTCCACGATACGGACGGTGCGAGCGCCTTGCGGTCGTCGGGCACGTGGTCCATCTGCGAGTTCGAATCGCGCGCCACGCCGATCAGGCGATAGTTCCAGTGCCCCTTGTCGTCCAGCGGGCCGGTGAAGTCGAACGCGATCTGCTTGCGGGCGTAGTTGCCGAACTGCACGTCCACTTCATGCATGGGTGTCGACTGCGGCAACTTCGAATTCAGCGCGATCAGGCCACCCGTGGTGCCCTGGCCGTACAGCACGGACGACGGACCGCGTACGACTTCGATGTGGTCGAGGAAATACGGCTCGGTCCGTGCGTAGCTGCCGCCGAAGTACTGGCGCAGGCCGTCGAGGTATTGGGTGAACGACGTACCGCGCACGAAGGCATCGTCGCCGCGGCTATCGACGCCGTAGGCATCCGAACGGACGCCGGCGGAATAACGCAGGGCGTCCTGAACCGTGAGTACGCCCTGATCCAGGAGCTGTGCCGCGGAGATGACGGACACCGCCTGCGGGGTTTCTATCAGCGGCGTGTCCGTTTTGGTGCCGGCGGCGGCATCGGTACGCGTATAGCCTTCGTCGAGGGTCTGGCCGCGGACTGCGACGGGAGCGAGCTGGACCGCTTTCTGCGCGTCGCCGCTATCGGAGGGAAGTGTCTGGCCGATGGCTGACGCAGGCAGCAAAAGCGTGGCCATCAGCGCCGGCAAGGCGTTTCTTGGGGTGGTCGTCTGCATTGGGTATCCCTGGCGTGGCGCGGTTATGTCGCCACTATAAATGCGAATCAATCTCATTCACATGATGCCCGGATCGGGCCTTTTTGAAAAGAGGGGTCTTTCAGGCACATCTCCGATCGACTGCTAGACTCGCGTCGCACATCAGGTCTGGGGAGTCGCATGCTGGAGTCGGGAAGGGGCGCGACGCGCTCGCGAAATGCCGGTATCGACGCGCTGCGCGGTGCGAGCATTCTGTTCGTCGTGATGCATCATCTCGGCCTGCGACTTCCGTTGCACAAGACCGATCTGGCGGCCTGGTTGCCCACGCCGCTCCTCAAGGGACTGATCTACAACGGTTACGAAGCGGTGTTCGTGTTCTTCGTGATCTCGGGTTTTCTGATCGCACGGCACACGCTGGATAGAAGCGGCAGTTTCGCCGCCATCGACATGCGCGACTTCTATGCCCGGCGCGTCGCACGCATCGTTCCCTGTCTGCTTGTTCTGGTGGCTGTCCTTTCGATCTTCCATCTCGCGGGCGTGGACAACTACGTCATCCAGCGCGAAGGGCAATCGTTGGGCGGCGCGATCGCCTCGGCGTTTACGTTTACGCTCAATGTCTATGAGGGACGCACGGGCTACCTGCCAGGCGGTTGGGACGTGCTGTGGTCGCTGTCCGTCGAGGAAGTGTTCTACCTCGCGTTCCCGCTGGTATGCCTGACACTGGGACGAACGCGCGCTTTCGTTCTTGCACTCGCGGTACTTGCACTGGCACTACCGTGGCTGCACGCGATGAACGCAGACAACGAGATCTGGCAGGAGAAGGCATACCTGCCCGGTATGGCCGCTATTGCGACCGGCATTCTCACCGCCATGCTGAGCATGCGCTGGCAACCCGGCACGATGGCTCGCCGCGTTCTCGTCGTTGTCGGCGCGCTGGGATTCCTGACGATCATGTTCTCCGGTGGCTGGCTCTGGCGAACCATCCACGATAGCTACATGCTGGTGCTGACGTTATCGGCAGGCTGCCTGATCCTCGCGGCCCACGCCATGCCGGAAGGCTCGAAAGTCCCGCGAGCCTTCGCGTGGCTGGCGGCACCCGGACGCTGGAGTTACGAGATCTACCTGACCCATATGTTCGTGGTCTTCGGTGTCGTTGCCGTGGCGAAGAGCACGGGTTTTGGCATGCCGTTGGCGTGGCTCTGGTATTTCCCGACGCTGGCGATTGCATTTGCGCTCGGCGCTATCGTCGAGCGCTATTTCTCGGAACCGGCGCGCAAGCGGGTGCTTATTCTCATAAAGCGTTCGATCGCTGCGCGCGGGGCTGCGACTGAGTCGGCGGGTTAGTTTGGCTCGGCTTCGCCATCGCGTTCGCGCTGGGACGTTTCGGGGAGAGCCGTCGGCCACCGCCTTCGACGCTCCGGCTTCACCGTCGCTCGGGAAGGGATAGCCGCTGCGCGGCTGGTGTTTTAATGGCTGCGCCCCGTCGCGCCCGCGCGGCGGGCGGGGGTTTTCGATTCGGCTCCTGCCTCAGCGAAAACGGCGGACCGTCCTGGTCCGCCCCCTTCGGGCCTTTTCCGCCCGCCGCGCTCGGTTCCGCAAGTCGCGTCGAGGGCGGTGGCCGACGGCTCTTCCGGGTGTTGCGGTGACGTGGAGGAAAGCAGCGCGTGACGCATGACCGGTGGTGACCGTATCTGGTCCGGTCCCATCACCTGCTCGGCGCGCGCTCTCCTCGCAACAAACCGCAGTCGCCGGTGCCGTGGCCGGGTTGGCCCTTGGGGCCGCCTTAGCCGAGGGCCGCGATACCCCACTGACGGAGCGAAAGCGGCGCTACGGCCCGCTCCCGCAGGGACGGCGCCGAAGGCCCCAAGGGCCAACCCGGTCGCGGCTTCCCCGAGGCACGAGCGTGAGCCGGCCATGCCGCTGATAACACGAGCGGCCGAACGACTGTCCTCAACCAAAGAGCGGCCAGGCGCGTCAGTTCGTCCCCGGTAATACGTGAAGAGCCATAAGTAACGGAACCGACGAGTTACGGCGGTCTGCCACGGGCAAGCGGTCGTATGGACGTCCATCCGCTCTTTACACGAATTTCATATATCCCTATAGTCGCCCCGTGAACATTCATTTTCCGCGTACCGCAAACCTTGCCGCCGACTGTTGTCGTGGCCTGTTTGCGCGCGGAATAAGTGTGGAGAAGACGGTCTGCTGACCGTTGGCCCTATAGGCCTTTCCCGCTTACCAAACCCGCGCCGGCCAGTCCGACGCGGGTTTTTTTATGGACATGGCTGGCGCATCCATTACCGATAGCTATCGGCTTCAGGAGTTCAGGATGCACCATGCAATTCGCCCGGTCCCGCGTGTTTTGGCGCTGGGCATCGCTTCCGCGCTTGGGTTGAGCCAGCCTCTGCTGGCGCAGGAAGTCCCCGCAAAAGACCCCGCAAAACTGGACGCCGTGATCGTTACCGGCACGCGAAGCACCGACCGCACGGTCAGCAGCTCGCTGCAGCCGGTGGATGTGATCTCGTCGGATCAGCTGCAGAGCTCGGGCAGCAATCAGCTGGGTGCGGCGCTGGCCCGACTTGTTCCATCGATCAGTTTTCCGCAGCCCACCACCATCAGCGGTGCCGAGGTGGTGCGTCCGGTGACGTTGCGCGGGCTCAGTCCCGATCAGGTTCTGGTCCTTATCGACGGCAAGCGCCAGCACGCCGGCTCGTTCCTCAATCTGGGCGGTGCGATAGGTCGCGGTTCCAATCCGGTGGATATCAACGCGATACCGATCTCGGCGGTCGAACGCATCGAGGTGCTGCGCGATGGCGCATCGGCGCGCTATGGCTCGGATGCCATCGGCGGCGTCATCAACGTGATCCTGAAGAAGGGTGGCGAGGGTGGCAGCGTCAGCGCTCAGTACGGCGGTTACAGCAAGGGCGATGGCAAGCAGCGGCAGCTTTCGGGCGACGCCGGATTCAAGCTGGGAGACAAGGGTTTCGTGCATGTCTCGGGGGAATTCGCCAACGACGATGACACCAATCGTGCCGGTCGCGATCTTGGTGCGTCGGCGGTGGGCAGTACCTATGGACAGAAGGTGTATCGCCTGGGCGACCCGGCCGTGAAGTCGACCAAGCTCGGTGTGAACGCGGAGTACGACTTCAGCAAGGCCGTGGAGGTTTACGGCTTCGCGCTGTATCGGCGCGACCGTGCCGAAAGCGCGTTGCTATACCGTCATCGCAACGATTCGACCAACGTACGATCCATCTATCCCAATGGCTATCTGCCGCTGGCGACGCCCATTGTCGACGACCTGTCGGTGGTGGGTGGCGTGCGCGGTGAAGTGGGCGACGGATGGCATTACGACTTCTCGCTTAACTATGGCAAGAATCGTTACCGATCGCGCTTCGATCAGATCAATGCGGACTGGTATCGCACATATGGATACACGCCATTCTCTATCGTCGGTGCGACATATAAGAGCTCGCAGGACGTCGTCAATCTGGATCTGAGCAAGGAATTCCGCCCCGGCTGGCTGCCCAATCCGGTGTCGGTCGCGTTCGGTGCCGAGTATCTGCGGCAGACCTATCAGGTGACACCGGGCGATGTGTATTCGCAGTACGGTTCGAACGGCGGTATCACCGGCAATAGCTCCGGTCGCTGGCAGCGTCACGACGTGTCCGAATACATCGATCTGGAAACCAATCTTACCGATCGCTTCGCCGTATCGCTGGCGGGTCGGCACGAGGATTACAGCGACTTCGGCAAGACGACTTCCGGATCGCTGTCCGGCCGTTTCGATTTCACGCCACGGGTGGCCGTACGCGGTACGGTTTCCACCGGCTTCCGCGCACCGACCCTGGTGCAGCAGCACTACGCCGATGTGTCCAGCCAGCTTCAGGACCTTGGCCATGGTCAGGTGTTGGTCCAGTCGGGCACCTTCCCGGTCGACGCGCCAGTGGCGCAACTGCTAGGCGCGGAAAAGCTCAAACCCGAGAAGTCGCGAAGCGCGACCGTGGGCGTGGTGCTCAATCCGATCGATGCGTGGCAGCTCAGCGTGGATGCTTATTGGATCAAGATCACCAATCGCATCAACCTGTCCTCGAATATTCCGGTGAATACGCCAAAGGTGGCAAGCTATCTCGCCGGTAACGGTATTGATGCCAACTATCAGTCGCTTCGTTACTTCACCAATGCGGTGGATACGCGCACGCGCGGTGTCGATGTGGTCAGCCAGTATGGTTTCGATTTCAGTAACGGCGATCGGTTGAACACCACGCTGAGCTGGTCCTATAACCAGAACAAGGTGCTTTCGGTAAAGCCCAATCCGGCGATCCTCGATCAGCTTGGCGTGGCCGTGCAGCGTGTGGAGCGTCGCGAGCGACTGGGTTTGCTGGGCGATACCAATCCGCGTACCAAGCTCGATCTGGGGCTGGACTATCTGCACCAGCGGTGGGCAGCGCATGCGAACGTCAATGGTTACGGCAGCTATACCGTGTACAGCAATAGCGGGCCGCAACTCGACCAGACCTTCGCGTCGCGCTGGACGCTCGATCTTTCGGTGGACTATCGCCTCGATCGATGGACTTTCACGGTGGGCGGCGACAACGTCACCAATGCGCATCCTCAGCAGGTGATCTACGCCAACTCCACGAACGGCAACTTCCTGTATAGCTTGTTCTCGCCGATGAGCTGGAACGGTGCCTATTACTACGGTCGTGTCACTTACAAGTTCTGATCGCTGCGCACCCGCATCGAGCTATCGAGGTCAAGAAACAATGATTCGTTCTTTCCATTCATCGAGGTCGATTGCCGCGACAGCGGTTCTCCTGCTGACGGCGATAGCAGCCTGGGCTCAGGAGTCCACGCCCGTTCCGCCGCCTTACGGATTCATCGGTGCGCACGGCGAGCAGCAGCGAGTAATGGAACGTCGCGTGGATGCAGGTATCGATAGCGCCGACCTCGACGGATGGTTGAAGCGGCTTACGTCGGCGCCCAATCACATCGGCTCGATGCACAACAAGGAGAATGCCGATTACATAGCCTCTCAGTTTCGTCAGTTCGGCTGGGACGCGCGTGTCGAGACGTTCCGGGTGCTTGTCGCTTATCCGGATCGGCAAACGTTCGAACTGCTGGGAGAGCATCCTTATGCGGCGGACTTCACCGAGCCCCCCGTCGAAGGCGACCCCGATACGGCACAACGCAAGGATGTCTTGCCGGGCATGGAAGCGTATAGCGCCGATGGCGACGTAAGCGCGCCGCTGATTTACGTCAACCAGGGATTGACGGCCGACTACGACGAACTGGCGAGGACGGGTCTCGACGTCAAAGGCAAGATCGTACTGGTGCGTTCCAGCGGTGCCGGTCGCTGGGTGAAACCGCGTCTGGCGGAGAAACACGGCGCTGTCGGCATCGTGATCTTTTCCGATCCGGGTGAAGACGGCTACATCAAAGGCGATGTCTATCCGCAAGGCGCGTGGCGTACGCCACGTACTATCCAGCGCGGCACGCTTGGCATCGACGACACGCTCGATGCCCGCGCCGGCGCGCGGATTCGGGCGCAGAAGAAATTGCCCGGCCAGTCCATTCCTGTAGTAACCATTGGCTATGGCGACGCTGAAGTCTTCCTCCGGGCGCTGGGCGGTCCAGAGGTGCCGGCGCGCTGGCAGGGCGGCTTGCCCTTCGCGTACCACATCGGTGGCAGTGGGGCTCGGGCGCACCTGGCGGTGACATCGGACTGGCATTGGGAAACGCTGTACAACGTCATCGCCACCCTGCGTGGCAGCGACGAGCCGGATCAGTGGGTACTGCGCGGGGTGCATCACGATGCGTGGGTATTCGGTGCATGGGATCCCCTGGCCGGTACGACCGCCATGCTTGCCGAAGCGAAAGCCATCGGCGAGCTGTATCGGCAGGGCGTGAAACCGCGGCGAACACTGGTCTTCGCCAGCTGGGACGGTGAAGAACTCGGCATCCTCGGTTCGCGTGCGTGGACCGATAAACATGCCGACGAGCTACGTCGCAAAGCCGTGTTCTATCTCAATAACGACACCACGAGCCGCGGATTCCTCAGTGCCGCAGGTGCTCCGGCACTGGCGCGATTGATCGGCGGTGTCGCCGCCGACGTGCGCGATCCGGAAACGGGAGCGAGTGTCGAAGAGCGTCTGCGTGCGAAGCTCGCCGTGGCGGCAGGCGAGGGGAAAGGTCCCGATCCGGCGAACGACTTGCCGCTGTCTCCGCTCGGTACAGGATCGGACTTCGTCGCCTTCACGCACCACCTTGGCATTCCATCGTTGCACGTACGCTACGGTTACGACCGCGACGGGGATGAGCAAAGCGTACCGATCTATCACTCGCTGTACGACAGCTACGCCCATTATCAGCGTTTCGGCGATCCGGGCCTGAAGTACATCGGTGCACTGGCGAAGACGGATGCACGGGTCGTGCTGCGCGTCGCCAATGCCGATCTCCTGCCCTGGCGTTATACCGATCAGGCGAATGCGCTCGGCAAGGATATCGATGCGTTGCAGGCATATAACCGAAAACTCGGCGAACAGGCGCGTAAGCACAATGCCTTGCTGGATAGTCACGCGTATGCGCTGGCGGCGGTGAGCTGGCGCGGACAGGCAGGGCCCGGGCGTCTGGAAGACGATGTTCCCGCTATCGACCTGGACGCATTGCGCGATGCGCAACGTCGCTTCGCCGATAGCGCGCAGGTATACGATCGCGCTTATGCAAGCTACGAAAAAGCCGGCGCGTTGGCTGGAACAAAAGCTTTGCGTCGAACCAACGATGCCTTGCGCCAGGTAGAGCCCGCGCTGCTCGGCGAAGGGCTGTCCGGCCGTCCCTGGTATCGCCATCTTCTGGCGGCGCCCAGTATTAAAGAAGGTTATGAGGTATCGACGTTACCCGCGATTCGCGATGCGATCGACCAGCGCAAGTGGAACGATGCACGTGCCGCGGTAACCCGTACGGCACAGGCGGTGGACGAAGCATCGCGCAGGTTGGCCGCTGCCACCGATGCTTTGCGGCCTGACACGAGGTGAACTTAAGTCAGGCGCAAGCAGGCAGCGCACCGGGCATGGTCGGTGCGCTGCCTTGCGGTGACGTTGAAAGCGGGTTTCCTTGATGGCATCCTGACAGGCTTTCCGGCCTTTCACGAGGCGCCGGGTATCGCGCGTCACGCTTGGTTGCCGGCCTGCACAGAGGCTTGTCACAGGAAAGAATAAATGTCGAAAAGCATCAACCGCGATACCAAGCTATGCATGTCGCTATCCGGGCGTCCGGGCAATTTCGGTACGCGCTTCCATAATTTCCTGTACGACGCGCTGGACCTGGATTACGTCTACAAGGCATTCACCACCAAGGATCTGCCAGCGGCGATCGGCGGCGTACGGGCGCTGGGTATTCGTGGCTGCGCGGTCTCAATGCCATTCAAGGAAGCATGCATTCCGCTGCTGGACGAGATCGCCGCGTCGGCGGCGGCCATCGAGTCGGTCAATACCATCGTTAACGACGACGGAGTCTTGCGCGCATACAACACCGATTACATAGCGGTCGCCAAACTGATAGAGCGGCACCGCGTATTGCCGGACACGGTCCTTGCGCTGCGCGGCAGCGGCGGCATGGCCAACGCGGTCGCCTGCGCGTTGCGCGACGCTGGCTTCAGGCAGGGCACCATCATTGCGCGAAACGAAGTGGCCGGTCGCAAGCTGGCCGACACGTGCGGTTACGCCTGGGCACCCGATACGCAGAATGTGCAGGCGCATCTGTTGATCAACGTCACGCCCATCGGCATGGAGGGCGGTCCCGACGCCGAGCGCCTGGCTTTCAGTGTCGAGCAGGTGGAACAAGCAACGCTCGTGTTCGACGTCGTCGCGCTGCCAGCCGAAACGCCGCTGATCAAACTGGCGCGATCGAAAGGCAAGGCCGTGATTACCGGCGCCGAGGTGATCGCGTTGCAGGCCGTGGAGCAGTTCGTGCTATACACCGGCGTGCGACCCGACGATGAATTGATCGCGCGTGCGGCGGCGCATGCTGGCGGCTGAATAACCGACGAGTAGACATGGTGCCTAAGCGAGGCCCCCCAATTATGAGTTCCTGCTCTGAATCCAGGGGAGTCTGACGTGATAGGAATTCTAATTATTTTTTCTCGGTGTTGTTAACGTCTGGTACCTGGTCGAAGGCTATCGCCTCCTGGCCCGGCTTGCTGAGGCCGGCAAGGCCATAGGGGGTAAGAAGGTGGAAGGCAGCGTGTTTTCCAATTCGGACAGAACGCTTCTAATGAAGCTCTATTTTGGCGGGGCCAAAATAGAGCCAGATGCCTCAGGGGAGAGAACGACCGTTGTTCGGGTGCGTTGCTTGCTCGCAGCGTCCGCCATTTTGACGTGTGGGATTGCGTATATGGTGCTGAGCAATCCGGTTAGCTAGAAAGATAGGCAAAAAACCTCCGCATCGCAGCATGCGTGCGATGGACCGGCTTGACGAGTTGCCTAAGACCCCTCCGGACCGCCTATGCGAAATCCAGAACGCACTCGTATCCGTCTTCGCGGTGTCGACAACGTTCCCGCCACTGCGCTGGCGAAATGCCGAAGCGTGCCCGGAAGGAGCGCTGGAATTGCCGTTCCGATGCAAAGCCCAGTTCGTACAGTAGCCAGGTGAGATTGCAGGAAGGGTGTTGCCGCAGGTGGTTATAGGCGACGGTCAGTCGCAAGTCGCGAATGTAGCGGGTGATGCCGCCGACTTCGTCGAACAGCCGGTAGAGGGTGGCGCGGGATAAGCCGAACACTGCCTGGATCGATGCCGCGTCTAGTTCGCTGTCATCGAGGTTCTTTTCGATGTAGCTCTTGATGCGCCGATAGCGCGGATCGATGGCGGGCATGAAGACGGATAACGATATCGCATCGTCGCCGGTCATCGGACATGATAGGGCCACGCCTGCTCCCACAGACGGAAAAGTAAGGTTCGATCCGCGTGATGTGAATGAGTGGGAGACAGGCGCGTTCAACGGCAGGATTCCTCTGGCTTGATGGATGAGTTGGCGTGCGTTGCCCCCTGGGCCACAGCACCTGCCTATCCATGTATGCGCACAACGGCGGCGAATCCCGCCATGGCAAATGACGGCCCGCGACCGTAAAAACGGTCGGAGAAGCACTTTTGCCGAATTTGCAGAGAACTAATGCGCCGTCCGTTCCGGCAGATTCGCGTTCGTGCCGGGACGGACGATGGACGTCGTGGACAGGAGAGGTGTCATGTTCTTGCGCGTCGGTGCAAGCCTCTCGTTGAGAGGGCGAGATGGCGCGAGGTTTCCCGTCGATCCAATGCCTCCCACGACATCGGTTGTTCGGTTGAGACGAAATGACGGGTAAGTCGTGCGCGAGCGACCCTAGACTTGAAAACGAAAAAACGGCGGGGTCCAGGCAGGGTCTTTTCGCTTGATTGACGTCATCGTAAAGACGGCTATACGGCCGTCGCGTAAGCATGCGCGTGCCGTCAGGCTCGCCACGAAAACTGCGGAAGTTCGACGGGAGACTTCAAATGGCAACCCAGAGTAGTCAAAAGTTCATCGCCCGCAACCGGGCGCCGCGCGTGCAGATCGAGTATGACGTCGAGGTCTACGGCGCACAGAAGAAGGTACAGATTCCTTTCGTGATGGGCGTGATGTCCGACCTTTCCGGTGCCAATGCCGGTGAGCTTCCTTCGCTGGAAGAGCGCAAGGCACTGGAGGTCGATGTCGACAATTTCGACAACCGCCTGCAGGCGATGAAGCCGCGCGTCTCCTTCGCCGTACCGAACACCTTGACGGGCGAAGGTAGCCTCAACGTGGACATTACGTTCGAGAGTATGGACGACTTTTCGCCCGCGGCCCTGGCGCGCAAGGTGGAGCCGCTGGCCAGATTGCTCGAGGCGCGCACCCAGCTCGCCAATCTCGATACCTATATGGATGGCAAGGCCGGTGCCGAGAGCCTGATCGCGCAAGCAATCCGCGATCCGGCCCTGCTGCAGTCGCTGACATCGGCGCCGAAGCCTGACGACGGCAAGAACGGGGAGTGACGGACATGGCAACCGAAAAACTGGCGGTAGCCGGCGCCGAGGCTCAGACCCTCGACGCGGGCGATTTCGCGACGCTGTTGAACAAAGAGTTCAAGCCCAAGAGCGAGCGCGCGAAAGAAGAAGTGGAATCGGCCGTACGCACGCTCGCCGAGCAGGTGCTGAGCCGCGCCGACGTAGTCACCGAAGATGTCTCGCAAACGATCAAGGCTTATATCGCCGAGATCGATCGCAAACTCAGCGAGCAGCTCAACCAGATCATGCATCAGGCGGACTTCCAGCAACTGGAAAGCGCCTGGCGTGGTCTGCACTATCTGGTGAACAATACAGAGACGGATCAGCAGTTGAAGATCCGCGTGCTCAACATATCCAAGAAAGATCTCGGCAAGGTGCTCAAGCGTTACAAGGGCACCGCCTGGGATCAGAGCCCCATCTTCAAGAAGGTTTACGAGGAAGAGTATGGCCAGCTTGGCGGCGAGCCGTACGGTTGCCTGGTCGGCGACTACTACTTCGACCAGAGTCCGCCCGATGTCGAGCTGTTGAACGGCATTGCCCAGGTGGCCGCGGCAGCGCATGCGCCGTTTATCGCGGCGGCTGCGCCCCGGCTGATGGGCATGGATAGCTGGACCGAACTGGCCAATCCGCGCGACCTCGCCAAGATATTCTCGACGCCCGATTACGCCGCGTGGCGCTCGCTGCGCGAGTCGGAAGACTCCAAATACATCGGTCTGGCGATGCCGCGCACATTGTCGCGGTTGCCTTACGGCGCCACGACCAACCCGGTGGAAGAGTTCGATTTCGAAGAAAACACCACCGGCGCCGATTCGTCGAAATACACCTGGCAGAACGCAGCCTACGCCATGGCGGTGAACATCAATCGATCGTTCAAGGCTTATGGCTGGTGCTCGCGTATTCGCGGCATCGAGTCCGGCGGTGCCGTGGAAGGTCTGCCCACGCATACCTTCCCGACTGACGACGGCGGCGTGGACATGAAGTGCCCCACCGAAGTCGCCATCACCGACCGTCGTTCGGCCGAGCTGGACAGGATGGGCCTGATGCCTCTGGTGCATCGGAAGAATTCGGACATGGCGGCTTTTATCAGCGCACAGTCGCTGAACAAGCCCGATGAGTACGACGACCCCGACGCCACCGCAAACGCCGCGCTTGGCGCACGTCTGCCCTACATGTTCGCTTGCTGCCGCTTCGCGCATTACCTCAAGTGCATCGTGCGCGACAAGATCGGTTCGTTCAGCGACCGCGAGCAGATGCAAAGCTGGCTGACGCGCTGGGTCACTAACTATGTCGACGGCGACCCGTCCAACTCCAGCGAAGATACCAAGGCACGCAAGCCTCTGGCGGCGGCGGAAGTCGTGGTCGAGGAAGTGGAGGGCGCACCGGGTTACTACTCGTCGAAGTTCTTCCTCAAGCCGCACTACCAGCTCGAAGGATTGACCGTGTCGTTGCGGCTGGTATCGCGTCTGCCATCCGCAGCCAAGGCCTGACCGAAACATATCGCAGAAGACACCGCCGGCCGGCATCACGGTCGGCGGTTATAGCCAACTAACGTTTGCACCAGAGGAGCGGTTTCATGGCATTCGACATGCACATCAAGTTCGGGACCGGCAAGGTCAAGATCGAAGGCGCGTCCAATCACAAGAAGCACAAGGGCGAAGTGCCGATCCTGGCCTGGTCGTGGGGCACCAGCAACTCCGGCGATCTGCATAGTGGCGCCGGCTCCGCCAGTGGCGGCAAGGCGCACGTGCAGGACATATCGATCACCAAGTACGTGGACGGCTGCTCCAACGCATTGATCGATGCGTGCTGCACCGGTGGCCGCGTCGATGACGCGTGGCTCTACGTCACCAATGCGACGGGCGAGCAGAGCGACTTCCTCACCATTGAATTGAGTGAAGGTGTGCTGGTGACCTCGGTATCCACCGGCGGTTCCGGCGGAGAAGACCGGTTGACCGAGAACATCACGCTGCACTTCGGCAAGTTCAAATACAGCTTCCAGCCGCAGGACGACAAGGGCACGGCGAAGGGCGGCGCGAAGGAATTCACGTACGACATTCAGGGCGTCGCGAAGATCTGATCGGCTGCGACATAAACGAGGCGGGACATTCGTCCCGCCCCCTCGATTCCATTACTGCCACCGGGCCGCGGAACGTGTTCGACGGCGCGTGAACAGCCGGAGCGCATCGTGGCCGAACTGACGACCCAGGAACGATTGCAGCCTTCGTTACTCGACCGGCTGACCGACGACGAGCCGGGGCGCAGCGAAGAAAGTCGCGAGCGCCGCGTTATCTCCGCCGCGCGTTTGCGTGAGTGCGTGACGCGCGATCTGTCCTGGTTGCTCAACTGCGTCAATCTGGGCACCCATCAAGCGCTGGACGACTATCCCGAGGCCGGGCGTTCGGTGCTCAATTTCGGTATCCCCGATCTGGCCGGCGCTGCGTTGGTCGGAATCGATGCCAGCGTCCTGCAGCAACGGATCAAGGAAGCCATCGTGACCTTCGAGCCACGGCTCGTCGCCAGCACGTTGCGCGTCACGGTGCGTACGGATGGAACACGCATGGATCGCAAATCGCTGGTGTTCGACATCGAATCGGAAATGTGGGCCCAGCCGCTGCCTCTCAACCTCTATCTGAAGACCGAAGTGGACCTGGAAACGGGCCGGCTCGATGTCACGGAGGGCTACGGCTGAATCGTATGGATCCGCGCCTGCTGCGTTACTACAACCGCGAGCTGCAGCACGTCCGCGAGATGGGCGGCGAGTTCGCGCGCGATTATCCGAAGATCGCCGGCCGCCTTGGTTTGGAAGGGTTCGAGTGCGCCGACCCGTACGTGGAACGCCTGCTGGAGGGCTTTGCCTTCCTTGCGGCGCGCGTACAACTCAAGCTCGACGCGCAGTATCCCGTATTCACCCAGCATCTGCTGGAGATGATCTACCCGCACTACCTGGCACCGGTGCCATCGATGGCGGTGGTGCAGCTGCAGCCCGATCTGAAGGAAAGCACCCTGGCGACCGGCTGCCGCGTGCCGCGTCACACGTCGTTGCGCAGCCTGATCGCCGGCGACGAGCGCACCGCGTGCGAATACCGCACCGCGCACGAAGTGACGCTGTGGCCGCTGGCGTTGAGTGAAGCGAAGTACCTGGAAACACCCGCGGCCATCGCCGCCGCCGGCATCGACGTGCCGGCCGGCCGCATCGTTCGCGCCGCCCTGCGCCTGACGTTTGAGACGCAAGCTGGCGTGCAGGCAGGGATGCTGGCACTCGACGCGCTTCCGGTGTTCATTGCCGGTGCCGATGAACTACCGAAACAGATCTACGAACAACTTCACGGAAACGCCGTGGGTTATGTGGTGCGTGCGACCGGCGCGAGCGGGCCGATCAGCCAGTACCGCGATGGCCGAGACATTCGCCAACGCGGTTTCGCCGACGAGGAAGCGCTGATTCCCTACGATGGGCGCTCTTTCTCCGGTTACCGATTGCTACAGGAATACTTTGCCTGTCCCGAACGTTTTCTGTTCGCCGAGTTCACCGGTCTGCGCAGCTTGCTACAGCGGGCACAGGGACATGCGTTCGAGATCGTCGTGTTGTTCGATCGCAGTGTCGCCAGCCTGCACAACACCGTGAGTGCGGATCACTTCCGCCTGTTCTGCACACCGGCGATCAATCTGTTTCCGCGCCGTGCCGACCGCGTTCATCTCGCGACGGGCAAGACCGAATATCACATTCTCGCCGACCGCACGCGGCCGATGGATTTCGAGATTCACAGCGTCGGCGAGGTCGATGGTTTCGGCGACCGGCAGGAACCCGAGCAACGCTTTCTGCCCTTCTACGGCGGCGATACGCGTAGCTGGCACAGTCGTCACGCCGCCTTCTATACCGTGCGCCGCGAGCCGCGCCTGCTCTCGGCGCGGCAACAACGCCAGGGTGCACGGTCCAGCTACGTTGGTAGCGAACTGTACGTATCGCTAGTGGATGCGGCGGATGCGCCCTGTGCCACCGGTCTGCGTCAGCTCGGCATGCAGCTGATGTGCACCAATCGCGATCTGCCGTTGCACATGCCGGTGGGTAAGTCGCATACCGATTTCACGCTCGAGGCCGGGGTGCCGGTGGAGCGCGTGCGCTGCGTGGCCGGTCCGACCCGGCCGCGCGCCGCGACGGCGACTGGTGAGACCGCCTGGCGTTTGCTCAGTCACCTTCAACTCAACTATCTGTCGTTGTTCGAGGACGGCAGCGGGCAGGGCGCGGCCGCGTTGCGCGAAATGCTGGCCCTGTACTGCGATCCCTTCGACGCGGCGGCATTACGCCAGGTTGAGGGCATCAAGTCGGTCGCCGCGCAACCGATCGTGCGGCGCATTCCGGTGCCCGGCCCGATTGCCTTCGGTCGTGGGCTGGAGGTCACGCTTACCTGCGAGGACAGCGCCTTCGAAGGCACCGGCGCCTATCTTCTGGGCGCGGTGATGCAGCATTTCTTCGCACGCTACGTTTCGGTGAACTCGTTTACCGAAACCGTGTTGCGCACCCTGGAACGAAACGAGGTCGCCCGATGGCCAGCCCGGCTCGGTACACGGCAGATCCTGTAGCGCTGGAACAGGCGCTGCGGAAACAGCCCGAGGCCTTCGAATTTTTCGAGGCGCTTCGTGCGATCGAGTGCGCATTTCCCGGGAAGCCGCGGCTGGGGCGTTCGGCCAGACCGTCGGACGATCCGGTGCGGCTGCGCCATACGCCGTCGTTGAGTTTCGCACCACGCAGCATCGATCGTTACGAGCCGGGCAGCGACAACCGGCCCGGCCGGCTGTATGGGCTTTTCCTGGGCCTGTTCGGGCCGAATGCGCCGTTGCCGCTGCATTTCACCGAATACGCAATGGATCGCAAGCTCAATGCGAAGGACGGCGCCTTCGTCGCCTTCGCGGATATTTTCCATCACCGCATGCTGAGCCTGTTCTACCGGGCTTGGGCGGACGCGCAACCCACGGTGCAATTCGATCGTCCCGACGAGGATCGCTTCCGACTCTACGTTGGCGCGCTGATTGGTCTGGCCACGCCGCACCTCGAAGAGCGCGACGCACTGCCTGACCACGCCAAGCGCTTCTTCGCCGGCCGTCTGTTGCAGCTGGCGCGTAATGCCGAAGGACTGCGCGGATTACTCGAACGTTTCTTCAACGTTCCCGTGCAAGTCGTCGAATTTGTCGCCGAATGGATGCCGTTACCACGCGATGCGTACTGTCGGTTGGGGGCGGATCGCGAAGTGGCCGGGCTCGGTCGCACGGTAGTACTGGGGGCGCAGGTGCGCGGTTGCCAGCACCGCTTCCGGCTACGCCTGGGGCCGCTGGATCGGGCGACGTTCCAGCGCTTTCTTCCTGGCGGCGAGATCTTGCGGCAACTGGCCGCCACTGTCAGGACCTTCGTCGGCGACGAGAAATCCTGGGATCTGCAGTTGGTGTTGAAGGCGGACGAGGTGCCGGCTGTTCGCCTGGGTCAGGCCGGGCGGATGGGTCTGGACAGCTGGCTGGGACAGCGCGCGTGGAGCATTGCCGACGCTGACGACGTGGTGTTGCGACCGTCGGGATAGGGCGCTCGATCCGGGCATCGAAACAGCGCGGGTTGGTGCATCAACAAAACACAGGAAGACATAGTCATGGCCGATATCAGTCGCAGCGCTTTGTTCGGCAAGCTCAATAAGCTTGCCTACCGAGGCATCGAAAGCGCTACGGTGTTCTGCAAGCTGCGGGGTAACCCGTATGTGGAACTGGTGCATTGGGTCCACCAGATCCTGCAGCTGCAGGACTCGGACCTGCACCGCATCGTCAAACAGTTCAATCTGAATCCATCGAACCTGGCGCGCGATGTCACCGATGCGCTGGACCGCCTGCCGCGCGGTTCCAGCACCATCTCCGACCTTTCCGCCAACGTCGAGGAAGCCGTCGAGCGCGGCTGGGTATTCGCCACGCTGATGTTCGGCGAGGCGCAAGTGCGCACCGGTTATCTGATCGTCGGCGTGTTGCGCACGCGTCATCTGCGCAATGTACTGGTGGCGATCTCCACGGAGTTCGACAAGATCAAACCCGAAGCGCTGGTCGAGCGGTTCGCCGAGGTCGTTTCAGGTTCGCCCGAAGACGGCCAGCACGCCAGCGACGGTTTTCACATGGGTGGTGCCACGCCTGGCGAAGCCAGCGCGGCGATGGGCCCGGCGCAGATGGGCAAGCAAGAGGCACTTAAGCAGTTCACGGTCGACCTCACCGAGCAGGCGCGCAGCGGCAAGATCGATCCCATCGTCGGTCGCGACGAGGAAATTCGTCAAGTCGTCGACATTCTCATGCGTCGCCGGCAGAACAACCCGATGCTCGTCGGCGAGGCGGGTGTGGGCAAGACGGCCATTGTCGAAGGTTTCGCGCTGCGCATCGTCGCCGGCGACGTGCCGCCGCAGCTCAAGGACGTGGAGCTGCGCACGCTCGATGTGGGCCTGTTGCAGGCCGGCGCGAGTATGAAAGGCGAGTTCGAGAACCGCCTGCGCCAGGTGATCGAGGAAGTGCAGTCCTCGCCCAGGCCCATCATCCTGTTTATCGACGAAGCACACACACTGGTCGGTGCGGGCGGCGCGGCCGGCACCGGCGATGCGGCCAACCTGCTCAAGCCGGCACTTGCTCGCGGCAACCTGCGTACCGTCGGCGCGACGACCTGGGCCGAGTACAAGAAACATATCGAAAAGGACCCCGCTCTTACCCGTCGCTTCCAGACCGTGCAAGTGGACGAGCCCAGCGAAGAGAAAGGCATTCTGATGATGCGTGGCGTCGCCAGCGTGATGGAGAAACATCATCGCGTGCAGATTCTCGACGAGGCGCTGGAAGCGGCCGTCAAGCTGTCGCATCGCTACATCCCCGCGCGGCAACTGCCCGACAAAGCGGTGAGCCTGCTCGACACCGCCTGTGCACGCGTCGCTATCAGCCAGCACGCGGTGCCGCCGGAAGTGGACGACACGCGCAAGCGCATTCAGGCGCTGGAAACCGAGTTGGGCATCATCGGCCGCGAAAAGACGGTGGGCGTGGATGTCGCCGAGCGGGAGGCATCCGCCAGCGAGAAGCTGGCGACACAGAAGACACGGTTGGAAAAGCTCGATGCCGACTGGCAAGCCGAGAAGGTACTGGTCGAGAAAATCCTCGCCATCCGCGGCAGGCTGCGCGGCGATCTGGCGCCGGTGGAAGGCACTGGCAGCCAGTTGGAACAGGCGGCGAATGCGGAAGCCGATGCTGCGGCGATCGCGCCGACACCCGCATTGAGCGACGCCGAACGTTCCGCATCACTGGACGAGCTAAAGGGCTTGCAGATAGAACTCGCCGAGTTGCAAGGCGAGCATCCGCTGATCCTGCCAACGGTGGATTACGTCGCCGTTGGCGCCGTGGTCGCCGACTGGACGGGCATACCGGTCGGCCGCATGGTCAAGAGCGAAATCGAAACCGCGATGAACCTGGCGAAGCTGATGGGCGCACGAGTCATCGGCCAGGACCACGCGATGGAGATGATCGCCAAACGCATACAAACCTCTCGCGCCGGACTCGACAATCCCAACAAGCCGATTGGCGTATTCATGCTCGCTGGCACCTCCGGTGTCGGCAAAACGGAAACCGCGCTGGCGCTGGCCGAAGCACTGTATGGCGGCGAACAAAACCTCATCACCATCAATATGAGCGAGTTTCAGGAGGCGCACACCGTCTCCACGCTCAAGGGCGCACCACCCGGCTACGTCGGCTACGGCGAAGGCGGAGTACTCACCGAAGCCGTGCGCCGCAAGCCGTATAGCGTGGTGTTGCTCGACGAAGTGGAAAAAGCACACCCCGATGTCCACGAGATTTTCTTCCAGGTCTTCGACAAGGGTGTGATGGAAGACGGCGAAGGTCGCTCCATCGACTTCAGGAACACCCTGATCCTTCTCACCACCAATGCCGGTACCGATCTCATCGCGGACCTGTGCAAGGACCCGAGGCAGATGCCAGATCATGAGGGCATGGCTAAGGCGTTGCGCGATCCGTTGCTGCGAATTTTTCCGCCAGCGTTGCTGGGGAGGCTGGTTACGATTCCGTATTACCCATTGAGTGCGGAGATGCTGGGAGAGATCGTCAAGCTGCAACTCAACCGGATCAAGAAGCGGATCGAGGGACGCTACAAGATCCCGTTCGAGTACGACGACGACGTGGTGAGGCTGGTGGTCAGTCGTTGCACCGAGAGTGAGTCGGGTGGGCGGATGATCGATGCGATTCTGACTAACAGCATGCTTCCGGACGTCAGTCGGGAGTTTCTGACGCGAATGATACAGGGGGGTTCCGTTTCTCAGGTGAAGGTGGGCTCACTAGATGGAATTTTTAACTACCGTTTTGAGTGAGTTCTGCAAATTTCTTCTTGGGGACAGTGTGATGGCAATCAAGAGCATTTTGGCCGAGTTCGGCAAAGACGGTGCCCACGGAAAGATATATCTTGGCGGATCGGAGGTGTTGAATCTACTGGGAAGTATTAGTGGAAAAGGTAATGTCCCTATAGGCTGGGCGAAGAAGTTGAAGGAATTTTTGGAGAGTAAGTCATTTGATCTTGGCGGGTACACAATCCTACGCGATGGCTATTACGTGAAAGCTGAGAATTTGGAATTCACCCTGACCGAGCATGGCGACAAAGGACCGGCTTACTGGGAGCTCGCGAAGGAAGTCGCTTCAATTCCGAAGACAAAGCTCGCGGCAACTATGCGCAATGTACTGGCATCGCCGAGTGAAGATTGCGGAAGCCCCTGGGTTGCTACGCTGATCGCTGCAATGTTTTTGTCCGAAGTTGTGCGCAATCCGCGAAGCTTCATGATCAACCTTATGTTGCTCGACTTGATCGAAAGTGGCGTGAAATACGGAAGGGCAGGCGATAAGGAACTCGACTTCAGTAAACTTTTGAAGTTCGACGGACACACTACCGGAAAGACCGCCACCTATATATATGGAAGCGGCGAGGTTGTTGTTGGACGCACTGGGGAAAAGGGAACGATGCGCGGGGGAAAGTTGCCCATGTCGCATCTCGGGGCGATGAAAGATTATGCGGATGGTGTCAGCGGTGCCTACGAAGTCAAGACGAAGTGGTCGCAGATGGCCAAGAAGTCGACACTAAACCTCGTTTCGCCGGACGGTTCTGCGAGCTATCACTTTCCAAATGCGTTGCTTGAGAAAGAGAGCGCGGTAGTGCTCCGTTGGCTGCTGGTGCTATTGAACAAGAAGCCGCCAGAAATCGAGATCAGTCGCACGGTGAGCCCTGGCACTGTTGTTGGGGCCTGGAATGCACTGCCGGCACCGATCATCAATAGGGTGGTTGCGACGTGTGCTTTGACGGGATTGCGTGAGCATCGGTGTGATTCTTCGTGGCTTGAAGCAAAGGCAAATAGCACTGGAAATAGTGCTGCTGGTGTGCTTGTTAGCCAAGTCAGGACGAAGCTCGAAAGTCGTCAGACAAGCGTTTCCAACATGCTGAGTTGAGTTGGTTACGATCTCGATAGTGGATTTTTTTGAACGAGGTTAGCCTGATTTTTCAGATCAGTTGAGGTGAAGTATGACTATCGAATCCGGGGCGAAGCTGTCGAGCGACGAAGAACGAGTGATTGAGCACTACTTCGCAAGCTACGAATATGCAATCTCCATCAATAAATGTTTGCGCGGAGAGGGTCCGATCGACGAGCGCTATGCTTCCGTCGTTGGGAAAGAAAGCCAGGTGATTCTCAGAGCTATCGAAACCAGGGGACTGGTTCTCGATAAGGATGTAGTGGTCTATCGCGCCATGTCCCAGGAATTCGATGGCACCCCGGCGGCGAAAAAACTCAGTCGGAAGGTGCCTGCCGGCGCGCCGCTCAAGTGCCTGATGTCGGCAGCGGGGCAAGTGGAGGCCGCCAGGTTCGGTAGCAACCGGTTCGTCTATCACATCGCCGTTCCGCGTGGCGAGCGATGTGTTCGCAGGTTGACCAGAAGTATCGGGGTGGGGGAGTGGTACGAGTACTTGTTTGGCCCTGGAAGCATCGTCTACTACGGCAACTACACCGGCGTACCGGATCAGGCGGTCCCCGTGGCGTATGTGAGTGCGACTACGCCCGCGGAAACGGAGTTCGAACGGCTTCTCAGGTTGGTAGGGATGCGCGATTTCACCGCGCCCGTCGTCGAAACGCTGCCTGTTGTGCCTGCTGCCGATACGCTTCCCCGGCCGGTGCCTCTGACGTTGCCATCGGGCGAGCGAATTCCGCTTCTGCTCAACAACTCGCCGGAAGGTCGGTTCATGATCTTCCATTGGGGCGTCGAGCAAACGTTCGGCGACGAGACTATTCGAATTTTCGATATACGTCGTGGGGCTAAGTTGTGATGATTTGACCCGGTCGGGTCATACAAGCAGTAACGGGTTCTCCCTAGAGGGTATCACGCCAGGGTGGTGTCTTGGTGCAATCGCAGGCCGGGTCAATGGCTGGCTAGAGTCCATTCCATGTAACAAGACTGAGGTGACACCGATGCCTGAGCTTAAGGGGTGGACTATTGAGGTGGAAAACGGCGGCGGCACGTTGAGCAGCGGCAATAAAGTCATCGTGTTCGGTAAAAGAGCGTACGCCAAGGACCACACCGAAGGCTGGTATCGGATAGACATATCGCAGACGTTTCATGGCCAGGCCGAGGACGTGGCAACGGTGACGGTGCCCCGTTTCATGTCGGCGGCGGACCTGGTCCACAGGGAAATAAAAAACGGGGGCGTGGTCACCATGCATTGCGCAAACGGCAATAGCCGTACGTCGTTCGTATTGATCGTCTACCTGATGCGCCATGAGGGGTTTACCTGGGATGAAGCATCGCAGTTCATATCCGATGGGCAGACGGAGCGACCCGACATCGTCTTCAATATCAATGCGGGCGGCCACAACGGTCCCTATTCCGCATGGGTAAAGGAATATTCGCAAAACGGGAAGCTGATGGATCGCTCCGATTCGTCCTACTACATCGAAACCTTTTCGCAAGTCCGATGCGAGCCGAAAGAGAACAAGGCCGTATTCGAGATCATGAAAACCCACCGGGCAAAGAAGATGAGGGCGGGGGAGCAGGAACGCATCGACATGTTTGATGGGGCATTGGGACTGCTCGCCCTGGGCGCCACACAGTAATAGAGCATGGGACGGGCACAGGAGTACGAGTGAATGGTTGCGATGTATAACCACCAGCAGTGGATGACCGATACCAAAGTCAGCGGCAAGACGCGCAGCAGCCTGCTGAAAGGTCTGGACCGCTGCGTGGAACGGCTGTCGCCAAACAATCCCTCGATCAACGAGATCAAGGATGCTTTGGTGGCGTTCAACGCCTGGGCCGATGCCAAGCTACAGAAGGGATCTGTCGGGCTGTTGCCCAACGTGCAGCCGCCAGCCAATGCGCGCGATGCCAACGGTGCATTTTCCAGGCTTCTGGCGCAACTGTATCTGGCGTACCTCTATGCGGATCCCGTGGAATTTCTGAATAACTACACCTTGAACGAGGCCGGTCAATCCGTTTCCAGCGTGCAGACTCTGCTCGCCTACTCGGAGGCGAGCGAACAGCATGCCGGCGTTATCGCGCCTGCGCCGTGGCGTAACCGACTGAGGGTCACCAACGTGTCTCTGGCCAATGGGCTCGCTCAGGAGCCGGTCGATGTATTCAATGTACGAATGATCAAGGCGTCTGAGGCAGTCAAGTACGACTCCATCGAATCGGCGTATCTCCCCACGAACGTCGAGTTCATGACCACGGGGATGCTCAGTGGATGCTGCTTCGCTGCTTACCGGGAAGGAAGCGCGGTTTTCGTAGCGCATATCCAGCCGCGCATTAACCAGTCGGGGGTCGCGCTGAAGGCTGCCATCGACGCGAACGGCCGTTTCGATGCGCGATCGCTCGACGGGGTCCGTACTTTTGGCGTAGGGGACTATGGCGTTGCGGGTGGGGGTGGCGTGGGAGGGTACGCCATGGTGGTTGGGGTGCGCCGTCGCGATAGTTGGGAAATATACGGACAGGATCTGGGGCTTTCCAACAACGGTCCGCCCGTCAAAGTGGTTCGTATCGTTTGAGCGACATGCCCTGAGTTGGGCGCCAGCCGTGGAACCGTTGAGACAATATGCCGGGTGCCGGCTCTTTTGCGATGAGAGCATCCGGTCAACCACGTGACCGTATCAACCCGAGTCCGCCGAAACGTCATGCAACCCGCCGCGCGCCTTACCGACTTGCATACCTGCCCGATGGTGACGGGCATCGTTCCGCATGTCGGCGGTCCCATCGTCGCGCCCGGCGCGCCGAAGGTACTGATTGGCGGCCTTCCGGCAGCGCGCATCAGCGACATGGCGGTATGCGTGGGGCCTCCGGATTCGATTGCGATGGGTTCGCCGAAGGTGCTGATTGCCGGATTGCCGGCGGCGCGCCTGGGCGACAGCACGGCGCATGGCGGGGTGATTGTGTTGGGTTGTTTCAAAGTGTTGATCGGTTGAATGGCGGGCGCGCGAAATGAATAGGACTGCCGATGTCGTTCGTGTGAACTCGCGGGCTCGCGAGAGTGCGCCACGCCATGTCGCCATATTGCAGCAGGCCATGCAGGCACATCAGTCGGATGAACTGGATACGGCGGAGCGGCTGTATCGCGAGGTGCTGGATCTGCACCCGGCACAGCCGGATGCGCTGCACTATCTCGGCATACTGTGTCATCAGCGCGGTCGCAGCGACGACGGCGTGGAGCTGATTCGCCATGCATTGACGATTACGCCGACACATCCTGACGCGCATAACAATCTCGGCAATATCCACAAGGAATGCGGTCGCCTGGCCGATGCGGAAGCCTGCTACCGGCTTGCGCTGGAGCATGGTCCGGAGCATTACAACGCGCAGAGCAATCTCGCGGTGGTGCTGGAAGCGCAAGAGCGGTTGGATGAGGCGTTCGAAGCCTATGCCCGGCTGCTCGAACAGGTGCCAAGGTTTGCGCACGGCCATTATTTGCTCGGTTTGTTCCTGCGCAATCACGCGCAGCACGAAGAACACATCGAGCAGGCCATCGAATGTTTTCGTTCGGCCCTTCGACTGGATGAGCGCAATGTGCGCGCGCTGGAATCGCTGGGCGTGGCCTTGTATATGCTGGGACGTCATGACGAAGCCATTGCGGTGTATCGCGACTGGATGACGCGCGAACCGGAAAATCCGGTTCCACGGCACATGCTGGCAGCCTGCGGCGGTGCGGAGGCGCCGCCACGCGCGGACGACGCATACGTGCGCGACGTGTTCGACGGCTTCGCCGAAAGCTTCGACGAGCAGTTGCTGAAAAATCTCGACTACCGCGCGCCGCAACTGCTGGCCGACGCCCTGGCCCCGATGCTGGATGCGCCGTCGGGGTTGCTGGATGTGCTCGATGCCGGCTGCGGTACCGGGTTGTGCGCACCGCTGCTACGGCCTTATGCGTGCCACCTGGTCGGAGTGGACCTGTCCGGTGGCATGGTGGAGAAGGCGCACCGGCGAGGCGGTTACGACGCGCTGGTCGTGGGTGAGTTGACGGCTTATCTCGAAGATCGTCCCGGTGCTTTCGACCTGGTGGTCTCTGCCGACACGCTGGTGTACTTCGGCGCTCTGGGGACGGTCGCTGTCGCGGCGCATCGCGCGCTGCGCCGGGGTGGCTGGCTTGCCTTTACCGTGGAAGCGCTGGGCGGCGAGGACGACCGCGTGGAGCTCGGCGTCAGCGGGCGCTACCGCCATTCCGCATGGCACGTGCGCCTGGCATTGGCGGGAGCTGGCTTCGCCGAGGTGCATCTGGCACCCGACACGCTGCGCAAAGAGGGCGGTCAGCCCGTGCATGGCTGGGTGGTGCTGGCACGTACCGGTTGAGACGAATTGTCGGCTGCCGCACGCGGGTTTATGTGAGTATCGGCCAGCGTCGCCGTGGCCTGGCGGCAGATCTTTTCTGGACTCACTGATGGCGCGCACGATCACGCTGCAATCGGATCTCGGCGACCAACTGCTGTTCGCCGCCATGGACGCCAGCGAGGCGTTAGGGCGACTGTTTTCGTTCCGCCTGACGCTGCTCGGCAAGGACGCGCACATCGACCTGCGCAAGCTGCTGGGTACCTCGATGACGGTGTGCCTTGAGACGCCGGATGGCTACAAGCGCTGGTTCAACGGCATCGTGGCGGACATCGCGCAGACCGGTTTCACCACCGTCGACAAGCTGAGTTACGCGGTCTATCAGGCGACCCTGGTGCCCAAGCCGTGGTTGCTGACCCATCGATACGACTGCCGTATCTATACCGACATGAGCGTGCCGGAGATCGTGCGCACGGCGTTGAGCGAGGTCGGCTACAGCGATGTGAAACTGAGCCTCAGTGGCAGCTATCCCAAGCGGGAATACTGCGTGCAGTACCGCGAGGACACTTTCAACTTCATCAGTCGGCTGCTGGAGCAGGAAGGCATCTATTACTTCTTCAGCCATGGCGCCCATGGGCACACCATGGTGCTGGCCGACGCACTGGGCGCGCACGCCCGGCACCGGCCGTTCGATACGCTGCCTTACGTGCCGCCCGCGCAGCAAGGCAGCCGCACAGTTGCGGCGGTAAGCGAGTGGCGCCTCGAACGTGGCGTGCATCCCACCCGCTATCAGTTGACCGACTACGATCCGCTGCGCCCGCGTGCCTCGCTGCTGGCTGGCGAAGAGATCGGCCATGCAGCCGACTGTCACCCCGTGTCGGGGCTGGAGGTGTTCGACTTTCCTGGTAGCCATGTCGCGGTGGACGTCGGCAGGCATTATGCGCAGGTGCGTGCGGAAGCGCATAACGCGCAGCGTGCCCGCTACGCTGGGCGTACTGGCGCTTGTGGTCTGGAAGTCGGCGCCTTGTTTGCCCTGACCGACGCGCCGCGTCGCGAGTGGAGTCAGGAATATCTGGTGATCGCCGCGCGGACCCATCTGGAGGAATCCGGTTACGCATCGGGCGACAGTGGCGGCGAACCGTTCTGCTGCGATTTCGAAACGATCGAGAGCAAGCTGCCGTTTCGTAGCCTGCCGCAGGCGGTCAGGCCCACGATTGCCGGCTTGCAGACGGCGATCGTGACTGGCGAGAGCGACGAGGACATTGCCGTCGATCAGTACGGCCGCATCCAGGTCACCTTCCACTGGAACAGGCCGGACAAGCCGAACGCGAAGAACTCCTGCCCGGTGCGCGTGGCCTCGTCATGGGCCGGCAAGAACTGGGGGATGCAAACCATTCCGCGCGTCGGTCAGGAAGTGGTGGTGAGCTTCCTCGAAGGCGACCCGGACCGGCCGCTGGTGATCGGCAGCGTCTACAACGCCGATCACATGCCGCCCTATGCCTTGCCGGACAACAAGACGCAGAGCGGCATCAAATCCCGCAGCCACGCTGGCGGCGGCGCGGAGGATGCCAACGAGATCCGCTTCGAGGACAAGAAAGGCAGCGAGGAATTGCTGCTGCACGCGCAGAAAGATATGCGCGAGGAAGTGGAGCACGACCATGTGGTGGCGATCGATCACGACGAAACCGTCACGGTCAAGAACGACCAGAGCATGGACGTGCAGCATGACCGCAAGCACAAGGTCGGCAACAACGACACGCTCGACGTGACGGTCAATGGCGCTACCACCGTCGGGCAGAAGTTCAAGCTGGATGCCGGCACCGAGATCGAGTTGGTGACCGGTGCGTCCAGCATCGTGATGAAGAGCTCGGGCGAAATCGAGATAAGGGGCATCAACGTCACCATCGTCGCGCAGTCGGCGCTGAAGATGGAAGGGCAGGTACAGGTGAACATCAAGGCGGGCGTCACCATGGACGTTGGTGCAGGCGCGAGCCTCAAAGTGCATTCGGACGCGATGCTGCAGGTGGAAGGGGGAGCGAAGGCCGACGTCAAGGCGCCGATGCTGTCCCTGAATGGCGAAGGCATCGCGCAGCTGGCCGGTGGCCTGATCATGATCGGGTGAGGGAAGACGCATGAACGCGGTATGGCAGGCATGCGAACAGATGGCCGTCTCCGACGAGGCCCGCGGACGACTCGTGCCGGAGATGGCGCCGCAAGTCGCCGTGCGGGCGCTGCTGCAGGCGGGCGAGTCGGGCGATGCGCTGAAACTGATGGCGCGTCTGTTGCCGCGCCGGTACGTGGTGGCCTGGCTGTGCCAGTGCGCGCGCGGCGAAACGCTGGAGCCGGAAGATCGCGCGGGTGCGTCGCTGGCCGAGAAGTGGGTGCGCGAGCCCAGCGAGGCCAATCGCCGTGCGGCGTTCGAGTTTGCCCATTCCGGTGGCTATCGCACGATCGGTGCGTGGCTGGCGGCGGCGGCCGGTTGGTCGGGCGGTAGCCTGGCACCGGCGAATCAGGAAACGCCAGTGCCGCCGGCCGGACATCTCACGGCGCGCGCCGCGGTCGCCGCGCTCAATCTGTTGGCCGCGCGGGATACGGAGCGATTCGACGCGCGCCGCATCGCCTTCGTCGAGCATGCGCTGGGACTGCTCGCCGATGCCGGACAGGAAGGCGCATGAAGCCGCATCGGCAACACTCATGAGGAAGGACGCAGCATGTCGACGTCGCAGAACCTGATTCTTACCGTGGCCGGCCGGCAAGCAGCGCAGTTCGGCAGCGGTGCCAGCATGACCTTCGAAAGTCGTGGCGGCAGCATCGGTCGTGCCGACGAGAGCGACTGGGTGCTCGGCGCGCCCGGCGTGTCGCGTACTCATGCGGTCGTGCGTTATCTCAACGGCATGTATTTCATCGAAGATCGCAGTACCAACGGCATGCTGCTCAACGGAGCGCCGCTGGCGAAGGGCGATCCGGCAGCGCTCGGCGACGGCGACAGGCTGCAGCTCGACACGTTCGAGATCGAAGTGCGCTTGCAGTTGGCAGGGGCCGTTTCCTTCGTACCCGCCGCCACACCGGACCTGCCGGCTGTGTTGCCAGCCAGCGCAGGTGGCGGCGATCCCTTCGATATCGATCGGGGCTGGCCTGCGGTGCCTTCGCCATCGCAGGCACCGCCAAGCGGCGGATTGCTGGACGACGGTTTCCTGGCCGGCATCGGCGTGGGTCACCCTGCGAGCGAACTGGACCCGTTGCGCATGTTCGACGCGGCCCCGGAAAAACCTATGAGCGATGCATCCATCGGCGATATGGGGTGGAATCACACATCAGGTGCCATGGACCACTTCCAGCCGCCGAAGACGAGCGAGCTGCGCGAGGCCCACGCGCTACCGGAAAACTGGGATCTGACGATGGGCGACTTCGCATCGCCTGCCGCGGCACCCACCACGGTGGTCGAACCACCTGCCGTCGCAACCCCCGCGCCACCATCGGACGCACCCCTGCCGCCGGAGTTGGCGCGGATCTTCGATATCGTCGTCGAAGGGGTGATGGAAGTTCTGCGCGCACGCGCTGAGATCAAGAATATCTTTCGTCTGCCGGTGACGATCATTCAGCGCTCCGAGAACAATCCGCTGAAGTTCGCCGCTACGCCCGAAGAGGCGATCCAGAAAATCATGGCGCCGACCAGCGCGGCCTTCCTGTCTGGCGCGGCGGCGTTCGACGATGCCTTCGACGACATTCGCTGCCACCAGATGGCGATGCTGGCGGGCATGCGCGCGGCCTTCGAATCGCTGCTGTTCCATTTCAGTCCCGATCGTTTCGAGCAGGAAGTGGATGGTTCCGGTAAACGCTCGGCCTTCGCGGGGAAGGGGCGTTATTGGGAACGCTATCGCGAGAACTTCGAAGGCCTGGCGAAAGACCCGGACGAGTGTTTCCGCCGCCTGTTCGGCGATGAGTTCGCGCGTGCCTACGAGGCGCAACTGGCGCGGTTGAAAACAGCGCGGCGGACTGCCCAGCGCTAGTCGACCCCGTGTACCCGACGCTGCGGGACGCTGCGGGACGACACACCGCCGTGTGCTGAGACGAAATGACGGGTGCGCTCTGGCGACCGGCAGCACAATCGTTTCCAGAGATTCTTGAATAAGTTGTTCCTGGAGCGGGGTTGGGGGGTGGTAGTGGAGGCGTCGATCAGGCGAGCGCCAGGAGGCGGCAAACGCCAAGCAGACGTTGCTTCCGCCGGGCAACACCCGTTCCCTCAGGCGTTCGCCGGGAACACGCCCCCACTACCCATTCCCAACCTCCGCTCCAGGAGCGAAGGGAAGCGGTATCACTCGGGCGGACAGCAGGGCGAATGACGCAGAACAATAAAATCGTGTGGAGCGAGGGTCTGTTCCTTCGACCGCAGCACATGCAGCAGCAGGAGCGCTATCTGGAGCGCTATGTGGATCTGCGCGCTGGCAGTGTTCGTCCTTACGGTTGGGGGTTTTCCGAGCTGGAGCTGGAGACGGACTTGCTGGCGATCGGCAAGCTGGGTATCCGTCGTGCGCGCGGCGTGTTTTCCGACGGCACGCCGTTCGCGATGCCGGGCGACGATCCGTTGCCTCCCGCTATCGAAGTGGATGCCAACTGGCGGGACCAGACTATATTTCTCACGTTGCCGCTGCGTTCGCCTTCGCAGCCCGACAGCGGTCGCCCCGAGGCGCCGGTGGATCGGTTATTCCGCTTCCGCGTGCGCGAGACGGAAGCGAATGATGTGTCGGGCAGTGTGGAAGGCACGGCGCTGCTAGAGGTGGGTGGCATGAGTTGCCGCCTGATTCCGCAATCGCAGCCGCTGGAAGGACTGACGCAGATTCCATTGGCGCGGATCGTCGAATGTCGCGCGGATCGTCGCGTGGTGCTGGACGAAGCGTTCATGCCAAGCGCGCTGGGCTGCCAGGCGGTGTCGCGACTGACGACCTTTCTGGTCGAACTGCTCGGGCTATTGCATCAACGTGGCGAGGCGCTGGCCAGTCGTGTGGCGCTGACCGATCGTGGCGGCGCGGCGGAGATTGCCGACTTCCTGCTGCTGCAATCGGTGAACCGCTATGAGCCGATGGTTGCGCACTGGGCCTCGGCACCGCTGCTGCATCCGGAAGAACTGTATAGCGCGCTGGTGGCGATGGCCGGCGAACTGAGTACGTTCACCGCGCCGGGGAAGCGTCCGCCGGCATTCCCGCCGTATCGCCACGAGCAATTGCAAAGCAGCTTCGAGCCGGTGATCGCGGCATTGCGCGGCAGCCTGAGTGCCGTGCTGGAACAAACGGCTACGCCGATCCCGGTGCAGAAGCGGAAGTTCGGCGTGTGGGTGGCGGTGGTGCCGGATATGAGCCTGTTGGATACCGCTGCTTTCGTGCTGGCGGCCAAGGGCGATCTACCGGCGGAAGAACTGCGCCGCCAGTTACCGGCACAGGCCAAGATCGGCCCGGTCGAGAAGATTCGCGATCTGGTGAACCTGCAGCTGCCGGGTATCCCGGTGACGCCGATGCCGGTGGCGCCACGGCAGATTCCTTATCACTCGGGCTATCTCTATTTCGAGTTCGACAAGCAGGCGTCGCTGTGGCGGGAGCTGAAGACGTCCGGTGGCATCGCCTTCCATTTCGGCAGCGAATTCGCCGGACTGGATTTGCAGCTATGGGCAATCAGAGGGTGAGCGCATGAGTACGCCCGGTCCGGGTACGGACGATCCCTTCCCCGACGCGACCGTCGTACGTCCGCGTCAGAGCGCGACGACCGTCGCCGGGCCACCACCACCTGCCGCGCCGCCGTACGCTTCGACACGGTCCGCGGCGCCCGGCATGGCCGGAGCGGATATCAGCGAATTTCTCGGCCGCAGCCTGAATCCGCTGGTTCAGGCCGCCAGCCCGTTGCTTTTGCTTTCGGTGCAGTTGCGGCACAACGCGTCCCCGCCGGATACGGCGCATCTGCGCGAGCAGGTGCTGGTACAGATTCGCAAGTTCGAGAGTCGCGCGGGCGACGCGGGAATCGCCGCGCAAGCGGTCACCGCGGCGCGCTATGTGCTGTGCACGATGCTCGATGAGGCCGTGCTCAATTCGCCATGGAGCGAGCAGAGCGGCTGGGCGCAAAAGACGCTGCTGGTGACATTCCACAGCGAGTCCTACGGTGGCGCGAAATTCTTTCTTATTCTCGATCGTTTGTGCGATGACGTGCCGCGCCATGTCGATCTGATCGAACTGATGTACATCGGTCTGACGCTTGGGTTTTGCGGGCGTTATCAGATCGAAGCGGGTGGACGGGCCCGGCTGGCCGAGATCCAGGACGATCTTTATCGGCGCATTCGTGCGCAGCGCGGGCCGGCGGCCGAGGCGCTCGCGCCGCACTGGCGGGGTATCGAGGATCGGCGCAATCCGGTGCTGCGCTATGTGCCGCTGTGGGTGATCGCGGCGGCTGCGGCGTGCGTGCTGTTCGGCGCCTTCCTCTGGTTCCATGCACGGCTGAACGCACAGTCCTCGCCGATCAGTGCGCAGGTTGCGCAGATCGGTCTGCTGAGTGCCGTGCCGCCGGAGGACGTGCCACGTCCCGCAGCGGCGCGAAAGAGCCTGAAGCTGTTGCTGGCGCCGGAAGAACAAGCCGGCCTGCTTAGCGTGGACGAGCAACCCGACGGGCAGGCGAAAGTACGCCTCAATGCGGCCGCCATGTTTCCGTCGGGTGGCGTGGACGTCGCGCCCGACCAGCAGGGGTTGCTGCGCAAAGTGGCCGCCGCGATCGATCAGCTCGTCGGACGCGTGGTGGTGGTCGGACACACCGACGATCAGCCGGTGCGCTCGCTGCGTTTCAAGGACAACTACGAGCTATCGGCAGTGCGGGCGCGGGCGGTGGCGCAGATCCTGGGGCAGGGCCTGGCCCAGCCGGGACGCATCGAGTCCAGCGGCGCCGGCGCGTCGCAGCCCATCGCGTTGCCGGCGGAACTGCCGGCCAACCGCACGCGCAATCGGCGTGTCGAGATTTTGTTTCAACCAGGGGCCTGACCGTCGTGAGCAAGCTCGTCGCGCTAATGAAATCCGGCTGGTTCGTGACGCTGATCGGCTTGCTGCTGTTGGCGCTGCTGATCTGGTGGCTCGGTCCCTATCTCGGGCTGGGCTCGATGCAACCGCTGGCAAGCCCGGTGGCCCGCTTGCTGACGATTCTTCTTCTGGTGATCGTGTGGGCGGCATGGTTGCAGATTCAGCAGTTGCGCCACCGTAACAAGGCCAGCCGGATGTCCGGCGAACTGGCCGCGACGCAAGACGCCGGCGACGACCAGGGCGGCGGCGAACGCGCACAGCTTTATGCGCGTTTCCAGGAAGCCGTGCAGACCCTGCGCAAGACGCGTCGCGGGGGAAGCAATCTCTATACCTTGCCGTGGTACGTGGTGATCGGTCCGCCCGGTTCGGGCAAGAGCACGCTGCTCAAGAACTCCGGCCTGAATTTCCCGCTTGCCGATCGCTTCGGCAAGCAGGCGCTGCGCGGCATCGGCGGCACGCGCAATTGCGATTGGTGGTTTACCGACGAGGCGGTGTTTCTCGACACGGCCGGCCGCTACACCACGCAGGATTCCGATCGTCAGGCGGATGGCGCCGCGTGGACGGAGTTCCTGAAACTGTTGCGCAGGTATCGGCGCCGTCGGCCGGTCAACGGCGTGATTGTCAGCATGAGCATGTCCGATCTGATCGTGCTCGACGAGGCGGAGCGCGATCAGCACGTGCAGGCCATCCGTCGCCGGCTCGACGAGATGGTCGAGCATCTGCGCATCGGTGTCCCGGTGTACATGGTGTTCACCAAGTGCGATCTCGTGGCCGGTTTTACGGAATTCTTCGACGACCTCAATCCCGAACTGCGCAGCCAGGTGTGGGGTATGTCGTTCCCGGTCGCGAAGACCATGGACGGCAGCGCGGCAAGGATGTTCGCCGACGAGTTCAACTTGCTGCTGGAACGGCTCAATTCGCGGCTGCTCGATCGCCTGCATGTGGAACGCGATCGGTTGCGCCGCGCGGCGGTGCTCTCGTTCCCGCAACAGTTCGCCGCGTTGGGCGAAACAGCGCGACAGTTCGTGGAAGGCGTGTTCGCCGGTCATGCCTACGGCGCGCCGTTGTTGTTGCGCGGGGTGTATCTCACCTCTGGCACGCAGGAAGGCACGCCGATCGATCGCATGATGGGCGCGGTGGCCCGTACCTTCGGGCTGGACGATGCAAGCGTGCATGCACCCGGCATGCAGAGTCGTACCTTTTTCGTCGAGCGTCTTCTGAAGGAAGTGCTGTTCAAGGAGTCGGGGTTCGCAGGCACCAATCCCAGGCTGGAGCGGCGCAAGGCGTGGTTGCAGGTCGCGTGTTATGCGGGTGTGCTATTGGCCACCGTTCTACTGGTGGCCGGTATGGCCGGCAGCTATGCGCGCAACAGCGACTATCTGGCGCAGGTGCGGACGACGTTGCAGGCGCGCCCGGATTCGCCCGATCCTTCGACAGCCACCACACCCCGGCAGTACTTCGCGCTGTCGCTTGCGCGGCTTGAGGCTATCGGCGGTGCGGTCGATGCCGCGAATCTGTACCGCGGCCGCGTGCCTTTGATGATGCGCCTTGGTCTCTATCAGGGGCATGCGGTCGGCGAAGAATTGCACGACGCCTATCTGCGCGAGCTCAACGCTACCTTGCTGCCTGGCATTGCCGCGCAGTTCCGCCACGGTCTGACGCGTCACGCCGCCGATCCGCAAGCCTTGTATTACTACCTCAAGGGCTACCTGATGCTTGGCCAGCCGGCGCATGCGGATGCCGACGAGCTCGGGACACTGTCCGATATCGAATGGCGAGGTGTTTTTCCGGACGATCCCGTATTGCAGAAATCGTTGGCGGGGCATTTCCACGCGCTGCTCGCCGAACCCGGCCGGCTGCACACGCTGCCGGTAGACGCGGCGCTGGTGGAGCAGGCACGTAATACATTGCGTTCGGCGGACCTGTCGAGCCTGGTCTACGGCAGCTTCAAACTCGGGGTGGAAAGCACCGCGCAGCCACCGCTGCAACTGGACAAGGCATTGGGTTTGCTTGGCAATGTGTTCCGTCGCAGAAGCGGCTCACCTTTGTCCGAGCCGCTTCCCGCGTTGTACACGCAGCCAGTATTCGCCGCCGAGGCGAGCAAAGGTATCGGCGAGGCAGTGGACCAGTTCGTACAGAACGACTGGGTGTTCGGTACCGCGCGCACCGATACGATCCAGAAGGCCCGCCTCGCGCAGCAGGTGCAGGCGCTGTATGAGCAGGACTACATCAAAACCTGGGATGCGCTGCTCGCCGATCTGCAACTGCAGCCGGCGGCCAGCATCCAGGATGCCAGCGCGATAGCGGCCAAGTTGGGTGGACCGAGTTCGCCGCTCAAGTTGCTGCTTGGCCTTGTGCGCGACAACACCACCGACCTGATGCGCGGTGGCGCGCCGGACGCCACGGCCAGTGTCCTGGCCACGGCCGCCAGCGTCGCGCAAAAGAAAGCGGCCACCAACCACGCGCTGGCCGCTGTGCTGGGGGGTGACCACGTGGGAGCAGGCAGTGGACCGGCGCCCGGTCAGGCCATCGGCGAACACTTCGCCACACTGAACAAACTCGGCGAAGGTGCCGCGGGCGCCGCACCGATCGATCACGTGCTCGGTGTGCTGGACCAGCTCAGCAAGACCTTGCTCACCATGACCGACTTCAGCGCGAGCCAGCCGAATCCGCAATTGCTGTTGGCGCGGCAGGAAGCAACACAATTGCCTCCGCCGGTAGCCGGGTGGATCGATGCGCTGACCGGCAAGAGCGAGGCACTGGTGGCTAGCGGCACGCAGAGCGCGCTGGGCGATCAGGTCAAGCAGGCGATCGGTACCGACTGCGCCGATTTCACGCGGGGACGTTATCCCTTCGATGCGAACAGCCAAAGCGAGATTCCGCTGCAGAACTTCGGCGACCTGTTCGGTAACGGCGGCCGCTTCGATTCGCTGTACCGACAGTCGCTGGAAAAGCTGATCGATGTCAGCGGGAAAACCTGGCGTTGGAAGAGCGGGCCGGGCGCGGTGGCCGGTCCGCCCGCGATCCTTGCGCAGGTGCAGGCCGCCGATCGCATCCGGCAGATGTACTTCCGCGGCGGCAGTCAGCCGGAGGTCGGCTTCACCTTGCTTGCGCCCACCCTGGGTGAGGGCGTGGATCGGTTGCTGGTCGAGATCGATGGACAGAAGTACGACTATCGCCAGGGGGGCGCGGCGAGCATGACGATGAAGTGGCCCGGTCCCACACCGGGGCATGTCACGCTGACGGCTTACGATGCGGCGGGTAAGCCGCTCGGTACGCTCGATTACCTTGGCGAGTGGTCGTTCTTCCGTGCACTGCAGGCGGCACGCCTCAAGCGCCAGTCCGATCTGCGCTTCAACGCGGCGTTCGACTTTGGTGGCCACATCGTGCAACTGCCGTTGCAGGCCGGCAACCTGAAGAACCCCTTCCTGAGCGGCGACGTGCAGCGCTTCCGGTGCGGAGGCTAGACGATGCAAGGCATCGCGTCTCCCGGTTTCTTCGGCAAGTTGCCCGGTGCGGGCGACTTCGTGCAGCGCCGGCTGCCTTCGGCCTTCGTCGATGTATGGGATCGCCACTTCTCGCATGCCGTGGCGGAAAGTCGCGACGTCCTGGGCGAGCGATGGCAGGCGGCTTATCGCGCTAGCCCGCTATGGCGCTTCTTGCTCGCTCCTGGCGTCTGCACCGAAGCGGCCTGGGCGGGCGTGCTGGGGCCTGCGACAGACCGGGTCGGCCGCCATTTCCCCATGGTGATCGCGGGGCGCATCGCGACCGATACGCCTGCGCAACCCGGCGTGCTGTGCGACGACGGGGGCTGGTTCGCGGCGATGGAAAACGTTTTTCGTGCGGCGCAGGCGGATCGCTCGAATGTCGAGACCTTCGATGCGCGGGTCGCGTCCCTGACGATGCCCTGCGACATCCGTGCGTTACCGACGCGCGCATCGTCGTTCCGGCTCGATCGTAGGCATGCGGCCCAGTACTGCTTGCCGTTACCGGAGAACATCGACGCGACGGCGTTGCTGACCGCGATGTGGACTCAGAGCGTCGTTGCAAGCGACGGCTGGTGCCTGTGGTGGAGCGTCGACGCCGATCGCCCGCCCGCATCGTTGCTGCTCACCGCCGGGTTGCCCGATCCCGTGCTGTATGCGGGCTTCCTCGATGCCGCGCATATCGACGCGCGCTGGCCTGTGCCGGCGGTCCACGAGCCAGTCGGAGCAGGATCATGACGGTGAGCTATCGCACGGTGGGACGTACCGAGACGGGCAAGGTCCGGCGCCATAACGAAGACGCGATTCTCGTTCGCGACGACGTTGGCTTGTGGGTAGTGGCGGATGGACTGGGCGGTCACGCGGCGGGCGACTATGCCAGCGGCTTGATCGTCGAGCGCCTTACCGCACTGCCGCGGCCGGGCAGTGTGCTCGATTTCGTGGAGTCGATCGAAGACGCGCTGGAGACGATCAACACCGATCTGCGCAGCACCGCGGAAGCGCGCAGCGTGGATCTGATCGGCTCGACCATCGTGGTGCTCGTGCACGACCGCGACTTCATGCTCTGCGGCTGGGTGGGCGATAGCCGCGCCTATTGCTACGACGATGGCCGGCTGCGGCAAATCACCCACGATCACGTGCATGGCGTGAAGGACGACGAGACCCAGTTCGGTCCCGCCAGCACGACACCCGCGCCGGCGCCGGGTAATGGCGTACTGACTCGTGCGATCGGCGCGGAGGAACAACTGTTCGTCGACTGGGTGGTTGCAGGCTGCCGTCCTGGCATGCAGTTCCTGCTCTGTTCCGACGGTATCAACAAGGAAATTCCGGACGACGAGCTGGATGCCGAATGCGGTCGCGCACGGGATCCGCAGTCGTTGTTGGGCAGGTTGTTCGAATTGGCGCTGGGCCGTGCGGCCCGCGACAACGTTTCCGCCGTTATCGTCCGCTTACAGGAGTAACCGGCCATGTACGACTCCGCTTCCGTCGTCGAACTGGTGACTGCCCTGCGCAGCGGGAAGCTCGATCTTGCCGCTGTACTTGGTGCGCTGGATTCCCGCGGCGCGCTGCACGAAAGCGAATACCTCGCCGGCGTCGAAACGCTGCGCCGCCTGCGCGAAGAGGATGGTATCGGCACCGATGACGCCATCACGCTGGTGACCCGGCTCGATGCACTGCGTGCCGTAGCGGCACCGGAGGACGACGCGACGGTAGTGAAGCCAACCGCGCGAACATCGTCGCCGTCGATCGTCGACGATGACGCCACGGTGGTCATGCCGACATCGCGCGCGGTGCCGTTGGACGCGGACGATATCACGCGTGTGCAGCCCGCCGCCGCGGCGTCATCCGGCACACATGTCGGGCTTACCGGAACCCATTCGCACAGCACTTCCAGTCTGGAAAGCTGGCAGCGTATCGCCGATGCGGCGGGTGGCGATTACGCGACAGTAGGCAGTCTGCTCAAAGGCCGGTTCTATCTGGAACGCGAGCTGGGCCGCGGCGGTATGGGCGTGGTGTTTCTGGCCCGCGACGACCGCAAGGTCGAAGCGCGCGACCGCGATCCCTGGCTGGCAATCAAGGTGCTCAACGACGAATTCAGGCGTCACCCGGATTCGCTGGTCGCTCTGCAACGCGAGTCGCGGCGTTCGCAGAAACTGGCGCACGACAACATCGTACGTGTATTCGATTTCGACAAGGACGGCACCAACGTCTTCATGACGATGGAATACATCGACGGCTGCGATTTGAAGACGCTGATCCGCGAGCAGGCCTATAACGGCATGCCGTTGAGCCGCGCGCGACCGCTGATCGACGGCATGGCGCGCGCTCTGGGGCGTGCCCATGCAGCCGGTGTCGTCCACTCCGATTTCAAACCGGGCAATGTGATGGTGACTCGCGAGGGAATCCCCAAAGTGTTCGATTTCGGCATCGCCCGTGCGGGCAAACACATGGGCGATGCGTCCGGCGAGCAGACGGTGTTCGATGCCGCCACCCTCGGCGCACTGACGCCGGCCTATGCCAGCCTGGAGATGATTCGCGGTCAGCTGCCGTCACCGGGCGACGATATTTATGCGCTGGGCTGCGTGGTGTTCGAACTGCTGACCGGCAAACACCCCTTCGACAAGGTCAGCGCCGAGGTAGCGATGCGGGAAGATCGCAAGCCGCCTGCGGTGGCCGGACTCACACGGCGCCAGTACGGCACGCTGTGTCAGGCCGTCGCCTTTACCAGCGAGCGCCGGCTGAGCAACGTCGACGCGCTGCTGGAAGGGCTGCGCGATATCGGTCTCAAGGAGAGGCTGCTCCCCGTGATTGGCTACGGCGTGGCCGCGCTCGCCGTGCTCGCGGGAGGGGGCTGGGGCGCGGTGCGTTATCTACACGGCCGACACGTCACTGAAGTATCCGCGCGTTTCGCACCGGACGATCCACAGCACTACCGCGACGAAGACCAGGCATTGCAGGCGTTGTCCAGCCTTGACGACGACGATCGTCGCCGCCTGCTCGACGATCGCGGCGATGCCATCCAGAATTTCCTGCTGAGCCGGATCGATGCGCGATGGAATCCGCCGGCCGGCCGCTACGACTATGCCGGAGCGCTGCGCGTATTCGCGATGCGCGATCGCATGCGTTTGTACGCGCCGACGCTGGACGGCCGGCGCGAGACGATGGAGCGGCAGAGGAACGCATTGCTCAACACCTTCGACACCGACCTGGGCCGGCAGATCGCCGCGGGTGCCATCTTCGGGAACGATGCCGACAACGCCGTCGCCACGCTGGCGAAGATTCACGCCATCGAACCGGACAGCACGTTGCTGAAGAACCCGGAACTGGAGCTGGCTTACGACGAAGCCATCGGTCAATCGCTTGCCGCCGGCCGGCGGGACGAAGCACGTGGCCGGCTCGCTGTCGCCAACCAGTGGTTCCCCTCGTCGCTGCGCTTGCAGTTGCGTGCGGTGCAGATCGACGTCGCCGATCGTGCCTATGCCAGCAAGCAGCTGGCGGCACAACCCGCCGCATCCACGCACGATCTGGCCGAGGCGCGCGATACCTTGGCCGGACTGGTCGCCAAACCTTCGCTGGATCCCGCGTGGCAGGCGGCAGTGGCGTCGACGATGGAAACATTGAGTAGCGATACCTCGCCGGAAACCCATCGGCTTACCGATGCGTTGGGCGTGGCTATCGCCAATGCGGCCGCCCAGCAAACCGATCCCCTTCATCTGCAGCAGGATCTGGCGTTGGTGGATTTTGGTCTGCGTTTTGCGCCGACGTCCGCAGCGCTGCTTGGACAGCACAGCCGGCTCGACGCGCTCCAGCAGGCACTGATGGCCCGGTTGGACAAGGACAGCGCCGACGCCGAGGTCACGGCGCGCATCGAATCGGTACGTCGTGCGGCCACCGTCAACGACGTGGCCAAGGCGCGGGACGCACTGAACCGGATCCGCGTCTTGCAGCCGGGCAACGCGTTCCTTAGCGGCGACGGTCCGCAGTTGTTGGCCGGGGCGTATCTCGGCCAGGCGAAAGATGTCTTCCAGCAGGGCCAGTACCAGCGCGCCTCGGACATGCTGGGGCAGGGTACGGAGACGCTGGGGAACCGGCTCGATCTACGCGCCGCCAGGGCACGTTACGACGTTGCCGCCGCAGTCATGGGGGCGGGCGAGCAGCGATTGGCCGATGCGGATTATGCGCGGATCAAAGCGCAGCTCGACGGTGTGTATCGCAGCGATGCCGCCGGCATGACGCAACTGGAAAAGGATCTCAAGGCGCGCGGCAAGTTGCCCGAAGGCACGTTGAGTGCGCGACTGGATCGGCTCATGTCGACCGAAACGGTACCCGCCGCTGCCACGTCGACGGCGGTAGCGACAGAAGCGACGGGCGTGGCCAAGGTGGCTCGTCGCAAGGTCGCACCCGTGACGGCCACAGCCGCTACGGGTACGGCTCCGGTCGCGGAGGCCGGTCCTCGTCTGCCGGAGGGTCCGGACCCGTGCGGCGATCCGGATATGGTCGGGCGCGGCAAATTCTGCTTCGACCAGGTCGATGGCCATCGCGGTCCCGCACTGGTGGTGATACCGGGCATCGACGGTGGCCATCCCTACGCGTTGAGCCGCGCGGAGATCACCGTGGCCGAGTTCAACCGCTTCTGCGCGGCGACCGGTCAGTGCAGTGCCGTGACCGTCGACGATCAGGAGTTGGGCCGTTTGCCGATGGATAACATCGGCGTCGCTCAGGCGAGGGCCTATGCCTCCTGGCTTACCAAGGCCAGTGGCGGTTGGCCCTACCGTCTTCCTACCGACGCGGAGTGGATACATGCGGCGCAGGCAGGCAGCGGTTGGCGCCAGGCCGAGGACAGCAATTGCATTCCGCCCAAGGCCAGCGCGGGCGACAGCACCGGCGCGCCCGTGTCGGCGCGCGGACGAGAGGCCAATCCGTGGGGATTGGTCAACATGGCGGGGAACGTGTGGGAGTGGGTAACTCTCGGGGGCACGTTAGCGGTGCGTGGCGGCAGCTTCACCAGCTACTGGTCGGAATGCACGGTCGAGGCGCGCCGCGAGGACAAAGGTGCGCCACAGAAGGATGTGGGCTTCAGGTTGATGCGGGAGCTGAAATGACCGAATGGGAACGCCACGCCAACCAGAACCTGCACGCTCTGGACGAAGCGCACCGGCTGGGCCGGATCGGCCGCGACGAGTACCGGGCGCGCCGGCGCAAAGTGCTGGCCTCCGTAAATGACAGCCATGGCATTACCGCGCGCAACGCCATCGCGCCATCGCGCGTGGCGCCGGCGGAATCGAACGGACAGGGCAGTCAGCGCGATGCGTTGCCCCTGCTGTTCGGTTCCCGTTCGTGGTTCGACCGACGATGGTTGATGGCTTTGGTACTGATCCTGCTCCTGCTTGCGTTACTGACATGGTTGGGAAGGGGGCTTCTGCATGGCGAATGAAATGGCACTACTCTGGATGGCAAGGGTTTATCGACGGAACAGGGTGCCATCGAGGCGGGAACCGAAGCGATGCATGACGCATCGTTTGCAGGGGCGCGCGTATCTGGTGCCGGGGGAATGGGGATCATGCGAATAAAGTGTCTGGCCTCCGCCATGTTTCTGGCGTTGGGGATAGGGAGGGCGTGGGGGCAGGAAGGAGCGGCGGCCGATACGCCCGCATCCGTCCATCCCGCGACGGCCACCGGGACGGCCGGCCACGTGTTGCCGCCGGTCAAGAATCGCGATGCGGGCAACGGGCCGAGAAAACTCTGGACGCGCGGATTCCGTGTGCAGGGTGTGGGCGAGCATGCCGATGCAGGCATCACGCCAGCCGCGATGCAGACGCTTGCCGATGCGCAATTCCACAAGCTGGCCGGTGACGGTGCCGCAGCGGAGTTGAGCTTCGCGCAGCTGCAGGGTGTGGCGGCTGCGATGACCACCATCTACCGCCAGGCTGGCTTCATCGTCGCTACCGCCTACCTTCCGGCGCAGAACGTGGGAGCCGACCAGATCATCGAGATCCGCGTGCTCGAAGGCCGCATCGGCAAGGTCACCGTGAAGGGAACCAGGCGCTATCGACCGGATGTCGTCGCGGCGCCGGCCGAGCATCTGCGTGGCCGGACGTTGCGCAAGAGCGACGTCGATACGGCGCTGCTGTATGCGCGCGACTTGCCGGGCATCGCCGTTTCTTCGGTGCTTCAACCCGGCGAGAACGATGGCGAGACGGATGTGGTGATGGTCGCGCGCGAGACGCCGCGTCCCTATGCGATCAGTGTTGGCGGCAACAACTACGGCACCTCGCTTACCGGTCGCTATCGCGCCCAGGTCGGTGCGAGCTGGTACAGCCCGCTGGGTCTCGGCGATGTGCTGTCCGGCACGTATGCCTATGCACTCGATCCGCGGCAGAGCCATCTCGGTTCCGTGAGCTACAGCGTGCCGACGGTGGTCGTGCCGGGCTTGAGCGGGGTGATCGGCGGTAGCCAGAGTTCGTTGCAGGTCAACAACGGCGAGCTGGCCGCGCTCAAGGTCGAAGGTCCCAGCTCGCTCTACTACGCGGGAGCGGACTGGAAGTTCGTCAACCGCGAGAACCTGCAGATGCAAGGCACGCTGCACGCCATCCGCGAGGAGTCCAGGTTGAGCAGCATGGGGATGCGCCTGTCGAACGAGCGGTTCGATGTCGCCGAGCTGGGCTTCGCACTCAACCGCACCGACGTGCGCTTGCATGGTATCGACTTGCTGCAAGTCAGTCTGCGCCAGTCGATCAGCGACGATTCCGCCGAGCCGGATCTGGTGAGCCCACAGCATGCCAGACGCTTTCTGGTGGAGAAGCTGACTTATACCCGTCTGCAGTTCCTCACGCCGACCCAACGGCTCTACTTCAAGTTCAACGGCCAGTACACCCGTGACGCGCTGACGCCGCTGGAACAGTTTTCGCTGGGCGGACCGGACAGCGTGCGCGCTTATCCGGTGGCACAGTACCTGAGCGATCGCGGTTACTACGCCTCGCTTGAGTACCACGTGGACGCGCCCGGTTTCGCCAGCATGGCTTCGCCGTTTGGCCGTCCGTGGCGAGAGGTGCTGGAGCTTGAGGCGTTTATCGATGTCGCCCGCGGATTCGCCGCCGGCGCCAACCGCATCGACGCCACGACGAAGGTGCCGACGATGCGCGGCATAGGCGCGGGCTTCATCTTTCGGTTGCCCGGATTTCACCAGTTCGAACTGCACCTGGATGCATCAAGGCCCTGGGGTCCGGACCGGGCATCGGGTGCCAGGGGTACGCGCGTTTACGCGCGGCTCGGTCTTACTTTTTGAGGGCTGCGACCATGAAGCATACCCATTGCGTCACGCATTGCCGAAATGCCGGTACGCGTATCTCGTCGCTGCGCCGCAAGGCCTTGCCAGTCAGTCTGTCCCTGCTCGGTCTGGTGGCCGGGTCGCTGTTGCCATGCGGCGAGTTGCTGGCGGCGCCGCCGCCCACGGCTATGCCGACTGGCGGTACTGTGACATCCGGCAACGCCACCATCGTGATGGGCGGTACGGGTGCCAACCCCATTCTGACCGTCAACCAGTCATCGGCGAAGGCCATTCTGAACTGGAGCGGCTTCGATGTCGGCAGCGCCGCTACGGTCGCGTTCAATCAGCCCGGGGCCGATGCGATCGCACTCAACCGCGTTGGCGGGGTAGCGCCCAGTCAGATTTACGGTAGCGTCACTTCAAACGGCCGGATATTCCTGATCAACCCGAATGGCATCATTTTCGGACCCACCGCGTCGTTGAACGTCGGTAGCCTGCTGGCCAGTACACTGAACATGTCGGACAGCGACTTCACGAGCGGCATTTATAACCTCGCGGCCGGTTCCACCCGGGGGAACATCGTCAATCAGGGCGGCACGATCGCGGCGGCGTCGGGTGGTTCCGTGGCGTTGATCGGTGCCAGCGTGAGCAATCAAGGATTCATCGCCGCCAACCTTGGCCGCGTGGAGTTGGACGGCGCGGACCAAGCGGTACTTGGTTTCGACAGCAGCGGGCTGATCAATATTACCGTTACCGGCGCTTTGCAACAGCAGATCAATCCCGGTCAGGCAGCGGTGATCAATACCGGCACGGTCGTGGCGGACAACGGCACGATTCTGCTGCAGGCAGCGGCGACACCTGCGCTGTTTTCCCAGCTGGTCAACAACAGCGGCGTGCTTCGTGCCCAGGGCATCGGCGGTACAAGCGGTAGCGTCATGTTGATCGCCAGCGGCGGCGATGTCGTCAACCTCAACGCCATCAACGTATCCGGTGCGAACGGCGGGATTGTCGTCCTGAGCTCGGATGCCAACGTTACGCTGGGCGGCAGTATCGATGCATGGGGCACGCCCGTAGGTGGCGGTATCAGCGCGATCGGCAACGCGGTCCAGTTGGACGGTTCGATCAACGCCGGCTCCGGCCAGATCAGTCTGCTCTCGAGTGGTGCGATTGCCCAGACCGCTGGCTCGTTGACGGCAAGTTCTCTGACCGGCAGCTCTGGTGGCAGCACGACGCTGACGCGATCCAACCAGATCGGCGGCCTCGGCAATTTCACCGCCAACGGCTTCAGCCTGACCAACGCGCAGGCGATGCACGTATCGGGTGGGGTCGACGGCGGCGCGGGAGGCGTGACAATCAACAACGGCACGTCCGATCTGACGGTCGATGCCGCCGGCAGCCTCGTCAGTCGCTCCGGTGGCGTGTCGTTGACAGGTGGAAACCTCGTATTGAATGGCGCGCTCGACGCTGGCAGCGGTGGGGTCAGCCTGATTTCGTCGGGCAATCAAACCCAGGCCGCCGCCGGGGCAATCACGGCAGGCACTCTGTCCGGCAGTGCTGGCGGCAATGTGGCATTGGGTGGCCAGAATCTGGTGAGCGCGCTCAGCGGTTTCAGCGCGTCGAATTTCAGCCTGACGAACAATGCATCGTTGTCGGTGAATGGAGCGCTGAATGCGACGAACAGCGCCGGACTGACCACGCGCAATGGCGTGTTGAGTCTTTTCGCACCCATCACTGCTACCGATGTAACGCTGACTTCCGCTGGCGATATGCAGCTGAGCGCGAACGTGGCAGGCTCGAATAGCGTTGCACTTTCCGCCGGTGGAAACGCCGTGCAGTCGGCCGGTGTCATCAATACCGCCACGTTAAGCGGCAGCGTTACCAACCAGGCCTCGTTAAGCAGTGCGAATTCAATCGTGTCGTTGGGTAATTTCGCCGCTGGCGCGTTCGACCTGACCAATGTCCTGGCGATCCAGCAAAGCGGCGCGTTGGCGGTGGGCGGAGCCAGTAGCTTCAGTTCGGGCGCTGGCCCGATCACGCTGGCCAACGCGAATAACTCCTTCGGCGGTGCGGTGAGTCTGACTGGCGGCACGACGCAAATCGTCAGCGGCTCGGCATTGACGCTGGGCAATCTGAGCGTCGGCGGGCTGACGGCAACGAGCACGGGCGCGTTGAATCTGGGCAGAGGTAGCGTCGGCGGAAATCTGATCGCGAACAGTAACGGCGGCGCCATCGGCCAGAGCGGTGCGTTGAGCGTGAGTGGCACGAGCAACCTCACCGCAGGTGGCGCGATCGATCTGAGTAATGCCAGTAACGACTTCGTAGGTGCGGTGACCGCCACCGGTGCCGGCGTATCGCTGACCGATGCAAACGACCTGACGATTGCCTCGTTGACGGACACGGCGAACGGCAACGTGAATCTGATCGCCGCCGACAATTTGTCGGTATCGACGATCAGTGCGGGCGGCGGCAATGTGAACCTGACCGCCAGCAGTGGTGCGCTGACGACGGGAGGTGCGTTGAGCGGCGCCAATGTTTCTCTCAACGGGCAAGGCCTCACGCTGGGTAGCGATGTAACGGCCAGCGGTACGCTCGACCTGCGCAGCGGTGCGGGGATCGTGCAAAGCGGTGGTGTCCTGACGGCTGGGACGTTGACTGGCAGTGCTGCCGGTAGCGTGGCGCTGAACCTGCTCAATCAGATTGGTAGCCTGGGAAACTTCAGTGCCAACGGTTTCAGTCTGACCAATGCGCGGACGCTGACGGTCACCGGTCCGCTGGACGGTGGCAGCCAGACGGTGCTGACCACGACGAGCGGCGATCTGGCGATCGACGGTGCGGTGAGTGGCACGACGACCACCCTGAACTCGGCCGGTGCGATCAGCGAGAGCGGCGCCGGTGCGATCACGGCGGGTGTCCTGACCGGCAGCTCGGTCGGCGATGTCGCGCTGAATGCAGCAAACAAGGTAGGCGCACTCGGGGCTTTCAACGCACCGAATTTCAGTCTGAGCAACGACATGTCGTTGCTGGTGAACGGACCATTGACCGTCTTGGGCAACCTTGGCGTGGCGACCACTACCGGCACGCTATCGCTCGGTACGGCCGTCAACTCGACCGGCGTGACATTGGCTTCGGCCGGCGATCTGGTGCTGACCCGGAATGTGACGGGTTCGAATAACGTCGCGTTGTCCGCAGGAGGAAACGTCCAGCAGACAGGTGGCGTCATCAGTGCCGGTACGCTCAGCGGTAACGTTGCTGGCAACGCGACGCTCACCGGCGCGAATGCGATCGGGACGTTGGGCAGTTTCGGTACCGGCGGCTACTTCGACTTCACCAACACGACCGCGATCCAGCAGATCGGCGCACTGTCGGTGGGTAGGACCAGCCACTTCAACGCGGGTAGCAACGCGATCGCGTTGACCCATACGGGCAACGCGTTCGGTGGCGCCGTGAGCTTGACGGGTGCCACGACGCAAATTGCCAGCGGCGCGGCATTGACGTTGGGTAGTTTGAGCACAGGCGCACTGACGGCAACGAGCACGGGCGCGCTGAATCTGGGCAGCGGTAGCATCGGCGGTAACCTGGCAGCGAACAGTCACGGTGGTGCCATCGGCCAGAGCGGCGCGTTGAGCGTGAGCGGGACCAGCGACATCAACGCAGGTAACGGTGCCATCACACTGAGCGATGCCGGCAATGCTTTGGGCGGGGCGGTGAATCTGACCGGTGGCACGTCGCGGATCGCCAATGGCACGGCGTTGACGTTGGGCGGGGGCACGGTTGGCGGCGATCTGATCGCGACCAGCAGTGGCGCCATCACCCAAAGCGGCGCATTGAACGTAAGCGGCAGCAGCAGCTTCGACGCCGGTGGCAACGCGATCACGCTGATCGATGCGAACAATGCATTCGGCGGCGCGGTGAACCTGACCGGCGGCGCGACGCAGATCGCCAGCGGTACGAGGTTGACGCTGGGCAGTTTGAACACGGGTGCGCTGACGGCAAACAGTCAGGGCGATCTTAACCTGGGCAGTGGCAGTGTCGGCGGTCATCTGATCGCGAACAGCCACGGCGGCGCCATCGGTCAAAGCGGTGCGCTGAGTATCGGTGGCACCAGCGATCTCAACGCCGGTAACGGCGCCATCGTGCTCGGCGATACCGGCAATGCTTTGGGCGGCGCGGTGAGTTTGACGGGTGGCACGGCGCAGATCGCCAGCGGCACGGCGTTGACGTTGGGTAGCAGTACGATCGGCGGCAATCTGGTCGCGACCGGCAACGGCGGCATCGACCAGAGTGGCGCACTGAGCGTCGGCGGTACCAGCAGCTTCCAAGCCGGTGGCAATACGATCGCGCTGAATGATACGAATAACGTCTTCGGCGGTGCGGTAAATCTGACGGGCGGTGCGACGCAGATTGCCTCCGGCGGTGCGTTGACGTTGGGTGCCCTTAGCACCGGTGCACTGACCGTGACGAGTATGGGCGCGTTGAATCTGGGCAGCGGCAGCATCGGCGGCAACCTGTCGGCGAGCAGTGGTGGCGCCATCAACCAGAGCGGCGCACTGAATGTCGGCGGCAGCAGCGATATCAACGCGGGCAGCAACGCGATCACGCTGAGCGATGCGGGTAATCACTTCGGTGGCTCCGTGAATCTGACCGGCGGCGCGACGCAGATCGCCAGTGCTACGGCGCTGACGCTGGGCCATGTGAGCGCGGGCACGCTGACCGTTAACAGCGGCGACGCCATCCGTCAGAGCGGTGCACTGCATGTCGCTGGCAGCAGCAACCTCAATGCCAGTGGGGCGATCGATCTGAGCGACGCCGGCAACGATTTCGTGGGTGCGGTGACCGCGACCGGTGCTGGCATATCGCTGGCCGATGCAAACGACCTGACGATCGCCTCGCTGACGAACACGGCGAACGGCAATGTGAGCCTGTTGGCGGGCGGCACCCTGACGGTGCCGGCGATCAGCGCGGGCAACGGCAATCTGACGCTGATCTCCCGCAGGGGGGCGCTCGCGATGGGCGGTGCGTTGAGCGGTGGCGATGTGTCTCTCAGCGGGCAAAGCCTCACGCTGGGCAACAACGTAACGGCCAGCGGTACGCTCGACCTGCGCAGTGGTTCGACGATCGCGCAGACGGGCGGCATGTTGACCGCGGGCCGTCTGACCGGCAGTTCTGTCGGCGGTACAGCGCTGAATCAGGCCAACCAGATCGGCAGCGTGGGCGGCTTCAGTGCCAACGGTTTCAGTCTGACCAATGCGCGGACGCTTACCGTCACGGGTCCGCTGGATGGCGGTAGCCAGACGGTGCTGACCACAATGAATGGCGATCTGGCGATCGACGGTGCGGTGAGCAGCACGAAGATCGTCCTGAACTCGGCGGGTGCCATCAGGGAAGGGAGCGCGGGCCGTCTCACGGCCAATACACTCAGCGGCCGTGCGGCGGGTAGCGCCATGTTCGGCGATGCGCAGCATGTCATCGACAACCGCATCGGCGTGCTCGGCAATTTCGCCGCACCGGGCGGCTTCAGCCTGACCAACGGCCAGACGCTGACGCTTGCTTCGGTGGATGGCAGCGCTTACTCGGTGAACGCGGGGAGGGCTGCGCTCTATCTGGCCGTGAGGGGCGGCGATCTGCTACAGACCGGCACGACACCGATCCTCGACGGACTCGGTACCTACGCGTCCACCGGCCGGATCGGTATGAGTAGCGCGCCGATTTATGTGGTGGGTACCGGGCTTCAGACGGTGGCCTTCATCGGGCAGCCCCCGGCCTATTTCTACGCCCTGGCCGCCGACGGTAGCGTATTGCCCATCGGTGGCGAAATCGGCGTCAACATACCGACCTCGGTGGCAGCTAGCCGCGCCCAGCGCAGTGGCAATCGCGCGGACTCGTACGTCGACATGAGTGCCGTCACAGCAAGTTATCGGGCCTTCGGCATCGTGCGTCCGGGTATCCACTTGCCGGCGGATCAGCAACCGGGCTGCGATCCGGATGACGAGTCGAGTTGCGATGGCGCGGAAGCCGCCACGACATTGGGACAACTGCCATGACGACGGAACAACTGCTGAGCGAACTGCTCGTACCGCTTGCCGACGAGGCACCGACGGGCGACAACCTCGAATACGATCCGGATTTTCTGGCGCTGGAACGTGCCGCCGAGGTCAGGGCCGAACGTGTTACCGGGGACAGCGTCATTGCCGCCGAGGAGCCCGATTGGGAAAAGGTGGAACAGCGCTCTCTGGGCTTGCTCGAACGTTCGCGAGACCTTCGCGTATCCGTGCATTTGTGTGCGGCATGGACGCGCATGCATGGCTTGCGTGGATGGGCCGACGGCCTGGCCCTCATTCGCGGTCTGCTCGAAACGTTCTGGGATAGCGTGCATCCGCAACTTGACGCCGAGGACAACGACGATCCGACCTCGCGGGTCAATGCCGTGGTATCGCTCGGCGACCCACTGGGCCTGCTGGCTTATTTTCGCGTAACGCCTTTCGTGCAATCGCCCCGGCTGGGTCGTTTCAGCCTGCGCGACTTGCGCATCGCCAACGGTACGCTGAAGATATTGCCGGGCGACGGAGCCAGCGCCGCGCCGTCCCTGAGCGAGATCGAAGCATGTTGCCTGGATTGCCCCGAAGAGCAGTTCAAAGTATCTGTCGAAGCCATCCGGCAAGCGCTTGAACATGCCCGGGCCATCGACCATATCCTGAACGAACACCTGGGCACCGCCGCACCGGACTTGCGGGTGCTTCTCGACGACTTGCGCGAACTGGCGAAATTCGTCGAGCCACATTGGGCGGCGCGAACTTCCAGTGACGAAGTGACCGACGACGATGCGGCGGCCGACGGCGGCGCGGCAACGACAGGGCAGGGCGCCGCGGCGAATTCATCCAGTGGGCGCATCGCCGGGCCCCAGGATGTGATGCGGAGGATTGACGATATCTGCGCTTATTACGCAGCCAACGAGCCTTCCAGCCCGGTACCACTACTACTGCGAAGGGCACAGCGGCTGGTCGGCAGGAACTTCATGGATCTGCTGAAAGATCTCGCGCCGGCCGGCATCGACGAGCTGCAGCATATTTCGGGTGTTGTGGCGGACGAAGGGTGAAAGACATCGGGATATGACGTAGTTCCCCACTCGTACTCATTCTTCGCAGACCTGTAGGAGCGCGCTCCCGTGGAGTGGCCGTCTGTTCCTCCGGACGCCAGCGGTGATGTAGCATCCGCGATTTACGCATGGCTACGTGGAAGGGAAGAGGCATGCCCATCGTTTTTCTGCTGTCCATTGGCCTTCAGGTGGCATGCGCCATCCATGTGGTGCGGAGCGGGCGCCCGCTTTACTGGATATGGTTGATCGTGATCGGTTCGTATCTGGCCGTGCTGGTATACGTGCTGGTGGCGGTCATCCCCGATCTGCGTCATGACCCTCGCGGCCGCAACGCGGCGAGCAAGACACTGAAGATCATCGATCCGGAGCGGCGGCGCCGGGAACTGAAACGCCGGCTTGAGCTCGCCGATACGGTGGACAATCGTCGCCACCTCGCCGAGGAAAGCATGCAACTCGGCGATTACGCCAACGCGCAAGAGCTCTACCAGAGCCTCCTCACCGGTATGTACGCAACCGAGGCGGATTTCATGCTCGGCCTCGCTCAGGCGCAGGCCGGCGGCGGAAATTACAGCGCGGCGCGCCAGACCCTGGAGGCGCTGATCAAGGCTAACCCCAGCTACAAATCAAGCGAAGGGCATCTGCTCTATGCTCGTTGCCTGGAAGAACTGGGACATACCGACGAGGCGCTGAGCGAGTACCGCGTGCTAGCCGACAGTTATCCGGGCGAGGAAGGGCGGTTCCGTTATGGCCGTCTACTCGCCAGAAGCCAGCGCCAGGGCGAGGCCCGCGATGTGCTGCGGAGCCAGATCCGCCGCGCGGAGCTGATGCCCGGTTACTACCGGCGCAAAGAGCAGCCCTGGCTGAAGGCGGCCAGGTCGGAACTGGCGCAGCTCGGCGACTCCTGAGGGCTTCTGGCGGTGCCCTCCCGGTGTCCCGAACCGCCTCAGTCAGCCGGCTCAAACGGCGGGTTCAGTCGGCGTAGATGGGCGAGAAGTCCGGCTTGTCCCAGTTCCCTTTCCGGAAGCGATTGAGCGCTGCCTCGACGCGTGCTTTCGCTTCGTCGTCCCTGGCGTTTTTCGCGCCCAGCTCCAGCAGCTCGCCATAGGCGGTATCCAGCGCATTTTCCGGTGTCGTGGATATATCGGGTTTTACACCGACGTGCTCCCAATTGGTCCCTGTCACGGGATTGACGGCTTGTCCTTCGGCAACCTCGGCAGTGAAGCCGTTACCCAGGGACAGCGTCGCGGCGGGATTCGCACCGCCGGCGGTCGTGGCGCCCACCAGCGTGGCTCGCTTCAGTGCCTGCAAGTCATACGCACATGCTTCGCCCGCCGAAATGGTTCGTGGCGAGATCAGAACGCGAATCGGGCCGTGAAAACGCGGGCCGCTGACCGGGAAGGTGCTGAATGCATCCGTCTTGTTGTCCTTTCGCCAGCGCAGGCTGGTGAGCTGCTTTGCATCGTTCTCGTCGAAAAAATAACTCAGCAGCAAGGCGATCGCGTGGGGGTCGCCGCCCGTGTTCTGGCGCAGATCCAGGATCAGGCTATCGGCACCGGACACATTGACCATCATGGCGGCGAAGCGATCCGCTGCGAAATCCGCCGGGACGAAACCCCAAAGGTCGATATACGCCACGTTGCCCCTGAGCCGTCGCACGGAGGCAATACCGCCCGCAATCGAATCCACCCAGGCTTGTTCGCCGTCGAGGTCCTTGCGGGTGGGTTTCGGCGCTTCCGCATTTTCGGGGGGCAACTCCATCGCTGGTTGGTACAGCACGTTGAGGTGCAAGTCCCTGGCCGAAGCACGGAGGTCCTTAGACAGGTGCCGGGCGAAAGCGTCGGTGGTGGTGTCGCGATCGTAGGCACCGGTTGCCAGCTTGTTCTTCAGCTCCGCTCCGGTTTGCGCGGCGACGTCGGGAAAGACGTAGTGAGTCGTCAGCTGCTGGGCGAGTCGTTCCACGACTGCTTTACGGGTGGCGGCATCGACGGGTTTGGCGGCGTCCGCTGCGGCGGCCGGCAAAGGTAGCAGGAGGGCAATTGCCATCGCTATGAAACGTGTGTCCAACGGAATTCCTTATACGTTGTCGTTGTGTTGCCGGATGGTAGCCCGGCCCCGGAGCACCGCCATCGGCCTAAAGTCCCGGTCATGCACTTCACCGCCTCGCCTGCTGCCTGGCGGTTACGGGATGTCCGCTCCCGAACCACGCGTGCGGCTTCCGATTTCGTTAGGATTGAGCCGGATCAGGGGCAATGGCCACCTTAGCCTGTTCGCGGAGGAGAAGCGCATGAAGAAGTCGGGTTCGACCGAGGGCGAGTCGGCATCCAGGCTGATCGACAAAAGAATCGCCGACCTTGGGGACTGGCGCGGGGAGACCCTGGCCAGGATGCGCAAACTCATCCATGAGGCAGACCCGGACGTTGTCGAAGAGTGGAAGTGGATGGGCACTCCCGTATGGGAGCACGATGGGATCGTCTGCACCGGCGAGTCTTACAAAGCGAAAGTGAAGTTGACCTTTGCCAAGGGTGCGTCGTTGAAAGACCCGGCCAGGCTCTTCAACTCGAGCCTTGACGGGAATACAAGGCGCGCGATCGACATCGATGAGGGAGAGGACGTCGATGCTGACGCATTCAAGACGCTTATCCGCGCGGCGATCGCCCTTAATACGTCCGGGAAAAAGCCAGCAGCGAAGCGAGCGAAATAGGCTGTCGAAGAAGACGCCTGTAATGTCCAACCGGCCGAGGAAGACGCATGAGCAAGAAGCCTCTCTCCATCAAGTGGCTCGACAAGCCCGAAAAACACGACTATGTGGCGGCCGGGTCCTATCTCAGCCTGCTGTTCGATGCAGCCACGGTCGCCAGACTTGTGAAGAAACTGCGGCGCGCGCGCATGTGCGAATTCGCTGCCAAAGACCTGCTTCGCGCATCGAACTTGTCCCGTCTTGGCGTCAGCAATTCCCACGTCGAAAGCGATCGCGAGAAGATCGTCAAGGGCGAGGGACTGTCTCCGATATTGTTGATGCGCGACAGCGAGAACAGCAAACTCATCATCGCGGACGGTTACCATCGTTTGTGCGCGGTGTATTCCCTGGACGAGGATGCAACGATTCCTGCCAGGATCATCTGAGCAACAACGTTTGTTCTGTTGGTCGCGGGAATGGGCTTAGTTCGCTTTTCCTGAGTAATGCTGCGCTTGTAGCATCGCATTCCCGCTGATTAGGGTGTGCGCCCGGCACCGGCTATGCGCGTCGGGTCCGGATCGCTATGGCTGAAGATAGTCGTTCGCCTCCACAAGCCGGAGCCCCGGCGTTTCGCTTACGCACTGCCGCAATAAGAAGGCATGACCGGCTCCGTAGAAGACCACGATCCGATCGCCTGGCTGCGAAAGCTGGAGAAGGTTCGCGCAGATCAGGAAATTGCGGCGATACCAGCCGGTCAGGAGGTCTACGCCAGGTTGGGCGTCGTTTGCACCCATCCGAAGGGCGGTTCGATAAAAAGCATTCCCTCCCTTCAGTCGAGCCGGATCGTTGAGAAGGCGTAGCTCGGCGGATATGCCCTTCGTGGCGAGCACGCGTTCCTCTTCGGCAATCTGTCGATCAGTCGCGTCGCTCTGTGCCTTGAGGAGACTGCCAAAGCCGTGGGCATCGGCATAAGTCTTCAGCGGCTCATACGGAAAATCGCCGTCGGCGTCGATACCGTATACGCCTTTCGATCCGGCGACCTTCGCCAGTCGAAATCCCAGCTGGACCACTTCGTTACGGGATGGCGGAAGGGTGCCCGCAAGGTACTTTGGATAGCGTTCGTCGACAACATCTTTAGACCACTCCACTGCGATCTTGTTTGGCTTGAAGCGCGTGAGTGCATCCACGACGGCCGAGATCTCGGACTGACGCTTGGGTGCAAGTACGTCGTCGACCTTCATGTTGTGGATATCGTGCCCAGGATTGGACATATGAAAAACACCCACGATCATTACCTCCATCGGGGCAGGCGGGCTTTGCGCGATAGACAAACCAGACGCCAGGAGCACGGCTCCGGCAAGCCACATCCGCGGTGAAAGAAACAACCGTTTGCAAAGGTCGGGCATGGAGGGTTCCTGTTCGAAGGCGGTTACGAGCCAGTCTCGGGTGGACAGGCCATCGTCGGAATGCTGGCGAGCTTTGAGCCTGCCAGCCCGCATTCGATGTCTCCCCCCGGGTATTTGGTTTAAAGGATGTACCCAGACACCTGCCGGGGTAACGCGCACCGCTTCGATGTGTATGTCTGTTGGACGGGGGGCGAGACGTCCACGGACCTTCGAGTGGCATTTAAAGAATGGTTGCCGGGGATATTGCACAGCCCTTGAATATCCGCGGCCTCCTGCTTTCGTCTCAAAACGACTATCTGGGGTATACATTACGCGTACGCAGTACGCTCCCACTTGACCGCACTTCGGAGGCTCAAATGAAGAGAGTCACAGGTATCGGAGGAATCTTCTTCAACGCGAAGGATCCTGTCGCGCTGCGCACCTGGTACAAGCAGCACCTGGGAATCGACGTCCAGGAATGGGGAGGCACGGCGTTCGCGTGGGCGGACGCATCGGGCAATCCGACAAACGGAACGACCGTGTGGTCCATCGGCGCCGCTGATGGCGAGCACTTCGCACCAAGCCAATCGCCCTTCATGATCAACTATCGCGTCGAAGACCTGGACGCTGTACTTCAGGCGCTTCGGGACGAAGGATGCAACGTCCTGGAGAAAACTGACGATTCCGGGTACGGGAAGTTCGGTTGGGTCATGGACCCCGAGGGCAACAAGGTCGAACTTTGGCAACCGCCTCCGGGGCAGTGAATTGCACAAACATGAAGCACGAGGGCAGATCGTCGAGTTGAACGGATAACAGAACGGTCCGCTTCCGACCCATGGCGAACCTCGTGCGATGTGTTGAGCGCATTGCATAAGGTGGGCGTCATAAATGGGCCATTCGGCATACTGGCCGTGCGCACGGTCCTGCCGCAGACTGTGCGCTGTCGAATCATGATGCGGGGGCATATGCAAGCGACCAGTAACAGCGACAGCCATGCGTTGATGCCGCTTCCGCTCGACGAACGCATCCAGGCGCTGGACGTGCTTCGGGGATTCGCCCTGCTCGGCATTTTCCTGATGAATGTGGATTTCATGGTGCGTCCGCTGGTAGCCATCAGGGACATCTTGCCAGCCACCCTGCATGGACTGGACTACGCCGCCGCCTGGTTCATATTCACCTTCGTGCAAGGCAAATTCTGGACACTGTTCAGTCTGCTGTTCGGCATGGGCTTTGCGGTGATGATGACGCGCGCCGAACGAGCCGGGCGCGACTTTGTGCGGCCCTATCTTCGTCGCAGCGTAGCCTTGCTGGGATTTGGCCTGATCCACGCCTGCCTGATCTGGGCTGGCGACATCCTGGTCATGTATGCGCTGGTGGCCTTCGTTCTGCTGCTGGGCTTCCGCCATATGCGACTGAACTGGCTATGGCGGCTGGCACTGCTGCTGTACCTGGTGCCCGTGCTTACCTATTCGGTAGGCATGGCGAGGACGTACCACGCCCTGCACAGCACCCCCGCGGCGTATGCACAGAAGGTACAGGAACGCGAAAAGGCGCATGAGAAGTGGGCGAACAAGGTCGCCGTCGCGGAACCGCTACTGCTCCACGGCAGCTATACCGCGATGTCGCGCCAACGTACCCAAGATCTGGTCGATCACTGGTGGTACGTCTTTCTGGAGGGTCCGATGATCCTCGGTGTCTTTCTGTTCGGTGTCTGGCTGATCCGTTCCGGGCGAATGGTCGAACCGCAGGCGCATCTGCCGTTCTTCCGGCGCATGCTGCGCTGGACACTGCCGCCAGGTATTCTGCTCGCGCTCCTTGCGTCGTGGCGCAGCACTTCTTTCATTCCCGGCCTCGAGACGCCACTCAGTCAGGTCAGTCTGATGCTTCTGCAAATCTCCAGCATGCTGTTGTGCCTTGGTTATCTCAGTACCCTGGTGCTATGGCTGCAACATCCCGGCGGCGCGCGTGTGCTGGCATGGCTGGCGCCGGCTGGACGCATGGCACTTACCAATTATCTTCTGCAGTCGCTGGTCGGTACCTGGTTGTTCTACGGCTACGGGCTCGGTCTTGCGGTGTACTTTTCGCGTGCATGGCAGGTGGTTTACGTGCTGGTGTTCTACACGCTGCAACTGCTGCTCAGTCGCTGGTGGCTGAGTCGCTACCGCTACGGTCCGATGGAATGGCTGTGGCGCTATCTGACTTATCTGCGCCGGCCGCCTATGCGGATTGTCGCCGCGTCGATGTAACGCCGATTAGCTCCAGAGGTTAATTGCAAACACCATGCAACCTACTCTTCCCATCAGTATTTGCGAGGTCAAGACACCGGACGGCATGGTGGCGTACGTGACATTGGTTCCGCCGGGCGAAGCGGTCAAGCGAGGCTTCGTTATTCAGGAGATCATCGGTCAGCTTCTGGATACAGATCGAGCCGGTGAGCCGTTGGAGCCCGACAACTTTGCCCGCAACCGGGTCTTCGTAGACTTCATGCATAGCGTGATTCAGAAGCACGGGCCCGCAGTACCGACCCTTGATGCAGCCGCAAAAATGCAGGCGAATGGTTGGGTTTTCGTCATTGATGGAAGAACCCCGACACCGCAGGGTCCGGTGCCAGCGGAAGACGTCGTGGGCTCGTTCCAGGTCGAAGATGGCGAGATAGTACCCGGTTCCTATCAGCCCAATCCAAATCATCGAATCCTGTCCCACAATGGATTCTTTCAGCTTGAGCCTGCCCTGCAGCAGAAATTACTTGAAGAGCTTGCGGCGACCGCCTGAGGGGAGTCGCCGGGAGTCGCCGGGTCAGAGACATTTATCGTTGCCCGACAGTGTCGTCCATCTGTTAGATTTGGACGTGCATCAGGAGGTCTACGGCGTTCCCGAGTATCTGAGTGCCCTGCACGCCGCCCAGCTCAACCGCTCGGCAACGCTGTTTCGGCGGAAGTATTACGACAACGGGTCGCACGCAGGTTTCATCCTGTCGATGACCGATCCGGCGCAGAACCCGAACGACATCGACGCCATTCGCCAGGCACTGAAGGATGCAAGGGGACCGGGCAATTTCCGCAATCTGTTCGTCTACAGCCCCGGTGGCAACAAGGACGGTATCAAACTGATCCCGATCAGCGAAGTGGGCGCCCGGGATGACTTTGCCTCGATCAAGAACACCAGCCGCGACGACATGCTTGCGGCGCATCGTGTTCCGCAGCAGCTGCTTGGCGTGGTGCCAAACAATGCCGGTGGCTTTGCCGACGTGGAGAAGGCCCGCGCTGCATTCGTGCGAACGGAAATCCTTCCGATTCAGGTGCGCATGAAGGCGATCAACGAGGAGTTAGGTGTTGAAGTATCCGGTTCAAACCCGCCGAGTCGTCGGCGTAGACGGGGTATTTAGCGCGTGTAGATAGTAGAAGGGGCGGCCTGGTGGTCGCCCCTTTTTATTGCGCTGATGACGGTATGCAGTCTGGCATGCCGGTATCGATTGGAATTACGAATTGCGAAGTACGGCTGTGATCAGATCAGTCAAATAATTCCAATCGGCTGGAGGGCCGAAATCATTTACGGTCAGCTTATGCAAACTGGTGTTCCTCACCGCCAGATTCGCCTCCACTTTCTCCGCGAAGTCGGGAGCAAATCCAATGATCGTTACGTCAAACTCGGCCAATACTGCAAATTTCTCGCCCTGATCGTAAAGCACCCATTCTGGTGATTTTTTTGCAGGATTTGCTTCGTGGTTGAAAAACGTATTCCAATCGGTCGATATCAAAGTGCACTTGTGTTCTGGCTCGTTCGCCAAGGAATACCCACAAACGTACCATTGCGTTGCACCTGAAGCCTCGCGAATGGCTTCCCATAAGTCATGTGGCATTCTCCGCATGTCGTATCTGTCGCGATAGAGAAGCGCGCCACGCCAAGAAGGGTCAGTGAATGCAACACCCGGTTGATCCTCTACGAAGAACCGAGCTCTCGCTTCGCTAACGTTATAAGAAGACATTTGACCTCCTGCCGACATTGAACTTCCTTCGCTTCAAAATATAGGGTCCGGTGGCGGTGGGGGCGGCGGTGGCACGGCTGGCGTCGGGTACCGGACGGTTCCTATGATTTTACCGTCGGGGCCTTTAATTTTGATGGTTGGCGTACCTTGTGGGTAATCCTGACTCTTCGTGCTCGAATGAAGATCGGCGACGCCGCCATCCGTCAGAATCTTTATCTTCGTACCGTTACTGGCTGTCGATTCATCGCCATTGAGCTTGTCCCGGTCTGCCTACGATTCCCTGTTCGGGTATCCGGTGACCAACTACAGCGGCGCGACGGTCTCTTTCACGGGCGATTGGGACGTTGCCCAGCCGATGGAGCAATACTACGATGCCGGCGGCGGTTGCGGCCGGTGAACACCGGGGGCGCTGACTCAACTCAGCGACCCTCATCGTCCCACTGACGGAGACGTTCCATGCAAAAGTGGCGATCTATTCCTCGAAGCCGGCGTATCTGGGCAGTCGTGTCTGCACTGGCCGGTGTGGCGCTTGTGGCTGTAAGCCCCTCGGTGCCAAATATCTTGTATATGTGCGGTTTTCTATTGGTCGCTTGGCACGTCGCGTTCATTCCCGGCCCTTCAGTACGTTCTACGGCGGGCGAGATTTACAACGCTGCGCGCCGCGAGCGGCGGGCACTTGGACGACCTTTATTTTGACAAAGGGGCCGGGGCGATCTTCTCCGTCTCATATAAAGGCCGCAATGTTCGTTGCTACGTTCAGCAACACAATGCCTTCCTAGCTAAAAATGGCTACGGGCGGATTAGCCTTTCCTGACGTTGTCCGTCGATATGGAGCCTTGATCCATGGCGCTGGTGGATCGAGTGATCGAGCGCGATGTGGACGCCCCGCAAACTGCTGAAACGGCAATAGGTCGGGCAATGCCTACTGCTCGTGCCGTCCTGGCGACGGCGGCTAACGAGCCCGCCCGCTTAAGTGGGGGTGGCGGGTCTTGTGAGCGTCTGCACTTGCTATGGACGCTACGTAATACAGTCGGAAAGCAATTCCGTCAGCGTGCTTCCCTGAATCAGTACGCTGAAGGGTGGTGTGCCAGGCGGGCTCTTATAGCAATCAAAGACGATGGCCCCTTGGATGCCGCTCGGGTAGAAGACGACCGAGTCATTGGCTGCTTCGCAGGCTTCGATCATGCCCGTGATGCTTACCTGGGATACGTCGGACAGGCCAAGAAATTCGTTGCCGTAGATTCCGACCAAACCCCGAAATTCGAAGAGGTTCGCTTGTATGCAAGCAGCAATATCTTTTGCTCGCTCTTTGGTGATGTAAGCCGCGACAAGGCCGCGGGCCTCGTTGAGCCGTTCCGGCCAGTCAACTGGGAACGGCGTCTCTTTGTCTACGTGGAAATCGGAAAGGGAGATGCCGGCTCCTATCGCATGGGCAAGGGCATCGACGATGCCTTGCCCGCAGCGCTCGCGGCGTTTCATCAACTCTGTCTCGTTCAGTACCTTCGCTCTGTGCTTACGTAGCTCGTCGATGCGCGTGTTGTCTGACATGTGGCTCTCAATTTGGGTCAAAGTCGACGCGGACTTTCGTTTCATTCCGAATGCGGGGTCTGCTGGCCGCATCCGTCTGGCCCGTCGCTTTAGTGGTTCCTGCCTCGATTTGCGGAAGCCCGGCATGATCACCCTACAATGGCGCCATGTCCCGTATTGACCCCACTTCCTTCCGCCTCACCGTCGCCCCCATGATGGACTGGACGGATGGTTTTCCGTAGGCGTTGGGGCGCAAGGCCTGGAAGGCGAATGGAAATTCACGTGTTGCATTTTCGTTGCGCCGCCGTGATCGCTGGTTCCCGGTGATCCCCCTACTTCGGGTGTTGATGGCCGGCCTGGCGCGTGCCTGCCCAAGGGCAGGCACGGCGTTGCCAGAATCGCCATGACCGTTTAAGGCCCGCCTTTTATCCGTCGCCATTCTTCTGCGGCGTTGGCCTTCAGCGAGTCGAGATATTTTGCAAGCTCGCCCGCATCTACGATCCATGGCGACTTCTGTGAGCCGGCGCGAAAGGCCGGGATAGGAAGCCTGTGGCGAATCGCCCGCTTCGCAGCTTCCTCCGGTGCGAGGCCGAACAAATGGCAGCAGCGATCGAGTGGAATATGGGCAGTGCTGTATTCGGCCATGAGGGAGAAAAAGGTATTCATCGTGTGGCTTCCGCCGACCAGGTACCTCTGCACCGCCATTGTTCGCGCATGTCGTCCCTAAGCCGGTCAGCAGCACGCGCACCGCGTTTTTCCGCGACGATCCGCATCAGTGCGTCGACCTTTGTTCTCGTTGTGTAGCCCTCCCGCAGGCGGGCGCGCGCCTCCATCACGCGCCGCTGTAGTTCGATTGCATGCTCACGTGGTGGGACGCCGAAAGTCGTCCCGTCGCGTATGTCATTGAGCACGTGCGAGGCTCCTAACGACGTTTCGGCGGCGCGCAGCGGCTTTCTGAGAAGCCTTGGCGGGCGGAGATAGGGCGAGCGGCATCTGGCCGTAGCGCTGCCCCCAGTCCGATTCCGCGCTGGCCAGCGACACGTGCAATCCTGTCGACCTTCCACACCTGCATTCGAGGCTGTGGCGGATCACGGCAATGCCGGCGAGCGACGCGGCAACGCGCGGCGTCAGTGCGTGTTCACCGGCGATCACATTGACGATGTGGCCGACCGTCGTGTTGCTCCAGCTGCGTTCCTTGCGGGTGTTGATACCGGAGGCCAGCTTGGCGCTCCGTCCGCGCACCGTGATCGCGTCCGGCGTGCCGCTGTGCTCGACCTCGTCGACGGTGAAAGTGCCCTGCAGCTGCACGCCTGCGCCCTCGAAGCCAAGCATCACTTCGAGTTCCACGCCAGTTCGCGGCAGCGCGACGCGCCCATCCGTGGCTTCGAACTTAAGATCGAGCTGGTCACCCGACACGCCTGAACCCGGCTGTGTCTTGTCGTGCGCGTGACCCTTACCGCTGACGCCTGCGGCCAGCACGTCGTCATCGCTGGCAATCTGACCGGTTGCATGCGCAGCGCCGCTGATATCGACGTCGCCTTGTACGTTGAGGTCGCCCTCAAGCCGTGCATCGCCCTTGAACAGAAATCCACCCGGCGCGGTAATTTCGACGCGGCCGCCGGCGGGCAGCGTTCCTCTCAGGGCGTGCTCAACCATGTCGTACAGCAGCACGGCGCCGTCACCGAACGCCACGATCACGTTGTTAAGGCTCGCGCCCTCGGGCGGAGGGAACGTATCGGATGAGATGCCGCAAAGGGCTACACCGGCCGCGAGGTCACCGTTGGGGGAGAGAAACAAGACCTGTTCGCCTTTCGAGGGCGGCGACCACTTACGAACTCGGTCGCTCGCCCGAAGCGAGATCCATGGACTGGGTGTGGTTAGGAGTCCTCCGACCCGCACACGGACGCGCGGTGGCGCAGTGGTCACCGATTCAACGGTGCCGTACCGGATGAGGTTTGCCAGGCGTCGTGCGAGGTCTTCGGACATGCCATGCAGCTTGGCCGAGGCCTATTTTCAAGGCACGCGGTGGCTGTTCTGGCAGCGTATGTACAGAACAACGTGTCAGTCGCGAATATGCTCAAGCAGGTGATCGCGAACCATAGCGCGGTCCGCTTCGCTGAACCCGAGCAATTGGCGTCGTGGGTAGCGAACCTCGGGGGCGCCGGGGCCGGGTCGATCGCGCAGACCTTCCTGGTGAATTCGCGCCAGGCGCGCGACGCGGCCAGTGAATCCGACCTGCACGCTGTCGGTGCTGGCGATGACCTTCAGCCACCGCGCGGTGCGCAGCTTGGCGAACATGGCCGTTTTCCGTTTGCGAATCTTTCCGCGATTTCCGCGTAACGGTTCCTTGCGGGCCTTCCTCTCTTCGAACGCGGCGCCCTCGGGTTCGCGCTGCGCCGCAATGCGCTGTGCTTGGGACTTGCGCAGGTCACGGCCGATGATCCGTGCAAGGCCACGCCGGCCGGAAGCTGACAGCTTCGCAATGAGCGGCGCAACCCACGCTTCGAGGTGGTGCAGATCGTCCGTCATCACCACATCGCCGTGGGATCGGCGGGCGGCTCGGGCGGATGGTCGAAGGTTTTGCCGTCTCGTGTGGCGACGGCCTCGATCAGGTCGATCTCGATCTGCACGTCGACGAGCTCCGTCGACAGCATCTCCACTTCGAAGCGAACGCCGCGCGTGTTGAATTCGTTGTTCTTGAGCGCGCCGGGTTGTTCGACGCGCACCCATTGAAGCACTGTGTCCGTCAGCTGGTCCATGTCGCCGGCGAAGTCCTGCACGATCGCGGTCAGTTGGTAGGCGTACTGCCAGCCTCGGGCGTCTCCGCCCGTGGATTGGAGTGTGCCGCGCTCGGCAAATATCGCGAGGTTCTGCGGGTCGGTGGCGAGCTCGCCGACGTTCGCCAGCAACGCGTGGCGGAAGCTGGCCAGCTTTTTCATGGCGCTGCTACCACGGGCGCCTCATGCGCCCTGACCCAGTCCTGCAACGCCGTCAGCTGCGCGGCGTTTTCGTGGCAGACCCCGTAGTTCCCGGCGATGATGCTGGCGGCGACAGAGGGCGTAACGTCTGAGCGGGCCGCATTAGGATCTCCGGTGCCAGGTAGGAGGGGCACACCAGCGGACGCGGCGTCGTGCACGCGGACAAAGCCCACAGACAGAGGGAAAAGGCGATCAGCTTCTGGGGTGACATAGCGTGGGATGTCCTTTTGGATGGCGGTGATGGCGTCGTGGATCACGCGCACCTTGTCGACGTACACAGTGACGCGCACCAGATCGGCGCGTGCGGCACTCGCCTCCCAGTCGGCAGCGAGCGCGGCGGCCTGTGCCGATGCCAGTTGCGTCGTGAGCGAGACAGTACGGTGGTGCTGCCACGCGAGGAGCGCGCAGGCGGCCGCGAACAACGTCAGAAGAGTGATGGCGAGGGACTTCATGCCGATTCCCTCCGGGCGACCAGAACGGCGCCGACGTGGAGGACTTTCAACAGCACGACGCGTTCATTGCAAGGCGGTGCGTGCGGATGGCGCAAGGTCAAATCTCCACGCGGTTGGTGACCCAGCCAAACAGGAAGCGGCGCTGGGTCGAGTCGGATTCGGTGATGCCAAGGTATTTCGCCCCTTGGGAAGCGTTGAGACCGCGCAGCAGGGCGGTAACACCCATGGGGCCGCGCCACTGGATGTATGCGCGCAGGGCGCGCAAGGTGACGGGGCCGATCTTCCCATCGGTCGTCAGGACGGCGTAACGCGTGCCATCGACGTTGAACCCGTTGAGCCAACGCTGAAGAAAGGAGGCGGCAACGGTCGGTCCCATGTTGACGCCCGTGTCCACGAGCTCGGCGCCGATGCTCGGATCGATCGTGAGTACCTGGTCGAATGCGGGCGCAGTGACGTACTGACGGCGGTAGATGGCCTGCGCGACAGATTTCGGCATATCCTGCATCGGACCGGCGTATCCCGCCGCCCGGGCGACGGCTACCGTGATGCCATAGCAGGTTTCGCCACCTCGATCGGCATTGTCTTTGACGTAGCCGCCCTCGATCGCGATCACCTCATCGATGAGTCGGTCGACACGCTTCTCCGGTAGCTCGATCACAGGACGCTCCCGTGGACCAATACGTCGTACGCGCGCCGTAGCGCCCGGTGGAGGTGCGATAGGTTGCCGCGATGAGCGATGAGTAGGGCGGCAATGACGACGCAGCCCAGCGCTTCCAGCGGTCCAGGTGGAGGACGAACGCCGCACGCCACCTTGACCGCGACGGCGGTCAGGGCAACGACGTAAAGCCACGACAGCCACGCATAAAACATGCGGTGACGCGATGGGCCGCGACGGAAGGTGACCAGGCGCAGCGATGCGACGAGGCATGCCGCGAGCATGACCAGGGACCAGAGAGTGAAATGGGCGATGTGCATGGGTCAGCCTCCGCGCTTGAGTACGCTGGTGAAGTCGAACGACTTGACGCGTTCGATGAATTGAGTAGTGACGGTGACGGCGAGTGCACCGCCGAGGAACGCGGCGACACCCGAGCTATGCAGCGGGATGTGCTGCAAGATTTCTGGTGCGGCAACGTAGCCCGCGCCCGCGCTGACGAGCAGGTAGACGAGGCGGGATACCAGGGGCAAGTCGCGCGCGCTGGTGACGAAGATGGCGCCGCCCGCGATCGCACCGACCAGCGCGTTCCCGTCGATGCCGGGGACGAGTGTCGACGCGGCGGTGGCGGTGGCGACGGTGGGCCTTGGCGTCTACCAGTTGGTGAAGCAGTTCTTTCCAGCGGCCCGCGCGCTTCAATATTCGCCTGAGCTCAAGGGTCAGATGGTGATGAAAGCCTCCGACGCGATGAGCAAAGGTCGCCTCGAATGGGACGCAGGCTGGACCGATCTGGCCGCGGCATTCATGGCGATTCGTAAGACCGTGACGGCCAGCGGCCGACACGTCACGTACCAGGCCAGCCGATCCGACGAGGTCGGTCACGCCGATCTTGCCTGGGCGGTCATGCATTCCTTGATTTTCGAACCGCTCGTCGGCCCGCGAGCCCACGGCGCATCCATTATGGAGATTTCTTGATGGCAAAGAACAACCGCCGCGCTCGCGCGCAGGTCGACGCCACCGCCGCGCCACCCACGTCGCCACCGGGCAAGATGGCCGCCTTTGCGTTCGGTGAGCCCGAGCCAATCGACCGTGCCTCGCTGTTCGACTACACACAGGTGTTCAGCACAGGGCGTTGGTATGAACCGCCTGTCAGCCTGCGTGGCCTGGCGAACATGACCAGCGTCGCACCGCATCACTCGTCCGCGATGTTCCTCAAGCGCAACCTGCTCGTTGAGGCGTTCGTGCCGAGCCCCTACCTGTCGACACGCGAGTTCTCGGCGTTTTCGCTGGACTTCATCACCTTTGCCAATGCGTATCTCGAACGGGCCGACTCGATCGGCGGGCGGCTGTTGCGATTGCAGCGCAGTCCCGCATTGCAGACGCGGGTAGGGCTGAAGCGTGGCGACTTTTGGTTCGTGCCCGAAGGTCAGGTTGCGTACCAGTTCGCGAGCGACAGCGTCGTCCATCTGTTCGACGTGGATGTGCGTCAGGAAGTCTACGGCGTTCCCGAGTATCTGAGTGCGCTGCACGCGGCCCAACTCAACCGCTCGGCAACGCTGTTTCGGCGGAAGTATTACGACAACGGGTCGCACGCAGGTTTCATCCTGTCGATGACCGATCCGGCGCAGAACCCGGACGACATCGACGCCATTCGCCAGGCATTGAAGGATGCCAAGGGGCCGGGTAATTTCCGCAACCTGTTCGTCTACAGTCCCGGTGGCAATAAGGACGGCATCAAACTGATCCCGATCAGCGAAGTGGGCGCCCGGGATGACTTTGCCTCGATCAAGAACACCAGTCGCGACGACATGCTTGCGGCGCATCGCGTCCCGCCGCAGCTGCTGGGCGTCGTGCCAAACAATGCCGGTGGTTTTGGCGACGTGGAGAAGGCTCGCGCGGCATTCGTGCGAACGGAAATTCTCCCGATCCAGGCGCGCATGAAGGCGATCAACGAGGAGTTGGGTGTCGAGGCCATCCGGTTCAAGCCGCAGACGGAATGATCTGGTCCTATGTTGCTGGTGTCGACGCAGGCGTTCCGACAGAACGCGCGTGCGAACCACGTCACAATTATCGAATGTCATAGCTAACGGAACGCAAGAAGCTGTGTAGGGCTCCCCCTACACGTTTTTTTCTGCATCTTCCCAATCAAAATGTTGTAGCGCTGTGGTTGCTGCATCGCTAAAACTTGCGGTGAAATCGCAAGATTGCGGCGTTGCGAGCCCTCATTGCAGCCATCTATGGTCGTCTCGCAGGGGACCAATGAGGGATCATCCAATGAAGCTACGATGCAGTGCTCTGTGCGGCGCGGTGGCCGCATGTTTAGTGATCGCACCCGCTTATGCGACGACCGCGACAAAGCCACCGACGATTACGCCAAACCTGATGCAACAGTGCAATCCCGACGATTCGAACCCCGATCCTTGGGCCGATATTCGGGTCGGTAGCGCAGGAGCAGCACGGCACGCAGCGCTCGCACGAGCTGCTTTGACCGGAGGCACGTCCGTTCGCGTCCCAGGTGTCGGGGCAGCAGCAAGGGTAATTGGCACCGACGCGGCAACCATCCACAAGAACTTCGCGGCGGTAATGGAAGCGAGCTTTGCGGGTGGTGCGACGGAAGGCATTCTGAACAATCTGACGGACAAGGAACTGGCCGCGATCGCTCGTCACTACAAGGCGACGGCTGGAACCAGGGACACGCCGTTGCTCGCAACATTGGCCAGCCGACTCAGTGACCAGGGGTTGCTCCGTGTCGCCCGTGCTTTCGGTCCGGATGTGGTGAAAGCTTCGGTCGATAAGTACGCGCCGAGCGCCGTGCGCGTTTCGTTTGCGGCGAAGGTCGGTACCGTGCAACCCATGCTTCTGCCCCCGCCCGGTGGCGGCGACGGCGGTGGCGGTGGTGGAACAGGGGGCGGTGGGGGAACTGCGGCGCCGAACACGGATATGACGCTTGAGGAAATCTATCTCGATTTCCGCACTGCGCCGGTGGGTGGCTTAAGCGCGGCAAGCGCACTGTCTGAGACGGCGCTCTTTGTCGCAAACAAGCTAATTCCTGCCGCCTTGACGGGAACAGCGATCGGCTCAGGCATCAATTACCTCATCACCAACTACGATCCGTCACTGGGCGACGCGATCGGCGCCACGATAGGTGGATCAGTCGAAGCTGCCCAAGCGGCGATTTCGGAGGTGGAGAAGGGGCACTATCAGTCCGCCTACGATGCCCTGTTCGGGTATCCGGTGACCAACTATAGCGGGGCAACGGTCTCTTTCACGGGCGACTGGGACGTCGCTCAGCCGATGGAGCAATACTATGATGCCGGCGGCGGTTGCGGCTGGTGAACACCAGGGCCGCTGATTCAACTCAGCGGCCCTTATCGTCCCACTGACGGAGATGTTCCATGCAAAAATGGCGAACCGTTCCGCGAAGCCGGCGCATCTGGGCAGTCGTGTATGCACTGATCGGTGTGGCACTTGTGGCTGTAATTCCGTCGGTGCCGAATGTGTTGTATATGTGCGCCTTTCTGTTGGTCGCTTGGCACACCGCATTCATCCCAGGTCCTTCAGTGCGTTCTACGGTGGGCGAGATTTACAACGCTGCCCGCCGGGAGAATTGGCGGACGTCCGCGACGGCAAAGCTCGTGGTGATCGCATCGTGCGTTCTCTTTGCGGCGGGTTTGTACGCGCAATACGCGAAGGGTTGAAGACCCTTGCTGATTCGCTCGTGAGTTAGATCGGCTATAGAGTCCGAATCGCGCTGTGAAGCGTCGAGCCGTTCGTTTCATCGCGGACTCTGTCGGCGAGTATCACGCCTAATTTCGTGGCGAGTCGAAGAGTTGGCTTACTCCATTTGTCTGAACCGCACGCGATGTGCTGAACGATCAAGCAAGCACGACGTCTGTCGATCGTCGTGGTCGACGTCGCGTCCGCCAACAGGAGCGCTTGGGCAACACGTACGGCTTTGATGACGCCTGACAACGCGATGTTGGCTGGCATGGCGTCGAGCCATGGTTCGGGGGGATGGATGTCCCGGGAGACCCACGGTCGACCGGCTTTCGGCGTGGACTCTAACGTGTCGAGTCGAAATGCCAGCCGCGCAAGCGAGGTCGCGGCGCGGACTAGCAACCAGCGGGCTTCGTCATCGGAAACGGGCTCAGGGATAGGCGGTGGCGGCATGCGCACATGATTGCGCGCGCCAGTCTCACTGGCTGCGCGAAGTGCGGATTCCGGCTCAACTGATCACCCGTTCCGGCACGGCCTGAACACATGTCTGGCAATGACTCGTCGCCAGTGCTTCGCTGAACGCGATCGCCTACCATGCATTTGGGCAGTAACCGGACAGGGTTCAATGTTGCAAAAACTGACTACCGCTCAAATTGGAAAGTGTGGCGAGTTGCTCGTGCAGTATCGGCTCTTGCTCCTCGGCGTGGAGTCTTCGCCGATGGCGACGGACACGGGCGTTGATCTTGTCGCGTATTCACCGACTCGCCATACCGCACACACCATCCAGGTAAAAGCGAACGAGAAGGCAAAGCCGGGTGGCGGCAAAGGCAAAGCTGCCCTCGACTGGTGGCTGCGAGACGATTCGCCTGCAGAGTTGGTAGCTCTGGTGGACTTGTCGAGCCAAGCGATCTGGCTGTTCAGACATGACGAGTTGGCTGAATACGCCCAGCAGAAATCCAGTGGTCGGCTCCATTTCTACATTTATACGGACGAGACTGCGCGGCCTCGTAACCCTGATCGGCGAGTCCACCTGAAGGAGTTCGAGGAGTTCTCTATGTCGGCACGAGCACCTGTTCTGTTTGGAGTTTGAGCAGCGCCCTCCCGTCACCAGCGAACGTGCGCAAAAAGCCAGATCGCCCGTCAGCATCAACCGGAACGGGTGATCAGTTGAGCCGGAATCCGCACGAAGGGCGCACGCGCACGTACACGGCCTCTGCGGGGGTGGTCAAAAAGTGACCAGTTGGGCGGGTCTGACCTCGGCGCGCGCGGTCGTCCCCCCTCCTCGCCTGCGCGCTTCTCTCCCTCTTTTTGATGCAAGTGGTGCAGTTGGATTCGGCAAAGCCCACCAACGACCGCATGGGAGCCGCGTAGCACCTTTGGTGATGCGGATTGATGCAGCCAAATGCGCATTTTCGATGCGTCGTGGCGCTCATGAAAGCTTTGGCCATCGGAAAAGTGTAAGGACTGGCGGATGATCGGGAAAATTCGCTCAAAACGCCTATTTTTCAGCCATTCGTAACTGTAAGAATCGCGCAATTGGACGTAATTTGGACTGTAAGTCGTTGATTCTTCGTCACCGAATCTTACAGTCAGAGAGTGTTATTAAGTTACAGTAAATTACACTAAACATTACAGTCGGATACGTCGCGTTTCCCTTTAGAAATCATGCGTATGACTGGCGATATCGACGGTCCTTACACTGGTTACACTTTTCCGATGGTGCCTATCCTTCGAGGCAGTAGGGCGTTGGGAAATGATGTTGTCGATCGTTCCTTCAGTCTGTTGGCGCCGGTAGACCGGCGCCGTAGATCGCTAGGACGCTGCTGCGACTGGGGGTGCGGTTGCCTGACATGCGGCACACGCGGTCGCGCTTCCCGACAAGGGTCGGTCGATGCGTGAAGTCGGCGATTTCGTCGCCGGCTGGTCCTTTGGCGCAGGCAAGTCCGCAATCTCGGCACGAATCTTCCGTTGTAGTGCGAGCAGTCCACCCGCGTAGGTAGCCAACAAGTGATACAGGTCCGACGGGGACAACGTTTCGGCCGAGAGCGACGACGCGAAGGCGCCGCCGAGAGACGCCATAGCGTCGATGCGGTACCCGAGCAGGTCGAGGTCGTTGAGGATGGGTTGTAGGGTCATCAGGCACTCCGTGCGCTTTGGTCTGGTTGCACGGTTATCGACCGCGATCGCGGACAGAAAAGATCGAGCGAGTTCTGCAACCGCTTTTCCCTTGCGCCGACAGGCACGCGACGGCGCAGAGTCATCGGAATGACTTCGAGCGACAGCAGGCGTCCTTTGGTGGGTCGCCATCCAAGCCCCCGCCGGATGGCTCGGCCTATCGCTCGGCCACGTTCTCGGGCTTTAGGTGGGTATAGCGTTTCAACGTTTGCCACGACTCGTGCAGGGTGAACTGGGCGACTTCCTGAATAGCGTAGCCCTTTTCGAAAAGCCTACTCGTCGCCTCATGGCGTAAGTCGTGGAACCGCAAGTTTTGGATGCCTAGCAATTTGCACGCACGCGTCCAGGCGGAGCCGATGGACTTCGGGTTGTAAGGGAATACGAGGTCGCCTTTCGGCTGACCATCGGGAAGTACTTCTCGCTCATCAGCGTGTTCGACACGTGGGCACGCAGCGCCGTGCTCTTGCGATACCACGGGTCGATCAGCGACGACACGGCATCCATGACCAGGGCGTCCAGGTTCTTGTAGTCGCCGCCCGGGCCGATGGTGACCTTGCCGGCGACCTTACCTTGTCGAGGCGACCGCGGAACACATGTGCCCACGCATCCGATTTTTGCTCTGCGGTCGAAGCCACGGCGTCGTGGCCATCTGGGAACTCGCTTGCGCTCGTGAACACGGAGCGCGCGCGCTGAAAGGTGGACTGGAAGCGGAACACCGCATGCAGCGCCCTTCGTGCTAGGTCGAAATCGGCCTTGCCCTGTTCTTCGGCTCGCCACTTGCTGATGCCCTGGACCGCAGCCCGTGCCGTCACTAAAGCCGCGCCGGCGAGGATCAAATCCTTGACCACGCCGACTGCTTTCGGCCAGTCCACAGTGCACATCCATGAGCTCATCGCGCCCCCTGTCCGTTGTGAAAACTCTGTCGGCACTTTGCGTGCGGGAAAAGGCGATAAAGGCGACCAACCTCCCACAATCGAGCTGCGACCGTTGGGACACAACGCGTACCAGTACCGAAGGTAAGGGCGATCAAAAGGCGATCAATATCGCTGTTTAAGTATAAGTAATTGATTTCTATACATTTAAAAAAAAGCGAAAGATCGCTGTCTACGAACGCAATCAAATCACGGTCAAATCGCTCTTTTATCGCTCTTCGATGTTCGGCTTAACCCTTTGAAATGGCGAAAAAAGCGCCCGTTCTTTTCAGGCCTATCGCCTTTATCGCCCTTTTCCGACGATGCCACACATTGTGGATACTATATAGAGAGGTGGCCTGCCGTCTGGACGAGGCGATATCGTCTCTGCAGTCGAGTCCACGCCATGCACGTGCTGGTTCGTCGTCGGTGTCAGCCTGCACCGCCCGACGCTGCGTCAGGCTGTGTTACTTGTTCTAGCGGGATCGTCATGCCTTACATAAATCTGGTAGTTGAAGCGAGGCACGAACCTTTCTATCGACGCGGTGAGGCTTTCGCTGGCAGGGTGCTCGCGTGCACGGCTTCGCTCCGCACGGGCGAAACAATTCGCCTAGGCGTCGAGCTCGGAGCGCCATTCGTGCGATCGTTCGACGTCATGTTGCGTGCGCCGTCGCCTGGGACCGAAGCACCCAAGGACACCTTCGAAGTTCACCGTGCGACCGCACCTGGTACAGCCTCACTTTGCTCGATAGCCCTGACCGTCGATGAGCGTTGTCTGCAAGACGTGCTCAAGGCCGGCTCGGCCGACTTGTGCCTCGAGGTGAAGGAGCTGGGTTTCGCGGTCGGGGATGACTCACGAGAAAAGGTTGTGGCCATGGACCACGACTGGGCGATCGGGACGATTGGCGAGGTGTCTGTGCAGGCACGTCGCGACGATCGGAAAGCTTAAGAGCAGCGATTCGGCGGCCGCGCCTCATTTTTCAGGCACGTGCTCGGGCTGCAGGTGGGTGTAGCGCTTCAGCGTCGCCCACGACCGATGCAGCGTGAACTGCGCCACCTCCTGGATCTGGTAACCACGCTCGAACAGGCGACTTGTGGCCTCGTGGCGTAGATCGTGAAACGTGAGACCGCTGATGCCGAGCACCTTGCACGCGCGAGCAAATGCCGACCCGATCGACTTCGGGTCGTAGGGGAAAACGAAATCGCCGTCGGGCTGGCGGTCGATAATTTCCCACGCCGATTCGAGCATGCGGAACTTCATCCGGTTGCCCTTCTTTTGCGTGGGATGCTTCACGTCGTTCAACCAAGCCACGCTGTTCTTTCGGTCGAGGTCCGGTCGACGTAGGCGCGTGATTTCTTCCTGACGTCGGGCGGTGGCCAGCGCGAACTTGTAGACGTCGAGCATGGGGATAAGCGCGCGCACGTCCGGCGTCGCGAAGTACTCCTGCAGGCGACGGTCCTCGTCGGCAGTGAGTCGTCGATCGCGCCACCGGCTCTTTGCGACCAGCCGGCGGGACATGAGCTCGTGGCGAGCGTCGGCGAGCGCGTCCAGGCTCGCATGCACACCGAGGGACGGCCGCGCGGAGCGGATGACCTGGCCGAACCAGATAAGGTCGTTGCCGGCGGTGGCCGGACCAGCGCCCTCGGCGCGCCGCGCGACGACGTGATCCACATAGTCGGCCGCGGTGAGCGTGTGTGCGTATCGCTTGGCGATGTCGTAGCGCTGCAGACGCTCGAGGTCGAACGCTTTTGTGCGTCCCCATTCAGCGGTCGGGCCCACCGTATCGCGGTACCATTTCACCAGGTCGCCAAGGGTGTACTTGCTCGTAGTCAGCTGGCCACGAGCTCGTAGCTGGTCGAGCTCCGCCTCGCGCCGGCGCATCCATTCCTGGGCGAGAGGCTTCCGGTTGAAGGTTTCCGTCTCGCTGTGGATGACCTTGCCTTTCTGCTTGATGCGAATGGAGGCGGTAAAGCCCGCGCTACCGTCCTTGCGACGTCGGGTCTGGATCGTTCCCATAGTGGTGCAACATTCCGGCTCATGTTGCACTCCATGTTACACCGCGTGGTCTAAAACGCCCGAAAATGCCCCGTCAATCCCGAGAACGTGCAACATGGATACACCCATCAAACCCGCGCCAGAAAGCCGAATTCCAGCGAAAGCCGAAGCATGGCGTTTGACCGTCGCACCGATGATGGACTGGACGGACCGGCATTGCCGGTATTTCCACCGTCTGCTGTCGCCCCATGCCCGGCTTTATACGGAGATGGTGACCAGCGCGGCGCTGGTGCGCGGCGGTCAGACGCGCCTGCTTGAACACAGCCACGAGGAACACCCGGTCGCCTTGCAACTGGGCGGCAGCGATCCCGTGGAGCTGGCGCTGGCGGCGCGGATGGGGGCGGTGGCGGGGTATGACGAGATCAACCTCAACGTCGGTTGCCCGTCCGACCGGGTCCAGTCGGGCAAGTTCGGGGCGTGCCTGATGCGCGAGCCGGCGCTGGTGGCCGACTGCGTTCGGGCCATGGCCGATGCCGTGGACGTGCCGGTGACGGTGAAATGCCGGATCGGGGTGGACGATCAGGACGACTATGCCGACCTCCAGCATTTCACCGAACAGATGATGGCCGCGGGGGTGGGGATTCTGGTGGTCCATGCCCGCAAGGCGTGGCTGCAGGGTCTGAGTCCCAAGGAAAATCGCGACATCCCGCCGCTGGACTACGAGCGGGTCTATCGCCTCAAGCGGGAGTTCCCGGAACTGGTCGTCGTCATCAATGGCGGCATCACGACGGTGGATGCGGTCAAGGAGCACCTGGCCCGGGTCGATGGCGTCATGCTGGGTCGCAGCGCCTATCACGACCCCTTCCTGCTGGCGCGGCTGGAGACTGAGCTGTACGGTGCACCGTTGGTGGATCGGGCCGAGGTTCTGGAGCACATGCGTATCTACATCGAGGCCGAACTGGCCCGAGGAACCCAGCTGAAGCACATCTCCCGGCATATCCTGGGGCTGTACCAGGGGGAGCCCGGGGCCCGCGGTTTCCGCCGTACACTGAGCGAAGGCGCCCACTTGCCGGGAGCCGGTTGGGCCCTCGTGGAGGCTGCTCTCGCGCCAATGCGACAGGCCGCGTGAGCCGTATTCAGGAGCAATTCAATTCAGCCCGGCATGATCGGCCGATTAGCCTTACGGCCGCCGTGCCAGCGCCAAACATGAAAATCACGTTTCGTCCGCTATTTTTCGCCGCGCTGCTTTGTGGCGCATCCGTCTGTGCCGCGTCCGATCAGGCGTTGACGCTGGAGCAGGCGGTGAGCAAAGTTCAGAAAGACACGGGGGGAAAGGTGTTGTCGGCGGATACGCGGCTCGTCGAGCGCGGCCGCATCACCGAATACCGCGTGAAAGTGCTTACCCTAGACGGGCACGTTCGCGTGGTGCCCGTCCGTACCGAAACGGCCAAGATTCCGGAAGCGACCGACCGGGACAATAAGGAGAAACATTGATGCGCATCCTGTTGGTAGAGGACGAAGCACCGCTGCGCGAGACTCTCGCCGCACGCCTGAAACGCGACGGCTTCGCGGTCGATGCCGCGCAAGACGGCGAGGAAGGCCTGTACCTGGGCCGCGAAGTGCCGTTCGATCTGGCGATCATCGACCTGGGGCTGCCCAAGCTGTCGGGCATGGACCTGGTCAAGGCCCTGCGCGAGCACGGCCAGCGCTATCCCATTCTTATTCTTACGGCGCGCGGTAGCTGGCAGGACAAGGTCGAAGGCCTGAAGTACGGCGCCGACGACTATCTGGTCAAGCCCTTCCACGTCGAAGAGCTGCTGGCGCGCATCAACGCGCTGGTCCGTCGTGCCAGCGGCTGGTCCAAGCCGGTGCTGGCATGCGGTCCGATCAAGCTCGACACCACGGCGCAGACGGTTACCGTCGAAGGCCGGCAGGTCGACCTGACCAGCTACGAGTACAAGGTGCTGGAATACCTGATGCTGCATGCGGGCGAGCTGGTCTCCAAGGCCGATCTCACCGAACACATCTATCAGCAGGATTTCGATCGCGACTCGAACGTGCTGGAGGTTTTCATCGGCCGCCTGCGTCGCAAGCTCGACCCGGAAAGTGCCCTCAAGCCCATCGAGACGGTGCGTGGCCGCGGTTACCGCTTCGCCATTCCGCGCAACGAAGCGGACGAGGATTGATCCGTTTACCGGCGCGTGCCGGCGGCTCCGTGCCGCTGGCAGCCGACGCGCCAACATCAGGCGATGCAAGCTAGCCGCACATGGATATGGCTTTCCTACATAAGCAGCCCCGGCCCCTGTCCCTTGCGGCGCGTGCGGCGCTTGCCACGGGTTTCGCGCTGGCCGCCTTTCTCGGCCTGACGGGGCTCGCTCAGAACAAGGCGAATTACGCCAGCGAACTGAGCGCCATGCACGACCGGCTGCACAACTACGCCATCGCTTACATCACCGGTACGGACATCACACGCGCCGGCAAGGTCACTACGCCGGACAGTCAGCCCAATCCCGATTTCTCGCGGCCGGGCTCGGGCCTCTACGCGATCATCGTCGGCAACGACAACTTCCGTTGGGAGTCGTCGTCCGCGCTCGGTCGCGACTTCGATTTCGTGCGCATGCTGGCGCCCGGCGAAACCGCATTCGAGCCTGTGGAAACGCGTAGCGGACGGCTATACGTTTTCAGTTACGGCGTGTCGCTGGACAGTACCGAAAAGCGTTCGGTCCCGCTGACGTTCGCGGTGGCGCAAACCGAGGATCAGTTCGAACGCCAGGTCGCTACTTACCGGCGTACGCAGTTCCTGTGGCTGGCGATGCTGGGCATGATGCTCATGCTGCTTCAGCTGTTCCTGCTGCGCTGGAGCCTGCTTCCGTTGCGTCGCGTTTCGAGCGATCTGGCACATATCGAGCGCGGCAGCCGCGATCATCTGGACGGACCGTATCCGGTCGAACTGACGGTGCTGACGCGTCGCCTCAACGCATTCATCGACAGCGAGCGCGAGCAACGCACGCGATATCGCGACACATTGGCGGATCTCGCCCACAGTCTGAAAACACCGCTGGCGGTGATTCGTTCGCAGCTGGAATCCGCACCCGACGGCGCGCAGTTGCGTGGCGATCTGGTGGACCAGGTGCGCCGTATGGACGAACTCGTGGCCTACCAGTTATCGCGTGCGGCGACGTCCGGCAGGCAGACTTTCGCCTCGGCCGTGGAAATCGCGGGCCACGCGGAAGACCTCGTGCAGAGCCTGGAAAAGGTCTACGCCGCGAAGAACGTCCTGTGCGAGTTCGAAATCGACAACGGTGCGGCATTCCCGGGCGAGCAGGGCGATCTGCTCGAACTGATGGGCAATCTTGTCGAGAACGCATTCAAGTGGGCGCAGCATCGCGTGCTGCTGACGGCGCGTTCGCTTGGCACCGGCGCCGGCCGCCGGGGCCTGCTGTTGATTGTCGAAGACGACGGTCCCGGCATCGCGGAAGACAAAATCGGCCGCGTGCTGCAACGAGGCGTGCGTGGCGACGAACGCGTGCAGGGCCACGGTATCGGCCTGTCGATCGTGCAGGATATCGTCAAGGCATATCAGGGCGAGATGCAGGTCGACCGTTCGGAAGAACTGGGCGGCGCACGTTTCACGGTACGCATTCCACCGGGTTGATCAGGCGGTGGGCGACGGTCCGTAGTACGCGGCAAGAAGTCGGGCGACGTCCGGTTGCTCCTGTGCCAGCAGGCCCGGTTGCGAGAAGTGCAGTTCGCTCGTTACGGCGAAATATTCCTCGGGTGCTTCGGCGGCGTACGGATCGATCCGCGTACGGCGTCCGCGAGCGACCTCGCGCGATAGCCGGTCGAATCCCCGCTGCATGCTGTCGATCCACTCGCGACGCTTGATCGTGGGCGGCAGCAGCGGAACGCCGTTGGCCGGGCCGGATCGCATGTCGAGCTTGTGCGCCATTTCGTGCACGACCACGTTGTAACCGTCCCATGGCGCTTCGAGATCCAGCGCCACGTCGTTCAGCGACAGGATCATGGGACCGCGCTCCCACGCTTCGCCGATCAGCGTGTCGTCGCTTTCGTGCACCACGCCGCTGCGCGCATCGTGATGGCTGCGCCGCACGTTGAATTCGCCCGGATACACGAGGATGTTCGTCCAGCCATCCAGCGCCTTCGTTCCCTGCGTCAGTACGGTAAGACAGGCTTGCATCGCAATGGCCAGGCGCCAGAAGTCGTCCAGCGCGGCGCCGGCAATGGCGTGGAATCGCTTGCGGTGAAGGAACGCCGTGACCAGTTCGCGCAGCTGTACCTGTTTCGCGGCCGGCAGCGACCGGGCCAGCGGCACCCGTTGCAACGCGTGCTTCCACAGCGACTCGTCGATAGGGACGGGGGGCGAGCGAAAGCGTGCCAGGTAGCGTCGTAGACGTTCGATCACGCGGAAGCTTCAGTGTGCGCACGATGACGCGTTCGTTCCGATATCGGGACGAAGGGATCGAAACGGAAGTGTTGCCGACGGCGAAGCGTCAGGCGTTCAGAGCATCGAGCCGGGCAGTAACGACTGCCAGCTGGGGTTTTGCGAGCGGGCAGTCGGTGCGGGCGAGCCATCGCGCTGGCTTTCGTCCGCTTCGCCGGTGGACGGCATGGCCGTGCTGGTATTACGCGAGGTGGTGCCGACGTTGCGCGTCGACATGATGTCGCCGCCATTCTCGCTGTTACGCGACGAGCCCTGTGCACTACGCGACGAACCGCTTTCGAAGTTTGCCGACGACGCAGCATTCCCGCCCACCGAGAGCAGGTTGCCGGTCAGGTCGACACTCGATGCGACAGCGGTACCCGTGGCACCGGTGACACACAGCAGTCCGAACACGTATGTTCTGGCATTCATCGGGTAACCCCTAAGAGTCCCGTGGGGACGGCCGATCCTCTCAGAAACTTTCGGGGCTCGCCAGTGCCAGGAGCCCCGGGCTGGCGGGTTCTTCCTTTTATTTCGAAAGATCATGCGCTTAGATGCCGGTAGGCTACCTTGCCCGGGCTGATCGACGGCTATATTGTCCCGGAAATGGGCGTGCGCCTTCACGCTGCCTTAAAATCGGCCGATGTGCCTCATCGTCCCCCTACGTTCCTCCTCCGTCCGTACGGCACGCGCGCCCTGATGCTCGCCCGCGATCTTCTCGAGGCCCTCGCGACAGGCGAGGCCGTATCGGGTGCCGCGCTCGCGCGTCGCGCCGGCGTGACCCGTGCGGCCGTGTGGAAGCAGATCGAGGCGCTGCGCCTGAAGGGCGTGCCGGTCGAGGCAAAGGTCGGCGGTGGATACCGGTTGCCGTGGCGCACCGAACTGCTCGATCCTGCGCGCATTCGCGAGCATCTCGCCCCGGACATCGCGCAGGACCTGGGGCTGCTGGAAGTGCACTGGGAGATCGACTCCACGTCGAGCGAACTCCAGCGGCGGCTTCCCACCCTGGACGACTGCAGCATCGTCATCGGCGAAATGCAGTCGGCGGGGCGCGGCCGGCGCGGCCGGGCGTGGCTGTCGCCGCCAGGTATGAATCTGTACCTGTCGATACTCAAACGCTTCGACGGTGGCTTCGCGGGAATGACCGGCCTGTCGCTGGCCGTGGGTGTGATCCTGATGCGCGCGCTCGACGAACTCGGCATCCGCACGGCCGGACTGAAGTGGCCGAACGATGTGCTGGCCGGGCAGGCGAAGCTGGCGGGCATTCTCGTGGAGCTCAGCGGCGAATACCTCGGCCCCTGTACGGCCGTGATCGGCATCGGCGTCAATATTCGTCTTCCGGATGCGCTGCACGAACTGGCGGAACAACCGATCACCGATCTTGCTTCGCTGCGTGGCGACGATCCGCCCGGTCGCAATCGCGTCGCGGGGGTGCTTATCGAAAAACTGGTGGAAGGATTGCGCCAGTTCGACCGCCAGGGTTTCGCGGGTTTCGTCGCGGACTATGCGCGGTACGATTTGCTCAAGGGCGAGCCGTTGCGGGTGATCGGCGCGCAGAGCGAGTTCTCCGGAACGGGCGAAGGTGTCGATCCTCGCGGCGCGTTGCTGGTGCGCCGCGCCGAAGGCGATATCGTTGCGATCGACAGTGCGGACGTTTCCGTGCGCAGACAGGGAAAGCCATGATCCTCCTGCTCGACCTCGGCAATACCCGGCTCAAGTTCGCGCTGCTGGACGGCGACGAATTCGTGCGCCGCGGCGCCTTCGGCTGGGATGCGGACATCGGCCACGAACTGGAGCTGCTCTGGCAAACCTGGCCAGTGCCCGAACGCATCGTAGGCGCTTCCGTCGTGGACGCGGCGCGCGAAATGCTGGTGTCCGACGCGGCACGCGACGTCTTCGTGCGTGCCGTGCAGTGGGTGCGTTCGCCGGCGCAAGCCTGTGGCGTCGTCAACGCTTACGCCGAACCCCAGCGTCTCGGTGTCGACCGCTTCCTGGCCATGGTCGATGCGAAAGCCAGCGGACGGGCGCCGTGCGTTCTCGCCAGCGTCGGCACGGCATTGACGCTGGACGCGCTGGCCGCCGACGGCCGTCATCTCGGCGGCTGGATCGCGCCGGGCCCGTTGCTGATGCAGCAGTCGGTGCTGGGTGCGACGGTGCAGGTGCGACCGTCCCGGACAGGCAGCCTGCGCGACCTGGCCGACAACACCGCCGACGCCCTGGTATCGGGCTGCTGGCAGGCCGCCGCGGCGCTGGTCGACCGCTTCGTGACGCGTGCGTCCGGCTCGCTGGGGGGCTCGCCCACCATCACGCTGGGCGGTGGCGATGCCGATGTCCTCGCTCCCTTGCTCGACTATCCGGTCACGCTGGTTCCCGATACCGTGCTGCGCGGTCTGGCCGTATGGGCCGCGACTCATTCCCCGAGCGGCGATTCCATCTAGAATCCACGCCGTTCGCGGGCCATCGGGCCTCACGTCTTCCGCAAAGGCCTTCGATGCTGCCTCGCCTGCTTTTCGTCCTGCTGATTGCCCTGAACATCGCTGTGGCGGCGTGGCTGTGGCTCGGGGACAGCAGCGTGCACGCGGTCGATCCCACGGACAAGGGCGTACCGAAACTGCGTCTGCTGGCCGAGTTGCCGGCGCCGGCCATGTCGATCGCGGCACCGGCGAGACCCGTTGCCCTTGTGACCCCGGCTTCGTCCTCGCCAGTGGCGCCGGCATCCGCCGCGCCCGTGCCCGTGCAGTCGGTGGCTGCCGCGCCGTCACCGCCTCCCGCACCGGCGTCCAGCGCGGGGGAAAGCACGCGCCGCAGCTACCGCTGTCTCGCGCTGGGGCCTTTCTCGAATCAGGCCGATATGCGCGCGGCCCGCACCGCGCTTTCTCCGCGAACGGCCCGCATGCGCTCGCGGCAGGAGCAGACCAGCCAGTCGCGCGGATGGCGCGTTTTCCTGCCCGCTTACGCCACGCGCGAACAGGCGCTGGCCGAGGCACGCAAGCTGGAAGCCAAGGGCGTGAAGGATTATTTCGTGGTGACGGCCGGCGACCTGCAGAATACCGTGGCGCTGGGTCTGTTCCACGACCCGGCCAATGCGCGCAAACGTCGCGACGAGGTCGCCGTGCAGGGTTTCCCGGCGAAAATGAGCGAACGTACGGAGACCACGCCGGTCTGGTGGCTGGATCTGGTGGTGGCCGACGACGCGAATTTCGACTGGAAACGCAGCGTCCGTACACCGGGCATCGCCACGCGCTCGACGGGCTGTTTCTGAGCCTGCGTCCATCCTGCTAGAATCGCCGCCCTGATGCCGGCATAGCTCAGTTGGTAGAGCAACCGCCTTGTAAGCGGTAGGTCCCCAGTTCGAATCCGGGTGCCGGCACCAAGAAAATCAAAGACCTGCCTTCGGGCGGGTCTTTTCGTTTATCCCCTAGGCAATACCTGGGAGAAATCCATCCGACTCAGAAGCGCGCTTTCAACGTGCAGAAGCATTTGGATGAGGCGGTCGCCTGCAACGATATGGTTGTGCTGGTCATGTGTGAGAACGTTCTTGGCCCTTGGCATAAAAAACCCGCCGAAGCGGGTTCTCTATCTTTTGTAGTCAAGCTTGGCGGCGGAGGTCTCCAGCCAAGGATTCAACCTTATTGAATTCGGCCTCGCGTTTTTCCGCTTCGCCGATACGCTCTGACAGGATGGTCTTAATCTCTCCTACAGCCCATCGTTGGAGCAGATCGCGGACCATAGGCTGATAACCGACGCCACGATACTTCGCAATCTCCTTCAATACATTCAGGAGGTCCTGGGGCAGGCGGATCGAAATTGCCTGCATGTTGAGGCCCGTGGCCTTGTCGATCATTGCGGTCTCTTCAGCCGACGCGGCGCGTGCGCTATCGCGGCTAAGCCCGAGCTTGCCATCTTCCCAGTTCTCTATGGATCCCGGGATCTTGTTGCTCATCTTGTTACTCCTCGTAGGGCCAGCAGGCGGGCAGTCCAGCTAACTGACGGTACAGTTCAAGGTGTTTTTCGTTTGTAGGTTCGAAGCCGGTTTTGATCTCGATATCGCCATCGCGGCGGACGAAACAGACCTTCAGCATACGGTCGTGATTCGTTGGGGCCATGAACCACCACGTTGGGGGATCAGTCTTGTGATCCTCCAACGTGTCTTCAAAGTAGAATCCTTCACCGTTAGCGAAGCACTCAATCACCTCTTTTTGCGTGATGCCATGCTTGTCTCGAAGTTTTTCGATGACAGCCTTGGAGAACTTGAAGCCCACGGACATCTCTCCTTGTCGGCCATGCATTGTATATACAATCTTATGCGGCTTCAATGGGCATAACTTTAGCGTGTATATACAATCATGACCTGTATATATGTGTTGTGAAGCGAGGACGCAATAGGCCAGCGGTCGTAGGTTTCAACCAAAGCGTTCAGATTCAGGCTCCAGCGTCCCGCGTACGCCATGTCGTCCGTTCCGTACAGTTATATTGTCCACGCCTCGTGCCTTCTCTGTGTGTTGCTAGCTACCGCGCCCGAGGACTAGGACCCAGCCCTGAGATTCACAAGCCACAGGCTGTCTTCACCAATGTCCGCTCAGAATGCAGACGCTGGAATCCGCAGCCGGGAAGCCGGGTTTCGCGAAACGGCCCGGCCCGGTTACCGCACTGCAATGAGACTGTCCGGACGCCCGATGTACACTCGGCGGATGATTCGTTTTCGCATGATCCTGCTGATGCTTGTACTGTCGCTGCCGTTATCCGGCTTTGCTCAGGACGTCACCCGTCCCGCTTTCGCCGATCTGCAGCAGCGCCACGCCGCGCCGCTCCTGCTCGATGTGCGCACGCCCGCCGAATACGGCGACGGGCATATCGCCGGCGCACTGAACGTACCGGTCGACGAAATCGCCGCGCGGCATGGCGTGCTCGGCGTGCCGCGCGATCGCGAAGTCGTCGTTTACTGCAAGTCCGGCAAGCGCGCCGCACGTGCCCGCGATACGCTCCAGTCGCTCGGTTACACCAACGTGCATCTGCTCGAAGGCAGCGTCGACGCCTGGCGCGCCGATGGCCGTCCTCTCGTGCGCGAACACCCCTCACCCTGAGAACATTCATGAGTCCTGTTACCCGCTCGGTCGCCCTGGTGGGCGCGCCTACCGATATCGGCGCCGGTCATCGCGGCAGTTCCATGGGCCCGGAAGCGCTGCGTGTCGCTAATCTCGGTGCGCGTCTTGCCCGCCGTGGCATGCACGTCGTCGATCGCGGCAACCTCACCGGTCCGCTGAATCCATGGGCGCCGCCGACCGACGGCTATCGCCATCTGGACGAGGTCGTCGCCTGGAATACGGCTGTCTACGATGCCGTCTATGCCGAACTGAAAGAGGGCAACCTGCCGGTCATGCTCGGCGGAGATCATTGCCTGGCGATCGGTTCCATCACCGCCGTGGCCCGGCATTGCCGCGAGAAGGGTACGAAGTTGCGCGTGATCTGGCTCGATGCCCATGCGGACTTCAATACCAGCCAGATCACGCCATCGGGCAATATCCACGGCATGCCCGTGGCCTGTCTTTGTGGCTACGGTCCCGATGCGCTGACCGGATTGGGCGACGTGACGCCCGCGACATCGCCGGACGTTTTCCGCCAGATCGGCATTCGTTCGGTGGACGAGGGCGAGAAGCGGCTCGTGCACGAAGTGGGCGTCGACATCTACGACATGCGTTATATCGACGAGATCGGCATGAAAGCCGCTATGGAAGAAGCGCTGGCCGATATCGACGCAAACACGCATGTCCACGTCAGCTTCGACGTCGATTTCCTCGATCCTTCCATTGCCCCCGGCGTGGGCACCACGGTGCGCGGCGGTCCGAACTACCGCGAAGCGCAGCTGTGCATGGAGATGATCGCGGACACCGGCCGCGTGGGTTCGCTGGACATCGTCGAGTTGAATCCCGCGTTCGACAAGCGCAACCAGACGGCCCGTCTCGCGGTCGACCTGGTCGAGTCGCTGTTCGGCAAATCGACGCTGATGCGCTAGCAGCCCGCGGCCCGCGACGGCCTGCCGCAGGGCGGAGTCGCGCTATGTCGGGCCGGGCGAGCTAAACTCGAGGGGTTACCCGCCAGCCCAAGATCGCCATGCATACACGCGTACTCACCGGTATCACCACCACCGGCACACCGCACCTCGGCAACTATGTCGGTGCGATTCGTCCGGCCATCGTGGCCAGCCGCGATCCGAACGTCGACGCCTTTTATTTCATGGCCGACTATCACGCGCTGATCAAGAGCGACGACCCGGCGCGCATCGAGGCGTCCCGCTTGCAGATCGCGGCGACCTGGCTGGCCGGCGGGCTCGATGCGAACCACGCCACGTTCTACCGGCAGTCGGACATTCCGGAGATTCCGGAACTGACCTGGCTTCTGACCTGCGTGTCCTCGAAGGGCATGCTCAATCGCGCCCACGCGTACAAGGCGGCGGTCGACAAGAATGTGGAGTCCGGCGAAGACGCCGATGCGGGCATCACGGCTGGGTTGTACATGTATCCGGTGCTGATGGCTGCGGACATCCTCGCATTCAATGCGAACAAGGTGCCGGTGGGGCGCGATCAGATCCAGCATATCGAAATGGCGCGCGATATCGCGCAACGTTTCAACCATATCTATGGCCGCGAGTTCTTCGTGTTGCCCGAAGTACAGATCGAGGAGCAGGTGGCAACGCTGCCCGGACTCGACGGGCGCAAGATGTCCAAGAGCTACGACAACACCATTCCGCTTTTCGAGGGCGGCGCCAAGCGCTTGCGCGAAACGATCATGCGCATCGTGACCGACTCGCGCCTGCCGGGCGAGCCGAAGGAAACGGACGATTCGGCGTTGTTCACCATCTTCAAGGCCTTCGCGACGCCAGCGGAAACGGCAGCTTTCGCCGAGGCGCTGAAGGGCGGCCTGGGATGGGGCGAAGCGAAACAGGTGTTGTTCGAGCGCGTGGAAGCCGACGTGGCGCCGATGCGCGAGCGCTACGACGCACTGATGGCGCGTCCCGACGATATGGAAGACATCCTGCTTGCCGGTGCGGCGAAGGCCCGCGCTATCGCGGCGCCGCTCGTTGCTACGCTGCGCGACGCGGTTGGCTTGCGTAGCGCGAAGCATCGCCCCCAGCCGACGGCCGTCGCGTCCGTGGCGGTGCATGCCGGCAAGGCGAAGCCGCCGCGTTTCGCCAGTTTCCGCGATACGGACGGTAGCTTCCGTTTCCGTCTGTTTGCCGCGGACGGCGAGGAGTTGCTTCTCTCGCAGTCCTTCGCCGATCCGAAGGCGGCCGGTGCGCTTCGCCAGCGCCTCGGAGCCCTGGGTGGCACGAACGCTGCGGTGGAATCGCGCGACGGTCATATCGCACTGATGCTGGATGGCGCGGTAGTCGCCACCAGTCCCGCGCATCCGGACGATGCCGCCCGTGCCGCCGCCGTGTTGCGCTTGCGCGGTGCGCTCGACGCACTGGCCGAGGCGGAATAGCCATGCGTTATCTCGCGATCCTGTTGCTGGCGCCGTGGCTGCTGATCCTGGGCTGGGCTTATTGGGCCTATCCGAAGACGCTGATCCGCAACGCGACCCGGCGTGCGTTCGACGTGCTGGCATTGATCGCCGCAGCGGTGGCGTCCGTGCAGCTTGCGGTGATCGCGTTCGACTCCGTCGAAATCAAGCAGGTCGGCGACTTCGGGCCGGAGAGCGGCGGCATCTGGAAGCAGGTGATTCCGGCGCTGTATGGCTATGGCGGTTTTCTTGCCGTGCTGGCGCTGGCGATGCTGGTTCGCTACTACGTGTGGCGCCGCCGACCATAGAAACCCGTTTGCCGGTCGTTCGAGCCCGCCAACGGGCTCCTACACAGGCAAGCGTTTTAATCCCAGCGATTGAGGTTCGGTCCGAATTCCTCACCCTGGCGATGCACGACACAGAAGCGTTGACCTGTCGGCGCTTCCATCACCCACCACCTGTCTTTCACCATGGCGATCCGCGTCGCGCCCAACGCTTCGAGACGTGCCGCTTCGGCTTCCAGATCGTTGGTTTCGATGTCCAGGTGCACGCGGCTGTCGTGCTCCACGCGCTGAAGCAGGATGCGTAGTTCGTCGGGTGGGGTATCGAGTTCGGCGTATTTGCCATCGCCATCCTGATCGGTCGTGACGATGGGCTTGCCTAGCGCGCGACTCCAGAACTGCGTGGCTTCGGCAAGGTCGTCGACTTTGCAGTCGAGGACCAGCGTGCACAGGCGGCTATGGTGCATGACCTTGTCTCCGGACCTTGCTGTGGTTGTCCGTCGAACGCTAGCAGAGCGTCCGCGATGTCGCCATGGAAGGATCAGCCGGGCCGCAGGCGCAGCGTAAGACCCTTCAGGAAATTGCGCAGGAACTGGTCGCCGCAAAGACGGAAGTTGGCGTGCTTCGGCTGCCGGAAGAGAGCGTTCATTTCCTGCTTGGAGACGGGGAATCCCGCCGCCTGCATGATTTCGTGGAGGTCGCTGTCCTTCAGTTCGAAAGCGACGCGAAGCTTCTTCAGCACCACGTTGTTGTTCACGCGCTTTTCGACCGGGCGGGTCGGCTGGCTTTCGTCGCGACCGCGGCGCCGGACGATCAGGCCGTCGAGGAAGTGCGCCATGATTTCGTCGGGGCAGGCCTTGAAGCCTTCCTCGTCCTCGCGGCGCAGCCATGCGTTCACATCCGCCAGTTCCACGGTCACGCCGGTCAGCCCGATCATCTCGACGACATGGAAGTCGGCCAGATCGAGCATGTAGCGGATGCTACGAAGAGTGTCGTTGTTGAGCATGGAGAGGGGATCCTAAAACGCTAGGGTAACGCAGCACGGTCAAAGTCGCGCCTTATACCCCTCCCGCAGGGCGATCGCCGAGGTTATTCTGCCGGCGTATCCCGGAACGGCGGCAACGCCTCGGCGCGTTCGGCGAAGGCCGCAAGGCGTGGATAGCGCTCATCATGCAGGAATTCGGGCAGGGCGTCCTTGGCGAATCGCCACGCCACCGCGGTGGTGATGTCCGCCTGCAGGGGTTTTGTCCCGAACAGCCAGCCATCGCCCGGGCCGATCTGGTCTTCCAGCGCGCGATACGCCGCATGCAGCTGGCCGTCGACGCGATCCAGCCAGGGCTGGTGACGCTTTTCTTCGGGGCGCTTGTTGAGTTCGTAATAGACCTGTACCGCCTTCTCGGCGGCGACGAGCGCGAGGCCCACGATGCGCAGCGATCGCGCGTATTCGCCGATATCGGTCGGGGTCAGTCGCAGGTCGGGTGCGACCAGGCGTTCGAGGTAGTCGAGGATAAGGCTCGAATCCATCAGCACCACGCCGTCGTCCGTCACCAGCGTCGGCGCTTTTACGGCGGGGTTGATCGAGGCGAACGTATCGAAATCGCGAAACACCGAGAGCGATTCATGGGAAAAGGGCAGGCCCATGAATTTGCAGCTGACGGCCACGCGACGTACGAAGGGCGAATCGAGCATTCCGATCAGGCGCACGCGACATGACTCCATAAGGATGATGGCCCCATTGTGACCGTATGGGCGTCGTATTTGTAGGAGCGCTTCGAACACGATGGCGCAAGAAAAAAGCCCCGGGATATTTCCCGGGGCTTTTTTTGAACCTGCCTTAGTTCGGCAGTCCGAGGTCGTCGATCATCGCCTTCAGGAAGCGGGCGGCTTCGCCACCCGTGGCGGCGCGATGGTCGAAGGTCAGCGACAGTGGCATGCGGCGGTGGACTTCGATGCCGCCCATGACGGCGACCACATCGTGGCTGAGCTTGCCGGCGCCGACGATGGCGACGGTCGGCGGAACCACGACGGGTGTCGCGTAGCGGCCGGCGAACATGCCGAAGTTCGACAGGCTGATCGTGTAGCCCGAAAGCTCCGAAGCCGGGATGCTGCGATCTTCGACCTGCGAACGCAGGCGCTTGATCGCGGCGCGGACGCCGGCGCCATCCAGTACGTCGGCGTTGCGCAGGGCGGGAACGAACAGGCCGTCGTCGGTATCGACCGCGATGCCGATGTCCACGTGCGGATGCAGCGTGCGGGTGAGGTTCTTGCCGTCGAACCATGCGTTCAGTGCCGGCACGGTCTTGCAGGCCGTGACGATGGCGCGGATCAGGCGGGCGGTGATGTCCTGCTTGCCGATCCAGGCGTGCAGGTCGGCATCGTCGACGATGGTGGTCGGCACGACGTTGGCGTGAGCCTCGGCCATGACGCGCGCCATGTTGCGACGAACGCCCTTCAGCTGTTCGGGCTGACCCATCGCCTGCGAACCGGGAGGCGACGTACGGACCGGCTTGCCGGCCAGCGACACGGGCGTGCGCTGCGGTGCCGGGCCCGGCTCGGGCAGCGTGGGCGCCAGATGCTGCGCGGCGGCCGAACGGACGGGGGCGGCGCCGAGCGCGGCCGAGCCGTCCGCGGCGGCGTCCTTCACGTCCTTCATGGTGATCACGCCGCCGGCGCCCGACGGCGCGACGCGGGAGAGATCGATCTTCATCTTCTTTGCCAGCGCGCGCACGGCGGGGACCGCCTTCACGCCACCGACCGTACTGACCTGTTCGGTGTGCACGTGGCTACCGCTGACCATGGCGCCGACGACGGTGCCTTCGTCTTCGCGGTCGGCTTTCTTGCCGTTCGATTCGATCTCGCCGCCGTCGTCGGACGCGACAACCTTGCCGGCATCGTCCGGCGCCGGGCTGCCGACGCTTTTCTTCGGGCCGTGATGATGGCCCGTGGCTTCCGCCTCGGCGCGCTGTTTGGCGTTCGGGTCGATTTCGATATCGACCACTTCGGCGCCGGTATCGATGATATCGCCGGCCGCACCGTAGAGCTTGGTGACCTTGCCGGAGTAGGGCGAGGGCACGTCGACGACGGCTTTGGCGGTTTCCATCGACACCAGCGGGGCGTCGAGCTTGATCGTGTCGCCTACCTTGACGTGCCACTCGACGATCGTCGCGTCGGGCAGGCCTTCGCCGAGGTCGGGCAGGTGGAAGGTTTTGATATCGGCCATGGTGGTCGGTTCCGTATGGGTTAGCTGGCGGCGAGCGTGCGCTGGGCGGCTTCGACGATGCGTTCGACGCTGGGCAGATACTTCATTTCCAGACGGAACAGCGGAATATGCGTGTCGAAACCCGTCACGCGTTCGACCGGAGCGAGCAGGCTGTAGAGGCATTCCTCGGACAGGCGCGCGGCGATCTCGGCGCCGTAGCCGGCCGTTTTCGGAGCCTCGTGCACGATGACGCAGCGGCCGGTCTTGGTGACCGATTCGGCGATCGTGTCGAAGTCGAGCGGCGTGAGCGTGGCGACGTCGATGACTTCGGCGCTGATGCCTTTCTGCGCCAGCTCGTCGGCGGCTTCGAGGCATTCCTTCACCTGGGCGCCCCAGGTGACCAGCGTGACGTCGGTGCCGTCGCGCAGGACGAAGCACACGTCCAGCGGCAGCGCTTCGCCGTCGTCGGGCACTTCTTCCTTGTACTGGCGATAGATGCGCTTCGGCTCGAAAAACATCACCGGATCGGGATCGCGGATCGCGGCCAGCAGCAGACCGTAGGCGCGCGCGGGCGACGACGGCATAACGACGCGCAGGCCCGGGATGTTGGTGAACAGATGCTCGTTCGCTTCGGAGTGATGTTCCGGCGCACGGATGCCGCCGCCCCACGGGGCGCGCCACACGGCCGGTACCGTCATGCGACCGCGCGTGCGGTTGCGCAGACGCGCGGCGTGGCAGGCGATCTGTTCCATCATCGGATAGATGAAGCCTTCGAACTGGGCTTCGGCGACCGGCTTCATGCCCTGCACGGCCAGGCCGACGGTGACGCCGGCGATGGTGGTTTCGTCCAGGGGCGTGTCCAGCACGCGCCATTCGCCGAACTTTTCCTGCAGGCCCTGCGTGGCGCGGAAGACGCCGCCGTTGACGCCGACGTCTTCGCCGAGCACCACGACGCTTTCGTCGTGCGCCATTTCATAGGCGAGCGCCTGGGTAACGGCTTCGATAAGAGTAATTTGTGCCATGGGATGAATTCCTTACGACTGGCGATCGAGGGAGGCGACGAAATCGCGCTGCGCGACGAGGTCGGCGGGGAGTTCGGCGTACAGATAGTCGAACATCGCCGTCGCCGGCTGGGTCTTGGTCTCGAGGTATGCATCGACCTCTTTGTCCATCCAGTCGTCGCATTCGGCCTTCCAGGCCTCTTCCTTCGCTTCGTCCCACTTGCCCTTTGCTTCCAGCCACTTGCGCAGGCGCGGCACGGGGTCGCGGTCCCAGGCGTCCTTCACTTCCTGCTCACCGCGGTAGCGGCGGGCGTCGTCGGCGGTGGTGTGGTCGCCGAGGCGGTAGGTAACCGCTTCGATGACCGAGCCACCCTGGCCACTGCGTGCACGCTCGAGCGCGTCTTCCATCGCCTTGCGCACCGCGATGATGTCGTTGCCATCGACCTGGATGCAGAACAGGCCGGCCGCCAGACCCTTCTGGGCCAGCGTATTGGCGCCCGACTGGATGCGGCGCGGCACCGAAATGGCCCACTGGTTATTCACGATCACGGCGACCAGCGGCAGGTTCTGCGCGCCGGCGATGTTGATGGCGCCGTAGAAATCGCCCTTCGACGAACCACCGTCGCCGATGGTGCAGACGGCGACGCGCGGTTCGTTGCGGATCTTGAACGCGAGCGCGGAGCCCGCGGCATGCAGACACTGCGTCGCGATGGGTACGCACCAGGCGAAATCGTGCTTCGGCGCGTCGGCGAAATCGTTGCCGCGCTCGTCGCCGCCCCAGTACATGTAGACCTCGCGCGGCTTCACGCCGCGATACAGCTGTGCGCCGTATTCGCGATAGCTGACCGCCAGGGAATCTTCCCGGCGCATGGCGCTGCCGATGCCGACGTGGGCGGCTTCATGGCCGAGGCACGAGGCATAGGTGCCGAGCTTGCCGGTGCGCTGCAGGGCGATCGACTTGGCGTCGAACACGCGCGTGGACACCATGAGCTTGTAGAGCTCGACCATATGGTCGAGATCCTTTGCGAATTCAGGCAGTTCCTTGCCAACTTCCTTGCCATCCTGGTCAAGGTACTGCAGGTATTCGATTTCGAACTTGGCGGCGATGGACACGACTCGCTCCCGGAGTGAGTAAAGATTTAGCGCATTACGAGGGAGGCGGCAGCCCATCCAGCGGGACGTGCACACACTTCAGACCTTTGCGGGGCGCACTAGATATCAGGGGTATTATGACGCGGCAAGGGACGGCGCAGCATACGGGGCCGTCTGGCCGGGGTGGTTAAGGATGCTCTGAGCCAGTTTACACCTGCGTAAACTGGCTCAGAGCATCCTTCAGCCGTGTAGAGACCGCACGTACCCATCAAATAATCTTAAGATTGCGGGCTTAACTGGGGTATGGCGGCTTCATGACCGATCGGCAGCGTGAGCTCGAACCTGGCATCCGGACCGACCTCGAAGGTCGCCTGACCTATGGGTCGTACCTGAGGCTGGACCTGGTCCTGGCGGCGCAGCAGCCGCTGTCCGACCCGCCGCACCACGATGAAATGTTGTTCATCGTGCAGCACCAGACCTCCGAACTCTGGCTGAAACTGCTGATCCACGAACTTCGTGGCGCCATGGCGCACCTGCGGGCGGACGATGTCGACGGCACCCTGAAAATTCTTGCGCGGGTCAAGCAGATCCAGCGCCAGCTCTACGAGCAGTGGGCCGTGCTGGCCACCCTGACGCCGACCGAGTACCTCGAGTTCCGCGAAGTGCTGGGCCCGTCCTCCGGGTTCCAGTCGTTGCAGTACCGCATGGTCGAATTCATGCTGGGCAACAAGCTCGCGGACATGCTCAAGGTATTCGAGCACGACCCGGTCGCGCTGGCCGCCCTGCGCGAGGTGTACGAGGCTCCCAGCCTGTACGACGAATTCCTGCGTTATCTCGCGCGCCGCGGCCACGCGGTGCCCCCGTCCTTGCTGGAACGCGACGTTACCCAGCCGTACCGCAGCGAGCCGGACCTGTTTCCCGCGCTGCGCCGTATCTACGAGGACACGGGGCATTACTGGCCGGAATACCACCTGTGCGAACAGCTGGTGGATGTCGAGGAAAGCTTCCAGCTCTGGCGATTTCGCCATATGAAGACGGTGGAACGCATCATCGGCTACCGGCCGGGCACCGGTGGGTCGTCTGGCGTGGCCTTCCTGCGCCGCGCCCTGGAGCAGACATTCTTCCCCGAATTGCTGGAAGTCCGCACCGTTTTGGGCACCTGATGCTGCGCACGCATTTGACGGGGCACCACCCGGGCGGTTAAACGTGCACGTCGCCTTCACGTCCATCGGAAGGACGCCGACGCCACCGTAGCCCCAAGGGAAGCCCATGACGCCAGCCGTTACCGAGACCGCACGCCCCATCCCCGAATTCCCGCAGACGCTGGGTCACCCCCGTCCGCTGTGGATGTTGTTCATGACGGAGTTCTGGGAGCGCTTCGCGTTCTACGGCATGCGCTGGGCCCTGACGCTTTACATCGTGGCGCAGTTCTTCAACCACGATCAGGCCGGACAGGCCTATGCCAGCCGCACTTACGGCGCGTACCTGGCGCTGGTCTACGCTTCGGCGATTTTTGGCGGCTATGTCGCCGACCGCATCCTCGGCTATCAGCGCTCGATCCTGGTCGGCGCGGCCGTAATGGGCACCGGCCTGTTCATGGTGATGATGCCCAACCAGCAGATTTTCCTGGCCGGCCTGGCCACGGTGATCGTCGGCAACGGGCTGTTCAAACCGAACATCTCGTCGCTGGTGGGCCAGATTTACGCGCAGGGCGACGATCGTCGCGACCGCGGCTTCACCATTTTCTACATGGGTATCAATGGCGGCGGCCTCGTCGCGCCGCTGATCACCGGCTGGCTCGCTTCGGTGCTGAGCAATACGCCGATGGAGCAGAACTACAAAGTCGTGTTCGCCGCGTCTGGCGTGGGCATGATCTTCAGCCTGATCTGGTTCTGGATCGGCAAGCACCAGCTGAAGGGTATCGGCGTGCCGCCGCCGGAGCGTAACGAGGCCAAGAGCCTGCTCATGGTCGTGGTCGGCATCATCGTCGCTATTCCGCTGGTTTATCTGCTGATGGCCAAGGCGGGCGCGATCGTGATCGCGTGGCTGCTGGGCGCCTTGTTCATTGGCGTCGGCGTGATGCTGGTCGTCGAGGCGATCCGTCACGGCAAGGTGCAGATCCATCGCGTGATCGCGATGCTGCTCCTGTTCGCGTTCAACGTGACCTTCTGGATGTTCTTCGAACAGGCCGGCAGCTCGTTCAACTTCCTCGCCGAAAATATCGTCAACCGCAATATGTTCGGCGGTTCGTTCGTGTTCCCGACTGGCTGGTTCCAGTCGGTGAACTCCGCCGCGATCCTCGTCTTCGCACCGCTGGTGGCGCTGGCCTGGGCGTGGTCGTCGCGCATCGGTCGCGAGCCGTCGATTCCGCGCAAGTTCGGCCTTGGCCTGATCTTCAACGCGCTGGCGTTCCTGGTGCTGATGTATGCCCTGGCCAAGACGGTCGACAACAACGGGCAGATCCCGTTCTGGCCGCTGGCGCTTTGCTACGTGATGCAGACCCTTGGCGAGCTGTGCCTGTCGCCCATCGGTCTTTCGATGGTGACCAAGCTGGCGCCGAGCAAGGTCGTGGGACTGGCGATGGGCGGCTGGTTCCTGTCGACCGCCATCGGCAACAACCTCTCCGGTCTGCTCGCCGGCCATATCAGCGGCGAGAACGGCATGACCGTGCAATCGGCGCTGGACGGTTTCACCTTCAGCTTCTGGCTGCTGCTGGGTGCCGGCGTGGCACTGTTCCTGATCGCGCCGCTGATCAACAAGTTGATGCATGGGGTGAAATAAGAGCGGGGATGGGGGGTGGGAAGTGGGGGCGTGCTTCCGGCAGGCGTTTGAGGGGACTGGTATCGCCCGGCGGATGTAACGTCTGCGTGGAGCTTGTCGTTCCCTCAGACGCCCGCCGGAAGCGCGCCCCCACTTCCCACCCCCCACCCCCGCTTTTTTACGCCGCCATCAGCTTGTCGAGGATGCGACTCAGCCACGCGCGCTCTTCATCGTCCAGCTTCGCCAGAAGCTCGCGCTCGTGCTCGCGGGCGAGGGGAGCGACCTCGTCGTGGATCGCCCAGCCCGCTGCCGTCAGCTGCAGTACCGACCGGCGCTTGTCGCCGTCGTGGGTGCCGCGGTCGACCCGGCCGGCGTCGACCAGCCGCGCCAGCGCCCGGCTGACCGCGACCTTGTCCATGGCGGTCCGTTCGGCCACCTCGCGTGCCGACAGCCCCTCGAAGCGGGCTAGCACGGCCATCACGCGCCACTCGGTCATACTCAGCTCGTAGCGTTGCTGATAGTCGGCGGCGATGGCCTGGCTGACCGTGTTCGACAGGATCGACAGCCGGTAAGGCAGGAAATGTTCGAGTTCCAGGGGCGCGTGCGCCACGTTCGGTCTGGCGGACATGCTGCGCCGCTCCTTGCAAATGGTTTCATATGAAACTATAACTCAGGGATACCCAGCGCAAACCGCTTTGCACGCCAGGAGACCCCCATGAGCGCCCAGACTAACATCGGTATGGAAGTCACCACCTTCGAGAACCCGCAAGGTGTCGATGGCTTCGAATTCGTCGAGTTCGCCGCGCCCGATCCGGCGCTGTTGCACAAGCTGTTTCCGCGCATGGGCTTCATTCCCGTGGCGAAACACAAGACGAAGAAGATCACGCTCTATCGCCAGGGCACCTGCAACTTCCTCGTTAACGAAGAGCCCGATTCCTTCGCCGCGGACTTTGTGGCAAAGCACGGTCCCAGCGCTTGCGGTTTTGCGATCCGTTTCAACCGGCCCGCGACCGACGTCCTCGAGACGGCGCTCGGCAACGGTGCGGAAAAGCTCACCCACAAGACCGAAACGCTCGCTCTGGACGTGCCCGTCATCGAAGGCATCGGCGGCGCGGCGCTTTACCTGATCGACAAGTACGGCGAGAAGGGCGAAGTCTACGAAGACGAATACGACTGGCTGCCGGGCGTCGATCGCAATCCGAAAGGCTTCGGCCTGACCTTCATCGATCACCTGACGCACAATCTGCACTTCGGCAACATGCAGAAGTGGTCGGAATATTACGAGCGTCTCTTCAACTTCCGCGAAATCCGCTACTTCGACATCAAGGGTGCGAAGACGGGTCTTGTTTCGAAGGCGATGACCGCACCGGACGGCATGGTCCGCATCCCGCTGAACGAGTCGTCGGACGAGAAGTCGCAGATCAACGAGTATCTGAACGAGTACAAGGGCGAAGGCATCCAGCACATCGCCATGTTCACGGACAACGTCTACGAAACCGTCGAGGCGATGCGCGAGCAGAACGTTGCGTTCCTCGATACGCCGGACACGTATTTCGAAGTGATCGACCTGCGCATGCCGGGGCATGGCGAAGACGTCGCGCGGCTGCAGAAGAACAAGATCCTGATCGACGCGGACGACGAGACTAAAAAGAAACTGCTGCTGCAGATCTTCACGCAGAACAACATCGGACCGATCTTCTTCGAGATCATCCAGCGCAAGGGCAACGAAGGTTTCGGCAACGGCAACTTCACGGCGTTGTTCGAGTCGATCGAGCGCGATCAGATGCGTCGCGGCGTTCTCTGACACAAAGGCCATCTCGCCATGACGACACCGGGATACCAGTCGGGATTCGGTAACGAGTTTGCCACCGAGGCGGTGGCGGGAACGTTGCCCGTTGGCCAGAATTCGCCGCAGCGCGTCGCGCACGGACTGTATGCCGAGCAGCTTTCAGGCTCGGCATTCACCGCGCCGCGTCACCAGAACCGGCGCAGCTGGCTCTATCGCATCCGGCCCGCGGCGCAACATTCGCCGTTCGTCGAGTTGCCGCTGAAGACCTTCCACAATCGCTTCGACGAAGCGCCCGCCACGCCGAACCAGTTGCGCTGGAATCCGCTGCCGATGCCCTCGGCACCGACGGATTTCCTGGACGGCCTGACAACCATGGGCGGCAACGGCGGTTCTGCCGATCAGGTCGGTTGCGGTATCCATCTGTACGTCGCGAACCGTTCGATGGAAGGGCGGTTTTTCTACGATGCGGACGGCGAACTTCTGATCGTGCCGCAGCAGGGACGGCTGCGTATCGCGACGGAGCTTGGCGTGCTCGATGTCCAGCCGCTGGAGATCGCGGTCGTTCCGCGTGGCATCCGGTTCCGCGTGGAATTGCCCGATGGCGAAGCGCGCGGTTACGTCGCCGAGAATTTCGGCGCCCCCCTGCATCTGCCCGATCTCGGCCCGATCGGTGCGAACGGTCTCGCCAACTCGCGCGATTTCCTTACGCCGGTAGCGTCCTTCGAAGACGTCGACGGCGAGTTCGAACTCGTCGCTAAATTTCAGGGCGGCCTGTGGTCGGCACGCATCGGCCATTCGCCGCTGGATGTTGTTGCATGGCACGGCAACTACGCGCCTTACAAGTATGACCTTCGCCTGTTTAACGCCATCGGATCGATCGCCGTCGATCATCCCGATCCGTCGATCTTCACCGTGTTGACGTCGGCCAGCGATACGCCGGGGACGGCAAATATGGATTTCGTGATCTTCCCGCCGCGCTGGCTGGTGGCCGAGCACACGTTCCGTCCGCCGTACTTCCATCGCAACGTGGCCAGCGAATTCATGGGCCTGATCGATGGCGCGTACGACGCCAAGGCCGGCGGTTTCGTGCCGGGCGGGTCCAGCCTGCACAACTGCATGAGCGGACATGGGCCGGATGCGGCCAGCTTCGAGAAGGCGAGCGCCGCGGATACGTCGAATCCGGATCACATCACCGGTACCATGGCCTTCATGTTCGAGACGCGCAAAGTCATTCGTCCGACGGCGCAGGCGTTGTCGTCGCCCCAGCTTCAGGGCGACTACTACGAATGCTGGCGCGGATTGAAAAAGCATTACAAAGGGAACGCATGAAACTCGGTTCACTGAAGGAAGGCGGTCGCGACGGCACGCTGATCGTCGTCAGCCGCGACCTGACGCAGGCGGTAAAAGCCACGGGCATCGCATCGACGATGCAGGCGGCGCTGGATGACTGGCATGCCGCCGCACCGCGCCTGAATGCGTTGTCGGAGCAACTGAACGCCGGAACGGCACCCGGCGCTTTCGCGGTGGATTTCGCCGCGCTTGCCGCGCCGTTGCCGCGCGCCTATGAATTCGTGGATGGCAGTGCCTACCTGCCGCACGTCGAGCGCGTGCGCAAGGCCCGTGGCGCCGAAGTGCCCGAATCGTTCTATTCCGATCCGCTGATGTATCAGGCGACGAGCGCGGGCTTCCTCGGGCCGCGCGATGCGGTGGTCGTGTCGAGCGAGGCATTCGGCATCGATCTGGAAGCCGAGGTGCTGGTCGTTACCGACGATGTTCCGATGGCGGTCACGCCCGCGCAGGCCGCCGAGCACATCCAGTTGGTCGGCCTCGTCAACGACGTGTCGCTGCGTGGCCTGATTCCGGGTGAGCTGGCCAAGGGCTTCGGCTTTCTGCAATCCAAGCCGCGTTCGGCGCTGTCGCCGGTTTTCGTCACGCCCGACGAGCTGGGCGATATCTGGCGCGATGAGAAACTGCATCTGCCGATGCTGACCTGGATCAACGGCGCATGGTTCGGCGAAGCCGAGTGCGGCGTCGACATGCAGTTCGACTTCGCGCAGCTCGTCGCGCATGCCGCAAAGACGCGTCCACTGACGGCCGGTACGCTGGTCGGCTCCGGCACGATCGCCAATCACGATACGTCGAAGGGTGCGTCGTGCCTCGCCGAGCAGCGCACGGTCGAAACCCTGCGCGACGGCAAAGCCAGCACACCGTTCCTTTCGTTCGGGGATACCGTTCGCATCGAAGTGAAGGACGGGCAGGGTGTGTCGATCTTCGGCGCAATCGAACAGAAAATCGCGAAGGCGTAGCGATGCCAGGCGACGCATTGTAGGAGCGCTCTGAAGCGTGATTCCTGCGGAGCGATGCAGGAATCGTGCGAATGACGCCGTGCGTATGGTGCCGGGAACGTTCGCTATGCATGCACAGGGATCGCGCTCGAGAGCGCTCCTACAGTAAAACCCGCGCAAAAAAAGGCCCGCGAAAGCGGGCCTTTTTTTCTGCTGCTGGCGATTTACTTCGCCGCCATCAGCGCCTTGGTGATGTCGAGCATGCGGTTCGAGAAGCCCCACTCGTTGTCGTACCACGAGAGGACCTTCACCAGCGTGCCGCCCATGACGCGGGTCTGCGTCGCGTCGTAGATCGACGAATGCGGGTTGTGGTTGAAGTCGATCGAGACCAGCGGCTTGGTGTTGGTGGTCAGGATGCCCTTCATCGCGCCGTTGCCGGCTTCGGCGATGACGGCGTCGATCTCTTCCTTCGTGGTCGCGCGTGCGGCGGTGAACACGAGGTCGACGACCGAGACGTTGATCGTCGGCACGCGCATGGCGAAGCCGTCGAGTTTGCCGTTGAGCTCGGGCAGCACGAGGCCGACCGCGGCGGCGGCGCCGGTCTTGGTCGGAATCTGGCTGTGCGTGGCGCTACGGGCGCGACGCAGGTCCGAGTGGTACACGTCGGTCAGGACCTGATCGTTCGTGTAGGAATGGATGGTGGTCATCAGGCCATTTACGATGCCGATCTTCTCGTGCAGGACCTTGGCGAGCGGCGCGAGGCAGTTCGTGGTGCACGAGGCGTTGGAGATGACCTGGTGGCCCGCGGTCAGCTTGTCGTGGTTGACGCCGTAGACGAACGTGCCGTCCACGTCCTTGTCGCCGGGGGCGGAGATGACGACCTTCTTGGCGCCGCCAGCCAGATGCGCGCCGGCCTTGGCCTTCGAGGTGAAGAAGCCGGTGGATTCCAGCACCACGTCGACGTCGTGCTCGCCCCAGGGCAGCTTCGAGGGATCGCGCTCGGCGAAGACCTTGATGCGGTCGCCGTTGACGATGAGGTCGCCGCCGTCGACGGACACTTCGCCCGGGAACTTGCCGTGCGCGGTGTCGTACTGCGTCAGGTGGGCGTTGGTTTCCGCATCGCCGAGGTCGTTGACCGCCACGATCTGAATTTCGTTGTTGCGACCTGCCTCGTACAGCGAGCGCAGGATGTTGCGACCGATGCGACCGTAACCGTTGATGGCGACCTTGATGACCATAAGCTGCGTCCTCTTCGAAGGGGTGCGGGTGGTTTAAAACCGTCATGTTAGCGGAAAGGCCCCATACCCGGCTTGCTGCGACGCGGCGAGTCGTCATCTCCCGAAGGCACACGTGTGGCAGACTTCGTGGCTTGTTCACCTACGCCGATGCCATCCATGACCTCCTTTACCGCGCGCGGCTCCCTTGCCGCCCTCGTCGCGCTGGCCGTCTGCGCCGTCGCTCCTTCCGCCCATGCCTGGGGGGCCAACGGCCACCGCATCGTCGCCGATCTGGCCCAGCGTCAGCTGACGCCGCAGGCCCGCGCCCAGGTCGATCGCCTGCTGCATGCCGAGAACGCGAATTCGCTGAGCGATATCGCCAGTTGGGCGGACGAACTGCGGGACAACCCGGAAACGAAAGCGCTCGGTAAGGCTACCGGCTCGCTGCATTACATTAATTTCGCCGATAAAACCTGCACTTATGTGCCGCCGCGCGACTGCGCGGACGGTCGTTGCGTGGTCGGTGGCCTGCAGAAATACGTGGCGATCCTGGGCGACAGCAACGCATCCGACGCCGACCGCGCACAGGCGCTGAATTTCGTGGTCCATTTCGTCGGCGATGTGCACCAGCCGCTGCACGCCGGCTACCGCGACGACAAGGGCGGCAACGATTATCAGGTTCAGATGGACGGCAACGGTTCGAACCTGCATCGCGTCTGGGACTCGAGCATGCTCAACACCCGTGGGCTGAAGTGGCAGAAGTACGCGCAGAAGCTGGCCGACAGCGGCCCGGTCGTACCGCCGCCGGCCAGCGAGCCGCTGGACAATCCCTATGCCCAGTGGGCCGAGGAATCCTGCCGGATCACCCGCGACGACGGTGTCTATCCGGCCGGTCACGTCATCGACGATGCGTACGTCGGCGCGGAGCTGCCCATCGCCGAGCGCCGCCTGCGCGAGGCCGGCAAGCGTCTGGCCGATCTGCTCAACAGTACCCTGCGGAACTGACCCGGGCGCGGGCGGGAAATTTCATAAGCCCGTCCACGTATTCCCTCGATTGAAGCCTGTGCTAACTTCGTGAAATGACCGACATCCAAGTACGCCGCACCAAGATCGTAGCCACCCTCGGCCCCGCCACCGATGCTCCGGGCATGCTCGAACGCATCCTGGAGGAGGGCGTCGACGTGGTCCGCCTGAACCTTTCGCATGGCCAGCCGGACGACCATCGCGCCCGCGCCGCCGCCGTGCGTGCCGCGGCGGAAGCCGTCGGTCGCGAGGTCGGCATCCTTGCCGACCTGCAGGGTCCGAAGATCCGCATCGAAAAGTTCGCCGGCGGCCCAGTCGACCTGATGGCCGGCGACAGTTTCGTGCTCGACTGCCGCCCGGATGCCCCTCCGGGCAACGCGTCGCGTGTCGGCGTCAGCTATTACGGCCTGCCGAACGACGTGGTCGCGGGCGATGTGTTGCTCCTCGACGATGGCCTCGTCGCGATGAATGTCATCGAAGTGGTGGGCGCCGAAGTGCGCTGCCGCGTTGCGATCGGTGGGCGCCTGTCGGACCGCAAGGGTCTCAATCGCCAGGGCGGCGGCCTCAGCGTCGCGGCGCTTTCGGATAAGGACCGTGCCGACATCAAGCTCGCCGCCGAAATGGGTGCCGATTTCCTTGCCGTTTCCTTCGTGCGTTGCGCCGAAGACCTCCACGAAGCGCGTCGTCTCCTGCGCGAAGCTGGTGGCGACGCGGCCATTGTGGCGAAGATCGAGCGCGCGGATGCCATCCCCGTCCTCGGCGAAATCATCGATGCCTCCGATGTCGTGATGGTGGCTCGTGGCGATCTCGGCGTGGAAATCGGCGATGCCGAGCTGCCGGGTCTGCAGAAGAAGATCATTCGCGAGTCGGTCCTGCGGAACCGTTCGGTGATCACCGCGACGCAGATGCTGCAGTCGATGGTCACCGCGCCGATTCCGACGCGCGCCGAAGTGCTCGACGTCGCCAATGCGGTCATCGACGGCACCGATGCCGTGATGCTGTCGCAGGAAAGCGCCGCGGGCGCCCATCCGGACAAGGCCGTGGCGGCGATGCGCCGCATCTGCCTCGGTGCCGAGCGCCAGTTCGAACCGCGCGACGACCTGCGTCCCGGCATTCATCATCTCGACCGCAGCGACCAGGCCATCGCGCTGGCGGCCATGCAGCTTGCCGCCCAGGTTGGCGTTCGCGCCATCGTGGCGCTGACCGAGTCGGGCGCCACGGCGCAGTGGCTGTCGCGTTACCGTTTCGCCGTGCCGATCTACGCCCTGTCGCCGTCGGGCGTGGCCCGCCGCCGCATGCTGATGTTGCGCGACGTACAGCCCATCGACTTCGAGCAGAATAATCTCGACCCGGCGCATACCGCACGTGCGGCGCTCCAGCACCTGTTCGCGCTGGGCAAGCTGATCGAGGGCGACCGCGTGATCCTGACCCACGGCGACCATATCGGCCGCGGTGGCGGTACGAATACGCTGAAGTTGCTGATGATCGGGAAGGATGGGATCGCGGATAGTCTTCGCGACCTGTAGTTCCGATCGTCCGCCGCGTCGCGACTGCTGCAGGTGGTCGCCCTGGGTCCCTGCCTGCGCAGGGACGACGGTGAGGAGTGGAAAGTTTCCCTCGAGATTCGTCGTTCCCGCGCAGGCAGGGACCCAGGGCGATGCGGTCGGTCGTCGCGTCGCCGTGGTTCGCGGCTCTTGTCGTCGGTGCGGGTTTTCGCAACACGCTCACACCCTCCGGGCGTTAAACTCGGTCCGACGAGTTTCCCAACGACCGAGGGCGCCATGACCAGCCGACTCACCCGTATTTCCCTTGCCCTGGCGCTCTGCACCGCGGCCATACCCGTGTTCGCCCAATCCCAGTCGGTAAAGAAGGTCGCCCCCGACCGTGTGCCGGTTTACTGGACGCTGACCAACAGCCATGTGGATGTCGACGTGCCCAACACGGGCAAGAACCTCGATCAGCCCGGCTGCGCGGCGGTCACGTACACCATCGGTGCCGATGGCGTGACTCGCGATCTCGTCGCCGTTCGAGTGGTGCCCGAGGGCGACCTCGGCATTCCCGCCGTCAGCGCCGTAAAGAACTTCCACTACGCACCGGCAGCCAATAACCGCCTGGGCAATCCCATCGCCACCTACTACGTGGTCGAGTTCAACATGCCCGCCGATCAGGCCAAACGCGCCGAAATCCTCAAGAAGTGTGTCGTGCCGGGCTACGCCCAGGCTTCCTGACCCCCTTGCTGCGGCGCCCCGTGGGGCGCCCGGCCTTGTGTCCTATACTTCGCCGGCTTTCTATCCGAGCCCCGACTTGCCGTCGGGGCGAGACCCGTCCTTGCGGTATACGCACCGCCCCGATCCACGGAGTTGTCATGAGCATCGAAGATCTCGAAACCATCGCCCAGAAAATGGTCGCGCCCGGTAAAGGCATCATCGCTATCGACGAATCGACCACGACCATTGCCAGGCGGTTCAAGGCCGTAGGTATCGAGAACACCGAAGAAAATCGCCGTGCCTACCGGGAACTGCTGCTGACGACCCCGGGTCTGTCCGAGCACATCTCCGGCGCGATCCTTTATGACGAAACCATTCGTCAGTCGACCAAGGACGGCGTGCCGTTCACCGAACTGATGAAGAAGAACGGCATTATTCCGGGTATCAAGGTCGACAAGGGCCCCGTCGCGCTCGCCGGCTTCCCCGGCGACGTCATCACGGAAGGCCTCGACGGTCTGCGTGAGCGCCTGCAGGAATACGCACGGCTGGGCGCCCAGTTCGCCAAGTGGCGCGCGGTCATCAATATCTCCGACGACAATCCGAGCTCCACGGCTATCGAAGCGAATGCCCACGCGCTGGCGCGTTACGCCGCGCTGTGTCAGGAAGCCGGTATCGTGCCGATGGTCGAACCCGAAGTCATCATGGATGGCGACCACAGCATCGAAGTCAGCTACGAAGTGCACGAAGCCGTGCTGCGCAGCCTGTTCAACGCGCTGTACGAACAGAACGTCATGCTCGAAGGCACCATCCTGAAGGCCAGCATGGTCATCGCCGGCACCACCGCCGCGGAGCCGTCCGAGGCAAGCGAAGTCGCCGAGGCAACGGTCCACGTGCTGAAGGCCACGGTGCCGGCATCGCTGCCGGGCATCGTGTTCCTGTCCGGTGGTCAGAAGGACGAGCAGGCCACGGCCAACCTCAACGAGATGAACAAGCTTGGACCGCACCCGTGGCCGCTGAGCTTCTCGTACGGTCGCGCCATGCAGCAAGCCGCGCTCGACCTGTGGTCGAAGGACCTGAAGGGCAACGTCGCCGAGGCACAGAAGATCGTCGCCGCCCGCGCGAAGGAAAACGGCCTGGCTGCCCTGGGGCAGTGGAAGGGCTGATCGGCTCTTCGGCAATGCAGATGAAAAAGGGCGCTACGGCGCCCTTTTTCATCTGCGACGTCCGGTAGGGACTTCAGCTCTCCAGGAAATTCGCCACGTTGCTCTCATCGACGAGAACCCCGTCATACAGCGTGGTAGCTGTGCCTTGCGGCGGTGCGATCGTGCCATCGATAAAGCCGCTCAGCTGAGTGACGGCATCGGTAGCCATGGTTTCGAAAGGCAGGGCCACCGTTGCGACGATACTGCTCTTAGAATCCGCAATGCGCCGATAGACCGCCTGACTGCCATCGACGGTGACGATGGCGGTACGTATTCTGTCGATGCCCCGCGCTCGCAGCACATCGTCGACGACAAGCGCCTGACCGTCGAACGATACCCAGAAGCCTTTGAGCGTGGTTCCCCAGGTATCCACGATAGACTGTACGCCCGCAGCGACATCGCTCTGCCATGCCTGCGTATTCGTCATGGTGTGCCTCGCTACCTCGCGTACGCGTGGGGTTTCCGCGAGCACGGCGTCGAACGTGCGCCCGCGTGCACGGGAGCCGAAGTTCTTTTCGTAGCGAATCGACGCGATATCGCCTTCGCCGCTTACGTAGTCGAACAATTTCATGCCACTGGTAACACCGGTGACGTAATGGTTTGCGTCCAGCGCAACATGGACATGCGGGCTGGAGCCCGTGGTCACCGATGCCAGGTAGATGCCTTGCTGGCGGGCGCGTTCCAGTGTGTCATTGGTGTCGTCGGGTTTGCCCATGCCGATGACGATGCCATCGACGCGTCGCTCGACCAGGTCCTCCAGCCAACTGCGATAGCGAACGAGCGAGCCCCGGGCGTCGTGGGCGATAACCCGGTGTCCGGCTTTTTCGGCTGCGGCCTGCGCGGCGCTGAGGACGCGGGCCTGGGTTTCGGAACTTCCCTGGAAAATAACGATGCCTATGGTTCCTGCATCGGCCCCGGGACTTGCCACGGCGAAGGCGAGCGCCAGTCCGAGGGCGCCGAACAGTGTGGAGCGGGTAGCCATGAATGCTTCCATGCGAACGAGGAAGCGGCAGTCTGAAAAATACGCGAGGGGCGTAACGTGACGGATATCACTATCGTGCAGTCACGCGATGTTTGCCTACCCAGCCTTGGGATATTCCTGAAACGGAAAAAGGGCGCCGACGAAAGCGGCGCCCTTTTTTGGTCCTGCGAGCACCGTAAGCGAACGGTTTTCGCCGCTCGCCTACGGAGGTTCCATCGACTATCAGAAGCGATATTCGGCGCTGACCGAGACCATGTCGGTGCTCAGGTCGACGTTGTTCTTCTTCGCGTTGTAGTAGTCGTAGTTGATACCCAGGCTGACGTTGTTGGTGAAGTCGTAACCGACGCCGGCGCCGGCGTACCAGCTGGTCTTGTCGATGCCACGGCGAACGATGTTGTTATCGCTGCCGCTTTCCATGCCGTGTCCCTTCCAGTCGTAGATACCGCCGCGGGCGCTGATGTACCACTTCGGATCGATATTGAAGTGGCCGTTCACGCCGGCCGTCCAGCCGTGCAGCTGCGACTTGCCGCGATCGACGACGCGGTCGCCGTTGAAGAGGTTCTTGGCGTTGATATTGCCCAGATCGTTGTAGCCCGCTTCGACGCCCAGAGCGACGGACGGGGTAACGGTCCAGCGGTAGCCGCCGTTGATGCCATAACCGGTGTCGTGGCCGTCATACGGGCCCTTGTCGATCGACGTACGGCCGACATTGCCGTTGACGAACCAGCCGCCGTTACCGTTCGCACTCTGCGCGAAAGCGGTGGGAACCGCGGCAAGGCCGGCGGCAGCGAAAGCGAGGGCGATAAGTGTCTTCTTCATGGAGATTCTCCTGTTAGGACTTTTCGCAACCGGCGCTTGGGGAAGGCGTTGATCCGGTCACGTTGCGCATGCGGTTTGTCGTAGCGCTGACCCTTAGATGCGGCTCCTTGCCAAAGCATTCAACTCGCGTGATTTCCGTATTAAGAAACGATTAAGCCATGGCGGATTAACGCCATGGCTTAAGGGTCGAACAGCCAACGTGTCGCTTAGAAGCGGTATTCGCCCGCGAGCGAAATGATGCCCGTGGAGCGCTTCAGATCCGACGTGGTCACGCCGGTCGCGTCGTTGCGGAGCTTGCCCGCATTGGCGTGGTAGTAGTCATAGGTGAGACCAACGCCGAAGTGCTCGTTGATGTCCCAGCCCGTGCCGACGCCGGCATACCAGCTGCCGCGATCCGCACGACCGCCGCTGGAAAGACCGAGGTCCTGGCCCACGCTGTTGTTGTAGTTATTGTTGTTGTCGTTGGCGTAGAAGAAACCGCCGCGTGCGCCGATGTACCACTGCGGCAGGAGGTTGATCTTGCCGTTCACGCCCACCGTCCAGCCACGCAGGGCGTTTTCGGTGCTGCGCTGGTTGACGTCACCCGAATTGAAGATGTTCTTCACGCGGTAGTTGCCGAGGTCGACATAACCGGCTTCGAGGCCCAGACCCAGGTCGTTACCGACTTTCCAGCGATAGCCGCCAAGCAGGCCGTAGCCCGTGCGACGGTCCTTTTCACCCTTCAGGAAGTTGAAGCCGCCGGCATTGCTGCCGAAGCCGCCGTTGCTGCTGCCGTTGGTGCGACCGACGGTGGCGCCGATGAACCAGTTGCCGCTGCCGACAGGCTGGTTGGGCTGGAAGTTACCGCCTGCGGCGGGGGCTGCCGAGTCGGCGACGGACACAGTGCTGTCCTGGGCGAAGGCCGGGGCGGCGACGAAACCTGCGGCGACAAAGCCGAGTGCGAGTAGCGTTTTCTTGCTCATGGGGTTCTCCAAATCTTATTGGCCTGCGTGCTGCCGGGGGTTCGGCGGGCCCGAAGGGGCAGGTGTCATGGATGCATCTGCCGGCCTATTAGATCGGGGGAAACCTGAAGGAGTTCATTACGTGGGTGTTAAATATTAAGGCTCTGTTAACCGTTGCACCGCAGCACGATCATCCACGACAAGCTCGATGCGATCGGCGACAATTGACGTTTTCAGCTGCCGACTACCTGGAGAACGCCGATGACGACACGCCGCGAACGCGCTAATGCGATCCGCGCCCTGGCTATGGATGGCGTCGAAGCCGCCAAGTCCGGCCACCCGGGCATGCCGATGGGCATGGCCGATATCGCCGAGGTTCTCTGGGGCGATTTCCTGCAACACAATCCGACCAATCCGCATTGGTTCAATCGCGATCGTTTCGTGCTGTCGAACGGCCACGGTTCCATGCTGCAGTACGCGTTGCTGCACCTGACCGGTTACGCGCTGCCTATCGACGAACTGAAGCACTTCCGTCAGCTCGGTTCGCGCACTGCGGGTCATCCGGAATACCACCACACGCCGGGTGTCGAGACGACGACCGGTCCGCTGGGTCAGGGTCTGGCCAATGCGGTGGGTTTCGCCATTGCGGAACAGGTACTCGCGGAACGCTTCAATCGCGAAGGTCACGACATCGTCGACCATCGCACCTATGTCTTCGTCGGCGACGGTTGCCTCATGGAAGGCATCTCGCACGAAGTCTCTTCGCTCGCGGGCACGCTGAAGCTCGGCAAGCTGGTCGTCATCTACGACGACAACGGCATTTCCATCGACGGCGAAGTGCACGACTGGTTCACCGACGACACGCCGGCACGCTTCGAAGCGTACGGCTGGAAGGTCATTCCCGCGGTCGACGGACATGACGCCGAGGCCATTAAGAAAGCCATCACCGAAGCTACGTCGCAGGATGAAAAGCCCACGCTGATCTGCTGCCGCACCATCATCGGCTTCGGTGCGCCGAACAAGGAAGGCAAGGAGTCGTCGCACGGTTCGCCGCTGGGTGCCGACGAAGTCGCAGCCGCGCGCAAGGCGCTTGGCTGGGAATACGGCCCGTTTGAAATTCCCGAGAGCATGTACAGCTCGTGGAATGCGAAGGAAGCTGGCGCGACGCGCGAGCAGAACTGGAACGAGCGTTTCGATGCTTATGCGAAGGCTTATCCGGAACTCGCCGCCGAGTTCAAGCGTCGTCTTGCCGGCGATCTGCCGGCCGACTGGAACGAGGTCGCGAATGCCTATGTTCGCAAGATGCAGGTCGAAGGTCCGGACGTGGCATCGCGCAAGGCATCGCAGATGACCCTGGATGCGTTCGGTCCGCACCTGCCGGAACTGATCGGCGGTTCGGCCGATCTGGCACCGTCGAACCTCACCATCTGGAAGGGTTCGAAGAGCATCGGTCTTCGCGGTGCCGATGCGAATTACATCCACTACGGCGTGCGCGAGTTCGGCATGTCGGCGATCTCCAATGGCATCGCGTTGCACGGTGGTTTTATCCCGTACGACGCGACGTTCCTGGTGTTCTCCGACTACGCGCGCAACGCGGTTCGCATGTCGGCACTGATTCCGGCACATGTGATCCATGTGTATACGCATGACTCCATCGGTCTGGGCGAAGACGGTCCGACGCATCAGCCGGTCGAGCATCTCGGCACGCTGCGCCTGATCCCGAACAATCGCGTGTGGCGTCCCTGCGATGCCGTCGAGTCGGCGGTGTCGTGGAAGGTGGCGATCGAGCGCGCCGGTAACCCGTCGTGCCTGATTTTCTCGCGTCAGAACCTGAAGCCTCAGCAGCGCAGCGACGAGCAGCTTGCCAACATCGCTAAGGGCGGCTACGTGCTGTATGAGCCGGCCGAGAAGTTCAAGGCCATCGCCATCGCGACCGGGTCGGAAGTGGAGCTGGCGATGGAAGCGGCGAAGACCCTTGGTCAGCAGGGCGTGCCGGTTCGCGTGGTGTCCATGCCTTGCACGGAAGAGTTCGATGCGCAGCCGGTGGAGTATCGCGAAGGCGTGTTGCCCGGCTGGTGCCGTGCGCGCGTTGCCGTGGAAGCGGCCAGCGTCGATTTCTGGGCCAAGTACGTCGGCCTGGACGGCGTCACCATCGGCATGACCACGTTCGGTGCCTCGGCGCCGGCGAACAAGCTGTACGAGCACTTCGGTATCACGACCGTTGCGGTCGTCGATGCGTTGAAGCGCGTCATCGGCTGATGTGAGGGGCGCCTGCGTTCGCGGGCGCCCCGTCGTCACATGTGGCGGGTAACGACTTCTTCCAGGGCGTTCTGCTGCGTGGCGTGCCCAGGAGCGGTGCCGTTACCGGGCTGGGGTGCGTGCGAGCCGCGCGGCCGGTACGCGGTCAGCGTGCCGCGAGCGCCCATCGGTATGGAAGGGCCGTTTCCTTCGGCTTGCTGGACGCCGTAACTGTTCTGCCGGCGGATCAGTTGTCCGAACAGAACGACATAACCGACGAGTACGATCAGGTTTCCCAATACGTTGCTTATCGACCCGCTCAGCTCGGGCGACCACATGGCGCGTTGCAATTCCTGACTGGTTGCCTGTGCACCCATGACCGCCGTCGTGATCAGCATGGCGCGAGCGGGCGCGACACCGACAAGCGTGCGGCGAAAATCGGTACCGGACGGAAGTACCGTTTGCAGGCGGACCCGAAGCCCTTCGATATCCCGGCCGTTGCTATCGGCACGTTCGAATGCGCGCTGCATGCTCCTGAAGATCAGGTCGTCGACACATTCCAGCAGGATATTGAACGACGCGCCGGCAAGCGCACCCTGCCAGTTCCATTCCCCGGTTTCAGCATTGCCGGTCGGAAAATAACGGGCCGACAGTTCGCTGCCTGCCACCTGCACGGCGCTGTACGCCATTCCCGATCCGACGATTGCCCGGGCATCCAGGCCACGGGTGTTGTCGGGTGCGGTAAATACCATTTGCACAAGATCGCGCAGAACGCTGTATAGCAAAGCGCCGATCATGCCGCTGCTTATGACGGTCGCGGCTTCGGACTCCACTGCCCAGCCGAGCGTAGCCGCTCCGCCAAGCAGCGCGATGGCTCGCGAGATACGCAGCGTGCGCGTGGTCCCGCCATCGTGCCAGTCGGCCGCGAGCGCTCCGCCAGTCCAGACCAATGGCACCAGCGCCGTGGTCGCGGTAGCTGCGATGCGATCAGCGCGTGAGGTGCGACCGAGACTCTGCTCAAGCAGGTGCGTGATGCCGTGGCGAACGATGGTCGGTAACCCCACGCTCGCCAGCAAGCGCGTTCCGGAGGCAAGGACATTTCGGGTCCAGCGTCCGCGAGTATAAGTCGAGACGTTCGATACGATTTCGTGGCTGAAGAGCCAGAGCCAGCGGTTGATCTGACGGGTGTGTTCTTCGGTCAGTACGAATGGGCCTGGTTGCATGGTGCTTCCTCATCGATTCGTCGATGGGAAAGGCTAGAAGCGAGGCGCAGCGGCGAACAGGGCGATTATTCTGAAAAATCCGCTGGATTAATTACCGCATCGGCGAGTGTGTATCTGGTTTCGTCGGTGATGGTGAAAGATGTCGTGAATCTGGGCGCGTCCGTGTTTGCGAAGGCGGAATCGGAGGCAGGGAGTCCGAGTTCGGCATGGACGTTGTCCACGTGGTAGACGTTGTCGCTGCGTATCGTCTGACCTATGTATGTCGCATAGCCGGCGCCGAGTACGGCGGCACCGATGAGTCTGGCGAGGTCTTGCTGGAAGGTTCCGGAGAGATTCGACCCGGCAAGTGCGCGCGCGGCGGCAGCGGCAGCGAGAGCCCCGCTGGTCTGAAGGCCGATGCGTGCCGTTATCACGCCCGTCGCCGCCTGGCTTAGGCGCGCAGCGGTCGGGGGCACATAGCGCAAACGGATGCGCAGACCATCATGGTCTTCCCCTTGACTTGCGATGCTCTCCTCGAAACGCTGCATGCCGCGGAACGCGACGTGATCGAGCAACGCGGCGAGCTGGGCGAGCGCGGTACGAATCAGGTCGTTCCGCCACGGATATGTCGACGCGCTGCCATTCGACCCGGAAGGATAGGCAAGCCAGTCGCCGGCGGTGCTGGCGCCCATCTGGATGCTGCCATACGCACCGGCGGCCGCGCCAAGGGCGCGGCCCGATATGCCGTGCGTGTTGTCCGGGGCGGTCAATTGAAGCTGGATGATGTCGCGCAGCAAGCAGTAGAGTTGCAAGGCCACCACGGATGCCGTCACCGAGGGAAGTGCGCCCGTGACGCCCGCCATGGCGACGATGATGGCTCCGTTGAACATGGCGACAATCCGGCTCACGATACTTGCCCGGGTGGTCGTGCCGTTGCGATAGTCCCGCAGCAATCCGCCACCGGCCATGACGACCGGCAACGCTCCCGCCGCTCCACCCATGGCGGTTCGAGCGAAGGAAGATAGTCCTAGGCCGCCGAGGCCGCTTTCGAGAGCGTACGCGACCGCCTGACGGACCATGTGCGGCACCCCGACACTCGCCGCTGTTCGCAGCCAGACATTGACGATATTGGCGGTCCACCGCACGCAGGCGGACGGGGATTCGTTGTGGACGATGTGGTGACTGAACAGGTGCAGCGCCCTGTCGAGACGGCTCATGCCGTCAACATCGACAACGACCGTCGGAGATTCCATGACATGGGCTGTCTATGCGGAGGATGGCGCATAGCGTAGTTACGGCAGGGGTTGCCCGACGACGCGATTATTCTGAAAAATCGCGTCGTCGACGTTCCGGTTGTACATCGCCCGGCGGGGAAACTAGCCTCGAACGAGTTGCTCGAGTTCGGATGGCTTCGAGGCAATAGACGACGCGCCAGCCGTCTCGAGTTCCTCGCGATCGCCAAAGCCCCACAGCACGCCGATGCCGCGCACGCGGTTTTCCACGGCACCTTCGATGTCGTAGCGCCGGTCGCCGATCATCACGGCATCCGCAGGCGCGCTGCCAAAATCGACGAGAGCGGCGGCGATCATATCGGCCTTCTCGCTGCGGGCCGTTTCCGGCCCCGGGGCGTACAGGCGCGAAAAGAGGTGGCCGAAGGAGAGATGCGCCGCGATGCGTTCGGCATGCGGACGTACCTTGCTGGTGACGATCGCCAGCGTGTGGCCTGCCGCGGCGAGTGCCGCGACGGTTTCGGGAATGCCCGGATACACCTTGTACCGGGACCAGCCGGCTTCTTTGAAGCGCTGACCGTAGGCCGTCACGGCGGCCTCCACGCGTTCGACGTCGCCGTCGAGTACCTGCCCGAAACTATGGCGCAGCGGTGGGCCGACCCATGCACGCAGCGCGGTGTCATCGATGATCGGTGCGCCGACGGCGGCGAGCGAATGCCGTACGCCGTCGAAAATGCCTTCCTCCGAATCGATCAGTGTGCCGTCGAGATCGAACAGGCAGAGCATTACTTGGCCGCCCGTGCTTTTAGCGCAGCCACGGCCGGAAGTTCCTTGCCTTCGAGGAATTCGAGGAACGCGCCGCCACCCGTGGAGATGTACGACACGCCGTCTTCGATACCGTACTTGTCCACCGCGGCAAGCGTGTCGCCACCGCCGGCGATGGAGAACGCCTTGGATGCGGCGATGGCGCGGGCGAGCGTCTCGGTGCCCTTGCCGAAAGCGTCGAATTCGAACACGCCGACCGGGCCGTTCCACACGACCGTGCCCGCCTTCGCAATGAGTTCGGCGTAGCGTTTCGCGGTGTCCGGCCCGATATCGAGGATCAGCTCATCGTCGGCGACCTGATCGACGGGCTTCACCGTCGCCTTCGCGGTGGCTGAGAACTCCGTTGCTACGACCACATCGGTCGGCACGGGTACGTCGGCACCGCGTGCCTTCGCTTCGGCCATGACTTTCCTTGCGGCATCGAGCAGGTCGGCTTCGTAAAGCGATTTGCCGACCTTGTGTCCCGCCGCGGCGATGAAGGTATTGGCGATGCCGCCCCCCACGATCAACTGATCGATTCGACCGGAAAGGTTTTCCAGCAGTGTGAGCTTCGTGGAAACCTTGGAACCGGCGACGATCGCCAGCAGCGGACGGGCGGGATTTTCCAGCGCCTTGCCCAGCGCATCGAGTTCGGCCGAAAGCAGTGGGCCGGCAGCCGCGACAGGTGCGAACCGGATGACGCCATGAGTGGATGCCTGCGCGCGATGCGCGGTGCCGAAGGCGTCCATGACGAATATGTCGCAGAGGGCAGCGTACTTCTTCGACAGTGCGTCGTCATCCTTGCCTTCGCCGACATTCATGCGGCAATTCTCGAGGACGACCACTTCGCCTTCGGCGACTTCCACGCCATCCAGGTAATCGCGTACGAGGCGGACGTCCTTGCCGAGTTTTTCGCCCAGCCAGGTGGCGACGGGCTTCAGCGAGGCTTCCTCGTCGAACTGCCCTTCCTTCGGTCGGCCGAGGTGCGAGAGGACCATCACCCGCGCGCCGGCGTCGCGTGCCGCGCGGATGGTGGGCAGCGCCGCGTCGAGACGCTGGGCCGATGTAATTTTCCCCCCGGCGACGGGCACGTTGAGGTCTTCGCGGATCAGTACGCGCTTGCCGCGCAGATCGAGGTCACTCATGCGGATGACGGACACGTTCGACTCCAGTGTTGAGAGAAAGGCGCCTATTGTCCGGGGCGCGGGCGTGACGGCGCAATGCAGGCGCTAGAATCCGGTGCTTTCCACGGGAGACAAGCATGACTTCCTCGCTCGTTCTGTACAGCTACTGGCGCTCCAGCGCGGCCTATCGCGTGCGTATCGCGCTGAATCTGAAAGGATTGCCATACCAGCTTGTGCCCGTGCATCTCATCGAGGGCGGCGGCCGGCAGCATGCTCCCGACTATCGCGAGCTTTCTCCTCAGGAACAGTTGCCCACGCTGGTCGATGGCACGCTGGTCGTCCGGCAGTCGATGACGATCATGGAGTACCTGGACGAGCGCTATCCCGAAAGCCCGTTGATGCCGGAAGACATCGAGGGCAGGGCGCGCGTGCGCGAACTGATGCAGGTCATTGCATGCGACGTGCATCCGCTGGGGAATCTTCGCGTGCTGCAGGCGCTGGAGAAGGACTTTGGTGCCGGCCCGGAGCAGAAGGCGGCCTGGTCCCGGCACTGGATCGCGCTGGGCCTCAAAGGCTTCGAAGCATTGCTGGCGCGTGGGCCGACCGGGCGGTTCTGCCATGGCGATACGCCGACGCTGGCGGATGCGTGTCTGGTTCCGCAGGTTTACAACGCGGTGCGCTGGCGCGTGCCGCTGGACGATTGTCCGGCGATCCGCCGCATCGTCGAGGCTTGCGCCGAGATACCGGCATTCGTGGATGCCGCACCAGAGGCTCAGCGGGACGCCCAGTAGGCGATGCATGTCTTCATCGCTTCGTAGGTCATCGCGCGCCTGCGTGCGATGACCCGGTTGCCTCACGCTGATTGGCGCCCCAACGCGAGCGCCACCATCAAACCCCGATGCCGTACGGATCGCTCGAGGCGAACTCGCTGCCGGTCGAGCCTTCCGACAGGCGGATCTTCAGGGCGAGACCATCGCGCGAATCCGCTTTGTTCAGTGTTTCGTCGAGGGTGATCTGGCCTTCCCTGTACAGGCGATACAGCGACTGGTCGAAGGTCTGCATACCTTCCTGCAGGCTGCGGTCCATGGCTTCCTTCACCTCGTGTATCTGGCCGCGACGGATCATGTCGCGGATCAGCGGTGTGTTCAGCAGGACTTCGGTAGCCGGCATGCGGTGGCCGTCCTTGCCCAGCACAAGACGCTGGCTGATGACCGCGCGCAGATTGAGCGCCAGGTTCATCAGGACGTTCTTGTGGTTCGCCTCGGGGAAGAAGTTGAGGATGCGCTCGAGGGTCTGGTCCGCATTGTTGGAATGCAGCGTCGCCAGGCAGAGGTGACCGGTTTCCGAGAACGCGATCGCCGCTTCCATCGTTTCGGTATCGCGGATTTCGCCGATCATGATCACATCTGGCGCTTCGCGCATGGCGTTCTTCAGCGCCTCGGCATAGCTATGGGTATCCAGGCCCACCTCGCGCTGGTTCACGATCGACCGCTTGTGCCGGTGCAGGTATTCGATCGGGTCTTCGACCGTCAGGATGTGACCCGAACTGTTCTGGTTGCGATGATCGAGCATGGCCGCCAGAGTGGTCGACTTGCCCGAACCCGTGGCACCCACGACGAGGATGAGGCCGCGAGGTTCCATGACCAGGTCGCGAAAGATCGACGGGAGCTTCAGCTCTTCGAGCGACGGAATTTCGCTCTTGATCGCGCGGATGACCATGCCGATCTCGCCGCGCTGCTTGAACACGTTGATACGGAAGCGGCCGGCTTCCTTGACGGCCAGTGCCATGTTCAGTTCGAGATCGCGCTCGAATTGGGGGACCTGGCCTTCGTCCATGAGGGAATAGGCGATCTTCTTGACCATGCCGCTGGGCAGACCGGTGTTGCCCAGCGGGTAGAGCTTGCCCTCGACCTTGATGTTCACAGGGGCGCCCGTCGTCAGGAACATATCCGACGCGCCCTTGTCGACCATCAACTTGAGGAAATAACCGATATCCACCTAACCCCCCAGAGATTCGCATTACAATCGAGGCAGAAGGCCCAAGCCTTTGCCGAGCTTCGGCCTACTTTATCGACAATATCTCGCAAATCTGTAAAAGGAACGAGTGATGGTGCACAACTTGCCGTCGAAACCCCATGAGATCGTCCTCCGGCTAGCCGCCGTGGCCGCTCTGGGGTTCGTTATCGCCACTCTGGCAGGGTGCGCAAGCACCCCGCCACCCGACGGTGCCCTGAACCAGGCCCAGGCCCAGTTGCAGGCCGCGCGCGACGCTGGCGCCGCCGACTACGCCCCTGTCGACCTGGATTACGCACAGAGCCGCTTCCAGCAAGCCCAGGCCGCCATGGCCTCCCGTAAGTACGAGGTAGCTGCCACGCTGTCCGACGAATCCCGTGCCGACAGCGAGCTGGCGCGGGCCAAGGCCCGTCTGGGTGCCGCCCGCGCTCAGAACCAGTCCAAGAGTCAGGAAAACGCGCGGATGCGCGTCGAAATGATCGATAACCACGCCAATGACACCGTGCCGATTCCGACCAATGTGCAGGAAACGGAATCCGTGTTGCCCGAACCGGCCGCCGAAGGCGCCCCCCCGGTCGGCGGCCAGACCCAGCCCTTGCGCGACGACAATCAGGGAGGCCACTGATGAAGCGCTTTACCATCGTTTTTTCGGCACTCGTCCTGGCGTTCGCGGCAGGCAATGCCTTCGCGAAGAAAGACGACCTGGATGTGCGTCGCCTCACGTCCAGCCTCGATCAGCTGTCCAGCGATCCGGCCCTTGGCGGTTTTGCCCAGGCGGAGCAGGCGCGGGCCCGTGAGGCTATCGGCCAGCTATCCGGGGTTCCTTCCAAGGAGCGGCCGCACTACCTGTACATCGCCGAACGCCGCGTCGACATCGCCAGGGCCATGGCCCAGTTACAGGAAGCGCAGAACAAATCGGCCCAGCTCGATCGCGAGCACGACTCGATCCTGCTGGAAGCCAGCCGCCTCGACGCCGAAATGGCCCGCCGCCAGCTCGAACAGCAGCGAATGCAGAACCAGATGATCACCGAGGAAGCCGCACGCCTGCAGCAGCAGGGCGTGGAGTACTCGCAGGCGCTGGATCAGGCCAAGGCCGAGGGCGACAAGGCCCGCAAGCTGGCCGAGGCCCAGGCTCGCGTCGCCAACGCCGCCAAGAAGCAGGCGGCATTGGCCGAGCAGGCCGCACGCGCGATGCGCGACGCCAACTCGCCGGACACGGCCGCTCCGGTCAAGAAGCCGAAGAAGTAAGCCCGCGGCCCGGTTTACAGAAGCGCGATCCTGCGAAGCGAAACAGGCGCCCGTGCGAATAACGCGGGCGCTTTTTTGGCGTATCGGCGATCGTCCACGCCACCTTGCGCAGGGATCGCGCTCAAGCGCGCTCCTGCATGGGTGTCGACATAAGTTGCTGGTTTAACGGTAATTTATCGCTCGATTGACTGATTGTCGCACTAGGCCGGGCGCCCTTGCGCGCCCCCTTCAAGCGGAGTAGCTTCGATCTCCCCGTCACGAGAATTCCACGTGACGGGCTTGCCGGAGCGAAGCGTACGTTCATCGAGCCAACCGCGCCTCCCAGTCACCCGTCCCGCCCTTTGGCGAGATCCGTGCGCGCATCGCTCCCGAACGAAGAGGGTCACGGCTCCCGTGCCCCGGACTACCCGCGAGGAGATCGATATGTTCGAAAACCAGCAGCGTGACGACGTCGAAGCATTCATGAAGTCCGACGTGGATTTTCGTCAACTCTACTATCGCCATAAGGAACTCGACAGCAAGGTACACGACGCCGACATCGGCGTGCTGCCTGTCGATGATTCTTCGCTCAAGGCGATGAAAAACGAGAAGCTGCAGGCAAAGACGCGACTCCAGCGAATGTGGGACTGGCGACATCGATCGCATTGATCGGTAAGCCGAGAATCAGGCAAGACGGCGGGTACGGGAACGTATCCGCCGTTTTTTTGTCTTGCTTGATGGCGGGCGGGAAGGGCTAAGCCATTCGTTGTCGGCCGTCGGGCCGGGAGGCTTCCGGGCGGCGCAACCATTATCATGGGCGTCCGCGACCGGAACTTTCCGGTTGCAATCAGGCGTCGCAAAGGCGGCGCGTCACACGACGGAGTTCAGATGAGCGTTTACGACAGCGTCCTCGAGTTGATCGGTCGCACCCCGATGGTGCGCGCCCAGCGTCTGGACGCAGGCTGTTGCGAACTGTTCCTGAAGCTCGAGAGCACGAATCCCGGTGGATCGATCAAGGATCGCATCGGCATGTCGATGATCGAGGGGGCCGAACGTGCCGGAAAGATCAAACCCGGCGACACCCTGGTGGAAGGTACGGCAGGCAATACTGGCCTGGGGCTGGCGCTTGTCGCGCAGCAGAAGGGCTACCGCCTGATCCTCGTGGTGCCGGACAAGATGAGTCGCGAAAAGATCTTCAACCTGAAGGCCATGGGCGCCGAGGTCCTGCTGACCCGGTCGGACGTCGCCAAGGGGCACCCCGAGTACTACCAGGACATGGCCGAGCGCATCGCTCGCGAAACGCCGGGGGCGTACTTCATCAACCAGTTCGGTAATCCAGACAACCCGCTGGCGCACGCCCAGACGACCGGTCCGGAAATCCTGGATCAACTGGACGGCAAGGTCGACGCGATCGTCGTCGGCTGTGGATCGTCCGGCACGATGAGTGGGCTGACCGCGTATCTCAACGAACATTCGCCGGGCACGGAAATCGTTCTTGCCGATCCGGTCGGTTCGATCCTTGCGCAGTACATCAACGAAGGCGTGCTCTCGGAGAAGTCCGGTAGCTGGATGGTCGAGGGCATCGGGGAAGACTTCCTGCCGTCGATCAGCGACTTCTCGCGCGTGAAGAAGGCTTACGCGATCAGCGACAAGGAGAGTTTCCTCGCCGCACGCGAACTGCTGGCGAAGGAAGGCGTGCTGGGCGGTTCGTCGACGGGCACGCTGCTCGCCGCGGCGTTGAAGTACTGCCGCGAACAGACGACACCCAAGCGCGTGGTCACGCTGGTATGCGATACCGGCAACAAGTATCTGTCGAAGATGTACAACGATTACTGGATGCTCGACAACGGCTTCATCGAACGCGAACGTTTCGGCGATCTGCGCGATCTGATCCTGCGTCCTTACGCACAGCGCGACACCGTCGTGGTGAAGCCGGACGATATGCTCATCACCGCCTATAACCGCATGAAGCTGTACGACGTATCCCAGCTGCCGGTCATGGAGGGCGATCGCATCGTAGGTATCCTCGACGAGTCCGACGTTCTGTTGCACGTGCACTCCGACGAAACGCGGTTCCGCGACCCCGTTTCCACAGCCATGATCGCGTCGCCCGAAATGCTTCAGGTGACCTCGTCGATTGAGGCCCTGTTACCCGTTTTCGAGAAAGGTCATGTCGCCATCGTTGTCGACGACGACCAGTTCCTCGGTCTTATCACCCGTATCGACCTGCTGAATTATCTGCGTCGCAAGGTCAACTGAACCAAAGGAGCAAACTATGTGTGGAATTGTTGCCGCTGTTGCGCAGCGCGATATCGCACCGATCCTGATCGCTGGTCTCAAGGCCCTTGAGTATCGTGGCTATGATTCCGCAGGGCTCGCCATCGTCGGCGACGGTACGATCCGGCGTGTTCGTGCCAAAGGAAAAGTGCGCGAGATGGAGGCTCTTTACGACGCCGATCCGGTTCCGGGCGGGACGGGTATCGCTCATACACGCTGGGCGACGCACGGTGTGCCCAATGAAGCGAATGCGCATCCCCATGTGCAGGGTCGCATCGCAATTGTGCATAACGGCATTATCGAAAATTATGCGAGCTTGCGCGAAACGCTCAAGGCCAAGGGGCGTGTATTCAACTCGGAGACCGATACCGAGGTGATGGGCGCGTTGATCGACGAGCATGTTTCGACGGGTAAGTCCTTGCGTCAAGCGGTACTGGCGGCTGTGCGCGAACTGGAAGGTGCGTATGCCATTGCTGTCGTCAGTCTGGATGAGCCGGGTCGTATCGTAGGTGCGCGCCGTGGATGCCCTCTGCTCGTCGGTATCGGTATTGGCGAGCATTTCCTTGGGTCCGATGCTCAGGCGCTCATCAAGGTTACAAACCGCATGATGTACCTTGAGGAAGACGACGTCGTGGAGATCACCCGCGAAAGCGTGCAGGTATTCACGCTGGATGGTCAACCGGTGGATCGTGCTGCGCATGAGAGCGAGTTATCGGCCGACGCGGTCGAACGTGGCGAATACCGTCACTACATGCAGAAAGAAATCTTCGAACAGCCGCGTGCCGTTGCGGACACGCTTGAAGGGCGCATCGGTCCGAGTGGCGTGCTACCCAATATTTTTGGAATCGACGCCGATCCGGTACTCGATCGTACGAAGCAGATCCATATCGTGGCCTGCGGCACGAGTTATCACGCCGGCATGGTCGCCAAGTACTGGATCGAAGAGCTGGCACGACTCCCCGTCGTCGTGGAAGTGGCGAGCGAATACCGTTACCGCGATGTTGTCGTCCCCGAAGACACCTTGTTCGTTGCCGTGTCGCAATCGGGCGAAACCGCCGACACGCTTGCCGCGATGCGCGAATCGCGTCGTCGGGGTTATCTCGCCACGTTCGCGATCTGTAATGTTCCCGAATCGTCGGTCGTACGCGAGTCCGATCTTCGCCTAATGACGCGTGCGGGCCCGGAAATCGGGGTTGCTTCGACGAAGGCATTCACCACGCAGCTGGCGGCATTTGCACTACTTGCACTCGATCTTGGGCGCCGCCGTGGCCTGGATCATGCCCGTTACCTGAAGCTGTGCAAGGAGCTTCAGTCTCTGCCGCGCTTCATCGAATCCGCACTGCGCATCGAGCCCCAGATCGAAGAATTGGCCGAGCATTTCATCCTGAAACACAACGCCCTGTTCCTCGGCCGTGGCGTGCAGTATCCGGTTGCGCTGGAAGGCTCGCTGAAGCTCAAGGAAATCTCGTATATCCATGCCGAGGCTTACCCGGCCGGCGAGCTGAAGCACGGCCCGCTGGCGCTGGTGGACGAGGACATGCCGATCGTCGCGGTAGCACCCAATGGCCCCTTGCTCGACAAGCTGAAGTCCAATCTTCAGGAAGTCCGTGCGCGTGGTGGCGAACTGTTCGTCTTCGCCGACGAGCATGCGGAGATGGACGACACGATAGAACAGGGCGTGATGGTGCGGCTGGAGTCGGGTGGCGAGTTCATCTCGCCGGCGGTATTCACTATCCCTCTGCAACTGCTTTCGTATCACGTGGCCGTGATGCGCGGCACCGATGTGGACCAGCCGCGGAATCTGGCGAAGTCGGTGACTGTGGAGTAGGCGACGGCGGGGCTCCTGCGCTGGCCATTCGCATGCCGGTCAGTATGGGCCTCTCCGGTGACCATGGGACTTGAGTCGCGCTGGTCGGTCGCGGAAACTGGCGAGCCATACGACTTTCGCTGTTGTTGAAGGAACAAAAAATGAAGTGCTTCAAGGCCTATGACATTCGCGGTCGTCTTCCAGATGAGCTGAACGAAGATGTCGCTTACCGCATCGGCCGTGCGTTCGCTGGCACGGTCGATGGTGGAAGCGTAGTTATCGGTTACGACATCCGTCTGGACAGTCCGTCGCTGGCGGCTGCAGTGTCTCGCGGTCTGACTGACGGCGGTCGCGATGTGATCGATATCGGTCTCGGCGGTACGGAAGAGGTGTATTTTCAGACGGCTCACCGCAAAGCCGCAGGCGGCATCATGGTGACCGCCAGTCATAATCCCATCGACTACAACGGCATGAAACTTGTGCGCGCGGGCGCGCGGCCGATCAGTGGCGATACGGGTTTGCGCGAGATCGAACGTCAGGTCGAGACGAATGACTTTGGGCTCGCATCAGCGACCAAGGGCGCGATCGTTCAGGATCATGACAAGTCTGCCTATATCGAACATCTGCTGGGTTATATCGACCTGGGTGCCCTGAAACCACTACGGATCGTAGTGAATGCAGGCAACGGCGGCGCGGGTGCGATCGTCGACCTGTTACAGCCGCATCTCCCGTTTGAGTTCGTCCACGTGAATCACGAGCCGGACGGCAGCTTTCCGAATGGCATTCCCAATCCACTGCTACCGGAAAATCGGGACGCTACTTCGAAAGCCGTCATCGACTCCGGCGCCGACTTTGGTATTGCATGGGATGGCGACTTCGATCGCTGCTTTCTTTTCGATGCGGCGGGTAAGTTCATCGAGGGGTATTACATCGTCGGACTGCTCGGTGCGCAGCTTCTTGAAAAGCATCCGGGTGCGAAGGTCATCCATGATCCGCGCCTGACCTGGAACACCATCGACATGGTGGAGCAGGCGGGTGGCGTCGCAGTGGAAAGCAAAACCGGTCACGCTTTCATTAAGGAGCGTATGCGCGCTGAAGATGCCGTTTACGGCGGTGAGATGAGCGCACATCATTACTTCCGCGAGTTCGCTTATTGCGACTCGGGAATGATCCCCTGGCTGCTGGTCGCCGAGCGCGTCTGCAGGACCAGAACGCCCCTGGCCAGGATGCTAGACGAACGCATGGCAGCTTATCCATGTAGTGGCGAGATCAATTTCACTGTCGACGATGCGGCAAAGGTCGTTGCGAAAGTGATGACTTTTTATAAGTCGAAGAATCCAGCGATTGAGAGCATGGATGGCATTAGCGCGGACTTTGGTTCCTGGCGCTTCAATCTGCGATCATCCAATACCGAGCCACTGCTGCGTCTGAATATCGAGACGCGTGCCGATAAGGTATTGCTCGATGCTAAGACGAAAGAGATTAGCGCACTTATTGCTGGCAAATAGAGAAAGGGCCCCGGTGGGGCCCTTTCTCTGTTATGCGGAATCGGTTCAGGCGCGGCCGTAGACGTCGTCGAATCGGATGATGTCATCTTCGCCGAGGTAGCTTCCAGATTGCACCTCGATGAGTTCGACCGGCAGTTTGCCGGGATTCCGCAGGCGATGCTTGCTACCGAGAGGAATAAACGTGCTCTGGTTCTCCGCGAGGAGGAAGACCTTATCGTCGCACGTGACTTCAGCTACGCCGGACACGACGATCCAATGTTCGGCGCGATGGTGGTGCATCTGAAGGCTGAGAGATGCGCCGGGCTTGACCACAATGCGTTTCACCTGGAAACGATCGCTGGCTTCGAGAGAGTCATAACTCCCCCAAGGACGACGTACGACGCGATGCAGTTCGTGCTCGCTGCGTGCGGCGGTCTTTAACTGGTCGACAACGCGCTTTACGTCCTGCGATGCGTCACGCCGAGCGACGAGCGTGGCGTCCGGAGTGGTGACGACAACGACATCGGTCAGTCCTACGGTTGCCACGAGATGACGGTCATGCGAGCGGATGAAAGAGCCGGTAGTGCCGACGCTAATGACATCGCCTTCGTGATGATTGCCGTCGCCATCCTTGCTGGCCGCGAGCCACAGTGCATCCCACGAGCCGATGTCGCTCCAGCCGCAGCTGACGGGAACCACAGCGGCGCGCTGGGTGCGCTCCATGACAGCATAGTCGATCGAGTTGCTTTGAGCGGTCGAGAAAGCCTCGGCGTCGATTCGCACGAAGTCGAGATCGGTATTTGCACGCGTGTAGGCCGTACGTGCGGCTTCGACCATAGCTGGTGCGTGGATGGTCAGTTCTTCCAGATAACGAGCGGCGCTGAACAAAAACATGCCGGAGTTCCAGTCGTACGTCCCGGCTTCGAGGTAACCTTGTGCTGTCGATGCATCGGGTTTCTCGACAAACTCGCCGACCTTGTAGATACCGTCGCCCAGATCATCCGCGCGTTTGATGTACCCAAAACCGGTTTCAGCCCGATCCGGGCGAATTCCAAAAGTTACCAGCCAGCCAGCAAGCGCCGCCTTTTCCGCAGTTTTGACCGCTGCGATAAATGCGTCGCTATCCGCTATCAGGTGGTCGGCTGGCAATACAAGGATCAATGCGTCGGGCGAATAGTCCATTGCCCTGAGCGCGCCAAGGGCGATCGCTGGCGCCGTATTCCGGGCGACGGGTTCGAGCAGGATGCTTGCGCCTTCGACACCCATCTCCTGAAGCTGCTCGGCGACGAGGAAACGGTGATCCTCGGCTGCGACGACAATGGGTGCCGCGGCGTCGACGAGATTGGCCGCGCGCGCGACCGTTTGCTGGAATAGCGTCAGGTTGCCCGCGAGGGTAAGGAACTGCTTAGGCAGGTTTTTGCGGGAGACCGGCCAGAGTCGAGTGCCGCTGCCGCCGCTGAGAATGAGTGGGATCAACATGGTCGGATCATGCCGTATGGATTGAGAGGTCGTTCATAACGCTATCGAGCCCTTGCTTCCAGTCGGGAAGCGAAAACCCGAAGGTCTGGGCAAATCGTCGATTGTCGAGAACGGAATAGGCAGGGCGAGCGGCCGGCGTAGGGAAATCGGCGGTAGTTATGGGTTCGATATGGGGGGATCGGGCGATCAGCCCACGTTGTGCCGCATGCGAGAGGATTTCAGACGCAAAGCCATGCCACGTGGTAGCACCGCTCGATACAAGATGATAAGTGCCTTGCAGGATTTCCCTGTCGACCGGCGTCGCAGCCGTCCATCGATCCAGTGCCACCAGCGTACCGGCGACTATCAGCTTCGTGTCGGTTGGAGCACCGTGTTGATCGGCTACCACACGGAGTTCGTCGCGCTCGCTACCGAGACGCAGCATCGTCCTCAGGAAGTTCGCCCCATGCGCGGCGTAAACCCACGCGGTGCGGAAGATGAGATGCGCGGTGCCACTGGCGCGTAGGGCGAGTTCGCCCGCGAGCTTACTTCGGCCATAAGCACCAAGAGGCGTGGTCGGAGCATCGTCCGCATATGGCACTGTACTCAGGCCATTGAATACGTAGTCGGTTGAGAAATGAATTACCAGCGTGTCATGTGCCGCTGCCCAGGTACCCAGTACGCCCAGCGCCTCACCATTCACTTGCGTGGCAACGTCTTCTTCGTTCTCGGCACGGTCTACGGCCGTGTAAGCTGCAGCGTTTACGATAACCGAGGGTCGGACACGTTCGAGTAACTCTATCAGGCTACTGGGATCGCTCAGGTCGGCGATTTCTCCCCTGGTCCCATCGATCAGATGTCCATCGCGGCTGGCCGAGGTGAGGGTACCTCGACGCGCCAGGCCTCCGTCGGCGATGAACGTCTGGCCGAGCTGACCGTTTGCTCCGAGAAGCAACACGTTCAACGTGCGAACTCCGGCAGACGCGCGACGGGGACATCCGCAAGCATGGGAGCGGCCGCATCCTTTTCGGAGAGCAGTGGCGCGTGTACCGGCCAGTCGACGCCTATGGCGGGATCGTCCCAGCGTATGCCCGCATCCGTTGTTCGGTCGTAAAGTGCGGTGCACTGGTACGAAAACGTCGCGTAGTCGGAAACGACGCAGAAGCCATGCGCGAATCCTTCGGGAATCCAGAAATGTCTATGGTTTTCGGCTGTGAGCATCACCGCGGTCCAGCGCCCGAAGGTTGGTGAGCCATGGCGGATGTCGACGGCAACATCGTAAACCTCACCTTCGAGAACGCTGACAAGCTTTCCCTGTGGATTCGGCCATTGGTAGTGAAGTCCGCGGAGTACCCCGCGAGCGGAGCGGGATACGTTCGACTGGACAAATTGCCGGTCGATGCCTGCTTCCCGGTACTTCGCTTCGTTGTAGCTTTCGTAGAAAAAGCCTCGCGAATCACCGAACACTTGTGGTTCGATGACGATCGCGCCCGGTAGTTCAGTTTGAACGAACTTCATTCAACGTGCCCTTGTTCGATCAGTGCCTTCAGGTATTGGCCGTACCCGGTTTTTGCAAGCGGAGCGGCGAGGCGCAATAGTTGTTCCGCATCGATCCAGTCATTGAGGAAAGCAATTTCCTCCGGACAGCACACTTTTAAGCCTTGTCGATTTTCGATGGTCTGGACATAGTTGCCAGCTTCCATCAAGGATTCGTGTGTCCCCGTGTCGAGCCACGCGTATCCGCGCCCAAGCTGTTCCAGGTGAAGGCTCTGGTCGTCGAGGTAGCAGCGGTTCAAGTCCGTGATTTCGAGTTCACCGCGAGCCGATGGGCGCAGGTCCGCTGCAAAGTCGCTGGCGCGACCATCGTAAAAATACAGACCGGTGACCGCGTAGTGCGATTTAGGTTTGGCTGGTTTTTCCTCAAGCCCGATCACGTGTCCCACCGCATCGAATTCGGCCACTCCGTAGCGCTCCGGATCCCGTACCCAGTATCCGAATACGGTCGCGCCTCGTTTGCGCGCCGCCGCGCGCTTCAGTCGTTCGGTAAGTCCTACGCCATAAAAGATGTTGTCGCCCAGTACAAGGCAGCTCGGGGAACCGTCGAGAAAGGCACGACCAATCAGGAAGGCTTGGGCCAGGCCGTCGGGCGACGGTTGTACGGCATAGGTAATGTTGATACCCCATTGCGACCCGTCGCCCAGCAGGTGCTGGAACAGCGCTTGCTCGTGTGGCGTATTGATGACGAGGATATCGCGGATGCCAGCGAGCATGAGCGTTGCGAGCGGATAGTAGATCATGGGCTTGTCGTAGACAGGCAGAAGTTGCTTGCTAACTGCTTGCGTTACGGGATACAGACGCGTGCCCGAGCCTCCGGCGAGGATGATTCCCTTGGTCGTGCTCATGCGCCCAGACGCTCCATACGATAGCTACCGTCGAGGACACGGCTTATCCATGCTTGATTCTGCAGATACCAGTTCACAGTGTCGGCGATACCCGTTTCGAAGGTGTGGGTTGGTTGCCAGCCCAGTTCGCGCTGAAGTTTGCTCGAATCGATCGCGTAGCGGCGATCATGTCCAGGCCGGTCCTTGACGTATGTGATCAGCGATTCGCGTCGAACGCCACTGGGAAGTGCCTTATTGCTGTCCAGGATCGCGCAGATTGATCGGACGACTTCAATGTTTTCGCGCTCTGCGTTGCCGCCCACGTTGTAGGTTTCGCCAACGCGACCTGACTCGAGGACGCGTCTGATTGCCAGGCAATGGTCGGTTACGTGGAGCCAGTCGCGCACGTTGCGCCCGTCTCCGTAAACCGGCAGGGGCTCGCCAGCGAGAGCCTTCTGGATGACTAGGGGAATCAACTTCTCGGGGAACTGGTAAGGGCCGTAGTTGTTCGAGCAATTCGTCGTGAGAACCGGCAAACCGTAGGTATGGTGGAACGCCCGGACCAGGTGGTCCGAGGAAGCTTTGGATGCGGAGTAGGGGGAGTTTGGAGCGTAAGGGGTTTCTTCCGTGAACTTACCCTCGCTGCCAAGTGAGCCGAACACTTCGTCGGTCGACACATGCAGGAAGCGGAAGCCCGCTTTTTTCTCCGCGTCGAGCGCGCGCCAATGGTCGCGAGTCCCCTCCAGCAGGCCCAGGGTACCAACGACGTTGGTTTCCACGAAGGCGGCGGGGCCGTCGATTGAACGGTCTACGTGCGACTCGGCGGCGAAGTTTACTACCGCGTCCGGTTTATGCTCGGAAAGCAATCGGGCGATGAGCGACCGGTCGCCGATATCGCCTTGCACGAAGTGATGGCGCGGATTATCGGCCAGAGAGGAAAGTGTGTCGGGGTTTCCGGCGTACGTCAGTTTGTCCAGATTTACGACCGTGAGCCCGTCGGATACGGCCCCCAGTACGAAATTGGCTCCGATGAAGCCCGCGCCTCCGGTGACAAGTATTGTTTTCGGTCCAGTGCCCTGGCTGATCATCGGTGCGGTTCCCTCTACGCGTTCTGAATGGGGCGGGCCGGGGTTGGACTCGCCGTTTGGGGGGCATCATGATGCCTTTTCTTGCTCTCATGGCCAAATTTGGCTGAACGGGAAGGAGGCCTCTGGACGGGATGTTCGCCTCGGGCGGCGGGGCCATTGGGTGCTTTCGAGGTAATATGCGCCTTTTGACCCTTGGCCCAGCCTGCGCCAGGACATTGGACGAAAACCATGACAGACGCCGAGTACACCACGAAGTACGGCTTGGGGACCCTTGCCATCCATGCAGGCCAATCGCCGGATCCTTCGACGGGGGCGATCATGCCGCCTATCTACGCCACGTCGACATACGTCCAGCAAAGTCCCGGAGTGCACCAGGGATTTGAGTATTCCCGGACACAGAACCCGACCCGCATGGCTTATGAGCGCTGCGTTGCCGGTCTTGAGGGGGGTGCCGCAGGGTTCGCTTTCGCATCAGGACTTGCCGCCGCCGCCACTGTTCTGGAGTTGCTGGACGCCGGTAGCCACGTCATTGCCATGGATGATCTCTATGGTGGTTCTTATCGTCTGTTCGAGCGGGTCCGCCGTCGCTCGGCGTCGTTGGATTTCACATTCATCGACCTGAACGACACGGCCGCTCTCGCGGCCGCCGTCAAACCGAATTCCAGGATGATCTGGGTCGAGACGCCGACCAATCCGCTGCTCAAGCTCGCCGATATCGAGGCGATCGTGGCTTTCGCCAGGCAGCACGACCTGCTCGTCGTGGTCGACAACACTTTCTGCTCTCCCATGTTGCAGCGCCCGCTCGCATGGGGGGCGGACCTCGTCCTGCACTCGGCAACCAAATACCTGAACGGTCACTCGGATATGGTGGGGGGGGTGGTTGTCGCCCGTACAGAGCAGCTTGCCGAAAAGATGGCGTTCCTGCAGAACTCGATTGGCGCCGTACAGGGACCTTTCGATAGTTTCCTCGCCCTTCGTGGTTTAAAGACACTGCATCTGCGAATGCGTGCCCATTGCGAGAACGCGCAGGCTCTTGCCGAATGGCTGACCGGCCGCGACGAGATCGAGAAGGTGGTATATCCGGGCCTGGCCGACCATCCCCAGCACGAGCTGGCGAAGAAGCAGATGGACGGCTTCGGCGGAATGATCAGTATTTATCTCAAGGGCGGTAGAGAGGCGGCAATAGCGTTCTGTGAGCGCACGAAGCTCTTTTCCCTTGCCGAATCGCTCGGCGGCGTCGAGAGTCTCGTTAACCACCCCGCCATCATGACCCACGCATCGATTCCCGCGGATGTCCGGGCCAGGCTCGGAATTAGCGACAATCTCGTCCGGCTCAGCGTAGGCGTGGAATGCATTGAGGATCTGAAGGCGGAACTCGCCGAGGTTCTCTCGCATGTCTGAGGTACCTGCCGGTGCCCGCTTGCTGGTGACGGGGGCAGGAGGTTTCGTCGGCCGGCATGTTTTTACAGCGCATTCCAGTGCTTTCTCCTCCTGGACCCTTGTGGCGGCGCCTGCTTCTTTCGACGTGCGTCAGGTGGCGCAGGTAGCGGATCTCATCGCCGATGTTCGCCCAACTGCGGTGCTGCATCTCGCGGCACAGAGCTTCGTGCCGCGGTCGTTCGCAAATCCGGTGGAAACGCTCGATATCAACGTGCTCGGTACGGCGAATCTTCTGCAGGGACTTTCCGCAACCGGGTTTGCCGGGCGGTTATTGTTTGTCAGCTCAGGCGACGTCTATGGATTGGTGCCGGATGCTGCGCTTCCTGTTAGCGAACGGCGCATGCCTGAACCGCGAAATCCCTATGCCGTCAGTAAGGTCGCAGCCGAGCAGTTGACGATGATGTGGCACCGGGCTCACGGCATGGACGTTGTGGTAGCGCGCCCTTTCAATCATATCGGTCCCGGTCAGGATACAAACTTCGCGGTCCCGTCGTTCGCCAGACAAATCGTCGATATGGCGGAGGGCCGAATTCCGCTACGTCTGGAGGCTGGCGACATCGACACGACACGGGATTTTACCGATGTTCGCGACGTGGTCGCAGCTTACGGGGCTCTTTTGATGTCAGGAGTTCCGGGCCGTATCTACAATGTAGCAAGCGGTGTCGAGCACCGTATGCGCGGTCTCATCGAGACCATGTGCAAGATGGCTGGTGTATCGCCAGAGATCGTGCAGGACCCAACCCGAATGCGTCCGGCCGAGCAGCGGCGAATGGTTGCGGACACCGCACTTCTGCAACAGGACACCGGCTGGTCGCCAGCCATCACTATTGAGCAAACCCTGGAAGACGTCATGAACGACGCAAGAGGCCGTGTATGAGCAATAACTCCAAATCCGCACTGATTACCGGCATCACTGGCCAGGACGGCGCCTATCTTGCGCAGCTTCTGCTTCAGAAGGGCTATGTCGTTCACGGGTTTCTGCCCCGTCGTAGCACCGACACATCCTGGCGTCTCCGTGAACTGGGCGTCGCGGACGAGGTGCACATGATCGAGGGCGATCTTTCCGATCTCTCGTCGCTCATTCGCGCGATGGAAGTGTCGAAAGCCTCGGAGGTTTATAACCTTGGTGCACAGAGCTTCGTCGGCACTTCGTGGCAGCAACCGCTGCTGACGGCGGACGTCGATGGCATTGGTGCCATACGCGTGCTCGAAGCTGTTCGCATCGTCAATCGCAATGCACATTTCTACCAGGCATCGACCAGTGAAATGTTCGGTCTTATCCAGGCGGAGCAGCAGGATGAGACGACGCCGTTCTATCCGCGCAGCCCTTACGGTGTAGCCAAGCTGATGGGGCACTGGGCAACAGTGAACTATCGCGAAAGCTACGATATGCACGCGTCCAGCGGCATTCTCTTCAATCATGAATCGCCGCTTCGCGGCATTGAGTTTGTCACCCGCAAGGTCGCGCATGCGGTGGCCTCGATCAAACTTGGTCTGCAGGCCGAGTTACGACTTGGCAACATCGATAGCAAGCGTGACTGGGGATTCGCTGGCGACTACGTGGAAGCGATGTGGCTCATGCTTCAGCAGCCCACTCCCGACGATTACGTCGTGGCGACAGGGGTCACCGTGAGTGTGCGCGATATGTGTGAACTCGCGTTCCGCCACGTCGGACTCAATTATCAGGATTTCCTGAAGATCGACGAGAAATTCATGCGTCCTGCAGAGGTCGATGTACTTCTTGGCAATCCCGCGAAGGCCAAGGCGAAGCTCGGCTGGCAACCTCGCACCTCGATGCCGGAGCTCATTGCGATGATGGTCGACGCGGACCTGCGGCGATTGTCGACGCGTTAAGCGGACAAAACAAAGGCCCCGGTGGGGCCTTTGTTTTTTTCGCGTCACTATTTGAATCAGGCAAGTTCGCGTGAAATTTCGGCGATGCGATTGCGATAACTCATGCCGACGCGACGATAGCCAACCTTCTCGCGGACCATCTGGCCCGCCCGTCGCCCCAGCTTACGGCCGAAGCTGTGGTCATCGACGAGTCGTAGCATGTACTTTGCGGCGTGTTCCGCGTCGGCGTCAGCCCATACCTGTCCTTCGTGGTGTGGGTACTCTCCTGCCTGTACGGGTACGAGCTTGTAATCGACAAGCAGCGCCGATTTGTCGTCCATGAAATCGAGGTTGCCGGAATATCCGGTGGCAATCAGCGGTTTCTCGAGATACATCGCTTCGGCGAGGCCGCGCCCGAAACCTTCGGATCGATGCAACGATACAAAGCAGTCGCAGCAGCGGATCAGATTCTTCACTTCGTTATCGGTCACCGTCCGATCAATGAGGACGATGCGTCCGTGATAAGGACGAATCTCTTGCTGGAGACGCTTCAGCGCCTCAGGGTCGCGATCGCTACCGTTGACCTTTACGATGAGGCAGCAATCGGCGGCAGGTCGTTCTTCCAGTAACCGCTGAAATGCGCGAATGACGGCTTGCGGGTTCTTCCGAGTCGCGTACGAGCGGAAGTCGAAGAAGAACATGAAGGCGTACGAACTTTCCGGGATCCCAAAGTATCGCCGCGACAACAGTGAGCTTAAATCGACTTCGCAACTAACAGGCAGGTGATGCAGGGGAGGGCGTACGCGCCCTTCGAGTGCATCGGCTATGAACTTGGAGGGTGCCCAGACCTCGTCGAAGCGATCGATATGCGGAACCCATTCGTCCGGAAAGTGGGAGAGTTCCCAGTTCGGATAAATGATGTTGTAAGCCGCGTCGAATGCATTCGAGTTCAGGGTCGCGAGAGAGGTCGTCACCTCGTTCGCATTCAAATGAAAGACATTGATTCGCCCAAGCTTACGGGTAATCGCCGCCCCGAATTCGCGCTGTGCGTCTGCCTCCGGGGGGTTCGACTCAAAGACGTCGAGCAAGCCTGGGCGTACCGCGACGGAGCGAAGCGCGCGATAAGAGCATCGCAGACTTTCGCCGCAACCGATCGGGGCGTAGGGGTGTCCTACCAGGACGGTGTCGTATGTCATCGCGGTCTTCATCCGAGCGAGTACTTGTTGGCGCGTACGAGATAATCGGCGTCTAGCGCATTTGCATGCGCTTCGAGGAAAGTATGTCCAAAGCGACGATCTGGCTCGAGATATGCGCCTTCCGCCCATTCGTTCCACGCATTGATGAAGACGAGTCGTTCATCGCCGCTGAACTGTTCTTTCGTACGGTCTACGGCCTCCTCCAGCCACGCCTGGAAAGCACCCGGGGTGGACGACTGGAAGGTATAGCTATTGTTCTGGCGGCGTGCCGTGTTATCCCAGCCGGGCATGACTCCCATGAACCGCTTGTATGCCGGCAGGTCGCGACTGGCGTAGGTTACGGCGATATCGCGGTAGTCGGCGACGGCACCCTGAAAATCCGGGTTCAGCGATGGCGAATCGACGACGATAGGCTTGGCCATGCCTTGTGGCGGAAATTCCACCGCGGCGTCACAGCCCATGTCGGAAGGATTGACGCCCGATGCAGCCAGTTCGAACGACTCCACCTGTGCAATGTAGATTTCTCCGATACCTTCCTCGCGACATACGTCGCGCCAGATTCGGGCGGTCCGCGCAAAATTCGGGAATAGCGCGATCCGGTAAATCAGGATCAGCGGCTTTCCGTCGATCCGAATGTAGTTCGGACTGCGGAAGTAACGCATCAGATCGCGAATGACGGCGAGATCGTCATCGTCGGAATGCTTCTGTGCCATGAGAACCTCGTTCTCCTGGCCATCCCATCGACGAGTCCAGTTCTCGTTCGCCCAGCAGAGGCAAAACGGAAAATCGGGTTTCCCCGATTCGAGCATCTGTTCGATAGGGCGCTCAAGAAGGCGATGACCCGCGAACCAGTAATAGTAAAAACAGAATCCGCCAATGCCGTAGCGACGTGCGAGTTCAGCCTGCCTTTCCATTACCTCGGCAACGCGGAGATCGTAATAACCGAGGTCTGCCGGAAGGCGCGGCTGGTAATGGCCCACGAAGTTGGGCCGAGCCTTGGTGACGTTGGTCCATTCGGTGAAGCCGGGGCCCCACCAGACGTCGTTCTCGGCGATGGGGTGAAACTGGGGAAGATAGAATGCGATTGTGCGCACACTATCCATTCGATCCAGATCTTCGCGCCAGCGGGACGAGAACGTATCCAGATTGCGCGCAATGCAGCTCAGTTTATAGTCGCTCGGCAGAGTATCGGACGTTCGGCTGAGATGATGAACGACGGTCGCTTCGGCGCAGTACACAATGCGGCGATCTTCAGCACGCAGGCGCATGCATAGATCCGAATCCTCGCAATACGCGGGAACGTAGGCAAGATCGAAACCACCAAGACGATTGAAGTCTTCTCGCCTGACGAGAAGACACGCGCCGCTGCAATAGTCGACGTCGCGTGTATAGGAGTAGCGAGGCAGATCGGGCTGATCGTTCAATCCGACCAGCTCGGCGCTGCCGTCACGATGAATGCGCGTCCCTGCCTCCTGCAGCCAGCCGCTCGGATAGATGATACGGGGGCCCACGGCACCCACGGAGGCATCGTTGTCGATGCACTTCACCATGGCGTCGAGCCAACCTTCCGTGACCTGGACGTCATTGTTGAGCAAGAGCAGGTATGTGCCTCTGGCCTCGGCCGCGGCACCGTTGCAATTGCGCAGGAACCCCAGATTCTCAGGCTGGGTCACCACGCGAAGGTTCGGAATCCCGCTCAGAATTTCAGCCGTTTCGTCCGTCGATGCGTCGTTGGCTACCAAAACTTCGAACGAGGTGAACCTCGATTGCGTTTGCGCGATGGATGCGAGGCACTCAAGCGTCGTGATCAACTGATTGTAAACAGGAACCAGGATCGTTACCGCCGGTTTTGTGGGCAACGCGGGAAGGCGGACCTTGGCTGCGGCATCGCGCGCGCTCATGCCGCTGAAGTCAAGCAGCTTTTCAGGCTTCGGTTTCCTCGTTTCGCGACGACCTGCAATTTCGGTTCTTATGCGCTGCTTGACGCCGTCGTAGTCGGCCCACTCGCGCACACCGTCTGCTTGCCAAAGAACATTTTCAGCGGGTTGATTTCCCTCGGCATAAATAGACAAGGGCTTTCCTTTGCCCGGGCGTGAGCTTACCGATGGGCCATGAGTGCCTTCGTAGGCGCGCCAGCGCTGGTAAGCACCAGTACGACTAAGAACGGGGGCCCCGATCTTGAAGATCATCCCCTTCATTGTTCTTTTTTCCGCAGCCGAAAGAGGCATGGCCTTGTATATAGATCTTGCGGAGGATGCGAGTACTCGCCGTGTCCTGCCACGCACACCTCGCGCTACCCACGCGGCAATACGCATGGGCGCCGTGAGTTTCCAGCTGCGTGAATGCAGGACGCGTTGCAACTCAACGTCGCGTTCGCGCACATGCTGTTGCATGGCGAAGTTTTCTTCGATGAGACGGTTGATTTCGTCACGGTCTTGAGTCAACAACGCTGTCACCCGGGCACGCTCGGCATCCCACAAGTCATAGGCTGCAACAGAATCCACGGATACACCATGATTCGCCGCCTCTTCTTTACGGGCGCGTTCTAGTTCGAGATGCAGCGTCCGCTGCGCTTCGGCGAACCGTTCGTTCGCATCGGCAAGTGCCGTTTCCGCATCAGCTACGGCGCCAACGAATCGGGCCGATTCTTCGGCATGACCCGCGAGTACTCTTTCGACTTGCGGTAATAGAGTCAGCGTGTCGCGTTGGTAGTCGTCGATCGAAAGTGAGGGCCCCAGGTCTTGCCGTACCTCGGCAAGCAGAGCGGTTTCCGTGTCCAGATAGCTGTGAACCAGAACGGTGGTCAATACCAGCCCCCGATGGCGCAGAAGCGCGGACAGAAGCGTTGCCACGTGAAGCAAGCGAGGTTCCGCCGGGAGAGCGACCCCAAGCATCCCGCCAAGCGTGAGCTTGATCGCACGAAACGTCAGGTAGCCGAAGGTTATCGGCGACACGAAACCCCATTCAAGATCGAAGAAGCGTGCCTTGCCGCCTTCGTGCACGATAAGATTGCCAGGGACCGCGTCAAGCAACCCCGCCGGGAGTGGCGTATCCATTCGTAGGTCGTCAGTGGAATCTATGCCTTCGATGAATGGTATCAGCGCCGCCGCCCATGTATCGAGCCATGCCCCCACTTCTGCAAGTGTCCAGCCCGGGCGGGTGATGATGCGTTCAAGCTGTTCGCTCCATCGCAGGCCGGAGAGATAGGGCTCATCAGTTATGTGCTGCTGCAGGAGTCTGGAGTTGGATACCGCGTCGGGGCAGAGTCGAAACCTCTCGACCTCGACGAGACCGCCGCGCAGCATGAATTTTGCGGCTTTCTTGAAAGGGGCGGCACGTTCGACAGAATACTGTTCCGCGAGAACGCCCGGTGCCACTGTTGCGAATGAGGCTGAATGCTCCGAGCGGCCGGCGAGTACGAGAAAAGAATTGGCCATGTCGTACAGGAGGCCATTTCGTCCTATCACCCCGAACGCGCGATTGAGCGAAAATAAAGGCGTGTACTTGATTTGCTTGTCCGAGCGCGAGGCTTGTCCGGCAAGCGATGCGGCGTCGAAGGTACGCTCGTTCTCGGCGGCTGGAAGGACCACGCTGTGCGGAAGTTTATAGTCGGGAAGAGGTAGCGCGAATTCCGTTCGCGCGAAGCCGGCAGCGTGAATGCGTTCCTCGAGTTCCCTTTTTCCGAATGTTACGACGGAGCGTTCGTTGTATTCGTCCTGGATGCCGGCCATGGAGCGGCCCAGATGATCCTCCGGGATACCTGCGAAGTACTTCAGGCCAAGCTGGTTCTCTATGGCGACGATCAGAACGCCGTTTTCCGTGAGCAGATCGCGTGCTTTACTAAGAGTTTCATGGATGGGATCGGCACCAGGCGTGTATACGCGCGAATACTCGAGTACACCGATGAGTGTGACAATATCGAAGCGATCGGTGGTGGCAAACGCATCGAGGCTTTCGTTGATTACAGCCACGCGCTCAAGATCGCGGCAGCGAGCCGCTGCGATCGATGCCCTGCGTGCGCTTCCCTCTAGTGCGACGACATCTGCACCGGCCTCGCCTATGAATCGCGTAATTGCTCCACAACCTGCGCCAATCTCCAGAACCCGGGCTCCGGCGAACATGTCGGTAAGCGAACGTAGTAAATTGGATCGGACCGCACTGAGATGGTAGATGGACGGCCAGTCGGTCTGGTGCTTCTCGAGCTCTTCGGAGAAAACAGAGACGTCCGAGCTTCCCGAAATCGCGCGTGCGATTCGCTGCTCCACTTCGTCGCCATCGGAATAGCCGAAGGCCGGCGAGGCACTGCTGTTTCTCACCCAGACCTGGTGGGTGGGGTCTGGCGAGTAACCGGCACGATCCAGAACCTGCTGAGCGTAGGCGGCATATGCAGTCACAGAGACAACTCCTTTGCGTCCATTCGGACATCAAGCATGGCTAGTCCAAAGAAACCTTTGCCATTTATGTTCAGGTGAATCGAATCGTAGCGTCGATCATGCGGAACTACTTCTTCGCCGTTGTGACTCGCCACGCCTACGGATATGAAATAGTCGCCAGGCCCCAGGCGACATTCGATGTCGAACGCGAGTCTTACATGATTTCCCGTCCGACCAAGCGAGGGTGCGAAAGCTATGTCCGCAAGCTCGGAATTGGTACCGAAGACGGTGATGCCATCCTTGGTCTTGACCGTAAGGCCGAAGATTGGACGGGCGATGTCCTGGTGGAACGAGACGAGCAGCGACAGGCGCATCGGCGTGCCGGACTCGACGGTGGAGGGTTCTTCACCATCAAGCGTCATGAGACGGAAATCGACAATCTCAGCGACGCGATCTCCCCAACGGTACTCGTACGGATTGTAATTGGGGCGCAGCTCGAATTTGCCGCCCAGAAGTTCGTCGGATGCACCTTGCTGGGACAAATCGGAAGGTAGCCGCTCCGCGGCCGCGCGAGGCGTGGCGTCGCGCGATTTGCCGAAGAGTAGGTCCAGATACGTGTGTACCACGTCTTTCGGGCGTCCGTCCTGCTTGAGAAATCCATCGTGGAGGAGAATGGCCCGATCGCAGTGCGTGACTATTTGTTCGGTGGAATGCGAAACGAAAAGAATGGACGTGCCCGACTCCTTTAGCGAGTCGAGTCGGGCGAAACATTTCGATTGGAATTTTGCATCACCCACCGAAAGTGCTTCGTCGACGATAAGGACGTCGGGCTCGACCTGCGCCTGCACGGCGAAAGCAAGTCGAACGACCATGCCGCTGGAGTACGTCTTGACTGGACGGTTGACGAAGTCGCCTATGTCTGCGAACCCGAGGATCGCATCCATCCGCTGATCGATTTCCGCCGCGCTGAGGCCGAGAACGGCAGCGTTGAGCCGGATATTTTCCATGCCTGTGAATTCGGGATTGAAACCGGAGCCGAGTTCGAGCAAAGCGGCGATTCGACCGGCGACGGAAATCTCACCGGCAGTTGGCTCAAGCGTGCCGGCGATCATCTGGAGCAGGGTCGATTTGCCCGAGCCGTTGCGACCGACTATGCCGACGGTCTCCCCGCGGCGAACTTCGAAGTCGATACCATTAAGTGCCCAGAATTCCTTGTAGTTCCGTCGTTCGCGCAGTTGCCCGGCCAAACGCCTCGCACCGACGCCACCGGCGATGCTGGCGACGCGTGGATAGAACGACTGCACCAGACGGTGCATCGGACTTTCGTAGATGTTGTAACACTTGCTGACGTTGCTGACGCGGATGGCGATCTCAGAGGACATCGGCGAACCCCTTGCGCGTGCGCTGGAACCACCAGAAGCCAGCGTTTGCGAAAACAAAAGCACCCGCCGTGAAGCAGAGCAGCGTGAGCCAGTCGGGCTGTTGGCCCAGGATCAGAACTTTGCGCGACTCGCCCATAAGGAAAGTGAGTGGATTGAGATAAAAAAGACGTCGGAAACTCTCGGGGATCGCGGTCACCGGATAGAACAGCGGTGACAGGAACATCGTCATCATCACCAGATGCCCGACGAGTTGACCGATATCGCGTAGATAGACCCCGAGGGCTGAAAGGAACCAGACCATTCCCAGCACCATCAGACACAAGGGAAGGAAGACAAAGGGAATAAGGACCAGGGTGGGCGGTGGCAACCCTTTCATGACCACGAAGGCGGCCAGGAGTACGATGAAGCTGATCGCGCTCTGGAACAGTCCGGAGCCCACGACGACGATGCTTTGGGCCTCGAGAGGAAATACGATTTTCTTTACGAGATTGGGTGCGGAGGTGATGAGTGCAGGTGCCCGGGTCACGCTCTCGGAGAAGAAATTGAACACCAGCATGCCAGCGAACAGCATGAGGGCGAAGTCGGCGGGATCGGTATTGGTTCCACCCCAGCGCATGCGAAAAACTTGACTAAAAACAAAGGTATATATCGCAAGCATGAGTAGGGGATTCAGTACCGCCCAGACCATGCCAAGGGCGGATCCTCTATATCGGCTGGCGATATCGCGGCGAATCAGTGAGCGAATCAGGGCGCGGTTGCGCCATGCGAGCGAGACCATCGCCACGGGGCCAGCACGATGCCGTGCGAGGGATGGAGAAAGAGGTGTTTTGGTCACGTAGCTACCTTGGAACCTGCGCTCCAGCTCGGTCGTCTGGCTTCGCTGCGGAATGGGCGACCCTTCATGATACCGACCGGCAGGTGCTGATTGCACGCCTGGGACTCAGGGGCTAAGGGCCAGTTAAGCAGCGGACGTCATCGATCGGCGATATTCGTGCAGATTTGCGTCGCGGCGCACGATCTTGCTGGTATCGGAGCCGATTCATCGCTGATAATGCACCGGCTCGTCGCCATTGGCCGAACAGTCTCACCGGCAATGATCCAGCTGCAATGGGCATCCGCTTAGGAAGCTAACGTGTCTACACTGCTACGGCGTTTTCTGGGCGCTGCTGTGTTCAGTTCGTTCGTCGTAGAGGTTGCCTACGGAACAGGGGCGGCACGGGGCATGAGTTCGCTCCCCCCAGCGGGGCGTTCCAGCGGTCTTGAGCGCTTCTTCGGGAATACCGGCAACGTGCGCTTATCCGACAAGTGCAGCATTCAGTATATCGACGACGTTTTGATTCAGGATGCCAGGCCTCAGGTAGTCGCCGCACGGTCGTTTTCGGTCCATGGGTGGGTGGTCGACGAGGTTGCCGGCCGGGTGCCGACCCAGATAGGCCTGATATTACGTTCCACGTTAACAGGCGCTGTGTGGGAGCAACGCATCTATCCACTCTTGGAGCGCCCTGATGTTGTCGGCTATCTTGGTGGACACCAGGCCATGTTGCGAAGCGGTTTTGTCGCTTACGTGAACACGGCGGGCCTTCGGCGGGGGCAGTATCAGTTGATGATTCATTACAAGCGCGGCCACACCGACGTGATCTGCGACAACGGACGGTCGATTCAAATCGGCTCACAAAAGCCGGCCGCCTGAAGCGGCCACGCAGGAAAAGAAAACGGATGCGTATATTCGACAAGCACAGTTGGGCGGCACGAGTCGCCTTTTTTCCGGCACTCCTCGTTATAGGCATTTTCATTGCTTTCGCCACGATGACTCTGCGTGTCGCATCGGTCGGCTCGCCGGTGATGGGTAGCGACGAGTATGCGTACTTTCAGACTGCGCATTACGCGGACGAACGAGGCGAGCTGTACAACTTCGACCGTAACATGCAGCAGGTAGACAATGAGTTTTACCCATTCCTGTATACCGCGTGGTCGTCGGTCTCCGACAACAATGCGGCTACTGTGGGACGGCTACTGAATTCGCTCACGTTCTGCGTCAGTGCGTTGCTCCTGTTTGCGATCTTTGCCCGCCTGTTCGATCGGAGAGTGGCGCTCATAGCTGCACTCGTTTATCTCGTTCTGCCGTTTTCATTCTACGCAACCACTCTGTTGCCAGAGGTCGAATTTCAGCTCTTCGTCTATGTCCTGGCATATACATGGGTAAGGTCCAGTCCGCGAATCTCGCTCAGGGCCGTACTTCTCGGTGCATGCATAAGCGCAGTCGGTTACATGATCAAGCCGCATGCAGCCGCGATCCTCCTTGCATCGGCAGCCTATCTTTTCCTCATGGGATGCCGGTACAGCGATGGTGCGTTACCTGCTCGTCTCTGGGCAGGTTTGTGGCGACCGATTCTCTACGTAGCCGTTACGCTCATCACCGTCAAAGTCCTGCGCCGGTTGCTGGACCCTGTGGGCGAGGGGGCACTCGTCGCCAGTTTCTACAGTATCTACCTGAAGCGTTTGCTCAATCCTCAGTACCTCATCGAGAGCTTGGGTTCCATAGGTGGCTACTTTGCCGGTCATCTGTGGATATTCGTGATTCTCTTCGCTCCGGGCGTGGTCGCTTTGTGCGCCGGGGTGTGGTTGTGGCTAAAGACAGCCCGTTCTGAATGGAGTCGTTCCGATCGGCCCCTTGTCGCGATTGACGACAGTACGCGCGCGCGGACGGACTTCGCGTTGTTTATGGTGTTGTTGATCGTTGCCATGTTCAGCATGATTTCAATGTTTACCCATGCTGCGTCGGCAACGAGTACGTTCGAGATCGGAAGACTGCACGGAAGGTATCTCTCTGCACTCATCCCTTTCGTCATGAGTTACTCGATCTGGGCGGCCTTCCGGCCATCGCGACGCTTCGTCGCGATCGTGACTGCCGCTATCGCTTTGTTCGCGCTGGCCGCCTTCATCGTATGGGGCCGTTTCTATTTCCGCATTTTCCCTTGGGATTATCCAGACGCGTTCGGTCTCTTCTCCGTGATACGGGGAGGTTGGGCGTTTGACGGAGTGCTCGCGTGGCCCATGAAAGTTACCTGCGGGCTCGCTCTGGTTTGCTGGATGGGCTATGCGGTGTTCGCACGAAGAGCAATTTTCTATGTCGTGTTCATTGTCGGCGCTATGCTCGTGGCACACGTACAAATGTCGAGGTGGCTGGTAGCGCAGGATGCTTCCACTCGCGAGATCGTCGAGGATGGAAAGGCGATACGCACCTTCCTTGGTAATGTTCCCAATGGATCCGGCGTGGTCGTGACAACCGATCGCTTTGGGCCGGCGTCCTTCCTGCTGGCTTCTCTCGACGCGCTGCAGCACGTGGTCGTCATTGTTCCGGAAGCGATAGTCAGCCCAAGTTCGCTTCCACCAGGTGTGAGCTGGTTGATTGTCGACGGTACGACGCGTGTGGCCTTACCGGATACGGCCGAACTGCGTTTCGGCCGCTATCGCCTCATTCTTCTCGATGGTCGCTTCCAGTGGCCCGATATTCCCGAGAAGCAGGAATGGAAGGGGGAGCCTCTCTTCATCGATACGTCGACTCGCGGTAATCATACGGCCCTGCATGGATTCAACGAGCCGGAGGGGTGGGGTAGTTGGTCGGCGAGAGAAGACGCTTACGTTGCGCTACCGGCCGTGGTATCAGGTCCTGTTCGGGTCAGTTTCTTCGGGTGGGTACTCGATCCATCCGCCGGTCCGCTATCGCTTGGCATGGGTGATTCCGTAAAGAATGTCACCCTGACTGCGGCAGGTGTCGACTACAGCGTTGAACTGGATCCGACAAAGCCTTCGGATCGCCTTTACTTCAAGGTTGCTGGCGTCAAGATGGATGGATCCCGCCGACTCGGTGCAGCGGTAGCCCGCATACGAGTCGAAAGGATCGAGAAGCATTGAACAGTCAGTTTGACGTGGCGCTCGTCGATCGCAGAGTTGCTGCAATTCGCATAGGTACGAGGGGTTGAGTCCATGCGCGCCTGGGCGGTTCGCCGGGTGAGGCGGCGGTCACCGTTGCACGTACGTAGAGTTCCTTGCCGGTAAGGTGGTAACTGGCATGACTGCCCGACACCACAGCCATGTCCCTGCCGATTCGCTCGGAATACGCCCCCGTTGTACGGCGCAAGGCACCGTTTTCGTCGGGAACGCTACGTGGCGCTGCATCAAGCGATTCCCCGGCATCGGTTCCGATGAAATGGGTTTCATAGGTGGTACCTGGCTGCGGCGATATGTCGATGGAAAGCGTTTCGGCATCCTTGTCGAAATGGATGTCCAGCAAGGTCACACCGGTACTGGCGTAAAAGTCGCCACGATTCATTGCCTCGATTAACGAGGTGACATCGAGGGTGTGTGCACGCACCATGATCCACCCACGTCCCGGTGCAGGACTATGTGGCGTGTCGTCGTGGTAACGATGGCTATCGTCTGATGCGAGACCCAGGATAGGTGTCAGGTGCTCGCGACCCATACGCAATGTATTGGCGATATCCCAGAGTTTTTCGGACGAGACATGATTCGCATCACCCTCCGAACGAGACTGATAGACGGCGTTATAGATCTCGATGAAACGTAGCGAATCTATTTGTGCCAAGTCCTCAGCAGTCACGGCCCAACCGAAATTCGGATGATTCACTGCGGCGAGGGTGGGAGCGCCCGCACCCTCTCCCTGAGAGCGAATTTCCTCCAGCACGGTCGCGATGCCATCCGGTACGTTCGAAAATGTTTCGGATTTAATTGAGGTACGCAGATTCGCCGCAGTCAGATGCAGAGGGGCGCCGCCGGCGACGTCGCTGATCTCCTCAGCCGGAATGAGCAGGAATTGTCCCGCAATCTCGATTGAGTGTCGGTATTCCGGCAACGGGCGAATTCGTACTTCGAGGGGATTTCCGTCGAAGCCTACCCCACGCGTAACATCCTCTGCGTCGCTAAAGCGGTGGAGGTAGTTCGCCAGGATCGACACGGTATCGGTTTTCGAAGCGATCTCGTCCGTGGGTATCCATAGCGCCCCCTGTTGGAGACGATCATGGTCAGAGATTGCAAGAAAGTTATAGCCATGATCCCTGTACCACTCGGCAACGAATTCAGGGAATTCATCGCCATCGCTCCATAGCGAATGGCTGTGCAGATTGCCCTTCCACCAGTGTGGTGTGTCGTTGATCGCGGGTCGAACGGTAGTGCAAATCAGTATGGCGAGTACTGACGATACAAGTATTGCGAGTGCACCGCATAGCGGTGCTGGGTTGCGACTCACGACAACACTCCTTAGTGAAGTCGATCTAGGTCCGTGGGATGCCGCGGACAGCAGCTGGTCGATCGTCCGTACAAGCACCGGCATTCTCCAATGATCGCTTGTGACCTGGAGTTTGAAAAGCACGGGTGAATCTAGCGTGATGTTCTTTCCGCTTTGCGACGGTCGCCCGTCGCGACGGTTACGACACCTTTTCGTTCGCTTGCGACCGAGCTGCCTCGCGACTAAGGAACTCGGTTCCCAGCGAATGTAATGCTTCAAACGTAAAGTTGCCCCGGCGCTCGTAGAGTAAGCGGCCCGCGTGAGGGCGGGCGAGCACCCGCGCTTTCGCTACCCCCTGCAAGGTATAGCGGCCGCCGGCCATTAACTTCAGGAATACGAAGGGCAGAAGCGCCATCCATGTTTTCCGTTGTGAAGGATACTCGAAGCACAGTCGTAGATAGCGAAGGCGAAGAGTCATGCCGATGAACTGATGGCGGCGTGTGCCGTTCTCCTTGAGCGCGGTCATTACGCGAAAGAACGGGCCACCGATTCGCGACGCGTTGTACAGCGAAAATTGCAATAAAGCCACAGGTTGCGACAACGACTCGCTGAGTGCGACGCCGACAAGATGAGCTGCATCGTGGTCTTGATGTCCTCCCTCCCATGCGGGTACGTAGATAACGGAAATCCCCTCAGGCCACTGGGTTGCCATCGCCACGTGCTTGAGCGCCAAAGGCATCTGCTCGGGTAGATGTCCATCGCCGATGGCCGCTTCGATACCGACAAAATGAATGTCGTCGGGGGCGACGCCGAGACTGGTGAGTACGCGAGTCGATTCGGCGACCCTCGGCTCGATTGGCTGCCCGTTGTAGCCGCCGTCGGTGAGGTAGAAGCAACTTACGGGCTCATCGCGACATACCGCTCGCCGGATCGATTCGAAACATCCGAACTCGTCGTCCGGATGTGCGAAAAGAAAGACATGTCTGCCGCGCCGGGCTGACTCAGTATGCATCGAAGTCGAAGAAGTCGAAGCTGATCTGGTTCGCGTCAGGCAGGGTCGCGTTGCCCGCAAGATTGCGATAGATGAAATTCAGCGGTGCGGGTCGAAGCTTGCCAGGGATCGGGCCGCTTAGCCGGTTTTTATACGTGCCTGGTGGATGTAGTCCGAGAAATAGCCGTAGAGGGGAAGGTGTGCCGCGCGATTTGCGGAGCACGCTGTCCTGCAGCCGGGCATCGGTCTCGCCCCACACCACGATCCCTGGCCGATCCGTTTTCGCGTAGAGGCTGATGTTCGTTTTATCCGCTGACGTGGAGTAAATCCGGTTGGCTGGGCTATTCATTCGCCATATGAGAGTTTTCTCATTCCAGTCTCGGCGAAATGCGCTCTTGTCATGGATCTTCGACCAGTCAAGTGACCTTGGGCGGCCCACGCCGATGCGTGCGTCAAGCGGCGATACCAGCGTAAAGCCCAGCTTCCGGATGAAACCCGGGGTACTGTTCGCGTTCGCAACGCCGAAGACGGCTTCGATGCCAAGCTCGCTGCCGTACAGATAGGTTTTTTCGGCGAGCTGGGTAAAAAGTCCCTTGCCCTGATAGTTTGGATGCGTTGCGGTGTTCAGCGACAGCATGCCGCGCTTACGTACTCCGAACAGCCATATATCCGCCGGCACACATACATAGTGTGCGGCCAGGGTATCTCCGTCCATGGCGTCGACACCGATGACTTTGCCCGCTGGGTTGGCAGCGTACAGCCAGCGCAGGTAGTCGATGTTTAGGTGATGCGCTTTGGGAAAGCAGGCGCTGAACAGCTCCACGTAGCTTTGCAATGCGGCGTCGGTCGTTTCGGCATGACGGAACGTAAACATCGGCGAATACCTCAGGGGCGTCGTAGGGGCACGTGTCGGAGGCGGCGGTGGATCGCGCGTGACGGAACGTGAGCTATGTCGTATCCGAAGAATGCAAGAAGAAGCTGAAAGCCGCAGAGGATCGATAGTGCGGCGATGATTACCGTACCCACCGGAGTCTCGATCCTGTTGGCTGCCGAGTGTATCCAGTGATACGTACCGAACACCACACCAAAGATCGAAACGAGAGTTCCAACCACCAGTTCGATTGACGCTACGGACATATCGCGAAGGAAGTAGTTGTAGAAGATCCTCTTGAAAGTATTGCGCAAGTGTTTACCCAGGAACTCACCGAGGATGCGCGATATCTTCAGATTGCTGACTTCGTCGCCATACTTTGCGTCCATGGGGACATCGACCACTGCAGCACGAAAGGTCCCGAGACGGAATAGGATGTCCGTCTCGAAAAAATATCTCTGGCTGATGCGTGCGAAGGGCAGGCGTCGGGCGACATCCGCATGGATAGCGGTATAACCGTTCGTGGGATCGAAGAGATCCCAATAGCCCGTGGACAACTTTGAAAGCAGCGAAAGGGCCGCATTTCCGAAGACTCGCATCCTGGGCATCGCGCCGAGCTTTTCGAGGTCGTAGAACCGGTTGCCCTTCGTGTAGTCCGCTTCGCCATCCAGAATAGGTGCGACGAAATCGTCGATAAGCGCGGGGTCCATCTGACCATCGCCATCGACTTTCACCATGATCCGCGCGCCATCGGCGATGGCGGTTTTGTATCCGGTCATGACCGCACCGCCTACGCCCTGATTCACCTGATGGTAGATGACGCGGACGCGCGGGTCGCGGCAGGTCGCCTCGATGTGCATACCGCTCTGCTCGGGGCATTTGTCGTCTATGACGTAGATGCGCCAGATATGGGGCGGCATCGATGCGATGACTTCGGCCAGGTGCGCCTTTACTTTGTAGCTCGGAATGACGACGGCGATACGGTCTTCGGTCTCGTTAACCGTTGCGAGTGCGGGCTCGGACGCAAGGGGCGGTATCATTTGTTCAGTCATCGATAGATCCAGAATTTGGAAACGGCGAAACCGAATGCAGCCAGGGCGATGTCGCCGATCGGTTTGACGAGCCACGCCGCATGGAGGCCTTCGAGGTGTGCCGCACCCATGACGATTGCCGTACTCGCCGCCGTTGTGAGTGCCCATGAGGCGGCAAACTTGGCAAAGTGCCGAGGTGTCAATCTAAGACGTTCGACGCCGGCAAAAGTGAACCTGCCATTGAGCCAGAACCCAAGAAGGGCCCCAACAATTCTGCCTGTGACGTTTGCCGGGCCAGTCGGGATACCAAGTTGGGTCAGCGCCACGAAGGAAAGCCAGTCGACGCCGACCTGGACGAGTCCTATAACGCCATAGCTGGCGCCCTGTTTCACTATGCTCATCAAAGTCGCTGGGGCTGGGATAGGGGCAGGAGATTCTCGGCTACGATACCTTGCTGGCTTGCGTCACTCGTTCGCCGGATGGAGCGCTCGGCATTGGTCATAAGTAGCGCGGCGGCTGGCAGGAGATGGGGCCTGCTGTGGCCCGGCACGGAGTCTACCTCGGAATGGTTCCCATCGTCCTGAGATGCCTGGCTGGCCACCCCGTGTCGGCCCCTGCTTAAGGTTTCCGGATAACGAACACTTCGTTGAAAGCGGCGTCTATGCCGCGTTTAGTGTCTTTCGTGTGGTAGGTGGCCACGGGGCCGCCCGACCACTCGCTGAGCAATAATTCGAAATCCAGGCCGAAGTCCCAGGTAACAAGTGTTTTTCCATCGCCTATGGGATTGCCATGGTATTCGGGATCGAGAAGGTGATTAACTTCTCCGTACGCGTCGATAGTTGCGCGGCAACGGCTGACCGCAAGCGTGCTGTGCTTCGGCGTCGTAAACACGTGAGCGCCGCCAGGCTTCAACGCGCGATGGATATCGCGAATGGCCTGGTCTGGATGAAAGACGTGTTCGAGGACATCCTGGGTAATAAAGATGTCCACCGACTCGTCGGGCATCGTCAGGGATTCGATGTTCTCGCAGAGAATGCCGTGTTTTTTCGTTCCCGTCGCGACGTCCGGGAAGTACTGAGAGTATTCATACTTGGGACAGACCGCACCGATAAGACCGGTGGAAGGCGAGGACTCGTGGACTCTTCCCTGGCTCCAGTCCGGAAAGAAACTGTCGAGTATCTTCATTACATGGCGCTGACGAGGGATCGAACCGCATTTGTCGCAGAGATAGTGATCACGCAACCATGCGTTGTGGATCGTAAACGTTGTCTCGGAGCGACAGCATGGACAGTATCCCGGATGGGACTTGAGCAGATCGGTCGCAGCCAGGTTCATAAGCATCCCTAAATAGGCGTCGCGAATATGTCGACGCGACCCTCTTCGCCTCGAAGTAGGGTTGAGAACTTACCTCATTATAAGGCATTCGCCTACTGTCCATGGCTGGGGCGGCAAGCCAAAATATTGGAGGTATTCGCCGCTCTCGTATGCCTTTATTGACGCAGTCGCCCGAACGTGCGGCCCGACGACGTGGTATCGGAGCGCTTTCACTGCATTGGAGAAATCCGCCAGATCGGATCGGTGAAACCACGATCTGGCGTCGTTACGTAACGCGAAGCTCCCGCGTTACAGGGCTGTCTCGAGTTCTGGCAGAATCTTGAACAGATCGCCAACCAGGCCGATGTCGGCAATCTCGAAAATAGGCGCTTCGCCGTCCTTGTTGATGGCGACGATCGTGCCGGCATCCTTGATGCCCGTCAGGTGCTGAATGGCGCCCGAAATGCCCACGGCGATGTAAAGCTCCGGTGCAATGATCTTGCCGGTCTGGCCGACCTGCATTTCGTTCGGGACGTACCCTGCGTCGACGGCGGCACGCGAGGCCCCCACGGCGGCACCGATCTTGTCGGCAAATTTATAGATGATCTCGAAGTTTTCCTTCGAGCCGACACCGCGGCCACCGGAGACAACCTTTGGCGCGCCCTGTAGGTCGGGACGATCGCTCTTGCCCTGTCGTAGCTCGACGAAACGGGTGTGAGTGGGCAGGGTGGTGTCGACGGTCAATGCTTCTATCGGGGCGGAGCCTGTCGAGGCAGCTGCAGGCCAGGAAGCCGTGCGGATGGTCGCGACGACGGTCTGGCCCGCATCGACCTCGACCGTAACGATGGCATTGCCGGCGTAAATCGGGCGCTTGAAGCTGTGGCTGCCCTCGACCGTCATGACATCGCTGACCTGCGAGACGCCGAGCAGGGCGGCGACGCGCGGGGCGAGGTCCTTGCCGAACGTGGTGGAAGGCGCGAATACGTGCGTGTAACCGGCGGCGGCCTTTGCGATCTGCGGCGCGTAAATGGCCGCCAGTGCGTGCGCGTTCTCGGCGCGGGCGACGGTCAGCACTTTGCTGACGCCGTCGATTTTCGCGGCTTCGGCGGCGATGGCATCCGGCGCGTCGGCCAGCACGATAATGTCGATGGAGTCGGGCTTGACGGCCTGCGCGGCGCTGACGGCGCGCGCGGTGGAGCCGTTGAGCTTGCCGCCCAGATGTTCTGCGATAACGAGGATCTTGCTCATCATGTTCTCCCGTGCGGCTGCTTTACAGCAGGCCCTTCGATTTGAGGGCGGCGACCAGTTCGGCGGCATCCTTGACCATCACGCCCTTGCTGCGCTTGGGCGGCGCAGCATAGTGGGTGATCTTTACGTGGTCGACGGCGTCGACACCCAGCGAGCCCAGCTCGATGACGTCGATGGGCTTGGTCTTAGCCTTCATGATGTCCGGCAACTTGATGAAGCGCGGCTCGTTGAGGCGCAGGTCGGTCGTGATTACGGCAGGCAACTCGGCTTCGATGACTTCCAGGCCGGCGTCCACTTCGCGCGTGACCGTGGCCTTGCCGTCGGCGATCTTGACCTCGCCGGCGAACGTTGCCTGGGGGCGGTCCCAGAGCGCGGCCAGCATCTGGCCGGTCTGGTTGGCATCGTCGTCGATGGCCTGCTTGCCGAGGATAACCAGACCCGGCTGCTCCTTCTCGATCAGCTTGAGGAAGGTGCGGGCGGCGGTCAAGGGCTGGACGGCATCGGCGGTCTGGACGTGGATGGCGCGGTTTGCCCCCATGGCCAGGCCGTTGCGCAGATGGGCTGTCAGGTCGGCCGGGCCGATACCGACGATCACGACCTCCTCGGCAACGCCTTTCTCGCGCAGTCGCAGGGCCTCTTCCAGGGCGATATCGTCGAAGGGGTTGGCGGAGAGCTTCACGCCCTCGGTGACGACGCCAGTGCCGTCGGGTTTTACCTGGATGCGTACGTTGTAATCAACGACGCGCTTATAGCCGACCAGAATCTTCATTAACGTGTCCCTTCGGTTCAATAGGCGCTGGTGCCCATAAGGCAGCCGAGCTCAATACAAGGCCTGCCATTGTAGCGTCGAATGAGTGAGTTATCAGGCCCGTTCGGCGGCCATGTAACTGATTGAAGTTCAAGTATTTGTGGTTGTTCCGAGTGCATCGCGAAGCGCGTGCATGGCGGCGTCTCGCGAAAAATGGCGCTGAACGTGTGCCAGGGAAGCATCCGATATGCGCAGCCAATTCCCGGCGTTTCGCAGTAACAGGCCCACTGCAGCCACGAAAGCATCCGGATCATCGGCGATCAGCACATCTTCGCCGTCCTTAAGCTGCATGCCTTCCGCGGCAAGTGATGTTGCAATAACGGGTAGCCCATAGCTCATTGCCATGTTGATCTTCCCTTTGACGCCTGCACCGAACCGGAGCGGCGCAAGCGATGCGATGGCGCTTTCCATCCATGGCGTCAGATCGCGGACGCGACCATGCAGCACCAGTCCATCTCGTCCCAGTTCGCGCCGTGTGGCATCGTCAGCGTCGCCAAGAACGTGAACCACAGTACGGGGAAATGCCTCGCGTAGCCTCGGGACGATTTCGGATGCCAGCCAGCGTATGGCGTCGACGTTGGGTGGGTGGCCGAGGCCGCCGACGAAGATCAGGTCGTGGCGTCCCTCATGCCCTTGCTGCCTACCGTGAATGGCATGAATATTCGAGAGCAAGTCGACTTTTGCATTCGGCGCCATGGTGGCCAACAGGTCTCGCTCGTACGGACTGACGACGAATGTGACATCGCACTTTTCGATCAGAGCAAGCTCGCTCCGTTGCGACGCATCTGCCTGTTTCGCCATGGTTGCATTGCCCGCAATCTCGGCTGCTCGCCGTTCGCGCAGGAAGTGCAGGTCGACCGTATCGAAAATGACGACTGCCTGGGGTGCATGTTTGCGCACGGTATCGACGTACTGTCCGGCGACCGTATGCCGGGAAAGTATTGCCGCGTGCAGTTCGCGACCGTGCGCGAGTAACCAATCGGGAATATTCGTAGCCCATGGTCGTCGTAAGACCTCGACACCCAGATTTCCGAGAACATCGACTTCCGTTTCGCTGGCGCGTCCGTCGTCCGGAGCGAATGAGACACTCCAGCCGTCGCCGACAAGGATCGTCAATATCTCGATCAACCGCAGCGAACCCGAGTCTCGGGTTGCATCGGGAGTCATGCTGTCGACGACCAGTATGCGGCCGAGTGAGTCGCGGCGGCGGATATCGGCCAGCGACGTACCAGGCGCCGGTTGCTGCGCGAGCGTATCGTGCCACTTATCGGCAAATTTTATCTGGTTTATCGGCTGGAATCGCTTCATGCCACTGGTGGTGTCGGTTCCAGCGCTGATGCCTTCGCAATGAATCACGACGCTCGACGGTTCCACGTAGACGGAGCGACCTGCTGCACGAACCGCGAATGCAAGATCGGTGTCTTCGTAGTATGCCGGTGCGTAGCGTGGATCGAATCCACCCACGTCGTCGAAAAGGGCGCGAGGAATCATGAGTGCCGCGCCCGAGACGTAATCCGTGCGGCGTCGTACGCGCCATTCGGGGAGATCGCGAGGCTCGAAACGACCGATGTTCCAGCAGCTTGCATCGGAGAAAACCAAGCCTCCGGCCTCCTGGAGACGACCGTCCGGATAGACAAGACGACTGCCCGCGATGCCGCAGTCGGGGCGCTCCTCGAAGCAACGCAGCAGGGCATCGAGCCAGCCCTCCGTCACCTGCGTATCATTATTGAGAAAAAGCAGATACTCGCCACATGCCGCAGCGGCGCCCGCATTGCAGGTGCCGACGAAGCCGAGATTGCGCTCGTTGCGAATCAGGCGAAGGCCGCCAATCCTTGCGAGTACATCCATGCTGTCGTCTGGCGAAGCGTCGTCGACGACGATAACTTCAATGCTGGCTTGAGAGGGTCGTGCGGCAAGGGATCGTAGGCAAGCGAGCGTATAGGCCAACTTGCCATAGATCGGGATGATGATAGACACGCGAGGTGCCTGCGATGTCGCGATGTGGAAGGGTGCGAAAGGCACATCTATAGGAAAGAGCGGTAGCGTCACGTCCATGTCCGGACGTGACACGAACTCGTGCGAAACCCGCACAAGCGTGCCGCGCCATCCACGCAGCGCGATGCTGCCCTTCAGGCGGCTCGCGATGTAGCGGAGCCGTCGTAGTCGCCAGATAAGTTTGGAAGACAGGGCGCTGGTCCGGTTACAGATTCTGATAATTAGGCCCGGACCCGCCCTCAGGCGTGACCCAGGTAATGATCTGATACGGGTCCTTGATATCGCAGGTCTTGCAGTGCACGCAGTTCGCCGCGTTGATCTGCAGACGTTTGCCGGCCTCATCGTCCACGATTTCATAAACACCGGCCGGGCAGAAACGCTGGCACGGATTGCCGTATTCCACGGTGCACTTCTCGATACAGATGTTCGTATCGGCGACTTTCAGATGGATCGGCTGATCCTCGTCATGCTCCGTCGCCGCGAAATACACGCTGGCGAGACGGTCGCGCGGGGCGAGCGTGCGATCGACGTAGTCGCGCTTGGGCACTTCGTAATCGCCGAGTTTCTTCAGCGACGACCAGTCGGCGTGGTTCTTCAGCGTCCACGGCGACATGCCGCCCGTGACGGTTTCCCATGCACCGTTGATCAGGCCTACCCACAGACCCTTGTTGAAGCCGGGGCGGATGTTGCGGACTTTCTTCAGTTCCGCCATGACGGCGGAGTCGCGTAGTTTTGCATCCCAGCCGGCCGATGTGCCCGTTGCGGCGAAGTGTTCCGCCGCGAGCATGCCGGAACGGATGGCCTGGTGCGTGCCCTTGATCTTCGGCACGTTCAGCAGCCCGGCCGAATCGCCGATCAGCATCGCACCGGGCATGTCGACCCTGGGTAGCGACTGGTACCCGCCTTCGACGATCGCTCGTGCGCCGGCGGAGACGATGGTGCCGCCGTCCAGCAGTTCCCTGATCTTCGGGTGGTGCTTCAACTGCTGGAATGCTTCGAACGGCGAGAAGTTCGGATCGGGATAATCGAGGCCGGCGACGAAACCGATGGCCACACGGTCGTTATCCAGGTGGTAGATGAAGCTGCCGCCGTAGGTGTCCGACGAGAGCGGCCAGCCCAGCGTGTGCACGACCTTGCCGGCTTCCGCGCGGCCCGGGGGCAGTTGCCACAGTTCCTTGATGCCGATGCCATAGGTCTGTGGGTCGCTGTCTTTGTCGAGGTTGAATTTCGCGATGAGCTGTTTGCTGATGTGTCCGCGGCAGCCTTCGGCCAGCACGGTCACTTTCGCGCGGATATCGATGCCCTCGGTGTAGCCGGGCTTGTGGGTGCCGTCGCGCGCGACGCCCATGTCGCCGATGCGTACGCCGGCGACCGCGCCCGCGTCGTCGAACAGCGGCTCGGCGGCGGCGTAGCCGGGGAACACGTCGACGCCCAGCGCCTCGGCCTGGGGTGCGAGCCATGCGCACAGTGCGCCCAGGCTGACGATGAAGTTGCCGTGGTTGTGCATCTGCGGCGGCGTCGGCAGCTTCGTGGCCGAGGCATGGTCGCGCAGCATCCAGAATTCGTCGTTCTTCACCGGCACGCACACCGGCGGCGGATGCTTGCCCCAGTCGGGGAGCAGGGCGTTCAGCGGTTCCGGTTCGATGACCGCGCCGGACAGAATCTGTGCGCCGATGGTCGACGCCTTCTCGATCACGCAGACCGTCGTTTCCGGCTGGACCTGCTTCAGGCGAATGGCGAAGGCCAGGCCCGCCGGGCCTGCTCCCACGACGATGACGTCGTATTCCATGGTTTCGCGTTCGCTCATGGCTGGCTCCGTTATGGCTGGCTGCGGCGCACGGAAGATTCCGCGCATGACCGCTCATTGTCCGTTTTCGGCCGCGTAGCGGCAATCATGCGTTTGAAACGTGCGCAATTCGTGGCAGGGTCTTGCGAAGTGTTCATGGATACCGACCATAATCGTCCCAGACAAGGGAGAGTTCATGAATACATTGCCGCCTGTTGCCGATATCGAAATGCGCCGCGCCACGCTCCTGCGCATGTTGCACTGGCTAGCCAGTGGACGGGTCCAGCCCCAGGCACTGTCCGATGTGTACCAGAACGCCATCGACCGGCTCAATCCGAAGCTCAATGCATATGTCGACCTGCGTCCCAGTCTGACGCAGGAACAGGCGCTGGCGGCCGATCGCCGCCGCCGCGACGGCGTTATCGGCAGGCTCGACGGCATTCCCATCGCGATCAAGGACAATTTCGACGTCGGCGGCATGCCGACGCGGGCCGGCATGCGCAGGCGGACGCGGGTGGCCGAGGTCGATGCGCACGCTGTAGCGCGCCTTCGCGCGTCGGGCGCCGTCCTGCTTGGCAAGACGAATATGGACGAGGGCGCGCTCGGCATGGCGACCAATAACCCTCATTATGGTGCGACGCACAATCCGCATCGCCTGGGTTACACGGCCGGCGGCTCGTCGGGCGGTGCGGCGGCGGCGGTGGCTTCGGGACTCGCGGCGGCGGCGATCGGTTCGGACAGCCTGGGCTCGATCCGCATTCCCGCGAGCTATTGCGGCGTCTATGCACTGAAGCCCACGCACGGCGAAATATCGACACGGGGCCTCGTGCCTGCGGCAAGGCGTCTTGACGCCGTGGGCCTGCTGGCGCGCGGCGTGGACGACCTGACCGTGCTTCTGCAGACGCTTGCCGGCTATGACGCCGACGACGCCCGCTCGCGCCGTCGCCGTGTGGCGTTCTCGCCTCCGGACTGGGAGCCGGGCAATCTTCGCGCGGGCTTTCTGCCCGACCTGGCCGCTATCGGTGTCGAACAGGACGTCATCGACGTTTTCGAGGCGGCACTGGAAAAATTGCCTCGCGAACTGGGCGAGCGTCGCACCGTCGATTTCTCGGACTGGGATTTCGCAAAGACGCGTCGCGCCGGCCTGCTCCTGATGGAAGCGGAGATGCTCAACACCTTCAGCGAAGAGCTGGCGGACGAGGCCTATCCGGTCTCGCCCCAGTTCCGCCAGATGGTGGACTTCGCCGCCACGAAAAGCGCAGCGCAGTATGCCGCCGCCGATCTCGTGCTCGATGCCGCCACATTGAAGATGCGCCGGCTGTTCGCGCAGGTCGACGTCCTGGTGTTGCCGACCACGTCGCAGGGTGCGTTCCCACTCGACGGGCCGGTTCCCACCTCGCAGGCCGACCTGTGCAGCTTCGCCAGCCTCGCCGGTTGTCCCGCCGTCAGCATTCCTATGGGTACGTTGCCCAATGGCATGCCGATCGGTATGCAGCTCGTCGGTGCGCGCGGTTCGGACCTGCGTCTGCTGGAACTGGCGGCCGTGTGTGCCTCGTCGCTGGACGCGGAACCGGAATATCCGGTCGAGCCCGTGGGATGAGCCTGTTTCCGGAACCTGCGCGCTGGTATCGCGTGGATCTTCCGGGTGCCGACGTCACCATGTGTCCCGAATGGCTGGGTGTCGCGGAGGCCGATAGTCTCCTGCGACACCTCTCCGGCGAATTGCCGTGGGAGGTCCATCGCATCCGGATGTTCGGGCGCATGGTCGATTCGCCTCGTCTGTCCGCATGGATCGGCGATGCCGATGCCATCTATACCTATTCGCGGACGCGCTTCGTGCCCCATCCGTGGACGCCGGTACTCTCGTCGTTACGCGATCGGGTAAGCGATGCGTGTGGCGTGAGTTTCAATAGCGTGCTCGCCAATCTTTATCGCGACGGTAGCGATTCGATGGGCTGGCATGCCGACGACGAGCCAGAGCTCGGGCCAGGGCCGACGATCGCGTCGGTGAGTCTCGGCGAAACGCGGACGTTCCGTTTTCGCGATCGCGAGACGGGCGGTCGTACGGTCGCTATCGACCTGACTCATGGAAGCCTGCTGCGAATGGCTGGCGATACGCAGGCGCTTTATCGGCACGATTTGCCGAAACGTGTCCGCGCGAATAGCCCGCGCATCAATCTGACGTTTCGGTACGTGGGGAAAGTTCACCGAACTTGACGCAACCCCTGTGGGAGCGCGCCTGCGCGCGAAAGCCAACAGGGCGGGGACGACGGATGCTTTCCTGCGCAAGCCCGATTTGCGGGGTGTGGATGCTACGCAAATCCTCCTCGCTCCGTTGGCTTTCGCGCGCAGGCGCGCTCCCACATAAAACAGAGGGAAACCGTTATTTCGGCGCCGATCCGCGTGTCGCACCCTGCTCGAAGATCCACGTTACGATCTGCGCACTGATGGCATCGGCCGCCTGACCGAACGCGGCGACGACCTGCGGTACTTCCTTTCCATTCACCGGCTGCCGTGCCTCGAACGTACGACTGGCGACGATGCGGTGACGATGCGTATCGGCGAGCAGGGCGTCGTATCGGATCACGACCTCTGGCTTGCCGCTCGTGTATTCGGTCTGGAATGCGCGCAGGCTGCCGCCCAGTTCGAAATCGGCCTGGAGATCGTTCTCGTCGGTGCTGAGTGCCGCGACCCGGCCGCTGTCGCGAAAGGCGTCGGCGATGCGATCGCGGAGCAGGTGCGGACCGGTATCGCTCCAGCGTGCGCCGCCGTACACGGTGATCGTGTTGGTCTCGGGCACGACGGAAATGCGCGAGTTGTCCAGCGCGCGCGGCGCGTTGGGTGTCGCCACGCGCAGGGACCAGCTGACTTGCTGTGCGGCCATGGGCCGTCCGCCAGGACTCGCGGGCAACGTATATATATGTGGCGTTTCCGCCTTGGGGATGATCGAGCAGCCCGACAACAGGGCAAGGCCGAGCAGGCCGGCGAGACGGACGTGCGTCATGGGGTGAACTCCTTGGTCTTATCTCGGCCGAACAGGTAGCCGCTCGGGTTCTCGTCCAGGCGCCGGGTGATCGATCGCAGCGAATTGAGGGTGTCGCGCAGGTCGCGCAATGCGGGGGCCAGGTCGCCCAGACTTTGCGCTCCGCCATTGATGGCATCGCTGTTGTCGTTGAGAAGACGATCGATGCTGGCGGTGGTGTGTTCCAGGGAGGCCATCGCACGCTGGGCGCTTTCGAGCGTCGGTTTGCCCTGGTTCTGGACCAGGCCGTTCGCGTTCTGCACCAGCTTCTGGGTTTCCGCGAGGGTCGCATTTGCCTGCCGGCTGGCGATGGTCAGCTGCTTGATCAGGTCGCGGATGTCTTCGCGCTCATCGGCGATCACGCCGGTCGTCTTGTCCAGATGGTCGAGCATGCGTTCGATGTGATGGACGTTGTCCTTGGACAGGAGATCGTTCGCGCGCGCGGCCACCTGATTGATATTGGTGACCAGGTCTTCACCGTTGGCGAGCAGGCGTGCGAACGGCGACGGATCGGCCACGATCAGCGGCACCTCGCCATCGTGTCCGACGATCAATGGGCTGCCGGGCGAGCCGCCGCTCAGCTGGATGAACGCAACGCCGGTGACGCCGGTCAGCGCAAGCTTCGCGTGGGTGTCCTTGCGCAGTGGCGTGTCGCCCGATACGCGAATGCGTGCCAGGACGCGTCGCGGGTCGTCGGGGTCGAGTCGCAGCTGAGTGACGTCGCCCAGCCGAATGCCGTTGTACTGAACGGCGCCGCCTTTGGAGAGGCCGGTGACCGCTTCGTTGAAGACGACGTCGTAGTAATTCCACTCCTGGTCCGACCGTGTCTTGGCCAGCCAGACGCCGAAGGCGAGGCCCGCGACGACGACGAGTACGGTGAAGAGTCCGATGAGGATGTGGTGCGCGCGCGTTTCCATTCCGGTCAGTCCTTCCGCTCAGGATGGGCGGATTGCAGGGCCGCGCGGCCGCGCGGCCCGTGAAAATAGGCCTGTACCCAGGCATCGTCCGTCGCCGCCACTTCATCGATGGGCGCCGCGGCGAGTACGCGGTGCTGGGACAGCACCGCGACGCGATCGCACGTCGTATAGAGCGTATCGAGGTCGTGGGTAACGAGGAATACGGTAAGGCCGAGAGCGTTCCGTAGTGTGACGATCAGACTGTCGAACGCCGCCGCGCTGATCGGGTCGAGGCCGGCCGTGGGTTCGTCGAGGAAAAGGATTTCGGGGTCCAGCGCAAGCGCGCGCGCGAGTGCCGCGCGCTTGATCATGCCGCCGGACAGCTGCGACGGATACTTGCGTGCCGCATCGATCGGCAGGCCGGCCAGCGCGAGCTTCACGCCCGCGAGGCGTTCGGCATCGGCACGCGGAATGCCCGCGTGTTCGACCAGGGGAAGGGCGACGTTCTCGGCCACCGTCAACGACGAGAACAGCGCGCCACTCTGGAACAGAACGCCGAAACGGCGTTCGACCATGGATCGTCGTTCGGGCGGAAGCGCGAGCAGGTTCTCGCCGAATACGCGGACCGTGCCGGCCACCGGCCGAACGAGTCCGATAATGGTGCGCAGCAGAACCGACTTGCCCGTGCCCGAGCCGCCGACCACGCCGAGGATTTCGCCGCGATAGACATCGAGATCCAGATGGTCGTGGACCGTCTGGCTGCCGAACCGGTTCACGAGGCCACGCACCTCGATCACGGTCTCGCGCTTCGGTACGGGAGTCGGCAAGGCGTTCACCAGCCCATCTCCATATAGAAGAGCGCCGCCGCCGCATCGATCAATATCACGACGAAGAGCGACTGCACCACGCTGGAGGTTGTGTGTTCGCCGACCGACTGCGCGCTGCCGCTGACCTTGAAACCTTCCATGCACCCGATTACGCCGATCAGGAATGCGAAGACCGGGGCTTTGGCCATGCCGACCAGGAGCTGGCCCAGGGTCATATCGTCGCGAAACATCGAAAGGAACATGGCGGGCGACATGTGCAGGACGCTGAAGCAGACGACAGCGCCGCCCAGGATGCCCGTCACCATCGCGATGAAAGTAAGCAGCGGCAGGGCGACCAGCAGGGCCAGAACCCGCGGCAGTACGAGCAGCTCGATGGGATCGAGGCCCAGTGTGCGGATGGCGTCGATTTCCTCGCGGGCCTTCATCGAGCCGATCTGTGCCGTGAACGCACTGGCCGTCCGGCCGGCCAGAAGGATAGCCGTCAGGAGTACGCCGAACTCGCGCAGGAAGGCAAAACCGATCAGGTCGATGACGAAGACGCTGGCGCCGTAAGTCGCCAGTGCCGTGGCGCCCAGGAAGGCCACGACGGCGCCGACCATGAAGGACAGCAACGAAAGGATGGGAACGGCGTCGAGACCGGTCTGCTCGATGTGCGAGACCAATGCGGTGACCCGCCACCGCTTCGGACGCCAGACGGTCGCGGCGATAGCCTGAAGCACCATGCCGATGAAGCCGAGCAGCTTGAGCGACTGCTTCCAGAACGATTCGGTCGCCCGGCCGATCCGTTCGAGCAGGATCGACAGCGACGAGCGTCGCTCGCGTGGCGCGGCATGACAGTAAGTATCCAGCGCGTCGCCGACGGTTTTCAGCAGCGCGCGTCGCGCGACCGGAATCGTGGGATCCTGGGCCAGTGCCTGTGTACGGGCGCTTCCAAGCAGTTCGGCGATGACCAGCGCGCCGGACGTGTCCAGTGCGCCCAACTCCCGCGCATCGACGGTCGTCGACGCATCGACATCGTGGGCGATCGCCGCGATCGAATGCTGCAGATCCACGTAATGCGGCAGCGTCCAGTCGCCGGTAAGCGCCAGCCGCGACGCCGCCGCGTCGCGGAACACCTTGGCTCGGCCGGGGAGGGACGTCGTCGTCATAGGGGAAGGCTAGCAGGTGTCCGAGCTGCCGGGATGGCCTGGCCGGGCTACATATATATAAGTATGTATAGCCATCCCTATCGCCCGTGCGCGGGCGCATGTTGCGCCCGCGCTTGGATTGCCGCCGGCCGGCATTGATAATGCGGGGCTGCCCTATCCCCAAGGTACCTCCATGACCGACAAGACCGTTCTCAATGCCACCCACCGCGAGCTCGGCGCGCGCATGGTCGATTTCGGCGGCTGGGACATGCCGATAAGTTATGGCTCGCAGATCGAGGAACATCATGCGGTTCGTCGGGGCGCCGGCATGTTCGACGTGTCCCATATGACCGTGGTCGACCTGACCGGCGAGCGCACGCGCGACTTCCTGCGCAAGCTCGTCGCCAACAACGTCGACAAGCTGACGAAGTCGGGCAAGGCCCTGTACACCTGCATGCTGAACGAAGAGGGCGGCGTCATCGACGACCTCATCGTCTACTTCCTTCGTGAAGACTTCTTCCGCCTGGTGGTGAACGCCGCCACCCGCGAGAAGGATCTGACGTGGATCGAAAAGCAGGCGTCCGCGTTCGGCGTCGCGGTTCGCGAGCGGCCCGAGTTCGGCATGATCGCCGTGCAGGGACCGACCGCGCGCGAAAAGGTGCTGGGTCTGCTGCCGGAAGAAACGCGCGTCCGTGTCGAGAAACTCGGCAAGTTCGCCGCCGCCGAGGTCGAAGGTCCGGATGGCATGCCACTGTTCATCGCGCGCACCGGTTACACAGGCGAGGACGGTTTCGAAATCGTCGTGCCGGAATCGCGCACGGTCGAACTGTGGAAGGCTCTTCACGTCGCGGGCGTCGCCCCGGCGGGCCTGGGGGCACGCGACACGCTTCGTCTGGAAGCCGGCATGAATCTGTACGGCCAGGACATGGACGACACGGTCACGCCGTGGGAAGCCGCGTTGGCCTGGACCATTTCGCTCGACGAGGGTCGCGACTTCATCGGTCGTCAGGCACTGGAGAAGCAGAAGGCCTCCGGCGTGCCGCGCGTGATGGTCGGTCTCGTTCTGGATGAGAAGGGCGTGCTGCGCCATGGCCAGAAGGTGCTCACGGCCAACGGCGAGGGTGAAATCCTCTCGGGCAGCTTCGCCCCGACGCTGAATCGGGCAGTGGCGTTCGCCCGCATTCCTGCTGGCGAGCCGGGCGACGTTCGCGTGGACATTCGCGGAAAGGAAGTCCCGGTGCGTGTAGTCAAGTTCCCGTTCGTGCGCGACGGCAAGCCCCAGCCGGGTATCGCCGACGCGTAACCGGCAAAGCGAGGAGGCATCGCGTGCCTCCTCGCTGCACGCAAGCTACTCGCCTTCGTATTCGAACGACGCCGTGGCATTGTTCCTTTGGTCGGGCTGGAGTTTGACGACGCCCTTCACGCCATCGTAGTTCTTGCCGCGGCGAATCAGATGGAACTCGTCCACGTAGTCGGGCGGATTAATGAAATACTCTTTCGGAAGCGCGGCGATGACGGCTTCGCTGATCTTTCCGATCAGGGCGTACGGTGCGGTGCCCGGGTTGCTGGCCAGTGCGTCTGTTGCCGCCTTTATCAGTTTGGTGGCGATCTCCTGAAAGTTGGTATTGCCGTCGTCTTCCCATAGCTGGATGTTGACGGCATCGATGCTGTAGTCGTCCCATACGACGATCGGGAAGTTCGACGGATAAGTCACCTTATCGTTATCCACCCAGCGAAGAGGTACGGGCGATATTTCCGCTGCGGTGCCGGCTTTGTTGATACCCATCACCAGAGCGAAGATTTCGGCATCGAAGCCGAGGTTGTGCTCGTGATCCCACTCGAGGTGGAGGCTCGTCAGTTTGGTCAGGTCGCCGGTGCCCTTCGACGCCGCGCGAGCGCGATTTACGAGTGAGCCAGGCGATTGAAGGCCGGCGTCCTGCAGGGCGGCGCTGATGACCTCCAGGCCCGCGCGAAGCGTTTCGTCGCCGTTGATGTCGACGACGAGCAGCGGCCGGTCGATCCCGGCATCGACATCGAGAATCTCGACCTTGCCCGAGGCGTCATAGGCTTTTACGCGGTGGGAGTCGTCCCGTTCGCCCTGGGGAGCGGCCGCAACGAGCAGGGTACTCAGATCTTGCGGTACGCCCGTCGATCCCTTGGGCAATACGAGACGCACCTCGAAAGCTCCCGCCAACATGCCATCCAGGCCTTTGGCATGAAGGGCCTGGCGATCCGCTTCCCGAAGGTGGCGGGTCGCGTCGCTGATGCCATGTTCGTTCTGATACCGGGACACGAGATCGTGCAATTGCGCCGGGCCGGCAAGAAGGCGCTCGCCGAGCAGTCGATCGAAGGCTTGCTCGCCGAGCATGCCGGCTACCGTTTGTGCGGCGTCCTGTGTGGCCGCGGCAACGGAATTTGCCGTATCCGGCGTGGCTAGGAGCGGTGCCGACAGGCACAGGGCCAGGGCGGCCGCTAGCAGCCTCTTGTGGGTATTCCATTTCATGATGCTTCTCCGATTCATGCGGGGGAGGGCATGGCGCGTTAAGGGGGATCGCCATGCGGTGCCGTCGTCGCGAGCCCCGGCCTGCTGTTTGGCAAGGGCATGGCGATGTCGACGGCTAGCACCTTAGGCGTCCTTGCCTAGGCGGATATGCCGGGTGAGCCTTACAGGTCTGCGGGATAATCGATCAGATGTCGGTAGGTGATCCGGCGGTCCTTTTTTGTCGGGCGCCGCCCTCTCAAGTTCCTCGATCTTTCGATTCGTGCGCTCTGAAGTACACTACGTGCCATAACCGGCAGCCCTCCCCAACACACGACACCCTGGAGACCCCCATGAGTGAGATTCCCGGCGATCTGAAATTTCTGAAGTCCCATGAATGGGTCCGCATCGAAGACGATGGCAAGACCGTCACGGTCGGTATTTCCGATCATGCGCAGGGCGCGCTTGGCGACCTCGTCTACGTCGAGCTGCCGGAACTGGGAGCAAGCATCCAGGCAGGCCACGGCGCGGCGGTCGTCGAATCGGTGAAGGCGGCGTCGGATATCTACGCCCCCGTTTCCGGCGAAATCGTCGCCGTGAACGACGTGCTGAGCGACAAGCCGGAAACCATCAACGAGGATGCCTGGGACGCCGGCTGGATCTTCAGGATCAAGATGGACGACAAGGCGGAACTCGATGAACTTCTCGATGCCGACGCGTACGCCGAACTGATCGAAAACGAAGACCACTGATCCATCATTCGACGCGAAAAAAAGATGCCGGTCGTCCGCGATCGGCATCTTTTTTTGTCCGTGGCGCGACCGCGTCGATTCGCCTCGACGACCGCGAAAGGGTGTCGAAGCGACCATTCCGGACCAGAATGGCGGTCGATCGGGAAATTTTTTTTCACCTCAGTCGACTTCCGTTCATGCCCCGAAATCGGGGTTGAGCCGAGCTCCGACGCGCAATGTTTTGCTTCGCTACATCGCGTACATCCCGCGGAGAGTGCTGTGATCGATTGTTAAGAAAATAGCTTTTTTTAAGGTGTTTTTGTCGCATTCGTATTCGATTGCGCAGGTTGTTTTTGGACATCCAAACGATTATCGAAGGTATGCGAAACGTGCCCCCGGATACCCCTTCGGCGTAATTCGGGGGTGCTATAAACCACCCGCAAGGTCTTCATTTCATGACCAAATTTTATTGACAGCGGGTATGTTCAGGAATAGCTTTTGCGTCAATTGACGGGGAACGGGTGATATGGGAATGGGAAAATTCATCAGGCCGTATGTCGAACACGGTTACAAAGCGGGAGCGGTACGCAAGATCACTGTCTCGATTCCGCTGCACGTGTTGCGTCTGCTATCCGATGAACGCACTCGCCGCCAGGTGAATAACCTGAGGCACGCGACGAACAGCGATCTGCTGGTCGAAGCGTTCCTCCACGCTTTTACTGGGCAACCACTGCCAACTGATGAGGAGCTGAGACGAACCATGGCTACAACCAAGAAAGCCACTGCCAAGAAATCCGCGGCCAAGAAGGCCACCAAAAAGGCCGCCGTGAAGAAGACCGCGGTGAAGAAGGCATCGACCCGTAAGCCGGTCGCGAAGAAGGCAACCGGTGCTCGCAAGGCCGCTGCCAAGAAGACCGTAGCCCGCAAGTCGCCGGCCAAGAAGGCCGCCGCGAAGAAGGTTGCCCGCAAGGCACCCGCGAAGAAGGTTGCCGCCAAGAAGGCGGTGAAGAAGGCTGTGAAGAAGGCCGTGCGCAAGGCTGCACCGCGCAAGGCTGCTACCAAGAAGGTTGCCGCTGCCAAGGTGGTACGCGCGACCAAGGCCGCCAAGGCCAAGAAGTAAGCTTCACACTAATAAGAAAGAGCTGTCGTTTCGAATTATCTCCCTGCGGTGCCCAGCGCAGGGAGACACTCGAAGACTTGACCCCGGCCCCCGTGTCGGGGTTCTTCGTTTCAGCCCCCGAGAAAACCTCCTAGGTTCATTCGCTGGACCCGTGGCTCTATTGCAGTTACCTTTCAGCCACATCCGCGCTGCGGAAGACGGGGGGTCTTCCGCTTCAAGCCATCAGGGGGCGCGCGTATCGATGAACCTGCAGCGAGCAATCATGCAAACCCGAAACCGCATTCCGGCACGCATGCGCGTGCGCGGGGCCGTCAGCCCCGTTGTCCTGGCCGTGATGGTCATCGTTCTGGCGCTTGCCATCGCCGCCTGGTTCCTCATTGTCAAACCCTACCGCGACGCCAATCAGGGCATCGCACCGGTCGGAGCAGTGGCGCCGACGGCCGCCGCCGCAAAAGCCGCGCCGCCCGTGGCCAACGTCGAATCGCTCAGTGTCGACCAGCTTCTGGCCGAGGCTCGCAAGGCAATGAACGAGCAGCGTCTCGTCGCGCCGGCGGGAAACAATGCATTCGAGTTCTATATGAAGGTGCTCGAGAAGCAGCCTGGCCACCCGGTGGCCGCCGACGCGCTTCGCGAAACCTTCCCTTTCGGTGCGACGGCGACCGAGCAGACGATCAACCAGCGGGACTTCGGCGAAGCGCAGCGTGAAATCGACCTGTTGGCCAAGGCGGATCCGGAAAATTACACGCTGACGATCCTGCGTTCGAAGCTGGACGCGCAGCGCAAGACGCTCGATCGCGAGCAGCAGGCGGCACTGGACCAGCAGAAGCAACAGCAGCTCGCAGCGCAGACCGCAGCGGCGGCGGCCAAGCAGCAGGCTGCCGATCAGGCGGCGGAGGCGCAGCGTCAGCAGGTCGCGCGTGAGCAGGCGGCTCGCCTGGCGCAGCAGCAACAGGCATCGGCGGCGGTTGTCGGCGCGGCGAAACCGGCGGCGGCAAAACCAGCGGTAGCGGCAGGTGGGGATGGGGATGCGATCAGCGATGCGGTGCTTACCAAGCAGGTTCGTCCGCGCTATCCGACGGCTGCGATGCGTGCCAATCAGGAAGGCTGGGTGGATGTCGAACTCAGCGTCGACGGTCAGGGCGCGGTGACCAACGTATCGGTCGTCGACTCGCAGCCCAAACATGTTTTCGACCGCGCCGCGCTCGACGCGGTGGGTCGCTGGGAGTTCAAGCCCGCCATGCGTAACGGCGAACCGATGCCGGTGACGCTGCGTCGCCGCATCCTGTTCAATCTGGGGCGTTGAGTTCCGGGTGGGAAACGAAAACGGCGCGCCCGGGAGGGCGCGCCGTTTTTTTTGTGTGAATTCCCTCGGCGCTTTTATTTCTCGCCGTCGCCCCTGCGCAGGCAGGGGGCCAGGGCGATAGTGGTTGGATAGGCGATATCGCGGGCGGCCGCGCTTTTAAGAGCGTGAATGAACGTTATCGCGGCAACCGATTGCACCGCACTGGGCTCCTTATGTGTCGATTCCCGAGCCGAATGGCGCGAGAATCCCCGACTGATCATCGGTGGGAACGAGGTGACGCCCATGGGCTCCTTCGGCATCAAGCCGGCAAGGCAGATTCGCGCCCTCGTTCCGTTTCACTCGCCTGAAGCTGGAACGGTATCTTAGGCCCGCCATAGTGGCGTGAGCCTGCACATGTAAGGATCAGCCTGGCGGGTCGTGATGATCGGATGCGAAAACTTCTGACCTAAGGACTCAGCTGATGACTCAGCCCATCGTGGGGATCGATGTCGCCAAGGCGACGTTCGACGTAGCACTTCCTCTGGATCGACCGGGGAAGTACCAGACCAAGGGCAAGATGCCGCAAACCCCGGCAGGTTTTAAGCTGTTGAGCGAATGGCTGGCCCGGCATGCGCCCGATGCGGCCGTGTGCATGGAAGCGACCGGGGTGTATCACGAGGCCTTGGCCATCTATCTGTACGAACGGGGGGTGACCGTCTTCGTGGTCAATCCGGCACAGGTCGCCGCGTACGCCAAAAGCGAACTGTCGCGGACCAAGTCCGATACCACCGACGCCAAGCGAATTGCCCGCTTTGCGATCGCGCAAAGGCAACTGACCCGTCCCCTGCGGCCCTGGCAGCCGCCGACCCCGGCGCAGCGCAAGCTGCGCGCCCTGATCTATCGGCTGAACGATCTGGAAGGGATGCGCCAGATGGAGGCCAATCGGCGGGAGGTCGCCGACACCTCGGTCCGCCCCTCGATCGAGGAGATGCTCCAGACACTGGACCGGCAAATCAACGCCCTGCGCCGGGAGATTAACGACCACATCGACTCGGACCCGGACCTGCGTCGGGACAGCGATCTGCTCGTATCGATCCCGGGCATCGGCGAACTGACCGCCGCCTTCATCCTCGGTTGCGTCGGCGATCTGCGGCGGTTTTCCGACCCGCGCAAGCTCGATGCGTTTGCCGGACTGAATCCGGCGATCCGTGAATCGGGGAGGTGGAAAGGGCGCAGCACGCTGTCCAAGCTCGGCCACGCCCTGCTTCGAGCCAAGCTCTTCATGCCAGCCATGACCGCCATCCGATGCAATCGGGCTATCCAGCATCTCTTTCAGCGCCTGACCGCGCGCGGAAAACCGCGCAAACTGGCTCTGGTCGCAGCCATGCGCAAACTACTGCACATCGCTTGGGGCGTGGTCCGATCCGGCAAGCCTTATGAGCCGAACATCGCCCTTGCATGAGCGTGGCCAAGACGGTATCTGCCTGCGCAGGAGCGACGGTGCGCGGATGAGGTCTTTGCCGGTCACCTGAGGTGGTCAAGTATTTCTAAACACCCGATGGTTTTTTTTTCGGGCCGTCAGCATCTCGTGGATGGCTGGCGGGACCTGACCGTTGGCCGCATGCAGGCGCCGGTAGTTGTAGTAAGACGTCAGGAAGACCGTGGCGTCGCTCTCGGCTTCGTGACGAGTGTCGTAGGTCCGTTGCATCCATTCGGTTTTCAACGACGCGAAGACCCGCTCGGCGACAGCATTGTCCCAGCAGTGTCCCTTTCGACTCATGCTTTGAGTGATTCCCAGGCCTTGCAGGCGCCGAATGAAGCCGAAGCTGTTGTATTGCGAGCCCTGGTCGGAATGGAACATCAGCTCACCCGAGGGCCTGCGGTCCTTCACCGCCTGATCCAGAGCAGCCAGCGCCAAGTTCGCGTTGGGCTGGATCGAGAACGCCCAGCCGACGATCCGCCGGGCATACAGATCCACCACGATGGCCAGGTACAGCCAGCCCTGTCGGGTCGGCAGGAAGGTGATGTCGCCGACCCAGACCTGGTTGGGCCGGGCCACGTTGAACTGCTGCGCAAGAAGGTTGGGGGCGGGCACCGCCGCCTTGCTCGCTCTGCGATAGGAGTGCCGGCGTACCCGTTCGGCCCACACACCCGCCTTCTTCATCAGGGTGCGGGCGCGATATCGACCCGTCGGCATGCCTTGCCGGGCAAGCTCCGCAGCCATGCGGCGTGTACCGTAGCTGCCTCGGCTCTGCCGATGAATCTGCCGAACCGAGGTCACCGCCTTCGGCTCGTCAGGAATCGGCCGTTCCTCCGCGCCGCGCCCGGCGTAGTAACTGCTGCGGGGGTATTCCATGGCGTCACAAAGCTGGGTGACCGCGTACGCCCCCTTCAGTTCGTCGATCACCGCCGTGGGCGATCGTTCTCCCGAACGAAGAAGGCGATAGATTTTTTTAGCAGTTCGCGCTCCTCCTGGAGCTTGAGCACCTGCGCCTCGAGCTCGACGACACGGCGACGGTCCTCGTCGGCCGTCCTTTGGCTGCCTGGCGCCGGATGCTCTGCCTGGTACATTGCCACCCACCGTCTTAACGCCGTAGGGCCGACATCCAACATCTCACACACCTGCCGTGTCGAATGGCCTTCGGCCAGGATCAGATGCACGGCTTCGTCCCGCTGCGCCTGCGTAATATTTTTACGTCCCATGGTTCACCTCGTTCTGGCTGTGAATCCCCTCAGGATGTCCAGAAAGATTAGACCACCTCAACCCGCGTCGCCGCGTTGGTTGCGGTGTCCGACCATCAGGGCTTCGCTTTCTTCTTGCTCGCTGTCTTCGCCTTGGACTTCTTCGTACCCGCCGCCTTGCCCTTCGACTTCGCCGGCGCGGCATGCGTCGCCGGTGCCGGGCTCTCCACGCCCGCCCAGTCGACGTGCGGCAACCCGAGCATGCTGTCGAACACCATCGGCATCAGGCCGGCGGGCATGGGACTCGCGGCGTTCCACATCGTGACGACGCCTGCGTGGTATTTCGGGAAGAAGCCGATCATGGTGCGGTAACCGGAGACGGCGCCCGCGTGATAGATCAGCGTTTCGTCGGCGTACTTGAAGACACGCCAGCCAAGCGCGTAATGGGCATCGGTGACCCGTGCGCGTCGCCATGGGAGCGAGCGCTCCTCGGAGGGCGTCGACACTTCGGGTGCATGCAGCACGTCGAGGGAGGGCGTGGGCAGCACGTCCGGCCGACCACCCATCTGCGCCATCAGCCATTGCTCCATGTCCCGCAGGCTGGCGTTCACGCCAGCGGCGGGGGCCACGCGGTAGTAACTGTCGTTCGGTTCGTATGGAATCCAGTTGTGCGGACCGCCCCGATGTGGCCGGGCCCAGCTCTTGCTGGCCTCCAGTGCGTCGCGCCCATAACTGGCGTTATTCATTCCAAGGGGTTGGAAGATCCGTCGCTCCACCTGGCGAAAGAAATAGTCGCCCGTGGTGGCGTAGATCACGTCGCCGATCATGCTGAAGGCGACGTTCTGATAGCCATAGCACTGACCGACGTTGCACGAGAGGTCGACCTCGTCGAGCTTGCGGACCAGTTCTTCGTAAGGCGCGTCGGCTTCCAGCATCGCGTCGTACGTATTGCGCGGAAGTCCCAGACGCTGACCGAGGATGTCGCGCACCGTCGCCTGCTGCGCGGCCTGCATATCCTTCAGTTTGAAATAGGGAATGGTGTCGATGAGCTTGGTGTCCCAGCTCAACGTGCCTGCGCGTACGAGGACGGCGGTAACGCCGGTAGCGAAGGCCTTCGAAAGGGATGCGAGACGGAACACCGTTTCCGGCGTCGCGGCTTCGTGCGTTTTTGCGTTGGCGTAGCCGATAGCGCGTTCGTAGACGACTTTGTCGTCCACGACGAGTGCCGTGACGACGGCGGGAGCACCATCGCGGGCTTCGACTTCATCCAGCCATTTCTTATAGCTTTCGATCGTGGCGCGCACGCGCTCGGGCGGCAGGTGCTGCGCCTCGGGGTCTACGTGCACGACGGGGAGCTTGGTGGGGGGCGGGGGCGGTGCGGCGGCGACCGTGGTGGCAACCAGGGCACTGGGCAGGGCGGTGGCGAGCAGAAGAACGAAACGAAACGACATGCTGTTCTCGCGGCATTGAGGCGTGGGGACACGCCGCGGGTAAAGGAACCGGGTGCTACTGATCGTACTCTCGATCATTGTCGCGGCCATTGTCTTTTACTTCAGCGCCGCCCACAACGCGTATGGCGTGACCGGAACGGGCCGGGGTGGCGGCTGGATCGGCGCCGACGCTAAGGTGGATACCCATGCTAGGCTTTGCCGCGCCGCACCAGCCCCTCTTCTACCGGACCTCACGTGAACGCACGTCGACAAGTCGCCTCTGGTGAGGGCCACGCTCTGACGCTTTCGGCCATCGCATTTTTTTTCGTGATGACCTCCTACTACATCATCCGTCCGGTACGCGATCAGCTCAGCGGCGCGGTGGGCGCGGCCGGGTTGCCCGGTTTCTATGCCATCACATTCGTGGTGATGCTGCTGCTGACCCCGGTGTTCGGCTGGGTGGTCTCCCGTTTTTCGCGACGACGCGTACTTATCGTCAGCTACGTATTCTTCGTGGTCTGTCTCGTGGCGTTCGTACCTGCTTTTCTCATTCAGGATCAGATCGGCGCGAAGGCCCTGGGTCGCGTGTTCTTTGTCTGGGTCAGCGTTTTCAATCTGTTCGTCGTGTCTCTCTTCTGGAGCTTCATGGCGGACATTTACGACAGCGCGCAGGCGCGGCGCCTTTTCTCGCTGATCGCGCTGGGCGGCATGGGCGGTGCGTTGTGCGGTCCGGCGCTGACGTCCGCTCTGGTCGGGCTGGTCGGCGTGGCCCCGCTGCTTGTCGTCTCGGCGGTCGTCCTGCTGATCGCGTTGGGTCTGCTCCTGGTCCTTGCCCGTCGCGATGCCGAATCCGGTGTTCATGCGAAAGAGCAGGAGCCTATCGGCGGTTCGTTGCTGGAAGGCGTGAAATCCGCCTGGTCGCAGCCGTTCCTGCGCAACATGGCTTTCCTCATGCTGTTGAGCGACGGCATTGCCACGATGGCCTACGCGCTCGTTGCCGATTATGCGAAGGCGCACTATCTGGACAATGCCGCCCGCACCGCTTTCTATGCGCATCTGGACCTGGCGATCAATCTGCTGGGCGCGTTGCTCCAGGTCACGCTCACACCGCTGATCCTGCGCAGGCTTGGCGCGGGCTGGGGCCTGGTGGTTCCTTCGTTGGTGAATTTCGTTCTGCTTGCACTGGTGGCGATTTTCGGCACGCCCGACATCCAGATGTTCGGCATGGCGATTTCATTGCTGACCATTGTTCAGATTGGCACGCGGGGACTGGCATACGGCATGACCAAGCCGGCGTCGGACGCTCTCTACACGCGCATGCCTCGCGAGGCGCGCTACAAGGGCAAGAACTTCATCGAGACCACGGTCTGGCGCTTCGGCGACCTTCTGGTGACGACCGGCATCCAGGCGTTGCGCGGCGTAGGCGTGACGATCGCGGGTCTCGGGCTGATTTGCGCCGCTCTCTCGGGCCTGGCCACGGTCGTGGCGCGCAGGGCTGCCCGCGCGCCCGATCTGCTTCCCGAAGAACGCGGTTAGCCCGCGATGTAACGTTGTAGCTGGCCGATTTCCTCGGCTTGCTCGTCGATCACGGCCTTCACCAGATCGCCGATCGATATCATGCCGACGACGCGATCGCCGTCGACGACCGGAAGATGGCGGATGTGGCTATCCGTGCAAAGACGCATGCAGTCGTCCACCGAGGCTTCGGCGCCTACGGTAAGCACCGGCTCGGTCATGATTTCCGAAACGGCGGTGTCGGACGAGGAGCGGCCTCTCAGGATGACCTTGCGTGCGTAGTCGCGCTCGGAAACGATGCCGGCGAGACGATCGCCCCGCAACACAACCAGGGCTCCGACGCCGCGCTCGGCCATTTGCTTGACCGCTTCCAGCACCGGTACGTCGGGCGCTATGGAATAAACCTTTGTTCCCTTGGTTTCCAGCAGATGCTTCACCTGGCGCATTGCTTCCCTCCCGAATGGTCGTGAAACGCTGTCGCGTCCAGTCTACCTCCCGCGTTGCCTGCGGGGGTAACGGTCAGGTGAAGGCACGCCTCCCGGAGGGCTACGGACGCTCTTCGTCCACGTAGTACAGGGGGCGCTGCTTACTTTCGGCATAGGTGCGGCCGACGTACTCGCCGATGACGCCGAGGGCCAGTAGCTGCGCGCCGCCCAGGAACAGGATAACGATCATCAGCGTCGGGTAGCCGCGCACCGGGTCGCCCCAGAACAGCACCTTGATCAGTATCCATATCGCGTAGACGAACGAGAACAGCGCAGCGGACAGTCCGAGCCAGGTAGCAAGACGCAGCGGCGCCGTGGAAAACGAAGTCAGGCCTTCGATCGCAAGATTGAGCAGGCGCCAGTAATTCCATTTCGTCTTGCCGGCGAGGCGCGGGTCGCGGTGATAAACGAGCGACGTCTGCCGGTAACCGACCCATGCGAACAGTCCCTTCATGAATCGCTGCCGTTCGCGCAGGGCACCGAGCGCCTTGACCGCACGGCGCGACATCAGGCGGAAGTCGCCCGTATCGCGAGGAACGGGCGTATCCGAAAGACGTTCCATGACGCGGTAGAACGCGGCGGATGTAAAACGCTTGAATGCCGTTTCGCCGTCCCGCGCGGCGCGCGTGGCGTAGACGACATCGAAGCCTTCGCGGGCGCGCGCCAGCAGGTCGGGAATGAGTTCCGGCGGGTCCTGCAGATCGGCATCGATGACGACGACCGCATCGGCGTCGGCACGGTCGAGACCGGCCGTCATGGCCGCTTCCTTGCCGAAATTGCGCGATAGCCGGATCGCGCCGACGCGTTCGTCGGCGCTGGACAGGCTGTCGATGAGCGACCAGGTGTTATCCGCGCTGCCATCGTCGACGTAGAGCACGCGGCTCGCGATGGGCATGGCGTCCAGTACGGCCATAAGCCGTGCGTGGAATGCGGGGAGAACATCGGCCTCGTTATAGGCGGGAACGACGACGGTTAGGGATTGCATGTCCATCCTTCAGCGTGTGCTCGATGGATTCCGGCGGGTCACGTAATCCGGTCCGCCGAGATGTGCCATCTGCTGGGTGATCCAGGCCGTGCGCCGCTCCACGTACGCGCTGGGCGCGTCGACACGGAGTTTCCTGGGATTGGGTAGTACCGCCGCCAGCCGCGCGGCCTGGCTCTGGGAAAGCTGGGCGGGCGACTGCCGGTAGAACGCGTCGCTGGCCGCGCCGACGCCGTAAACGCCGTCGCCCAGCTCGGCGATATTCATATAGACCTCGAGGATGCGTTGCTTCGGCCAGAGGGTCTCGATAAGTACCGTGAAGTACGCCTCGAGTCCCTTGCGCACAAAGCTGCGGCCGTTCCAGAGGAACAGGTTCTTGGCGACCTGCTGGCTGATGGTGCTGGCGCCGCGCAGGCGCTTGCCGTCGTCGGCGGCATCGATGGCGTCCTGGATCGCGTCCACGTCGAAACCGTGATGAAACGGGAATTTCTGGTCTTCCGCCGCCACCATGGCCAGCGGTACCTGGGGCGATACCTGGGACCACGCGACCCATCGATGGCGCAGCGTGAAATCCTTTTCGCCCTGCAGTACGGCGTCTACGCGGCGTTCCATCATCATGGCGCTGGTCCAGGGCGGGATGAAGCGCAGCGCCAGTACGACGAAGCAGGACAGTGCCAGCCACGACACCGCGAGAACGGCGAGCATGCGAACGATACGGCGGCGGACTGTCGGTCGGTGTTCGGGGCTCATGGTGTCGGCATGGCGAAGGATGCGGCAGTATACGTTTGCCCGCGACGCATGAGTCCGGCGGCGGCGCCTTGCCCCCGCGCCCCGGAACCCCCATGTTTCGCGGCTTGACCCGGAGGACTACCGTGATTGAGCCCATCGTCGAACAGGTGCCCGTCGAAGACGTGATGCATCGATTCATGCTGGAGCGCGCTGGCGTGCGCGGTGTTCTGGTGCGTCTTGGCACGAGCTGGCGCGAAATCGCCTCGCGTGCGGAATATCCGGACGAGCTGCGCGATCTGCTGGGGCAGTCCATGGCCGCCAGCGCGCTGCTTACCGGCAACATCAAATTCGAAGGATCGCTGTCGCTCGAATTTCGCAGCGATGGGGCGATCCGTATGTTGTTCGCCGAATGCACGGACGAAGGTCGCCTGCGCGGCCTTGCCCGCTGGGAGGGCGACCTGCCTTCGCCGCTGGATCTGAAAGAGCTGCCCGCGGCCATGCTGGCGATCACGATCGGCACGGCCGAACGCGGACAGCGCTACCAGGGCCTGGTCGACCTGGACGATGCTCCCGACGTAGCGGGCGCGATCGAAAACTATTTCGAGAAGTCCGAACAGTTGCCCGCCCGCATTCTGCTGGCCGCGGACGGCGATCAGGCTGTCGGTCTGATGCTGCAGCGGGTGCCGGGCGAGGGCGGTCACAGCGCGGCCGAAGAAGACCTGGATGCGTGGAATCGCGTGAGTCAGCTCACCAATACGCTGGGTACGGCCGAAATGCTCGCCACGCGTCCGGAAGATCTGCTGTACCGGCTGTATCACGAAGAAATCGTGCGGCTGTACGATCCGCGCGAAGTGACATTCGGCTGCACTTGCTCGCGTGAGCGTGTGGACTCCATGCTTCGCTCGCTGGGACGCGACGAAATCGAGGCCACGCTGGAGCAGCGTGGCGGCGAGATCGAAGTGATCTGCGAGTTCTGCGCCACCCGTTATACGTTCGACCGTGTGGACGCCGAGCACCTGCTGAGCGGCGCCGATGCTTCCGAAGGTCCTTCGACGTTGCAGTAAATGTCGGGGAGGCGCGCTCTTAAAGACTCAGGGTCAACGGGGTGCGCAGCCACTTGGTCGCCGGTGCCGGTTGCGCGAACAGGAAGCCCTGGCCGTATCGGCAGCCGACGCTCTGTAGCACCCGCTTCTGCGATTCCGTTTCGATGCCTTCGGCGATGACCTGCATTTTCAGCGAGTCGGCCAGCGCCTGGATCGCACGGACGACGGCCGTGCTGTGGCCTTCGCCTTCGTCCGATAGTTCGACCACGAACGAGCGATCGATCTTGAGTGTTTCAATTGGATACTGGTGCAGGTAGCTCAGTGACGAGTAGCCGGTGCCGAAGTCGTCCAGCGCGATACCCACGCCATGGGCGCGCAGATTGTCGAGCATGCGTTTAACCTGCGCGGGATTCTCGAGCAGCGCACGTTCGGTGACTTCCACGCGGATCGAACGCGCAGGCACGTCGTGCTCCGCCAGCAGGTCGAGCAAGCGCTGGTCCAGGTTCGGCGAACGGAAGTGGCTTCCCGAAACGTTGATGCTGATGAATCCCTCGTTACGTGCCAGCGCGCGTGCCTGGAGACAGACCTGCTGGAATATCTGCCAGTCGATCGCCTCCGCGCAGCCGGTGTCCTCTGCGACGGACAGGAAATCGGCAGGCGCCAGCAAACCGCGTTCCGGATGTCGCCAGCGAAGCAAGGCTTCGTAGCCGACAACGCGGCTGTCGGCCAGTTCGACAATGGGCTGGTAGTACGGAACGAACTCGTTGCGGGTCAGCGCACGGCGAAGGTCTCCCTCCAGTTCCAGCAGTGACAGGGCTTCGCGACGCAGGCGATCGTCGAATACTGCGGCGCGGTGCCGGCCCTCGTCCTTCGCCCGATACATGGCCGAATCCGCATCGCGCAGCAATTCTTCCGGTCGTTTGTACTCCGGCGTCGGTAGCGCGATGCCGATCGATGCCGAGGTGAAGATCTCTTTCGGACCAAGACGGAAAGGCGCCTGCAACTGATCGATGATCCGCTCGGCGATCTGCGTGGCGGATTGCGGGTCGGTGATGCCTTCGACCAGCACCGCGAACTCGTCGCCGCCGAGACGCGCCACGACGTCGCGCGTTTTAAGACACGCACGCACGCGTCCGCCGACCTGGAACAGCAGATCGTCGCCAACGAGGTGGCCTACCGAGTCGTTGATGACCTTGAACCGGTCGAGGTCAATGAACAGCACGGCGAAGAGTGCGGTGGGATCTTCGTGATAATGATTGAGTGCCTGCTCCAGGCGCTGCAGCAACAGCGTGCGGTTCGGCAGTCCGGTCAGGGAATCGTGCAGGGTTTCGTATTTCAGGCGACGTTCGACCCGCTCGCGCTCGGCGATCTGTTCGCGCAGATCGCGATTGGCGAGCGCCAGCGCGCGGGTGCGTTCCGTCACGCGGCGTTCGAGGCTGGCATACGCCTGTTTCAGCGATTCGGTGGTGTATTTGCGCTGCAACGCATTGGCGATGTGGTAGCTGACAAAGGTCAGCAGTTCCTGATCCCGCGGGCTATAGGTGTGTTCGGGCGAATAGCTCTGAACCGCCAGTACGCCCATGGATTTTTCGTTCCAGATCAGCGGAACGCCAAGCCAGTGCAGCGAGCGCGCGCCGCTGCTGGTCAGGATCTGCTCGCGGTGCAACCGGTCGACTTCGTCGCGATCGGCGAGCAGGGCTTTGCCATTGCGCAGCACGAATTCGGTCAGTCCGCGTCCCAGCTCGCGCGGTTCGCGCGCGCCGTCCACTTCGTCGACCGAGTAGGGGAAGGTGAGTTTGCTTTGGTCTTCGGTGAGCAGCGCAATATAGAAATTGCGTGCGTACAGAAGGCCGCCGATGACGCGATGCACGGCGGCGTAGAAGTTTTCGATGCTGTCGGACGTGTTCGCGAGCTCGGCGATGCGGAACAGCGCGGCCTGCAGTCGTTCGCCGCGCTGGCGCTGCAAGACCTGTTGGCGCAGCACGCGGTTGGCCTCGCGCAATGCGGCCGTACGGGTGGTGACGCGGCGTTCCAGTTCTTCGTGGGCCTGGCGTCGTTCCAGCGCCGTCTGCACGTGCTGGGCGACGTAGGTCAGCAGTTCGCGGTCGTTTTCCGTGTAGCGCGTGTCGTCGCGATAGCTTTGCACGACCAGTGCGCCGACGACGTCGTCGCCGCGCTTCATCGGCACGCCGAGCCAGTCCTCGCTGGGCGGCCCGGCACGACGGTGCGGCCCGGGAATTTCCAGTTCGAGATCGGAACTGGCGCCCATCATCGAGCGGCCCTCGTGCAGCAGGTACCACGTCAGGCTGTGCTCGATCTCGTCGATCGGACGGACGCCCTCGGGATCGGGGATGTCCGGATCGAGCGAGTCGACGAAATAAGGGAAGCGTACCGTCTGTGCCTGGGCATCGAACAGGACGATGAAGAAGTTTTCCGCATACATGAGGCTGCCGACGATGCTGTGCAGCGAGCTCATCATGTCTTTCATGTTGTGTTCGGCGCCGGCCTGTTCGGCGATGGCGTACAGGGCGCGTTGCAGGCGTTCGGCCAGCGCCAGACGGGAAATCGCTTCATAAAGATTAGCGGTCTCCGCAAGCTGGCGCAGGCGAACGGCGGCCAGGCGCCCGACCCAGGACACCGGGTCGTGCCAGAGGTGGCGATCGGTGTTCGCTGTGCGCAGGTCGAGTACCCGCAGCGTCCGCGGTTCGACGGCAAGCTCCAGCGCCACATGGCCGGGCAGGTCGTCGACCGGGGCGTCCGCATTGCGCCAGGTCACCCTGGCGTCGGGAACGAAACACGTCACCAGCAGGCGGCACTCGTCCGCGACCAATTCCGCGTCGGTCGCGCGGAAGAGTCGTTCGACCGCCCCGTGCAGGGGTTCGTAGTCCCCCGGATAGGACTCAGTCGTGGCCGTGCTGTGTTCAGAAGCGATGGTCATCGCTGGCGGCGGTTCCGGGTCAGGGTTGAGGCAGTTTATATGGGTATGGCTGCTTGCGGCGATGTTCGGGGAGGGTTGTGAAAGTCAGGTGCAAGGCCGGGAACCGGGGCCCGCCATGGATAAACGGCAGCGTAAGCCTTTCCTGAAGCGACCCTGATGGGGTGTTAGTAAAAAGTAAAATGGGGTATTCTTGGGCTGTTCTCGTATGGCTGTGACGGGACCTCGGGGATTGCAGCCAACCTTGTCGACACGATACCTATGCGCCGATCACTTTCCACCTTGCTTCTGCTCCTGCCGCTCGCTGCGGCCGGTCAGGTCGTGCCTGGCGGAAATGACGCGGAAGCCGCACGTTTGCTGGGTCAGCAGCCGGGTTCGTGGCAAACGACGGGTACCACGACGCCCTTGTGGCGTGCTCCCGACGGCCGGGCCCTTGCCGTGCATACCGATGACAACCCGGCGCCGACCGCTCCACTGAGTCTGCGGCCGCTGGACAGTTCGCGGCTGATCACGTCGGGTCTTCAGTACGATCTGGGGCCGCGTCTTCAGGCGCATGCCGACGTAAGCGGCCAGGCATGGCTCAATTCCACCGAATCCTGCGGCAGCAGCGTTTCCACCCGTACGGATCTGTGCAGCACCCCCGGCGCGCCGCCGCGCATCGTGGGCAGCGAGGTAGGGGCCACTTTCCGTGGCGATGCCTACAGCCTTGGCGTCGGCATCGGTTCCTCCCGCCCTTCGTCGAGCAACCCGGTGCTTCCGCGTGTCGTGCCCGGTCTGTCGACGGCATCCGGCCTGCCGCTGGGAGTATTCGCCTCCAGCACCGAACTGAATGCCTTCGGCAGGGTGAATTTCGACGCCCGCAGCGGTATCGACCTCGGTGCCAGCGTCGGCCGTATCCGGCTGCTGCCAGGCAATCTGCTGGGGGTCGGTTCGATCGATCAGAAAGCGTTGAGTTTCGGCGTCGAACGCGGTCCGCTCAGCGGCTCGATCACCGGCCGCACGATGCAGCCTGAAGCCGCCGCCATCAACGGCCTGAACAGCGAGCGTCGCTGGTCGTCCATCGATCTTGGCGTTACCTGGCATCTGCCCTGGCGGGGCGCACTCAGTGTCGGTGCGCAGAACGTCTGGTCCTCGGGCAATGCCCCGACGCCCGCCGTAGGTCCGGAGCCGGATCAGGGCCGTACGCCGTACGTCCAGTACCACCAGGATCTCTGATCCCACCGCGGTGTTGTGCGTAGAAGCGCTTTCGAGCGCGATTGCCACGAAGCACGCCGCCCTAAGTCGCGGTAGACGCGAGATAGACGATTCGCCGATCGTTCGCACCCCATGTTCCCGGGGATCGCGTTCGAGCGCGCTTCTGCAAATAGAGTACCGCGTGTGGCTTATCGGTCCTGCTTGCGTATCTTCACGTCGCCGCTGAACGACTCGATGTGCACGTATCCATTGCCATCGCCGATCGTGGCCTTCAGCTCCTTGCCCGGACCGTCCTCGCCCTTCGATGCGTTGCCATAGTCGCTGCGGATTTCGCCGCTGAAGGTGGAGACCGCCAGCCGTGCCGAGGTGTCGGACGGTAGCTGCACCTGCACGTCGCCGCTCATGGAATCGACATCGATCTTGCCGTCGCGGGCGGGACCGCCATTGACCTGGACATCGCCCGATACGGTACTGAACGACGCTTCGCGCCATGGGCCGCCGCCGACTGTCATGCGTCCGGATACCGTCTGCGCATCCACTTTTTCGGCGACCGTCGGTGCGACGATGTCGCCACTGACGGTCTGCAGGTCGGCCTTGTTCGCCCTGCCGGAGAAGTCGATATTGCCGCTGACGCTCTGCACTTCGATAGAAGGCGTACGGGCGCTGGCCCGCACGCGGCCGCTGACCGTATTGATGCTGATACGTCCGCCATCGAGCCCGTCGATACTGACCGGCGCACTGACGACATTGATATCCACGCCGACCGACTTGGGCACGCGTATGTTGAGGATGGTGGGCTGCATGCGGGTATCGTTACCCCAGCTCATCCAGCCGGACTTACCGCCCGACTCGACCTTGATATTCACTTCGTGCTCGTCGCCTTCGATTTCCAGCGGTCGGGCGCCATCGCCCAGCGTGCCCGACACCTGCACAGTATTGCGATCCCAGGCGGTGACGGTCACTTCGCCCTTCACGTTGTCGATGTTGACGTGAGCGTTCGCACGCACGTCGCGATTGAGATTGATCGGTGTGCCGGCGAGGGCCTGACCGATCGACAAAGCCAGCAGCAGGGGGACGTAATAGAGCGTTTTCATGGGATTCTCTTCTGCGAGGCTTAGCCGGCTTGCTGTTCGATGTGACGCAGACGATCGCGTTGGCGTTCGGTTCGTTCCAGGAGACGTTGCAACGCCGGGGAGTCGGGCGAATCCTGAATGGCCTGGCTCAGTTCCATGCGTGCGGCATCCAGTTCCACGGCGGCGCCGGAAAGGCGCGGATCGGTCGGTTTCCAGGGCGGAGCGCTGGCAAAGTCGGGAGCCGGGTTTGCCGCGATCAGATGGAGTCCCAACCCGCCACCCAGCACCGCGACGCCGGCGATCGCCGCCGCCATCAGCCATGGGCGTCCACGCTGGCGACTGGCAGGAGCTAGCGTCGCCGACTCGTCGAGTCGACGGTCGATGTCCGCCCACAGGTCGCGCCGCGGCGTGACCGGCTGTTTCATCGCGCGCATCTGGCGCAGGTAATCGAGTTCGTTCATCACTTTTCTCCCAGCGCGCGACGGAGCAGACCCCGCGCGCGATGCAGTTGCGCTTTCGACGAGCCGACCGCCATACCGAGTTCGGTGGCGATCTCCTCATGCTTCCAGCCTTCCACGTCGTGCAATACCAGTACAGCGCGAGCCCTCGGAGGTAGTGCGCCGATAGCTTGCTCGAGTTCCTCGCGTTCCGCGGGACAGAACGGCCGGTCGGCCTGATCCGGAAGGTGTTCTTCATCCATGATGGTGACCGGGTCCGCGTTGCGGGCGCGTATGGACATCAGCGCGGTATTCACCGCAAGGCGGTAGATCCATGTACCGAAGGCGCTTTCGAAGCGGAAACTTTCCAGCTTCTGCCACGCCTTCACGAAGGCTTCCTGGACCAGGTCTTCCGCTCGCGCATGGTCGAATGCGGCAAGCCGGAGGACCGCGCCGTACACCCGGTCGGCGTGACGGCGGTAGAGCGTTTCGAACGCCTTGCGATCGCCTGCCGCGGCGGCGCGCACGACATCGTCGTCGGACGATTCCGCGGGCAGCTCAGGCTGCATGAATGTTTTGCTGGCGAGGCATAGGGCGCTCATCTTGCCAGCTTGGATGCCCGTTGGGGCGCAATGGTTTAAGGATTGTGGCGGGGTAAACGAAAACGCCCGGCGAGTGCCGGGCGTTCTGCGTTCCAGGTGTCCTTTGGATCAGCTTATCGCGCGTTCCTTTTCCGTACCCGCCGCTGCCGCGACGAGAGCGTCGCCGACCCGCTTGCGTTCCGCCTTCAGCCGTTCGGGCATCCGCTCGCCAAAGCTGTCCAGGTATTCGCCGATATGATCCAGCTCGGCCCGCCAGCCTTCGACGTCCACGTTCAGCAGTTCGGCCAGGGCGCCATTTCTGAGTGCAAGATCCCGGACATTCAGTTCGCCTGCGGCGGGTACCGTGCCGATCGGTGTTTCGAGACCCGGTACGGTCCCATCGACCCGGCCGATCATCCATTCCAGGACGCGCAGGTTGTCGCCGTAGCCGGGCCACATGAAGGCGCCATTGCCGTCCTTGCGGAACCAGTTGACGTGAAAGATCTTCGGCAGGTGCGCGCCGGGGCGGTCGAAGGACAGCCAGTGCGCGAAGTAATCGGCGAAGTTGTAGCCGCAGAACGGCTTCATCGCCATCGAGTCGCGACGCAGAACGCCCACCGCGCCCGTGGCCGCCGCCGTGGTTTCCGAGCCCATGGCCGCGCCGACCAGTACGCCATGCGCCCAGTCCCTGGCCTCGAACACCAGCGGAACCAGCGAGGGGCGACGACCGCCGAAGACAATGGCCGAAAGGGGAACGCCGCGCGCTTCTTCCGCTTCGGGAGCCCAGCTCGGGCACTGCTTCGCACTGACGGTAAATCGCGAATTGGGATGAGCCGCCGGACCGTTCGCCTTGTCGTAAGGACGTCCTTGCCAGTCGGTCGCCGGTTCGCCTTCGCCAAGACCTTCCCACCAGGGACGGTTGTCCGCGGTGAGCGCGACATTGGTGAAGATGGCATCGTGGCCTAGCGTGGCCAGCGCGCTGGGATTGGTATTCGGACCGGTGCCCGGCGCCACGCCGAAGTAGCCGGCCTCCGGATTGATGGCCCATAGACGTCCGTCTTCGCCCGGCGTCATCCAGCAAATGTCGTCGCCGACGGTCCATATCTTCCAGCCGTCTTTGCGATGGCCTTCGGTCGGAATCAGCATCGCGAGGTTGGTCTTGCCGCAGGCGGACGGGAAGGCCGCGGCGATGTAGTGCTTTTCGCCTTTGGGATTTTCCACGCCGACGATCAGCATGTGTTCGGCCAGCCAGCCTTCCTGACGCGCCTGGTAGCTGGCGATGCGCAGCGCATGGCATTTCTTGCCGAGCAGAGCGTTGCCGCCATAGCCCGAACCGATCGACTTGATCGAGAGTTCGTCGGGGAAATGCATGATGAACCGGCGCTCGGGATCGAGGTCGCCCGTGGAATGCAGGCCGCGGACGAAGCGGCCTTCACGCTCGATGCGTTTCAGCGCCGGCGTACCCATGCGCGTCATGATGCGCATGTTGGCGACGACGTAGGGACTATCGGTGATCTCCACGCCGCAGCGGGCGATCGGCGAATCGATCGGACCCATGCAATACGGAATCACATACATGGTGCGGCCGCTCATCGCGCCATCGAAGAGAGCGTCGATCTTCGCGTGCGCGTCCGCCGGTGCCATCCAGTGATTGTTCGGGCCGGCGTCGTCTTCCTTCGGCGTGCAGACGAAGGTGAGATGTTCGACGCGGGCGACATCGGAAGGATGCGACCGGTGCAGATAGCTGCGCGGGTTCGTTTCCGGGTTCAGTGCGATCAGGTCGCCCGTCCCGAGCATCGTTTCGACGAGGCTGTCGTACTCGGCGTCGGAGCCGTCGCACCAGTGAATCCGGTCTGGCCGAGTGAGCCGGGCGACTTCGTCGACCCAGCGATTCAACGGTTCCAGAGAGCTTGCCATTTCGCGCATCCTTCGTGGTCTCCATGTAAAAACATGGGGAGACAGTAGTTTGCGAGCGCTGGTATTGGCAAGGTACGACGCAGCATCCTGCGCCGTATCGTTCAGTTGCCGGTTTTTTCCGGCGTCAGCGTCGCGATGACATGTTCGACGTAAGCGTCGAATTCATCGTGACTGAGTCGCGGCAGTCCCAGCGTGAAATTGAGTTGAAGGAAACCCACGTATGCCGCATAGGTAAGACGCGCGCGATGCAGGGCAGTGACCGGTTCCAGGCCGGCCTCGCGATACATCGCGTTGAGGAAATCCATCCGTCGCTGGGACACGCGCGCCATGACCGGCACCACCTGTGGGTGGTCCAGCGCTTTGAGCAGGGCGGCGTAGACACGGTGCGGCTGCAATTCGTGCGCCACGCGGCGGAACAGTTCCGGCAGGCGCTGGCGCGGATCGCTGATCAGCTCCATCTTGCCCAGGACTTCCCGTTCGCCGTATTCCTCCCAGCGCTCCAGTGCCGCCTGAAGCAGGGCTTCACGCGTACGGAAGTGCCAATAGAAGCTACCCTTGGTGACGCCGAGGCGCCGCGCGAGGGCTTCGACAGCAAGGGCGCCCACGCCTTGTTCGGCGATAAGGGCCAGGGCGCCGTCTTCCCAATCTTCGGCGGACAGACGGACTCGTTCGTTTTTGGCACCGGCATTCATCGGCGCATGGTAGCGGACCGGCGGCGCATTGCAATCGGGGCGTGCCCCACCATGCTGCATAAGACCTTGACTTTCAACGCGTTGAATGACCGTACGGCGGCGTATTGACGCGATGGCAATGGAGTTACATACTCAGGCGTATGGTTGCCAATCCCTCCCTCGTTACATCCCGGCGCGAGACCGTCGTATCCCGTGACGGTATCTCTATCGCTGTCGAGCGGTGGCCCGGTTCGCGCCGGCCGTCGCTGGTCTTCGCGCATGGTTTCGGCCAGACGCGGAACGCCTGGACGGGCGCGGCCCGAAGTCTTGCCGAACGCGGCTTCGACGCGACGACCTTCGATGCGCGAGGCCACGGTGAAAGCGATCGCTTGCCGGGCGGCGACTATCACATGGAACAGTTCGTGGCCGACCTTGGGGCCGTCGTCGCCCGGCGGGCCAGCGAAGACGGCGTCGCCCCGGTGTTGGTCGGCGCCTCGATGGGCGGCTTGCTCGGCCTGGTGGTCGCGGGCGAGTCTGAAGGCGCCGCGCCTTTCTCGGCGCTGGTGCTGGTCGATATCACGCCACGCTGGGAAACGGCCGGCGTCGAACGTATCCTAGGTTTCATGCGCGCGCACCCCGACGGATTCGCCAGCTACGACGAGGCAGCGACGGCGATCGAGATCTATATGCCGCATCGTCGCGAACGCAAGACCGAGTCGCAGCTGAGGCCATTGATGCGTCAGGACGAAACAGGCCGCCTGCGCTGGCACTGGGACCCGGCGCTGCTCGAGGGCGTCGTCGCAGAAAGCGAACGCTATCAGCCGCGTCTGTTCGCCGCCGCCGCCCGCGTCCAGGTGCCTGTTCTCCTTTTATCCGGTGGTCGCAGCGACGTCGTGTCGCGCGATACCGTCGACGAATTCCTGCGGCTGGTTCCGCACGCGCGGCACGTGGCGTTGTCGGACGCGACCCACATGGTCGCCGGCGACGCCAATGACACGTTCACGCGGGAAATCGCCACGTTTGTGGAAACTCTGTAACCGAATCTGAGTACCAACCGGCCGGGTCCGAAACGTCCCGGCTGCATCGAAGCCTGAAGACAGTAACGAGGTAACCCCGATGTCCGTGATTCTTGTAGTGCTTGCGGCGTTGATCGCCTCCGGCGCGTGTGCCTACCATCGCACCAGCCTGCGTACGTGGGTCGTGGCGACGGCTGTCACCGTCCTGGTCGTCGGGCTGCTTGCCCGCGCGCCCGTCACGACGGTGGTCCTGCTGATCGTCCTCGCCCTGGTGTCCGCTCCCTTGCTGATGGTGGATTTCCGCCGCAAGAAGATCAGTGCACCGCTGCTCTCGCTGTTCGCGAAGGTCACGCCGAAGCTCTCCGCTACCGAGCAGACCGCGCTCGAAGCCGGCACGGTCGGTTTCGAGGGCCAGCTGTTCTCGGGCAAGCCCGAATGGTCCGAGCTGCTGAAGCAGCCGAAACCCGAGCTCAGCGTCGAAGAGCAGGCGTTCCTCGACGGGCCCGTCGAAGAGCTCTGCGGCATGGTCGACGACTGGCAGATCACGCACGAGCTGGCGGACCTGCCGCCGGACATCTGGGAATTCCTCAAAAAGAATCGCTTCTTCGGCATGATCATCCCGAAGACCTACGGCGGCCTCGGTTTCTCCGCGCTGGCTCATTCGGCGGTGTTGCAGAAGCTGTCCAGCATGTCGCAGACGCTGGCTTCCACGGTGGCCGTGCCCAACTCGCTCGGGCCGGGCGAATTGCTGATGCATTACGGCAGCGACGAACAGAAGAACCACTATCTGCCGCGTCTCGCGGACGGCCGTGAAATTCCCTGCTTCGCGCTGACTGGTCCCTATGCCGGTTCCGACGCTACGTCGATTCCGGATTACGGCATCGTTACCAAGGGCATGTGGAACGGCGAGGAAACCGTCGGTATCCGTCTGACCTTCGACAAGCGCTACATCACGCTGGCACCGGTTGCCACGGTGGTCGGCCTTGCGTTCCGCATGTACGACCCGGACAAGCTGCTGGGCGAAAAGGAAGATCTCGGCATCACGCTGGCGCTGCTGCCGCGCGAAACCCCGGGGATGGAAATCGGTCGTCGCCACTTCCCGTTGAATACGCCGTTCCAGAATGGCCCGATTCATGCGAAGGGCGTTTTCGTGCCGCTGTCGACGCTGATCGGCGGACCGCACATGGCCGGGCAGGGTTGGCGCATGTTGGTCGAATGCCTGTCGGTCGGTCGCGCGATCTCGCTGCCGTCGAACGCCACGGGTGCCGCGCGCATGGCCGTGTCGGCTACCGGTTCGTATGCCCGTATGCGTAAGCAGTTCGGTCTGGCGATCGGGCGCTTCGAAGGTGTCGAGGAAGCGCTCGCCCGTATCGGCGGACTGACGTATGCGACGCAGGCACTGTCGCGTGCCACGGCCGCGGCCGTCGATCGCGGCGAAAAGCCAGCGGTGCCGTCGGCTATTGCGAAGTACCACGCCACCGAATGGTGCCGCCAGATCGCCAGCGACGCGATGGATGTGCACGGCGGCAAGGGTGTCATCCTCGGCCCGAAGAACTACATGGGGCGCGGCTGGCAGAGCGTGCCCATCGCCATCACGGTCGAGGGCGCGAACATCATGACGCGCAGCCTGATGATCTTCGGTCAGGGCGCTATCCGCTGCCATCCTTATGTGCTGAAGGAAATGCAGGCGCTCGCTATCGAAGACTATCGCGAGCGTCTGAGCACCTTCGACAAAGCGCTGTTCGGTCACGTCGGCTTCGGTATCTCCAACGCGGTGCGCAGCTTCACGCTCGGCATCACGGCATCGCGCATCGGCGAAACCGCCGGCGATGCGTATACCCGTCGTTACTACCGCAAGCTCAATCGTTACTCCGCCGCGCTGGCGCTTTGCGCCGACGTCGCCATGGGCGTGCTGGGCGGCAAGCTGAAGTTCAAGGAAAAGCTCTCCGCACGTCTCGGCGATGTCCTGAGCTTCCTCTACATTGCCAGCGCCATGCTGAAGCGCTACGAGGATACGGGCCGTCCGGAAGCCGACCGCCCCTTGCTGGCGTGGGCCTTCCATGAATGCGTGTATCGCATGCAAGAAGCGCTCGATGGCGTCATCCGCAACTTCCCGGTCCGTCCGGTGGCGTGGGTGTTGCGCGTGCTGGTCTTCCCGTTCGGTCGTCGCGAAGTGCCGCCGTCGGATCGCCTGGGTCGTCGCGTCGCCGCGCTGATCACGGCACCCAGCGAAGCCCGCGACCGCCTGACGACATGGACATACCTGACCCCGACGGCGAACAACACGGTAGGTCGCATGAACGCGCTGCTGCCCGACGTGATCGCCGCCGAACCGGTGGAGCGCAAGCTGGTGAAGGCGCAGAAGAGCGGCCTGATCAAGGCGCACGAGTACAACGACCAGCTGATCGAAGCCGAGAAGCTGGGCGCCATCACCGCGGCGGAGCGCGAACTGCTCCAGCGCGTGCGTGACGGCGTCGCCGAATTCATCTCGGTCGACGACTTCGATACGTCGGAACTGCGCTCGGCCGTGATCCGCGGCGAGCATCCGGTGAAGAACGTCAGGGCGGCCTGAGGGTCGCGTTGATGGAAACAGAGGCCCGCGGAAACGCGGGCCTTTTTTTGTTTCACGCTGACTCCAGCACCGAAATGCGACGGAGTACGACGTAGCCAGATACAGCATGTTTATCAAGGGCTTAGATCGCTTCAACATATGCCGGTGCTTTCCGAAACCCGCCCCGGCTTTCCTTCTGACGGCTCTTAGCTGACACCTGGATTCCGAGGCTATCCGAGGAGTCAGCATGGCTAAGATCAAGCTCACCAAGACCGCCGTTGAATCGGCACAAGCTCAGGCGCAGGCCGTCGAACTGCGGGATACCGTGGTGCCCGGCTTCCTGTGCAAGATTACCCCAGCGGGCCGCAAGGTGTTCATGCTCCAGTACCAGACGAACGCTGGCTCCTTCGCAAGCGTCTGCATGCGGCCGACGGGATCGTTCTTGAAGTGGGCGACTTCGGCCGGCACAAAGCTGTAGACCCGTCCTTTGGGTCCCACGACGTCGGAGAAGAGACGGGTCCAGTCGCCGTCGCCTGGATAAATGTCGATGACGGTGGAGCCCGCATCGACTCGTGCAAACCGGATCAACTCGGATAATTTGGATTGGTCGTACATTGGGATCTCCTTTGCGATTGGGAGACGAGTGCGCGGCGCGTGGGGGCAATCTGCGGATTAAATGTGATCATCGAACTATTCGATCACGATTCATCAGTCGAACTTGACCAGATCCTTAAAGATCAATTGACCCCACGGGAGCGCGCCAGGGTCAGACCTGCGCCATGCCCCCATCGACGGGAAGATCGATACCGGTGATGTAGGAACTTTCGTCGGAGGCAAGGAACGTGACTGCTGCGGCGATTTCCTCGGGCGTGCCCCTGCGGCCCATTGGGATTTGCGTGATGAACTGCGCGGCTGCTTGCTCAGCCTGTTCAGCGGTAAGGCCCGTCGTCGTCGCCAAGGCCGGGGTGTCGATCGCTCCGGGACTCATGCAGTTCACACGGATCTTGCGGTCTATCAATTCCTTGGCCCAGCCGCGCGCGAAGTTGCGTACAGCCGCCTTGCTCGCGGCGTAAGCAGTAAATGCCGGAAGCCCGAGCACGTTTGAGACCGAAGAGGTCAGGATAATCGAACCGCCGTCTTTGAAGAGGGGAAGGGCCTTCTGCACCGTAAAGAACATCCCCTTCACGTTCACGTCGAAGGTCTGGTCGAAATGGGCCTCGGTCGCTACCGCGAGCGGTGCGATTGTCCCTGCGCCCGCGTTCGCGAAGAGAATGTCGATGTGACCATGCTTCTCTTCCACGACGGCATAGAGCCGGTCCAGATCTTCCAAGCGCGACACGTCGCCCACGACCGTCGTAACGTTTCTCATGATGGCGGCGGCGGCCTCCTTCAGCTCTTTCTCTCGTCGCCCAGTGATCGCGACGTGCGCACCTTCTTCCACGAAGCGCTTGGCTGTGGCCAAGCCAATCCCGCTGCTTCCGCCCGTGATGACGGCAACCTTGCCTTCTAGTTTTTTCACAATCTTTCGCCTTTCGTTTGTGGTGTAAGACAGCGCCGCTGTTCCCATGGATACAAAGGCGCTGTATCATTTGGATCGCTGATCCACATCACGAATAGTCGAAATGGATCATTGATCCAAATATATGGATCGGTGATCCATTTGTCAAGGTAGTCATGCGAGCCGACGCAAAAAAAAATTACAGCCATGTCCTCGCCGTCGCTCGTGATGTCATCACCGAGCATGGCGCCGATGCGTCCATGCGAGATATCGCCCGCCGAGCTGACGTCGGGTTGGCTACACTGCTGCGTCATTTCCCGACGCGAGAAGCCTTGTTTGAAGCGTTGTTGTGTACGAATCTGGACGCACTGACGCAGAAGGCAGACGAACTCGAAACATCGAGTTCACCTAGCGAAGCGCTCGTGTCCTGGTTCCGCGAATGGATGGCATTCGCTCAAAGTTATAGGGGCGTTGTCGCCCTGATGGCGGCCGCCCACGCGAACCCGGACTCCGCTCTTTATGCTTCATGCGCAGCGGTGCACTCAGCGAGTGCACGACTGTTGCTGCGTGCTCAAGCCGAAGGGACAGCACGTGCCGATATGAATGGGGACGACCTATTCGGCCTGATGGCGGCGCTCGGCTGGCTTGTCGATCTGCCCTCATTCGCACCACGGGCAGATCATCTTATTCACCTTATTACGAGCGCCATCCTGACAAACTGGCCCAGCAACGATGTCAAAAAGTAAACTGCCAAAAAGGCAATGCGCTGAGTCAGATCGGCTTGGAAGGATTGCCGGGGATCAGTCGAACTTGACCAAGTCCTTGAAGATCAGTTGACCCCAGCTATTGCCGCGCGCCTGCACAAGCAGTCCACCTTCTGAAAGTCCGCCAAGTTTGATCGGCGCGAAGCCGAGATTTTCTGCAAGCGCATCCGTGGCGTAGCGCATCTTCCGATGTCGTTTGCGACTTTACGTGATCGTAGGCGCATTGCCTGACTTACACCTCGATCCGGGCGTCCCCGGCCAGATAGCCGGTCGCGCTGTCGTGCTCCGCATCAAGCCTCGCTACGCGAGTCTCGCCCCCCCTCCGGGCCTTTTCCGCCCGCCGCGCTCGGTTCCGCAAGTCGCGTCGAGGGGGTAGCCGACGGCTCTTCCGGGTGTTGCGGTTACGTGGGGGAAAGCATCGCGTGACGCAGGACCGGTGATGACCGCGTCCGGTTCGGTCCGTCACGTGCTCGGCTCGTGCTCTGCCTCCAGCAAACCGCAATCGCCGGTGCCGTGGCCGGGTTGGCCCTTGGGGCCGCCTTAGCCGAGGGCCGCGATACCTAGTGACGGAGCGAAGTGGCGCTACGGCCCGCTCCCGCAGGGACGGCGCCGAAGGCCCCAAGGGCCAACCCGGCCACGGCCTCCCCGACACACGAGCGTGAGGCGGCCAAGTCACGAATAACACGAGCCGCCCAGCGGCTGTCCTTAACCGGATCGTATCGGCGAGGCCCCCTTTCGCGCGCAGGCGCGCTCCCCACGGAGCTGCGACCATTGCACAGAGGGTGTCTGCCGGGACTGCTGGCTTAAACCAGGCGACGGGCATGATTACGTCGACCAGAGAGTCGGGCGGGTATGAGCGTCGCTGGATACGATGATCTGAGGGGTTAGCCGGGCGCGATGACGCAGCGGTTCTTGCCGCTGCGCTTCGCCTCGTACATCGCGGTATCGGCGCGTGTTACCAGCCGGTCGTAACCATCGCCGTCCGGGTCGCGGCTGAACATCGCCACGCCAATGCTGGCACCGATCCTTGTCGCGATGCGCTCGCTGCGCACGTCCAGCGTATAGGGCTCCGCGATGGCGTCGCACAACGTCTGGCAGCGCGCCAGCGCGGCGTCGGCATCCGTCGCGTCCTTCAGCAGTACGGCGAATTCGTCGCCGCCAAGGCGGGCGACCGTATCGTCCGCACGAGTGCGGCCATTCAGCCGCGACGCAATAGCCTGCAAAAGCGCATCGCCCGTGCCATGTCCGTGTTCGTCGTTCACGCTCTTGAACCCATCGATATCGATATATGCCAGTCCGAAGTGCAGGTTCTTCTCGTTCGCCTGATCGATAGCCGTCAAAAGCCGGTCGCGGAAAAGCACGCGGTTGGGCAGGCCGGTCAGCGCATCGTGCGTGGCCTGGTGGCGGACAAGCTCTTCCATACGGGTGCGCTCGGCGACCTCGCTGGTCAGTTGGGCGTTGCGCAGCGACAGTTCGTCCAACGCCTGTTGCAGTAGCGCCCGTGCGCGATACAGTTCGAGAAAGATGCGTACTTTCGACTGCAGGATCACGTCGTTGATCGGCTTGGCGATATAGTCGACCGCACCGGACGTATAGCCCTTCATGCGATTGACGTCGTCGCCATATGCGGCCGTAACGAAGATGATCGGCGTTTCCCGCAGCTGGTCGGCCTCGGCGATCAGCTGCGCGACTTCGAAGCCGTCCATCTCCGGCATGTTCACGTCGAGCAGTACCAGCGCGAACTGGTGATCCAGGCACAGGGCAAGCGCATCGTTGCCGCTGCCGGCTTCGAAAATATCCGCGTCGGCGCGTACAAGCAGCCGGCGCATGGCGACCAGGTTGGCCGGCGTGTCGTCGACGACGAGGATCTTGGGGCGTAAGGCGTTCATGGCAGACATAAGCGGTTGAGCGTTCCTGCGATGGCGTTCAGGGGCACGCATGCGTCGGCGCCGGCGATATCGAGACCGGCCTGGGGCATGGCGCTGGCTTCGGCGCTGGCCGGGTCCTGGACGACGGCGTATCCGTGGTGTCGGCGCACATAGGCAAGTCCCTCGGCGCCGTCGGCGTTGGCACCCGTCATCAGGACGGCGATCAGGTGTCCCTGGAACGCGTCGGTCGCGGACTCGAACATGACGTCGATGGAAGGCCGGGAGTATGCGACCTTGTCGTCGACGCTCAGGGCAAAGCGCAGCGTGGGTTCGACGAGCAGGTGATAGCCGCTGGGCGCGACGTGTACGACGCCACCCCGTACCGGCGCACGCTCGCGCGCTTCCTCGACGGGCAGGCGCGAATGCCGCGCGAGCAGCTCGCACAACAGGGCGACATCGGCCGACCCGGTATGGCAGCAGACCAGGATGGGCTGGGGGATGTCGGGATCCAGTTCCGCGAGCACGTGTTGGAGGGCGGTAAGTCCGCCGGCGCTGCAGCCCATGACGATCGCATTCCACGCGTTCATTTCGCGAGTCGCCCTCCGAGCCGATAAATCCTGAGGCTGCTGTCGACGGCGGAGAAATCGGTAGCCGAGGGCGCGAAGTCGATGTTTTCGCGGGTACCCAGGCAAAGGAAGCCGTCGCGCACCAGGCTGTCGCGGAACAGGCCCAGCGTACGGTCCTGCAGCGGATTGGAAAAATAAATGAGGACGTTGCGGCACAGGATCAGATGCGCTTCGCAGAACACGTCGTCGGTCACCAGATTGTGATTTGCGAACGTGACGTTGCGACGCAGTCGGTGATCCAGTTTGATGAAGTCGTAGCGTGCGCTGTAGTAGTCGCTGAGCGAGCGGGCGCCGCCGGCCTCCTGGTAGTTGCGCGACCAGTCGCGCGCATCGCGTGTCGCGTAGATACCTTCCTGCGCCAGGGCGAGCGCGGCATCGTTGAAGTCCGTCGCGTAAATCTGCGAGCGTTCGTAGAGCCCGGCTTCTTCCAGCAGAATGGCCAGCGAGTAGACCTCCTGCCCATGGGCGCAGCCCGCCTGCCAGATGTTGATCTGGGGATAGGAGGCGAGTATGGGGAATACCGTGTCGCGCAGTGCGCCGAAAACCTTCGGGTCGCGGAACATTTCCGAGACGGGTACCGACAGCCCTTCGATCACGCGGGCGAGAAAACCGTCTTCGTGAAGCACGTGCCGGTTCAGCTCGCTGATGTCCTTCATATCGTGCGTGCGCACCAGCTGCTGCACGCGCCGTTTCAGCGATGCGGGCGCGTAGCCACTGAAGTCGTAGCCATGCCGTAGTTGCATGGCGCGGACGAACAGTTCGATTTCGATGTCTTCGATATCCATCGGATCAGGACGGCAGCCAGACGCGGATCATCGACAGCAGGCGATCGATGTCGATGGGTTTGGACAGATAATCGTTGGCACCGGCCTCCAGGCATTTCTCGCGATCCCCGCGCATGGCTTTGGCCGTGAGCGCGATGATCGGGATGCGCGCGACGGCCGGGCGTGCGCGAATCTCGCGCATCGTCTCGTAGCCGTCCATGACCGGCATCATGATGTCCATGAGCACCAGTTCGATCGAGCCGTCGTCGTCGATGGCTTTCAGTGCTTTCTGGCCGTCCTGCGCCATTACCACGTTCATACCTTTTGCCCGGAGTACTTTCGACAGGGCGAAAAGATTGCGCATGTCGTCGTCGACCAGCAGCACCTTGCGACCGTTCAGTCCGACTTCGCCCTGATGGGCGTCGCCGGCATCGGCGCGCCTCGAGCCACTGCGTATGCTGTGCAGGAACAGACTGACCTCGTCCAGCAGGCGGTCGGGCGAGCGTGCTCCCTTGATCACGATGCTGTCCGTGTACTGTCTGATTTTCAGGCTTTCCTCGCGGCTCAGATCCCGGCCCGAATAGACGACAACGGGAGGAACGTTGCCCGCTTTCGACAGGCGTTCGAGGAAGTCCATACCCGAAATGCCGGGGAGGCCAAGGTCGAGCACGATGCAGTCGTAGGTATTGTCGGCCGTCATGACCAGTGCTTCTTCGCCCGACGCCGCCTCGTCGATGACGACCGAGTCGTCGCGGAGCAGGGTGCGCACCGCCGTGCGAGCGCTGGCATCGTCGTCGACCACCAGCAGATGGCGCGTGCGCCCTCCGGCGAAATGCAGAAGACGTTCGAATGCTTTGGAGATCGCTTCGCGGCTGACGGGCTTGGTCAGGAAGCCGACGGCTCCGAGTTCCAGGCCGCGCGTCGCATCGTCGGTTGCCGAAATGAAATGGACGGGTATATGGCGCGTGCGCGGTTCGCCCTTCAGGCGCTCGATGACCGTCCAGCCGTCCATGCCGGGCAACATGACGTCCAGAAGAATGCCCGTGGGTTGGAACTGGCGAGCGAGTTGCAGACCCGATTCGCCATCGGCCGATGCCAGTACGCGATGGCCCTTGCGGTGGACCATGTCGGCGAGAATGCGGGCGAAGGCGGGGTCGTCTTCGATGATAAGGATGATCGTGTCGCCCGAGACGATCGTCTCGCGGTCGTCGTCGATGCTGTCGGCGATCAATGCGGGACTGAGCGGCAGCGTGGCTTCGGCAGCGGCTTGCTCGCGTGGAATGGGTTCCGGACGCGTGCCGTCTTCCGTTGCCTGTTCGGGAATGACGATGGTGAACGTGCTTCCCTTGCCGGGCTCGCTGGCAAGCACGATATCGCCTCCCAGCAGTTCGGTGATGCGTCGCGAGATGGCCAGTCCCAGTCCGGTGCCGCCGTACTGCCTGCTGGTGCTCGCGTCGACCTGCTCGAAGGCGTGGAAAACCCGCTGGAATGTTTCCTTGGGAATACCGATACCGGTATCGGTGACCGCGATGGCGATGGCGGTGGCGCGATCGAGTGTCGCCGGCAATGCCAGACCGGTCGACGGGCGGCCGATGTGCACCGCGACTTTCCCGTCGGATGTGAACTTGAATGCATTGCTCAACAGGTTGTTAGTTACCTGTTCGAGCTTGGCGGCATCGGTGCGGATAGTGGAAGGAAGGCCAGTCTCGACGTCGATGGTGAAGTCGAGTTTCTTTTCCTGGGCGACATGGTTGAACGTGCGGCCCAGCGTGCGAATGAGGTCGGCGATGGCGAAATCGTCGATCACCCGTTCCATCTTTCCGGCTTCGACCTTCGACAGATCGAGAATGTCGTTGATGAGTCGCAGCAGGTTGGAGCCCGCATCGTGGATGATGCGCGCCGATTCGACCTGCTCGCCGCTGAGGTTGTTTTCGTCGTTGTCGGCGAGGCTGCGCGACAGGATAAGCAGGCTGTTGAGCGGTGTGCGCAATTCATGCGACATGTTGGCGAGGAAGTCCGACTTGTACTGACTGGCGCGTGCCAGTTCCTCGGCCTTTTCCTGCGTGTCGCGCTGCAATATCTCCAGCGCGTCTTTCTGCTGGTTGAGCGTCGTGCCTTTCTCGCGCAGTTCTTCGTTGGATGCGTGCAGTTCTTCCGCCTGTACCCGGAGCTCTTCTTCCGACGCGACGAGGCGCTGCGATTGCTCCTGGAGTTCGGACGTCCTGATTTCGAGTTCGGCGTTCGTCGCCTGCAGGTCCGCCTGCTGGGCGCGCAACGCGTCTTCGGAAGTGCGTAGTTCGTCGGCTTGCCTCTGGGTGGTGTCGAGCAGGGCACGAGTCCGCAGCGCGCGGCCCAGGTTCTCCAGCGACAGCGCAACGATGGGCATCAACTCGTCGAGCAGCTGCTCCTGAATACCGGTCAGGTGCGCGAAGCTGCCGATCTCGACGACGCCGAGCAGCGCATCGCGGGACAGCACGGGGATGACGACGATCGACCGGGGCGGCGCTTCGCCCGTGCCGGAATGAATGCGGACATAGTCGTCCGGAACGTCCTGAAGAACGATCGTTTTGCGTTCGGCGGCAGCCTGTCCGATCAGGCCTTCGCCCATGGCGTACCCGGTTGTGGCGTGGCGGCGCTGGCGGTAACCGTAACTGCCGAGGAGTTCGAGCGTGGAGGAGTCGTCGTTCCATACGTAGAACACGCCGACGCCCGCTTCCAGCAGCGGCACCAGTTCGCCGGTCAGCACATGGGCGAATTCGCGGTAGGTCGTTGCACCCTGCAATTTGCTGGAAATGGCCGATACGCCGCTTTTGAGCCAGGTCTGGCCGGCCGTGTCGATCGCCATTTCCTTGAAGACATGCAGGGCGCGTGCGATCTGGCCGATTTCGTCGCGACGGTCCAGCTGACGGATGTCGACATCGTGATCGTGCGCCGCCAGCCGTGTCATCAGCTCGGTCATGCGCACGATGGGGCGCGTGATCAGGCGGAAGGTCATGGCAAGCACCAGTCCGGCGAACAGCAGGCTCACGAGGATCGAACCGATGTTGAACGCCCGGACCAGGTTCAGGGTGTCGTCCAGTGCGGCGTTACGCTGGACGAGCAAGGCATTTTCCGTGGCCGACATGTCGGCGATCAGCGCCTGGATGTCGGTCATCAATACCGTGCGATGGTCAAGGTAAGTGCGGCGGATAGCGTCGCGCGCAAGGGATGCCTCTGGCGTCGATGCCGTGCCGATTTCCCGCACGGGATCGATGGCGCCTTTCATGACTTCCTTTTCCCAGCGGTCGAGCATCTCGACCAGGCGGTCGATGCGTCCCTGCTGGAGAGGGTTGTCGGCAGTCAGTTCGCGGAGTTTCGCGAGGCTGGCGGTGAGCTCGGTGTCCGCTTTTTCCAGATCCGCATACTCGCCGGTCGACAGGTTCAGGAGGTAACCGCGGGCGGCGACCTGCCGGCTCTGCGCGTCGTTCTCCACATCGGCCAGGGCCACCAGCACTTCGTAGGTGTGCATCGACCAGGCTCTGGTTTCCTTCTCGCGGGCCAGAGAGAGCAGGTTGGCGGCGCTCGCCGCCAGGAAGACGACGAGCAAGGCGCAGATGGCAATCAGCATCTTGCGCTGGAGCGGCTGGTTGGCCAGCCATGATTGTTTCTTGCTGCTGGACGACATAGGGATACCGGAAAGGCTTAAGGAAAACCGGCATCCTTGCCTGGGCTACATACGTGCGATCACGAGGTGACGGGCAGGTGCCGGTTCGGACGACGCCAGAACGGAGGCACCATGGAGCCGCGGTCAATCGCCACTGCAAGGCAGACTGCCGTCAGGATCGAGCACAGCGCAAGCGCCACGACCGACGCTTCGGCACCGAATGCTCCGCCGGTCAGCCAGTCCGGGCCCTGCATATGCGAGGCGAGCAGGCCATGCTGATCGAAGCCGGAAACGGGAATGCCGTAGAAGGGGCCCTGCGCGACGTTCCAGGCGGCGTGCATGCCCATGCAGACCCAGAGGGAGCGCGTGACGTGGTAGACGAGGCCGAACAGCAGGCCGGCTTCGAGTGCAATCGCCAGTGCGCTCCAGGTCGTGGCGTTGGGATTGCCCAGATGCATGCCGCCGAAGAAGGCCGCCGATATCAGCAAGGCCGCCCACGTACCGAGACCTTCCTCGACGATGCGGAAGAGCACGCCACGGCTGATGATTTCCTCGCCGACACCCGCCCCGACGCCCAGGACGAGGATGGGGCCGAGCCAGACCACATCATGGTTGATCCCCGAGACGGTGAAGGCGCCGAAGGACCACAGGACACCCACGACCGCGCTGAAGAGTGCGAAACCCGCGGCCAGACCCAGCAATACGTGGGGGACGAGCTTGCGCGGAGCCAGTTCGGCAATACGTCTGCGCTCCACGAAACGAACGAGTATCCAGTAGGCCAATACGATGGGGAGCAGGCGCAGCGCTTCGACCAGGGGCGTGACGTCCATGAAGGCGAGGTGCTTGCGCGAATCGCCGTAGATGGCGTGGCTGATCGCCCGAGCCACGAAGCCGAGGACGATGAGCAGCGCGACGAAGATCGCGATGCGTGCCGCGGGCGAGCGCATCCAGCGCATCCAGCGGGGCTCGACCGTCGGCGGTACGGGCGGCGGCAGCACTTCGACTTCGGACATTGGCTTCCCCTGTTTGATGGGGCAAGCTTAAAGGGAAGCGCACGCCGTGGGGGTGATAAATAAGTACAAGTTGCCGCTCCCGCCGCGTACTACCGTTCGTCGGAGCCGGGCCATCCGGCCGTATTCGTCCCCTTAAGGAACGCCCACGATGAACCAGCCGTCCGGCCACAATCCCTCCGATCCGTACATGCGCCAGGAGCAGACGTTTCCGCACCTGAACCCGGATATGGCCGCGCGCGTCAGGCAATACGGGCGCGAAGAGCATGTACCGAAAGGCACGATCCTGATTCGCCGTGGCGATCGCCGGGTCGACTACCTGTTCGTGCTCGAAGGCTGCATCGAGGTCTACGACATCGACGAGGCCGGCAATCCGAACGTCTTCACCGTCCATGGTCCGAACCAGTTCACCGGCGAGGTCGACCTTTTCAGCGAGCGTCAGATCCTTGTCAACAGCCGGACCGGCGCCGATACGCGCCTGATCCGCGTGGCCCCGGCCAACTTCCGGCGCATGGTGTCCGCCGAGCCGGATATCGGCGAGATCATCATGCGCGCCTTCATCCTTCGCCGGGTGGGGCTGATCCAGCATGGGCACGGTGGCGTCACGCTGGCCGGCTCTGCGCACGGCGCGGACACCATCCGGCTGCGCAGCTTCCTTATCCGTAACGGTTATCCATACCGGTTGCTGGACACCGAAATCGACGAGGACGCCCGTCACCTGATCGACAGCTTCGGCCTCGAACCGCACGAATGCCCGGTGGTCATCACACCGGACCGGCACGTATTGCGCAATCCCACGAATGCGCAGCTGGCCGACGAACTGGGCTTCAGTCTGCAGGTGGATGGCGCTCACATACACGATGTCGCTGTCGTGGGTGCGGGTCCCGCGGGGCTCGCCGCCGCGGTATATGCCGCGTCCGAAGGTCTGGACACGCTGGTGCTCGAAGCGCTGGCTCCCGGCGGGCAGGCGGGCACCAGTTCGAAGATCGAGAATTACCTCGGGTTCCCCACCGGCATTTCCGGCCAGGCGCTTGCCGGTCGCGCGCAGGTGCAGGCGATGAAGTTCGGCGCGCACATGGCCGTATCGCGCGCGGTGTCGGGCATGGACTGTTCGTCTCATCCCTACCGCCTGACGCTCGACGATGGTTCGACCGTGACGACGCGCACCGTCGTCGTCGCCACGGGTGCGCGCTACAGGAAGCTGGACGTGCCCGACTACGAGCGATTCGAAGGGCAGGGCATACATTACGCCGCGACCGCGATGGAGGCCACGCTATGCAACGGCGAGGAAGTCGTCGTGGTGGGCGGCGGCAATTCGGCGGGGCAGGCGGCTGTCTTTCTGTCGCGTACCGTATCGCACGTGCACATCCTCGTTCGTTCGGGCGGACTGGCCGCGACGATGTCCGACTACCTCGTTCAGCGTATCGCGCAGTCGCCGCGTATCACGTTGCACACGTATTGCCGTATCGACCGGCTGGCGGGCGACACGTATCTTCGCCAGGTGGAATGGATCGACGACAAGGGGAATCGCAGTACTAACGCGATCAGCAGTGTGTTCGTGATGATCGGCGCCGAGCCGAATACGGGCTGGTTGAACGGCTGTCTGGATCTGGACGACAAGGGGTTCGTGAAAACGGGTAGCGGTTGCGCCGTGTCGTCGATGGATTCGCCGTATGCCACGACACTGAAGGGCGTGTTCGCGGTGGGCGATGTCCGCTCCGGTTCCGTCAAGCGCGTGGCATCGGGCGTGGGCGAGGGATCAGTGGTGGTGCAGGCGATCCACAAATTCCTCAACCCGACGGTATAGGCCGGTCCTTCGCGTTCGCCTGGTGCGATCTTGTCGCCCGCCACACGTGGCCGCCGCGGATTCCGGCGCACGTGTATAGACCGGTGACATGGGTAACAAACGTGCGGGGACATAGGTAACAGTCTAGCTCGCTTCGTTCAGGTCGACTTCCCCGATATGTTGGTGGGAGAAATAAAGGTCATAAACGCCATCTTCGGTATCGCGCGGACGGGCGGCAATGACGTAACCACCGAGCGCGGTGGAGACGACAAGAGGGCGGCGAAACAGCTTAATGCGTCCGCGCTGGTCGACCTTCAGAAGAAGGTCCTGAGGAGCATATTCGATCGCCGGTAGTATCTCGGGAAAGGGCCGTGGACTGGGGTGGTAACGATCCGCGGGAACGGCCAAGCCAAGGGCGTCGTGCGGTCGCATGTCATTGTAGATCGCACGCCATTGATCGAACGATTGCTGGGCTTGGTCGATATTGGCGAAAGAGCGACCGCGAACCACTTCGGCGTTGAAACTCCGATGAAAGCGCTCGTCCTTGCCATTGGTTTGCGGATGCGCGGGCGCGCTCCAACTCAACCCAATACCGACTCGGATCAACCAGATCGCAAAAGTGGACAGATCCCGTGATCGACCGGACGGTATGCCCCATGGGTTGCCGTTATCCATATTCATGCGCAAGGGCAAGCCAAAGCGACGAAACGTGTCGATGAGCGCGGTTTTTACGGTCGATCCACGTTGATCGGTCGTCGCCCGCAATACCAGGTTGTACCGGGAATGATCGTCAAGAACGGTCAACGGATCGCACCGGCCTTGACCCACGTCGATAGGGCCTTTGAAGTCCATCTGCCACAGATCGTTCGGCGAGGGATGTTCGAAGCGTTGCCAACGGTGTTGCGATCGTTGTGCCGGAGGTGCCAGCAGGCCATGCCGACGCAGGATGTCGGTGATCGTGCTCGGGGCTGGCACGCCCGTATGCCCTCGATTGCTCAGCACCTTGGCGAGCTTGCGGCCACCCCAGCAAGGATGTTGGTGACGCAGCGCCACCATCGCCTCTTCGATCGGCAACGCCGTCTTCAACGGCGATCGCTGTGGACGCCGCGAACGATCCTCCGGTTGCTCGCCTGAGGCCTGACGATGAATCCATTTATAGGCCGTCTTGCGGCTCACGCCAAAGCGTCGGGCAAGTTCGCTCACGCTGATGGCCTGGCTTCGAGCCAATCCTGCTAACTCGGTACGTTGGGACATAGGGGTTGCTTCCTTCCAGGTCACGGGATGGGCACCTCTTGAGCGAAAAAGTCCGCCCAAGGTGTAACCCATGTCCCCGCACACCTGTTACCTATGTCCCCGGTCTATACACGCACGCCGGAATCCGCGGCGAGGCGAGCGGTTTTCGTGCAAGCGCGAACGATCGCGCTCTTACTTTACTTCCACCGCCGCAGCATGTTCGCGCGTCGCCGCGAAGCGCACCATGGGCCAGCGCTCTTGCGCCAGCTGCAGGTTGACGCGCGTCGGGGCGAGATAAACCAGCTCGCCCGCACCGTCGATCGCCAGATTCGTCGCGTTCTTCTCGCGGAATTCCTCGAGCTTCTTCGCATCGTCGCAATGCACCCAGCGTGCGGTGGATACTCCGACCGGCTCGAAACTCGAGTCGACGTTGTATTCGTCTTTCAGGCGATAGGCGACGACATCGAACTGAAGCACGCCGACCGCACCGAGAATCAGATCGTTCGACATCAGCGGGCGGAAGAACTGCGTGGCGCCTTCCTCGGACAGCTGGGCGAGGCCTTTCTGCAGCGCCTTCATCTTCATCGGATCGCGCAGGCGCGCACGACGGAAGAGCTCGGGTGCGAAGTTCGGAATGCCGGTGAACGACAGCGGCTCGCCTTCGGTGAAGGTATCGCCGATGGTGATGGTGCCGTGGTTGTGCAGACCGATGACGTCGCCGGGATAAGCGCGTTCGACAATTTCACGGTCCGACGCCATGAAAGTAAGTGCATTGGCAATGCGCACTTCCTTGCCGGTGCGCGTTTGCTGCATCTTCATGCCCGCGGTGTACGTGCCCGAACAGACGCGCATGAAGGCGACGCGGTCGCGATGCGCGGGATCCATGTTCGCCTGGATCTTGAACACGAAACCGGTGAGCTTTTCCTCTTCCGGCTTCACTTCGCGCGTCAGGGTTTCGCGCGGACGCGGCGACGGCGCCTTCTCCACGAAGAAGTCGAGCAGCAGCTGTACGCCAAAGTTGTTCACCGCGGAGCCGAAGAACACCGGCGTCTGTTTACCGGCGAGGTAGGCCTCGATGTCGAACGGATTGGATGCGCCGAGCACCAGATCGAGTTCGTCGCGCACTTCCTTCAGCGCATCGGCGCCGATACGCGCCACGAGGTCCGGATGATCCAGGCCTTTGTAGATCGTCGAATCCTGGCGCGTGAAGTTCTTGCCGGGCTCGAAGATATGCACTTCGTCCAGCGCCACGTGATAGACGCCTTTCAGGCGCGAACCCATGCCGATGGGCCAGGTCAGCGGTGCGCAGGCGATGCCGAGTACCGACTCTACTTCGTCGAGCAGCTCGATCGGCGAGCGGCCTTCGCGGTCGAGCTTGTTGATGAAGGTCATGATCGGCGTATCGCGCAGCCGGCAGACTTCCATCAGCTTGATCGTGCGTTCCTCGACGCCCTTCGCGCAGTCGATGACCATCAGCGCGGAGTCGACCGCCGTCAGTACGCGATAGGTGTCTTCGGAGAAGTCCGCGTGTCCCGGGGTATCGAGCAGGTTGACGATGGCGTCGTCGTACGGGAACTGCATCACCGACGAGGTCACCGAAATGCCGCGCTCCTTTTCCAGCGCCATCCAGTCGGACGTCGCGTGGCGGGCAGCCTTGCGGCCCTTCACCGAGCCTGCCATCTGGATCGCGCCGCCGAACAGCAGGAGCTTTTCGGTCAGCGTGGTCTTGCCGGCGTCGGGATGGCTGACGATCGCAAAACTGCGACGTCGCCGGGTTTCGGTGAGGTGTGAAGACATGAGGGCTGCGCGATGAGGGCTTAACTGCGTAGTGTACCGCGTCGGGGCCGCCCCCTCAGCCGCCGGGCGCTCAACCGGGGAAGGCGGCGTCCAGCCAGTCCGGCACGGGGAGGCCCTTTTCCCTCAGGAACCGGGGATTGTAGAGCTTGGCCTGGTAGCGCATGCCGCTGTCGCACAGCATCGTGACCACCGTGTGGCCGGGGCCCAGAGTCCGCGCGAGGCGGATCGCGCCGGCCACGTTGACCCCGCTGGACCCGCCCACGCAGAGACCTTCGCGATGGAGCAGGTCGTGCAGGACGGGTACCGATTCGTCGTCCGGGATCGACCAGGCCAGATCCACCGGCGCGCCATCGAAATTGGCCGTGATGCGGCTGCTGCCAATGCCTTCGCTGATGGACGTGCCCTCGGCCTTCAATTCGCCGGTATTGACGAAGCTGGCCAGGGCCGATCCGGCAGGGTCGGCCAGCGCGATCCGTATGCCCGGACGCATGGCCTTCAGAGCCCGTCCGACCCCCGCCAGCGTGCCGCCGGTTCCCGCGGCGCAGACGAAGCCGTCGATCTGGCCATCGGTCTGCGCCCAGATCTCGGCGCCGGTATGGATCTCGTGGTAGTCCCGGTTAGCCGTGTTGTCGAACTGATTGGCGAACCAGGTACCGCCGGGGTCCGTCGCGTTGAGGTCCGCGGCGAGCGCCCGGGCGACATGGGCGTAGTGGCCGGGATCCTTATAGGCCACGGCGGGCACCAGACGCACTTCGGCACCGGTTACCCGCAGCGCGTCGATTTTTTCGCGGCTCTGGGTTTCCGGCATGACGATGAGGGTGCGATAGCCCCGGCTGGCGCCGAGCAGGGCCAGTCCGATACCCGTATTGCCGGCGGTGCCCTCGACCAGCAGGCCGCCGGCCCGGATCAGGCCGCGATGCTCCGCGTCGTCCAGCAGACCCAGGGCGGTGCGGTCTTTTACCGAGCCGCCGGGGTTCAGGAACTCGGCCTTGGCCAGGATTTCGCACCCGGTTATGGCCGACGCGTGGGAGAGCCGGATCAGGGGTGTGTCGCCGACGGCGGCGGAGAAGTCCTGGCGAACGTCCATAAGAGGTCTTGGAGGGGCCCCGGGGCGGGCGGTCCGTCGATCTTAGGCTGCTTCGGCTTCGGGTGTATAGCAGGCCAAATCATCCGGTTTTTACGGGTTCTTGTGGATGAATGCTTTGGTGGTGGAGATAATTTGGATGTATGGACGTCTAAACGTCTGTTGACACGTGTCCGGTTCGGGGCGTATCGTCGGCTCCACTCATCGAGACCGGCTGAGGGACAGGCCCTTTGAAGCCGGGGCAACCTGCGGATTTCCGCGACGGTGCCAACTCCTGCGGGGCGCTATCCAAAGCGTCAGCCGATAGATGGGATGTCCTGACGGGCGGCGTTCGCGCATGCCTCGTCGGTGGCAGCCCTCTCTTGTTGGCTACTCCGCGGAAGCTCGACCCCGCTTTACGGAGAATCGCCGCAATGTCAGCAGAGCCCGCCATCGTGACCCCTTTCGAAGCCGTCGTTCCCGCCGTTTTGCCGCGGGCAACCGCCGACCTCACCGAGCAGCGAGGCACGCGTCGCGTCACCCTCACGCCGAAGTACGGCAGCGGCCCGGTCGACGTGGACGTGCGCTATCTGTGGTGCGGCGCACCCGGTGCCCCGACCGTTATCGTGCAAGGGGGTATTTCGGCCGACCGCGATGTCTGCACCGGCCGCGATCGCGCTTCCGGCTGGTGGCAGGAACTGGTTGGCGAATCGGCCGCCATCGACCTGCGCGGTTGCCGCGTCCTGTCGATCGACTGGCTGACGCCTGAAGATCTCGGCGGCACGCCGTCGGTTTCCAGCGAGGACCAGGCCGACGCGCTGGCCGCGCTGATCGATGCCCTCGGCATCGTCCGCGCCCGTGCCTTCGTCGGCTCTTCCTATGGCGCCATGACCGCGCTGGCCTTCGCCGCGCGCCACCCCGAAAAACTGTCCCAACTGGTGCTCCTGGCTGGCGCGCATCGCCCGCATCCGCTGTCGACCGCGCAGCGTTCGATCCAGCGCGGCATCGTGCGGCTCGGGCTCTCGTCCGGCCGTACGGACGAGGCGCTCGCGCTGGCCCGTCAGCTGGCGATGACGACGTATCGCGGCAGCGAGGAATTCTCGCGCCGCTTCGCCGCTGGCCCGGAGCTGCGCGACGGTCGTTTTCATTTCCCGGTCGAGGACTATCTCGAGCATGCGGGGCGCCGCTTCGTCGAACGTTTCGACGCCGAGCGCTTCCTGGCCCTGTCCGAGTCCATCGACCTGCACGACGTGGCACCCGAATCGATCGCCACGCCGACAACACTCGTCGGCTTCCCGTCCGACCGTCTCGTACCGCTGGCCGATCTTTGCGAACTGCAGCGTCGGCTCGCCGGCACCGCGACGCTCGAAGTCATCGATTCGCCGTACGGGCACGACGCTTTCCTGAAAGAAACCGCGCAGCTGGCCCCGCTGCTGCGCCACGCACTCAACGATTGTTGCGGAGACTAAACCCCATGACCGATTCCCGCCTCTGCACCCGCGCCGTCCGCGCCGGCATCGAAAGCGATACCCAGCACGGTGCCGTTGTGCCGCCGCTGCACCTGTCCACCAACTATGCGTTCGAAGGGTTCGGTCGCAAGCGCGCTTACGATTATTCGCGCAGCGGCAATCCCACGCGCGACCTGCTCGGTGACGCGTTGACCGAGCTGGAAGAGGGCGCGGGCGCGGTGGTAACGGGTAGCGGCATGTCCGCGGTGGCGCTGGCGCTGGAACTCGTGCCCGCCGGTGCGCTGGTTCTGGCGGCGCACGATTGCTATGGCGGCACCTGGCGTCTGCTCGACGCCTGGGCGAAGAAAGGGCGCTTCCAGGTACGTTTCGTGGATTTCACCGACTCCGCGGCGCTGGCCGATGGCCTCGCGGCGAAGCCGGCGCTGGTGTGGATCGAAACGCCGTCGAATCCGCTACTGCGCATTACCGACGTTCGTCATGTATCGCAGGCCGCGCATGCCGCCGGTGCGCTCGTCGTCGTGGACAACACGTTCCTTTCGCCGGCGTTGCAGCAACCGTTGAAGCTCGGCGCCGATCTGGTCGTGCATTCGACTACCAAGTACATCAACGGTCACAGCGATGTCGTGGGCGGTGCGGTCATCGCACGCGATCCCGCGGTGGCCGAGCAGCTGAAGTGGTGGGGTAACTGCAATGGTCTTACCGGTTCGCCGTTCGACAGCTTCCTGACCCTGCGCGGCGTACGCACGCTTGCCGTGCGTCTGCGCGCCCACGAAGAAAACGCGCATCGCATCGCCGAGCGTCTGGACGGCCATTCGGCGGTGAGCCGGGTTTTCTATCCGGGGCTGGCCAGTCATCCCGGCCACGCGCTCGCGGCACGGCAGCAGCTCGGTTTTGGCGCCATGCTCAGCTTTGAAATCGCAGGCGGCGTCGAAGCCATCGAAGCCTTCGTCGACGGACTGCATTACTTCTCGCTCGCCGAATCGCTCGGTGGCGTCGAAAGCCTTGTCGCGCATCCGGCCACCATGACGCATGCATCCATGGCTCCCGAAGCGCGTCTTGTCGCCGGCATTTCCGATAGCCTGCTGCGTCTGTCGGTCGGTATCGAAGATGGCGACGATCTGCTGGCGGACCTCGATGCCGCGCTCGAACGCGCTGCACGCGTCGCCGCGCCCAAACGCAAGGTTGGCGCATGAACGCGGTCGCTGTTGCTCCGGCGGAGACTATCGTTCCGCATACGGCGGTGGTGCTGCTCGGTACCGGCGTCGTGGGTCGCGCCTTACTCCAGTTGCTCGACACGCCGGCCGCCCGTTCGTTGCGCCTGGTCGGCGCGGCCAACTCGCGGCGCCAGCATGTGCTTGCGGCAGGTCTGAAGGGCTCTGCTGTTGCAGAAGAACTGAAGCGTTCGCCTGAGGGCAGGGACAACCGGCCGCTGCTTGCCGCGCTGGATGCCAGTGGCGCGGTGCGCAAGGTCGTCGTCGATGCGACGGCCTGTGCGAACGAAGCACGGCGCCATACCGATTGGCTGGAAGCCGGCTACCACGTAGTCACGGCCAACAAGGCGCTCGCCGGCGGTGCACTCGGCGGTTGGCGTGCCCTGCAGCATGCCAGCGGGCGCGGTCCGGTTTATGGCGATGCCGCGACCGTGGGCGCCGGGTTGCCGGTGCTTTCGACCTTGCGCCGTCTGCGTAGCTGCGGAGATAGCCTGCTTACCCTCGAAGGCGTGTTCTCCGGCTCCCTGTCGTGGCTGTTCAACCAGTACGACGGCAGCCGTCCGTTCTCCGAGTTGCTGCGCGATGCGCGGCGCCTGGGTTTCACGGAGCCCGATCCGCGTTCGGACCTTTCCGGTGAAGATGTCGCTCGCAAGCTACTCATCATCGCGCGCAATGCCGGTTTCGCACTGGGCAGCGATGAAGTGGAAATCGAGAGTCTCGTACCCGAAGCGTTACGTGGTATCGATACGAAGGCCTTCCTCGATCGTCTCGGCGAACTGGATGCGCCGTTGCGCGAACGGCAGGCCGCCGCGCGGTCGCGCGGCACGGTGCTTCGCTATCTGGCGCGGCTGAACCAGCGCGGCCGGGCAAGAGTGGGGCTGGTCGAGGTGCCGGCGGATCATCCCGCCGCGCGTCTGTCCGGTACCGACAACCAGTTCGCGCTGACGACCACGCGCTATCACGCGCAACCGCTGGTGATTCAGGGGCCGGGCGCGGGGCCGGAAATTACGGCGCAGGCGCTACTTGGCGATGTGCTCGCGCTGGGTTGAGATCGCTTCGTAGACAATCGCGCGCGGGCGCGCTCCCACAGAAAGCATGCTCGCCGTATTCGGTTCTCTGTGGGAGCGCGCTTGCGCGCGATTCCTGAGTGCGGGGAATACATTCCTCTCCTCAAACGAAAACAGCCGGCGCAAGCCGGCTGTTTTCTTATGCAGGGGGGCGCTTCAGCGGTGACCCGTGATCCGCGCCGTCTCGTCCGCATCCGGCGGTTCGACGAGCGCACCGGGATGCTCCTGTGCATCGGAACGCGCCGCATCGACCGTCGGCGTACGCCAGCCCGACGAGATGCCCCAGAAGTAGAAGACCGTGCCGAAGATCGCGACGACCAGGAGATCCCAGCCGTAGGGGATGTAATCGTGTCCGCCGAAGGTCGAGCTGCCGGCCCAGGAGATGGCAGCGATCACCGGCAGGTAGACGATCAGCCACCACGCGCCCTTCAGCTGGCGACCGAAGTCTTCCCAGCCCGTCTTGGCCTGATAGTAGAAGTAGATCGGCAGCGCCACGACCATCAGCAGGATGATTTCGCCGGTCAGCGGCCATCTTGCCCAGTACAGCAGTTCGGTCGCGAAGATAAAGGCCAGGGCGGCAAGTACCGGTAGCCCCGAGATACGCAGCGGACGCTTCAGTTCGGGAGCGGTACGGCGCAGGGTCATCACGCTGACCGGGCCGGTCAGGTACGAGATGATCGTGGCGACCGAGATCACCGCCGCCAACGTACCCCAGCCGCGGAAGAAGAACAGGAACACGAACGACACGGCCAGGTTCAGCCACATCGCCGGACGCGGAATGCCGAAGCGCGGATGGATGTGACCGAAGATCTTCGGCAGCGAACCGTTGCGCTCCATCGCGTAAATCATGCGCGCGGTGGTGGCGGTATAGGTCGCGCCGGTGCCGCTGGGGCTGACGAAGGCGTCCGCATACAGCAGGATCGCCATCCAGTTCAGCGCCAACGCGGTCGCAAGCTGCGCGAACGGCGAGCTGTAATTGAGGCCAGCCCAGCCTTCATGCAGGTGTTCCGGTGGTACGGCGCCGAGGAAGGCGACCTGGAGCAGCACGTAGACCACCGTGGCGAGCAGGATCGATCCGATGACCGCGAACGGAACGCTGCGGCCGGGATTGCGCGCTTCGCCGGCCAGGTTCACAGGGCTCTGGAAGCCGTTGAAGCTGAAGACGATGCCGCTGATGGCCACGGCCGTCAGGATCGAGGAGAGATTGAAGGCGTGCGTGCCGCCATGCGCGCCGATCTTGAAGTTCTCCCAGTGGAAGCTCGTCATCATCAGGGCGATAGCGGTCGCGGCGGGCACGACGAGTTTGAAGATCGTGATCGCCGTGTTGCTCTTGGCGAACAGCTTCACGCTCCAGAAGTTCAGAAAGAAGTACACCATGACCAGGACGCCGGCGATGGCGAGGCCGGGCGGGGAGAGTTCTCCATGACCTTCGGTGACGACATACAGGCTCTTGGCCCACTGCGCCCATTCCCACGGCCAGGAGGCCATGTATTGCACCGAGGCTTCGGCTTCGACCGGAATCACCGAAACGATCGCGATCCAGTTCGCCCAGCCGGCAATGAAGCCCACCAGCGAGCCGTGCGAATAATGGCCGTAACGCACCATGCCGCCCGATTCGGGGAACATCGCGCCGAGCTCGGCGTAGGTCAGGGCGATGAAGAGAATGATGACCGCGCCGAGAATCCACGCGTAAACAGCGCCGGGTCCTGCAAGCTGGGCGGCGTGCCATGCACCGAAGAGCCAGCCTGAGCCAATGATCGAGCCCAGGCCGGTAAGCATGAGGGCAAAGGCGCCGACGTCGCGGCGGATAGCGCTATGAGACATGTAAACTCCGGTCGGATGGGAGACCAGGGAGGTCCCTCAAGGCGGCACAAGGGCGGGATGATGACAGCCCCGGCGCCACCTGTCAGCCGTGCTGACCGGCAGGGGCACTTCACCCCGGTCTCGGCCGGGAGCGATACACTGCCGGGCGCAGCCTGGAAGAAGGGGTTCGGATGCGTTCGGTATTGACCGTCTGCGGCGTGTTCGTTGTCGCTATGTCGGTAAGCGGCGGGGCGAATGCCGCCAGCGAGTGGAGCGATAAAGGTAGGTTGATCGACTCGGAGTCCTATGACAGGACCTCCAAGGGGTTCTATTTCACCCTCTATCCGGGCGAAGACCCGGTGGCGGCCGTGCGCCTGTGTGCGCAGACCATGCGCGAGCGCGGCAATCTGGCCAGCGTGTCGTGTTTTGCCTTCACCAGCCGCCAGCGCTTCGATACGCGCAGCGGCAAACTGCGCGTCTGCTATTCCGCCGTGGCCAACTGGTGGGGAGAGGACGAGCCTATGCGCGTAGAGATCGTCGAACGCTTGCCGAGGCTTTGCCCGCAGCGCTGAAGATCGCGCTATCCCTGTGTGCAGGAGCCCGCAAGCGGGCTCCTGCACAACCGGGCGATTGCCATCAGCACTCGATAACGTTAACCGCCAGACCGCCGCGCGACGTTTCCTTGTACTTGTCCTTCATATCGCGGCCCGTATCGCGCATGGTCGCGATGACCTTGTCCAGCGACACGTGGTGCTTGCCATCGCTTTTCTGCGCCATGCGGCTGGCGTTGATCGCCTTGACCGCGCCCATGGCGTTGCGCTCGATGCAGGGGATCTGGACCAGACCGCCGATCGGATCGCAGGTCAGTCCCAGATTGTGTTCCATGCCGATCTCGGCGGCGTTTTCCACCTGACGCACCTTGCCGCCGATCGCGGCGGTCAGGCCGCCCGCGGCCATCGAACACGCCACGCCGACCTCGCCCTGACAACCGACCTCGGCGCCGGAGATGGACGCGTTTTCCTTGTACAGAATGCCGATGGCGCCAGCCGTCAGCAGGAATTCGATGACGCCGTCTTCGTTCGCGTTGGGGCAGAAATGGAAGTAGTAGTGGAGTACCGCCGGTACGATGCCCGCGGCGCCATTGGTTGGCGCCGTAACGACGCTGCCGCCGGCCGCGTTCTCTTCGTTGACGGCCAGTGCGTAGAGATTCACCCAGTCCAGAATGGTCAGGGGATCGCGCAGCGAGGCTTCCGGCTGCGCGCGCAGCTCGGCGACCATGGCCGGCGCGCGGCGATTCACTTTCAGGCCGCCCGGCAGGACGCCCGGCGAACGCAGCCCGCGGTTGACGCAATCCTGCATGGCTTTCCAGATGTGCAGCAGGCCGGAGCGTATATCGGCTTCGCTGCGCCAGATTTTCTCGTTCGCCATCATCAGCTGGGCGATCGACAGGTGGTGCTCTTCGCAAAGCGCCAGCAACTGGTCGCCCGAGGAAAACGGATAAGGCTGTTCGCTGGTATCGGCGACGATGCGGTCTTCGGCCGCTTCGTCGGGATTGACCACGAAGCCGCCGCCGACCGAGTAATAGTCGCGGGTGGCCAGTTCGTTGCCTTCGGCGTCGTAGGCCGAAAAGCGCATGCCGTTCGTATGGAACGGAAGCTTCTGGCGCTTGTTGAAAACGAGATCGGATTTTTCGTCGAATGCGATCTCGTGACGGCCCAGAATGCGGATGCGCTTCGTGCCGCGGATGCGTTCCAGCGTGGCCGGGATGGTGTCCGGGTCGACGCGGTCGGGCCATTCGCCCTCGAAGCCGAGCAACACCGCTTTGTCGGTGCCGTGGCCGCGTCCGGTCATGGCCAGCGAGCCGAACAGCTCGCAGCGCACGCGCGCCACGCGGTCGAGCACGCCTTTCTCGTCGAGCCAGTGCTCGGCGAAACGCGCACCGGCGCGCATCGGGCCCACGGTGTGGGACGAGGAAGGACCGATACCGATCTTGAAGAGGTCGAAAACGCTGACGGCCATGGGGGGAATACGGCGGTGTGGGGATAGCCGGGTATTCTACGCCTTGCCGACGCCGACCCCATACACCCGCGCATGCCCGATTTCGTTCTGTTCCAACGCGACGACTGCCACCTTTGCGATCAGGCGCTGGCCCTTCTGGCCAAAGCCCGGCTGCCGGATTTCCACAGTGAGTGGATCGACGACGACGAGGGGCTGGAAGCGCGCTACGGCATCCGTGTTCCCGTGCTGCGCCGTGCGGATGGGGCAGAGCTGGACTGGCCGTTCGACGTGGAAGCCGTGCGGGCGTTCGCGGAAGGCTGACCTGCCGTTGTTTGTTGCAGGAGCGCGCTCCCGCAAGGGCGGTCAGGCGTGACGGGTCTTCAACCGCTTCAGAATCTCCTCCCGCGCTTCGCGCAGGATCGAATCGCGGTCCAGGCTGGCCACGATATCCGCGACAGCGCGTTTCGCGCCGTATTCGCCCCATGACTTGCCCGCGACCAGGTAGCGCTCGGCGGCGCGGCCGATAAGAACGGTCGCATACCAGCCGAGTGCGCCCTGCGCCGCGGCAGTAACCACGACGGAAAGGCCACCGCTCAGTCCCTTCAATGCCGACGCGGCCAGTTGCATGCCCCAGATGGCGCCCATCAGGGCGGCCAGTTGCGCCGAAATCACGGCGACCAGCCGCCCGGACTCGCTGCGGGTCAGCGGCAGGCCATAGACGCGGCTCAACTGAACCACCATGGCCGCATCCAGGCCGGCGGCGACCAGAAGGTCGGCCACCGGCACCGGATTGAGCGCCACCGCGACGCCCTTCGCAAGGCAGTACTGCCTGATGAGGCGACCGGCCAGGTCGCGGCGCGCCGTTGCGATCCGTTCGCTGACCTGATCGGTCAACCGGCCGGCGAACAGACCCGCGTTGACCGACGACAAGGCCTTGCCCTCGCGCTCGGCGATGGCAAGCAGGCGTTCGCGCAAGGCGCGCACATCCGCCGGCATGGCACGTTCGTGTCGTACTTCGCGACCGCGTTCGTCCACTTCGACAAAGACTTTCGGCGAGGGAAGCGCGGCGACGCCGATCACGTCTTCGGGGCGCACGAGGCCTTTCGTATGCTCGCGAAGACGTTCGAGCAAGCCCTCGCGTTCGTCGTCGGTATAGCGATCGATCTTGTTCAGCGCGACGATCAGCGGACGTCGCGTTTCGGCCAGCGTGCGCAGCGCGTCGCGTTCCTCGCGGGTCAGGTCGCCGTCGGCGACGAAGATCACGAGGTCGCTGACTTCGGCGACTTCGAAAGCGAGGTGCTCGCGCTCCTCGCCACCCAGTTCGTTGATACCGGGTGTGTCGATAAGGACCAGCCCATCGTGCGCGGCTTCGTCGAGGCGAGCCGGATTCGCGTCGGTCGTCGTGCCGTGCAGCACGCCTACCGTGAACGCTTCGCGCCGAAGCAGCGCGTTGCCCAGTGCCGACTTGCCCGCCGATACCCGGCCGAACACGGCGACATGCAGTTCACCGTTTTCGATGCGCGCAAGCATGACCTCGATGCGCGCGAAATCGTCTGCCAGGGACGTGCGCACATCGGCGGGAATCGAGGGATCGTCGAGCAGGTCGCGCAGGCTTCGGGCCACACCGTCCGCGGTCGCGGGCGAGGGTGGCGAGGAAGAGGGCGGCGTGCGTGCGCGACTTGCGAAGCCGCGCACGCGATCCCAGAAGGACGGCATGCGTACCTTGCTTACTTCGGCAGCAGCTGGAGGTTGCCGTTGATCTCGACTGCGTCGGCGATCGTGCCGGTGTCCTTGTATTCGCCGCTACCCACGCCGAAGTCCAGGCGCTTGACCGCTCCCTTTACCGTAAGCGTGGCGCCGCCGGGCTTCGGGGTGAACGTCACGATAAGGTCGACCGGTTTGGTCACGCCGTGCAGCGTCAGGTTGCCATGGGCGGTGACGGTGTTGCCGTCCTTGGTGAAACCCGTGGTGACGTAGTGCGCCTTGGGAAATTTGGGGGCATCGAAGAAATCGCTGCCGGGCAGCGCGCCGTCGCGATCGCCATCGCCGGTCGCCGCACTGGCGACGTCCACCGTTACGTCGAATTTCGACGTGGCCAGATTGGCCGCGTCGTAGCTGATCGCCGCAGTGAACTTCTTGAAGGTGCCATCGAACGGCGCCCCCTGGAATTTACCGCTGAAGCCGAGCGTGCTGGCGGGCTGGACACTGTAATCGGCGGCATGCGCGGCGAGGGGCAGTGCGAAGGCGAGGCCCAGGGCCAGCATGGGGCGGAACTTGGACGTCATGGCGTATCTCCGGGTGGGACGGGTGGGGCGGAGCGACGGGCGCGGGCGAAAGGCAGCATGCGGCGCAGCGTATCGTCGCGATCGATCAGATGATGTTTCAGGGCACCGCCGATATGGGCGATGAGTACCAGGCAGAGGAACCAGAACAGGTATTCGTGCACAGACCCCATCAGGTCGGACAGTCCGGGATTCTTTTCCACCAGCGCGGGCAGGTTGAACTGCTTGAAGAATTGCAGCGGATAGCCGTGCGCCGAATTGAACAGCCAGCCGGTCAGCGGCAACGCGACGATCAGCAGGTATAGCAGGCCATGAACCGCATGCGCGGCAATTTGCTGCCACCGTGGCGCCGGCTCGTCGGGCGGGCGGCGGTCCACGGCACGCCACAGCAGGCGCAACAGGAACAGCGCAAGCACGGTGAGGCCGATCGATTTATGCAACGCGAACATGTTGATCTTGTTCAGCGACGGCTTCAGTCCGTCCATCCACAGTGCGAAAAAGCCATTGCCCAGAATCAGCAGCGCCATCAGCCAGTGGAAAAACTTGGTGACCGGACTCCAGCCTGTGGGGTTACTGCGTAGCGCCATGGGCGGCCTCCTTGAGTGACGAAGCGGGTGGTGTTTTTTCGTCCGTGCGGATGGCTTCCGCCTCGATCCAGACGGCGACGCTCTGCCCGATGGAATTCGGATTGCCGGTCATGCCGAATACGGTACGGTCGAGCGTGGTCGTACCGGAGAAGCCGGCCACGGTATGCAATCCGTAAATGGTGCGGCCGACCCGGTTCAGGCGAAAGGCGATATCGATGGGGCGGGTGATGCCGCGCAAGGTCAGGTTGCCGTGCAGCACGCCGTCGCTGTCGCCGCGACGTTCGACACCGGTGCTGACGAAGCGTGCCTGCGGCGACGCGTCGGCGGCGAGAAGATCGGAGCTGCGAACGGCCTTGTTCCATGCGTCGTCGCCCATGTCGACTTTCGACAGGTCGATGGTGAGTTCGGTACTGGAACGCGACCAGTCCGCGTCGTCGAAACGCAAGATGCCGTCGGCGATGGGAAGTCGGCCGAACGGGCGCGAGAAACCGTTGTGGGTCACGCTGAAAACCACCTGGCTGTGCACGGTGTCGTAGCGATAGATCGCCGTGTCGGCCCACGTTGTGCCGGGCAGCGCGAGTGCGGCAACGAGGACGTAGGCAAAACGCATGCGGCGATCCTCCATTCCGGTAAGCATGGGCGAAGAAAACAGTGTGGCCGAAGGCGGGCGGTCATGCCAGCGGGGGTAGGGGGAACGGATTGTTCGCCGAACGATAGCAACCTGAACAGCCGGGTTCTTGTAGGAGCACCCTCGTGGATTGTAGGAGCTTGCTGGCGAGCGAAAGCCTATGAAACGAGGAAGCCTGACGCTCACATCCGCAAGCCCGGCCGTCTGGCTGCGTATGCAGTCCACATCGTCGCCGCTCCGTTGGCTTTCGCTCGCAAGCGAGCTCCTACACCGCATCTTTGTTACGTAACGCGTCGCTGGTCAGCGCGGCCAATCGGCGTAGCCGCGAGCCATCCGCATCCTGCAGCAGGTCTTTCATCCGGTCCGTCGCGTCGCGCTGGTCCAGGGTCTGGCATTGGGCCAGCGATGCGGCCAGCGCCTTGCCCAGGCTGTCGAAAATCAGCGCATAGGCGAACGCGTGCAGGACGCCGCCGCCCAGCGTGCCCAGGCCGGGGAACGCCTTGAGCGCGTTGCCTGCGATAGCAAGGACGATGGACGTCCCCGTACGCAGGGTTAGCCGTGCCTGGCGGACGAGTTCTTCGACCTGGACGTCACTGACCCGCACGTCGTAGAGGGCGGCCAGTGCCCGCACGAGTCCGGCTGCGAGCACGCCCTGGATCAGCAGGTCGCTGCCGGGCGCCACGGCGGCCATGGCGCCGACGATGGCCCGGCGCGAGTAGCGCGTGACAATGCGGGAGGCTTCCGCGGCGCGTACTTCGGCTTCGCGCTCGCCGGTTTTCTGGTGCAGCCCCGCCAGGACCGCGTTCTGCCGCTGCGCCTCAAGGCCTTCGGTACCTGGCGCGAGAACGCGATCCAGCGCGTCGTAAAGCGGGGCAAGCTGCGGGCGTCGCCGGCGCTGCACCTGTTCGATCGTCCCGTCCGCCAGTTCGCGGGTGAAACGCTCGGTGCCGCCGGCGCTGATGGCGATCACCGTATCCGGAATCCCGTCCGCCTGCGTGCGCAGCCGTGCGGTCAGGGTCGCGCGTTCGGCGTCCGTCCACTGGTCGGCCTTGTTGAGCGCCAGCAGCATGGGTTTCCCGAAGTCGCCAAGCCAGCGCACGTCGGCGGCCTGGGTGCGGGACAAGTCGCCGGCACAGAGGTACACGACGGCATGTGCGCGCAGTGCTTCGTCTCGGGCCATGCGCTCGACCGCTTCGCCGTCCGCCTCGTGGCTGCCCGGTACGTCGGCGAGGGTCAGCGGGCGCCCGTCGGGAAGCTGGCCTTCGTAATGGCCGACCTCCCGGGTGGTGCCGCCAAGCACGTCGGACGGAGGCGAGGCACCCGGACACAACGCGGCAACAAGGCTCGACTTGCCGGTGGAGATGTCTCCGAACAGGGCGACGTATACGCGCTCGCCAGTGCGTCGACGGTCCAGTTCCCTCAGTTCGGCCGTCAGGTCCCCGGTGTCGCCGCCCAGCCGGGAGACCGCTTCGATACGCGTTTCCAGGGTCGACCGGTCCGGGGCGCTGACCGGCCGTCGCGCGGGGCGTCGGCCGAACAGCCACCACAGCATGACGCCGCCCGCGAGCAGGAAGATAGCGAGGATGACGGCGATAACGATGCGCAGCGCTTCGGGCAGCGTCATGTAGCGCTGCGCCAGGCTCAGCAGGCGATCGAACGCGGCCAGGACAAGCCAGGCGAGGGCCGCCAGGCCGATGGCGGAGATGAGCAGACGCATGCGTCGGGACATGGCCGCATTCTAGCCGGCCCTTGTGTCGGATTAGCCCTACACGATCCGGCGTGGCATGATCGGGGCCGCATAAGGAATTGCAGAATCATCATCATGCACGCCACGAGATGGATGCTCGTCGCCGCAGCCGCGCTTTTTGCCTCGCGGTCTCCGGCAGACATCGCGCCGCCACAGCCGACCCCCCAGTTCCGCAGCTACAGTCTTGGTCAGGGCCTGCCCAGCAGCGAGGTGCACGCCGTCGCCCAGGACCGGACGGGGTATATCTGGGTCGGCACGGCTGCCGGTCTGGCCCGTTTCGACGGCGTCGAATTCGAAGTCCACGCACGCGATGTATCGCGTCCCGGTTCGCTGCCTTCGAACCGGTTGTCGACGGTCTTCGTGGATGCCGCCGATCAGGTGTGGACAGGCGGCAAGGATACGGGTCTCAATCGGTACGATGCATCGGCAGGTACGTTCCGGCAGTGGCATCACGATCCGGTGGTCCCGGGTAGTCTTTCCGAAGACCATGTCACGGCGATCGCGCAGACGCGGGACGGTGTCATATGGGTCGGCACGGCACGCGGCGGCCTTCAGCGCCTGCGCAAGGACGAGAACGGGTTCGATCGCCCCCCGCGCGAACTGGGCGCTACGGACGGTCCGCCGATCGATGCGATCCGCAGCCTTTTCGCCACGGCGGACGGCGGATTGCTGGTCGGGAGCGATGCGGGGCTGGAGCGCGTCGGTGCCGATGGCCGTATACGCCGGGTCGTCTTCGAGAACGGCATCTCGCCGCGGGTCAATCGCATCGACGGCGACGAGCGCGAGGTGCGTATCGCCACGGATACCGGGCTCTATCGTCTGGTCGACGGCGTTGCGCGTCGCGATATGCGGATTCCTGCCGTGGCGATCGATGCATCGCTGAACGACACGCACGGCATGCTCTGGGTCGCGACCGCCAAAGGCCTGCACGTGCTCGACCGGTACGGCCGCCTGGACCTGATCGAAGGGGCATGGACCGCGAAAGGCGGTTTGCCGGGACGGACCGTGCGCCAGATCATGGAAGATCGCGAGCATGGTGTGTGGTTCGCGCTCAGCGACGGCGGCCTTGCTTACCTGGGCCCCTCGTGGGACGACTTCACGCGCTTCACGAACATTTTTACCGACACGCATGGTCTGCCCGGACTCGCGGCGACGGCGGTCGCCGCACAGGGCGACGACAAGCTGTGGATCGGCGGACTGCGTGGATGGATCGGTCTTTTCGATCCGGCGACGGGAACCGTCGAACGTGCCTGTGCCGTCGGCTCCGTGCGTGTCGAGGCGCTACGCCAGACCGACGATGGCCGGCTGTGGGTCGGGACGAGCGCGGGTCTGTATCTGAATGACAAACAGCGCGTACGTCGCGTGGCGCCGGGACAACTCCGCGGCGCGGTGACGGGTATCGTCGCCCGTGGCGACGGAACGCTTTATATTGCCTCGTCGATCGATGGTGTTTTCGAGGTCGATACGCGGTCGCTTACAGCCACCCCTCTTTTTTTCCAGTCCCCGAGGCGTGGTCAGAACGAAACGCGCGAACTGACCGTCGTGCAGGGAAAACTCTGGCAGGTGAGCTCGGCCGGGCTCGCTCGTCTGGACGATGCGACGGGGCAGATGCGCTTCGTCGACGGCGTGGTGCCGGGACGCGCTAACGCGGTGGAGCTCGACGAGGAAGGCTTCTGGCTCGCGCGGCCCGATGCCCTCGAGCACTATCGCTGGAAGGGCGAGGTCGCGATGCTGGACAGGTCGATCGTGACGAACGAAGGCTGGCCGTCGCCGGATGTGCTCGGCTTGCGGCTGGATGCACTGGGACGGTTGTGGATCTATGCGCACACGGGTGCGTGGCGTTTCGATCCTTCGACATCGCGCTTCCGGACATTCGGTATCGCCGACGGACTGGCCAGCGTGGAGTTCACGGCGGGCGCCACCGTCAAACTGCGCGACGGCACGGTGTATGGCACGACGCTGGGCGGCGTGGTGGGTTTTCGTCCCGACCGGCAAAGCGATCACGTGAAACCTCCACCCGTACTGCTGGTCGATGCCAGCGTCGCTCGCGATGGCTCGCGTATCGCCCTTCCGCTGGGTAGCGGAACCATCGTTCTTCGCTGGGACGATCGCGACTTGCGAATACGTGCGCGTACGCTTTCCTATAGCAGTCCCGCGCGTAACTGGCACGAATTCGTATTGACGAATCGCGACGGCGCGCGACTTTCCCGTACCGGCCCCGGAGGAGTGCGGGAGTTCGAATGGCTGGCGCCGGGCTTCTATTCGCTGCACGTGCGCGGCGGCGGTGGCGACAGCGACATGGGCGAACCGGCGAAGCCCCTGACGATCATCGTCGACGCGCCGCCGTGGAACCGGTGGTGGGCCTGGACGCTCTACCTGGCCTGCGGACTCGCTCTTATGCTGGGCCTGGCGACCATCGCGCACCAGCGCCAGCGGCGGGCCATGACGATGCGACTGGCGCAACAGCAGAGTGCGCTGGCGGTCGAAGCCAGTCAGGCCAAATCCGAATTCATGGCGACGCTCGGCCACGAACTGCGCACGCCGATGACGGGCGTGCTCGGCATGGCCGAGCTGCTTGCGCAGACATCGCTGGATGCCGTGCAGCACGGCTATGTCAACGCGGTGCGGCGTTCGGGGACGCTTTTGCTCCGGCTGATCAACGAAACGCTCGACCTCACGCGCATCGAAGCGCGCCGGCTCGTACTCGAATCCGAGTGTCTCCCGGTACGCGCAACCGTCAGGGAAGTAGTCGACCTGGCTGCCGCTGCGGCGAGGGAAAAGCATCTGGTGCTGGACGCCAGCGTGGCCGGCGAGGTACCCGAACGTATTCGCGGCGATGCCACGCGCATTCGCCAGATACTGCAGAACCTGCTCAACAATGCCGTGAAATTCACGGATCGGGGTGGCATCGCCGTCGCGGTATCGCGACAGGCCGGCAATATCGTGTTCGACGTTTCCGACACGGGACACGGATTGTCCGACGAACTTCGTTCGCGATTGTTTCGCCGCTTCGAACAGGGGGCGTCGCCGCAGCGCAAACAGGGGGCGGGGCTGGGACTGGCGATCTGTCGCGAACTGACCACTCTGATGGGTGGCAGCATCGAAGTGGACAGCACGCTCGGTCGAGGCAGCCGTTTCAGGGTGCGGTTGCCGCTGACCGAATGCACGTGCGCGCCGCCCGCCCCGGCGTTGCCGTCTTGTCAGCCAGTGTCGGGTCGACGTCTTCGGGTGCTGCTGGTGGAGGACGATGCGACGGTCGCGGAAGTCATCGTCGAATTGCTGCGGCGGCGCGGACACGAGATCACCCATGCGAGCGATGGACTGGCGGCTTTGACGGAACTTGCGTGCCGCCCTTACGACCTGATGCTGCTCGATCTCGACCTGCCGCGCATCGACGGATTCGAGGTCGCGCGCATGGTCCGGCGAATGGATGGCATGGAACAGTTGCCGATCGTGGCTGTGAGCGCTCGCTCGGTGGGCGACGAGGCTAGCGCCACCCGTGCGGCCGGGATCAATGGCTTCGTCCGCAAACCGATGAGCGGTGCGGATCTCGACGCCGTGCTCGAACCTCCCATGTGAGGAAGGGCTGGACTGCGCGAAGGCCTACACGACAGCATGGCGGTCGCCTGCTCGAAAACGGCTGCGATTCCTGCGCTTGCTCAGATTTTTCGGGCAGATCCCGATTGCGCACGTGTCATCATCTGGCTCGCATAAGGAATTGCGCATGCCAAGACTGTTACCCACGAACAGGATGTTCGCGCTTGCCTTCGGGCTGATCGCATCCGGGCCGATTTCATCCGGATCGATCCCGCCCGCGCCTGCCGTCGATGTTTCGGCGCCGCGACCAACACCGCAGTTCCGGAACTATGGTCTTGCGCAGGGGCTTCCCAGCAGCGAGGTCTATTCCGTTGCGCAGGATAGCCGTGGCTTTTTATGGATCGGTACGGCTACGGGTCTCGCACGATTCGATGGTGTGCGATTCGAGACGCGAGCACGCGATGGCAGCGGTCCGGCAGCAACATCCGCCACGACGGCGCTGCTCGTCGACAGCAACGGTCGCGTGTGGACGGGATCGGGTAACGGACTTCAGCGCCACGATGTTTCCGAGAACCGGACGCGGCGCTGGCAGCACGATCCGGACGACACGAGCAGTCTCTCCGACGACGATGTGACGTCGCTGGCGCAGACGCTGGATGGCTCGCTGTGGATTGGCACGGCGCAGACGGGGCTCAATCGCATGCGCGCCGACGGTTCCGGCTTCGAGCGTTTCGGTCGCGGCCATGCCGGCGACGGCCCCGCTTCCGACATCGTCACGTCGCTCTTCGCGGGCATCGACGGTCGCCTCTGGATAGGGAGCCCCACCGGTGTCGACGTGATGGACATCGACGATCGCTTTCATGCGGTCCGCTTCGCTGATGACGGCCCCCATCGCGTCAATCGCATCGATGGCGATCCGTCCGGTCCGCGCATTGCGACGGATCGCGGGCTGTACCGGGTGGATGCGAACGGGGTCGCGCATCGCGACAACCGGTTACCCGCCGTGCCGATAGACGCGTCGCTTGCCGACAGTCACGGTCTGTTGTGGGTTGCGACGGCGATGGGGCTCCATTTGCTGGATCGCCATGGCCGTGTTCATCCGCTACCGGCGCTGTGGACCGCGCGAGGCGGTTTGCCGGGACGCACCGTGCGTCAGATTCTGGAAGACGACGAGCACGGGATATGGTTCGCACAGAGTGACGGAGGACTCGCCTACATCGGTCCCTCCTGGGACGACTTCACCCGCTTCAGTCACATTCCTACCGATGCGGCCAGTCTGCCGGGTCGAACGGTAACCGCCATCGCGGCGCATGGCGGCGACCGGTTATGGGTTGGCGGCATGCGTGGCTGGATCAGGCGTTTCGATCCGGTGACGGGGCGAGCCGAAGGAACGTACGACGTAGGTACGTCGCGTATCCAGGCGCTGCATGAAGGGGCCGGCGAACGGTTGTGGGTGGGAACGGCCAATGGCCTGCACCTGCGCGAATCGGGACAGGTGCGCTCCATCGCGCCGGGACGCATCGATCGCGCGGTCACGGCCATCGCGGAAGTGCCCGACGGCCGCGTGTTCGCGGCTGTCCTGGCGCGTGGCGTATTCGTCATCGATCCGCAGTCGCTTGCGGCCAGTCGCGTGACCTTCGCCGTGCCCGCGCGTGGAAACACGGAAACGCTTCAGCTCGAATTCGTCGGGGGCAGACTCTGGCACGCCAGTACCGCGGGGCTGGCGCGTTGGGATGACGCAACGGCCACCCTGCGACCCGTCGACGGTGTGTCGAAGGGCAGGGTGAATGCCTTCGAACTTCACGAGGGTGGATTCTGGCTGGCCAGACCCGATGCCCTCGAGCATTACGCGGTACGGGACGGCGTGGCGGTCCTCGACCGTGCCGTGACGGCGGCGGATGGCTGGCCATCGCCCGATATCCTCAATCTGCGGCTGGATTCGCTGGGCCGTCTATGGGTGTATGGGCCGACCGGCGTCTGGCGCTTCGATCCCGGCACGGGCCGGTTTCGCCCCTTCGGCGAGGCGGACGGTCTTTCCAGCGGCGAATTCACGAACGGCACCACGGTTATGTTGCCCGACGGCACGATGTACGGCGCCACGCTGGGCGGGCTGGTCGGATTCCGCCCCGACCGGCAAAGCGATCACGCGCAGCGGCCACCCGTGGAAGTGGCGGGAGCGAGTGTCGCCAGAGGAGGCGCGCGCGTGGCGTTGCCGATCGTCGACGATACGATCCGGCTGGGCTGGAACGACCGCGACGTTCGTATTGCCGCGCGGGTGTTGTCCTATGTCGATCCTTCCGCCAATAGTTATACGTTCTCGCTGGAGACGGCCGGACATGCGTCGTCCCTGTCGGTCGGCGCTGCGGGGATCCGCGAATTCGCGCACCTCGGTGCCGGTACTTATCGCCTGTCCATCTCCGGCGCCGCACGCGATGGCGTTCGTGGCGAGCTGGCACGGCCTCTTACGATGATCGTCGACGCGGCGCCCTGGCTGCGCTGGTGGGCATGGACGTCGTATGTGCTTGTCGCGCTTGCCATCGTGGCGGCGTCGGTCGTGGCATCGCGCCGGCGCCTGCACCAGTCCCTGTCGCTGCAGTTCGCCGACCAGCGCAGGCGTCTGGCCGAAGAAGCCAACGAAGCGAAGACGGATTTCATGGCGACGCTCGGGCATGAAATCCGTACGCCGATGACCGGTGTACTCGGGATGGCCGAACTGATGGGGCTCACAGCGCTGACCGATACCCAGCGAAGTTATGTGGACGCCTTGACCCGGTCGGGCGAACTCCTGTTGCGACTGGTCAACGAGGCGCTGGATCTGACCCGCATAGAGTCGCGCCGGCTGGTACTGGAAACCACGTGTCTTTCGACGCGGGATATCGTGGCGGAAGTGGTCATGCTTGCCCGCGTGTCCGCGCGGCACAAGAACCTCCTGCTGGAAAGCAGCTTTTCCCCGGATGTTCCCGGACACATTCGCGGCGATGGCACGCGCATCCGCCAGATACTGCAGAACCTGCTTGGCAACGCGGTCAAGTTCACGGATGCAGGCGCAGTGACACTGGCCGTTTCGCGCGATGCCGATCATCTGATCTTCGACGTAACGGATACGGGGCCTGGCATTTCCGATGCCTTGCGTACGCGGCTGTTTCGTCGTTTCGAGCAGGGTGCGTCGCCACAGCGTGCGCTGGGATCGGGGCTCGGTCTTTCCATCTGTCGCGAGCTGGCCTTGCTGATGGGCGGCGGGATCGACGTCGTGCCGGGAGTGGAGGGCGGGACGCGTTTTCGGGTGCGCTTGCCGCTGGCCGAGTGTTCGTGTGGCAACCATTCGCCACGGGCCGCCGGGCTCGCGCATGACGATACGCCAACCCCCATCTCCGTCCTGATGGTCGAGGACGATCCCACCGTGGCCGATGTCATCGGCGGTCTGCTGCGCGAGCGCGGCCATGACGTCACGCATGTTGTCGATGGCCTTGCGGCGCTGGCGGAACTTCCCTGCCGACGTTACGACCTGATGCTGCTCGATCTGGATCTGCCGGGTATCGACGGCTTTCAGGTCGCGCGGCTGGTCAGACGGATGGATCACTACGCCACGTTACCCATCGTTGCCGTGAGCGCGCGATCGATAGGCGACGAAGCGGACGCGACGCGCGAGGCGGGCATGAACGGGTTCGTACGCAAGCCAGTGCGGGGCACCGATCTCGACAGAGTGATTGCGCAATGGAGTCACGCGGCGGCATAGGTTGCCGCCGCGCCTTTCACATGTCGTGCTTGGTGACGGTGAAACCGCCACGCTTGTAATCCTGCCAGCGAACGCGAGACCCGTCGCGTTCGGCGGGGTCCGCGGCGACGACTTCCAGCACGCGGTCGTACTGGCCGGGGGCGCAGGTGTCGCGCAGGTTGATGACCAGGGGCCGGTCCGCCGTGTCGACACCGGGCGGCACGATGAGTACCGCCGTGGCCTCGTCGTCGTCGTCGCCCGCGAGCTGGTGCGGAACATAGGCGTCTTCATCGAACGACCAGAGATATTCGTCCACCGCCTCGGCCTGCGGAAAGTCGCGGGTGAGGATCAGCGTGAGCTGACCCGCCGCATGGGCGCGGCGGGCAAGCTCGCAGACGAGCAGCAACGGGTCCTCGCGAAAGCGAGGTTTGTCGATAAGGTAGAAATCGGCGCGACGCATGGCGGCTGCCTGCGCTTAACCGTTGCAGCGATCGAGAAGCCACTGGGCCAGCAGCGGCACCGGACGGCCTGTCGCCATGCCCTTGCGGCCTTCGTCCCACGCGGTGCCGGCGATATCCAGATGCGCCCAGCGCTGGCCTTCGGTGAAACGCGCGAGGAAGCAGCCGGCCGTGATCGCACCTGCGTACTTGCCGCCGATGTTCGCCACGTCGGCGAAGCCCGAGTCGAGCTGGCTCTGGTAGTCGTCCCACAGCGGCAGGCGCCATGCACGGTCGAGTGTGGATTCGCCCGCGGCGAGCAGTTCGGCCGAGAGGTCTTCATCTTTCGTCATCAGGCCGCTGGCGTGCTTGCCCAGCGCGACGACGCAGGCGCCGGTGAGCGTGGCGGCGTCGATGATGGTGTGCGGCTCGAAACGCTTGCCCGTGTAGGTAAGCGCGTCGCAAAGGATCAGACGGCCTTCGGCGTCTGTGTTCAGTACTTCGATCGTCAGGCCGGAAAGACTGGTGAGCACGTCGCCGGGACGATAGCTGGCCCCGTCGGGCATGTTCTCGACAGCCGGGACCACACAGACGAGGTTCAACGGCAATTTCATGCGCACGGCGGCCACGAAGGCACCGAGGACGCCGGCGGCGCCGCACATGTCGAACTTCATTTCTTCCATGCCCGGGCCGGGCTTCAGGCTGACGCCGCCCGTGTCGAACGTGATGCCCTTGCCCACGAAAGCGTACGGACGCTCGCCGGCCTGCCCGCCGTTCCACTGCAGGATGACCAGTTGCGGCTCATTGGCCGAACCGCGTGCCACGGCGAGCAGGGAACCGAAGCCCTCTTTTTCCATCGCCTGCTGGTCCAGGACCTCGAAGGTGACGCCTTCGTTCGCATCGGCGAACGCGCTGGCCTGATCGGCGATGTAGGCCGGATTGCAGATATTTGGCGGCAGGTTGCCGAGTTCGCGGGCGAAACGGACGCCTTCGGCGATGGCGCGGGCCTGGTCGAGGCCGGCCGTTGCCTCGCCCGGCGCGACGAAGGTCACCGATTTCAGTTCGTGCGGAGGAGCCTTGTCACGCGGCTTGAACGTGGCGGTGTAGCGATAGGCGGCGTGGTCGGTCGCCAGCGCGGCAACGCGAACGCGCCAGGCCGCATCGCGGCCCGGGACCTCGATTTCGGCCAGCCAGGAAACCGCTTCGTCCACCGGCAGGCGGCCGATGGCACGTGCGCCTTCCAGGCAAACGCGCTGGTAGCGGGCGGCATCGAACGACTTCTGGGCGCCGAGGCCCACGACGAGCACGCGTTTGGCGGCAATGCCGGCCGGATGGAGCAGGGTGGTGACCGCGCCGGTCTTGCCGGTTACGTCGCCGCTTTCGACCAGCCGCTTGATGGCTCCGTTGGCTGCCGTGTCCACGCGCGCCGCGGCGCTGGTCAGGATGCCATTCTCATAGACACCGACCACCGCGACGGCGGTTTCGGCTGATTCGGGAGCGATGGAACCGAGGCTGAACTGAAGCGTCATAATTACGTACCCTGCTAAAGCCCTCCGGGGGCCGGACAGGCTAGACTTGAGGTTTGTCGGCCGGAACCGGCCCGGCATGAACCGGTAATTCTACCAAATGCTGAGCATCCTAGACCGATACTTCCTTCGCGAGCTCGCCTATGGCGTGTTCGCCACAGCCGTCGTGCTGCTGGTGATCTTCGCCGGCGGCGCGTTTGCGACCGTGCTTCAGAAGGTAGCCAACGGCAGCATCCAGCCGACCATCATGTTCCAGGTCCTGGGCCTGCAGATGGTCGATCTCCTGTCCATGCTGCTGCCGATGTCGGCTTTCCTGGGAACCCTGATGGCCCTGGGACGCATGTATCGCGAGAGCGAAATGCACGTGCTGGCGTCGTCCGGCATGGGTCCGCGCGGCATGCTCCGTCCGGTCACGCTGCTGGCGGCCATCACCACGATCGCGGTCGGCACCGTATCGCTCTGGCTCGGCCCGCTGGCCTCGCGTACCAGCGACCAGCTGATTGCTGCTGCCAACCGTTCGGTCATCGCGGCCGGTCTCGACGCCGGCCGGTTCACGGAGCTGCCCGGCAAGGGCGGCATCATCTTCGTGGATACGCTCAGCCGCGACGGTACCAAACTGGGCAAAACCTTCATCGCCACCGACCGCGTCGATTCCAACGGGAATCCGCAGGTTCGCGTCGTCAATGCCGAACATGGGCAGATGTATCAGGAAAGCGACGGCGAGAGCCGCTTCCTGGGTCTTTCCAATGGCTGGCAGTTCGAAATCCCGCTTGCCGGCGACAACTGGCGCCGCATGAAGTACGAGCGCAACGACATTTCGCTGTCCACGGTGGGCGAGGACGATCAGGACACCGACCCGTCGCACGAACTGACCACCGCGCAACTGATCACGAGTCGCGAGCCGGATGCCCTGGGCGAGTTCGTATCGCGCGTGGCCGCCCCGGTCAGCACGCTGGTTCTGATGATGATGGTGTTGCCGATGTCCCGGCAGGCGCCGCGCGACGCTCGTTATGGGCGCCTGCTGATCGCGGTGCTGGCTTATTTCCTCTACGTCATCTGGCAGCTGATCGCCCGCGCGCAGATACTGAAGGGCCACCTGCATACGTCGGCACCGATCTGGGTGTTGCATCTGGCGGTGTTCGCCGTCGCCGCGTGGTTCTTCTGGCGACAGTACACGCCGCGCCGCGCCGCGAAGAGGGCCGCCTGATGTTCGGCATCAAGCGCGCCGACCGCCTTATCGGCATGAGTGTCCTCGGGACACTGCTCCTCGTCTGGCTGGTGTTGACGGGCTTCGATGCGCTGACGCAGTTCGTCCGTCAGCTCGGCAACATCGGCAAGAACGGCTTCACGCTGTACGACGCCATTGCCTACATCCTGCTGACCATTCCGCGGCGCATGTACCAGATGTTCAGCAACGCCGCCCTGATCGGCGGCCTGCTCGGCCTTGGCGGCCTGGCGGCCAGTGGCGAACTGACCGCGCTGCGCGCCGCCGGCATGTCGAAGCTGCGCATCGCTACCTCGGCGGCCGGTGTGATCGCGGTGCTTACGGTGGCGGTCATCGTCATGGGCGAGACCGCCGCGCCTTATGGCGACCAGCACGCGCAGGCCATCCAGGTGCGCATGCGTTCGAGCAATCTCGGCGCGACAAGCAGTGGCTTATGGGCGCGCGACGGAAAACGGTTCATCAATGCCAAGTCCGCGATCGCGACGCAGGAAGGCGAGCGCGATACGGTCAAGCTGGTCGACGTGCGCGTATTCGAATTCTCGGACGATGGACAAGTGAAACAGTTCGCGCACGGCGACAGCGCCGTGCACGACGGCAATCAGTGGGTGATGACGAACGTGCGCACGACGACGCTGGATGACACCGGTACGCATGCGCGGCACGAGGACACGGCACGTTGGGATTCGCATCTCAATCCGCGTGTGCTGGAACAATCGGTCATTCATCCCGAATATCTGTCGATGAGCGACCTGCGGCGCAACATGCGCTATCTGGAAAACAACGGACAGAATCCCGGCGCGTACGCGGTGGCGTACTGGGGCCGCGTGCTGTTCGGTTTCAACGTGCTGATCCTGGTGTTGTGCGCGATGCCCTTCGCCTTCGGTTCGCTGCGTTCGGGCGGACTCGGCAAACGCCTGTTCATCGGCATCATCCTGGCCATCGGCTGGTACTTTCTGCAAGGCGCGATGGTGAACTTCGGCACTGTTTACGGCATGCCGCCGTTGCTGGCGAACCTGTTGCCGCCGTCGTTGCTGGTGGCCGGAGCATTGGCTTACTTCCGGCGATTCGGATAAATCCGAAAGGATGTTCGCAGGCAGTCGTTTGCTGTGGTTGCGCAGGCTCTGCAGGAAACGGCATGCTGTCCGCGAGTGCCGTTCCTTTATGGTCCGGGGGTGGCATCTCCCCTTGTGTAAGACTATCCAAGCAATCGCCTGACCATGGACTCGTAGACGAACGCTCCCTCGGACGGATGCTGATAGCCTGACAGGACAATCTTCGTTTCCTGTATTTCCAGGCCGTACAGAATCTGTCCCTTCGCACCGAGATTCACTTCGGTGAATCCGTTGCCGTCGCCAAAGGTGGCATCGAGCCTTCCCGAAGCAAGATACCTGCCTACGACAGGGACTTCCGTCGCCTGGGTCCCGGCGACGATAAAACGCCCTTTGTCGTCGATGCATACGTTATTCAACGCCCAGATATGCGGTGGCGTCACCACGAGTTTGCCGTCGTTGAAATCGTTCGCTGGACGGCCGTTCTGATCGAGGCGGAACAGCAGCCCCCCGCTGCTAAGGTCCTGTGTCGACGACGCGTTGCGCTGTTGCCCCGAAAACCCGTCCACCTGGCGCATGGGCGGTGTCTTCTGGGATTTTACGTCAGAAAAGTACGTCCCGGCGCCGACCAGGCCGCCGTCAGGGAGGCACCTCAACTTATAGGTACTGGTGCTAGCCGTGTTCGCATCACCGTAATCTAGGGTGATGCGCCCGGAGTCACCAAAACTCATGTCAGGTTTGCCGTCCGCATGCAGTCGTCCGATGGTCGAGAATCCCCCATCTCCGGCGATGGCTAGCGTGATTTTCCCGTCGGGGCCGATCGCTGCGCTGCCGATTTGTCCGCCGTAGCGTATGGGGAACGGAACAACGAGAAAGCCTGTGCTGTGGAAATCGGTATCCAGATTGCCTTGTTGTGTAAGTTTGATAAGGATGGCTTCGAGGTTTCCATCCTTTTTCAGGACGCCCCCGGCGAGAAGAAAGCGTCCGTTTTCCAGGGGCAGGGCAAAAAGATCCTGCAGGATGAGATCGCTGCCGACCGATGGTTTTACGATGCCGTTGTTGCCGAATGCCTTGATCGGTTGACCGTTGGACGAGAAGAGCGCAAGCGCCGGTTCGAATAGGTTCGTATCGACGTTGTTGATGGTCCCGTTCAGAAGAATGTTGCCATCGGAGAGCGGTACCGGCAGATGGCCACGGCTCCCGTATTTCTCCTGGAATATACCCAGCGACATACCGTCAGTGCCAAATGTCGGATCGACGCCGCCGTCGGCAAGTAGCCGGATAATGCCGAATTTCCAGATAAGTCCGTTGTCCTGCCTGCACGAGAAGGCGACTAGCAGGCGGCCATCGGGCAAGGTGGTTACGTCTCCTGTCCGTACACTTGGATGTCCCGGTACATGCAGTGTTGTCGTTCCCGCGTTGCCGAAGCTTGTATCGATATCGCCGGCATTTCGCGGTTTCAGGGTGCTGTTCGATGCCATGTGATCTCCCTTCGCCCGCCAATATAGTCAGGCGGGAATATGGCATGGAGACAGGTTACCCGGCATCAGCTATTCGGCGTAGGCGCATACCGGTTCAATTCGTTGCCCGTACACAGGCGATGGAGGACGTTGTAAACGGCGCGATCGTCAAAGCCTATGTCATTTGACGAATGTACGAAGAAGCCGTTGCATCCCGCTCGGTCAGGGACAATGCGTCGAATGGAGCGTAAGGGAGTTTTCCTTCGGCCGCATCATTCCAGGCGCTGTGCCTGATCACGCATCGCGTTGGCTTGAGCATTCCAGTCGGCGATGCGCTGACGTTCCTGCGCGACGACTTCAGCCGGTGCGTTGGCAACGAAGTTCGCATTGCCCAGCTTGGCTTCGCACTTGCGCACTTCGCTTTCGACGCGCGCGATTTCCTTAGCCAGACGGGTTTTTTCGGCATCCACGTCGATAAGGCCGGCTAGGGGAATCAACACGCGCAACGTGCCGACCACGGCCACGGCAGCCGCCGGTTCGTCGCTACCTTCGATCCACGTTGGTGTATCGACACGGCCGAGGAACGCGATCTGCGCGGCGAATTTCGCAGCGCGGGCACGATCCGTATCGGTACCGTCGGCGAGCAGCAGCGGAATCGTCTTGCCCGGCGAGATGTTCATTTCCGAACGGATGCGGCGCACGCCCGTCAGTACGGATTTCACCCATTCGACTTCCGCCTCGGCGGCGTTATCGCCGGCGATGTCGGTCGCTTCCGGATACGGACGCAGCATGATCGTGTCGCCTTCGATACCAAGTATCGGGCGCACGTTCTGCCAGATTTCCTCGGTGACGAACGGGATCATGGGATGCAGCGCGCGCAGCAGGGTTTCCAGCACCACGGCAAGCGTATGGCGGGTGGACGCGGCTGCCGCGGCGTCGTCGCCGCTGAGCGCGGGCTTGGACAGTTCGAGGAACCAGTCGCAAAAATCGTTCCAGGTGAATTCGTACAGTGCCTGCGCCGCGAGGTCGAAACGGTAGAGATCCAACTGGCTCTTCACTTCGCCCAGCGTGTTGCGCAGGCGGGTGAGAATCCAGCGCTCGGCTTCGGTCGCGGGCGAAGCGACCGGCGCGACCGCGCCTTCGCCAAGATTCATCAGCACGAAACGCGACGCGTTCCATAGCTTGTTGCAGAACGCCTTGTAGCCGGCCGCGCGTTCCAGATCGAACTTGATGTCGCGACCGTGCGTGGCGAGCGACGCGAACGTGAAACGCAACGCATCGGCACCGAAGGCGGGAATGCCATCGGGGAATTCCTTGCGCGTCGCCTTTTCGATCTTCTCGGCCATCTTCGGCTGCATCAGGCCACGCGTACGTTTGTCGACCAGTTCGTCCAGCGTGATGCCGTCGATGAGGTCGAGCGGGTCGAGCACATTGCCCTTCGACTTGGACATCTTTTGCCCGTCCTTGTCGCGGACCAGACCCGTGACATACACGTCGCGGAACGGCACCTCACCCGTGAAATGGTCGGTCATCATGATCATCCGGGCGACCCAGAAGAAGATGATGTCGAAACCGGTGACGAGCACATCGGTCGGCAGGTAGCGATCGAAACCGAGCGCCTTCTGCGCGTCGGCATCCGGCCAGCCGAGCGTGGAATGGCTCCACAGCGCCGAGCTGAACCAGGTTTCCAGCACGTCGTCGTCGCGGCGCAGCGCGCCGGTATAACCGTTCGCCGCGGCGCGCTCGCGCGCTTCGTCGTCGGTGCGGGCCACGACGATGTCGCCGGCGTCGGTGTACCACGCCGGGATGCGGTGACCCCAGGTCAGCTGGCGGCTGATGCACCAGTCCTGGATGTTGCCGAGCCAATGGCGGTAGGTGTTGATCCAGTTCTCGGGCACGAACTTCACGTGACCCTGCTCGACGATCTCGAGGCCGCGCGCCGCGAGAGTGTCCATGCGAACGAACCACTGCCACGTAAGGAACGGCTCGATGACCTGGCCGGTGCGGTCGCCGCGCGGCACCTGTAGTTTGTGCTTCTTCGTCTCGACGAGGAACGTCTGTTCTTCCAGGTCGGCGAGTACGGCTTTGCGCGCCACGTAGCGATCGAGGCCGCGGTACTTCTCGGGCGCGTTGTCGTTGATCTTCGCCTCGTCGGTGAAGATGTTGATCATCGGCAGGTTGTGACGCTGGCCGATGGCGTAATCGTTGAAATCGTGCGCGGGCGTGATCTTCACGCAGCCGGTGCCGAAGTCCTTCTCGACGTAATCGTCGGCGATGATCGGAATCTCGCGATCCGACAGCGGCAGTTTCAGCATGTGGCCGACGAGGTGCGCATAGCGCTCGTCTTCCGGGTGCACGGCGACGGCGACGTCGCCCAGCATGGTTTCCGGACGCGTGGTCGCGACGACGAGTTCGCCCGAACCGTCGGCCAGCGGATAACGGATCGACCACAGCGAACCTTCTTCTTCCTCGCTGACCACTTCGAGGTCGGAGATGGCCGTCTTCAGCACCGGGTCCCAGTTGACCAGCTTCTGGCCGCGATAGATCAGCCCTTCCTCGGACAGGCGCACGAAGGTCTCGACGACGGCCTGGGACAGGCCTTCGTCCATTGTGAAACGTTCGCGGGTCCAGTCGCCGGAGACACCCATGCGGCGCATCTGGCGTCCGATCGTGTCGCCCGATTCGGCCTTCCACGTCCACACGCGATCGATGAACGCTTCGCGGTCGAAGTCCGAGCGCTGCTTGCCCTCGGCGTTCAACTGGCGCGTGACGACCATTTCGGTCGCGATGCCCGCGTGGTCGGTGCCTAACTGCCACAGCGTGTCGAAACCGCGCATGCGGTGGTAGCGGATCAGCGTGTCGATGATGGTGTGCTGGAACGCATGGCCCATGTGCAGCGTGCCGGTGACATTCGGCGGCGGCAGCATGATCGTATACGGCGTTCCCTTGCCCGAAGGCTTGAAATAGCCATTGGATTCCCAGCGGGAATACCACGACGACTCGATCTGGCTGGGCTCGAAACTCTTGTCCATGCGGTGCTCTTGGCTGGCGCCGGCTTGCGGGCGCGTAAAGACCTTGCATTGTAGGGCCCCCGGCCGGGCGGTGCCAAAAAGGGCGCCCTCGGCGATACTTGGCCCATGACTGAACACGACGTAGCCGCGCTGCTCGGGGCGGAAGGCCCCTTTGCGCGCGAAGTGCCCGGATTCGCGCCACGCGAGGCGCAGCAAAGGATGGCGGCCGCCGTGGCCGAGGCCATCGACGGGCGGGACTTGCTGATCGCCGAGGCCGGTACGGGCACCGGCAAGACCTTCGCCTATCTGGTGCCCGCACTGATATCGGGGCGCAAGGTCATCGTTTCCACCGGTACCAAGGCCTTGCAGGACCAGCTGTTTTTCCGCGATCTGCCGCGCGTGCAATCGGTGCTGGGTAGCCGGATCAGGAGCAGCCTGCTCAAGGGCCGGGCCAATTATCTGTGCCTGTACCGCCTGGACCAGTCGGTGCGCGAGGGGCATCACGATCGCGTGCTGGCCTCCCAGTTGTCGACGATCCGGGCGTGGTCCGCGCGCACACGCCGTGGCGATCGCATGGAGCTGGCGGACATCCCCGAGGATTCGCCGGTCTGGCCGCGCGTCACGTCCACGTCGGAGAACTGCCTGGGCACCGAATGCGCGTTCTTCGACGACTGCCATGTGGTGAAGGCGCGTCGCGAGGCCATGGAAGCGGACGTGGTGGTCGTGAACCATCATCTGTTGCTGGCCGATCTGGCGCTGAAGCAAGAGGGGTTTGGCGAAATCCTTCCGGGCGCCGACGCGTTCATCCTGGACGAAGCCCATCAGATTCCCGAGCTTGCCGGACAGTTCTTCTCGCAGAGCATCAGTGCGCGCCAGATCGTCGATCTCGCACAGGACGCGCTGGCCGAATGCCAGGGTATTACCGGCGCCATGGGGTTGCTGCTGGAACCGGTCGAAGCGCTCCAGGACATCGTCAAGCGCGTTCGCCTCGCTATGGATTCGCTGCCCGCCAAGGGTTCGTTCGGCGAGCTGGAACGAAACGAAACCGCGCACGACGGTCTGACCGAATTGCGCGACGTACTCGCCGCGCTGGCCGATCTGCTCGGCGCGCAGGCGGAGCGGTCGCGCGGTCTGGCGAACGCATTCGAGCGGGCGCAGATGCTCAGCATGCGCCTGGACCGTATCGTCGAAGAACACTCCGACGCCGACGTGCGCTGGTACGAAACCTGGCCGCGCGGCTTCGCGCTGCATGCCACGCCGCTGGACCTCGCCTCGCCGTTGCGCGCCATGCGCATGGCGACGGACGCGGCGTGGATCCATACGTCCGCCACGCTGTCGATCGCGGGCGACTTCCAGCACTTCGCCCGCCAGCTGGGCATCGAAGACCCGCGCACGCTCAGCCTGGAAAGCCCGTTCGACTACGCCCGCCAGGCGCTGGCATATCTGCCGCAAGGGTTGCCCGATCCGGCGGCGCGCGACTATACCGACCGCGTCGTGGAAACGATCCTGCCCGTGCTGGAATCGTCGAACGGACGTGCATTCCTGCTCTTTACCTCGCACCGCGCGTTGCGTCGTGCGGCCGAACTGCTGGAAGGCCGTGTGCCCTGGCCGTTGTTCGTGCAGGGCAGCGCGCCGCGTCATCGCCTGCTGGAAGAGTTCCGCGCCAGCGGCCACGGCGTGCTGCTGGGGGCGGCCAGTTTCTGGGAAGGCGTCGACGTCGCGGGCGAGGCACTCAGTGTCGTGGTCATCGACAAGCTGCCCTTCGCGACGCCGGACGATCCGGTGTTGCAGGCGCGGCTGGAAGCACTGGAAAACGCGGGCATCAATCCTTTCATGGGCTGGCAGGTACCTACCGCCGTCATTGCGCTGAAGCAGGGCGCGGGGCGGCTCATCCGCGACGTGCACGATCGCGGCGTGCTGGTGCTGTGCGATCCGCGACTGATGACCAAGGGCTACGGCAAGCTGTTCCTCGCCAGCATTCCTCCCATGCCGCGCACACGTTCGCTGGACGACGTGAAGTCATTTTTTGCCGAAGACGTCACCGCGGACGCCTGATTCGCCTGCATTCCGCCCGAAACCCGGCCCGGCCACGGCCGGCCCTCGCGCTTTGCTGTGTATTACTCAAACCGAAAGGGACATCCATGTTTGCCTGGACACAGACGATTACCGCCAAGGTACTCGGCGTGGGACTGCTCGCGCTGCTGATGCTTATCCCGCTCGGGCAGATCAACGGTCTCGTCGCGGAGCGCCAGGCGTTGCGCGACGATGCCACCGCGCGCATCGCTCAGGGCTGGGGCGGCGCACAGACCATCGGCGGGCTGGTGCTCGCCATCCCCACGCAGGAACAGGTCGCCGTGGCGGGAACCACGACTACGGCGACACGCATGTCCACCGAAATCGTCCTCGCCGATACGCTGTCCACGACGGCGAACCTGACCGTCGAAAAGCGCAAATACGGCATGTACGAAGCGCCCATCTACGTCGCCGAAGTGCACATTTCCGGGCGAATCCTGCCAGAGGATGTCCGTACCTTCGAAAAGGCCAGCAACGCGACGTGGCTCGGAAACAAAGCCGAACTACGCCTGCTGCTGCGCGATGCTCAGGGGCTGAAGGATGTTTCCGTGACGATCGACGGCAAGCCCCGGCGCTTCGCATCGTCGACGGACAGGATGGGAGAATTCTCGGTGGTTTCGTTGCCCATCGACCTCGCCGCGCAGGGAGATACGCCTGTCAACTTCACCGTGATCGCCCATGTCGCCGGCACCGAATCGCTGCGCGTACTGCCTCTTGCACGCAGCAATACGGTGGACATCAAAGCGCCGTGGCCCGACCCGAGTTTCGCGGGCGCCTTGCTCCCCACCTCGCGCGACGTGCGGTCCGACGGTTTCGCGGCGACGTGGCACATGCTGGATCTGAACCGCGACTACGGCCAGCACTGGGACGCGGGTAACGACAAGGTGGACACGCGACTGGCGGCCTCGGCGTTCGGCGTGGATCTGTACCAGCCCGCCAGCGTGTATCAGCAGAACGAGCGGGCCGGGAAATACGGATTACTCTTCATCGCGCTGACCTTCGTCGCGTTCTTCCTGTTCGAGGTGCTGAAGCGCCTGCGTGTCCATCCGGTGCAATACCTGCTGGTAGGCGGTGCGATGGCCACGTTCTATGTGCTGTTGCTGGCGTTGTCCGAGCAGGTCGGCTTCGGACGGGCCTATCTGTTCGCGGCATCGGCGGTGGTCCTGATCGTCGGCGGCTACGCGGCGGCGGTACTCGATACCTGGCGGGCGGGCGCCATGCTGGGCGGCGTGCTGGCCCTGGTTTACGCGATACTCTACGGCCTGATCGGCGCGGAACAGTACGCGCTGCTCATCGGTGCCATCGTGCTTCTGGCCGTGGTTGCCACGCTGATGTATCTCACGCGTCGTACTGACTGGTATGCCTACGGACTGCCGTCGTCGACCCGCACTACGGAAACGCCATGAACTTCCTCGCCATCGAAACGTCAACGGAAGCGTGCTCGGTCGCCCTCGTCCATGGTGACGAAGTGATCGAACGCAGCGAGATCGCACCGCGCCGTCACGCCGAACTGGTGCTGCCGATGGCCAACGCGCTGCTGGCCGAGGCAGGGTTATCGCGCGAAGCCCTCAACGGCATCGCGGTAGGTCGCGGTCCCGGCGCGTTCACCGGCGTCCGCCTCGGCGTATCGCTGGCGCAGGGCATGGCTATGGCGCTGGACGTGCCCGTGGTCACCGTATCGTCGCTGGAGGCCCTGGCGCTGGAAGCGCCGGAAGACGAAGCCGCCATCCTGGCGGTCATCGATGCACGCATGGGCGAAATCTATGTCGCGTGCTATCGCCGCGACGACAACGGCGGGCTGATCGCTCTGGATACCGAACGTGTGGACACGGCGGCGGCGCTCATCCTGCCGGAAGCGTCGGCGTGGCATGTCGTCGGCACTGGCTGGGCCACCTACGAAGCCGTGCTTCGCGAACGTATCCGCGCGCCTGTTCTGTCGGCCGATGGCGCGCGTTTTCCGCAGGCGCGTCACGTCGCGGAAATTGCCGCACGCCGTTTCCGCGACGGCACGGCCGTATCGCCGGAGTTTGCGTTGCCGGTTTATCTGCGCGACAAGGTCGCGCTCACGCTGGTGGAGCAGGGGCGCGCCTAAGCGCGGCTTAGGACGACGAGCGCTTCGAGCACCGCACAGATGTGTTCGAACGTGCCGTCGTCGATCCACGGGCTGTTCGATACGGTGAGCGTGCGCGCGGCGAAGTCGCGCGCGTTGGCGACATCGTCGTCGCCCTTCATCGCGCCGAGATACGCATAGTCGGGCAGGGCATGGATAAACAGGCGGCCCACGCCGAGACCGGCGTGCCACAGACGGGACAGCGCGGCATCGCGCGTGGCTTCGTCCGGCATGGCGATAAGGAAATAAGGCCAGGTGCCTTCGTCGCCCGGACGGTCGGAGAACACATGCAGTCCCTCGATCGCCTGAAGGCGCGGGAGTCGTCGCATCGCTTGCCGTGCCGTCGTGCGCAGGAAACCGGGCAGCCGGTCGATGGCCGTGGCGCCCACGCGTTCCCGCCACCGGCCCACGCGATGGAACGGAATGTCCGGTCCGAAGTCTTCGCCGGCGGCAGCCACGAGATCGCCGCGACGCAGCGCGCGACGCAATGGATCGCCATAGGCCCAGCGCAGGCCGCGCGGCCGGTACAGTGCGGCGTAGCCCGCCAGTTCGATGCCGCGCCGCAGTTCCCATAACGGACGACGCGGCACGTGCTCGGCGCTGATGCGGGCCAGCCGGGCGCGAAGGTCGGGATCGCTCGCGACGAGCAGGCCGCCCTCGTAGATCGACAGCCCCTTGCCCGCGGCAAGGCTGAAGAAACCGGCGTGGCCGAGCATGCCGATACTCTTGCCGTCGCTACGCGCGCCCAGCGCCTGCGCCGCATCCTCGATCACGAACGCTCCGGCGCGCCGGGCGATGGCAACCGAGGTCGCGACATCGGCGACGCGACCGGCCAGATGCGTGGGCAGCACGGCCAGCGTCGCGTCGCCGCAGGCGGCGTCGAGGCGTTCGCTGTCCATATCGAACTGCCCGGGGGCCAGATCGCACAGCCGGGGAATCAGTCCCGCTTTTCGTACCGCCATCGGAACCAGCGGGCAGGTGTACGCCGGCATGACGACTTCCTGCCGGTTCGGCGCCAGTTCCTTCAGGGCGAGCAGCGATACGATGAGCGACGCTGTGCCGGAGCATTCCAGCTGCGTCGCTGGCACATCCAGCAGCGTCGCCGCGGCGTCGGTCAGGCGTTTGCCGGGGCGCGCACGCAGGTCGCCCATGGCCAATGGCAGGCCGGCTGTCGGGGGGAGTTCGCGGTCAGGGCGATACGACATGCGCGCTGTCCGCGGCGCCGGGTGTGGATTCGGCGACTTCCGTTTCCGAGATGGCGAGGCAGACGATGCCCAGCAGGATGGCGATGGCGCCGATGACCTGGGGCGTCGTCACCGGTTCGGAGAATATCCAGTAGGACAGCACCATCACGCTGATCACTTCGAGATGCGATGCCGCGAACGCGGGACCGATCGGCGCGTGCTTGAGCAGGCTCATCCAGGTGAAGAACGCACCGATGTAGCCGAAGATCGCGCCGTAGATCCAGGGATGCGAGAACACACGCTGTATCCACTCGATCGACATCTCCACGGGCAGCGCATGGTTGCCCGCGAGTTTGAAGCACACGAGATTCAGCGTGTCGAACGCCAGGAGCAGCGCGAAGCCGATGAGGTAAAAACGCTTCATCCGCCGACTCCGACGATGGCGACACCCGCGGCCACCAGAAGAATGCCCGTGACCCGCATCGGCGTCAGCTTTTCGCGGAAGAGCCAGCGTCCGGCGAGCATGATGACCACGATATTGATCGAGCCAAGCAGCACGCCTTCGGACAACGGCACCAGCGACAGGAAGGCGATCCAGACGAGGAATTCGAACACGTAGCAGCCGACGCCGACCCACAGCCACGGCCGCGAGAACATATAGCGCCAGCGCGCCATGCCTTCACCGGCGCGGTCGTCGCTGGCCGCGGCCTTGAAGGCCAGCTGGCCGCCGGTATCGAGCACGACGTTGAGTATCCACAGAATGACGGCAAGCGTACTCATACGACGTGCCCGTGCATTACGCCGCCACGCGCGTCGGGCGTGCGCCGGTGACGATACGCTGGAAGAAATCCGCCGAGCGGTCGATGACCGTGCGCCGTTCGCGGTCGATCGTAATCATGTGATAGCTGTCGCCGAGCAAGAGCATTTCGACCGGACCCGAGACGCGCGATTCGACCAGCTGGGCATTGCCGACACTGGCGACGTCGTCTTCGACCGCATGCGCGATGAGGCACGGAGCCGTCACCGTATGCAACGACTTACGCACGTCCTTCGCCAGCGCATACAGTTCGGCCAGCGAATGCCACGGATTGCCGGGCAGGCCGGCGGCGGCGCTGTCGCCCGAGAACATCGCGGAACTGACCTGCGCGCGCAGGCGCTCATCACGAATGCCGTACGGCGGCTGCTCGATGAAGCTGCGCTTGCGACCGATGCCGAAACGCTTGAACCAGGGCAGCAGGAAGGACAGCTTGCCCGTCCAGGGAATGCTCCAGCCGTCGTAACGGAACGTGGCGCCATAGACGCCGACGCCGTCGACCCACTCGGGACGCCGGGCGGCCAGTCGCAGCGCGAGCAGCGCGCCCATCGACAGACCGGCGACGAACAGGTGGTCGACACGTCCGCGCAACGTTTCGGCCGCGGCTTCGACGCTGGCGTACCAGTCTTCCCAGGTAGTGGCGAGCAGTTCGTCCTCGGTGCCGCAATGTCCTGCGAGCTGCATGCCGACGACCGTGAAACCAGCACGGTTCAGACCCTTGCCCACCAGACGCATTTCAGTCGGAGTGCCGGTAAGCCCATGAATAAGCAATACGCCGGTGCGATCGCCTTCATAGATGAATTCAGCCGAATTGGCCACGTTGGCGCTCCGCGCAGGTCTGGATAGTGCTTGCAGCGTGTCACCAGGCGGTTTCACTAACCTTTCGGCGGCTGTACGCGCCCTGTACCGCGCTTTCCCTGCAGGAGCGCGCTTCCTGTGCGCGAGGCGCGGACGTTCGCGTCGCGCTTCGCAGGAAATCGCGCTCGAGAGCGTTCCTGCACAAGGGCGAACTCGTCATGCGGGGGGCGTTTCTGCCGGCGAGAAGCGAATTTCCACGCGCAGGCCACCCGAGGCCCCGCGAAGGAAAGTCACCTTGGCGTCGTGTTGCTCGGCGATGCTTTCCACGATGGCCAGTCCAAGGCCCGTCCCTTCTTCGCGGACGCCGGGCACACGGAAGAAGCGTTCGCCCAGCCGGGACAGAAACGCATCGTCCACGCCGGGGCCGTCGTCCTCGACGCTGAGCAGCACGGCGTCGTCGATCCTGTGAAGACCGACGGTGATGCTATGGCCGGGTCCGGCGTAGTGGAACGCGTTGTCGATCAGGTTATCCAGCAACTCCTGCAGCATCAGGGCATCGCCCAGAATGGGACTGGTGGCCATATTGCTTTCGTAGCCCAGGTCGATGCGCGAGCCCAGCGCCTGATGCACGCGCAACGAGACGGCCTCGGGAATGATCTGGGCCAGATCGATCGCGCACATGCGGCCCGCTTCGTCCAGGTGTGGCGACTGCGTGCGGGTAAGCGCAAGCAACTGCGCGGACGTGCGCGCGGCGCGGGTCGACAGCCGGTGGATATGCGCCAGTGCATCGGCATGCGCCGTCACGTCGTTGGTGGCGTCCATGCGTTCGACCTGCAACTGGATGCCCGCCAGCGGTGTGCGCAGCTGGTGCGCGGCGTCGGCGATGAAGCGCTCCTGCAACGTCATCATGCCGCGCATGCGGGCGAACAGGTCGTCGATCGTGCGCGTCAGCGGAAGGATCTCGACCGGCACATCGGTCTCGCCGATGGGGCTGAGGTCGTGTCCACGCCGGCCCAGACGCGCGGTCAGCGGTTCGAGTACGCGCAGACCGTAGCTGACGCCGAACCACAGGAGCAGGAAGATCGCCAGGATCAGCAGCGTCTGCAATGGCAGCGTCAGCATCAGGATTTCGCGCGCGCGCTGATGGCGGTCGCGAAGGTTCTCCGCCACGGTAATGGTGAGGATGTCGTTCGACTCGTGCGCATTGGGATTGGGAATGCGCATCACCGCGGCGCGCAGCGGACGGTTGCCGAGCGACGAATTGTAAAGCACGGGCGCGCGGTCGACGGCGACCAGGTGCCCGGGGTTGCCGAGTTCGGCATTGCCGATGAGCCGTCCGCGCGTCGAACTGATCACCGAGTAGTAATTGCGTCCGTCCGGATCGTATTCCAGCAGGAAGCGCGCCTGCGCCGTCAGTTCGCCGTCCAGCGCATCGCTGGTCATCATCTCGGCGAGCGTCAGCGCCGAGTCGGACAGGTCCGCATCGTGCACGCGATTGGAATAGGCGAGGGCGACAAGATAGGCCAGCAGCGAATCGAGCAGCAGCACGATCAGCACGGGCACCAGCAGGAATGTGAGCAAGCGACGTCGAAGGCTGGGTTTTTCGTTCCCGCGTCGTCGCCAGTGTGTAGTCTTCGCGAAACCGGCGTCAGGCATCCTGCGTTTCTTCCAGCAGGTAACCCAGGCCACGAATCGTCCGCACGTTCGTGCCCGACCCATGCAGCTTGCGACGCAGGCGGTGCAGCGCGATATCCAGACCGTTGTCGGTCAGGTCTTCATCCCAGTTGCACAGGGCTTCGACGAGCTGTGCACGGCTGGTGACCTTGTCCGGTCGTGTGGCCAGCGCTTCGACCAGCCCGAACTCGCGCGCCGTCAATTCCAGGGGCGACTGCCCGATCCACGCACGATGACCCGCGATATCCAGACGCAGCTGGCCGATCTGCAATTCCGGCGTGCCCTGGGTCGTGCGTCGACGGAGCAGGGCGCGCACGCGTGCCTCGAACTCCACCAGGGCGAACGGCTTTACCAGGTAATCGTCGGCCCCCAGGTCCAGTACGCGGACGCGTTCGCGCAAGCCTTCGCGCGCCGTCACCACCAGCACGGGAATGCCCGCGCCGCGCCGTCGCAATCGGGCCAGTACATCGCTGCCGTCCAGCGCCGGCAGGCCCAGGTCCAGCACGAGCAGATCGTAGGGGTGGTCGCGCAGCGCGGTATCGGCGCTGGCGCCATCGGTAATGTGATCGACCGCGTGCCCGCTCTGTTCCAGCGACGCACGGACGCCCGCGGCAATGGCGGCGTCGTCTTCGGCTACAAGGATGCGCATCAGGGGGAGCCTGCTGGGGTGCTGGCGCAAGAATACGCCTCGGGGAACCCCGAGGCGACGGCCTGTCGGATTAATCGTTCACGTATATGACGCTAAATCGGCAGCGATTTTCAGGTTAGTCGTGCGGATTCTCGCGGGGACGCCTTGTAGAGTGGCCGTTGCCGGTCGGTTTGGCCGATGGAAGCTTCAAGGACATCAGGGATGACAACGCTCTATCCGCCGCGGCGCATGACGCTCCGCGTGCGTAGCCTTGCGGTCGCGGCAGCGGCTTTATTCGCTTCATCCGCCGCGTCGCAGACGTTGCTGGACCGGCAGGAGCAACGGGATCGTGCGCAACGCGACGCAGAGGCGCGCGCCGATCAGCGCAATGCGCCCGAGGTACGGCTGGAGTCGCGGGACGTCGCCCCTCATCGCATCGACCTGCCGGCGGAGGCGCGGTGTCTGCGTTTTTCGGCTATCCGGCTCGACGGCGCACAAGCGCGGGAGTTCGCCTTCGCCCAGCGTTACCTCGATCGCTATGCCGGCCGCTGCGTCGGGCCGAAGGGCGTGCAGGCGATCCGGGCACGGACAGCCGCCCTGATTGCCAACCGGGGTTATGTCACGACGCGTATCGCTCTGCCCGAACAGGCGGCCGCGCCGGGCGTGCTTCGTCTGGCCGTGCTGCCGGGCACGGTGGGAGACGTTCGCCTTGCCCATGGTTCGCAGGATGAAACATGGCGGACCGCCTTTCCGATCCGCCCCGGCGATCTGCTCAACCTGCGCGACATCGAGCAGGGACTTGAGCAGATCAAGCGCCTGTCGTCGCTGGACGCCAACGTCGATATCGCGCCCGGACAGCTTGCGGGGGAGTCCGACCTCGTTATCGCGATGCGGCGCGGCCGGCCCTGGCATGTCGTCGCCACACTGGACGACACCGGTTCGCGTGCTACCGGGCGCCTGCAGGCGGGGCTGAATCTGGCCCTCGACAATCCGCTGCGGTTGAACGACCTCCTGTCGGTGGGAATCAACCGGACCCTGCCCGCCAGTTCACGGCATGGAACACGCGGTACGCATGCCAGTTACAGCGTTCCCATGGGCCATTGGCTTTTCACGGCGTCCTTATACGACTACGCCTACCACCAGACGGTCACGGGTTACTGGCAGACCTTCGCCACGCGCGGCAAGTCGCGCACGGTCGACCTCGCCGCACAACGCGTCGTCCATCGCGGCAGCCATGGACGATCGGCCGTCGAACTGCGCGTCGGCAAGCGCTGGGCGCACAGCTTCGTCGAAGACACGGAACTGCTCACGCAGCGTCGCCATGTCACGACCCTCGAACTTGCGTTCCTGCAACGTCAGGACCTGGGCAACGCGCGTCTCGATCTGCGTATCGCGCGACGACACGGCGTGTCGTGGTTCGGTGGACAGCGCGATGCGCATGGCCGCGAGTCGAATGCTCCCACGTTCGCCTATCGCCTCAACATCCTCGATGCCTCGCTCACCGTTCCCTTTCGCGTCGGTCGAGTTCCCGCGCAGTGGACCAGCGAGCTGCGTGCGCAACGCAGTGCCGACGCGCTCTACGGTTCGGAATTCATCGCTATTGGCGGCCGCTACACCGTGCGTGGCTTCGACGGGGAGCAGACGCTCGCCGGCGAGCGCGGCTGGTACTGGCGCAACACCTTCACCGTGCCTCTCGGAAGCCTGCCCGCCGCTGTCTACTTCGGTGTGGATAGCGGACATATCGGTGGACCCAGTACGCCGTTCGATACGCCAAAAAGCTTGAGCGGCGGTTTCCTCGGCATGCGCGGAAGCATCGGCCGGTTGGGATGGGATGCGTTCGCCGGCTGGGCCAGACGCGGCAGTCACGCGCTCGACTCGATGCGCCCCGCGACCGGCTTTCAACTTACCTATCAACTCTGAAAACCTGCTCTGAAAAACTTTCCTCGGATTACGGACATCACGGATGAATATGCCTTCATTGCCCGCGCGCCGCACCCCCGCCGCCCGCCTTCTTGCCGTGGCTATCGCGATGGCGCTTACCGCCTCGGTCGGTGCGCAAGTCGCACCGCAGCCGGGTGGCCCCGGGGTCGATCACGCGGCCAACGGTGTTCCGGTGGTCAATATCGTCGTGCCGAGCGCCGCAGGTGTATCGCATAACCGCTACGACTGGTACAACGTCGATCAGCGCGGGCTGGTGCTCAACAACGGCGGCGGGATCGTCGGCACGCAGCTGGCCGGACAGATTCTTGGCAATCCCAACCTTACGCCGGGTCAGGCGGCGCGGATCATCGTCAACGAAGTGATCTCGACGCATCTCAGTCATCTGGGCGGCTATACGGAAGTGGCCGGATCGCGTGCCGACGTGGTGGTTGCCAATCCCAACGGGATCACATGCTCTGGCTGCGGTTTTCTGAATACGGATCGCGCGATCCTGACCACCGGTACGCCGGTGGTCGGTGCAGCGGGCAACCTTGAGTCGTTTCGCGTGCGAGGTGGCAAGGTCACCCTCGATGGCGGAACGATCGACCTCACCACGACCACGTCGTTCGACGTCATCGCGCGCGCCGCGCAGGTGAACGCGAAGGTCTGGGCGAACCGGCTCAACGTCGTGACAGGCGCCAACGAGGTCGATTACGGCAGTCTGAGTGCCAGCACTATCGACAGCGACGGTAGCGCGGCCGGGGTCAGTCTCGACGTGGCGGCGGTCGGTGGCCTGTATGCCAACCATATTCGGCTAGTCGGTACCGAAGCGGGTTTCGGCGTGAACAACGGTGGCGACATCGTTGCGCAGTTCGGCGATGTGGAGATAGCGAACGAGGGCCGGATCGTTCTCGTTGGACGCACGGCGGCGACTGGAAACGTGAGCATTCAGGCGGCGGCTGTCGACAACGCGGGCGCGCTTGCTGCGAATAGCCACGTCACGCTACGCGCGGTGGATCTGATCCATCGAGGCCAGATCAGCGCGGGCGGCGATGTCCGACTTGACGCGCAAACGCTTCGTCTCGGTGGGGCGACCGGGGCGACGGGTGCGGTACACACGAGCGCAGCAAATACGCTGATCGACGGCACGTTGCACGGCCGCGAGCTGCTGCTGTCCGGCGGCGACCTGGCCACGTCAGGTAGCGGTGTGTTGGCGAGTGACGGCGATGTCCATCTGCTCAACACAGGGGCGTTCACGCATGCGGGTCGTCTGGAGGCGAATGGTCGTCTGTCCGCGACGGGGTTGACGTCGTTTGCCAACGGCGTCGGCGCGACGGTGTATACGGGTGGCGACAGCCTCTGGCGGGTGACGAACGGCTTTCGTAACGAGGGCACGCTGGCAGCGGGCGGCCACCTCGATCTGGCAGCGGGCGAGATCGTTTCGACCGGCGTGCTGGGTGCCGGCGTGCGAGCCGACGGTTCGCTGGGGTCCAGCGGCAGCTTGCTCGCGGTGGCACGTGGTGCGCTGACCACGCGCGGGACGAACCTCGCCGCGCAGTCGTTGGCACTGGAAGGTGCATCGCTCGATCTGTCCGGCGCGCGCATGCGGGCGGGCGATGACATCGACCTGATCGCCACGAGCGGCGATCTGTTCCATCGCGGCGCGGACACGGCCACCGCCGGCCTGTTCGCGATCCGTGTCGCCGGTGCCGTCGACAATAGCGATGGCGTACTACAGGGCGGCTTGTTCGACATCGTCGCGCGCGATGTCGTGAACGTGCGCGGCCGTCTGGCGCAGACCGGCCGCGATGGCATGAACATCGCGCTCGCCGGTGTGTTCGACAATCGCGGCGGCACGCTGGCCAGCAATGGCATCGATGCATTCATCGCCGCTCAAGCCTTCGACAACAGTGGCGGAGTCATCGAGCACTCCGGCATCGGCACGCTGGACATCGACGCCGATACATTGATCAATCGCGGCGGGCGCATCGTCGGCAACGGTGCATTCGACGGGCATACGTCGATACGTTTCGACAATGTGGGCGGAACGCTAAGCGTGGCCGGTCTGGCCACCCTCAACGTCGGCACGCTCGACAACCGCGGCGGCACGCTGGTCGCCGACGCGGTGCTGTTGTCCGCCCGCGAGGCGATCCTCAACGACGGCGGCACGCTTCAGGCATCGCACGGCGCGACGGTGGATGCCGTGACGCTGGATAACGGCAGCGGACGGATCGCGCAGCTGGGCGGCGAGGCACTGACGTTGCGTGTCGGCCAGTTGGTCAGTGCGGGATTCATCGGCAGTAACGGCGCACTGGCTCTTCAGGCTGGCGCGCTGACCCATGCCGGCACGTTGTACGGTGCGACGGGCCTGGACGCCAGTAGCTTGGGCGACATCGTCAATCGCGGTGCGATCCAGTCGGGCGGCAACATCGCGCTTACCGCCGGCGGCCATCTGGATAACAACGGCGGCCGTATCGAAGCCGGCACGGACGGCGTCGCGCATACGCTAACCCTTGCGGCCACCTCGCTCGGCAATCGCAGCGGCCGACTCGCCAATACCGGTACCGGCCTGACCCGGATCGAGCTTGCCGGCACGCTGGATAACACGACCGGCACGGTGGGCGGGCAAGGCGACGTCTCGCTGCGTGCAGGCAGTATCGACAATCGCGGCGACGGCAAACTGGTCGCCGAACAGGGGCTCACCCTCGATACCGGCAGTCTCGACAACAGCGGCGGTACCGTCTACGCCGCCGGCTCGCTGCGCTGGATCGCCAGCGGTGCGTCGCTGGCCAACGCCTGGGGCCGCTTCGGTGCGGGTGGCGATCTGGCGTTGACTCTCGCCTGGCTGGATAACGCGAACGGCGAAACCGCCGCCGACGGCAACGTTGCTCTGATTCTGGGCGCGCTGGGGAACGCCGGCCGTATCGTGGCCGGTCGCGACCTGTACCTCGGGCTGCCCGCCGACTACACCCACCTCGCGGGCGTCGCTCTCAAAGCCAACGGCCAGTTCACCCTCGCGCTGGGTGGCCGCTTCCGCAACAGCACCAGCGCGGTACTGGAAAGCGCGGGCGGTCTGACCATCGACGCGGCCAGCATCGACAATGAGGTCGGTGCCCGCATCAGTAGCGCGAACACAACGCTGCGTTCCCGCAGCCATATCAACAATGCAGGCCGAGGGGAGGGCGACACGCTCGCCGTCGAAGGCGTGGTCGTCACCAACACCGGCACGCTGATCGGCGACGTCGTCACGGTACGCGCGTGGGACTTCACCAACGGCGCCGACCTCGGCGACGCGACCGGCAACGATCCGTACACCACCGCGCTGGTCGCCACCGCCGAACACCTGAATCTCTATGTCGGCGGGACGGTACTCAATCGCGACGCGCATCTCTTCAGTCTTGGCGATCTGGTCATCGCCGCGGACGAGAGCGGCGCGCGATCGCAGGCGATTCTCAATCGCTCGGGCACTATCGAGGCCGATGGCTCGATGCGGCTGGCCGCGCATCAGATGACGAACGAGCGGCGGGTATTCGAAACAGGAACGCACTATCTGAGTGCCGAGGAGCAAGCGCTCAACTCGGTCAGTACGCTACTCGTCCGCTATCGTTACGACGATACCGATCCGCTGCACCATCCTCCCTACGTGGATCCCAGTCAGGTTATTGGCCCCGAGGAACTGGTCGCGGCGGCCGCGTATTGCTACGACGCTCAATCGAGCCGACATCGTTGCTGGGGTTACAAGGACTGGATCGGTAGTCCCATTGTTTTTCAGGGCATCTACACCGATACGCTTGTTTCCTACACCTTCCTGTCGCGCACCAGCGCGGAGGGGCGCATCGTTGCCGGTCGCGATATCTCGCTTTCCGGGTCGATACTGAACCACACCTCGACGATCGCGGCGGGCGCCAACCTCATCGTCAACGGGGCTCATGGCGGTCTCGGCCAAGGTTCGCGGACGATCGGCAACGAGACCGTCCGTAACATTGCCTGGGCGCCAACGGGTGTGGTGCGGCACCGGATCGAGCAGCAGGTCGGCTGGTCGGCGCTCACGTTCGAGGGCGGCCGGCACTGGATCAACGATGGCTATCGCATGTACGGCCAGTCCGACGGTACCTCGACGCTCGCGCTCGGTGCGGGGCAACGCCCATGGTGGGTCATACCGGATCCCGGTCCGAGTCTCGCTGCACGCATAAGTGCCGGCGAACTGTTGGCGATCATCGGCAGTGACGTCCGGAACCAGATCGTCGACGAAGAAGGTCGGCCGGTCAGCGGTTCGATTCACCTCGGCGCCAACGCGGTCGCACAGACCGTCGGTGGTCGTGGTCCGGGCAGCGTGGATGTGGTGGGCAGCGGGTTCGACGTCGGCAGCATCGTTCTGCCGCCCGGTTCTCAGACGGTGGGCTTGCTACCTGTCGTTGTCTCCGACAATGGTCTGTTCGCCACGACGCCGGGTGCCGGCCATCGCTACCTCGTCGAATCCGATCCGCGTTTCGCCACACGTGCGGGGCTGTTGGGTAGCGACTATTTGCTAGGCCGGCTAGGCCTTGAAGGCGACCGGTTGCTGAAGCGTCTGGGCGATGCGTTCTACGAACAGCGTCTGATCCTCGACCAGATCGCCTCGCTCACCGGGCAGCGCTATCTCGGCGACTATGGCGATGCGATGGCGCAGTACCGCGCGCTGATGGACTCGGGCGTGGAAACCGCCGAGACCTTCCATCTGGCCGTCGGCGTCGCACTGACCGGCGAACAGATGGCGCGTCTTACGAAAGACATCGTCTGGATGGTCGCACAGGAGGTGAATGGAGAATCCGTGCTGGTGCCCGTCGTGTATCTGGCGACGGACACCGCGAAGCACGTCGCCAGCGGTGCATCGATGTCGGGCAAAACCGTGCAGATGGCCTCCAGCGGCGACCTTGCCAACACCGGCAGCATCCGGGCCAGTCAGAACGCGACGGTGAAGGCGGGTAACCTGCTCAACGCAGGCTCATTGACCGCGGGCGGCGCATTGGGCATCGACACCACGAAGAACATCCTCAATACCGGCAGGATAGAGGGTGGCCACGTCGCGCTGGTGGCGGGCAACGATATCGTGAGCGGCGTAAGCCAGGTGGATCTCGGCGGCATTGCATCGTTCGATGCGAAACGCATGGGTCTGGTTACCGGTGGGGATATTCGCGCCACGGGCCATCTCACTGTGCAGGCAGCGCGTGATGTTGTCCTCGACAGCGCTCCGGTCACCGCAGGCGGTCAGCTTGCGCTCGCTGCCGGTCGCGATCTGACGGCGACCGGCACGTCGATCGGAGCGGGTGGGGATGCGCAGCTTATCGCGGGCCGCGATCTGTCATTGCTTGCGATGGGCAACACACAAAGCGGCCGCAGCGGTAACACCAGCGTCGAAGTCACCACGCACAGCGTCAGCACGATCACCTCTGGCAGCAGCGCGGTGCTTGCTGCCGGACGCGACCTCATCGGGCAGGGCGCCAATATCAGAGCGACTGATGTCGTGGTACTTAGCGCAGGTCGGGACGTCGCGCTAAATGCGGTGACCGATCGTCTGGTCCAATCCGAAGGCACGACACGCGATGGCGCTTTCGTCAGCACGCACAGCATGGATGAAAGTTTGCGAGGCAGTACGATCGACGGCGATGCCGGCGTGGTCGTTGATGCCGACCGCGACATCCGCAGCACCGCTGCCAGTCTCGTCAGTGAGCAAGGCGATATCGCCCTCGCTGCTGGTCGCGATGTGGTGCTCGATGCGGGCGTGGAAACCCACACGTGGGAAGAAACCCGCCGCAAGAAAACCTCCGGCCTGCTTTCTTCAACCACGACGACCACCCGCGATGCGACGGAGGATCGGCTGGCGGTCGGGTCGTTGCTCAGCGGCGACAGCGTCACCGTCGCCGTCGCCGCCGGTCGCGATCTGACGACACGCGGCGCACAGGTCGGTGCGACGCACGATGTCGTGCTGGCGGCAGGCCATAATCTCAGTATCGGTACGGCGACCAGTACGCACAGCGAGACGCACGAAAAGACCGTCAAGACATCCGGCCTGATGGGCGTGGGTGTCGGCGTCATGCTGGGCCAATCGAAGGAAAAGCAGGGCTACGAACAGACCGATAGCACGCCCACCGGTAGCCTGATCGGCAGCACGGACGGTAGCGTCACGCTGACCGCCGGCAACCGCGTGCGCATCACCGGCTCGGATGTGATGAGCAGCACGGCGACAACCATCGTCGGCAAAGACGTGACGATCGATGCGGCCGTGGCGACGAGCGATAGCCGGCAGACCTATAAGAAACAGAGTGCGGGCATCACGGCCGGATTGACCGGAGGCGTGGTCGACGCCGCGATGGCGCTTTATCAGACGGTCGACCGGGGCAGCGAGGTCAGGGATGACCGGGTTAAAGCGCTTTATGCCGTTAAGACCGCCTCGGCCGCGAGCGGTGCGGCGCAGGCTGCCGCGAAAACCGCTGGTGCGGCCAGCGCGAGCGATGCGGGAATATCGCTGCGCATCGGCGTCGGGGCGAGCAGCGCCAGCAGCGAAACAAGGACGCATGACGAACGCGCGGTCGGCAGTCGCATCCAGAGCGGCGGCGACGTTGTGATCGTCGCCACCGGTGGCGACCTCAACGTCATCGGCAGTCACGTTGGCGGAAAGAACGTCGCGCTCGCTGCGGCGAACGACAGCCACCTGCTCAGTCAGAAAGAGCAGCACACCCGCACGAGCACGAACAAAAACGGCGGCGGTGAAATCGGCTATTCGGTCGGTGCACAGACCGGCTGGTACCTGACCGCCTCGGCAGGACGGGGCAACGCCAGCGGCAACGGCCTGACCCACGCCGAAACCACCATCGGCGCGACCGATACGCTCACGTTGCTATCCGGCAACGACACTACCATCAAGGGCGCACAGTTGAGGGGTGATACCGTCATTGGCGCCATCGGCGGCAATCTGCGTATCGAAAGCGAACAAGACACCGACGACTACGCGAACAAACAACAGCAGGCGGGCGGAACATTCGTCGCGGGTGCCGGTAGCCAAGCCAGCATCAATCAGTACAAAGCCGATAGTCACTACACCAGCGTCAACGAGGTCAGCGGCATCGGTGCGGGCAAAGGCGGCTTCGACCTGACGGTCGGCGGCAACACGCACCTGAAGGGGGGCGTGATCGCCAGCGAGGCCGATCTGTCGAAGAACATCCTCGATACCGGCTCGTTGACGTGGGAGAGCCTGAACAACGAGGCGAGCTACAAGACCAGCAATATCAGTATCGGAGGCGGCTATAGCGGCGGAAATGGCGGCAGCTTCGCCCCAGGCGGCGGGGTGCCGCAGAACGATAGCAGTCGCAGCACGACCGACGCGGCGATTGTCAGCGGCACGATCATCATGCGCGATGGCTCGACGAATCTCGCCGGACTGAGTCGCGAGGCGAGTCTGGACAATCAGAAACTTGCGCCGATTTTCGACGAGGCGAAGCTGCGCGAGCGGGCGGAGCTGGGCGCGGCGGTGGGACAGCTGGGCATGATGGCCGTCGGTTCCCTATCTGAAATGATGCAAGTCAAAGCCGCCGCGCAGAACGACGAAGCGAGCGTTGCGAAGTGGGGCGATGGCGGCACGAACAAAATCGTGTTGCATGGTCTGGTTGGCGCGGGTATGGCGGCTTTAGGTGGTGGTAGCGCACTGGATGCTGCCAAGGGTGCGGCCGGTGGCGAAGCGGCGGCGTTGGCGATGAATGAATTCCTGGTCCATCAGGGTATCGACCCGCGTTCCGAAACCGGGAAAGCGCTACTGGACCTCGGCAGCATCGCTGTGGGTAGTGCGCTGGGTGATGGCGCAGGTGGGGCGGCGGCGCTCTATGGTCAACAGTTCAACGAACAACTGCATCCAAAAACGATGGAGGCCATCGATGGAACGGTGCAGGCATTCGCGACGCAGAATGGCATCTCGGTCGAAGAAGCGAAGCAACGTCTTTATCTGGCAGCGATGCGCTTGCAGGACGAACCGCTCGATCTGGCCATTGGCACCGATGCTATCGGTGGTTCAAAGGGCGTGGCGACCGATGATGCCGCGCTAGCGTTCCTGTCGGATCGCTTCGGATCAGGGCAAAACGGGACGGACTTGTTCCGACCGGAAGCACGTAACGATGCGACGCATAACGCCCACGAACTGGCTCAATATCTGAAAGCGCATCCGGATGCCGCGAGTGCTTACTACGCCGCGCAACTGAAGGGGCTGGAAGGGCGCGGTTGGGGACTGACTGAACAGGATCAGGCCGGAAAGCTAGCCGGTTTGGCCACGCAGGACTGGCGCGCGAACTACATGGTGGGTGAGAAGCTGGATGCCGAAGGGCGCAAGCTTCTGGACTTTTATGGGCAGTTGGCATTGTCCGGCGGTGGTGCGGGCTTAGTAGCGGGTGTGCCGTTGCTCGGGGCTGCTCGTGCGGGGACTGTGACGAAGGGCGCAAGCTTGTTGGAATATGCTCTAGCTACGCGCAGTGGAGTGGGTGTGACATCCGCGGCTGTCAATGCGGGGGCTCAGGCCTTGAGTGGAAAGGATGTCCGCTGGACGGGAGTAGCGACTAGTTTCGCCACCGGCTTTCTTGGCGGTGGCGGTACATTTGCCTGGAATGTTGCGGTGAATTCGTTCGGTAGTGCTGGCCAAGTCGCACTAGAGAACAAAGTTTATGAAGAGAACCATAGCCTCTACGTGGGTTTCTTAATCGGGGCCATGAGCAGTAGTACAGCATATGGCAGTGGTGCAATACTTTCCGCCAAATGGGGAAAATATGCGCCAGGTTCAATTTATTCGGTCATTATCGGCAATATGGGTGGATCGGTAGTTCAAGAGTATGTAAATTCAGAACTAAGTCCATTGCAAGAAATGAATAAAGAGTCGAGTAAGTAGTAATGAAGCGACGAATTTTTATGGCGCTTAGTTTTGCTTTGATGATGTTTATTATCGTCATTGCGATTGGCGTTCCGATGATTTACATAAGATGCTTTTTTGAAGGGAGGAATTTCGATATTTCACGTGTGTTAATAAATGGCATAAAATTTGCGGCTTATGCAGGGGGGATATCTGGTTTGCTTGCTCTGTCGCGAGCATGGTGAATTACGCCAAAATTCATCTCACTATCGGCACCGCAATCAACCACGAACGCGCAGTCGGTAGCAGCAAAAGCACCAACAAAAACGGCGGCGGTGAAATCGGCTATTCGGTCGGTGCACAGACCGGCTGGTACCTGACCGCGTCGGCAGGACGTGGCAAAGCAAGCGTCAATGGCCTGACCCATGCCGAAACGACTATCGACGCGGCCGATACGCTCACGTTGCTCTCCGGCAACGACACCACGATCAAGGGCGCGCGGCTAAAAGGCGACACCGTCCTCGGTGCCATTGGCGGCAATCTGCGTATCGAAAGCGAGCAGGACACCGACGATGTCGCAAACAAACAACAGCAGGCGGGCGGAACACTCGTCGCGGGCGTCGGTAGCCACGCCAACGTCAACCAGTACAAAGCCGATAGTCATTACACCGGCGTCAACGAGGTCAGCGGCATCGGTGCGGGCAAAGGCGGCTTCGACCTGACGGTCGGCGGCAACACGCACCTGAAGGGGGGCGTGATCGCCAGCGAGGCCGATCTGTCGAAGAACATCCTCAGTACCGGCTCGCTGATGTGGGAAAGCCTGACCAACGAGGCGAGTTACAAGACCCGTAGTGTCAGCGTCGGTGGGGGTTACAGCACGGGAAGCGGCGGCAGCTTCGCGCCGGGTGGCGCGGTGCCGCAGAACGGGAACCGTCGCAGTACGACCGACGCGGCGATAGCGGGCGGCACGATCAGCGTGCGCGATGGCTCGATGAATCTCGCCGGACTGAGTCGCGAGGCGAGTCTGGACAACCAGACACTGAAGCCGATCTTCGACGAGGCGAAGCTGCGCGAGCAAGCCGAGTTGGGCGCGGCGGCGGGACAGCTGGGCATGATGGCCGTCGGTTCCCTATCTGAAATGATGCAAGCCAAAGCCGCCGCGCAGAACGACGAAGCGAGCGTCGCGAAGTGGAGCGATGGCGGCACGAACAAAATCGTGTTGCATGGTCTGGTTGGCGCGGGCATGGCAGCGTTGGGTGGCGGTAGCGCACTGGACGCCGGCAAGGGCGCAGCGGGTGGCGAAGCGGTGGCGTTGGCGATAAATAAATTCCTGATCCATCAGGGTATCGACCCGCGCTCCGAAACCGGGAAAGCGCTACTGGACCTCGGCAGCATCGCTGTGGGTAGTGCACTGGGTGATGGTGCAGGTGGGGCGGCTGCGCTCTATGGTCAACAGTTCAACGAACAACTGCATCCAAAAACGATGGAGGCTATCGACGGAACGGTGCAGGCATTTGCGACGCAAAATGGCATCTCGGCCGAAGAAGCACAGCAACGTCTTTATCTGGCGGCGATGCGCTTGCAGGACGAATCGCTCGATCTGGCCATTGGCACCGATGCTATCGGTGGCGCAAAGGGCGTGGCGACCGATGATGCCGCGCTAGCGTTCCTGTCGGATCGCTTCGGATCAGGGCAAAACGGGACGGACTTGTTCCGGCCGGAAGCACGTAACGATGCGAGGCATAACGCCCACGAACTGGCTCAATATCTGAAAGCGCATCCGGATGCCGCGAGTGCTTACTACGCCGCGCAACTGAAGGGGCTGGAAGGGCGCGGTTGGGGACTGACTGAACAGGATCAGGCCGGAAAGCTAGCCGGTCTGGCCACGCAGGACTGGCGCGCGAACTACATGGTGGGTGAGAAGCTGGATGCCGAAGGGCGCAAGCTTCTGGACTTTTATGGGCAGTTGGCATTGTCCGGCGGTGGTGCGGGCTTAATAGCGGGTGTGCCGCTGCTTGGGGCTGTGCGTACGGGGACCGTGACGAAAGGAGCAACTGCCCTGCAATACTTGCTCGGCACTCGAGCGGGTATTGCTGCTACGTCTGCAGTAGTGAACATAGGCGCACAGGCGATTGGTGGAAAGCCCATCCGCTGGGCTAATGCTGGTTTTAGTGCGACTGCCGGTGCCTTGGCACCGGGAGGTAATCTTGTATGGACAGCGCTGGTGAATGGCACCGCAGGTGCTGCACAAACCTCTTTCAATAACGTTAGGTATCACGAGAATGAGAGTGTATTCGGTGCATTTCTTTTTTCGGGGGCAAGCGGAGCCGTTGGCCATGTAGCTGGTGACAGAGCTGCGGGATATCTTTTGAAGTTTCGCCCCGGCTCAATCGGCCCAGTGCTAATCGGAAACGCTCTTGGGGCGACGGCTCAGGAAGCTGCGGGAGCGGGCTTTGGTGCTCTTGGTGAGCACAAATGAATTTGCTTATCAGATCTCTCCAGTACGCGACTATAAGCATTTTTATCGGATCTATTTTTTATCTCATGTGCGTTGGTTTTGTGTTTATTCGTGCGCTCTACGAAAATCGATTTTTCAACTTGATGATCGTCCTCAACGTGCTATGGAAATATGGTGCGTACGTGAGTCTGGTCACATTTCTTCTCTACTTTCTCCCACTCCATCCGGGTAGCGATCCGTTATTAAAGCGTAGGCTCTGTGAGTCATGGAAAAGTCGACGAGCCCGAAAAATTATTTCCAAAGAGGCAAGTGGTTCTGATGGTCTGAAGAAATGACATGTAAAGGATTGCATTCCCTGCGCCGAGTGTCCTTCCCATCATCGTGCCTTAATGGGCGGTATTCATGATTTTCTCGCTGATAAAAAAGTCCTTCACCGGCGGATGCAATGAAAAGCCTTCGAACTATGGAGCATGATCTCGATGCTGCGATGCCGGAGGGACTTGCGACAGTTCATCGTGAGGCCACTGCCAAGTATGGTGATGCATTGGTGATTCGGTACGTACCCGGAAGTGATGTACGGGGGAGCGTCATACAACGCCAATACTATTGATTTGTGTACTCAAGGCAGGTGATTGCCGTGGCTACGGAAATCAATTTTGCATGGCGAATCGGGTGAGGACGACGAATTGTGGCCTTGCTCCATGTCGCCAGGGAGGTTTAGAAAATCGCAGTAACCAAGCATAAAAATCCATTGAGCGATATTTCGGCAACAAGGAGTGCCAATGCAACTGGAACGACAAGACAAAATAATAGCTGTAACTCTTCTCTTGCACAGCATCGCTGGGCTGAGGTTCATTTGGGCGATTTGGGTATACCGAATACCCGATGCAGCTTTTTTGCTCAGTAACGCGCTGCTCGTGGCGATTGGATTTGGCGCGGCGCTCGGGTGGTTCAAGCGCTGGACCTGGGGATTGTTCGCAGGTGTGCTGTTCTATGCGGTGCAGATTCCGCATATCCAAAGCCCCGATTTGACGTGGTCGTTTACGCTTGGCTTTCAACTGATATTTATGATGGGTTGGGGTAGCACGCATCTGGGATTCAATTTCCTCGCATTTGCCATGCTTGTCTGGATGTGGTGGCGGGGTCGTGCGCGAAATGGGTGTCGTGTACCTGACGTCGTTCCGCAGGATGGCTTGGCGCTGGCAATAGAGAGGGAGGCCGGGAAGGGGCAGGAGGGGGTTCGATGAGATCGCGAGACATAGTGAAACGGCGCCATCTTCAGAAGCTCTCACTTTTTCTGGCTGTTCTCCTCAGCGGCATCTACGCATGGACGGCGGTTTCAACCGCTGGGGTTTCACTCGATTACTTCATTGCTCTCGATGGCTTCCCCGGAGTGTTGTTCACTGTGGCTGCCGTCGCAAGCGTCTTTGCTTTGGGTCGACTTTGGATGAAGGGAGCACCTCCCGTCTTTGCTTGTGGTGTTGCGAGCAGCCTGTCGCTGCTGGCCTTCTTTGCAGCAACGCCGGTCGCTTCTGTTATTGCGATAAACATCGCCGCGTTGCCGCTCATAGTTGTTCTGGGGCTGATAGTCGATGATTTGGCCGCATGCAGGGCCGTGCCGCGTCGGTGCCATGAGGCGACGATTTTGTGCAAGGAAAGCGGTTACGCTCGCGCCCGGTCGATCTGGCGAAAGAGAACGTTTAACCGCGTCTACGCCGCTGCGGAAAGGAGGGCTGCGGATCGGTCTTCGATGCGGCGCTGGCTGGGGTATGTCGGTCATGCGTTTTGGTGGGGTTTCGTTGTCTGTTGTTTTGTTGAGTTCATCAGTACTTCGAAGGGTTGGGCGCTCAGGAGGTCTGCGCGCTGGGCGATGCAGGCCCACCAACACTCTCAAGAATATTCGTCGCATTTTTCGGAATAATCGAATGGTTGCGAGGGTGAGGGGCTGGGATGCTTTCCGGGTCGCCGAGTTCGGCGGCCGGGTGTCGAAACCCGCTTCGTTCAACCACGCAGGCCAGCGATTGCTGCCTGCGTTCACTCCCGCATGTTTACGGTGGGCGTGTCGGGCAGGCTTTGTCCTGGCCGGTGTTGGTTGAACGACCGGTTTTCGACCCCGACACGTCCGCCACCCTTTCGGGGGTGGCGGCCTATCGGGCACAAGGAACCGTCTATGTCGCATCTCACGCCTTCGTTACATGTCGCGTGTCCCCTTTGTGCGGGGAGCCTCGATCTTTCGGCGCAGCATTTACACGCCGCCGCTTACACCCGGATGGTGGCGATCAAGTCGCTTCTGCGGATGATGTCGTTGACCGCGCACGCCGATTTCGATCCGGACGAGATGGCGCAGGCTATGTCGTCGATGGGTGGATTGGCCGACGAGGCTCTGGACCTTGTTGTGGCGTTGTATCGGGCCAAGGCGGCGGATGCATTGGTGAATTGAGCGAATTTCCGCTGTTGTCGTAGGGGTGAGTTCACCGGCCCTAAATATCTCGGGCCTTTGGTCGATAGAGGCGGGTTGGATTTCGCGCCAGCTTCCTGTCGCATGCTTTAGCCGAACGTTTCAAGGTGCTCTGTCGATCGGTTCGCAGGGAAGAAGCGCGTCACCCGACGCGCGACACGGTTGTTTCAGGACGGACCGCCGTAGGGGTGGTTCAGAATATTTCGAGGGAGGAACGAAGTGAATTATCGAGTTTTGACGGTCGCAACCATGGTTACGCTGGCGGGCTGCGCGACGCACCCGAAGGGTGTCACGGCGGATCAGACGATGGCGTTTCGCGAGCGCGGCGTAGTCGTCGGTAATGTGACGAATGCTTCGACGGTGCAGGTGAAGACGAAGGGTCAGGCGCTGGGAAGTGCGGTGTTTGGCGTTGTCGCCGGTTCCGCGGCGGCGTCCAGTCCCGCGTCGATATCGCCGCAGGGTTTGCGCGAAGCGCAGGAGTTGGGCACGGTCACCGGCCAGACGGTACAACAGGTCGTGAGTAGTGCCGGCCAGCACGCGCAAACCCAGGCGCCGGCGCAGTTCATGGCGGAGTCGATCACCCGCACGCTGGCGGACCGTCCCGTGCCATCGGGTGATGCGGCATACCGCGTCGACATCAAGCAGGCGGTCTGGCTGCTCGATTACGACAGCATGTTCGGCAGCGACAATTACCGTTTGCACTGGGACCTTCGCGCGAAAATTCTCGATTCGGCGGGCGAAGTCGTGGCGACCTCGACATGCACGGGCGAGGGCGATGGCGCGCAGGCACTCGATGCCTGGAAAGCGGATGACTACGCGAAGGTGAAAGACGTGGCACGCAACGTGGGTGACGGTTGTGCCCGGAAGCTGCTGAACGATGTGGGTTTGCGCAGTTGATGACGGATCGTCTCGATGGCGAAGAGCGGAGACCATGCCCTCTGCTGTCGAGACGATTTCCTCTATATGTCTGAATTACCCCACGTGGCGTCATCGCAGGCTGTCATGACGTCGCATCTAAATGCCTTATTTTTCCAGACTAGCCGTCATGACGCCACGGGTGTCGATCTCTACATTGCTTTCGAAGCGATCGGTTAAGGCTGACGATTGCGTAAGAGCTGGGCTGTCGCAATCAGGCTCCCGGTTTGCAGTGAACGCCTGATCTGACGGACAGACGGGTGAGGATTGAACGACACAAGGAGTCATGGAATGAAGAAGCATATGTGGATGGGTGTGGCTGCTGTGGCGTGCTTCGCGGTGACCGGTTCGGTGATCGCGAAGGATGGGGCGGGGTGGTTTGTCGGGGCGCAGGTCGGCAAGGCGACGTCTTCTTTCGTGACGGTGCCGTACTTCGACGAGCGTGTGAAAGACGGTGGCGTAACGCTGGGCGTGAATGGTGGATATCGATGGGCGCTTGGCGATCGGTGGTCGTTCGGCCCCGAGCTGGCCTATCAGAAATTTGGCTCGTCGACGTTCACGGGCACCGACGATGTCGGTCCCTACGACGACAATCTGAAAACGTCGACGATCGCCTGGGGAGGCAATGTACGTTTTGCAATCTCCGACCGTTGGTATGTCACGGGGCGTGCGGGTTGGCAGAACTGGCGATCGTCGTCGTCTTTCCGGTCGGTCGAAGACCAGGTAAACCGTCGCATTCGCGACAATGGCAACTATCTGGGCCTTGGTGTTGGCATCAACGTCGCGCCGTCGTGGAGCGTCGGTCTGTCCGTGGACAAATACTGGATGGCTGCTCGCTCCGGTGAGGAGCGCATTCACTTCAATTTGCGCACCGTCCAGCTGTCGACCGAATACAGGTTCTAAGCTGTTTCCGATCGAGGGTCGGGACCTACGGGCTGTATCTTGAATCGACTGGCAAGGGTCGCCTCCTGGCCCTTGTCTCCTCCGACGATGGCGTGGCATCGCCATTCATCGCAATTGCGAGTCATTCGCATCTCGTCTACCATGTAGGCCCATACCGATCCGAAACCCCAGGGGCCACGCCAGCACATGCGCGATACCGTCGACCGGCAACGCCGCGCGTTCTGGCTTAAGCATCTGCACCAGTGGCACTGGATCAGTTCCGCGGTTTGCCTGATTGCGCTGGTTTTGTTCGCGGGCACGGGCTTCACGCTGAATCACGCCGGCAGTATCGAGGCGACACCGAAGGTGGAGCATCGCAAGACGACGCTGCCGGCCGACGTGTTGGCGACGCTGGCTGCGAGCGGCAAGTCGGCGCCGTTGCCTGCGCCGGTTCGCGACTGGATCGATACACGGATACATCTCTCGCTGGCGTCGAAAGATGCCGACTGGAGCGACGACGAAGTTTACCTCGCGCTGCCGCGTCCCGGTGGCGATGCATGGCTGAGTATCCAGCGGGATAGCGGCGAGGTGGAGTACGAAGTCACCGACCGCGGTTGGATTTCCTATCTCAACGATCTGCACAAGGGCCGCAATACCGGCGCGGTGTGGAGCTGGTTTATCGACATCTTCGCGCTGGCCTGCCTGATCTTCGCGATCACCGGATTATTCCTGCTGAAGATGCACGCCGCGCAGCGCGGCGCCACCTGGCCGATGGTTGCGCTCGGTCTGGTGCTGCCGCTGGTGCTGGTGCTGGTGCTGCTGTTCATTCACTGAAGGGGGTTTCATGCGTCGTCGTCTTATCGTTGCCGTCTGCCTCGCCGTCGCCGCGCCGGTGTTCGGTGCGGACATGAATCTCACCGTGAACATTCCCACGCTGAAGGTGGCCGAATATCACCGGCCGTATGTCGCCGTCTGGATCGAGCGCGAAGACCACACGGTCGCTGCGAATCTGGCGGTCTGGTACGACGTGAAGAAGGCCGACGGCGAAGGTGCGAAGTGGTTGAAGGACATGCGCCAGTGGTGGCGGCGCAGCGGGCGCGAGCAGACGATGCCGATCGACGGCGTGTCCGGCGCGACGCGTCCCGCCGGCCAGCATCAACTTTCGTTCTCCGATGGCAAGCCGCCGCTGGGCACGCTGGCGCCGGGCCACTACGAACTCGTTGTCGAGGCCGCGCGCGAAGTCGGTGGCCGCGACATGCAGCGCATTCCTTTCGACTGGCCGGCGACCAGACCCGCGCATCTCACGGCGCAGGGCAAGGACGAACTGGGCCTGATCAGCCTCGACCTCAATCCCTAATTCCCAGTAAGCATCAGGAGACGACCATGACACGTACTCTCGCCCGCGCGGTGCTCTGCCTCGCCCTTGCCCTGCCGCTGGCCGCACAGGCCCACAAGATGTGGATGGTGCCGTCGGCTACCGTGCTGTCCAGCGACGAGGCCTGGGTGACGGTGGACGCTGCGATCTCCAACGATCTGTATTACCCGGATCACTTCCCCGCGCAGTTGGACACACTGGTCATCACCGCGCCGGACGGCACGACGGTGAAGCCGGAGAATGCATCGACCGGCAAGTACCGCAGCACGTTCGATCTGGCCGTTCCGCAGAAGGGCACGTATCGCCTCGCCCTGGTGAATCAGGGGCTGACCGCCAGTTATGAACTCGACGGCCAGAAGAAGCGCTGGCGCGGCAAGGCAGGCGAGCTGAAAACCGGCGTCCCGGCCGGTGCGAAGAACGTGCAGGTGGGCGAGATGTCCACGCGAGTCGAAACCTTCGTGACGCAGGGCACGCCGAGCACCGGTGCGCTGAAGGCCACGAACGTCGGCCTCGAACTGATTCCCGTGACGCATCCGAACGACCTCGCGGCCGGCGAGCCGGCGACGTTCCGTCTGGTGCTGGACGGCAAGCCGGCGGCGAATCTGAAGGTTATTGCGATCCCGGGTGCCACCCGTTACCGCAACTCGCCGGACGAGATCGATACCACCACCGACAAGGACGGCAACTTCAGCATCACGTTCCCCGGTCCGGGCATGTACTGGGTGAACGCCAGTGCCGAAGACACCCATACCAGCGTCAAGGAAGCGAAGCAGCGTCGGCTGGCCTATACGGCCACGTTCGAAGTGCTGCCGCTTTGAGAGAAGCGGGGATTGGGGGTGGGAAGCGGGGGCGTGCTTCCGGCAAACGCTTGAGGGAACGAGAAGCGCCAGGCGGACGTTGCTTCCGCTGGGCGATACCAGCACCCTCAAGCGATCGCCGGAAGCACGCCCCCGCTTCCCACCCCCAATCCCCGCATTTCCCGCCCGTAATCCATTTGCCTGGCAGCGCGTTATAGCGTCCGGGCCTTTCCATCCGCGATGCCATCCATGAAAGCGATCCTCGTCCTGCTGCTTCTGTTGGTGGCTCCCCTGGCGACAGCGAACGACGTACGCCGGTTCGAAGGCGAGGTCATGGGAACGACCTGGTCGGTCAACGCCGTCCTTCCCGCCAAGGCCGATCCGGCGCGCATCCGTGCCGGCATCCAGGCCGAAGTCGATCGCGTCGACTTGCAGATGAGTACATGGAAACCGGCGTCCGATCTCAGCCGGTTCAACAGTGCGCCGGCCGGTACGTGGCAGGTGTTGCCTGTCGAGTTCTACGACGTGCTGAGCTATGCGCTGCAACTGGCGTCGTCGTCCGGTGGCGCGTACGACCCGACCGTGGGGCCGCTGGTGAATCTGTGGGGTTTCGGCCCGGAGCGTCACTCGCATGAAGCACCGACGCCGGAGGCCATCGCCACGGCGCGCGCGCGGGTTGGCTGGCAACGCGTCCAGCTTGATCCGAAGAACCATCGTGCGTTGCAGCCTGGCGGCGTTTACGTCGACCTGTCGTCGGTCGCGAAAGGTTTCAGCGTCGATCAGGTGGCACGCTGGCTCGATGCGCAGGGTATCGATGCCTATCTCGTCGAAGTAGGAGGCGAACTGCGCGGACGCGGCCGGAAACCCGATGGCACACCGTGGCATGTCGGTATCGAACGACCGGGTGCGGCGGCGGGCGCCGTCGACGACGTGGATCAGGTGGAGCGGATCGTCTCGCTGCGCGATCGCGCCATTGCTACCTCGGGTGACTACCGGCATTTCTTCGAAAGTGGCGGCAAGGTTTTTTCGCACCATATCGACCCGCGTACGGGCTATCCCGTCGCTCATAAAATCGCGTCGGTAAGCATCGTCGCGTCCGACTGCATGCACGCCGATTCGCTGGGTACCACGATGACGGTACTCGGTCCCGACGCAGGCATGGCGTATGCGAAGACTCATGGTATCGCCGTGCTCTTCGTTCTCTATGGCGAACATGGATTCGAAGAACGCATGTCGCCGGCGTTCGCGGCGGCGCTGAAGTCGTGACCGCATCGCGGCGGGCACTGCTGGGACAATGCCTGATCGGCGTGTGCCTGATCGCGGTCGCCGTCATGCTGTGGCGCTGGCATCGGGCCAGCCTGTTTTCCGCGAGCGGCGATTCGCAGCGTCTGGGTTGGGCGATTGCCATTACGTTGATCTGGACGGCCGGAAGCGTGGCGCTGGCTGTTGGGCGGCGTCGCGCGGGGATTTCCGCATCGCGCGCGATAGACGCGGCGGCAGGAGCGCCGGTCGCCGAACGTATTCTTGTCGTCCAGGCATCGCAGACGGGATTCGCCGAGGAGCTTGCGATGCGCACGGCGGAAGCGCTGCGCGATACGGGCATACCGGTCGACACTCGTACGATCGGACAGCTCGATGCGAGCACGCTTGCAGATTACGCGCGGGTGCTGTTCGTCGTCAGCACCACGGGCGAGGGCGATGCGCCGGACAGCGCGGTGGGGTTTCAGCGCGCCGCGATGTCCGCACCGCTTGCGCTTGGTCATCTGCGTTACGGCATTCTTGCGTTGGGCGATCGCGACTACGACGACTTCTGCGCATTCGGCCATAACCTCGAACACTGGCTGCATGCGTCCGGCGCGCTGCCGTTGTTCGATCTGGTGGAGGTCGACAATGGCGATGAGGGTGCGCTCCGGCACTGGCAGCACCATATCGGTCAGCTCAGCGGAAATACGGAGATGCCCGACTGGCAGCGTCCTTCGTATCAGGCATGGCGTCTGATCGAGCGGCGTCTACTCAATGCGGGCAGTCTTGGCGAAGCCTGTTTTCATGTGGCGCTGGTGCCCGGCGATACCTCGTGGCTGCAATGGAACGCGGGCGATATCGTCGAGATCGGTCCGCGGCATGGAGCCGCCGATATCGCGCGCTGGACGGAAGAGGCGGAACTTGTCGTCGATAGCGCGTTGACGAACCGGCTGGCTGGCGTGCACCTGCCGGTGCCCGATGCGGTTCGTGGATGCTCGCCCGATGTCTGGCTTCCGACACTCGCCGCGTTGCCGCATCGCGAATATTCCATTGCGTCGCTGCCGGGCGACGGTGCATTGCATCTGGTCGTGCGTCGGCAACGAGGCCCGGATGGTGCACTGGGCGTCGGTTCGGGCTGGCTGACGCAGCATGCGGCCGTCGGTGCGGAGATCGATGTTCGGGTGCGTCGTAACGCTGGTTTCCATGTGCCGGCCGACGATCGTCCTGTCGTGTTGATCGGCAATGGTACGGGCATCGCGGGATTGCGCGCCTTGCTGAAGCAGCGCATCGCGTCGGGACACCGGCGTAACTGGCTGCTCTTCGGCGAGCGGCAGGCGGCAGTGGATCGTCTGCATGTGGACGAGCTGGAAGCGTGGCGCGCGTCGCGGGATATCGAGCGGCTGGATCTGGTGTGGTCGCGCGATGGCGGCTCGTTGCGTTATGTGCAGGACGCGTTGCGCGCCGCGGGCGACGACTTGCGCCGATGGATCGCGGATGGGGCCAGCGTGTATGTATGTGGGAGTCTGGCGGGTATGGCGCCCGGGGTGGATATGGCGTTGCGTAGTGTGTTGGGCGATGTGCGTGTCGAAGAGCTTGCGGCGGCGGGGCGGTATCGGCGGGATGTGTACTAGCTATCCCTCACCGTCGCCCCTGCGCAGGGAGGGGCCCAAGGCGATAGTCGCTGGATGTGTAGCGGCGCGCAATCGCGCTCTTGAAGAGCTGAGCCGGCATTATCGTCACAACCGATTGCACCGCACTGGGTCCCTGCCTGCGCAGGGACGACGGTGAAGGTGGTTGTGGCGTGTGGCGTCTTCGGTGCGCTTAACGCACTACGGCAAGCCGCACCTTATCCCCGACCACCCCATCGAACCGCAGCCACGTCAGATCCGGCATCCATTCGATGCCTTCGCGCAGCTCTTCGGGATGATCCCCAGCCAACGCGATAACACGCGCACCGGCACGCATACCCGCTTCGATTCCCGCTGCGGCATCCTCGAACACCAGCGATTCCCCGGCCGTGACGCCGAAACGCCGTGCCCCCTCCAGATAACCTTCCGGATCGGGTTTGCCATGAGCGACGTCGTCGCCGCAGACCATTCGTTCGGGGGGCGTGATACCCGCACTCTTCAGGCGCGCCTCGGCCAGCTCCCGGTCGGCGGAGGTGACGATCGTCCAGCGGTCGGCAGGCAGCGATGCGAGCAGGTCGATAGCGCCGGGAATGGGCACGATGCCGTCGGTCTGTTCCAGTTCCAGTTTGTACAGATGCGCGGTCTCGGCGACCACATCCGCGCCCGGCGGCGCGAAGCTGCGTACGGAGTCGGCAAGACGAACGCCATGCAGGCGAGGCAGGACATAGTGCCAGTCGACACCGTGCCGCTCGCACCATGCTTTCCAGATACGTTCGACGGCGATGCGCGAGTCGATCAGGGTGCCATCCATATCGAATAGCAGGGCCCGTGCTTCGATGATGCGGCCGGCGGTCAGTTGCATGAGGTCTCCGGTAAGTGAGCGCGTCGCGTGACGACGAAGGCGTTCACCTTACCGGAGACCTGCGATTCCGTCAGCGCGCGGCCTGGGCCACGTGCGTGCGCACAGCCTCGTCGAGCAAGTTTTCGACGTCGCGCTGGGCGCGCTGGCTTGCTTCCCGCTGACGCTGCCCCAGTTCCGCCTGCTGCGAGCCGAGTTCGCCCTGCTGCATACCGAGTTTTGCTGCCTGCTCACCGATTTTGCTCTGTTCGACGGCGAGTTTGTTCTGCTCGCCTACCAGTACATCGCGTGCGCTGGACAGGCTCGGGTCGGACGCGCGTAACGACATTTCCGCCTGTCTCGTACCGAGCTTTGCCTGTTGGTAACCGAGTGACGCCTGCTGCTGTCCCAGGCCCTGCTGCTTCTGGGCGAGCGCTTGCTGTTTCCCGGCCAGGGCCTGCTGCTTTTCGCTCAGGTCGCTGACGGACGAGAAGGCCGACTGGATCTTCTTGATATACGTCTGATCGCGCACGACCCACTCGCCATCGGCGCGACGGAACCACAGCAGCGGTTCGTCACCCTTGCGCTGCTGCCTGGCGCGTTGCGCGTCGACACGCGTGCCGCTCATGAACATCGAACGGCCGTCCATGATGACGTAAGCGCTACGCGCGTCGCTGTCGAACGTGACCACACTGTGGTCGAACTCGCTGCCGAATGGCGCGGTCGGGGGCGGCGGTACGACGGGCGCCGGCGGAGCGCCGGGCGGCATGGGTTCGGGCGGGGCGGTAGGTAGCGGCGGAAGACTGGGGGCGACCGGCGCGGAATGTGCCTGCATGTCGGCGGCAGGTGCGACGTGGGCCGAGGCGACGACGCGATACGGCACCACGCCCGCCGCGGATACGGCGGCGACGAGGAGCCAGGCAAGCGCGCGGGGGCTCTTCTCGTTGGCATTCTGAAGCATGGTGAGTCTCCTTTTCAGGGTTTCGAACGTGGGGGAGGCGCCGCCGAGCGCATGCCGCGTATGCGGCGACACGCCCATGCGCAGTAGCAGACGTCCATAGGCTTGTGGCGCCTGACGGCCGCGACGCAGCACTTCCGCATCGCACGCCGCCTCTCGGGAAAGGGCGTATTCGCGCGTGGCGTAATGCACCAGGGGATGAAAGAAAAACAGGGCGCGCGCGAGGGCGGGAATCCAGCCAAGCCAGATGTCGCCGCGCCGTACATGGGCCAGTTCGTGGACGAGCGCCATCTCCAGCTCGCTGTCGTCCAGTGTGGCTTCGACGGGTAGTAGGATCGTGGGTCGCAGGATGCCGACCACCTGGGGCGAGACGATTTCCGCGGAACATGCGAGAGCGGGCGAACGGCGCAGGCCCAGGCGGCGCGCACGCTGCGACACCATCGTTTCAAGGCGTGCGTCGTCGTGGGGCAACGCGCGGGCGATCACGCCGCGGATACGGCGCCACTGCACGAAGGCGACGATAGCCTGGATGGCGACGATCGCTGCCCAGGCCGCGAACAACCATGTCGTCCACGCGATGCCTTGTGCTTCGGGCAGGGAAGGGACATGCGTGGCATGCCATGTCGTGGGCGGCATAACAATGATGGTGGTGGGTTCGATCGCGACGGGCCGCGGCGAGGGGAGCCACGGCAGTTGCCACGCCGTGCCGCTGAACAGGCCGGCGACAGCTTGCACGCCCACCAGCCACCACAGCAATGCACGTGTCGCGGCCGACAGCGAGGGGATGTATCGGGTCAGTGCATACACCACGGCGCCCAGTACGCAGGCTTGTAACGAGGTGTGCCCAAGGCGCAGGAGCAGGGTTTCGGCAAGGGCGTCCATGTCAGCGGCCTTTGCGCTTCGACTGGAGCGTACTGACCAGCGCTTCCAGCTCGGCCAGTTCGTTGTCGGTGACTTCGCCGCGTTCGGACATCCACGCGACAAAGGGCGAGACGGAACCGCGCAGGGTTTTTTCCACGAAGCTGCCCACGGCGCCGCGCATGACATCGGTCGCGCCGCTGCTGGCGCTGTAGCGGAAGGAACCTTCGGCGCGGCGGCGACCGAGATACCCCTTCGTGCGTAGCCGCTCCATCATCGTCAGAACCGTGGAGCGCGCCAGATTACGTGGCTCGCCGAAACCGGTCTGCACATCCGCTACCGAACTCTTCGGATGGCTGGAAACGTATTCCAGGAGGGCCAGTTCCTGGTCGCCGATGGATCGCTTTAGCATGGGGTATTACCTCTGACTACACGTGTAGGCAGGGTGCGCTTGACTACACGTGTAGTCAAGCATGACTTCCGGCATATCCGTCTGCATACCCCACAAACCAAAACGCCCCCGCCGAAGGCGGGGGCGTCTGGAATGCTTGTCGTTGCGCGCGGACGCTAGGGCGTCATGCGCGAACGGATCAGGCTGCCGCGTCCTTGAGCTTCTTCAGCGGGCGAACCTTGACCTTGACCGATGCCGGCTTGGCGGCAAACATGCGCTCTTCACCGGTGAACGGATCCTTGCCCTTGCGCTTCGGCTTGGCCGCAACAGCTACGGACGTGATCTTCAGCAGACCGGGCAGCGTGAACGAGCCAGCGCCCTTCTTGTGAATGGATGCAGCAATGACGGCTTCAAGCGAGGCCAGAACGGCCTTCACGCCCTTGCCTTCGACGCCGCTGTGCTCGACGAGATGGGCAACGAGCGTGGACTTCGACAGAGCGTCCTTGATCGGCTTGAGGGTGGCGGGAGCCTTAGCAGCGGCTTTGGCAGGCGCCTTGACGGCTTTCTTTGTCGCCGCCGATTTGGTGGTCTTGGCCATGGTTATCCTTGTCACGTGATCGAAAAGTTCGGCCGTTCCGGCCGGTGCCCAGCGGGCGACTCACTCTAGCGTTGCTTTGCGCCGTGTGAAATAGGGTAAGCGAGATTTTTTTCTCGTTTCGACCCTTTTTTTAAGGGGCGAAGGGGTCTTCATTCATTTCCGACCGTGATGCACCGCATCAGATGCCCGCATACCACTCGTATCCATTGTCTTCCCAGTACCCACCTTTGCCGCCTGCGATGCCGCCAAAGGAGTCCACGAATTCCAGCCCGCGGATGTATTTGGCCTGCTTGTAGCCGAGCTGGCGCTCGACGCGCAGCCTCAACGGCGCGCCGTTCGCGACGGGCAGATCCTTGCCATTCAGCGCGTAGGCAAGCAGTGTCTGCGGATGGCGGGCTTCGGTCAGGTCGATACTTTCGTAGTAAGGCGTGTCTTCTTCCATCTCGTCGAAGCAGTGGAAGACCACGTAGCGGGCGGCCGGTGTCGGAGCGACGCGATCGATCACGGCGGCCAGCGGTGTGCCGGTCCATTTGCCGATAGCGCTCCAGCCTTCGACGCAGTCGTGGCGGGTGATCTGCGTGCGGGTGCCAAGACCGCGCAGGTCCGCGATCGACAGTTGCAACGGCCGTGCCACGAGACCGTCGATCTGTAGCCGGTAGTCCCTGAAGCCGGATTCAAGCAGTGCCCGATAGTCGTCCGTATCCGGCATGGTGCTGCCGTTTGGCCGGAAAACCGCCGAAATATCGGCTTCTCCGTACTCTTTCGCCAGTGCCTGGGACGGCGAGAACAGCTTCTGCATCCGTCGCGTGACGTCTTCGGCCGTACCCAGTACGCGCGCGCCGGTGTCGCTGTTCGATATCCGGTCGCAGCCGGCGATGACGGCGCCGCCCAGCGCCAGAAGAGTATTGCGCAGGAACCGGCGGCGTTCAGTCATGGGGCGTCTCCTGCGGCTTTTCGGGTTTCACGCGGTAGTAGCCGGTGATCATGCCGCGCAGCTGGTTCAGCGGGCCCGTGATGATGACTTCCAGCACATGCACCACGATGAAGGCGACGAAACCGCACGCGATGACGAAATGGATGGTGCGGGCCGACTGCCGGCCGCCGACGAGGTCGACCAGTGGCGACAGCACTGCGTCCATGCGTGGCGACATGGCCAGCCCCATCAGGACGATGCCCCCGCCGAATACGACGAGGGCGACGAGGTAAGCGATGCGTTGCAGCACGTTGTAGCGAAGCGCCTCGTCGCCATGGGGATGGCGGAAGCGGAGGTGATCGACAATGGAGCGTCCCATACCGCGCCAGTCGCGCCACGTGGGGACGAGGTCGTCGCGCAGGTGCCGGCTGGCCAGCGACCAGGCGACATAGCAGAGCCCGTTGACGACGAAGAGCCACGCGAAAAAGAAGTGCCAGCGTCGTCCCATCGCGAGCCAGCCAGGACCGGGGATCGTCGCCCACGACGGGAAAGCACGCGGCTGAACCTCGGTACCGACGCGCGAGGCGCCGAGTATGCCGGTGGTGTCGAACGCATGGTTGCCGACCGTCGTGATGCCGCGCAGCTGGCCGTCGCTTTGTTGCGTGGCGCCTATTTTCAGGACTTCCTTGCCGGGATCGGAGCGGATGCCCCAGTACAGCGAGGGGTGGGCATTGAAGATCTGCAGTCCGCTGCCCAGCAGTACGAACAGGCAGACGACGTTGATCCAGTGCATGACGCGCACTGGCCAGCGATGGCGATAGACGAGGCGCGATCCGTTCGTGTCGGTCATGGGGCATCCGTCCGCATGGGGCGATATGGAGTATGACCCTGGGAACACGTGTTTGCTTACATGCGTGTTTTGGAACGTGATCGTTCGCGACGTCGTGCGGATGACGCGCTGAGGGCGACTGCCGTTGCCCCATATCGTCGTTCCTGCGCAGGCGGGAACCCAGAGCGATCGCGATCGGTTACTGCTCGACCCGATCCAGATGCCCAAGAGCAATCGCACTGGCCAGATCGTCCGGCGTATCCAGATCGAACGCGAGGGGACTTCCCTCGATCTCCCGCGGCGGGGCCTGCGAATCGCTCCACAGCCGCCTGAACCCCGCGTCGCCGCGAAGTTCATGGGCGCGGGCCAGCGTCGCCGGCCGCAGTACGACAGGCACGCCCGTCGCGTCGCCGTAACGCGTAACGGTGTCGCGGTCATACGTATGCGCGGCGAGCAACGCGTGAAGATGGTCGACGGTAAGCCCGATCTGATCGGTGACCAGAACGAGTACGGCCGTGTTGTTTCCTTCGAGTGCGCGAGCGCCGGCCTGGAGCGACGTCGCCAGTCCGTCGCGCCAGCGTGCGTTATGCGCGAAATGGACCGGGTGCGTCGACAAGGCGGCACGAATGGCGGTCTCGTGGTCTCCGGTAACCACGAGCAGTTCGCGTGGAGCGGTGGCTATCGCCATGCGTACGGCGCGCGCTACCAGCGTCTCGCCTTCGATGGTAAGCAATTGCTTAGGACGGCCGAGTCGCCGGCTTCCGCCGGCCGCGAGTATCAGGGCGACGTGGGTCCTGTTCACTGCGACGAGCGCGCGCGGTCGCTCTGCGAGAGCTGCGCCAGGATGGATACCGCGATGCCGTATGGCGTCTGCGCGCCGATGGGAATACCCGCCGGCAGATGCAGTCGTTGCAGCGCTTCGTCGTCGATGCCGTCGTCTTTCAGCCGGGCCAGCCGGGATTCGATCTTATGCCGGCTGCCGAGCACGCCGACCGCGAAAGCACGGGAACGCAGCGCGTGGAGAGCTACCTTGTGATCGGTTTCCGCATCGTGGCTGAGCGAATAGACGGCCGTCCATTCGTCCAGTGCCATCGCGTCCAGTGCCTGCTCCAGTGCGCGTGGATCGTAAGCGGCAAGGGCGATGCCATGCGGCGGAATCGCCGGTCCGTGCGGCCGTAGCAGCACGACCTCGACGCCGATCATGGGCGCGATACGTGCGAGGGCCAACGTCACCGGGTCGCCGCCGACGGCAACCACGCGTAGAGGTGGCGTGTGCACCCGTGCGTACTGCGACGGCGAGGCCTCGGCTTCGCCATCCACGATGCCCCAGTCGCCGGTGGCCCGGTGGGACAGCACCGTTACCGGTCGCCGTTCCCGTCTGGCCGTGGCCAGAAGGTTGCTGTACTCCCGAGGTCTGGCCAGTTCACGAACGAAGATGCCGATACGTCCGCCGCAGCTAAGCTGGATGTCGAGTACCGGACTGCCGACACCGTAGTCGAGCAGACGCGGTCGGCCATCGGCCATGGCCAGCAAGGCTTCGGCCGCTACCGCGGCTTCCACGCAACCGCCAGACACATAGCCAGCAACGCGACCGTCGCCCGCCACCAGCATTTCGCTGCCCAGAGGGCGCGGCGACGGCCCTTCCACGCTGACCAGCGTGGCGAGGGCGATTCGCTGGCCGTCGGCCAGCCATTCCCGCAGCGCGGGCAGCAGGTCGTCGCTGAGCGCGTACTCGGGCCATGCGGGCCAGTCGACGGTTTGGTCGGGTTCGCGCAAGACGTTCATGACCGAAGTCTGGCACGATGTCTCCATCGATAGCGTGAGCTGGCGGAAACGGCCTTCTCACGGCCGATATGGATAATGGAAGCCAATGACATCCCACCTCACCGACCGCCACGGACGTACCAAACGCAAGTTGCGGATATCGCTCACCGATCGCTGCAATTTTCGTTGTACGTACTGTATGCCGGAGCACCCCGACTGGCTGCCGCGTTCAAGCCTGCTCGAACGCGACGAGATCGTGCGGCTGGCGGGTCTGTTCGTCGATGAAGGCATTACCCAGATCCGGCTGACCGGCGGCGAACCGCTGCTGCGCCGCGACCTGCTGGAATGTGTCGTAGCGATCGACGCGCTGCGTGCACGCGGCTTGCAGCGGCTGTCGATGACCACGAACGCATCGCGCATCGCACCGAAGGCGCGGCAGCTCGTGGAAGCCGGCATCGACGACTTCAACGTCAGCCTGGACGCGGTCGACCCGGATACCTTCCGCGCGCTGACGCGCCGGGAGATCGAGCCGGTACTGGACGGCATCGACGCCCTGGCGGCCGCGGGGGCGAATGTGAAGCTCAACGCCGTCGTCATCCGCGGCAGTAACGAAAAAGACGTCGTGCCGCTGCTGGAATGGGCGATGGCGCGCGGTCTGCCGCTGCGTTTCATCGAATACATGCCGCTTGACGCACCCGGTCACTGGCAGCGCACCGCCGTGGTCACCGAACAGGAAATCCTCGACGCCATCGGCGCGACGCATCGGGTTCAGACGCAGGAGCGCGGACACGATCCGGCGACGCCTTATCTGATCGATGGCGAGTACCCGCTCGGTATCATCTCGACAGTGTCCAATCCTTTCTGTTCCACCTGCGATCGCCTGCGCATTACCGCCACCGGCGAGCTCTATACCTGCCTGTTCTCGCCGATCGGCATGCCCCTCGGCACCCGCATGCGCGAAGGAGTGGACGACGAAACGCTGCTCACCCAGCTTCGCCGCGCGGTCTGGCTGAAGGACGCGGGTTACGCATCGCATCCTGGCCCGGTGGACCGGCCTCTCACCATGCACGCGATGGGCGGCTGACCGCGACACGCGGCCGTTCGCTCCGGAGAATCCATGAAACATCTCGTTTTCGAACTCTTTGCCAACCTGCGCAAGCTCGCCGGTACAGGAGAGCTTCGTGTCGAAGCTGGCGACGCCGTGCTCAGTGTGGGCGACGCGCTGACCCTGCTGGCGCGCGAGCGCCCGGAACTGGCAGCCTCGCTGGAGCGCTGCGCCTGTGTGTCGGGCGACACCATCGTTCGCCGTGTCGATGCATTGCCCATCGATGGCCGCATTGCGCTGCTGCCGCCTGTGGCGGGAGGTTGACATGTCATTCGACGACGTTATCAGCGCCGAACCCCTTGCCGTCGAGCCGTTGCTGGCGCTGGACGAGTATCCCGAATGCGGCGGTCTGGCCATGTTCGTGGGAACGGTTCGCGATCACCATGAAGGTCGCGCGGTGTCGCGCCTTGCGTATACCGCGCACGGGCCGCTTGCCGCGAAGATCATCCGCGAAGTGGAGGCGACGACGCGCGCGCGTTTCGGTGTGCCCTATTGCCGCGTGCGCCATCGTGTCGGCGAACTGGGTATCGGCGATATCGCCATCGTATGCGTGGTGCGCGCGCCGCATCGTGCCGAAGCGTTCGAGGCCTGCCGCTACGCGGTCGATGCCGTAAAACACGGTGCGCCGATCTGGAAAGAGGAATTCTACGTCGACGGTACGAGCGCCTTCGTGGAAGGCTGCTGCATACGCGACGACTTGGACGACCACGCCGCGCGCGACTATTCGCATACGAGCCACGATCACGCATGAAAGACGTCAGCCAGAAGCCCGATTCGCTGCGCAAGGCGCGCGCCACCGCCACGCTTCATGCACCGGCTTCATGTATCGACCTGCTGCGCAGTGGCGAGACGGAAAAAGGCGATCCGCTGAAGACCGCGCGCGTTGCCGGCATTCTTGCCGCCAAGCGCACCGACGAACTGATTCCGTTATGCCATCCGCTGCCCATCCATCGCGCGGATATCAGCTACGAACTCGCGCAGACGCATGTGCGAGTGATCGCCGAAGTGCAGACCATCGGACCGACCGGCGTGGAAATGGAAGCGCTGGTCGCGGCGAGCATGGCAGCGCTCACGTTGTACGACATGCTCAAGCCGTATGCCGAACCGGAAGACCTGCATATCGAAGACTGCCGCCTGGAGCGCAAGATCGGCGGCAAGTCGCATTTTCGCCGTCGGCTCGCCGCGCCGCGTAGCGCGGCCGTGGTCGTGCTGTCCGATACAGTGGCCAGCGGAGCGAAGTCCGATACGGCTGGCGCATCGGTACGTGCGTCGCTGGAGAACGCGGGTTTTTCGCCGGTCGATGACGCGATCCTGCCCGACGATGCGGGCAAACTGCACGACCATCTGCGCGAGCTGATCGATCGTGGCGTCGATCTTGTGATTACCGTGGGCGGTACGGGCCTGGGTCCGCGCGATGTCACCATCGACGTCGTGCGTCCGCTTATCGATGTCGATATTCCCGGCATCATGGAAACGGCACGTGCGTTCGGTCAGCAACGCATGCCGTACGCGATGCTTTCGCGCGGCATCGCCGGTTATGCGCGCGAAACGCTGATTCTTACATTCCCGGGTAGTCGTGCCGGTGCCGAGGAATCGCTTGCCGCCGTGCTTCCCGGCATCGTGCATCTCGTCGAAACCGGCCGTTCGGGCGGCACCCATCCCGGTGGCTACGGCGAGGCGCACTGAGTGTTGCTGCCTATCGAAGGCGCGTTGGACGAATACCGTCGCACGGTCGTACGACTGGATACCGAGAGTGTGCCGGTCGAAGCGGCCCTGGGAGCTGTGTTGGCCGAGGCTCCGGCCGCGCGTATCGACCTTCCGCGTTTCACCCAGAGTTCGGTCGACGGATACGCCCTGCGTTCCGTCGACGGCATGGCGTCGCGGGAACTGGTCGGCACGTCCGCAGCGGGCGATCCCTCGGGCGCGGTCGTGGGGCCGGGACAGGCGGTGCGTATTCTCACGGGTGGCATGTTGCCGGAGGGTGCCGACGCCGTGGCGCGGCAGGAGATCGTCGATCGCGATGGTTCTCACGTGCGCTTGCGCGAAACGGTTACCGAGCGCACGGCTATCCGATACGCCGGCGAAGAGCTTGCGGCCGGTACGGCCATAGCGAGGATCGGACAGCGCGTGACGTCCGGTCTGATCGCCGCCCTGGCTATGGCGGGTATCGATAGCGTGTCGATACGGCGTCGGCCGCGTATCGCGGTTCTGATTACGGGCGATGAAGTACTGCGGGTCGGTGCATCGCTGGGGCCGGGTCAGATTTACGACGCAAACGGTCCCTTGCTGCGCTCGTGGTTTATCGAGCAAGGCTATGGCGAGCCGTCCGTGGTTTATGTACCGGATGACGAGCAGGCGCTTACCGACGCGATGCGACAGGCACTCGATGTCGCCGACCTCGTCGTGACCAGCGGCGGCGTGTCGGTTGGCGATCGCGACTTCGTGCCGGCCGTGGCGGAAAGCCTCGGTGTGCGAAAGGTGTTCTGGAAGGTGGCACAGAAGCCCGGCAAACCGCTGTGGTTCGGTATGCGTGGCGCGACGGCGCTACTTGGCATGCCGGGCAATCCCGCTGCCGTGCTGGTTTGCCTCGCCGTCCATGGGAGGGCGATTCTGGGACACATGGAGGGAGTGACCCAGGCGTTGCCCGCGTGGCGTGGCGGCGTGCTGGCTGCGGCCGTAGAGGCCGATCCCGAGCGGGACCGGCTGGTACGCATGCGGCTGGACGACACCGACGGCGTCGCGCGACTGGAAGTCCTGCCGAAACAGGACTCCCACATGCTGAGCAATCTGGCGTCGGCCCACGCGCTGGTATGGCTACCGTCGCGCGAAGCGTCGTTCAGCGCCGGCGAACGCGTGCGCTGGCTGACGCTTTGACTTACGAGCGGTCTTACCAGGCTTTGACGTCGACAACCGTCACGGTGTAGTCCGACATGTCGGGCTGGTAACGGAAGAGACGGCCGAGGTCGAAATCGACGTTCTGGCCCGGGGCGATGTTGGAGGTGCCCGCCGGCCAGCCCTGCTTGCTCTGGATGATCTTGCCCGTAGCGTCCTTGGCATCGATACGGATCTGCGCGGCGGCGGCTTCGCCACACTTGTTGGTCAGCTGACCCTTCATGGTGAAACGCGGCTGGCCCGAACCCTGGGCGAGCTTCACGTTGAAGCCGTCGACGGAAAAGTCCTTGGCGGCGCACGCGGCGTGGGCGCTGAGCGGGGCGGCGAGAAGAAGAGCGGCGGCGATGGCGATTTTCATGTCGTTGACCTGAGGGGAGGGAAGACACCCTCGGGGGAGGGCGTTACCCCAGCTATCGGCAGGTGCTGACAGGACTTTAGGGCGAGGGCTGGCAGAGCACGCCCGCGTTCATCTCAACGTGTCGCCTCGTTCGATGTCGCCCCTGCGCAGGCAGGGGCCCAGAGCGGTGCGGCGGGTTTTCGCGGGAGCGCACCGTTCTGCTCTGAAAGCCCGAACATGTGGTGTCGCTAAAACCGTGCTCATGGCGTTGGGCTCCTGCCTGCGCGGGAGCGACGATGAGGGGCTGGTGGATTCAACTGGCGAGCTGCGTCGCTCGCGGCCACGCAGGGGTTCAATCCAGCGCGAACATGTCCGCTTCCGGCACGCCACTTTCAGGCTCGAACCACTTCCGCACCGGGGCGAAGCTCCGGCGGTGGGCATCGCAAGGCCCCAGCCGGCCCAGCGCGTCCAGGTGTTCGGGCACGCCGTAACCCTTGTGCTTCGCGAATCCATAACCCGGATACAGGGCCTCCAGCTCGTGCATGTGCCGGTCGCGGCTGACCTTGGCGATGATCGAAGCCGCGCTGATGGACGGCTCCGTCGCATCGCCGCCGACGACGGCGCGACCCTGGCAGGGCAGTGTCTTCGGCAGGCGATTGCCGTCGATCAGGGCGACATGAGGCGCGAGCGACAGGCCCATGAGCGAGCGGGTCATGCCGATCATGGTGGCCTGGAAGATATTGATACGATCGATTTCGTCGCGTTCGACGAATATCACGGTCCAGGCAAGTGCGCGTTCGACGATGCGGCCATAGAGCTTCTCGCGAACGGCTTCGTTGAGCTGCTTGGAGTCGTTCAGTCCGCGAATCGGTCGCGCGGGATCGAGGATGACGGCGGCGACCACGACAGGCCCGGCCAGCGGTCCGCGGCCAGCCTCGTCCACGCCCGCGACGATAAGTCCGGGTTCCAGGCTCGAGGTGACGTTGCGCTTGCGTGGCATGGCGGGCGGGTTCTATCTGACCTGACCGGCCGAGTTGGTGGGCAACGGCGGCAGCAGATCGGCGATGGCGTCGGCGGCATGATCCGCCGCGAGGCCTTCGAGGCCGCCCCGAAGTTCCTGGTGCAGGTATTCGAACGCGGCGACGATGGCGCCGCGACGTTCGCTGTCGCCCAGCAATTCGATGGTCGCGTGGGCGAGATTGTCGGCAGTGCAGTCGTCCTGCATGAATTCGGGGACGAGCAGGCTGTTTCCCAGTCCGCATGCGCGCGCAAGGATGTTGGGCAGCGCGTACACATCGGTTTTCAGCATTTTCAGCGCGCGAGCGATGCGATAGCTAACCGGGGCCACGCGATAGCCGACGACCATGGGGCGTTTGGCGAGCATGGCCTCGAGCGTGGCCGTACCCGAAGCGAGGAGTACCGCATCGGCGGCCAGCATGGCTTCGTGGGAGTGCCCTTCGACCAGCAGCGGCGTGGCCGCGCCGGCAACCGCGAACGTTGAAAGCAGCGATGCGAGCCGCGCATGCACCGCCGGATTGGCGGCCGGAACGACGATGCGAACCTGCGGCATGGCGGTCGCGACGCGTGCGGCGGCATCGAGGAAGATGGTGCCGAGACGCTCGATTTCGCTTGGCCGGCTACCCGGCAGAACGGCCAGTACCGGTGCATCGTGGGGCAGGGCCAGCGCATCGCGTGCGGCGGCGCGGTCCGCGACAAGGGGAAAGCGATCGGCCAGGGGGTGACCGACAAAGCGCGCGTCGACACCGTGGCGCTGGTAAATCGATGGCTCCATGGGGAACAGACACAGCACACGATCGGCGGATTGGCCGATTTTCTCGGCGCGCTTTTCGCGCCATGCCCAGACCGATGGACTGACGTAGTGCACGGTACGCAGGCCGGCCGCTTTGAGCTTGCGCTCGACGCCCAGATTGAAATCCGGCGCGTCGATACCGACGACGACGTCGGGTCGCGCGGCGAGCAGGCGGGTCGTGATATCGCGGCGAAGTTTCAGCAGGCGTGGCAGATGGCGCAGTACTTCGGCGAAGCCCATGACGGACAGTTCGCGGATGTCGTACCAGGATTCGAAGCCCTGGGTGAGCATGCGGGTTCCGCCGATACCGACGAAGCGGGCGTGGGGGAAGCGCGCACGCAGGGCGGCGATCAGGTCGGCGCCGAGCTGGTCGCCGGAATCTTCACCGGCGATCAGGGCGATGAGAGGGCCCGATGGCGCGACGGTCGTGCTCTGCATGATGGATGCCTCCTGCAGTGGGCGAAAGCGATGTTACAGCGGGCAGCGCGGAGGCTGCCCGTTTATCTCGCCAGCGAGCGCTCGCTACGATCCAGGAAGTCGAGCATTTCACGCACGTCCGCGCTGATTTCCGCCTGCGCGAGCAGTTGCTCGCGAGCCTCGGCCAGCGGCAGACCCGCCATGTACAGGGTCCGGTATGCGCGTTTGATCGCGGCAATACGCGAGGTATCGAAGCCGCGACGCTTCAGCCCTTCGCTGTTGATGCCGCGCGGGCGTCCGCGTGTTTCGTTGGCCATCATCACGAACGGGGGCACGTCGGAACCGACGAGGCAACCCATGCCGATAAAGGCGTGGGCACCGACCTTGCAGAACTGGTGCACGCCCGAATAGCCGGACAGGATCGTCCAGTCGCCGATTTCGGCATGCCCGGCCAGCGCCGAGTAGTTGGAGAACACGACGTTGTTGCCCACGTGGCAGTCATGCGCGATATGGACGTAGGCGAGCAGCCAGTTGTCGTTGCCGATGCTGGTGACGCTGCCACCGTCTCCCGTACCGCGGTTGACGGTGACGAATTCGCGGATCAGGTTGCGGTCGCCGATGATGACTTCGGTGCGCTCGCCGGCGAATTTCTTGTCTTGCGGAGGGCCGCCGATGGACGCGAACTGCGAAATGCGGTTGTCGCGGCCGATCGTCGTCGGTCCCTCGATGACCACGTGCGGACCGATGACCGTACCCTCGCCGATGACCACGTCGGCACCGATGACGCTGTAGGCACCGATCGTGACGTTGTCCGCGACGCGGGCGCTGGGGTCGACCTGCGCAGTGGGATGGATCATTTGTCGCTCCTCGCGGCGCACATCAGTTCGCAACACGCCACGACCTTGCCATCGACCAGTGCACGCGCCTCGAACAGGCCCATACCGCGGATCAGCCGTTTGAGGGAAACTTCCAGTCGCAACTGATCGCCGGGGGCGACGACTGCCGAGAAGCGGGCATTGTCGACCTTGACCAGGTAGAACAGCGGGCTGCCGCTCTGGCCGTCGATCTGGCTGGTGATCTGCGTGAGCAGGCCGGCCGTCTGCGCCATCGCTTCGACGATCAATACGCCGGGCATGACCGGATGTCCGGGGAAGTGGCCCTGGAAGAACGGTTCGTTGATCGTGACGTTCTTGATCGCCGCGATGGATTTGCCCGGCTCGATTTCGATAACCCGGTCGACTAGCAGGAACGGGTAGCGATGCGGCAACAGCCGCTGGATCTGCTCCACGTCCACGGGGAGGGTCACGCCGGCTTGGTGTTCAGTCATTTCCTCTGTCCTTCTCCAGCGCCGCAAGGCGACGCGCGTACTCGTCCAGGTGCTTCATGCGCGCCGCATTGCGTCGCCATTGGCGGTTTTCCTGCAAAGGCGTGCCGGACGAATACTCGCCCGGCTCGCGAATCGAACTGGTCACCAGGCTCTTCGCGGTGATGGTAACGCGGTCGGCCACTTCGAGGTGGCCGAGGATACCGGCGTTGCCGCCAATCAGGCAGTAACGGCCGATCTTCGCGCTGCCGGCCACGGCCGAGCAACCGGCCATGGCGGTATGCGCGCCGATGTGGACGTTGTGGGCGATCTGGATCTGGTTGTCCAGGCGCACGTCTTCCTCGAGGACCGTATCGTCCAGGGCGCCGCGGTCGATAGTGGTGTTGGCGCCAATTTCGCAATCGTCGCCGATCCGCACGCCACCGAGCTGCGGCAGCTTCACCCAGTGGTCGCGGTCGAAGGCAAGGCCGAAGCCGTCCGAGCCGATGACGGCGCCCGGATGGACCAGTACGCGCTGGCCAAGGGTGACGCGGATGACCAGCGTCACGCGGGCGACCAGCCGCGAATGGGCGCCGACGACGCAGCCAGGACCGATGGTGCAGTGGGGGCCGAGGACGGCGCCGTCCTCGATGACAGCGCCGTCTTCCACCACGCAGCAGGGGCCGATGCTTGCCGTCGGGCTGATACGTGCACTGGCGGCCACGACGGCGCTGGCGTGGATGCCGCGCGGCGCAGCGGCCACATGCTCGAACAGCGCGGCGATTTTCGCATAGGCGACATACGGGTCGGCGGCGACGAGTGCGGCGCCCTTGCGGGATGCCACGTCGGCCGCACCCACGATGACGATGCCAGCCTGGGAGTCGGCCAGCTGCGAGGCATATTTCGAATTGGACAGGAAGGTGAGCTGGGTCGATGTGGCGGACGCCAGCGTGCCGACACCGTCGACGATGGTGCCCGCGTCGCCATGGGCTTCGAGCCCGAAGCGTTCGGCCAGCTCAGCCAGGGTGTATTGCGGATTGCCGCTCACGTGATTCTCCGGCGCTCGCCCAAAAAAAAGGTGGCAAGGCCCCTGGCCCTGCCACCTCGTCATTCTACTGACTCTTTACGCTTCTCTCTTCACACACTTCTTAGAACGTGTTGCCGAATGTGAACTGGATACGTTCCACGAAGCGGCTGTCCTCATCCTTCTTACGGATGGGCACGGCGAAGTTGATGATCAGCGGACCGATCGGTGCCTGCCACTGCAGCGACAGACCCGTCGAGGCGCGCAGTTCGCTGGCGCTGAACGACTGATAGTCCTTGTAGACGTTACCGACGTCGACAAACCAGGAAACGCGGGCCGTGTTCACGTCCTTCAGGAAGGGCAGCGGCAGGAAGACCTGCGCGGTACCGAGCACCTTGAACGCGCCACCGATCGGCTGACCGTAACTGTAGTAGCCACCCGAGCAGGAGCCATCCTTCGCCGGCGCCGACGATGCGCTCGCGCCGTCGCAAAGGCGGGGACCGAGGGTATTGTCCTGGAAGCCGCGAACGTCGCGAACACCGCCGCCGTAGTAATTCTCCCAGAAGGGAAAGTCGATCGAGTCGCCCTTGCGGTAGATGATGTTGCCGGCGGCATCGTAGCCGTTGTTGGCGTAGGTCTGGCCGTAGGTCTTGCCGTAACCGACCTGACCGTCGAGGTAGAGCACGAAACCGCCACCGACCGGCCAGTAATGATTGGCTTCGCCGAACAGCTTGTAGAACTGCACCGTCGAACCGGGCAGGGCACCTTCGATGGACGCGCTGAGGATGCCGCCGCGGGTCGGAGCCCAGTAGCCGTTACGCGTGTCGTGGTTGTAGCCGAGGCTGCTGGTCCACGAATGGATCGTACGGTTGCCGATGGCATCCTGGTATGCCACCAGTTGGCGCGGCGTGGTGACCTGCGAATTGATGAGGTTGCTGCTGACGCCGAGGCTGGTGGAGAGGGAATCGAAGTCGGAGATCGGCCACGACAGCGTCGTCTGGAACGACTTGGTGCTGTACGTGTAGTTCGCCAGATCGGTATCGCCGTAATCGAGCTTGCTGTAGCTGACGTTGTAACCCAGCTGCAAGCCGTTATCCGTGAGATACGGATTCACGTAGCTCGCGTTGATGCGCTTGTAGTAGTTGCTGGTTTCCGCGCCGACCGAGAAACGGTCGCCCGTACCAAGGAAGTTGTTCTGGGACACCGAGGCGCTGAGGATGATCTTCGAGTACTGCGAGTAGCCCACGCCGAACATCAGGCTGCCGGCCGACTGTTCTTCGACCTTGGCCGTCAGGTCGACCTGATCGACCGTACCCGGCACGAGGGCCTTGTCGATATCGACGGTCTTGAAGTAACCCAGCTTCTGCAGACGGATTTTCGAGCGATCGATGGCGGCCTGCGAATACCACGCGCCTTCGAGCTGGCGCATTTCGCGGCGCAGGACCTCGTCTTCCGTGCGGGTATTGCCCTGGAACACGACGCGGCGAACGTAGACGCGCTTGCCCGGCTCGATGAACAGGGTGAGGTCGACGGTGCGCTTGTCCTTGTCCAGCTTCGGAATCGGCGTGACCTTGGCGAAGGCGTAACCGATGTTCGCAAGGATGCCCTTGATCGCATTGGTGCTGGCTTCGATGGCGGCACGATTGAACGTCTGGCCCTTCTGGATGAAGACGAGCTTGCGCAGCGTGTCTTCCGGAAGGATCAGTTCGCCGAGCAGCTTCACGTCGGAGACGGTATAGACCTCGCCTTCCTTGACGCTGGTGCTGATGTACATGGCGCGCTTGTCGGGGCTGATGGCCACCTGGGTCGAGTCCACGCCGAAGTCGGCGTAACCGCGATTCATGTAGTAGGCGCTGAGCTTCTCGAGATCGCCGCTGAGCTTTTCACGCGAATACTGGTCGTCCTTCGAATACCAGGACATCCAGTTGGTGGTGTCGGATTCGAAGCCGTCGCGGATCGATTTGTCGGTGAACGCCTTGTTGCCGACGACGTTGATCTCCTTGATCTTCGCCGCTTTGCCTTCGCGAATTTCGATGTCGATAGCGACGCGGTTGCGATCGAGCTTGGTCACGTGCGGCTCGACCGACACGTTGTACTTGCCGCGGTTGTAGTACTGGCGGATCAGTTCCTGCTGCACACGGTCGAGGGACAGGCGGTCGAAGGTTTCACCCTCGGCCAGGCCGATTTCCTTCAGGCCCTTGCGCAGGTCTTCTTCTTTGATGTCCTTGTTGCCGCGTAGCGTGAGCTTCGCGATAGCCGGACGTTCGACGACCTTGATGACGAGGATGTCACCCTGGCGGTCGACCTCGACGTCGCTGAAAAACTTCGTCTGGTAAAGGGCGCGGATAGCGGCCTGTACCTTTTCGTCGCTTAGCGTGTCGCCTTTTTCAATGGGGAGATAGCTCAGCACCGTGCCCTGCGCGATACGCGTCAGACCATCGATGCGGATATCGGAAACGACGAAGGGCTCGAAAGCCAGTGCATTCGCGGTCAGGGAGGCAAGCAGGATCAGGGCGGCGATACGCTTCATCGTCGATTCCGTTGAGTTAGTTCTGGACGATGGCGGACGAGGCCATCTTCCTATGAGGTGCCGCTACCGGAATCGTTCCCGGCAGTAGATAACCGCTGGCACGCAGGCGCCGGTGGTCGGGATAGTGCTTCGATCGCCCTGCGACGCCGCCGGCGTAAGCCGATGATGCCGCCGTTGGACAGCGCGATCGCGACGAAGGTCCGTGAAAACCGACAATCGGCGTCACGAGACCAACATTCGCTGGATGTCGTTGAAGAATGCCAGCCCCATCAGCGTGAACAGGAGGGCCAGGCCGACATATTGACCGGCGATCATGGTCCGCTCGCTGACCGGGCTGCCTTTGACCAACTCGATAAGGTAATACAGCAGGTGACCGCCGTCCAAGACCGGGATGGGCAAGAGGTTGAGAATGGCAAGGCTGAGGGACACCAGTGCAAGGAACTGGAGGAACCAGGGCAGGCCGCGGCTGGCCGAGTCGTTGGCGACCTGGGCAATGCCGATCACGCCCGAAATATTCTTCGGCGAGGCCTGGCCCGTCAGCATTTTGCCGATGAGGTTGAAGGTGGTCGCGGTGTTGACCCAGGTGGCGCTCAGCGATTCGCTGAAGGCGCGAACAGGGCCGTAGCGCAGCGTCGCCGTCTGAAGCGGGACGGGCAGGACGCCGACCAGCCAGCGGGCGGGCTGACCCTGCACGGATTTCATCTGTGCGGTGATGTCCAGCTGCCTCGTTGCGCCGTTGCGTTCGACGACGAAGGCCAGCTTCGGCGATTTCACTGCTTCTTCTGGCACGGCCTTCATGAAGTCTTCGAAGTCGGCGATGGGCTTGCCGTTGATGCTGACGACGCGGTCGCCACCCTGTATACCGGCGGTGGCTGCGGGATCGCCCGGGGTGGCCACGCCGATGATGGCGGGCGGTGCCTTGAGCGTCATGCCGAGAGCGGTAAAGCCCTTGCCGATATCTTCGCCGGCCGCGAGCTCCTGCAGCGGCAGGACGACGTCGCGCTGGCGCCCATCGGCACCCTGAACGTGCAGCGGCAGGGGTTCGCGATTGAGGAGGCCGTTGGCGAGGACTTCGGTCGCATCGCTCCACGTGCCGGTCGGTCGACCGTCCATCCTGACGATGCGATCGCCGGGAAGGATGCCCGCATGAGCGGCGATGCTGTTCGGCGCGGCGGTGACGATCGGCACGATGTCGGGCTTGCCGATCATGTACATCGCCCAGAAGGCGACGATCGTGAAAACGAGATTGAACGCGGGGCCGGCGGCCACGATGGCGATGCGCTTCCAAACCGACTTGCCGGTGAATTCCTGGCCCTGATCGGCCGGGGCTACATCACCTTCGCGGGCGTCGAGCATCTTCACGTAGCCGCCGAGGGGAATGGCGGCGATCTGGTATTCGGTGCCGTCCTTCGCGACGCGACGCCACAACGGGCGGCCGAATCCGACGGAGAAGCGCAGCACCTTGACCCCGCAGCGGCGGGCGACCCAGTAGTGGCCAAATTCGTGGAAGGTCACCAGCACGCCAAGCGTGACCAGCAACCAGAACACGGAACCGAGGATGGGACTCATTATCGAGGGGACGCTTCTTGAAATATCGCGGTTCGGGTCGACCTAGCTTAACAGTAAGCGCGGCGAAGCACTTTCTGGGCGGCCTGGCGGGCGACGGCGTCGCGAGCGACGAGCGTCTGGACATCGACCACGGGTTCGGCCGGCAGTTCCGCGAGGACGTGTTCGACGACCTCCGCGATCGCCAGGAACGGCAGGGTCCCGGCCAGGAATGCATCGACCGCCACTTCGTTGGCCGCATTGAGGATGGCCGTGGCATCGCCGCCGGCTCGCAGGGCTTCAAAGGCCAGGGCCAGGCAACGGAAGGTATCGGTATCGGCCGGCTCGAAAGCCAGGGGGCCGCTACGGGTCAGGTCGAGCGGCGCTACGCCGGCCTCGATACGTTCCGGCCACGCCAATGCGTGGGCAATGGCCGTGCGCATGTCGGGATTGCCCAGTTGGGCGAGCACGGAACCGTCGAGGTACTCGACCATCGAATGGACGAGGCTCTGCGGATGGACCACGACGTCGATGGCGTCGGCGGGCGCGCCGAACAGATAGTGCGCCTCGATGACTTCCAGACCTTTGTTCATCAGCGTGGCCGAATCGACCGAGATCTTCCGGCCCATGGACCACTTGGGGTGGGCACAGGCCTGATCGGGGGTGATGGAGCCCAGTTCGGCCCGGGTGCGTCCGCGGAACGGGCCGCCCGAAGCGGTCAGTATCAGACGGCGCACGCCGGCCTTGTTCAGGTCGGGGCGGCCGCCGGGAAGGCACTGGAAAATAGCGTTGTGTTCCGAATCGACCGGAATCAGGACGCCGCCACCTTCGCGCAGGGCGTCGAGCAGCAACGGCCCCGCCAAGACGATGGATTCCTTGTTGGCCAGCAACAACCGCTTGCCCGCGCGTGCGGCGGCGAGCGTCGATTCCAGTCCGGCGGCACCGACGATAGCGGCGACCACAGTGTCGCAGAGCGATCCGGAGACCGCTGCGATCACGGCATCGGGGCCAGCGCCGACATCGCAGCGCACGTCGGCGGCGATAAGGCGTCGAGCCAGCTCCGCGCCGAGCGAGGCGTCGGCGATGATCGCCAGATCGGGCCGGAATCGCTGGCAAAGTGCGACGAGCGCATCCACGCTGCGATGGGCGACCAGCACACTGGCGCGGAACCGGTCGGGATGGCGCGCTATGACATCCAGCGTGCTGGTGCCGATCGAGCCGGTGGCGCCAAGAACGGCGACGGACGTGGTCATTACAGGCCCAGGATGAGCTTGCCGGCCGCGAAGACCGGCAGGGCGGCGAATACGCTGTCGAGGCGATCGAGCAGGCCGCCGTGCCCCGGGAACAGGGTGCCGGAATCCTTCACGTCGGCGTGGCGCTTCAGGAGGCTTTCGAACAGATCGCCCACGACCGAGGCCGCGACTGTCAGCAGGCCCAGGCCGATGAGACCGAGCATGCGGTCGGTATCCTGCACGCCGAGTAGCCAGCCGCCGAGCCACGCCGTGAAAGCGCCGGCGACAAGTGCCCCGTAAACGCCCGCCCAGGTCTTCCCCGGGCTGATCCGCGGCGCCAGTTTGCGACGGCCGAAAAAGCGGCCGCTGAAGTAGGCACCGGTATCGGCGGCCCACACGATGACGAGACCGAACAGCATCCACCAGTGACCGTGCGGCTCGCTGGAGTGCAGGGCGATAGCCGCCGCCAGCGTAGGCACGACGACCAGAACGCCGACGCCCAGTTTGAGCAGGCGGTTCTCGGCGTTGGGAGCCGCCGCGAAGGTGAGATTGCGTAGCCAGAACAGCACGCCGATCCACCACGCGACGCCCACGAAGATGAGGACGTTGAGTACGCCAGGAGTCCTGACCAGGTTGAGCGCCAGGAACAATACGGCGGCGCCGGCGACCACGATGCCGCGGCCCATGGTCGTGCGGCAGCCGGCAAGCGCGCTCCACTCCCAGGCGGCGACCAGGAAGGCAAGCGACCCGAGGATCGCGAACAGCCAGGTCGGCGGCAGCAGGATGAGGGCCAGCACGAGCGGCAGGAGCAGCAGGGCGGTCAGGGTGCGCTGTCTAAGCATGGGAATTCTCGGCGTCAGCTGGCGTTGGCGACCTGCTCGCCGGTGCGCCCGTAACGGCGCTCGCGGCGGGCATAGTCGTCGAGGGCCTCGGCGAGGCAGGCCTGGTCGACGTCGGGCCACAGGGTGTCGGTGAAATACAGCTCGGCATAAGCCAGCTGCCAGAGCAGGAAATTACTGACGCGATGCTCGCCGCCCGTCCGGATGAACAGGTCGAGCGGTGGCTGATCCGCGAGGCAGGCATAGGTGGCGAGGCGCGTTTCGTCCAGTTCGTCGGCCCGGAACTCGCCCCGGCCGATGGCCAGGGCGGCCTGACGCGCGGCCTGCGCGATATCCCAGCGGCCGCCGTAGTTCACGGCCACATTCATGTTGAGCGCGCTGTTGCCGGCGGTCTGTTTCATGGCGCCGAGCATGCGATCGCGCAGTTCCGGCGCGAAAGCCTCCAGGTCGCCGACGAAGCGGATGCGCACGCCGTTGCCGTGCAATTCGTCCACTTCCTTGTCCAGCGCTTTCAGGAACAACTCCATCAACGCGCCGACTTCGGTGGCCGGACGGTTCCAGTTTTCGCTGGAGAACGCGAACAGGGTCAGTGACTCGATACCGCGCCGCAGGGAAAATTCCACGGCTTCGCGCACCGCTTTCTGCCCGGCACGATGGCCGAAACTGCGGGGGCGGAGACGCTTTTTCGCCCAGCGGCCATTGCCATCCATGACGATGGCGACGTGACGGGGTACCCGTGCGGTCTGGCCTGCTGCCATGGGGGACGCGATGGCGCTCAGAGCGCCATCAGCTCCTTTTCTTTCTCTTTCACCACGTTGTCCACTTCCTTGACGGACTGGTCGGTGATTTTCTGGATGTCGTCGTCCGCGCGCTTCTTGTCGTCTTCCGTGATCGTCTTGTCTTTCAGAAGCTTTTCGATGTGCTGATTCGCTTCGCGACGGATGTTGCGGATGGCGATCTTGGCGTCTTCACCTTTGCCGGCGACGCTCTTGGCCAGTTCCTTGCGGCGCTCTTCGGTCGGGGGCGGGAAGTTCAGGCGGATGTCCATGCCTATCGTCGTTGGCGTGATACCCAGGTCGGAAGCCATCAGCGCCTTTTCGATCGGACCGATCATCGCCTTGTCGAATGCTTTGATTAGCAGTGCGCGGGCATCCGGGGTCGACACGTTGGCAACCTGGCTGAGCGGCGTCGGCGTGCCGTAGTAGGGCACTTTGATGTTGTCGAGAATCGACACATTGGCACGGCCGGTACGAATGGATTTCAGCTCGTGGCTGAGCGCGTCGATGCTCTTGCCCATACGGGTTTTGGCATCGGTCTGGATCTCGTTGGGCGTAGCGAACATGGGCGTTTCCCGGTGGAATCTGGTCAGCAGACGAGTATAGCAGTGCGGGCCACGGGGCTAGTCCCGGGCAAGGGGAAACCCCGCTTTAGCCGGCGTCGACCAGGGTGCCGACCGAGTCGCCCTTCATGATGCGCATGAGGTTGCCCGGCTCGGTCATGTCGTAGATGCGCAGGGGCAGGCGATGGTCGCGGCACAGCGCGATAGCGGCCGTGTCCATGACCTCCAGGCGGCGTTCGATGACCTGGTTGTAGGTGAGGTGTTCGTAGCGCTCGGCGTCGGCGTGGCGCTTCGGGTCGGCCGTATAAACGCCGTCGACTTTGGTGGCCTTCAGTAGCAGGTCGGCGCCCACTTCCACGGCGCGCAGGGCGGCGGCCGAGTCGGTCGTGAAGAAGGGGTTGCCGATGCCCGCGGCGAACAGGACGACGCGGCCTTTCTCGAGGTGGCGGATGGCGCGGCGGCGGATGAAATCCTCGCAGACTTCGTTGATCTTGATCGCGCTCATGGTGCGGGCTTCGCCGCCAAGCTTTTCGATGGCGTCCTGCATGGCCAGTGCGTTCATGACGGTGGCGAGCATGCCCATGTGGTCGCCGGTGACGCGGTCCATGCCGGCAGCGGCGAGGCCTGCGCCGCGGAAGATGTTGCCGCCACCGATGACGACGCCGACCTGGACGCCCGCATCGACGACTTCGAGGATCTCCTTGGCGAGGCGGCCGATCATTTTCGGATCGATGCCGTAGTCCTCGGTTCCCATCAGCGCTTCGCCGGAGAGCTTGAGCAGGATGCGGCGATGATTCAGCGGTGTGCTCATGGGGGATCTCCAGATTGTGTGAGGCAAAACGGCGGTAGTGTAACGGGTAGGGCGGTCATGCGGAGGCGGCCTGCACTTGCTCCTGCAACTCGCCTGAGCGTCAAAGCCGGCGCCTTCACAAAAAGCGAAGGCCGCGATTTCTCGCGGCCTTCGTGGGTACTGCTGCCAGCGGGAACGGCTTACGCCAGACCGGCCTGCTTCATCACTTCTTCGGCGAAGTTGTCGACGACCTTCTCGATACCTTCGCCGACGGCGAGGCGCGAGACGGTGACGACTTCAGCACCGGCCTTCTTGAGGGCTTCGGCGACCGTGATCTCGGTGTCCAGCACGTACGGCTGGCCGACGAGGGTCTTCTCGGCCTTGATCTTGTTGACCTTGCCGCTGACGATCTTCTCGAGGATTTCGGCCGGCTTGGCCTTTTCCTTTTCGGACATCTTGCCGAGTTCGATCGCCTTCTCGCGCTCGAGGTACTCGGCCGGGATGTCGGACTCGTGAACGAATTCCGGATTCATCGCGGCGACGTGCATCGCGATGCCCTTGGCCAGTGCTTCGTCGCCACCCTTCAGTGCCACGAGCACGCCGATGCGGCCGCCGTGCGAATAGCTGGCGAGCACGCCGTCGGTCGCGACCTTGGCCATGCGGCGGACTTCGAACTTCTCGCCGATCGTCCGGGTGAGCTCGTTGACGGCGTCTTCGACGGTCGCGCTACCGAGCTTGGCGGCCTTCAGTGCTTCGACGTCGGCGGCGCCGGATTCGATGGCGACACTGGCGACGTCCTTGGTGAACTGGATGAACTGCTCGTTGCGCGAGGAGAAGTCGGTTTCGCTGTTGACTTCAACCAGGACGGCGACGCCATTCTTCTGCGCGACGGCGATCAGGCCCTCGGCGGCAACGCGGTCGGCCTTCTTGTCGGCCTTGGCGGCGCCACTCTTGCGCAGGGCGTCGATCGCGGCTTCGATGTCGCCGTTGTTTTCGACGAGTGCCTTCTTGCACTCCATCATGCCGGCGCCGGAGCGCTCACGCAGTTCCTTGACGAGGCTTGCGGTGATCTCAGCCATGTGTATTTCCTCAGAATTTGGTGGGCACCGCGGCGGACTTGCCGCGGTGCCGGATGGAACCGAAGGATCGGGGCGGGCGCTTAAGCGCGGCCGCGGCCGCCTTCACGACGCGGGCCAGCCGGACCCTTCTTGGCCGGGGCGCCACGACGGTCGTTGCGCTCTTCCTTCGCGACCGGGTTGCCTTCCTCGTCGAGTTCGACGAACTCGTTCGCATCGCCGCGTGCGACGTGCTGCGGGGAGGCGGCCTTGCCTTCCAGGATGGAGTCGGCGGCGGCACGGGCGTAGAGCTGGATGGCGCGGATGGCGTCGTCGTTACCCGGAATGGCGTAGTCGACCAGGCCCGGATCGTAGTTGGTATCGACGACGGCGATGACCGGGATGCCCAGCTTGCGGGCTTCCTGCACAGCGATGTCTTCGTGACCGATGTCGATGATGAACAGCGCGTCCGGCAGGCGATTCATGTCCTTGATGCCGCCCAGCGAATTCTGCAGCTTGTCGCGCTCGCGACGGCGGGCCAGCACTTCGTGCTTGACCAGGCGCTCGAACGAACCGTCGGTTTCGGCGGCTTCGAGTTCCTTCAGACGGGCAACCGACTGCTTGACCGTGCGGAAGTTGGTCAGCATGCCGCCGAGCCAACGGGCGGTGACGAACGGCTGACCGGCGCGCGCGGCTTCTTCGGCCAGCGCTTCGCGGGCGGAGCGCTTGGTGCCGACGAACAGGATGGTGCCGCCCTTCTGCGCCAGGCCCGACAGGAAATTCATCGCGTCGGTGAACAGCGGGAGGGTCTTTTCGAGGTTGATGATGTGGATCTTGCCGCGGGCGCCGAAGATGTACGGAGCCATCTTGGGGTTCCAGTAACGGGTCTGGTGACCGAAATGGACGCCGGCTTCCAGCATCTCGCGCATGGTGACTTGTGCCATGGAATTACTCCTGGGCGAACCGCATGAAAGCGGTTCTGTGGGGGTTGGGACCTCCACGCATCCCCGGCTTCGACCCCGTGCCCGTCCGGCGCGTTTCGCGGCGGATGGAATACGAGGCACCCCGAAGGCGGTGCCGATGCGTGTGTGGCGTTAAATGCGATGGCCGTGCGGGGCTATTTAAGGCCCTGTGCGGTTACAATCGCGCTTCGACTTTGTGTCCGGAGCCTTATGAAAGGCGGTTGGCCGGGCAGCAAAACTCGCTAATTGTAGCCCGAGGGGCGTTCTGGCGACAAGGCGGTGGATTTCCCCGCGCCGTGCCGCCATCTGAAGGCCTTCCCCGAGCCGAATCGAGCCTCACGGCAGAGACACTATGGCAGTTATTCCCAAAACCCCGGAAGAAATCGAAGGCATGCGCGCCGCAGGGCGCCTAGCGGCCGAAGTGCTGGCCATGTTGGTCCCCCACGTGAAGCCCGGCGTTACCACCGGGGAGCTGGATCGCCTGGCCTACGAGCACATCGTGAACGTGCAGCAAGCCATTCCGGCCAACGTCGGCTACCGCGGCTTTCCCAAGACGGTCTGTACGTCGGTCAATCACGTGATTTGCCACGGTATTCCGACCGAGAGCAAGGTTCTGAAGGACGGCGACATCATCAATATCGATGTCACGGTCATCAAGGACGGCTGGCACGGCGATACCAGCCGCATGTACTTCGTGGGCACGCCCAGCGTGCTGGCGAAGCGCCTGGTCGAAACCACGCATGAAGCCATGATGCGCGGCATCCAGGCCGTGCGCCCGGGGGCCACGCTGGGCGACGTCGGCGCCGCTATCCAGAAACACGCCGAAGCCGCTGGTTTTTCCGTGGTGCGCGAGTACTGTGGACACGGTATCGGCAAGGTTTATCACGACGAGCCGCAGGTGCTGCATTACGGCCGGGCCGGTACGGGCCTGGAACTGAAGGCCGGCATGACCTTCACGGTCGAGCCAATGGTCAACGCCGGCAAGCCGCAGACCAAGGAACTCCCGGACGGCTGGACCGTCGTGACGAAGGATCATTCGCTGTCGGCGCAGTGGGAGCACACCATTGCCGTTACCGAGGATGGTTTCGAGATCCTCACCCCGTGGCCGGACGCCGCCTGATGTCATTGCGCGGCTGACGACCGGAAGGTCGCCAGCCGGTTACCACCCAACCCGAGCAGGCCCCGACGTGACGCTTCCGCCGCTTCCGCGCCTTCCCGCCGTTGTTCCCAGGTCGGGTGTTTCCCCGGAGGCGCGACGCGCCTTGCGTCAGTTGCTGGGGGATGTCGATCGCGACCTCGACGTGGCTTTCCGCGACGGCGAGGACGCGACGGCGCTGGCCCGTCGGCGTGGCGAAGCGGTACAGCGCATCGTGGTGCATGTCTGGGGTGCCTGTCTTGGCGACATCGCGGCCGCCGCGCTCTTCGCGGTCGGCGGCTTCGGTCGCGGCCTGTTGTTCCCCTGTTCGGACGTGGACCTGCTGGCGCTGGTCGGCGAGACCTCGCCCGCCGTGTCGAAGGCGCTGGAGAGTTTCTTCGGTTGTCTGTGGGACATCGGGATGAAACCCGGTCACGCCGTACGCACGGTGCCGGAATGCCGTGCGCTGGCGGAAAGCGATGCCAGCGTCTTCACCAGCATGCTCGATGCGCGCCGCCTGGTCGGTCAGCCGATCCTCGACACGCAGTTGCGCGCCATTCTGGCCGATCCGGCGCTGTGGCCGCCACGCGCTTATCTCGCCGCGCGTCTGGCCGAACGCGACGCCCGGCATGCGCGTTACGACGATACCGCCCACAACCTCGAACCGAATCTCAAGGACGGTCCGGGCGGCCTGCGCACGCTCGATGCCCTGCGCTGGCTTGGCCTGCGTCTGGCTGGCGCGCCCGATTTCGATGCGATGGTGGGCGAGGGCCTGCTCGAACCCGTCGAAGCCGCCGGACTGCTCCGCGCCGAAGCGACGTTGCGACGGTATCGCTACGCCCTGCATCTGGAAGCGGGACGTGCCGAGGAACGCCTGCTGTTCGACTACCAGCGCGCGATCGCCGCCCGCCTGGGTTTCGAGGACGAGCATGCAAAGAACCTCGGCGTCGAACAGTTCATGCAGGGCTATTACCGTGCCGCCACGTTGATCGAACGGGTCGGCGTGCAACTGGTCGAGCGTTTCGAGGAAATGCTGGAACCGGAAGCCGAGCCCCAGTCCGTCGGCACGGATTACGTGCGCTATGGCTCGCGTCTGGCGCTGCGCAATCCGCATCTGTTTCAGCATCGGCCCGCCGCGCTGGTCGAGATATTCATCGCACGGCTCGACGAAAACGGCATTACCGGATTCACGGCCGAGACCATGCGGCGAATCCAGCACGCCGTATCCATTCACGGCGAAACGCTCGCCGACGATCCGCATGTGCTGGAAGCCTTCCTGGCGCTGCTTCGCCGTGGCGCGCCCTCGGTGGAAGCGCTGTGGCGCATGAACCGGCATGGGCTTCTCGCAGCGATCCTTCCCGCGTTCGGCCGTGTGGTCGGTCGCATGCAGTACGACTTGTTCCATGTCTATACCGTCGACGAACACACGCTGCGCGTTCTGCGTAACGTGGCCCGGTTCGCCGATCCTTCGGCACGTCGCGATTTCCCGATCGCGTGCGAGATATGGCCGTCCATGGAGAAACCCGAGCTCCTGCTGCTGGCCGCGCTGTTTCACGACATCGCGAAAGGTCGCGGCGGAGATCATTCCGTGCTGGGCGAAGAAGACGCCCGCGCGTTCTGTACGCGCCTGGGTCTTGCGGCCGAAGACATCGATCTCGTTGCCTGGCTTGTCCGCTGGCATCTGCTGATGAGTACGACGGCCCAGCGCCAGGACATCACCGATCCCGACGTCGTGCATCGTTTTGCAAGCGTGGTGGGCGACTGGGAGCGGCTGGATCATCTGTACCTGCTGACGGTCGCCGATATCATCGGAACCAGCCCGAAACTCTGGAACGCATGGAAGGACCGGTTGCTGGCGGACCTCTATACGGCGACCCGTTATGCGTTGCGCAGCGATCTGGAGTTGCCCGCGCACGCCGGCGTCCGGGTTCGCGAGTGTCGCGAACGGGCACTGGCCATGCTGGTTGCCGATCGCGTACCGGCCGCGGACATCGCGCGCATCTGGGGCGAATTCCCCGATACGAGCTTCCTGCGCCACCGCCCCGAGCAGATCGCCTGGCAGACCGCCGCCATCCTGCGTGCGCGCGGTACGACACCGTTGGTGGAAGTCCACCCGTTCTCCGTTCGCGGCAGTACCGAGCTTTTTATCTACACCCTTGACAGGGATGGCCTGTTCGCTGCCGTGACCGCAATGCTCGACCGTCTGCGCTTTTCGGTGGTCGAGGCGCGCATTCTCGGTTCGAACAGCGGCATGGCGCTCGATACCTTCCTGTTGCTGGAAGCCGATACGCAGGCGCCGGCTACATTGCAGCGCGCCGAAGAACTTCGCCTGCGCATGCAGCGCGCGCTGCTGCAGCCGGCAGGACAGCAGCCCGCCAAGCGAAGCCTGTCGCGCCATCTCCGTCATTTTCAGATGCCGCCACGCATCGAGTTCGCCGATGCCGGCGGACGTACCCAGCTGGCGCTGGTGTGCACGGACCGTCCCGGTCTGCTTGCCGCCGTCGCGCAGGCGCTGGCCGAAGCGCAGGTGCGCGTGCATGATGCGCGCATCGCTACCTTCGGCGAACGCGTCGAAGATTTCTTTCAATTGACCGACCGCCAGAACGCGCCGCTATCGACCGAACGCAGGGATATCCTGCGCGAGGTATTGCTGCGCCGGATCGGCGGCGAAGCCAGGAACGCAATACATGCAGATGCAAACGCTTGAATCCCTGATCGACGATGCTTTCGAACGCCGTACCGATCTGACGCAGTCCGAAATCGAGAGCAGCCTCCGTCCCGCCGTGGACCAGGTGCTTGACCTTCTGGAATCCGGCGAGCGTCGCGTCGCCGAGCCGGACGGCAAGGGTGGCTGGACCGTCAATGCGTGGCTCAAGAAAGCCGTGCTGCTGTACTTCCGCATGAACGGCAATCGCGTCGTGGATGGCGGTCCGTCGTCCGCGTTCGATAAAGTGCCCCTGCGTTTCGCCGATGGCGATGCGACGGAGTTCGCCAATATCGGCGCGCGCGTGGTGCCAGGTGCGCTTGTCCGCCGTGGCGCGCATATCGCCAAGGATGCCGTGCTGATGCCGAGCTACGTCAATATCGGTGCCTTCGTCGGTGAAGGCACCATGGTCGACACGTGGTCGACGGTGGGTTCGTGCGCGCAGATCGGCGCCGGCGTGCACCTGTCCGGTGGCGTTGGCATCGGTGGCGTCCTGGAGCCGCTGCAGGCGAATCCGACGATCATCGAAGACAATTGTTTCATCGGCGCGCGTTCGGAAGTGGTCGAAGGCGTGGTGGTGGAGAAAGGCAGCGTCATCGGCATGGGCGTGTTCCTCGGCCAGTCCACTCGCATCTATAACCGCGCGACCGGCGAAATCAGCTACGGCCGCGTGCCGGCGGGTAGCGTTGTCGTCGCCGGCAGCATCCCGGCGAAGGACGGCAGCCATAGCCTGTATGCCGCGGTCATCGTGAAGCAGGTGGATGAGCAGACCCGGTCCAAGACGGGGATCAATGAGCTTTTACGCAGCGGCGAATAAACGGATTCTTTTGTCATGACGGAAATTTACGGGCTGTCCAACTGCGACACCTGCAAGAAAGCGCGCAACTGGCTTGCGCGCTTCGACGTACCGCACACGTTTATCGATTACCGCGCCAGTCCGGTGCCGGCCGCGACGCTGAAAACATGGGCGACGAAGGTCGGTGGCTGGGACAAGCTGGTGAACAAGAGCGGCACCACATGGCGCCAGCTGCTTCCTCAGCGCAAGGACCCGCAGAGCGATCCGGAATGGACGCTGCTGCTGAAGGAATATCCTGCCCTGGTCCGCCGGCCGGTCGTCGTGACCGGCGGCGAAGTCACGGTGGGTTTCACGGATAACGCGTTCAAGAAGCGATTCGATAAGTGAGCGACATGTCCGACGTTCTCGACCTCACCCGCGATCTCATCCGCCGCCGTTCGGTGACGCCCGACGATGCCGGCTGCCTCGACCGGATCGGCCAGCGACTCACCGCGCGGGGTTTCAACGTCGAATACCTGCGTTTCGAGGATGTCGACAATCTGTGGGCAACGCATGGCGAGGCCAGGCCGGTACTGGCTTTCCTCGGTCATACGGATGTGGTGCCGACAGGGCCGGAAGATAGTTGGGCTACGCCTCCGTTCGAACCGACGATTCGCGATGGCGTGCTCTATGGTCGCGGTGCGGCGGACATGAAAGGCTCGGTCGCGGCGATGGTTGTCGCGCTCGAACGCTTCGTCGATGCGCATCCGGATCATGCGGGCACCGTCGGTCTGTTGCTGACCAGCGACGAAGAGGGCGTGGCGCTGCATGGTGTCCGTCGCATGGTCGATCATTTCGTCGCCACGGGGCAGCGAATCGATGCGTGCGTGGTGGGCGAACCTTCGGCCAAGGAGACGCTCGGCGATCTGATCCGCGTGGGTCGTCGCGGTTCGCTCTCGGGAACGCTGACGGTGCACGGTATTCAGGGGCATGTCGCTTATCCGGAAAAAGCGCGCAATCCGATCCACGCATTCGCACCGGCGCTCGCCGCGCTGGCCAGCGAGCGCTGGGACGAAGGCAATGCCGATTTCCCGCCTACCTCGTTCCAGGTGTCGAACATCAACGCGGGTACGGGCGCGAACAACGTCATTCCCGGCGAACTGGTGGCGCTGATCAACTTCCGGTACTCGACCGCAAGTACGGCGGAAGGGTTGCGCGAACGCGCCGAAGGCATCCTGCGCGCGCATGGCGTCGATTTCGCGATCGACTGGCATCTGTCCGGTCACCCGTTCCTGGCCACGCCGGGCGGGAGGCTGCGCGAAGTGGTGGTGTCCGTGTGCCGGGATCTGTGCGGCATCGATCCGGAGCAAAGCACGGGTGGCGGTACATCCGACGGGCGGTTCATTGCGCCGATGGGCGCCGAGGTCATCGAGCTGGGACCGGTGAACGCGACGATCCACAAAGTGGATGAGAATGTCGCGGTGGATCAGCTGGAGCGGTTGCCGGACCTTTATCTGGCGATTTGCGAACGGATGTTGGGGTAGGGGCGACCTTGCCCGGTACGTCGCTGCGGTGCGGTGGGTTTTCGCGATAGTGCGTCGTCTCGCTCCCGAAGCCCGAATGGACGGTGTCGCGAAAACCGGGCGCGCGGCGCTGGGCTCCTGCCTGCGCAGGAGCGACGGTGAGAGTGGTTTACCTCATTCGCTCTTCGTGAAAACAGCGAAAATCCCCGCATACGGTTTCGTCATGAACGCTGGCGCGCCTGCGTAACCATCCTCGGCCGTATAAGCCTGCGAAATCGTTCCGTCGAGGAACAACGCGTCGCGACAGCCGATCTCGTCGCGGAACAATCTCGCGAAGCTATGGAAATTCACGGGTGCGCGACTGACCACGAAAACCACTTCGGTGGGCGTCCTGGCGCATACGCCGCTACGCCACTTCATGCTGTCCGATCCGTCGTCGAATTGCGGATTGATCTGCCCGTCGATCACCAGCATCGGGCCCGACTGCGACGCGACCCGCGGTTTGCCGCCAGCCGCACGGAAGGCTTCGCTGGTGCGAACCTCCGCATGGCCGTCGTCGTAGATGGCGAATACGCCATTGGGTAGCAGGGAAAAATTCCCCGAACGCGGATTGCCATGCGCGAGGTTCAGCGGAACGACGGTCTTGCCGTCCTCGACGTACAGGCCAAGAGGTGCGAACTGCCGGTCGTAAATACCGGCGTTCGTCGCGAAGGCGAGCGAGCGTCCCTTGCCTTCGCCCCAAGCGCGCAGGGCATCGATCGTACCGAAGGGCTGCTGTGTTTCGGGATCGCGCCAGTGCAGTTCGATGACGTCGCGTCGCGTGTCGACGGAAACCACGCGATAGGACTGGCTTTCGAAGACGATGTCGCGGCTGTCGAGTGCGTCGGCGGCTGTCGAGCAGCCGATCGTCAGCGAAAGCATGCCAGCCATGACCGCGAGTCGCAGTCCGAGCCGGTGCAGGATACGGGGGATGGGGAGTGCATGAGGCATCCCCCGATGGTCGCCGCCCGGGTGCCGGAAGCGCAAGGGCCCGCGATGGGCGGTGCTCGCGTAAACTCGGGTTTTTCGTCCCGTTGTCCTTTAAGCCATGCCCTACACGCCCATCGTCGCCACGCTAGGTTACGTTCTGTCGCCCGACGGCACCCATGTCCTGATGATCCACCGCAATGCGCGCGAGGACGACCAGCATCTGGGTAAATACAACGGACTCGGCGGCAAGATGGAGCCGGGCGAGGATATCGCCGCGTGCATGCGCCGCGAAATCATGGAGGAAGCCGGTATCCGGTGCGTCGACATGCGCCTGCGCGGCACGCTGAACTGGCCGGGCTTTGGCAAGCAGGGAGAAGACTGGCTGGGTTTCATCTTCGTGATCGACCGGTTCGAGGGAGCGGCGTTCACCGGGAATGCCGAGGGCGCACTCGAGTGGGTGTCGCTCGACAAACTGAACGAGCTGCCGATGTGGGAGGGCGATCGCCATTTCCTGCCGCTGGTATTCGACGACGATCCGCGGCCGTTCCACGGTGTGATGCCGTACAGCGGCGGCAAGATGGTGTCGTGGAATTTTACGCGACTCTGAGGTCACGCTTTCCTGTAGGAGCCCGCCTGCGGGTTGTAGGAGCTCGCTTGCGAGCGAAAGCCTATGAAGCGACGAAGCCTGATGCTCGCATCCGCAAGCCCGTTCATCTGGCTGCGGATGCAGTCCTCCATGACACCGCTCCGTTGGCTTTCGCTCGCAAGCGAGCTCCTACAACCCGCAAGCGGGTTCCTACAAAATCAGCCCGTGGTCTCGATCCGCTCCACACGACGCAGACCGCGTGGAAGCACGTTGCCGCGAGTCGCGCGGTTGCCGCCGTACTCGACCAGATCGGCCCACTTCAGCGTGAGCTTGCGCTGGCCGGCATACAGCGTAACTTCGCCCTTGCCTTCGGTGACGACGGCGACACCGGCGACGCGTTCTTCGGCCGACGCCAGCTTTGCCTTCGGAATCTCGATCAGCTTATTGCCCTTGCCCTTGTCGAGTTCAGGCAGTTCGGCGACCGAGAACATCAGCAGATGACCTTCGGTGGTGACGACCACGATGCGATCGCGTGACGGGTCGGCCGTCATGGCAGGCGCCAGTACGCGCGCCCCGTCGCCCAGTGTGATGATCTGCTTGCCGGCCTTGTTGCGGCCGGTGAGCGCCTCGAAACGGGTGACGAAGCCGTAGCCGAAGTCGGTGGCGAGAACCAGGCGTGTATCGTTGTCGCCCGCCGTCACGGCATCGAATCGTGCGCCAGCCGGCGGGCTGAAACGTCCCGTCAGGGGTTCGCCATTGCCGCGCGCCGAGGGCAGTGTGTGCGCCGCCGTGGAATAGGCGCGGCCCGTCGAATCGACAAAGGCGATCTGCTGGGTGGTGCGCGCACGCACGATGGCCAGCATGCTGTCGCCGTCGCGGTAGGAAAGCGCTTCGCCATCGATGTCGTGGCCCTTGCCCGCACGCACCCAGCCCTTCTGCGACAGCACGACCGTGACCGGTTCGGAGACGACCAGCGCGCTCTCGTCCAGGGCCTGCGCGGCGCTGCGTTCGATCAGCGGCGAACGGCGGTCGTCGCCGAACTTCTCGGCGTCGCTACGCAATTCTTCCTTGATCAGGCTCTTCAGCTTGGCGGGCGACTTCAGCAGGACGTTGATGCGCGCGCGTTCTTCCTCGAGCAGGTCGCGCTCGCCGTTGATCTTCATTTCCTCGAGACGCGCCAGCTGGCGCAACTTCGTTTCGAGGATGTAGTCGGCCTGTTCCTCAGACAGCTTGAAGCGGGCGACGAGCACGGGTTTCGGCTCTTCCTCGCTACGGATGATGCGGATGACCTCGTCCAGATTGAGATAGGCGACGCGCAGCGCTTCGAGCATGTGCAGGCGGCGTTCGACGCGGCCCAGTCGGTGAGTCAGGCGGCGCGTGACGGTATCGGTGCGGAAGCGCAGCCATTCGGTCAGGATCATCTTCAGGTCCTTGACCTGGGGACGTCCGTCGAGGCCGATCATGTTGAGGTTGACGCGGAAGCTCTTCTCCAGATCCGTCGTGGCGAAGAGGTGCTGCATCATCTCATCGGCGTCCACGCGGTTGGAGCGCGGTACCAGTACGAGGCGGATGGGATTCTCGTGATCCGATTCGTCGCGCAGGTCTTCGATCATCGGCAGCTTCTTCGCGCGCATCTGCGCTGCTATTTGCTCGAGGATCTTCGACGGCGATACCTGGTGCGGCAGGGCCGTGATGATGATGTTTCCGTCGTCGCGTTCGTAGACGGCGCGCGCGCGCACCGAGCCGTTACCGGTCTGGTACATCGACAGCAGTTCCTTGCGCGGCGTGATGATCTCGGCGGTGGTCGGATAGTCCGGACCGCGCACGTGTTCGCACAGGTCGGCGATCGTGGCGTCCGGATCGTCCAGCAGGCGGATACACGCGCTGGCGATTTCGCGCAGGTTATGCGGCGGAATGTCGGTGGCCATGCCGACCGCGATGCCCATCGAGCCGTTCAGCAGCACGTGCGGTACGCGTGCGGGAAGCCACGAGGGTTCGTCCATCGTGCCGTCGAAGTTCGGTACCCAGTCGACCGTGCCGTGCCCCAGCTCGGATAGCAGCACTTCGGCGATCGGTGTCAGGCGCGACTCGGTATAACGCATGGCCGCGAAGCTCTTCGGATCGTCCGGCGAACCGAAGTTGCCGTGGCCGTCGACCAGCGGATAGCGGTACGAGAACGGCTGGGCCATGAGGACCATGGCCTCGTAGCAGGCCGAGTCGCCATGCGGATGGAATTTGCCGATGACGTCGCCGATAGTGCGCGCCGACTTCTTCGGTTTGGCGGTGGCGGCGAGGCTCAGCTCGCTCATGGCGTAGATGATTCGGCGCTGGACGGGCTTCAGTCCGTCGCCCACGAAGGGCAGGGCGCGGTCCAGCACGACGTACATCGAATAATCGAGATAAGCCCGCTCGGCGTAGTCCTTGAGCGGGATCTGTTCGTAATTGGCTTGCAGATTCATGGATTTAGCTATCCGGTAGGCGCGCGCCGGCGCGTCGTTAACCCGGGAATGTTGCCAGAAAGGCGTCTCATGGGTGTAGACCGGGATGGCGGGAGGCGATCTTCCCCGTGCTTAAGGAACGAGGCGCAAGTCGCAGACGCACGTCACCGGGGCACATAGCATGGCGTCTCAACTCTTGCCTGTCGGCAAGACCGGCCCCGGATGGCTTAGCTCAAGGACGAGTCGATGAATGCGTTTTCCTCGTTGCGTTTCCCCGCAACGGCGCTCGGCATATATGTGCTGTCCGCGTGCTCCGAGCGCGCGACCTTGCTGGAACAGCCCATGGCGGGCGGCGCGGTTTTGCTTACCGTGGGGGAGATCCGTAGCCGGGGGGCCGCCGGTCCGATGACGCTCGAAGTCCGGGCGAAGATTGTTTCGCCCGTGTTCGTCCGGCATCGCGAGCCGCTACTGCTGCGCATGACTAACGTTCGCGACGGTTATTGCGTCTTTGTCAACGACGAGCGCATCGATATCCGTTACGGGCAGGGCTATGCGACGATCTTCGAGAACGCGCTGACTTACTACCACGACGATGTGTACAGCGCGGTTCCCGTGAACCTGCACCAGGGTGTGGCGGAATGCGATGGAGCCGAATTAGTGCGATGACGATGCGTGTTACGGCGCTTTGGCGTCCGTCTGGCGCAGGAATTTCACCAGGCCCGTGAAGTAGGTCTCCTGATCGTCGTACATCGCCATGTGCGAACCCTTGGGGCAATACAGATACTGACCATGGGGCAGGCGTTTCGCCATGGCTTCCATGTACTTCGGATCCATCGTGTCGTAGCGCGCGCCGATGACCAGCGTCGGTACCGTGATGCGCTTCAGGTCGCTACTTCGATCCCAGTGTTCCAGTTTGCCGCTGATGCCGAGTTCGCTGGGACCTTGCATGGACACGTAGACCTGCTCGTTGAGATGAGCGAAGGCGCGCGTGACCGGATCGGGCCATTGGTCCGCCGGCATGCGCAGCACGTGCTGCTCGTAGTGCATCGGCATCAGAAGCGCCATGTACTCGGGGTTTGCCGTGTCCTTCGTTGCTTCCAGCTGTTTTACGCGTGCAAGCTTCTTCTGGTCCATCGCCGGCATAAGCACGTTGTGTGCATAGGCGTCGTACGCGGGACCGCTGTCCATCATGTTGGAAATGACCAGGCCTTTCAGGTGCTGTTGATACTTCAGCGCGTACTCGATGGCCAGCACACCGCCCCATGAATGACCGAGCAGGTAGAAGTTGTCCTTGTCCAGGTGCAGCGCCTGGCGTACCTGTTCCACTTCTTCGACGAAGCGGGGAATGTCCCAGAGGTCCGGATCGGTGGGTTTGTCGCTGAACGCGGAACCGAGCTGGTCGTAGTAGTAATACTCGATGCCCGCCGCGGGGAAGTAGCTGTCGAATGCCTCGAAGTATTCGTGCGTCGCGCCGGGGCCGCCATGCAGCAGCAGGACCTTGATGCGCGGGTTGTTGCCCACACGCTTGGTCCAGACGCGGAAGTGGCCCTTGGGCGTATCGATCTCGATCATCTTCGCGCCGCCGGAGAGGACGTCGTCCCGCCCGCGGTTGTCGAAGTAGGAAGGGGGTGTGCTGGCGGGAGGTGCGGCTTGTGCCCCGAGCGGGCAGAGCGACGCGACAGTGAGAGCGGCGGCGACGAGCAAGCTACGCATGGAGACACCCCCTGGTTGATACGTGGACTATGTCCTTGCCGATGCGCCGAAAGCAAGTCGCGTTATTCGCGGGACAACGGTGTCGCCACGTACTCCAGCGACTTCCGCTCCGCTGCGATGCCCAACCACAGGGCCGCTAGCGCTCCCACGACCATCAGTACGGCTCCCAGCGCATAGCCCCATCCGATCGATGCGCGTTCGCCCGTACCGATCAGCGCGCCGAACAGCCACGGTCCGGCCACGCCGCCGAGGGCGGTGCCGAATGCGTAGAACAGCGCGATGGCCAGCGCGCGCAGTTCCAGCGGGAAGCTTTCGCTTACCGTGAGATACGCCGAGCTGGCCGCGGCCGACGCGAAAAAAAACACGACGCTCCATGCCATGGTTTGCGTGCGCGCATCCAGCCATCCGTTCACGAACATCCATGCGGTCACGGCGAGCAATCCGCCGGACAGTGCATACGTTGTCGCGATCATCGTGCGTCGTCCTATCGTGTCGAACAGGCGCCCGAGCAGTAATGGCCCAAGGAAGTTGCCGGCGGCGAAGGGCAACAGATAGAGGCCGACCTCGGCGTCGGCCACGCCATAGAAGCGGCCGAGCACCAGCGCGTAGGTAAAGAAGATGGCGTTATAGAAAAACGCCTGTGTCGCCATCAGGATCACGCCGAGGACGGTTCGTCGCGGATAGTCGTGGAACAGGGTGCGTGCGACGTCGGACATGCGCAGGGCGCGCGGTCGCAGCCGGAGTTTTATCAGTGACTCAGTGGGGGCAGGGGCGTTCACGCGTATCTCGATCTCACCCATGATGGCTTCGGCTTCCGCGATTCGCCCGTGCAGCATCAGCCAGCGCGGACTTTCGGGAATGTAGCGACGCAACAAGAGAATGCCCAGGCCGAGTCCGGCGCCAAGCCCGAACGTCAGGCGCCAGCCGATCTCGGGCGACACCCATGACGTATCGAGCAGTGCGACGGCCCCCAGCGCACCCAGTGCGGCGCCGATCCAGAAGCTGCCGTTGATAACCAGATCCGTATGTCCGCGATACCGTGCGGGAACAAGCTCCTGGATGGCCGAATTGATCGCGGCGTATTCGCCGCCGATGCCAGCGCCGGTCAGTGCGCGAAACAGCACGAAGCTCCGGAAGTCGAATGAGAACGCCGTCGCCGCGGTAGCCAGCAGGTACAGCCCCAGCGTGATCGTGAAAAGCTTCTTGCGTCCGAGACGGTCGGTCAGCCAGCCGAAGAACAGCGAACCGACGACGGCCCCCGCGAGATACAGACTGCCGGCGAGCCCGACTTCGGCATCGGTCAGGTGCAGCACGGGACTCGATTTGAGCGCACCGGCGATAGATCCCGTGATAGTGACTTCGAGCCCATCCAGCACCCACGTGATGCCCAGCGCCGTGGCGACCAGCGTATGGAAACGCCCCCAACGCAGCCGGTCCAGGCGCGCGGGAATATCCGTTTCGACCATGGCGTTGCGTGGATCCGGCATCCCGCGACGTTAGGGCACCCGATGTTAGGTGGCGTGAAGTCGCCTCGTATCAGCGCGGGACGCGATAACCGCCGGGAATGCCGTGAGGGCTCAGCGTCAGTTGCCACAACTGGTCGCGGCGGCTGCGGAATACCCCGGCCGAACAGGCAAGATAGAAACGCCACATGCGGCGGAACCGTTCGTCGTAGCTGGCGCCGAGCGAAGGCCATGCCTTATCGAAGTTGCCCAGCCACGCCATCAGCGTGCGGTCGTAGTCGGCGCCGAAGTTGTGCCAGTCTTCGATCACGAACAGGTTCTCCAGCGCGGTCGTCACCTGGCTCGACGACGGAATGACCGAATTAGGAAAAATGTATTTTTCGATCCATGGATCGGGACGGCCCGGTGCACCGTTGCTACCGATGCTATGCAGCAACGCCAGCCCGTCGACAGGCAGGCAGCGTCGTGCGACTTCGAACCAGGTGCGGTAATTCCTGAAGCCCACGTGTTCGAACATGCCTATCGACATGACGGCGTCGAAACGCTCGTCGATCTCCCGGTAGTCCTGCAGGCGGATGTCGATGGGCAGGCCGCGGCACAGGTCACGCGCGTAGTTCGCCTGTTCCTGCGATACGGTGACGCCGACGCCACTGACGCCGTAGCGTTCGGCGGCGTACTTCAGCGCTTCGCCCCAGCCGCAACCGATGTCGAGCACGCGTTGGCCGGGTTTGAGCGCCAGCTTCCGGCAGATCAGGTCGAGTTTGGCTTCCTGTGCGTCGTCGAGGTTGGTCGCGTTGGCCCAGTAGCCGCACGAGTAAACGAGACGCCTGCCGAGCATCGCCTCGAACAGGTCGTTGCCGAGATCGTAATGCTGGCGACCGACGTCCCACGCATGTTCGCCGCGCTGCATATTGATGAAGCGCGCTTTCAGGTGCGCGATCAGCGTGTCCAGCGTGCGCAGCGAAGAGTCGATATGGGAGTCGAGTACGCGGGCGAAGAAGCCCGGCAGGTCGTCCACGTCCCACCAGCCGTCCATATACGCTTCGCCCAGCCCGAGCGAGCCGTGGGCGAAGACGCGCGCATAGGTGCGTTCGTCATGGACGATCAGATCGGTCGGACCGTCGCCGCCGATGTGGATGCCGGCCTGTTCCAGCAGGGCCTGCGCGCGTGCCTTCAGGGAATCGTTACCCATCGTCGGACCTCGCTTCCTTAGTTATCCCTGGCTCACGTGTCGCAACACGCCCTTGGCCAAACCCAAACCGAGTACCGTCATCGCGATCGAACCGGCCAGGTGCATGAATACGTGCGCGCCGAACCAGAGGTATTCCTGGCGCAGCAGAAGGCCGGTGGTTTCCGCGGAAAATGTAGAAAAGGTGGTCAGGCCGCCGAGGAATCCGGTGGCGACGAACAGGCGCGCTTCGAGCGGCAGCGTCTGGTAGTGATCGAAGACGCCGAGCGTGATGCCCATCAACAGGCCACCGGTGAGGTTGGCTGCGAGCGTGCCCAGGGGTAGGTTGGGGAAGATCGGATTGAAGACGACGCCGAGCCACCAGCGCAGCCAGCAGCCGATCGCGCCGCCGATGCCAACGGCAAGAAACCCGGTATAGCCCACGCAGTGCCCCTGTTCGAGCCGATGTCGGTCGATTATGGCGCAGTGCGACAGGATATGTGTAGGAGCTGCCTCGTTATACTGTCGGGCATGCAACCCGTCACCCGCGATCCGCGGCGTCATCTGCCTTTGCTGCTCGCGGCGCTGGCGATGATCGGCCCGTTTTCGATCGATGCGATCTTCCCGGGGTTTCCGGATATCGGTCGCAATTTCGGCGTGGGCGAGGTGGCGCTGCAGCAGACGGTCAGCGTGTACCTGATCGCGTACGCCGTCATGAGTCTTTTCCACGGCGCGCTGTCCGACGCGTACGGGCGCAAGCCGGTGATCGTGATCGGCATGGCGGTTTACGCGCTGGCGTCGGTCGGCGCGGCGCTGGCGCCGACCTTTACGTTCCTGCTCGGCTGCCGTGCATTACAGGGCGTGTGTGCCGGTGCGGGCATCGTCGTGGGGCGCGCGGTGGTGCGAGACACCATGAATGGCGAGGAAGCGCAGCGGATGATGTCGAAGGTGATGATGATCTTCGGCATCGCCCCGGCCATCGCTCCCATCGTCGGTGCGTGGCTGCTCGGCATCGACGGTTGGCGCGGTATTTTCTGGGCGCTGGCGGTCTTTACCGTGCTGCTGACGATGGGCGTGGCGCGATTCCTTGTGGAATCGCATCCCCAGGCGAATCGCACGATCTTTCGTCCGCGCCCGTTGCTGGCCGGTTACGCCCGTATCGGCGGCGACCTGCCGTTCTGGCCGCTGGCCATCGCCAGTTCCATCAATTTTTCGGGCCTGTTCCTGTACATCGCCTCGGCACCGCGACTGGTTCGCGATCTGCTGGGGCTGGGTGCACAGGGATTCCCGTGGCTTTTCGTCCCGGTGGTGATCGGCATGGTGGCCGGGGCCTATACGTCCGGCCGCGTCGCGGGGCGGGCAAGCGCCGCGAGGACCGTCGCCGTCGGCTACGTATTCATGCTCGCGTCGTGCGCGATCAACATCGTGCTGGCGCTGGCTCTGCCCACACCGCGGGTACCCTGGTCGACGTTGCCGCTGGCGCTTTACGGCTTCGGCGTGCAGATGGCGTTCCCCACGTTGACGCTATTGCTGCTGGACCGCTTTCCGGCGCAGCGGGGCGGCGTGTCGTCGGTACAGGCGTTCTCCAGCCTGTTGTTCACCGCACTGGTCGCGGGCGTCCTGTCTCCGCTGCTGTCTTACAACATGCTTGGTCTGGCGCTGGGCGCGACAGGCATGTGTTCGATCGGGCTGCTCGCGTGGTGGTGGTATTCGCATCTGGAACGCCGCGCGATCGCACGATGCAAGGCGGCAGGCATGGGCAGCACTGCGGAGCAGGCCGAGCTGCAAGAGCCGGGTTAGACCGGCAGGCCGCGTTCGGAGAGAAACCGTCGCGCTTCGGTCGCGTCGTTCCCGAACCATGCGCGCGTGGACCCCAGCCGGAACGTGTAGCCCCAGCGATCCATGTCGTCCATCAGACGATGGCGTCCCACGCCGGGCAATTCGTCCGCCAGCACGATTTGCAGGTAGCAGGTCGCATCTTCTTCCTCGATCGAATCCGTGGCGTCGGTATGCACCGCCGCGCGGCGCTCGGCTGGCAGTACCAGCAGGTGGCAGGATTCGTGGAGCATGGAATGCACGGGCGTGTCGGCGCGCGCATAAACCGCGCTACCGATGATGCCGGCTTCCGACTCTCCCCAGTAGCTGCCGGGAATCGGCTCGCCGGCAGGCGTTTCGATCAGGGTGAGGCCGTAGCCGGCCAGAAGCGCGCGCGGCGCGTCGAAACCGATGTCGCCAAGACACAGGACGCCATCGTCCTCGGCGGGGGCCATCCCGGGCCCCATGGATTCGACCGTCACTGCCATGTCGCAGGCCTTACGGTGCGGCCGGCTTGATGTCGGGCAGAGCGACCGAGAGTTCGAGAATTTCGTGGCCGCTGTCGCGTTCGAGATTGATCATCACCGCTTCGACGTCGACATTGACGTACTTGCGGATCACTTCCAGCAGTTCGTTGCGCAGCAGGGGCAGATAGTCCGGGCCGCCGCGCGTCGAACGTTCCTGAGCCACGATGATGCGCAGGCGCTCTTTCGCCACGCCGGCACTCGGCTCGGGTTTGCGTCGAAGGAAATCAAGGATACCCATGCTCAGCCTCCGAATACGCGCTTGAGAAAGCTTTTCTTCTCCACTTCGGTGAAGCGCAGGGGACGCTCTTCGCCGAGAATGCGGGCCACGGTGTCCTTATATGCCTGGCCGGCGTAGGAGTCTTCGCGGAGGATGACCGGCTCGCCGGAGTTGGACGCCGCCAGCACGTTTTCCGATTCCGGAATGACGCCGACGACGGAGATGCCGAGGATGTCCTCGACGTCTTTCACGCTGAGCATTTCACCGGCGTCGACACGCACCGGGTTGTAGCGCGTCAGCAGCAGGTGCTGCTTGACCGCGGTGTCGCCGCGTTCCGCATGGCGCGTCTTGCTGGCAAGCAGGCCGAGGATGCGGTCGGAGTCGCGCACGGAAGAAACTTCCGGGTTGACGACGACGACGGCGTGGTCGGCGAAGTACATCGCCAGATGCGCGCCCTTCTCGATACCGGCGGGCGAATCGCAGACCACGAAGTCGAAGCCTTCCTTGGTCAGTTCGTCGAGGACTTTCTCGACGCCTTCCTGGGTGAGCGCATCCTTGTCGCGGGTCTGCGAGGCAGCCAGCACGAAAAGGGTCTCGTTGCGCTTGTCCTTGATCAGGGCCTGCTTCAGCGTGGCCTCGCCGTGGACGACATTGATGAAGTCGTAAACGACCCGCCGCTCGCAGCCCATGATCAGGTCGAGATTGCGCAGGCCGACGTCGAAGTCGATGACGGCGACTTTTTTTCCGGCCATGGCCAGACCGGTGGCCAGCGATGCGCTGGTCGTGGTCTTGCCGACGCCGCCTTTTCCGGAAGTGACGACGATGATTTCAGTCAAGTGGGTATCTCCGCGTATGTGGCAGCGTCGGCATCAAAGCCGCGCAACCAGCAGTTTTCCATTGTCGAGCCAGCATTGCACGGCCTGGCCTTCGAATTCTTTCGGCATGTCTTCGAACACACGATAGTGCCCGGCGATGGCGACGAGTTCCGCACGGAAATCCGAGCAGAAAATGCGCGCGGTCTCGTCGCCCTGGGCACCGGCCATCGCGCGGCCGCGAAGGCCGCCGTAAACATGAATCGAACCGTCCGCGATCACTTCCGCGCCGTTGGCGATCGCGGCGGTAACGACCAGGTCGCGGTCGCGAGCGTAAATCTGTTGTCCTGAACGAACGGCGCTACCCGTGTGGTACTGCGCGGTGTGCGCGGCGGGCGGTGCGTAATCGTCGTGAATCGGTTGTCGCGTGAGGGCTGCTTCGGCGCGTGCCGGCGCGCTGGCGACCGGCGCGGGTGCGGCTTCGCCGGCGACCGGCTCGTACGCCGCACGGAACTTCGCGATCAGCGGAAGACCCATGCGCTCGGCGAGTTGCTCGGTTTCCGCCGTACCATAGGCCAGGCCGACGGGCAGCATGCCCGCGCTGCGCACGGCTTCCAGCAGGGCGTCGACCGTACCGTCGTCGGGCAGCGTGGCCAGATGGCTGAGATCGAGCACGACGGCGGCGCGGGTGAACATCTGCGGCGCGGAACGAACGCGGCGCTCCAGTTCGTCGCACAGGGCCGCGGCGTCGGGGCGCCGAACACGTACGCAAGCGATGCCTACCTGACCGAAACGAAGATCGCAGGCGGCTTCGAGGGAGTCGGCGCGGGCGTTCATGCGCGGGCCTCCCGTGCGGCGCCTTCGCAGGGGCGGTGGCGTTCCGCGAGCCAGGGCACGTCGGGCAGGCCGTCTCCGTCGAGGTAACGCTCGCGCACGAACGGGAAGCTGGGCAGTTCCTTGGCGAGGAGGCTGACCTTCGGGCCCTTCGCGCCCATTTTCTGCTGACCGACTTCCTGGAAGCCCAGGGTGCCGTGGAAAAGCACGACCATGTCGTCGCGTGGTTCGAGAAAGACTTCACACGTCAGGAGCGGCACACGTACCTCGGCATAACTCTGGACATCGCAATAGAACACGCGGCCAAGCCCGTGTCCGCGATAGTCGGGGGCGACCACGATGCGGTCGATATAAACGAAGCTTTCGTAATGGTCCTGGAACCAGTGGAAATTGGGGCTGGTGTAGTTGGCATCCGGCCGCAGGGCGATGAGGAAACCGGCGATGACGCCGTCCATCTCGGCGACACGGAAATAATGGGCGTTATCGTAGAGATGACGCAGTCGCGCGCTGTCGGTGACGAGAATGCCGGTGCCGGCGGCGTTGTTGAGCGCCAACACGGCGTCCAGGTCGTGCTCGCGCACGTCGCGGATGGCAAGGGCCATTCGTTGCTCCGCAGATGAACGTTTCGAGGGAAGACCGCAGACCGGCCCTTCGGATGCGCGGCATTATGGCACGCGACACACTTCGCGACACACTTCATGACAGCAGGTCAGGATGTAAAACACTTGTAAAAGCGCATGCTTGGGCGAGCCGCCAAGCCGTGACTTCAGTCAGATGGTGGTGCCGCGCTCAAGCCCTATGATGGTCCCCATGCCCTGGCCTCATTTCAATCACACCCGCCTCCTGCGATACGGCACCTATTTCGTCTATCTGTGCCTCGGGCTGCCGCTCTCGATGCTCAAGCCGGGCGAACTGGGCGACGTCGCGCTTCTCCTGTGGACTGCTTGCTACCTGGCCTTCGGGGTCGTGTACTGGCTGTTGACGCGTAATCTCGGCGCGCCCATGAACAGCGCGACCAAGCTGGCGGCGCTGCTGTTCCTGACGGCGGCGGCGCTGACGATCGGCTGGCTGAGCAAGAGCGGCCTTGCGGCCCTGCTGCTGGTGATCGTGGCGACGATCGTGCCCTGGCTGGTGACCGTGCCTGTCGGCGCCGCATGGATGGTGCTGTCGCACGCGGCGCTCATTCCGATCTTCGGGGCCGCTTTTCACTGGGTGAGCGGTGCCTGGCTGATGGCGCTGATGCAGTCCTGCATGTATTTCAGCTTTTCGGCGCTGACCTTCATCACCTCCGCGGTCGCCAGCCAGCAGGCCGAGGAGCGCGAAGAGCAGCGGCGGCTGAATTCCGAGCTGCGCGCCACCCGGGCGCTGTTAGCCGAGTCGACGCGTATCGCCGAGCGCATGCGCATCGCGCGGGATCTTCACGACCTGGTGGGCCACCATCTCACCGCGCTCAGCCTGAATCTCGAAGTGGCCAGCCACCTGACCAACGAAGCGGCGGGGGAGCATGTGCGCAAGGCGCAATCGACCGCCAAACAGCTGCTGGCCGACGTCCGCGAGGTCGTGAGCGAGCTGCGCCAGGACGACGCGATCGACCTGACCCAGGCGTTGCGCAGCCTCATGGAAGGCGTACCCGGCCTTAAAGTGATTCTTTCCATACCGCCGCGTTTCGGCGTGGAAGATCCGCGGCGCGCCCAGATGCTGTTGCGCTGCGTGCAGGAAATCCTTACCAATACCGTTCGTCATTCCGGTGCGCGTCACCTCTGGTTGACGTTCCGGCATACCGGGCCCGACGAGCTGTGTCTCGACGCCCGGGACGACGGCAACGGCGCCAGCCAGTTCCGGCCGGGCAACGGTCTGACGGGTATGCGCGAGCGGCTGGCCGAATTCGGGGGCACGGTGGACTTCGTGACCCACCCGGCGGGCGGTTTCGCACTGACCGCCCGTCTTCCACTGGGCGAGGAGCAGGCGCTGGCGCATGCCCCGACACGCCCCGCGCTGGACACCAGCCTTCCTGAGGCTACATGACATTCCCCATGCCACAATGCCGCGCTATCGCTGAGGATCCGCAATGATCTCTGTCTGTCTCGTTGACGACCAGAACCTGGTTCGCCAGGGCATTCGCTCGCTGCTCGACCTGGCGGGAGACATCCGCGTCATCGCCGAATGTGCCGATGGCGCCCAGGCCGTGCAGACCATCCCGCAGATCAAGCCGGACGTCGTCCTGCTGGACCTGCGCATGCCCAACATGAGTGGGCTGGACGTATTGCAGGCCCTGGGCGGCCGCAACGAACTGCCGCCCACCATCATCCTGACCACGTTCGACGACGACCAGCTCGTGCTTTCGGGCCTGAAGGCGGGTGCGCGGGGATACCTGCTGAAGGACGTTTCCCTGGAGCAACTGGTGGAAGCCGTGCGCACGGTGGCGGCGGGCGGGTCGCTGGTGGCGCCCATGGTCACCCAGCGCCTGCTGGCCGGCGTGGGGCGCATCCAGAACCAGTTCTCCAGCCTGGAGCAGCCCGATCCCCTCACCGAGCGTGAGACCGAAATTCTGCGGCTCCTTTCGGGTGGCTACAGCAACAAGGAAATCGCCAATTCGCTGCGTGTGGCGGAAGGGACCGTGAAGAATCACGTGTCCAATATTCTGTCCAAGCTGGGCGTCCGCGACCGGACCCGGGCGGTCCTAAAGGCGCTGGAACTCGGCATCGTCTGATTTCGCCTACATGTCGCGTGGGCCGAAAACCGCGCTGCGCTGCGGCATGGGGGCCTTGCGGCGTTTCGCAAATCAGCAGGGCTTACCCAATAGCGTTCCCGTGCGCGAGCAAGTACCATCCGTCCTTTCGGCACGGACGATGCCACGTTACGGGCCGATTCATCAGGGGCTTTCCGGGCCGGCTTTCGCCGCCATCCGGAGCGCCCGTTTAGAAGACGTTCGGAGAACCGTGGAATGACGCGTCTGTTAGAACTTATTGTTGCCATCGTCATCGTCGCCGTGCTTGGTGTCGTGGTGGGTGTGGCCATGCCCTCGACGGGACACGTCGAGCGCTCGATGCTGATCAGCAAGGACCTCCGTCAGGTTTACGACGTTTTCAGCAATTTCCGTCGCTTCCCGGATTACACCGCGATGCGCTCGTTCGATCCGAAGATCCAGTTCGAACTGTCCGGCAAGGCCTATGGCCCGGGCTCGAAGATCTCCTGGACCAGCGAAGACAAGAAAGTCGGTAACGGCGAATTCGAAATCGCCACCATCGATCCGTCCTTCTCGGCGATTTCCGATGCCGGCAAGGGCACGATCGTCTGGAACGTCACCAACGGCTGGCGTGGTAACGACAAGAAGTTCACGATCAACCTGGAGCGCAGCGGTCGCAGCCAGAAGCTGGTCAAGGTCACGTGGTCGTATGACGTCGACTACGGCTTCAACCTGATCAGCCGCTTCTCGAACCTCTATATCCACGGCGATCCGGATTCGCTGATCCAGTTCAGCCTGGCGAACCTGCAGAACCTGATGGCGTCGATTCCCAATATCGACTACAGCAAGCTGGTTCCGACGATGGCCGAACAGCCGGCCAAGCCGATCCTGTTCGTGTCCACCACGGCGCCGCGTACGCTCGACGATGTCGACACCGCGTCGGACAAGGCCATGGGTGAAATCCAGGCCGCCGCCAAGAAGCTCGGCGTGAATATCGTCAGCCCGCGCATCACGTTCACCACGAACTGGGGCGATCAGAACTACACGTTCGACGTCGCCGCCGAGATCGACAGCACTACGCTGAAGATCAACGGTCAGGACGTCGCACTGACGGCCGCACAGCGTCCGACGCTCGACACCGCGCCGGCTGCCGCCAGTACGGCGGGCGCACCGGCCGACCAGGCAGCCACCGATTCGGCTCCGGGCAGCAAGGACAAGCTCGGTCGCGTCATCGTCGACGGCAACGTCAAGGCTGTGCTGGCCTTTGGCGGCCGCGCACTGAAGGCCGAATGGAACGGCACCGGCGCCGGTCTCCCGCAGACACGCATGATGCTCTCCGCTTATGCGCAGACCCACGGCTACAAATTCGACGACGTCGTGAACCGCCCGTACGACATTCAGGTCAAGGCACCGACCAATAATCACGGCACGGTTTCCGGCTACGACGAACAGAAGTTCGAGATCTACCTGCCGCTGTCGGGCGACAACCTGCCGGCACAGACCCCGGAACAGGAAGCTGGCGTGCAGCAGCCGACGCTTGAGGAAGCCGCTCCGGCCGCCTCGGGCACGGCGCCCGCTCCGGCTGGCACGGCCCCGACCCCGGCCGCCGCGTCGACCGCCGCCGCGCAGTAAGATCCGCCGGTACGCGATACGAGAAGCCCCGTCGGCAACGACGGGGCTTTTTTTGTTGTCCAACGAGGGTTCGCCGGCTGTCGACGATGCCGTGACCCTGTGGGAGCAAGAGGGTAAAGGACGCCCGCCACATGCTTCTATGCGCTACATTCGTCGCCGCCCCATCCGACCGCAGGCCATGATCGAAACCGAGCAACTGACCCGCTGTTACGGCAGCCTGACCGCCGTCGACTCGCTGACTCTCCGCGCCGAACCGGGCCAGGTGCTCGGCCTGCTCGGTCCGAACGGGGCGGGGAAGTCGACCGCCATGCGCATGATCGCCGGCTTTCTCGCACCCACGTCGGGCACGGCGCGCGTGTGCGGTCACGACGTGCGTCGAAATCCCGTTGCCGCCAAGAAAGCGCTCGGCTATCTGCCCGAGGGCGCGCCGAGCTACGGCGAAATGACGGTGCGCGAATTCCTGAGCTTTATCGCGCGCGTTCGCAGTGTGGGCGGAGACAAGGGGTATCGTCGCTTCGATGAGGTGATCTCGCGCCTGCAACTGGAAGACGTGCTGGATCAGCCCATCGGTATGTTGTCGAAAGGCCTGCGCCGTCGCGTAGGACTTGCGCAGGCGATCCTGCACAACCCGCCGGTACTGATGCTCGACGAGCCGACCGACGGTCTCGATCCCAACCAGAAACATTCCGTGCGTATGTTGATCGACGCCATGGCGCGCCAGCGCACCATCCTGATTTCGACCCATCTGCTGGAAGAAGTGCACGCGCTTTGCAACCGCGTCGCCATCATCGCCAATGGCCGGTTGCTGGCCGATGCGACACCGGCGGAACTGGAACGGCAATCGCGTTACCACGGCGCCGTGTCCTTCAGTGCGCAGGGAAGCGGTGTATCGCGCGAAATGCTTGCCCGTATTCCGGAGGTCGCTTCGGTGGAAGTCGATCCGCTCGACGGGCGTGTCACGGTGTTCCCGCGCGAGGGCAAGCCGATTCTCGAAGAAGTGCAGACCCTGCTGCGTACGCAGAACCTCGAAGTGTCCGAAATCCAGCTGGAGCGTGGGCGCCTCGACGAAGTCTTTCGCCACATCACCACCTCGGCACATCCGGGGCCGGCCGCATGAGCGCCGTCTTCGCTATCGTCCGCCGCGAACTGCTGAGCTACTTCGTCACGCCCGTCGCATATGTCTTCATGGTCATCTTCCTCGTGCTGGCGGGGTTGCTGACGTTCTACGCCGGCGATTTCTACGATCGCGGCCTGGCCGACCTGCAGCCGTTCTTCGACATCCATCCGTGGCTATATCTGGTGCTCGTCCCGGCCATATCGATGCCGATGTGGTCCGAAGAGCGCAGCTCCGGCACGATCGAACTGTTGCTCTCGCTACCCGTGACCATCGCGCAGGCGATGATCGGCAAGTTTGTGGCGGCATGGCTGTTCATCGGTTTCTCGTTGATGCTGACCTTTCCGATCTGGATCACGGTCAACTATCTCGGCGATCCCGACAACGGTGTGATTCTCGCGGGCTATCTTGGTAGCTGGCTGATGGCCGGATGTTTTCTCGCCATTGGTGCCTGCATGTCCGCCGCCACGCGCAGCCAGATCGTCGCGTTCATCCTGACGGCCGCAGTGTGTTTTCTGCTGCTGCTGGCCGGGCAGCCGCAGGTGCTCGATTTCTTCCAGGATGCGTTGCCCGGCAAAATGCTCGGTGCGCTGGCCCAGCTGAGCATCACGCGACACGCAGCGGCTATCGCGCGCGGCGTTCTCGATCTGCGCGATGTCACGTATTTTCTGGCGAGCATCGTGGCGTGGCTCGCGGCGGGCGTCGTGCTGGTCGACCTGAAGAGGACCCGTTGATGGACGGCCGGCATTTCCATATCAGCCGTTCGTTCGCGCTGCGTCTGGCCCTGATCGGGATCGCGCTCGCTTTCCTGCTGGTGGTGGCGATCAGTGCGCGCACCTTGCGTACGGCGCGCGTCGATCTGACGGAGGACAAGATTTACACGCTCACGCCGGGCACCACGCGCATCGTGGATAGCCTGGAGCGACCTCTGACGCTGACGTTGTATTTTTCCGAACACGCCACGCGCGATCTGGCGCAACTGCGCAGTTACGAGCAGCGCGTTCATGAAATGCTGCGCGAGGTAGCCGTACGAGGACACGGGCGCATCCGTCTCCGGGTGATCGATCCGGTGCCTTATTCGGACGATGAAGACGCCGCGGAAAGCTATGGTCTGATGCCGGTAAATGGCGGTAGCAACGGCGAGCGCGTGTTCTTCGGTCTGGTGGGTACCGCGGGCACGGGCGACAAGGCCACGACGCAGGCGATTCCGTTCTTCGATCCGGCGCGCGAGACTTTCGTCGAATACGACATAGCCAAGCTCCTGTATGAACTGAGCACGCCGCATAAACCCAGGCTCGGTGTCATCAGCACGCTGCCCATCGCCGGAAATATGGTGATCGGCGAGCAGCCCTGGACGATCATGCGTCAGCTGGAACAGTTGGCCGATGTAACCATGATCGACGCGAACGGGCTGACCCGTATCGACGATCGCTTCAAGGTGCTCCTGTTGATCCATCCGAAACGGCTGAGCGCCGATGCGCAGTACGCCATCGACCAGTTCGTGCTGCGCGGCGGACGACTGGTGGTTTTCGTCGATCCCGATGCGGAGATGGATACCGCGCCGCTGGTCGACGCGCGTGGCGTGATCGACGATCACAACTCGGACATCCGCCGGCTGTTCGAAGCATGGGGTGTCGTTTACGACCCGACCCAGATCGTGCTCGACCGCTCGCAGTCGCTGACGATCGAGCTGAATGGCAATAGCCTCAGTCATCCGGCGATGTTGGGTCTGAATACGCAAGACCTCAACCATGACGATGTCGTCACCGCGAGTCTGCAACGCCTGAACTTCTCCACCGCGGGTCATTTCGAACTGGCCCAGACCACGCACGCGCAGATGATGCCTCTGGTGCAGACGTCCGACGATGCGACGATCGTGTCGGTCGACCGCGTACGCGAGGCCACCAGCGATCCTTCCGTGCTGCTCTCCGACTACACACCTACCCATGAGCGCTACGTTCTGGCGGCGCGCGTGCGCGACACGTTCCATACGGCGTTTCCGGAGCGGACCGATACGGGGCATCTCGCGCAATCGCAGGGACCGGGCGAGGTCGTGCTGATCGCCGATACCGATGTGTTGACGGATCGCCTTTGGGTCGAGATCCAGCCGCTGCTCGGTCAGCAGCAGATGACCGCATTCGCGAACAACGGCGATTTCATCGCCAATCTTGTCGATAACCTCAGCGGATCGTCCGCGCTGCTGTCCATCCGCGGCCGCTCCAGTCTGCAGCGCCCCTTTACGAAGGTGCGTTCGCTCCAGGCCGCGGCGGACCGCAAGTTCCTGGTCAAGAAGCGCGAGCTGGAAGGCGAGCTCTACGAAACCCAGCGGCGGCTCAGTGAATTGCAGCCGGCGAAGGGAGGTACCTCCACCGGTACGGCGGTTACCGCGGAACAGCGTCGCGAGGTCGAGCAATACCTGCAGCGCAAGCTGGCCATCGGTAAAGAGTTGCGCGACGTGCAGCACCAGTTGAACGCGGAAATCGACGCGTTGGGTCTGCGCCTGAAGTTCATCAATATTGTTCTGGTGCCTGGGCTGGTCGCGTTGTTCGGTCTTATTTACGGATGGCGGCGCCAGCGTCGCGGTCGCCGTGTCGGCCTGTAAACCGGTGCTGGCGGCAATGTGCCGCACCGCTGCCCGTCGCTTCACCGCGATGCGGCGGCTATCCTGCCTGCCGGGTAGGGCGCATTCGCGCTCCGCGGGAGCTGTCGCGTGCTGTTGAAGTGGATCGTCCCGTGGGAGTTCTCGTGGGTTTTCCTCGCGATCTTTCTGGCAACCTCGTTTCTCTACTGGCGTGGGTCGCGCCGGCTGAGCGTGTCGCCGTTGCGGCAGGCTGCCTTCTGGCTGGGCATGGCGACGGTGTACGTGTCCCTGCACACCTATTTCGATTACTACGCGGAGCATGAGTTCTTCATGCACCGCATCCAGCAGGTGTTGCTGCATCATCTCGCGCCGCTGATGATCATCGCCGCGTATCCGGGAACGGTGCTGCGCGCCGGCCTTCCGCTGCGCTGGCGAGCGCGCTGGCTACGGCCGGTTCAGCAGTCGCGCGCGTGGCGCAGCGCTCTCGCGGTATTGCTCAATCCGGCCATCGTGACGGCGACCTTCGTTGCATTGATCCTCGTCTGGCTGATCCCGCCGATGCAGACGCTGGCGATGCTGGACTGGCGAATCTATCGCGCGATGAACTGGTCGATGATCGTGAGCGGTCTGGCTTACTGGTGGATTGTGCTCGACCACCGGCCGAAGCCTCCCGGCCGGATGTCGCCGGGCGTACGCGTGTTGTCCCCGGCGATCACCATGACGCCGCAGATCGTCGCGGGCGCCATCGTCACGTTCTCGAAAACCGATCTGTACCCCATCTTCGAAATCTGCGGTCGCGCTTTCACCATGAACGTACTGACGGGCCAGTTGATCGGTGGCCTGATCATGTGGGTGCCGGCTGCGATGATCGAATCGATCGGTGGGTTGCTGGCGTTGCGACAGTGGCTGAGGCTGTCGCGTAACGGGCGGTTGCCGAAGCGGGAGATCCGTCGGCGGGCCCGGGCGTGATTGGGGGTTGGGGGTGGGAAGTGGGGGCGTGTTTCCGGCGATCGCCCGAGGGGGCTGGTATCGCCCGGCGGAAGCAACATCGGCGTGGCGCTTGTCGCTCCCTCAGACGTTCGCCGGAAACACGCCCCCACTTCCCACCCCCAACCCCCGCTCAATAAACAACCGGTACCCGTAGCGCCGCCGCAGTCACATCCTCGCGCTTCAGCTTGTCCTTCAGCTTCGGCAGCTTCACCGGTTTGTCCGGCAATCGCCGGTCGGGAATCTGATCGAGCAGGTGCCGTATGAGGTTCAACCGACCCGCCTTCTGATCGTTGAAATCGACCACGAACCACGGCGCGTTCTCCGCGTGCGTCCGTTCGATCATCGCATTGCGAAGCTTGCCGACCTTGCCGTATTTCTCGCGCATCCTCATGTCGACGGGCGAGAGTTTCCAGCGCTTCAACGGATCGTCCGCACGTTCGGCGAAGCGCTTTTCCTGTTCGGCCTGATCGACGGTCAGCCAGTATTTCAGCAGGATCACGCCATCGTCGGTGACGAGTTTCTCGAAGGTGGGGCAGGCGGCGAGGAACGCTTCGCACTGCTCGTCGGTACAGAAGTCCATGGCCGGTTCGACGACCGCGCGGTTGTACCAGCTACGGTCGAAAAGCACGAATTCACCAGCCGAGGGGAAGTGCTCGACGTAGCGCTGGAAGTACCACTGCGTTTCCTCCGCCGGACTCGGCTTGGCGAGCGCGACGACACGCGCGGCGCGGGTATCGAGCTTGTCGGTAATTGCCTTGATCGTGCCGCCCTTGCCGGCGGCATCGCGGCCTTCGAATATCACGATCAACCGCTTGCCCGTGGACCGGAGCCAGCGGGTAAGGCCGACCAGTTCGATCTGCAAGGCTTCGAGTGTCTTTTCGTATTCCTTTTTGCGCGAATCGCTCACGGTACGTGCCCCGATGGGTTGGAGGGCACTGTTTAGCACTGTTTGGTGTGCGCGGGGAGTGAGGATTTACGAGGCGGCCGTCAGCGACTTGAGTTCGTCGGCCTGGTATTCGCGGGTCAGGGTATCGATCAGTTCTTCCAGGTCGCCCTGCATCGTCTCGGCCAGCTGGTAGATCGTGAGATTGATACGGTGATCGGTGATGCGGCCCTGCGGGAAGTTGTATGTGCGGATACGCTGACTGCGATCGCCACTGCCGACCTGAAGGCGGCGGGATTCGGCTTGCGCGGCGCTCTGCTTGCTGCGCTCGACATCCAGCAGGCGGGCTTTCAGAAGGCTCATGGCGCGCGCGCGATTCTTGTGCTGGCTGCGCTCGTCCTGGCATTCCACGACGGTGCCGGTGGGCAGGTGGGTGATGCGGATGGCAGAGTCGGTCTTGTTGACGTGCTGACCGCCGGCGCCCGACGCGCGGAAGGTATCGACCTTGAGGTCGGCGTCGCGCAGTTCGATATCGTCGATCTCGTCCTGCTCGGGCAGGATGGCGACCGTGGCGGCGGAGGTGTGGATGCGGCCCTGCGATTCGGTGTCCGGTACGCGCTGGACACGATGGGTGCCCGATTCGAACTTCAGGCGCGAATAGGCGCCACGGCCTTCGATACGTGCGACCACTTCCTTGTAACCGCCGTGTTCGCCGGGGCTGGCGCTCAGGATTTCCACCTGCCAGCGCTGCCGTTCGGCGTAGCGCGCATACATGCGGAAGAGATCGCCGGCGAACAGCGCCGCTTCGTCGCCACCCGTGCCGGCGCGCACTTCGAGGAAGACGTTGCCTTCGTCGCGCGGGTCTTTCGGCAGGAGCAGGACCTGCAGCTCGGCGTCGAGACCGGTCAGCTGCTTCTCGATACGGTCGATGTCGTCGGCCGCCATGTCGCGCATTTCGGGGTCGTCGAGCATGGCCCGCGTTTCGGCCAGCTCGCGCTCGGCGAGGTCGTGGGCGTGCAGCGACGTGACGACGGGTTCGAGCTGTCCGTATTCGCGCGACAGCTCGCGGAAGCGGCTGTTGTCCGCCAGCACGTCGGGCTGGCTAAGCAACAGGCCGATTTCCTCGTGGCGTTCGGCAAGGGCTTCGAGTTTGCGGCGGATCGAGGGCGTCATGCGTCTCGCAGTCGGGGAAGGGCGGTACGGAGGGAGACAGGCTTGCCGGCTCCATGGCCGCGCATCATGCGGAAACGTCGTCTTCCGCGTCCAGTCCGTAAAGGCGACCGGCGGCATGCAGCAGGTCGAGATCGCCCGAGAGGGCGGCGTCGCGCAGTCGCGCGCTGGGTGCGTGCAGGAGCTTGTTCGTCAACGTATTGGCAAGAAACGCGAGCGCCTCGTCGGGCGAGCGGCCGCGCGCGAGCATCGCCTGGGCCTTGCCCAGCACCTCGTCGCGCTGCGCTTCGGCGGCCTGGCGCATGTCGACGGCGGGATTGCGCAGGGTGAGGGCGCGTCGCCACGACATGTAACGGTCGACCTGGAGGTCGATGATCGCCTCGGCTTCGCGCGCGGCGGTTTCCCGCGAGCGACGATTTTCGTCGATGACCTGCTTCAGGTCGTCGATGCCGTAGAGGAACACATCGTTCAGTCGCGCGACCTCGGGTTCGATGTCGCGCGGCACGGCGATGTCCACCATGAACATCGGGCGGCGACGGCGGGCGGAAATGGCGCGGGACACCATCTCGCGCGTGACCACGGGCTGGCGCGACGCCGTCGACGAAATGACGATGTCGGCTTCGGCAAGATGCTGCGGGAGGTCGGCGAGCGCGATGGCGTAGCCGCTGTAACGGGTGGCCAGTTCCTGTGCGTTCTCCAGCGTGCGGTTCGCGACGATCAACCGGCGGACGCCCTTGTCGGCAAGGTGCCGGGCGGCCAGTTCGATCGTTTCGCCGGCGCCGATCAGCAGAACGCAGGCTTGTTTGAGATCGGTGAAGACCTGTTCGGCAAGGCGTACGGCGGTATAGGCGACCGATACGGTGTGCGCGCCAATCCGCGTATCCGTGCGCACGCGTTTGGCGACGGCGAAGGTGTGCTGGAGCAGGCGTTCCATCGGTGCGCGAAGGGCGTGCGCGGAACGGGCTTGCTGATAGGCGTCCTTCACCTGGCCGAGGATCTGCGGTTCGCCGAGCACCATCGAGTCGAGTCCTGTCGCCACGCGAAACATATGGCGTACGGCGTCGCTTTCGTCGTGACGGTAAAGGAACTCATCGAGGCGTTGCGGGGTCAATCGATGTTGACGCGACAGCCATGCTTGCGGGACGGCCTCGGCACCCTCGGCCACGCTGACGTAAAGCTCGGTCCGGTTGCACGTGGACAGGATCATCGCTTCTTCCACGCCCGGCTGGCGGGCGAGGTCGCCCAGCGCCTCCGGAGCGACCGTGGCGTCGAATGCCACCTGTTCGCGCAGGCTGACCGGCGCGGTGAGGTGATTGAGCCCGAGGGCGATGAGTGGCATGACGTGCGCGGCTGTCGACGGGTGCTTGGGTCAGTATGACGTAGGCTAAGCTGTGGGCGCGGCATCCGGAATTAAACGGAATGCCTCTTAGGCGTGTAACGGAGACGAATTGTGCGGAGCGGGCGGTCTAAGTTCAAGCAAGTGCGGCATTTTGTGGCTGTTGCGGTCGCGCTGGCGGCCCTCGCGGGCTGTGCGACAGCTCCCGGGCGGGTCGCCCGGACACCGGCCAGCGCCCAGCCTCTGGATCATCTCCAGGTGGCGATTCTTCCGCCCGAGCGGGATCTGACGGCCCAGCTGCTGGAGGGCGACTTCGCCCTGGCCCATAACGACCTGAAGGCCGCGTCCGCGGCTTATGGCCGGGCGGCCTTCCTCACGGACGACCCGAAAGTGGCCGCGCGCGCTACCGAACTGGCGCTGGCCGTACACGACATTCCCGCCGTCGGGCAGGCCCTGGATCGCTGGAAGGCCCTTGGGGCCACGCCTGCCCAGATGGCCAGCACGCGCGCGCGACTCGCCCTGGATCGCGGCGATACCGACGACGCGCGGCAACAGCTGGAGCTCCTCGTCTCCTCCGGCGATCCGGATGCCTGGCGCGAGTTCGGCCGGATCATTCTGTCGGCGCGCGACGCGGCGCAGGCGGCCCAGTTGCTCGAACAGGTCGCAACGCCGCAGCGGCTGCCCAATGACGCCCAGGCGTGGCTGGCGATGGCCGAGCTCGGCGAAGGCCTGGGTCGCCACGATTACGCTACCCGGACGGGTCAGGCCGCTATGGCGCGTTTCCATAACGCCGAAACGTACGCCTGGGCCGCTCAGCAGAAATTCCGTGCAAAGGATCCCGCGGGCGCCAGGGTGCTGTTCGCCAAGGCCATGCAGAAAGACCCGAAGAACGCGCGTCTGCGTCTGGCCTACGCGACCCTGCTGGCGCAGGGAGGCGACGAAGCTGGCGCGACGAAGGTGTTGTCCACCGGCGCGCAGGACGCCGATACCTATGCGTTGCGTACCACGCTGGCCGCACGCGCTAACGACAAGGCTGCCATGCGTCGCCTGTATGAGGAAATTCAGCGCCGTCCCGACGACGAGCAGGCGGACAGTGCCTTCACGCTCGGACAACTGGCCGAAATGCTGGGCAAGAAAGAAGACGCGCTGGACTGGTACGCCGACGTGCCCGACGGCGATGCACATGCTTTCGACGCGTCGGTGCGTAGCGCCGTGGTACTCGATGGCCAGGGCAAGAAAGACGAAGCGCACGCGCTCGTTGCCGACCTGCAGACCGCTTACGCGGATCAGCCCGACAGCCTGCGCAAGGCGTTCGGTCTGGATGCGGAGCTATACATGCGGGAGGGCAGCTTCAACGAGGCCGCCGATGCGTATTCGCACGCGCTGCGTGTGAAAGCGGACGATCCGGAGATGCTGTACGGCCGTGGTCTCGCGTATTCGGAGGCGGGCAAGATCGATCTGGCCGTGGCTGACTTCCGCCGCGTACTGGAACTGAAACCCGGCGACGTCGAAACGAGCAATGCGCTGGGTTACACGCTGGCCGACAGCGATCGCGATCTCGACGAAGCGCAGACTCTCCTGCAGGCCGCGCGCTCGGCGCGCCCGAACGATCCGGCTATCGCCGATTCCTGGGGCTGGCTGCAATACCGTCAGGGCCGTCTCGACAGCGCCGAACAGACGCTGCGCGGTGCCTGGGGTGCGCGTAAGGACGCCGACGTCGGCGTGCATCTGGCCGAGGTGCTCTGGAGACGCGGGGAACACGGCGAGGCGAAGCGCGTACTCGATGAGGTGCGCAAGCTCGACCCGGAGAATGCGACCTTGCGCAGTACCGAGCAGAGGTTGAAACCGTGAGGTTGCGTTTCGTTGTCGTGGCATTGCCGCTGATGCTCCTCGCCGCCTGTACCGCCCCCATCGTCCGTCAGCAGGGCGATGCCGCCATGCTGGGCGCGCAGGAAAGCAGGGAGCGGGCGCTCGCGGGTAAGGATCGCTGGACAGTCGAGGGCAAGCTGTCGGTGTCCAATGGACAGGATGGCGGCAGCGGCACGCTGGTCTGGCATCAGAACGGCGACCGCTACGAATTCACCGTGCGCGGACCCGTGACGGGCAAGAGCTTCCGCCTGAGTGGCGGTCCCGAAGGAGCCGAGCTGGAAGGGCTGGACGGCGGCCCGCAGCGCGGAGCCGACGCCGAATCGCTTATGGCGCGCACGCTTGGCTGGCAACTGCCCATGCGCGACTTGCGTGCCTGGGTGCTTGGGTTGCGCGCGGACAGCGGTGAGGCGGACATAGCCTTCGGTGCCGACCGGCTGCCGTCGCGCATCACTCAGGACGGTTGGCAGGTCGATTACCGTGCATGGGATGCGACGCGCGATCCGGCGCTGCCGTTGAAAGTCTTCGCGGAGCGTCCGCCGTATAAGGTGCGGTTGTCGATCGAATCGTGGAAGTTCGATTGATGCTCCGTTCGGGCGCGCAACGCGTCCGACTATAATCCCGACCTTTCTTCCGCGGCCCTCCCATGCCCATCCGAATCGCGCGTGCCGAACCTTCGCAGGCCGATATTCTGTGCGATATCGAGCGCGCGGCTGTCGAGCTGTTTCGCGGGCATGAAGCGTGGCCGTCGTATTCGGCGATGACCCTGCCGCGCGACGTCGTCCACGACCTGATCACCCGGGGTTTCGTCTGGGTCGCGCTCGACGGCGACGTCGTCGTGGGTTTCGTCTGCCTGGACGTGGAGCAGGGGGGCGATACCGTCGGTATCGCCGAAATCGATGTGCTTCCCGCCTATGGCCGCCGCGGCATCGGGGCGACCTTGCTCGAACACGCGTGCGAGTGGGCGCGCGAAGCGGGGTTTCGCCGGATCGACCTCGGCACGTTGGCCGATGTGCCGTGGAATGCGCCGTTCTACGCGAAACACGGTTTCGTGGCGAAGGACAAGCGCGCACCGGAATTCGCGTTCGCCCTGGAGCGGGATCGCGAGAATGGCTTTCCCGATCGTCTGCGCGTCTTCATGAGTCGCGAACTGAAGCCGTTGGCTACCGGTGACTGGACGGTGTGGCCCGCGCCGGCAAAGCTGAACCTGTTTTTGCGCATCACCGGCCGTCGCCCCGACGGCTACCACGAGTTGCAGACGGTCTTTCGCCTGCTCGACTGGGGCGACGAGGTCCGTCTGCGCGTACGTGCCGATGGCGTCATCGCACGTCCCGTCGCCGTCGACGGCGTGACGGAAGAGGCCGATCTGAGCGTACGTGCCGCGCGCCTCCTGGCCGGGCATACCGGCGTCTCGCTTGGCGCCGAGATCGAGGTTCGCAAGCGCATTCCGATGGGCGGGGGACTTGGCGGTGGCAGCTCCGATGCCGCTACGGTGCTGGTGGGGCTCAATGCCTTGTGGGGTACCGGTCTGGACGACGATGCTCTGGCGACGCTGGGGTTGAAACTCGGTGCCGATGTTCCCGTTTTCGTTCGTGGACACTCCGCCTGGGCCGAAGGCGTGGGCGAGCGCCTTTCGCCGATCAAGCTCCCCAGGCGTTGGTACGTGGTGCTCGACCCCCGGGAGCATGTGCCTACGGCAGCTCTGTTCCAGGCATCCGAATTGACACGAAATGCTGCGCCAGCGACAATTTCATCCTTTGTTTCCGGCGATTCGGCTGAAAATGCCTTCGAACCGGCGGTTCGCATGCGACACCCCCGGGTGGCCGCGGCGCTGGACTGGCTGGGTCGACATGGTCGCGCGCGCCTTTCCGGCAGCGGCGGCTGCGTTTTTCTGGAAACACGAACACACGAGGCGGCGCTTGGCGTTGCCTTGCGCTGTCCGGAAGCCTTCGTCGCCCATGTGGCGGCGGGTGTGGACCCGTCACCGCTGCATCTTGCGCGGCAACGGATCCTGGCACGCCGGACAGCTAAGCAATAACGAAGAGGAAGACAGCCGCAGGTCGGCGGTGAGTACGGTCGGAAAAGGTTCCGCCGAATGCGTTTGTTGGGGCGTCGCCAAGCTGGTTAAGGCACGGGATTTTGATTCCCGCATACGCAGGTTCGAATCCTGCCGCCCCAGCCATCTCCTTGAGAGATGGCATGCACACCCCCTTCACTCATTCCAAGAGGTTCTCTGTGGATACGTCCACCCCGATGCTGTTTACCGGCAACGCGCACCGCGTGCTTGCCGAAGATGTCGCCCAGCGCCTCGGCGTACCGCTCGGCAAGGCGCTGATCGGTCGCTTCAGCGATGGCGAAGCGCAGATCGAGATCGAAGAAAACGTACGTAAGCAGGAAGTGTTCGTCATTCAGCCGACGGGCGCGCCCAGCGCGGAAAACCTGTTCGACCTGCTGGTACTGGTGGATGCGCTGAAGCGCGCGTCGGCCGCCAGCGTCACGGCGGTCATGCCGTATTTCGGCTACGCCCGCCAGGATCGTCGCCCGCGCTCGGCTCGCGTGCCGATCACGGCCAAGCTGGCCGCCAAAATGATCGCCACGGCGGGCGTCGACCGCGTTCTCACGGTCGATCTTCACGCCGATCAGATCCAGGGCTTCTTCGATATCCCCGTGGATAACGTTTACGCCTCGCCCGTGTTGCTGGCCGACATCTGGCGCCACCACAGCATGGACGACCTGATCGTGGTCAGCCCGGACGTCGGTGGCGTGGTTCGCGCCCGCGCCCTGGCCAAGCGCCTCGACGACGCCGATCTGGCGATCATCGACAAGCGCCGCCCCAAGGCCAATGTGGCCACGGTCATGAATATCATCGGCGACGTGGAAGGCAAGACCTGCGTCCTGGTCGACGATATCGTCGATACCGCCGGCACCCTGTGCGCCGCCGCCGCCGCCCTGAAGGAAAAGGGCGCCCGCCGGGTCGTGGCATACTGTGTGCATCCGGTGCTCTCGGGCGCCGCGATTTCCAATATCGAGAACTCCCAGCTGGATCAGCTGGTGGTGACCAATACGCTCCCCCTGCGCGCCGATGCGCTGGGATGTGCGAAAATCCGCCAGTTGTCCGTCGCGGAACTGCTTGCCGAGACCATCCGGCGCATCGCTTTCGGCGAATCGGTCAGCTCGCTCTATATCGACTGAGTTTCACGGCTTCCCTGGTCGCGGGGAAGTCGCACCAACCACCGCGAGGTGGTTTTTATCAACGAGGCAACACCCATGGCAACGAATCACAACATCAAGGCGGAAATCCGCAAGGACGAGGGGAAAGGTGCGAGCCGCCGCCTGCGTCGTGCGGGTTACGTCCCGGCAGTCGTCTACGGTTCCAACCAGGAGCCGCAGAGCATCCAGATCCTGCACAACACGATCCTCCTCGCTTACCGCGACGAGTCGTTCGCATCGTCGGTCCTCGATCTGGACATCGACGGCAAGGTGCAGAAGGTGCTCGTGCGCGACCACCAGAAGCATCCGTTCAAGCAGCTGATGCTGCACATGGACTTCCTGCGCATCAACGAGAACGAAGCTATCCGCGTCGCTATCCCGGTTCACTTCCTGAACCAGGAAAAGTCGCCGGCTGGCAAGACCGCGGGTCTGGTGATTTCGCACAACCTCACGGAAGTCACGGTTTCGTGCCTGCCGAAGGACCTGCCGGAATTCCTCGAGCTCGATCTGGTCGACCTGAAGGCTGGCGACATCATCCATCTTTCGGAAGTGAAGCTTCCGAAGAACGTCGTGATCCCCGAGCTGGCGCTCGGCAAGGAACACGATGTCGCCGTCGTCACCGTGGCGTCGGTCAAGGAAGAAGTCGATGCCGCTCCGGCCGAGGCTGCTGCCCCGACCGAAGAAAAGCCGGCCGACAAGAAGTAATCGGCGGTGGCCCGTGCGTCTGGTACGTCGCGGGCCACCTTCGTTTCTTCGTAAAGCATGGCGGGACTTCGTCTCATCGTCGGCCTCGGCAATCCCGGGGCCGAATACGTCAGAACCCGGCACAATGCCGGGTTCTGGTTTGTTGACGCCCTGGCAATGGACCAGGGAGAACGTTTCGGATTCGACGGCAAGCTGCATGGCGAGATCTGCAAGCTGCGTATCGACGGAGAAACGGTCTGGCTGCTGAAGCCCTCGACCTTCATGAATAAAAGCGGCATCGCCGTTGCATCGGCGCTGCGCTATTACAAGATCGCTCCCGAAGAGTGTCTCGTCGCCCACGACGAACTCGACCTCGATCCGGGTACGGTGCGCCTCAAGTTCGATGGCGGACACGGCGGCCAGAACGGCCTGCGCGATATCGTGGCCCATCTGGGGCACGGCAAGTTTCACCGGATGCGTGTCGGCATCGGCCATCCTGGCCACAAGGACAAAGTCACGCCGTGGGTGCTCGGGCGCCCGTCGGTCGCTGACGAAGACGCGATCATGCAAGGCATCGGCCGCGCGTTCGACGTGCTGCCGCTGGCAATCGAAGGTCGCTTCGACGAAGCGATGAAGCGGTTGCATACGAAGGCCTGAGGCCTTCATCTCTCACTCTGATTCTGGACGTCCCATGGGCATCAAATGCGGCATCGTCGGTCTGCCTAACGTCGGCAAGTCCACCCTGTTCAACGCCTTGACCAAGGCGGGTATCGCAGCGGCCAATTTCCCGTTCTGCACGATCGAACCGAATACCGGCATCGTGCCTGTGCCCGATCCCCGCCTGGAAGCGCTGTCGACCATTGTGAAGCCGCAGCGCGTGGTTCCCACGACCATGGAGTTCGTCGATATCGCGGGCCTCGTTGCGGGCGCGTCGAAAGGCGAGGGCCTGGGTAACAAGTTCCTCGCGCATATTCGCGAAGTCGACGCGGTTGCCCACGTCGTACGCTGCTTCGATGACGGCAACGTCATCCACGTGGCGAACAAGGTCGATCCCATCGCGGACATCGAGACGATCGATACCGAGCTGGCGCTGGCGGACCTTGAGTCGGTCGCGAAGGCGCTGGATCGCGCCACGCGCGCCGCCAAGGCCAACGACAAGGAAGCGATGGCGAAGAAGCCGGTGCTTGAAAAGTTGCAGGCCGGTCTCGATGCGGGCAAGTCCGCGCGTTCGCTGGGGCTGGATGCGGACGAGAAGGCACTCGTCCGCGACCTGTTCCTGATCACCATGAAGCCGCTGATGTACATCGCGAACGTCGCGGAAGACGGTTTCGAGAACAACCCGCACCTGGACGCCGTACGTGCGCACGCAGCGACCGAAGGTGCCGAGGTGGTGCCGGTCTGTGCCGCGATCGAAGAAGAGCTCTCGCAACTGGACGACGCCGACCGCGACGAATTCCTTGCCAGCCTGGGCATCGACGAGCCGGGCCTCAATCGCGTGATTCGCGCGGGCTACCGCCTGCTGGGCATGCAGACGTATTTCACCGCCGGCGTGCAGGAAGTGCGCGCATGGCAGCTGCGTGCGGGCTCCACGGCACCGCAGGCGGCGGGTGTCATTCATACCGACTTCGAGCGTGGTTTCATTCGCGCCGAAACGATCGGCTACGACGACTTCGTTACGTATAAGGGCGAGGCTGGCGCGAAAGAAGCGGGACGGCTCCGTCTGGAAGGCAAGGAATACATCGTGAAGGAAGGCGACGTGCTGCACTTCCGGTTCAATGTCTGATTGAAAAAAGGGTTCTTCACGCATTATCGGGGCGGGCTCGGCTTTGCCATCGCTTTCGCCGTAGCACTCGGACGCTTCGCGAAGAGCCGTCGGCCACCGCCCTCGACGCTCCGGCTTCACCGTCGCTCGGGAAGGGATAGCCGCTGCGCGGCTGGTGTTCTATGGCTGCGCCCCGTCGCGCCCGCGCGGCGGGCGGGGGTTTTCGATTCGGCTCCTGCCTCAGCGAAAACGGCGGACCGTCCTGGTCCGCCCCCTTCGGGCCTTGTCCGCCCGCCGCGCTCGGTTCCGCAAGTCGCGTCGAGGGCGGTGGCCGACGGCTCTTGCGAACGTTGCTGTTACGTGGAGGAAGGCAGCGCGTGACGCAGGACCGGTGGTGACCGTATCCGGTTCGGTTCCGTCACGTGCTTGGCTCGCGCTCTGCCTACAGCAAACCGCAGTGGCCGGTGCCGTGGCCGGGTTGGCCCTTGGGGCCGCCTTAGCCGAGGGCCGCGATGACTAGTGACGGAGCGAAGTGGCACTACGGCCCGCTCCCGCAGGGACGGCGCCGAAGGCCCCAAGGGCCAACCCGGTCGCGGCCTCCCCAACGCACAAGCGTGAGGCGGCCAAGTCACGAATAACACGAGCCACCCCGCGGCTGTCTTTAAATCAAAGAACGGCCAGACGACGCGTCAGGTTGTTCCCGCAGTGCGTGAAGAACCTTTTTCATGCTTGCGCGACGGTGACTGCGCAATCATGCAACCCCTCGTCCCTTGATGACGCGGTCGATCAGCCCCCATTCCTTCGCTTCCTCCGCTGTCATGAAGTGGTCTCTGTCGAGGGAGCGCTCGACGTCCTCATAGGTGCGTCCGCAATGCTCGGCATAAAGCTGGATGACACTACGCTTGGTCCGTTGCATTTCTTCGGCCTGGATGAGGATGTCCGATGCCTGCCCTTGAACGCCGCCTAGCGGTTGATGGACGTGCAGACTCGCGTTGGCGAGTGCTGTCCGCTCGCCGGGCTCGCCCGCCATCAGCAGAAACGAGCCCATGGAGCGGGCCGTTCCCATGCATAGCGTGTGCACCGGCGCTTTGATGTAGCGCATGGTGTCGTACATGGCGAAGCCGCTTGTAATGACGCCGCCGGGCGAATTGATGTACAGATGGATGGGTTTTTCCGGGTTCTCGGCTTCCAGGAAAAGGAGCTGCGCGCAAATCAATGCGGATATCTCGTCGTTGACTTCGCCGCTCAGGAAGACGATGCGCTCGCGCAGAAGCCGCGAATAGATGTCGAAGGACCGTTCTCCCCGGCTGGACTGTTCGACGACCATAGGGACGAGTTGCATCGCTTCGCGCATGGGCGAACTCCTGTTCTTCGGATGTGTTGTTGGCTCAAGGCGTCAGGCGGCGCACAAGAGGTAGGGCCGGCTGTCGTTCGCGGCTGTCTGCGCGTGGCGCACCAGTCGCGCGTCGTCCAGCCCATGGATGATTCTGAGTACGGTACCGCCAACGGCATTGGGACCGACTTGAAGCGTCACGATGCTTTCGAGGAAGGGCGGCTCGTCGTCCCGCATCCTGTAGCGAATTTCCTCGCCTGGCGTCGAAGAAACGGGCTCGACATCGGCCAATGCTTCTGTTGGCAGCCATTTCTCGCGAAACGCAGGGATGCTGATTGCCCGCCAGACTTTCTCGGGCGGCGAATCGAGTTCGTACTCGAGCACGACGTCCTTCGTCTGCGCTTTGGTCCCGAGGTCGTTCATTGGTCCATGTCCTTCAGCAACGCTTTCAATGTGTCGACCCGTGCCGGCCAGTAGGCGCGATACTTCGCCAGCCATCGGACCACGAGCAGCAGGCCCTCTGGATCGACCTCGTAATTGACGAATCGGCCTTGCCGTTCTTCGCGCACCAGCTTTGCATTGCGCAGAACCGAAAGGTGCTGAGACATGGCCGATTGACTGATCTCCATGCCTTCCCGCAAAGCACTGGCGTTCATGCTGCCGATCGCCAGTTTTCCGAAGATCGTGCGGCGGGTGGGGTCGGCCAGGGCTTTGAAGATGTCGTTTTCGATCATGGCGTCACATTAGCGAGTACTTATTTAATTGGCAAGCGTTCCGCGCGCCGGGCTGACGTTGAAGGGAAGTGGTTTGTCGGTAGGTGAGTAGTGCGCCGGGTAGTTATTCGGTTGTCGGCGGCAAATCCGTTCGCCCGGTGACTTGCCGCTGCATCAGATCCAGGTACTGGTCCAGCTCCGCGATGTCCGCGAATACCTCCGCGACGGGTACTGCCTTCACGATGTCGAAAACCTTGCGCACCTGCGGCTGCGGGTTGAGCAACAGCGTGCGGCCGTCCCGGTCGTGCATGGCCTTGCGCAACTGCGCCAGACTGCGCAAGCCCGCGCTGCTGATGTATTCCAGTCCGCTGAGATCGAGTACCAGCGTGCCGCCGTTGTCGACCATGGGCGTGACGTCGCGCATCGCTTCGTCGAATTGCGAGTAGGTCTCCGCGTCGAGCCGGCCGTCCAGCCAGACCGTGCTCCTCTTGGGGGTGGGGCTCTCGCTGCGGAGATTCAGGATCATGCGGGGGTTTCTTCCGAAAGGGATTGATCGAAACGGATGACGACATGGTTGCTGTCGCCGTCGCGTGAGTAGTGCATGTCGCTTGCGATGCTGCGTGCCAGATGAACTCCCAGGCCGCCGACCGCATCGTGTTGCGCGAGGTCGCCTGGAAGTTCCGGCGTCTCGATGCCCAGCGGGTTGAACGGCATGGCGTCGTCGCGCAGTTCCACTGTGACGGTGGGCGGCCTGATTTCGAGCTTTATGGCGATGGAGCCATCCCGCCCGTCCGGATAACCGTGACGTACGGTATTGACCATCAGCTCTTCCAGTACCAGCCGGATATCGGCGCGGAACGACGGATCGAGGGCGGCCTTATCCAGCGCATCCTCGGCATGATCGAGCGCGTCGAATACTTCGTGCAGACGATTACGAATGTGCAGCCGCATCGATGCGAACCCCCTCGCTTCGTGCCTCGCGCCAGGTAAGGGCCAGCAACGCGATGTCGTCGTAGGGCGCGCGACCTTCCACGTAGGTATCCACGTCGCTCAGTACGCGGTCGACATAAGCCTCGGGTGCCGAACCTTCCTCGACGCGTGCCACGCTATCGAGCAGGGATTGGGAGCCATACAAGCGCTGACGGTCGTTATGGGCCTCGCTGACGCCGTCGGTGTACATAAGAACCGTGTCGCCCTCCAGCAGTGTAAGCACCCGGACAGGGTAGCTGGCCTCGCTGTCGAGGCCGAGCGCGGGCCCTGTCTCCACATCGACAAGATTGGTGGTGCCGCCGGCGTGCAGCACCGGCTGTTCGTGTCCCGCGCTGGCGAGCGACAGCATGCCTGTTTCGGTTTCGATCACGCCGCATAGCAGCGTAACGAACATGCACGTGTCGTTGTCCTTGCACAGTTCGCGATTCAGTACGGCAAGAATGTCGCGTGGAGAGCGCGCATGCGTGGCCACCGTTCGGGCAAGCGTGATCGTACGGGCCATGAATAAGGCTGCGGGAATGCCCTTGTCCGATACGTCGCCGACCATCACGCACAGATGATCCGCACCGAGCATGAAATAGGCGTACAGATCGCCACCCACGGCGCTGGCCGGCTGAAGGGTGGCGTAAAGTTCGAGCTTGCCGTTGTCGGCGACGTAGTGAGGTTCGGGTAGCAGGGCGAGCTGGATCTGTCTTGCGATTTCCAGCTCGCTGGCCATGCGGGCCTGGTCGCGCGCGCTACGTTTGGCGCCTTCGATATGCACCGCCAGCTGCCGGCGCATATCGTCGAATGCGCGGTTGAGACGGGCCACCTCATCGTCGCCGCGCAACGTGGGTAGCGCGAAATCCAGCTCGCCGCGCGCGACATGTTCGGCACGGTCGGCCAGTACGCCGAGGGGTGCCATCAGCCGGCGCGCGAGCAGGATCGCGATAAGGAAGACGCCGAAGAGGGTGAGGGCGCCAAGTCCTGCGTCGACTAGAAAATTGCGCCGGACACCGGTGAATATCTGGCGCTCGGGTACGACCAGTCCGAAGGTCCAGCGGGTTCCGTTTACGGGAACGAAATACACCCACACGGGTTCGCTGATGCGGCCGCTTTCCTCGGGAGTCAGGCGTACCGGTGCGCCCTTGCTGTTCGCCAGGGCGCTCAGGAGCGCGGTGCTGCCGCGCGTGCTGATGTAGGAGGTCCATTCGTGCGCGAGGAAGTCGCCGTTTCCGTCCAGCACGAACGCGTACGCATGTGGCGTTTTTTCCAGTTCGCCCAGAACCGCCTGCAACCAGTCGATGCTGACGGTGACATCGGCGACGCCGATCACCGGTATGTTCTTGCCCGGTATCGCCACCGAATAACCGATCAGCGTCTGTTCGCGCTCGACGGAGCGAAAGGGTGGTTGCCAGCAGCCCCTGTCGCAATTCAGTCCACGTATGAACCATGGAGCGGACCAGTAGAGTTCGGGTTCGCCCACGCGACTGGCGAGGGTGATCCGTCCGTCCTTCGCACGTCTGGCCACGGGTGCGTCGTCTTCGCGCAGGGTCGTGTTGTCGCGTGGCACGAAGGCTGCGGTGATATTCACGATGTCCGGATTCGACGCCAATGCGTCGCGGATCAGTCCCTGTGCCTGGTCGCGCCGCGTGCCCAGCATGCCGGCGAGAACCCGGCCCACGTCGCCCACGCCGTCGATCCGGTTCTGGATGCGTTGCGCCGCTCCGGAGGCCAGGGCGGTGTACTCGCGCTGGGTCTGGTCCAGTACCTGCTCTCGTGTATGGACGAGCAGCAGTCCGCCCGTGGTCAGCATGACGATCGCCGATCCGAGTACGACGCCCATCGCCAGTCGAGATGCCACGCTGTGCAACACCATCGTAGTGTTCCCCCGGGGCTTACCGCGAATCTAAGCGAGCCTGCGACGCTCGGCAAGCGACATCGCAAGGCATAATGCGGGTTTGACATCATGAGGTCGGGAGATGCCGGGTACGCAGCGCGAGGTCAATTTTCGCTTTCTGGCCCAGCCGACGGATGTGAATTTCGGCGGCAAGGTCCACGGCGGCATGGCCATGAAATGGCTGGATCAGGCGGGTTATGCCTGCGCGGTGGGTTGGAGTGGGGCGTACTGCGTCACCGCATCGGTCAGCGGTATCCAGTTCCTGGGGCCCATTCTCATCGGCGATCTCGTCACGGTGCGGGCAAGGCTGATCCATACGGGTACCTCGAGCATGCACCTGGCGGTGGATGTGCTTGCGCGCGATCTGCGCAGCGGCGACGAGCGGCTGGCCACCAGTTGCGTGATGGTTTTCGTGGCGCTGGATCGCCCGGATGGCGGCCGGCCGACGCCCGTTCCGTCCTGGGTGCCGAAGGGGGACGACGATCTGCGCCTGCAGGAATACGCGCTGAAATTGATGGAGATGTCGCGGGCGATGGAACCCCTCGTGACCGCGATCCGGCAAAAACCCGCGATATAAATCGCCGGACAGGCTTCCCAACGAGCGAGTGCATGGATACACTTCGCGGCTGCCTGGCGACTCCCCGTCCGTCAGGCTGTCGTTAGCGCGCCAAGCCTTGTCATTCGCACGTTCTCGATACGTGTAGAACTGTTGACAGTTTCACGGGCGCTCGCGACAATAGGCGTTCTTTGTTGGAGGGATACCCAAGCGGCCAACGGGGGCAGACTGTAAATCTGCTGGCTTACGCCTTCGGTGGTTCGAATCCACCTCCCTCCACCAGACGAGTTCCGCGCAGTGCGGGAGTAGTTCAATGGTAGAACTTCAGCCTTCCAAGCTGATTGTGCGGGTTCGATTCCCGTCTCCCGCTCCATTGAAGCTTCGCGCGTTGCGTACAGTGCTCATGTAGCTCAGTCGGTAGAGCACTTCCTTGGTAAGGAAGAGGTCGCTGGTTCGATTCCAGTCATGAGCACCACTTCACGATACCGATTCGGTTTTATTTTCATTACTTATTGACTCCATTGGGGTTTAGCGCGCATGGCAAAGAAAACGTTCGAACGCACCAAGCCGCATGTCAACGTCGGCACCATCGGTCACGTCGACCACGGCAAGACGACCCTGACGGCGGCTCTCACCAAGCTCGGCGCTGATCGCTTCGGTGGCGAATTCAAGGGTTACGACGCGATCGACGCGGCCCCGGAAGAGAAGGCTCGTGGTATCACGATCTCGACCGCCCACGTCGAATACGAATCGCCGAACCGTCACTACGGTCACGTCGATTGCCCGGGCCATGCCGACTATGTGAAGAACATGATCACGGGTGCGGCGCAGATGGATGGCGCGATCCTGGTTTGTTCGGCCGCCGACGGCCCGATGCCGCAGACCCGCGAGCATATCCTGCTCTCGCGTCAGGTCGGTGTGCCGTACATCGTCGTGTTCCTGAACAAGGCCGACATGGTCGACGACGCCGAGCTCCTCGAGCTCGTCGAGATGGAAGTGCGCGAACTGCTGTCGAAGTATGATTTCCCGGGCGACGACACTCCGATCATCGCGGGTTCCGCGCGTCTGGCGCTGGAAGGCGACCAGTCGGACATCGGTGTTCCCGCCGTCATCAAGCTGGTCGATGCGCTCGACAGCTGGATTCCCGAGCCGGTGCGCGACATCGACAAGCCGTTCCTGCTGCCGGTCGAAGACGTGTTCTCGATTTCGGGTCGCGGTACGGTTCTGACCGGTCGCGTCGAGCGCGGTATCGTCAAGGTCGGTGATGCGGCTGAGGTGATCGGTCTGAAAGCCACCCAGACGACAACCGTTACGGGCGTTGAGATGTTCCGTAAGCTGTTGGATCAGGGTCAGGCCGGCGACAACGTCGGCGTGCTGGTTCGCGGCCTGAAGCGTGAAGACGTCGAGCGTGGTCAGGTTCTGGCCAAGCCGGGTACCGTTACGCCGCATACCGACTTCGAGGGTGAGGTGTATATCCTGTCGAAGGACGAGGGTGGTCGTCACACGCCGTTCTTCAGCAACTATCGCCCGCAGTTCTACTTCCGTACCACCGACGTCACCGGCTCGATCAAGTTGCCGGAAGGTGTCGAGATGGTGATGCCGGGTGACAACGTGAAGTTCTCCGTCTCGCTTGGCTTCCCCATCGCCATGGACGAAGGTCTGCGCTTCGCGATTCGTGAAGGTGGCCGTACTGTCGGCGCCGGCGTGGTCTCGAAAATTACCAAGTAAGATAAGTGATGCCGGCCCGCGTAAGCGGATCGGCACCCGGTCGCGAGGCGGGTAAGTCGGAAGACTGCCGCCATCGCGTTTACCCTGTTTTATCAGTACGCCAGTAGCTCAATTGGCAGAGCAGCGGTCTCCAAAACCGCAGGTTGGGGGTTCGAGTCCCTCCTGGCGTGCCATTCCAGAGGACCAAGGGTGGGTGACGAAGGACGATCGTGAGGCCTCGTGCCCCAGGCGTCCAGACGGTACCCGCCCAAGTGCGCATGAACACTAAGGCAGAACAAGCCAAGGGTATGGGTCCCGCCGACATCGGCAAGCTTGCGCTTGCGTTCGTCGTGCTCGCCGCGGGTATCGTCGGCTTTTACTATTTCAGTAACGACGCCAGTGTGCCGCAGGCCGCGCGCGTGGTTGGCGTTATCGCGGCCATCGTGGCCGCATTCGCAATCGGCGCCTTCACCCAGCCGGGTCGCAAGCTGCGCGTTTTCTTCGCCGAATCCCAATTCGAGCTGCGCAAGGTCGTCTGGCCGTCGCGCGACGAAACGCTGAAGACCACTGGTATCATCATCGTGGTTGTCATCATTCTCTCGCTGCTGATGGGGCTGATCGACTTCTTGCTGAAGACGGTCGTGCTCGATTGGCTGCTTAAGCTCGGACATTGAGGTAAGGCATGAGCAAGCGCTGGTACGTGGTTCACGCCTATTCTGGTTTCGAACATCAGGTCAAGCGCGCGCTTGACGAGCGCATTAAGCGCGAAGGCATGGAAGAAAGATTCGGTGAAATCCTGGTTCCGACCGAGGAAGTCATCGAGATGCGCGGCGGCCAGAAGCGTCGCAGCGAGCGCAAGTTCTTCCCTGGTTATGTCCTGGTCCAGATCGAAACCGATACCACTGGCAAGTCGCCGCGTATCGACGACGAAAGCTGGCATCTGGTCAAGGAAACCCCGAAGGTCATGGGTTTCATCGGTGGTACGGCGGACCGTCCGCTGCCTATCCGCGACAGCGAAGCCGACAATATTCTCAGTCGCGTTCGCGAGGGTGTAGAGAAGCCGCGTCCCAAGGTGCTTTTCGAGCCGGGCGAAATGGTCCGTGTTACCGAAGGCCCGTTCAACGATTTCAACGGTGTGGTTGAGGAAGTGAACTACGAAAAGAGCCGTCTGCGTGTCGCGGTGCTCATTTTCGGTCGCTCGACCCCGGTCGAACTCGAATTCGGTCAGGTGGAGAAGGCCTGACGGCCAGCTCCTTCGGCACAGGGTTTGCTTAAGCCCGGCCGGATGCCTATAATGCTCGGTTCACGCTGGCGCCTTTCGGCCCGGCGTGTCCGTGTTTCAGGGGTTCGCAGGCAGCGGACTCCAGGTATTCAGGGAAGTCTTACAGCGAGGAGCCTCACTGGCGCCTGAACTCGCGAGGATCGTCAAATGGCAAAGAAAGTCATTGGTTACATCAAGTTGCAGGTAAAGGCCGGTCAGGCCAACCCGTCGCCGCCGGTGGGCCCCGCCCTCGGTCAGCGCGGTCTGAACATCATGGAATTCTGCAAGGCGTTCAATGCCGCCACGCAGAAGCTGGAGCCGGGTCTTCCGATCCCCGTGATCATCACGGCCTATTCCGACCGTACCTTCACCTTCATTACGAAGACCCCGCCCGCCACGATCCTTCTCAAGAAGATCACCGGCGTCGCGAAGGGTTCGCCGAAGCCGAACACCGATAAGGTGGGCAAGGTCACCCGTGCCCAGCTGGAAGATGTTGCGAAGCAGAAGGAGCCGGATCTCACGGCTGCCGATCTGGATGCCGCCGTGCGTACGATCGCCGGCAGCGCGCGCAGCATGGGTCTGGTAGTGGAGGGTTAAGACATGGCAAAGCTCACGAAGCGTATGAAGGCGGCAACGGCCGCTGTGCAGCACGGCAAGACCTACGGTCTCGACGAAGCGCTGAAGATCGTCAAGGATAACGCCAAGGCCAAGTTCGCCGAGTCGGTGGACGTTTCGGTCCGCCTGGGTATCGACGCGAAGAAGTCCGACCAGGGCGTTCGTGGTTCCTCGCTGCTGCCGCACGGTACCGGTAAGACGATCCGCGTCGCGGTGTTCGTACCGGCTGGCGAAAAGGCCGACGCGGCTCTTGCCGCGGGCGCCGACGCCGTCGGTATGGACGACCTGGCCGAGAAGATGGCCGCTGGCGATCTGAACTATGGCCGCGTCATTGCTACCCCGGACGCGATGCGCGTCGTCGGTAAGCTCGGTCAGTTGCTCGGTCCCCGTGGCCTGATGCCGAACCCGAAGGACGGCTCGGTCACGGCCGACGTCGCCACGGCGGTCAAGAACGCCAAGGCGGGTCAGGTCAAGTTCCGTAACGACAAGGGCGGCATCATTCACGCCACGATCGGCAAGGCCGGCTTCGACGCCGCCCAGCTGGCCGACAACCTGAATGCTCTGATCGCCGATCTGCTGAAGGCCAAGCCGGCTGCCGCCAAGGGCCAGTACCTCCAGAAGATCTCGCTGTCGAGCACGATGGGCGTGGGTGTCGCTGTCGATACGTCGACCGTCACCACCAAGTAAGAATCAAGTCCCGCGCCGGCACTGTCCGGCGTGGGCATGTTTTTGAAGGCAGCCCCGATCGAAAAATCGAGGTCGCCGTCAAAGACCGCAGGCGCTATCAGCGCGCGACGACGACGAGCAAGGAGCTCGTGTAGGCATGGAAACGCCGTCGTCGCTAGCGGGATCGCTTAATCGGGTTTCTTGCAAATCCGGCCTGCGCAGATGGTGCTGCCCCTTCTGGAATCGTGTTTTCTGGAAAGGCCACCACCCGGGACACCCCGTGTCCCCGACGTCACGGATGGCGTCGCTCAGGACCGCAAGCGGCAGGAGCCGTAAGCGGAGTTCATTTGGAGGAGTGCAATGGCTCTCAATCTGTCTCAGAAGCAAGAAGTAGTCGCCGAGCTGGCAGAAGTCGCGGCTAAGGCTCACTCCTTGATCGCCGCCGAGTACGCAGGCACCACGGTCTCTCAGATGACCGCGATGCGTAAGAAGGCTCGCGAGTCAGGCGTTTTCTTGAAAGTTGTCAAGAACACGCTGGCTGCGCGCGCTGTGGGTGGTACCGAATTCGAGGTCGTCAAAGACGCCCTGGTCGGTCCGCTCCTGTATGCGTTCTCGCTCGAGGAACCCGGTGCAGCCGGGCGCCTGATCAAGGAATTCGCGAAGACCAACGACAAGCTGATCGCGAAGGTCGTGTCGGTGGAAGGCAAGCTGCTTCCGGCCGCGCACGTCGACGTGCTGGCCTCGCTGCCGACCCGTCAGGAGGCCTTGGCCATGCTGGCGCGCGTTCTGTCCGAGCCGGCCGCGATGTTCGCCCGCGCTGTCAAGGCAGTGGCCGACAAGCAGGGTGGCGGCGATGTTGTCGCCGAAGCCCCGGCTGAAGCCGAGCCCGCCTAAGTTCGCCGACTATTCAATCGAATCAATTTCCAGAGGTTAATCAAATGTCCCTTTCCACCAACGATATCGTTGAAGCCGTTGCCGCCAAGTCGCTCATGGAGATCATGGAGCTGGTGAAGGCGATCGAAGAGAAGTTTGGCGTTTCGGCTGCCGCTCCGGTTGCCGCTGCTGCTGCCGGCCCGGCCGCAGCCGCTGTCGAAGAGCAGACCGAGTTCGACGTCATCCTGAAGTCGGCTGGCGACAAGAAGATCGACGTCATCAAGGTCGTCCGCGCCATCACGGGTCTCGGCCTGAAGGAAGCGAAGGATCTGACCGAAGCCGGCGGCACCGTGAAGGAAGCCGCCAGCAAGGACGATGCTGCGAAGTTCAAGAAGGATCTCGAAGCTGCCGGCGCCACGGTCGAACTGAAGTAATCGACGCCTTGGGCGTCGTTTATTCGACCTAGCGTCAAGCAAGCCTGGGGGCGTAAGCCCCCGGGCTTTGCCTGTTCCGGAAAGAAGTTGTGTTTTTGTCCGTCGGTAATGGGACATCGGGATTCACCCGATTCCCGATCTCCGATTACCGATTTCATCATTAGCCGGTGTCTGCACCACCGGCGTCACTGCGAACCGAGGCGGCTCCCACCATGACCTACTCGTTTACCGAGAAGAAGCGCATCCGTAAGGATTTCGGCAAGCGGCCCCCTGTACTGGGCGTGCCCAACCTGCTGACGATCCAGACCGACTCGTATAAGGAATTCCTGCAGGAGCAGACCGCGCCCAAGCAGCGCGAGGAAAAGGGTCTGCATGCCGCGCTGAAGTCCGTCTTTCCGATTTCCAGCTATTCCGGCAACGCCGCCCTCGAGTACGTTGAGTACCGTCTGGGCGAGCCGGCGTTCGACGAGCGCGAGTGCCGCAACCGCGGCATGACGTTCGGCGCGCCGCTGCGCACGACCGTGCGCCTTGTCATTTACGACAAGGACAGCCCGGCGTCGAAGAAGGCCGTGAAGTACGTGAAGGAACAGGAAGTCTACATGGGCGAAATTCCGCTCATGACCGACACCGGCACCTTCATCATCAACGGCACCGAGCGCGTTATCGTCTCGCAGCTGCATCGTTCGCCGGGCGTGTTCTTCGATCACGACCGCGGCAAGACGCACAGCTCGGGCAAGCTGCTGTTCTCCGCGCGCGTCATTCCTTACCGTGGTTCGTGGCTCGATTTCGAGTTCGACCCGAAAGATGCGCTGTTCACGCGTATTGACCGTCGCCGCAAGCTGCCGGTTACGGTGCTTCTGCGTGCGTTGGGTTACAACAACGAAGAGATTCTCTCGATCTTCTTCGAGCACAACGTATTCCACCTCGGCAAGAAGGGCGGCACCACGCTGGACCTCGTCGCCGAGCGTCTGCGCGGTGAAACCCTCTCGTTCGACCTCATGCTCGACGGCAAGGTGCTGGTCGAAGCCGGCAAGCGCATCACCGCGCGTCACGTTCGCCAGCTCGCCAGCGAAAAGATCACGACGCTCGAAGTACCGGACGACTATCCGGTCGGTCGCATCGTCGCTCTCGACATGGTCGACAAGGAAACGGGCGAAGTTATCGCCGCGGCGAACGACGAGATCACGCTCGACCATCTCGAGCGCTTCCGCAAGGCCGGTATCGAAACGATCCCGACCCTGTACGTGAATGATCTCGATCGCGGCGCGTACATCTCGAACACGCTGCGCATCGACAACACGCGCACGCAGCTCGAAGCCCTGGTCGAAATCTACCGGATGATGCGTCCGGGCGAGCCGCCGACCAAGGATGCCGCGCAGAACCTGTTCTTCAATCTGTTCTTCACGTTCGACCGTTACGACCTTTCGGCCGTCGGCCGCATGAAGTTCAATCGTCGCGTGGGTCGCAAGGACGTTCTCGGTCCTGGCGTGCTCTACGACCACAAGTACTTCAGCGAGCGCAAGGAAGAAGAGTCGCAGCGTCTGGTCGCCGAGCAGGGCGAGACGTCGGACATTCTCGACGTGCTGCGCGTGCTCATCGATATCCGTAACGGTATCGGAACGGTCGACGACATCGATCACCTCGGCAACCGTCGCGTCCGTTCGGTCGGCGAAATGGCCGAGAACACCTTCCGCATCGGCCTCGTCCGTGTGGAACGTGCCGTGCGCGAACGTCTGTCGCTGGCCGAATCCGAAGGCCTGACCCCGCAGGAACTCATCAACGCCAAGCCCGTCGCGGCCGCGGTGAAGGAATTCTTCGGTTCGTCGCAGCTTTCGCAGTTCATGGATCAGAACAACCCGCTGTCCGAAGTGACCCATAAGCGTCGTGTATCGGCGCTTGGGCCAGGCGGTCTGACGCGTGAGCGCGCCGGCTTCGAAGTGCGCGACGTTCATCCGACCCATTACGGTCGCGTCTGCACCATCGAAACGCCGGAAGGCCCGAACATCGGTCTGATCAACTCGCTGGCCGTGTACGCCCGCACCAACGCTTACGGCTTCCTCGAGACGCCGTACCGCAAGGTCGAAAACGGCAAGGTCACCGACAAGGTCGATTACCTCTCCGCGATCGAAGAGGGCGACCACGTGATCGCGCAGGCGAACTCGCCGCTGACGAAGGAAGGCAAGTTCATCGAGGACTTCGTCTCCTGCCGTTTCCGTGGTGAATCCGAGCTGCGTCCGTCGGCCGAGATCAACTACATGGACGTCTCGCCGATGCAGACCGTTTCGGTCGCCGCGGCGCTCGTCCCGTTCCTCGAGCACGATGACGCGAACCGCGCGCTCATGGGCGCGAACATGCAGCGCCAGGCCGTTCCGACCCTGCGCAGCCAGAAGCCGCTCGTCGGCACGGGCATCGAACGCGCCGTGGCGCGCGACTCGGGCGTCACCGTGTCCGCCAAGCGTGGCGGCGTCATCGACCAGGTCGATGCCGCACGTATCGTCGTGCGCGTCAACGAAGTCGAAGTGGGTGACAACGACGCCGGCGTGGATATCTACACGCTGACCAAGTACACCCGCTCGAACCAGAACACCAACCTCAACCAGCGTCCGCTGGTAAACGTGGGTGACATCGTTGCCGTGGGCGACACGCTGGCCGACGGTTCGTCGACCGATCTGGGCGAGCTCGCGCTCGGCCAGAACATGCTCGTCGCGTTCATGCCGTGGAACGGTTACAACTTCGAAGACTCGATCCTCATCTCCGAGCGCGTCGTGCAGGAAGATCGTTACACCTCGATCCACATCGAGGAAATGACCTGTATCGCACGCGACACGAAGCTGGGCGCGGAAGAAATCACCGCGGACATCCCGAACGTGGGCGAGCAGGCGCTCGCACGCCTCGACGAGTCCGGCATCGTGTACATCGGTGCGGAGGTGAAGGCGGGCGACATCCTCGTCGGCAAGGTCACGCCGAAGGGCGAGAGCCAGCTGACGCCGGAAGAAAAGCTCCTCCGCGCGATCTTCGGCGAAAAGGCTTCGGACGTTAAGGACAGCTCGCTGCGCGTGCCCCCGGGCATGGACGGCAATGTCATCGACGTACAGGTCTTCACCCGCGACGGCATCGAAAAAGACAAGCGCGCCAAGCAGATCGAAGAAACCGAACTGAAGCGTATCCGCAAGGATCTCGACGACCAGTTCCGCATCCTCGAGGGCGCGATCTACGCCCGTATGCGCAGCCAGCTGAACGGCAAGACCGCGATGAGTGGCCCGGGTGGTCTGAAGCGCGGCGCCGTCATCGACAACGCGTACCTCGACACGCTGAAGAAAGACGACTGGTTCAAGGTCAACGTCAAGGAAGAGGACGTCGCCGAATTCCTCGAGCGCGCGGCCGATCAGGTCAAGCGCCACAAGGAGGCCTTCGAGAAGCGCTTCAAGGAAAAGCAGGGCAAGATCACCCAGGGCGACGACCTCGCTCCGGGCGTGCTCAAGATGGTGAAGGTGTACCTCGCCGTTAAGCGCCGCATCCAGCCGGGCGACAAGATGGCCGGCCGTCACGGTAACAAGGGTGTCGTGTCGATGATCGTTCCGGTCGAGGACATGCCGTTCTCCGCCGACGGTCGTCCGGTCGACATCGTGTTGAACCCGCTGGGCGTGCCTTCGCGTATGAACATCGGTCAGATCCTCGAAGTCCATCTGGGCTGGGCCGCCAAGGGCCTGGGCCACAAGATCGAGCGCATGATCGAAGCCAACGAGAAGCCCGCGAAACTGCGCGAGTTCCTCGACGAGGTCTACAACCACGGCAACGCCGGTGCGGAAGGTGCGGTGCGCCACGTCGACCTGAAGTCGATGACGGACGCCGAGATTGTGGAGCTCTCCAACAACCTGTGCGACGGCGTGCCGATGGCTACGCCGGTCTTCGATGGTGCGGAAGAGTCCGAGATCAAGCACATGCTTAAGCTGGCGGACCTGCCGGAATCGGGTCAGACGACGTTGTTCGACGGTCGTACCGGCGAAGCATTCGATCGCCCGGTCACCGTGGGCTACATGCACATGCTGAAGCTGAACCACCTGGTCGACGACAAGATGCACGCGCGTTCGACCGGTCCGTACTCGCTCGTCACCCAGCAGCCGCTGGGTGGTAAGGCGCAGTTCGGTGGTCAGCGCTTCGGCGAAATGGAAGTCTGGGCGCTCGAAGCATACGGTGCGGCATACACGCTGCAGGAAATGCTCACCGTCAAGTCGGACGATGTGCAGGGCCGCAACCAGATGTACAAGAACATTGTCGACGGCAACCACGAGATGTCGGCGGGTATGCCGGAATCCTTCAACGTGCTCGTGAAGGAAATCCGTTCGCTCGCTATCGACATCGAGCTGGAAGAGATCAAGTGATCGTCGCGGCTACCGGAGATTACGCATGAAAGACCTGCTCAATCTGTTCAACCAGCAGCGACAGACGCTGGATTTCGACGCGATCAAGATCGCTCTGGCTTCGCCGGAGCTGATCCGCTCGTGGTCGTTCGGTGAAGTCAAGAAGCCGGAAACCATCAACTACCGCACGTTCAAGCCTGAGCGTGACGGTTTGTTCTGCGCCGCGATCTTCGGACCGGTCAAGGACTACGAGTGCCTGTGCGGCAAGTACAAGCGCATGAAGCATCGTGGTGTGGTTTGCGAGAAGTGCGGCACGGAAGTGACGCTGGCCAAGGTGCGTCGCGAGCGCATGGGCCACATCGAGCTTGCCAGCCCGACGGCGCACATCTGGTTCCTGAAGTCGCTGCCGTCGCGCATCGGCCTCATGCTGGACATGACGCTGCGCGACATCGAACGCATCCTGTACTTCGAAGCGTTCGTCGTGATCGATCCAGGCCTGACCGCGCTTGAGCGCGGCCAGCTGCTCAGCGAAGACCAGTACCTGGAAGCGACCGAAGAGCACGGCGACGAGTTCGATGCCCGCATGGGTGCCGAGGCCGTCTACGAGCTGCTGAAGAGCCTCGACCTGCCGGGCGAAGTCATTCGCCTTAAGGAAGAGATCACGTCGACCAATTCCGAGACCAAGCTCAAGCGCCTCACGAAGCGCGTGAAGCTGATCGAGGCGTTCCTGGAGTCGGGCAACAAGCCGGAATGGATGGTCATGACCGTCCTTCCCGTGCTGCCGCCCGATCTGCGCCCGCTCGTCCCGCTGGACGGTGGCCGTTTCGCAACGTCCGATCTGAACGACCTGTACCGCCGCGTCATCAACCGTAACAACCGCCTGAAGCGTCTGCTCGAACTCGCTGCGCCCGACATCATCGTGCGTAACGAAAAGCGCATGTTGCAGGAATCGGTCGATGCGCTGCTCGACAACGGCCGTCGCGGTCGTGCCATCACCGGCACGAACAAGCGCGCGCTGAAGTCGCTGGCCGACATGATCAAGGGCAAGCAGGGCCGCTTCCGCCAGAACCTGCTCGGCAAGCGCGTCGACTACTCCGGCCGTTCGGTCATCGTGGTCGGCCCGACGCTGAAGCTGCACCAGTGCGGCCTGCCGAAGAAGATGGCGCTCGAGCTGTTCAAGCCCTTCATCTTCGCGAAGCTGCAGGCGCGTGGCGAAGCCACGACGATCAAGGCCGCGAAGAAGCTCGTCGAGCGCGAAGAAGCGCAGGTGTGGGACATCCTCGAGGACGTGATCCGCGAGCATCCCGTCATGCTGAACCGTGCACCGACGCTGCATCGTCTGGGTATCCAGGCGTTCGAGCCGGTGCTGATCGAAGGCAAGGCGATCCAGCTGCATCCGCTCGTCTGTACGGCATTCAACGCCGACTTCGACGGTGACCAGATGGCCGTCCACGTGCCGCTGTCGATCGAAGCCCAGCTCGAAGCCCGCGCGCTGATGATGTCGTCGAACAACATCCTGTCGCCCGCGAACGGCGAGCCGATCATCGTGCCGTCGCAGGACGTGGTCCTGGGTCTGTATTACATGACCCGCGAGCTCATCAACGCGAAGGGCACCGGCATGGTGTTCGCGAACGTCGCCGAGGTTCGTCGTGCATACGACAACCGCGCCGTCGAACTGCACGCCAAGGTCAAGGTCCGCGTTCGCCTGGTCGAACTGGCCGAGGAGGGCGGTGCGCTCTCCGAGCGTGTGGCCATCGTCGATACGACGGTCGGTCGCGCGCTGCTCATGGAAATCATCCCGAGCGGCCTGCCGTTCGCGCTGGTCAACACCGAGCTGACCAAGAAGAACATCTCGCGCCTCATCAACCAGAGCTACCGTCTGCTCGGTCTGAAAGAGACCGTCGTGTTCGCCGATAAGCTGATGTACACGGGTTTCCGCTTCGCTACGCGTGCGGGTATCTCGATCGGCATCGACGACATGAAGATCCCGGCCGAGAAGAAGGGCATCCTCGAGGAAGCCGAGAAGGAAGTCGTCGAGATCCAGGAGCAGTACCAGTCGGGTCTCGTGACCGCCGGCGAGCGCTACAACAAGGTCGTCGACATCTGGTCCCGCACCAACGAACTCGTCGCCAAGGCGATGATCGACGGTATCGGTACCGAGAAGGTCGTCGATGCCGATGGCAAGACGGTCAACCAGAAGTCCATGAACTCGCTGTACATCATGGCCGACTCCGGTGCGCGAGGCAGTGCGGCGCAGATTCGTCAGCTGGCCGGTATGCGTGGCCTGATGGCCCGTCCCGATGGCTCCATCATCGAGACGCCCATCAAGGCGAACTTCCGCGAAGGTCTTAACGTTCTGCAGTACTTCAACTCCACCCACGGTGCCCGTAAGGGTCTCGCGGATACGGCGCTGAAGACGGCGAACTCCGGTTACCTGACCCGTCGTCTCGTCGACGTGGCCCAGGACGTCGTCATCACCGAGCACGATTGCGGCACGGAAGACGGCGTCATGATGGCCCCGATCGTCGAAGGCGGCGACGTGGTCGAGCCGCTGCGCGAGCGCGTCCTCGGTCGCGTGGTCGTCGAAGACGTCTACGCCCCGGGTGACGACGATCAGGCGATCGTCACGCGCGACACGCTGCTGGACGAAGGCCTGGTCGACAAGCTCGACAAGGCCGGCGTGCAGCTGATCAAGGTGCGTTCGCCGATCACCTGCCGCGCGAGCCACGGTGTCTGCGCCCTGTGCTACGGCCGCGATCTGGCTCGTGGTCACCTGGTCAACATGGGTGAGGCCGTGGGCGTTGTCGCCGCACAGTCCATCGGTGAGCCGGGTACCCAGCTGACGATGCGTACGTTCCATATCGGTGGTGCGGCTTCCCGTGCCGCCGCCGTGGATAACGTCACCGTCCGCACCACCGGCGCGCTGAAGTTCAACAACCTGAAGTCGGTCGAGCATTCGCAGGGTCACCTGGTGGCCGTGTCGCGTTCGGGCGAAGTCAGTGTCATCGACGTCAACGGTCGCGAACGCGAGCGCTACAAGGTGCCTTACGGCGCAACGATCTCGGTCAAGGACGGCGATCCGGTCAAGGCCGGCCAGACCGTAGCCAACTGGGATCCGCATACCCATCCGATCGTCACGGAAGTGGCCGGTGTGGTTCGCTTCATCGATTTCATCGACGGCATCACCGTGCAGTCGCAGACCGATGAACTGACGGGTCTGGAAAGCGCGGTCGTCACCGATCCGAAGCGTCGCGGTACGCAGGCGAAGGATCTGCGCCCGATCGTGCGCCTGGAAGACAGCAAGGGCCGTGAGCTCAAGCTGCCGGGTACCGATATTGCCGCGCAGTACTTCCTGCCGGCCGGTGCGATCGTGTCGATCCAGAACGGCGCCGAAGTGGGCGTGGGCGACGTCGTCGCCCGTATCCCGCAGGAAACGTCGAAGACCCGCGATATCACCGGTGGTCTTCCGCGCGTCGCCGATCTGTTCGAAGCCCGCAAGCCGAAGGAGCCGGCGATCCTCGCGGAGCGCTCGGGTATCGTCAGCTTCGGCAAGGACACCAAGGGCAAGCAGCGTCTCATCATCAAGGATGTGGACGGCAACGAGCACGAAGAGCTGATTCCGAAGTGGCGTCAGGTCATCGTCTTCGAAGGCGAGCATGTGGAGAAGGGCGAAACCGTCGTCGACGGCGAGCCGAATCCGCATGACATCCTGCGCCTGCTGGGTGTGGAGCCGCTGGCTTCGTACCTGGTCAAGGAAATTCAGGACGTCTACCGTCTGCAGGGCGTGAAGATCAACGACAAGCACATCGAAGCGATCATTCGCCAGATGCTCCGCAAGGTCGAGATCAGCGAGGCTGGCGACAGCAATTACCTGCGCGGCGAGCAGGTCGAGCGTGTCCGGATCAACGGCGAAAACGAGCGTGCGGAAGCCCGTGGCGAGCGTCGTGCGGAGTTCGATTCGGTCCTGCTCGGCATCACCAAGGCGTCGCTGGCTACCGAGTCGTTCATCTCGGCGGCCTCGTTCCAGGAGACCACCCGCGTCCTTACCGAGGCGGCGGTCCGTGGCACGCGCGACACGTTGCGTGGCCTGAAGGAAAATGTTATTGTTGGGCGGCTAATCCCTGCGGGCACGGGTCTGGCTTATCACGCTGCGCGTCGTAACCAGGGCGGTCTTACCGCCTCGGAGCTCGAAACCCTCTCGGGTTCGGCTTCGGTTGCCAGCTTCGCAGAAGCTCCCGCCGGGTCCAACGATAGCGCCGAGTAAAGCCCGTTAGGGCAGTGCTCGTACATACGAAATGAGGCGCATGGAGGCGCCTCGTGTTCGGTTCATGGATGATGGGTGTCGGTCTGCCTGGCAGACGACCCATGTTAACAACCCGCTTCCTGGCAGACCGAGCCTTCGGTCTGCCTTTATGTTTCTCAGGAATAGCTTCGCATGACGACAGTCAACCAGTTGGTGCGCAAATCCCGCAGCCCGAAAGCGTATAAGAGCGCTTCCCCGGCCCTGCAGAGCAGCCCGCAGCGCCGCGGTGTTTGCACGCGTGTTTATACGACCACCCCGAAGAAGCCGAACTCGGCCCTGCGTAAGGTTGCCAAGGTGCGCCTGACCAATGGTTTCGAGGTCATCAGCTACATCGGTGGCGAAGGTCACAATCTGCAGGAGCACTCGGTTGTTCTGATCCGTGGCGGTCGCGTCAAGGATCTTCCGGGTGTGCGTTACCACACGGTTCGCGGCAGTCTCGACTGCGCCGGCGTGACCAAGCGTCGCAAGTCGCGCTCGAAGTACGGCGCCAAGCGCCCGAAGAGCTGAGCAAAGGACAAGAATTATGTCGCGTAAAGGTTCCCATCCCGCCCGTGTGGTCCTCCCGGACCCGAAGCACGGAAGCCAGCTTATTGCCCGCTTCATCAATATGGTGATGAAGAGCGGCAAGAAGTCCGTAGCCGAAAGCATCGTTTACGGCGCCCTGCAGCACATCGGCGAAAAGCACGCCGAGCCGGTGCAGCTCGTCGAGAAGGCTTTGGCGAATATCGCCCCGGCCGTCGAGGTTAAGTCCCGTCGTGTCGGCGGTGCCACGTACCAGGTTCCGGTCGAAGTGCGTCCGGGTCGTCGTATGGCTCTTGCCATGCGCTGGGTGATCGATTCCGCGCGCAAGCGTGGTGAGACGTCCATGCCGCGCAAGCTTGCCGCTGAACTGCTCGAGGCCTCGGAAAGCCGCGGCGGCGCAGTGAAGAAGCGCGAAGAGACGCACCGCATGGCGGAGGCCAACAAGGCCTTCTCGCATTACCGCTGGTAATCACAGCTTAGATTTCGAGGAAAGACCGTGGCACGCACTACGCCCATCGACCGCTACCGCAACTTCGGCATCATGGCTCACATTGATGCCGGTAAGACCACGACCACGGAACGCATCCTGTTCTACACCGGTGTCAGTCACAAGATTGGCGAAGTGCACGACGGTGCGGCCACGATGGACTGGATGGAGCAGGAACAGGAGCGTGGTATCACCATCACGTCCGCTGCTACCACCTGTTTCTGGAAGGGCATGGATGGCCAGAAGGAGCAGCATCGCTTCAACATCATCGACACCCCGGGACACGTCGACTTCACCATCGAAGTCGAGCGTTCGTTGCGCGTGCTCGATGGTGCGGTGTTCGTCCTGTGTGCCGTCGGTGGCGTTCAGCCGCAGTCCGAGACGGTGTGGCGTCAGGCCAACAAGTACAAAGTGCCGCGTCTTGCCTTCGTCAACAAGATGGACCGCACCGGTGCGAACTTCAACAAGGTCGTCGACCAGCTGAAGGCGCGTCTCGGTGCCGTTGCCGTTCCGATGCAGGTGCCGATCGGCGCCGAAGAAAACTTCGAAGGCGTGATCGATCTTCTGAAAATGAAGGCGATCATCTGGGACATGGAATCCCAGGGCATGAAGTTTAAGTATGAAGAGATTCCGGCGAGCCTGCAGGGCACGGCGGACGATGCGCGTGCCTTCATGGTCGAATCCGCTGCCGAAGCGGACGAAAACCTGATGAATAAGTACCTCGAAGAGGGTGAGCTCAGCGAAGCCGAGATCACTTTCGGTCTTCGTACGCGCGTGCTGAAGAACGAGATCATCCCGGTTTACTGCGGTACGGCGTTCAAGAACAAGGGCGTGCAGGCCATGCTCGACGCCGTCGTCGAACTGCTGCCGTCGCCGTCGGATCGTCCGCCGGTCGAAGGCGTCGACGACGATGAGAAGCCGGACACCCGCAAGGCTGACGACAAGGCGCCGTTCTCGGCATTGGCGTTCAAGATCATGACCGACCCGTTCGTTGGCTCGCTCACGTTCTTCCGTGTTTATTCGGGCGTTCTCGAAGCCGGCAGCGCGGTGTACAACCCGGTCAAGGGCAAGAAAGAGCGCGTCGGCCGTATTCTGCAGATGCACGCCAACGAGCGTCACGAACTGAAGGAAGTCTGCGCGGGCGACATCGCCGCCGCGGTCGGCCTGAAGGACGTTACGACCGGTGACACGCTGTGCGCGCAGGATCACATCATCACTCTCGAGCGCATGACGTTCCCGGAGCCGGTGATCTCGATGGCTGTCGAGCCGAAGACCAAGTCGGACCAGGAAAAGATGGGCGTCGCCCTCGGCCGTCTGGCCGCGGAAGATCCGTCGTTCCGCGTTCGTACGGACGAAGAATCGGGTCAGACGATCATCTCGGGCATGGGCGAGCTTCACCTGGACATCCTGGTGGACCGCATGCGTCGCGAGTTCAACGTCGAGGCCAACGTCGGCAAACCGCAGGTTGCTTACCGCGAGACGATTCGCTCGCTCGACGTCAAGTCGGATTACAAGCACGCCAAGCAGTCCGGTGGTAAGGGTCAGTACGGTCACGTCGTGATCGAGATGTCGCCGATCAGCGATGCCGATCGTGCGGATCCGAAGATCGCTGCGTCGATCAAGGACGACTTCCTTTTCATCAACGACATCACGGGTGGCGTGATTCCGAAGGAATTCATCCCATCGGTCGAAAAGGGTCTGCGCGAAACCATCACCAGCGGTCCGCTGGCTGGCTTCCCGGTCGTTAACGTGAAGGCCAAGCTCGTCTTCGGCTCCTACCATGACGTCGACTCCTCGGAAATGGCGTTCAAGCTCGCCGCTTCCATGGCCTTCAAGCAGGGCTTCAACAAAGCCAGCCCGGTTCTTCTCGAGCCGATCATGAAGGTCGAGATCGTGACGCCCGAAGACTATATGGGCGACGTGATGGGCGACATCAGCAAGCGTCGCGGCATGCTTACCGGCCAGGAAGATACGCCGTCGGGCAAGACGATCGATGCTGAAGTCCCGCTGGGCGAAATGTTCGGTTACGCGACGACCATTCGCTCGCTGACTCAGGGTCGCGCGACGTTCACGATGGAATTCCTCAAGTACGCCGAGGCTCCCGCGAACATCGCCGAGCAGGTCATGAAGAAGGGCTGATCGCCCCTGTCTTTAACAGTCTAAGTATCAGATATCCAGAGGTTTTTGAGTCATGGCAAAGGGTAAGTTCGAACGCACCAAACCGCATGTCAACGTCGGCACCATCGGTCACGTCGACCATGGCAAGACCACGCTGACGGCAGCGCTGACCAAGATCGGCGCAGAGCGCTTCGGTGGCGAGTTCAAGGGTTACGACCAGATCGACGCGGCTCCGGAAGAGAAGGCTCGTGGTATCACGATCTCGACCGCCCACGTGGAATACGAATCGGCTGCGCGTCACTATGCGCACGTCGATTGCCCGGGCCACGCCGACTATGTGAAGAACATGATCACGGGTGCGGCGCAGATGGACGGCGCGATCCTGGTTTGCTCGGCTGCCGACGGCCCGATGCCGCAGACCCGCGAGCACATCCTGCTCTCGCGTCAGGTCGGCGTGCCGTACATCCTTGTGTACCTTAACAAGGCTGACCTGGTCGACGACGCCGAGCTCCTCGAGCTCGTCGAAATGGAAGTGCGCGAACTGCTGTCGAAGTACGACTTCCCGGGCGACGACACCCCGATCATCTCGGGTTCGGCGCGTAAGGCGCTCGAGGGCGATCAGTCCGAAGTCGGCGTGCCGTCGATCATCAAGCTCGTCGATGCGCTCGACACCTGGATCCCGACGCCGGAACGCGACGTCGACAAGACCTTCCTGATGCCGGTTGAGGACGTGTTCTCGATCTCGGGTCGCGGCACCGTTGTCACGGGTCGTATCGAGCGTGGCATCATCAAGGTTGGCGACGAAATCGAAGTCGTCGGTATCCGCGACACGCAGAAGACGACCGTCACCGGCGTCGAGATGTTCCGCAAGCTCCTCGATCAGGGTCAGGCGGGCGACAACGCCGGTCTGCTGCTGCGTGGTCTGAAGCGTGACGACGTCCAGCGCGGTCAGGTTCTGGCCAAGCCGGGCTCGATCAAGCCGCATACCGAGTTCGAAGCCGAAGTCTACGTTCTGTCGAAGGACGAAGGCGGCCGTCACACGCCGTTCTTCAACAACTACCGTCCGCAGTTCTACTTCCGCACGACCGATGTCACCGGCGCTTGCAAGCTGCCGGAAGGCATTGAGATGGTGATGCCGGGCGACAACGTGAAGATGACGGTGACCCTGATTCACCCGATTGCCATGGACGACGGCCTGCGTTTCGCGATTCGCGAAGGTGGCCGTACTGTTGGCGCCGGCGTGGTTGCCAAGATCGTCAAGTAAATAGCGGATCCTGGCTGGCCAGTTAGGCAGCCTGACTGCAAGGGCGGGGGCGAAAGCCTCCGCCTTTTTTTATGGGCGGATAATGTGGTTGAAATAAAAGCTTGTCTTTTAATTTTCAGCGATGTATATTCGACGAGTTATGTGTCACCTGCCTTAAGTGGAGAGGGTGGCCACACCGCGAAATGAGGTGCACGGATGTGCTTCGAGTTCGCTTACATGGATTGTTGCGGGAGTTCCGGGTCAACAGGGCGTCAGCCCCGTTGACGGTGGCGTTCGCGCATTTTATACTTTTCTGTCTGGGCGGGCCGATATCTCGGTCTGCCCAGCATTTTAGGGCCGGCTTCGGTGCTTTGAAGGCACTCGACGCTGGTCCGTTGTTGTAACTGCAGTGCAATGGTTGTGCGGAGCGGTGAGAAGCCACTCCGTTTACAGAATGTTCTTTCGATAACAGGACACGGTTTTTATGGCGAACCAAAAGATTCGCATTCGGCTCAAGGCGTTCGATCATCGTCTGATCGACCGTTCGGCCAGCGAAATCGTCGAGACGGCCAAGCGCACTGGCGCCACGGTCCTCGGCCCGATCCCGCTGCCGACCAAGATTGAGCGCTACACCATTCTGGTGTCGCCGCACGTCGACAAAGATGCCCGCGACCAGTACGAGACCCGTACGCATAAGCGCGTTCTGGACATCGTCGACCCCAATGACAAGACCGTGGACGCGCTCATGAAGCTCGATCTTGCCGCCGGTGTCGACGTGCAGATCAAGCTCGGTTGAGCGAATTACAGGATACGAAGATGAGTATCGGACTGGTTGGCCGCAAATGCGGCATGAGCCGGCTCTTCACTGAAGACGGCCGCTCGATTCCGGTGACGCTGATTGAAGCGACCCCGAATCGTGTGACGCAAGTGAAGACCGAAGAAAATGACGGCTATTCCGCGGTGCAGGTCACCACGGGTGTGAAGCGTGCCTCGCTTCTCACGCAGCCGGCGAAGGGTCACTACGCCAAGGCTAAAGTTGAGCCGGGTCGTGGCCTGTGGGAATTCCGCGTTACCGCGGACGACGCTGGCAAGTATGCCGTCGGCACCGAGATCAAGGCGGACGATGTTTTCTCCGTCGGGCAGACGGTCGACGTCGCCGGTGTGTCGAAGGGTAAGGGCTTCCAGGGCACCATTAAGCGTCACCATTTCAAAATGGGCGACGCCACGCACGGTAACTCGCTGTCGCATCGCGCCCCTGGCTCGATCGGCCAGCGCCAGACGCCGGGCCGCGTGTTTCCTGGTAAGAAGATGTCGGGCCACATGGGTGCGGTCAATCGCACCAGTCAGGGCCTGGAAGTGGTCAAGGTCGACGCCGAGCGTCACCTGATCGCTGTCAAGGGTGCTGTCCCGGGCGCGCCTGGCGGTGACGTTGTCATCCGTCCGACGACCAAGGGTTGAGGAGAGACGCCATGGAACTCAATGTTATTGGCGCCAAGTCGCTCAGCGTGTCGGACGAAGTGTTCGGCGGTGAGTACAAGAAGGCCCTAGTTCACCAGGTCGTGACTGCCTACCAGGCGGGTGGCCGTGCCGGTACCAAGGCACAGCTGTCGCGCGGTGAGATGTCCGGTACGACCAAGAAGTTCAAGAAGCAGAAGGGCGGCGGCGCTCGTCACGGCGATTACCGCGCTCCGATCTTCGTCGGCGGTGGTGTCACCTTCGCCGCGAAGCCGCGCAGCTTCGAGCAGAAAGTCAATCGCAAGGCCTATCGCGTCGCGATCCGTTCCATCATTGCCGAGCTGTGCCGTCAGGATCGTCTGAAGGTCGTCTCCGAGCTGTCGATGGAAGCCCCGAGCACCAAGGGGATGATTGCCAAGCTGGCCGAGCTGGAAGTGAAGGGTCGCGTTCTGCTGGTGTCGGAAGACTCCACCGAAGCGCTCTACCTTTCCGCACGCAATATTCCGTATATCCACGTCGTTGACGTGCTGGCCCTGAATCCGGTCAGCCTGGTCGGTTCCGACTACGTCGTCATGACGGTGGATGCGGTCAAGAAGGTCGAGGAGTGGCTGGCATGAGCAACGAACGCACCCTTAATACGCTGCGCGCGCCGCACATTTCCGAAAAGGCTGCCCGCCTTGCAGAAAACAACCAGTACGTTTTCGTGGTAGCCCCCGAAGCGACCAAGGCCGATGTCCGTGCCGCCGTGGAACACCTTTTCTCCGTCAAGGTAGAAACCGTGAACCTGGTGAACACCAAGGGCAAGGTCAAGTCGTTCCGTTTCCGCGCTGGCAGCCGCCAGGGGAAGCGTAAGGCCTACGTGCGCCTCGCCGACGGTCACACGATCGACGTGTCGGCCAAGGCTTGAGCCCAGGAGTTGAATTGAGATGGCACTGATCACTCACAAGCCGACCTCGCCGGGACGTCGCGACGCTGTCAGCGTACGTACCGAAGGTCTGCACAAGGGCGCACCTTACGCGCCCCTGACCGAATCGCAGTCGAAGTCTGGCGGTCGTAACCATTACGGTCGCATTACCGTTCGCCATCGTGGCGGCGGTCATAAGCAGGCTTACCGCATCATCGATTTCAAGCGCGATAAAGAAAGCATCGCGGCTGTTGTCGAGCGTATCGAATACGATCCGAACCGCACGGCGCACATCGCGCTGCTGTGCTACGCCGACGGCGAACGCCGTTACATCATCGCGCCGAAGGGCGTGGCGGTGGGCGATCGTCTCGTGTCGGGCGCCGACGCTCCCATCAAGGCCGGCAACTGCCTTCCGCTTCGTGCGATTCCGGTCGGTTCGACGATCCACTGCATCGAGATGAAGCCGGGCAAGGGTGCGCAGATCGCACGCTCCGCCGGTGCATCGGTCCAGCTGGTCGCTCGCGAACAGGGTTATGCCACGCTGCGTCTTCGCTCCGGCGAAATGCGTCGCGTGCCGGTCGAATGCCGCGCCACCATCGGTGAAGTCGGTAACTCGGAACACAGCCTGCGCAAGCTCGGCAAAGCCGGCAAAAAGCGTTGGATGGGTATCCGTCCGACCGTCCGCGGTGTCGTCATGAACCCGGTCGACCATCCGCATGGCGGTGGTGAAGGTAAGACCTCCGGCGGCCGTCATCCGGTCAGCCCGTGGGGTACCCCGACCAAGGGTTACAAGACGCGCAATAACAAGCGCACCCAGCAGTTCATCGTGCGTCGTCGCAAGTAATTAGGAAACGATCATGTCGCGCTCTCTAAAAAAAGGTCCGTTCGTCGACCTGCACCTCTTCAAAAAGGTGGAAGCCGCCGTTTCCGCCAATAACAAGCGTCCGATCAAGACCTGGTCGCGTCGTTCGATGATTCTGCCGGAGATGGTCGGTCTGACCATCGCCATCCATAACGGCCGCCAGCACGTGCCTGTGTTGATCAACGAGAACATGGTCGGGCACAAGCTCGGCGAGTTCGCGGTGACCCGCACGTACAAGGGTCACGCCGGCGACAAGAAGGGCAAGTGATGAGCACTGAAGCCAAAGCGATCCTGCGCAGCGCCCGCATTTCGGCGCAGAAGGCACGCCTGGTGGCTGACCTGGTCCGCGGTCTCCCCGTGGGTCGAGCCAGCGACGTGCTTGCCTTCACCAACAAGAAAGCCGCACTCCTTGTTCGCAAGGTGCTGCTGTCCGCCGTTGCCAACGCCGAAAACAATCTCGGCGCCGACGTGGACGAGCTTAAGGTGGCCCGCATCTTTGTCGACGAAGGTCCGGCGATGAAGCGTATGTATGCCCGCGCCAAAGGCCGCGGTTCGCGCATCCTGAAGCGCACCAGCCACATCACTGTGGTTGTTGGCAACTGACTGGGGTAAGACACGATGGGTCATAAAGTTCATCCCACCGGTATCCGCCTCGGCATTGCCAAGGACTGGAACTCGAAGTGGTACGCCAATAAGGGCGAATATGCGGTGTATCTCGCAGCCGACCTCAAGGTCCGCGAGATGCTTCGCAAGAAGCTCGCCGCCGCCGGTATCTCGAAGATCCAGATCGAGCGTCCGGCCAAGACCGCCCGCGTGACGATTCACACCGCCCGTCCGGGCGTTGTGATCGGCAAGAAGGGCGAGGACATCGAGAAGCTGCGCAAGGAAGTCACCGACATGATGGGCGTTCCGACGCACATCAACGTCAGCGAAGTCCGGAAGCCGGAGCTCGATGCCCAGCTTGTCGCCGAATCGATCGCTCAGCAGCTCGAGCGTCGCATCATGTTCCGTCGCGCTATGAAGCGGTCGGTCGGCAATGCCATGCGCCTCGGCGCCCTGGGCATCAAGATCAACGTTTCCGGTCGCTTGAACGGTGCTGAAATCGCCCGCTCCGAGTGGAGCCGTGAAGGTCGCGTTCCGCTGCATACCCTGCGCGCGGACATCGACTACGGCACCGCCGAAGCCAAGACCACCTACGGCATCATCGGTGTCAAGGTGTGGATCTATAAGGGCGAGATCTTCGACCTTGCGGCAGCATCGCAAGAATCGAAGGAAGAACAGCAGCCTCAGCAGCCGCGTCGCGAGGGTGGTGAAAACCGCCGCGAGCGGACTGCCAAGTAAGGAGCGTTGCCATGTTGCAACCTAAGCGTACCAAGTACCGCAAGATGCATAAGGGCCGTAATGACGGCCTGGCATACAATTCCAACCTCGTGAGCTTTGGCGAGTACGGCCTCAAGGCGACGACCCACGGTCAGTTGACCGCTCGTCAGATCGAAGCCGCTCGTCGTTGCATCACGCGCTTTGTAAAGCGTGGCGGCAAGCTCTGGATCCGCGTGTTCCCGGACAAGCCGATCACCCGTAAACCCATCGAAGTTCGAATGGGTGCAGGTAAGGGTAGCGTCGAGTTCTGGGTCGCTCCGATCCAGCCTGGTCGCATGCTTTATGAAATCGAGGGTGTCGACGAGACGACGGCACGCGAAGCGTTCCGTCTGGCGGCAGCCAAATTGTCCGTGCAGACTCAGTTCGTCTCCAGGGCGGTGATGTAATGGCCACGAAAGAAATCAAAGAGAAGTCGGCGGAAGAGCTGAAACAGCACCTGCTGGACCTTCGCAAGGAGCAGTTCAATCTGCGCATGCAGAAGGGCTCCGGTCAGCTTACGCAGCCGCACCAGCTACGCCGCGTTCGGCGTGACATCGCCCGCACGAAGTTTGTGCTCGGCGGCAAGAAGTAAGGACGGCGAACATGAGCGATAACACGAAGACGGCGCGCACCCTGACGGGCCGCGTCACTAGCAACAAGATGGACCACACGGTAACGGTTCTGGTCGAGCGCCAGGTGCAGCACGCACTGCTCGGCAAGATCCTTCGCCGCTCCACGAAGCTCCACGCACATGACGAGACCGGTGCGAAAGAGGGTGACCTGGTGCGTATCGCCGAGTGCCGTCCGCTGTCGAAGACCAAGCATCACCGCGTGGTCGAAATCATCACGCGCGCCAAAGTCTAAGAGGAGGTGCAGCCATGATTCAGATGCAAAGCACGCTCTCCGCAGCGGATAACAGCGGCGCCAAAGAATTGATGTGCATCAAGGTGCTCGGCGGCTCCAAGCGCCGTTACGCCAGCGTCGGCGATGTCATCAAGGTCACCGTGAAGGATGCAATTCCCCGCGGTAAGGTGAAGAAGGGTGAGGTGTACAACGCCGTGGTGGTTCGTACCGCCAAGGGTGTCCGCCGCGCCGATGGTTCGCTGATCCGTTTCGACGGTAACGCGGCCGTGCTCCTCAACAACAAGCTCGAGCCGATCGGCACCCGTATCTTCGGACCGGTCACTCGCGAGCTGCGTACCGAGAAGTTCATGAAGATCGTCTCGCTCGCGCCCGAAGTGCTCTGAGCGGAGACCAGACATGAACCGTATCCGCAAGGGTGACCACGTCGTCGTGCTCACCGGTAAAAACAAGGGGCAGCGCGGTGACGTGCTGCGCGTGGATGGCGATCGCGTTGTCGTGCAGAACGTCAACCTGATCAAGCGTCACACGAAGCCGAATCCGCAGGCCAACCAGCCGGGCGGTATCGTCGAGCGTGAAGCGTCGATCCACATTTCCAATGTACAGCTCTTCAACTCCGCCACGAACAAGGGCGAGCGCATCGGCACCAAGACGCTCGAGGACGGGCGCAAAGTGCGCGTGTTCGTCTCTGGCGAAGTGGTCGACGCGTAAGGAACCGAAGTCATGACCCGCCTTGAAACGTTTTACAAAGAGTCGGTAATGCAGAAGCTCACTGAGCGCTTCGGTTACCAGAATGTGATGCAGGTTCCCCGCATCACGAAAGTCACGCTGAACATGGGCGTGGGTGAAGCCGCAGGCAACAAGAAGATTCTTGAGAATGCCGTGGCCGACATGGCGAAGATCGCCGGTCAGAAGCCGATCACGACGAAGGCGCGCGTTTCCGTCGCCTCCTTCAAGATCCGCGACGGCTGGCCGATCGGTTGCAAGGTCACCCTGCGCCGTGCCCAGATGTGGGAATTCCTGGATCGCCTGATCAACATCTCGTTGCCGCGTACTCGCGACTTCCGTGGTGTCTCGGGTCGTGCTTTCGATGGCCGTGGTAACTACAACTTCGGTATCAAAGAGCAGATCATCTTCCCGGAAATCGACTTCGATCAGGTTGACGCGCTGCGCGGTATGGATATCTCCATCACCACGACCGCCAAGACCGACGAAGAAGCCAAAGCGCTGCTGGAAGCTTTCAGCTTCCCGTTCCGCAACTGATTACAGGTAGAACATGGCTAAGACCTCAATGATCGAGCGCGACATCAAGCGCACGAAGATCGTCAAGAAGTACGCCGCCAAGCGCGCCGAACTGAAGGCGATTGTTCTGAGCGCGACGGCGTCGTACGACGAGAAGATGGAAGCCCAGACCAAGCTGCAGAAGCTTCCGCGTGATGCCAGCCCGGTTCGTCAGCGTAATCGCTGCGCACTGACTGGTCGTCCGCGTGGCGTCTACAGCAAGTTCGGCCTGGGCCGTAATAAGCTTCGTGAAGCCACCATGCGCGGCGACGTGCCGGGGCTTCGCAAGGCTAGCTGGTAAAAAGTCGCCTTTGGCGACATAAGCTGTTATAGTCGTCGGTCTGCGCAAGGCAGGCCGACGTCTGTCGGCTATACAATTTGATACTCCGGTAATTCGGATATCGGTGCACTCTCAAGGGTTTTATCTATGAGCATGACTGATCCCATCGCCGATCTGTTTACGCGCATCCGCAATGCCCAGGCTTCGGGCAAGCAGGTTGTACGTATGCCGTCGTCGAAAATGAAGCTGGCCCTGGCCAAGCTTCTCCAGAACGAAGGCTTTGTCCTCGACGCCAAGACCGCTGACGAAGCGGGCAAGCCGGTGCTCGAAATCAAGCTGAAATATTTCGAAGGCCGTCCGGCCATTGAGACGATTGCCCGTGTCAGCCGCTCGGGCCTCCGCGTTTACCGCGGCAAGGACGAGCTGCCGAAGGTCCTCGGTGGCCTGGGTATTTCGATCATCTCGACATCCGCTGGTCTGCTGACCGACGCACAGGCCCGCTCGCGCGGTCTGGGCGGCGAAGTCATCGGCCAGGTGGCATAAGGAGTCCGGTATGTCACGTGTTGCCAAGAAACAGATTTCCCTGCCCAAGGGCGTTGAAGTCTCGGTCGATGCCTCCGGCACGACCACCGTCAAGGGGCCGAAGGGCGCTCTGACGACGCACGCGCTGCCGGGCGTTAGCCTGCAGCAGGACAACGGTATCGTGAACATCGTCGTCGCCGAAGGCGCTGACGACAAGTTCGGTGGTACCGCCCGCGCGCTGATCGCGAACATGGTCACCGGTGTGTCGCAGGGCTTCGAGCGCAAGCTCGAGCTCGTCGGCGTCGGCTACCGTGCCGCGCTCGCCGGCAAGACCCTGAACCTGTCGCTCGGGTATTCGCACCCGGTCGTGTTCGATGCGCCGGAAGGCATCACCATCGAAGTCCCGACGCAGACGGAAGTCCTTGTAAAGGGCGCCGACAAGCAGCTGGTGGGGCAGGTTGCCGCGAAGATCCGTGGGTACCGCAAGCCGGAGCCGTATAAGGGCAAGGGCGTGCGTTACAGCGGCGAGAAGATCCTGCTGAAGGAAGCCAAGAAGGCCTAATCGGCCTATCCGCTTCCTGGAGATGACACGATGAACAAGAACGAATCCCGCCTGCGTCGCGCCAAGTCCACCCGTGCCCACATCCGTGAGCTCGCTGTGGCCCGCTTGAGCGTGCATCGCACCGGTCAACACCTTTACGCGCAGGTCTTCGCGCCGAACGGTACCGTCCTCGCCGCGGCTTCCACGCTGCAGAAGTCGGTTGCCGAAGGTCTGAAGAGCAAGAAGAACCTCGAAGCAGCGACGGCCGTTGGCAAGATCGTTGCCGAACGCGCCATTGCAGCGGGCGTCCAGTCCGTCGCTTTCGATCGTTCGGGTTTCCGTTACCACGGTCGTATTAAGGCTCTTGCCGAAGCGGCTCGTGAGGCTGGTCTCAAGTTCTAAGAGACCTGGCCGTGACGCCGGCCTCTGGCCGGCGTCACCCGATGTACCTACAACTCCAAGCGGCTTAAGCCGTAATGAAGTCCCGGATACCCGGGCGTAACAGGAAAAGAGATGTCCTCGACAGATCGCGAAAATTCGGACGGCATGCTTGAAAAGCTGATCGCCGTCAACCGCGTGGCCAAGACCGTCAAGGGTGGCCGCCAGATGAGCTTCACCGCGCTGACGGTAGTTGGCGACGGCGAAGGTCGCGTTGGTTTCGGTTATGGCAAGGCACGTGAAGTGCCGGTCGCCATTTCCAAAGCCATGGAACGTGCCCGTCGCAACATGGTGTCCATCGAACTCAACAACGGTACGCTCTGGTACGCCATCAAGGCCAACCACGGCGCAGCCCGCGTTTACATGCAGCCTGCTTCCGAGGGTACCGGCGTCATCGCCGGCGGCGCGATGCGCGCTGTCCTCGAAGTGGTCGGCGTGAAGAACGTCCTTGCCAAGGCCGTCGGTTCGCGCAACCCGATCAATCTGGTTCGCGCAACGATCAAGGGCCTGCAGGCCGTAGCTTCGCCGAAGCGTATCGCCGCCAAGCGTGGCAAGACGATCGAAGAGGTTCTGGGCAATGGCTAAGAAGAACGAAATCGCTGCTAACGCAACCGTCAAGGTCCGCCTCGTCAAGGGGCTGCGCGGTGTGCAGGGTCGTCATCGTCTGAGCGTCAAGGCTCTCGGTCTGAGCAAGATCAACGATGTGCGCGAACTGAAAGATAGCCCCCAGGTCCGTGGTCTCATCAATACGGTTTATTACCTGGTTCGGGTCGAGGAGTAAGCATCATGCGCCTTAATACACTCAAGCCCGGCAAGGGTTCCCGCAAGACCAAGCTGCGCGTCGGTCGCGGTATTGGCTCCGGCCTCGGCAAGACTGCCGGTCGTGGTCACAAGGGTCAGCACGCTCGCGCCGGTAACACGCATCGCGTCGGTTTCGAAGGCGGTCAGATGCCGCTGCAGCGTCGTCTTCCGAAGGTGGGCTTCCGCTCGCTGAAGAAGGCCGACACGCAGCAGGTCATGCTGTATCAGCTGGCTTCGATCAAGGCCGACACCATCGATCTGATCGCTCTTCACGCCGCCGGTCTCGTGACCAGCCGTGCGAAGAAGGTCAAGATCGTCCTCAAGGGCGAAATCACCCGGGCTGTAAAGCTCTCGGGCGTTCTCGCCACCGCCGGCGCCAAGGCAGCTATTGAAGCTGCCGGCGGCAGCGTGGAGTAATCAGGTGGCAGCAGCGCAGGGCAATACGCTCGGCTCGCTGGGCAAACTGACGGAACTCCGCCAGCGCATCTTTTTCCTTATCGGTGCGCTGATTGTCTTCCGGCTCGGTTCGTTCATCCCCGTGCCGGGTGTGAATCCCGAGGCTATGACCAGCCTCATCGAGCAGGGTGGCGGTCTCCTGAACATGGTCAACATGTTCTCGGGCGGTTCGCTGTCGCGCTTCTCGGTATTCGCGCTTGGCGTGGTTCCGTACATCTCCGCGTCCATCGTCGTTCAGATGATGGGCTCGGTGATTCCCAGTCTTCAGCAGCTTCGCAAGGAAGGCGAATCCGGTCGTCGCAAGATGACCATGTATACGCGCTTCGGTACCGTCGGGCTGGCGGCCTTTCAGGCCTTCGGCATCGCGGTCGCCCTGCAGAAGCAGGTCGCCGTGGGTGGTGCTCCGGTCGTCTACATGCCGGGAGCCGGCTTCGTCATGGCGTCTGTGGTCGGCCTCACCGCCGGCACGATGTTCCTGATGTGGCTTGGCGAGCAGATTACGGAGCGGGGCATCGGTAACGGTATTTCGATGCTGATCTTCGCTGGTATCGTCGCTGGACTGCCGGGTGCGATCGCGCACACGCTGACCATGGCGAACAACGGCGAGCTGTCCGTGTTGAAGTTGCTCATGGTCACGGCGCTGATTCTGGCGGTCACGGCCTTCGTGGTGTTCATGGAGCGCGCCCAGAGGCGTATTACCGTGAACTATGCACGGAAGCAGGGCGGGCAGCGTCAGTACATGAACCAGACGTCGCATCTGCCGCTCAAGATCAATATGGCGGGTGTGATTCCGCCGATTTTCGCGACCAGCTTGCTGCTTTTTCCGGCAACGGCCGCAACGTGGTTCGGCAGTGCGCATCAGTCCCGCTGGTTGCAGTGGCTGACGACGGCGCTGAGCCCGGGTGAACCGGTGCACGATCTGGTTTTTGCGGTGCTGGTGATTGCTTTCGCCTTCTTCTATACGGCGATTGTGTTCAACGCGCAGGAAACGGCCGACAACCTCAAACGTTCGGGCGCGCTGATTCCGGGCATCCGTCCGGGTCGTGCCACGGCCGACTACATCGATGGCGTCATGACCCGGCTTACCGGTGTTGGCGCGCTCTACATCGTATTGGTCTGTCTGGTACCGACGTTCATGCAGAACGCTTGGCACGTACCGTTCTATTTCGGCGGCACTTCGCTGCTGATCGTGGTGGTGGTGGTGATGGACTTTACGGCTCAGGTCCAGGCCCATCTTGTCAGCCACCAGTACGAGAGTCTGCTCAAGAAGTCCAATCTGCGTCGGGGTTGACCCCGGCGCAGGTCCCAGGTAGGGAAGGTCGCGGCGCCCAGCGCCGCAGGGCTTTCCGTTTAGGTTAATTCAGGTTAGAATTGCGCGTTTACCGCGCACGAAACGCATCGGAGACAGTACATCATGGCGCGCATCGCGGGTGTCAATTTGCCGGTCCAGAAGCATGTCTGGGTTGGTTTGCAGAGCATTTTCGGTATCGGCCGTTCGCGGGCGAAGAAGGTTTGCGTGGATGCGGGCGTGGTTCCCACCACCCCCATCAAATCGCTGAGCGAGGGCGAGGTGGAGAAAATCCGCGCCGAAATCGCTAAGTACACCGTCGAGGGCGACCTCCGCCGCGAAGTCGGCATGGCCGTCAAGCGTCTGATGGATCTCGGCTGCTACCGTGGCTTGCGCCACCGTCGTGGCCTGCCGGTGCGCGGTCAGCGCACGCGTACCAACGCCCGTACCCGTAAGGGTCCGCGTCGTCCGATCAAGAAGTAACGGATACCGATTATGGCTAAGCCGGTTAAAACCAAGAAGAAGATCAAGCGCGTCGTCACGGATGCCGTGGCCCACGTGCAGGCTTCTTTCAATAACACGATCGTTACGATCACCGACCGCCAGGGCAATGCCCTGTCGTGGGCGACGGCTGGCGGCGCGGGTTTCCGCGGTTCGCGTAAGTCGACGCCGTTCGCTGCCCAGGTTGCCGCCGAAAAGGCTGGCCGCGCTGCAGGCGACTACGGTGTGAAGACGGTTGAAGTTCGCATCAAGGGCCCTGGCCCGGGCCGTGAGTCGGCCGTGCGTTCCCTGAATGCGTTGGGCTACAAAGTGCTCAACATCATTGACGTCACGCCGATTCCGCATAACGGCTGCCGTCCCCCCAAGAAGCGTCGAGTCTAAGGAGCATAACCATGGCCCGTTATCGTGGAGCTACCTGCAAACTGGCGCGTCGTGAGGGTGCCGACCTCGGTCTGAAGAGCCCGGCCCGCGCGCTGGATTCCAAGTGCAAGCTTGAAAACAAGCCCGGTCAGCATGGCGCCAACAAGCGCGCCCGTCTGTCCGATTACGCGGTTCAGCTGCGTGAGAAGCAGAAGGTCAAGCGCATCTACGGCGTGCTGGAACGTCAGTTCAGCAACTACTACGTCAAGGCATCGACCCAGAAGGGCAATACGGGTGAGAACCTGCTGCGCCTGCTGGAAAGCCGCCTCGACAATGTCGTCTATCGCATGGGTTTCGCGGTCACCCGCGCCCAGGCCCGTCAGCTCGTTGCCCATAAGGCCGTGACGGTGAACGGCAAGAAGGTCAACGTTCCTTCGTACAACGTCCGTCCGGGCGACGAAGTTTCGCTGACCGAAAAGGCCCGCGCCCAGTTGCGCGTGCAAGAAGCCGCTACCGTCTACGACACGATGGACCTTCGTCCGTCGTGGGTCGAAGTCGACAGCAAGAAGTTCGCTGGTACGTTCAAGGCAGTGCCGGATCGCGGCGACCTGCCGGCCGACATCAACGAAGCCCTGATCGTCGAGCTTTACTCGAAGTAATCCATCGGAGCCTTGCATGGCAGTTTCGTCAACTAGCGTGCTGCGGCCTCGCGGCCTCAGCGTCGAGCAGCTTGGATCCAACCGCGCGAAGGTGGTGGTCGAGCCGCTTGAGCGTGGTTTCGGCCACACCCTGGGCAACGCGCTGCGTCGCGTGCTGCTCTCGTCGATTCCCGGCAGCGCCATCGTCGAAGTAGAAATCGACGGTGTCCTGCACGAATACACCACTCTCGAAGGTTTGCAGGAGGACGTGATCGAAGTCCTGCTCAACCTGAAGGACGTGGCCATTCGCCAGCACAGTGGTGACGAAGTCACCCTGACGCTGTCGAAGAAAGGTAAGGGCGTGGTCACCGCGGGCGATATCGCGGTCGATCATTCCGTCGAGATCGTGAATCCCGACCATGTGATTTGCCACCTCACCAAGGATGTGGCTCTGAACATGCGCCTCAAGGTGCGTCGTGGTGTCGGCTACCAGCCGGCCAGCGCGCGCCAGCATCCGGACGACGAGACGCGCCCCATCGGCCGTCTGCAGCTGGATGCCTCGTTCGCGCCGGTGTTGCGCGTGGCTTACGAAGTGGACGCCGCTCGTGTCGAGCAGCGCACCAACCTCGACAAGCTCGTGCTCGACATCGAAACGAACGGCACCATCGGCGCTGAGGACGCAGTCCGTAAGGCTGCCGAGATCATCAACGATCAGCTGTCGGTCTTCGGCGATTTCTCGCGCCGTGAGAGCGATTCGACCAAGGCTGAGAAGGGTGGGTTCGATCCGCTTCTGCTCCGTCCGATCGACGACCTCGAACTGACGGTGCGTTCGGCGAACTGCCTGAAGGCGGAAAGCATTTACTACATCGGCGATCTGGTTCAGAAGACCGAAGTCGAGCTGCTGAAAACGCCTAACCTTGGCAAGAAGTCGCTGACCGAAATCAAGGATGTGCTGGGCGGGCGTGGTCTCGCACTTGGCATGAAACTCGAAAACTGGCCGCCGCCGGGCCTTTCGCACGGCATGCAGCTGGGTTGAGCCCCGCTCGGCCCTTTATAGAACTGGAATAAGACCATGCGCCACCAAAAATCCGGACGCAAACTCAACCGCACCAGCAGCCATCGCGAAGCTATGTTCCGTAACATGGCCTCGTCGCTGCTGAAGCACGAGCTGATCCGCACGACCCTGCCGAAGGCCAAGGAACTGCGTCGCGTCGCCGAGCCGCTTATCACGCTCGCCAAGACCGATGGCGTTGCCAACCGTCGTCTTGCTTTCGCGCGTCTGCGCGACAAGCAGGCCGTCGGCAAGCTCTTCGTCGAAATCGGGCCGCGTTACCGCGAGCGTCCCGGCGGCTACCTGCGCATCCTCAAGTGCGGCTTCCGTCCGGGCGACAACGCGCCGATGGCGTATGTCGAGCTGGTGGATCGCCCGGCTAACGCCGAGGCAGTCGAAGCAGAATAAGCACGCAATCCATCGCGTGTTTTCGAGAAGCCCTGGCCGGGAAACCGGTCGGGGCTTTCTCGTTTCAGACGTCCGCAACCTCTGCTTGCAACTTATCGAGCGTATTTCAGAAAACTACGACACATCATTGCGCGTCAACAGGCTGACACGCGCTACACAAAGAGTTAACGTGGTCGTTCCGCAATGCAGCAGCGTCTTATGAACCCGTTCTCCTGGTCGTTCCGTACGCGTTACCTCGCCGGCTTCGTTGTTTGCGCAGGCCTCATGGCGTTCGCGCTTTATGCGCAGTACGTGATGCTGCTCGATCCATGCCCGCTGTGTATCTTCCAGCGCATCGCGGTCTGTTTCATGGGCCTCGTTTTCCTCATTGGTGCTTTGCATGCGCCACGGCGTCCCGCGGGTCGTACGGTTTATACCGTGCTCGCCATCGTCGGAGCGATCGGCGGGATCGTGGTTGCCGGCCGTCATCTCTGGCTGCAGACGTTGCCGCCCGACCAGGTACCCGCGTGCGGTCCGGGTCTCGGTTATCTGTTCGATTCGTTTCCGTTTATGAAGATGCTCAAACTCGCATTCACCGGCTCCGGCGAATGCGCGAAGATTGAACCGATCCTTGGTCTGCCCATGCCCGCATGGACGGTGATCTGGTTCGTTGTACTCGGTGTCTGGGCAGTCATTGCCGCTCGTCGCACCGTTCGTTGATCGACCGCGCCACAAAGGCGCTTCCTGAAGGTATGACTGTCATGCAACACACACTCAAAGCGGTAGATCACGAAGCCTCCGAATGGACGCCGGGATCTTGGCAGGGCAGGACCGCTTTGCAGCAGCCGACGTACGAAGATGCGGCCGAGCTGCGCGAATCGCTTTATCGCCTGGGCGAACTACCGCCTCTGGTGACCTCGTGGGAAGTCCTCGCTCTTAAAGAGCGGCTTGCCGAAGCGCAGAACGGCGAACGCTTCCTGCTTCAGGGCGGCGATTGCGCGGAGAGCTTCGCGGATTGCACGAGCCCGATCATCTCCAATCGTCTCAAGGTGCTGTTGCAGATGAGCCTCGTGCTCGTGCACGGCATGAAGAAGCCTGTGCTTCGCGTCGGTCGTTTCGCCGGTCAGTACGCCAAGCCGCGTTCCGCCGACACCGAGACGCGCGACGACGTCACCTTGCCCGCCTTCCGCGGCGATCTGGTCAACAGCCCCGAGTTCACGCCCGCAGCGCGTCGTGCCGATCCGCAGCGTCTGATCAAGGCACATGCGCGTTCCGCGATGACCATGAACTTCGTGCGCGCGCTGATCGATGGCGGTTTCGCCGATCTGCACCACCCGGAATACTGGGATCTCGCGTGGGTCGAACATTCGCCGCTCGCTGCGGAATATCGCCGGATGGTCGGCAGCATCGGCGACTCGCTGCGTTTCATGGAGACGCTCGCGGGCCAGTCGATCTCGAGCTACTCGCGCGTCGATTTCTATACGTCGCACGAAGCGTTGCTGCTCCACTACGAAGAAGCGCTCACGCGTCGCGTGCCGCGTCAGGATGGCTGGTTCAACCTTTCGACCCACTTCCCGTGGATCGGCATGCGTACGGCTGCGCTCGACGGTGCACACACGGAATACTTCCGCGGCATCCGCAATCCGATCGCAGTGAAGGTTGGACCGACGGTCAAGCCGGACGATCTGCTGCGCCTGATCGACGTATTGAATCCGAACGAAGAACCGGGGCGTCTCACGCTGATCCATCGCATGGGTAATGCGCAGATCGGTACGGCGCTGCAGCCGTTGCTCGAGGCCGTGAAGCGCGAAGGGCGCCGCGTGCTGTGGGTGGCCGATCCGATGCACGGCAATACGGAAAGCACGTCGAATGGCTTCAAGACCCGCCGTTTCGAGAACATTGCCGGCGAGCTGGACAAGGCGTTCGACATCCATGCGGCAACGGGTACGCGTCTGGGCGGCGTGCATCTCGAACTGACGGGCGAAGACGTGACGGAATGCCTTGGCGGCGCGCGCGATCTGGTGGAGCAGGATCTCCAGCGCGCGTACAAGTCGATGGTCGATCCGCGTCTGAATTACGAACAATCGCTGGAACTGGCGATGTTGATCGTGCGCAAGTCGGGCGGGATGGCATAAGCAGCTGCTGTTGTAGGAGCCCGCAAGCGGGCTCCTACAACAGGTAACGCGCCTTGTCGTGGAATCAACCGTGCCGCGACAACGCCCACGCGACATGCTCGCGCACGATCGCCGACGGATCGTCGGCACGCGCCTTTAGCGCGTCGACCACCCCATCCGATGTCGGCGCGTTGCCCAGTCCCACGGCGATATTCCGCAACCATCCTTCATATCCCGTGCGCCGGATGGCCATGCCTTCGGTGCGCTTCAGGAATTCGTCCTCGCTCCAGGCGAACAGATCCACGAGCTTCGGTCCGTCGAGACTATGCCTGGGAGCGAAGTCCGGTTCGACGGCCTCCTGTGCGAACTTGTTCCACGGGCAGATCAGCTGGCAGTCGTCGCAGCCGAAGATGCGGTTGCCCATCGGTGCGCGGAATTCTTCCGGAATACTGCCGCGCAATTCGATCGTCAGATAGGAGATGCAGCGCCGGGCATCGAGGCGATAGGGAGCCACGATGGCTTGCGTCGGGCAGATATCGATACAGCGGCGACAACTTCCGCAATGCGCGGACGCCGGCTCGTCGGCGGGCAGCGGAAGGTCGGTATATAGCTCGCCCAGAAAGAAATACGAACCCGCGCGTTTGTTGATCAGGACCGTGTGTTTGCCGATCCAGCCCAGCCCGGCGTTGCGCGCCAGCGCTTTTTCCAGCACGGGCGCGGAATCGACATAAGCGCGGTAGCCGAATTCGCCGATCGCCTGCCCGATGCGTTCGGCCAGTTTCTGCAACCGGTTGCGCATGAGCTTGTGATAGTCGCGGCCGAGTGCATAGCGCGCGACATAGGCCGCTTCGCCGTCGCCGATAACATCCCAGGCATCGCGCGTGCCAGGCGGCACATAGTCCATGCGCACCGACACCACCCGCAGCGTGCCCGGCTCGAGTTCGGCGGGCCGGCTGCGTCGCGTGCCGTGCCGCGCCATGTAATCCATCTCGCCGTGATGTCCGTCGGCGAGCCAGCGCTCGAGATAGGCCTCGTCGTGGCCGAGTGCCGTGCCGGAGATGCCCACGTCCGCGAAACCGAGCTCGCGCGCCCAGCGCTTGATATTCAGCGCAAGCGCGGCGTAATCGATCGTGGTGGGGACGGGGGCGGACATGCGTCTATTCTACCGGCGGCTCCTATAATCGACCGATGAGCTCAAACACTGTCGATACCGCCCTTTTTACCGCCGGACAGGCGCGCGAACTGGACCGGCGCGCCAGCCAGGACCTGGGGATCCCGGGTTTCGAACTGATGAGACGCGCCGCCCATGCCTCTTTCGACACCCTGGGACGGCGCTGGCCTCAGGCCCGCCGTGTCGTGGTGTTGTGCGGTTCGGGCAATAACGGTGGGGACGGCTATCTTGTCGCCGAACTCGCCCTCCAGGCGGGCATGGTGGCCGAGGTCGTCGCCCTGGATGCGCCGGGCGGCGACGACGCCCTGACGGCGCGGCATGCCTACGAATCGCGTCGGGGCACCGTACATAACGCGCGCGAGGACATGGAACTGCCCGAAGCGGACGTCTATGTCGATGCGCTCTACGGCACGGGCCTGAACCGGGCGCCGACCGGCGTCGCGGCCTCGCTTATCGAGCGTCTGAACGTCTGCGGCAAACCGATTCTCGCACTCGACATTCCCTCGGGCCTTTCGGCCGATTCCGGCGCCAACCCGGGCGTCGCTGTGCAGGCGACGGTCACCGTCACCTTCATCGTGCGCAAGCGCGGTCTGTCCACGGGCCGCTGCGGGCTGGCGGGCGAGATCGAGCTAGCCCGGCTGGGTCTGTCGGACGAACTCGTGGGTACGATCGAGCCGGACGCCCGTCTCCTTTCCCCGCAAGCCCTGCCGGCCCGGCCGCGCGATTCCCACAAGGGCGACAACGGCCACGTGCTGGCGATCGGCGGCGACCACGGTACGGGCGGCGCCATCCGCATGGCGAGCGAGGCCGCGTTGCGCACGGGGGCCGGGCTTGTCAGTGTCGCCACCCGGGACGAAAACGTATTTGCGATCAACACCGGCCGGCCGGAACTGATGGCGCGTGGCGTCAACGGGCCGCAGGCGCTCGAACCGTTGCTCGACAAGGCCACGGTGCTCGCCCTGGGCCCGGGCCTGGGGCAGGGCGCGTGGGGACATGCGCTGTGGACGACGGCTCTCGATGCCGGACGCCCGTTGGTACTGGATGCCGACGGTCTGAACATGCTGGCGAAGGAGAAGCGCGACCTGCCCGTCGAATCGGTTATCACGCCGCATCCCGGCGAGGCCGGACGCCTGCTTGGCGTATCGGCCGCCGACATTCAGCGCGACCGCTACGCTGCCGCCCGCGAACTCGCGCGACGTTATGGCGCCGTCGCCGTTCTGAAAGGCAATGGCAGTTTGATCGCATCTCCCGACGGGCGCGTCGCGGTCTGCCCCTGGGGTAATCCGGGTATGGCCGGCGGTGGCATGGGCGACACGCTCACCGGCATCGTGGCTGCCCTGATGGCGCAGGGATTGAGCGCATGGGACGCGGCGTGTCTCGGCGTGGGTCTTCATGCCCGGGCAGCCGATGTTGCCGCTCGCGACGGCGAACGCGGCCTGCTGGCTACCGATTTGCTCGATCCGCTGCGTCGTCTCGTCAATGGACTTAAGGCATGAGCGAGTTCAGCATGGTCCTGGCCGACGAAGAAGCCACGATGGCGCTCGGCAAACAGTTCGCTTCGCTCGTGCCAGGTGGGCTCGTCATGTATCTCCATGGCGATCTGGGCGCGGGCAAGACGACATTCGCACGCGCCTTTCTCGGTACGATCGGCGTTGGCGAACGCATCAAGAGCCCAACCTATAGCCTCGTCGAAGGCTACGAAGTCGATGGCCGTTTAGCCTTCCATCTGGATCTGTATCGTATTGCCGATCCCGGCGAGCTCGAATGGCTTGGGCTGGACTCGCTCGCCGAACCCGGCGCCATCGTCCTTGTCGAATGGCCCGAACGGGGCGCGGGTGCGTTGCCTGCCGCGGACATCGTGCTCGACTTGCGTCGTGACGGCACGGGCCGTGTCGCCACCTGGCATGCTTTCGGCGATCGTGGACGGCATGCGCTCGACGCGCTAGTGGCCGCCCGGCGCGGGGACTAACGGCGTCGGATACGACACGACAGGACGCATCGGTTCCACGGAACGTCCGAAGTTGGTCCCCATGCGTTGCCGCAGCGCACTGTCGTTATACATACCCATCCGGTTGGACATGGCCGACTGCGCTCCGCTGGCGGGTGGGGCGGTCGATGCGCCCGTGCGTGCGGGCGCGGCCATCAGGTGGCTGAGACAGTCGTACGACGGCACCCGCCTGCCCTGAATTTCGACATCCGTACACGACATCGCCATGCTGTCGCCGGTCGCGCGATCCTGCGCACGCGCCGCCGGTCCGGTGACGACCAGGGCAAAGCCAAGCAGGACAAGGATTGTTGAAGGACGCATGGCAGGCACCACGGGAACCGGCCGGCAGCCGTTGGCGCGCATCCTACTCCGTGACGGCCCTTAACGTGGCGTGTCACGAAACGGAAATAAATATGGTCACAAAAGTGCTGCGGATGTGTCATGTGACGGGCCTACTTTAGGGATCTGCATCGATCACGATCCCAGGGGATCAGGCGGACGGGAATGACCGTGGCACGAAGCGCGGTCGCGTGGATCGGGGCCATCGCATTTGCCAGCTCCCTGTGTATGGGAGCCGAGATACAGCACCTTCCCGAAGAAAACACGGCAGGCCACAGACACGATGAGCAGGTCGTTTTCGATATCGCACCGCAGCCTCTGGTGATGGCCTTGCGCGCCTACAGCGAAACCACGGGTATCGCCGTCCTCGTCGACGATGCGCAGACCGTAGGGCGTAACAGTCCTGGCGTCACCGGACGTTTCGACGTTACCGCGGCGTTGCGCAGGTTGCTGGAAGGGACCGGCCTTACGCCGAGCTATGCGTCGAACGATGCCTTCACGCTCGTCGCCGATCCGAAATCGTCCGGCACGGCCAGCGCCGAAACCGCGCAAGCCACAACAGGAACCGTCGATATCGGTGCAGCTTATGCCGCACGGTTGCAGGCAAGTATCGAAGCGGCGCTCTGCCGTACCGAACGTACCCGTCCCGGACGCTTCCGGCTTGCGCTCCAACTCTGGATCGACGCCAACGGCCGGGTGCGCCGGACCGAACTGCTGAACTCTGCCGGTAGCGACGATCTGGACGGACGCATCGTCGCGATCATGAATGGCCTCGACGTGGGCGTGCCGCCAGCCGAACTTTCCGAACCGCTGACTATCCTGCTGCTTCCACGTGCGCCCGACGCTCCCTTCGACTGCCGGCGCGCGATCCAGGGCGCCAACCATGGAGCGGACGCCTGATGGAATCGACCATGCTTGGCCTGTTCGTCGACCACTATCAGGACTTCGCACGCCGCCTGCGCATGCGTCTGCGCTCCGACGACATGGTCGACGATGTCATGCAGGAGACATTCCTGCGTGTGGAAGGCATGCGCGCCATCGATGGCGGATCGACCAATCCCACGGGCTATCTCTTCCGTATGGCACTGAACGTCGCCGCAGACCAGCGCAGGGCGGACAGCCGCTTCCTGACTGGTCAGGAGGTGGACGAGCTGCTGCATATGGCCGACGACGCGCTCGATCCCGCGCATGTATTCCAGGCACGGCGCGATATCGCCGCGCTGCAGGAGGCTCTCGCCGAACTGACCGCGCGCCAGCGGGACATCCTGATCGCGGCACGTGTCGAAGAGCAGCCGCATACCGACATCGCCGCGCGTTTCGGCATTTCCGTGCGCATGGTCGGCAAGGACCTCAGGAAGGCGCTGGAGCATTGCGGCGACCGGCTGGACCGCCGCGTCGTGCAGCGGTTCGGTCCCGGCGCGGGAAAAACGTCATAAGAGCATGGACGGCGAACACGACGACGAGCAGCAGGCGGCTTTACGGCGCGACGCGCAGGCGTGGCTGCTACTGCTGACATCGGGCCAGGCCACGGCGGACGACGCCGAGGCGTTCCGTCGCTGGTGCGCATCCAGCGACGCGCACGCCCGTGCGTTCGCCGAAGCGCATGTGATGTGGGAGCGACTGGAGCCGGCGGCACGCGCCGCCGCCAACCCTGCTTCCCGCCGTCGACGGCCGATGCCGCGGGTAAGCCGCAGGGCCTTCCTCGGCAGTGCCGTAGCGGCATCGGCAGGCGCCTTCATGTTGCTGCGTTCGCCGTGGAGTCCCTTGCCCGGCTGGTCGGGAGCGGTCCCCGACTTCCAGACGGGCGTCGGCGAGCAGCATCGCGTGGAACTCCACGGTGCCGCCATCGAAATGAACACCCAGACCGCGTTCAATGTATTGCCCGGCGGTTCCGGCATCGCCCTGATCGCGGGCGAAGCGCTGGTAACGACGCTACCTGCGCGCGCCACCCGCTTCGTGATTGCCGCCGGCGAAGGGAAGGTCATCGCTGGCGCGGGCAGCGCCTGCAATGTTCGCTGTCTGGACGCCGGCATACAGGTCACCTGCCTAGAGGGCGATACGGAACTGGCCTGCGCGGGAGGCCTCGCGGTCGTCAAGCCATCGCAGCAGGTCGACTACGACGAGCGTGGCGTCGGGACAGCGTTGGCCGTCAATACGGATGTCGCGATGTCCTGGCGGCATCGCGTGCTCATCTTCGACAGCCAGCCGCTGTCCGAGGTCGTCGCCGACATCAATCGTTATCGTCGGGGGCGAATCATCGTCACGAACTCCGATCTCGCCATGCGCAAGGTGCATGCGCGCTTTTCGCTCGACCAGCTCGGCGACGTCGCCGAGCTGATCCGTGACGCGTATGGCGCTCACGTGACCGAATTGCCCGGTGGCGTGGTCCTGCTCAGCTGATTGCCGTCCTGGCGACGCGCCGACGGTGAATTTTTTGTGACACCGGTTCAGTCGCGACCAGCGCGGGAAGTCTAACCCTGCGAAAGACACCGATCGATGGTTCGGAAGTCCACGAGTTACGACCAACAGGGGCGCAGGGCGCGTGAGCGGAGCCAGTGTGGCGGTTATGCGAATGATGGAAAAAGCGAGGAACGTGCGCGGCAGCGGATGCGCACGGCTATTCGTCGGGCTTGCGCTCGGCGCGATGGCGCAGGCGCAGGCGCAGGCGCAGGATGCGCAGCCAAACGCCGCGGCTAACGTTCCCGAAACCTTCGACGTGAACGAGTACGTCGTCGACGGCAATACCGCTCTGCAGTCGCTGGACATCGAAACGGCTGTCTATCCGTATCTCGGTCCGGGCAAGTCGCTCAACGATGTGAATGCGGCCCGCGATGCCTTGCAGAAGATTTACCAGAATCGTGGCTATCAATCCGTGGTCGTCGAACTGCCGCCCCAGCAGGTCAAGGGTGGCGTTATCCGGCTGCAGGTCATGGAGAACACCATCGGCCGGGTGCGCGTGGAAGGCGCGAAATACCATTCGCCCAAGGAAATTCGCGACGCCGTGCCTGCGTTGGCGGAAGGCCGGCTGCCAGACTTCAACGCCGCGCAGGACCAGCTCACCCAGGTCAATCGCCAACCCGGCCGGCAGGTCGTGCCGATGCTCACGCCCGGATCGCAGCCGCAGACCATGGACGTCACGCTGAAGGTCGAAGACGCTTCGCCCTGGCATGGCAGTATCGAGGTCAACAACGACCACAGCGTCGATACGCCCGAACTGCGCACCGTCGGCAGTATTCGTAACGACAATCTGTGGCAGCTCGGCCATACGGCGTCGTTCACTTATATCGTCGCGCCGCAGGACCGGAACGCCGCGGAAGTCTACGCAGGGTCCTATCTGGTACCACTCGATGCGGACTGGAGCCTGCTCTTCTCCGGCTACAAGTCCAACAGCAACGCGAATACCGTCGGCGGCACCACGGTCCTGGGTAAGGGCAACGCGTTCGGATTCCAGCTTATCCGCATGTTGCCGACGCATGGCACCTATGCGCAGTCGCTGAACATCGGCGTCACGCGCAAACACTTCGACCAGAACATCAACCAGGGCACGGCGGCGTCGAAGTCGCCGATCACGTATATCCCCTTCACCGTGTCGTACAACGGGCAGGCTACACGCGACAAGTCGACGACCAATGTGTCCATCGGCGCGACCGCCGGTATGCGCGCAGGCGGCAGCGATGCCGCCGAGTTCGACAACCAGCGCTATCGTGCGAAGGCGAATTTCTTCTATGTGCGGGCCGATCTGACGCACGTACTTCGTTTCGACAACGGATACAGCCTTTCGCTTCGCGGCAGTGCGCAGGGGGCGACATCGTCGCTGGTTTCGAGCGAACAGTTCGCCGCTGGTGGCGCGAGCACCGTACGCGGTTATCTCGAAGCCGAAGACACCGCGGATCATGGCGTTATCGGTTCGGCCGAATTCCGTTCGCCGTCGATCGCTCCGTCGGTGGGCAAGTGGGCCAACGACTGGCGATTCCACGCCTTCGTCGACGGCGCGCATCTGGTGCTGTCGAACGCGCTCGCGCAGCCGGTCGACGCCGCGGACCCGTCGCGCGGCGACATACGCAAAACCAGCTTCGACCTTCTCAGCGCGGGTCTCGGCACGCGCTTCCAGTTCTTCGATTTCGTCACCGGCACGCTCGAGTTCGCCTATCCCCTTAAGGATGGGCAAGCCACGCGCGCGCATGACACACGCGTTCATTTCAGTCTAAGGGCCGATCTCTGACGTCAACGTCGGAGCCCAACGTTTAGGGGAAGTTATGCGATTCTTGATCTTGGCCTGTCTGCTTCTTTTCATCGGCACCGCGCAGGTAGCGCATGCCGAAGCGTCCTGGTGGAACCAGGACTTCGCCTTCCGCAAGGCGATCACCGTCGACGGTAGCGCGAAGGGCGGCAACCTGGCCGCTTCGGCGGGCCGTACGCCGCTGCTTATCCGGCTTCATTCCGGCAACTTCCAGTTCGATGGCGTTTCCGAAACAGGCGCGGACATCCGTTTCATTGCCGCGGACGACAAGACACCGCTCAACTACCAGATCGAAAGCTTCGACCCCGTGCTGGGCGTCGCGCTGATCTGGGTCGACGTTCCGGATGTCGGTTCGGCGCAGCAGTCCATCTGGATGTATTACGGCGACAAGAAAGCGACCGAAGGCGGGAAGGGCGCAGCGGTATTCGATGCCGACTACAGCATCGTCTATCACTTCGACGAAGCGCCGGGTACGCCGCCCCACGATGCCACGGCCTACGGCAACAACGTACAGGCCGGGTCGGTCGCGACGGTCGACGGCATCATCGGCAAGGCGGCACGGCTCGACGGATCGACGCCAATGGCGTTGCCGGGCAGCGTATCGCTCAACACCACGGAAGGCGGCGCCTTCACCTTCAGCACATGGTTGAAAGTGGACGCGCTCGCTGACGGACGTTCGGCGATCTATGCGCGCAGGCAGAATGGCAAGTCGCTCGTGATCGCGCTGGAGAAGGGCGTTCCCGTCGTGGAAGTCACGGGTGCGACAACCGTGCGCAGCAGTCCCGGCGACGCCATCAAGCCGGGCCAGTGGACGCATCTGGCCGTTACCGCCGCCGATGGCAAGTTCGTTATCTATGTGGATGGCCGCCAGTACGCAACGATGGATGCGGCGCTTCCGGCATTCACATCGTCGGCCGTACTCGGTGGCGATGCCGCGCCGGAGGCGGGCGCTACCGCACCGGCGGACGCAGCGAATGCTTTCGTCGGTCAGCTGGACGAAGTGCGGCTGTCGCGCGTGGCCCGCACACCGGCCTTGATCGCTGTCGACGCCATGGCGCAGGGCGCCGAGTCGAAGCTGGTCCAGTACGGCCAGGACGAAAAGCAGGCCGGGATGGGCTTCGGTTACTTCGGCATCATCGTGAAGTCCGTGACCGCCGACGCATGGGTCATCATCGGCATTCTGTTGGTCATGGCGGTCATATCGTGGGTCGTGATGTGGCAGCGTGCCGTCTATGTCGGCACGGTCACCCGCGCCAACGAGGCCTTCGTCGACCTGTTTCGCGCGGCGGGAAAGAACATGCTCGCCCTGAGCCGCGAACCGGAAGGCTCCGCGACGATCGCACCGTTGCGCTCCTCGTCGCTGTTCCGTCTGTACCAGGTCGGCGCGAAAGAAGTCTGGAGCCGGCGCGACGAACAGGGTCACGCGAGCATCGCCGCCGAGTCGATCGAGGCGATCCGCGCCACGATGGATTCGGTGCTGGTCCGCGAGAATCAGAAACTGTCGCGATCCATGGTGTTGCTGACGATCGCGATTTCGGGCGGCCCGTTCCTCGGCCTGCTCGGCACCGTCGTCGGCGTGATGATCACCTTCGCCGCGATTGCCGCCGCGGGCGATGTGAACGTCAATGCCATCGCGCCGGGTATCGCCGCCGCGCTGCTCGCCACGGTCGCCGGTCTGTTCGTCGCGATTCCGGCCCTGTTCGGCTACAACTACCTGCTCATCCGCAACAAAAACGTCACCGCGAACATGCAGGTGTTCGTCGATGAGTTCGTCACCCGTCTGGCCGAGCTGCATCGCAGCGCCGACCAGCCCGTGCTGGCCTGACGGGAGACCACGGCCATGCGCGCCCAGGAAGAAGAAAAGCCGTACGACGACATCAACATCACGCCGATGCTCGACCTGGCGTACGTGTTGCTGGTGATCTTCATCATCATGACGACGGCCTCGGTGCAGGGCATCAAGGTCAATCTGCCCAAGGCAAGCGCCGCGGTCAGCATGGCCAAGCCGCAGACCAAGGCCATCACGGTGTCCGAGACCGGGCAGATATTCCTCGATGCCTATCCGGTGACGTTGTCCGAGCTGGAACAGCGGCTGCGCTCGCAGAAGGCGCTTACCCCGGATTTCCCGGTGGTGGTGAAGGGCGATTCGACGGTTCAGTACCAGAAGGTCATGGACATCCTCGACCTGCTGCGCCGCGTGGATCTTTCCCAGGTCGGTCTCGTGACCGGCAAGCCGGCGAAGGGCTGACGACGCGTGGACAAGCGTACGACATCGCGCGAACGCCTCCGGCTATGGCTGCCGCGCGCGGTCGCCGTGGCGGTGCTGCTCGGCATCGTCGGCATGATCTGGCACATGGCCGGAAGTCGTGTCGGCGTGCGCCGGGAAGCGCCGCGCATCGCGACGATCACGCCGTTGCCGCCACCGCCGCCACCGCCGAAAGAAAAGCCACCGGAGCCGAAGAAGGTCGAGGAAGAGATCAAGCAGACCATCGACAAGCCCGCCGAACCGATGAAGCCGGTCGACGCACCCAAGCCGTCGAACGATGTCGCCAAGCAGGTGACGATCAACAGCGACGCCCAGGCCGGTAGCGACTCGTTCAACATCGGCGCCGGTACGGGCGGGGGCATGGTCGGTTCCGGGGGAGGTAACGGTACGGGAACCGGCAGCTACGACCAGTACCTGGGTTACGCGATCCAGCAAGCGGTACAGCGCGACGAACGGGTCAATCGCCTCGTCTTCGAAGTGCGCGTCGACATCTGGATGGACCCGGATGGCCGGCTGACGCGGGCACAACTGGTCGGCTCCACGGGCAATCAGACAACCGACGACGCACTGGCTGCCGCATTGCGCGCCATGCCGCGCGTCGACGCGGCACCGCCATCCACCACCCATTTTCCGCTGCGCGTTTCAATCCGCGGTCGTCGTCCGGGCTGATGCCCGCCGCCGACACGAACTCACGCGAAGCACATAAAAAGCTACCGGAGACTGACCGCATGACCATCCAAACCGCCCTTAGACGCTCGCTGCGGCATGGCGTGCTGTTCGCGTGCATCGGGCTGGCCCTTGGCACCACCACCGCTTATGCGCAGAGCGCTCCCTCGGAGAACGCGACAGTCAACCTCGTTCGCCTGCTGGTGAAGCGCGGCGTGCTGACGCAGGGCGATGCGGATGCGCTGATCGCGCAGGCCAATACCGAAGCGTCGCAGGCGCGTGCGGCGGGCGCCGCTGTGCCTGTTGTCGCCGGTGCCGGAACGGCAGGCGGGCAGGTTCGCGTGCAATACGTGCCCGAAGTGGTGCGCAACCAGATTCGCGATGAAGTGAAGCAGGAAGTCATCGCCCAGGCGAAGACCGAACACTGGGCCGAGCCGAACGCCTTGCCGGAATGGCTCGACCGCATCGGCTGGTCGGGCGATATGCGCGTTCGCGATGAGTTCCACTACTACGACAAGGGCAACGCCTATCCCGTCGTCGACTTCGCGCAACTCAATCGTACCGGTCCTTACGATCTGAACTCGCAGAATCCGCCGCCGCTGCTCAATACGCGTGAAAACCGCACCAATTCGCTGCGTATCCGTGCGCGTCTTGGCGTGACGCTGGCACTCGGCGACACCGTCACCGGCGGCATCCGTATCGGTACGGGCAACGACAACAATCCCGTCTCCACGACGCAGACGCTGGGCGGCGGTCTGACGAAGAAAGACCTCTGGCTCGACCAGGCCTACCTGACCTGGAAGCCGGCCGACTGGGTCGCGGTCACCGGCGGCCGCATGGCCAATCCATTCATGAGCACGAACCTGCTCTTCGCCGACGACCTCAATTTCGACGGCGTGGCCAGCCAGTTCCATGTCCCGGTCAGCGACGACGTCGGCGCATTCGCGACCGTGGGTATGTTCCCCATCGAATACCAGGCCGACGATTTTCCGACGCAGGCTGGCCTTAAAAGTGCCAGTCGCGACAAGTGGCTGACCGCTGCCCAGCTTGGCGCGAAATGGAAGATCGACGAAGACACGAGCTGGAAGTTCGCCCTGGCGTACTACCGCTTCGACCATCTGCGCGGTGAGCTGTCGTCGCCGTGCTCGCTCTATCTCGGCGGAAACTACTGCGACACGGACAGCACGCGCTCGTCCTTCATGCAGAAGGGCAATTCGCTGTTCCTGCTGCGCAACATCGTTCCCGATCCGTCGTCGCCGGGCAACTATGCGCAGCCGCAGTTCGTAGGGCTGGTCTACGACTATCGCCTCGCCAACGCCACGACGCAGTTCGACATGAAGGTGGCCGATACGCCGTTGAGGCTGGAAGGCGACTACGTGCGCAACATGGCCTATCACCGGCGCGACGCCTTTCGCGATTCGGTCGGCCTGGGACGTCTCGTGAACAACTTCGATGCCGGTGCGTTCTCGGCGGATACGTACAAGAGCGGCCCGGTCGGCTGGATGTTGCGCGCGACGCTCGGCAATCCGCAGCCTTCCGGAAGCAACGACTGGAACGTGGTCTTTGGCTACAAGTACCTCCAGCCCGATGCCACGGTCGACGGTCTGAACGATCCGGACTTCCACCTCGGCGGAACCAATGCCAAGGGCTTCATCCTGAGCGGCAGCTACGGCATCTCGAAGTACGCGTGGATCTCCGCGCGCTATTTCAACTCGAAGGAAGTCTTCGGTCCGCCGCTGTCGATCGACGTTTTCCAGCTCGAAATGAACGCGCGATTCTGAGGCCGATATGAAGCGGACACTCATCGTTACCTCCTTGCTTGCCGCCTTGCTTTCGACGGGTGCGGCAACGGCACAGACCGCCAGTCTCGAATCGCGCTTGCGCGATCAGCTGCGCGATACACGTAGCCAGTTGCAGGACCTTCAGGCACAGCAGGCGCAGTGGCAGGCACAGAAGGCCGCGCTCGAGGGTGAGCGGGATGCGGCGCGAAGCGAGGCGGAAGCCGCGAAGAAGAACCTTGCCGGAACGAAGGCCCGGCCGCCGTCGAACGATCGCGACATCGCCGCCGAACGTGAAAAGCAGGCGGTTCTCGCGGCATCGGTGGACCGTTATCGCGGCGAACTCGACGCAAGCACGCAGACGGCACATGTAGCCGAAGCCGAGCGAGCGAAGCTTGCCGCGGAACTGAAGGCGACACGCGAAATCATCGACACCTGCGCGGCGAAGAACGCCCAGCTCTACACGATAGGGAAAGACATCCTCGCCGCTTACGAGAACGTCGACATGGGTGACGTGATCGCGGCACGCCAGCCCTTCGCCGCCAAAGCGCGTGTGCGACTGGATACGGCAGCGCAGGCCTTCGGCGACAAGCTTTACGAGCAGAAATTCGACGCACGCAGCGCGAAGAATCCGTAACCGTTGGAGTTAGCCCTGCCTCGGGGGATGCAAGGAAAGCGAAGGACGTAGGTATCGGACAGGGACGTCCGCCATGGACGGCTCACAGGAAGGAACGGGCACGCAAGGAGAGGGACGCATGGAAACGAATGAGAGCCGCGGTACCACGGATGTGTGCGCGAACAACGCACTCGCCGAGATGCTTCAGCTGCTATTCGCGGGTCACCAGGACCGCGTGGCGGGCGTATTGCTGGATCGCTGTCCGCGCGACGCGCTGGAGGCGCTGTTGGCATCGCGCGACTACGTGCTTCATGGGCGGGTGCGTTACGTCGTGGAAGACCGGCTTCGTTTTCGTAAGCGGACGCGCGACGAGCAGGCTTATTCGTGCTTTCGGGCAATGCAGTTCGTGCTGAACACGTGGTGCCTGGAAGGCCGTCGATCGGCGATCCGCAGAGTGCTTGCGGAGCTGGACGACGAAGGACTCGATCGACTCGGCGGGATGCCGGGACTGGACGACGAAGTGGTATCGATCATGCGCGATTTTCGTCAGTAGGAAGAATCGCAGGCGATCGCACCACGGAATGAAGAACACAGCGCGGGAGCGCGCGACACAAGGCGCGGCGCTCCGCACATCGATTGCATAACGAGGTTCGTCATGAGCGCGACTAAGCAGACCCATCGGAATGACCGGCAGGTTGGACAGACGGCAGCAGCCACCCTGCGTCGACGCACGCTCAGTCATCTGATCGCACTGGCGCTCACGGCGGGATCGTTCGGCGCATACGCAGCAACGCCGCCTGCATTCAGCCCCGCTTGGCTCGCGCAGAAACAGGGTCAGCCCGGGTCGGCCGCCCCCACGGGCACATCGCCGAATGCCGGCGTGGGCGGCGCGCCCGGTGGCGCGACCGCGGCCAACCTATTGCTCCAGCAGCGCGTGCAGCAGTCCATCACGAATCTCAATCGCTCGGCACAGGTCGTGGCCGCGCAGATCGCGGCACAGAAGGCGGCACAGGATGCTGCCGCACAGACGCCGTCGAGCGTGCCGGACGGCATCGCTGCGGGTGGGCTGAATCCCGCGGCGCTCATCGCGAAGGACCCGATGCTATGGCAGAACGCGAACGCGCCGGTACAGACGGTTGCGGGCGGTAAGACGACGGTCGAGGTAAAGCAGACCGATAAGAAGGCGATCCTTACGTGGGACAGCTTCAATGTCGGTCGCGATACCACGATGTACTTCAACCAGAGCGCGGGCAACCAGAACAGCGGAAAGAACGACTGGATCGCGCTCAATCGCATCAACGATCCATCGGGTTCGCCGAGCAAAATACTCGGGCAGATCAAGGCCGAAGGTACGGTTTATCTACTTAACCGTAACGGGATGATTTTCGGTGCGGGGGCGAAGGTCAATACGCATTCGCTGATCGCCAGTTCGCTTGATTTGTTCAGTCCGGATGTTGCGGCAAGCAATGCGACGTTCCTTAAGGAAGGTCTTGCGAGCAACAATTCGGGCGCGCCTCGCACCGGTATGCTTTCAGGGGCATTCACCGACGGCCGCAATCACGATGTCGTGATCGAAAAAGGGGCGTCGATCACAACGGGCGAGCAAGGCTTTGCTCTTGTCGCCGCTCCGAACGTATCCAATGCGGGTTCCATAACCGCCGACGATGGCCAGGCGATTCTTGCGGCGACAACAGGGCTAAACAATGGATCGGTCGGCGCACTGAACGTCGTCGACAACACACAGTTTGGTCAGGATTTTCAGGCGAATCGCGGTACGGCAAGTAACACGGGCCTCATCCAGTCGCGTCGGGGCCAGGTGCATATGCTCGGCTACTCCGTCGTGCAGAACGGGGTCGCTCTGGCGTCGACCAGTATCGCGCATCCGGGAAGTATCGAGCTGCGTGCGCAAAATGGATTCAATGCCGATGGGAATATCGCCGCCCGATCCGGTCCGGTCGTATTGGGCGCTGGATCGGTCACGGCGATACTGCCCGAAAAGGACGGTACGACGACTTCGTCATCCGCTGCTGCCGATAAGGCCTTCGTCAACGGCCATGTGGACATCGTCGGTAGTTCGGTAACGCTTCAGGGCGGATCGCTGATCGAGGCACCGGGTGCATCGGTGAACCTCAGGGCTATGAGGGACACGGCGTCTACGGCCAATCCGCCGGAAAACGCCGGCCGCGTTTATATCGATAGCGGTGCGGTCATCGATGTTTCCGGGCTTGCGAATGTCGTGCTGCCCATGTCGGCATTGCTGGTCAGTATTCCGCGCATCGGTCAGAACGAACTCGCCGATTCTCCTCTGTTGCGTAATAGTTTTCTTTATACGCAAAAGAATGTCGTCGTCGACAGCATGCAATCGGGCACGCGCGATGACGGTCTCGACTGGATCGGCAGCCCTATTCTCAACGTTAAGGGTTACATCGAAAACGTTCCGCGCGATATTTCCCAGATGTTGACCAAGGGAGGCACGATCGCCCTTGACGGTAACGAGGTCATTGCCCGCAGCGGATCGCAGCTGAAACTCGACGGTGGCTATGTCGCCTATCAGGCCGGGTGGATCACGACCCCGAACCTGCTCGGCGCCGACGGACGGATCTACAATATCGCCGACGCCGATCCCTCCGTGAACTACGTCGGATTCGCGGGTCAGTACAGCTCCAGTCACGCCCGCTGGGGTGTCACCGAGACGTATAACTCGCCTTTGCTCGGAGGCATGCGGCGCTGGGACGACGGTTTCGTCGCAGGTAGCGATGCAGGTGCTCTCACTATCCACGCCAGTCGCGCACTGGTACTGGACGGCGACATCTCCGCCGTCGCGACTGCGGGAACCCGTCAGGTCGCGAATGGAACGCAGCCTTCGAGCGGCTCATTGAACATCGACACAATGCCGGCGTCCTCCAACCGCGATGTCTATCAGCGTGGCATCCGTCTGCAGCAATCGTCGCAGCTTCTGGATACGCTCTCGCCGGGCTTTGCAGCCGACACGTTGTGGGAAGACGTGCAGAAGAAGCAGGACGGCACCGCCACGGAAGACGACAATCTGCGTAGCTGGCTCGTCGTGTCGGCCGACATGGTGTCGCGTGCGGGCTTCGATAGCCTGACCGTGAATACTAAATCGGCGATCGTCGAGGCGGCCGGGACGCATCTCAACGTGAATGCCGGCGGCACGATTTCGCTGACCGGTGGCCGAATTGATGTTCTCGGCAACATAACCGCTCCTGCCGGGACAATTCTGTTGAGGACGGGAAGCCCGGTCGTCGCGCCGGGTCCGCAGAACCTGGGAGGAACGATTCAGGGGGCGGACATCGGCATGGCGGCGGGCGCAACTCTCAGTACGCGCGGCCTCTGGGTGAACGATACCGGGAAGTCTGCCGACTCTCTGATGGGCGATCGATTTATCAATGGCGGTACGATCGGTCTCACCACAGAGCAGGCATTCCTGGGCGATTCTGCGAAGCGTGTCGATGGCACCGGCTCTATCGATCTTGCAACAGGCAGCCTGATCGATGTTTCCAGTGGCGGCTATGTGGGCACGGACGGGCGCGTGCAGATGAAGCATGGCGTCCCCGACGGCCGTGGGGGCGATGTGTCGCTGGTGACCTATGCGCCTCCCGCGACATTCCCTTATGGACAAACACCACCACCCAGGAGCATCGATAGTGGACGAATCGTCCTTGACGGCGATATTCGTTCCTATGGCTTCGGTGGTGGAGGCAACCTCACGCTTCAGGCTGCCCAGCTGCAGATTGGCGGCGACGCTTCCGCCATAGCGACCGGCAACGGGTTGTATCTCGCTCCATCGTTTTTTGCGGGACAGGGCTTCGACAACTATCTTCTGCATGCGGTAACCGATGCTACCGTGGCTACCGGTACAACGATCGACGTCGAGCGAGCCAATCTGTTGCCCGACCTCGATGCGTTGCGCGTGTTGGCTACGGGCAGCGATTTGTATGCATCGCCTGGCTACGCCGGCATCGGTGTACTCGATCCGTATCGCCGCTGGGCGACTCGCGATACACGTGCCGGCCACGGCCCGGGGATTTCCATTGTTGCCGGCGACTATCTGGATTGGCCGCTCGATTTTCAGAACGCGAGTGCCGGTGGTCCGACCTACGCGGGAGTGACGGGTTCCGTCCTGATCGATCGCGGAGCGTCGCTTCGCGTGGATGCGGGTGGCAAGATCAGTCTATCCGGAGCCCAGGCAACGATTATCCACGGTAGCTTGCGAGCGCCCGGTGGCGACATCGCGATCGGCACGACGACTCTGAGTTTCCTTATTCCCACGCTTACACCGCGTGTCTGGCTTGGCAGCGACGCGGTTGTCGACGCCAGTGGCACCTCGCTGATCGATACCCAGGCGGCGCCGGTGGTCCGTTCGGTAGCTGGAATCCCGTTGGCGTCGACGCCTCACACGGGCGAAGTGCTGGATGGCGGCAATGTTTCGCTCAACACCACCAATGGATATGTTGTCGCGGAATCCGGGGCACGTATCGATGTTTCGGGTACGGCGGACACATACGACCTGCCGGTTGCGACATCCCGGTTGAACGGTTCGAGCGTGGATTACGTGCCGTCGTCGATGTGGAGTAACGCAGGTACCATCGCGTTCGGCGCGGCGGCGGGATTGTTCAGCGACGCAACTTTGCTTGCGCGCGGCGGTTCGGCGGAGGCCGAAGGCGGAACACTTTCGATCATGGGTTTCAACGATGGTGGTTCGGGCAATCGCCGACCGAAAGCCACGGGAATACTGATCCAGCAGGCGGGAAACTTTGTCCCTGTGGACACTACGCCATTCGGGACTGTTGAAGATGGCACGCCGTCGGGCATCATTCACTTCGCGGCCGATCGCCTCAACGGGGCGGGCATTTCGAATCTGACGATAGGTCCAAAGGTTGGCCCAATCAGTAACAACCAAACCGTGCTGCCTATCGGTTTTGCGGGTAATGTCGATTTGTCTCTGGGGCGCTCCTTCGCCGCTTACGGGACGGGGTATCTGGCATTGCCCAGCGGCGCGACGTCACTTCAGGTGGGTGCCGGCTACGCGACGGGAAACGGGTACACCCATATCTCGGCGCCTTACGTCAACATAAGTGGCATAACACCCCCGGTGCCTTCTTCCCAGGTTCCGGTGGCGCTCGCCGGCGACGGCGTACTCGACGTCGATGCGGATTTCATCGATATCGGCGGAATAGTGGATTTACAGCGCTGGCGTGACGCGAATTTCAGTGCGACCGGCGATATCCGTTTTACCCTTCCGGCAGGTTTTGCGTTCAATAGCGATGGCAAGCCGAATACGGGACTTCTATTTAGTACAGGTAACCTGGGCTTCAAGGCAGCGCAGCTCTATCCGGCTACCGGCTATCGCTTCGTCATCGACGCGAATGCATCCGGTATCGCCGATGCCGATGGCAGCGCGCGAAGCACGACGGTCACTGTTCTTCCTAATGGTTCGTCGACCGCGCCGCTCTCGGCAGCTGGCGCACTGCTGATCGATGCGGATCGCATCGTGCAGAACGGTACGATCCGTGCGCCAGCGGGCTCACTGATACTCGGCGTCACCGACCCGGCCACACAGGCCGCGGAGTTTGGCGTCGATGTAACACTCTTCCCGTTGGTGGCAACGACATCGGTGCATCTTGGCGCTGGCAGCCTTACGTCAGTATCGCTCGACGGACTGACGGTGCCGTATGGCACGACCATCGACGGTGTCGAGTGGCGGTACAACGGCAATCCCGCTGCCAACTCGGCCGATCTGGTCGCGCCACCCGCGAAGGAAATTCAGGTTAATGGCAGCGACGTCGCGCTCGACAAGGGGGCCGGTATCGACCTGTCGGGTGGCGGTGCGCTACAGGCCGGCGAATGGGTTCCTGGCGTTGGCGGTACCCGGGACCTGCTGGCGCAGCCCGCGAATGGTAGTGCGGTCTATGCGGTTATTCCGGGTTACAAGTCGCCTGTCGCAGCTCACGATGCTGCGTTCGAGAATACCTCTTCGGCTCCGGATATCGGGAAATCGGTTTACCTGTCGGGTGTTCCGGGCCTTCCGGCTGGCATGTACACATTGCTGCCCGCCGGATATGCGACATTGCCCGGCGCCTATCGCGTCGTGCAGAACACGGCCAGCGTCGACAGTGTGCTCGGTCGCAATGCCGTCCATCCGGACGGGAGCTATTCGGTAGCCGGCTACTTCGCGGATGGCCTCACCGGCGCACGCGATGCGCGCAATACGACCTTCCTCGTTCAGTCGGCCAGGGTCTGGCAGCAGTATTCCCAGTACCGTCTTACCGATGCCGACAAGTTCTTCGGCGACAAGGCTGCGAAGAGCGGGGTTGTCGCGCCACAGCTGCTCGCCGATGCGGGGCGTCTGGTGCTGGCTGCCGGCAAGCAACTCGATCTTGGCGCGACGCTTACGGCGGAACCAGCCAAGGGCGGTCGAAGCTCGCAGGTCGACATCGCTGGCCAGGCGATCCAGATCGTCGGTGCCGGCGAAAATATCCGCGACGGGTATCTGAACATTTCCGCCGATGACCTGACGCAACTCAATGCCGGCAGCCTGCTCATCGGCGGTACGCGTCATCATGAAGACGATGGCGACCGCATCGATAGTGCGGCGGACAGCGTCGTGTTGTCGAACGACGCGGCACATCCTCTTGCGGGTCGCGAGATCATGCTTGTCGCGCGCGGTGCTTCCGCGCCAGGTGCCGAAGGCGTGCTTCTGGAAAGCGGCAGCGTGCTGCAAGCCCGGGGAGATTCGAATCCGGCAGGCAGCCAGTCCATTCTGTTCGGTAGCGATGCGGGCAAGGATGCGGCAGGCAACCCGACCGCCGCCGCCAGTGGCGACGGCGCCATGCTTCGCGTATCGCAGAATGGCGCGGCTAACGTGGTACGCCGGCAGGTGCCGGGCACCGGTGGCGTGGCCGGAACATCGACGGGGCGGCTGACCATCGACGGCGGTGCAACGGTGAATGGCGGTAGCGCGCTTACGCTGGACGCCACCGGCGCGACGCGCGTCGACGCCAGCGCGACATTCAGCGCGAAGGCCATCGACGCCAACAGCAACCTGATCACGTTCGTCGGCGATGGTGTGAATGGTGGCGATAATGGTCTCGTCATCGGACCGCGCACGCTGGACCTGCTCCGCGGTGCCGATGAAATCACGTTGCGCAGCCGCGGCACGATCGATTTCCTCGGGAACCTGGATATATCTCTCGCGAATGCCCTGACGCTGAATGCGGGTGCGTTGGTTGGCGATGGCGGTAACGTATCGATTCGTGCCGGACGTCTTGGCTTCGGGAATGCGCTTGGTGGCGTTGCACCCGCTCCGGTCGCACATGGGGGACGCCTTGATGTGCATGCCGACGAAATCGACTTTGGTCCCGGCGCGTCGGCCCTGCAAGGTTTCGCCAATTTCTCCGCCACGGCAACGAAAGGCATGGTGGGGCAGGGGCAGGGCGGCATGGATTTCGGAGGCGCGAGCGCCAACCTTTCCGCACCTGTTTTCATCGCCGCAAGTGGGTCGAATACGACGCTGACGACTGGCGGCGCGTTGAACCTCGCCAACAACGGCGGCACCGCGATGACCAGCGATGCACTTGGCGGTTCGTTGACGCTCAAGGGGGGAAGCACGTCTGTCGGAATGAACCTCGATGCGACGGCGGGCACTCTGAATATTTCGGCGACGCAGGGCGACCTCGTCATCGCGCCAGGTACGCGTCTCGACGTCGCCGGTACGAACAAGGTCTTTTTCGATACGACAACCTACGCGCCTGGCGGCACCCTCGCGCTTGCGGCGAATCACGGCAGTATAGACATCGGAGCCGGCGCGTCGCTGCTGTTCGGTGGCGCCTCGAAGGGCGGCGATGCCGGTAGCTTCAGCGCGCTGGCTGCAAACAGCGTCCTGCTCGGTGGCACATTCGATGGCCATGCTACCGCCGGCTATCGCGGCGGTTACTTCACGCTCGGCTCCGGGGCGGCATTGGACCTCGATGCGCTGGCACGGCTGACCGCAACGGCCGGCGCGACCGGCTTGGTCGATATCACGAGCGGAGCGGGGGATCTCTCGCTTTCCACTGGCAATACGCTCACCGCCGGCAAGGTATATCTCTACGCTAACGGCGGGACCGCGCGCATCGACGGCACCATCGATGCCGCGGGCCCGGCGGGTAGCCGCATCGAAATCTATGGTCGTAAGGGCGTCGATATCGAAGGCAACCTGGTTGCTACTAGTTCCATCGCGGCTCAGCGCGGCGGCGACGTGATCCTGGGCACCACGGGTACAGGCGACGGATCGCTGAATAGCGCTTACGGTTACGAGAACGTGCAGGCCGGCGATGCGGGCTATATCCATGTCGGCGCCCACGCGCGCATCGATGTTTCCGGCGGTTCGAGCGATGCTTTCTCCGGAGGCAAAGTCAGCATGCGTGCGCCACTGCTTGCGGATGGCAACGTTCCGATTACGCTTGACGGCGGGAACGCGAACATCGTCGGCGCGCGCGATGTGACGATCGAACCCTTTGTCGTCTGGAGTACGAAGGATACGCAACAGACCGATAAATCGAAGTACTTCGACGGCATCGTCGATCCGGCGGGTTGGTATAGCGCGGGTGCGGACGGCAAACCCGCGCTGATTGCAGGCAAGTGGTACGACGCGACCGGCAAGCAGCTCGATGCACCCGCCGACGACGCGCAACTGAAGACGTACCTCAGCGCCAATTACTTCATCCCCGATGCGGCGAATGCTGGTCATCAGAGCTTCTATGGTTATGTCGGCGGCAACGTCGCCAACGGGCCGGGCGCTCTGATGGGCTTTATCCAGAATCCCGGCTTCACGTTCGGCTCGCGCTTCGCGACGATTGCCAATGTACATGTCCGCCCCGGCGTCGAGCTTCGCAATCCCGTCGACGGCGTCAACGGCGGCACGATCGGCGTACTGACCAACTGGAATCTCGGTGCGGGAGTCACGGACAGCGCCGGCAAGATTCAACTGGCGTACCGGTATGGCACCGAAGCACCGATCCTTACGATACGTGCGTCGGGCAATCTGGATCTGAAAGCCAGTATCACCGATGGTTTCTATCAGCAGAACAACGGTGCGGTGCTGGCCGATCCGCCGGCTCCACCGCCGCCGCCGTTACCCGATAACGGCTATGCCACCGCGCTCGCGGCGTATCAGAAATCCGAGCAATACCTCAGCGATAACGGCATCTGGAATGGTTCGATCAATCTGAAGGACGGTGCGGTCGAAGATGGTATGACGCCGGGTGGTGGCACGGCCGATATCAGCAAGGACAGGTACTATCAGCCGTTGCAGGCGCCGTTGAAGGACCAGTCGCTTAGCTACTACAAAAACTACGAGCGTTACATCGGTGAAGTCGGCGACGGGGACAATGCAAACTGGGCTTACTCCTTCGCTTCGTCCAGCAGCTTCGGAGGCTTTCTTGCCTATCGGCCGACATCGTTGATTGCGCCGCAACCCGATGCGTACTCGACGTATGCAGACTATGCCGCAGCCTACGAGACCTGGCTCGAGTCCAATTTCTACTTCGATCCCGATCATTACAATACGACGCCGTCGCCGATCCTGTTGCCGATCGATAGCAACTATACGGCTTACTCATCGAACTACGGCCTGTACGTCGACGGTCACAATACGTATTACAACTACGTCGCCAATAACGTCGGGAACTTCTTCTGGGGTACCCAGTTGTTTTACGCGCCGTTCGTGCCGAAATCCGATGCGGTTGTCCGTAACGTGGCTTACGACAACGCGCTGGCGGCGTATCAGACATCTCAGGCGTATCTCGACGCCAACGGTATCTGGAACGGCTCCATCAACCTGAAGGACGGTGCCGTCGAAGATGGCATGACACCAGGTGGCGGCAGGGCGGATATCAGCAAGGATCCGTACTACCAGCCGCTGCAGGCGCCACTTCTCAATCAATCGGCCAACTATTACGCGAACTATCAGCGATACATTGGCGAAGTGGGCAACGGCGATAACCCCAACTGGGCATCCGCGTTCGCGGGGACCAGCAGCTTCTCGGGTTTTCTTGCCTACCGGCCCACCACTCTGGTTGCGCCTCAGCCGGAGGCGTTTTCGACCTATGCCGATTATTCCGTGGCTTATGAGACGTGGCTGGAGTCGAATTTCAACGTGGACGAACGCAGTTCGACTCCGTCGCCCATCCTGTCGCCAATCGATAGCGCGTACACGAACTACACCTCGAATTACGGTCTGTATATCGATGGCCACAATACGTACTACAACTACGTCGCCAATAATGTTGGCAATTTCTTCCTTGGCAGCCAGCTGTTCTATGCGCCGTTCTCGCCGCGATCCGATGCGGCATCCACGAATCCTGGCGGTGGAAACACGTCGATTCCCGTTCCTGCAAGCGCGTCCAACAACAGTCCGTCCAACATGCCGTCGCTGGGCAGTCCCGCATCGCTCGCATCGGCGACATTGCTTGGCGGTGCGAGTACGTCATACCGTTTCGTCGCAGGTTCCGATATAGGCGCGGTCGATCCATTGGCCACGTCGGCAGGCGGCGGTAATGTCGTTCTGGATGGCCATTTTTCCGTAAAGGACACGCTGACGGACCCTTCGGTGGTCAACGCGAAGAGCCCTTTCGCGGGCAAAACGTTGCTTCTGCCAACGACGATCCGTACCGGCACGGGCTCGATAGACATGGTTTCGGGTGGCGATATCCAGTGGGTCGACGAGCAGGCGCCGGCGGTCGTGTACACCGCGGGTGCTCCGGCGTCCGGTACGCAGGCCGGTACGGATGTTTCGGTCCTCCGCCCTTCCGAAAAAGCGCCGGGTGCGGGCGACACCTTACCGGACATGCTGGTGACGGGCTTCGTCAATCCCGAGAATGCAGGCGACATCGGTCTTAAAGCGCGCGGCAACATCGACGCGATCCAGTATGTCGTCGACGCGGATGGCAGCGTGACGAAGGGTGCAAAGGGGCAGTCGATCTCCCAGTACTGGTGGCAGTGGATGCAGATCGGCAACGCTGCGGACGGCAGCCGTTCGTCGATCGATTTCGGTAACTTCGGCCAGGGCATCATGAGCGCCGGCGGCAACGTCAGCGTCGACGCGGGCGGAGATATCAGCGAGCTATCCGTCTCGCTTCCGACGACGTGGTATGCGAACGCGGCACGCGATGCAATTGCCACCGTCGGGCGTGGCAATCTCGATGTGCACGCTGGCGGAGATATCCTCAGCGGAAGTTATTTTGTTGCAAAGGGGCTCGGACGTATCGATGCCGATGGAGCGATTGCGCCTGCCGCGAGGCTTTCGACGCTGAGCGTCACTGGTAGTACGTCGCCGGTCGTCACGCCGGTGTCGACCCTGATCGCCATGCAGGATGCCGAGGTAACGGTCAGTTCGCGTCAGGGTGCCGATATCGGTGGCATTTACAATCCCTCGTACTACACCGCACCAAATCTGTTCGGAGCTCTTCTGCCGGCCGGGCATGCCGACATGCAGAGCTATAGCCAGGGTTCGGCGTTGTCCGTCTCGACCATCGCTGGCGATCTTATCGTGGGTAGCCTTCGAACGCCGGGACTAGTATTCGGGGCAGCCGGTATTGCAGGCCCGGTTCTTCCCGCCACGTTATCGCTCACCGCGCTTGGCGGCGATATCGACATCCTTATCGATGGACAGCTCTACCCGTCGCCCGACGGCAACCTGACTATGCTCGCCAGCAATAGCATCGGATTCTCCCGACAGACCGTATTCGACAGTCAGGGAACATCGTTCGGCCTTATCGATGCTTCGCCCGAATCGTTACCGTCGCCGCTCGCGCCGATAACGGGGGGCGGGAGAATCAACATGCTTGGTTTCAATTTCGGCTCATCCGTGAATAACGCTGTTTTCCATCAGGCAGATGCGTTGCATGGCGCCGATGCCGAGCCGGTTCGTATTTATGCGCTCGGTGGCGATATTCTCGACGGTACGAATGCCCCAAATGGCTTCAACTATCTCTCGCTTGTGATCATGCCCTCGAAGCAGGCTTTGATTTATGCCGGTCGGGACATCGTCAATCTGTCGCTCGTCGGGCAACATGCGCATGCCGCCGATATCACCCGCGTGGCGGCAGGACGAGACATTTACGACACCGCCTACCTACCTCATGGTCCATTCGCGTCCTTCGGCGGATATCAACTTGTGCCGGCTATGGCTGTGGGAGGGCCTGGCAGTTTCCTGGTCGAGGCAGGGCGCGACATAGGGCCGCTCACCAGCCAGATAGATGCCGCAAGGGGCGGCTCCGTTGACACCAAGGACGCGCTCACCGGCATCCAGTCCATAGGCAATCTTTATAATCCTTATCTACCGCACGAGGGCGCCGACGTAAATGTCGCGTTCGGCGTTGGCCCCGGTATAGATACCGCAGCATTCATCGCGCACTACCTGGACACGCCGGGTGGCGTCGACGGTTTCGGAAGTCTGATACCGGACCTTGTCGACTTCATGAATCGACGCGTGGCTGGCGAGGTCGTCGACACGGGCTATGCTCGCGACAAGCTGGATATCTCGTTGTCAGCGGAGCAGGCGCGTGCGCTGTTCGCGCAGCAGCCGGAATACGTGCAGCGACTCTTCGCGGAAAAGGCTCTGTTCAAGATCCTCGCCGCTGTGGGTGGCGATTACAACACGCCATCCAGCAAGTATTTCAATCAGTACGCTCGCGGCTACGCAGCCATCGACACGCTCTTCCCCGCATCGCTCGGATACACCGCCAATGGGCAGGGGCAGGGTGGGCTGAACGGTGCGGCGTCCACCGTGGACACCGGTAATCTGGATATCCGCAGTACATCGATCCAGACCCAGCAAGGGGGTGACGTTACGATTCTGGGGCCCGGCGGGCAGGCCCTGATCGGCAGCACTTCGGCTCCGCCGTCGATTACCGATGCGAACGGCAATGTTCTCGCTGGCCCGAATACGATGGGCATCCTTACGCTGGAGCAGGGGAATATCAACATGTTTACCGACCGCAGCGTACTGCTCGCGCAAAGCCGCATCTTCACCGAGCAAGGTGGCAATCTGGTCATGTGGAGCTCGAACGGCGATATCAATGCGGGGCAAGGTGCGAAGACAACGACGGAAATTCCGCCGCCGACCTATCTGTGCGATGTCGACGCGTGGTGTCGCATCGACGCACGCGGTCAGGTCAGTGGGGCGGGCATCGCCACGTTGCAGACAGTCGAAGGTTCTCCCGCCGGTAACGTGGTTCTGGTGGCACCGCGCGGTACCGTCGATGCGGGAGACGCCGGCATTCGCGTTGCCGGTAACCTCGTCATCGCCGCCGCTCGGGTCGCCAACGCCGACAATATCCAGGTAAAGGGCGACTCGACCGGCATTCCGCTCGTACCAACGGTGAATATCGGTGCTTTGAATGCGGCAAGCGCGGCCGCGAACGCGGCATCGAAAGTCGCGGAAGATGTGGCACGCAAACAGCAGTCCGATGCACGGGATCGCATGCCTTCGGTTATTTCGGTACAGGTGCTGCGTGACGGCAACAATAGTTCCAGTATCGACCGCCCCGCGCAGGGCTATGACGTAACGAGTCCGGTGCAGGTGCTTGGTGCGGGCAAACTCGACAGTACGCACGCGAAGATGCTGACCGAAGAGGAGCGCGGCCGCATCAGCAATAACTGATCTCATTGCTGGAGCGCGCTTGCGCGCTCCAGCAATGAGATGCACGTCACAATAATCGTTTGAAGTGAGTATTTTTACGTATTTGATAATCGCAAAGATTACAGCTTATATTATGGTCTCGATAAACTATGATACGTTTGTTATTCCGGATTAACGAAGTAACGAAACAAGCATAATCCGCGACACCTAAACTTAATTGCTCCGTCATTCCCCTATGCCACTGTGACATGCCCCCAATCGGGGGGCTTCTATGCAAGGGGATACACCATGCGTCATGGAATCTCGATGGGTCACACCCGCATGAAGTTGGTTGCGGGCGCTGTGCTGATGTGCGTCGCTTCCGTTGCGGGCGCGCAGAGCGCCACGCTGATCGGCGGCGGCGCTACGCTTCCCGCTCTCGGTTACGGCGGCAATGTCGCCAACCGTCTCATCACGCCGACCAGCGGTTCGCTGCTGTACGCGTATTCGCATATCGCGGGCAATCCGCAGACCACGTACTGCCAGACGGGCAGCGGTACCGGCAAGAAGATCCTCGCCGGTAACGATCCGACGGTCGCCAACGTCAACGGCGCTTGCGTCGCGTCGCCGGCTCCGATCGGCTTTGGCGGCACCGGCCTTTCGCAGCCGCATTTCGTCGGTTCGGATTCCCCGCTTTCGCAGGCCGACTACAACGCCTACGTCGCGGGTCACAGCACCGGCGCGCCGGTTCAGCTCCCGGCGGTGTCGGGTGCCATCTCGGTGATCTATAAGAAGACGGGCGTTACGTCGCTGAAGCTGACCGAAACGCAGGTTTGCCAGATCTTCTCGGGCCAGATCACGTCGTGGGGCGACTCGCGTCTTGCCGGTACCGGCGTGCCGTCGGGCACCACGGGCAACATCTCCATCGCTTATCGTTCGGACGGCAGCGGCACGTCGTTTGCTTTCACCAACCATCTTTCGGCCAAGTGCGGTCCCACCTCGATCGGTGGTAATGGTGTCGCCACGGCGTTCAAGACGAACCAGGCGTTCACCACCGCTGCCGCGTCGTACACCGCGTCGTACGCCGGTTCGCTGCCTGCTTCGGGCAATCCGGCCGTCGTCACCACGGTCAATGCGAACGACGGTTCCATCGGTTATGCCGAAGCCGCGAACGCGCTCAGCGGCGGTGTGAAGTCCGCCTCTGTCGCCAACGACAATGCCCCGGCCACGTTCGTCAGCCCGACGTCCTACGGTGGCACCGCGCTTGCGGTCGCCCTGTCGTACGACAAGGTCATTGCCGACGCTGTCGATGCCAATGGTCGTCCGACGCTGCAGTCGCTCCCGTCGACCACGCAGTGCGTCGCGGTCGTGGATCCGTCCACGTATGCCGTGCCGGCTTCGGGTTATCCGATCCTTGCCGTGTCGTACTTCCTGGGTAATGCCAGCGGTAACGGTCTCGATCTCGCCAACGTTCGTGGCGTCCTCGGTTCGCCGTACAACGCGACGGTTCGCAGTGCCACCACCACGATCGGCGCCAATCGTGGCCTGTCGTTCCTGACCAACTCCGATCTGACCCAGGCCAAGGTCGACGGTTGCGTTCTGAACTAAGCTAAGTCGAGATTCTTTCGACAAAGGGAAGGGGCTTCGTGCCCCTTCCTTTCGGCGTTTGGGGATTTAAGTCGCATATCGTTACAGCGATTATGAAATATGCGTTTCCATTAACCTGGGACATATTGTGTAATCCATTTTGAAATATATCCGTGTCAGCCTTTCGGCATGATTATGTCGACGGTAGCCGGACCGGTTAATGAAGCTATGGGCGATGCCATGGCGGACGAAGTATCGCTATTGCGCCTGCTGGTAGCGCGTGGGCGTCTTAAAGACAGCGACCTGACGCGTGCGCGCCGTCTGCACGAGGAATCGCCCGAAGGCACGTTGACCGCGCTGATGGCGCGGTTGGGTCTGGTGTCGGAGCGGGACCTGGCGGATGCCTGGTCCGAGCTGCTGGCGTTGCCGCTGCTGGCGGCGAAGGACGCGCCGGAGTTGCCGCCGGCGGACGTGGAGCTGTCGGTGCGGTTTCTGAAGCAGTACCACGTGGTCCCGGTGCGCGACGGCGAGGACGGGCTGGCCCTGCTGGTGGCCGATCCGGCCGACCCGTACCCGTTGCAGGCCGCGCGGCTGGCCTGGGGCCGCGAGGTGGGTCTGCGGGTGGGTCTGCGCTCGGAGATCGACGACCTGATCGAGCGCTATTACGGGCAGGGCCGGTCGGCGATGGGCAGCATCGTGGAGAGTCTGGACGGTAGCCAGGCGGTCGAGGACGATGTCGAGCACCTGCGCGACCTGGCCTCCGAGGCGCCGGTGATCCGGCTGGTCAACCTGATTTTGCAACGGGCGGTCGAGCAGCGTGCCTCGGACGTGCACATCGAGCCGTTCGAGAACCGGCTGAAGGTGCGCTACCGGATCGACGGGGTGCTGCACGAGGTGGAAGCGCCGCCGTCCAGTTCGACTGCGGCGGTGATTTCGCGGGTGAAGATCATGGCCCGGCTCAACATCGCCGAGCGGCGGCTGCCGCAGGACGGACGGATCCAGTTGCGGGTGCAGGGCAAGGAGCTGGACCTGCGCGTGTCGACGGTGCCGACCAGCTTCGGCGAGTCGGTGGTGATGCGTATCCTGGACCGCGAGTCGATCGTGTTCGACTTCGCCTCGCTGGGCTTTACCGAGCATTTCCAGTCGCGCTTCGTCGAGGTGCTGGACCGCCCGCACGGGATTCTGTTGGTGACCGGGCCGACCGGCTCGGGCAAGACGACGACGCTGTATACGGCGCTCTCGCAGATCAACACGCCGGACGTGAAGATCATCACGGTCGAGGACCCGGTGGAGTACCAGATCGAAGGGATCAACCAGATCCAGGTCAAGCCGCAGATCGGGCTGGACTTCGCCGGGGCGCTGCGCTCGATCGTGCGCCAGGACCCGGACGTGATCATGATCGGCGAGATGCGCGATCTGGAGACCTGCCGGATCGCGATCCAGTCGGCGCTGACCGGGCATCTGGTGCTCTCGACGTTGCATACGAACAGCGCCTCGGGCGGGATCACCCGGTTGCTGGACATGGGCGTGGAGGATTACCTCTTGGGCTCGACGGTGAACGGGATCCTGGCCCAGCGGCTGGTCCGCCGGCTGGACCCGGACACGGCGACGGCGTACGAGGCCTTGCCCGAGGTGATCGCGCAGTTCGAGCTGCACAAGTACACCGACGAGCGGCCGATCCGCTTGTGGAAGCCGGGGACCAGCGCGACCAACCCGAGCGGGTACCGCGGGCGGCGGGCGATCATGGAGTTTCTGGTGATGAGCGACCCGTTACGCCGGCTGGTGATGCAGCGGGCGGACGCGGGGGAGATCGAGCGTCAGGCGCGGGCCGAAGGGATGCGCACGATGTACGAGGACGGGCTGGCCAAGGCGGTCGCGGGGATCACCACGATCGAGGAGGTGCTGCGTGTTACGCAGGAGTCCTGACGGGAGGCCCTCGCCATGAGCCAGTTCCGCTACCGGGCGATCAGCGCGAGCGGCGAGGCGCTGAGCGGGCAGATGGACGCGCCCTCGCTGGCCGAGGTGATCGCGCGCTTGCAGGAGCAGGGGCATACGCCGCTCGACGCGGCGCCGGCCGAGGGCGACGGCAGCGCGAGCGGGCTGGCCGGGCTGTTCCGCAAGGGGCCGTTCACCGGCGACCAGCTGGCCCAGTTCACCCACCAGTTGGCGACCCTGCTCGGGGCCGGGCAGCCGCTGGACCGGGCGCTGGGGATCCTGCTCGACCTGCCCGAAGGCGAGCGGGCCAAACACCTGGTGGAGCGGATCCGCGACCGGGTCCGTGGCGGCACGACGCTGTCGCAGGCGCTGGACGAAGAGCACGGGGTGTTCCCGCGGCTGTACGTCAGCCTGGTCCGCGCCGGCGAAGCGGGCGGCTCGCTGGACGAGACCTTACGCCGGCTGGCCGAGTACCTGGAGCGCTCGCAGGCGCTGCGCGGGAGCATCGTCAACGCGCTGATCTACCCGGCCTTCCTGATGGTCGGGGTGCTCGGCTCGCTGGTGTTGCTGCTGGCCTACGTGGTCCCGCAGTTCGTGCCGATCTTCGCCGACATGCAGGTGCCGGTGCCGTGGATCACCTCGGCGGTGCTCGCCCTGGGCACGGCGATCTCGGACGGGTGGTGGGCGATGCTCGCGGCGATCGTCGGCACGGCGGTGTTCGTGCGCCTGCGCCTGCGCGACCCGGACGCGAAGCGGGCCTTCCACGCGCGGCTGCTGACGATGCGGGTGGCCGGACCGCTGCTGCTGAAGGTGGAGACCGCGCGGATCGCGCGGACCATCGGCACCCTATTGAAGAACGGCGTGCCGCTGCTCTCGGCGCTGACCATCGCCCGCCAGGTCACCGGCAACCGCGCGCTGGACGCGGCGCTGGCCCAGGCGGCCGAGCAGGTCAAGGGCGGGGCCGGGCTGGGCGTGGCCCTGGCCCAGGCCGAGCGCTTCCCGCGGCTGGCCCTGCAGATGGTCCAGGTCGGCGAGGAAGCCGGCGCGCTGGACAGCATGCTGCTGAAGGTGGCCGACACCTTCGACGTGGAGGCCAAGCGGGCGATCGACCGGCTGCTGGCCGCGCTGGTGCCGGCGCTGACCATCGTGATGACCGTGATGGTCGCGATCATCATGGCCGCGATCCTGCTGCCGTTGCTGAGCCTGACCAGCAACATCAATTAATCGCATCCTAAGGAGACCCCATGCGCGCGCAACCGACTTACCGTACCCGACTGGCCCGCGGCTTCACGCTGCTGGAAATGCTCGCCGTGATCGTGCTGATCGGGATCATCGGGGCGATCGTGGTGACCCAGGTGGGCAAGAACGTGGACAAGGGCAAGTACGGGGCGGGCAAGGCGCAGCTGACCACGCTGGGGCAGAAGATCGAGAACTACGCGCTGGACAACGGCACGCCGCCGGCGGCGCTGGAGGACCTGATGGTCAAGCCGGCCGACGCGGCCAGCTGGCAGGGCCCGTACGCGAAGCCGTCGGACCTGAAGGACCCGTGGGGGCATCCGTTCGGGTACCGCTACCCGGGCGAGCACGGCAGCTTCGACCTGGTGTTTTACGGGCAGGACGGCAAGGCGGGGGGCGAGGGTTACTCGGCCGACGTCGGCAACTGGCAGTAACGGCCCCCGCATGCGCGCGCGCGGCTTCACCCTGTTCGAGATGCTGGCGGTGATCCTGTTGATCGGGATCGCGGCGGCGGCGGTGTCGATCCCGGTGAGCCAGGGGTTGGCCAGCGCGCGGGTGAGTGCGGCCAGCGGGGAGCTGGCCGCGGCGCTGCGCTGGACGCGGGCGCAGGCGATCGTGCGCGGGGAAAGTCTGGCGCTGGAAGTGGACACGGCCGGGGCGACCTACCGGGCCCCGGGCAAGCCGGCGGTGCGGCTGCCCAAGGGCATGACGCTGGCGTTGACCAGCGCGCAGGAAGACCGGGTGAATGCGACGACCGGACGGATCCGCTTCTTCCCCGACGGCAGCTCGACCGGCGGGCGGGTGACGCTGGGACGGGGCACCCGCGAGTGGCACGTCAATGTCGGCTGGTTGACCGGGGCCGTTAGTGTCGTCGCGACGGACGGACGGTCGTGACGCCGTCGCGTGGTTTTAGTTTGCTGGAAGTCATTGCGGCATTGCTGTTGCTGGCGATCGCCTTTGGCGCGGTGATGCGGGTGGCGGGGGCTTCGATGCATCTGACGTCGCGATCCACGACGTTGAGTCGCGTGACGATGTGGGCGGATACGACGATGGAAACCGTGGGCTACGTTGCGCCGCTGGTTGCGGGGACGAGCGAGGGGCGCTTCGACGATACCTATCGCTGGAGCATGACCATTTCACCGGTCGTCGACGGCATGCAGGCGCGCTCCGAACTGCATCTGTATCGTCTGGAACTCGACGTGTTCTGGCGCGAAGGCGTGACGGATCGCAAGGCGCATTTCACGACGTTGCGCGTTCAGGACGAACCGCATGCACGATCGATGGGGCCATCGTCGTGACGCGCGCCGGCGGATTCAGCTTGCTGGAAGTGCTGGCGGCGCTCGCCCTGTTGGCCTTGCTGCTGCTTGGCGTGTATTCCGGTGTGCGCTCCGCGACGTTCAGCGTATCGCGCGGATCGGCCGCCATCGAGCGGCTCGACGAGATTCGCGGTGCTCGCGAATTTCTGCGACGCGAGTTGGCCGAGGCGACGGCGCTGCCGTGGAAGGTCGATGGCAAAGGCAACCCTGTCGTTTTCGACGGAGACGACAAGGGATTCCGTTTCGTTGCACCGCTGCCCGGCTATCTCGGCAAACTCGGGCCGCAGGTTCAGACCGTACGGATCGTAGACGAAGCCGACGGCACGCACAGTCTGAAAATCGCATTCTCCGCGCTGCCGTTGAGCGCCGGTTCCATCGCCGATGCGCCGCCGGAAGTCCTGATCGCGCGCATACGTTCCGTTCGTTTCCGTTACGCCTTGAACGGTGGCTGGGCGGATCGCCGGACCGATGCCGCCGAACTGCCCAAGGCGGTGAGCATCGAGATCGTGCCGGACGAAGGCGTGGCGGCATGGCCGTTGCTCGTCGTTGCGACGCGCGAGGGAGACACGGCGATCAACGCTCGCGGCATCGGACGCAGTCTGCTGCCGGCGCGCACGCCATGAATGCGGTGAGGGAGCGCGGCGTCGCACTGCTGGTCGTGCTGTGGGCATGCACGCTGCTGGCCATTCTGGTGGGCGGTTATGCGTCGTTATCGCGCATCGAAGGCGAGCAGACGCGTTACCAGACAGCGCAGCTACGTGCGCGCTATGCGGCGGAAGCCGGCGTCATGCGCGCGATCCACGATGTCTATGCGCACAGACAGGAATGGCCCGAAGGGACGGAAGCCGTCGAAACGCCGGGCAGATGGATAGGCGATGGACGTCCTTTCGCATTCGCGCTCGATCGCGCGAAGGTAACGGTGACGGTCAGCGACGAGGCGGGGAAGGTCGATCTCAACTCGGCGGATGAGTCCGTGCTGAGGGCGTTGTTCATCGCCGCTGGCGTGACGCAGGATCGTGCGACTGCGATCGCGGCCCGTGTCGTCGAGTGGCGTACGACGAGCGCCGTCGACGATGCCGTCGCGCGTCGGCGGTATGCGGACGCCGGACTGACTTACGGCCCTCGCCGGGCGCAATTTCCGGCGCTGGACGAACTTCAGGCCGTGCTGGGCATGGATTCGGCGATATACGCCCGGGTCGAGCCCGCGATGACATTGTGGTCGCAGCGGACCAGTCCCGAAGCCGAGTTCGCCCCGGTGCTCGCACTCGCCTCCCTGCCGGGGATGGATATGGCCAAGGCCACGCAGTATGCCGCCACGCGCGACGCGACACCGCCCGGATCGCCGTTGCCTCCGTTGCCGGGCGGCGTGGCGGTGGGCGGAACCAATGGCGCGAACGCGGTCACGATCGTATCGGAAGGGCGCGATGAGGGCGGTATCCGTGCAACGGTTCTCGTGACGGTGCGCTTCGATCAGATAAACGCCGTGCGCGATCCCCGCATGTCGCTTTACACGATTCTTCGCTGGCACAACGGTGCGCGATCGTGATGTATATCGCATCGCACCGATCCGTCATATACGACGCGTGTTCGTCTCGCGTCGTCCTGTCATCTGTCGATGCTAACAGTGCGGGTTCGCCAACCAAGGGACTGCGCGTCGCATGAATTTGCAGGTGTCTTCCGTCGTGTTGCTTCGCCTGCATCGCGCCATGGACGCATTCCTTGGCTGGTGGCTCGGCGAGCTGCGTACCTTCGTGCCGCGCCGGTGGCGCGCTTCGCTGTTTCCATCGCGGACATGGACGACGATCGAGCGCGTGGCGAATGGCTGGTCTGTGGGCCATACGGAACAGGAAGAGGGCGCGTTCGTCGGCGACGAAGCCGTTGCGTCGAAGCAGTATGTTTTTCCCCACGACCCCGAAACATGGGTTGTGTTGTTGCTTCCGTCGCCCGTTGTGTTGCGACGTCGTCTGGTGCTTCCGCTTGCGGCGCGCGACAGCTTGCACCGCGTCGCTGCCTACGAACTGGACAGGCACACGCCGTTCCGGGCCGATCAGGTGCGCTACGACGTACGCGCGCTGCGCGAGTCGGCACCGGAGGGACGGTTCGTTGCGGAGTTGCTGGTGGTTCCCCTCGCGACGATCGACGAGGTGCTTCGCCAGTCTGGCGAAGCCGGTATCGCGCTGGATGCGATGTGCGGCACGAAGCCCGATATTGCTAGCGGCCTGAACCTGTTGCCGCCATCCGGGAGACGTGTTCGCAGGAAGGGGCGCGGACGATTGAATTTCGCGCTCGCGGGTGTCGCTGCCGTCCTCGCTTTCACGGCGATGGTCGGCTACGTGCATAATCGCGCTGACGCACTGAACCGCATGCGTGACGAAGTGGAAGCGTTGCGCGTCGAGACGAAGAACGTCGAGGCTTTGCGCAGGCAATTGAACGATGGTGCGGGTGCCGACGGCTTTTTCGCCGCGCGCAAGAGTGCCTCGGCGCCGGTGCTCGCCGTGCTCGCGGAGCTGACGCAACGCCTGCCCGACGATACGTCGGTCGAACGCGTGACGATCGCCGCCGACGGCACCGTGGGCTGGCAGGGGCAGAGTCCGCAGGCTGCGCGACTGGTCGATGCGCTCAAGGGTGCGGACACGCTTGGCGAACCGAGTTTCCAGGGCAGCATTCAGACCGATTCCACCACGAGCAAAGAGCGCTTCTACATGGTCGCGCATGTGCGCAAGGCAAAGGAGGCCGGGCATGCGCCTGCGTCCCGCTGATTCCCGTATGGGCGCGATGGCCGTGTCGATCGCGCTGCTGGCATCGATCTACGTGCTTCTTATTCATCTCCCGTTCGTCGCCCCATTGACGCGTATCGCGGACGATATGGACGCCCTGCGCGACGACCGGGCGCGCTATGCGCATGTCGTCGCTTCGCGTCCGCTATTGCAGAAACAGCTTCAGGCGCAGGCGGCGCACGACTCGGCCAGCGGCGCGTTCCTCGCGCAGGACGATACGAATGCCGCCGCCGCCGATCTCATGCAGCGGATGGTCGACCTGGTCGGCAATCAGGCGAAGAGCGGTCCGTGCGAAGTCGTGCAGAAGATGCCCGTACCGGTGCAGGCGAAGCCGGGCGAGCCTTACCGGAAAGTGGTCGTGAACATGACCCTGCGTTGTTTCATCGAGCCGCTGACGGCGGTATTGCACGGCATCGCGACATCGCGTCCCTCGTTGTTCGTCGAGGACTTCAATGTGGGGCGCACGCCCATGGCAAAGCCCGCCGATGTGGATGCTCCGCTGGACGTGCAGTTCAGCGTCGCCGGTTACCTTCGTTCGGCGCCCGCGCACGAAGCGGTGCGGCGATGAACTCAGGCAGCCTTCGGCGTTCGACGGTCGTGCTCGGATGCGTTTGCCTGCTGTGCGCAACGGCGGTTGCGACGGTGTTCGGCGGTGCGGGACGTCGTGTGCACTGGGACGCAGCCGATGCGTCGCCTGTCGCCACGACAGCGGCTTCCGTGCGTCCGGCGGAAACGAAGACGTCGCCGTTGGAAGCGTACGCCGCTATCTGGCGCCATCCGCTATTTACACAGGATCGTTCGCCGATGCGTGCCGCCGTCAGTGACGCGCCGGATGGATCGATCGGCAATCTCGAACTCACCGGCGTTATCGTCACGCCAGGTTTGCGCATGGCATTGCTGCGCGATAAAGACGGAAAAAACCAGGTCCGTTTGCGCGAAGGCGCTGCGTTGCCGGGCGATCGCTGGACGTTGCGCGAAGTGGCATCGCGTGGCGTAACGATCGAACGCGATGGCGAGCGTCGACGTCTGACCATGAAAACGGCGGCGCCAGTCAGGATGGCGAGTGCGCCCGCTGCCGTTCCTCCCAACACGCCAGTACGGGCTGCGCTTCCGCAGCCCGCCACCACGGCCGTGCCACCGACCGACCCAGGAGTGCGTTGATCCATGTCCAGGTTTCCGCTGATCGGCGCGACGACGCTTCTTGTCGTCCTGACCGGATGCTCGACCCTGCCGCAACCACGTGACGATGGTTCCTTACAGCGCGAAGCGATTGCCGGGACGGAGAAGCCGGTGCCGCCGTCGCTGGCGGTGGGCCCGGTCAATGCGCCGCGTAACGGCGGGGCGGCGGTGGCGCCGGAGATCGTTACCGGGAGCGGCCAGTTCGTCCGCCCGCAGGGGCTGGCCAAGCCGAGGCCGGTGGTGGCCGGGGAGGGCAGCGTCACCTTCAACTTCGAGAACCAGCCGGTCGAGTCGGTGGTCAAGGCGATCCTGGGCGACCTGCTGCACGAGAACTATTCGATCACCCCGGGGGTGCAGGGCAACGTGTCCTTCTCCACCTCCCAGCCGGTGACCAGCGATCAGGCGTTGCCGATCCTGGAGACGCTGCTGTCGTGGACCGGCAACGCGCTGGTGCGCACGGGCGGGCGCTACGTGGTGATGCCGGCGAAGGACGCGGCGGCCGGCAATCTGGTGCCGAGCCTGGGCGCGGCTGCGCCGCAGGGCGGGCTGCAGGCGCGGCTGTTTCCACTGCACTACATCTCGGCGGTGGAGATGCAGAAACTGATCAAGCCGTTTGCGCGGGCCGACGCGGTGCTGCTGGCCGACCCGACCCGCAACGTGATGGTGATGGCGGGGACCCCGGCGGAGCTGGACAACTACCAGCGCACGGTGAGCACGTTCGACGTGGACTGGCTGCGCGGGATGTCGGTGGGGGTATTCAGCCTGCAGCGGGCGGACGTGAAGGAGCTGATGCCGGCGCTGGACAAGCTGTTCGGCGACAAGGGCAACACGCCGATGGCCGGGATGCTGCGCTTCATTCCGATCGAGCGGACCAACGCGCTGGTGGTGATCAGCCCGCAGGCGGAGTACCTGGAGGAAGTGCGCGGCTGGATCGACCGGATCGACCGGGGCGGCGGCAACGAGCCGCAGCTGTTCGTGTACGACGTGCGCAACGTGCAGGCGGCGGACCTGGCCGATTACCTCAGCGACATTTACGGCAGCGGCTCGGGCGGGCGGTCGTCCGATCGCGGCGGCAAGGTCGGCCCGGGGCTGACCTCGGGCACGGTCGGCGGCGGGGATAGCGACAGCGACCTGGGCAACCGTGGCGGCAGCGGGATGGGCAGCACGGCGGGCGGCTTCGGCAACACGGGCAGTTCGCTGGGCGGCGGCGGGAGTACGACGGGCAGCCTGGGCGGGGGGAGCAGCGGGACCGGCTTCGGGAGCACGACCCAGGGCAGCAACAGTCTGGGCGGCGAGGACAGCAGCGGCAGTTCGCGCCGGCGCAGCGGCGGGGCGACCACCGAGGACGGGGTGCGGATCACCTCGGTCGATTCGAACAACCAGCTGATGGTCCGCGCGCGGCCCTCGCAGTGGGCCGAGATCGAGCAGGCGATCAAGCGGCTCGATGCGGTGCCGCTTCAGGTGCAGATCGAGACGCGGATTCTGGAAGTGACCCTGACCGGGGAGTTCACCTTCGGCGTGCAGTGGTATCTGGAAGGACTGGCCGGGGGGACCAACGGCTCGGTCGGCCAGCCGGGGAACAAGCGGCAGGGGGCGCTGGGCAACGGCGGCAACGTGTACAACCCGGCGAACAGTTTCTTCTACTCGTTCACCAACAACGACCTGTCGGTGGCGGTGCGGGCGATGGAGACCAGCGGCAACGCGAAGATCCTGTCGGCGCCCTCGCTGGTGGTGCTGAACAACCAGAAGGCGCACATCCAGGTGGGCGACCAGATCCCGGTCAACCAGACCTATATCAACACCACGGGCAGCACGAACAACCAGATCGGCCAGGTCCAGTACCTGGACACCGGGGTGATCCTGAACGTGCGCCCGCGCGTGAACCCGGGCGGGTTGGTCTACATGAACATCAGTCAGGTGGTCAGTGCGCCGGGGGTGAAGGACACCACGACCGGGAACTTCCCGATCCAGCAGCGCGAGGTGGCCACGCAGGTGGCGGTGCAGAGCGGGCAGACGGTGTTGCTGGGCGGGTTGATCAAGCAGGACGAGAACCAGAGCGACACGGGGATTCCGGGGTTGAACAAGTTGCCGATCGTGGGCCGGTTGTTCGGCACGACCACGCGCAGCCGCAACCGCACGGAGCTGATCGTGCTGATCACGCCGCGGGTGGTGAGCAACGGAGAGGAAGCCCGGCAGGTGACGGACGAGTACCAGCGCAAGTTCGAGTCGCTGCGGCCGTTGCTGCCGGCGGCAAGCTCAGCGACCCCGCGTGCCGGGGGATCGACGCCGGTGCAGACGCTCCCGGCGCGGCCGTAAGCCGCGCTTGGTCGGCATCGCGCGCCGGCGCGCTCCCAGAGATCAACAGCGCGAACTTTGCTCGTTGTGGGAGCGCGCTTGCGCGCGAAAGCCAACGGAGCGGCGAAGGTGGGATATGCATCCGCAGCCCGTAGACCGGGCTCGCGGACGTGCGCATCCGTCTTCCTCGTCCTGTGGGCTTTCGCACCGCCATTGATCTTTTGCCTGGCACAAGCCCGCCAGCGGGCTCCTGCAAAAAAATTGAGGCAGAAAGCCGAGGGATCGCTCGAAGCCCCGTTTGCTGACCGAACCTGTACGAATCTTGACGAAGTCTCCGCAGGTTATGGATTAACAAGGGAAAGTATCTTGCATTCAGCGGGCGATTGCAGTTCAATCCATGACCTATGAGGGGAATCTCTTTTAAACATGGCCTTCTCGTGCTCGCGACAACCGTCGCGACGACGACCGCGTCGCTCGCCGATGCGGCCGACATGAAGGCTGCCCGCGTCTGGGCGGGCCCCGAATACACGCGTGTCGTCTTCGATCTGTCCGGTCCGGTGGTCTACAAACTCTCGCAGGGCGATACGCCCGGCAGCGTGGTTCTCGACCTGGACAAGAGTGCCGTCGACGGCGATTTCGCAGCACCGGGCGGACAGGGACTCTTCAAGTCCATGCGTACGGAGCGTCAGGGTGGCCGTGCCCGCGTCGTCGCCACCGTCGATCCGAAGGCCAAGCCAAAGAGCTTCCTTCTGAAACCGGCCGGCGATTACGGCTATCGCCTCGTGCTCGATCTCTATCCCGGCAATGGCAGCGATCCCGGCGACGAAGTCGCCTCGGACGATGGCGCCGCCCCGGCATCGGCACAGGCGACCGCGACGGTCTCCGTCCCGTCGACGAAGTCCTCGCGCTCGCGTCGTGGACAATCCGCCGCGCCGCCGATGTTGCCGGGCGGCGACCGCAAGGTCGTCGTGGCCATCGATGCGGGACACGGCGGCGAAGATCCGGGTGCGAGAGGTCCTACAGGTCTGCGCGAGAAGGACGTGACCTTGCAGGTCGCGCGCGAGCTGACGGACCAGATCAATCGCCAGCCCGGCATGCAGGCCGTACTGACGCGCAACGGCGACTACTTCATTCCGCTCAAACGGCGCTATCAGATCGCCCGCGAGCACAACGCCGACATGTTCGTCTCGATCCATGCGGATGCGTTCAAGAACAGCGACGCCAAGGGTTCGTCCGTGTGGGTGCTTTCCCCGCGCGGCAAGACGAGCGAGGCCGCACGCTGGCTGGCCGACCGCGAAAACCGCGCCGACCTGGTCGGCGGCGTCTCGCTGGACGACAAGGACGATACGCTGGCGGCGGTACTGCTGGATCTTCAGCAGGGTTATGCCATGCAGGCCAGCGAGTCGATCGCCGGCAACGTACTCAAGGCGCTGGGCGGACTGGGTCCGACGCATCGCGGCTATGTCGAACGCGCCAACTTCGTCGTGCTGCGTTCGCCCGATGTCCCGTCGATCCTGGTCGAAACCGCATTCATCACCAATCCCAACGAAGAGCGCCGCCTGCGCGACGACTCGCATCGCCGTCAGCTCGCCTCCGCGGTACTGGGTGGCGTGCGTAACTATTTCGAAGCCATGCCGCCGCCCGGTACCTGGTTCGCGGCACAGGCGGCCCGTCGCAACGGCACGTCGGTGGCTTCGGCACCGGTAAGCGCGCCGGTCGTGGCTTCCGACGATGACGACGCGGCGGATACGGCGAAGACGGTTGCGAAGACCCCGCCGCCGCGACAGGTGGCGACGACGGCCCGATCGCCGTCGCGCGAGGCGCCGGCTCGCAAACCGCCAGCTCCGGAAGTCTCCGCCACGAAACCGGATGCGGCGGGCAATAAACGGGCGGCGTCGAACGAGATTACGGTGGTGGCCAGGGTCGACAAGCCGCCCGCGCCGCCCAAAACGGCCCGCGCCGACGAAAACGTCCGCGATCTGCACCGGGTCAACCGCGGTGAGACGCTGACCGGTATCGCCCAGCAATACGGCGTTTCCATCAACGCCCTGAAGACCGCGAACAATATGAGCGATAACAACGTTCGTATCGGTGCGGTGCTGGCGATTCCCTCCGGCTGATTCGCGGCCGGGAGCCTTTCCGCTATTCTTGGGCCTTGCGTCTGAAGGCCCGAGAATATGCCGTCCATCCGTCCTCTTCCGCCCGAACTGATCAACCAGATCGCGGCCGGCGAAGTCATCGAACGTCCCGCGTCGGTGGTCAAAGAGCTGGTGGAAAACAGTATCGACGCCGGTGCGCGTCGTATCGAAGTCGACATCGAGCAGGGCGGTTCGCGCCTGATCCGTGTGCGCGACGACGGCTGCGGTATCGCGCGGGACGAACTGGTTCTCGCCGTCGCCTCGCATGCCACCAGCAAGATCGGCAGCTTCGACGATCTTGAGCGCGTGGCCAGCATGGGTTTTCGTGGCGAAGCGCTGGCGTCCGTATCGTCCGTGGCGCGTTTTTCGCTGACGTCGCGTCATGAAGGGCAGGATGCCGCTTTCCGCATCGAGGTCGATGGCGGCAAGCTGCAGGAGGCCCGCCCGGCCCAGCATCCGCCGGGCACGACCATCGAAGTGCGCGACCTCTTCTACAACGTGCCCGCGCGCCGCAAATTCCTCCGTGCCGAGCGCACCGAGTTCGCGCATATCGACGACCTGCTGAAGTCCCTCGCGTTGGCGCGCGAAGGCGTCGATATCCGGCTTAGCCACAACGGCCGTCCGGTGCGTCTGCTGAAACCCGCGCGCGACGAAGAGGCGGCTTTGGGGCGTGTCGCGGAAGTGCTGGGTCCGGACTTCCCCGCGCAGAGTCTGCGCATCGATCACTCGGCGGCGGGACTGCGGTTGTCCGGCTGGGTCGGTCTGCCGACCGCGTCGCGTTCGCAGGCGGACCAGCAATATTTCTACGTAAACGGCCGCATGGTTCGCGATCGCGTCGTCGCGCATGCCGTGCGTCAGGCGTATGCCGATGTGCTGTTCCATGGCCGGCACCCCGTGTTCGTCCTGTTCCTCGAACTCGATCCGACCGGCGTCGACGTCAATGTCCATCCCGCCAAGAACGAAGTGCGTTTCCGCGAGCAGCGGCTGGTCCACGATTTCCTTTTCCGCACGCTGCACGAAGCCCTTGCGCAGACGCGTGCCGGCGTGGGCATGCCGATGGGCGAACCTTCGCAAGCGATTCCCGCGGTGGGCGGTTACCCGATGCGTCCCGTGCAGAACGCGCCTGCGGCATGGCCATTGCCGAGCAGTCAGTCGCGTCTCAGTCTGGGTGTGCGCGACGAACCGCTGGCCGGCTACGCCACCTTGTTGGGCGACGCATCGGCGCGCCCTGTCGCATGGACGCCGCCCGCCGGCAACGAGCCGGAGCAGGGCGGCGACGTCCCACCGCTGGGATACGCCATCGCCCAGCTGAAAAACATCTATGTGCTCGCGGAAAACGAACATGGACTCGTGCTCGTGGACATGCACGCCGCGCACGAACGCATTACCTACGAGAAACTGAAAAACGGGCGGGCCACCGCCAATCTTCGTTCGCAGATGCTGCTGGTTCCCCTGAGTATCGCGGTCAGCGCGAAAGAAGCCGCTGCGGCCGAGGAATACGCCGACGCGCTGGCCGAATGGGGTCTCGAGCTTTCGCGTAGCGGTCCGTCGGGCGTGGTCGTTCGTCGCATTCCCGCCCTGCTGGAAGGTGCGGACGTCGCGCAACTCACGCGCGACGTCCTCAGCGAGCTGGCCCAGCACGGTAGTTCGCGGCGATTGCAGGAGCTGGAAAACGAACTGCTGTCGACCATGGCCTGTCATGGTTCGGTACGAGCGGGGCGCCGCCTCGGCCTGCCCGAGATGAACGCGTTATTGCGCGAAATGGAAGCGACCGAACGTTCCGGCCAGTGCAATCATGGCCGACCGACCTGGGTGCAGTTGGCGCTTGGCGAACTCGATCGCCTTTTCCTTCGCGGCAGATAACCACGCTTTTAGATAAAGCATAGCCGTCCATACGGCTTAATCGGGATTTTCATATGATCCGCAACATCGCATTTGCTTCCGTTCTCGCCGTTGCCGCCACCGGTGCGGCGGGTACCGACGCCGGCTACGTCCATTCGATCGAGCAGGCTCGTGCGCAGCGCCTGGAAACCCTGAAGAGCCCCACCGGCTGGTTGACGCTGATCGGGCTGGAATGGCTGAATCCGGGCGTCAATCGTGTGGGTAGTGCGTCCGATAACGACGTCGTGCTCAAGGCGGGTCCGGAGCATCTGGGCGTCGTTACGCTGGGTGCGGACGGCTCCACGAATATCGCGTTCGCCGAAGGCGTGGCTGCTACCGTCGACGGAAAGGCGGTCGCGAAGGCCGCGCTGGTCGACGATGCGCATGCGACCGGCGCGCCGACGCTGGTGGCATTCGGTACGGCGAGTTTCTTCGTCATCGAGCGCGATGGACGCAAGGCGTTGCGCGTGAAAGACACCGCTGCCGAAACGCGTTCCGGGTTCGTTGGCCTCGACTATTTCGCTATCGATCCGTCATGGCGCGTCGTGGCCGACTGGGTGCCGTTCGATCCGCCGCACGAGATCGAGATCGGCTCGGTGCTGGGCACCATCGACAAGGAAAAGGTGCCGGGAAAGGCCGTATTTGTCCGCGACGGTCACACTTTCGAGCTTTATCCGATCCAGGAAGATGCGACGTCGTTGTTCTTCGTTATCGCCGATCGCACCAGCGGCAAGGAAACCTATGGCGCGGCGCGTTTCCTGACCACGCCGTTGGCGGTGGACGGCAAGCTGGTGCTGGATTTCAACAAGGCGACCAATCCGCCGTGTGCGTTCACACCGTATGCGACCTGCCCGTTGGCGCCGCCGGAGAACCGGCTGGATGTGCGGGTGACGGCTGGCGAGCAGAAGTATCGGGGTGGGCATCATTGATGGTTTCCGCGTCGCCGCTCCGTAGTTTTCGCGCGCAGGCGCGCTCCCACAAAGATCAATAGCGCGTTCCTGCTTTCTGCGGGAGCGCGCTTGCGCGCGAAAATTACGGAGCGATGACGCCTTATGCTCCCTTAAACGTCGCCTTACGCCGCTCAAGAAATGCCCCGGTTCCCTCGCGCATATCCTCGGTCGAGAACGCAATCGCAAACCCCTGCGTCTCATACGCCAATCCCTGATCGATAGCGCATTCGGCGCCATCCAGCACCGCATCCAGAATGCCCTTCAACGCCAGCGGAGCAGAAGCGGCCAGCTGGTCGGCCATGGCGTCCACGGTCGCATCGAGTTCCCCGGCGGCCACGACGCGTGTGGCGATACCCAGCCGTTCGGCGCGCGCCGCGTCGATCTGCTGTCCGAGCAGGCACAGTTCCAGTGCCACGCCGCGTCCGGCCAGACGGGTCAGGCGCTGGGTGCCGCCGAAGCCGGGAATCAGGCCCAGGCCGATTTCCGGCTGGCCGAAGCGGGCCTTTTCGCTGGCGACGCGTAAATGACACGCCATGGCCAGTTCCATGCCGCCGCCGAGCGCGTAGCCCTGGATCTTCGCGATCACCGGCTTGCCCAACCGCTCGACGGTAAGCATCAGGTCCTGTCCGGCGCGTGACGCACCCTGAGCCTGTACCGGCGTCCATGCGGTCATTTCCGAGATATCCGCACCGGCGACGAAGGCTTTTTCGCCCGCGCCGGCCAGCACCACCACGCGCACCGCATCGTCCTGCGCGGCCTGGCGGAAGGCCAGCGTCAGCTCGGAGATCGTCTCGCGATTGAGGGCATTGAGCTTCTCGGGACGGTTGATGGTGATGGTGCGAACCGCCGCGCGGTTGGCGAGCGTCAGGGTACGGAAAGCCATGGTGCTGCTCCGGATGGGTCAAAACGCTGGATGGTATCAGGGGAACCTTTTGCCGTCGGCGGCCTCTTAGCTGCAGGGCGCGGCGGGTCACGATCGACTATCCTGCGGTGTCGCTCTGTCGTGTCCACGGAGAATGGGATGTCACCCATGCGTTTCCTGTTACTGGCAAGTGCACTGGTCGCGGGCGTTGCCTTCGCTCAGGCGCCTGCTGGCCCCAGCGCTCCGCACGCGGCGGTTATCGACAAGACCAAGCTGTCGTACGCCATCGGTTACCAGATAGGTACGCAATTCGCGAGCAGCCCCCAACCGGACGTCGATATCGCCGTACTGGTGAAAGCGCTGCAGGACGGCTACGCGAAGCGCCCGCCAGGCGTACCCGTCGACCAGATGCAGGATCAACTGCTGGGCTTCGACGCCAAGGTCCGGCAAGACGCCGTCTCGGAGTTCCGCCGGGTGGCCGACGCGAATGCGCGCCGCAGCACCGACTTCCTCCAGAAAAACCGGGACCGTCCCGGCGTGATCGCGCTGCCGTCGGGCATCCAGTACTCGATCCTGGCCCGTGGCACGGGGCGTCAGCAGCCCGAGGTCACCAGCACGGTCACAGTGAATTACCGTGGCGCGCTGATCGACGGGACCGAATTCGATAGCTCCTATGCCCATGGGCGCCCGGTGACCTTCACGGTCAACCGCGTGATCCGGGGCTGGCAGGACGTGATTCCGCGCATGCGCGTGGGCGACAAGTGGAAAGTCGTCATTCCGCCCCAGCTTGCCTACGGCGAACGCGGCGAATTGCCGCGCATCGGTCCCAACGAAGCCCTGGTCTTCGAGATCGAGCTGCTCGACATCAAACAGTGATCCCCGGGGTGCATGGCGGTCCGGCGCTGTAGAATGGCCGGTCGTATGCTCCCGAACCCATCCAGCGAACTTCCGCTTACCCCCTGCACCGGCGTCTGCCGGCTGGATGCGCGCGGCCTGTGCATGGGCTGTCTGCGCACCGGCGACGAAATCGCGCGCTGGGGCGGCATGGATCAGGCCGAACGGCTGCGCATCATGGACGAGGTGTTGCCCCACCGGGAGGGCGCGTGATGGATGCGGTCGAAACCGCGCTGCGCGGCGCCTTGTTGCCGCTGGACGCGCCGCCCGGCGCTCGCGGCTGGAACCACGACGATATCGCGACGTTCCTCGGCAATACGCCGCGTCGCGCGGCCGCCGTACTGATCGGTATCCGCGACGATCGCCAGCAGAACGTACTCCTGACGGTGCGCACGGATACCTTGCAGCAGCATGCGGGGCAGGTAGCTTTTCCCGGCGGTCGTGTCGAACCTTCCGACAAGGACGTTATCGCTACGGCATTGCGCGAAAGTCACGAGGAAATCGGTCTCGAAGCCGCCGCCGTCACGCCGCTTGGATTCCTGGAATCGTTCGAAACAATCAGCGGCTTCTGCGTCACGCCCGTCGTGGCGCGCGTGGACGCCGCTGCGAAACTGAAGCCCGATCCGGGCGAAGTGGCGGAAGTGTTCGAGGTGCCGCTGGCGTTCTTCCTCGATCCGGCGAACATGCGTCGTTACACCATGGAGTACCGTGGGCATCGGCGCGACATGGTCGAGTTCCTGCACACGGGCTACCGTATCTGGGGCGCTACCGCCGCCATCGTCCAGAATCTCGTTCGAAGGATGGGTCATCCATGAATGTCGTGCGTACAGTCATCGATCCGAAAGCCGCCGCGGCGCTGCCGCCCAGCGCCGTCCTGTTTGTCGATTGCCGTTTCGATCTTGTCGATCCGGGCAAGGCGGCGCGCGATTTCGCCGAGGGACACATCGTGGGAGCCGTGTACGCCGATCTCGACACCGACCTTGCCGATCTGGCGACGCCACCGGCGGGGCGCGGTCGCCATCCTCTGCCCGAACCGCGGGTCTTCGCCGCGCTGCTTTCCCGCGCGGGTTGGCGTCCGGACCTTCAGGTCGTCGCTTACGACGCATCCGGCGGCGCGCTGGCCGCCGCACGCTTCTGGTGGCTGGCACGACTGGCCGGTATCGATAATGTCGCCGTGCTGGATGGCGGTTATCCCGCGTGGCTGGCCGAAGGCCTTCCTGTATCGAACGACGTCCCGGCGCATGCGTCGACCGCAGTCCATGTCGTTTTCGATCCCGCGCAAACCGTGCCGGTCGACGAACTGACCGAAGGTGTTGCATCGGGTCGCATGCTGCTGCTCGACGCGCGTGCCGCGCCACGTTTTCGCGGCGACGTCGAGCCGCTCGATCCCGTCGCCGGTCACGTCCCCGGCGCGCGCAACCGGCCGTTCTCCGAAAATCTCGAAACCAACGGGGGATTCCGGTCGCCCGGGGAACTGCGTGAGGTGTTCGGGCAGATCATCGGTCCGCATGCGCCCGACGAAGTCGTGCACATGTGCGGGTCGGGCGTTACCGCTTGCCACAACTTGCTGGCGATGGAATACGCCGGATTGACGGGGTCGCGATTGTTCGCGCCTTCGTGGAGCGGGTGGGTTAGTGATGGCGTGCGGGGTGTGGCGACGGGGGATGCCTAGTTATTCGACTGTGGCTTTGCGCCAGATGTCGGCTGCATTTCACAGGAAGTCCTTCGATAGAGATCCTTCCATCACGATTTCGTAGGCATTCCTGATTTCTCATCGCCGTTCCGGCGCACACCGTGAGAATCTCAGCCTCACGGCATCATCGCCCTCACCGTCACCCCTGTGTACGCCGGAACGACGATGAGGGGGACCGGGATATCTCATTCTTACTTCCGATCCGGGTGTTCGATTAATCCGGACAGCCGTAGGTGTGCGCCGGAATGACGGCGAGAGGTGTTGCGTCGTTACTTCAAAATAATGCGTCTCCCATCGCGCATACTCTCCTGCGCCGCTTCGATCACCCGGATCACATCGCGTGCCTCGCGCGCCAGCACCGGTGGCGGAACACCTTCGTGCAATGCTTTTGCCACGCCGTCGTAGAACGCGGTGTAGCGGCCGGGCAACGTGTCGATGGTCTGGTGCGTGCCGTCGATGTCGGTGAACTGGCCGAACTGCGCCGGGTCGTCGAGGCCCCACTGGTCGCCGCCAGGGCGGCGTCCTTCGCGCAATGCCGCTTCCTGGCCGTCGATACCGTATTTGCTGAAGCTGCCGCCGTCGCCGTGGACCAGATAGCGGGGACCGGGCTCGCGGACCAGCGTGGAGGCGTGCAGCACCGCGCGTCGATGGCCGTAACGCAGCACGATATGGAAGTAGTCGTCGGTCTGCGCGGCAGCTCGCTGGCGCTGCACATCCGCGGTGACGTCGTCGGGCAGGCCGAACAGTTGCAATGCCTGGTCGATGAGATGCGCGCCGAGGTCGTAGAGCAACCCGGAGCCCGCGGCGGGCGTCTCGCGCCAGCCGTGTTTGATCTCGGGGCGAAAGCGGTCGAAGTGCGCTTCGTAGTAAACGACTTCCCCCAACCGGCCGTCTTCGACCAATCGCCGCACGGTCAGGAAATCGTTGTCCCAGCGACGGTTCTGGAACACCGACAAGGTGCAACCCTTGCGTTCCGCCAGCGCGATCAGCGCGTCGGCTTCGGCGGCATCGAGAGTGAAAGGTTTGTCGACCACGACATGCTTTCCGGCATCCAGCGCTTCGCGGGCCAGCGACGCATGCGTGTCGTTCGGCGTGGCGATGACTACCAGTCCGATGTCGGGATCGGCGATAAGGTCCTGGGGTCTCGCGAAGATGCGCGACTCGGGAAATTCCGCGGCGATCTGATCGGTACGGCTGCTCGCGATGCCCGCGAGGCGCAGCCCGATGGCGGCAGCGATGAGGGGCGCGTGGAAGACGGCGCCGGCCGTTCCATAGCCGATGAGGCCGGTGGCGATGGGGGTCATGATGGCTCCGTGGATATCGCGAGAGACGTAGCGTAGCGCGTCCGGTCTGACGGAATCGTTTACGATCGACCCGATCGAAGTACGAGGAGCGAAGAACTCTTGAACGCGATGGACGCCACCGCGCCCGCCGGGCGCATGCCCCGGCAGATTTCCTACATCATCGGCAACGAAGGCTGCGAACGCTTCAGCTTCTACGGGATGCGCAACATCCTGACGCCGTTCCTGATCACGTCGCTGCTTATGTACCTGCCGGAAGCCGATCGTCCCGGCGCGGCGAAGGACATCTTCCACACCTTCGTGATCGGCGTGTATTTTTTCCCGTTGCTGGGCGGCTGGCTGGCCGATCGCTGGCTCGGCAAGTACCGGACCGTCCTCTGGCTCAGCCTGATCTATTGCGTCGGCCATGCCTGCCTGGCGTTGTTCGAGCACAGTGTGCCGGGTTTCTATACGGGACTGGCGCTGATCGCGCTGGGGTCGGGTGGCATCAAGCCCTGCGTGGCGTCGTTCGTTGGCGACCAGTTCGACGCCGGCAATCGTCATCTGGCGAAGATCGTATTCGACGCGTTCTACTGGATCATCAACGTCGGCTCGTTCTTCGCGTCGTTGTTGATGCCCTTGTTCCTGCGTCACTACGGGGCCGCGGTGGCGTTCGGCATTCCGGGGTTGCTGATGTTCGTGGCGACGGTCGTTTTCTGGCTGGGCCGCAAGCAGTACGTGATGCTGCCGCCTGTGCGCAACGATCCGGACGGCTTCGCCAACGTCGTGCGCACGGCGTTGTTCGCGCGGACCGACGGCGCGGGCAGGCCTGGGCTCGCGATTGCGGGGGCCGGTGTAGTGCTTGCCGTGCTTTCGTTCGCCCTGATTCCGGCATTGGGGCTGGTTCCCGCGCTATGTCTGGCGTTTGTGGCGATTCTCGCCGGCGTTGGTGGCGGGGGGCGCCTTCAGCTGGAGCGGGCGCGCGGTTCCCATCCGGACGAAGCCATCGAAGGCGTGCGCGTCGTGTTGCGTGTGCTACTGGTGTTCGCGCTCGTCACGCCGTTCTGGTCGCTGTTCGACCAGAAAGCGTCGACGTGGATCGTGCAGGCGGCCGAGATGGATGCGCCGGGCTGGTTGCATCCCGCACAGATGCAGGCGATCAATCCGGCGCTGGTACTGCTGCTGATCCCGTTCAATAACCTCGTGCTGTTTCCGCTGCTGCGTCGTTTCGGCTATGAGCCGACGGCGCTACGTCGCATGACGGCGGGTATCGCTTTCGCCTCGCTGGCATGGGTGGCGGTGGGAGCGATCCAGCTGGCGATCGACGGCGGCGATCCCGTATCGATCGTCTGGCAGCTACTGCCTTATGTGCTGCTGACGTTTGGCGAGGTGCTGGTGTCGGCGACGGGGTTGGAGTTCGCATACAGCCAGGCACCCGCCTCGATGAAGGGTACTTTGATGAGCTTCTGGACGCTCAGCGTGACGGTGGGCAATCTCTGGGTGCTGCTGGCCAATGCCGGGGTACGGAACGAATCCGTACTCGGTTATATCGAGAGCACGGGTATCGGCAGCACGGCGTTCCAGATGTTTTTCTTCGCGGCTTTCGCGGCGCTGGCGGCTCTGGTCTTTGGACTGTATGCACGGAGCTATCGCGAAGCGGATTACTACCGGACCGGTTGAGGCGTCATGCGGCGAATGCGCAGGTATTCCGCACTGCCGACGCATAGCGTCAGCCACGCCAGTCCGGTGGCATAGCCGGCCAGCACATCGCTGAAGTAATGCACCTGAAGAAGGATACGGCTGATGCCGATGACGGTAATGAAGGCGGTGGCGATGACGACCACGGCGCGGTGCAGGCGAGGTGGCGTCAGCACCAGCAGCACGTAAGCGAGCATGCCGAAGAACACCATCGAGCCGGAGGCATGACCGCTGGGAAAGCTGAAACTGTGTTCGACGACGAAGCCGTGGTCGTGCAATGGCCGCTCGCGCTGGAAGATGTTTTTCAGTAGCTGGTTGATCAGTCCCGTCCCGACCAGCGCGACGATCCATGCCGTGGCGAGATACCAGTAACGACGAATAAGCAGAAAGACGAAGACCAGTCCGGATTCCACGGCCACGACGATCGGATCGCCCACATGGGTCAGCATGGCGACGATGCGAAGCACGCCTGGCGGCATATTGTCGCGGAGGTCGCCGGCGAGGAAGGCGTCGAAGACGGTCAGTCCCGCCTCGCGACGCACCGCCAGCGCTATCGCGGTGGAGACGAGGACCGCGGCCATGACGACGGCGATAGCCGTCACCGGTCGCAGGATCGCGCGTGCAGACGGGTCGATACCCTCGCGGCGCCTGACCGCGCGGCGCCACAGAAGGTCTGCACCGAGCAGCGCAATCGCCAGCAGCAGCGCCCATAGGGACAAGGCGTGGGTACTGATCCATTCGGCGTCGGTCTGCATGGGGGTCCTCGTTAATCTGGCACGATCCGGCATGTTGCCACGAGGCGGCACGCGACATCGACTGTGGGCGCGCTCCTGCAGGAAAGAATCGACAATCTTCGACCTTGGTCGACAGGCGTATTGCTCCTCGCCTGTGTAGGCTCCGGTAAAGATGCAGAGGAGGCGTGAGCATGGGCTACGACGAAACCTACCGGCGTTCCATCGACGAGCCGGAGGCGTTCTGGGGTGAGCAGGCGACGCTTATCCACTGGAACACGCCGCCCGTACGCATCCTGGATCAGTCGCATCCGCCGTTCCGGCGCTGGTTCGTCGGAGGAACGACGAATCTCTGTTACAACGCCGTCGACCGGCATCTTGCGACGCGTCCCGATCAGCTCGCGCTGGTCGCGATCTCTACCGAAACCAACATCACCCGCGAGATCACTTACGCCGGGCTCTATCGCGAAGTGAATACGTTCGCAGCGGTGCTTGGCGAACTGGGTGTGGGGAAGGGCGACCGCGTCGTCATCTATATGCCGAACATGGCGGAGGCGGTGTTCGCGATGCTTGCGTGCGCGCGCATCGGCGCGATCCATTCGGTCGTCTTCGGCGGATTCGCCGCGCACAATCTGGCCCTGCGCATCGACGATGCGGAGCCGAAGCTGCTGATCTGCGCGGATGCCGGCATGCGTGGCGGCAAGATCATCCCGTACAAGCCGCTGGTCGATCTGGCCTTGCGCGAGGCGAAGTCGCCGCCGCCGTACGTGCTGATCGTTCGCCGCGACCTCGATCCGGATATGACGCTGATCCCCGGCCGTGACGTCGACTACGCCGAACGTCGCGTGGCGCACGAAGAGGCGAGTGCGCCGGTGGAGTGGCTGGAATCGAACGAGCCCAGTTATCTGCTTTACACGTCGGGCACGACCGGCAAGCCGAAGGGTGTCCAGCGCGATGTCGGCGGCTATGCGGTCGCGCTGGCGTTGTCGATGACGACGATTTTCGATGTTGCGCCGGGGCAGGTCATGTTTTCGACCTCGGACGTGGGTTGGGCGGTAGGTCATTCGTACAATGTCTATGGGCCATTGATCGGTGGTGCTACGTCGCTGCTTTACGAAGGATTGCCTACCGGCCCCGACCCCGGCATCTGGTGGCGGTTATGCGAGCATTACGGCGTACGCACGATGTTCTCGTCGCCGACGGGTATTCGTGTGCTGAAGAAGCAGGACCCGTCGTGGCTGAAGAAATACGACCTGTCGGCTCTACATTGGCTGTTCCTCGCCGGCGAGCCGCTGGACGAGCCGACGGCGACCTGGATCAGTAGCGGCATCGGCAAGCCGGTCATCGACAATTACTGGCAGACGGAAACCGGTTGGCCCGCCATTACGCTGCTGCCGGGGCTGGAACTGAAGCCGGTGAAGTTCGGTTCGCCGGGGTTTCCCAATCTGGGATACCGCATGCGCATCATCGACGAGCAAACCGGTGCGGATATGGCGCCGAACGAGAAAGGCGTGCTTGTGATCGAGCCGCCATTACCGCCGGGTTGCCTGACGACAATCTGGCGAGACGACGAGCGATATGTGCGCAGTTACTTCGGGCACTTCAGAGAACTTCTTTACAGCTCGCTGGATTGGGCCGTGCGCGATACCGACGGATACACCTTCATCCTGGGGCGTACCGACGATGTCATCAACGTGGCCGGTCATCGGCTGGGCACGCGCGAGATCGAAGAGTCCGTCGCTACGCTGGGTGCGGTGGCGGAAGTGGCGGTGGTCGGTATCCACGATGAGCTCAAGGGCCAGGTGCCAGCCGTCTTCGCGACGCTGAAGCAGGGCGTGACGGACGATCCAAGAGACATGGCGCTGGCGATGCAGAGGCGTGTCGTGGAATTGCTGGGTGGCGTTGCGCGGCCCGGTTGCGTGTATGTGGTGAATGCCTTGCCTAAGACGCGCTCGGGGAAATTGCTGCGGCGGTCGTTGCAGGCTTTGATGCAGAATACCGATCCGGGCGATCTGTCGACGCTGGACGATCCGAATGCGCTGGAGGAGATTCGTGCGGCGATTGCGCGTGGGCCGCATTGTGGGGCTTCAGCGTCGTAGGTTGTCGCCAGTCGTACGTGGTCGCTGCGGCAGGTTTTCGCGATATCGCGGAAGGTCAGCCCCGCCGCACCTGCGCATCCACCACCGTCGCCGTCACCATATCGCTGCCCACATTGGTCGTGGTGCGCAACATGTCGAGGATACGATCGGCGCCAAAGATGATCGCAATACCGCCCGGCGGCACGCCGAACGTTACCAGCAGCCCGGCGATCAACGGCAGCGATCCTCCCGGAATACCCGCGACGGCGACGGCGCTGAGTACCGAAAGAAACATCAGCATGCATTGCTGGGTAAGCGAGAGATCGACACCGAAGGCCTGCGCGACGAAGAGGACGACGCAGCCTTCGTACAGCGCGGTGCCGCTCATGTTCATCGTGGCGCCAAGCGGCAGGACGAACCCGGACGTGCTTGGCGAAAGTTTCAGCTCTTCGTTGGCCGATTGCAGCGAAGCGGGCAGCGAGGCGCTACTGGAACTGGTGGAGAAAGCCGTGATCAGCACGGGCCGGATCTGCCGGAAGAAGGTCAGCGGATTACGGCGCGCGAGGAATCGCAGCCACAGCGACATCGTGCCGAACAGGTGCAGCATCAGGCAGACGCCCACGACCGCGACGAAGACCGCCAGCGCGATGAGTACGTCGATGCCCACCTTTACGATGACGCTGTAGATCATCGCGGGAACGGCGTACGGCGCGATCCGCAACGCGAACCCGACAATCCGGGTCATGATCTCGGTCACCATGTCCAGACCGCCAAGCAGTTTCGCGCGACGTTCTTCACCGAGCTGCGTTCCCGCGGCACCCACGAGAATGGCGAACAGGATCAGTGGAAGCACTTCGCCCAGCGAATCGCGGCTGAAGCCGACGAAAGCGCCGAACAGGTTTTTCGGCATGAACATGTCGACCAGCATGCCGAGCCCGGGCGTTGGCTGAGTCTGCTCGCGTGCGATGGCCTTGTCGGCATTGCCACCGAACTCGGCCATCAGTTGGACTTTCGCCTCCGGATCGAGATGATGGCCCGGCTGGATCGTATTCATCGCGACCAGACCGATGGCCGTAGCGATCACCATATTAAGGAAGAACAGCAGAAAGGTCCGGCCGGCCAGCGGTCCAAGGCGATCCAGGCGGCCGAGCTGTGCCACGCCCGAGGCCAGCGAGGTGAACACCAGCGGGATCACCACGAAGAACAGCATGCGCAGGAACACTTGCCCGACCGGGTCGAATACCGCCGTGGATACACGGCGCATCGTCGTGAGTACGTCTGGCCACCATACCCCTGCGATCAGGGTGGCGACGGCGGCCACAATGCCGACGGCCAGGCCAATGAGAATTTTCGTAGCCAAGTGATTGTTATTCTTCATGGTTCGACTGTAGCTGGCGTTCACGCATCCGTCACGTGTGGTTGCCGCATGACGCGGCGCAGCGAGTGGGAAGGTTGGCTACTGCGCTAAAATGTCCGCTTTTACGCGGAGTCTTCCATGGCACAGCTTGCATCTCCGGGCGCGCGGTTCAGGGCGGCGCTTGCGGCGGAACACCCGCTTCAGGTCATCGGCGCGATCAATGCGAACCATGCGCTGCTCGCGAAGCGAGCGGGTTATCGCGCGATCTATCTCTCCGGCGGTGGCGTGGCGGCCGGGTCGCTCGGTCTTCCCGACCTGGGCATCAATACGCTCGACGACGTACTCACCGACGTGCGCCGCATCACCGATGTCTGCGACCTGCCGCTGATGGTCGACATCGATACCGGTTTCGGCCCCAGCGCGTTCAACATCGCGCGCACGGTGAAGAGTCTGATTAAATTCGGCGCGGCCGCTTGCCACATCGAGGACCAGGTTGGCGCGAAGCGCTGCGGTCATCGTCCGGGCAAGGAAATCGTCACGACGGAAGAAATGGCCGATCGCGTCAAGGCCGCGGCCGACGCGAAGACCGATGCGGACTTTTTCCTTATCGCGCGTACCGACGCCATCGCGGCGCAGGGTGTCGACGCCGCCATCGAACGCGCCATCGCGTGCGTCGAAGCGGGTGCGGACGGCATCTTCGCCGAGGCGGCGTACGACCTGGAGACCTATCGTCGTTTTGTCGATGCGGTGAAGGTCCCCGTGCTCGCCAATATCACCGAATTCGGCCAGACGCCGCTGTTCAGCGTCGACGAACTGGCCACTGCCGGCGTCGGCATCGTGCTTTATCCGCTATCGGCTTTCCGCGCCATGAACAAGGCCGCGGAGAACGTCTACACGGCCATCCGTCGCGACGGCCACCAGCGCAACGTCATCGATACGATGCAGACGCGCGAGGAACTGTACGACCGCATCGGTTACCACGAATACGAGCGTCGCCTCGACGAGTTGTTCTCGAAGAAGGCCTGAATGCTTCCCGCAAGTAAAGATCACGCGTCAAGGAGATTCCCAAGATGAGCGATACAACCACGCTGCCCAAGGCGAAGAAGTCCGTCGCCCTTTCCGGCGTCGCGGCGGGCAATACCGCGCTTTGCACGGTGGGCCGCAGCGGCAACGATCTGCATTACCGCGGTTACGACATCCACGATCTCGCGGCCAAGGGTTGCTTCGAGGAAGTCGCTTACCTGCTCGTGTACGGCGTGCTGCCGAACTGGGTCGAACTGAATGCGTATCGCGCCAAGCTGAAGCGTCTGCGCGGGTTGCCCGCCCCGGTGAAGAGCGCGCTCGAACTGCTGCCCGCCGCCACGCATCCGATGGACGTCATGCGTACGGGTGCCTCGGTGCTCGGCACCGTGCTTCCCGAAAAGGACGATCACAACATTACCGGCGCGCGCGACATCGCCGATCGCCTGATGGCGAGCTTCGGTTCGATGCTGCTGTACTGGTATCACTTCAGCCACAACGGCAAGCGCGTCGAAACCGAAACGGACGACGAGTCGATCGCAGGACATTTCCTGCATGTGCTGCACGGCCGCAAGCCCAGCGAACTGCACGCGCACGCGCTCGATCGTTCGCTGGTGCTGTACGCGGAGCATGAATTCAACGCCAGCACGTTCGCCGCGCGCGTCATCGCCGGTACCGGTTCGGATATTTATTCGGCCATCACCGGCGCCGTCGGTGCGCTGCGCGGTCCGAAACATGGCGGCGCGAACGAAGTGGCGATGGAAATCATCGCGCGCTATCGCGACGCGAACGAAGCGGACGCCGATATCCGCGCTCGCGTCGAGCGTAAGGAAATCATCATCGGCTTCGGTCATCCGGTCTATACGGTTTCCGATCCGCGAAACGAGATCATCAAGGAAATCTCGCGAAAGCTCTGCACGGAAGGCGGCAATCCGCGCCTGTTCGAAGTGTCCGAGCGCATCGAGAAGCTGATGTGGGACCTGAAGAAGATGTTCCCGAACCTCGACTGGTACTCGGCATCGGCGTACCACATGATGGGCGTGCCGACGGCGATGTTCACGCCGCTGTTCGTCATCGCGCGCACGTCGGGCTGGAGCGCCCACGTCATAGAGCAGCGCCAGGACGGCAAGATCATCCGCCCGAGCGCGAACTACACGGGGCCGGAAGATCAGGCGTACGTGCCGATCGAGAAGCGTTGATCGAAGAGCCGCGCGGCTCTGAGGTTTTTTCTTCAGCTTTTTGTGGGAGCGCGAAGGCGCGCTCCCACAGTGGATTTTGTCGAACCTTTTACCGGGGAGCGGGGTGGGTGCTAGAGCGTCGCCGCCAGCCTCGTCGCCGTATCGATCGCTCGCTTCGCATCCAGCTCCGCCGCCACGTCCGCGCCGCCGATCAGATGCACGGGGATGCCCAGTGCTTCCAGCGCAGACTGCAGTTCGCGATTCGGCACTTGCCCGGCGCAGACGATGACGTTGTCGACGTCCAGGACCTGCGACTGCCCATCGACGGTTACGTGCAGACCATCGTCGTCGATGCGTTCATAGGTGACGCCGCCAAGCATCCGGACTTTTTTGTTCTTCAGCGTGGCGCGATGCACCCAGCCGGACGTTTTGTTCAGTCGCGCCCCGGGCCGCCCTTCGCTGCGCTGGAGCAACCACACTTCGCGCGCGGGCGCTTCGGGCTGTGCGGGCATCAGGCCGCCCGGCGTCGCCATGGTCATGTCGACGCCCCATTCCTTCGTCCAGCGGGCGATATCGGTAGTGGGAGAGGGCGCGTGTTCGGTCAGGAATTCGGCCGTGTCGAAACCGATGCCACCCGCGCCGATAATGGCGACGCGCTTGCCGACCGCGCGGTCGTGTAGCAGGACATCTAGATAGCTGAGAACCTTCGGATGGTCGTGTCCGGGTACGTCCAGCCGGCGCGGTAGCACCCCGCTGGCAAGCATAACGCCGTCGAAGTCCTTCAGTTCGTTCGGCACCGCGTCGGTCCCGAGTTTCACGGTGACGCCGGTGTCCTTCAGGCGCTCGCCGAAGTAGCGCAGCGTCTCGTGGAATTCTTCCTTGCCCGGAATGCGCTTGGCCATGTTGAACTGGCCACCGATCTGCATCGCACGGTCGATCAGCGTGACGTCATGGCCGCGCTCGGCCAGTGTCGTCGCGCAGGCCAGGCCCGCCGGACCCGCGCCGATCACGGCGTAGCGCTTGCGCTCGGCAGCCGGACGGATCACCAGTTCGGTTTCGTGGCACGCGCGGGGATTCACGAGACACGACGCGCGACGGCTGGCGAAGACATGATCCAGGCAGGCCTGGTTGCAGGCGATGCAGGTGTTGATCGTCTGGCTGCGATTCGCGCTGGCCTTGTTGACCCATTCCGGATCGGCGAGCAGCGGACGGGCCATCGACACCATGTCCGCATCGCCGGCGGCGAGGATGCGCTCGGCTACGTCGGGCATATTGATGCGGTTGGTCGTGACCAGCGGGATGCCGACTTCGCCCTTGAGACGTCGCGTGACCCAGGCGAATGCACCGCGTGGCACGCTGGTGACGATGGTCGGAACGCGCGCTTCGTGCCAGCCGATGCCGGTATTGATAATGGTGGCGCCGGCCGCTTCGATCGCGCGGGCCAGCGTGACAATGTCGTCCCATGGCTGGCCGTTGTCGACGAGGTCGAGCATCGACAGGCGATAAATGATAATGAAGTCCTTGCCGGCGGCCTCGCGCATGCGGCGTACGATTTCGATGGGAAAGCGCATGCGGTTTTCGGTGCTTCCACCCCAGCGATCGGTGCGCTGGTTGGTGCGGCCGGTAAGGAACTGGTTGATCAGATAGCCTTCCGAACCCATCACTTCGACGCCGTCGTAGCCGGCGTCGCGTGCGAGCTTCGCGCTTCGCACGAAGGCATCGATGCTGCGCTCGACGCCTCGCGTGGAAAGCGCACGTGGCGTGAATGGACTGATGGGCGATTTGATCTTCGACGGTGCCACCGACAGCGGCTGGTAGGCATAGCGGCCCGCATGCAGGATCTGCATGCAGATTTTCCCGCCCTCGTCGTGCACGGCTTGCGTCACCTTGCGGTGTCGTGCCACGTGCCAGGGCATCGACATCGTGCCGGAGAACGGTTTCAGCCAGCCCTCGATATTCGGAGCGATACCGCCCGTGACGATGAGCCCGACGCCGCCCCGCGCGCGCGCAGCGAAGAAAGCGGCGAGCTTGTCGTAATCCTTTGCCTTGTCTTCCAGTCCGGTATGCATCGAGCCCATCAGCACGCGGTTGCGCAGGGTTGTGAAGCCCAGGTCGAGTGGGGCGAGCAGGTGGGAATAGGGCACGTCGGCATCCGGGTTCAAACGATCGTTCGAAGAATGCGCGCAAGCCTCGTCGCAGGCAAGGGGTGCAGCCTGTAACGCGGATGAGACAGCTAGGGGCTATTCGCTTCAAACCGTTGGGGCGCGGCGCTTCCGAAGGCATGACAGCGCCCGGATGAGGGTGGGGTGTAGCAACGATGAAACGCTTCGCATTCGCCGGAATGCCGGTGAATCGCTCCGCACCGCGCCACAGGCCGCTCCGCGCTGGCGTTTCGCCCTTCGTAACGGGAGAGGCACGGTTATTGCTCCGTTTGTGTGCTTAACGAGCGTTGGCAGGACGTTCACTTTCCCGAGAAAACAGGGGTTCCGCGTCGCTTCCCAGGAGATTGTTATGCGCAAGACTCTGCTCGCTACCGCGATCTGCATTGGCATCGGTTTCGCCCTCCCGGCGATGGCCGACGATACGATTACCGGAGGTGCCGGCCCAACGGCATCGCGTCATTCGACAGTTACACAAAGCTCATCGGCCGACAATTACTCCAACCAGAACAACGGCAACATGCGCGGCAACAGCGGCGACGCTTATGCCAACGGCCAGGGCAGTGCTTCGGCCAATAACGGCGGTACGGCGAGCGCCTCCCTTTCCGATTCGTTCAACACCAGCAACGCGATTGCGGAAAGCAACCTCAGTGGCACCGTGAGTGGCATCACGACCATGGGCAACGGCAATATCGCCAGCAATACGGGTAGCGCCGCCGGTGGGCATGGCGGATACGGCGGCGATGGCTATGGCGGCGACGGCTACGCCGGTAACGGCGGTAGCGGCGGCAATGGCGGCAACGCTCATTCGCGCTCCGGTGCGGGCGGCTCCGGCAACGGTTCCGGCGGCGACGCGGGTGCCGGTAGCGCGGCATCTGGCGGCGATGGCTATGGCGACGGCGGTCTGGCACGCGTACGCGGCCGCAACGGCAACACCGGTTCGGCCACGGGCGGTGCAAGCGCCAGCACTGGCGGCGCGAGCACATCGGGTGCGGCATCCGCCACCGGCGGCGCTGGCATGGGTGCGGGCGGTTCCAGCGGTTCCTCGACGGCTTCGGCAGGATCGGGCGCATCCGGTGGCAGCGGCGGTGCCGGGACGGGCGGTAACGGTAGCGGTGCATCCGGCGGCGCGGGCGGCGCGGGTGGTTCGAACTCCGTCAACGCGGGCAGTTTTGACATGTCCAACCACATGGAAGGTGCCGGCTCCGCGGCGGCGGGTGTACTCGTGATCGCACAGAACAGCGGCGCTGCTTCTCTCGTGCAGCAAAGCGTGAACGTGCAGGCAAATCTGAACGTCGGTCACTGATGTAGCAGCGAAGCCTGCGGAACGGACCATCGTTCCGCAGGCCTTCGTCCATCCGCCGGGAGAAAGCCATGTTCACGTTCTTCGTTTCGCGGCGTCATGCCGCGACGGTCGCTGTCGGTCTGATGGTGCTTGCGTGTGGAGCCGCACAGGCCACGCCACCGCCTTCCGTTGAGGATGCGCCGGGCCTGGGGGCCCCCGTATCGAGCAGCGCGCTCGGCGAGATGTCCGGCGGAACGGATACCACCACCAACGGCATGACCATCGACGGCACCGTCAGCGATACGCAGACCAGTCATGTGTCAACGGGCATGAACGCCATCGACGCGAATTCTTTTCAGGGCGCGGCCGGCTTGCCGACCGTGATCCAGAACACCGGCAACAACGTACTTATCCAGAACGCGACCATCGTCAACGTACGGCTCATACCGTAATGCGATCCGGCCTGCTCGTGCTTGCACTTTTCGTCGTCGCGCCGATTGCGCAGGCTGCGAATGTGGAAGTGCAGAGCAGCCAGGGCACGTCGTACCACCTGCGCGTGACCAGCCTGAAGGAGGCGCGCTTCAGGAATACGATCCGGCAGAAATACGACTTCAGTTGCGGTTCGGCAGCCGTCGCGACCCTCCTCACTTATCAGTACGGCGACCCCGTCGACGAACAGTCGGCATTCGATGTCATGTACGCGCATGGGGACCGCGCCAAGATCGCCAAAGAAGGCTTTTCGCTGCTCGATATCAAACGCTTCCTCGCGTCGCGTGGCTTCGAGGCCGATGGTTTCGAGCTGCCGCTGGACAAGCTGGGCGAGCAGGGCCTTCCCGCCATCGTGCTGATCGACGAACGCGGCTATCACCACTTCGTCGTGGTGAAGGGCATGAAAGGCGGGCGCGTACTGGTCGGCGACCCCGCTACCGGTACGCATTCGATGTCGCGCGGGCGGTTCGAAGCCATGTGGAAGAGCCGCCTCGTCTTCGTCATTCATAACGAGCGCGATCGCGCGATCTTCAACAGTCCCCGGGACTGGGCGGTCGCGCCGGCCGCGCCACTCAGCGATGGCATCGAACGCAACGGACTGGCTCCGATCGTCATGCCCAAGCGCGGACCTGGTGACATATGAACCTTCGGCGTACCTCACTTCTCATCGTCGCCGGCTGTGGCGCATGGGCGCTCTCACCACACGCGCATGCGGACGACTGGACTCCCGTTTCGGACGAGCGTCTCGAGAGCGAGCGCGGTGGTTTCGATCTTGGCGACGGACTCAAAATCTCGTTCGGACTCGAACGTACGGTCATCGTCAACGGCATGACCCAGGTGCAGAACAGCATCAGCATTCCCGACATTTCGAAGATCACCACGGATCAGGCGAAGGCGCTTTCGCAGGCTTTCGGACCGATAGTGATTGCCAACGGTAGCGGCAACAGCGTCAATGCCGCGCTTACGCCGGCCGCGAATAACGCGAACGCTGCACAGTCGACCGCCGCCGCGACCACGGCGGCGACGCAAGCCGTCTCCGCGGTGGCATCGGCTGCGCAAACCGCAGCGGGTGTCGCACCCACAAGCCATGCGGCCGCCGCATCGTCGACGCCCGCGAGTCTGACGATTCCGACGACGACACTGCCGGCGCTGACCGTGCCGTCGCTCAACGTACCCGCTTTCGTCGTGCAGAACACGCTCGATAACCAGGCCATCCAGGCCACCACTACGATCGACGCGTCGGTCAACAGCGCGCAGATGCTCAGCGGTATGCAATTCCAGAGCAATCTGCAGGACGCGATCGTTCGCTTCAGGGGAAACTGACGTATGCACCGGACCGGCAGGTATCCGCACGCAACGATAGCGCTCGGTACGTTTGCTCTGGCCTGTCTTCCGATGTGTATCGGAGCGGCCTGGGCTACGGACGCACCGGTCGACCCGGCTTTGCGCGACCGCGTCGCGGCGCAGTCGCAGAAGCTCGACGCCATGCGTAGCCGCGTGGCGGAACAATCCGCCGAACTGGAGGAAATGAAGCGCGCGCTGGCGCGACAGGAAGCGGAGTTCAGCGATCTGCGCAAGGCGGTCGGACTCGAATCGCTGGACGCAAGTCGCGGCGGATCGCTTGCCGCATCGGGACAGCAGGGCGGCGCGGCGCCGTCCGCGCCACAAGACGCGACGACAACGGTTGCGCAATCGACCCGTCCTGTCGGCAAGCCTCCGGAGCAAGCCGACAGGCCGCCGGAAGTCGCGCCGATCTTCGATCAGCCCGGTGTGCTCACGCCCAAGGGCAAGCTGATCGTCGAACCGTCGTATCAGTTCGGTTATTCGTCGAGCGATCGTGTCGCGCTTGTCGGTTACACCATCATTCCCGCGATCCTGATCGGCCTGATCGACGTACGTCAGGTGAAAACCACGACACAGACCGCCGCGATGGCATTCCGCTACGGCCTGACGAATCGCCTGGAGATCGAAGTGCGCGTGCCGTACGTGGACAGCCATACGGATACGATCAGTCGCGAGATATTCACCGGCGCCGCGCAGGACAACCTGTTCTCGTCCAGCGGAAAAGGTCTTGGCGATATCGAGGCGACGGCGCGCTACCAGATCAATAAGGGCGGTCCCGATTCGCCGTACTACGTTGGCTGGTTCCGCGTGAAGTCGCGCACGGGCAAAGACCCCTTCGAAGTCACCACCGACTGCGTTACCCGCTGCGTACAGAATGCGACGGGTACGGGCTTGCCGCTGGAGTTGCCGACCGGCACGGGGTTCTATTCCGCGCAGGCGGGCGTGACGTGGCTGTATCCGTCGGACCCGGTCGTATTCTTCGGCAATCTGAGCTATCTGCATAACTTCACGCGCAACAACGTCAGTCGCACCGTATTGCTTGCCGGCAAGCAATTTCTTGGCAACGTGAAGGCGGGCGACATCGCCGATGTCAGTGTCGGCATGGGTCTGGCGTTGAACGAGAAGGCGTCGATCAGCATCGGTTACGACCAGAGTTTCGTCGGTCGCACGACCCAGAATGGCCAGGCGTTGTCGGCGTCCGCGCGCACGGTACTGGGCTCGCTTCTCATCGGCGGATCGTATCGATTCAGCGACAAGCGGACATTGAACGTGACGCTTGGTGTGGGCGTGACGCGCGATACGCCCGATACCACCGTGACTGTGCGACTGCCTATGAGCTACTAGGAATTCTTCGACGTTACTCGTCGAACGAAGCGGTGAACGAACCTGTCGCGTCTTCACGCGACGGGTTCTTTGCGTGCACGAAGCAAACACATGATGCCTCGTTAGTATCCAGGACATTGGAGGAAAAACTCTTCAAAAACATCATGAATGCAGGGAGAAATGCAGTATGCGAAGCCGTATTCGTCATCTGGGCAAGGCCACGGCCAGCCTCACGATTCTGTCGCTGGCCATGATTGCCACGGCCGCACATGCACAGGATAAGAAGTCGCAGTCGCCGGCACTGGATAACGTGAGTATCTGGCTGGGTGGTTACTACGCCAACAACGATACGACCCTTGGAGCGGCAACACCCGATCGCACGACGAAGGGCGACGTCAGTCTCGAGAAAGACCTTGGGTTCGATAAGCGCAAGACGGTGCCGCGTGCGCGTCTGGACTTTCTGATCGGCGAGCATCAGGGCTTCAGCTTCGATTACTACCGGATCGATCGCAGTCACGGCAGGTCGATCAACGAGGACATTACGTTCCTTGGCCAGCCATTCGACGCCAGCGCAAGCGTGAAGGCCAACGTCAAGTTCAACTTCGGCAGTGCGGCGTACAAGTGGTGGTTCGGTACCGGCAACGATGTCTTCGGTGTGGGGTTGGGTGCGGCTTACTACAGGGTCAGCGGTAAAGTCAGCGGTACGGCCAGCGTCAACGTCGGCGATCAGTTCAACCAGTCGGGGACGGCCAGTGCCAGCGCCAGCGCGAGTGCATGGGCTCCGAACCTGCAGTTGGGCTGGCGCCATGCGTTCAACGATCAGTGGCGCATGTACGTCAACGCATCGGGTGTGAAGAAGAGCGGCGGCAAACTCAATGGGCACATCTGGGATGCGGCGTTGGGTGTCGAGTGGTTCCCGTGGAAGAACGTGGGCTTCGGTGCCGAGTACGCATACACGCAGGTCAAGCTGCATCAGGACAAGAAGAACTACGATCTGGACCTGGATATGAAGCTCAATGGTCCGGCGGCATACGTGCGCGTGCGCTTCTGATTTTGTGTATGGACCGGGAGCATACAATTTTGTAGTAGCCCGCAAGCGGGCTACTACAGGTGTTACGTCAGGCGGCTTCGTTTGCCGGGGACTTACGGCGCGACATCAGCCAACCGCCTCCGCAGATGCCGATGACCAGTAGCGCATCCAGCGTCCATGGGGCCCAGGCGCGGGCGTCGAACCACTGATCGATCAGGTGGTCGTGCGCGATCATCCTGGCTGCGGTCCATGCGATCGCGGCGGCGCCGATATACACGACGACAGGGAAGCGCTCGATCAGTTTCAGGATCAGCGTCGATCCCCACACGACAAGTGGCACGCTGATCGCCAGTCCCAGCACCACCAGCCCCATATGGCCTTTGGCCGCGCCGGCGATGGCCAGTACGTTGTCCAGGCCCATCAGGGCGTCGGCGATGACGATGGTGCGGATCGCCGCCCAGAAGCCGGCGGCGGGCGTGATGTCCGGATCGTGTTCGTCGCTGCGCAGCAGTTTCCACGCGATGGGCAGCAGCAGCAGGCCGCCGACGAGCATCAGGCCCGGCAACTTCAGCAGCCAGATCACGGCAAACGTGAGCAATACGCGCAGGGCGATGGCGCCGAACGTGCCCCAGAAAATGGCTTTCCTTTGCAGGGCGGGCGGCAGTCTGCGCGCGGCAAGCGCGATGACGATGGCATTGTCGCCGGCCAGGACCAGGTCCAGAAGCACGATCGCGGCAAGGCCGGAGAAGAACTCGGCGGTAAGAAAATCCATGGTGCGGTATCCCGTATGCGCTGGACGAATGCAGCGACAACGGGCAGCGCACGCCCCGTCGTCGCCACAAAAGTCTCGTTCCCGGGATGGACCGGCGCGGCGACCGGGACGCATGTGGCGTCCGTGATGACGATCGGCGCACGGACGGCGAAGGGTTGCCGTCCGGAACTACTCCCCTTTGGGCTGTAGTAGGCCGCATTGTCACGGTTCGCATCGCAGTGCACAAGGACGGAATGGCGCCGACACGCTAAAATGGCGGTTTTCCCCGTCGCGAGAAAGCCCCATGAGTGCACACGACATCCGTTCCGCCACGCGTCCGGATCCGGACCAGCCGATGGTCGACATCGCCAACTACGTCGCCGATTACAAGATCGAGTCGACGGAAGCGTATGACACCGCACGCTATATGCTGCTCGATTCGCTGGCGTGTTCGGCCCTCGCGATGAAGTTCCCCGACTGCGTGAAGCACCTGGGACCCCTGGTTCCGGGCGCGACGATGCCGGGCGGCGCGCGTGTGCCGTTCACCTCGCACGAGCTCGATCCGGTACAGGCCGCCTTCGCGATCGGCACCCAGATCCGCTATCTCGATTTCAACGACACCTGGCTGGCTGCCGAATGGGGCCACCCGTCGGACAACCTCGGTTCGATCCTGGCCGTGGCCGATTACCTCAGCCGCAAGGCCGCGAAGGAAGGCGGCAAGGCGCTGACCGTCCGCGACGTGCTGACCTATGCCATCAAGGCCCACGAAATCCAGGGTTGCTACGCGTTGAAGAACAGCTTCAACCGCGTCGGTCAGGACCACGTGATCCTCGTCCGTCTTGCATCCTCGGCCGTAACCACGGCCATGCTCGGCGGTGGCAAGGAAGAAATCACCACTGCCGTGTCGCACAGCTGGATCGACAACGGCGCCCTGCGCACCTATCGCCACGCCCCGAACACCGGTCCCCGCAAGAGCTGGGCGGCCGGCGACGCCTGTCGCCGGGCGGTCACCCATGCCATCAATGCCGTTTACCGGAACGTCGTGGGCTACCCGTCGGCGCTTTCGGCCAAGACCTGGGGCTATTACGACGTGGCCTTCAAGGGCAACGCGTTCGAATTCGAGCGTCCCTTCGGCAGCTACGTGATGGAGAACGTGCTCTTCAAGATCAGCTTTCCGGCCGAATTCCATGCCCAGACGGCGGTGGAATGCGCCATGCAGCTGCACGGTCAGGTCGCCGACCGTATCGACGAGATCGAGAAGATCGTCATCGAAACGCAGGAAGCGGGCGTCCGCATCATCGACAAGACCGGTCCGCTGGCCAATTACGCCGATCGCGACCACTGCATCCAGTACATGGTCGCCGTTCCGCTGATCTTCGGCCGCCTTACCGCCGACGACTACAACGACGCCGTGGCGGCCGATCCGCGTATCGACGCGCTGCGAGACAAAATGACGGTTCAGGAGAATCCTCAGTTCACCAAGGATTACTTCGATCCCGAAAAACGCTATATCGGCAATTCGGTCCAGGTATTTTTCAAGGACGGCAGCAAAACCGAGAAAGTTTCGATTGATTTCCCGATCGGACATCGCAAGCGCCGTGCCGAGGGCATCCCCGTGCTGTTGAAGAAATTCGACGCCGCGCTACGTGCACAGTGGCCTGCGGAGCGGGTTGAGAAGGTTCTTGCGGTCACCAATTCGCCCGAAACCCTCGACGCGATGGCCATTCACGATTTCATGACACTCTTCACGGCCTGATAATACCTGTGACTCGAATATGAACGGCGGTTTTTAGCACGTGTTCAATTGTTTGATTTTTGCTAAACTGCCGCCGCCCGTTGAAGGGGTATCAAAGCGAGGGACAGCAGAAGTCCCCGGATTCGAATTAAGAGTTCTACGCGCGATTTCCGTATGGGGTGGAGCGCGGACGCGAATACCAATAATGAGGAGACACCGATGAAACGTAAGGGCTTGTTTTTGCTGATCGGCTTGGCCCTGGGCGGCGTGGGTGCCGTTCACGCGCAGGACACTGCCGGTGACACGGCTAGCAGCACGTCGTCGAGCTACGACGGCCGCTGGTACATCGCACCGACCGTTGGCGGCTACTACAACGATACGGACCGCAACACCAACAGCCGTCAGGTTTACTACGGTCTGGGTTTCGGTAAGTTCATTTCGAACAACGCGTCGATCGACATCTTTGCCGACCGCACCAAGCGCGACAACGATGGCGTTGGCCATTGGTCGAACAACAGCTACGGCGTTGCCGCCCGTTTCTACGCCGGTGCGTGGGACGCATGGCGCCCGTACCTGCTGGCCGGTGTGATGGGCAGCTACCATCACAACCCGTCGGATAACGGCTGGTCCCCGGCCGCCGAGCTCGGCGTCGGCGTGTCCAAGACCATCACCGACAGCTCCGACGTCCGCGTCGAAGCCGGCTACCGTTACGATTGGGACGACAAGACCGTCTCCAAGAACAACGGCTACGGCGACTGGTTCCTCGGCTTCTCGATCGTTTCCCGCTTCGGTGCTCCTCCGGCCGCTCCGGCTGCGCCCGTTGCCGTTGCTCCGGCCGCTCCGGATTGCTCCACCCTCGACAGCGATGGCGACGGTGTGAACGATTGCGACGACAAGTGCCCGAACACGCCGGCTGGCACGATCGTCGGTCCGGACGGTTGCCCGCAGAAGGTCGTCATCGACCTCCGTGGCGTCAACTTCAAGTTCGATCGTCCGAAGAAGGGCGAGAAGAACATCGGCCCGAGCCTGCAGGAGCCGACCAGCGAATCGCTGGGCGTCCTCGACCAGGCTGTCGACACCCTGCAGCGTTACCCGCAGGTCAAGGTCATGGTTGCCGGTTACACGGATAGCGTCGGTAAGGACGCGTACAACCAGGGTCTCTCCGAGCGTCGCTCGAAGATCGTGTACGACTATCTGACGGCCCACGGCATTGGCGCCGACCGTCTGGAAGGCCCGGTTGGCCACGGTAAGAACAACCCGATCGACACGAACGACACGGCTGAAGGCCGCGCTCGCAACCGTCGCACCGAGCTGCAGGTTCAGCAGTAAGGTTGTTTGATCGGTAGTACGAAAAAGCCCGGCTAAAGCCGGGCTTTTTTTTGGTTCTTCGCGCATGGTCGGGGAGGGCTCGGCTTTGCCATCGCTTTGCGCTGGGGCGCTTCGCGAAGAGCCGTCGGCCACCTCCCTCGACGCTTCGTCTCCACCGTCGCTCGGGAAGGGATAGCCGCTGCGCGGCTGGTGTTCTATGGCTGCGCCCCGTCGCGCCCGCGCGGCGGGCGGGGGTTTTCGATTCGGCCTCCTGCCTCAGCGAAAACGGCGGACCGTCCTGGTCCGCCCCCTGCGGGCCTTTTCCGCCCGCCGCGCTCGGTTCCGCAAGTCGCGTCGAGGGAGGTGGCCGACGGCTCTTCCGGATGCTGCGGTGACGTGGAGGAAAGCAGCGCGTGACGCATGACCCGTCATGGCCGCCTGCCGGTTCGGTTCCGTCACGTGCTCGGCTCGCGCTCTGCCCACAACAAACCGCAGTCGCCGGTGCCGTGGCCGGGTTGGCCCTTGGGGCCGCCTTAGCCGAGGGCCGCGATACCTAGTGACGGAGCGAAGCGGCGCTACGGCCCGCTCCCGCAGGGACGGCGCCGAAGGCCCCAAGGGCCAACCCGGTCGCGGCTTCCTCGAGCCATGAGCGTGAGGCAACTGTCCTCGACCGAAACTCGACAAGACAGTCAGGTTGTCCCCGGCAATGCGTGAAGAGCCTTTTTAAGTCTGTCGTACTCCGTGTTTCAGAACGTATAGCGAACCCGCCCGTACCAGTACGCTCCGTTGACCCCGATCGGCGAGATCACGTCGTACGGGAAGTTTCCCGCGTATGCGATATCGGCGATGGAGCGGGTGGGGTACTGATCCGTGATGTTCTGGCCGCCAATGGCCAGCGAAAGACGTTCGGTCGCATGCCACTCGACCTCGGCATCCAGTTGCCAGCGTGCCGCATAGGTCTGGGTCGGTACGAAGCCGCCACCGAAGTCGAAAACGCGGGTCGTCGCGCCCTGTCGGGTCAACCGGCCGAGCAGGGACCAGCGCGGTGCATCCCATTTCGCGGTAAGCGCGCCACGTTGACGCGGGGCCGCGTCGGTCAGCGTATTGCGTTCCTCCAGTCCGAATAGCACGGCGTCGGCGCCCAGCGCGGCGAGCTGGGGTGGGGTGTCGCGTACCTTGCGGATCGAGGTCCGGTTATAACTGTACGTGCCGGTCAGCGTGAGGTTGCCGCCATAGGCGGGATGCCGGTAGTTGGCGACCAGTTCCGCGCCGCGTGTGCGCGTATCCACGGCATTGGTGAAGAATGCGACGCTCTGCACGCCGGGCACACCGTAATTCGCGAGGATGTACGACTCCAGGCCGTCGGTCGCGATGGTTTCCGAAAGCGTCACCCGATGGTCGACGTCGATGCGATACACGTCCAGCGACGCGTCGAAGTGTTCGCCCAGACGTGCCGTAAAGCCAAGGCTGACGTTGCGCGACTTCTCGGGTTGCAACGGTGTCGCACCAAGGCCGCGGGCGATGGGGTTATTCACCGAAAGCACGCGGCCCTGCACCAGTTCGCCATTTGCACCGTAGCCGGTGGACGTCGACTCAAAACCTACCTGGCTCAGAGATGGGGCGCGAATATTATTGGAGATGGCGCCACGCAGCGCGTAGTTCGGCGTAAAGGCATAGCGGCCGCTGAGCTTGCCTGTCCATGCGCTGCCGAAATCGTTGTAATGCTCGTAGCGTGCGGCGGCGTCCGCGAATAAACGTTCGGTCAGATCCGCGGAAATATCCAGGTATGCAGCACCGACATGGCGGCTGAGATTGGCCGTGTCCTGCGGCGTCAGGCCACCGCCCGCCTGCGCGCCGATGGGGGCGCCGGCGACGGGACCCACCTCATAGGAGGCCGGGTCGCCCGCGTAGGTGCGGAATGTCTCGCGACGGTATTCCGCGCCGGTGGCCACGGTATAAAGCGTCGTTCCCCATTCGACCGGGCGGCTCAGGTCGAGATTGGCGGTGCTTTGCGTGCCTTCGTACTTGCCGATGCGAAAACTCGTCGGACTATCCGGCCCCAACGATACATTGACCGAGTTGCGCAGATCGTAGGCAAAGCTGTTCCCGCCCCAGGTCACGCTGCCGTCGTAATCCCATTCGCCGATCCGTCCGCGTGCGCCTGCCGTGAGGTTCACGTCGCGGTTGTAGCCCTGCGATTCGGGACGATAGCCGTCCGGATAGATCGCCGGCACGTTGGCATCGCTGTCCGGATAACGGAAATAGTTGTCGCCGATGGTCCGGCGCTGCGTATAGATGCCGAATGCGTAAGCCCTGACGTTATCGGCCAGCGGAAGTTCGGCGTTTACCCAGCCGCTGTAGTTCTCGTTTTGCGGATCGCCCGCTGCGTAGTTGCGCTTGCCCTGCCACGCCAGATTGGCGGGAGATTGATTCTCCCACGGGGGGATCTGGTCGAAGCCCGCGCGATTGGTGGGTTCGTGCTGGTTGCTCTCGATACCCGCGCGAACGAAGCCGCCGTCGCCGCCCAGGCGCGCACCGAACTTCGCGCTGGCGAATCCGCTCTGACCGTCGGTGATCGTGCGGCCCGTCGGTTTGAAATCGGTATGGAATGTGCCGTAGCTCGCGGTCACTTCGCCGCCCTCGGGCGCATCGTCGAGGATGATGTTCACGACACCGGCGATCGCGTCCGAACCGTATTGCGCGCCGGCGCCGTCGCGCAGCACTTCGATGCGCTTGATCGAGCTGATCGGTATCGCATTGAAGTCGACCGGCGTCGTACCCCGGCCGATCTTGGTATCCGCGTTGACGAGGGCGGAGGTATGGAAGCGTTTGCCATTGACGAGCACCAGCACCTGGTCGGGGCTCATGCCGCGCAACTGCGCCGCGCGCACATGATCCGATCCGCCGGAATTGGACTGCCGCGGAAAATTGAACGATGGCAGCAGCGCGGCGAGTGCCTGGCCAAGTTCGCCATTCACGGCGCCAGCGGCGCGCAGGTCTTCGGGTGTCAGCACATCGATGGGCACGGGCGAGTCGAGTACCGTGCGATCCTTCGAGCGGGTACCGGTCACCACGATCTGGTCCAGCGTCGACGCGGACGCGGGCTGCGCATCCTGGGCCATTGCCTCGGAAACCGATGCATCGAAAACGGACAGGGCGATGGCGATCGCCATCGGAAGTGCGTGCTTACGGTGTTGCGACATCATGTAAAACCCCTGGCAAAAGCGTGCGCGACGCTACGCCGCGCCCCTGGGCGCGGTCGGATAAAGCGGGAAGCGCGTCGTCAGGCCCGACGCGCGGGCATACATCGGCCCATCGCCACGCAAACGCGGCTGGCAGGGGCAATGCGATGTATGCGAATGTTCAAGGGGTGCGGTGGGCCATGAGTGGTAGATGCGCTTTTCCCATTTGTTGCATTGCAGTGTAGGCTGTGTCAATACATCTGGACCGATAGGCGTATGGACGTCCGTACGCCTCACGATATTCGCGTAGGGGTAGAAAGCATGAAATCATGGGCTGGAATCGTCCTGTCGCTGGCGCTTCTCGCGACGACGGGCTGCGCCACGGCGCCGCACGCGAGCGAAGGCACGGCAACGCTTACCGGCGATGCCGCGCATCCCGATCGCACCGCGGGATGGGTGTCCACCAGCCTGTACTTCGGCCTGGGGCTCGCCGATGGTGGAGCCGGCGTCAGCGAAGCGCAGTGGCGGGCCTTCCTGGACAAGGAAGTGACGCCACGCTTTCCCGACGGCCTGAGCGTCCGCGACGTCTACGGACAATGGCGAGGTAAAGGCCAGTCCGGCACCGAACGCCTCCGTTCGAAGGAGCTGCTGCTCCTGTATCCGGACGGGCCGCGTCAGCGTGCGGACGTCGAGGCGATCCGCGCGGCGTGGAAGCGCGACACCGGCGACCAGTCGGTCCTGCGGGTCACTCAGCCTGCGGACGTGTCGTTCTGATGGCCGCTGCGCAGACACGCCGTCGCTTCGGCGGCGGCGACCTCAATGGCCTTCTCGGCCTCGTCGTCGACAACCTGTCGATCCTGGCCTTCCTGGCGACCGCGCTGATCGGCATCTTCGGATTCCCCGCCGATATCGTCTACCGGCGGATGTTTCCGGGTACCGCGCTGGGCGTGCTGCTCGGCAATCTTGCCTATACGTGGATGGCGCGGCGGCTGGCCCGGCGCACGGGGCGCGACGACGTCACGGCCATGCCGCTGGGACTCGACGCGCCCACCAGCATCGGGATGGCGCTGCTCGTACTCGGCCCGGCCTTCCTGGCCTTTCGCCAGGGCGGCATGGACGCCGACCACGCCGCCGAAGCCACCTGGCAGCTCGGCATGGCCTCGCTGGTCGTCATGGGCATCCTGAAATTCGTGCTGTCGTTCGCCGGCGCCTGGGTGCAGCGATCCGTGCCGCGCGCGGGTTTGCTCGGCTCCATCGCCGGCATCGCGCTCGTGCTGATGGGTTTCCTGCCGCTGATTGAAATCATGCGCGTGCCCGTCGTCGGTTTCGCCGGGCTGGGCATCGTGCTCTACGCGCTGGTCGCCCGCAGGCGCCTGCCGTTCGGCGTGCCCGGCGTACTCGCCGCGTTCCTCGTCGGCGTAGCGCTCTATTACGGACTGGGTCCCGTGGGCCTGCTCGGCACCGGTTATCACGCGCCGGCGGCGTGGCAATGGCGCATCGGCCTGCCATGGCCGTCGCTGGGTTTCGTCACCGGCCTTCCCTACACCGTGGCCTATCTCCCACTGATCCTGCCCTTCGGGCTGCTCATGGTCGTCGGTGGCATCAACGTCACCGAGAGCGCCCGCGCGGCCGGCGACGACTACCCGACCCGCGACATCCTGCTCGTCGAGGCACTGGCAACGCTGGTAGCCGGTGTTTGCGGCGGCGTCGCGCAAACCACGCCCTACATCGGCCAGCCGTCCTACAAAGCGATGGGCGCGCGCAGCGGCTACACCCTGCTGACCGGACTCGTCATCGGACTCGGTGGCGTATTCGGCTATCTCTCGAACCTGGTCGAGCTGCTGCCGATCGCGGTACTCGCGCCGATCCTGGTCTTCGTCGCCATCGGCATCACCACCCAGGCCTTCGAAGCCACGCCGCTGCGCTACGCGGCCGCGGTGGTCTTCAGCTTCTTCCCGGCCATTTCGCGCATGCTGGCGATCAAGCTCGGCGACCCGTCGATTGTCGATCCGGCCCACTATGCGGTGCTCTACGGTGCGAACGACCACGGCATTTCCGCCCTGGCCGTGGTCACCATCCTGGGCAACGGCTTCATCATCACCTCGATGGTCTGGGCGAGTTTCGTCGTCGCGATGATCGACGGACAGGTACGAAAAGCCGCAGGCATCGTGCTGCTCGGCGCCGTGCTGACCCTGTTCGGCGTCATCCACTCGGTCGACCCCACCGGCAGCGTCTACCTCCCGTGGCAGCTTGCCGACGGCGCGCGCACCATGGTCTGGCAGTTCGCCGCCGCGTACGCGGCACTGGCGGCGGTACTGGCCCTGCTGTCGCTGCAGAGGGAGCCGCGGTTGAATTGAGCGGAGCAGGGCGCCACATCGTTCCATTGACTCCTTAAGGAACGTTGCCGATGTCGCTCGCCGACCTTACGAAACACCCTGGCGTCACCGCCGAGCCCGAGACCGTGACCCTGGGCTATGTCTTCAATCACACGATGATCCGTGTGAAAGACCTGGCGGTTTCGCTCGACTTCTACACGCGCGTACTCGGCTTCGTGCCGGTTCACCGCCAGGATTTCGCCGAGGCCGCGTTCACCATCGTCTACCTCGTCCTGCGCGCCGATCGCTCGGTCATTCCCGACGACGACACCGAACGCCTGGCCTGGGCGCTGGCCCAGCCGGGCGTGCTGGAACTTACCCACAACCACGGCACCGAGAACGACGCGGACTTCGCGTACCACAACGGCAACAGCGAGCCGCGCGGTTTCGGTCATCTGTGCGTTTCCGTCCCCGACGTAAAAGCCGCCTGCGCACGCTTCGACGCCCTGGGCGTGCCGTTCCAGAAGCGCCTCGAAGACGGGCGCATGAAGCACATCGCATTTATTCGCGATCCGGACGGCTACTGGATCGAAATCCTCCAGCCTGGCCGCATCGACGGCTGATACTCAAGCTGTGTGATGATCCATGGAGCGCATCGCCCGACCGGTGCGCTCCCGACAGTAAAGAGAAGCCCATGCACCAGACGCTCGCACCGGTTACCCGCAATCTCCTGATTGCGAACATTCTGATCTTCGGGCTGCAATTACTGCTAAAAGACGACACCACCGCGGCGCTCACGCGCCTGTTCGCGTTGTGGCCGCTCGGGCCGGACATCGCGTTACGTCTGGACGACGGCTCGGTCGTCTCGGCGGGGTTCCGTCTGTGGCAGGTCGTGACATACGCCTTCATGCATGGCGGCATGGCACACATCGTATTCAACATGTTCGGCCTGTACATGTTCGGCAGCATGGTCGAGCGCGAACTGGGCGCACGCCGTTTCGCGATCTACTACTTCACATGCCTGATTGCCGCCGGTGTGGCGCAGCTGGCAGTGGTCTACTTCTTCGAGCCGGACCGCATGTTTCCGACGGTAGGTGCATCCGGGGCCATCTTCGGTTTGCTCGGCGCCTTCGCGATGCGGTTCCCTCGCGAAAAGCTCATGCTCATTCCGATTCCCATCGGCATTCCCGCGTGGCTGTTCGTGACCGGCTATGGCGTTGCCGAGCTGGCGTTCGGCGTCACTGGGACCATGGCTGGCGTGGCGCACTTCGCGCATCTTGGTGGGTTGCTGGGTGGCATCGTGTTGATGCGTATCTGGCGCGATCAATTGCCGCGTCGTTATTGAGCCAACGCAGGGAAAATCCTGTCCCCTCACCGTCATTCCGGCGTACGTAAGCCGGGGTGACGGGGAGGGATGTGGTGTTGTAAGGCGTTCCCGGCGTGCTTAGCGCAGCGCCAGGAAATCCGGGCTGACGACGAAGCGCACCGCGTCCAGACGCATGCGAGCTTCCGGCAACGCCGCGAGCAGTGCCGTGCGTTCGGCGGCCACGCGGGCGATTTCCGTTTCGGAGATCGACGGATTCACCGCGCGCAGCGCCACCAGACGCGCATATTCCGCATCCAGCTCCTGCTGCGCCCGTTCGATCGCCTCGTACTTCAGTACATCGCCACGTGCGTCAGCCAGATCCGCCGCGCGTTCGAGCATCGGCGGCACCAGCTTGGACAGGAACTTCCGGTAACGGACGACTTCGATATTCCGATCCGGTGCCTTGCGCATCGCAACTTCGCTGGGCACGAAATTCGCGCGCTCGGTAAGGCGGGTATCCACGCAGACAACCAGTGGTGTCGGCGGAATGAAACGCTCCGCATCGAGGCTGCGCTCGGCGACGCATTCGAGTACGAAAACCGCCTGCAACAGCGCCGTACGCACAGGAAGGACATCGTCGACCATGAAGGCCGCGTTGCCCTGTTCGCCAGAAACCAGCAGATCGACGGCGGAATTCACCATCGGATGATCCATGCGCAGCAGCGGCAATTCCTCGCGGGAAAGCGCCGTCTCTCGCGAGAACGTCACAGCGATGGGGCCGTCGCCAAATCCTTGCAGGCCATCGGTGGACAGATATTGCGGATCGAGCAGCACGACATCGCGCGCGAGTTCCTCGGCATGTACGCCGTAGTTCTCGAACAAACGCTGCAGGAACGCATCGCGACCCGGATCGACATCGTCGATGGCGAACGCGCGGCTGAGGTCGTCCGCGTGCGGATCGCGCGTGGCGGCCAGTTCCAGCAGGTGATCGCGACCGGCGTGGATCAGGGCGGAAAGCTCCTCGTGTGCCGCCCGCGTTTCCGCGACCAGCGCGTCGAGCTCCTGATCGCGGTCGTCGTCGCCGCGTGCGTGTTCGTCCGCGAGATTCGAAAGCAGGGGGCCAAAGCGACGAAGCAGTTCGCGACCGTCGGCCGGGCTGTGACGGAACGCGTCCAGACCCTCATCGTACCAGCGCGCGAGCACGTGCTGCGCGCTTTCCTCGACAACGGGAATGTGGATGACGATATCGTGGCGCTGACCGATGCGGTCCAGTCGGCCGATGCGCTGTTCCAGCAGATCGGGATCGAGCGGAATGTCCCACAGCACCAGACGATGCGCGAACTGGAAATTACGGCCTTCCGATCCGATCTCCGAGCACAGCAGAAGTCGGGCGCCATCGGCTTGCGCGAAGAACGCGGCATTGCGATCGCGCTGCACGATGCCAAGACCTTCGTGGAAGCGTGCGACACCGACGCCGCTGCGCGTGCGCAGGGCTTCCTCAATGGCGAGCACCTTGGCCTGCGTGCGGCAGATCAACAGGAACTTGTCGGCTGGATACTTATCGAGCAGGTCGATAAGTGCCTGCAAACGGGGATCGTCGGCGTAATCGGGTTCGACAGGCGCCGGTGGCTGCTGGCAGTCGGCCCGGAATTCGGCGAGCAGGGCATCGCGACGGCCCGGGTCGAGCGTTTCGTGATCGAGCAGGATCAGGTCCGGCAAGCGTCGCGGAAAACCGCCGATGCCGGCACGACGATTGCGGAACATGGCCCGGCCCGTGCCGTGACGGTCGATCAGCGCGGCAAGCAGGTCGCGCGCGATTTTTGCGTCGTCGGCGCGGGCAAGCAGGGCGGTCAGTTCGCGGTCGCCCGCGAAGCGCTTCGTCAGTGCCTGGCGTTGCGCGGCGTCCAGCGTGCCGCCTTCGGTAAGCACATTCGCGACATCGGACAACGTCCCGAATGCATCGGCTTCGGCCAGATACGTGTCCAGATCGCTGTAACGCTGCGGATCGAGCAGACGCAGACGCGCGAAATGACCCGCGCGACCCAGCTGTTCGGGGGTAGCGGTCAGCAGCACGACGCCAGGCGTCGTCGCGGCCAGTTCCTCGACCAGCGTATAGCGCGGACTGGCGCCTTCGGGCGTCCATTCCAGATGGTGCGCCTCATCGACGACCAGGAGATCCCAGCCGGCGTCGACAAGCTGGCGCGCACGCTTGGGCGATTGCTCCAGGAAAGCGAAATCGGCGATGACAAGCTGTTCGTCCTCGAACGGGTTGCGGCCGTCGGACGACTGCTCGATGGCTTCGCAGCGTTCTTCGTCGAAGATCGAGAAACTCAGGTTGAAGCGACGCAGCAGTTCGACGAACCACTGGTAGACCAGTGTTTCGGGTAATAGCAGCAGCACGCGGCCGGCACGCCCGGTGGCGAGCTGGCGGGACAGGATCATGCCAGCTTCGATCGTCTTGCCGAGACCGACCTCGTCCGCCAGCAGCACGCGCGGCGGGCGGCGCGCGGCCGCAATACCCGCGACGCGCAACTGATGCGGAACGAGGCCGATACGCGCGGACTCAAGGCCCCAGGCGGGCGAGCGACGGGCTTCGGCGTGGCGTTGCAGCGCTTCCAGACGCAGGTCGAACCGGTCCGTGGGGTCGGTACGGCCGCCGACAAGGCGATCGTCGGCCTGCGAAACGCTTTGCTCGTCGTCGAGCTGGCCTTCTTCCAGTTCGCGGCCTTCGCCGCGATACACCAGCAGCCCTTCGCGTTCTTCGACCCGCTCGACCAGAAAAGCGATGCCCTTGCCGGCAACGCGCTGGCCGGCGCGGAACTCGGCACGCACCAACGGGGCACTTTCGGTGGCATAGGGGCGAAGGACGCCCGCCTTGGCGAAAAGTACCTGTACACCACGTCCTTCGACGCGCAATACGGTGCCGAGACCGAGTTCGGGTTCGGCAGAGGAGATCCAGCGTTGTCCGGGTTGGAACATCAGGTAGGGAAGTCAGGCAGCAGGGGTCGTGAATTATCCGCCCATGGAAGCGCTATGCCTACCTTTTAGCCTCACTTCGGCCCAGTCAGGCGATCGAGACGAAGCCGTTCGCGCCCATCCGTCAGCAACGACGCCGCGCCATACGCGGTGCCGATGGCCGCAAGACAGCTTCCGCCGGAAAGCAGGAACATCAGCAACACCTGGTACTTCACGGCCTCCACGGGGTCCAGTCCCGCGAGAATCTGTCCCGTCATGATGCCGGGCAAGGTAATGATGCCCGCCGCGATCATCTGGTTGAGTACGGGCACCATGCCGCGCCGGATCGATTGGCGAACGAGCGGGCCGATGGCGACGCGCCACCTTTCCCCAAGCATCAGACGTGCCTCGATGGACGCCTGCGCCCCGGTGACGCCGTCGAGGATGCCGCCGAGGGAAATGCTCCCGGCGTTCAGGACGCTGCCCAGAATGATTCCCACCAGGGGAATCGCGTAATGCGGATCGAACCAGGGTGCAGGCCGGATCGCCGTGACCAGCGCGAAGACGCTCGTGAGTACGGTGGCGCCTGCGACCGTCGGAATGCTGACGAGGAAATTCCCGCCACGCAGCTTCCGCGAAGGCCGCGCCGCGACTTCATAGGCGGCGACGAGGATCATCACGAGCACGATGGCGCCCGTGGCGGCGGGGGAGTCGAGCGCAAAAACATAGCGCAATACATAGCCGACCGCGGTCAGCTGAAGCACCATCCGACCGGCGGAAATAAGCAACTGGCGATGAAGCCCGAGACGCAAGAACACCGATAGCAATATGTCCACGACAACGAGCGAGGCCGCGATGGCAAGATCGAGCGGATGCAGCGAGATCGGATTCATAGCGGCGCGAGCCTCCCCGCTTCCATGCGCAGAACCGTATGGGCGAGCCGCGTCGCCTGGGCGGTATCGTGGGTAACCACGATCGCAACCACACCCGCTTCGAGCCTTTCCCGTACCAGTGCCTCCACCGCCAGCGTCGCTTCCGGATCGAGCGAGCCGGTCGGCTCGTCCAGCAGAAGCACGTCCGGGTCGGCCAGCATGGCGCGGATGAGGCCGAGTCGCTGCCGTTCGCCGGTCGAAAGCTGGAATATCTGCCGCGCGAAGATATCCGCAGGCAAGCGCAACGCATCGGCCAGTTCCGCAGCGCGCGTTCGCAGGTCCGCGTCGAAATGTTCGGCGACCGACTCGCCCCACCAACCCGGCTGCGCGGGAACCAGTCCTACCCGGCGACGCCACGCGGGTGCGGAGATAGCGGCGCGATCGTCGCCCGCTAGCGAAACCGCGCCCTCATTGACATCCAGGTCCGCCACCATCCGAAGAAACAGACTCTTGCCCGAACCGGACGCACCGACGATAGCGGTGCATCGACCGGCCTCGACCCGAAGGTCGAAGGGACCCACAAGGGCATTGCGTAGTCCTTCGATGCTGAGCGTCATGAGGTCCTAGGGTGAGCTGCTGGCAGGGGCAGGCTCGACGGGTTTTGCATCGTCGGGCCTCCAGCGCATATTGCCCGACTCGAACATCGAAGCGGCAACCTGATACGACGCGATCGCTTCTTCGACGGATCGGTCGTTCCGGGCCGTGGCGTCGGCCGTGTCGTTCGATGTCCCGATGGCGTTCTGCGACAGGCGTTTCCCCGGCGACAGGATGGTAAGGCGGCTATCGTGAAGATATCCGAGTTGCTGATACGTGGCGGGGAACGCCCGTTCCTTGTCGGCGGGCACATTCAGAATGTCATAACCGAAGAACCGGCTCCGGTAGCTCATATGGAGCATCCCCAGCAGCGTCGGAGGGATATCGATCTGCGCCATCAGTTTGTCGATGCGCACCGGCTTGACGAGTGCGGGTGCGTAGATAATCAGCGGGATGCGATAGCCGTCGAGCGGGATCGCCGTCTTGCCGGCACTGCTCGCGCAGTGATCGGCCGTGATGACGAACAGCGTATTGGCGAAATACGGTTTGTCCTTTACCCGGTCGATGAAGTCGCCGATGGCCCAGTCGGTATACATCACCGCCGCATCGCGCTTGCCCTGTCCGCCATTCACGCGGCCGGTCGGGAACGTATACGGACGATGGTTCGACGTGGTCATGACGTGCAGGAAAAACGGTTTGCCCTCGGCATAGTTCGCATCCATGCGTCGCATCGTCATCGTGTACAGGTCTTCGTCGGCGATGCCCCAGACGTTCTCCGCATGGATCGTCGCGTCCTTGGGATAGGAGCCGCGATCCACGACGTCGTAGCCGTTATGCGAGAAGAAATAAGACATGTTGTCGAAGTAGCCATAGCCGCCATAGACGAACGCCGAGCGGTATCCGTGTGCGTTGAGCACGCTACCCAGGGAGAAAAGATTTTCGTTGCCCGCCTGGCGAACGATCGAATCGCCCGGTGTCGGTGGCGTGGATAGAGATAATGCTTCGAGTCCCCGGACCGTGCGGGTGCCATTGGCGTATAGCTGGGTAAACAGAGCCGACTGATCGGCAAGCGCATCGAGACGAGGCGTGAGGTTCTGCTGGTTGCCGAAGTGCGCCATATAACTCGCGGAAAGGCTTTCCACGCTGATGAGTACGATATTCAACCGGCGCTCGGGACCCGCGGCGCGGATCTCGCGGGTGAAATCCGTGCCTTCGTTATGAATGAATCGCGCGTCCGGCGTATCGAGCATGCCGCGCACGACGGCCGTCGCACGATCGCGCGGCAGCGTGCGATAGAACGACGCATAGTCGAGTTTGTTGGCACGGAACGCGGCGAAGAATTCGTAGATGCCATTGCCGGCCAGCGCGTTGAGCGCAGGATTCGGAGACCGTTCCTTATCCCCCGACGACACGGCCACGGTGACGAGGCAGGTCAGCGCGAACCAGACGATCGCGACCATCGTGCGTTCGCGTGCGCGGGACTGGTTCTCCGCCGCACCGCGAAAACGATGGAAGACGTACACGACGATGGCGGAGACGACCGCCAGTTCGGCAATCCATCGGCCGATCGGATACGACTCCCGTATGTTTCCGATGACCTCGGTCGTGTAGACCAGATAGTCCACCGCGATGAAGTTGAACCGCGTCTGGAATTCATCCCAGAAAATCAGCTCCGACGTGCTGACGAAGAGCAGCCCGAAGATCGATACCGCGAACAGGGCGAGCAGAAGAATCTGACCGACGCGGGAAGAGAAGGGGATGCCGCCAAGGGGAAGCAGGAGCAGGTAGAAAATCAGCAATGGCCAGATCTGGCCGAAGGATGCGATGAAAGCGATGCGCAGGGCGATGAGTATCGCGACGAAAATGAGCGTAAGGCAGAGTGCGTAGATGCCCCAGCGACGAAGGCCAGGCGAGCCGTCGTTTGTTGGCGTCAGCCACAGGAACAGTACGAGTGGCCACGCGACGTAAATAAACGTGACTGCGTCGTAGAAAAATCCGATGCCGAACGCGAAGAACATGCTCCCCGCATCGTGCGGGATATTCGAGCCGCCTTTCCACAGGAGAAGGCAGCGGGTCGCGAAGGAGATGACCAGGAAGAAGATGGCCGCCGATATGACGGGGCTGAATCGGCGTGCCGCCGGGGCTAGTGAGGACTTGAGGTTTGTCACGGCATCACCCTTGGACGGATTCTTTGGAAGGGTGCTTTGTGTCGCTTAGGGGGGCCTTATGTTCGGATGCGCTTTGCGCCGTGTTTGGCCAGCGGAAGAGCGTTGCAATTCGTGGCGTTGTCGTATGGAACCCGCCGGCCCCCTCGCCGGGCCCACGTCGGGCGGTCGCTGCGCGACGCGGGTGGACTGGCGGGGCTCGGTGAGCGGGCTTCCTGCCCGCGCACCGAGGAAGGGGCGTCCTGCCCCTTCCCCCTGCGGGGCCTTATCCGCCAGTCCACCCTCGCCCTCCTACCGGGCCCGGCGAGGGGACCGGCGGGTTCCACCGAGCGGTGAGGGTGTGAAGAGCAAAGCGAATCGCTGATGGTCCCTCGTGCCATCCTTACCCCTCACCGCCATTCCTGCGCAGGCAGGGACCCAGTGCGGTGCAGTGGGTTATCGCGATAACGTTAGTTCAGCACTTCCCGCACCCCCGAGAATATCGCGCTCAAGCGCGCTCCCAGACAGGACCTGCGTGCGAACCGCCGCCTTTCCCTCACCGTCACCCCGGCGCACGCGCGCCGGGGGCCGCAACGACCACGTAAGGGCAAGCCCGAACGCTGAGGTGTCCGCTTGAAAACGACCATGGCCGTCGCGACAACCGACCGCCTCGCCGCGGGTTCCGGCGTGCGCCGGAACGACGATGAGGGGGACGTGGACGCTTTCGACTTAATCCGAAAATGCGTGCGTACCGATGTACGTCATCGCGACAGCTCCATGCATCGCACTGGCTCCGTGCCTGCGCAGAAAAAAAGACGATGGAGGGAGCTTCCGGTCTCACCACCGCATGATGTCGTTAAGCCTGCGCTGCCTTCCGCGACCGACGATTCGTTATACCGATCACGACCGGCATCACCAGAAGCACCGTCGGATACTGCACCAGCAGACCGGCGACGATCGCGATAGCCAGCGGTTGCTGGATGCCCGAGCCACGACCTATCGCGAGAGCCAATGGCAGCAGGGTCAGGATGGCGGCCAGCGTGGTCATCGTGATCGGACGCAGGCGATCCTGGCTTGCCGCGCGCAATGCCTCGTGTTCCGGCATCGTGCGGCACAAGGAGACGTATTCGGAGATGGAGAAGATCGCCATCTCCGTCCCGATGCCGACGATCATCGTCAGGCCCATCATGGCGGTGATGTTCAGATCGACACCCGAAAGCCACAGGGCGATGAAAACGCCCGTCGCCGAAAAGAGCGATCCGCCGATCGCGATCAGCGACAGACGTACCCGCCCGTAAAGCACCATCAGCAGAATGAACTCCGCCACGAGCGCGGCGGCGAATACTTTGCTCAGGCCCGCGAACGCCACTTGCTGCTGTTGGTACAGCCCGCCCAGTTCGTAGCGGACGCCGGCATCGAGCAAGCCGGGTTTGGCGAGTGCCGCCTGCACCTTCGCCACGGCGGCGCCGATACCGCCGCTGTCGATGCGCGCCGTGACGGCCACCATGGGCTGGAGGTCTTCGCGTGTGATCTGCGGCTGGCCCGCCACGGGCACGACGGTTGCTACGCGGCTCAGAGGAAACAGGTGGCCATCGGGAGCACGTATCGGGAGTTCTTCCAGCTGAGGGACGCGCCATTGCCTTGCGCCGGGCATGGATACGCGCACGCCGACGCTTTTCGTTATCTGCGGCAAGGCGGTTGCGATCACGCCGTTGAGTGCGGCGTCGACAGCCTGACTGACCGCGGCGGCGGTAACGCCTTCCAGTGCGGTCTTTTCCGTATCGATACGCACATCGAGTGCATCGCCGGCCAGACGGACGCCGCTCTTTACCTCGACGACATTGGGTATGGACGATAAAGCCTGCGCGACACGTTCGGCCTGATTGTCCAGAACGGTGGGATCGACACCGTAGAGCTTTACTTCGATCGGCTGGGGCACGGCCGTCAGATCGCCGATGAGATCTTCCATCAATTGTGCGAGTTCGATCTGCACGCCGGGGACATCGCTTTCGATGCGATCGCGCACATCGTTCATGACATCGGCGGTGGGGCGCTTGTGATCCGCCTTGAGCTTCACGAAGAAGTCGCCGTGATAGGACTGGCCGAGATCGCCGCCGAGGCCGGTGCCCAGGCGACGCGAGAACGTGTCTACCTCGGGAGTTTTCCGAAGGATCGATTCGACTTCCGAAATCTGCCGTGCCGATTCCGGAAGCGACGTACCGGGTGCGGTGTAGTAGTCCATCACGAAGCCGCTTTCGTCGACTTCCGGCATGAAACCCGTAGGCACTTTTTGATACGCCAGATAACCCGCGCCGAGCAAAGGCAACATAAACAGAGCGAGGAGGTAGGGCCGTTTCGACAGGCCGTCGTAAAGCCAACCATGGACTTGCTTCAGTCGGCCGCCCTCGCGTTCGCCCGGGTCCTGCCATTGGGTGAAGTCGATGAAGCGCCTTGCCAGCACGGGGACGAGCAGCGCGGTCATCAGCCACGACACGATGAGTGCGCATGCCATGGTGATGGAAAGCGCCTTGGAGAAAGCGCCCGTCACGCCATCGAGAAAACCGAGCGGGACGAACACGATAAGCGTCGCCATGCTGGAGCCCGACAGCGGGGCAAAGAATTCGCGCGCGGCCGGAAAAATGCCGGACGCGCCGACGACCTCGTTGCTACCTTCGCGTGTCGCGCCGGCGCGTCTCGCGATGTGTTCGATCATCACGATGACATCGTCGATCACGAGTCCGACCGCCGCCGCGATACCGCCGAGCGTCATGATGTTGAAACTCATGCCCATCGCGCGGAGCAGGAGGACGGTGATGGCGAGTGTGGCGGGAACGACCACCAGTGCCACCAGCATGACGCGCATGCTGCGCAGGAACAGCCAGAGCACCACGCCGGCCAGCAACAGTCCGATGATGACGGCGTCGCGCACGCTGGCCGCCGATTCGAGGACCAGTTCGCTCTGGTCGTACCAGTTCTTCAGCGTGACGCCCGGCGGCAATGCCAGGCCCGCAAGGCGCTGGCGTACCTGCGCGGCGACATCGACCGCATTGCCGTCCGGCTGCTCGTAGACGTTGAACAGGACCGCGGGTCGTCCGTCTTCGGCGACCTTGACCCATTGCGGCACATAACCGTCGTGCACGCTGGCGATATCGTCGAGCTTCGCCCAGCCGCCGCCGTCGTTCCTGACGATGGTCTTGCGCAGCGTATCGACGCCGTGGAGGGAATGGTCGGTCACGACCAGATAGAGCTTGCTCTTGTCCTGTACGTGTCCTACCGCCTGCAGCGTGTTCGCACCCGATATGGCGGCGACCACGTCGTCGAGCGTCACGCCGTGCGCGGCAAGCCGCCTTGGGTCGACTTCCACCTGGACTTCCGCCGTTTCGCCGCCTTGCACGTCCACGCGTGCCAGTCCGGGTACCGACGCCAGTAACGGCACGACCCGGTACGCGGCAAAGTCCCTGAGTTCCACCGGCGAGAGTCGGTCGGAATGCAGTGCATAGGAGACGATGGGGAAGACCGTCGGATCCATGCGCCGTACGTTATAGGTCGTTCCGGCGGGAAGCGTCGTCAGCGCTCGCGCGATGGCGGAGTCGACCAGAAGCGTCGCGGCAGTCATGTCGCGTCCCCAACCGAAATCGATCGAGACCTGCGACGAGCCGCGCGTGCTTTCGGAGCGAAGGGCGATCACGCCGGGTACGGTCCGGATCGCTTCTTCCACCGGACGCGTAACCAGTAGCGCCGTCTGGTCCGCGGGACGGTCGCCCGCGTCCAGGTCCACCACGATGCGGGGGAAAGATACCTGCGGGAACAGGCCGACCGGCAGGGACGTCGCGCTGAAAAGACCCGCGGTCGCGAGTGCGATCGCGAACAGAACGAGCGTGCGCGCGTGGCGTTCGAAGAAGGACGGGCTATTCATCGGGCCGCCGGGGCGTTACCGGAACGAACCTGCATGTCGTTTTCCAGCTGCGCCGCACCGACCGTGACGACCGGTCGATCCGGCTGGACCGGACCCGATACGGCCGTCATATCGTCGTGCTCGCCCAGCACCGCGACGGGCACGCTCACCGCCTTGCCTTTGTCGGTCTGGAAAATATGCGCATCGGCTCCCTCGCCAATGACTGCCTCACGCGGCAGCAACCAGCCGTGCCACACCCCGACCGTGATGGCCGCGCGATACGTCATGCCGGCGACGGGCTGCCCTTCCGGCACGATTTCCGCTGCGGCCTGATGCGTTTTCGGGTCGAGCGACGAGGCAACGCGACGCACCGCCCCCGACACGTCTTTCCCGTCGTCCAGTGGCGACATCCTGACCGCGTTTCCCGCCTTCACCCGATTCATGGCATTCGCTTCGATGCCCGCGATGACGCTGAGACGATCGCTTCGACCCAGCGATACGAGTGCCGCACCCGGCTGCACGGTATCGCCCGCCGTCGCGCCGAAAGCCGTCACCACGCCATCGAAAGGCGCAACGATGTTTATCGTTCCATCCGGCGCCGAGGCAGACGGCAGTGCGTCCAGTGCGGAACGCGCGTCGTCGGCGGCCTTGACGGCTTGCGCGAGCTGATCCTTCGTTGCCAACTGCTGCGCGAACAACTGAGCCGTATGCTGGTGCTGCGCGTTCGCGACGTCGAGCGCGGTTCGCGCCTGCCGCAACGTCGCCATCGCTGGCGCGGCGAGGGTGAAGACAAGCAGACGCTGTCCCCGTTTGACCGCCTGACCGGGTATGGCATCGATACGGGTAAGCGAGCCCTGTGCCTGCACGTTCAGGGTAATGACGGCGTCCGCCGCGGCCGTCGCGATGCCATACGCGGTGACGACATCGGGCAAATCGCCTTGTACCGCTGGCTTAACCTGCACGAGTGCACTTGGCTCCGCCGTGGCGCCGGAGTCGGCGTTACCGGCGCTGCATGCGCCAAGGGCGCCGACGGCTACGCAGCATGCCGCTGACTTGAGAAACGCATTCATGGTTGGGTTACATCCCGTGGCAAGGTCGCCGGCATGCCGGTACCGATCAGGGTGTCGAGCGCAACGCGCTGTTCGAGCATCGCCTGTTCGAGCGTAATGACAGCGGTGCGACGCGCGAGCGAAGCCACCGCAAGGTCTACATAAGCACGCATATCCATAAGCCCTGCGTCGAAAGCCTGTCTGGCGCGTTCGTCCGTCCGCTCCGCCTCGGGCAACGCGGCGACACCTGCGGCGAGCTGACCGGAAAAGGTCTGTTGCGCATCGAGCAGCGCATCGACCTCGTCGGTGGATGTCGCCAGTCTGGCGGTGTACTCGTCGTGCAACTGCTGGCGCGTTGCCGACTCGACCGCGATGACATGCTGGTTGCGATCGAATACAGGCAGATCGAATGTCACCGTCGGCCCGCCGTTGCGCACGCGGCTATTGTCCTGCGAAGCGCTGTAACCGATGGACAGCACGGGGAACTGCGCGAGGACGGCTGCGCGCAGCGTCGCTTCCTGCGCGGTATATCCCAGTCTGAGCGCCACGAGATCCGGACGTCGCTGCGCGAGGGTCGACAGGTCGGCGCGTACCTTGCCGGCATCCAGTGTAGTCATGGAGGGAAGGGGCGCGAGCGGAAGGACAGTTTTCGAACTGATGCCGAGCAAGGTATTCAGATCGCGTCTTTGTGCCTTCAGCTTGCGATCGAGTTCGTCGTGCGCCACGCGCGCATCCGCCGCCGCGGCCAGTGCGGGTGTCGCGGTAGCGAGTTCCGCGTTTCCATCGGCAACGGCCTGGCGTACGCGCGCACCGCGTGTATCGAGGAGTGCGAGCGTGGTGGTCTGCACATCGAGAAGCCGTTCGCCTTCGACGATGTCGACGACCAGCAGTCGCGCTTTCGCGACCGTCTGCCATTCCTGCCAGAGGAGACTGGCGTCGACCTTCGCGGCGTTCGCTCGGGCGGCTTCCCGACGCGGCGCCAATGTAATGAGCGATTTGATGTCCTGGCTGATTCCCGCCGTCCATGCCGTCGAGTCGCCGACGCCGGAGAGGAGATAACCGATACCCGCATTGACGGACGGATTGGGTAGCAAGCCGTCCTGAAGCATCTGCGCCTGGGCGATGCCGCGTTGCGAGCGTGCGGAGACAAGCTCGGGGCTATTCAGCAGAACGAGGCGTTCCACGTCCGCGATCGTAAGAGGTTCGGACGTTTGCGCCGCGCCGTGCAGTGCGGCCGGATCGGACGGCAGCGTCGCGGTGGACGGCAGCGGCAGGGGCTTGTACGTGGCACAGCCGCCCAGGCTCGCGATACACGCGGCAAACGTCAGGGAAAGTCTGCAAGCATGTATGTGACGGTTCGGAGACACAGGAGGCGCCACGCGCCCCTCCTTGCAGTGGCGGAGGTTACCGACCTTAATGGCGTTTGCTTAGGACTCTCTTTGGATCGATGCGGATTTGGCAGTGCTGTTTAACCGGCTTCGCTGGAAATGTCGGCTTCCTCGCTGCGCGACCCCGGCGGCCGGGCTGGGCTTCGTGAGCAGGCGTCCTGCCCCTTCCCCCGGCGGGGCCTTGCCCGCCCGATCACCCTCGTCCTCCCGCTGGCCGCGGCGTGGGTGGTGGGGTCCTTCCGGTCGATGAAGAAAGTTTCATTGAGAGCGACACTACGCAGGTGTCGCGCAATAAGCGTGCTTATCGTGGATCGCGGGGAACCATGTAGCCGAATCCGCGCACGGTCTGGATCGCTTCATGGCTGAGCTTTCGCCTTAGCGCGTGCACGAGGACTTCGAGCGCATTGGGACTGAGCGTGTTGTCGATGCCGTAGAGCGACCGTTCCAGCGTTTCCCTGCGGACGATCCTGCCGGTCCGTTCCATCAGAATCTGGAGCAGCGAAAATTCGCGGCGCGTCAGTTCCACACGTTCTTGACGATAGCTGACCTCGAACGTACTCAGATTGAGTTCGAGCGCGCCCGCTTCCAGGCAATTGTCGGCAAGGCCGTGCGCGCGGCGGGTGAGCGAACGTATTCTTGCCGCCAGCTCGTCCAGATGAAACGGCTTGACGAGATAGTCGTCCGCACCGGCATCGAGACCGCGAATGCGTGCCTCGACGGACTCCCGTGCGGTCATGACAATGATGGGCGTCGTGACGCGGAGTCGACGTGCTTCGATCAGGACATCGAGGCCGTCTTTTCCGGGCAGCCCAAAGTCAAGCAATACCAGATCGGCGGTTTCGCCCTTCAGGGCTTCGAGGCCCTCGGGTCCGGTACGCAGCCAGGTGACCGCGTACGAAAGCTGCTCGAGGGCACGTTTTATCGCCGCACCCAGCTGAGCATCGTCTTCGATGACGATGATATGCACGGTCAGCTCCTCGACCTCTTTGCCCACGTCGCACCATGGAAGGTTAGCCACTGCGTGGCATCGTTCGGGCAACGCCAATACGCGCACGTTGCGCAAGTATTGTTCGGTACGAGGCTTAGGGGCGCCTTAAGGACGAGGGCGGGTCAGAAGCGATCGCAGCCGGGGATACGGGGACCGGGCCAGCGCATCGGCGAGTGCGTCCAGGAAATAGGACGGCGCTTTGGGAATCGCGCTACGCAGGAAGGTTTCCGCTTCGTCGACGCGGCCTTGCGTGGCAAGCACCGAAGCCCAGCTGCATTCGCCGCGATAGTCGCCCGCTTCGGCGGAGCATCGGTAGAGCGCCATGGCCTTGTCGGGATCGCGCGGCGTTTCCCAGCCATTTTCGTAGTACTGGGCGAGGAAGTTCATAGCCCGCGCATGGCCCATATCCACGGCACGGCTGAACCACACGAACGCCGCGGCGCGGTCCTGTGCCATGCCGCGGCCGTTCGCCAGCAGGTGCGCGTAGTTGTAAACGGCCCAGTCCAGGCCGGTGTCGGCGGCGCGTCGGAACCAGACCGCCGCCAGATCGTAGTCGACCGCGTTACCCCAGCCGTTCTCGTAACAGCGACCGAGCATGTTCATCGCCATCGGCGAGTGCCGATGGGCGGCCTGCTGAAACCAGTACAGCGCCTCGGTGGGCGCTTTTTCGCAGCCATTGCCGTCGAGATACATCTGGCCAGCGATGGTCTGTGCCGCAGCGTCGCCGGTGCGTGCCAGTTCCGCGACGTAGGCGAAAGCGGCTTCCGGCGATTCGTCGAAGCGACTGGCCAGTTCGGATGGATCGAAGGGCATCAGGTCTCGGCCCATTGTCGCAAAAGGTTGTGATACACGCCGGTCAGCTGAAGCAGGGCGGATGCATCGGCGCCCGATGCCGTAAGGGACTGGATCGACACGTCGAGATCGAACAGCAGGCGTCGATGGCCGTCGTCGCGCACCAGGCTCTGTATCCAGAAGAACGAGGCTACGCGCTCTCCACGCGTGACAGGCAGAACCTTGTGCAGGCTGCTTCCGGGATAAAGCACCAGATGACCGGCTGGCAGCTTTACCGAATGCGTGCCGAAAGTGTCTTCGATGACGAGTTCGCCACCGTCGTAAGTATCCGGATCGGCGAGGAACAACGTGGCCGAAAGATCCGTGCGCACGGCCCCCGGCGGGGATATCCGGCGATCGTAGCGAACGGCGTTGTCCACGTGGAAGCCGAACGACTGGCCGCCATCGTAACGATTGAACAGGGGAGGGTAGATGCGTTTCGGCAATGCCGCCGCGAAGAACGTCGTATTGGCCGAAAGTGTCTGGAGTAGCGCGTCGCCGAGTTCGATGGCGAGCGGATCGTTCTCGGGAAGCTGGGCATTGTTCTTGGCCGTGGCGGACCGATAGCCCGCCGTGATGCGGCCATCCGCCCAGTTCGCTTCGGAAAGTCGCCGGCGTACCGTCGCGACTTCGGCTGCGGTCAGGACTTCGGGAATGTGCAGAAGCATGCGAACTGGCCTGTAAGTACCTCCCCGCGAGCGCGGGGAGGTACGTTGTGCATCAGAACTTGAAGTTGGCGCTGAGGATGCCAACCCGACCCGGTGCTACGTTCGCGTAGTGCGCGGCGTAGGCCTTGTCGAAATAGTACTTGTTCGTGAGGTTCTGTACGTTCAGCTGCAGCGTTACGTTGCGATTGACGACGTACGATGCCATCAGGTCGAAACGCGTATAGCCGGGAACCCATTTGGTGTTCGCGGTGTTGCCGTAGACCTTGTCCATGGCATACGCGCCGCCGCCGACGGTGAGCCGCGGGGTGATGGCGTAGCTGGTCCACAGCGTGAAGCTGTTCTTGGGCGTATTCGGGAACTGGTTGCCTTTGCTGGCGATATCGGCCGGCGCCGGCTGGACCAGCTTGCTGTTGAGGTAGGTGTAGCCGGCGAAGACATTCCACTGTTCGGTGATATTGCCGCTTGCACCGATTTCGATACCGTCGACGCGCTGCTTGCCCGCGTTGATCTGCGTGCTGCCGCGGCCGCCGGTGGCGACGCGCGCATTCGTCTTTTCGGTGCGGAAGATCGCACCGGTCAGCGACACGCGCTGCTCGAGAACGTCCCACTTCGTACCGACTTCGAGGTTGCGGCTGCTTTCCGGCTTCAACGCGCTGTTCGTGACGGCGATGCCATCGGCACCGTCACCGGCATCCACGCCGGGCGGATTCGACGACGTGCCGTACGACGCGTAGATGCTGCCGTTGGCGGCGGGCTTGAATACGACGCCAGCCTGGTAGTTCCAGAAGTTCGAATCGTTCCTGGCGACCGTGGTGACGTTCGTCGTGGTGGTCAGCGCGGTCGACTTCGTTTCGAAGCTGTCGAAACGCGTGCCGAGATTCAGCGACCACATGTCGTTGAGTTCCATCGTGTCGAACGCCCACGCGGAGCGCGTATTCGTTGTGATGCGCGCGGGGTTTTGTCCGCCGACGATCGCACCGGTCCACGGATCGTGCGGATTGGGATTGACGACGGGGGCGCACCAGTAGTTCGAAGGTGCGCCGATACCGTATTTGCTGGTGCAGGCGCCGTTGACGATCGAGCCGCTGTTGTGGGTGTCGGCGGCGTTCTTTGCCGGATCGACCAGGTAGCTGGTGCGGTTGGTCTTCTCGTTGCTGATTTCCACGCCTACCGCGAGCGTGTGCTTGACCGAACCGGTTTCGAACGTACCCGTGAGGTCCGTCTGGTTCGTCACGTTGGTCGTGTCGCTGATGCGGTTGTTGTTACGGCGCCAGATACCGCCGTTGACCAGGAAGTTGCCCTGGCTGTCGTCGGGCTGTGTCCAGATGTAGTCGTTCGTGGAGCGGGCATACACCGTGGTATTGCGCAGTTGCCAACCATCGCCGAAGTCGTGTTTGACCAGGATCTGGCCGATATCGTTTTTCTGTTTCTGGAAATCGCGATCGAGCAAGCCGTAGTACGTACCGCGCGGCACGTGGATCGGGCTGCCGCTGCGGTTGGGCGCGTTGTTCGGGTTGTTGTACGGAATGCCGCTGTCCGGCGTGTCGTCGGACTGCAGGTGGTAATAGCTCAGCGTGACGCTGGTATCGGCGTGCAGGCCGAAGGTGATCGAGGGGGCGATGCCCCAGCGGCTCTGGTCCGGACCGTTACGTCCCGGGACATCCGCGTCGTGGGCCATGACGTTCAGGCGGAAGGCGGAGTCCGAACCGATCAGCTGGTTCCAGTCGGCGGTGCCGCGTTTGTAGCTGTCCGTACCCAGGCCGACCGTGCCGCTGACGAAGTTTTCGGCCTTCGGCGCTTTCGACACCAGATTGATGCTGCCACCCACGGAGCCACGACCCGTATAGGCGGAGCTGGGGCCCTTGATGACTTCGACCTGCTCGATGTCGAAGATTTCGCGCTGCTGCGAGCCGGAGCTGCGCACGCCGTCGACGAAGATCGAGCTTTCGGAATCGAAGCCGCGAATGATCGGGCGGTCGCCGTTCGGATTGCCGCCTTCGCCTGCGCCAAAGGTGATGCCTGGAACGGTGCGCAGCACATCCTGGAGCGACATCGATGCGCTCTGCTGGATGATTTCCTGCGGAATGACGGTGACCGAGCGGGGGGTATCCAGCAGCGGAGCGGTGAACTTCGGCGAGCTCGAATTGACGACGGTGGACTGGACCTTGACGCTTTCCAGCGTTTCCGCGCTCTTGGCATCTTTGTCGCCCTTCGGCGGCGGTGTCGCGACATCGGCGGCATGCGCGGCGGATGTCGCGAGGACGAGGCCGAGAGCGCTGGCGACGAGGCGCCGGGGGGAGGTCGCCGTCGACGTGACGAACGCGTTGGAAGACATCGGGCTTTCCTTGTGTATTTACGAATAGGTTTTTCAGGCCGCGCGGAACCGTCCCGGTGGGTGGCCGGGGGCGGGTATTGCGCTGGTGTTCCCTGGTGCCACGGCAGGGCCGGGCATAACGGTAAAGTTACAGTAAGTGAGAATGATTCGCAATCTGTTACGAAAAGAAGAGGGCCGTGCAATGGATTCGGAGCCGACCTGTAGGTGGGTGGATGGCGGGCCCCAAAAAAAACGCCACGCTTTCGCGTGGCGTTTCTTCATTCCTGTTACGGGAAAGGTATTACCAGATCTTTACCTGCTTCTCGCCGGCACGGACCATGTTGGCGCCGGGCTTGCACTGGAACGCCGTGGCGAACGATTCCATGTTCGACGGAGCGCCGATGGCGCGCAGCGAGGCCGGTGCGTGCGGGTCGGTGTTGAGGTACAGCATCGCCTGCTTTTCGCGAACGCTGCCGCGCCACACGCGAGCCCAGTTCAGGAAGAAGCGCTGGTCCTGCGTGTAACCGTCGATCTTTGCCTGCGCTTCGGTCGGGTTCTTCTTCAGCGCTTCCTGCAGGGCGTCGTAAGCGACGTTCAGGCCGCCCAGATCGGCGATGTTCTCACCCAGGGTGAGCTTGCCGTTGACGTGCAGGTCCGGCTTATCCTTGATCGGCGCGTATTCGTTGAACTGGTTGACGAGGCGCGCGGTGCGCTCCTCGAACTTCTTGGCATCGTCCTTGGTCCACCAGTCCTTGTTATTGCCTTCGCCGTCGAACTTGCTGCCTTCGTCGTCGAAGCCGTGGCTGGCTTCGTGACCGATGACGGCACCGATGCCGCCGTAGTTGATGGCGTCGTCGCCATTGGCATCGAAGAACGGCGGCTGCAGGATGGCGGCCGGGAAGTTGATCGTGTTGTCGGTCGGGTTGTAGTACGCGTTGACCGTCTGCGGCGTCATGCCCCAGTCGAGGCGATCGGTCGGCTTGCCGATCTTGGCGATGTCGTAGTGATAGTTGAACTTCGACGCTGCCTGGACGTTGGCGTAGTAGTTGTCACCCTTCACGTCGAGGCCGGACCAGTCGCGCCACTTGTCGGGATAGCCGATCTTGGGCAGGAAGGTGTTCCACTTGGCGACGGCCTTTTCCTTCGTCTCGGGGCTCATCCAGTCGAGGTTTTCAATGCGTGCCTTGAGGGCATTGCGCACGTTGTCGACCAGTTCGTTCGCACGCTGCTTGGCTTCCGGCTTGAAGACCTTGGCCACGTAGAGCTGGCCGAGCGCTTCGCCCATGCTGCCGTTGACCGAGCCGAGCACGCGCTTCCAGCGCGGCTTCTGCTGCGGCTGACCGGCGAGGGTCTTGCCATAGAAGTCGAACTTGTTGTCCTGGAAGGTCTTGGACAGGTACGGCGACGAGCTGTCGATCGCGTGGAAGCGCAGGTAGGCCTGCCACTGCGAAACCGGCGTGGAGGCCAGCATCTTGTCGACCTGCGCGAAGAACTTCGGCTGCGAGAGCGAGAAGCCCTTGTCGACCGTGACGCCCTGGGTTTCGAAGAATTTTTCCCACTTGAAGTGCGGCATGACCTTGTCGGCCTGGGCCACGGTCACGAAGTGGTACTGGTTTTCCGGCGTACGCAGCTCGACCGGTGCGAGCGATGCCGCGGCCAGCGTCGTTTCGAATTTCATGACGTCGTCGGCCTGCTTCTTCGCATCGGCTTCGGGCACGCCGCCGAGGGTCAGGGTCTTGGCGACGTATTCGACGTAGGACTTACGGATTTCCGCGTTCTTCGGGTCCGTGTAGTAATCCTTGGTCGGGAGGCCGAGGCCGTCCTGCTGCGCGTAGCCGATCTGGATCTTCGCGTTCTGGTAGTCCGCACCGGAGCTGAAGCTGAAGACATAGCCATTGCCGTCGGCGAAACTCGAGTCAAGGAAATCGACGACGTCGGCGCTGGTCTTGAGCGCGGCGATCTTGTCGAGTTCGGGCTTCAGCGGCGTAGCGCCGGCGGTTTCGATAGCGGCCTCGTCCATGCCCGAGCGATACAGCAGGCCGATCTTCTGTTCGATCGTGCCGGCCTTGGCGCTGTCGGCACCCTTGTTCATCTCGTCGACGATGTCGTGCTGGGTGTTGAGGCTGTTTTCGGCCAGCTTGTCGAAGGCGCCCCAGCGGGTGCGATCTTCGGGAATCGGGTTGGCGGCCACCCACTTGGCGTTGACGAAGCCGTTGAAGTCGCCGCAGGCGTCGACGTTGGTGTCGATGTCGGCAACATCGAACGAGGGCGCCTTGGCGGCAGCGGCCGTCGTCGAGGCCGGAGCCGGAGCGGTAGCGCTCGGGGCGGGCTGGTTGCCGCCCGGGACGGCGGTGTCCGCGTCGTTATGCTTGCTGCAAGCGCTGGCGGTGAGCGCAAGGCCGACCGCAAACGCGAGCGGCTTCAGAAACTGCTTGGTCATGGATGTCCCTCTGTTGGTGGCATCGCCCGTGGGCGAGATCGGTAACTTCCCGAGGATAACGTGTGTTGGCGCCGTGGAGGGATGGGGGTGACGAAAGTCATGGGTGGGGGCGGGGCCAACGTTGCGCCGCTCCATCCTCCTCACCGCCGCCCCTGCGCAGGAGCCACGGATAGCAGGTGGCGGTCGGCATGCCTGGTCGTTTAGCGCAGATCTTTCAGCGCCCCGACTGCCACCTTCAACACCGGATACGCCCCAACCCCCTGCGCCGAATACCACGGCGACCGCTGGAAGAAGAACATCAACCGTGCCGAAGCGCTTGCGGCGAACGCGGGATCGTTCTTCACGCGTTCGTCGAACTCGCGCCGCAAGCCCGGGTCCTTCGCCAGCATGTCGCGCGCGAGTGCTTCCACCACACGCGGTTCGCCATATTCCTTCGGCTCGAACACCGCGTTGAAATAGCCCCAGCGCAGCAGCGAATCGGGTGCCTGCGGTTCGAGCAGATTGATCGCGACGTTGGCCGCGCGCTGGTCCATCGGCACGACGACGCTGCCGACGGGAACGGTCACGGTGTCATGAACCTCGCGCTGCTTGACGTCGCGCAACATCAGATGCCGCTCGAACGGCTTCGATGCCCACAGGGGGTCGTCCAGCTGATAACGCGTGACCTCGATCTTCGTCGGTGCGGTCGTGCGGGTATAGCGGACGCCATGCGCATCCAGGCGTTCGATGGCGTCGGTCCACTGCGCGGGAATGACGTAGGCCCCCGGCACGTTCACCGACTGATCCGGCGCCAGCGCATTCCAGTTCTGGATCGGATAGTCCTTCCGGACTTTCGGGTCGTAGCGAACCCAGGTGTCGCCGGAGATATCGCTGTGTTCCTGCGTGAAAGCCACGCCCTTGAGTACGAAAGGCGTGGATTCGGGCGACGCTTTATACGTCACGGGCAATCGGGTCTGCTTCACGATCCAGGCATCGGCGCCGCGCGACGCATCGAGCAGGGCGGCCGGTTGCGAGCTGACATAGTCGAGGACGGTTCGCACCACGTCGTACGTGGCGCGAACGCGCACGTCGTACGGCTTAAGCATATGAGTCTCGATCAGCAGGCCCGCGCGGTTCTGTATGGCCGCATAGCCGGTCGAGAAGCGGGGCCCCGAGCCGAAATTCTGGATGCCTTTCGTCATGTCGCGGCCATCCTTGAATTCGAGGTATATCGCGGCGAGGTGTCCGAGCTTTTCGTAGTGCGGCATGACGTAACCGTCATACGCGGCTTTCTGCCATGCCGCGATCGATGGCGGCAGCTTGTGCGCGTCTTCCGCGTACCAGGTGAGGTCGTACTGGTAGTCGGCGCCGTCGGTGGTGTGGATATCGACGAGCAGGTCGGGCGTCCACGTGTTCCACAGCTTCAGCCACGCGCGCATTTCGGGGGCATCGGCTTTGACGTAGTCGCGATTGAGGTTGAGGTATTGCGACTGTCCGCGGAAGCCCATGCTCTCGGGGCCGTTCTGGTTGATGCGATGGTAGGGGCTGCTGTTCTCGTGGCCATCGACGCTGAAAACGGGAATGAACACCAGCACCGCGTGATCGAGCAGGTGCGGCAGCTTGCCCGTGACCGCGTAGTCGCGAAGCAGCATCAATCCCGCGTCCTTGCCTTCGATCTCGCCGGGATGGATGCCAGCTTGCAGAAGTACGACCGGTTTCCCGGCGGAGCGAGCACGGTCCGGGGTCAGGTCGCCATTCTCGCCGGCGACCACGATCATCATCGGCCGTCCCTCCGGCGTCGTGCCGAACTGTTCGAGACGAAGACGATCCGGCGCCGCTTGCACCAGGCGCCGCAGATAGGCGAGCGTTTCGTCATAACTGGGCGTCGTGCGGAACGCGGACGCTTCGGCGGGCGTGGTCCAGCTGTCCTTTGCATCGAGAGTCATCGAAGTCACCGCAAGCAGGGAGAAAAGGAAGAGACGGCGCATGGGTCGATCCGGTCAGTGGGCGATGCGTGAAGCGGGCAGGGTATCCGGGGCGACGGCACCGCCGGAAATGATGAAAGCCATGGCCTGGTCCATCGTCCAGTCCGTCGGCGTGAGCTCGTCCAGCGGAACGATTTCGAGATAGCCACCCGTGGGGTTCGGTGTGGTCGGAATAAATACGGCGGCCATTTCCCGCCCCGTCCCGTCCTCGAGCATGGTCCGGGTGACGAATCCGACCACCTTCATGCCGGCGCGCGGGAATTCGACCAGCACAACACGCTGCACGCCCGACGGCTTGTTCTGCAGCACGGCCATCAGTTTCTTGGTGCCGCCGTAAATCGTCTGCACCAGCGGGATACGCGCCAGTACGGCGTCGAATCCGGACAGTAGCCGCGCGCCGAGTACGCGGTGGGCCAGGAAGCCGACGAAATAGAGCACGCCCAGGGTCAGGGCCAGCGCAAGGATAAAGACCAGCCACGAGGGGCTGCGCTCGGCGGTGGGGCCCGCTGTTTGCAGGAACAGACCGACCAGCGGCGCACCGATTCCGGCCAGCAGGCTGAGGACGAAACTGAAGACCAGCCAGGTCACCCATAGCGGGAGCACCGTCAGCAGGCCGGTGAAGAGATAACGTTTGATGCGCAGCGAGGCCATGATGCCGTCCGGGGAGGGAGCCGGGGACCATTGTAGGGAACGATGCGATTTTTTTTCACGACGGCTGGAAGGATAGGCCCGCTTTACGCGCCGGTGACATTCGTCGCGCGAAGCTGTTTTCGACAAGCACGCGGTACCCTTCCGGGTGCATGCTAGGCAGACCCTCCGCACGTCAAAGGATCGAATGTGAAAACGAAAGTCAAAGATAAGCCGAAGGCCAAAGCGAAAGCCGTGCAGGCGAAAGCGGCATTGAGTCCCGATATCAAGAGCCGTCGCAAGGCCGACCTGCGTACGCCCAGCGGTCTGGGCGCGGATGCGACCCGCGATATCTCCGCCGGCCTCAACGCGTTGCTCGCGGATGTCTTCGCGCTTTACTTCAAGACCAAGAATTTCCATTGGCACATGTCCGGTCCGAATTTCCGCGACCTGCACCTGCTGCTGGACGACCAGTCCGACCAGATCTATGCCATCGTCGACGATGTGGCCGAGCGTGTACGCAAGATCGGCGGCACCACGTTGCGTTCGGTTGGCCATGCCAGCCGCTTGCAGCGCCTGTCCGACAACGATGCGGATTTCGTGACGCCGGGTGACATGCTGGCCGAACTGCGCGAAGACAATATGCGTCTGGCGGCTTTCATGCGCGAAACGCATGGCCTGTGCGACGAATACGGCGATGTGGCGACCGCGAGCCTGCTGGAGAACTGGATCGACGAGGCCGAGCGCCGCGTGTGGTTCCTGTTCGAAACGGGCCGCAATTCCTAAGGTTTTTTAATGTAGGAGCGGGCTTGACCGCTCCTACAGCGATAAGGCGGCGGTCAGGGCTTGCCGACTGTCAGGAGCGTAAAGCTTCCCGGTACCCAGGTTGGTCTTTTACCGGCGACGCTCGCCGGGTCGCGCGTCGCGGCCGACAGGTACAGCCGGTGAAGTTTCGAGTCCAGCGCAAGCGTGCGTGCGCCCGGCTGCGTGGGGATTGTCGCTACGGCGGAATAGTGGTCCGGATCGTCCTCGTGCACGACGGAGATATCGCCGCTGCCGCCGTTCGACGTGTAGATGTTGCCTTCGGCGGGATCGAACGCGACGGCATCCGGTCCGTCACCGATCGGCACGCTGGCTACCACGCGTCCGCTGGTCGAATCCACGACCGTCATCATGCGGTTTTCGCATACGGAAAACAGCCGGTGATGCGCTTTGTCGATCGTCAGGCCGCTGGGCGATTCGCAATTTCCAAGCGTCCATGTGTGAGACACCGCCCGCTTGGCAATATCGATGTCCACTAGTTGCGCGGTGTCTTCGATGTTCACGTAAAGATGATCACCGTCCGTGACGGCGAACTCGGGTTTCCCGGGAAGAGCGATGGTGGCGGTGACGCGTCGTCGCTTTGCGTCGATCACGCTGGCGTTGCGGCTCTTGCCGTTCAGGGTGAATACCTGGTGCGTGGCCGGGTCGTAGGCGATGGCGTCGGGGTTGTCGCCCGTGCCGACGATCGTGGCGAGCGTCTTGAGGGTGCGAAGGTCGAACACGGTGACGGAATTGGCTTTGCCGTTGCTGGTGAAGCCCTGTCCGAGATCGTTCGCGACAGCGATGCCGTGCACGCCCGTCGTATCCGGAATGACGCCGGCCTGGGTCTGGCCATCGACATCGACCGCGACGACGCGATCGCCCCGGCTGATGTAAAGGCGCCGCGCGGCGCCATCGAACGCCAGGTAATCCCAACCGCCTTCGCCGCCGATCTGCATGCGCGACAGCACGGCGTAGCCGATCGTGGTTCCCGCCGCGGCGGCGGGCAATGGCGCGAGACCCGCCAACAACAGGCAGGCGGGAACGAAATGCTGACGAAGTGTGCGCATGAGCTACCGCCTGAACGTCGTTGAGGAACGACGAGCATGCGATCGGTGCCTTATCTGGCGCTTAGGGAGCCGGCTGGCGTCGCGAAGGCTTCAGGCGTACGTAAAGCTGCTTGCGGACCTTCGCGATCACCTCGCCCGACTTCGTCGTCACATCCACGTCGAACCAGCGCAGCACCTTCCCGCCGTCTGCCGCTTCCGCGCGCAGTTCGTCCACGGTGGCACGCGAGAGCACGAAGTGCGCGTAGACGTCTTCGCGACCCGGCGCCACGAATTCGATGGCGCCCGCCTTATCCCAGACGAAGTAGTCGTTGCCGAGCTGGTGCATGGCCAGCAGCATCCAGAACGGGTCGGTCATGGCAAACAGATTGCCGCCGAACTGGCTTCGGACGTAATTGCGGTTCCACGGCCGTAGACGCAGTACGACGCGCAGGTCGCTCCAGTCGTCGGAAATCGACTGAACGCGGATCGCGTTGAAGAAGAAGGGAGGCCACAGATTCAGCAGGCGCCGGAAGGTATTTGGTTTCAACGGGGTCCCTTTGCTGGCGGTCCGTGCGACATCCGCACGCGGGTTCATGGCCCCGGAGTATAGATGCGCCTACGTCCAAAGCTCTATTGACGTCCGTGTCGTGGGCGGAGGAATGTCTGTCGCAACGACGATACAGCTGCGAATAAGCCGGTCTCGTCGATGACTTCGGCCGCGCGGGGAGCTGTCATTGAACCTATATTCTGTATTGGCCTTCGTGAGTTACACGGCAGGCTTTCTGATCGTGACGAGGTTCGCGGTGCTTTACCTGGGCAGGTCCGAATTCTTGCCCTGGCACAGCGGTGCCACCGGTCGTTCGTGGCGCGATATCGACGAACGCATGCGCACGCTGCTTCTTGCATTGATCCGACTCCTGGGCTGGGCCTATCTGGCCACTGCATTCGCGGGATTCTGTGGGATTTACGTCACGTTCTTTGCTGAGGGCGGGTTGACGTCACTGCTTGCTCTTCAATGTCTGGGCCTGCTCGTGGCCATTCCGCCGTTCATGGTAACGATGCGTATTCGAGCCAGTACGGGAGCTTCCACGCCGGTGTGGGTGGCTGCTGCGATTGTCGCGCTATTTACGATGGGCATGGTGCTGATGCTGGCTTCGACTCTTTACCGGGCCTGACGGGAGGGCGCATCCGTGAACGAGAATTCGCTGTTCTGGAAAGTAATCCGTGGCGAACTCGGTGTGCCGAGGGCCGCCGCCGCACTTGGATGGACGTTCGTCGATTACTTCGACGAAACGAAGGAGGCGCATGTGCTGTTCGCCCATGGCGGGGATTTCACCAACGCCATGGGCTACGTACAAGGCGGCATCCTTTCGGCGATGCTCGACGACGCGATGGGGCCCGCGCTCTACTTGCAGATAGCACCCGACACGGTCGCCGTGACGATCGAATCGAAGACCAGCTACCTGAGACCTGCCCGACCCGGAAGGATCACGGGGGTAGGCAAGGTCGAACACATGACCGCATCGGTCGCCTTTACTTCCGGGGTCCTGCGCGATAGCGAGGACAACGTCGTTGCGACCGCCACGGCGACCTTCTTTATCAAGAAAGGCGACGTGGCCGTCCGTCCGGTCGAAACACCAGCGACACGATAACGTCTCTCAGGCGATGTGGCTGTCGTACCGGAGGGCGGAAGGTTTGACCGCGTTGCCGCATAGCGTGGCAAGCCGGTCGGGGCGGACGATTCTTATGGACTTGCGGTCCACTTCGAGTATTCCGTCCTGCTCCATGCGCGCGAACAGACGGCTCACGGTCTCGATGACCAGTCCGAGATAGCTGGCGATGTCCTGGCGCGACATGGTCAACACAAGCGATTCGGTATCGCGGGAAAGACGTCCGTTTCGTTCGGCGAGGCTGCTCAGGAAGATCGCCAGCCGTTCCAGTGCCTGATGCTTGCCCATCATGACCACGTGGGCCTGGCAGGCGACGATCTCGCTGCTGACGATGCGCACGAACTGATGTTGCAGCGACGGAATGTCCTGGGCGATCCGCTGCAACCGGGCATAGGGCAGCTCGCATACAAGGGTGTGTTCGAGTGCTTCGGCGGTGCACTGGTGGCGCTCGTCCGCAAGCGCGTCGATGCCCGCCAGTTCGCCTGCGAAATGGAATCCCAGAACCTGGACGTCGCCGTCGGCGGCTTCCGCGAAGGTTTTCAGCGAGCCCGCGCGAACGACATACAGCGAATGGAATGCGTCGCCCTGGCGGAACAGCGTCTTGCCGCGTTCGAGGACACGCTTGTCGCGCACGTTGGCGTCGAGACGAATGAGATCGCTTGCGTCGAGCCCGGCGGGAATGCTGCATATATGGGGCGCGCAGGCGCCGCAGCTACAACGTAGCTTTCCGCGCTCGGCTGTCGTGGCGGCTTGCTGCATGGTCTGATCCCGGTATGGGAATCGAAATACCTCAGCTATCGGGCTGCAGCCCGACGGTAGCACCGTCGCGGGGACGCGGCGTTAAGGCTTTATTTGCTCTATTTGCAGATCAGTACCGGGACGCCGGCTGCCCGGAGTACCTTTCTCGAGCAACTGGGATGGAACGCCGAATAGCTTTCCGCGAGCATGTGCGAGGCCATGACGATCATGCCGCAGCCGTGCTTCGCGCATGCGCGGAGGATCGCGCAGTCCGGCCTCCTGTCCACGACCTGGTCCGCGGCGGCCGGGACGCCGGATTCGCTCGCCCGGGAGCACGCCGACGCGAGCATCTGCCTGCCGCGTTTCGCCATCGCGGCAGCGTGTCCGGGCTCGGACCCCTGGAGGGTGTCGGCCATCAGTTCCACCGTCGCCAGCGGCGGCAGGGCATGGAAGAAGACGACATGCGTGTTCATGATCCTGGCGAGCGACAAGCCCATGTCGATAGCGCGCGCCGACGCCTCCGTGCCGTCGGTCGGCACCATGATCGGAGCGGCGGGAAGCATCGAGGTCGGCATGGTGGCGGGTCCGGAAGTCGTCCCTACTTTGGCGCGTTCGCGCCAGCCCCGATTTGACTTCGATCAATAGATTCGCGGCGGTCCGGCGTATACCGGAAGTGAGCAACCGGGGGAAGGTTTTCACGATGTTCCGACATATCCTGATACCCACCGATGGATCCATCGAAGGTGCGCGCGCCGTCAGGATCGCGGTCGATCTGGCCCGTGTCTGTGGCGCTACCGTGCTGGCGATGCACGCGACCGTTCCTTTCCGGGGCGGCCGCATGGCGGCGGCCATGGCGATGGCGGAAGTCGCATACGATTTCGATCTGATCGCGCAGGCTGAGCATTGCGTCGACGCCGTGCGGCGGCTCGCGAGTGAGGCCGGCGTAGCCTGCGAAACACGTATCGCCTACTCGGGGCATCCCGCGCAGGCCATCGTCGAAACCCAGAGAGAATGCGGATGCGACCTGATCGTTATGGGCCGTCGCAGCGGACCGCACATGCTGGGCACGTCGTTGGGTGCCAACATCGTGCGCGTCCTGCGCGAGTCGCCCGTACCGGTGATGGTCTGCCCCTGAGTCCGCGATAACTCGCCGACGGTCGACGAATCGACCGCCGGGGTGCCGTTTGCGTGGGCGCTCAGAAAACCAGCGAAGACATCCGGCGGCGATACTGACTGACAAGCACGGCATCGTCGATCGTCGCGAACGCGGCGAGCAGGCGCTTCTTCGCACGGCCCTCGTTCCAGTCGCGCTGGCGCTTCAGGATGTCCAGGAACTGGTCGAGGCCGGCGGCGGCATCGCCTTCGACCAGCAAACGCACGCCGAGCAGGTCGCGAGCTTCCCAGTCGGCGTCGTTAGTGTCGATGCGTGCCCGCAGTTCGGCCATCGACGGTGCGCCTTCCAGCGAACGGGCCAGGTCGAGCTGGCTGCGCAGGCGGACGGCGCGGGCGTCGGTGGCAAGATTGGCGGGCAGGGCGTCGAGTTCGGCCTGGGCGGGTTCGACCTTACCGGCGCGCATCAGTGCGAGGGCCAGATCCAGCTTCAGTTCCGCCCGGTCCGGTTCGGCGGCGATGGCCTGCTGGATCCGGTTGAGCGCGTCCTCGGCCGATTCCTCGACCTCGGGCGCCGCATCTTCGGTGGGCTCGCCGGCGGCCGGCTGCACGTGCCGGGCCAGGAATTCGCGTATCTGGCCTTCCGGCATCGCGCCTGCGAAACCGTCCAGCACCTGACCGTCTTTCACCAGGACGACGGTGGGAATGCTGCGTACGCCGAACATGGCGGCGAGTTGCTGCTCGGCTTCGACGTCGACCTTGGCGAGGCGGAAAGCACCGTTGTACTCGGCGGCCAGCTTTTCGAGGATCGGGCCCAGTGTCTTGCACGGCTCGCACCATCCGGCCCACAGATCGACCAGGACCGGGGTGGTGAGCGAGGCCTTCAGTACCTCGGTTTCGAAATTGGCGACCGTGGCATCGAAGACATGCGGCTGGCTGGGCGGGACGGTGCTCACGGCAACTCCTGAGAACTTAAGGAAACGATAGGGCGTATGAATCGGGGCGGCGGGCAGCATATCAAGGCTGGCGTGCCCGGCGCGCCGGGCTTTGGCGGCCGTTCATCGCACGTCGTTTACACCTCATGCGATCATATGCGGTCGGCCAGAACGGCCCGATAGCGGGAATGTATGGAAACGGCTCAGGACCTGATCGTCTGCGAACACTGCGACACCGTCTACCGGCGGGAGGTGCTCACGCGTGGGCAGGTGTCCTGCTGCGTCAAATGCGGCGCGGTGCTTGAGCGGCACCAGTGGATCGGTCTGGACGGGCAGTTCGCACTGATACTCGCGGCGCTGATCGTGTTCGTTATCGCCAATGCCACGCCTATCGTATCGCTGGGGCTCAGCGGCATGAGCAGCGACACCACGCTCTGGGGCGCGGTGATCGCGATGTGGAACGACGACTCGCAGGTCGTCTCGGTGCTTACCGTGATGACGCTGTTCTTTTTCCCGCTGTCGCAGATACTGATTTTCGGCTGGGTACTCTGGTTCGCCCGCGACGGTCGTCGCGCGCCCGGTTTCGCTCGCGCCATGGTCGCCCTTCACTACGTCAAACCCTGGAGCATGATCGAGGTCTTCATGCTCGGCGTGCTGGTTGCCGTGGTAAAGGCGTCGACCTATTTCGACGTGATTCCGGGCGCGGGTATCTGGTCCTTCGCGGTGCTGACCGTGTTGATCACTATTTTCGCCAGCCACGATCCGCGCGAACTGTGGAACGTGACGCGGGAGACACCGGCATGAGCGCGCTTCCCCGCGCCGACGAGTTGGGTATCGTCGGCTGTCATGTCTGCCGTCAGGTCAGTCAGGCAAGCGACGATCCGCACGCGCGTTGTCCGCGTTGCGGTGCCGGGTTGCACCGGCGCAAGCGCGACAGTCTGGCGCGTACCTGGGCGCTGTTGATCGCGGCACTGCTGCTGTATCTGCCGGCCAATATCTTTCCGATCATGCGGACGCAGAGTCTGTTCACGCGCGACGACAATACGATCCTCAGCGGCGTGGTCGAACTTTGGCGCGCGGGTTCTCCGGACCTGGCCATCATCGTCTTCACGGCAAGCATCGTGGTACCCGTGCTGAAGTTCCTCGTCATGGGTTATCTGCTGATTTCAGTGCAACGGTCCAGTGAGTGGGGCGCACGGCAACGCGCGAAACTGTTCCGGCTGGTCGAGGTGGTCGGTTACTGGTCGATGCTGGACGTATTCGTAGTGGCGCTGCTGAGCGCGCTGGTACATTTCAAGGTGCTGAGCCGCGTGGAACCGCTGCCTGGCGTGATCTTCTTCGGTCTGGTGGTCGTGCTTACCATGCTTTCGGCAATGAGCTTCGATCCCCGGCTGATCTGGGACAACAGGGACTCCGATGACTGACATCAACCAGGGAAGTGGCAACGGAAAGAGCGGGCCAGATCTGCCGCAGCCTGCCGTGCGCCGTTCGAAGCTGGGCTTTTCACTGGTCTGGCTCGTGCCGATCATCGCGGCGCTGGTGGGCATCTCGCTCATCGTCAACCACTGGCTTTCCGCCGGTCCGCGCATCACGGTCAGCTTCCAGACCGCCGAAGGCCTCGAGGCCGGCAAGACCCAGGTGAAATACAAGAACGTGGTGATCGGCAAGGTCACCACGATCCGGCTTGCGCACGATCGCAGCCATGTGTCCACGATCATCGATCTGGAAAAGGACGCCCAGAGCTTCGCGACGAAGGGCACGCGCTACTGGGTAGTGCGGCCGCGCGTCGGCGTGGGTGGTATCTCGGGCGTGGATACCCTGTTCTCCGGTGCCTTCATCGGTGTGGATTCGGGCAATTCCGAGGAAAGCGAAAGCGACTTCAGCGGTCTGGAAACGCCGCCCGCGGTAACGCATGGCGCGCCCGGCCGTCGCTTCGAACTGCATGCCTCCGATCTGGGTTCGCTGGATATCGGGTCGCCCGTGTACTACCGCCGCATCCAGGTCGGCCGCATCGTGTCGTATCAGCTGGACAAGGACGGTAAGGGCGTCTCGTTGCAGTTGTTCGTCGATGGCCCGAACGATCGCTTCGTCACGAAGGAAACACGTTTCTGGAACGCCAGCGGCGTGGATGTTTCGCTGGGTGCCGATGGCCTGAAACTCAACACGCAGTCCCTGGCCACCGTGATCGCCGGTGGCGTCGCGTTCCAGGCGCCACCCGGTCCGCGCGACGAAACGCCGGCCGATGAAATGGCGGAGTTCACGCTGTTCGGCGACCAGACCACCGCGTTGTTGCCGCCCGACGGCAATCCCCGTTACGTCCGTTTCCGCTTCGAACACTCGTTGCGCGGGTTGATACCCGATGCGCCCGTGGAATTCCTCGGTGTGAAGGTTGGCCGCGTGGTATCGGTCAACCTCGATTACGACGAGAAGAAACAGAGCTTCCCGGTCATCGTCGGTGCGGTGTTGTATCCGCAACGCCTCGGTTCGGCCTTCGACAAGCTCAGCGCGCAGGCTGCCGCACGTGGCGATGCCGACATGTCCCAGGTCATGGGCAAGCTGGTCGAGCACGGCCTGCGTGCGCAGGCCCGCACGGGCAACCTGCTTACGGGACAGCTCTATATCGCGCTGGACTTCAGTCCCAAGGCACCGAAGGTCGCATTCGATCCGAATGGAAAACCGTTGGAAATTCCGACCCTGGCTGGCGATTTCGACAAGCTGCAGGAACAGCTCGCCTCCATTGCCGACAAGATCAGCAAGGTCCCGTTCGACACCATTGGCCAGAACCTCGACAGCAGCCTGAAGGAGCTGAGCGGCACGCTGAAACAGGTGAACGAGCAGCTGGCGCCGGAAATGAAAGAAACGCTGAAACAGGCGCAGAAGACCATGGGCACGGCAAACAGCGCACTGTCGGAAGACTCGCCGTTGCAGCAGAACGTCGGGCAGACGATGGAAGAACTCCAGCGTTCCGCGCGTTCGTTGCGCGTGCTTACCGACTATCTGAGCCGGCATCCGGAGTCGCTGCTCCGCGGTCGGCGTCCGGATGAAAAGCCGGCACTGGCACCGGTCGCGCCACCCGCACCACCCGCAGATACACGGCAAGGGAGCAAGCCATGAAGTATTCGATCCGTGCACTGGCATGGCCGACGCTGCTGGCGTTGACGCTGGCGGGATGTGCGACCACCGCGCCGATGCATTTCCACACGCTGGTGCCGCAGGCAAGCGGTGCGGCGACGGCGAATGCCGCACCGTTCCTGATCGATGTGCAGCCGGTGGATATTCCTCCGCAGGTCGACCAGCCGCAGCTGATATTGCGGCAGGGCGCGAGCGATGTCGTGATGCTCGATGGCGAGCGCTGGGTGTCGCCGCTCGCCGACGAAGTGCGCGGCGCGCTTTCCGCCGATCTGTCTTCGATGCTTGGAACGCATGACGTGAATGGCCTGCCGCGCGGAGCCGGTCAGTCCATCGTCCGGATCAAGCTGGACGTACGCCGGTTCGACTCGGAGCTGGGCGGCCAGGCGACGTTGGAAGCGGCGTGGACGGTGCGTGGAAAGGCTTCCGTTGCATGTGCGTCCCGGGTATCCGAGCCGGCCGGGTCGTCGTATTCCGATCTGGTGCAGGCGCATCAGCGTGCGTTGGCGCAGGTAGCCGGGCAGATTGCGCAGGTTGCGCGGGCTGTCGGGTCTGGGCAGGACGGGCGTTGTCCCTGATTTGAGCAGTTGCGCTTTTCGGCGTGTTTGACCGGCTTGCACTAGAAGAGCGTCGCAATTCGGGGCGTCGTCGCGGGGAACCGGCCGGCCCCCTCGCCGGGCCCACGTCGGGCGGTCGCTGCGCGACGCGGGTGGACTGGCGGGGCTTCGTGAGCGGGCTTCCTGCCCGCGCACGAAGGAAGGGGCGTCCTGCCCCTTCCCCCTTCGGGGCCTTATCCGCCAGTCCACCCGCGCCCTCCTACCGGGCCCGGCGAGGGGGCCGGCCGGTTCCACCGAGCGGTGAGGGTATGGGTGTGACGAGCAAAGCGAACCGCCGATGTTCCCTCGCACCACCCTTACCCCTCACCGTCATTCCTGCGCAGGTGTATGGACCGGGGACATAGCGCACAGGTGTGCGGGGACATGGCGCACACTTTACCGCTCTTGGTGCAGGTCGATAACGGTGATTCAGCCCTTCGTGCGGCCCTGAGACCACCGCGCTCAAGAGCACTCCTACACACGACCTGCCGAAGCGCTGGCGGGCGACGGCTCTTACGAGGCGAAGCGAACAGCCCTCGCGCTATGCGTGGCTCTCAACGAAACCACCCTCACTGTTCGGAAGGAAGCCGGGGCCACCCACGTCGTGGCCGGTAGGAGGGCGAGGGTGGTCGGGCGGACAAGGCCCGCAGGGGAAGGGGCAGGACGCCCCTTCCTTCGTGCGCGGGCAGGAAGCCCGCTCACGAAGCCCCGCCCGGCCACCCGGGTCGCGCAGCGACCGCCCGACGTGGCCGCGATGTGGGTGACCCCGGCTTCCTGTGCCTCACCACCCACGTTGCGACGCTTTACCTCGCCACACAAGCGACAAGCTCCGTAAAGACCGCGCTCGAGAGCGCTCCCACAGGGAAGCGATGTACTGCGAGGCACAGCAACCGCGAGCGAATACGGCGTTGCTCTTGGCCCGGCACCCCCCCGTGCGATAGTCTGCCGCGCTTGACCGCCGCTTCCCGTTTCAATGGGAATACCCCGCGGCATCGCAGCTACCGGTACGGATAATCATGCAGGACACCCACGATCAGGGCTCGCGCGAGCAGGGCGGATACGTCCCCTCGGCGGTCGAAACCGCCGCCCAGCGCTATTGGAATGAAACGCGTGCCTTCGAAGTGCGCGAGGATGAGACCCGGCCGAAGTTTTATTGCCTGTCCATGCTTCCGTATCCGTCGGGTGCGCTGCACATGGGGCATGTGCGCAACTACACCATTGGCGACGTGATCAGCCGCTTCCAGCGGATGCAGGGTAAGAACGTGTTGCAGCCCATGGGCTGGGATGCTTTCGGCCTGCCTGCCGAAAATGCGGCGATCAAGAACAACACCGCGCCGGCGAAGTGGACCTATAAGAATATCGAGCACATGCGCGAGCAGCTGAAGCGCATGGGTTTTGCGTACGACTGGACACGCGAGATCACGACCTGCCGCCCGGAGTATTACCGCTGGGAACAGCAGATGTTTACGCGGCTGATGAAGAAGGGCCTCGTTTACCGCAAGAACAGCGTCGTGAACTGGGATCCGGTGGATCAGACGGTGCTGGCCAACGAGCAGGTGATCGACGGACGCGGCTGGCGCTCGGGCGCCGAAGTCGAGAAACGCGAGATTCCGCAGTGGTTCCTGAAGATCACCGCGTATGCGCAGGAGCTGCTGGACGGTCTGGACACGCTGCCGGGCTGGCCGGATGCCGTGAAGACGATGCAGCGCAACTGGCTGGGTCGTTCCGAAGGTCTGGAAATCCATTTCGACGTGGACGGCGAAGCCGAGCCGCTGACGGTTTTCACCACGCGTCCCGATACGCTGTTTGGCGTGTCTTATGTCGCCGTGGCAGCCGAGCATCCCATCGCGACGAAGGCCGCGGCGAACAATCCGGATCTGGCCGCATTCATCGAAAGCTGCCGTACGGGCGGGATTTCGGAAGCCGAGCTGGAGACGCAGGAAAAGCGCGGCTATTACACCGGTGTGGAAGCGACGCACCCGATCACTGGCGAGAAGGTGCCGGTCTGGGTCGCGAACTTCGTGCTGATGGGTTACGGCACCGGCGCGGTCATGGCCGTGCCCGGCCATGACGAGCGCGACTGGGAATTCGCGAAGAAGTATTCGTTGCCGATCAAGATGGTCGTGGTCGATCGCACGGTGGTGGATGCCATCGCCGAACTGCGTCGCGACCTGGCGGCCGGCGAAGGCGCCGATCCGGTGCAACTGGCGCTTGCCGGTGGCAGCACCGACGCCTATCAGGCCCATGCCGCCGTCGAAGTCGTGAAGGCGTTCGAGGCGGCGGTGCAGGATAACGGCGCGTGGACCGAGCACGGGTACCTGTTTAATTCCGGCGAGTTCGATGGCCTGGATTTCCGTGCCGCGTTCGACGCCATCGCCGGCAAGCTCGCTTCGCTGGGGCGTGGCGAGCGTCGTGTGAACTGGCGTATCCGCGACTGGGGCGTCAGCCGCCAGCGCTACTGGGGTTGTCCGATCCCCGTCATTTATTGCCCGACCTGCGGGGCGGTGCCGGTTCCCGAGGACCAGCTGCCCGTCGTGCTGCCGGAGGATGTGGCGTTCTCCGGCGTACAGTCGCCGATCAAGGCCGATCCGGAATGGCGCAAGACCACCTGCCCGACTTGTGGCGGCGCGGCCGAGCGTGAAACCGATACGTTCGATACCTTCATGGAATCGAGCTGGTACTACGCGCGTTACACCAGCCCGGGTGCCGAAGCGCAGGTCGATGGCCGCGCCAACTACTGGCTGCCGGTCGACCAGTACATCGGTGGCATCGAGCACGCGATCCTGCATTTGCTGTATTTCCGCTTCTATCACAAGCTGCTGCGCGACGAAGGCCTGGTGGCCAGCGACGAGCCGGCAACGAACCTGCTGTGCCAGGGCATGGTGATCGCCGATACCTACTTCCGTAAGGAAACGGACGGCTCGTCCACCTGGTTCAATCCAGCCGATGTCGACGTGCAGCGCGACGAGCGCGCACGCATCGTTGGCGCTGTGCTTCGCGAGGACGGCAAGCCGGTCGAGATCGGCGGCATCGAGAAGATGTCCAAGTCGAAGAATAACGGCGTGGATCCGCAGTTGATGATCGAGAAGTACGGTGCCGATACCGTGCGTCTGTTCTCGATGTTCGCCGCACCGCCGGATCAGTCGCTGGAATGGAACGAAGCTGGCGTCGAGGGCATGACTCGCTTTCTGAAGCGGCTGTGGCGCGATGTCTCGACACACGTCGAAGCCGGTGCATCGGTGGCTGTCGAGCCCGCCTCGCTGGACGCGGGGCAGAAGACGCTGCGTCGCCAGTTGCATGAAACCATCCAGAAGGTCACCGACGATATCGGTCGCCGTCAGTCCTTCAACACGGCGATTGCCGCGCTGATGGAGCTCCTGAACGCGCTCGCCAGATTCGACGACGCGAGTCCGCAGGGCCGCGCCGTGCGTCAGGAAGCGTTGACCGCCATCGTCATGCTGATCAATCCGTTCACGCCGCACGTGTCGCATGCGTTGTGGCAGTTGCTGGGCCACGGCGAGAGCCTGGTCGAGGATTGCGGCTGGCCCGCGGTCGACCCGGCTGCGCTGGTTCGCGACTCGCTGACGCTGGCCGTGCAGGTCAATGGCAAACTTCGCGGTACCATCGAGGTACCGGCCTCGGCTTCGAAGGAAGAAGCGGAAGCCATGGCGCGGGCCGAGCCGAACGTGGCCCGCCTGCTGGAAGGCCAGACCGTGCGCAAGGTGATCGTCGTGCCCGGCAAGATCGTCAACATCGTCGCAGGATAACTATGAGCCCGACCTTCTTCCGTCCGATCCGCTCCCTGCTCCTGCTCGGCGCCGTTGTATTGCTGGCCGCCTGCGGGTTCCATCTGCGGCAGACCGCGGCGTTGCCCGCCGGGATGGAGCGCGTCCACCTGACCGTGTCTGGGGGCGGTGCGCTCGAGCGGGACCTGCGCCGTGCCCTGGAAAACTCCAATGCCACGCTGGTCGACAAGCCCGGCGCCGACATTGCCGAACTGGTGGTTTCGTCCAACTCGTTCCGTACCGACACGCTGACGGTCAGCGGCACGGCGCGCGTGACCGAATACGCGGTGCGCTACCACGTGGAGTTCGGTGCGAAGGCCGGCGACGGCACCCAATTGGTCAGCCAGCAGAGTGTCGATATGTCCCGCGAATTCAGCTACGACGCCACGAACACCATTGGTTCGACCACGCAGACCGAAGAGCTGCAGCGCAGTCTCATCGGCGACATGGTCCAGGCGATTCTGTTCCGCCTGCAGGCCGCCGGCGCGCATCCGGGCACCGTAGTGACGCCGCCGCCCGCCGCGGTTCCGGCGCACTGACGACGGCGATGAACGGAACGCGACATGCCGCTTAACGCCGGCCAGTGGCAAAAGCATCTGACCGGTGACCGGCTCGCGCCGGTCTACCTGCTGGTTGGCGAGGAACTCCTCGTGCTCGAAGCCGCCGACGCCTTGCGTGCCCAGGCGCGCAAGCTCGGATACAGCGAGCGCGACGTCATGGATGCCGATTCGCGCTTCGACTGGGACGACCTCGCCCGTTCGGCAGCGGGAATGTCCCTGTTCGCCACCCAGCGCGTCCTCGATCTTCGCCTTGCGGGCGGTCGCGCGGGCAAGGAGGGCAGTGCCGCCATTTCCGAGTTCTGCGCCGCGCCGCCGCCGGATACCACGCTGCTTATTACCGCGATGGAATGGAGCACCAAGCACGAAGCCGTCTGGACGAAAAACGTCGATCAGGCCGGTATCCAGGTCGTATTCAATGCACCCAAGCCGCACGAGTGGACGCAGTGGGTCGGTGCGCGACTGGCTTCCCGTGGCCTGAAGGCCAGCCCGGAGGCAGTGGCGATGCTGGCCGAGCGTGTCGAGGGCAATCTGCTCGCGGCCGCGCAGGAAATCGACAAGCTCGTCGTGCTGGTCGGTAACGAGCGTATCGATGTGGATGCACTGGAAAGTCTGGTGGTCGATAGCGCTCGTTTCGACGCGTTCAAACTGACGGATGCCGCCTTTGCCGGCGACGGCGGGCGCGCGCTGCGCATCCTGGCCGGTTTGCGGGCGGAGGGGGACGAGCTGATCGCCCTGATGGGCTGGCTGGTGAACCAGTTGCAACTGGCCCTGCGGCTGGCCAACGCACGCGATTTCGCCGCGCAGGCGCGATTGGAGCGCCTATGGCCCGCGCGCGAACAACTGTTCCGCAAGGCGTTGCGCCGCGCTCCCCGCGATCACTGGATGGCCTGTCTGGCCCGTGCCGCGCGGATCGATCGCATGGCGAAGGGGCGCGAGGCGGGCAATGCCTGGCTGGAAGCGGAGCGCCTGATCGCCCTGATCGCCGAGCCGCGCGCCGCGGCTGCCTTCGCATGACGGAACGACCGCTCGCCATCCTGGGCGGCACGTTCGACCCGGTTCATCACGGCCATCTGCGCGCCGCCTGGGAGGCCGCCGAGCAACTGGATGCCGAAGTCCGTCTGGTACCCGCCCACGTACCCCCGCATCGCCCATCGCCCATCGCCACCGCCGCGCATCGCGTGGCCTTGTTGCGCGCCGCACTGGCCGGGCAGGACAGGCTGGGTCTGGATACGCGCGAACTCGATCGGCAGGGGCCGTCGTATACGGTCGACACGCTGGCCGCGCTCCGCGAGGAAATCGGGCCGTCCCGGCCGCTGGTGCTGCTGGTGGGAACCGACGCGTTCGCCCATCTTCCTTCGTGGAACCGCTGGCGCGAATTGTTCGAGCTGGCCCATATCGGTGTGCTGACGCGGCCGGGCTCGGCTCCCACCCTGCACTGGGATCTGGCGACCGAGGTCGCGAAACGCCGCGCCTGTACGGTTCAGGGACCGGCTGGCGATGTGATCGATATCGCCATTACCCCTCTGGATATTGCCGCTACGGCGATCCGCGATGCATTCGCGGCGGGGAAAGAGCCTCGGTATTTGCTGCCCGGCGTATTTTTCGAGGATGAGGGCCTGCTGGCGCCTTACCGCAAGGCCACAGGCCCCTGAATCCCACAGACCGCCGGTTTGGGCCGTTGACCTCCTCGAGACTGTAGTGGCCTTGACCTTACCCGGGGCGCCGGGCGCTATACTGCCCCTACCGCGGCAACCTGCCGCTGCCTAAGGGTTTTACCACTTGAGTTCCACGTCACAACGTAAGGCGAAGTCCGCAGCCCTCAATGAGCTTCTGCGCAAGCGCGTCATCGATGCCCTTGAGGAACTGAAAGCAAAGGACGTCCGGGAAATCGACGTCCGCGGCAAAACCTCCATCGCCGATATCCTCTTCATCGCTTCGGGCACGTCCGCCCGTCACGTGAAGTCCATCGCCGATGAAGTCATCAAGTTCGCCAAGGAAGCCGGCGTCATGCCGATCGGCGTGGAAGGGCAGACCGAAGCCGAGTGGGTGCTGGTCGACCTGGGCGACATCATCGTCCACGTGATGATGCCGCGTATCCGCGAGTTCTACGGCCTCGAGCGCCTGTGGACCGTCGGCGACGACGGTTACGAAGCCGCCAACGCCACTGTCTGATCCATGCGCGCGCGCCTGATCGCCGTGGGCGAGCGCATGCCCGCCTGGGTCGCGGAAGGCTTCGCCGAATATCGCAAGCGGCTTTCGCATGAACTGCCGCTCGAACTCACGGAGATCAAGCCCGGCACGCGTGGCAAGGGCCGCGACGACGCACGGGCTACGCTCGACGAAGGCGCCGCTATCCTGGCGACGCTTCCTCGCGATATCCATGTCGTCGCGCTCGACGGGCGCGGCCGTACCTGGTCGAGCGAAGACCTGGCGCGCCAGTTGGAACAATGGCGTATGTCCGGTCGCGATATCGCTTTTCTCATTGGCGGGCCCGATGGGCACGCGCCCGACGTCCTGGCGCGTGCCGATCAGAGCTGGTCGCTGGGACCGTTGACGCTGCCGCACATGCTGGTCCGCCTCGTGCTGGCCGAACAGCTCTACCGCGCCACGACATTGCTGGCCGGTCATCCCTATCACCGCGCCTGAAGGTTCCGACATGGTCTATCTCGCCTCGCAGTCGCCGCGTCGCCGCCAACTGCTGGAGCAGATCGGCGTCGATCACCGGACGCTGGATGTCGACGTCGAGGAGGTCCGGGCCCCCGGCGAGTCGCCCGACGACTACGTTTCGCGCGTAGCCCGGGACAAAGCCCGGGCCGGCTTTGCCCTCGTTCGGGACGAGGTCGGCGCCATCGTGCTGGGCGCCGATACCGAAGTCGTGCTGGACGACGAAGTGCTCGGCAAGCCGGCCGTGGAAGCCGATGCCATCGCGATGCTCCGGCGCCTGTCTGGCCGGGAGCACCGCGTGCTGTCGGTGGTCTGGGCCGTTGCAGGCTCGGGCGAGACGACCACGCGCTCGATATCGCTCGTGCGCTTCGCCCCGCTGACCGATGGCGCCATCGCGGCCTACGTCGCCACGGGCGAATGCTTCGGCAAGGCCGGTGCCTACGCGATTCAGGGCAGGGCGGCTGCATTCATTGAAAATCTGACTGGCAGCTACTCGGGCGTCATGGGTCTGCCGCTGTTCGAAACGGCTCGCCTCCTGGCAGATCATTAAAGTCATGCTGGACGATATTTCGGCGAAGTTCGCCGATGTTGAGTCCGAAAGGAACCCCGGGGCCGCCATTCGGTCCAACTGTTCGTTCCCCACTTTTCGCCGCCGTCGACAGGTCGGCGAGCCACGGGCTATAAAGTCCTACATTGCAGGGGAAGGATACCGGTGAGCGAGGAAATTCTGATCAATGTCACGCCGCGTGAGACGCGAGTGGCCGTCGTCGAAAATGGCATGCTTCAGGAAGTCCATGTTGAGCGCGCTTCAAAGCGCGGCTATGTGGGCAACGTCTACAAAGGTCGCGTGCAACGGGTCATGCCGGGCATGCAGGCGGTCTTCGTCGAGATAGGGCTGGAGCGCGCGGCGTTCCTGCACGCCTCGGACATCGTGCGTGCACCGTTGCCGCCCACGGCGGAGCATCCGGAAGGCAGTGCGCCCTCCGGCCCCGTGCCTTCCATCAGCGAGCTGGTGCATGAAGGTCAGGAAATTGTTGTCCAGGTCGTGAAGGATCCGATCGGTAGCAAGGGCGCGCGTCTTTCCAGCCATCTTTCCATTCCGTCGCGCTATCTGGTGCTGCTGCCGCATTCGCGCACGCTGGGCGTGTCCGTGCGCATCGAGGAAGAGGCCGAGCGCCAGCGACTGAAAGACATCATCACGCCGCTGATTGGCGAGAACCCCCTGGGCTACATCGTGCGCACCAACGCCGAAGGCCAGTCGGAGGAATCGCTTGCGTTCGATGTGACCTACCTCGGCAAGGTCTGGCGCGTGGTGCAGGAGAACATCGCCAAGGCGAAAGTCGGCGAGCGTGTGTACGAGGAGCTGTCGCTGCCATTGCGTTCGTTGCGCGACTCGCTGAACGACGGCATCGAGAAAGTGCGCATCGATTCACGGGAAACCTACGAGAAAGTCGTCAAATTCGTCCATAAGTTCATGCCGGTGCTTTCCGACCGTATAGAACATTACGCAGGCGAGCGTCCGATCTTCGATCTCTACGGTGTGGAGGACGAAATCCAGCGCGCGTTGCGCAAGGAAGTGCCGCTGAAGTCGGGCGGCTACCTGATCGTCGACCAGACCGAAGCGATGACGACCATCGACGTCAACACCGGCGGTTACCTCGGTAGCCGCAATCTGGAAGAAACCGTCTACCGGACCAATCTGGAAGCGGCGCAGTCGGCCGCGCGGCAGCTTCGTCTGCGCAACCTCGGCGGCATCATCATCATCGACTTCATCGATATGATCGACGACGAGCACAAGCGCCAGGTGCTGCGCATGCTGGAAAAAGGGTTGGTAAAAGACCACGCCAAGACAACCGTTTATCCGATGTCCGCGTTAGGACTGGTCGAGATGACCCGCAAACGCACGACCGAAAGTCTCGAACGGCAGTTGTGCGAGCCCTGTCCGGCCTGCAGCGGCCGGGGCACGCTGAAGACGGCGGAAACCGTCATCTATGAGATTTTTCGCGAGATTACGCGGGCCGTCCGGCAGTTCAATGCACAGAAGCTGCTCGTCATGGCCAGTCCCAAGGTCGTCGGACGCATTCTGGAAGAGGAATCGACGGCGGTGGCCGAGCTTGAAGAATTCATTGCCAAAAGCATCCGTTTCCAGGCGGAAGAGCATTACTCGCAGGAACAATTCGATGTCGTTCTACTCTGATACCGGCGGCTCACGCCACCGGAACGCGACCCGGTGACGCCAGTCTGGCGCCATCGCCTGCGACGCCTGCGCTTCTTCCTCATCGGTCTGGTGGCGAGCGTGCTGGTCGCGCTCGGGCTGGTCATGGCGCTCGGCCAGCTGCTGTTACCGCTGGCCGCGCGTTATCCCGATCGCATCGCGGCGCTGCTTAGCGAGAAACTGCAACGTCCGGTGACTTTTGCGTCGCTGGAGGGTTTCTGGCGGCCGTCCGGCCCGTTGTTCGTCATGCGCGACGTTACGGTGGCACCGGCCGAGGGCGGCGAACCGCTGCATTTGCCGCGCGCGGAGATGAAGCTCGATTTCGGCGGACTGATCCTGCCGTCGCGACACCTGCTTAATCTGCGGCTGAGCGATCTGCGTCTGGCCCTCCGTCGCGATGTCGACGGACGCTGGAGCATCGAAGGCTTCGGCGCGGGCGGCGGCACGCAAAAAATATCGCTGGGGAATCTCTCGGCGGACCTGTGGCTGAACAATCTGCGCCTGGATATCACCGACGGTCGCGACGGCAAGGTATACGAACTGATCGCCGACCAGCTCCGCGTGAGCAAGCAGGGTCACGCCATTCGCCTTGGCGCGATACTCAGGCGCAACAATGTCTCTGGCGTGCTGCGCGCGTCGGGCGCGTTCGCTGAGGATGGTTCCAGCGGACGGGTGTACTTCAGTGGCAAGGACATCGACTTCGCCGCACTGACTGGCGACGTCGTCGTGAACGATTATGCGTTGGCCGGCGGCCGCGGCAGTTTCGAACTGTGGCTGGACTGGCGCGACGCGCACGTGGTGCGCAACGTAACGCGCATCGATATGGATCAGTTCGCTATCCGGGGTCCCGCACGCACGGTGGCAGTCGCGGGTCTGCACGGGCTGATCGACTTCCATCGCACGGCGGATGGCCAGCGTATCGACTGGGCCGGCAACGATGGCAGCGATCTGGCCGTGTCGCTGAGCACGCATGGCGATAATTCGGAGGGCACGCTTGTGGCCCGGTCCCTCGACCTTACGCCGCTGCTGCCCTGGGCCGGTGTTTTGCCGCAGATATCGCCCGCACTGGCCCGCTGGCTCGGCGAGGGTAAGCCGCGTGGTCGACTGGACGACGTGCGGGCCGAATGGGACTCGCAGGGTGGCGTGCGGATTGCCCAGGCAAAGTTCTCCGGCCTCGGTATCGACATGGTCGGCAAACTCCCTGGCATTTCGCATCTGGACGGCGAGATAGTCGGCGATCGCGAGGCGCTGACCCTGCACCTGCCCACGCAGGCGACGACACTCGATTTCTCCGGCGTCTTCCGCAAGCCGTTCGCGATGTCGTCGCTGGGGGGTGATATCGCGGCGTGGCAGGACGACGATGGCTGGCATATCGGCGTCGATCCGCTGGATTTCCGCGGCGAGGGCTTCGGCGGGCAGGCGCGCGGCGAGATCGCGTTGCTCGCCAACGATGGCGGCCCGTTCCTCGACATGTATGTCGCGCTCGGCCGTGGCGACGTGCCGTCGGCCAAGCTCTTCTGGCCCATGCATTCGATGTCCGAGGGGACGGTGCACTGGCTCGATCGGGGACTGGTATCGGGCACCATCGAGAGCGGCGATGCGCTGGTGCGCGGTAACCTGCGCGACTGGCCGTTCCGCAATAACGAAGGGCGCTTCGAAGGGCGCGCGGTTATCGACGACATGGTGCTCGATTACGGCACGGGCTGGCCGAAGGCCGAAGGCGTGACGGCGGTGGCCAGCTTCGTCAACAACGGCATGTTTATCGACGCGTCCGAAGGGCATTCGCTGGGCAATGCCGTCAGTCGTGCCACGGCGGCAATTCCCGATTTCGCCGATGGCGTGCTCGACCTCAACGTGAGCGGCGCGGGCACTGGCGGCAGTTTTCTGGATTTTGTAAAACAGAGTCCTGTCGGCAGCAACAGCGCGGATGCGATCGGCAAAATGAAGCTCGGCGGCACCGGCGACTTCGGTTTCCGATTGCTGATGCCGTTGAAGGATGCAAAAGATTTCACGCTCGACGGCAAGGCATCGATCAAGGACGCCGATCTCGTCGCCGACGAATGGAAGCTGAAGCTCGACAAGATCACCGGTCCGATGGTGTTCGACGGCAAGGGCCTGAAAGCGGGGCCGTTGAAGACGGCGTTCCGTGGTCAGCCGGCGCAGCTGGACTTGTCGATTGCTGGTGCGACCGCCGATCCGAACAAGATCATTTCGGCTTCGCTCACGGGTGCCTTCACGGTCGGCGAGCTGGTTTCCGGTTACGACAATCTCTCGTGGCTGAACGATATCGCCAAGGGACGCGGTACGTTCGCGGTGGGTTTCGATATTACGCGCGGCGCGTCGAACGCGGATGCAACGCAGGCGCTGCGGATCGACTCGGATCTTCGCGGCGTGGAACTGACGATGCCGGTACCGGTGAAGAAGGCGGCGAACGTCGCTACACCGCTCAGCATCAGCGTCGGACTTCCGGTCGATGGCGCGCGTCTGGACCTGGCGCTGGGCGATGTCGTTCGCGGACGTCTTCGTCTGCCGAAAAACAAAGAACCGCTTGCCGCCGCGTTCAACCTCGGCAGTGCCGTGCCGGCCGTGATGCCCGCGAAGGGCTATCTCATCGGTGGACATACGCCGAAACTCGATGTTTCCGGCTGGGTGCAATACGTCGTGGGCGCTTCCACGGCAGGTAGCGACAGCCCGGGCCTGACTGGTCTCGACATTCAGGCCGATGCTGGCGAAGTTTTCGGTCAGCACTTCAGCAACATGCATCTCACGGCCGCGCCAGGGCCGGAGCAACTTCAGATCCGCGTCGATAGCGACGGTCTCGTCGGCGAGCTTCGCGTACCGAACGAAGACCTCAGGCGTCGCGGCATTACCGCGCGGCTGGATCGTCTGTACTGGGCATCCACCGACGACGATGCGGCTGCGAAAGCCAAGATCGCGGCGGCTTCCGCAACGGCACCGGCCACACCGGCGACGAAGACGCCGGATAAATCGCAGACCGTGCAGAACAGTGTGGCCAGCGTGAATCCGGCCAGCTTGCCGCCGCTGCATCTGCAGATCAGCGACATGCGTCTGGGTAACGCGAAACTCGGTGAGGCCCGGCTGGAAACCTGGCCCACCGACGAAGGTATGCATATCGACCAGTTGCGTGCGCAGTCGAAGAACGTGCAGATCACGGCGGGCGGCGACTGGAATGGCAACGAGACGCGCAGCCGGACCCATCTGAAGATGGACTTCGCCAGCGAGGATGTCGCGCGCATGCTCGACGCGCTGGGATTCGCGGGCATCTTCGAGGGCGGACGTACCGAGGCGCGACTCGACGCCACCTGGCCCGGCGGACCCTCCGAGCTGGCGCTGGCAAACATGGACGGCACGCTGCGTGTCGACGTAAGCAAGGGACGCATTCTGGAAGTGCAGCCCGGCGTAGGCCGGCTATTCGGCCTGATTTCCGTGACGGACTTGCCGCGACGACTGTCGCTCGACTTCGGCGATGTCGTGGGCAAGGGCTTCGGTTTCGATTCGATCACCGGCGATTTTCGTTTCGCCGATGGCAATGCCACGACGAGCAATCTCGTCATTCGCGGTCCGGCCGCGGAAATTTCCATCACGGGTCGCGCAGGCCTGAAAGCGCGCGATTACGATCAGCAGGTCTTTGTCGTTCCCCATGTCGGGAACAGCCTGCCGGTGTTCGGTGCGATCGCCGGCGGTCCCGTGGGTGCCGCTGCGGGTCTTGCCGTGCAGGGTATCCTTGGCAGGGGGCTCAACAAAGCGGCACGCAAGCACTACCACGTGACCGGCACGTGGGATAAACCCGTGTTCACGCCTGTGGATAAGGGGCAGGCGTCCCCGGACGCATCGGATATTTAAGCTTCCCATGCAGACACTGACCTATCTGCAAGGCTATCCCGAACGCCTGCTCACTCAGGTGCGTTCGTTGATCGAAACGAATCAGTTGGGCGACTATCTCGATCGCAGGTATCCGCGGCGTCACGAGGTGCAGAGCGACAAGGCGCTGTATGCCTATGTGGCCGAACGAAAGCAGGCATATCTGCGCAACGCGCCCGGCATCGACAAGGTGCTGTACGACGCGAAGCTCGACGTGGTGCATCGTACGCTCGGCCTGCATACGGCGGTGTCGCGGATCCACGGCGGGCGACTGAAAGCGAAGAAGGAAATTCGTGTCGCATCGGTGTTCCGCGAAGCGGCGCCGGAGTTTCTCGAGATGATCGTCGTGCATGAGCTGGCGCATCTGAAGGAGCTGGATCATAACAAGGCGTTCTATCAGCTGTGCGAGCACATGTTGCCGGACTATCACCAGATCGAGCTGGATCTGCGGCTGTTCCTGACGTGGCGCTCGCTGCGGGAAAGCTAAGAGCGCGATCGTTCGCGTTCGTCGAAAACCGACTACTCGACCGCGCGTGATGGGCGATACGCCTGCATAATCCTCCAGCAAACCAAGGGGAGGGAGCATGAGTATTCAGGAGGCGGGAAACACCCGCATGTTGCACGATGACGTTGCCGGATTCTGGCGACGCTGGGGGTCGATGGCGGTCGATGGCATCGTGCTGGGTGTTGCCGGAGCGGTCCTCGGCGCGGTCGGTTTCGAGGCGCTTTCGTGGATGGGAGTGTGGGGTCGCCTGTTCGGATTCGTGGTCGCGGGCATCTATTTTGTTCTGATGGACAGCCGTATTGGCGGCGGAGCAAGCATCGGTAAGCGCGCCCTCGGTATTCGTGTGGTCGATGCTGCCGGGCAGCTCGTGTCTCCATGGCGTGCCGCAGTGCGATATGCGGTCTTTGGCGTGCCGTTTTTTCTCAATGGTGCGCAGATAGGCGGTCCGGCAACGATGTCTTGGATGATTTATCCGCTCTCGGTCGTCGTGTTCGGCCTGAGTCTCGGCATGGCTTATACGATGATTTTCAATCGCCGGACCCGGCAGGGCCTGCACGACCTTGCCGCCGGGACCTTTGTCGTCCGCCGCGAAGAGGTCGGCCTCTCGCTCGATGTACGCGTATGGCGCGGGCACTTGGTCGTGGCCGGTGTTCTCGCGCTGGTTACCCTGATAGCTCCACCGGTCGCGCAACGGCTGATGCGCGGGTATGAGACAGGCGGCATGAAGTACGACTTTGACGGGATGATCCGTGCGCAGACCGCGATCGTCGCGCTACCTCGGGTACGAGGCGCGACACTTCAGGAAAGTCTGACGCCGCACGTGCTGAGTGCCGGCGTGATGGTAGGGAGCGGCGACTGGAACGATCCGCAACTTGCGAGGCAGGTGGCGCTCGAGCTTATCGATCGCATCGACAAGGGTGCCGATGCCGACAGGGTCGCGGTAAGAATGGTCTACGGGTTCGATATCGGCTTCGCGAGTGCCTGGAAAGTACAGGTCTTCGCACACACGCCTTCGGAATGGCGGGCCGGCCCCTGAGACTTCCCGCGCTCCCATGGGAGCGCGGGATCGGGCTGTCTGGACGGAGGGCTACGCAACGTCCTTCTTCGCCCGCCGGAACGGAAACATCTGCTGCTTCACGAACCCGTCTGGCATGTAATCGCCCACGACGCCGTATTTCTCCGGAAACTTCTTCGTCGACTTCACCGCGGTACCGAACAGGTAATCGAGGAACGCGTAATGCGCCGCGTAGTTCTTGTCGATGGCCTCGTCATCCGATGCGTGATGCCAGTGGTGAAAGTCTGGCGTGACGACGATGTACTTCAGCGGTCCCCACGGCAGATGCACGTTGGCGTGATTGAAGACGGCCTGGAAGCCGACCACGATGATGTACGCATTCATCACGGCCTCGCTGAAACCGAGGACGTACAGCGGTGCAAGCACGAGCACGCGGGTGACGATGAGTTCCAGCATGTGCTGGCGCGAACCGGCCAGCCAGTCCATCGTTTTCACGCTGTGATGCACGGAGTGGAATCGCCAGAAGAACGGTATCTCGTGATACGCGCGGTGTGTCCAGTACTGCGAGAGATCGGCCACCAGAATGCACAGCAGCAGCTGTGGTACGAAATGGATATTGCGCACGAACTGCTGGAAGTCGCTGTTCGTCAGCCAGCCGAAGGCGTGGTGGATAAGGAAGTTCACGACCAGCAGCGCGAGACCCACGATGAAGTGGTTCACCGCGAAATGCTTCATGTCCGTCTGCCACTCGAAGCGGAAGATGGACTGCCCTTTGTACAGGGGGAACAGTTTCTCGATAACGACAAAGATTAGCGTCGATCCGAGCAGGTCGAGGATGAACCAGTCCAGGCCGATATACGGGGTATGCTCGGGGAAGGTGCCGACCGGTACGCGGGATCCGCCGAAGGCGACGGCAATCACGACGATGGCGAAAACGCCGATGTTGAGATTGCGCTGGCGATTCAGGATGACGTTGGCGAGCGACATGCCGCCGGAAATCAGCAGCGCGCCGAGTAGCAGCTGGCGCAGCACGTCGACCGAATACTTCGCGCGAAGCTGCGGCGTCGTCAGGTATTCCGGGTAGTGGAAGGCGGCGACCGCAAGCAGTGCGAGGATGGCCAGCGATAACGCGATGGCGGTGCTGACCATCGCCTTGCCTGGCTTCAGTTCGCCGCTGCGGCCGAGGAGGCCGCGGGTTTCCTCGACGACGGCACCCGCGCGTGCCACGGGCGCGACGGCCACCCGCCTGGCGAAGTCCCGTTTCTTTCCCTTGCTCATGTTCCTTCCTTCCCCAATGGTGATCGAGGCGCCGGAATATGCCGGTGCCCGTGGCCGCATGTTAGCGTCATGGCGCCCCAAGGGCGCATCGCGTTCGCCCACGGGGGCTCGCGGGGTTTAAGCTCATGCCCTTCGCCCCCAACTCGGGGACTTCCGGACTCAACTGGCTTTGTCTCGATGGATTCCCTGATTTCGCTCGCCGAACGCCGTCTTCTCACCCCGGGTGGCCTGGCCGCCAACGATCTCGACCGCGTGTTTTCCCAGTTGATGGGCCCGTCGATCGATGCGGCGGACATCTATTTCCAGCATTCGCGCAGCGAATCCTGGGTGCTGGAAGAGGGCATCGTGAAGGAAGGTTCGCATTCGATCGAGCAGGGCGTGGGCGTGCGCGCCATGTCGGGCGAGAAGACCGGTTTTTCCTATTCCGACGACATCGTCCTGCCGCAGCTGCTGGAAGCGTCGCGCGCGGCCCGCGCTATCGCCCAGGGCGGCGCGGGTGCCGGCCAGCCGCTGGCACTGCGTAGCGGTCGGGGCCTGTATCCAGCCATCGATCCGGTCGAAAGCCTGCCGAACGAAGACAAGGTGACGCTGCTGCGCGAGGTCGATGCCTATGCCCGTTCCCGGGACCCGCGCGTGAAGCAGGTCGTGGTGAGCCTTGCCGCGACCATGGACACGATTCTCATCGCGGCATCCGATGGCACGCTGGCCGCCGACGTGCGGCCGCTGGTGCGGCTGAACGTGCAGGTGATCGTCGAGCAGGGTGGCCGGCGCGAGCAGGGCCATTCGGGCGGCGGCGGCCGCTACGGCTACCGCGAACTGATCGAGAACGGCCGCGCGCAGGCCTTCGCGGCCGAAGCCGTGCGTCAGGCGCTGGTTAACCTGGAAGCCGTCGACGCGCCGGCCGGCAGCATGCCGGTCGTACTCGGTCCCGGCTGGCCGGGCGTGCTGCTGCATGAGGCGATCGGTCACGGTCTGGAAGGCGATTTCAATCGCAAGGGCAGCTCGGCATTCGCCGGCCGTATCGGTCAGCGTGTGGCGGCCGAAGGCGTGACCGTGGTCGACGACGGTACGCTGCCGGGTCGTCGCGGTTCGCTGTCCATCGACGACGAGGGTACGCCCACCGAATGCACGACGCTGATCGAGAACGGCATCCTGAAGGGCTATATGCAGGACAAGCTCAACGCACGGCTGATGGGCACGAAGTCCACGGGTAACGGCCGGCGCGAGTCGTTCGCGCAGTTGCCCATGCCGCGCATGACCAATACCTACATGCTCGCGGGCGAGCGCGATCCGGAAGAGATCATCCGTTCGGTGAAGAAAGGCTTGTATGCCGTCAATTTCGGCGGTGGCCAGGTCGACATCACCAATGGCAAGTTCGTGTTCTCCGCCAGTGAGGCCTACCTGATCGAGGACGGCAAGATCACCCGCCCGGTGAAGGGCGCGACCCTGGTCGGCGCCGGTCCCGAAGTGCTGACCCGCGTGTCGATGATCGGCAACGATCTGAAGCTCGACGAAGGCGTGGGCGTGTGCGGCAAGGACGGGCAGAGCGTGCCCGTCGGCGTGGGGCAGCCGACACTGCGCGTGGATGCCATGACGGTGGGCGGTACGGCGGCCTGATCGCCGATCGGTAACAAGCGCGCTTTCGATCCCACAGGGATCGAAAGCGCGGCTGGGCCGGGCCTCAGTCCTGAGCTTTGTCTTCCGGGCCGTGGTCTTCCACGTCACCGTCCGCGCCTTCCTGCCCCTTCGCTTCCAGGTCCTTCAGGATCTGATAAAGCTCGCGGAACGCGTGCGGCGGCTTCGCCTTTTCCTTTTCGATACGCGCCTGCCGTATCAGCGAACGCATGTGCTGGCGATCCAGTTCCGGGTGCTGGTCGAACAGTTCGCCGAGGGCGACGTCGCCGTCTTCCATCAGGCGCTCGCGCCGGGCCTCGATGCGGTGCATGAAGGCGGCGTCCTCGCGCTGACGCTGGCGGTCTTCGCCCAGCGCGGCGCGGGCGTCGGTGAACGCTTCGTCGCCATGCTTGCGCATCTGCTTGGCGAGGAAGGCCAACTGTCGCTTGCGGGCGATGTGCGCGGTGATTTTCCGCGTGCGTGCGATTTCGTCGACGATGTCGTCCGGCAGATTGAGCTTGGGAATGCGGCTGGGCGGCAGCTCCATGAGCTGGCCGGCCAGCTTCAGGATGTCGAGCGCTTTGCGGCGATTTTCGCTGCGGCCGCGCCCGAGGTCTCGTCCTTCGTCGTACGTTTCGTTCGTCACAGCGTATTTCCAGTCAGTTCGGCGAAGCCGGGCGCGTCGCTTTCATAGGTAAAGCGGGGGATGACCTTGCCGTCGATCTCGACGGTTTCGGCGAACATTCCCGCGGGACGTACCCAGAGTCCGTGGTCGCCGTAGAGGGCCTGGTAGACCACCATTTCCTCCAGGTCTTCGCTATGCCGGGCCACGCCCAGCACGCGATAGGAATTGCCTTTGTAATGGCGGTAGAAGCCGCTGCGTACGGTCGTCAATGAAGGTTCCATGGCACCATGCGCGGCGCGGTTGCTTTTATTCGGGCCGCCAAGACCCCATTCTTGCGGTCGATGAGGCGTCGTAAGGACGCATTCTACCCGCCCCCCTTCAGGAAGCCCACGTGAGCGAAGTCGCAAGCATCGATACCAGTACGCAGGATCTCGACCGACTGGCCCAACTGGCCGAAGACGTGATCCGGCGCGCCCGAGCCGCCGGCGCGAGCCAGGCCGAGGTATCGGCAAGTATCGACGTCGGTCTGAACGTGAATGTGCGCCTGGGCGAGGTGGAAACCGTCGAACACACGCGCGACCGCGGATTCGGCCTCACGGTGTATTTCGGGAAGCGCAAGGGCTCGGCCAGCACCGCCGACCTGAACCCCGATTCGATCCAGGCCACGCTGGAGCAGGCCTGCGCCATCGCCCGCTTTACCGAGGAAGACCCCGATTCCGGTCTGGCCGACGCGGCGCGCATGGCGACCTCCCAGCCCGACCTCGACCTTTGGCATCCCTGGAACATCGACGTGGCGGACGCCATCGTCCTCGGCCGGGAGATCGAGGACGCCGGTCGCGACCGCCCGGGCATCGACAATTCCGACGGCGCCAGCGTGAATGCCGGCCGCAGCATTTCCGTCTATGCCAACTCGCATGGCTTCGTCGGCCGGGAGCGTGGCACCCGCCATTCGCTGTCCGTCGCTCTGATCGCCGAAGACGAGCAGGGCATGCAGCGCGACTACTGGTACGACAGCGTCCGCAACGCGGGCGATTTCATGCAGGCCGCCGCGATCGGTCGCAAAGCGGCGGAACGCACCCTGTCGCGCCTGGGCTCGCGCCGCCTTTCTACGCGCCAGAGTCCGGTGCTGTTCGCGCCGGAAGTCGCCCGTTCGGTGCTCGGTCACCTGCTTGGCGCGGTCAGTGGCGGTTCGCTGTACCGGCGTTCCAGCTTCCTGCTAGACCACGTCGGCAAGCAGATCATGCCTTCGTGGATGCGGATCGACGAAAAACCGTTGCTTCAGCGCGGCCTCGGTTCCTCGTCGTTCGATGCCGAAGGTGTCGCCACGCGCGAATCGCCTCTGATCGTCGATGGCGTGCTCCAGCGCTACATCCTCGGCAGCTATTCGGCCCGCAAGCTCGGGTTGGAATCCACGGGCAACGCCGGTGGCGTGCACAACCTTGTCGTGCGGTCTGGCGAAGACGACTTCGCGGGAATGCTGCGCCGGATGGGGACGGGCCTGCTCGTGACCGAGGTGATGGGGCAGGGCGTGTCCATCATCACGGGCGACTACTCGCGAGGCGCGGCGGGTTTCTGGGTCGAGAACGGCGAAATCGCCTACCCCGTCGAGGAGATCACCATCGCCGCCAACCTGCGCGACATGTACGCGAACCTGGTGGCGGTCGGCGCGGACGTCGACCCCCGCTCGCACATCCTGACGGGCTCGCTCCTGGTCGAGAAAATGACCATCGCTGGCGAATAGGTCGCGGCGACTGCCGCCCCCGGTTTTCGCCGGGGATAGCACCAGGGTGAAGGGTCGCCTCAGGCGGTCCGGGGGATTTTCCCTCTTCGTTGCCTTTTCGCCCGCGAAGCGGGTTCCCGCCAGGCCGGCCTCGTGCTGCGGATGTTCTTGACACGGCCCCTGCGACTCTCGAAAGTGTCTGCGAATCTATCAAGGGAGTCGCCGCACCATGAGTACGCCGTCCGACCAGATTCCACCGGCTCCACCCCCGTCCTACGACCCGCCGCCCGCGTCGGGCACGTCGACCGATGATCGCAATATCGCGATGCTGACCCATCTCTCGGGCATCATTTTCAGCATCATCGTTCCGCTGATCGTATGGCTGATCCATAAGGACCGCGCCGAAAAGGCGTACCTCGTCACCGAAGCGAAGGAAGCACTGAATTTCCAGATCACGGTCCTGATCGGTTATGTCATCTGCTGGGTTCTCACCTTTGTCGTCATCGGGGCCTTCCTGACGCCGCTGCTGTGGATCGCGAATCTTATTTTCTGCATCGTAGCCGCGATAAAAGTCAGTCAGACCGGAACCTACAAGTACCCGTTCGCCCTGCGACTGGTGGCCTGACCGTTTCAACGCTCCGACAAAAAGCCCGCTTCGGCGGGCTTTTTGCTATCTGCCTTTTGTGCAGGGATCGCGGTCAAGCCCGCTCCTACAGCTATGATGTCTTCTGCCGATATACAGGCAGGCCGTTCGGTTCTGTTCCCAGGGGGGGAGTCATGACTACGACGCACATGCTGGACCAGGCGCGCGCCATACTTGCCGTGGCGGACGCGAAGCTCGAAAAGTTGCGTAACGTCAGGCCCTACCTGATCGATCTGTCGCTGCGCGAGAATCCGGTAGGTTCCGCGATCGGGCAGACCCTGGCCGACAAACTGGCCATCCTGCCGAAACTGCGCGAGTTCGGGTTCACGAATATCTCGCTCGGCACGCTCGATTACGCGATGCCCGACGAACTCGAAGTCGACGACGACTTCATGATGTACCTGCGCGACAACCATATCGACATGACCGGTTGCTTCGCGTTCACGGCCATGGGCATCGCCGCGCCGGACGGTACGTTCACGCCGGATCCATCGCAGCGGAAGCTCGCCGCCTATACCGTGCCCAATACGGTGCACGAAATTTATCTCAGCAAGCTCGGCATGCAGGGCAACTACGACCTGCCTACGCTTCGCCGCAGCCTGCCCGCCAGCGTCCAGTGGCTGCATGACAACATGCGTGGCGACAACGGCGGCAAGCCGCGCATCCTGATCAACATCGTGGACGGTTGCGACGCGTTTTCCGAATCGCTGGAAACGACGTGCGAAATCCTCGCGCTTCTCGCGACGCTGCCTATCGAAGGCATCACGATGGAAGACGATCGGGGCACCTATCTGCCGTTCCAGGTCGGCGCTTACGTCGCCGTGGCGCGCAGCTATCTGCCGTCGCCATTCAAGATCCTGGTCCACGTGCATTCGGGTGCCGGCTTCGAAAACGCTTCGGTGATGGAAGCGCTGCTCAACGGAGCGGATGGTGCATGGGGCGGTCTGCCGAAGCGGGCGGCGGTGATCGGTCACGCGTCCCTCGCCGAGTTGATCGCCAATCTCGTGCGCGTGGGCAATCCCTATATGCGCACCTACCGTCTGGACCAGTTGCTGCCGCTGGCGACGGGATTGCAGGAACTCGACGAGATGGCGCCCGTTCCCGACGACCTGCCCATCGTCGGCCACAACGCTTACCGGCTGTCGCTGAGCTTTTTCGCGCAGCGTGCCGATCGCTTCATGGATCTGCCTCCGGAAGCCATCGGCGGAACCTACGGTTACCGCGTCTGTCCGGTGATAAGCGACTCGCCCGTGCTGGCCGGACGGCTGGCCGAAGTGACCGGCAAGCCGCCATCGACATTCGGTAGCGACGTGACGACGCAGATGATCCGCCTTATGCGTCGCGATCTGCGCGCGGGCGAACGTATCGATTACGACGAGCCCACGGCGCTCATGACGTTGTACGAACGCGCGTTGGCCAGTCTGCCGTTACCTGACGTTGCGGCCTGAAACCTGAGGGGGGATCCGGATGAGCGAAGCGATCGGGCTCGAGATTGAAAACGATCTGGCCGTCTACAAGACGCTGCTGGAATCGACCCAGGCCATTCCCTGGAAGATCGACTGGGACTCGAAGAGCTTCTCTTACGTCGGGCCGCAGTTGGAGGTACTCCTCGGGTGGGAGTGTTCGAGCTGGGTAAGTGTGCAGGACTGGGTCGAGCGCATGCATCCGGAAGATCGCGCATGGGCGGTGGACTATTGCATCGCGCAGTCGATCGCCGGTGTGGACCATGAAGCCGACTACCGGGCATTGACGAAGAGTGGCGACTACATCTGGATTCGCGACGTGGTGCATGTCGTACGCAAGCCGGATGGCACGGTCGATTCGCTGATTGGTTTCATGTTCGACATCAGCGAGCGGAAGCAGACGGAACACCGGTTGCTTGCACTGCAGAAGGAACTGGAAGAGATGTCGTTCAAGGACGGACTGACTGGCGTTGCGAATCGCCGTCGCTTCGACCTCGTCCTCGATCGCGAATGGGCCGATGCCCGGCGCAGCCGCGAGCCGATTTCGATGATCATGCTCGATATCGACTACTTCAAACAGTACAACGATCACTACGGTCACTTGCAGGGCGATGCCTGCCTGAAGCAGATCGCCGCGCTTCTGTCGGGTGCGGCGACCCGCCTGCGCGACTTTTACGCGCGCTTCGGTGGCGAAGAATTCGCAGTGGTGCTTCCGGAAACCGACGAGGCATCGGCGCATGCCGTCGCAAGCCGTTGCCGCGAGTTGATCGCCCGCGCTGCCATCGTCCACGGGGCATCGCCTTTGGGCAGCGTGCTCACCGTCAGTATCGGCGTCGCCACCGCGATACCGGGTCGCAACGACGAGCACTTCGCGTTTCTCGATCTGGCGGACCGGCGTCTGTACGAGGCGAAACAGCAAGGGCGCGATCGCATCGTCTGATCGACGTTGCGGGGCCGGTCAATGAGCGCGTTGCGCCGCGTAGCGTGCCAGGTCGGCCAGCCATGCGCCGCGTTCGCCCAGCGGTTCGATAGCGGTGAGCGCCGTGCCGATCAGCTCGTCCAGATGCGCGCGCGATGCGGCCATACCGATGATGGAAGGGAACGTGGGTTTGTCCGCCGCTGCATCCTTGCCGGCGGTCTTGCCGATCACTGACGCATCGCCTTCGACATCGAGGATGTCGTCGCGGACCTGGAATGCCAGGCCGACCGCGTGGGCGTAACGGTCCAGTCCATCCAGCAGGCCCATATCGTCGCAGTCTGCGGCCAGCGCGCCCATACGCACCGAAGCGCGGATCAGTGCGCCGGTTTTGTAAGCGTGCATGCGCTCAAGTTCTGCCAGGCTGAGTGTCGTACCCACGGCGGAAAGATCGAACGCCTGGCCGCCAGCCATGCCTTCCGCGCCGCACGCGGCCCCGAGGACCCGGAGCATGGCCAGGCGGGATACGTCGGATGCACCGGGTACGGGCGTGGCCAGAATTTCGAAGGCCAGTGCCTGCAAGGCATCGCCCGCGAGAATGGCCATGGCTTCGCCGAACACGATATGACAGGTCGGACGACCGCGGCGCAGGGCGTCGTCGTCCATGGCTGGCAGGTCGTCGTGCACGAGCGAATAGGCGTGGATGATTTCGACGGCGCAGGCCGGCGCGTCCAGCAGGGGAGCATCGCAGCCGAACGCGTGGGCCGCTGCGTAGACCAGTAAGGGGCGCAATCGCTTACCGCCGCCGAGTACGGCATAGCGCATGGCCCGGTGCAGCTCGACGGGAGGTACGTCGTCGCCGGGAAGCGCGCGCGCAAGGGCCGAATCCGCCCGCGCGATAAGCGCCTTCAGCGGACCCGGAAGATCAGTCGTTGTGGGGCTCAAAGGGCGTGGCGCTTTCGGGAGCTTCGGGGTCTAGCAGCAGGCGAACGCGCAGTTCGGCCTGTTCCAGCGCGGTCTGGCAATGGCGATAAAGCCCGATGCCGCGCTCGAAGGACTGCAGGGATTCGTCGAGACTGAGCTCGCCGCCTTCCATGCGCGCCACGAGCTGTTCGAGTTCGTCGAGCGAATGTTCGAACTCGGCGATCGAGGACGTGGGAACGGCGGACGAGGAGGACTTCGACATGGGCGACAAACTAGCTCACGCAGGCTTTCTAATCAATCGTCGGACTGCCATGACGGACGTCCGCCCGACGCCGCGAACAGCATTTCGCCGGCTTCCGAGGTCCACCGGTCGGCTATCGCGACGAGAGCCTGTCCGGCATAGATAAGCGGACAGCGCGGACGGAGCCACGGCGGCATGGCGCCTTGCTGGAACAGGTCGCGCAGGTCGCGGGTGTGCCGGTCGCCATCGGGCTTCAGGCGTTCGCCGCCGCGGCGCACGCGTACGATCAGCGGCTGTGCGAACGAGCCGGTCGTCAGGCGCAGGGTACCGCCGCCGGGCAGGGGTAGGGGCTCGCCCGACCACGAGGCTTCCCAGGAGGCGTCGACGGGGCGTTGGCGAGGCATGGCCCACAGCCGCGAACGCCACACCCGCACTTCGGTTGCTCCCCAGGCCACGCAGGGCAGGCGCTCGGCGCCGGCTTCGCGAATCTGCCGTTCCAGGGCGTGGCGTTGCCCCGTGGTCGGCGCGGTAAGGCCTGCGTCGTGAAGCCAGTGGTCGAGCAGAGGAACGCGCAGTGCGGGATGCAGTTCCAGCCAGCCGATCGCATCGAGCGTGCCGTCGCGCGCGCGTAGCCGATCCAGTTCGCCAAGCCATTGCGTGCGCAGGAAGTCGGCCGCGTCGGCGCACAGCCCGGCGCTGTGGGTCAGGCTCGCGGCGGTCTGGGGCCAGTGGCGCGCCAATGCGGGCACGACGCTGGCGCGCAGGAAGTTGCGTGCCATGCGTGGATCGTCGTTCGACGGGTCGTGGATGGTACGGAGTTCGTTGACGCCCGCGTAGTCCAGCAGGACGGCGCGAGGCAGGTCGAGCAGCGGCCGCCATAACGCGCCCGTGCCGAACGGTCGCAGCGAACGCATGCCCGCGAGTCCCTCGGGGCCTGCGCCGCGCAGCAGTTTCAGAAGCACCGTTTCGACCTGGTCGTCGCGATGATGGGCAAGCGCGATGCGTTCGCCCGGGCGCATCGCGGTCGCGAACGCGCCATAGCGCGCGCGCCGGGCAGCCGATTCGACGCCTTCACCGCGAGTCAGGTCGACCGATACGCGCACGCGTTCGAAGGGGACGTCGATCGACGTGCAGAATCGGGAGCAGTGTGCGGCCCACGCCGCGCTGTCGGCTTGCAGCCCATGGTCGATGTGCAGCGCGCGCAGCGGTGGCGCATCGGGCAGCGACGCCAGCGCGTGAAGCAGCGCGGAGGAGTCGGGACCGCCGCTGTACGCCACGAGTAGTGGCGCAGGCTCCATCGCCGTCAGGGCCATGGCGAGATGATCGACGAGCGCGTGCGTCATTTCTTTCGCGCGCTTAGCCGCACGTAGATGTGCTTGCCGTTGCCGATCTGGCGTTCCTCGGTATCGAACACGCCGATGCCGTTGATGAGGCCGCTGAGTTTGCTGTAGCCGTAGTTGCGTGGATCGAACTCGGGCGATTGCTTGTTGATTATGCTGCCCGTCGCGCCGAGGTGCGCCCAGCCGGTGTCGTCCGACGCGGCTTCGATGGCGTTGCGGAGCAGGTTCATCAGCTGCGTATCGCCACGCAGCTCCTTCGCGCTGCGCCGCTTCGGGGCTTCGGTCGTGTCGCCCTCGGTGGGGCGGGTCAGCACTTCGGTGTAAACGAATTTGTCGCAGGCCGTGCGGAAGGGCTCCGGTGTCTTGCTCTCGCCGAATCCGTACACGATGCGTCCGGACTCGCGGATGCGCGATGCCAGCCGCGTGAAGTCGCTGTCGCTGGATACGATGCAGAAGCCGTCGAAGCGTTCGGTGAACAGCAGATCCATCGCGTCGATGATCATCGCCGAATCGGTGGCGTTCTTGCCCGAGGTATAGGCGAACTGCTGGATGGGCTGGATTGAATGTCGCAGCAATGCGGCTTTCCATCCCCCGAGCTGAGCACCGGTCCAGTCGCCGTAGATGCGTTTGACGTGCGCCGTGCCGTACTTGGCGATTTCAGCCAGCAAACCCTCGACGATGGCAGGGCGTGCATTGTCGGCATCGATCAGGACGGCGAGCTTCTGCGTGGTCTCACTGGCCATGGGAGGACTTCCGCGCTTGGAGTGCGACCGATGTTACATCGGGTTTTGTGACGATCGGCGGTTGGTTGTGAAACGCACGAAGCTGCGAGGAGGGTCTCTTCTGTCGCTCCTGCACAGGTGTATGGACCGGGGACATACACACAGGCAGGAGCCCAGCGCGATGCAATAGGTTGTCGCGACATGGTCCATTCGCGCTTCTAAGGCCAGATCGCGAGTGATGAGGTTATGTCGAACGTGGTCGCCCTGGGCCCCTGCCTGCGCAGGGGCGACGGTGAGGCTATCGTGTGCGCTCAGCCTTCGGTAAACGCACCATATCCGCGCAGACGCTCGTAGCGCTTCTGCAACAGCGTTTCGACCGGCATCGTTTCCAGTTCGTCGAGCTGGTTCAGCAGGACGGCCTTCAGGCGGATCGCCATGGACTGGGGATTGCGATGCGCGCCGCCCAGCGGTTCGCGCACGATCTTGTCGATCAGGCCGTTCTCGAGCAGGCGCGGGGCAGTGAGGCCCATGACTTCGGCGGCGTCTTTCGCTTTGTCGGCGCTCTTCCAGAGAATGGAAGCGCAACCTTCCGGTGTGATGACCGAATAGGTGGAGTACTGCAGCATCAGCGTGCGGTCGCCTACGCCGATGGCGAGTGCGCCGCCGGAACCGCCTTCACCCGTGACGGTGCAGATGATAGGAACCTTGAGCTCCGCCATCTCCAGCAGATTTCGCGCGATGGCTTCGGACTGGCCGCGCTCTTCCGCGTTGATGCCCGGCCATGCGCCGGCGGTGTCGATGAAGGTCAGCAGCGGAATGCGGAACCGTTCGGCGAGCTTCATCAGGCGCAGCGCCTTGCGGTAGCCCTCCGGACGCGGCATGCCGAAGTTACGCTTGACCTTCGATTTCGTGTCGCGGCCCTTCTGGTGGCCGATGATCATGACGGAACGGCCGTTGATGCGGCCGATGCCGCCCACGATGGCCTGGTCGTCCGCGAACATGCGGTCGCCCTTCAGCTCGTGGAATTCCTCGCAGATCGCCTGGATGTAGTCGAGCGTGTATGGGCGGCCGGGGTGACGCGAAAGCTGGCTGACCTGCCACGGTGTGAGGTTGCGGAAGATCTCGTTGGTCTTGATCTTCAGCTTCTCGCGCAGCCGTCCCACCTCCTCGTCGATGTTGAACGCCTGTCCGGAACTGGCGTGACGAAGCTCTTCGATCTTCGCTTCCAGTTCTGCGATGGGTTGTTCGAAATCGAGGAAGTTGGGGTTCATGGGCAACGGTGGTTCGGGAAGACCCGACAGTATACCGGGTGCTGCGGAGTGCCGGTGTGCGCCGGGGTACGGTAGGGCTGGTCCGGCATAAGTTATTGAACGCACTGCTTTCGGGGTGACCGTGAACCGCGCAGGCACGCCCTTGAGACATCAGCGATGGCGTCCGTGGTCCGAATTGCAGGCGAGCCCTGAAATTGCCGTGGGCTGAAACCTTGGGGGCGGTAGGACCTGCCCAATACCCGGCGCAATTTTGTTGCAATGCACCCACTCGGACGACGTCTCCGGGTTTGCAGATTTCATTGCCGGTCCCCACCGGTGCATCACTATTTTCCAACACGAGAAGCTATCGATGAAGATTACATGGATGTCGGCGCGTACCACGCGTCTTGCGGCGTTGGCCGCTATTACGCTGGCCACGTCATCTGCTGCATTCGCACAGCTGCTGCCTTCGCCCGAATTGCCCTATTGCCCGAAGTACGCCGCGGGTTTCCCGAATTACCCCAGCCCCTGCTACCTGGCGATCCAGAACTCGAATTTCGAGACCGGTACGCTGGACGGCTGGAACAGCCGTGGCGCGGCCAGCGTTGTGACGAGCTTCGGCTCGCAGGTCGTGGCGTTGCCGGGTGCCGGCGACGGCGTGACCCAGGTCGTGCCGCTTCCGGCACACACGACGATCGACGGGCATCTCCTGTGGAGTTACGTGTCGCACTTCTCGGCTCGCATGGACGGCTCGACGCCTGGCAAGGTGAAGCTGACGGTATCGCTTGTCGACCCGGGCAACGTGTGGTCGCTCACTCCGCTCATGGTCCAGACCTTCGATGCCGATCAGGATTGGGCGCGCATCCCCATGAGCTTCGAGGGACAGGCCTTCAGGTTCAAGGGAGTGGCTCATATGGTGATCGATATCGAGCGCATGGATAGCGATGCGTCGCGGATGTTCATCGACAACGTCGGCGTGACGCAGCAGCGCGTTCGCTGAGTTTGACAGGGCGACGGTGTTCGCACCGTCGCCTATATCCGTCTCCCGGTTATCGACGCGCCATTCAGGCACGTCATCTTCGCCGGTACGGACGATGCGTTGCGTATGACGACGGATTCACACGCCGGTCCCGGCCGGCTTCTCTCCCTCATTAAGATACGAATGAAATGAAACACACATGGATGTTCGCGCGCTCCGCGCGCTTTGCGGCCGTGGCCGCTCTTTCACTCGCTGCGCCGAGCGCAGCCGTTGCACAGATAGCGACCAACGAGAGCTTGCCTCCCTGTCCTTTCGACGGGGTCGATGCGCCTGGTTATCCCGCGCGCTGCACTCTTACCCGTAATGGCGATTTCGAAACCGGTACCCTGGCACCCTGGGAGGCGACGACCGTACCAGGCAACCTCGACGCGCCATCGGTCGGCTCGGCCGAGGGATCGAAGGTCGTCTCGCTGAAGGCGCGCGGCGACAAGATTTCTCAGGTCGTCATCCTGCCCGCCGGGACCAGCGATCCCCGCCGCAATCTGTCGACGTATTTCCAGCGTCTGTCCGCCCGCGCGTCGGGGCCGGAGACGGCGCGTTTGCGCATGACCGCGACACTGATGGTGCAGGGCGAGGATGCCACGCGCGTACCGCTCGTCAATATGGAGTCGGACATCGGAAATAACGACTGGCAGGTACTGCAGGAGCGCGTGGTGGGTAAGGGCATTCCTTATGACCCACTGGTCATTCTTCTGGAGATCGAACGACTCGACAGCGGCATGTTCACCAATCTGTTGATCGACGACGTGCGACTGGATCAGGAACGTCAGCCCTGACGTTAATCCGCGGCGAAAACTTTCCACCCTTATCGAGTAAATCCAGTGACGAATATATCCATGTCCACGTGTCGCACGCGCGCCGCAACGTTCGCGGTATTCGCTCTTTTCGCATCGGCGACCGTTGCGCAGGCCGCCTTGCCCGACCATCCGTTTTGTCCCTCGGCGCGTAGCGGCGACGGTCGATTCCCTTCGACCTGCCTGCTCGGCGTTAAGAATGCCGACTTCGGAACCCATACGTTGCGGGGTTGGGATGTTAAAGACGGTTCGCCTTCCGTGGGACGGGTCGATGGCAACGAAGTACTTGTGCTGTCGCGAAAGGGCGATGCCGTGACGCAGACGATCGCATTACCGGCGAATACGACGGTGAATCCGGACACGCTTCCCTACTACGTACCCGAACTGCACGCGCGCGTTGCGGGGCCGCAATCCGGTCAGCTCAGGCTTAGCGCCGTGCTTGCTCATCCGGACCGGGAGCTTCAGCTGTTCTCGCGCACTTACGACGTCAAACATGGATGGGACCTTGCGACAGGCAACTTCGATGCCGCCGTCTTTCCTCAGCCGGCCACGCTAAAAATCACTATCGAACGCGTGGATGGCAATGAGTTGTCGTTGCTGTATGTCGACAATGTTTCGCTGACCGAGCGAGAGCAGGCTGCGCTGTAAGGGCGATGTAATGCCCGGTCGGGCATGCCTCCGCGGAACAGCCGCGCGGGACACCCGAGTGGTTATCGCGCATATCGACGGGACGCTCGGCGTCCCGTCGATATGCATTATTCGGACGGCCGAACAAGTCTTACGTCGGCGCCAAGAATGCCGGGCATGCCACGTAGCACGCGGATAAGATCGGGCAGGGCGCGTACGCGCCATGCTTCGCCGAGTTCGATATCGGCCTGGGCGGTTTCGTTGCGATAACCGCTGAGGAGCAGGGGCGTACGGCCGCCACGGTATCCGGCGATGGCCTGCCGCAGTTGTTGCACGAAGTCGGGTCCGATGCCGTTGACGCGCAGGCGCAGCAGTCGCGAGTAATGTTCCAGCGCATCGCTCAGCGAATACGCTTTTTTTGCACGCAGCTGGTAACCGCCGGCGAAGTCGTCGATGCGCAGGCCGCCTTCGACGATGATCATGTTGTCGCGGGTAAGCAGTGGAGCCGATTCAGTAAATACCTCGCGGAAGAAGCTCACCTCAAGCAGGCCGGTCGAATCCTCGATCTGCACGAACGCGTCGCTGTCGCCGCGCTTGCGCATGCCGACCACCATGCCGGCGACCGTCCAGGGCGTGTCCGGGCCGCGGCGGAAACGATTGGCGTTTTCGTCGTCGTCTGAGCGGCGCGGCTTAGGGGGCTGATATCGCGAGGGGATTTCGCCGATCGGGCAACTGGACAGTTGCGACAGCGCGTCCTGCCAGGGATCGGTGGGGTGGCCGGACAAATAGTGTCCGAGCGTCTCACGCTCGCCCTGAAGCAATTGTTCCAGCGGCCACTCCGGTACGGAGCCCGACAGTTCGATGATGCTGGGCGCTTCCGCCTCGCCGAACGCGGAGCCGAAAATGTCGACCTGACCCGATGCGCGGTTCTTCGCTTCCTGATCGGCCGCGCGCATCGCTTCGGGAATGTGCATGATCAGCGTGGCGCGGTTCTCGCCCAGCCCGTCGAGCGCACCGGCCTGCACCAGCGCTTCCATAACGCGTTTGTTGAGTTTGTTCGATCCCACGCGCTGGCAGAAATCTACCAGTCCGCGATAAGGGCCGCGGGCGTTGCGTTCGGCGACAATCTCCTCGCATACGCCCTGGCCGACGCCCTTGATGGCGCCGAGTCCGTAACGCACGACCTTCGGCTCCACCGCTTCGAACATCCATGCCGACGCATTCACGTCCGGCGGCAATACCTTGATGCCGATGGCGCGGGTTTCGTCGAGGAAGGTAACGACCTTCTCGGTGTTGTCCATGTCCGACGAGATGGTCGCGGCCATGAATTCGGCGGGGTAGTGCGCCTTCAGCCACGCGGTCTGGTAGGAAACCAGCGCGTACGCGGCAGCGTGGGATTTGTTGAAGCCGTAGCCCGCGAACTTCTCCATGAGGTCGAAGATCGCGTCGGCTTTGCTTTCGCTGATGCCGTCTTTGCCTGCACCTTCGCGGAAGACCGCGCGGTGCTTGATCATTTCCTCGGCTTTCTTCTTACCCATTGCACGGCGAAGAAGATCGGCGCCGCCCAGCGTGTAACCGCCGACGATCTGCGCCATCTGCATCACCTGCTCCTGGTAGACCATGATGCCGTAGGTCTCTCGCAGGATGGGCTCGACGCGCGGATCGGGGTATTCGACCGGTTCTCGTCCGTGTTTACGCGCGCAGAAGCTGGGGATCAGGTCCATCGGGCCGGGGCGGTACAGCGCCACCAGCGCGATGATGTCCTCGAAGCGGTCGGCCTGCGCGTCCTTGAGCATGCCCTGCATGCCGCGCGATTCGAGCTGGAAGACCGCGACGGTCTGCGCTTTCTTCAGCAACGTATAGACGGCCGGATCGTCCAGCGGCAGCGACTCGATGACGAGCGGTTCTTCGTCCGTCTTCGCGCGACGCACGTTGATGGCCTTCACCGCCCAGTCGATGATGGTGAGCGTGCGCAATCCCAGGAAGTCGAACTTTACCAGGCCCACGGCTTCGACGTCGTCTTTGTCGAACTGGGTCACCACGCCTTCGCCGCCCGCTTCGCAGTACAGCGGCGCGAAGTCGGTCAGGGGCGTGGGCGCGATAACGACGCCACCGGCATGCTTGCCGGCGTTACGCGTGAGGCTTTCGAGGCTGAGCGCCAGATCGATCAGCGTCCGCGATTCTTCGTCGTTGTCGTAGAGGTCGCAGAAATCCTTGACGACGCGGTCGGTCTCTTTCTTCGATTTTTCCGAGCGGCCGAGCGCATCGGAAAGCGTGAGATCGAGCGGGCGGTTCGGAATCAGTTTGGCGAGCTTGTCGACCTGCCCGTAACCCATGCCGAGTACGCGGCCGGAGTCGCGCAGCACGGCTTTCGCCGCCATCGAACCATACGTGATGATCTGGCTGACGTGATCGCGACCGTATTTGCGTGCGACGTAGTCGATGACTTCGTCGCGACGGTCCATGCAGAAGTCGATGTCGAAGTCGGGCATCGACACGCGTTCGGGATTCAGGAAGCGCTCGAACAGAAGCTCGAACTGCAACGGGTCCAGATCGGTGATCTTCAACACCCACGCGACCAGCGAACCCGCACCGGAGCCTCGCCCCGGACCGACGGGAATGCCGTTGTCCTTCGCCCAGCCGATGAAGTCGGCCACGATCAGGAAGTAGCCGGGGAAGCCCATGCCGATGATGACGTCGACCTCGCGGTCGAGGCGGGTCTGGTAATCCTCCAGCGTGCGTCCCGCGGCCATCGGGTGTTGCGCGAGGCGTTCCTCGAGACCTTTCTGCGCTTCGGCGCGGATGAAGGTATCGAGCGTATGGCCTTCGGGCACGGGGAAATTCGGCAGGTAGTACGTGCCGAAGTCCAGTACGAGGTTGCAGCGCTTCGCGAGTTCGACCGTGTTTTCGAGTGCTTCGGGAATGTCGGCGAACAGCGCCTCCATTTCCTCGGGCGTCTTGAAATACTGTTCGTCGCTGTAGTCGTGCGGGCGCTTGGGATCGGCGAGGACGCGGCCCTGGTGGATGCATACGCGCGCTTCGTGCGATTCGAAGTCGCTGCGCTGCAGGAACCGTACGTCGTTGCTGGCGATGACCGGCAGTGCGAAGTCGCCGGCCAGCGCGAGCGCCGCCTTGGTCCAGAGTTCTTCGCCGTCGCGGCCGGTACGGGTCAGTTCGAGGTATAGCCGTTCCGGAAACAGCCGGCGCAGCGGTTCCAGGCGCAGGTGCGCCGCGGGTAATCCGCTGCCTTGCGCGATGCGAGCCACTTCGCTTTCGCGCCCGCAGATGGCGATAAGGCCACGGACGCTTTCCGGATGCATCCAGCTGGCATCGACCAGCGCGCGTCCGCCATGCTGGCCTTCACGCCATGCGCGGGAAATCAGGCGCGACAGATTCAGATAACCGTCGCGGTCCTGGCAAATCAGCGTCAGACGCCACGGCCGCGGATCGTCGGGACTGGAAACCCAGATGTCGCAGCCCGCGATCGGCTTGATCCCGGCCGCCGTCGCCGCCTTGTAGAACTTCACCAGTGCGAACAGGTTGTTTTCGTCGGTCAGCGCGACAGCGGGCATACCCGCGCGCGCGCAGGCAGCGACAAGCTGCTTGATGCGGATGGTCGAGTCGACCAGCGAGTATTCGCTGTGCAGGTGGAGATGGGCGTAACGAACAGACATGGGAAGGCGCCGGAAGGGCAGAGGCAAGGCTACCCGGCTGGGTCGGTCGGGACAAGAATTGACATGCAGCGGGGGAGGGGGATGGGAAGTGGGGGCGCATGGTTTTGTACCGAGGCCAGCGTGCGCGCCGCGCCGAAGCAGCGCCCCCAGTACCCTCATGCGTACGAAGCGACGCCCCCACTTCCCACCCCCCATCCCCGCTTTTAATTCATCGCGTATGCGCTTCCGGGTGTTCGATGAACCACAAGCCCGCGAACAGCTTCGCATCGATCGAGAATCCCTCCGCCGCACGGGCGAACAGCCACGCGCCCGCTTCCGAGCGGGGCACTTCGTGGACGACGATGTTCTCCGACTCATCGCCGCCGCCAGGGCCGACCTTCACGAGATCCCAGGCGCGGGCGAAGGCGATCATTTCGGTGCTCATGCCCGAGGAGGAGGGGCCTTCGTGCACGAAATCGAGGCGACCGCAGGCATAGCCGGTTTCTTCTTCCAGTTCGCGACGGGCGGCGAGCAGGACGTCCTCGTCTTCCTGGTCTTCGAGGTCGCCTACGAGGCCCGCGGGCATTTCGATGGTGTTCTTCAGGATCGACACCCGGTACTGCTCGACGAAGATGACTTTGTCCTCTGGCGTTACCGCCAGGATGATCACCGCTCCGCCCGGATTGTTGCGCTCGACGTATTCCCAGCGTCCGCGTTTCTTCAGCGTCAGCCACTTGCCCGCATAAAGCAGCTCCACCGGCGCACTGGCGTCATCGGGAATCGGTGAGGCGTGGGGCAGGGGGCTGGTCGGCATGGCATGGCGCTCCGTGAGGTGATGGCGGGAATTATGACGGGGGATTTATCTCTGGGGTGTGACTGGTAGAGCGGGGATGGGGGTGGGAAGTGGGGGCGTCGCCTCGTGCGCTCGAGGGTACTGGCGGCGCTGCTTCGGCGCGGCGCGCACGCTGGCCTCGGTACAAAACCATGCGCCCCCACTTCCCACCCCCCATCCCCGCTCTTAAATCAACGCGCGAAGCCGGGATCGCGTCAACGGCCCGAACCGCAGCCGCTCGCAAAGCTCGTCGAGCGTCGAAGCCTCGCCGCGACGGCGGATGAGCGCATCGGCCGTTTCGGCTACTGCGATATCCAGCGCAATGCGGGTCAACCGGCGGCACAGGCGGGCCTGATCGGCGTGTTCGCGCAGCCGGACGGCACATGCCGCCGCGCCGCGAATGCGCAGGAACGGCACTTCGTCGATGCGTTCGAGCACGCTGTCCAGATCGCCGAAATGGGCGAGCAGCGCGGCGGCGGTCTTGGCGCCGACGCCGGGCACGCCGGGAATGTTATCCACGGCGTCGCCGCATAGCGCGAGATAGTCGGCGACCTGATGCGGATGCACGCCCAGCCGGTCGAACACGCCGGCCGCGCCCCAGCGCACGCCGCGCGCGAAGTCCCATTGTTCGTCGCCTTCGCCCAACAGTTGGCCGAAATCCTTGTCGGCCGAGACGATGACGCCACGGAAACCATGGGCGCGCAGGCCCCACAGCGCGCTGCCGATGAGATCGTCGGCTTCGTACTGATGGTCGTTCAGTACCGTGAGTCCGAGCGCCGCCGAGACGTCGCGGCATAGCGCGAACTGACGTACCAGCTGCGGCGGCGGAAGCTCGCGATTCGCTTTATAGGCCGGATAGATCGCGTTGCGGAACGAGGTGGTCAGCGAGGCATCGAAGGCGACCGCGATGTGTTCGGCGCGGGTTTTTTCCAGCAGTTCGCAAAGAAAACGCGTAAAGCCGTGCACGGCGTTGACCGACTCGCCTTCGCGATCGTGGAACTCGTCCGGCATCGAATGCCAGGCGCGGAACACATAGAGACTGCCGTCGACCAGATGGACGACGGACGAATCGGTCACGGCGTCCATTCGCTCACGATTCCGTCGACGGAGGGGCGGTCGCGGTCCGGCGTGTCCATCGTCGCCGTGCCCATGTGCACGAAGCCGACGACGTGCTCGTTGTCGGCCAGGCCCAGCAGCGTCCCGACATCGCGGTCGTACGCCGCCCAGCCGGTCAGCCACTGCGCGCCGAAGCCGAGTGCCTGCGCACCCAGCAGCATGTTGTAGGCAACGCAGCCCGCGCTGAGGTTCTGCTCGAACTCCGGCACCGTGCTGTCGCGGTGGATGTGGGCAACGACAACCAGCACCAGGGGCGCGAAGGTGTAGCGGTGACGTTCTTTTTCCCGCTTCGACTCAGGCATGTCCGGGTGCTTCGCCAAAGCCATCGCCGTGAGCTGCTCGCCGAAGGCCAGTTTGGCGTCGCCACGCAGCGTCAGGATGCGGAAAGGCACCAGCTTGCCGTGATCGGGCACGCGGACGGCGGCTTCGAGCAGCCGGGTCAGCGTGGCGGCATCGGGGGCGGGTTCGCCGAGCTGGCGCGACGGGACGGAATGACGGGTATTGAGGAGGTGGAGGCGGTCTGCGGTCATCGGCTCAGTGTACCCGGCTTGGGACCGCCTCTCGACGTGGCGGGCACGCTACCATGGCCCGAACGGGCGGGAGGAGTCCTGGTATGCCGATGACTGTAGGCGCGTTGTGCGAGACCGCGAAAGGCGAGCGACGGGTGGCTTTGACGCCGGAGACGGCGCGCAAGCTGGTGGCCCGTGGGCTGGCCGTCATTTTCGAACACGACGCCGGGCGCGAGGCGGGCTTTCCCGATGCGACTTATATCGCCGCGGGCGCTACCCCCGCCGATGCGACCGACGTGGCGACGAGAGCCGACCTGTTGCTATGCGTCCAGCTTCCTCCCGCCGACCGTCTCACGGCTCTGCGTGCCGGTACGGCCATCGTCGGCCAGTTTCGCCCGAATGCGGCACGCGACCGGCTCGAGGCACTCGGCGAGCGCGGCGTTACGGCTTTTTCGCTGGAACTCCTGCCGCGCACTACGCGCGCCCAGGCGATGGACGTACTGAGTTCCCAGGCGGCCGTAGCCGGTTACCGGGCCATGCTGATCGCGGCCGAAGCGGCGCCGATGTTCTTTCCGATGCTGACCACGGCGGCGGGTACGATCCGGCCGGCGAAAGTGCTGGTGATCGGCGCTGGCGTGGCCGGTCTGCAGGCTATCGCTACCGCGCGGCGTCTGGGTGCGCAGATCGAGGGTTACGACGTTCGTCCGGAAACCCGCGAGCAGATCGAATCCCTGGGTGCGCGTTTTCTCGACCTGGGTGTCAGTGCCAGCGGCAGCGGCAGCGGCGGTTATGCGCGCGAGTTGTCGGCAGAGGAACAGGCCGCGCAACAGGCCGCCCTCGGCGAGCGGCTGCGGGCTTTCGATGTGGTCGTAACGACAGCCGCCGTGCCCGGCAGGCCGGCGCCGAAGATACTCACGGCGGCGATGCTGGAAGGGATGAAGCCCGGCGCGCTGATCGTCGATCTCGCCGCAGAAAGCGGCGGCAATTGCGTGGCGACGGTGCCGGGGCAGCGCGTGAATGTCGGCGGGGTGACCGTGCTTGGTCCGCTCGACCTGGCGGCCGGTGCACCGTTGCACGCGTCGGAAATGTATGCGCGCAACCTGCTCAACTTCGCCGATCTGCTGGTGCGCGATGGCAAGCTGTCGCCGGATTTCGCGGACGATCTTGTCGCGGCGACGTGTGTGAATCGTGTCGGCGAAAGGCAGCCGCAGTTGATTTGACGAGAGGGACATTTCTATCTCTCACCGTCGCCCCTGCGCGGGAGCGACGGTGAGGGCGGTCGTTGCTTTGCGCTCAACCGCCCGGCGGCGGAGGCGGCCTGCGACCATGCCCCTCCGGACCGGGACCGTCCGGAGGCGGCGGACCGTCGGGCGGTGGAGGCAGGACACTGTTCGGCCCCAGACTGTCGATCCACTTGCGCCGGTCGTCCGGCGACTGGTTCTCCCACTTCCGCATCAGCGCCTGACGCTGGTCGGGCGGGAGCTGGCGGAAACGATCGAACGCGGCATGCAGCTGATCGCGTTGCTGCGGCGTCAGATCGTGGAATTTTTTCATGTTGCGGCGCGCTTCTTCGCGCTGCTCCGGCGACATCTGCTGCCAGCGGACGATGCGTTCGCGGATTTCGGCGCGCTTGTCTTCCGGCAACGTCGCCCAGCGCGCCGCCTTTTCCAGCATGTGTTGCTGGCGACGGGGCGGAAAGTCGTCCCATTCCTTGGAAAGCGGCGCGAACATCTGGCGTTGGTCGGGCGTCAGCGTGCTCCACGGGCGCGGCGGAGGTGGCGGGCCGCGCTCCCCGGGCGGGGGTGGGGGCGGACGATCCTGCGCCAACGCGATAGCCGGTGCGAAAGCGACGAGCAGCAGCGCGAGAATGGCGACAAGGATGGAGGGGCGCATGGTCGTCATCGGGTCGGGGATGCCGCGCGCTGGTCGGTTGCGAGCCATCCGTAGAAATCGAGGTTCTGGTACAGCGCCGGATCGGCACTGTCGGCATCGGGTGGCAGGTCGCTGTCCGCTTCGACGGATTGCACCGCCTTGGTCGGGGCGCTGGACGAGCCCGTGAGCGGTTGCCAGAGCATCAGCGAGGCCAGTGCAACCACGGCGAACGCGCCCGCTGGCAGCAGCATGCGTCGCGTTGCATGAGCCTGCGGCTTGTCGAGTGCGCTGCGCCGGGCCGCGCGCAGACGGCCGGCGGTCGCCGGATCGACTTCACTGCTGGCGCGCAGGTAAAGCTCGCGTGCCCTGCGTTTGATGTCTTCGTCGCGCTGGCTCATCGCCATGCCTCCAGTTGATCGCGCAGCGCGTGCATCGCGCGCGAAAGATGAGTTTTCACACTTCCGTCCGAGCAACCCATGGCCGCGGCGGTTTCCGCGACGTCCAGGCCTTCCAGCACCCGCAACATGAACGCTTCGCGCTGGCGGCGCGGCAAGGTGCGTACCGCTGTCGCGATGTCGTTGTAAGCCTGCGCGTCCTGCAACTTCGCCGATGGGTCGGGACCTTCGTCCGCGGGCTCCCATGCGGGAAGTTCGTCGCCATCGTCGTCCTTGCCGCCACCCAGCCAGCCCACCACGATCGAGCGGACTTTCCGGCGGCGCTGCAGGTCGACAATGCGTCGCCGCAGGATGCCCCAGAACAGCGGGGTCCATTCCTCGGCGGGCTTGCCGCTGTAGTGCTGTACCAGCCGCATCATCGCGTCCTGTACCGCGTCCAGCGCGTCTTCGCGATTGCCGAGATTCAGTTCGGCCATGCGCCAGGCGCGCCGTTCGACCTGGGCAAGGAAGGCGTCCATGCTCCGCGGAACCTCGCGGACAACGTCCAGCAAGGTGCTGTCGAGGGCGATCCCGGCATTCATCGCTTCCGGTTCCGCCTTATCGGGTTCCGCATCCTCATGCTCCATACGGGTCGAACTCTCCGGTTAACGCGGTTTAGGGCCGCCGGTTGACGTGCCTATCGTCTCCCGCGGTGCCCACGTATGATCGGTGGGAGACGGACAGACTACGGGGAGTGGGCATGCTCGACGGGTTTCTGGCGCTATACATCTTCATGTTGGCGGCATTTACGGGGTATGAAGTCATCGCGCGCGTGCCGGTGATTCTGCACACCCCGCTCATGTCCGGTTCGAATTTCATCCATGGCATCGTCGTGATTGGGGCGATGATAGCGCTGGGCAGGGCCGAATCCCCGCTGGAAATTACGATCGGCTTCGTCGGCGTGCTCCTGGGCGCCGGCAACGCGGTCGGTGGCTATGTCGTTACCGGGCGCATGCTGGAAATGTTCCGTGCCAGCCGGGAGAAGCGCTCATGACGGACTGGTTCCCGTCCGTCATCCAGGCCTGTTACTTCGCTGCGGCGCTTCTTTTCATCCTCGGACTCAAACGTATGAGCTCGCCGCGCACTGCGCGCGGCGGTATCGGCTGGGCGGGTGTGGGCATGCTGCTCGCCGTGGCGGCCACGCTGTTCCTGCCGGGTCTTAAACATCGCGAGCTGATGTTGCTGGCGCTGGTCCTGGGTACGCTGGCCGCATGGTGGTCGGGACGTCGCGTCGCGATGACCGCCATGCCCGAAATGGTGGCGCTCTATAACGGCATGGGTGGTGGCGCCGCGGCCGCCATCGGCGGTGCCGAACTCTACGGTTATGCCTCGCATGTCGTGCACCTGCTCGGCGGCGGTACATATGCCGTCGCCGGTTACGACCCGCCGTCGACCGCGCATCTGGCGCTGGCGCTGGTGGGTTCGCTGATCGGTGCTGTGAGTTTCAGTGGCTCGCTGGTTGCTTTCGGCAAGCTGCAGGGCTGGCTGGATCGCCGGTTCGTATTCGCCGGGCAGCGCACGGTCAATGCACTGGTTCTGGTTGCCGCGCTGGCCATCGGCATCTGGCTCGTGGTGGGCCGGCTCGACGCCACGGCGATCACCGTCTTCTTCGCGCTGTCGCTGGCCCTCGGCGTGATGATGACGCTGCCGATCGGCGGCGCGGATATGCCGGTGGTGATCTCGCTTTATAACGCCCTGACCGGTCTGGCCGTCGCCTTCGAAGGCTTCGTGCTTGGCAACGAGACCATGATCATCGCGGGTACGGTCGTCGGCGCGGCGGGTACGCTGCTGACGCAGTTGATGGCGCGGGCGATGAACCGCTCGCTCGGCAACGTGCTGTTCGGCAGTTTCGGCGTTGCTTCCGGCGAGGCGAAAGCGATCGATGGCGCACAGAAGCCCATCGACGCCGCGGACGTCGCGGTGATGATGGCTTACGCGGAGCGCGTGGTTATCGTGCCTGGTTATGGGCTCGCGGTGGCCCAGGCCCAGCACAAGGTCTGGGAACTGGCGCAACTGCTTATCGCCCGTGGCGTGAAGGTCCGTTTCGCGATCCATCCGGTCGCCGGCCGCATGCCGGGCCATATGAACGTGCTGCTGGCCGAAGCCGGCGTGCCTTACGACCTGATCGCGGATATGGACGACATCAACCCGGAATTCCCGGCGGTCGACGTGGCGCTGGTGATCGGCGCGAACGACGTGGTCAATCCTGTCGCGAAGACCGACCCGGGATCGCCGATCTACGGTATGCCGATCCTGGACGTGGAGGCGGCGAAGAACGTCATTGTGATCAAACGCGGCAAGGGCACGGGCTTCGCGGGCATCGAGAATGCGCTGTTCTATGCGGATAACACGCGCATGTTGTACGGCGACGGCCAGGCGGCGGTCGCCGAACTGATTACGGCGACGAAGGCGATCGACGCCTGAGCGGCCACGCGGCCAGCGCGGCAAGGGCCGCGCCGGCCAGGTGGAAGGCCAGCTCGCGCGGGCCGGTAGACAGGCGTGCGAGTTCCAGAAGCATCGTCGGGCCGGCGTCGCGGAGCGCGTCGGCGAATCCCACGCCCATGAGGCCGGCGATCATTGCGGCGGCGACCAGGCACGTGGTGTAGAGGCTTGCCAGCAGTGTCGCGGCGGCGGCCAGCAGCGCGCCGTATCCGCCCCGGGCCTTCAGCCAGCGGCGCACGATAACCCCGAGTATCCAGCCGACGGGCAGCGCCAGCAGGGGCAGGGCCCGTCCGTAGAACATGGACGGAAGTGTCCACAGCGCGCCTGCCGCCAGTCCGAACATGGCGGCGCACAGGGCGGTGAACAGCTGGCCCGGCAGGGCGCGCAGACGATCAGACGGCATCGGGGGTCTGGGGGCTGGCTGGCACGGGCGGAGAATTCCGTAGGCGAAAAACCGCCATCATAACCCGGTCGGGGATTCGCCGCCTTGAGAAGCGCCCGGATGCCCCGATTTAGCGATTACGCCTTCCGGCGTCATAATGATCGACTTTGTGGCCGCGACGCGGCCTCATCAACAGGACAGGCATGAGCGGTTTCAGTCTCAGCAGCGAGCCCTTCACACTGGAGCGCGATTGCCAGGCGGTCATGGTGCCGCAGGGCGAAACAGTCACGCTGCCGGCAGGGCAGATCGGCTACATCACCCAGGCGCTGGGCGGCAGCTTCACGGTTTACGTGGAAGGCAATCTTTTCCGTATCGCCGGCGACGACGCCGACGCGCTGGGCAAGGAACCTCCGAAGCCGATCGAACTGGCCGAGGGCGCCAGCGACGACGATGTGGAAAAGCTCGTGTGGCAGCAACTGCGCACGTGTTTCGATCCGGAAATTCCGATCAACGTCGTCGAGCTGGGTCTCGTCTACGACGTGAGCCTGGAACACGGCGACGACGGCGCACGCAAAGCCTACGTGAAGATGACGCTCACCGCGCCCGGTTGCGGCATGGGCGACATTCTCGTCGACGACGTGCGCACGAAGCTCGAACTGATTCCCACCGTGAACGAAGCGGATGTCGATCTGGTATTCGATCCGCCGTGGAACCATTCGATGATGTCGGATGCGGCGAAGCTCGAAACGGGCATGCTCTGATCCGTTTCCCATGCTCCCGCAAGCGCGGATAACGTGAACGTATGCGTGCGACCTAGGGTAATCCCTAGATAGTTACCGACGTAATGATGCGTTAGCTTGTGTCCCGGCGACTGGTTGGGAGGCCGGTGCGTCGATTCCGTTACGTGGGCCCCTGTCGCCCACGGCGTTCATCTTTACGTCCACGACGTTCCTCTACGGAAGAAAGGGGAAGGAGCGTCATTACGGACGGACACGGGATCGCTAGGCAAACATCATCCGCGCGTCGCGCGGTTCTTTACGTTTGGATGTGGTCCGTGCGGCCGCAATGGCCGTTGCTTGCCCATCCTCTGGAGGAGGGACGTAATGCCAAGTCATGTTCGCTTGAAACTGCTGGTCGCAGCACTCGGCGTCACCGCCGCAACGGTCGCCAGTGCGGCTACCGAGCAGCACCTGCAGGCACAGTCGCTGGGCGTCGCACCGGCTAACCAGCTCGTCGCACGCCTGGGCCTCAGCGCCGACAACGCTTTCATAGCGAAGAACTCGCTGCCCACCGCAAGAGGCACGCAGACGGTCCGCATGCAGCAGACCTTCAAGGGTGTGCCGGTGTTCGGCCGCAGCCTTGCCGTCGAACAGGACGCGCAGGGTAATTCGCTCGTCGCCAACGGTATCGTCGCGCAGGATCTGGGCATCGATATCGCTTCCGTGTCGCCGAAGATCGACGGCGCCGCGGCGGTCGCGATCCTGCAGCGTCAGTCGCGTGCACTGACTCTCTCGACAGCGGCCAGCATCGAGAACACAAAGGCCGATCTCTACGTTTATCCGGTCGAAGGCGCGCCGGCGCGTCTGATCTACCTGACTTCATATTTCACTGGCGGCGATCATCCGTCGCGTCCCACCGCGATCATCGATGCCAACACCGGCGAAGTGATCCAGCAGTGGGAAGGTCTGACAACGGCCGATTACCTGGCAACGGGTCCCGGCGGCAATGCGAAAACCGGCCAGTACCAGTACGACGGATCGTCCCAGGCACATCCGAAGCTGCTTGTGTCGCAGTCGGGTACGACATGTACCGCGCAGAATGCCAACGTGAAGACCTACAACCTCAACCACGCCACCAGCGGCGGTACGTTGTGGAGCTTCACCTGCGCGTCGGGCAGCAGCGGCGATGCCATCAATGGCGCATATTCGCCGATCAACGACGCCCACCATTTCGGTGGCGTGGTGCATGACATGTATGTGGCATACACCGGTGCGGCCCCGTTGAACCAGGTGCTGCTGATGAAGGTGCATTACAGCACCAGCTACGAGAACGCGTTCTGGGACGGCACGTCGATGAACTTCGGCGACGGCGCAAGCACGTTCTATCCGCTGGTGTCGGTCGACGTGACCGGTCATGAAATCAGCCACGGTTATACCGAACAGCACTCGAACCTTACCTATTCCGGACAGTCCGGCGGTATGAACGAGGCTTATTCGGACATTGCCGGCGAAGCGACCGAGTACTACGACCGCGGCAGCAACGACTTCCTTGTTGGCGCCGACATCTTCAAATCGAGTACCGGTGCGTTGCGTTATATGTGCAATCCGACCCAGGACGGGAGTTCCATCGACAACGCCGCGAACTACACAAGCAGCCTCGACGTGCATTATTCGAGCGGCGTGTACAACAAGGCGTTCTGCCTGCTGGCCAAGACGACCGGATGGGATACGTCCAAGGCGTTCAAGGCTTTCGCCCGCGCCAATGCGCTGTACTGGACGGCTTCGAGCACGTTCAATTCCGGTGCCTGCGGCGTTGAAAGTGCGGCGACCGATCTGGGCTACACCAAGGCCGATGTCACCGCCGCCTTCACGGGCGTCGGCGTCAGCTGCACGGGCGGTGGCGGTTCGGGTGGTGCGTTGTCGAATGGCGTCGCCAAGACCGGCCTTGCCGGCGCGACGAGCGCTGAACTGAACTACACCGTCGTGGTTCCGGCGGGTAAGAACCTGGTGATCAAGATCTCCGGCGGTACCGGCGATGCGGATCTCTATGTGAAGTTCGGTTCCGCTCCGACGACGAGCAGCTATGGCTGCCGTCCGTACCTCACGGGCAACAACGAGACCTGCACGTTCTCGTCGAGCCAGGCCGGTACGTACTACGTCAAGGTTCGCGGTTACGCCGCGTTCTCGGGCGTATCGCTGGTTGCAACCTGGTAAGTAGCGGTTAGTGAGAGGAAGAGGCCCGGGTGGCGACACCCGGGCCTTTTTTTGTTTAAGTGAACACCTACAGTGGCGAGGGGAGTTCGCCGACGGATGCGCAAAGCCAAGCTGGGTATGTTCGTACTGCCAGAGCGGAAATGCTCCGGCGATCTCGCCTACATCAATCACAGGACGTGACCATGAGAACTCTTTCCCCGATTCGCCCGTGGATGCTGTGCATTGCCATGGGGTTCTTCTCGACAAGCGGCATTGCCGCCGCTATAGCGCCCGATCCAGGGGTGTTGGCACTGGGTACGGGTCCGGGTGGAAACGAGCGTATCGGCATGTACCGGTACGGTGTCGATTATCCCGCACTTCGTATCACCCGCGTGGACGGAACCTGTCTGCTGAAGAATGCCGATGTCGAGACGTACACGCTGGAGGGCGGCACGGTGGGCAACGGAAAGCCCGTCGCTTTTCCCTGTTTTGAGCACGCTGGCGATGCCATCAATGGCGCGTATTCGCCAGCCAACGATGCGCATGCCTTCCTTTCTGCGACAGCCGACATGTTCAGGACCTATCTCGGCGAACCGCCGGCACTCGAACCGGTTCGCGTCATTGTTCACTACGGCAAGGAATTCAATTCGGTGGGCTGGGACACCGAGGGCCGGTTCGTCGTAGGCGACGGTGCCGCGCCGCTGTCTTATCCATTTGTCAGCCTGGATGCCATGGGTCATGAAATGGCTCACGCTTACGTGCGCAGGTATTCGGATCTGTCGTTTGAAAAAGACGATCAGCCTCACGCGATTCGCGAAGCATATGCGGACCTCGCGGGCGAGACGGTCGAGCTGTTCGTTCGCAAGAAGAACGATTTCCTGCTGGTCGCCGACTTTATCCGGCCAGAAAGTGGACTTGCGCCGCGGGATATGTGCCGGCCGACCAGCGACGGGTTTGGCATCGACCATCTGGACAAGTATATCGACGGGATGGATCCGCACGATGCCGCCGGCATTTACAACAAAGCCTTCTGCTTGATGGCAAAGTCGGATGGCTGGGATCTTGTGAAGGTTTTCAGAATTGCTTCGAGAGCCAACATTGCGTACTGGAAGCCGGACTCCCGTTTCGAAAGCGGTCTCTGCGGGCTGCTCCTTGCCACGCGCGATCTTGGGCACGACACGACAGTCGTCGTCGATGCCTTCTCGCGGGTAGGTGTTCGATGCCGGGATCGGGAAAGCGCACGCCGCTAGGGCGACGCTTCGAAAGCGTGGCTTATCGAAGACAAGGATCCTTCGGCACAAACTACGGAAGTCCCCGATGGAAGCCTATGAACCGGATGCTCGCGCGCGATTAGATTGTCGATTCCCGTGACGAGGAGTCGACATGATTACCCGATATACGATGCTTTTTTGTACTGCGTTGACGTATGGGATGCCGTGTTTTGCGGAAATTGCACCGAAGCGGCTTATCGTCCATTTCGATGACGATTCGACGGCGCGCCGTGCCATTGCCATGACACGGTCCGTACTGGGCGCGCGCGTTGCGGCCGATCTGGCGCACGTCCGCACACTGGCTGGCGGGGGAGAGCTCTTCGCGTTGCGCGACGGTGTCGCGATCGAGGCGCTCGTTTCCGATCTCTCGCGTATCCGTGGCGTGGTCGACATTGAGCCGGACATCTATCTGCATCACCTGGTAGTTGCCGATCCGCTCTGGAAGAGGCAATGGGCACTGAACGAACCAAAGGTGGGCATCGACGCGGAGGTTGCGTGGAAACGCACGCGTGGCGAAGGGGCTGTCGTCGCCGTGCTCGATACGGGTATCGTTCCGCATCCTGAATTCAATGGACAGTTGCTGGATGGCTACGACTTCATCGGCGATGTCGACGAGGCGCGGGACGGCGACGGTCGCGATGCGGATCCCACCGACGAGGGCGACTGGAACGAAGTCGGCGAATGTCGTGCGCGCCAGTTTATTCCTTCGTCCTGGCACGGTTCGCATGTCGCGGGCATCGTTGCCGCCCGGCAGAACGATGGGGTTGGGATGACCGGTATCGCGCCTGCCGCGAAAGTACTTCCGGTGCGCGTACTTGGCAGATGTGGTGGGGCGACGTCCGATATTGCCGATGCGATCGTCTGGGCGTCGGGTGGCAAGGTCAAGGGAATACCTGCGAACAAGCATCGCGCGGACGTCATCAACCTGAGCCTCGGTGCGCCGGGTACCTGTGGGAAAGCATTCGCCAAAGCGATCGCTCGTGCCCGGAGTCGCGGAACCGTGGTTGTGGTGGCCGCGGGCAACGCGACGGAGAACGTTTCGACGTCGTCGCCGGCCAACTGCGCGGGTGTGGTTTCGGTGGCCGCGCTGGCGCGACAGGGCGATGTGGCGTGGTACTCGAATTATGGTGCCGATGTGACGCTGGCAGCGCCGGGCGGCTCCAATAGCGGCGTGAAGTACGACGACATCGTGTCGGCAGTGGACACCGGAGAACGGCAGCGTACCCGGTCCGGATACGCGTACTACCCGGGTACGTCGATGGCCGCGCCACATGTCGCGGGTCTGGTGGCCTTGATGCGGTCCGTCGATCCGAAGATCGACGTGGATACGGTGACGCGTCAGCTGGTGGACAATGCGCGTCCGTATCCGGGACGTTGCCCGGAAGGATGCGGCGCGGGGCTGGCGGATGCGGGAGCGACCGTCGACGCGGTTTACGAAGATCGAGCCGCCGCCCGTTTCGACTGAATCAGGTTGCTTCGAAGCGATTCGCGTCGCGGTTCTTGCGCACCTGCGCCGGGTCCCAGATCCGGCCGTTCATCGCGATGTAGACGCCTTCGTCCAGCGTCTGCACCGCACCGACGGCGCAACCGATGTTGAACACGGCGTCCGAACCCTGGAAGCGTGCGGGATTCAGTGCACCGGTAAGCATGATGACTTTGCCCGGGATGCCTTTGAGAACCTGGGCCGTCTCTACCATGGTGTCGGTGCCGTGCGTCACCAGCACGTGCCGGTGCGGCTGCGCTTCGATGGTGCTGCGGATCAGCGCGCGATCTTCATCCGTGACGTGCAGGCTGTCCTTGCGCAGGATGGGAATGACGTCGAAGCGGAAGGTGACCCCGAGCTGGGTCAGGATGTCGCCGATCTGCGGCGCACCGATCTGGTAATCCGACTTGTCGTCGAAATAGACCTTGTCGATGGTTCCGCCGGTGGTGATGATCGTGAGCTGTTGCATGGTGGCCTGGGGAAGCTGGGAGGCAGGTGGAGAGTTTACCTGATGGAGGGAGTGCGCCGGATGGACGCGCCGTACTAGCCCTCACCGTCGCTCCTGCGCAGACCCAGTGCGACACGCTCGCATGAGCCGTGTCGCTCACGATCTTGCTTTGAAAGCATGAACGGACGATGTCGCGATAACCCGATGCGTCGCCCTGGGCGCCTGCCTGCTCGGGAGCGACGGAGGGGGGAGCGGGAGCGATTCGGTTCTGCTGACCGGGTTGCCGAATGCCGGTTTGCCGGATGTTGCCTACCTGCGCGGCACTACAAAGCCTTCGCCACCCGCTCGCCACTCACTACCCGATCCCCCGCGAGCATCGCATCGTCGGCACCCTCGGGCACCACGAGCCGGTCGAGTCCATGCGCGAGGAACCGCCGGCAGGCGGCTGCGGGGCGGGGATCGCCGTGTTCGGCGGCCCAGCGTGCCGCGCGTACCAGCAGGGCGGCGGCCATGACGCGCGAAAGTGTGAACGCGACACCGCGCGCGCACGCTTCCAGGCCGGCGCGATCGTTGTGCAGCGACGTCAGCAGGCGTTCGACGTTATCGAATGTCTCGTCGATCGCCGCGCGTTCCTGACCGGTGCCGTGGTTGTCCAGCAGTTGTTCGATCGCCGCGCGCACCGGTTGCAGACCCGCGGGACCCAGGGCACGTAGCGTGTCCAGCGAAAGTACATTGGTCGTGCCTTCCCAGATCGAATAAATCTGGGCATCGCGAAGCAGCTGGGGCAGTCCGGTATCTTCGATGTAGCCGGCGCCGCCGAAGCATTCGATGGCTTCGGAGGTAATGCGGACGGCCATTTTTCCGGTCCATAGCTTGGCAAGCGGCGTCAGCAGGCGAAGCAGGGCGGGTTCGTGCACGGCGGCCAGTCCTTGCTCGACGCGTCCGAGCAACTCGACGACGAAGAAGGTGAGGGCGAAAGCGCCTTCGAATTCCGCCTGCAGGTCGGCCAGCGTGCGGGCATGCAGCGGCTGGTCGATGAGGCGCGCACCGAAGGCGCTGCGCTTCGTGGCGTAGTCGCGGGCGAGCGCGATGGCCCGGCTCATGCTGGCGATGGCGCAGACAGCGTTCCACGTTCGCGTGACGTTGAGCATCGGGGTGATCTGCCGGACACCATGATCCAGCGGCCCGACCGGGGTTGCCGGCAGGCCGTGGAGATGGATTTCCGCGGTCGGAAGTTCGCGCGTACCCAGCTTGTGCTTGAGACGATCGATCGTAATGTCGCGCCAGGCACCGCGTTCGTCCTTGGTCTCGACGTAAAACAGTGCGAGAGCGGATGTGCCGGGGCCGGCACCTTCCGGCCGCGCCAACGCCAGCGCCGCTTCGCCGATAACGGCCGAGCTGAACCATTTTCGCCCATAAAGGCGCCATTGGCCGTGCTCGTCCAGGCGCGCGATGGTTTCGGTATTCGCGACATCGGAGCCGCCGCGCGTCTCCGTCATCCACTGGCCGGACAGCCAGAAATCGGCAGGGTCGCGACTCAGGAAATGCGGCAGCGCCCGTTCGGTCAAGGCGCGATTGCCCGAGGCTTTCAGCGCCGTGGCGGCGCCGTCGGTCATGGCCAGCGGGCAGGTATAGAACTCGCTGGCCACGTGATAGAGGTATACGCGGGCGAACTGTTCGATGCGTGCGTAGGGTAAGTCGGCATGACCGGCTGCCAGCAGACCGTGACGCGTCGTGATGCCCGGCCCCTCTTCCCATGCTGGGGTCAAAGCGATGCGATCGACGCGGCGACCCCAGGCATCCCATTGCGTCAGGACCGGCTCGGTCCGCGGCGTCATTTCGCGCCGGTGCCAGGCCATGGTGGCGTAGTCGCCAAGCGCATCCAGATCCGGTTCCAGCGCATCGAAGCGATCGCCCGGCAGGGCGCGCCCGAGATACGCATGCAGTACGCGGTCGTTACGGTAGGTATGCGCGAGTTTCGGCGCGTCCTGCAGAAAACCCATGGGTATCTCCGTCGCGGGATCGAGTCAGGCCGTTAGCGTGCGCCTCCCTCATCGTCGCGTCTATCCCGTGGAGGCGATCAGCGACGGCGGCGGACGCCCGCGCCCAGCGTGCCGATAAGCAGCAGGGTCAGCACCACTTCGATCATCGCCAGCCAGCGGTCGGCGGGCGAACTCCAGGTTTCCGATACGCCATGGCAAAAATAGAAAAGCGCGAGCGTGCCGACCCAGAGCAGGGCGCGGGTGATATTGGGCAGGGCGAACAACGGCAGCAGCAAGGGAACGACGGTGAGCGCCAGCGTCAGGACCGGCGACATCGTTTGCGGCGGGTAAAGCCACGCATACCAGACGACCTGCAATACGAGCAGGGCAGCCCAGGCGTACAGGCCGACACGCTGGGTCGTTGTCATGGGCGTCGTCATGCCGGGGTTCCCAGCCGGCGCGCCACATCGGCGAGCCGTTTGCCCAGTGCGCGTGCCAGTTCGCGCTCGTGTTCGGTGATGCCGTTGTCGCCGCGCGGGCCGGCGACATGGCTGGCACCGTAAGGCGAGCCACCGCTTACCGTCGTGCTGAGTGCGGGCTCGGTGTAGGGCAGGCCGACGATCAGCATGCCGTGATGCAGCAGGGGCAGGGCCATCGACAACAGCGTCGATTCCTGTCCGCCGTGCATGGTGCTGGTCGAGGTGAAGACGCAGGCCGGCTTGCCGGCCAGCGTGCCGGAGGCCCATTCGGCGCCGGTGGTGTCCAGGAAATGCTTCAGCGGCGCCGCCATATTGCCGAACCGGGTCGGGCTGCCCATGGCGAGGCCGACGCATTCGGCCAGGTCCTCGCGCGTGGCGTATGGAGCACCCTCGTCGGGCTCGGGCGGCTGGGCCAGTTCGGTGACCGGCGCCACGGGCGGTACCTGGCGCAGGCGGGCGCTCATGCCCGGTACTTCGCCGATGCCGCGCGCGATCAACCGGGCCAGCTGGGCCGTATGGCCGCTGCGGCTGTAGTAAAGAACGAGGATCTCGTGGGGCATGGGATGTTTGGGTGCGTACTGGCGAATGCGCTAGTCTCGCAGAAGTTAACGTTTCTGTTTCATTCCGGGCCGGAAAGGATCGACATGGCTTTGCGCTTCAACCGCGACCGCGTGCTGAGTTTCACGCGTTTCACCTGGCTTCGTTTCGTCGACGATAAGTGCTTCGAGACGGCCGGCGCGCTGTCGTACACCACGCTGGTGTCGCTCGTGCCCCTGACAGTGGCGGTGTTCGCTATCCTCTCCGCGTTCCCCGTGTTCGCCGAATGGCGCGGCAGCCTTGCCAACTACGCCTTCGAAAACTTTGTGCCCGCGGCCGGCCTGAAGGTGCAGGAATACATGCTCGCCTTCGCGGACAAGGCCAGCCAGCTTACCGGCATCAGTATTCTGGTGATGCTGTTCAGCGCCATTACGATGATGATAAGCATCGAGGATCGCCTCAACCGCATCTGGCGCGTACGCAAGTCGCGCGGATGGACGTCGCGTCTGCTGCTGTACTGGGCATCGCTCACGCTCGGGCCGATCCTGGTCGTGGGTGGTCTGGTGCTGACGTCGTACATCACCGCATTCCCGCTGATCAACGAAGCGGCCAGTCAGTTCGGGTTGCCGCGATTGCTGAACATCCTGCCGTTCGTGATCACGTTCGTGACGCTCTGCCTGATGTACACCATGATTCCGAACCGCCGGGTGTCTTACCGGCACGCAGCGATGGGGGCGTTGCTCGGCGCCATCCTGTTCGAAATCGCGCGATGGGGTTTCACGCTGTTCGTACGCAATGCACCCACGTATCAGGAAATCTATGGGGCACTCGCCGCCATTCCAATTTTCCTGCTGTGGATTTATCTGTCCTGGATCATCGTGATCCTTGGTGCATCGATCGCCGCGTCGATCTCCGCTTTCGAGTACGTAATGCCGCATGAGGCCTTGCCCGAAGGTGCGGAATTCCTCGGCCTGCTGGTGGTGTTGCGTCATTTCGTCGATGCGCAGCGCGCTGGCGACAGCCTGGACCCGGCCACGGTGCGTGTGCGCGAGCCCTATCTGCAGTCCAGCGCCATCGCCTGTTACTTCGAAGACCTCCAGCGCGCGGACATGATCCAGCGCGGCGAATCCGGTGGCTGGTTGCTGTCGCGTAGCCTGGACAGCACCGAACTGCTGCGCGTTTATCGCTGCACGCAGTATCGTCTTCCGCTGCGTCCGCGCGAGCAGGTCGAGGCCCTGGGCATCTACCTTCCCGCCGACCTGCTCGCATTGCTCGATGCGTTGGCGAGTGCGCTCGATGCGACGCTTGGCGCGCGGCTCGACCATCTATACCCTCCCTCCGTCATACCTGTTCCAACCGAGGATTCCGTTACATGAAATTCCGATTGTTCGCCCTGTGCGCGCTTGCTGCGCTCGTCGCGCCCGTCATGGCGGAAACGGCCAGGAAGCCCACGTTGAAGATCGCCACGCTGGATGGCAAGACGTTCGATCTCGCGGCGAAACGCGGTCACTGGGTCATCGTGAATTACTGGGCGACCTGGTGCGTGCCGTGCATCAAGGAAATGCCGGATATTTCGGATTTCGTCGCCAGTCATAAGAACGTTACCGCCATCGGCCTCGCTTACGAAGACACGGACAGGAAAGACATCGTCGCCTTCCTCGACCAGCACAAGGTCGTCTATCCGATCGCACAGCTTGACATCGGCAACCCGCCGAAGGATTTCGATGAGCCGCGTGGCCTGCCGACGACGTACCTGATCGCTCCCGACGGGCATGTTGCCCAGCGCTTCGTCGGCCCCGTCACATCGCAGAAACTCGCCGAGGCTGTCGCCAAGGGGAAGTAGCCATGAAAGCCGTCCGTTTTCTTATTCGCGGTCGTGTGCAGGGCGTGTTTTTCCGGGCGTCCGCGCGCGACGAGGCCACACGTCTGAAGTTGACGGGGCATGCGAGGAATCTTGTGGATGGCAGTGTTGAAGTGGTCGCTTATGGCGACTCGCTAGCCATCGATCGGCTTGAATCGTGGCTGCACGAAGGACCGCCTTCGGCGGATGTCGTGGAGTTGTACCGCGAGGATATCGACGCCGGCGATGCGCCGGCGTCGTTCGTCACGAAATAAGCTCAGTCCTTCGGGCCGTTCGCGTTCGCGGGGCGCGCGACGAAGTTCACTGGCAGCACGCTGCCATCGGCCAGGTGGAAATTCACGACGACCGTGTCGCCGGCTTTCACCGGCTTGCCGGCATCCATCAACATGACGTGGTAGCCGCCTGGCGCAAATTTCGTCGTGGTCTGCGCCGGCAGGTCGACGCTTTTCAGCATCTCCATGCGGCCCATGCCGCCATCGGTGCTACTGCGATGGAGCATCGCGTGACCGTAAGCGGGGCTGTCGGTGTCGACGATCTTCAGCGCGTGATCGGAATCGTTCGCGAAGTCCACGTAACCACCGGCTGGAAGGGTGCCGGGGAGCACGCGAATCCATGCGTTGGTTGCATGTACCGACGCGGCATCGTTCGCCTGTGCGCCAAGGCAGAGGGTCAGGCCGGCGAGGGCGACGATGAGGTGGGTCTTCATGACTTGGCTCCGAGTCCGATGAGCAGGTGCAGATCGTGGACGATGTCGTCCTGTGCGGCGGAAGGTGTTGCCAGCAGGCGTGCCTTGCCGTCGCGATCGAAAATATAGATGGCCGAGCTGTGGCTGACGTCGTATGCACCATCGCCGCGATCGGGCTCGCGGGTGAACGCCGAACGGTAGCGTTTGGCCAGGGCTTCGGTGTCGCGTTCCGAACCGATCAGGCCGACGGCGCGCTTGTCGAATGCGTTGACGTAGGCATGCATGATTTCGGGCGTGTCGCGCGCAGGATCGACGCTGACGAAAAGGATGCGCGCATCGTCCGCAGGGGCGCCCAGGCGCTGCATGACGACATGCAGCTGGGTCAGTGTCAGCGGGCATACGTCGGGGCAATGCGTATACCCGAAATACATCAGCACGACCTTGCCCTTGTAATCGGCGCCGGTCACGGCATGCCCGTTGTCGTCGGTCAGGCGGAAGTCGAGATCGGGAAGGTGCCCCGACACATCCGTCAGGCGCCATTGCGGTTGTGCATCGCGTTGGCAGCCGGCCAGTGCGAACGCCATTGCAAGCAAGGCCATCAGGGCAACGGCACGGACCGGGCGGGACAACTTCATGCGACACTCCTTCAGGCAACCGTCGAAGGATACGCCAACCGCGCGATCCCCCGGAACATCAGCGAAAGGAAAGCGGCTCCATGCGACAACATGTCAGCGGCGGTCTTGCCGCCATCGTGGCCCTCGCCGGCGCCAGCGCCGTGATCCTGGGTGCCTTCGGCGCCCATGCCTTGCGTGGCGTGGTCGACGATACGGGACTCGCGGTCTGGAAGACAGGCGTCGAATATCACTTCTGGCATGCGTTGGCGTTGCTGGGGACGGTCGTGGGATTGCCCGATGGCAGGACGCGGCGATTCGCTATCGCGGCTTTTTCCGTGGGCATCGTGCTGTTTTCGGGAAGCCTTTACGCGCTGGCGCTGGGTGCGCCGCGCGCGATGGGTATCGTGACGCCGTTCGGCGGCGTGGCGTTTATCGCAGGGTGGATTGCGCTGGGACTGGCGTTGCGGCGACCCGGATAAGGCGCTTTGGATTTCTGTGGGAGCGCGCCTGCGCGCGAAAGCCGACGAAGCGATGAAGCCCTGCACTCACATCGCGAGCCCGGTCTCCCGGCTACGAATGCCACCTATGCATCCCCGCTTCGTCGGCTTTCGCGCGCAGGCGCGCTCCCACAGGTCTGCGGTGGTCTTCCAGGTCTGCGGTGGTCGTCAGGTTTCTCGATCTTCTGGCTCTTCGTTCTTCTCGGCCTTCAACCGGCCGGCCTTGCGCAACGCATCGCGCAACACGTACTCGATCTGGGCGTTCACGCTGCGCAACTCGTCTTCCGACCAGCGCTGCATCGCATCGAGCACGGTCGTGCTGATGCGTAGCGGATAGGCTTTTTTCTCGTTCGCCACGCGTCGGTCAGCTGTATAGCGAGCCGGCGTTGACGACGGGTTGCGTGGAGCGATCGCCGCACAGCACGACGAGCAGGTTCGAAACCATGGCCGCCTTGCGCTCTTCGTCGAGTTCGACCACGCCTTGCTCGCGCAATTTGTCGAGTGCCATCGCGACCATGCCCACGGCGCCTTCCACGATGCGTTCGCGTGCGGCGACAATGGCATTAGCCTGCTGGCGTTGCAGCATGGCCTGTGCGATTTCCTGCGCGTAAGCCAGATGACTGATGCGCGCTTCGACCACCTGCATGCCGGCCTTCATCAGGCGTGCTTCGATCTCGTCGCGCAGGTGGCCATTGACGACGTCGCCATGGCTGCGCAGCGAGGGCTTGCTGTCGTCGTGCGCATCGTACGAATAACTCTGTGCCATCTGCCGGAGCGCGGATTCGCTCTGGATGAGGACGAAGTTCTCGAAGTTATCCACGCAGAAGACGGCTTCGGCGGTATCGACGACTTGCCAGACGACGATGGCGGCGATTTCGATCGGATTGCCGTCGGCGTCGTTGACCTTGAGCTTGCTGCTTTCGAAGTTGCGCACGCGCAGGCTGACGGGGCGGCGGCTGTAGAACGGATTCGTCCAGCGCAGGCCTTCGATGCGTGCCGTGCCGGCGTACTTGCCGAACAGCTGCATGACCTGGCCCTGATTGGGCTGGACCTGAAAAAGCCCCTTGGCCAGGAAGCCCGCGAGAATGAACAGACCCGCGGCCAGGAAGAAAGCGGGCGGCGCGGTCTGGTTGCCGGAAGTCGCGAGCTGCGTGGCGCCCCCGAGACCGCAGAGCAGCAGTACCAGAAGGACCGGAATGCCGGGAAGGGAAAAAGCGGAACGTTCGTTCATGGCGCAACCCCCAGTTGGACGGAGAAAGTAGATATCAAATTGATATCTACTTCAAGTGCCGCCGGCGAGTGCACGGATCGACGGTCATTTCCCCCCGGCTGCGCCACCCGCGATGATTATCGAGGGGGAGGGTCCGGGCATATCCATCAGGTTCGACCCGGGCAGGGCTTTCTCGATGCGGATCTTGCCCAGCACATTCATGGCGGCGAAGAACTTCCACGGATCGCCGTTGCCGATACCCAGCGCGAGATGCGTGGCGTCGTAGCGTCGCTGGGCGGAGTCGAAACTGACCCAGTTGTGCCCCAGCCAGACCTGGACCCAGGCATGCGGAACGAATACGCGGTTCGCGCCGCCGAACCGGTCCGCGTACACCACCCCGGTAATGACGCGGGTCGGAATGCCCTGCGATCGGGCGAGCGCGGCGAGCAGCACGGCGTGCTCGGTACAGTCGCCCCGATGCGTATGCAATGTTTCCAGGGCGGAGGCGTAGCCGACATCCATGCCTTTTTCGGGGATGTACGCCGTGACAAAACTACGAAGACGGCGGATGCGTTGCAGATCGCTGGAGGCATCGCCGACCGCGGCTTTTGCCGCGGCGATAATTTCGGGGTCGTCGGACTGCACCCAGGCATTGGAGGCGGTGTCTTCCGGCGAAGGCGGCGCTTCGACACGACCACGGGCGAAGCCGACGTCGAGCTGCCACAGGCCATCCCCCAGATCGGTCACGTGCTGTTCGTCCGTTTCCGCGAAGGGCTGCGGGAAGTCGCCGCGGATCGACGCGATGTAGCGCATCGGTGCGCTACGCAGGTTCGGCGTCAGCAGTCGGGGAGACTCGATCATCGCCGCGCGCAGAAGATCCACGTCCTGATCGGGCGCCATGGCACAGTGTTCGTCGCATTCCAGCATTTCCAGACGGAATCCGAGCAAGGGCGAAATACCCCGGCGAATCCGGCCGTTATCGTCCAGCCAGATGTCCAGCACGTGATCGCTCCGTGCTCCGGCGAGCGTCTGGCGCAGATGGTGCAGCGTGGCCTGTCCGTTCGGCATGTCGACCACTTCGTCGCCCACGACCACGATATCCACATCGGCGACCTGCTGCCGGATCGCATCGAAACTGCGCATCTGGTAACGCGTGCCGGCTTTCCACCCGCCGGCGAGCATGGCCAGGCGCTGCCCTTCGGCGAGAGCGGCGCCCGTCGGCCAGATCAGCAGGTTGACGTGGGACTGGCCACCGACGTCGTTGGCGACCTGGAACGAGCCGTCGTCGAGCCGGGTGCCTTCGACACGGTTTTCGCGCGAGGACATTTTCGTCTGCGCGTAGAAGGCGAGCGGGGCGCCCTGCGTGTTTTCGACGCTGCGTATCTCGGTATGGATCGCCAGCGGCGTTCGCGCCCGGGTGAGGCGGAAGTCGAGTGTCTGCAAGGTGGTCACGCGATCGCCGGCGATATCGCGGTCGATCGTGAGGTGACCCACCTTGCGGCCATCCATGAGCACGGTAAGCCACGTACGCTCGGCCCGGGACAGTGTCGGGACCAGGCACAGGAGGACGGCGAAAACAGCAATACTGCATCGCATGGCCGCGGGTCCGGGTTGTGTGGGGACGGCTCCATGACAGCACGTTTACAAACGCAGTCAATACCCCCCGGCCCCACATCCGGCGACCGGCTAGAATTGGCGGCATCTTTTCCCGGAGTTCCCCCCATGAAGTCGTTCGGCACCCCGCACTCCGATAACGCCCTGCGCGTCCTCCTGCTGGGCTCCGGCGAGCTGGGCAAGGAGGTGGCCATCGAGCTGCAGCGCTTCGCCATCGAGGTGATCGCCGTCGACCGCTATGCCAATGCGCCGGCCATGCAGGTGGCCCACCGCAGTCACGTGATCGACATGCTGGACGGCGCTCAGCTCCGCGCCCTGATCGAATCGGAGCGTCCCGATCTCGTCGTGCCCGAGATCGAGGCCATCCATACCCCCACGCTGGTGGCCATGGAGAAGGAGGGCCTGCGCGTCATTCCCACCGCGAAGGCCGCCTGGCTGACGATGGATAGGGAAGGCATCCGCCGGCTGGCGGCGGAGGAACTCGGCCTGCCGACCTCTCCGTACCGTTTCTGCGATACCCTCGAAGCGTTCCGCGAGGCGGTCGCCGCACTGGGTACGCCCTGCGTCGTCAAGCCGGTCATGAGCTCGTCCGGCAAGGGGCAGAGCGTGATCCGCAAGCCGGAAGATGCCGACGCCGCCTGGGAATACGCCCAGGCGGGCGGCCGGGCCGGTCGCGGCCGCGTTATCGTCGAAGGCTTCATCGACTTCGACTACGAAATCACGCTACTCACCGTCCGTCATCGCGACGGCGTGTCGTTCTGCGCACCCATTGGTCATCGGCAGGAAGATGGCGACTATCGCGAATCCTGGCAGCCGCAGCCCATGAGCGACCGTGCACGCGCCGAAGCCGAGCGCCAGGCGGATGCCGTCACGGGCGCGCTCGGCGGGTGGGGTGTATTCGGCGTGGAGTTCTTCGTGCGCGGCGACGAGGTCATCTTTTCGGAGGTCAGCCCACGTCCGCACGATACCGGTCTGGTTACGCTCATTTCGCAGGACCTTTCGGAATTCGCGCTGCACGCGCGCGCCATCCTCGGCCTGCCGATTCCCGCTATTCATCTGTTCTCGCCCGCGGCATCCTGCGCGGTACTGGTCGAGGGCGACGGTGTCGCCCCGACCTATCACGGCGTGGCCGATGCGCTGGTCGAGCCGGACACGATGCTGCGTATCTTCGGCAAACCGGAAGTCCATGGCCGCCGCCGTATGGCGGTGACGCTGGCGCGCGCGGCGGATGTCGAAACGGCGCTCGAAAAAGCCAAGCGCGCGGCCAGTCGCATTCGCGTCGAAATCTAGTGGAGCGGGGATGGGGGGTGGGAAGTGGGGGTGTCGATCCGGCGATCGGCCGAGGGGGGCGGTAGCGCCTGGCGGAAGCACCGTCCACCTGGCGCTTGTCGTTCCCTCAGGCGTTCGCCGGAAGTGCGCCCCCACTTCCCATCCCCCATCCTCAGAGGATACTCAATCGTTCGTCCCGCAAGAAGCTAAGGAAATCTCATGGAAGCTCCCGGTTTCGCACACTGGCTGATCGTATTCGTCGAAATATCGGCGGCGGTCCTCCTGTTGTTGCTCGCGATGTTCGTACTGCTGCTGGCCGTGGTCTGGTTCGTCGATCGCAATCAGACGGCCAACGCCGTACTGCGCAACTATCCGGTCATCGGACACTTTCGCTACGGCTTCCTGCGCCTAGGCGAATTCTTCCGCCAGTACCTGTTCGCGATGGATCGCGAGGAGATGCCGTTCAATCGCGCCGAACGCACATGGGTGTATCGCGCGGCGAAGAACGTCGACAACACGGTGGCTTTCGGATCGACCCGCGATCTGCGCGCCGAGGGCGTCCCGTTCTTCGTCAATGCGCCGTTTCCCGAACTGGCCGAAGCACACGTCGAGCCCCGTCCCGTCACGATCGGGCCGTATGCGCGCGAACCGTATTCGCACGCGGCGTTCTTCAATATTTCCGCCATGAGTTTCGGTGCGCTTTCGGCACCGGCGGTGAGTGCGTTGTCGCGTGGTGCCGCGCGCGCAGGCATCTGGATGGACACGGGCGAGGGTGGTCTGGCGCCGTATCACCTGGAAGGCGGCTGCGACATTATTTTCGAGATCGGCACGGCGAAGTACGGGTGTCGCACGGCAGATGGCCGGCTGGACGATCATCGGCTGAAGGAAATCTGCGCGCACGCGCAGGTGAAGATGGTAAGCATCAAGCTGGGGCAGGGCGCGAAGCCCGGTCTCGGCGGATTACTTCCCGCGTCGAAGGTCACGCCGGAAATCGCCGCGATTCGCGGTATTCCCGTCGGCAAGGATTCGCAGAGCCCCAATCGCCATACCGACATCGGTAATGTGTCGCAGCTGATGGATTCGATCGCGCACATCCGCGAACTCACTGGCAAACCGACCGGGTTCAAGGCCGTGCTGGGCGATGTCGACTGGATTCGCGCGTTGTGCGACGAGGTATGGAAGCGCGGCATCGAAAGCGCGCCGGACTTCATCATCGTCGACGGTTCGGAGGGTGGCACGGGTGCCGCGCCGCAGACCTTGATGGAGGGCGTGGGTCTGCCTTTGCACGAATCCCTTCCGGCACTGGTCGACACGCTGCTGTCCAAAGGGTTGCGCGAACGTATCAAGGTCGTCTGTTCGGGCAAATGCATCACGGCGTACGACGTGGCGTGGGCATTGGCGATGGGCGCGGATTTCGTCAATTCGGCACGCGGTTTCATGCTGTCGCTGGGCTGCATCCAGTCGCTGCAGTGCAATCGCAATACCTGTCCCACGGGCATCACGACGCACGATCCCCGGTTGCAGCGCGGACTGGTCGTCATGGACAAGAGCGAGCGCGTTTATCACTACGCCACCAATCTCATGTATGAAGTCGGTGTGATTGCCCACAGTTGCGGCGTGAAGGAACCGCGCCAGCTGCGGCGCGAGCACTGCCGGGTCGTCGGCAACGACGGTATGTCGATCTCGCTGACTAAGCTGCACCCGTACCCGGTCCGTCCGCCGGTCTGATTGACGTAATGTTCCGGGAAGCATGCCGTCCGAGAGGTAAACGTGGGAGCTTGCGCCCGGAATGGCTCCGGATGCCGGTGTTAAGCTTTTCAGCTGAAACGGAATCGGAATAACCATGAGCGGACGTCGAGACAACAACGACCACGGCCAGCGCGGCCGCACCGAGCCCACGCTCGGGCGGCTCGACGACCTCGATTCGCCGGCGCCGGTGGACGACGGACTGCCGAAGATCGTCGTCGACGAGCCGCGTCGCCGCGCACCGGGCGCACCGCCTCCGCGTCGCTCCGGCGGTAAGCGCGGCTGGCTGCTGCCCGTGCTCGTCCTGGTCCTGATCGGCGGTGGAACCGTCTTGTGGCTGCAGCAGGATCGCCTGCGCAACCTGGTGCCCAGTACCGAACTCAACGACGTGCTCGGTCAGGCTAACCAGGCGCTGGCCGCCGGACGGCTGGACGGTAGCGATGGCGACAGCGCACGCGAACTCTTCGAAAAGGCCCGCGCCCAGCAGCCGGACAACGATCAGGCCCGCGATGGCTTGCGCCGGGTCGGGCAGGCCGAAGTGGCGCGTGCCGATGCGGCGCTTACCGCCGGTCGCTACGACGAAGCCGAAGCCGCTCTCAACGCCGCGCGCGAATTGCTTGGCGGCGGCAGCGATGTCGAGCGTCTTACCCAGCAGCTGGCGCAGGCGCGCAATCCGCAGGCGCAGACGGAAACGCTGATCGATCAGGCGCAGACGGCGTTCGCGGCCGGTAAATTCGACGGCGATGACGGCGCGGGTGCGCTTTATCGCCGCGTGCTCGACGCCGACAAAACCAATACCGTCGCGGCGCGCGGTCTCGACAAGGTCGGCGACGCGCTGGCGGCGCAGGCGCGTCAGGCGCTTGCCGCGGGCGACAAAACGAAAGCCGATGCGCTGGTGGATCGCATCGCCGTGCTCGTGCCCGGTTATGCCGAACTTCCGTCGTTGCGCGCCTCGCAGGCCGAAACGAAAAAGCAGGATAACCAGGCCGTCAACGACCTGCTCCAGCAGGGCGGCGATGCACTGCGCGCCGGACGCTTCACCGGCGATGGCGACGACAACGCACTGGCCCGTTTTCGCGCGGTGCTTGCCACCGATCCGGACAATGCCGCGGCGAAGGCGGGTCTGGGGCAGGTTGCCCAGGCGCTGATCGTGCAGGCCAACGCGGCGCTGGACAGCAACGACAACACCCAGGCCAGCCATTTGCTGGACGAGGCCGAAAAGCTCGCGCCCAAGTCCGCCGAACTGGCCGCCACGCGTTCGCGCCTGCCGGGTCGCGCGAAGCCGTCCGCGCCGGGCACCGGCACCGCGACGGCAGGCAATGCCGCCCCCGAGGCGTCGATGGCCGTGAGTCCCGAGCAGGCGGCGCGGGTCGCCAGCATGGTCCGTCAGGCGCAGGCGGCAGCCGGCCGGGGCGACATCATGACGCCGCCCGGCGAAAGCGCGTACGACCTCTATCGCGGCGCGTTGGCGATCGACGGCAACAACGACGCGGCACGCGCGGGACTGCAAAGCCTGCCTTCGCAGGTCGAGCGTCAGTTCCAGCAGGCGCTTGGCAATGGCAATCTGCCGCGTGCGGAAGACCTCTTCGGAACACTGGCCGATCTGGCGCCCGGCGACACCGGCCAGGTCGATCTTCGCCGCCGACTCGCCAGCGCCTGGATCGACCAGGGACTGGAACGCGCTTCGGCGGGCGACCAGTCGAACGCGTTGCAGGCTCTGGAACACGCGCGCCGGCTGGAGCCCAACGATCCGCGGCTGCAAATGGCCTACTCTCGCGTGGGCAGGGCGCACTGACCCGGCATGACGGTTTTCGTTATCGGCGCATCGAGCCAGATCGGTCACTTCTTCCTGCCGCGCATCGTGGCGACCGGCCGCGACGTGGTTGCGCTCAGTCGCCAGCCGCATCCGTCGACACCATCGGTGCGTTGGCTCGCGGGTGCGCTTCCCCACATGCCCGATGTCGGCGAGGTCGAGGCCATCGTCAGTTTCGGTCCGCTCGATGGACTGGCGGCGTGGTTGGCCGGTGTTTCTCTTGGCGGTACGCCGCATGTCATCGCTACCGGCTCGATGAGCGCGGAAACCAAGAAGGCGTCGGCCGTGACGGTCGAGCGCGAATTGTCCGAGCGGCTACTGGCAAGCGAAGTCTTGCTGGCCGAAAGCTGCGACCGGCGTGGTATGCCATGGACGGTGTTCCGGCCGACGCTGGTCTATGGCGCTGGCACGGACAAGAGCCTGACACCGCTGGCCCGTCGTGCCTGTGCGAGCCACGTTTTCCCGCTACCCGCTGGCCGGGGTCTGCGCCAGCCGGTACACGCCGACGATATCGCGTCGGCGGTCGTCGCGGCCATCGAACGCGACGGAGCGCGTCGGCGCATCTTCCAGATCGGTGGTGGAGAGCGGCTGACCTCGAGCGAGATGTTCCGCCGTGTCCGGGGCAGCGTGCCGGGGATCACATTACCGCTGCCCGTGCCGCGTCCTGTCCTGCAACTGGCGGCTCGTCTGCTACCACGGGTTCGCGGGGCTATCGATCGTCTCGATAACGACCTGATCGCCGATAATGCTGACCTGATCGCCGTTCTGGGGGTCGTTCCGAGACCTTTCGTCCCCACTCCCGCCACCTGGCAACCCCCCGATCGGGCACCGCGCGCCACCGCTTAGCCATCATCCGTTCAGATGGGCGCCGGGCTCATGCCCCTATCATCTCTTCCATCTCTTTCCCGAAGGCAACTCCGCGTTGGCATTCCTGAACCGCCTCGGCTCCATCCTGCGTGTTAGCTGGCCATGGCTGCGCATTCCGTTCTGGCTCGTCATGGGCCTGCTATTCGGTTTCCTCCTGCCCTATACCCTGATCCTCAACGCGCGCCTGCAGGATCGTTTCAACGACCTGGTATTCGCGGTGCCCACGCGCGTCTATGCGCGCCCGCTGCCGATCGAGCCGGGCCGGGCGATGACGCCGGCCGCGCTGGAACTGGAACTGACCTTCGCCGGCTACACCACCTCGGGTGGTGGGCAGGTGCCCGGCAGTTACGCCAAGGATGGATCGCGTTTCACGATTGCCTCGCGAGGCTTCGCCGGACCGGATGGTGGCGAGTTGCCACACCGCATCCGCGTCGGGCTGGGCAACGGTCAGATCACCTCGCTGGTGGACGTCGCCAACGGCAAGCCGATGCAGGAAGCGCACCTCGATCCGGCGCGCATTGCCACGCTGTACGGCGCGCAGCAGGAAGAGCGTCGCATCGTGCGTCTGGATAACGTGCCGCCGCTGCTCGTCTCGGGGTTGCAGGCCGTCGAGGACCGCGATTTCAAAAATCACATCGGCCTGGACTTCTCCGCGATCGCGCGCGCGTCGTTCGCCAATCTGCGTGCGGGCCATACGGTGCAGGGTGGGTCGACGCTGACCCAGCAGCTGGTGCGAAATCTGTTCCTCGAGCGCGACCAGAACATGCTGCGCAAGGTCAACGAGGCGATTCTTTCGTTGTTGATGGAAGCCCACTACAGCAAGGGCCGCATCATGGAGGCCTATGTCAACGAGGTCTTCCTGGGGCAGCAGGGCAGTCAGGCGGTGCACGGTTTTGCCGCGGGCGGCGAATTCTATTTCGGGCGTCGCCTGGAGGACCTGCGCCCGCAGGAGATCGCACTGCTCATCGGCATGGTGAAAGGCCCGAGCTATTACGATCCGCGCCGTTATCCGGACCGTGCGCTATCGCGCCGCAACCTCGTATTGCAGCAGTTCCACGATACCGGCCTGATGGACGACGCGGCGCTGAAAACCGCGCAGGCCACGCCGTTGGGGATCAGCAGCAATGCGCAATTGCCGCACAATCGTTTCCCCGCTTTCATGCAATTGGTACGCGCGCAGATCACGGCGGACTTCGACGAGGCCGCGTTGCGCGACGGCAGCCTGAGCATTTTCACGACGCTGGACCCTGCCGCGCAGCTCTATACCGAACAAGCCATCGTCACGACGGTGAAGTCATTGGGCAAGCGTGGCGAAGCCGCGCAGGCCGCGGCCGTGGTCACCGATATTTCCACGGGCCGGGTACTCGCGGTGGTCGGCAGTCGCGATCCCGGCGACCAGGGCTTCAACCGCGCACTCGACGCACGCCGTCCCATCGGTTCGCTGGTCAAGCCGCTGGTTTATCTGGTCGCGCTGTCGCAGCCGTCGCGCTGGTCGCTGGCGAGTATCGTCGACGACTCCCCGATCAACATGCGTCAGCCCGACGGCACGCCCTGGACGCCGAAGAACGACGATCGCGAAGTCCACGGCCAGGTGCCGATGGTCGACGCGCTGGTGCATTCGTGGAATCTTGCGACGGTGAATCTCGGCATGGCCGTGGGCGTATCGCGGATCAAGGCCTTCCTCGAATCGTTCGGGCTGGAAGACGTCAACCCGAGTCCGTCCCTGCTGCTCGGCGCCGTGGATCTTTCGCCTCTGCAAGTCGCGCAGCTTTACGAATACGTCGCCGCCGACGGCCATGCGCTGCCGCTGATCGCGGTACGCGGCGTGATGGATAACAAGGGGCAGGCGATCAAGCGTTACGAGGTCAAGGGCGGTAACGGCGAATACCAGACCGCCGCGCGCCTGACCACGTGGGCGATGCAGCAGGTCGTCACCAGCGGTACGGCGGCGGCTATCGGCAATTCGGGGCTTTCCTGGCTGCACGCCGCCGGCAAGACCGGCACCAGCGACAGTCAGCGCGACAGCTGGTTTGCCGGTTTCACGGGCGAACATCTGGCTATCGTCTGGATGGGCCGCGACGACAACAAGCCCACGGGCCTGTATGGCGCCACGGGCAGCATGCGCGTCTGGCAGGAACTGTTCCGTAAGCTCCCGACCCGTCCGCTGTCGACGGCGCCCGGCGAAGGCCTGGAAATGGCGTTCGTGAATCCGCAAAGCGGAAAGCGTACCGACCCGCAGTGCGAAGGTTCCCGGCAACTCCCGTTCGTGACCGGTTACATGCCCGATCAGGAAGAGGGCTGTTTCTGGCAGCGATTCAAGGGTATGTTCGGCGGCGGTGATGCCGAACCGGCGCCTCCCGTTCCCAGTAATCCTACGGATTGACCATGCATCGTTTTCGTTTGTGCGCACTTGCCACCGTCACCCTGATCGCCGCCTGCAGCCAGCCCGCGCCGCCGCAGGCCACCCGTCCCAGCAAACCGAATTACGACATCGTCGCGCAGATCCGCGCGGCGGGCGAGCGCGAAAAGTCCACCATCGACGTCGCGCCGTTGCGCGATCCGGGTGTGCAGGGCCTGCAGCAGTCGGCGCAGTCCGACGAGCGCGCCGGCCGCTATCCGGATGCGGCCGCCAAGCTCGATTCCGCCCTGAAGCTGGCGCCGGAAGCGCCGGAAATCATCCAGGACCGCGCGGAAGTCGCGGTGCGCATGCAGGACTATCCGCTGGCGGAAAAGCTGGCGCGTCAGTCGTACCAGCTGGGACCGAAACTCGGCAGCCTGTGCGCGCGCAACTGGCAGACGGTCGTCGAGATGCGCACGCAGGCCGGCGATGGCGCCGCTGTCGCGACGGCGCGTCAGGAGCTGACGAAGTGCCACGTGGCGGGGCCGAACCGGTTCTGATGCCGGGACGAGCCGTGCGAGGGTTTTCGCGTGGCTTTTCTACCCCTCGCCGTCGCTGCGCGGTCAGACCCAGAGCGATAGTGGCTGGGTGGACGATATCGCGGACGGTTGCGCTTTTAAACGGTTCTTCACGCATGGTCGGGGCGGGCTCGGCTTCGCCATCGCTTTCGCGCTCGGACGCTTCGCGACGAGCCGTCGGCCACCGCCCTCGACGCTCCGTCTCCACCGTCGCTCGGGAAGGGATAGCCGCTGTGCGGCTGGTGTCTTAATGGCTGCGCCCCGCCGCGCCCGCGCGGCGGGCGGGGGTTTTCGATTCGGCTCCTGCCTCAGCGAAAACGGCGGACCGTCCTGGTCCGCCCCCTGCGGGCCTTGTCCGCCCGCCGCGCTCGGTTCCGCAAGTCGCGTCGAGGGCGGTGGCCGACGGCTCTTCCGGGGGTTGCGGTTGGGTGGGGGAAGGCAGCGCGTGACGCAGGACGCGTCATGGCCGCATCCGGTTCGGTTCCGTCACGTGCTTGGCTCGCGCTCTGTCTTCAGCAAACCGCCGTCGACGGTGCCGTGGCCGGGTTGGTCCTTGGGGCCGCCTTCGCCGAGGGCCGCGATGCCTAGTGACGGAGCGAAGCGGCACTACGGCCCGCTCCCGCAGGGACGGCGCCGAAGGCCCCAAGGGCCAACCCGGTCGCGGCCTCCCCGACGCACGAGCGTGAGGCGGCTGTCCTCGTCCGAGGCTCGACAAGACACCTCAAGCCGTTCCCGGTAATGCGTGAAGAACCATTTAAGAGCGTGAGCGAACGTTGTCGCGACAACCGATTGCACCGCACTGGGCTCCCGCCTGCGTAGCGACGGTGAGAGGGCTTGGGCTTATGCGCCGCGAATCTTCCGCCCATGCGCATGCACCGTATCCACCAGCACCTTCACGTTCTCCGGGTCCACTTCCGGCGTGATGCCATGACCCAGGTTGAATACGTGCCCGGGGTGGTTGCCGAAGCTGTCCAGCACGGCGCGCGCTTCGCGTTCCACGATCTCGGGGCTGGCGCGTAATACCGCCGGATCGAGGTTGCCCTGTAGCGCGACGCGATCGCCGACACGGCGGCGTGCTTCGCCGATGTCGATGCTCCAGTCGATGCCAAGGCCCGTGCAGCCAGTATCGGCAAGCGCTTCGAGCTGGCCCATGGCGCCCTTGGAAAAGAGGATCACCGGCAGGTCGCGGCTGGCGGCATCGGCCTTCAGTGCGTCGACCACTTGCGACATATAGCGCAGCGAGAATTCGCGGAAAGGCGCGGGGCCGAGCAGGCCGCCCCAGGTGTCGAAAATCATCAGCGCCTGCGCACCGGCGTTCGCCTGGGCGATCAGGTAGACGGCGACGGAGCGCGCCACGGTATCCAGCAACCGGTGGGCAAGCGCGGGCTCGTTCCACGCCAGCGCTTTCACGCGCGCGAAATCGCGCGATCCTTCGCCTTCGACCATGTAACAGGCCAGCGTCCACGGACTGCCGGAGAAACCGATCAGCGGTACGCGGCCATGCAATTCCTGGCGGATCAGCCGTACGGCGTCCATCACGTAGCGCAGTTCGCCGTCCATGTCGGGCACGGCCAGCCGTTCGATGTCGGCCGCACTGCGGACCGGGCGCGCGAAACGCGGACCTTCGCCGTTCGCGAAAGACAGGCCGAGACCCATCGCATCGGGAATGGTGAGGATGTCGGAGAACAGGATCGCCGCGTCCAGGTCGAAGCGATCGAGCGGTTGCAGCGTGACTTCGCAGGCCCGTTCCGGATTCGTCGCCAGGCCCATGAAGCTCCCCGCGCGGCCGCGGGTTTCGCGGTATTCCGGCAGGTAACGACCGGCCTGACGCATGACCCAGACGGGCGTGGTATTGACCGGTTCGCGGCGCAGTGCGCGCAGGAAGCGATCGTTGACGAGAACCTCATCGACCATGCTCGGACTCCAATCCCTGACTGAACATTACTTTGAAACCTCGCTTGATCTGCGCGTCGCGAGCTTTCGCGAACGCGGCGAGCGCGGCATCGCGCTCCAGGTAGACGTCGCGCTTGAGCGTCGCCTTTCCACCCTGCACGCCGGATTCCCGGTACAGCGTCCAGCCGCCCAGGAGATCCTGCTCGAGCACGATCTGGACGTAACGCGGCGCCTCGGAGGCGACGTCGGACACGGTTTGCATGTAAATGCGCATGAAAGGGTTCGGTCTGGCGCAGGACCTGCCATTGTAGGTGGTCGACCCTCGCCGCGCACGCCGGCCTAGCCGAGTACCGCCAGTACGTCGCGCTCGTCGACGCCAGCGACGATTTCAGCGGCGCCGACGCCCCGCCACAGGATGAGGCGCAGCGTTCCGGCGGTGTTCTTCTTGTCCAGCCGCATCAGGGATAGCAGGCGTTCCGGCGAATGACCTTCAGGCATCGCGGTCGGCAGGCCCAGACGCTCCAGCAGTGCGGCGAGTCGATGCGTATCGCCCTCGCGCGCCATGCCAAGGCGCTCGGACAACCTCGCTGCCAGGACCATACCGATGGCGACGCCTTCGCCATGCAGCAGTTCGGTGTAATTGCCGGCCGTTTCCAGCGCATGGCCAAACGTATGGCCCAGGTTGAGCAGGGCGCGCTCGCCCTGTTCGGTTTCGTCGCGTGCGACGACGCCCGCCTTGTAAAGACATTTGCGTGCGATCGCTTCCGTCAGCGTGGCCGATTCGCGCAGCGACAGCGAGTCGGCGTGGGCTTCGAGCCAGTCGAAGAACGGGGCGTCGCCGATGGCGGCAGCCTTCACCACTTCCGCGAGACCCGCGCGGTATTCGCGCTGCGGCAACGTGTCCAGCGTATCGATGTCGGCCACGACGGCGCGCGGTTGATGAAACGCGCCGACGAGATTCTTCCCGGCCGGCAGGTTGACGCCGGTCTTGCCGCCTACCGACGAATCCACCATGGCGAGCAGGGTGGTCGGCACCTGGATGAAGTCGATGCCGCGCATCCAGCAGGACGCGGTAAAACCGGCAAGATCGCCCACGACGCCACCGCCGAGCGCGATCACGCACGCATCGCGCGTGGCGCCCAGTTTCCCAAGTGCTTCGAGCGCGAGGCCGACGTTGGCGAAGGTTTTATTCGCCTCGCCATCCCCGATCAGAAAACTCGACCACGTGAATCCTTCCAGCCCGCGCGCCAGCGCATTCAGATACAGGGGCGCGACGGTCACGTTGCTGATGACCAGGACGTGGCGGCCACGAATGCGCTCCCGCCAGCGTGCCGAATCGGCCAGCAGGCCGGCACCGATCCATACGGGATAGCTGCGTTCGCCCAGAGCGACATCGACGGTTTTCATGGTAAGGGTCGCTTCCAGTGCTGGTCGATCGATGCGATGGCCCGCACCGCCGCGTTTTCGACGTCTTCGTGGCGGCCCGGAAAGGCGAGGTCGGCCAGTTCGTTGTACAGGGGCAAGCGGTCGGTGGACAGCGTTTCCAGACGCGTGCGCCGGTCGGGCACGGCAAGCAATGGCCGTTGCCGGTCGTGTTGCAGGCGGTCGATCTGTTCGTCGACGGATACCTGCAGCCACACCACGAAACCACGTTCGCGCAGCACGTGGCGATTGGCCGGATCGAGTACGGCGCCCGCGCCGGTGGCGAGCACGACGCCGGTGCGAAGGCTAAACTCGTCCAGATGCGCGCATTCGCGTGCCCGGAAGCCGGCCTCGCCTTCGCGCTCGAAAATCGTGGATACGGTGAGGCCGCAGCGTGCTTCGATCTCGATATCGAGATCGACGAAGGGCATGCCGTAGTGCTCCGCCAGTCGTCGACCGATGGACGTCTTTCCGGCACCCATGGGACCGACCAGGAACAGGTTACGCGAAGGATTCATCGAGCCATGCTAACAACAAGCGACCAGCGGATGAACGAGCCGGTGCTCATTGCCGGTGCCGGAGACGTCGGCGGACGGCTTGCAGCGCTGCTCGCGGGGCAGGGGCATACCGTTTACGCGCTCCGTCGCGGGGAGGCGATTTCGGCCGGGGACGGCGTGCGCTGGCTGCGTGGCGACCTGACCCGCCCGGACACGCTGCGCGACCTGCCTGCCGTGAAACGCGTGGTATTCGCGGCGACACCGGACGTGCGGGACGAAGCGGCTTATCGCGCGGTGTTCGTCGATGGTTTCCGTCATCTGCTCGACGCGCTGGACCCGGCGTCGCTCGAACGCGTGGTATTCGTCTCGTCCTCTGCGGTTTACGGCGAGCACGATGGCGCGTGGGTCGACGAGGATACGCCGCCCGATCCGCCCGGATTCAACGGGCATGTGCTTCTGGAAGCGGAACGCTGGCTGGCGACGCGGGATGTCGCGGGTATCGCCGTGCGTCTTGCCGGGCTGTACGGGCCGGGACGTATGCAGCTTTTCCAGAACCTGCGCGACGGTAGCGCACGGGTGCCGCGTGGCGGTCATGTTTTCGCGAACCGTATCCATGTCGACGATGCGGCGGCCGCACTGGCGCACGTGCTGGCGCTGGACGATCCGGCGCCGGTTTATCTGGGTGTCGACGACATGCCGTTGCCGATGGATGTGCTTTACGACCATATCGCGGGGTTGCTCGGAGTACCGCCTCCGGAAGAGGGGCCCGGGCCGCGTGGTATCGGGAATAAGCGGTTGAGCAATGCGCGGCTGCGGGCGAGTGGGTTTCGGTGCCGGTGGCCGGATGCCCGGACGGGGTATGCGCGGCTTTTGTAGGGGCCCGCTTGCGGGCGAAAACCAACGAAGCGGCTAAGCGGAGAAGTCGGGACGCCGCCGCCCATCCAGCCTGACGACGACATCCGCCATCCCCGGAAGCACCCGCAACGCGAGCCTGCTCACCCGCTCGTAATGCTGAAGAAACCGCTCCATAGCCACATCGTCCATAGCCTGCGGCGCGCCACGCGCATGCAGTGCTTCCTCGGCCTCTCCCCGCCATGCCCGCACCACGTCCCACGAAGGCGCCAGCAGCAAGGCAAGCGCGTCGATCCGGTCCCAGATAGGCAAGTAATCGTCGATCCGCGAATTGACCCAGAGCCTCCAGCTCGCGTCGACATCCTCGTTGCGTTCGAGGTCGTTGACGGGCGTGGCGAGCGACACCTCGTCCTCGGGTGTCACCCCGAGACACCAGCCTTCCAGCACGATCAGCCGCGGCGCCTTCGTCACCCGCGGCCACCGATCGCGCGGCACGCGGTCGTCGATACCCTTGTCGAAGCGGGGCAGCGCGACCGGATGTTCCGGCGACGCATGTGGCAGCCGGTCGAGCGTGTCGATAAGCAGGGGCAGGTCGTGGGTGCCCGGTACGCCGCGCGTCTTCAGCAGCGGGTGGACGCGCCGCGACAGCGCCTCGCGTTCGGCGCGGGTCAGGTAGACATCGTCGATCGACAGCACCACTGCGGGGCCGTCCCGTTCGTTCGCCAGCGCGGCGATGGCCGCCGCCAGCGTGCTTTTGCCGCTGCCCTGCAAGCCGGACACGCCCAGGACGAAGAGCCCGTCATGGAGGGCGATGGCATCGCCCAGCTGCGACATCAGCGTCGCGGCGAGCGCATGGGCCTGCGTGCTAGCATCGGTGGACTCCATGCAATAAGCATAGCCGGACCGTCATGCTCAACGCCGAGATCCTCGATACCTTCCGTTCGCTGCTGGATGAGGCCCGTGCAAGCGGCGACCCCGAACCCACGGCGATGACCCTGTCCACGTCCGACGGGCAGGGACGTATTCATTCGCGCATCGTGCTGCTCAAGAGCATCGACGAACACGGCCTGAGCTTCTTTACGAACTACGACAGTGCGAAGGGCGAGCAGCTTGCCGCACATCCGCAGATTGCGCTGTGCTTTCACTGGAAGCAGATCCGCGAAGGCATCCAGGTGCGTTTCGAAGGGCGTGCCAGCAAGCTGGGCGACGCCGGGTCCGATGCCTATTTCGCGAAGCGGCCGCGGGGCAGCCAGATCGGCGCGTGGGCGTCGAAGCAATCGCAGACGCTGCCCGATCGCGCCACGTTCGAAGAACGCGTCGCGCACTACGAACGCGAATTCGCCGGACGCGACGTGACGCGCCCTCCGCACTGGGGCGGCTATCTCGTCGAGCCGGACCGGGTCGAGTTCTGGTACGGGGCGACCTTCCGTCTGCACGAACGTGTCAACTACGAAGCCGGTACAGACGGCTGGACGAACCGACTGCTCTATCCATAAATCCGGGAGAACGTCCGATGAGCCGCAGCCAGCCCGTGCAACATGTCGCCCAGACGACCGTGACGGTGCACACGCGCGGCCGCGGTCTCATCGACGTGACCCACCGCGTCGTCGACGCCGTTTCCGCCAGTGGCGTGCAGACGGGTATCGTGAACCTGTTCGTACAGCACACCAGCTGCTCGCTGCTGATGGGCGAGAATGCCGATCCGGATGTCGCCGCCGATCTGGAGCGTTTCTTCGCACGCCTGGTTCCCGATGGCGATCCGCTGTTCAGGCACCGCGACGAAGGTCCCGACGACATGCCCGCGCATGTGCGGTCGGTGCTGACCGGCGTCAGTCTTTCCCTTCCCGTGCACGGTGGCCGTCCGTTGCTCGGCACGTGGCAGGGCGTGTTTCTGTTCGAGCATCGGCTGGAAGCACATCAGCGCAAACTCACGCTGAGTACGTTCGGGCATTGAAACCGTTTGCGCTCAGGCGGCCGGCGGCTCCTTCAGCGATATCAGGTAGGCGAGCGTAAGACTCCTGAATTCGGTCAGTAACGCGGCGCGGCGCCCCGGCTTTTCGTTGGCCGCTTCGGACACGCTTTTCAGCACCTGCAACAGCACGGACGCCGCCGCTTCCGAGCGCGCGCGCGACAAGCCGGCGACGGCTTTGCGCAAGATGCCCGCCATCGCACGCAGCATCGCTTTGCGAAAGGCTTCGCGGTTCTCGAGTCTGCCGCCTCGCGCATCGACCAGGCCGATAGCGAACTGCCGTTCGCTCTGCAACGACAACCTGAAGTCGACCAGGGCATTCGCAAGTTCTTCCAGCGACAGCGACTGTGCACGCTCGCCCAGCGCCGAGGCTTCCGCGACCGCGTGTTCCGCATAGCGCACCAGCAAGGCGTCGGCCAGCGACTCCTTCGAAGGAAAGAACCGGTACATCGAACCGATCGCCGTAGCCGCACGGGCGGCGATTTCGGTCATGGTGGCGGCGTCGTAGCCCTTTTCCGAAAACACCTGCGCACCGGCTTCCAGAATAGCGGCGACTCGTTGCCGCCCGCGCTCCTGCTTGGGTTTGGCGGCGATGGCTACGGGTGTACTGGTCATCCTGATCGTCCTCTTCGTGGCCGTGGGCCATCCGGCTATTTTGACATATGCGAGGCAATCCTCGCATAATTGACATATGCGAGGGCGTCCTCGCATTTATAACTCCGAGGTCCCACCCATGAACGATGTCCTCGCCTGCGCCGGGGCTTTCTTCGCCGGCGCATTCCTGTTCAACGCTATTCCGCATCTGGCTGCCGGTCTTCAGGGCATCCCGTTCCCGACGCCATTTTCAAGGCCACGCGGCGTGGGTCCGTCATCGCCGTGGGTCAATGTGCTGTGGGGGATGTTCAACCTTATCGTCGGATTGATTTTGTTGACGCGCCATCCAGTCGAGGTGGGGGCGAATGCGTTGTTTACTTCGGCGTGTGTCGGGGCGCTTGCGCTTGGTTCCTATACGGCCGTGCATTTCGGTCGTGTCCGTGCGCAGGGCACGCAGCTGTGACGAATGCCGTCGCTGCGACTACGAGGGACCGGATCGACCCGATGGTCTGGAAGATCGCCGGCGTCGTCATGCTGGGACCGTTGATGACGACGCTGGATTCCACGGTCGTCAATATCTCGCTTTCGACGATGGGAAAGGAGCTGGATGCCCCGTTGACGGTTATTCAGTGGGTGACGACGGGCTATCTTCTCGCGCTGGCCCTGATGCTTCCGCTCAGCGGTTGGCTGGTCGACCGCGTGGGCGCGAAGCGCATTTACCTCGGTTGTTTCACTGTTTTCACGCTTGCCTCCATGTTGTGCGGCATAGCCGGTTCGGCGAACGAGTTGATCGCCGCGCGCATGCTGCAAGGCGCGGCGGGCGGCCTGCTCGCGCCCATGGCGCAGATGATGCTGGCTCGCATCGCTGGCCGGAATCTCGCGCGGGTGATGGGTATCGCCGTCATGCCGGTCCTGATCGGTCCGATCCTTGAGCCCGCGCTGGCGGGTTTCGTCCTTCAGCACGCTGGCTGGCGCTGGCTGTTCTATATCAATTTACCGGTGGGTATCGCAGCCGTCCTGTTCGCCTGGTACATCCTTCCTCGGGACGGGCACGAAACCGTGCGACGGCCGTTCGATCTGCTCGGGTTCGTGCTGCTGTCGCCGGCAATCGTGATGTCGCTGCATGGACTGGAAGCATTGGCGAACGGCGCGGCGGCCTATACGCATGCGGAACTCGCCGCCGCGGTCGCGTTGCTGATCGCCTTCTTCTGGCATGCCGCCCGTCGTGGCGGCGAAGCACTGATCGACCTGCGTCTGTTCCGTACCCGTACGTTCTCGGCCGCCGCCGCGACCCAGTTCCTGAGCAATGGCGTATTGCTTGCCGGACAGATGCTTTTTCCGCTGTACCTGCTGACGGCCGGTGGCAGGTCGCCCGCCGAAACCGGTTTGCTGTTCGCGCCGACCGGCCTTGGACTGCTGTGCATGTATCCGATGATGGGGCGCCTGACGGATCGCTTCGGGCCCCGGCGCGTCTCGTCGGGCGGTGCCATCGTGGCGCTGCTGGGTACCTTGCCGTTTGCCGTATTCGACGTGGCGCATATGCCGACGGCCGCGATCTGCATCCTCTTCTTCATTCGTGGACTGGGTTTCAGCTGTATCAATCTTCCTTCGCTATCCGCCGCGTACGCGGCTATTCCGAAGGCATCGATTCCCGTCGCCACGACGGCGCTGAATATTTGTCAGCGGCTGGGCGGTCCGGTGGCTACGACCGGACTGGTCATTTTTCTGCATGCGCAGTTGGGGGCGACAGCCTCCGGTGGAAGCGAGGCGTATCTGTCGACGTTGCGCCTGTTCTGTGTGATTCAGGCGCTTTGCGCGGCGGCGGCGATGTTCCTGCCGATGCGTTCTGCCGGAGAGCCAACCGGCGAGGCGGCGTCGAAGATGGCGGTCGAGGCAGTGGCGGAATAATCGCCGGACGATTTCCCGGTCGATTCTTTTTTGTAGGAGCGCTCAAGAGCGCTCCTACAACGGTGCTTGCCGGTTGGCCCAGCCGCGTACGATGGCGCTCAACGCGTCGAGTCCGTCGGTCAGCGCGGCGGGGCCGGGCTGCAGGATCAGCGGCGACTTGATCTCGTGGAGTTCGCCGTTCGCCACGGCGGGAACGTTTTCCCAGCCGGGTCGTGCGGCGACGTTTTCCGGCCGGAACCGTTTGCCGCACCAACTGCCGATGACGATGTCCGGCGAACGGCGGACGACTTCCAGGGGATCGGCGAGTATGCGGTCGCGCGCCAGTGGCATCGCCGCATGTTCCGGGAAGATGTCGTCGCCACCGGCGATGGTCAGAAGCTCCGATACCCAGCGGATGCCCGTGATCTGCGGATCGTCCCATTCCTCCAGATACACCCGTGGCCTGCGTTCCAGCGCGTCGGCTTCCGCACGCACGGTGGCGATGCGCTCTTCCATCCGACTGGCCAGCGCATCGGCACGCGCAGCGGCGCCGACCAGGGCGCCGAGACGCCGTATGTAATCGACGATGCCTTCCACGCTGCGATGATTCGATATCCACACCTCGACACCGGCCTTGATCAGTGCGGCGGCGATGTCGGCCTGGATATCGGAAAAACCGATCGCCAGATCCGGCTTGAGCGCCAGGATCTTATCGATGTTCGCGCTGGTGAACGCGCTGACCTTCGGTTTTTCCTTGCGCGCCCGCGGGGGGCGCACCGTGAAGCCGCTGATGCCCACGATGCGATGTTCCTCGCCCAGCAGGTACAGGGTTTCGGTCGGTTCTTCCGTCAGACAGACGATGCGTTGCGGTCCCATGGGGGCGTGTTTCCGGGCAAGTGATCGACCATTGTCGGTCATCGGGCCGCCATGTCGACCCATTGCCCGTTACGCCGTACTTCGAGCGCATGGAACCGGCTTTTGTAATCCATCTTCGGATGCCCTTCGATCCAGAAGCCGAGGTACAGGAACGGGATGCCGCGTCGCTTCGCCAGTTCGATCTGCTGAAGGATGCCGAACGTGCCCAGGCTTCGCACGGATGCGTCGGGATCGAAAAACGTATAGACGGCCGAAGCGCCGCCGATGCAAAGGTCGGTGACGGCGACGCCAAGCAACCGTTCCTCACGCCTGAATTCGAGGAACACGGTCGGACTCCATGGCGCCACGAGGAAGCGCTGGAAATCGTCGGCGTCCGCACCGTCCATGCCGCCACCGCTGTGTCGTGCATGCAGGTAACGCGCGTACAGATCGTGGCGTTCGTCGGTGTAGCCGGGCATCGTTTCGACGACGGCGAGGTCCGCGTTGCGCTTCAGGCAGCGCCGCTGCGCCCGGTCGGGCACGAAACGCTCGACGTCGATGCGGCAGGGGACGCAGGCCTGGCATTCGCCGCATCGGGGCAGGTACAGATGCCCGCCCGCGCGACGGAAACCCTTCGCGAGGGCGCCGCCATACAGGCGGTCGAGGTTGGGAGCGCCCGGATCGACCACGAGATTCTGCGCCGTGCGGTCGTCGTAATAGCCGCAAGCGTGGGGCAGGGTCTGGAACAGACGGACGCGATCGGAGCACATGCTTCCGATTTTATAGGCTCTTCCGGGGATTGCGCATAGCGGGGGTGGGGGATGGGTAGTGGGGGCGTACTTCCGGCGATCACCTGAGGGCACGACAAGCACCGCGCGGATGCTACCCCTGCCGGACGATACCAATACCCTCAGCCGATCGCCGGGTCTACGCCCCCACTACCCACCCCCCACCCCCGCTTCAGAGGATGCGCGTGGCCTTCAGGATGTAAATCAGGAACACGCCGACGACAACGGCCAGCATCATCAGGCGCACGCGGGCGGCGGTTCGCTGCTGGGGCGGCCGGCGGTCCGGCTGGCGCGCGATGTTCAGTTCTTCCTGGAACCGCACGACCGGATCGATGCCGATCTCCTTCAGCAGCGCGCGGGCCGGGGCGAAGTCGTCGGCGCCGTTGATCCAGACCTGTGGCCAGGTGTCGCGGTTGTCCAGCCGCTGCGAATAGCTGAAACGCTGGTAGGTCGGGCGATTCCAGGTCGAGCGATTGGTGACGGTCGTCTCGATGCCCTTCTCGGTGAGGAGGGCGACGACACGGTCGATGTTTTCCAGGCGGGGCGATGTATAGATCTGACGCATGGGCGAATTCTACGGGAACAGGCCTCTCAGCGGGCAGCCGGTCGCAGCAGCCCTTCGACGTCGCTGAGATTCCCGTCGTTCGGTTGCCCGGAAATTCCCAGCAGGTGAACGATCAGGGGGTAGACGTCGACATTCGGGAACGGTGCGACCGTCGCGCCCGGCCGGAACGAGGGGCCACGTGCGACGAACAGTGCGCGCATCGTGGGATCGGCATTGTCGTAGCCGTGTTCGCCGAGCGACATGGGCGTCGTGCGTGCTGCCAGTGCGGCATGGCTGACGATCGTCCAGCCGGTCTCGGCCATGCAGACGATGGCCGGTACGCGCGGGTTCGTGCCGTACTGGAAACGTGCCGGCAGGTCGCTCTTGCGATAGCACTGCATGTGCGGATGCGGCGCCAGCAAGGCGGCTTCCGGGCGGGCGAAGCCGTGGCCGGGCAGTGGATTGAATGTCGCCATGACGCCGTACGACACCTCGTCCAGTTGGGTCACATCGGCGACGTCGTCGGCGAAGATGATGTGATCGGGCGGCAGGTTGGCCATGCCGTGGTCCGAGACCACGAGGATGTCCATGCTGTCGTAGATGCCGCGCGCCTTCAGCCCGGCGACCAGTCGCGTCAGCGCGGCATCGGTTTCGCGCAGCGCGGCGTTCACTTCCGGCGAGTCGGGTCCGTATTCGTGCCCGGCATGATCGACCGCGTCGAAGTAGAGCGTGTCGAACATGGGCTTCGGGCCCGGCTCGTCGATCCATTTCAGCAACTGGTCGACGCGACCGTTCGACGTGATGTCGCCATCGAAGGGGATCCAGCGATCGGGACGCATGCCGCGGATTTCCGCCTCGGTACCCGGCCAGAACATCGTCGCGGTGCGCAGGCCTTGTTTCTGGACGGTTACCCATAGCGGTTCGGCGCCGTCCCACCAGCGACCGTCGCTGGTCGCATCGCGATCGGCCAGACGGAAGCGGCCGATTTTGGGATCGACCATCGTGTTGTTCACGACGCCGTGATGGTCCGGCACCAGGCCCGTGACCAGCGTGTAGTGGTTCGGAAACGTCAGCGACGGGAACGACGGGCGCATGTACGGTGCGCGCGCGCCTTCGCGAACGATCGACGCCAGCGTCGGCGTCTGGCCGCGATCGAGATAATCGGGCCGGAAAGCATCGATGGAGATCAGCAGTACCGGGTGGCGCGTTGCGACGGGAGGTTTCGTCGCGGTGGTGCCACAGCCCGCCAGTGCGAGCAGCATGATGAACGGAAGCATGCCGCGAACGAGCGGACGAAACGAGAATTTCATGGACGGGACCGTAGGCTTGGAACGTGGGAAATCCCCCTATGATGGCCTGTCCGTATGACTAATTCATCTCACACCACTATTCGCCGTTATCTGGTAGCGCTGTCGTTGGTTCTTGCGATTCCGCTCGCGGTCGCCCAGACGACCACCCCGGCGGCGCAGCCGAAACCGGCGGCGCAGCAGCCCAGACCTGTCGTTATCGTGCAGCCGTCGGCGAATCAGCGCTGGCAGCAGGCCGCGAACCAGCAGCGCGTGCAGAACCAGATCCAGCAGAACGCCGTACAGCAGCAGATCCGCCAAGCCAATTCCGCGCAGCTGCGACAGAACACGACCGATCCCAATTTGCAAAAACAGATGGACCAGTCGAACCAGTCGCAGCAGCAGCTGTACCGGGCGCAGCAGCAGGATGCGGTGCAGCGTTACAACGCCACGCCCCAGCAGCCGATGGAGAACCGCGCGCCGGTCAGTGCCGGCTCGGCGGGGCACTGAACAGCGAGGGTTCGCGAGCCGTCCGTTCGAGGTCCAGCAGATAGCGCTTCGCCGGCAGGCCGCCACCGAAACCGGTGAGGCGCCCGTCCGCGCCGATCACCCGATGGCAAGGCACAACGATCGAGATCGGATTCGCGCCGTTGGCCGCGCCGACGGCGCGCACGGCGTCGGGATGGCCGATGCGTCGCGCTATATCGCCGTAGCTGGCGGTTTCCCCGAAGGGAATCGCCCGCAAGGCCATCCATACTTTCTGCTGGAAGCCGGTGCCTTCGGGCGCTAGCGGCAAGTCGAAGGTCGTGCGCGTTCCGGCGAAATACTCTTCCAACTGGGCGTGCGCGTGTGCGATGACTTCCGCCGCCGCGCATTCTTCCGGCGTGCGTGCATCGGCGACATGCGTTGCCGCCGGCGCGGGCCGCCAGCGTTTGCGATCCGGGAAGTCGGGAAATTCGATGGCCCGCAAGCCGTCGACGCTGGCGAGAAGTCGCAGCGATCCGAGCGGCGATGGAATGGTCTGTTCCACGATAACGGTGTTCATGCGTTGGCTCCGTCGAGGCTGCCGCGCCACAGATGCATCACGGCGTAAGCGCGCCACGGCCGCCAGTCTTCCGCCAGCGTGCTCAACGCCTTCGTCGAAAGCGGTATGCCATCCGTAGAGGCGGCGCGGCGCAGGATAAGGTCGGCTGCGGGGAATGCGTCCGGGTGACCCAGCGCACGCATGGCGAGGTATTGGGCCGTCCAGTCGCCAATGCCGGGCAGGGCGGTCCAGTGGGCGACCAGGTCGTCCAGCGTGCGGTCGGCGCGGAAGTCGACGCGGCCGTCGTGTACAGCGGCGGCCATGCCGTTGACGGTCGCGGCACGACTCGTGGTCAGGCCGATCGTGCGCAGGTCGACGTCGGCCAGCGCAGCGGGTTCGGGGAACAGGCGATCGAGGCCCGGAATCGCAGGATCGGGTAACTGTGCGCCGTACCGGTCGACCAGCCGTGTCGCCAGCGTACGTGCGGCGGCCACGCTGACCTGCTGGCCGAGGATGGCGCGAACCGCAATCTCGAAACCGTCCCAGCCGCCGGGCAGGCGCAGACCGGGGCGTCGCCGCACCAGCGGGCCCAGTACGGGATCGGGGCCGAAGTGCGCGGCAATGGACGCCGGGTCGGCGTCCAGATCGAACAGCCGGCGAAGGCGGCTCACCACGTCCAGGATACGCGTGGCGTCCGGGCAGTGCAGTTCGAGTTTCAGCGCCGGTTCGTTGCCGGGCCATGCGGTGATGCGGAGCCAGCCGGGCCGGTCCGGCGGGCCGAACACCCGCGAATACGACCGCTCGTCGACCCGTTCGATGCCGGGCAGGGCGCGACCGCTGAGGAATTGCAGCAGAGCGGTGAAGTCGTAAGGCGGCCGGTAACCGAGCCGCAGTACCAGCGGCTCGCCCGCCGCCGAGCGCGGGCGACGACGCAGTTCGCGTGGCGCGATGCGATTGGCTTTCGCGAAGGCGGCATTGAAACGGCGCAGGCTGCCGAATCCGGACGCCATGGCCACCTCCGTGACTGGCATGGCCGTTTCGGTCAGCAACTGCTTGGCGAACAACAGGCGCTGCGTCGTACGCACGTCGATCGGCGAGACGCCAAGGCGTTCCACGAACAGGCGCCGCAACTGGCGGCTGCCTACCGCGAGCCGCGACGACAGATCGTCCAGCGACGACTCGCCCGACAAATCGTTTTCCAGAAGTTTCAGTGCGCGGGCCACCAGCGTATCGCCGCGCCGCCAGGCACCATCCGCGGGCGACAGCTCGGGCCGGCAACGCAGGCACGGCCGGAAGCCCGCGGCTTCCGCTGCCGCCGCATTAGCGTAATAGCGCACGTTCGACGGTTTCGGCGACGGCGCGGGGCACACGGGCCGGCAGTAAATGCCCGTGCTGGTGACCGCCGTGAAGAACAACCCGTCGAACCGCGCGTCGCGACTCAGGCGTGCGGCCTCGCAGATGGCGGTATCGGGGACCTCGGGAATCGGCTGGGCGTTCGTCATGGGCAAGAGGTTACACCGCGGCCAGAATCGCAACTGGCCGTTTTCGGACATCAATGCTGCGATGCGGATAGCCCCTTCGGCCCGTCGCGGCCCATAATCGACGTTCTGTCCTTCACCGCAGCACCGAGACCGACGATGACCGCAGCGACGCGCATAGACACCACCCGAACCATCCGCGCGCCGCGCGGCACGGAGCTTTCCTGCCGTAGCTGGCTGACCGAGGCACCGTTCCGCATGCTGCAGAACAATCTCGATCCCGAAGTGGCCGAGAATCCGGCGGAACTCGTGGTTTACGGCGGCATCGGCCGCGCCGCGCGCAACTGGGAATGCTTCGATGCCATTCTTCGCGCGCTGCGCGATCTGCGCGACGACGAAACCCTGCTGGTGCAATCGGGCAAGCCGGTCGGCGTGTTCCCGTCGCATGCGGACGCGCCTCGCGTCCTGATCGCGAACTCCAACCTCGTGCCCGCATGGGCGAACTGGGAACACTTCAACGAACTCGATCGCAAGGGCCTGATGATGTACGGCCAGATGACGGCCGGCTCGTGGATTTACATCGGATCGCAGGGCATCGTGCAGGGCACGTACGAAACCTTCGTCGAAATGGGGCGCCAGCACTACAACGGCAATCTTGCCGGCCGCTGGATTCTTACCGCCGGCCTTGGCGGCATGGGCGCCGCGCAGCCGCTGGCGGCGAGTCTCGCCGGTGCATCGTCGCTGACGATCGAATGCCAGCAGAGCCGCATCGATTTTCGTCTGAAGACGCGTTACGTCGACGAGCAGGCCAGCGACATCGACGATGCGCTGGCGCGTATGGATCGCTACGCAAAAGAAGGTCGCGCCGTTTCTGTCGCACTGCTCGGCAATGCCGCGGAGATCCTCCCCGAACTGGTCCGTCGCGGCGTGCGTCCGGATGCCGTGACCGATCAGACCAGCGCCCACGATCCGATCAACGGTTATCTTCCGGCCGGCTGGACGGTCGAGGAATGGTTCGAACGCCGCAAGGCCGATCCGGCCGGCACCGCGCGCGCCGCGAAGGCGTCGATGCGCGCGCACGTCGAGGCGATGCTCGCCTTCCATGCCAAGGGCATTCCGACATTTGACTACGGCAACAACATCCGCCAGGTAGCCAAGGACGAGGGTCTGACGAACGCGTTCGATTTCCCGGGTTTCGTACCTGCCTTCGTGCGTCCGCTGTTCTGTCGCGGCGTGGGACCGTTCCGCTGGGTTGCGTTGTCGGGCGATCCGGAAGACATCTACAAGACCGATGCCAAGGTGAAGGAGCTGATCCCCGACGATCCGCACCTGCACAACTGGCTGGACATGGCGCGCGAACGCATCAGCTTCCAGGGTTTGCCGGCGCGCATCTGCTGGGTGGGTCTCGGCCAGCGCCACAAACTTGGTCTCGCGTTCAATGAAATGGTTCGCAACGGCGAGCTGAAAGCGCCTGTGGTGATCGGGCGCGATCATCTGGATTCCGGATCGGTCGCCAGTCCGAATCGCGAAACCGAAGCGATGAAGGACGGCAGCGATGCGGTCAGCGACTGGCCGCTGCTCAACGCGATGTTGAATGTCGCCGGTGGCGCAACCTGGGTCAGCCTGCATCACGGTGGTGGCGTGGGTATGGGTTACAGCCAGCACAGCGGCGTGGTGATCGTATGCGACGGCACCGAAGCGGCCGACAAGCGGATTGCGCGCGTGCTGTGGAACGATCCGGGCACGGGCGTGATGCGGCACGCCGATGCGGGGTATCGGGAGGCTATCGATTGCGCGCGCGAGCAGGGGTTGAAGTTGCCGATGGTTTAAAGCCGATCGGGTGCGGTCGCGAAAACCTGTCGCACCGCGCTGGGTTCCTGCCCGCGTGTATGGACCGGAGACATGGTTAACAGGTGTGCCAGGACATGGTTTACACCTCGACCGCCAAGTTGTGGCGACTCGAGGCCCAGCCCATGCCCTGGAAGGAAACCTCATCCATGTCACTTCGTACTGAGCTTGTCGCGGTGGCCAAGCAGCCCGGTCAGTCGATCACTGAGCTGGCCCGCCGGTTCGGCGTCAGCCGAACCACCGCGTACAAATGGCTAGGCCGCGATCAGGCGCACGAGCCCCTGGCCGACCGCTCGCGGCGTCCCCATCGCACCCCGACGCGCACGGCTCAGTCGCTCGAAGAGCGCGTGGTCGCCCTGCGCCGACAGTTCCCCCACTGGGGTGGCCGCAAGCTGTTTGTGTTGCTTCAGCGCGAGGGCCTGGCGCCTCCGGCACCGAGCACGATCACCCACATCCTTCGGCGCCATGGCCTGCTGTGGTCGCCCACCGAGCCGGCCGTGCATCCCTGGCAGCGCTTCGAGCATGCCGAGCCGAACGACCTGTGGCAGATGGACTTCAAAGGCCCCCTCCGTGTCGGCCGCGGTCGGTGCGATCCGTTGACCGTGCTCGACGATCATTCCCGCTTCAACCTGATCCTGGGCCATAACGCCGACATGACCGGCGCCACCGTGCAGCACTGGCTCACCGAGGCCTTCCGCCGCTACGGCCTGCCGCGGCGCATGAACATGGATAACGGCACCCCGTGGGGCATGGGCAACGGCCCCTCCCGGCACTTGTCCACGCTCGGCGTATGGTTGGTCCGCCTTGGCATCCACCTGAGCTTCAGCCGTCCGTTTCATCCGCAAACCAACGGCAAGGACGAACGCTTCCATCGAAGCTTGGACATCGAGCTGCTGCGTGGCCGCCACTTCCTGAATCTGACCGAGGTGGAGCGGGCCTTCGCGCACTGGCGCGAGATTTACAACCACGTGCGCCCGCATCAGGCCATCGGCATGGTACCGCCGGTGACACGCTATCGCCTCAGCCCACGCCCCTTCCCCGAACGGCTCGATCAGATTACCGAGTACGGCCCCGACGACATCGTCATCGGGGTCGATCAACGCGGCCGGATCAAACTACTCACGCGGCCGCTCGTGGTCTCGACAGCGCTCAAAGGTCAGCTCATCGCCGCCCGGCCCCGGCCCGATCAGGACGGTGTGTATGACCTCTATTTTGCTCACCACTGGCTCGATGTCGTCGACCTGCGACGACCGCGATAAAGTGTCCACCATGTCCTGGCACATCTGTTAACCATCTCTCCGGTCCATACACCCGCGCAGGGACGACGGGTGGGTGTCGATGACGGTGTGGGAGATGGCGTCATTCGCCACGATCGATGCGGATTTTCCACCCCTCACCGCCGCCCCTGCGCAGGCAGGGGCCCAGAGCGACCACGCTGAGGCGGACGATATCGTGCGCGCTCTTAGTGCGCATTTGCCCAGCTGGCCACATACCGCTCCGGATACAACCGCTGCAGCGCCAGCACCTTCGGCAGATCGTTCACCAGAATATACGGCGACTGCGGATTCAGCCGCATGTAGTTCTGGTGATAACTCTCGGCGGGATAGAACGTCGTCAGCGCCGAGACCTGGGTGACGATGGGCGCGCTGTAGGCATGCGCCGCGCCCAGCTGCGCGATATACGCATCGGCGACACGCTTCTGTTCCGGTGTCGCATAGAAAATCGCGGAGCGGTATTGCGTGCCGCGATCGGGGCCCTGGCGGTTCAGCAGCGTCGGGTCCTGTGCGACCGAGAAGAACACTTTCAGTAGCTGGCCGTAACTGATGACCGCCGGATCGTAGACAATGCGCACCGATTCGGCGTGTCCTGTATCGCCCTCGCTGACATCGTCGTAGTTGGCGTGCCGTGCATCGCCTCCGGTGTAACCGGCAGTCGCGGATTTCACGCCGCGCAGGTGTTCGAAAACTCCTTCGACACCCCAGAAGCACCCGCCCGCGAGAACCGCTACCTGCTCACCCGCTGACGGTGCGGCATCCACGGAGGGATCGGGCAGGCGTACGCCTTCGTCGCGCGCGAAAACGGCAGTGCAGGCGGCAAGGGCGATGGTGGTCAGAACGACGATAAAACGACGACGGAACATGGAGATATCTCCGGAGTGCCTGAGTTACCACATAAGACCGGGGCAGAAAGGATTCCATGGCAGGCAACGTTTGTTACAGTTTCACCCTTTGGCGCCGATACAGCGGAACCTGCATGTCGGCGGAGCCCGTTGGCGGCGCGCTTTGTTTCACACGTCGTGGACAAGGTCGATCCGGTCTCGCCATGGGGCGGATTCGCCGATTCGCGGTTCGTACTGACATGAAACGATCCGTTCCTGGGGGGACTGTGGCGTACGATCTGGTGGAAAGACGGGTGTCGGTCGGCGATCTGGAGGTCGGCATGTACGTTTGCCGTCTCGATTGCGACTGGGACGAAACCCCGTTTCCGATCCAGGGCGTACCGGTTCGCAGCCAGGACGACATCGACGCGTTGCGGCGCCATTGCCGTTACGTGTTCGTCGACACCATGCGCAAGGTCGCGCCTGCCTCGACATCCTCGCCGCTTCGTCCGCCCTCCGTGGTGGTGAAACCCAGCACCGCTCCGGCCACGCCATCCCAGCGATTGGTGCCGCAGCGGGCGTATACCGATACCGCCACGTTCGACGAAGAAGTGCCCCGGGCACGCGAGGCTTACGAGTCCGTCGCGACCTATGTGGAAAAAATCGTCGACGACCTGGCCAACGGGCGCGTCATCGATGCCCGGGAAGTCGAGGACGCGGTGCGTCCGATGGTCGAGAGCGTACTGCGTTCGGGCGATGCGTTTTTCTGGATCGAAAGCCTGCGTCAGCGCGACAGCTATACCTATCGCCATGCCGTCAGTTGCAGCACGCTCGCCGCGGCTTTCGGACGGCACATGGGGTTCTCGGAAGAGGCCATCATCAGTCTTGCCGCGGGTGGGCTGCTGATGGATGTCGGCAAATCGCAGCTGCCCGACGAATTGCTGCTGCGCGCTGGCGCGCTCAGCGAAGCCGAAATCGAACTCGCGCGTCTGCACGTGCGCGAAGGACTGGCGATCCTGGCGCATTCCGGCGTGGCGGATCGGGAAGTGCTGGATATGGTCCGCACGCATCACGAACGCTTCGATGGCAGCGGCTATCCCGACGGCCTGATCGGCACCGCGATTCCGCTCGCGGGGCGCATGGCCGCGATCATCGACACCTACCATGCGATGTCGACGCCGCGGCCGTACTGCGAGCCCGTATCGCAGCACGTGGCGCTGCGTACGATCTATGCCGGCCGCAATACCGGATTCCAGGGCGAACTGGTCGAGCAGTTCCAGGCGTGTCTCGGGGTATATCCCACGGGATCGCTGGTCGAGCTGGGAACCGGCGAAATCGCGATCGTCATGCTGCAGAATCACGCGCGCCGGCTACAGCCGCGTATAGCGATACTCACCGCGCCCGACAAGTCGCCGCTGGACGAATTCCGCATCGTGGACCTGATGCGACAGACGGGGCCGGAACGCATGGATATCCTGCGTTCGCTTCCCCCGGGTAGCCACGGCATCGATCCCAAGGAATACTTCCTCCCATGAATGCCATGCCCGATCGTTTATTACCGCATCGTCCGAGGCTGTCGTGACGGATCGCGCCCATATTTTCACCGCCATGCAGGCGCTGCTCGACCGCGACAGTTCGCGCGAGGGTCTGTGTGCCGTGCTGGTGGTACGGATGCGGGGCATGCGCGAGGCGCAACTGCGCTTCGGTTATGGCTTCGGTAACGAGATCATGCTCGCCGCTCGCGAGCGCATCGTCGAAATCGTCCGGCATATCGACAAGGTCTTCGTCGCCGCGGACGACACGTTCGTGCTGTTGCTTCCCGCTATCCGCAACCGCACCCATGCCTTGCTGGCGGCTACCCGGCTGGTCGGCGGATTCGACGAACCGCTGATGTGCGGCGACCGGCCCTGGCATGGCCGCGTGGTAGTCGGCGCGGCCATGCATCCCGAACATGGCGCCGCCGCCGAGCTGCTATGCCGTCGCGCCGAAATCGCCCACGACGAAGCGCTGCGCATCGGCGAACCGTTCGCGATGTACCAGCCGGACAATACCCAGGTCGAAATCCTGTATGGGGAGCTGCGCGAAGACATCGAAGCGAACCGCCTGCAGGTTTACTTCCAGCCCCTGCTCGATCTGCGCAAACAGGCGATCACGCGCGTGGAATCGCTGGCGCGATGGAATACCCAGACGCATGGCGAAGTCGCGCCGGTCGATTTCATTCCGTTCGCGGAGCGCAGCGATCTGATCGTTCCCCTGACGCGCTGGAGCCTCAACGCGTCGCTGCGACACGTGGCCACACTGCATCGTGCCGGTGCGCCGATCGATATCGCCATTAATCTTTCGGCACGCGTTTTCGTGGAACAGGGCTTCGCGGAACAGATGCTGGGGGCGCTGGATATCTGGGGGGTCCCGGCCGAATCCGTGATCGTCGAGGTCACCGAAACCGCACTGCTCACCGATCTGGACATGAGCGTGCGCGTGCTGCGCCGGTTGCGCGACCGTGGCATGCGTGTCGCCATCGACGACTTCGGCACGGGTTATGCCTCGTTCGCGTATCTGCGCCACTTCCCGGCTACCGAGCTGAAGATCGACCGTACCTTCGTGGACGCGATGATCGACGATCCCCGCACGGAGCAGCTGGTGCGGGCGATGGTCGAGGTCGCCCATCGCCTTGGTCTCGAGGCCGTGGCCGAGGGTGTCGAGAACCAGGAAACGCTCGATCGGCTGATCGAAATGAACTGCGACATGGTCCAGGGCTTCCACGTGGGCAGGCCGTCGCCGGCGGACGAATTCGTGGCAAGGCAGCTGGCGGACGCGTCGTTCGTGTAGGCTTTGCGGCCACACGTCCCCGGTAACTTCCCCTCATGGCACTCAAATCGACGGTCTACAAGGCCGAGCTGCAGATCAGCGATATGGACCGGCATTACTACCAGGCCCATCCGCTGACGATCGCGCAGCACCCGTCGGAAACCGACGAGCGGATGATGATCCGGGTGCTGGCGTTTGCACTGAATGCCGATGAATCGCTTGTCTTCGGCAAGGGCCTGAGTTCGGACGACGAACCGGACCTGTGGCGCAAGGAGCTGACCGGCGAAGTCGACCTGTGGATCGAGATCGGGCAGCCGGACGAGCAGCGCATCCGTCGCGCGGCGGGGCGCGCGAACCGGGTGATCGTTTACACCTATAGCGGCCGCAGCGCCGAAGTGTGGTGGAAGAAGACCGCCGCCGCGGTAGCTCGCACGAAGAACGTCACAGTCGTCGATATCGCCCCGGCCACGGTCGACGCACTCGCGGCGTTGACCGAGCGGACGATGCAGATCCAGTTCATGGTGCAGGACGGTCAGGCTCAGGTGATTAGTGGCGAGACCGTGGTGCCTGTCGAGATGACGGTGCTGGCGTAACGGGTGTTGCTGGATTCGTCGCAAGAACGACCGATAGCCTCGTCGCATTTTCCCCTCACCGTCATTCCGGTGCACGTGCGCCGGAATGACGGCGAGGGGGATTCGAAGGTGCGACTGTTACTTCGCCTTCAACCGCGCCACCAACGCCTTCAACGTGGTCTGCGTTTCCTCGGCGAAGAAGTCGTTGACGAAATCGTCAATGGGCAGGCTGGCCGGGTCCGCATAAGCCGCGGCCAGATCCGCACGCGCCAGCGCACGCGTACGCAGCATGGCATTGCGCGGCAGCGCCAACAGCTCGCGCAGCCAGACCAGCGAGCGCGTGACGACCTGCTCCAGTCCGACCAGTTCGTCGACCATGCCGAGGGCCAGCGCCTGCTCGGCATCGACCATGGTGCCCGACGTCAGGAGACGTTCCGCGCGATACGCGCCGACGGTGCGGCGCATGATCAGCTGGATCGGTTCCGGTACCGAAAGACCGACCTGTACCTCGTTCAGACCGATCTTGTACGGCCCGTGCGCCATGACGCGATAGTCCGCGAACAGCGCGATAACCGCGCCACCCGCCGGGCTATGGCCCGTTACCGCGGCCACGATGGGAACCGGCGACTTCGCCAGCGCGCCGCACATCAGGAAGAACTCGCGCCAGTATTCGCGTACGCCCTCGGGGTCCTTTCCGAGCAGCGAGGGTACGTCGACGCCGGCGGAGAACATGCCCTGCGCACCGGAGATCACGATCCCCTGCGCACCGTTGGCCGGTGCGTTGGCGACAGCTTCGCGCAGCGCGCGGACCAGGGTGACATCCAGTGCGTTGACCGGCGCGCGCGCCAGGCGGATTTCGTGGATGCCGTCGTCTTGCGGAAGTATGTCGAGCATGAGGGTTCCGGTCGTGTCGGGTTAGCGTGCGCCGCGCGGCATGTCGTCGGCGGCCCACTGGTAGCGCACTGCGTAATCGAGCGTGGCGCTGCCGTTGGCGGGTACGTCGACCTTGAACTCTAGCGTATCGGGCGTCTGCTTCGACGCCTTGGTCGACGAGGAAACGAGCTTCCAGCCGCGCCAGCGGGTCGGATGCTCGCGTACCGTGACCACGCGCGCCGTATCGCTGGCGTTGGTGAGCTTGATGCGGAACGCTTCGTCGAGACGATGGCCGGGATTGTCCAGCGTGAACGCCGTCTGTTCGCGCGTGGCTTTCAGATCGAACGCGGTGCCGAGCACGATGGTGGCGTCGCTACCTTTCGCGGTGTCCTCGATGCGACCCTCGCCGAGCAGCTCCGCATTGCCGTCGCGATCGGCGGTCAGTACGCGCGCATAACCGCCGGGCAGGCTGTCGAATGCCTTCAGGCGCACGGTCGTGACGATCGGCGACTCCTGCTGGCCGTTGCCGTTGCGCGATGTGTTTGGCGACTGCGGAAACCACGTCCCGCCGTTCTCATAGAGGGCCGTCCGTTCGCAGTCGATCTCGCGTGTCGTATACAGCGGCGTCTGCGTAACGCTGCCGTCGGGCAGATCGATCGGTGTGGGGAGCGTGAAGGTGCGCAGGTCGGCGAGCGTGGCCTGCTCGGGCATGCCGGCGCTGTCGGCCATGGGAGCCGCCGCCATCGCAACCTTGTTGTAGCGTGCCTGGACCGGCGGGGCCTTCGCACGGTTCGCGTCGCCGGCCACGAGCTTCAGCGTCGTGTCGTTCCAGTCGCGACCGCTGCGGTTGGCGATGCTTGCCCAGGAGTCGAACGTCATGCGGCAAGTGGCGCCCGGAGCGAGCATGGCCGTGTATGCCGCGCGCCAGCCGAGGCCGGACGTCGGGTAGCTCAGCGTGGCGGTGGACGAGCCGCCGCTGGCGGCGTCGACGCGCACCTGCAGGGTGGAGCCACGGGAGAAGTTGCTGTTGTCCGCGGCACGCAGAGCGGCGTATTCGCGGATGAGCGTCGACTGCCCGTTCGCTTCTTTCACCACCAGCGCATCGCCGCCACGCAGCAAGATGCCGCTGGCGATCGGCTGTCCCGAGGTACCGATGACGACGACGTTCTTTCCGACAAGACCGGCGACCGCGCCGCCGAAGCCCTGCCCAAGCAGCAATCGTTGCGAGACCACGCTGGTGCCTTTGCCGGGGAAGCGAAGCGAAAGCGCTTCGCTGTCGAGTGCGGCGGGCAGGCCGCCGATGGAGATGTCCTGTGTGCCGCTGCGCAGATCGAACGCACGACGCTCGTGCACGACCGCGTAACCGTCGCTGGAGAATGTTTCCCCATTCGTCTGGAACAGGGAGTCGCCGTCCGCCCGGTAAAGCGTGAGGCTCGCGGGCGATTCCGTAGCAACGGCGGGCAGGGCGACGGCGCAGGCAACGCCAAGGGCGATCAGACGACGGGACATGGCACTCTCCATGGGGATGTGCCCGGGATCATACGCAAGTTCGTACGGGTGAAATGTGCGAGCGCGCCGGAGATGACGCTACCCGTTCAGGATCGTCACGCCCCGGTGGGAGCGCGCCTGCGCGCGATGGGTATTAGCCGGTTCCCCGGATGCTCAGGCGGGCTGGCTTATCGCCTCGCGAACCGTATCCGGCAACGGCACGGGGCGTCCCGTTTTCGGATTGACCCATACCACCGTGACGTTGCCGTCGCAGTGAATGCGCGTCGCGTCGTCGTGGGCGACCATGCGGTGGCCGATCGTCATGGAGCTGGTGCCCACACGTTCGCAGAAAAGCTCCACGTCGATCTCGGCCGGCCATTCGATCGGCAGGCGGTAATTGAGCTGGCTGGCCGCCATGACCGGGGCGCTTTCGGGCGTGTACCACTTACCAGGAATCGTCAGCAGCCATTGCAACCGGGCTTCTTCGAGATACGTGAGGTAGTTCGAATTGTTGACGTGGTTGTACGTGTCCAGGTCGCGCCAGCGCACCGTGATCGGTGCGATGAGCAGCGGCGTCGGCGAGGGTGTCTTGCTTGCTTCGGTCGTCATGCAGTTTTCTTTTTCTTCGCGGCCACCGGTTTCGCGGCGGCCTTGGATTTTGTCGGGGGTGCTTTTGTCGTCACGGTTTTCGCGGCGGACTTCGTCGCCACGGTTTTCGTGACGGCCTTGGCCGGTGCTTTCGCGGACTTCAGATGGGGGGCGAGGAACCGGCCGGTATGCGAGTCTTTCGTCGCGGCGATCTTTTCCGGCGTGCCGCTGACCAGAATGCGACCGCCACCCGCGCCGCCTTCGGGGCCCAGGTCGACGAGCCAGTCGGCCGTCTTGATCACATCGAGGTTGTGCTCGATGACGACGACCGTATTGCCGTGCTCGACCAGTCGATGCAGCACGTCCAGCAATTGCTCGATATCGTGGAAGTGCAGGCCGGTGGTCGGCTCGTCCAGTATGTAGAGCGTGCTGCCGGTGTCGCGCTTGGAGAGTTCCTTCGACAGCTTCACGCGCTGCGCTTCACCGCCCGAAAGCGTCGTGGCGCTCTGGCCGAGCTTGACGTAGTCGAGGCCGACCGCGCGCAACGTTTCCAGCTTGCGGGCGATGACCGGTACTGGTTCGAACAGCCGGTACGCATCTTCCACCGTCATGTTGAGAACGTCGGCAATGGTGTGGCCCTTGTACAGAACTTCCAGCGTCTCGCGGTTGTAACGCTTGCCGTGGCAGACGTCGCAGGGCACATACACGTCGGGAAGGAAATGCATCTCCACCTTGATCATGCCGTCGCCTTCGCAGGCTTCGCAGCGGCCACCGCGTACGTTGAAACTGAAACGGCCCGGCGTATAGCCGCGCTGCCGCGCTTCGGGCACCTGCGAGAATAGCTCGCGCAGCGGGGTGAAGAGGCCTGTATACGTGGCCGGGTTCGAGCGCGGCGTACGACCGATCGGCGACTGGTCGATGTCCACGACCTTGTCGAACAGCTCAAGGCCTTCGACTGATTCATAGGCTGCCGGCTGCTCGCTGGAGCCATTGAGTTCGGCGGCGGCCAGACGGTAGAGCGTGTCGTTGATCAGCGTCGACTTGCCCGAGCCGGACACGCCCGTGACACACGTGAACACGCCGACCGGAACCGACAGGTCGACGTCTTTCAGATTATTGCCCGACGCGCCTTTCAGTTCGATCCACTGACCGTCCTTCGCTTCGCGCCGCTTCGTCGGCACGGCGATACCACGTTCGCCGGTAAGGTATTTCGCGGTGATCGAGCGCGGCGATTTCAGCACCTGTTCCAGCGTGCCCGCGCCGACGATCTCGCCGCCATGCACGCCCGCACCCGGACCGATGTCCAGCACGTAGTCGGCGGCGCGGATCGCATCTTCGTCGTGTTCGACGACGATCACCGTGTTGCCCAGATCGCGCAGGCGCGTGAGCGTGCCGAGCAGCCGTTCGTTGTCGCGCTGATGCAGGCCGATCGACGGTTCATCGAGCACATACATCACGCCCACGAGGCCGGCACCGATCTGGCTGGCCAGACGGATGCGCTGGGCTTCGCCGCCGGAAAGCGAGTCGGCCTGGCGATCCAGCGTGAGATAGTTGAGGCCGACGTCGTTGAGGAAGGTCAGGCGCTCGCGGATTTCCTTCACGATCTTCACGGCGATCTCGCCGCGCCAGCCGGGCAGGCTGAGCGAGTCGAAGAAGCCGAGTGCGTCGTCGATCGCCAGCGATGTCAGCGACGGGATCGCGCGATCCGCCACGAACACGTTACGGGCGGACGGGTTCAGGCGCTGGCCGTTGCAGTCGGGGCAGGGATGGTCGGCGATGTACTTCGACAGTTCCTCGCGCACGGCCGCCGATTCGGTTTCGCGATAACGACGTTCCAGGTTGGGCAGGATGCCTTCGAAACGATGTTCCCGGGTGACCTTGCCGCCACGTTCGGTGATATAGCGGAACGGAATGACGTCCTTGCCGGAGCCGCGCAATACCGCGTTCTGCACCGACTTCGGCAGTTCGCGCCAGGCCGTGTCGGCGTCGAAGCCGTAATGCTTCGCCAGCGACATGATCATCTGGAAGTAATAGGCGTTGCGGCGATCCCAGCCACGGATGGCGCCACCGGCGAGGCTGAGCTCGGGATGGCCGACCACGCGCGCGGGATCGAACACCTGGGTCACGCCCAGGCCGTCGCAGGTCGGGCATGCGCCGACGGGCGAGTTGAACGAGAACAGGCGCGGTTCCAGTTCCGGCAGCGAGTAATCGCACATCGGGCAGGAATAGCGTGAGGAGAACAGTTGCTCGGGTGCTTTCGCGTTGTCCATGTCGACCAGCACGACGATACCTTCGCCCAACCGCAGCGCGGTTTCGAACGATTCGGCGAGGCGCTGCTTGATGTCGTCGCGCGGACGGAAGCGGTCGATGACCGCTTCGATGGTGTGCTTCTGGCGCAGCGTCAGCGGCGGCACGGCATCGAGGTCGTAGACGACGCCGTCGACGCGCGCGCGCACGAAGCCCTGCGCGCGTAGCTGGTCGAAAATCTGCACGTGCTCGCCCTTGCGCTCGCGCACGACCGGTGCAAGCAGCATCCAGCGTTTTTCGGCATCCAGCGCCAGCGCGTGATCCACCATCTGGCTGATCGTCTGCGCTTCGAGCGGAATGGCGTGGGTCGGGCAGCGCGGCGTACCGACGCGTGCGTAAAGCAGGCGCAGATAGTCGTAGACCTCGGTAATCGTGCCCACGGTGGAGCGCGGATTGTGCGAGGTCGATTTCTGCTCGATCGAGATGGCCGGCGACAGACCCTCGATGTGATCGACGTCGGGTTTTTCCATGATCGACAGGAACTGTCGCGCATACGCCGAGAGCGACTCGACATAGCGACGTTGGCCTTCGGCGTAGATTGTGTCGAAAGCCAGCGAGGATTTGCCCGAACCGGACAGTCCCGTAATCACGATCAGGCGATCGCGGGGCAGGTCCAGGTCGATATTCTTGAGGTTGTGCGTGCGAGCGCCGCGGATGCGAATAGTGTCCATGTACGCAGCGAAATGGGGGAAGTCACCGACTATAGCAAGAGGCCGTGGATGGCTTGTGGATGCCCCGAATCTCTGCTGTCACTTCATGTCAGGAGCGATGCCTTTCAGTGGCGAGCTCAGCGTCACCTGCGCCGTTGCCCAGTCCGGGTTCCACGGCACGATGGCAATGCCCTGATGGTCCGCGGCGAAGGTTTTCGGTCCGCCCGGGGCATCGATGGTCGCCGTCTGTCCGGCGGCGGGGAAAATCAGGCGGATACCGCGGACCTTCGGAGCGAAGAACCGGAAGACCCCCGCCTGAAGACGGATGGCCTCCTGCATCACGGGCACCGATTCGGCCAGCTTGGCGTAGGACATCTGCGTGCCCGGCGGTACGCGAGCGGGAAACACCATGCCGAAGTTCACCCGGGCCTTCGGATAGTTCACCCGCACGACTGACTCGGGCCGGCCCGGTACGTCGCAGCGGGGGTCGAAGCTGTGGTTCGTGTCCAGGGCGACCGGTTCGGTGCGGCCGGATGGTTCGCGCAGTTCGAGCTTCAGGTCCGCGGGAAGGGTCCCTGCCCTGGGTTTGGCCACCAGCATCACCTGGATGATGCCTTCCGGGTCGGCGGGCCTGGACTTGGCGATGCCTGCGCAGATGGGGGCCATGGCTACATCGCGGGATTCGGCGGCTATGGCCGGGGCGACGGCCAGGGAGCACGCAAGGGGCAGGAAGCGGACGGGCGTCATAAAGCGGTTTCCGTGGAGTCCTGCGGGGATGGAGCCTGATAGCGCCCGGACGGGCCGGGTTTCCAGAGGCTGCGCATTCGTGGCTAATATGCACCGCCACCCCGTCAGGGGTGCGTCAATCATCGAAGAGGAGCTATGCGATGCGTAAGTGGACAGGGATTGCCGCCGGCCTGGTGCTGGCGGGATGTACGGGCCAGGCGCTGGCGGCGCAGCCCAGCGAGCAGCAGGTGCGGCAGTTGATGGAAGCCGTGGGCATGGGTCGCATGCTGAGCACCATGAACAGCCAGATGGCTGGCGTGATGCAGAGCGCGCTCCCTTGCGTACCGGCCAGTTACTGGCAAGGCTTCGTCGATGCCAATGCCACCAGCCAGTTGATCGGCCGTATGGTCCCGGTATACCAGAAGCATTTCACGGCCGAGGATATCGACGGTCTGCTCAAGTTCTACAAATCGCCGCTGGGCCAGAAGGTCATCACCCAGATGCCTGCCACCATGGCCGAAGGCATGCAGGTCGGCAAGCAGTGGGGTAACGAGCGCGGCCAGCAGATGATTGCCCAGTTGCAGACCCAGGGCACTCTGAACGCCCAGGGCCAGTGCCCGGCCACTGCGGCAGGCGCTCAGCCCGCCAAGCCCGCTCCGGCTGCCCAGCCCGCACCCGCAAAGAAGAAATAGGCGGAATCTGCCCGGCGCCTCCCACGGAGCGAACCTGTGGGAGCGCGCTTGCGCGCTTGTGCCATGCTCTAAAGATCGGTGACGGTGCGAAAAGCGTGCGAAGCGGGGTGACCTAACTTATTGATAGACTGGCTTTTTGATCCGCCGCGGCGCTCATCGCGGCGACGGCCGACTCATCCGCCCCCGGGGACCTCTTTCGCGCCCCAACCCCCTGTTTGACCTGGGCTTTCCCGGGTCGCTATAATTCGCGATTAGCAGTACCCCCAAGAAGAACTACAGAAGGGATAATCCCATGAGTTACGCAGTCATCAAGACTGGCGGTAAGCAGTACCGCGTCATGCAGGGCGAAGTCCTGCGCGTCGAACTGCTGAACGCCGAAGTCGATTCCACGTTCCAGTTCGACCAGGTCCTCCTGGTTGGCTCGGGCGAGTCGATCACCGTCGGCGCCCCGCTGGTCGAAGGTGCTACCGTCAGTGCGAAGATTCGCGCCCACGGTCGCGCGGATAAGATCCGCATCATCAAGTTCCGCCGCCGCAAGCACCACAAGAAGCAGCAGGGACACCGTCAGCACTACACCGAAATCGAGATCACGGGCATCACTGCCTGATCTGCTGGAGAATGAGTCATGGCACATAAAAAAGGCGTAGGTTCCAGCCGCAACGGTCGCGATTCGAACCCGAAGTATCTCGGTGTGAAGATCTACGGTGGCCAGGCTGTCGAAGCCGGTAACATTATCGTGCGTCAGCGCGGTACCAAGTTCCATGCAGGCGTTGGCGTCGGTCTCGGCCGCGACCACACCCTGTTCGCGCTCGTTGACGGCACGGTTGCCTTCAAGGTCCGCGGCGACAAGGGTCGCAAGTTCGTCGACGTCGTTACGGCCTAAGGGTCTTTCGCGACGCGACAACAAAGGCCCCGCTCAGGCGGGGCCTTTTGTTTATATGCGGCAATGGTTTTGGGCATCGGCTTACAATGTAGGCCGGGCCCCTTCAAGGTCAGGCAATACCCATGAAATTCGTTGACGAAGCTACCATCAGAGTCATGGCCGGAGACGGCGGCAGCGGCTGTGTCAGTTTCCGTCGCGAGAAATTCATCCCGTTCGGTGGTCCCGATGGCGGCGATGGTGGCAACGGCGGCTCGGTCTGGCTCGTTGCCGACGAGGGTCTGAATACGCTGATCGACTTCCGTCACCAGCGCGCCTTCAAAGCGCCGCGGGGGCAGGGCGGTATGGGTAGCCAGATGTACGGCAAGGGCGGCGACGATATCGAAGTGCGCGTCCCGGTCGGCACCATGGTGACCAACGTCGACACCGATGAAGTTATCGGCGATCTCACGGCCAACGGCATGCGCATGAAGGTTGCGCAGGGTGGTCGTGGCGGTCTGGGCAATATCCATTTCAAGAGCTCGGTCAATCGCGCTCCGCGCAAGATGACGCCGGGTACGCCGGGCGAAGTGCGCGAGCTGAAGCTCGAGCTGCGCCTGCTGGCCGATGTCGGTCTGCTGGGTTTCCCGAACGCAGGCAAGTCCACCTTTATCCGTGCGGTGTCGGCTGCTACGCCGCGCGTGGCGGATTATCCGTTCACGACGTTGCATCCGAATCTGGGCGTCGTGCGCATCGGTATCGACCAGAGCTTCGTGATTGCCGACATTCCGGGAATCATCGAGGGTGCCGCCGAGGGTGCGGGTCTGGGTATCCAGTTCCTGCGTCATGTCTCGCGTACCAGCCTGTTGCTGCACATGGTGGATATCGCGCCGCTGGACGGGGCCGATCCGGTTGAGCAGGTGCGTGCCATCGAGCAGGAGCTTGAGAAGTTCGACGAAGAACTTATGTCGCGTCCTCGCTGGCTCGTCATCAATAAGTCCGATGTTTACTCGGATCAGGACGAGCTGCACGAAGTCGCCAACAGCATCGTCGCGCGACTGGGTTGGACGCAGCCGTGGTTCCTGGTGTCCGCCGCGGGCGGCGAAGGTACTCGCGAGGTTTGCGTGCAGATCCAGCAGTTCTTCGATGTCGAAAAGGCCGAGGCGCGCGAGCGTGCCGAAGCGATGGACGACGTGCGCATGCGCGGCGAGTAAGTTTCCCTGGTTCCCCCTCCAGGCAGTGGGGAGTCGTGGTGGCGAGCGAAGTGCAGCGCCTGTATTCCCTTGCACCACCTCCCCTTCACCGTCATTCCTGCGCAGGCAGGAATCTAGTGCGGTGCACGGGATTATCGCGACCACGCCAGTTCAGCTCTTCCTGTGTCCGGGTGTTTATTGCGCCTTGTCGGCCAGCCCCAGTTCGCTGGCAAAGAACGTCATGCTCAAGACCGTGTCTCCGACGCGCTGACTGAATGGTGCGCCTGCACCGTGCCCGGCGTTCATGCGCGTCAATAGCAGGGTCGGTTGACGCGACGCGGGCGGCACGGTCAGGGCCGCGGCTTGCAGTGCGGCGGCAAATTTGCGCGATTGCCATGGTCCGACATGACTGTCGTTGGCTCCGGTGCTGAGCAGCACGGCGGGGTACGCGACGTTGGGTTTTACGTGCTGTAGCGGCGAATAGGCCAGCGTGGCCCGGGCCTGGGCAGGGTCGCTCATGCTGCCGTATTCGTTGCGGTTGTAGCGGCCGTTGGCCGTCAATACTTCATGCCGCGGTATGTCGTAAAGGCCTACTCGCGCCACCACGGCGCGATAGTCCTGCGGGTGTTGCACCAGGGATGCGCCCATCAACAATCCGCCGTCGCTGATACCGAAAATGCCCAGATGCGCGCGATCGGTCCAGCCGCTGTCGAGCAGGGCGAGCGATGCGGCGTGAAAGTCGTCGATCACGTTCTGCTTGTGCAGCTTCTGTCCTTGCGCGTGCCACGTTTCGCCGAATTCGTTGCCGCCGCGTGTGTTCGCATAGGCCAGTACGCCGCCGCGTTCCAGCCACGCCAGTTCGGCACCGACAAACCCGGGTCGCACCGGTGAACCGAAGCCGCCGTAGCCTTCCAGAATCGTTGGATTGGAGTGACCGGGCCGCACACCTTTCATGGCCAGGATGGTCACCGGAATCTTCGTGCCATCCTTCGACACGCCGTCGATGCGATGCACCTCGATGGCCGAGTAATCGGCTGTCGGCTTCACTTCGAATACGGTCTTGATGTCGCCCGTTGCGCCGTCGTATTCCACCCATCGGCGTGGCGTTACCCATCCCCGGTAGCTGATCAGTGCCTTGTCCTGGCCGGACCCGGCGGCGATGGCATCGATCGCGATGCCCTGCTCGGGCAGCGGCAGGCGGCGCACCAGGGCTGCTTTGGCATCGTAGTGTTCCATCCACCAGTCGGGCCCCCAACTGCGTACCACCAGGAATCCCTTGCCTAGCGGGGCGACCTGCTGGATCGCACCTTCGCGCTGTTCGAGTACGGTGGTGGCGCGCCCCTTTCCGTCGATCGCCACGACCTTTCCGCGTGGAGCGTCCTTGAATGCGGTGGCATAGAGGCGGTCGGACACCCATACGGCTTTGCGTATGTCGGCGTCTCGACCGAGTACTCGACGGAATGTCTCGCCCTGGCGCACGAATATCTCCGCCGGTCCGCCATCTCCCTCGTAGGCAAGGATCGCGGTCTGCGGCTGGGCGTCGTTCGAGCTGACCAGCTCGTACTCGGCAACCGGCGAATAGTGCTCGCCAAACACGATGCGATCCGCTGTGGCGGGTGCCCCCAGTGTGTGGTGGACTACCGAAGCATTGAAGAGCTGGACGCCCGCGCCGGATTGCGGCGGCACGTAGCGCACGTAGAGAAAGCCTTTCCCGTCGGCATCCCATGCCAGTCCGGGTGGGGTGGGGCCGCCGCCTGCCCACGGTAGGGTGTCGGTCAGGGGTTTCCCGCTCTTTACGTCCAGCACGTGGAGAGTGGTGAGCTCGTCGCCCCCTTCCTCGGTTCCGTAGGCGAGGTAGCGGCCATCCGGCGAAGGCCAGTAGCCGGCCATGGATGCGTTGTCGTTGGTGTTCGGATCGAGTACGGGCCGGGCGGCTCCCGCCGGCCATGTCTGGCCGATCAGTACCGGCTGCGATTGCGATGGTACTTGTTGCAGATAAAACAGCGTGCCACCCACCAGCATGGGCGTGGATCGGGTGGTCGCACTGATGGCCAGCTGTTTGATGCGCGCGGTAAGCGCGGCGCCGGCGGGGATCGCGCCCAATACCGCTTCGGTATGCGCATTCTGTTCGACGATCCATTGCTGGACCGCTGGATCGTCGGCGCGTTCCAGCCATTGATGGGGATCGGTGGCATCGCCTCCCTGCGGGTTGCCTTGCGTGCCGGGTGGCGGTAGGGAAGGGTGGCCGGCATCGTGGGCGTGGGCGCTAACCGCAATAGTCAGCGCAAGGGCGAGGAGGAGGTGGGCGTGCGGATGCATAAGGACTCCCGATGGAGGGGGCATACGATCTGACACGCGAAACTAGCCTGCGCGGCTGCGGGGTCGCAATAGGCCTTTCAGCTACCGATGAGGCTTTGGGGGCGGTATGAAACAAATGGATATTCACGTGCTGCGGGGGAGGGCTCGGCTTCGCCATCGCCATCGCTTTTGCGCTCGGACGTTGCGGGGAGAGCCGTCGGCCACCTGAGGTGGTCAAGTATTTCTAAACACCCGATGGGTTTTTTTTCGGGCCGTCAGCATCTCGTGGATGGCTGGCGGGACCTGACCGTTGGCCGCATGCAGGCGCCGGTAGTTGTAGTAAGACGTCAGGAAGACCGTGGCGTCGCTCTCGGCTTCGTGACGAGTGTCGTAGGTCCGTTGCATCCATTCGGTTTTCAACGACGCGAAGACCCGCTCGGCGACAGCATTGTCCCAGCAGTGTCCCTTTCGACTCATGCTTTGAGTGATTCCCAGGCCTTGCAGGCGCCGAATGAAGCCGAAGCTGTTGTATTGCGAGCCCTGGTCGGAATGGAACATCAGCTCACCCGAGGGCCTGCGGTCCTTCACCGCCTGATCCAGAGCAGCCAGCGCCAAGTTCGCGTTGGGCTGGATCGAGAACGCCCAGCCGACGATCCGCCGGGCATACAGATCCACCACGATGGCCAGGTACAGCCAGCCCTGTCGGGTCGGCAGGAAGGTGATGTCGCCGACCCAGACCTGGTTGGGCCGGGCCACGTTGAACTGCTGCGCAAGAAGGTTGGGGGCGGGCACCGCCGCCTTGCTCGCTCTGCGATAGGAGTGCCGGCGTACCCGTTCGGCCCACACACCCGCCTTCTTCATCAGGGTGCGGGCGCGATATCGACCCGTCGGCATGCCTTGCCGGGCAAGCTCCGCAGCCATGCGGCGTGTACCGTAGCTGCCTCGGCTCTGCCGATGAATCTGCCGAACCGAGGTCACCGCCTTCGGCTCGTCAGGAATCGGCCGTTCCTCCGCGCCGCGCCCGGCGTAGTAACTGCTGCGGGGGTATTCCATGGCGTCACAAAGCTGGGTGACCGCGTACGCCCCCTTCAGTTCGTCGATCACCGCCGTGGGCGATCGTTCTCCCGAACGAAGAAGGCGATAGATTTTTTTAGCAGTTCGCGCTCCTCCTGGAGCTTGAGCACCTGCGCCTCGAGCTCGACGACACGGCGACGGTCCTCGTCGGCCGTCCTTTGGCTGCCTGGCGCCGGATGCTCTGCCTGGTACATTGCCACCCACCGTCTTAACGCCGTAGGGCCGACATCCAACATCTCACACACCTGCCGTGTCGAATGGCCTTCGGCCAGGATCAGATGCACGGCTTCGTCCCGCTGCGCCTGCGTCATATTTTTACGTCCCATGGTTCACCTCGTTCTGGCTGTGAATCCCCTCAGGATGTCCAGAAAGATTAGACCACCTCAACCGCCCTCGACGCTCCGTCTCCACCGTCGCTCGGGAAGGGATAGCCGCTGCGCGGCTGGTGTTCTATGGCTGCGCCCCGTCGCGCCCGCGCGGCGGGCGGGGGTTTTCGATTCGGCCTCCATGCCTCAGCGAAAACGGCGGACCGTCCGGGTCCGCCCCCTCCGGGCCTGATCCGCCCGCCGCGCTCGGTTCCGCAAGTCGCGTCGAGGGCGGTGGCCGACGGCTCTTGCGAACGTTGCTGTTACGTGGAGGAAGGCAGCGCGTGACGCATGGCCGGTGATGGCCGCCTGCCGGTCCGGTCTTATCACCTGCTCGGCTCGCGCTCTGCCCGCAGCAAACCGCAGTCGACGGTGCCGTGGCCGGGTTGGCCCTTGGGGCCGCCTTAGCCGAGGGCCGCGATGACTAGTTGGAGCGAAAGCGGCGCTACGGCCCGCTCCCGCAGGGACGGCGCCGAAGGCCCCAAGGGCCAACCCGGTCGCGGCCTCCCCGAGGCACGAGCGTGAGGCGGCCAAGTCACGAATAACACGAGCCACCCAGCGGCGGTCCTCAGCCAAAGGGCGACCAGACGCGCGAGATCGCCCCCGTAGTGCGTGAAGAGCCAAAAAAAAGCCGGCTTTCGCCGGCTTCTTCGTGAACGCAGTCGCGCAGGCTTATGCCAGGTCGCGGATCTTGGCGTTCAGGCGGCTCTTGTGACGGGCAGCCTTGTTCTTGTGGATCAGGCCGCGAGCGGCGTAACGATCCATGACGGGCACGGCAACGGCGTAAGCGGACGTTGCGCCAGCCTTATCCTTGGCGTCGATCGCCTTGACGACCTTCTTAAGTGCGGAACGCACCATGGAACGCGCGCTGACGTTGCGCAGACGGCGCTGCTCCGACTGACGCGCACGCTTCTTCGCGGACTTGATGTTGGCCAAGGGAAAACTCCAGAGTTCGGTTGGACTTGAAAAAGACGCCCAGTATGCGGTCAATGCGCCGCTACGTCAACAGCTTAGGCCGTTCACGGGCGTGTCGTGGGGGTATCGGGGCACGGTGCCCGTAAAAGCGCCGAATCGCTACTGTCTTCCTGCCGGCCGCCGCTGTCAAACTACCGCGCTTCCCTATCGCGGCCAAGGCAACTGTTCCAAGGATGAAAACCCCCAGTCTTCTGCGCGGCATGCTGTCCTTCAGCGGCATGACCATGGTGTCCCGAGTGCTCGGCCTGGTGCGCGACATGGCGATCAACGCCTCGTTCGGCGCGAACGCCGCTACCGACGCCTTCTGGGTCGCGTTCCGCATTCCCAATTTCATGCGCCGGCTGTTCGCGGAGGGTTCGTTCTCCACGGCCTTCGTTCCCGTGTTTACCGAGGTGAAGGAAACGCGGCCGCATGCGGAGCTGAAGTCCCTGATGGCGCGCACGTCGGGCACGCTCGGCGGGGTGTTGCTGGTCGTGACGGCGGTGGGAATCATTTTTGCGCCACAGGTGACCGCGCTGTTTTCGCCCGGTGCCGTGGACACGCCGGAGAAATTCGAACTGACCGTCAATCTGTTGCGTCTGACGTTTCCGTTCCTGCTTTTCGTATCGTTGACGGCCTTGTCGGGTGGGGCGCTCAACAGCTTCCATCGCTTCGGACTGCCGGCACTGACCCCGGTGATCCTCAATCTGTGCATGATCGCCGGTGCCCTGTGGCTGGCGCCCCGGCTGCATACGCCGATCATGGCGATGGGTTGGGCGATTCTCGTCGCGGGCATCCTGCAACTGGCTTTCCAGCTACCCGCCCTGAAGGGTCTCGACCTGCTGGCGCTGCCGCGCTGGGGCTGGAGCTCGCCGGACGTGCGCCGGATCATGAAGCTGATGGTACCGACGTTGTTTGGCTCGTCGGTAGCGCAGATCAATCTACTGCTCGATACCGTGATCGCTTCGTTGCTGATCGCCGGTTCGCAGAGCTGGCTGTCGCAGGCGGATCGTTTTCTCGAATTGCCGCTGGGCGTCTTCGGCGTGGCGTTGGGCACGGTGATCCTGCCGTCGCTGTCGCGCCACCACGTGGCGACCGATCGCGAGGGCTTTTCGCGCGCTCTGGACTGGGGGCTGCGAACGACGTTACTGATCGCCGTGCCGGCCATGTTCGCGCTGATGCTGCTCTCCGAGCCGCTGGTGGCGACAATTTTCCAGCACGGACGCTTCACGCCGTTCGACACGCACATGGCGTCGCTGTCTATCTCCGCCCTCAGCTTCGGTCTGCCGGCGTTCGCGCTTGTGAAGGTGCTGCTGCCTGCTTTTTATGCCCGCAAGGACACCCGTACGCCCGTGCGCGCCGGCGTCGCATCGCTGGTCGCGAACATGGTTTTCAACGTGCTGTTCCTGACGCTGCTGTTCTCGCTGTGGGCTTCCCCTGCACAGAAGGCGGGCTCGTGGATGGAATCCCTGTCGCAGATCCCCGGGCTGCATATGGCCCTGGGAATGGCCAGCGCCCTGGCCAGCTATCTCAACCTCGCGCTGCTGTGGCACTGGCTGAAGAAGTCGGGTGTCTATCAGCTCCAGCCAGGCTGGGGTCGCCATCTCGGACGACTGGCCCTGGCCTGCGGCGCCATGATCGTCGTGTTGCTCGGCGGCCTGTGGCTGTGGCCGGACTGGACGGACGCGGAGAAATGGACCCGCGTTATCCGACTTGCCGTGCTGGTATGCGCGGGCGGCGGTGCCTATCTGGCGGCCCTGTTCGGTGCCGGTTTCCGCCTGAGCGAGCTTCGCGGCCGATGACCCCGGCGGCGCCGCATTGTGCAGCGCAATGCTGCGGCTATACTGGCCCGATGGCTTTTATTCCGCTTCGCCCACGCTGCCTCGCTTGCGCCCCGATGGGGAGCGTTCGTCCATGACGCTCAACCTTCATCGCGACGTCGACGGGCCGTGCCTCGTCCCCGAGGGAAGCGTGCTGGCTATCGGCGCGTTCGACGGCCTGCATCGCGGCCACCAGGCGCTGCTGGCCGAAGTGCGCCAGCGTGCCGCCGCGCGTGGGCTGGTGCCCGCCGTGGTGACATTCGAACCGCTGCCGCGCGCCTTCTTTTCCCCGACGCCGGTTCCGCGCCTGACGAGTCTTCGCGAGAAGGTCGAGGGCATGACGGCGGCTGGTATCCGCGACCTGCTTTCCCTGCGCTTCGACACCGCGCTTACCCAGATGTCCGCCGAGGACTTCGTTCGTCGCGTACTGGTCGAACGCATGGCGGCACGGGAAGTCTGGGTCGGATCGGATTTCCGCTTCGGTCACCGGCGTACCGGCGATTTCGCGTTGCTGGCATCGATGGGCGCCGAACTGGGTTTCACGGCGCATGCCGTCGAGCCGGTGCTGATCGACGGCGAGCGTGTTTCGGCGTCGCGCGTGCGCACGCTGCTGGCCGAGGGCCGTTTCGCCGAAGCCACGCCGTTGCTAGGGCGGCCGTTCGTCATTGACGGTCACGTCGAGTACGGCAATCAGTTGGGTCGCACGCTTGGTTATCCCACCGCCAACATCCATCTTGGAGATCGCATCAGTCCGATCCAGGGCATCTTCGCGGTGCGGATCGGCGTGGGCGAGGGGCCGTGCAGCTGGCCGGGCGTGGCGAGCCTCGGCACGCGACCCACGGTGAACGAAGTGCGCGAGCCCCTGCTCGAAGCGCACCTGTTCGATTTCAGTGGCGATCTCTACGGCCGCCGTATCGCTGTGGAATTCGTCGCGAAATTGCGCGACGAAGAAAAATTCGATGACCTCGACGCCCTGACGGTGCAGATGCGCCAGGACGAAAAGGCCGCCCGGCAAGCCCTTGGAATGAACCCCATACTTGTCGATGCATGAACGACGGACGCCATGAGGCGACCCGAACAGATAACCAGTGGTTGCGAGCAATGACCCAGGATTACAAGAGCACGATCAATCTGCCGCAGACGGATTTCCCGATGCGCGGCGACCTTCCCAAGCGCGAGCCGACCTGGCTCGAGACGTGGGAGCGTGTCGGCCGCTATGCGCAGATCCAGGAAAAAGCCGCGAATCGCGATAAGGTTTTCGTGCTGCACGACGGTCCGCCTTACGCCAATGGCGTCATTCACCTTGGCCATTCGGTCAACAAGGTATTGAAGGACGTCACGGTCAAGTCGAAGCTGCTGGCCGGCTACCGCGCGCCGTACGTGCCGGGTTGGGACTGCCACGGACTGCCGATCGAAATCGCCATCGAAAAGAAATTCGGCAAGGCGGGCGACAAGCTCACCGCCGCCGAATTCCGCCAGAAGTGCCGCGAATACGCGATGGCGCAGATCGATCTGCAGCGCGTCGACTTCAAGCGCCTGGGCATCCTCGGTGATTGGGAACGTCCGTACCGCACGCTCGACTTCACCTACGAAGCCGACATGATCCGCGCGCTCGCGCGCATCGTCGAGAACGGCCACGTCGTGCGTGGTGCCAAGCCGGTCTACTGGTGCTTCGATTGCGGCTCGGCCCTTGCCGAAGCCGAGATCGAATACGCCGACAAGGTCTCGCCAGCCGTCGACGTAGCCTACGACGCGGTCGACCCGGTGTCGTTCGGCGCGCTGTTCGGCGTCGCCACAGGTGACGCGATCATTGCCGTGCCCATCTGGACGACGACGCCCTGGACTCTCCCGTCCAGTCAGGCGGTATCGCTGGGCGGCGAACTCGAGTACGTGCTGGTCGAAGGTCCCGCGCGCGACGGCCGTCGCCTGCTGCTGGTCATCGCCGAACCGCTGGCGGAAAAGGCCCTCGCGCGGTACGGCGTCGACACCGTGACCATTCTCGGTCGCGTGCAGGGCGCGGTGCTGGAAAACCAGTCGCTGCACCATCCGTTCTATAGCCGCCACGTTCCGCTCGTCCTCGGCGACCACGTATCGTCCGAAGACGGTACCGGTGCGGTGCACACCGCGCCCGACCACGGCGCGGACGACTTCGTCGTCGGCCGGAACTACGGCATCGGCACGCTGAACCTCGTGGACGGTCGCGGCGTTTATCGCAGCGACACGCCGCCGGCCGGCGATGTGGAATTGGGCGGTCAGCACATCTGGAAGGCCAACGACATCATCGTCGAGCTGCTGCGTTCGCGTGGCGTGCTGCTCGCGGCGTCGAAGCTTTCGCACAGCTATCCGCATTGCTGGCGCCATAAGACGCCGGTCATCTTCCGTGCCACGCCGCAGTGGTTCATCAGCATGGAGCAGGCCGACCTGCGCCGTACCGCGCTGTCGTCGGTCAAGAACGTGCGCTGGGTGCCGGGCTGGGGCGAGGAGCGCATCGCGGGCATGGTCGAAGGCCGTCCCGACTGGTGTATCTCGCGTCAGCGCACCTGGGGCGTGCCTATCGCTCTGTTCGTGGACAAAGCGACGCACGAGCCGCATCCGGACAGCGTCCAGTTGCTGGAAAAAGTGGCGGACCGCGTTGCGAAAGAGGGCATCGATACGTGGTTCACGCTCGACGCGCGCGACTTCCTGGGCGACGAAGCCGACCAGTACGAAAAAGTCACCGACGTCCTCGATGTCTGGTTCGATTCCGGCGTCAGCCATTACGCAGTCATCGGCGCGCGTCCCGAGCTGCAGGCGGGCGATGCCACCGAATACAAAGTCATGTATCTCGAAGGCTCCGACCAGCATCGCGGCTGGTTCCAGTCGTCCCTGCTGACTTCCTCGGCCATCAATGGCCGTGCGCCTTACGACCACGTGCTGACCCACGGTTTCACGGTGGACGCGCAGGGACGCAAGATGTCGAAGTCGCTTGGCAACGGTATCGAGCCGCAGGACATCATGAAGACCCTTGGCGCGGACATCCTGCGCCTGTGGATCTGTTCCACCGACTACCGCAACGAGATGTCGCTGTCGGACGAAATCCTGAAGCGTGTGGCGGATACGTATCGCCGCGTGCGCAACACCGCGCGTTTCCTGCTCGGCAACCTTGACGGCTTCGATCCGGACAAGCACCTGCTGAGCGTGGATGCATGCGTCGATCTCGACCGCTGGGCCGTGCAGCAGGCGCACGAAACGCAAACGGCGATCATCGCCGCGTACGAGCGTTACGACTTCCCCGAAATCGTCCAGCGCGTGCAGAATTTCTGCACGAACGAACTGGGTGCGCTCTACCTTGACATCACGAAGGATCGCCTCTACACGATGCCGACCGACAGTCGCGGTCGTCGTAGTGCACAGAGCGCGATGTACCGCATCCTCGAGGCGCTGGTGCGCTGGCTGGCGCCGATAGCGACGTTCACGGCCGAGGAAGTCTGGGCGCACATGCCCGGCTCGCGCGGTGAATCGGTGTTGTTCGAAACCTGGTACGACGGTCTGGATGGCAAGCGTTTCGATGCGGATGCCCGCGCGTCGTGGTCCCAGCTTCTCGCGATCCGCGACACCGCCTCGCGCGTGCTGGAAGGCATGCGCAAGGACGGGTTGATCGGCGCATCGCTGGACGCGACGCTGACCGTTTATGCGGATGGCGCGTTGCGCAACCATCTTGCGGAATCGGGCGACGAACTGCGCTTCTTCTTCATCACGTCCGATGTGTCGCTGGCGGCGCTGGAAGATCGTCCGGCCAATGCCGTGCGCGTCGATATCGAAGGCGTCGAGGCATGGGTTTCGGCTGGCGTCAGCGACGCGGCGAAGTGCATCCGCTGCTGGCACCATCGCAAGGACGTCGGCGTCGACCCCGCGCATCCGGAAATCTGCGGACGTTGCGTCGAGAACGTCACGGGGCAGGGCGAAGACCGTCGCTGGTTCTGATCGTCCGCTGTTCCGACGCCGCGCCGCACGTTAAGTGCGGCGCGGTCGCCCTCCACGCAAAACGGCGCCTTCCATGACGACTCGTATCAAACCGAACGCCCTGACCTGGCTCTGGCTCGCCGCTGCCGTGATCGTGTTCGACCAGCTGACCAAGTGGTGGGCTCTCACCGCGTTGCAGCCGGCCGAAACGCCGCATCCGGTGATTCCCGGCGTCCTCAACTGGATGCTGACCTTCAATACCGGCGCCGCGTTCAGTTTTCTCGCGGACAGTGCCGGCTGGCAGCGCTGGTTCTTCGTCCTGCTGGCGCTGGGCATCAGTGGGACGTTGAGCGTCTGGCTGAGTCGCACGCCCCGGCGCGACTGGCGCACGGCTTTGCCGCTGGCTCTGATCGTCGGTGGCGCGGTGGGTAACGTCATCGATCGCTTCCACGCGGCCAAAGTCACCGATTTCATCCAGGTTTTCATTGGCGACTATCCGTTTCCGGTCTTCAACGTCGCCGATTCGGCGATCAGCGTGGGGGCCGTGGCCCTGATCGTATTCGGCCTGTTTTCAGCGAAGCCCGCAGCCGACGTGCGATAATTCCGGGGTCGGCGTTACCTTTCCGGGCATCGCCATTCCCCTCGTCGAGGTTCGCTTGGATATCCTTCTCGCCAATCCCCGTGGTTTCTGCGCCGGCGTGGACCGCGCCATCGCCATCGTCGAGCGCGCGCTGGAATCCTACGGCGCGCCCATCTACGTGCGCCACGAAGTCGTCCATAACCGCTTCGTCGTCGAGCGCCTGCGCGCCGATGGCGCGGTGTTCGTGGAAGAGCTGGACGACGTGCCGGACGGCGCCACGGTGATCTTCAGCGCCCATGGCGTACCGAAGGCCGTGCGCGAAGAAGCCGACCGTCGCCGCCTGAACGTCTTCGACGCCACGTGCCCGCTGGTCACCAAGGTCCACATGGAGGTCGCGCGCCTCGGCCGTGCGGGCCACGACGTCGTGCTGATCGGCCATGCCGGTCATCCGGAGGTCGAGGGCACCATGGGGCAGTGGAATCCGAACAACGCGGGCAGCATCTATCTCGTCGAATCCGTGGACGACGTGCAGATGCTGGTGCCCGCCCAGCCCGACACGCTGGCCTTCGTCACGCAGACCACGCTCTCGGTGGACGACACCATCGCGATCATCGCCGCGCTGCGCGTCCGTTTCCCGGGCATCGAAGGTCCGCGCAAGGACGACATCTGCTACGCCACGCAGAACCGCCAGGACGCCGTGCGCCGCCTCGCCGACGCCGTCGACCTCGTGCTGGTGGTGGGTTCGGTCAACAGCTCCAACTCCAACCGCCTGAAGGAACTGGCCGAAAAGCAGGGCGTCCCGTCGTATCTCATCGACGGCGCCGAGCACATCGACCGCGCGTGGCTGGATGGAAAAACCCGCATCGGCGTCACCGCGGGCGCTTCGGCCCCGGAAAAGCTGGTTCAGGAAGTCATCGCCCGCCTGCAATCCTGGGGCGCCGGTACGGTCCGTGAACTCGACGGCGAAGCCGAGAACATCACGTTCGCGCTGCCCAAGGAGCTTCGTCTCGCAAGTTGATGCTTGCGCGCGAAGGCAAGGAACTTTAGAATTCCGCGTCTCGCCGGAATAGCTCAGTTGGTAGAGCGCGTCATTCGTAATGATGAGGTCGTAGGTTCGATTCCTATTTCCGGCACCAGCAAAAAGAGAAGCCCGCGAAAGCGGGCTTTTTTTGTGCACCAATTTCGGCTACGCCTTCCGGACAATCTGCGTACACTTTCCCGATGTCCACGAAGAATCCCATGGTTGCCGATCCTCGTGTTGCCCCGAAGCGTCGCACGCGCTGGCCGGGCAGTGTCCTTGCGCGGACATTCTTCCATCGCGATCCGCGCGACGTCGCTCCCGAACTTCTGAACAAAGTGCTCGCCTGTGCGGACGGGCGCGCGGGTCGCATCGTCGAAGTGGAAGCGTATTGCGGTGCCATCGATCCGGCGGCGCATAGTTATCGCGGCAAGACCGCGCGCAACGCCGTCATGTTCGGTCCGCCCGGTCACATGTATGTCTACTTTACCTATGGCATGCACTGGTGCTGCAATACCGTTTGCGGCGACGAGGGGGAGGGCGCCGGTGTGCTTATCCGCGCGCTGGAACCGATCGCCGGCATCGGGTCGATGCGTGTCGCGCGACCGCGTGCCGCGCGCGATCGCGACCTCTGCAGCGGGCCTGCCAGATTGACCCAGGCCATGGGCATTACCGGCGAGCAGAATGGTATCGATCTGGTAAAGGCGCGTCAGGGTTACACGGTGCTGGACGATGGCATGCCCGCGCCGGAGAACGTGCCGGGATCCGCCCGTATCGGTATTCGCGAGGGCACGGATCTTCTGTGGCGCTGGTATGTGGCGGGCAATCCGAATGTCTCGAAACCCTGATCCCGATCCGCCTCCCGATCCCGGAACGTGCCCCATCTGCGGAGGTTCCGGCGAGGTGACCCGCATCGACGAAGAGGTGGGTTGCCACATCGTCGTTCCGTGCTGGCGTTGCCAGCCCTCGCCCCCATCCGCAGTCGACGAGGCCGGCTGATCCGCGACCTGCCGCACACGGCCGCTTAATGCGACAGGTGCAGAATAGGCGCCGGGGGAATACGGGATGTGCCGTCGACGGAGGTTCGATTGAGCACACCGACACCTGTACATCTGCGGATCTACGTCATGCATCCACCCGAGCCGGGTGCGGAGTGGGCTGTCCGCGTAGCCGACCACCGGCCCGTTCGTTTTCGTCACGAGCGCGATGCGCTTACTTATGCGCTGAGCCAGGCCCGCATCAACGATGCTGCCGGGATGGAAGTGGAGTTGCGTGTCGAAGGCGACCACGGCCACTGGCGCGCGGTCGCTTTGTAGCGGCACCGGTTCGCTCAGGCGGCGGCAAGCCTTGCCATGGCGGCCGACGTCGGCGGTCCGAGATGCCCGAGCGGTGCATCCGGCAGGAATCGCCAGCGATCGATACGCGCAGGTACGCGCGCTTCGGAATACATGTCGCGTATGGCGCCGGCCGCGTGCACCGGCTCGTCGAACCGGCCAACCTCGACTTCGTCGAGCAGGGCGCGCCAGCGATGGCCATGGCGGATGATGCGGAACAGTCCTGATGTCGACTGGTAAACGTATTGTGCCAGCACGGTCGAACTCCTTCTGATTACCCGTAGCACTGTAACGGTCCGCCCGTGACCATCCTGTTATCGAAATGCGGCAATTCGAGGGCATAACGCCCGCCGTGTTCAGTCGGCGACGCCCTGATCGGGTGCTTTCGCAGGAATAAACGGCGATACCGGATCGTTGCGCGGAAAGGGCTGCAGGGGTTGTGGGTAAGGCCGTTCGTCGGATATTGCTGACCGCCGGTCGGCGTGTGCGACGCTCCTCTACCTGTTTACCCTACAGTTAGATTGTCGATATTGGTTTAGGGGAGCCAACGTGGCCCAGGGTCTGTCGCGCCGCGTCCAGCGGGGCGTATCGCTTATCGAAGTCTTGATGGCCGTGCTGATTTTCTGCATCGGTCTCATCGGTCTTGCCGGTCTTCTGGTCATGGCGACCAAGTCGAACCATTCGGCGTACATCCGCACGCAAGTCACGTTCCTTGCGAACAGCATGGCCGATCGCATGCGGGCCAACCCGGTGGGATTGTGGACGCTTGCCTACAACGACACCGCTTATCCGGTCAGCGGCACGCCGGACGCCTGCGATGCCGCGACAGGGTGCAATCCCGCAAAGGTAGCGCTGCGCGACAAGATCATCTGGAGCCAGCAGCTCACCCAGTCCCTTCCCGGTGTGGGTCCCACGTCCATTAAATGCGTGAGCCCCACCACGGGTTCCGTCCCGGCCGCTCCCTATGCGACGCGGCCTCCTTACGGTGGCAGCTGCACCATGACGATCCAATGGGCCGAGCGTGGCATCACCGGCGCCGACGACAAGATCGCCACAGGCAGCCTGCAGTCCTTCACCTGGGTGTTCCAGCCATGAGCCTGACTCACGTATTCCCGCGCGGCCAGCGCGGCGTAACGCTTGTCGAACTGATGATCGCGATGGTCCTCGGTCTTCTCGTCGCCGGCGGCATCGTCAGCGTCTTCCTTTCGACATCGTCCAGCAATCGCGTCCAGACCCAGATGGCGCGCCTGCAGGAAGAAGGACGATTCGCCGTGGACCGGATCAGCGGCGATCTGAAGATGGCCGGCTCGCAGTACTGCAGCAGCACGGGTGGCATCGCCAATACGATGAGTGCCGGCGTGGCCCTCGACGCTTTGCGCACGCCAAAGATATTGTCGTCGACGATTACGTTTCCGCAGAACACCACGGCATGGGGCACTCCCTATCCCGTGAAGCCGACCGCGGCCTATCCCATGCCGTCGTTCCTTTTCATGCGTGGCTACGACTGCACGAAAACCAAGTGCGGTCCGGCCGATCCTTCCGCACCCGCCGACGGTGTGCCAAAGATGGGGACGGCGCTCGGCAACCGGGTAGTCGGTGCGTCCGTGCTGACCCTGCGTTACGTCGATTCGTCGGGTGGCTGGGCCATTGGCGGTTCCAGTGTGGTGGTCGCCAAGAACAATGGCGATGTGGATCACATCACCATTGTTCCGAGGACTGGCGAGCCATCGCTGACCGGTTTCGCGGACGGTGAACAGGCCATGCTCGCGGACTGCTCGACGGCACAGATTTTCTCCGTTAACGGCAGCCCCGATTTCAAGCCGGATACCACTAACCTTTCTCAGCCGCGTGCATTGCAACCTCAATCCGCCCCCCGCTTTTTCCGGTTGAAGACCGATCTGCGCACGGTGACCTATTACCTGCAGGTAAAAACGGACGACGGTACGGCGACCGGCAACAAGACCGGTGCGCTGATGCGCTGCGATAGCGGAACCACAGGCCCCTGTGCCGAGCTGGTGCGCGGTGTCGAACGTCTGGACTTCCGTTACGGCGTCGAGGATTCCAACGGCCTGACGCATTTCCTGAGCGCCGCGGAAGTCGATTCGAACAATGCAGGTGCGATCGCGTGTCCACCGAATGCTCCCGATGCACTCACGCCGGACACGGGTTGCCTGTGGCGTGCGGTCAAGAGCATCGAGATGCACCTGTTGATGGACGGACAAATACCGCTGTTCTCGCTGACGGCACCTGAAATCGCCTTCACCTATCAGCCCGATGCCATCACGACGCCCGCGGCTCCGAACGCGCGCGGCACTAATGGCATCGCTCCCTCCGACCAGGGTTTCGACGATCACATGATCCGTCGCGAATTCTCCACCCTGGTGATGATGCGCAACTACAACCCATGAACGCCGCTTCCAAGGATCGCGCCATGAACGTCGACGCCCGCATGCGTCCGCCAGCCGCTCCGCGCAGGGAACGCGGCGTCGTGCTGGTGGTCGCGCTGATTTTTCTTCTGCTGATCACGCTGCTGGCGATCAGCTCGTCCGGTTCGTCGCTGTTGCAGGAAAAACTGGTCGGCGGCCTGCGTAACTCGCAGCTGGCGGAGTGGAGTGCGGAGACCGCCCTGCGCGGTGCCGAATGGCGTCTGTGGACAGCCAGCGGCGACCCTTCCACGCGCATGAAGTGCGGCGCGTTCGCGTTGACCGATTGCTACGAATACAGCCCGGATCCCGTGACCAACGTCACGACGTTCCGTACGTCGGACGGCTGGGTGACCGCCGGCGCCACGCAATACAGTGCGGTGGATTACACGGCGACCAGCACCGACAAAACATTCCATCTCTATAGCGATCCGTACTACATCATCGAAGACCTGGGCATGGAACTGCCACCCAATGCGGGCCTGCAGCACGAGTCCGGCTCCACGGGCACGGGCGGCACCGGCTATACAAGTACGAATCGCCATATCTACCGGATCACGGCGCGCGGCGTCGGCAACAACCAGAACGCGATCCGCGTCCTGGAAACCACGTTCGCAGCGAAGAGCGACTGATGCCATGACCTCCCTGTCCAGCAAATTCCATCTGTTGCGCAACGCGGCCCTGGGTCTGGGCTTGTGCATATTCGGCGGTTACTCGGGTGTGTCGGTCTCGCAGACCACGACCACCTACTACACCACCGACCTCAGCACGACGCCACCCGATCTGACGGTGGGTGTCGCGCCGAATATCGCGGTGACCTTCGACGATTCGGGCTCGATGGGTTCGACGAATTTGCCAGATACGTTGGATGGGACTCAGGGGCAGTACTACTACTACTCTTCGAATACGAATTCGGTTTACTACAACCCGGCCATCGTCTATACGCCGCCGCTCAAGGCAGATGGCGTGACGCTGTTTCCCAAGGCCAGTTATACGGGGGCATGGCGCGACGGTATATGTGCGAATACGACGGGTTTCGTGGTGAAGAACAACGGCACCATCGATACCGGTACGTCCTGCTCGGGAACGGTCGATCTGAGTACCGGCTTCACATCCGGGTTCGCCAACGACACAAGCTCAGGTAGGCAGGCTTATCAGACCGGCGCCAAGAATATCGGCGCAGCGGTGGCTGGCAACCAGAGCGGTGGCTTTTACTACACCTGTCCTACGGTATTGTCGACGACGGGCTGTGTCATCACGAAGCTGAGTGGTGGAACGGCCGCGGACAAGCAGAACTTTGCCAACTGGTACTCCTATTACCGTACCCGAAATTTGATGACGCGCAGCGCGATCTCGAACGTTTTCGCGGGCCTTGGCAGCACCATCCGCGTTGTTTTCCAGAATCTCAACAACAGCAACTACGTTCTTACCGGGGGCACGACTACGTTCGATGCCTTCGCGGACACGTCGACGGGTGTGGGTCCGCGTACTACCTTCTTCAAATGGTTGTATGCCGTAAACGCCAGCGGTGGTACGCCGACCCGCATAGCGATCAAGAAAACCGGCGATATTTTCATGACCGGCAACAACAATACGATCAGGAAAACGAACAAGAATCCTTACTTCGAACCGAATATAGGCACGGACGGCACGGGCCTGGAACTGACCTGTCGTCTCAACTACAGCCTGCTGGTAACCGATGGTTACTGGAACGGTGGCGATCCCGGCATTCCCGCGAACACGGTCCAGGCCAGCACCATCAACCTGCCCGACGGAAACGTGTATCAGGGCGGCAGTTCGGGTAACGCCGAGGCGAAGATATTCTGGAACGTGCCTGCAACTACAACTTATTCGACGCTTTCGGATCTCGCTTTCAACTACTGGGTGACCAATCTTCGGCCGGACTTCAAGAATGCCGATGGCACGCCGAAGCTGGGCGTTCCGCCGTCTTTTACCGATTACTCCGATGCGAGCGGCAACGCCGTCGCATGGAACGGTACAGGTACCGTTCCTGCCGCGATCTACTTCAATCCGAAGAACGATCCAGCAACCTGGCCGCATCTCGTTCAGTTCATGATTACGTTGGGTGTCAATGGAACGCTGGCATATGACGGCGACTATGCGGCGCTACGTAAAGGCACCAAGAGCTGGCCGACGCCAACGGGTACGGGCAACGGCGACGCAACCGACATCGACGACACATGGCATGCCGCGGTCAACAGTCGTGGGCAATACTTCAGCGCGCGCGATCCGGCTGCGTTGTCAAAGGCACTTTCGCAATTGCTTGCCCGCATTATTTCCCGCACGTCCTCGTCGGTAGCCGGCGTGCTCAATACCGCCGTACTGAGTACCTCGAGCGTCACGTATACGACTGGCTACGACAGCGCGAGCTGGGTCGGATCGCTTCTGGCCAAGTCGGTCGACTCGACGGGCGCTATAGGATCGACGTTATGGGACGGCTCTGCTTTGCTTACCACGCGTAACAAAGCGGGCGATTCGCGAGTCATCCTGACGAGTACGGCTTCGGGAAGCGGCAATGGCGCCGCGTTCCAGTGGACATCGGTCCAGACGGCATTGACCGCTGTCGATTCCACGTTCAATGCGGGTAGTACAGGTTCGGACAGGCTCAAATACCTGCGTGGCGACACGACGAAGGAAGGCACCAGCTTCCGCACTCGTATATCGGCACTCGGAGCGATCATCAACTCCCAGCCTGTCTATGTGGCCTATCCGGCCAGCGGCTATCGCGACAGCTTCCCGGATGTCGGAACGAACACGGCGCCGGAAATGGCCGCCGATCCCACGACCAAGGCGCTCAAGTACAGCTACGAGCAGTTTGTCGCCGATCATCAGAAGCGGGCGCCCACGCTGTATGTCGGTGCCAACGACGGCATGCTTCATGCGTTCGACGCGACGACGAGTAGCACCAAAGCAGCCGATGTCGACGTCACGCCGGCTCCCGGCAAGGAGCGCTGGGCGTATGTTCCGTTTACGGTGTATGGCAGTCTGAACAGCCTTACGCCAAAATCTGGATTCAACTTCGTGCCTACCGTCGATGCGACGCCTGTCGCACGAGATGTCTTCTTCAGTGGCACCGGAAAGACAGGCTGGCATACCATCCTCGTCGGAGGGCTGCGTTTAGGCGGCCGCGGCATTTACGCATTGGACATCACGAATGCCAGCGCTTCCGAGTCGTCGCCAGGCGGCACGGTACTCTGGGAATTCAACAGCGACAGTGTCGACTCCACCGGAACCAACGTTGGCGCGAATCTCGGCTATACGTTCGGTAAACCGAACGTAGGTCGCCTGGCCAATGGCAAGTGGGTCGTTCTTGTTCCGAGCGGCTATTTCCCGACCGGTAGCAAGGTTGCCGCGGCTTCCAATACAACCAGTTCGCTCTTTGTCCTCGATGCCGAGACCGGGGCCGTCATCAAGGAACTGAAGACGCCGAATTCGATAGGCGGCATAAGCAACATCGTGAGTTACGGTCTTTCATCGGCCGTTCTCGGGGATTACAACAACGACCAGGTCGACGACGTGGCATTCGCCGGCGACCTGCAGGGCAACCTGTGGCGCTTCGATCTCGCCGATCCGTCTCCCGACAAGTGGGCCGTCACGCTGGCCTTCCGGCCGCAGAACCCGGGCGATCGCCCGATCACGGTCATGCCGCGTCTGTTCGCCGATCCCGCGTCGTCGTATTTCATGGTGGTCTTTGGTACGGGTAAGTACCTCGGTGCCACCGATAACACGGTGTCCGCCGCGAACAGCAAAATCCAGGGTATATACGGCATCCGCGATCGCGGTCCTTCCGACACGGCTCCCGTCGTCGAGGGCACGAGCACGCTTGTCGAACAGAAGATGGTCGAGGTAAGCAATGTTCGCGGTCTCACGACCAATGCCGTCCCCGCTACCCTGTCCGATGGCACCGCCGTCTACGGCTGGTTCATCAACCTCACCGTGGGCTCTCCTCAGACGAACAAGGGCGAGCGCGTGGTCGTCGATGCCACGGCGTTGTTCGACAGCGGTCGAGCGATCATTACTACGCTTATCCCCGGTAGTACCGATCCCTGCGATCCGGTGCGCCTGGGTGCCGTCCTGGTGATCGATGCGGCAACCGGCGGTGCATCCAGCGGCGTGAGCGCGGGTAGCGTGTCGATGACTACGGGCTATACAGTCGCCGGTGCCCGGGTAAAGAACGTCCCGGCGGGTGGCGGATTACCCGCAGCGACGGTTATCGGTGGCGGTAAGATCGTCTTGCCGGGTATTTCGCTGCTGTCCGACGGCACGCCGCTCGGCATCGGCGATGCGATCTGGCGTCGTCGCTCGTGGCGGGCGTTGAACAATGGCAACTGAGTCCGGGGGAAGACCGATGAAGCGTATGCAGGAACCGCTGCGAGTGGGTGGCTTTACGTTGCTGGAGCTGATGATCGTCGTCATCATCATCAGCGTCCTGGCGGCGATCGCGGTGCCCTCGTACAACCGGTACGCTTTTCGGGCGCGACGGGCGGATGGGCAGGGCATGCTGATGAAGGTCGCGGTGGCGCAGGAGCGTTACTACGCGACGTACAACAGCTACGCCGCATCCATAACGACGGACCTGAAGTTCGCAACGGACACGACGGATAACGGGTACTACAAGATAAGCATCGGGAAAGTCGGCACCTCCGACTACACGACGGCCTATATAGCAACGGCAACGGCGCAGCCGGGGCAGGCGAAAGATGCCTGCGGAAATCTGACAATCGATTCGCGTGGCACGAAGTCGCAAAGCGGCCAGACCAACGTCAACGGCACGTGCTGGTAAGCCGGCAGGGGACAGGGGAACGATCGTGGTGAACATCCGTATGAAGAACGCCGGCTTCTCGATCGTCGAACTGATGATCACCATCCTGGTGCTGGCGATTCTCCTTGCCATCGCCGTCCCCAGCTTCCGCGGCACCATGCGGCGCTCCAATGTCAGCAACGTCGCCAACAATCTGATGGGCGATCTGCAGTACGCGCGAGGCGAGGCCGCCACGCGACACAAGTTCGTTTCGATCTGTCGCAGTCTCGACGCCGCGACGTGTACGACGGACAACAAGGATTACGACCTTGGCTGGCTGGTATACACGTATGACGCAGGTACCAAGGGAGCGAACCAGGTCTACGATTCGTCCAATGCCAGCCATCAGCTCCTGCGCGTCGGCACACCGCAGACGCGCGTCTCCATCCAGGCTACCGATGGCGCTGTCCTGACCTTCGGCCAGAGCGGTCCGGTCGTCGCGAATGGCACCCGGACCACGGATACGTTTCTGCTGTGCTCGCGAAAGAATGGCGTGGACACGGGTGTTGGCGAGAACAGCGGCGAAGTAGCCGGCTCGCAGATCGTGGTATCGACCTCCGGTTCCGTGGCGTCGAGCAAGCTGGCAGCCGGGGCCGCCTGTGCGCTGTGATGTCTTATGGCATGCTTTCTGTGGGAGCGCGCTTGCGCGCGAAAGCCAACAGGGCGAGGAAGCCGGATGCTCACATCCGCTAGCCCGATCTCCTGGCTGCGAATGCTACTCACAGCATCACCGCTTCGTTGGCTTTCGCGCGCAAGCGCGCTCCCACAGGAAGCGACGTTCGCCGGAATCGGATGGTGGGCGGTACAAGGATCGAACGTGTGACACCTGCCGTGTGAAGGTTCGCTGCTACACGCACGCTCACCGTAACGAAGAAAACCCGGCGCAAGGCCGGGTTTTCGGAATCGAGATGGTGGGCGGTACAAGGATCGAACGTGTGACACCTGCCGTGTGAAGGTTCGCTGCTACACGCACGCTCACCGTAACGAAGAAAACCCGGCGCAAGGCCGGGTTTTCGGAATCGAGATGGTGGGCGGTACAAGGATCGAACTTGTGACACCTGCCGTGTGAAGGCAGTGCTCTACCGCTGAGCTAACCGCCCATCGCGAGGGCGGAATTCTACGGGGGGACGGGTCTGGGGTCAATCGCCTGAACGAAAGCACCGGCTTCGACGGGTTCTCAGCATCGCGTAAGACCGGTGGCGACGCCTGAACGGTACAATGCGCTCGTTTTTCGACCGCCCCGGACACGACATCATGCATGAAGCCCTCGCCGACCTCCACCTCCTGACCCTGACGCCATGGAAGATCATCGGCCTGCTGGGCACGCTGCTGTTCACGGCCCGCTGGTTCGTGCAGTTCTACGCCACCAAGAAGCAGAAGAAGGTCGTGGTACCGATGTCCTTCTGGTACCTGTCCGTCGTCGGCAGCGTGCTGACGCTGGCTTACTTCATCTGGGGCAAGAACGACTCCGTGGGCATCATCCAGACGGCCTTCCCGATGCTGGTGTCGTTCTACAACGTGTTCGCCCACCTGCGCTCCCGCAACCACGAGGAAACGGTGCGCCCGGGCGGTCCCGAAGAGACTTAATCGGGGTCGTAGTCGAGATAGGGGGCCAGCCAGCGCTCGGCTTCCGTCCGGTCCCAGCCCTTGCGCTTCGCATAGTCGTCGACCTGCTCGCGGGTCAGGCGACCCACGACGAAGTACTGGCTCTCGGGATGGGAGAAGTACCACCCGGAAACCGCCGCGGTGGGATACATCGCGAAGCCTTCGGTCAGTTCGATCGTCGTGTTCGCGGGAGCGTCCAGCAGTTCGAACAGCGTGCCTTTCTCGGTGTGCTCGGGGCAGGCGGGATAGCCGGGGGCGGGGCGGATGCCGCGGTATTTTTCGGCGATAAGGCTATCGTTATCCAGCGACTCTTCTGGCTCGTAGCCCCAGAATTCCTTGCGCACCCGTTCGTGCAGGCGTTCGGCGAACGCTTCGGCGAGGCGATCGGCCAGGGCCTTGAGCATGATGGACGAGTAGTCGTCGTGTTCCGCTTCGAAACGCGCGACATGCTCGTCGATGCCGATACCGGCGGTGACCGCGAAGCCACCCACCCAGTCCTGCACGCCGCTGTCCTTCGGCGCCACGAAATCGGCGAGGCAGAAGTCGGGACGCTCCACCGGCTTGTCGACCTGCTGTCGGAGATGGCGCAACGTGGCGATGGGCTTGCGCTTGCCCGTGCCCGGCTCGGCATAGACTTCGATATCGTCGCCATGATGCGCGGCCGGCCAGAAGCCGATGACGCCCTTCGCGGTCAGCCACTTTTCGGCAATCAGCTTGTCGAGCATCCGCTGGGCGTCGTTGTATAGCTCGGTCGCCTGTGCGCCGACGACCTCGTCGGTGAGGATGGCCGGAAATTTGCCCGCCAGTTCCCATGCGTTGAAGAACGGCAGCCAGTCGATGTACCGGCGTAGTTCCGCCAGATCGTAGTCGGCGAAGACGGTGATCCCCGGTGCTTTCGGCGTGGGCGGCTCATAGGCGGCCCAGTCGCATGTCCAACGCTGGGCGCGAGCCTTGGAAAGCGGCACCAGGCTCTTGCCCGGTCCACGATTGCGGTGACGCTCGCGTACCTCGGCGTAGTCGGCGCGGACCTTGGCAATGAAGTCTTCCACCAGATCCTTGCTGACCAGCGACTGCGCGACGCCCACGGCGCGCGAGGCGTCTTTCACCCAGACCGTCGGCGCCTTGTAATGCGGTTCGATGCGCAGCGCCGTATGCGCGCGCGAGGTCGTAGCGCCACCGATCATGAGCGGCACGTGGAAGTCCTGGCGCTGCATTTCCCGCGCGACCTGGCTCATTTCTTCCAGCGACGGCGTAATCAGGCCGGAGAGGCCGATGATGTCCGCATTCTCGGCACGCGCGATATCGAGAATCTTCTGCGTGGGCACCATCACACCGAGATCGATCACTTCGAAGTTATTGCATCGAAGCACCACGCCGACGATGTTCTTGCCGATGTCGTGCACGTCGCCCTTCACGGTGGCAAGCACGATCTTGCCGTTGTTCTTGCCGGCATCGCCCGTGCGCAGCTTCTCTTCTTCGATGAAGGGTATGAGATGGGCCACCGCCTTCTTCATGACGCGTGCGGATTTGACCACCTGCGGCAGGAACATCTTGCCGGCGCCGAACAGGTCGCCGACGTGGTTCATGCCTGTCATCAGCGGACCTTCGATCACGTCGAGCGGGCGCGACGAAAGCTGGCGCGCTTCTTCGGTGTCTTCCACCACGTACTGATCGATGCCGTGCACCAGTGCGTGACTGAGCCGCTCGCGGACCGGCTTTTCTCGCCATGCCTGGGTTTCGACAACGACCGCTTCCTTGCCGCCGCGATATTTGTCGGCGATTTCGAGAAGTCGCTCGGTGCCATCGGGACGGCGATTGAGGATGACGTCCTCGACGCGTTCGCGAAGTTCTTCGGGCAGGTCGTCGTAGATGGCCAGCGCGCCGGCGTTGACGATACCCATATCCATACCGGCGCCGATGGCGTGATACAGGAAAACCGAATGGATCGCTTCGCGAACGGGGTTATTGCCGCGGAACGAAAAGGACACGTTGGAAACGCCGCCGGAAATATGCGACGCGGGAAAACGCTTCTTCAGTTCGCGCGTGGCTTCGATGAAGTCGACGGCGTAGTTATTGTGTTCCTCGATGCCCGTCGCCACGGCGAAGATGTTCGGGTCGAAGATGATGTCTTCGGGCGGAAAATCGAGTTCGCCGGTCAGTAGCTCGTAGGCACGCGAGCAGATTTCCACCTTGCGCTCGCAGGTGTCGGCCTGGCCGGCCTCGTCGAAGGCCATCACGACCACGGCCGCGCCGTACTGGCGAACCTTGCGGGCGTATTCGAGGAACAGCGCTTCGCCTTCCTTCATCGAAATGGAATTGACGATGCCCTTGCCCTGCATGCAGCGCAGGCCGGCCTCGATCACGCTCCATTTCGACGAGTCGACCATGATCGGCACGCGCGCGATGTCCGGCTCGGAGGAGATCAGGTTCACATAGCGCGTCATCGCGGCTTCGGAATCGATCAGGCCTTCGTCCATGTTGACATCGATGATCTGCGCGCCGCTTTCGACCTGCTGGCGTGCGACGTCGACCGCTTCTTCGTAGCGGCCTTCCTTGATGAGCTTGCGGAACTGCGCCGAGCCGGTGACATTCGTACGTTCGCCGACGTTGATGAAGTTCAGGCCCGGCGTAAGGATCAGGGGTTCCAGACCGGAAAGGCGCGTATAGCGGATCGTGTTCATGCGGCTGATGCGGTGTCCTTCGACCATGCGCGCGGTGCATATGGCTGCACGGCGTTGGCGATGGCTTCGATATGGGCGGGGGTGGTTCCGCAACAACCGCCGACGATATTCAGCAGGCCGTCGCGCGCGAAACCGGCGATGACGTCGGCCATCTGTTCGGGCGTCTCGTCGTATTCGCCGAAGGCGTTCGGCAGGCCGGCATTCGGGTGGGTGCTGACGAAACTGTCGGCGACGTTTGCCAGTGTCTGCACGTGAGGGCGCAGGTCCGCGGCGCCGAGGGCGCAATTCAGGCCCACGGACAGCGGGCGGATATGCGAAACCGAGTAATAGAATGCCTCGGCCGTTTGTCCCGAAAGCGTGCGGCCCGAGCGATCGGTAATCGTGCCGGAGATCATCACCGGCACGCGCCCGCCCAGCACGAAGAACAGCTGGTCGAGCGCGAAGAGCGCGGCTTTGGCGTTCAGCGTGTCGAAGATCGTTTCCACCATGATCGTGTCGGCGCCGCCTTCGATCAGCGCACGCGCGGCCTCGGTGTAATTGGCGGCGAGTTCTTCGAAGCTGACGTTGCGGAAGCCCGGATCGTTCACGTCGGGCGAGATGGATGCCGTGCGGCTGGTCGGGCCGAGTACGCCGATCACGAAACGCGGGCGGTCCGGTGTCAGCGCCGTCATGGCGTCGCAGGCTTCGCGCGCGATACGTGCGCCTTCGCGATTCAGTTCGGGCACCAGGTGTTCCAGGTGGTAATCCGCCTGACTGACGCGCGTGGCGTTGAATGTATTCGTTTCGATGAAGTCGGCGCCCGCGCGCAGATAGGCTTCGTGCACGCCGCGAATAATCTCCGGCTGCGACAGCAGCAGCAGGTCGTTATTGCCTTTCAGATCGCACTCGCCCGGATGGTCGTGCTCGTGATGGCTGTCGTGACCGGCGGAGAAACGATCGCCGCGGTAGCCGGACTCGTCCAGCTGGTGGCCCTGCAGCATCGTGCCCATGCCGCCGTCCAGAATCATGATGCGCTCGCGCAGGCCCTTTTCGAGCAGGGCGACACGGTCGGGGTGGAGCCAGGGCAGGGTACTCATGCGTTCGACCTCGCAGGGCGGCGGGCAAGCAGGCTGATGACTTCGAAATGCGGTGCGCGACGCTCGCGGCTGAGGCGTTCGCAACTGATGACCTCCAGGCCGGCATCGACCGCCATCGCCCGGAGGCCCGTACAGCTGAAGCCGAGATTGCGATGGTCGAAGGGTTCGACGACCGCGCGGTGGTCGTGTTCGCCAAGGGTCGCGGCAAGGACGCGGCCACCGGGTTTCAGCACGTGCGCGACTTGCTCGAAGACCTTCGCCGGCTGTTCGGAGTAAGTGAGGGCGTGCAGCAGCAGGACAAGGTCGAAGCGGTCGGCGCCCAGGTCCAGCGCATGCATATCGCCCTGGCGGACCTCGACGTTCTTGTACGACGAAAGGCGGGTGCGCGCGGCTTCCACTACGCGGTCGCTGCTGTCGATGCAGACGATCGAGCGTGCGTGCGGCGCCAGCAGTTCGGCGGTCACGCCGTCGCCGGAAGCGATGTCCAGCACGTCGCCGGTCTCCAGCAACTGGAGCAGCGAGCGGGCGACGGTCTCCCAGGTACGTCCTGGGGAATAGTGACGTTCCATATCGCCGGCGACCGTATCGGCCCAGCCTTCGGCGCGCGCGCGCTGGGCCAGCACAGAGGGCAGGCGTTCGGCGTCCTCGCGGATCAGGGCGTCGTTGATCGTGTCGCGCAGGGAGGTGACCAGGGTATGCAGGGTCGGGTCGGCCTCGCCATTGAAACGGTAATAGGCGGACACGCCGGCCCGGCGATCGCGGACCAGCTCGGCTTCCTTGAGTTTTGCCAGGTGCGTGGACACCCGCGGTTGGGCCAGGTGCAGTACCGCGGCCAGTTCGGCCACCGTCAGTTCCTCGCGCTCAAGCAGCGCCAGCAGGCGCACGCGGGTCGGGTCGGCCAGCAGGCGCAGCACCGTGGACGCTGTCGACAAGTCCATGCCGCATCCTTTTATCGCGATAAAGAGATGCATAAGGCTAGGCCCCGTCGACCGGCCCGTCAAGCGCTCGTGTTGCAGCGCACAGGGGATCGGGCTCGAACGCCCGTTAGAATAGCGGGCTTTCCAGTCCCATTACTTAGCCGCCCGCGTGTACGGCACGGAGTTGTTCCATGGATTTCCGCTTTACCGACGACCAGTTGTCGATTCAGTCCATCGCGCGCGATTTCGCGCAGAAGCGCATCGTGCCGGTCGCCGCCGAATTCGATGCCAGGGGCGAATTCCCGCTGGATAACATTCGCGAGATGGGCCAGCTCGGCCTGATGGGCATCGAAGTGCCCGAAGAATACGGCGGCGCGGGCATGGACCCGGTGGCCTACGTACTCGCCATGGTCGAGATCGCTGCGGCCGACGCCGCGACATCCACCATCATGTCGGTGAACAATTCGCTGTTCTGCAACGGCATCCTGAAGAACGGCAACGAAGAACAGAAGCAGACCTACGTTCGCGCGATCGCCTCGGGCGAAGCCATCGGCGCCTATGCGCTGACCGAACCGCAGTCGGGCTCCGACGCCTCGAACATGCACACCCGCGCGGTCAAGAACGAGAACGGCGACTGGGTCATCAACGGCAAGAAGAGCTGGATCACCTCCGGCCCCGTCGCCGGTTACATCGTGCTGTTCGCCGTCACCACGCCGGGCATCGGCGCGCGTGGCGTCTCGGCCTTCATCATCGACACCAAGCTGCCGGGCTTCCACGCAGGCAAGACCGAGCCGAAGCTCGGCATCCGCGCGTCCGCCACGTGCGAAATCGAATTCAACGAATACATCTGCCCGAAAGCAAACCTGCTGGGCGAAGAGGGTAAGGGCTTCTCCATCGCCATGGGCGTGTTGGACGCCGGCCGCATCGGTATCGCTTCGCAGGCCGTCGGCATCGCACGTGCGGCGTACGAGGCGACGCTGACGTGGTCGCGCGATCGCAAAGCCTTCGGTCATCCCATCGGCACGTTCCAGATGACCCAGTCCAAGATCGCCGACATGAAGTGCAAGCTCGATTCGGCCCTGCTGCTGACCCTGCGCGCCGCGTGGACGAAGGCCCAGACGGATAAGAACGGCGGTCGCTTCGGCACCGAGGCATCGATGGCCAAGCTCGTCGCTTCCGAAGCGGCCATGTGGATCACCCATCAGGCCGTGCAGATCCACGGCGGCATGGGCTATTCCAAGGAAATGCCGCTGGAGCGTTACTTCCGCGACGCGAAGATCACGGAAATCTACGAAGGCACCAGCGAGATCCAGCGTCTGGTCATCGCCCGCGCGGAGACGGGTCTGCGCTAAGCAGGTCCGTTCCGCGAAAAAAGCCCGGCGAAAGCCGGGTTTTTTTTTGGATTCCCTCCCCCGGTCTTATGTTCTTGCCACTAAGCATGAGTCCGTGTTGCGCGAAGGGCATTGTCAACGATGGCTCGCGCGATGGCTTCGTATAACGCGGGCGGCAGATCGTGGCCCATTCCTTCGAAAACCAGCAATTCCGCATCGCTGATATTGGCCGCGGTGTCCTTGCCTCCTTCCACTGGCATCAATGGATCGCTCGCTCCGTGCACGACAAGAGTGGGGATGGCGATGGCGTTAAGCCGTGGTCGACGGTCGCCAGCCGCGGCGATGGCGGCGATCTGGCGGCCGAATCCGGCGGGGTTGTACGCTCGTTTGACTTCAGCCAGGGACTGAGCGCGCTGGGCGGCTTCGTCGAACGGATAGCCAGGACCAGCGATCACTCGGGAGAACGTGACGCTGTGTGCGAGGAAGCCTTCTTCGTCTTCCGAAGGATCCGGTGCGCGCCGGGTCAGCACCGCCATCGTTTCAGGAGTAGCTGACGGCATGTCGGGGTTACCGGTGTTGGACATGATGGAAGTCAGCGACAGCGCGCGACGAGGATGCTCACTGGCAATCAATTGGGCGATCATTCCACCCATTGATCTACCAACGATGTGCGCCCGTTCGATCTCAAGCGCGTCGAGAAGTCCGATCGCATCATCGGCCATGTCACAGAGGGTATAGGGCACATCCGGTTGCTCGCCGCGCGCCAGAGCAAGGGCCACTGTCATGAAGTCGGGCACCGGGGAGTCGTTGAAGTGAGTCGAAAGACCGGCATCGCGATTGTCGAAACGAATCACCCGATAACCATGCGCTACCAGGAGCTCGCAGAACGGGACCGTCCATCGAATCATCTGCACGCCCAGGCCCGAGACCAGCAGAATGGGCTCGGCATCGCTGGCGCCGAAGCTTTCATATTCGATAGCGATACCGTTGGCTTCGACCTTGGGCATGGTGCGTTTTCCTTTTGGAACGGCGTTCAATCGCGGTGGGAACGCAGAACGAGAGGTGTACTTTATATCCGGGTAAAAGTGGTTGTGTCAATATTACCCGTATAATATTTTGGGCGAGCAAGCCCCCAGCCGTCAGGTTTCCAGGCAGTCCTGAGGGTTAGGCGGCGGGCTTCGCGCTGGCTTCGTCCGCGCCGATAAAAAAAGATTCTTCACCATTAGCGGGGACGACCTGACTGTCTTGTCGAGCTTTGGTCGAGGACAGCCGCTTCACGCTCGGGGTTCGGGGAGGCCGCGACCGGGTTGGCCCTTGGGGCCTTCGGCGCCGTCCCTGCGGGAGCGGGCCGTAGCGCCGCTTTCGCTCCAACTACTCATCGCGGCCCTCGGCTAAGGCGGCCCCAAGGGCCAACCCGGCCACGGCACCGTCGACTGCGGTTTGCTGCGGGCAGAGCGCGAGCCGAGCAGGTGATGAGACCGGACCGGCAGGCGGTCATCACCGGCCATGCGTCACGCGCTGCCTTCCTCCACGTAACAGCAACGTTCGCAAGAGCCGTCGGCCATCGCCCTCGACGCGACTTGCGGAACCGAGCGCGGCGGGGCGCAGCCATAGAACACCAGCCGCGCAGCGGCTATCCCTCCCCGAGAATCAAAAAAAGCCCGGCTTTCGCCGGGCTCTTTCATTACGTCCGATTCTGTCCCCGTCTTGGGTCGGAATCGAAGGCGGTCATGTCGCCTACGTTGGTGGCGTGCGGCTGGTTCGGGCCGGGGCCGTTACCGTTCGGACCGCTGCCTTGCGGGCCATGGCCGGTGGGGCCGCCGTCGTGGTCGTCGCCGCCGTGATGCGGCATCTTCTTCGACACCTCATCCAGCTTGTCGCCAAGCAGGCGACGTACGCTGACGTAGAACACCGGAATCAACAGCAGGCCAAGGAACGTGGCGAACAGCATGCCGCCGATGACGCCGGTACCGATGGCGTGACGCGAATTCGCGCCGGCGCCGGTCGAGATGGCGAGCGGGAACACGCCGAGGATGAAGGCCAGCGATGTCATCAGGATGGGACGAAGACGCAGGCGAGCCGCCTCGATCACACCTTCGCGCAGCGTCTTGCCTGCTGCCTGCTGCTCCACCGCGAACTCCACGATCAGAATCGCGTTCTTCGCCGCCAGACCGATAACGGTGATCATGCCGATCTTGAAGTAGATATCGTTCGGCAGGCCACGCAGCATCGAGAATACGACCGTACCCAGGATGCCCAGCGGCACGACCAGCAGCACGGACACCGGAATCGACCAGCTCTCGTAAAGCGCCGCCAGACAGAGGAAGACGATCACGATCGACAAGGCCATCAGCATCGTCGACGAATTGCCCGACAGGATTTCCTGGTAGGACTGACCCGTCCAGTCATAACCGAAACCCTTCGGCAGACCGTTGTTGACGATGCCTTCCACGACCGCCATCGCCTGACCGGTGGAATAACCCGGTGCTTCGTTACCGACGATTTCCACGGCCGAGTAACCGTTGTAGCGGTTCAGCGTCGGCGCGGCCATCGTCCACTGCGAATTGACCACGGTCGATAGCGGAATCATGTTGCTGTTGGTCGACGACGTCGTGGTGGACGACGCGATCGTGCTTGGCGTGAAGATGTGCTTGAACGCATCGTTGCCCATGCGGTATGGCGCATCCGCCTGCAGCATGACGCGCTTCACGCGGCCTTCGTACGAGAAGTCGTTGATGTATACCGGCGCCAGCGTCAGCTGGATGGCGGTATAGATATCGCTGACCGAAAGGCCCATCGTCTGCGCCTGCGTGCGATCCACATGCAACTGCAGCAACGGCGCGTCTTCCAGCGTGTTGGGACGAACGCCCATCAGCGCCTTGTTCTGTGCCGCCTGACCGAGAAGCATGTTGCGCGCCTGGGTCAGCTCGTCACGCGTCTGGCCGGCACGGGCCTGCAGATACATGTCGATACCGCCGAACTGGCTCAGGCCGCGGATGGTCGGCAGGTTGACCACGAAGATCGTGGCATCCCTGACCGCCTGCATCTTGCCGTTCGCCTGCTGGATGAACTGGGTAGCCGTCAGGTCGCGCTCGCCCCAGTCCTTCAGGCGGATGAACGCCATACCCACGTTTTCGCCCTGGCCCACGAAGCTGAAGCCGGAGATCTGGAACACACCGTCGACCGCCGGATCCTTTTTCAGGATACCCAGGATGTCACCCATGGCCTTTTCGGTACGGGTGATGCTGGAACCCGGCGGCAATTGCACGATCGCCAGCGCGTAGCCCTGGTCTTCGTCTGGCACGAAGCTCGTCGGCAGGCGGGTGAACAGGAAGCCGCAAAGCACGGCCACCAGCACGAACACGATCATCCAGCGCGGAGCGTGACGCACGGCGCCGCCGATGTGGCCGGCATACATGTGCGTGACGCGGTCGAACACCTTGTTGAAGCCGCGATAGATGAAGTTCTTCTTCTCGCTGTGTTCGGCGCGAAGAATGGTCGCGCAGAGTGCGGGTGTGAACGACAGGGCGAGGAAGGCCGAGAAGCCCATCGACACGGCGATGGTCAGCGCGAACTGCTTGTAGATGATGCCCGAGGCGCCCGGTTGCAGCGCGGACGGAATGAACACCGCCGCCAGCACCACGGTGATCGCCACGACGGCGCCGGTGATCTGGCCCATCGCCTTGCGCGTCGCTTCCTTCGGAGACAGACCCTCCTCGGACATGATGCGTTCGACGTTCTCGATCACGACGATCGCGTCATCGACCACGATACCGATGGCCAGCACCATGCCGAACAGGGTGAGCTGGTTGACGGTGAAGCCGAGCGGCGAAAGACCGAGGAACGTACCGAGCAGCGCGACCGGGATAACCAGGGTCGGGATGATCGTGGCGCGGAAGTTCTGCAGGAACAGCAGCATCACCAGGAAGACGAGGATGATCGCTTCGACGAGGGTGTGCACCACTTCTTCGATGGAGATCGTCACGAACTTCGTGGTGTCGTACGGGGCGAACCAGGTCACACCGTCCGGAAAGCTCCTGGACAGTTCGTCCATCTTCGCGCGCACGGCGTTCGCAACGTCCAGCGCGTTAGCGCCGGGCAGCAGCTGCACACCGAACGAGCCGGTCGAAATGCCGTTCCACGTCGCGTTGAAACCGTAGTTCTGCGGCCCGAGTTCGACGCGTGCGACGTCCTTCAGATGAACGATCGTACCGTCGTTGTTCGCGCGCAGGATGATGTCGCCGAACTGCTCGGGGTTGGTGAAGCGGCCCTCTGCGGACACGGTGGCACTGAAGCCCTGACCGTCGACGGCCGGATCGGTACCGAGCGAGCCGGCGGCGAACTGGACGTTCTGCGTGCTGAGCGCGGTGCGCAGGTCGGTGGCCGAGAGGCCGTAACCCTGCAGCTTGTCCGGGTTGAGCCAGACGCGCATCGCGTATTCGGCACCGAGCTGACGCGTGCTGCCCACGCCCGGGATACGGGCGATCTGGTCCAGCACCTGCGAGGACACGATGTCGGTGAGGCGGTTGCCGTCGATCGCAGGGTTGTTCGAGGTCAGCGCGACGAACATCAGGAAGTCGGGGTTGGCTTTCGCCACCACGACGCCCTGCTGGGTCACTTCACTCGGCAGTCGCGGTGTCGCCAGCGATACCTTGTTCTGCACCTGCACCTGGGCGATGTCCGGATCGGTACCCGTTTCGAACGTCAGGGTAACCGTTGCCGTACCGCTGGAGCTGGAAGCGGAGCTGAAGTACAGCAGGTGATCGATACCGGTCAGCTGCTGCTCGATGACCTGGGTGACGGTCTTTTCGGTCGTGTCCGCGCTCGCACCGGGATAGGTCGCCGAAACGGTGACCTGCGGAGGCGCGATATTCGGATACGACTCGATACCCATGTTCAGCAGTGCGATGGTTCCACACAGGCTGATCAGGATCGCCACCACCCAGGCAAAGATGGGGCGGTCGATAAAGAAACTCGGCATGGTGGTGCTCCCTTACTGCTTGCCGGCAGCGGCAGCCGAGGACGAAGCCTTGGCCGGTTCGTTGCCGTTATGCGGTTCGCCACCGGCGGCCGGCGCATTCTGCGCAGGCGCTGCCGACACGGGCGAAGGCTTCACCGGAGCGTTTTCCCTGGCCTTGGGCAGCCCCTGCACGATGACCTGATCGCCGGCCTTGAGACCACCGGTAATCAGCCAGTTCGTGCCGCTGATCCGGTCGGCATCGACGTCGCGGCGTACCGCGGCGGTCGGGATCGTCGCTTCCTGGCCCGTCTTCGGGTCTTTCATCTTGCCCTGGCCCACGACCATGACATACGCATGCTTCGGATCGCGCAGCACGGCGGCCTGCGGTACGAGGAACACGTTATGCAGTTCGCCCAGCGTGGCCTTGACGGTCACGAACTGACCGGGCAACAGGCGGAGCTGTTCGTTGGGCAGCTTGGCGCGCAGGTTCACCGTGCCGGTCGTCGGATTGACGGTGGCGGACGAGAAGTCGAGCAGGCCCTGATCGCTGTAATCCGAGCCATCCGGCAGCGTGATGCGCACGGCGGACTGGTCCGTGGCGGACAGCGTGGCGCTGCCCGAGGCCGCGGCGCGGCGCATCTGGTCGAGATCGGTGACCGACATGCTGAAGTTGACGTACAGCTTGTCGATCTCGTCGACCGTGGTCAGCAGGGTCGTATCGCTCTGACCCACCAGGGCACCTTCCGTGACCTGCTGCTGGCCGGCGCGGCCGGCGATGGGCGCGGTGACGTCGGTGAAGCCGAGGTTGATGCGTGCGGCCTGCACATTCGCTTCGGCCTGCTTCACGGCGGCGGCGGACGTGCGCTCGGTGGCTTCGGCGGTGTCGAGGTCGGCACGCGACACGTAGTTCTTGCCGATCAGGCCGCGGGCGCGGTCAGCGGCCACCTTGCTGTTGGCTGCCGTTGCGCGGGCCGAGGCCAGCTGTGCCACCTGGGCGTCGAGCGTGGCCTTCAGCGGCGCGGGATCGATCTTGAAGAGGGTCTGGCCGGCTTTGACGTCGGTGCCTTCGTCGTAGACACGCTTGAGCAGGATGCCGGGAACGCGGGCGCGTACGTCGGCGCTGCGAAGCGCGGACAGGCGGCCGACCTGGTCCTGGACCAGCGGTACCGTCTGCGGCTGGACAGTCAATACGCCCACTTCCGGCGGCGGTGGTTGCTGTTGTTGTTGATCTTTGCCCTTGCCGCAGCCGGATACGGCAGCAACGAGGCCAAGGCACAGCAGGGATGTGCGCAGGGGAAGGGGCTTCATGAGAACTCCGTTCTTTTTCCAGGTTTCGTGTTCTTTCGCGGCCGCTCATCGGGTTCGATGTCGTACGCGTGCATAAATACAGTTACCGCATGCCGGGCCCAGTCATTCTGTGCCTTCAGGCCTCTGCCACGCATGCCGAAGAGACGACGGTCTCCTTCCAGCCCGTGCAGCATCGACATGAACAACTCCGCGGCCACGTCGGGATCGTCCTGCCGCATCTGATCGCGTTCCATCGCTTCTTTCATTCGCAGAGCGAGCCGCTCTGTCAGGCTATCGACGGCTGTACGGAAAAAAGTCTTTGCAGCAGCCGGGAAACGCGGCGCTTCCGAAATCAGCATCCTGGCCAGCGCAACGGTCGTGCGGTCCATGACATGCTGCTGATGAGCCACCGCAAGGGCTTCGAGCGTGGCTGCCAGGGTACGGCGCTCGGGCTCGAGACTCGCATGCAGGGGCAAAACCAGCTGTTCGATGGCAGCGTAGAACAAACTGTCCTTATTTTCGTAGTGCGCGTAGACCGTTTGCTTCGATACCCCTGCTTCGTGAGCCACCGCGCCCATGCTGACCCGGTAGCCGTCGCGCAGGAACAGCGAACAGGCCGCCTGGAGTACCCGCTGCTGATGATCGGACGCGGGTCTTGGATCCGGGCGTGACATGAGGATACCAGCTGGACTATACCGTCCAGTTTAGAATCTCCGGATAAGGAACGTCAACGTCTTTCGAAACCATGCGCGCGCGAATTGTTGCGATGCGGCGGCATGCTTTATGCATCGGGAGGCGATCCGTTCGCAGTTACGCATATAAGCATCGCGCGAAATGCCGCGATGCGGTGTACGGCACATTACCGAAACGCATTCCACGGGTGGATACGCGCATGAGGGGGAGCTATGCTTTTGCGGATTTCTTACCTTCCCCACATCGATATCCGCCATGAATGCTATTCGTGCTGCCGAAGACGGCCAGTTCACCGCTGTCGTGTTCGAAGAAATGAAGAAAAGCAACTTTCCCGCGGAGCGTCTCAATGAGGCGCGCTTTTTTATCGGCGCATTCTTCGAGCGCATGGCGCCCGGCGATTACGCCCTGCATGCCCCCGACCGCTGGGCTGCCCTGATTGCCGATCTGCTCGATTTCGCGCGCGAGCGCACGCCGGGCAAGGCAAAGGTTCGCGTCTTCAATCCGGGGGTGTCCGGGACGCGCGCCGTCATTGAAATCGTCACCGACGACATGCCCTTCCTCGTCGACACCGTTTCGATGGTCGCCGCCGCGCATGCCGAAATCCACGCCATCATCCATCCGGTCATGAACGTGCGGCGTTCGGTCGCGGGCGTCCTCGAGGCACTCGGCGAGGGCGACGGTTCCGAGTCGATGATGCGTTTCGAGATCGACCGCATCGACGATACGGAACTCGAGGTTCTGAAGGCGAATGTCGAACTCGCGCTGGTCGACGTGCGCGAAACGGTCGCCGACTGGCCGCAGATGCGCGACAAAATGCTCGCGATCGCCGATTCGCTGGGAAAGCGCGCCATGCCGCTGTCCACCGACGAAGTGCGCGAAGCCTCCGAGTTCCTGCGCTGGACGACGCAGGACCACTTCACCTTCATGGGTTATCGCGAGTACGAAGTCGCGCCGGTAGACGGCGACGAAGTACTGCGCGCCGTGGACCATTCCGGCCTGGGCATCCTGCGCGGCGGCGAACGCTCCGTGGCACCGCGTTCCCTGCGCAGCCTGGTCGCCAGCGAACTGCCGCAGTCCGGTTCCACCGACGCGATCATCCTCACCAAGACCAACGCGCGTTCGCCCATTCACCGGGCGGGCTACATGGATTACATCGGCGTGCTGAAGTTCGACGCCAGTGGCCGTCCGGTCGCGGAAGAACGCTTCCTCGGCCTGTTCTCGTCGAACGCGTACATGGCCCGTCCGCAGCACGTTCCGCTGGTGCGCGAAAAGTGCGATGCCGTCATGGACCGTTCGGGCCTGAAGCGCGATTCGTACTCGGGCAAGTCGCTGCGCCACATTCTGGATACGTTGCCGCGCGAAGAACTGTTCCAGTGCAATGCCGACGAACTGTATGCGCTGTCCTCGGGCATCCTCGAACTGCAGCAGCGCACCCGTACCCGCCTGTTCATCCGTCGCGACAGCTACGGCCGCTTCTTCTCGTGCCTGGTATTCGTGCCGCGCGACCGCTTCAATACGACGGTGCGCGAGCGCATCGAGAACCTGCTGCGCGATGCCTTCCACGGCGAACACGTGGATTCGTCGGTACTGATGGGCGAATCGGCGCTGGTGCGCCTGCACGTCGTCGTTCGTCCGCGTATCGGCGACCGTCCCGCCTATGACGCCGCGTCGCTCGAATCGTCTATCGCGTCCATCGCGCGCAACTGGTACGACGACCTGCGCGAAGGCCTGATCGCCGCCAAGGGCGAGCAGCAGGGCATCATCCTCGCCAACCGTTACGGCAAGGCATTGCCGGCGGGTTACGTCGACGAAGTGTCGCCGAAGATCGCCGCCGCCGATGTCGCCGCGCTGGCGGGCCTCGCCGGTCCCGACGCCATCAGCATGTCGTTCTATCACCCGCCTCACCGGCCGGAAGAACTTCGCTTCAAGGTTTACCGCAGCGGTTCGGACATTGCGCTTTCCGAAGTGCTGCCGCAGTTGGAAAACCTCGGCCTGCGCGTGCTTACCGAGCACATGTACGAGGTGAAGCTGGCGGACGGCGCACTCTTCATCCAGGACTTCGAAGTGCAGCCCGTCGGCCGTCTGGCGTTCGACGTCGAGCAGGTCGGCAACATCTTCGAAGACGCGTTCGAACAGATCTGGCGCGGCAACGCCGAGAACGACGGCTTCAATCGTCTTGTGCTCGGCGCCAAGCTGGGCTGGCGTCAGGTCGCCGTGCTGCGCAGCTACTGCAAGTACCTGCTGCAGACCGGCGTCGCGTTCTCCCAGGCCTACATGGAAGACGCGCTCAACCGTTACCCGGCCATCGCCGGCCTGCTGGTCGAGCTGTTCAACGCCCGGTTCGATCCACGTCGCGAAAATCTCGACGCCGCCGAACGTCAGCGCGCCGAGCAACTGCTGGCGAGCGAGATGCGTGCGCTGATGGACCCCGAGGTTCTTTCGGCTCAGCCGACGCTGGTCGGCAATCTGATCGCGTCGCTGGCGCTGCCGCGTGCGGAACAGACGAAGGCCATCGAGGAAGCGATCAACGCGTTGCTGGAAAATGTCACCAGCCTCGACGAAGACCGCATTCTGCGCAGCTTTATCTCGCTGGTGCATGCCACGCTGCGTACTAGCTTCTTCCAGGAATGGGACGGTGCGGCGCGTCCGTACATCAGCTTCAAGTTCGATTCGCACAGCGTGCCGGACCTGGCCAAGCCCGTGCCGTTCCGCGAAATCTTCGTCTACGCCCCACGTGTGGAAGGTATCCACCTGCGCTTCGGTTCGGTCGCGCGCGGCGGTCTGCGCTGGTCCGATCGCCGCGAAGACTTCCGCACGGAAGTGCTGGGTCTGGTGAAGGCGCAGATGGTGAAGAACACCGTCATCGTGCCAGTCGGTTCGAAGGGTGGCTTCTTCGTGAAACGTCCGCCCGCCGGTGCCGATCGCGATGCGCAGCTGGCCGAGGGCATTGCGTGCTACCGCATGTTCATCAACGGTCTGCTCGATATCACCGACAACCTCGTCGAAGGCAAGATCGTCGCGCCGCATTCGGTGGTCCGCCACGATAACGACGATCCGTATCTGGTCGTCGCCGCCGACAAGGGCACCGCGACGTTCTCCGATATCGCCAACGCGATCTCGGCCGAGCACGGTTTCTGGCTCGACGATGCGTTCGCTTCGGGCGGCTCGAACGGTTACGACCACAAGGGCATGGGTATCACGGCCAAGGGTGCGTGGGAGTCGGTACGCCGGCACTTCCGTGCGCTGGGGCGCGACTGCCAGACGGAAGATTTCACCGTGACGGGCGTGGGCGACATGTCCGGCGACGTCTTCGGCAACGGCATGCTGTTGTCCGAACACATCCGCTTGCTGGCCGCGTTCGACCATCGTCACATCTTCCTCGATCCGAACCCGGACGCCGCACGCTCCTTCAAGGAGCGCGAGCGCTTGTTCGCGCTGCCGCGTTCGTCGTGGGACGACTACGACAAATCACTGATCTCGGCCGGTGGCGGTGTGTATCCGCGTACCGCGAAGTCGGTGCCCGTTTCTCCCGAAGTGCGCGCTGCGCTGGGCATCCGTGCCGAAGTGACGCATATGGCACCGTCCGACCTGCTCGGCGCCATTCTTAAAGCGCCGGTCGACCTGCTGTGGAACGGCGGCATCGGTACCTACGTGAAGGCTACGTCCGAGACGCATGCGGAAGTCGGCGATCGCGCCAACAACGCGCTGCGCGTCAACGGCAACGAACTGCGCTGCAAAGTGGTGGGCGAGGGCGGCAACCTGGGCATGACCCAGAAGGGCCGCATCGAAGCCGCGACCGCCGGCGTGCTGCTCAATACCGACTTCATCGACAACTCGGCCGGCGTGGACACCTCCGATCACGAGGTGAACATCAAGATCCTGTTGAACGATGCCGTGCAGCGCGGCGAACTGACGTTCGAGGCGCGCAACCGCCAGCTGGCGGAGATGACCGACGAAGTCGGCCGTCTGGTGCTGTGGGACAACTATCGCCAGAACCAGGCCATCACGGTCATGGAGCACCAGTCGGTGCGTCGCCTGGGTTCGATGGCCCACTTCATCCGCATCCTTGAAAGCGAGGGTTTGCTGGATCGCCAGGTCGAATCGCTGCCCAGCGAAACCGAACTTGCCGAGCGCAAGGCGCGTGGCCTTGGCCTGACGCGTCCGGAACTGTCGGTGCTGCTGTCCTACGACAAGATCCGCCTGTTCCAGCAGTTGCTGGAATCGGACGTGCCGGAAGATCCGTACCTGTCGCGCGAGCTGGTTCGCTACTTCCCGGTACCGCTCCACGAGAAGTATGCCGAGCACATGCAGCGTCACCGTCTGAAGCGCGAAATCATTGCCACGGCCGTGACCAACTCGACAGTCAATCGCATGGGCGCCACCTTCATGATGCGCATGCAGGAGGATACGGGGCAGGGACCGGCCGCGATCGCCAAGGCGTATACGGCGGCCCGCGAGATTCTCGGCGCCCGCGAACTCTGGGCGGAAATCGAAGAGCTGGACGGCAAGGCGGCGGAGAATACGCAGATCGACGCAATCCTCCAGATATGGTCGTTGCTGCGTCATCTCACCCGCTGGTTGCTCAACCGTCCGGGCGGCACGCTCGATATCGCCGCCAACGTCGAGCGCTACAGTGCGGAAGTCACCGCGCTGCGCAAGGCGCTTCCGGATGCATTGACCAACACGGGTCGCGGCGATTTCTCGTCCAGCCAGGAAAAGTGGGAAGGCCTCGGCTGCCCCGAAACGCTGGCGGTCCGCCTTGCACGCGTGCCGGTACTGCGCGCGGCGCTGGACATGGTCGAAGTGTCCAAGCAAAGCGGCTACGCCATCGAGAAGGTTGCGGCCGTGTTCTACGAACTGGGCGAAGCCCTCGACCTCGAGTGGCTGCGCGACCAGATCGAAGCGTTGCCGGTCGAAGGCGCATGGCATGCGCAGGCACGCGGTTCGCTGCTGGACGAACTCAACGCCCAGCAGCGTGCGCTGGCCTTGCAGGTGCTGAGCGTGGCGGGCGACCGCACCGATATCAGCCCCGTGCAGGCATGGCTGGAACGCGACGACCCGACGCTGAAGTACACGCGCGCCATGCTTGCGGAGATCCTCACGCAGAACGCGGACTACCCGATCGCTTCGGTCGCGGTTCGCCGACTGGCCCAGCTGGCGCAGATTCCGCTCGGCTGATCGGTATGACGTGCCTCCGTCCGACGGCGGGCGGAGGCACGGTGTTCCTTCACGCTATGAAACGCACCCACTAAGGCTCTAAGCTCGGCCCTGGTTCCTCCTTCGGCGTCCATCCATGCGTCTAGCTTTCGTCGCCAGCGAAACCGATGTCGCCCAGCAGGCTCGCGACGCGCTCGTGAAGCACTACGGGAACGTCGATCCGTCCGAGGCGGAAATCATCGTCTCGCTGGGTGGCGACGGTTTCATGCTACGTACGCTGCATACCTATCGATCGCTCGGCTTGCCGTTCTATGGCATGAAGCTCGGACGCCTGGGCTTCCTGATGAACCAGCACGCGGTCGATGGCCTCGTCGAACGCATCGAGCGGGCGCATCCGGCGGTGCTGCATCCGCTGGAAATGCACGTCACCTGCCACGACGGCAGCGAGCAGCGCGCGCTGGCCTTCAATGAAGTCGCGCTGCTTCGACAGAGCAACCAGGCAGCTCATCTGCGGGTACGCCTGAACGACGCCGTGAAACTGGAGGAACTGGTTTGCGATGGCATCCTCGTGTCCACGCCCGCCGGTTCGACCGCGTACAACCTTTCGGCACACGGGCCCATCCTGCCGCTGGACGCCAATGTGCTGGCGCTGACACCGATCAGCCCCTTTCGTCCGCGACGCTGGCGCGGTGCCATCCTGCCGCATGCGACCCGTGTGGGTTTTGAGACGAAAGACCCGGACAAGCGCCCGATCAGCGCCACGGCGGACTTTCATGAAGTGCGCGACGTCAGGTCGGTGGAAATCCGCCAGGCGAGGCGCCATGCCGTTCGTCTGCTGTTCGATCCGGAACATAACCTGCAGCAGCGTATTCTGGACGAGCAGTTCGCGCTCTCCTGACGGGCTTGCATTACGATGGTGCCATCGAATGCAAGGTTGGATGCCAGCATGAACTCCCCCGTTGAAACCAATGCGCACGACGATCGGTCGGCGGGCGACAACCGTCTGGTCGTCGCCATTTCCTCGCGCGCCCTGTTCGATATGGGCGACAGCCACGATCTGTTCGAGCGCGACGGGCTAGACGCCTACCGGCAGTTCCAGATCGAACACGAGAACGATCTGCTGCAACCGGGCGTGGCGTTTCCGCTGGTGCAGAAGTTGCTGGGGCTCAATTCGCTATCGGCGGATCTTCCGCCGGTCGAAGTGATCCTGCTGTCGCGCAATTCGGGCGATACGGGACTGCGGATTTTCAACGCCATCCAGCACTATGGACTCAATATTTCGCGCGCCGCGTTCACCAGCGGTGCGCCCACGTCCGATTACATCGCACCGTTCCGCGCCGATCTGTTCCTGTCCGCCAATGCGGAAGATGTGGGCCGCGCACTGCGCGCAGGCGTCGCCGCGGCGACTATCCTGCCGTCGACGGCGCCGCAACGTTCCAGCGAACAGCTGCGCATCGCGTTCGACGGTGACGCCGTGATCTTCGGCGACGAAGGCGAGCGAGTGTCTAAAGAGCAGGGTCTCGATGCGTTTCATCGCAGCGAAAGCGAGCTATGGGCCGAACCGTTGTCGGGTGGCCCGTTCCGCGGTTTCCTGGCAGCGTTGCATCGTCTTCAGGCGGCATTCCCCGCGGAAACCTCGCCCATCCGCACGGCACTGGTCACGGCGCGTTCGGCGCCGGCGCACAAACGCGTCATCCTGACGCTGCGCCGCTGGGGCGTGCGTATCGACGAGGCGCTGTTCCTGGGGGGGCGCGACAAGGGGCCTTTTCTCGATGCCTTCGGCGCCGACATTTTCTTCGACGATTCTCCGGCCAACGTGGAATCGGCCCGTCGCCACGTGGCAACGGGCCATGTTCCGCACGGGGTCAGCAATCCCTGAGTCGCGCGCTTAACGTTCTTCGACAGGCGGTTCGTCGTCGATAAACGTTTCGATATATAGCCGCATGACCGGTGTAGGGCTCAGGAACGGCTGGTTGCTTCCGGAGAGGTTCGGATCGAAGGCCAGCGAAGCCGAGCTGGTGCGGCCTTGTGCTCGATACATATAGCCACCGACGACCGTCCATACCTGCTCGGCTTTGTCGGTGACGCAGGCTTCGAATCGAACATTATGATAGGTATCGTTGGACGTCAGGCATCGCCCGAAGGTATCGACAATGGGACCGGTTTCGCGGTCGCCGGGAATGGTGACGAAAATGGTGTTGCGCAGATTGCCCGCCGCCGGGAAGCGACCGCCATCGAACGGCCAGTTGTATTCTTCCGTACCGGTTTTGTCCGGGTTGCGCATAGGGTCGATCCAGCGCGTGGCGCTTTTTTCGAACGCGTAGTAGATGCTCTTGCCTGCTCGTTGATCGACCAGAAGCAACGGACCGTACATGCGGTTGGCTGCCGTGGCAGTGGAAGCCGCCATGCAAAGGCCGGCGAGAGTGGCTAGCGCGTACGCGCCGCGACGGGTGTGGTTCATCGTTGACTCCTGTCGTGTCCGGCCGGAATGGCTGGTGAGACATGTTGAGTCGGGAGCCTGCGTCGCGAAGCCGGGCATGTGCTGCCGTTGGGGCATGATCGTCGCCCCTCGCTTCGTCGGGATCGCGCTCCTGCAAGGGACAGTTCTTTGTAGGCGTGCTTGAAGCGATGTTCTCTGGGTCAGGCCGACCCGGCGCCGCCGACCACCTTCGTCCGCCGCCACCAGTTGGTCTTTTTCTCTTCGCGCACGAAGGTGAAAAGACCCGCGCCAAGAATCAGCGCGATGCCTATCAACATCGGCCAGTCCAGCGTGTCGTTGAAAAGGAAATACCCGAACACGATCGCCCATAGCATCTGGCTGTATTGCGTGGGCGCGATGCGATTCGCCGGTGCATTCTGCGTGGCGAGCATCAGCAACACAGCGCCCGCGGCGGCCAGCAGGCCGTAACCCAGCAGCAGGAACCACTGGTGAGCGTCCGGCCAGACGAACGCGGGAAGCATCAGGACGGCGCCAGCGATCATCGGGCCGATGACACCGGCACCGTATAGGGTGATGCGCTTCTCGTGCGGTCCGGCCATGCGCAGGGCGATGATGGAAAGCGCTCCGGCGATGCCGCAGACGATCGCCGCCGCGTGCCCCGGACCCAGCTGGCGGAAGCCGGGCCGGAGCACGACCAGCACACCGAGGAAGCCGACGATCACGGCCGACCAGCGACGCCACCCCACGTGTTCCTTGAGAAAGACGACCGAGAGGATCGTGACGAAGATCGGCAGCAGGAAGATCAGTGCGAACGCTTCGGCCATAGGCAGCGCCGTGAACGCCATCACGGCGGATACGTTGCCGATGGCTCCGGCGAGTGCACGCAGCAGCCAGAGGCCGGGTCGTTTCGATACGACGACTTCGCGCCAGCGATCGCCGGACTTCTTGAGGAACGGCAGGGCGGCCAGGGCCAGCACGGCACCGAAGAAGACCGCCTCGTACGCAGGCAGCGAGCCTTCCAGGAGCTTCACGAAGGCGTCGCTGCACGCGTAGGCCGCATAGCAGGCGAAGCCCAGCAGGACACCTCTGACCACGTGCGAATCCTTGACTTCTACGGCGTTGGCAGTATGGCAGGGTCGTGGGTTTTCGGCGATTCGCCGTCGTCGGACGCTGGCCGTTCATGGGGTCGATGCATGAGATGCCGCGGGCTGGTGTCGCGGGCGAGACCTTGCCACGGCACGCAGGAATCGTTGCCTTGCTCCTCCCGTCGCCGATAGGGCCTTCCGCGGAGGCGGACGATTATCGTCCCTCCCTCCACTCGCCGATGCGCTGTTATGCCATGTGTGTCGGAACTAACTGAGGTTACGAAGCCCCATGAAACTTTCTGGAAAGAAGTTGTTTGTCGCTATGGTTCTTACATCCGCGTGTGCTGTATCGACGGTCGGCGCAGCTTCGCGGGTAAAGCCTTTCATCCTGGAGAGCCGCGCGCATCCCGGCGTCTACTTCGGCGTGCAACCCGACAATCGCCCGGAGCGCACGACCTCTCCGGTCCTCGTTCAGGGGCAGGTCGATTCGCGCAATGCGGTGCGTGTGAGCCTCCCGGACGCCAATCAGTCCGGTCCCGTCGTCTCGTTCGTCAGCCTGGCGGAGGACGAGCATGCCACCGCGGAAGCCGTTCGATGTTTGACACGTACGGGCGACAGGAAGGTGTCGTGGGCCGATTGTTCGGAGGATGGTGTGAATCAGACCTGGCACTTCATAAGCAACATTCTGTTCCTGGCAGATGACGAAGGGCCGGCGTTATCGCTGAATATCGCGGCAACGGAATCGCCGACGCTAACTCTTAAACAGGGAGATCCAGCATTGCGCGTGGTTACCTCGTCGATTCACGTTGCAGCGGAATAACCAGCGGGCGCCGCAAAGGCCGACGCACCGGGTTCGTCCGGAGCGTCGGCCTTTGCGGTAAGGGGCCGGTTCATTCCCGGCGACGTGTTCGACATATGACGTCGGGCGTCGCTGGCGACACCGTCATTCGTCGACAGGTGCCAGCAGTTCGACCGCCACACGCGTGATCGGCGAGTGGAAGACCGATGCGCCGGGCTCGCCCGATGCTTCGGGCGCATAGCCGAGCGTGGCGGGCAGGCCCGCGGAGCTCAGCAGGTAGCCACCCGAAAGCATCGACCAACTCTGACCCGCACGATTGTCGCAACCCGTCCAGATCACCCGCATGCCGTTGCGTTCGAGGCAGTATCCCGTGCCGTCCGACACGGAGCCCGACTTGCCCTCCGCCGGGGCTTCCACATACTGTACGCCCGGCTGCGCAAGCAGTCGTTCGGCGTCTTGCCTTTGCCAGGCGAAGGCGCCTGGCCCTGTCTTGCCGGGGTCCGCGACGGGCAGGACGGCCGAACCTCCGTCGGTACGAAAGGCGTAAATGGTGTCGATCCTGTCGCTACGCTCGTCGACGAGAACGAGTGGCCCGGTCAGGCGATCGGCGAATGCGGGGGATGCCGCGGCACAAAACACGGCGAACATGGTGGCGACGCCACTGGTATGGCGGAGGTATTTCATTTGCATTCCTTGCATGGGGGGTCCGGCGCTGCCGGGTCGCCTATGCTCGTGGAATCGTTCGGGTGCGGCTGTCGCCTGATTCCCGAAGAATGCGTACGGTCCGGGAGTGGCGGTGCGTAGCCGGATCATGTTGCGCTCCGGCATGACCGCCGCCCGGACGCTGGCTACAATCGGATGTTTCTTCCTTAAGCTTTCCGGGAATGCGCATGGCTCACCGTCTCGACCCGCTCGACCTCTACGACGTCCGCTCGCTCCTCACCGACGAAGAGCGCATGGTGCAGGACACCGTCGGCCGGTTCGTCGACGAAAAGGTGCTGCCGATCATTGGCGACTGCTTCGACCAGGCCCGTTTTCCCGCCGAGCTGATTCCCGAGATCGCGTCGCTGGGCCTGCTGGGCGCCACGATCCCCGAAGAGTACGGCGGCGCCGGCATGAATGCCGTCAGCTACGGCCTGATCTGCCAGGAGCTGGAGCGGGGCGACTCGGGCCTGCGCAGCTTCGCCTCGGTGCAGAGTTCGCTGTGCATGTATCCCATCTACGCGTACGGCAACGAAGAACAGAAACACGCCTACCTTCCGCGCATGGCCGCGGGCGAAGTGATCGGCTGCTTCGGTCTGACCGAACCGCACGGCGGGTCCGACCCGGCCAATATGAAGACCGTCGCGCGCCGCGACGGCGGCGACTGGGTGATCAACGGCGCGAAGATGTGGATCACCAACGGCAATCTCGCGCACATCGCCATCGTCTGGGCGCAGACCGACGACGGTATCCAGGGCTTTATCGTTCCCACCGAAACGAAGGGTTTCGCCGCGCAGGTCGTGCACAAGAAGATGAGCCTGCGCGCGTCGGTTACCTCGGCGCTGTTCTTCGACGGCGTGCGCGTGCCCGATAGCGCGCGGTTGCCGAACGTGGTGGGTCTCAAGGGGCCGCTGGGCTGCCTCAACCAGGCCCGTTACGGCATCACGTGGGGACCGATCGGCGCGGCGCAGGCCTGTCTGCGCGAAGTGCTCGATTACACGGCCGAACGCGTGTTGTTCGGACGCCCGCTGGCGGCCAATCAGACGGTGCAGGTGAAAATGGCCGACATGGCCCGCCGCATCACGGGCGCGCAACTGCTTTCGTTGCAGTTGGGGCGTCTGAAGGACGCGGGCAAACTGCATCCGACGCAGGTGTCGCTCGCCAAATGGAACAACGTGCGCATGGCGATCGATATCGCGCGCGAATGCCGCGACATCCTCGGCGGCGCGGGCATCACCACCGAACACGGGGCGATCCGCCATGCCCTGAACCTCGAATCGGTCATTACCTACGAGGGTACCGAGACCGTGCACCAGCTGGTCGTCGGTCGCGAACTGACTGGCATCAACGCATTCTGAAGGACGGATCATGAGTACGGTACGCATCGAAACAGACCGGCTCATCCTTCGTCCCACGGCGGCGGAGGATTTCGACGCATGGGCCGCCTTCATGGCGGACGAGGTCTCGGCGCGCTTCCTCGGGGGCGCGCAACCGCGACCGATCGCATGGAGAGGCTTCCTGACGATGGCGGGCGCCTGGCAAATCCAGGGATACGGCATGTTCTCCGTCATCGAGCGATCCAGCGGTCGCTGGGTCGGACGGCTCGGCCCCTGGTTTCCCGATGGCTGGCCTGGCACGGAAGTGGGTTGGGGTATTGCGCGCGAGGCCTGGGGTCGGGGGTATGCGACCGAAGGCGCGGCCGCGGCCATCGACTGGGCATTCGATCAACTCGGCTGGACCGATGTGATCCATTCCATCGCGCCCGAAAACGAAGCGTCGCGTGCGGTGGCCATCAAGCTGGGTGCGACCGATCGCGGTCCGGGGCGGCTGCCTCCGCCTCTCGACAACGAACCCTTTAATCTCTGGGGTCAGACACGCGAGCAGTGGTTCGCCCGCCGTGGCAGGTAGCCGATCGTGATCGACGATACGCGACAGCGTGTGTTGGCTTCGCTGCGTCTCATCGACGATGCGCTGGCGTCGACGGGCATCGCCGCCGTGGTCGTCATCGGAAGCGCTGCTGCATGTATTGCCGGTGCCGATGTCGATGTGGCGGATATCGACCTGCTGACGTCGTCCGATGTCGCCGACGAGTTGGAACATCGGTGGATCGATCGGCGCGTCGTGGCCTATGCGCCGGCCGACGGGCACCTGTTTCGCTCGCATTTTTCGCGCTATGCGTTTTCGGACCTGCCGGTCGAAGTGATGGGCGGCCTTGAAATAGCTATCGACGGGCAATGGCGCGTCGTCGATGTGCGCGACACGCTGCCCGTGAGCGGACTGCGGCGTGTGCGCGTGGCATCCGTCGACGAACAGCAGCGGCTGCTCGCGCTGTTCGGCCGGCCCAAGGATGCGCTTCGCGCGCAAGCATTACGTATGACCGGAGCCGGTCATTTTCCCGGCCATTCCTGATTCTCATTGTTAGGCCTTTCGAGTCCATCATGTCCATTCCGCACGTCATCGCAGCCCGTCATAAGGGCTTTAACCGCGCCGAGATCGTCGACCAGAACTTCCTGGAGTTCGTGCAGTTATGGGAAGGCGACGTGCGCGACGCGCCACGCGAAGGCGAACCTGTGCTTCCCGGCAGCGCGCTCGATGCGCGCGGCTTTCGCGAACTGCTGGAATCGCAGCTGATCAGTCGCCATCTCGATCTGATGGCGCGCGTGCTGCGCGTGCAGAACAAGGTGTTCTACACCATCGGTTCGTCGGGCCACGAAGGCAATGCCATGGTGGCGCGCATCGCGCGGCATACCGATCCCGCTTTCCTGCATTACCGCAGTGGCGCGTTCATGGCCGAACGTTTCCGCAAGCTGCCGGATATGGATCCGATCATGGACTCCGCGCTGTCCTTTGCGGCCAGCAAGGACGATCCCGCGTCGGGTGGCCGGCACAAGGTGTGGGGTAGCAAGCCGTTGTGGGTGCTGCCGCAGACCTCGACGATCGCCTCGCACCTGCCCAAGGCGCTGGGTACCGCCATCGCTATCGAACAGGCGGCGCGAATCGGCCATACGCTGCCTATTCCGCAGGACTCCATCGCGATCTGTTCGTTCGGCGATGCATCGTCGAACCATGCCACGGCGCAGACGGCATTCAACGCCGCGGCATGGACGGCATACCAGAAGCTGCCGGCACCCGTGCTCTTCATATGCGAAGACAACGGCATCGGCATTTCGGTCAAGACGCCGAGCGGCTGGGTCGCGAGCAATTTCCAGCAGCGCGCCAATCTCGACTATTTCTATGCCGACGGTCTCGACCTCGCCGATGGCTACGGCGCGGTGGAACGCGCGGTAACCCATTGCCGGAACACCCGGCGCCCGACGTTCCTGCATCTGAATACCGCGCGGATGATGGGGCATGCGGGTACCGATTTCGAAATCGAGTGGCGGTCGGTAGAGGAGCTGGTCGCGCTTGAAGCGACCGATCCGTTGTTGCGTTCGGCGACGATTGCACTGGCCTCCGGTTTATACGACAAGCTGACATTGCTGGGTTTGTACGAAAGCACCCGTCGCCGCTGTTTCGACGCCGCCGAAGAGGCGGATCGCCGTCCGCGCCTGTCTTCGCTGGGCGACGTCATGGCGCCGCTCGCGCCATACACGCCCGATGCCGTGCGCGCGGAAGCGGAGCGTTCCGATTATGCCGACGCGCGGCTGCGCGCATACGGCGGTGCGGAGAAGTTGCCCGAATTGCAGCCGCCGCGTCACCTGGCGATCCAGATCAATCAGGCGTTGCACGACCTGATGGCGAAGTACCCGGAGACGCTGTTGTTCGGCGAGGACGTCGCGCAGAAGGGCGGCGTCTATACCGTGACGAAGGGACTGCACAAGGCGTTCCGCAATGCACGCGTCTTCAATACGCTGCTCGACGAGACCATGATTCTCGGCCTGGCGCAGGGCTATGCGAACATGGGCATGCTGCCCATCCCCGAGATTCAATACCTCGCGTACTTCCATAACGCCTGCGACCAGATTCGCGGCGAGGCGGCGTCGTTGCAGTTCTTCTCCAACGATCAGTATCGCAACCCCATGCTCGTGCGCATTGCATCGCTGGGATATCAGCGTGGATTCGGCGGCCATTTCCATAACGACAACTCGATTACCGCGCTTCGCGATATTCCCGGGCTGGTCGTCGGTTGCCCCAGCCGCGGCGACGACGCCGCGGCGATGTTGCGTACGCTGGCCGCACTGGCGAAGGTCGATGGACGGGTCTGTGCGTTCCTCGAACCTATCGCGCTGTACATGACGAAAGATCTGTACGAACCCGGCGATGGTGCGTGGCAGTTCGGCTATCCGGCGCCGGGCGAAGCGCTGACGCTTGGCGAAGGCCGTATTTATGGCGATGACGCCGACGATCTCGTCGTGTTCACTTTCGGCAATGGCGTACCGATGAGCTTGCGTGCGGCTCGGCGTATCGAAGCCGCGCACGGCTGGAAAGTGCGCGTGATCGACCTGCGCTGGCTGGTCCCGTTGAACGACGCTTTCATTGCCGCGCAGGCGAAGTCCGCGAAACGTATCCTCGTCGTGGACGAGGGACGCAAGAGCGCGGGTGTGGGCGAGGGCGTCATCACCGCGATCGTCGAAGCGGGACTGGGCGCGACGCCGCTGCGTCGCGTGGTCGGTGCGGATACGTTCACGCCACTTGCCGGTGCCGCATTCCTCGTATTGCCCGGTGACGACGATATCGTGGCCGCGGCTGAAGAGCTGGCCTGAGCGGTGTCAAGACGCACCACCCGGTCTGTGCGTCTTCGTCGACCCGATTCGCGAGGTCGACGAAGCGTGGGCGGTTAAACCTCAGGACGGAAGCGCCACCGGCCCGCAGAACTTCTCGAGCAACTGTGCCTGCACGTCGCGCGAAGGCTGACCGGACGACGGTTGGGTGAGCACATAGCTTCCGTCCGAATGCATGTTCCAGGCCGACACGTTGTCGGTGAGATACAGATCAAGTTCCTTCTTCACGCGCTGCTGGAGCTTCTTGCCCTCGATCGGGAAGCAGGTTTCCACGCGACGCTCCAGGTTGCGCTCCATCAGGTCCGCGCTGGCCAGGAACAGTTTTGGCTCGTCGTCGTTCTGGAACCAGTACGCGCGGCTATGTTCCAGAAAACGACCGACGATGGAACGTACGCGGATATTGTTCGATACCCCCGGTACGCCGGGCCGCAGGCAGCACATGCCGCGTACGATCAGATCGATTTTCACGCCGGCCTGACTGGCGCGGTAAAGCGCGCGGATGATCTTCGGATCGGTGATCGCATTGACCTTGCAGATGATCTGCGCGGGTTTTCCCGCCGCCGCGTTGGTCGCCTCGCGCGCGATGAATTCGAGGAAGGTTTTCTTCAGAGTGAAGGGCGCATGCAGCATGCGCTTCATCTTCAGCACCTTGCCCATGCCGGTCAGCAGACGGAAGAGGCGATGCACGTCGTCGCACAGGGCCTCGTCCGAGGTCAGCAGGCTGTAGTCGGTATAAAGACGCGCATTGCCTGAATGGTAGTTGCCGGTGCCCAGGTGCGCGTAGCTGACGAGCTTGCCGTTCTCGCGGCGCTGAACGAGCATCAGCTTGGCGTGCGTTTTGACGCCGACCACGCCGTAGATCACCACCGCGCCGGCCTGTTGCAGGCGCGAGGCAAGGGTCAGGTTCGACTCTTCGTCAAAGCGTGCGCGCAATTCGACCACCGCGGTCACTTCCTTGCCCGCGCGCGCGGCTTCCACCAGCGCGTCGACGATTTCGGAATTGGCGCCGCTACGGTAAAGCGTCTGTTTGATCGTCAGGACCTGCGGATCTTTCGCCGCCTGGCGAAGCAGGTCGACGACCGGCGAGAACGACTCGTAGGGATGCAGCAGCAGGATGTCCTGCTTGCCGATGACCTGGAACATATCGTCGGCATCGCCGAGCGCCTTGGGCAACGACGGCACGAACGGCGGATATTGCAGGTGCGCGTAGTCGGGCTTCAGCGTGATCGCGAACAGGCGCGCCAGATTGACCGGTCCATTCACTTCGTACAGCGAATCCACTTCCAGCGAGTATTGCTTCAGCAGGTAATCGACCAGCGGTTTGGGGCAGTTGTCCGCGACTTCCAGACGCACGGCATCGCCGTAACGTCGCGAGAACAGTTCGCCGCGCAACGTGCGCGCCAGGTCTTCGACGTCTTCCGGATCGATCGTCAGGTCGGCGTTGCGGGTAAGGCGGAACTGATACGAACCGAGTACGCGCATGCCCGGGAAGAGATCGTCGGCATGCGCGTGAATAATGGAAGAGAGCAGCACATAGTTATCGCCGCCGTCGCACACTTCATCCGGAATGCGCATGATGCGCGGCAGGACGCGCGGCGCAGGCACGATGGCCAGACCGGAATCGCGACCGAACGCATCGGTGCCTTCCAGCTGCACGATGAAGTTCAGGCTCTTGTTCACCAGACGCGGGAAGGGATGCGTGGGATCGAGTCCGATCGGCGTCATCAGGGGCGCGACTTCCTGGCGGAAGTAACGACGCACCCAGAGCTTCTGTTTGTGCGTCCACTGGTTGCGGCGCACGATGCGGATGCCGTGGGTTTCGAGCTCGGGCAGGATTTTTTCGTTGAGGATCGCGTACTGGCGTTCGATCTGCCGGTGCGCGATGTCGCCGATCTCGGCCAGCGCACGCTTCGGCGACACCCCGTCGGCGCCGATTACTTCGTGGTCGAACGCGATCTGCTGTTTCAGTCCCGCGACGCGGATCTCGAAGAACTCGTCGAGGTTGTTCGAGAAGATCAGCAGGAACTTCAACCGCTCGATCAGCGGCTTGGATTCGTCGAGCGCCTGGTCCAGTACGCGGATGTTGAACTGCAACTGCGACAGTTCGCGATTGACGTAGAGGCTGGCGTCCGAGAGATCGATCGGAGAGGCATCGACGCCAGCGGCGATTGCCTTGGCGGCAACCGGATGACGTGTGGCGCTCGGGGCGTCGGTAGAAGTGGTCATCGTGTCCAGGATCGGCGCTCCGGTAGGTGGCATGCGGCGCGTGCCAGGTACAGGTGCTTGGACCATGGTACGCCGGTACGGCGTCGACATGCCGTTAGCGTTCGTAAGGTATGACGAGGTTCTTGCAATGCTGTGACACGCGCCGCCGCGGCAACCTGTAGGAGCCCGCTTGCGGGCTCCTACAAAAAATAGCGGCTTGGGGGCGCGCCCAGGATTTTCTTGAATGCCGCGGTGAACGCGCTCGAGCTGGCGTAGCCCAGGTCGGCCGCGACGCGGGTGATCGACTCGCCCTGGCCCAGCCGCGTCAGCGCGGTCATCAGGCTGGCCTGCTGGCGCCATGCCGTGAAGCTCATGCCGGTTTCGCTGCGGAACAGACGGGTGAAATGTCGCCGGCTCATGCCGATGCGCGAGGCCATCGTATCCAGATCGTCTTCGCGCTGCGGGTGTTCGAGCAGGGTGCGACACAGGCGCGCAAGTCGCGCATCCACGGGCAGCGGTGCATTGAGTGGAAGCGCCGGCATGGTCGCGACTTCCGAAAGCAGCAGGCGCATGATCTGGCCGCCGCGCCCGTCGAGGTCGTAGCAGGCTGGCAAGTCCACTGCCTCCGTCAGCAAGGCATGCAGCAGGGGCGAGACGGCGATGACCCGGCAATGTGCCGGTAGTCCCGCCGCGGTCGCCGCGTCGTCGCGTACATAGGCGCTGCGGGTCGAGACATCGCCGTTCATCCGCACTTCGTGCTGCACGCCCGCGGGAATCCACAGGGCGCGGCGAGGGGGCACCAGCCAGCTACCCTGCTGCGTGAAGACCGCGACCACGCCGTTCGATGCGTACAGTAACTGGCCGCGCCGATGGCTATGCGGGGGGAGGGATCCACCGTCGGGATACTCGTTTCCGGTCGCCACCACGTCGCGCGGCGTGTCCTCGTATGCATCGACCCGTGTATTGCGCATGAAATGGCCCGAATTCGACAAAAATTGACCCGGAAGCGAGTGCGGGCCGTACCGGGCCACTTTATGGTGTCGATACCCGGCGTACAACCCCACGGTGCGTCGATATCCCTAGTCGAGGAAACCCATGTCCGCGCGTATCGAAGACGTTCCCGTCGATGTCGATTCCAGCAGCCCATCCGTCGCTTCCGCTGTCGGAAGTCCGGCGTTCGGCATCATAGGTGCGATCAGTTTTTCGCATTTCCTCAACGACATGATCCAGTCGTTGATCCTTGCGATCTATCCGATTCTTAAGAGCGGGTTCCATCTGAGCTTCGGACAGATCGGCCTGATTACGTTGACCTATCAGGTCACGGCATCGCTGCTGCAACCCGTGGTCGGCATGTTCGCCGATCGCCGTCCGATGCCTTACTCGTTACCCGTCGGTATGGGCTTTACCTTGTTCGGTCTGTTGCTGCTGTCGCGCGCGCAGACCTTCGACATGTTGCTGGTAGCCGCCGCGCTGGTCGGCACCGGATCGTCGATATTCCACCCCGAATCGTCGCGCGTCGCGCGCATGGCGTCGGGTGGACGTCACGGCCTGGCGCAGTCGCTGTTCCAGTTGGGCGGTAACGCGGGATCGTCTTTGGGACCGCTGCTCGCAGCGTGGGTGATCGTGCCGCACGGGCAGGGAAGCATCGCGTGGTTCTCGCTGGCGGCGCTGCTGGCGATCGCGGTATTGCTGCAAGTCAGTCGCTGGTATGCGCTGAATCATGCGGCGCATAGCGTATCGCGTCGGCAGCATGCACCGGGTGTCCGGCTGTCGAAGTCCACGGTCGGCTTTTCGCTTGCCGTACTCGGCGTGCTGGTTTTTTCGAAGTATTTCTATCTCGCCAGCCTGAGCAGCTATTACACGTTCTATCTGATCCACCGTTTCGGCGTATCCGTGCAGAACGCGCAGACCCATCTGTTCGTTTTTCTTTTCGCGGTCGCGGCGGGCTCGGTCATCGGCGGTCCGGTCGGCGACCGGATCGGGCGCAAGTACGTCATCTGGGCGTCCATTCTCGGCGTCGCGCCGTTCACCCTGCTGCTGCCCTACGCGAATCTTTTCTGGACCGGCGCGTTGAGCGTGATCATCGGCGTGGTGCTGGCCTCCGCGTTCTCGGCCATCCTGGTCTATGCACAGGAACTAGTACCGGGTCGTGTCGGCATGGTGTCGGGCATGTTCTTCGGCTTCGCGTTCGGTATGGGCGGTATCGGTGCGGCGGTACTCGGTCGTCTGGCCGATAGCCATGGTATCGAATACGTCTACCACCTGTGCGCGTATCTTCCGTTGATCGGTGCGCTGGCGCTGGTCCTTCCGAATGTCGAGCGTGGGCGGTCGCGCTAGCGTGGCAATTCGAAATCAATTTATGCGCTTCGATTGACGATTGGGGGGGTAGGGCTCGGCTTCGCCATCGCTTTTGCCGTAGCGCTGGGAGGCTTCGAGGAGAGCCGTCGGCCACCGCCCTCGACGCTCCGTCTCCACCGTCGCTCGGGAAGGGATAGCCGCTGCGCGGCTGGTGTTTTAATGGCTGCGCCCCGTCGCGCCCGCGCGGCGGGCGGGGGTTTTCGATTCGGCTCCTGCCTCAGCGAAAACGGCGGACCGTCCTGGTCCGCCCCCTTCGGGCCTTTTCCGCCCGCCGCGCTCGGTTCCGCAAGTCGCGTCGAGGGCGGTGGCCGACGGCTCTTCCGGAGGTTGCGGTCACGTGGAGGAAGGCAGCGCGTGACGCAGGACCGGTGGTGACCGTATCCGGTTCGATTCCATCACCTGCTTGGCTCGCGCTCTGCCTACAGCAAACCGCAGTGGCCGGTGCCGTGGCCGGGTTGGCCCTTGGGGCCGCCTTAGCCGAGGGCCGCGATCACCCACTGACGGAGCGAAGTGGCACTACGGCCCGCTCCCGCAGGGACGGCGCCGAAGGCCCCAAGGGCCAACCCGGCCACGGCTTCCCCGAGGCACAAGCGTGAGGCGGCTGTCCTTAAAAGATCAGACGACGAGCGGCTCGGGTTCCAGACGCACACCGAAGCGGGCTTCCACGCCCGCCATGACCTTGCGAGCGAACGCCAGCAATTCCGGTCCGGTGGCTTTGCCGTGATTGACCAGCACCAGCGCGTGACGGTTCGAGATGCCGGCGTCGCCGTCGCGCTGGCCTTTGAAGCCCGCGCTTTCGATGAGCCATGCGGCGGAAAGCTTCGCCGTGCCGCCGACGTGCGGCCAGACGGGCAGGCCGGGGTGCGCCAGCGCGAGGGCGTCGGCCTGTGCGGCGCCGACGATCGGGTTCTTGAAGAAGCTGCCCGCGTTGCCGATGACGGCGGGGTCGGGCAGTTTGCGGCTGCGCAGACGTACCACGGCTTCGGCGACATGGAACGGTGCGGCTTTCGTCACACCCATTTTTTCGAGTTCGTCGCCGATGCCCGCATAGTCGAGACTGAGCGGACGCTCGCGCGGCAGGGCGAAGGTGACGGCGGTGATGATCCAGCGGCCGGCCTGTTGCTTGAAGCTCGAATGACGGTACGAGAACGCGCAGGCGGCGCGATCCAGTATGACGAAGGCATTGGCATGCGTGTCCCATGCTTCGACGCTGTCGACGAATTCGGCGACTTCCACGCCGTAGGCACCGATATTCTGGATGGGAGCGGCACCCACGGTGCCGGGAATCAGGATGAGGTTTTCGAGTCCCGCGAAACCCTGGCCGAGCGACCAGCGGACGAAGTCGTCCCAGCGCTCGCCGGCGGCGACGCGCAGTAAGACGCCATCCTCGCGTTCGATGGTTTCCACGCCGCGCGTGGCCATGACGATGACCGTGCCGTCGAAGTCGCCGGCTATCAGAACGTTGCTGCCTTCGCCAAGAACGAGGACCTTGCCGCCCCGCACCGCCGGATAGGCGAGCAGTTCGGGCAGTTTGGTCGGATCGTTTACTTCGGCGAGCAGTTTCGCGCGCGCATCGACGCGCAAGGTGTTGCGCGCGCCGAGGGACGCGTCGCTGGAGAGCGAAAAACCGCCCATGTCGACCGTCCGGTTCATGCGCCTGCCTGCTGACGACGGATTTCTTCGACCGCTTCGGCGATCAGTTTCGGTCCGCGATATACCAGTCCGGAATACAGCTGGACGAGCGAAGCGCCCGCCGCGATCTTCGTGGCGGCGCCATCGCCGTCGAGAATGCCGCCCACACCGACGATGCCGATCTTGCCGGCGAGACGATGCGACATGCCGCGCAGGACGTCCGTCGATCGTTCGAACAGCGGACGTCCGGACAGGCCGCCGGTTTCGCCCGCATACGGATCGCCGGCGACGGCGTCGCGCGCGATGGTCGTATTGGTGCAGATGACGCCATCCACGCCTGCCGAAAGAAGCACTTCGGCGATGGCATCGAGTTCGGTTTCGGAGAGATCGGGCGCGATCTTCAGCAGCATGGGCTTGCGCGCGCCGTGCTGGCTGGCGAGCCGTTCCTGCGCGTCGCGCAGCGTACCGATGAAGCGGCGCAGCGTTTCCTCTTCCTGCAGATCGCGCAGGCCCTGCGTGTTCGGCGAGGAAATATTCACCGCGATGTAACTGGCCAGCGAATATACGCGCTCCAGGCAATGCAGGTAGTCGTCGACGGCGCGTTCGTTGGGCGTGTCTTTGTTCTTGCCGATATTGATGCCGAGCACGCCATTGAACGACGCACGCTGGACGTTGAGCAGCAGCGCATCGACGCCGGCGTTGTTGAAGCCGAGACGATTGATGACGGCTTCATGCGCGGGCAGGCGGAACATGCGTGGCTTGTCGTTGCCGGTCTGGGGACGCGGCGTGACGGTGCCTACTTCAACGAAACCGAAACCGAGCGCGGCCAGTCCGTCGAGATGATCGGCGTTCTTGTCCAGCCCGGCCGCCAGTCCGACCGGATTCGGGAAGTCGATGCCGAAGGCGCGAACCGGCAACGCGGCGGGCGGTTTCGCGATCAGGCCGGACAGGCCGCTGCGTTGCGCGACATCGCTGGCATAGAGCGTGAGGCCATGCGCCGTTTCGGCGTCCAGCGCGAACAGCAGCGGTCGGATGAGGTCATACATCGTGGAGGCAATCCGTCAGGACGTGGCAGGGTGCACGGAGCCCGCGAAGATGCGGGTGTCGTAGTCGAAGTCGACACGGCCATCGCTGGCGCAGGCGTCGTACAGGGCGCGCAGTTCGTACAGCATCGGCTCGTAATTGATGTGCCCGGGCTTCGGCGCGTAGGAGGACGATAGCAGACGCCCCTTCAGCGCATCGAAGTCGAGCTTCTGTGTATGCGGGAACGAGGCCATGCCGCGATATCCGTCGCCGAAATAGCGGGCCATGTCGTCGTCCGTGGCATAGCGTTCGGCGACACCCACATAGTCGATGCCGTACTCGTGCAGCAGGCGTTCGTAGCCTTCCAGGAAAGGTGTGCCGACCAGGCGCCGCGAATTCCAGAACACCGCGACCAGACCGCCCGGCCGGAGAATGCGCGCGAACTCGCGACGCGTCGCTTCTTCGTCGAACCAGTGGAAAGCCTGGCCCGCGGCAACGAGGTCGACGCTGTCCTCCGAGAGTCCCGTGGCTTCCGCCGTGCCGTCGATCGAACGAAAGTGCCGGTTGCCGCCGCCCAGCCAGTGGTCGGATGCTTCGCGCATCGCGGCATTGGGTTCCACGCCGATCACGTCATGGCCGGCATCCAGAAACATGCGACTGGAAATACCCGTGCCCGAACCGATGTCCGCGACGACCCAGTCCTCGCCGACGCCCAGATCGCGCAGCCACTCGATCAGCGCGGGAGGATAGTCCGGGCGATAGCGGACATAGTCCTCGACGCGATCGGAGAATCGTTCGGTGGAGCGCAGGTCGTTCATGGCACAACCCTCTCAGGTAAGGATCTGACCGCCGTCGACCGACAATGTCTGCCCGGTGACCCAGGCGGCCAGGGGAGAGCACAGGAACAGCGCGGCGTTGGCGATGTCTTCCGGCCGGCCGAAACGACCGAAGGGAATCGTGGCCAGCGTCCGCTGGTAGAGCTCCGGGTCTTCCATCCGGCGACGGTCCCACAGACCGTCCTCGAAGTCGACCGAACCCGGCGCGATGGCGTTGACGCGAATCCCTTCGGGCGCCAGTTCCAGCGCCTGCGACATGGCGTAATGCGATACGGCCGCCTTGATCGCGGCATAGGGTGCACTGCGCGGACTGGCATAGAACGCGGAAATCGACACCGTATGCAGGATGCACGGGCCCGTGCCCTTGCGCAGCCACGGCAAGGCGGCGCGCGATGTGCGCACCGCACCCATCAGGTCGACGCCGATGCTTTTCGCCCAGCCGTCCTCGTCGTTGGTCATGCCGTAACCGGTGGCGTTGTTCACCAGCACGTCGATACCGCCGAGCGCTTCCGCGGCCGATGCGACGTAGGCGTCGATGGCCGTGGCATCGCCGAGGTCGCAACTGCCCGCGTGCGCGCGGACGCCGAACGCTGCGATCCGTTCGCGAACGTCGGCCAGCGCCGCTTCGCCACGCGCACAGATCGACACGTCCGCGCCCGCCGCCGCGAAGGCGAGGGCCATGGCGCGCCCGATGCCCTTGCTGCCGCCGGCGACGACGATGCGTTTGCCTGCGAGGCCGAGCGTCGGTGTATCGACGCCCGGCGTTGCCGTCACGATCATGCTCAGAACTCGAACTTGATGCCCTGCGCCAGCGGCAGTGCGTCGGAGTAGTTGATGGTGTTGGTCTGGCGGCGCATGTAGACCTTCCAGGCGTCCGATCCGGACTCGCGACCGCCGCCGGTTTCCTTCTCGCCACCGAACGCACCGCCGATCTCGGCGCCCGACGTGCCGATGTTGACATTGGCGATGCCGCAATCCGAACCGGCTGCCGACAGATAGGCTTCGGCGGCTTTCAGGTCCTGCGTGAAGATCGACGACGACAGGCCCTGCGGTACCGCGTTCTGCATGTCGATGGCGTCGTCGAGCGTCTTGAACGGCATGACGTAGAGGATCGGTGCGAAGGTTTCCGTCTGCACGACGTCGCTGGCGTTATCCAGACCTGTGACGATCGTCGGCAGGACGAAGTTGCCCTTGCGATCGTCGAGTGCCTTGCCGCCGGTGCGTACCGTGCCGCCCGCGGCTTTCGCCTTCTCGATGGCGGTCAGGAATGCCTGCACGGCTTCGGGGCTGTTGAGCGGACCCATCAGCGTGCTCGCCTGCGTGGGATCGCCGATCTTCTTCTCTACCTGGCCATAAGCCTTCACCAGCGTATCGACGACGTTGTCGTAGATCGATTCGTGAACCAGCAGGCGGCGCGTGGACGTGCAGCGCTGGCCGCAGGTGCCGACAGCGCCGAAGACGATCGCGGGAATGGCCAGCTTCATATCGGCCGTGCGGTCGAGGACGATGGCGTTGTTGCCGCCGAGTTCCAGCAGGCTGCGACCCATACGCTTCGCGACGCGCTCGCCGACCATGCGGCCGACCTTGGTGGAACCGGTGAAGCTGATGAGCGGAATGCGTTTGTCGTCGACGAACGTCTGGGCCAGTTCGGTACCGGCATCGTTGAACAGGAAGAACAGGTCCGGGAAGCCGGCTTCGGCCAGCGCCGCGTTGCAGATTTTCATCGTCGCGATGGCGGACAGCGGCGTCTTCGGCGACGGCTTCCAGATGCAGATGTCGCCACAGATGGCGGCAAGGAACGCATTCCAGGCCCATACGGCCACCGGGAAGTTGAACGCGCTGACGATGCCTACCAGACCGACCGGATGCCATTGCTCGTACATGCGATGGCCGGGACGCTCCGAATGCATGGTGTAGCCGTAGAGCATGCGGCTCTGACCGACCGCGAAGTCCGCGATGTCGATCATCTCCTGCACTTCGCCGTCGCCTTCGGGCTTGATCTTGCCCATTTCCAGGGCGACCAGGGAACCGAGGGCGTCTTTATGCTTGCGCAGCGCATCGCCGCACAGGCGCACGGCCTCGCCACGGCGGGGCGCCGGGGTGGTGCGCCATACCGCGAAAGCTTCCTGGGCGCGCCGGACGATGGTCTCGTAATCGGCCGGGCTGGTGGCATACACGGTCGCAATCGTCTCGCCCGTGGCCGGGTTGACCGGGCCGATCGTGCCGGCATCGCGGGTGGACGACCATTCGCCCCGGCCGAGGTACGTACCGGATTCGGTAGCGGAAAGGCCGAGCGACTCGAGAATCTTTGCGGACATGACGGCTCCTGTAGGGGCACGGAAGGAGGCCTCCGCGCCTTGGTAAAACGCCGATTCTAGCAAACGGGCGGTAAGAGGCCGTTGTGCGGCGCGGTGTGCACGAATGTCGTCGTGGCGTCGTAACCCGTCCGCCGTGGCGTTACCGGCCCATGACAGTTGCCGGCTCATGCTGGACCCTGGCTCTGTGAACCGGGATAACCATGCCGACGGTCGTTTTCGAAGTTCCTTATCGCCCCAATGAGAACCTGGCCTGGGATGTCCGCAGGGACGATCGCCTCGTAGGCCAGTTTCCTTCGCGCGTGGATGCACTGCGCTACGCCGTGCACGAGGCCGTGCATGCCGGGAACAAGGCGCTTACGGCGTTGGTGACGGTCGAAGGCGCGGACGGCGTGCGTCGTTTCTTTGGCGGCGATGTGAAGCGGCCGCTCGAGGCGCTGCCGTTCGGCGCGAGGCGTCACTGACGATAGCTGTACGCCCGTTCCACGAATAAGGGCGCCGAAGCGCCCTTATCCTTATCGGTCGGCGGTTTCGCGGCATCAACTGCCAGAAGCCACTTTGGCCATTTTCGCGAGTGCGTCGTCCAGGGTGAACGTGGCCGCTTTCTGCCGTGGCGGGAACGCGGCGAACGTTTTCACGAAGTCGGCGGCAATACCCTGAGCGGCCATGATCATGTAAGCGTGACTGAGGTACCAATCCCAGTAGGTATTGGACGTAATGTCAGCGCGTTCGAACGGATCCGTCCGCAGGTTGTGGATCTTGGGTATGCGCATCTTCGTGAACGGTTCGCCCCAGATCTCCAGCGTGCCCTGGCGGCGCTGTTCCAGGAAGGTAATCTTCCAGTTGTCGAAGCGCAGCGCGACCAGGTCGCCATCGTCGTCGAAATAAATGAAGCCGGGGCGGGGGCCCTTCTTTTCCTTGCCGCTCAGATAAGGCAGGAAGTTGTACCCGTCGATATGGACCTTAAAGGTCTTATCGCCAGCTTTATGGCCTTGCTTCAGTTTTTCGACGACATCCGGATCGCCCGCTGCCGCTACGAAGGTCGGCAACCAGTCGTGGTGCTGGATGATTTCGTTGGATATCGTGCCGGCTTTGATTCTGGCGGGCCAGCGAATCAGTTCGGGAATACGGAACGCGCCTTCCCAGTTGGTGTCTTTTTCGCTGCGGAACGGTGTCATCGCACCATCCGGCCAGGTATTCATGTGCGGGCCGTTATCGGTGCTGTAGACGACGATGGTGTCTTCCGAGATGCCCAGCTCATCGAGAATGTCGAGGACCGTGCCGACGTTTTTGTCGTGATCGATCATGGTGTCGTGATAACGCGACTGCCAGCGGCCGGCCTGCCCCACGCTCTCCGGTTTGGTGTGCGTGCGGCAGTGCATATGCGTGAAGTTGACCCAGCAGAAGAACGGCTTGTCGGCCTTGTGCTGACGCTTGATGAAGTCCACCGCCGCTGAAGCGAAGTCGTCGTCGCAGGTTTCCATGCGTTTGCGCGTCAGTGGGCCGGTGTCCTTGATTTTCTGTTTGCCGACGCGTCCCCAGCGCGGTTCTTCCGTCGGATCGTCCTTGTCCGTTGCGAAGCTGTGGATGACGCCTCGCGGACCGAACGTCTTCTTGAAGTTCGGCGCATCTTTCTCCGATGGATAGTCGATGTCCTCCGGATCTTCTTCGGCGTTCAGGTGATAGAGATTGCCGAAGAATTCGTCGAATCCGTGCGCGGTGGGCAGGTATTTATTGAGGTCGCCAAGATGGTTCTTGCCGAACTGTCCCGTAGCGTACCCAAGCGGTTTGAGCAGCTCCGCAATCGTCGGATCCTCCGCCTGTAAGCCGACCTGCGAACCGGGAATGCCGACCTTGGTCAAGCCAGTGCGGTAACCGCTTTGCCCGGTAAGGAACGATGCGCGGCCTGCGGTGCACGATTGCTCGCCGTAGGAGTCGGTGAAACGCATGCCTTCATTGGCGAGACGATCGATATTGGGCGTTCGATAACCCATCAACCCGTCGCTGTAACAACTGAGGTTGCTGATACCGATGTCGTCACCCCAGATAACCAGGATGTTCGGTCTGCGCGCACCCGAACTTTTAGTCGCGGCGGCTGCGGTGGTCTTTGTTGCCATTTTCTGCTCCTTCCGTTCGCTTGTCGGGAGTGCCAGAGGCGGAACTACCGGGGGATGACGTCGTGCATCGATCGGGACGCCAGAACTATTGCGCGCGGGCATAGCTCTTCGGTAGCGCATATTTACTTAGGCGATACGCGTGAATTTGCTAGGTACGCGCCGGTTGGGCCGGGAGCGTGGCGCGGCTTATTCCGGGCAAACCGGCATGCTGGCGATGCTTCGGCCAGCGGAAGCGGCGGCCGATCCTGCGTAAGTAAAATCCCGGAGTCCGGCATCGAGGTTTCGTCCTGACCCCGTCCCCGCTATCCTTCGCACCTTGGCCCCGTAGCTCAGCTGGATAGAGCGACGCCCTCCTAAGGCGTAGGTCGCCCGTTCGAATCGGGCCGGGGTCACCATTCATCGGGCTTCATGGCCTTCCGGCTCCTGGCTTTCTGTGGGAGCGCGCCTGCGCGCGAAAGCTAACAGGACGAGGAAGCGGGGTGCTCACATCCGCGAGCCCGCCCTTCTGGCTGCCGATGTCGCGTATGGCATCTACGCTCCGTTGGCTTTCGCGCGCAGGCGCGTTCCCACAGGCTCACAGGTTATATGTCGGCGCCTTCGACGGGGTTCTGGAAACTTTCCGGCGTCAGGTTCGACGTGAAGCGGAACACGCCTTCCTTCACGCGGCGTGCCAGTACGACATCGACTACCGTCGTTTCGTGCGGACCGATCGCATCGAACAGATCGGTCGTCGTGGCCGTTGCGGCCACCAGATGATGGACCAGTCCGTCGATATCCTTAGGCTCCACGCGCGCGCCATAGGGGCGATGGGCCACCATCGCCTTGCGCAGAACCTTTCGTTGATCGCGCGGGTCCATCACCGCAGCGTCGCCTGCAAGAACGCCGTGATTGAGAAACAACGTCACCACGCCCGTACTGCGCGAATTGGCCTGCCGGTCGAGCATGAAACCTTGCGGCAGTTCGTTGCTGCTGCCATCCGGACCGGCGGTCAGCTGGAATTGCGTATCGGATAAGGACTCGCCGCGATCGTCGGCCAGACGCACGATGAACATGCTTCGCGGATCGTGGATATGGACGCGCGGAGAAAAGAGCCCGGCCGGCTCGAGTTCGACCTTGTCGACATCGCGCTGCGCGTTCTCGGTGGAGAACGCGGCGCAAAGGGCGGCATAGGAGGCTGGCGACGAGACGGCGAGGCAGCGCATCACGGTGTCGACGGTAAGCGGCGGCGTCGGATCGCCGGCCATGATGCCGCGATCGCCCGTATGCGCCAGGCCGGCCAGCAGTTTGAACGCCGTACGCGGTGCGCGCGTGATCGTTGCGGTAAGGCGGTTCGTCAGCGGGTCCTGCGAAAGCACCGCATGGGTCGCGTTGAGATTGGCGGCTGCCAGTCGCACGACGCCGTCCGATCCGTCCTCGCCGGTATAGGAGTTGATGTAATCGTAGAGTTTGCGGTCGGGCCGGTCGCCGATCAGCACGAACAGATACGTGCCCGACGCGGCGAAGTCCGCGCTGTGGATGAGGTCGACATTCTGCGCAAGCGATTCGGAGCTGCCCAGTTCCAGCCAGTCCAGTATCCGTTGCCCCGGCTCCACGCCGCCGAACCATGCTTTCAGGCGTCCGAGGGTGCTTTTGCCCAGCTGGGCAAGGGCGGATCCGAAGTTCGCCGGCGCAAGCATCACCAGATGACGCAGCGCCAGCGGTGCGTAGCCGGCTGGCCGATCGCGCTGCGCACGCAGCCAGGCATGAACGATCGGGCCGCCGGTCGAATGCGCGATGCAGTCGAACTGGCTGTCCGGTAGCGTCAGTCCGCGCAGGGCGCGATCGAACGCATGGACGATATCGTCCAGCGTGACCGTGTCGACGAAGGTGACATATTCGGACAGATGGATATCGACGACGGTCAGCGAACCGCCGGCCTGCGCAACGCGATCGCGTAGCGCGGCCGGCAACTGGCCATAACTCGATGTATCGGTGACGCTCCAGCCGTGCAGGAAAACGAGCGTGGCCATGATCGGTTCCGTATGCTTTTTCAGTCCCCAGCGTACCGTTCGTCGGTCTCAGGTTCTGCGTCAGACGTCCCGAATCACCATTAGCCGGATGTCGCTCATGTCGTCGATCGCGTAACGCACGCCTTCGCGCCCGAGTCCCGAGGATTTCGAACCGCCGTAAGGCATGTTGTCCACGCGGAAGCTCGGTACGTCGTTGACGATGACACCGCCCTGATCCAGTTCGTCCCAGGCGCGCATTGCATGCCGCAGGTCGTTGGTGAATACGCCCGCCTGCAGGCCGAAGTCCGAGTCGTTGGCAACGGCCAGTGCTTCGTCGAAGCTGCGTACGCGCTGGAGGAGAGCGACGGGACCGAATACTTCCTGTCGCTGTACCTTCGCATCGTGCGGTACGTTCTCGAGTACGGTGGCTTCCAGCATCGCGCCCTTGCGACCGCCGCCGCAAAGAATGCTTGCGCCGCTGTCGCGCGCCTCCGCGATCCACGCTTCCAGCCGCATCGCGGCTTTCTCGTCGATCATCGGGCCGAGGAAGGTGTCCTTGTCTTTCGGGTCGCCGGCTTTCAATGCCCTGACTGCCGCGACGAAGCGTTGCTTCAGTTCGTCGTAGATATCGTCGTGGGCAAGGATGCGCTGCACGCTGATGCAACTCTGGCCGGATTGATAGAACGCACCGAAGACCAGCCGCTCCACGACTTTGTCGAGGCGGTCGCGCTGGTCGGCGTCCACGATGCATGCCGCGTTGCCACCCAGTTCCAGCGTCACTTTCTTGTGTCCGGCCTGTGCCCTCAGGTCCCAGCCGATCAATCCGCCCGTGAACGAAAGCATTTTCAGGCGGGGGTCGGTGACCAGCGGCGCCGCCGATTTACCTTCCAGCGGCAGGATCGAAAATGCGCCTTCCGGAAGGTCGGTCTCGGCGAGAATCTGTCCGATGATCAACGCGCCGAGCGGCGTGCGCTCAGCAGGCTTCAGCACGAAGGGGCAGCCCGCGGCGATGGCTGGCGCGACCTTGTGCGCGACGAGGTTCAACGGAAAGTTGAAAGGCGTGATGAAGGCGACGGGGCCGAGCGGGACGCGTCGCGTATAGCCGTGATAGCCGGCCGTACGCGCGGAAATTTCCAGGTTCAGCGTCTCGCCGTTGATACGGACAGCTTCTTCCGCGGCGATCTTGAACGTCTCGATCAGGCGGGTGACTTCGCCGATGGAATCGTTGATCGGCTTGCCCGCTTCGACGCATAACGCATAGGCCAGTTCGTCGTTGCGTTCGCGGAAGCGCTGCACGCAGTGTTCGAGTACGGCCTGTCGCTGGTAGGGTTTGAACGCCCTCATCGGAGCCGCGGCAGCCTGCGCCGCGGCGATAGCTTTTTCGATGGCCGCGTCGTCGGGCATGGCCACGTACGTCGCGATGTCGCCCGAATACTTGTCGGTGACCGCGAGATCGGTATTGGGAGCGTATGGCTTGTTAGCCACGTAATAGGGATAGCTTTTGTCGAGCATGTCTGCCTCGCGGGAACGGGACTTAAGGATGCGCGAATGATCGGGGGTGGGGTGTTCAGGCGTTGTGACTGGGGGATGGGGGGTGGGAAGTGGGGGCGTATTTCCGGCGAGCGCACGAGGGAGCTGGTATCGCCCGGCCGAGATAGCGTCCGCTTAGCGCTTGTCGTTCCCTCAGACGTTCGCCGGATCTACGCCCCCACTTCCCACCCCCCACCCCCGCTCTACCCTTTACGAACCACCTTGATCTGTCCCTCACCCAGCATGACCCGCAACGATTCGCCCAGGGCGACGTCCGCCTCGCGGCGAACCACGCGCTCGTTTTCGTCGAGCACGATGGCGTAACCGCGCTCCAGCGTAGCCAGCGGGCTCACCGCATGGAGTGTGCGTGCCTGCTGCGCCAGGCGCAGCCGGTCGCGTTCCAGCCGACGCTCGATGGCGGATTGCATGCGCTGGCGCAGTTCGACGATGCGGCGTTGCCAGGGTGTGAGTTTCTGCCGGGGATGCTGTGCGATCAGGCGACCGTGCAGCCGGTCCAGTCGCGCGGAGCGCAGCGCGTTGGCCTGGCGCAAGGACATGAGCAGCCGCTGGCGCAAGGCTTCCAGCCGTTGACCGTCGCGCGCCAGACGCGCCTGCGGGCGTTGTGCGTTCAGTCGTGCCTGAAGATGATCGGCGCGTTGTGCCTGTGCCTGCAGCCGGCGCGATATGAGTGTGGCCATGCGCTGGCGCAGCCGATCCAGCCTGCGGAGCAGGTCGCCCGCATCGGGCACGAGGAGTTCGGCGGCGGCGGACGGCGTGGCGGCGCGCAGGTCGGCGACGAAGTCGGCGATGGTGAAGTCGACTTCGTGTCCTACCGCCGATACGACAGGCACGGCGCTGGCATGGATGGCGCGCGCCACCGCTTCGTCGTTGAATGCCCAGAGATCTTCCAGCGAACCGCCGCCACGGGTGAGCAGCAAGACGTCGTAGCGTCCGCTGGCCGACGCGCGTCGCAGCATCGTGGCAATGGCGGGCGGCGCTTCGCGTCCCTGTACCGGCACGGGCAGCACATCGACTTCGGCGATGGGAAGACGACGTCCCAGAACACTGAGGACATCGCGAACGGCGGCACCGGAGGCCGACGTGATCACGCCGATACGTCGCGGAAAAGCGGGCAGGGGGCGTTTGCGTTCGGGATCGAACAGGCCTTCGGCGCCAAGACGCGCTTTCAGTTGTTCGAACTCGCGTTGCAGCGCGCCTTCGCCGGCCGGTTCCATGTGTTCCGCGACCAGTTGGAATTCGCCGCGTGCTTCGTACAGTCCGACCTTCGCGCGGATCAGCACGTGCATGCCATCCGCCGGCCGGAAGCGCAGGCGCGACGCAGCCGTGCGGAACATGGCGCAACGGACCTGCGCACTGGCATCTTTCAGTGTGAAGTAGACGTGTCCGGAGGCGGGGCGCGCCACATTGGACAGCTCGCCTTCGATCCACACCATCGGCAACGCGTCTTCCAGCAGATCGCGCACCAGCCGGTTCAGACCGGACGGTGTGAGGATGGGCGGAGCCGTGAGGTCGTCGTACTCGGACATGGGTCGCCGAGGTTAGCACGGCGACAAGGAATGTCGATGGGGCAGTGACTTAGCGGCTGCACCTCATGCGATGTCTCGCCTGTCTTCGTGTACTCACATACGAAACACGCCGAACCGGCCCTGTTCGATCGGGGCATTCAGGGACGCCGAAATCGCCAGGCCCAGTACGCGGCGGGTATCGGCCGGGTCGATGATGCCGTCGTCCCACAGGCGCGCGCTGGCGTAGTAGGGGTGGCCCTGATGTTCGTACTGTTCGCGGATGGGTGCCTTGAACGCTTCTTCGTCTCCGGCGCTCCACTGGCCGCCACCGGCTTCGATGCCGTCGCGACGGACGGTGGCCAGCACGGACGCGGCCTGTTCGCCGCCCATGACGCTGATGCGGGCGTTGGGCCACATCCACAGAAACCGCGCGCCATACGCGCGACCGCACATGGCGTAGTTACCCGCGCCGAAGCTGCCGCCGATGACGACGGTGAACTTGGGCACGTGCGAACAGGCCACGGCCGTGACCATTTTCGCGCCGTCCTTCGCGATGCCGCCGTTCTCGTACTTGCGGCCCACCATGAAACCCGTGATGTTCTGCAGGAAAACGAGGGGCACATTGCGCTGGTTGCACAGTTCGATGAAGTGCGCGCCTTTCTGCGCGGATTCGCCGAACAGGATGCCGTTGTTGGCGACGATACCCACCGGATAGCCGTGGATATGCGCGAAGCCGGTCACCAGCGTCTTGCCGTAGCGCGCCTTGAATTCGTGGAATTCGGAGTCGTCGACGATGCGGGCGATGATCTCGCGGATATCGAACGGACGGCGAGTGTCTTCGGGAATCACGCCGTAAAGCTCGTCGGCCGCGTAACGCGGCGCGATGACCGGACGGACGGCAAGCGGTACGTGTTTGACGCGATTCAGGCTGCCGACGATGTCGCGTGCGATGGACAGCGCGTGCGTGTCGTTCTCGGCGAAATGGTCGGCCACACCCGATATGGAGGTATGCACATCCGCGCCACCCAGCGCTTCGGCATCGACGATTTCGCCGGTAGCGGCTTTCACCAGCGGCGGACCGCCCAGGAAGATCGTGCCCTGTTCGCGGACGATGATGGTTTCGTCGCTCATGGCGGGTACATAGGCGCCGCCGGCGGTGCAGGAACCCATGACGACGGCGATCTGCGCGATGCCCTGCGCACTCATGCGTGCCTGGTTATAGAAGATGCGGCCGAAGTGTTCTCGGTCTGGGAATACTTCGTCCTGCAGCGGCAGGAACGCGCCGCCCGAATCGACGAGGTATACGCAGGGCAGCCGGTTTTCCATCGCCACTTCCTGCGCGCGCAGGTGTTTTTTCACCGTCATCGGGAAGTACGTGCCGCCCTTGACCGTGGCGTCGTTCGCAAGCACCACCACTTCCTGTCCCATAACCCGGCCGATTCCCGCGATGAGACCGGCGGCCGGTGCGGCACCGTCGTACATGCCATGCGCGGCGAGCGGTGCGATTTCCAGGAACGGCGAACCCGGGTCGAGCAGGGCGCGGATACGTTCGCGCGGAAGCAATTTCCCGCGAGCCTCGTGCTTTTCGCGGGCTTTTGCTCCGCCTCCCTCCGCGGTCTTTCGCAGCGTTTCGCGAAGATCGTCGGTCAGCGAGCGCAGGCGCAGGCTGGCGGACTGGAAATCGGGAGAACGGGGATCGAGCGCTGACGTAAGGATAGGCATGGTCGGTCGCGATGGGGCTAAACGGCCATGATAGCGGGGTGGGGGAGCGGACTAACGCTGCGGACGCACATGGCCGGCTATGTGTGTAGGAGCCCGCTTGCGGGCGAAAGCCAACAGAGCGAAGAAGACGGATGCTCACATCCGCGAGCCGGTTGTCTGGGCTTGCGGATGTCGCGCATAGCATCTCCGCTCCGTCAGCTTTCGCCCGCAAGCGGGTTCCTACATAGACGTGTCGCAGACACAAAAAAACCGGCCACCCAAGGGCGGCCGGTTTCAATACAGCAAGAACGGAGGCGGAAGCCTTAGTTCTTCTTGGCGTCGTCCGCAGCCTTCTTGGCGGCGTCGGCAGCGTTCGAAGCCGATTCCTTCGCGGCGTCCGCAGCCTTACCGGCGGCGTCTGCAGCGTTGGAAGCGGCGTCCTTCGCCTGGTCGACAGCAGCGCCGGCCGAGGAAGCGGCACCGGCAACAGCAGCCTGTGCCTGGCCAGCAGCGTCCTTGGCCTGGTCGGCAGCGCCCTGGGCCTGCGAAGCAGCCTGGGTCGTTGCCTGGTTCGTTGCCGAGTCAGCCGCCTGCTGAGCCTTGTCGGCAGCCTGCTGAGCATCAGCAGCCTGCTTCTGGGCGTCCTGCGCGGAATCCTGCGCGCCGTTGCTGCAAGCTGCCAGAAGCGCGACGAGCGCAGAGGCGAGAAGGGTACGCGTCAAATTCATTTTTATTTCTCCTTAGCCGTGGAATGCCATTAGGCGGGCGTATTAATAGCGCAGTCGTTCATACTTCGCCACTTATTTACCGTGGTCGCTTCAGGGGGCATTAAAACCCGCTACCCCAATGCGCTTTGTTTAAACTCGGGCGTGCACTATTTATCGCAAAACCGAGCTTGATCGACCCCTGTTTACAGACGCTCGATAGCGATGGCTGTCGCCTCGCCACCGCCTATGCAAAGGGCTGCGACGCCCCTTTTTGCCCCACGGGCTGTCAACGCATTGAGAAGAGTGACCACGATACGGGCGCCGCTGGCACCGATCGGATGGCCAAGCGCGCATGCACCGCCGTTGATGTTGATCTTCTCGTGGGGAATGCCGATTTCGCGCATAACCGCCATCGGAACCACGGCAAACGCCTCGTTGATTTCGAAAAGATCCACGTCGGCGGCGGTCCAGCCTGCCTTGGCCAGCAGCTTCTGGATCGCACCGACAGGCGCCGTGGTGAACCATTCCGGTTCCTGCGAATGGGTGGCATGGGCAACGATGCGGGCCAGCGGTTCGATACCGCGTGCCTTCGCATCGCCGGCTTCGAGCAGCACCAGCGCGGCCGCGCCATCGGAAATGCTGGATGAGCTGGCGGCGGTGATCGTGCCGTTTTCCTTGCGGAAGGCAGCTTTCAGCGTGGGGATTTTTGCGATATCGGAACGGCCGGGTTGTTCGTCTTCCACGAAATCCTGGCTACCTTTGCGACCCTGCACGGTGACCGGGACGATTTCGGAAGCGAACGCGCCCGACTGCTGAGCGGCCTGTGCGCGCCTGACGGATTCGATGGCGTAGGCATCCTGCTCTTCGCGGGTGAAGTGGTATTTGTCCGCGCAACCTTCGCCGAACACGCCCATGGCTTTGCCATCGTACGGATTGGTGAGGCCGTCCCATGCCATATGGTCCACGAGCTGGCCGTCGCCGTAGCGGATGCCGGTGCGTGCGTTGACCATGTGCGGGGCGTTGGTCATCGACTCCATGCCGCCCGCGACCACCACCGTGGCGGAGCCGGCCTTGATCAGGTCGTGACCGAGCATCAGGGCCTTCATGCCCGAACCGCATACCTTGTTAATGGTGGTGCAGCCGGCAGCGGTCGGCAGGCCTGCTTCCAGGGATGCCTGACGGGCCGGCGCCTGGCCAAGATTGGCGGGCAGCACGCAGCCCATGATGACTTCGCTGACGTCCTTGCCGTCGATACCGGACTGTTCCAGCGCGGCGCGAATGGCAATGGCGCCGAGCTTCGGCGTGGGAACGCCGGTGAACTGGCCGAGGAAGGAACCGATGGCGGTGCGCTTGGCACCCGCGATGACAACGCTGGCGTCGGACATGGGGACTCCGTGGGACTCGGGTGGCCGCGCTTTCTGGCGCGGGTAACTTTGCGAGTATCGCAGCGGGGGAAGGGTCCGGGCAAACGGTGGGTGGGAATCCGGGCGCGAGGCTGCCGATTCTTCGACATTTCTCTCCCTCGCCCTGTGGCAACATCCGGACAGGGGCGCGGGTGCCGGTGACACCAGCGCATGACATTGATGTCGAACTGGGGAAACACTAGTGAACGTAGTGATTGCACCGCGCCGCCGCGAATTGACGCTGGCGATCTGTGTCGCTTTCGGCGTAACGGCCTGCGGCGGCGGTGGCAGCGGCGCTACCCGGCCGGTCGGACTGCCTTCGACACCCTCGACGCCCGCGCCGCCGACCAACCCGACGCCGCCTCCCGTCCAGCCGCCCCTGGATGCGCAGCTCAGACTGACCAATACAACGGCGGCTCACGCCGCTGGCTTTACGGGGCAGGGCGTAACCATCGGTATCGTGGACAGCGGCGTGACGCGGACGCATCCCTCGCTGCTGGGACGGGTTATTTCCAACCTCAATTACGTCGATCCGTCGACCAATAACCTCGGCGTCGACGATGTGGTCGGCCATGGCACCGCCGTGGCGCAGATCGCGGCAGGCCGGCCGTTCGGTCAGTTTCCCGGTGGCATCGCGCCGGACGCGCAGATCATTTCCGCGCGCATCGTCAGCGACAAAGCGCCGACGGACGACGGTTCGGGTCAGGGCACCAAGGTGACCTCCGCCGACCCGTTGCAGACGGTGAACGTCAATCTGTACAACGCCGGCGTGCGGGCCATGAATAACTCGTGGGGCGGGCTCTACTGGGACGCCACGGATGCGGCGACGACGAAAAGTTTCCACGACGCGTATGCGCTCTTCGTAAGCAAGGGACTTGTCGTGTTCGCCGCCGGAAACGACGGCAAGCCCAATCCTTCGGATGTCGCCGCGCTTCCTTCCCGCGCGCCCGATCTTGCGACTGGCTGGCTTACCGTCGTCGCCCTCGACAGCAACAATCCGACCCAACTGGCGTCGTACTCGAATCGCTGCGGGATCGCGATGAGTTATTGCCTCGCCGCTCCCGGCTCGGTCATTACCACGGGAACCAACGACACCTCCGCCAACCCGTCGTATGCAATCTGGACGGGGACCTCCCTGGCCGCGCCGCAGGTGACGGGTGCCGTCGCCGTGGTCTGGAGTGCGTTCCCGTCCTTTTCCAATGACGCGGTTCGGCAGATCATCCTCGGCACGGCCGGCGATCTGGGTGCCGCGGGCCCCGATGCCGTGTTCGGCTATGGCGCGCTGGATGTGGGACGCGCCGTCCGCGGCCCCGCGAAACTGGACTGGGGCACGTTCAACGCCGACATGGGCGGACGCAATGCCGAGTTCGCCAACGATATCTCCGGTGCCGGCAAGCTCAGCGTAAACGGTCCCGGCACGCTGACGCTCTCGGGGCAGAACACCTATCTGGGCGGCACGGCAGTCACGGGCGGTGCCACCCTCGATGCCCGCAAGGCGCTGCCCGGCGACCTCGGCATTCTGGGATCGACGGCGATCGCCCGTGGCGACATCGGTGGCAGCGTGACGAATTCGGGCACGCTGCAAACCGACAATGTCGCCGTGCATGTCGGTGGCGATTACACGCAGGGCGCTGCCGGTCGGTTATCGCAGAAAATGGGTGCGCCGCTTCTGGTCGGCGGTACCGCGACGCTCAACGGCGACTTTCAGGTGGCCGGTGCGGTGCCCGGATACGTCGTGACGTCGCACCAGTCCGTGCTTACCGCAGGCAAGGGTGTGCAGGGGAAATTCGTTTCGACGAGCCTTGCGCAAGGCGTTTTCCTGAGCAGTACGCTCAACTATCTGCCGACCGAAGTCTGGGTCGACACGACGTCGCTCAGCGTGACGCAAGTGGCGACGCAGAGCATGTCCTCCTCGCCGGTCGCGCTCGCATCCGCGCAGCGTCTGGACGGCGCGTTCCAGCAGATCAACCAGAGCCTCGCCGGTTCGTCCGCCAGCACGGCGTCGCTGGACCAGAAACTGTTGCTCGCCGCTGGCAGCATCCAGCAGTCGCCGACGACGCGGGTAGCGCAGGCCTCGCTGGAATCGCTGTCCGGGCAGCTCCATGCCGCCAGTACCGCGGTGACGTTCGCTGGCATCGATGCCAGCAACGATGCGTTGATGGCGCATGTCGACCAGGTGTCCGGTGGCGGCGCGTGGATGCAGTCGCTCGGCCATCAGGGCAGCCTGAGCCGCGGCGGTTTCGGTAACGTGGGTTTTACCCTCGACGGCGGACTCGTAGGCAGCGACATCCGCCTTGGCAGTTCCGGTTTCGCAGGCATGGCGATCGGGCAGAGCAGCAGCATCGGTCAGCTCGCCGATAGTGCCGATCGCAGCCGCAGCCGCGGTACAGAAGGCATGTTCTACGCGGGTACGCGTGGCAGTCATTGGTATGGCGTCGGCCGCGTCGGTTTCGGCAGCTACCGCGAAAACATGCAACGCATGCTGCAACTCGGCGAGCAGGCCGCGTTCGTGGGCAGCGATGCGACCGGCCGCTACAGCGTTGCCTATGGCGAATTCGGTTATCGCGCCGACACGAATGCATTCGCGTTCACGCCGTTCATGAATCTGCAGTACGCCAGCATCCGTCGCTCGGCGTTTCAGGAATCGGGTGGCGACGGCTTCGGTCTGAGCGCCAACGCGCAGACGACCTCGCGCTGGCAAGCCGGCGTCGGCGTTCGCGGCGGCCGTTCGTGGCTGACGTCGTGGGGAACCATTCGTCTGGATGTGCGGCTGGGGTGGCAGAACGCATTCGCGACGCGCGGGGAAGTGTTCTCGGCGCGCTACACAGGTATCGCCCAATGGGCACCCGTCGAAGGCATCGGCTTGTCGCGTCGCGCGGGAACGGCGGGCGTGACGTTGGGTTGGCAGATGAGTGCGCGCACGCAATTCGGATTCAACGTCGATCAGCGACTGGCCGATCGGGACAATTCGCGTTCGGCCAGTGCGACGTTCCGGATGGTTTGGTAGCGATGTCGGCGTTTCGCTCCGCACGGAGCGCAACGCCAAAGATCACGATTTCCCGTGAAACAACTCGCGTCCGATAAGCATCCGACGAATTTCGTTCGTACCGGCGCCGATCTCATAGAGCTTGGCATCGCGCAAGATGCGCCCCGCCGGGAACTCATTGATATAGCCATTCCCACCCAGCGCCTGAATGGCTTCGAGAGCCACCTTCACCGCGTTGGTCGAAGCATTGAGCAGACATGCCGCAGGATCGATACGCGACTTGATGCCTGTGTCGAACTGCTGCGCGACCATATAAGCGAAACCGCGCGAGGACTGCAGGGCCGTATACATGTCGGCGACCTTCGCCTGCATCATGCCGAACGTGCCGATCGGCGCGTTGAACTGCTTGCGTTCGCGCACATACGGAAGCGTGAGATCCAGTGCCGCCTGCATCAGACCGATGGGGCCGCCGGAAAGCACCAGTCGCTCGGTGTCCAGGCCGCCCATGAGAACGCGCACGCCTTCGTTGACCTCGCCGACGATGTTCTCCGCCGGAATTTCGCAGTTCTCGAACACCAGTTCGCAGGTGTTGGAACCGCGCATGCCGAGTTTGTCGAGCTTCTGCGCCGTCGAGAAGCCCTTCATGCCTTTTTCGACGATGAAGGCCGTCATGCAGCGGCTGCCCGCGGCGCGCGGCGCGGTGCGCATATAGACGAGGAGCACGTTGGCATCGGGACCGTTCGTGATCCACATCTTGGAGCCGTTGGCCACCCATACGTCGCCGACGAGTTCCGCACGGCAGCTCATGGAACCGACCACGTCGGAACCGGCGCCCGGCTCGCTCATCGCCAGCGCGCCGATCCATTCGCCGCTGGACAGTTTCGGCAGGTACTTCCGGCGCTGGGCGTCGTTTCCGTTGTGATAGATGTTCTGCACGCACAGATTCGAATGCGCGCCATAGGAAAGACCTACCGAGCCGGATGCGCGAGAGATCTCTTCCATCGCGACCATATGCGCGAGAAAACCGAGGTCGCTGCCGCCGTATTCGCCGGGAATGGCGATGCCCAGGAGGCCCATGTCGCCGAACTTGGCCCAGAGGTCTTCGGGGAAGAGGTTGTCGCGGTCGATCCGGTCCGCGCGTGGCGCGATTTCTTTTTCGGCGAAGGCATGGACGCTTTCACGCAGGGTATCGAGGTCGTCGCCGAGGGGGAACGGACGCATGAAGGAACTCCGGAAGGAAGAAAAAAGCTACCCATCGTAACGCGGCGGCGGTGGCAAGCCTTGGCGCAACGCACAACACGTTCAGGCTACATCTCGGCCAGAAGCGCCGCGAAACGGTCGCCATCCCGTGCCAGCAACAGGCATTGCTGGGTAATCAGGCGCTCCGTCCCCGAGCGGCGCTCGGCACGTAATTCGAGTTCCGCCATCCATGCGGACCGGGTCAGTGGCTGCGGTGGCGTGCGCGTCCGTGCCGACACGGCCAGCGTGCCGAACGCGGTCGCTAGCCGTTCCGCGTCGGCGAGCGTGGACTCTGCCTCGGCTCCCGGCGTCAACGCCTCGCGATGCGCGCCCAGCGTCGACAGATGCGCGAGCGTGGTTTGCGACTCCGTTACCAGCCGCAGGACGACCTCGCTCCGCTCGCGCGAATGCACCGGTTCGGCGAGCATTTCGGTCACCGATCCGGCAAGCGCGGCATGGGCGTTATGGGCATCGCGACGGGCGACGCGGTAGGGCAGGTCGTCGACCTTGCCGCCGACGTACTGGTTGGCGATATGGCGCAGGTAAGCCCCGTCCGCATCGATCACATCGGCCAGCAGGTCTTCGAGCTGGCGGGCGCGCCAGTCGGGCAGCACGAAGTGGAGAGCCGTCGCGGCAATGATCGAGCCAAGTACGGTGTCGAGGAGGCGGGGACCGATGGCGTCGTATCCCGCGCCGATCTGGTCGAAACACAGCACGACGAAAAGAGTGATCGTGGCGGTCGCGACGGTATAGCGCTTGTGACGGAAGGCGAAAAACGCCGCGCCGGACACGATCGTGACGGGAAGCCGCCAGTCGCCTCCCGGTAACAGGCGAAGAAATGCCCAGCCGGCGATCAGCCCGAGCATCGTTCCGCCAATGCGTTGGACCAGCCGGCGCCGCGTAGCGCCGTAGCCGGGCTGGCAGACGAAAAGCGTCGTCAGCAAGATCCAGTAACCGTGTCTGGGATGCACGGCCAGCAGCAGCGCATAGCCTGCAAGCATGCCCGCGGCGAGGCGCACCGCATGCCGGAAACGCATCGACCGGCGGGTGGTCTGTACACGGATGCGCGCGACCGCTTCGCGCCATGTCGGCGGGTCGTCATTGCGCAGGCCGAAGTCGGTATCCCGCAGACCTTCGCTCTCGGTTTCGAGCGACGACTGGAGCCGTTCGACATTGCGTAGCAGGCCGGCAAGGGCCTCGTCGATGCGCGCTTCGCGAGGCTGGCCGTGGGCGAGCGCGGCACGGACATCGTCCAGTGCGCCATGCGGCAGTGCCAGCGAGCCGGGCGGCAAGGTGCGGCGCACTTCGTCCGCGCGGGCATGGCAGGCTTGCGCCTGCAATCTCAATAGCCGGCCGAAACGGAACATGATGTCGCTGTGGAAAAGCGCATCCACCAGCGCTTCATAGGGATAGTGGGTGGAGCTGATGCGCTCGTGGATATCCTGCGCGGTGAAGTAAAGACGCAGCCGTTGCGCCATCCGGCCGCGTGGCTGACGTCGGCCCATGCGATCGAGCAGGGCGCCGTGCGCCTCGTTCATGGCGTCGACTGTGCGGCTGTTGCGATGGGCGAGCTCGATTTCCAGCGCGTGCCGGTCCAGGTCGTGAACGGGCTCGAACAGGGCGGCCTTCGTTTCCATCTGTGCGGCCAGTGCCTCGAATACACGGGCGAGGGCCAGCCGCACGGCGCGTTGCGGCGCGAATACGCTCCACAGGAGCGACAATGCGCCATACCACGCGGCGCCGGCGAGAATATGGACCGTGCCGACCCAGTTGCCACCCGTGGGGCCAGAGGCGTCCGCATCGATCATCGTATAAACCGAGAGAATGAGCGTCGCGGCCACGATGGTGGCGTAACGGCCGCTGGCGGCTCCGAGCATGACCAGCGCGAACGTGCCGACCGGCAACGCCAGCGCGAAAAGCCACGGCCATGCGATCAGCCAGCGCACGGTGGCCGCGGCGATCGCGAAACAGCAGAGTGTCACGACGAGTCCGCGCAGGCGCCCGCGCCAGGCATCGTCCGTTTCGGCCAGTGCGCAGGCGATGACGCCGAGCAGCGCGGGAATCGCGGCCGAGCGGGGACCATGCAGCACGCACCACGCCAGCACGCCGGATAGCGCCAGCAATACGCGCACGACATCCGCGAGCCGATCGGATTCGGCGATCGAAGAAATCCGCTGTCGCAACTTGAATGGCATGCCCCAGCTTACCGTGTAGGAGCGTTCTCGAGCGCTCCTACAAACGAAGCGAAAGCTTCAGCACAGTCCGCCGTTGACCGCCAGGACCTGCCGGGTGACGTAGCCTGCATCCGGACCGACAAGAAACTGCACCGCCGCGGCGACTTCTTCCGGCGTACCCATGCGCTGCATCGGGATCGTCGCCAGGATTTCCTCCAGCGGAAGGTCGCCGTCGACCATGTCGGTGTCGATCAGTCCCGGGGCGACGCAGTTCACCGTGATCTTCCGCTTGGCGAGTTCCAGGGCGAGTGCTTTCGCCGCGCCGATGACACCGGCTTTCGACGCGCTGTAATTCACCTGGCCGCGATTGCCAATGAGGCCGGACACCGATGTGATGCACACGATGCGACCCGGTGCGCGGCGACGGATCATCGGCATGATCAGCGGGTGCAGCACGTTGTAGAAACCGTCGAGATTGGTCCGCAGTACCTGGTCCCAGTCGTCGCCGGTCAGCGCGGGGAACGCGCCGTCACGGGTCAGGCCGGCGTTGCAGACCACACCGTAATAAGCGCCATGCTCCGCGACATCGGCTTCCAGCGCGGCCTTGCATGCCGCGCGGTCGGAAATGTCGAACGGGAGGATGCGGGCCTGGCAACCCAGTGCGACGATGTCCGTCAGTACGGTTTCGGCTTCGTCGCGTCGCGAGCGACAGTGCAGGACGATGTCGTATCCGGCGGTGGCCAGTCGCAAAGCGATAGCGCGTCCGATACCGCGGCTCGAACCGGTGACGAGGATGGTATCTGCCATGGCGGGGATTCCTGTGTGGCGGGAAGTGTAAAGCAGAAGGGCCGCCGGATCGCTCCGACGGCCCTTCGTCAGCTACGTTACTTTCCGCTTACTGACCGCGCATGCGGCCCTGGAAGCGCGGCGCACCGTTGCCCATGTGCGGCAGACGGATCTTGCCGATGGCGGAGATACGCTCTTCGGCCATGCGGTCCGCGGCCTTATAGGTCGGGATGTTGTCGCGGGCCGAGATTTCGAAGATGCGACCGACGTTGTAGTAGATCGTGCGCATCATGCGCATCGCGCGCTCGCGGTTATAGCCGTCGATTTCCAGCGAGACGTTCATCACGCCGCCGGCGTTGACGGCGTAGTCCGGAGCGTAAACCACGCCACGGCGGGCCAGTTCGTCGCCGATGGCGTCCGTGGCGAGCTGGTTGTTCGCCGCGCCGCAGACGATCTTCGCCTTGATGCGGTCGATAGTCTGCTCGTTGAGCGTGCCGCCCAGTGCGCACGGGCTGTAGACGTCGGCGTCGACGTCGTAGATTTCGTCCAGGCCCACGGCTTCGCAGCCCAGTTCGTCGACGCAACGCTGCACGGCATCCTTGTTGATGTCCGTGACGAATACCTTCGCCCCCTGTTCGCGCAACAGCTTGATGAACTCGCTGCCGACGTGGCCGCAACCCTGCACGGCGTAGCTGTACTTGCCGACGTCTTCGTTGCCGTGCTTGAACTGCAGCGCGGCCATCAGGCCCTGCAGCGTGCCGAACGCGGTGAACGGCGACGGATCGCCCGAGCCGCCGTGGACCTGGTGCACGCCGGTGACGTACTCGGTTTCACGGAACACGTATTCCATGTCGTTGACGTCGATGCCGACGTCTTCGGCCGTGATGTAGCGGCCGTTGAGCGAATTGACGAAGCGGCCGAACGCGCGGAACAGCGCCTCGGACTTGTCCTTCGAGGGATCGCCGATGATGACGGCCTTGCCACCGCCGAGATTCAGGCCGGCCACGGCGTTCTTGTAGGTCATGCCGCGGGACAGACGGAGCACATCGTTGACCGCGTCCTGCTCGGTCTTGTACGGCCACATGCGCAGACCGCCCAGCGAGGGGCCGAGCACCGTATTGTGGATCGCGATGATGGCCTTCAGGCCCGCGTCTTTGTTATGGCAGAAGACGACTTCTTCGTGACCCGTATTGGCGATGGTTTCGAAAATCATCGAACGCAGACTCCAGTAAACATTCGGCGGCGTTGCATAAGGCCGCTGGCAGGTGAAAACCGGTGGTGGGGACCGCCGGCAAAGATGGACCGCTCAAAAAAACTCGCCCCAGCAAGGGCCGGGGCGAGGTGTTCAGCTGCGTAGTTTAGTACCTGAAGGCGCGTCGTGTAGGTGCGCCGCAACAACCCGGGGTTAGCGGCGCCCGCGCCACTGCGGATCGCGGTCCCAGCGCTCGCGCTCGTAACGCCATGCGTGGCCGTACGGACGATAGACGGGCGGCCGGTAGATATAGCCCGGACGCGAGCCGTACCACCGTCCGCCGATCCAGATGTAGCGCCCACCGGCCCAGTTCCAGTATCCGGGTGCCCAGACATAACCCGAACGCGGGGGCGGCCTGCGTTCATAACGCGGCGGCGGTGGACGGGTGCCGACAGTCACCGACACATAACCTTGCGCCGCGGCGGGCGGCACATAGGCGGTCGCGCCGACCGCGAGGCCAAGCCCCGCCAGAAGGGCCAGTTTCCGGGTCAACGTGGTCATGGCGAATCTCTCCTCGTTACGTCCGCGGATGCGGAGTCAGGATCGAAAACGGCGGCCGCCGCTCCCCGTTGACGATACGCCCGGCGCTTCGTTCATGTTCGTGACGGTCGTGCGGCACCCCTGTATCGCGTAACGTCCTGCCCCCACAATGCTTGGCATATGACTCCGATCCCGTCCCCGAGAACGAAACCCGCACCGCGCTTCCGGCTTCGCGATATCGCGACCCTGCTCGGGTTGCGAGCCGCCTACCGTATCGGTAGCGTCGTCGCGCCCGAACGCACGGTGGCGCATGCGGCACGGTTGTTCCAGACGCCGTTGCCCAGCAGCAGGGCCCGCGCCGCCGCCGCGCCCGCCGTACCCGATATGCGTCGCGAGACGATCGCGGTGAACGGCGAATCGATCGCGACCTACGTCTGGGGCGATCCCGCGACACAGCCCTATGCCTTGCTGGTGCACGGCTGGTCCAGTTTTGGACTTCGCTTCGAAAAATGGGCCGCGCTGCTGTCCGCCATGGGTTGGGCCGTCGTGGCGTTCGACCAGCCGGCCCATGGGCACAGCGGCGGCTTGCTGTGCACCTTGCCGGACTTTGCCCGCACCGTGCGCGAGGTGGGGCGCCACTACGGCGATGCCGCGGCCGTGATCGGCCATTCCCTGGGTGGAGCGGCCGTGACGCTGGCGCTGGACGATGGCTGGACCGCGGAAAAGGTCGTGTTGATCGCTCCCGCCGCCGATCCCCAGGCCGCGACGCGCCGGTTCTCGCGTTTCGTGCGCCTTGCCGAACGGCTGCGACCCGCGCTGCACAAGGCTTTGGCGGACCGGACACAGGTTCCCATCGAAACCCTGCATATCGAACGCCACGCGCCGCATCGCCGACAGGCCGTGCTCATATTCCACGATGCGAAGGACCGCGACGTCCCGGTGGCCGAAGGCGAGCTGTACGCGACGCTGTGGCCGGGCGCGCGGCTGATCCGGACCAATGGCCTGGGGCATCGGAAAATTGTCGACGATGTCGATGTCGTCAACGTCGCGATGCCGTTCTTGTTCGGGGACGCGTAACGATTACGCTGCACTGCGCAAAAGCGCGACGAAACCCGCGCGGTACAATCAGCCGGTTCCCCGCATCGGTAGTCCCGGAGTCGCCATGAGTTCGCAGCCCAAGCACGTCCCCGCCAGCAGCACGCAGACGGAGGCGACACCATTGCGCTTCGTAACCGCGGCGAGTCTGTTCGACGGCCACGACGCCGCCATCAACATCATGCGACGCATCATCCAGAGCCAGGGTGCCGAGGTGATCCACCTCGGGCATAACCGCTCGGTGGAAGACGTCGTGCGCGCGGCGTTGCAGGAAGACGCCGATGCGATCGCACTGTCGTCGTATCAGGGCGGCCACGTCGAGTACTTCAAGTACATGGTCGACATGCTGAAAGAGCGCGGTGCGGGTCATGTCCGCGTGTTCGGCGGCGGCGGCGGTACGATCACGCCGGAGGAAATCCGCGAACTTCAGGCCTATGGCGTCGAGCGCATCTATCATCCGAACGACGGCATGAAGCTCGGCCTCGTCGAAATGATCGAAGACGTGATGTCGCGCACTCGCGCCGCGGTGGATCGCCGCGCGCAGAACGCGCCGCCCGCGCCCGTCACGGCGAACATCGACGATGAGATTTCCGTGGGTGCGATGCTTTCGGCTATCGAAGAAGACGCGTTGCCGGAAGCCGAGCTTGCGCGTCTGCGCAAGGAGTGGGCGCTTGCCGGCGGTAAAACGCCGGTGCTTGGCCTGACCGGTACGGGCGGCGCGGGCAAGTCCAGCGTTGTCGATGAGCTGCTGCTGCGCTTCCTGCACGCTTTCCCGAATATCCGTATCGCCGTGCTCGCCGTCGATCCGACGCGTCGCCGCAGCGGTGGTGCGCTGCTCGGCGACCGCATCCGCATGAACTCGCTGCGCAGCCCGCGCGTCTATATGCGTTCTATGGCGACGCGTCGCCAGCACGCCGCGACCAGCATCGTGCTGCACGACTGCATCGATTTCCTGAAGAGTCAGGCCTACGACCTGGTTATCGTCGAGACGGCCGGCATCGGTCAGAGCGATTCCGAAATCGTCGATCTCGTCGATTTCCCGGTCTATGTCATGACCAGCGAGTACGGCGCGGCGAGCCAGCTCGAGAAGATCGACATGCTCGACTTCGCGGAACTCGTAGTGCTCAACAAGTTCGACAAGCGTGGCGCGGAAGATGCTTTGCGCGATGTGCGCAAACAGTGGAAACGCAATCGCACCGCTTTCCAGATGGCCGATGAGAACGTGCCGGTTTATCCCACGATTGCCAGTCAGTTCAACGACCCGGGCGTGACCTGGATGTTCGCCAATCTCTGCCGCCTGATGCGCGACAAACTGCACCTGCCGGTCGAAAACTGGTTGCCCGATGTCGACACGACGCTGCGCGAGCCCCGCGCTACCGTGCTTATTCCGGGTAACCGCGTGCGTTACCTCGCGGAAATCGCCGAGCAGGGAAGGGGCGTCAACGGCGGTATCGCGAAGCAGGCCGAAGCGGCCAGCAAGGCGCAGCACTATTACGAATCGCTGAAGGACATCGGCGACGATGGCGTTCCGCGCGCACTGGATCTTTACGACCACGCATCGCTGAATGTCGAAGGCGACCGTTCGCTGTCGACGCTGCGCCAGCGCTACAACGAAGCGGTTCGCGAACTCTCCAGCGAAGCGATCTCGCTGCTGCGCGAATGGCCGGTTCGCTTCGAGGCTGTCACCGCCGAGTTCAACGAATACCAGGTGCGCGACAAGGTCATCCGCGTCGAAAACTATCGCACCTCACTCAGCCACCAGAAAATCGCGAAGGTCTCGCCGCCGAAGACGAAGGACTGGGGCGAACTGCTCTCGTTCCTGATGCGCGAGAACCTGCCGGGCTACTACCCATACACGGGTGGCGTATTTCCGTATCGCCGCGCCGGTGAAGATCCGACCCGCATGTTCGCGGGCGAAGGCACGCCGGAGCGTACGAACCGCCGTTTCCATTACCTGTCGCTGGGCGGCGCCGCGGCGCGTCTGTCCACGGCATTCGACTCGGTCACGTTATACGGCGAAGACCCGGCACCGCGTCCCGACATTTACGGCAAGATCGGTAACTCCGGCGTTTCCATCGCTACGCTGGACGACATGAAGAAGCTGTACTCCGGCTTCGACCTGTCCGCGCCGTCGACCTCGGTGTCCATGACCATCAACGGTCCTGCGCCGATCATCCTCGCGATGTTCATGAACACCGCGATCGACCAGAACGTCGAAAAGTACCTCAACGAAGAACCCGCGCGTTGGGAATCCGCGAACGCGCACATCGCAGCGCTTTATCCGGATGGCGACCGTCCGCGCTATCACGGCGGTCTGCCGGAAGGTAATAATGGTCTGGGTCTCGGCCTGCTGGGTGTTTCCGGCGAAGAAGTCGTCGACGCCGAAACCTATGCCCGCATCAAGACCTATACGCTGGCCACGGTACGCGGCACGGTGCAGGCGGACATCCTGAAAGAAGACCAGGCGCAGAACACGTGCATCTTCAGCACCGAGTTCGCGCTGCGCATGATGGGCGACATCCAGCAGTACTTCGTCGACCACAAAGTACGCAACTTCTATTCGGTATCGATCTCCGGTTACCACATTGCCGAAGCCGGCGCGAACCCGATAAGCCAGCTGGCTTTTACGCTGTCGAACGGTTTCACCATCGTCGAGTACTACCTCGCACGCGGCATGAGGATCGACGATTTCGCGCCCAACCTGTCGTTTTTCTTCTCCAATGGCATGGACCCGGAATACACGGTTATTGGCCGCGTCGCGCGACGCATCTGGGCCCGCGCCATGCGCGAACGCTATGGTGCCAGCGCCCGCAGTCAGATGCTGAAGTACCACATCCAGACATCCGGCCGTTCGCTGCACGCGCAGGAAATTCAGTTCAACGACATTCGTACGACGTTGCAGGCGCTGTATGCGCTGTTCGACAACTGCAACAGTCTGCATACGAATGCCTATGACGAAGCCATCACCACGCCGACGGAAGAAAGCGTACGTCGCGCGGTCGCAATTCAGCTGATCATCAATCGTGAGCTGGGCCTCAACTTCAACGAGAACCCGTGGCAGGGCAGCTACGTTGTCGACGAGCTGACCGATCTGGTCGAAGAAGCTGTCTATAAAGAATTCGAAGCCATCAGTGAGCGCGGTGGTGTGCTTGGCGCCATGGACACGATGTATCAACGCGGAAAGATTCAGGAAGAATCGATGTATTACGAGCACAAGAAACACGATGGCTCGTTGCCGCTTATCGGCGTGAACACCTTCCTGCCGAAGGATCATGGTGGCGAAATTTCCACGGAGATTGAATTGATTCGTTCGACCGAGGAAGAGAAGGGACAGCAGATCGATAACGTGTTGCTTTATGGTCGCGCCCGTAACTCGCTTGCCCCGGAGAGCCTGAAGCGGTTGCAGGGCACTGCGCGCGATCGGCGGAATGTGTTCGAGCAGTTGATGGATGCCGTTAAGAACAACTCGCTTGGGCAGATTAGTCATGCTTTGTATGACGTGGGTGGGGAGTATCGGCGCAACATGTAAGCGGTTGCGCTTTTCGGCGTGTTTGACCGGCTTGCACTAGAAGAGCGTCGCAATTCGGGGCGTCGTCGCGGGGAACCGGCCGGCCCCCTCGCCGGGCCCACGTCGGGCGGTCGCTGCGCGACGCGGGTGGACTGGCGGGGCTTCGTGAGCGGGCTTCCTGCCCGCGCACGAAGGAAGGGGCGTCCTGCCCCTTCCCCCTTAGGGGCCTTATCCGCCAGTTCACCCGCGCCCTCCTACCGGGCCCGGCGAGGGGGCCGGCTGGTTCCACCGAGCGGTGAGGGTATGGGTGTGACGAGCAAAGCGAACCGCCGATGTTCCCTCGCGCCACCTCACCCCTCACCGTCGTTCCTGCGCAGGCAGGAACCCAGTGCGGTGCAGTGGGTTATCGCGACAACGGTGGTTCAGCACTTCCCGCACCCTCGAGGACATCGCGCTCGAGAGCGCTCCTACATGACTGTGAAGCGCGCGGTTAATCGCGCCCTATAAAGTCGATCTTTCCCATACCGTGCGCCTTTGCATTGGTAAGTACACGGGCAACGTTCTCGTAGGCAACGCTGTCGGTGGCGTCGATCTGCAACGCAGGTTGTTCCGCCTGTGCCGCGGCGATGGAGAGCTGCGTGTCGAGCTGAGCCTCGCTGATAGGCGTGTCGTTCCAGTAGAGAACACCATCGCCTTCGATTGCCAGGCGGATGGGTTCGACGGTCGGTAGCTTCGCCTGCTGCGACGCTTGCGGCAGGTCGACCGTCGCCTTGTGGGCGATGACGGGTGCGGAAATCATGAAGATGATCAGCAGCACGAGCAGCACGTCGACGAGCGGCGTGACGTTGATGCCTGAGATGGGAGCGTTGTCGACACGAGCAGAGAAAGCCATGGTTCTTCCTCCTGGACGAGCTTGCGATGTGGGATTGCCGGATCGGTGGGGACGGTCGGCGAGTTCAGACTAATACGAATTCAGGGCGGAATGCGAGGGGGCATGAGGGTGGTGTTACATGCCCTTGGCCGCTATGGTTGGAGTTCTTGTGCGTTTGACGTTGCGGAACCATTGGCGTTACGCCCAGTCAGAGCAAGGTTGCTAGCCGCAAAGCAGGTTAAGTGGAATGAATAAGCAGTCGTCAGGTGTTGCGCGTGTTCTTTGGGTTGTGGTCGTGCTGGCCGCCATCGGCGCCGGGTTCGTGGTCTGGCAGAAAGAGAAAGCGGCTAAGCCTCGGGAAGCCGCCGTTGCATTGCCTTCTGCCGCTTCGACGTCGATACCTTCTTCCGCATCCGCGATCCAGCATCCGCTGGGCGCGGCTCCTGCAGGCGCATCGACCGCGGCGCTGCCTGCGCTCAGCGACAGCGACAGCGACGTCATTCAGTCGCTGATGGCGCTGGGCGGCGACGACGCGTTGAAGGCGCTGCTTGTTCCCGAGCACGTTATTCCCCGGATCGTTGCCACGATCGATGCCTTGCCGAAACAGAGCGTGGGTCTGAACGTGTTGCCGTTGCGCACGCCGACCGGCTCGTTTGTCGTAGGACATGACAGAAACGGACAGATCGTGACGTCGGGCAAGAATGCCGATCGTTACGCGACGTATATGTATGTCGCGGAGAAGATCGATACCGGTGCTCTGGTTGGGTGGTACAAGCGGTATTACCCGTTGTTCCAGCAGTCGTATCGCGATCTCGGTTATCCGGATGGCTATTTCAACGACCGGCTCGTCGCGGTGATCGATCATCTGCTGGCGGCGCCCGAACCAAAGGGCCCCGTCGTCCTGGTGCAGCCGAAGCTGCGCTACGAGTTTGCCGATCCGTCGTTGCAGGCGTTGTCGGCCGGACAGAAGTTCATGATTCGCCTGGGGCCGGATGACGAGGCACGGTTGAAAGCCAGGCTGCGCGCGATCCGTGCAGGTGTGGCGGAGTCCGGAAAGTAGCCGGTACGGCGCGTTTCGCACCCGTCCGCCGTCGGCCGGAACGCGGCATGCAAAGTCGCGCCAAACGAAGCTTTGCGTCGAGTGGTCACCCGGCTTTCGCCGGGTGACGGCATCCGTGGTTACGGCGCCTTTTTCGTCGGGTCGCGCACCGGAATCGAGATATTGCAGATATCGATCTTTCCGGCCGGCAGCATGTAGAAATCGTCTTTGCGATTGCGTTTGGCGTCGATCACCGCGGTGAACGTCTTGCTGTCGGTGCGCAGTACCTGGATCGGCGTGCGTTCGGCTTCCGGAACATCGGCTGCGAGACGTACCGTTTTGATCGTGACGCGCTGTTCGGGTTTGTCGTAGAAGCCCATCGGCTCGCCGCCGCGCGGATAGGCGGACAGGATGGGCATGCCCTGAATCACGCGGCCGGCGACGGCCAGATTGCGATCCAGATTGCGCGGCGCCTGGCCGATGATGGCGTAGAGCGAACTGCCGTTGCCGGTTTCCGCGCCCACGTCGCGTGCGACACCGACCGCTCCGTAGCAGTGGGTCAGCCACGCCTGTCCGTGTGCGGTATCGCGCGCGGCGGGGAAGCCATCGGAGAACCCGACTTCGGGCGCGTATACATCGCCGTCCGGCAGCTTCGCGAACGGAATGGACTTGTCGAGCTTGCGCGTGAATTCCGGCGGCAGCGTTTGCTTTGCCGTGCCCAGGCTTTTCGCCTTGGCCTTGTCGTCGCCATCGGGGTCGCCCCATTGCGTGACGAAATTGTCCTGCACGCGGATGACGGCTGTGCCATCGAAATAATGCTCGCGGATCAGCGTGCGGATATTCGCCGCGTGTTCGGGCGACCAGTCCTGCGCCAGTTCGATGATGACCCGGCCCTGGGGCAGGTCCATGTAGACCAGGTTCTGCGGATCGGGCGTGCGCCATTCGGCGGGGCTGGCCTTCGCGAGCAGTTCTTTCGCGGTCGGCGTATGGGCTTTCTTTGCCTCGTCGGCGAGCGTGGGCAGGGCGAGCGTGGCGAGTGCGATGGCGAGGCAGGTGCGGTGCAGCATGGTATCCCCTGAGCGATTGGCGGCTGCAAGAAAGTAGCAGAGTCGAGGGCGTTCGCGCGGTATAGGCCACCAGTCATGCGTAACCTTTTACGTATGCGCCGCATCCTTCTACGGATTCCATCGACGGCGCATCCATGTTTCGCTTCGCTTTTGCCCTTGCATTCTTTTTTCTCGCTACTGTCGCGAACGCCGTCGAAATCGATGGAAAGATCGACCCAGGCGAATGGGCGGGGGCGCGGCACATCACGGATTTCCGCGATACGCAGCCGCTGACCGGCAAACCCGGGAGCATGCCGACCGAAGCGTGGGTGATGTCCACGCCCAAGGGGCTGGCCATTGCCATTCGCGTCACCCAGCCGGCTTCGGTGCCCCGTACGCGGCAGAAGACCCGGCGCGACGAATCCGCCCTGGTGGACCGGATCAACGTCATGGTCGATTTCGATGCGGACGGACGCACCGGCTATGACTTCGAAGTGACGTCGATGGGAGGTGTCGCGGACGAAGTGATCACCAGCGAATCGAATTTCAGCTACGACTGGGACGGTCACTGGGAGCATGCGGTCTCCGAGGACGCCGACGGATGGTCGGTGGAAGTGCTGATCCCGTGGTACATCGCGCCCATGCGCGCCGCCACGGGCGATACGCGCACCATCGGCCTGTACATCGACCGCGTCGTCGGCACCACGGGCGAGCGCATGTCCTGGCCCGCGGCGAGCTTCAATCGTCCGCGCTTCCTGTCCGATTTCGAGCATGTGGAACTGCCGGCCTACTCGCAGGCTTTGCTGGCCGTGACGCCGTACGTGGTGGCGCGAACCGATCGTGCCCATGGCGGCACGAGCTTTCAGGAGGGCGCGGACATTGTCTGGAAGCCGAATGGACAGACACAGCTGACGGCGACCATCAATCCCGACTTCGGCCAGGTGGAAAGCGACGACCTGGTGATCAACTTCACTCCCGAGGAAACCTTCTTCACCGATAAGCGGCCGTTCTTCACGGAAAATCAGGGCATCTTCGATTTCAGTCTGCTCGAGGACTATACGCAGCTGGTCTATACGCGGCGCGTGGGCGGCGCGGCGGACGACAGCAACAATGCGGCCGATATCGCGGGCGCCATGAAGCTCAACGGCAGCGTGGGCGATATGAGCTACGGCGTGCTCGCGGCGCAGGAGAAAGGCGACGCCGGCCGTACGTTCGGGGCATTGCGCCTGAGCGAGAATTTCGGGACACAGAGCCTGGGCATGCTTGCCACGCATGTCAGTCATCCGTATCTCGATCGCGATGCGAATGTACTGGGCATCGATCATCGCTGGAAACCGAATGCGAAGTTCACCATTACCAGCAACATCGTCGGCAGCAAGATCGACCAGCCGAACAATCGTTCGACTGGCTTCGGCGCGACGACGATTGCCGAATACGAAATGACGCCGGTATGGAGCCAGCAATGGCTGGGCATGCATTTCGGCGACACGCTGCAGATCAACGATTTCGGCTATCTGCCGCGCAACGATTTCGACTACGCCCACTGGGAAGTCCGCCAGCGTCTTACCGCGTTGCCCGAGGACTCCGCGTATTCGTCGCATCTGTGGCGATATCGGATCATCGGCATCAACAATACCGAAGGGCTTCGGCTGGAGCGGCAGTTCCGCATCATCCGCGATAGTCAGCGTCGCGATGGCGGCGAGGAATTCTGGAAGCTCAATGTCGACAGCGCGGCATACGACGACCTGCTGACTCGCGGTGGCAATCCGCTGCACACGCCACCGAATCTGACGTTGATCTATGAGCGCGTGCGGCCGCGCATCGGGCATTGGTCGTGGACGGCGGATGCCGAGATCAAGGGCAATCAGCTGACGGGTCTTCATCGTGTCGGTTATATGGTTAAGTTCGTTCCCACGTATTTCTTCAGCGATGAGTTGAGCGTTTTCACCGGAGCCAGTTACGAGACAACGCCGAACTGGATGATCTGGCAGCACGACAACCTGGTGGGGGCGTTCGACGGTCGTACGATCGGTATCGACATGGGCATGAACTGGAACATTGGCAACCGGCAGGAAGTACGCGTGAAAGTGCAGGCGCTGGGTGTCGGCGCGCAGCTGCGTCAGGCCTATGTAATCGATCGCGACGGGCGTGCGGTGGAAAGCAACGAACCTGTCGAGGATTTTGGCGTGGCGAATCTGGGGTTTCAGATTCGCTATCGCTATGAGATCGCACCGTTGTCCAATCTGTATGTCGTTTATAACCGTGGCGGGTACCAGACCGAGGACGGTGTAAGTGACGCTAATGAGCAGTTTCGGCACAGCCTTGGTTTGCGTGACACCAATGAGGCGCTGGTGAAGGTGGCTTACCGGCTGGAGTTTTGAGGCGGCGTTGTTGGTGGCGGGGGTTCGTTTCTGTCCGCGTCGAAAGCGCGGATCGTTGCATCGTGACAATCGGATGCCTCGCGCTGGGTTCCTGCCTGCGCAGGAACGACGGTGAGGGATTTCTACAACTTCGACGCAGGTGCGACGGTGAGGGTTGTGGACGTATCTCTACAACCTTTACGCAGGAACGGCGGTGAAGGTTATGGAGGTATCTCTACAACCTCTACGCAGGAACGGCGGTGAAGGTTATGGAAGTATCTCTATGACCTCTACGCAGGAGCGGCGGTGAAGGTTATGGACGTATCTCTACAACCTCTACGCAGGAACGGCGGTGAAGGTTATGGAAGTATCTCTATGACCTCACCGTCGCCCCTGCGCAGGCAGGGGCCCAGCGCGAGGTAATGAGTTCTCGCGAAGCGCCAGTTCGCGCTTTTCAGCTCCCCCACGTACGCGCCGCCTCAATCGCAAAATCGCGATACGAGCGCGGCGCGCGACCCAGAAGAGATGTCATCTTCGCCACCGCTTCCTTCGTCGCCACCATGCCGTCCAACTGGAATCGATCGGTCATGAGCCGTATATCGCGCGCCGTCCACGACGGAAGGCCGAACGAGGCCAGCTTTGCTTCGTACGCGTCGGCATCCGGCTTCGGCGCGACGATGGGCTTACCCAGAATGTCGGACCATATCTTCGCCACACCGGTAGCGGTAACCGGTTCGGGCCCGACGAGCTCGATGACCTGTCGCGGCAAGCGTGCCGGAGCGTTCTCGCGGCGAAGCAGTTCGGCGACGGCGACCTCCGCGATGTCCCTGACGTCCACCATCGAAAGACCGACTTCGCCGATGGGCATCGGATACAGCGCATTGCCGAGCAGCATGTCTTTCTGGCTCAGATCGTTCTGCATGAAATAGTTCGGCCGGAGAATCGTTGCCGGCAGGTCGAGCTGTTCGATCATGCGCTCGGCTGTGTACTTGCCGGTGAAATGCGGCACATCGACATAGGTGTCCGCATGGAAGACGGAGAAGTACACGATGCGCTCGATGCCAGCGTCGCGCGCGACGCTGAGGGCGATGATGGCCTGGGTGACTTCGTCGGCCGTGACGGCGTTCAGCAGGAAGAGTGTGTCGACGCCTTCCATGGCGGCACGCAACGAGGAAGCGTCGGTCATATCGCCTTTCACGGTCGAGACGCCGGCGGGGAAGGTGGCTTTCGCCGGATCGCGTGCAAGAGCGCGAACGCTGGCTCCCTTCGCGGCCAGGCCGTTGACGACGAGGGAGCCGATGGTGCCGGTGCTGCCTGTGACGAGGATGGTCATGTCGTGTCTCCATGGATTAGGTGTATCCATGATGCGCGTTCCAATATCGGTACGATAGATGTAGCATTGAGACAACTCGTCCCGTATATGGAACACATGTCATGGACCTTCATGCGCTGGCCGACTTCCATGCCGTGGTCGCCCATGGGGGCTTCGGGAAGGCCAGCCGCGCGACGGGGCGTCCCAAGGCGAGTCTCTCCCGGAGGATCATGCAGCTGGAGCAGGATCTGGGCGTTCGCCTGTTCGAACGCGGTTCGCGAATACTGGTGCTTACCGAAGAAGGCATGGCGCTGCGCGAGACCACCATGCGGCAGCTCGACGAACTCGAAGCCGCGACGCATGCGATCAGTACACGGTCGCAGCGGCCGACCGGCAGGCTGCGGGTCAGTGCTCCTTCGGCGGTGGCTTATGAGGCATTGGGCCGACTCGCGGCAGCGTACATTGCGCGATATCCCGAAGTCCGTCTCGAGGTGATTGCCGAAGATCGCTTCGTCGATCTGATCGCCGAGGACTTCGACATCGTTATCCGCGCCAACCCGGCACCCGATACCGATCTGGCGGGGCGCTGCTTCTTTCGCGATACGTTCGTGGTGGTGGCCGCGCCGGCGGTGGCGATGCTTTATCCCGAACCTGCGCGTCGGGAAGGGCGTCCCGTTCCGGCCGTCATGCTGCCCGGTGGCGGGAACAGCGCGTGGCGTCTTGCGAACGATCGCATCGTAAACGTCACGCCGGTCGTTCGCCTGTCGTCGATATCGATGATCCACGACGCGGCGCTGGCGGGTGCGGGCGCCGCGGTGTTGCCTTACTCGCGCGCCCAGGCCGACATTTCCGCCGGGCGGCTCGAAAACTGGGGCGCGCTGGAGGGCAGGGGTGTCGAAGCCTGGGCGTTATACGCCACGCGCCGCTTGCTGAGTCGCAAGATCAGCGCGTTTATCGATCTTCTGGTCGAAGCGTACGAAGGAAAAACGAGCGATCACCAATCCGTCGGACGGTAGTCCTTGAGGAACTGGCCCCAGACGTGTTCGCCGGAATTGATGCCGTGGATGATGGGATCGACGATGCGCGCCGCGCCGTCGACGATATCCAGCGGCGGATGGAAACGTTCCTCCAGCACCTTCTTCGCCGCGAGTTCCGCCGGATCTTCATCGGTTACCCAGCCGGTGTCCACACTGTTCATGTGGATGCCGTCGTTCTGGTAATCGGTGGCGGATGTGCGCGTCATCATGTTGAGCGCGGCTTTCGCCATGTTGGTATGCGGATGACGCGTGGTCTTGAAACTGCGGTAGAACTGGCCTTCCATCGCCGACACGTTGACGATGTGCTTGTCACGTTCCGGCGTACGCAGCATCAACGGCTTGAGGCGGGCATTGATGAGGAACGGCGCGATGGCGTTGACCAGTTGCACTTCCAGCAGCTCCACGGACGGCACCTCGGCCATCAGCAGGCGCCACGAATTGCGCTCGCGCAGATCGATCTGCTGCAGGTCCTGATCCAGCCGGCCCTCGGGGAACAGGTGCTGTTGCGCAAGCAGTTCCTCGGGAAGCAGGGGAACCTGCGACAGTTCGGCGGCGCGTGTCAGGCCGGGCATGGCCGAACCGTGACCGGCAAGCGCAACCGGCGAAGCTTTCGTGTCGGACAGGATGTTGGAACCACGCATGCCTTCGTAGTCGCCGACCAGCGCCCGCACATGCTCGGGCAAGTCATGCAGCGCGGCCGTCTCGCCTTCCATCATGTGTGCGTAGAAATCGGGCGGACGGCGCACCGTCTGGCACGCGTTGTTAATGATGAAATCAAGGCGCGGACGGGTTGCGATGAGTTCCTGGCAGAACGCTTCCACGCTTGGCGTATGCCGCAGGTCCAGGCCGTAGATCTGCAGACGGTCTTTCCAGTCGGCGAAGTCGGGTTCTTCCGCGTAGCGTGCCGCCGAGTCGCGCGGGAAGCGCGTGGTCACGATCAGCTCCGCACCGGCGCGCAATAACTTCAGGCCGGCCTGATAGCCGATCTTCACGCGGCCGCCGGTCAGCAGCGCCACGCGTCCGCGCAGATCGGTGGTCTCCGTGCGTTTTGTATAGTTGAAGGCTGCGCACGTGGGGCATAGCTGGTCGTAGAAGAAGTGAATCGTCGTGTATCGCGTCTTGCACACATAGCAGTGTTGAGGCAGCGTGGATTCGCGCGGCTTGCTGGCATCCACATCGGGATGCACGTCAAGAGGCTCGAAGCCTTCCGGCGCGAATACATTCGGCGTACTGAATACCGGCTTGCGGCGCAACGCACGAATACCCGTGTTATCCAGAACCGCATCGTCGGCCTTGATTTTCGACGCGTAGTGCGCTTTCTCCGCCGCCTTCAACTTCACCCGGCGTGCGACGGGATCGGGATGGTAAACGCTGGCCACCGCCTGATGCAGGCGTCCGCGTTCCTGGCCGGACACCGCTTCCAGCAACTGCGGATCGGCGGCGATCGACTCGAGCAGCTCGGTCGCGGCGCGCAGGCGCGCAGGGAGGGTAAGGTCCCCGTCATCCTGCACGGGCAGGGCGGTGGTGTCGGTATTCACTGGGTTCGATCCGTATCGGCGTGTAGGGAGAGCGGGGCCAGTAGAGGATCATGGCCGCTGCAAGCCCGCTATTTTGCCTGAATTTTACAAGGGGCGAGGCCGGGCGAGCCGGCTGGTATCTAGTTCGCACTAGATCGCCGCCGATACTATGGGGTCCCGAAAGGCTGCAGCAAGCGGTAGTTAGGCACCGTAGTCATCCAGGAGACTTATGACCGCAACCCCTGTGACTGAAATGAAAAGACCGGAAGATGCGCCCGGTGCGTTCCAGGCCGCCTGGAACGCTCACGACATGGCTGCTCTCGGCGGCCTGTTCGATGAAGACGCGACGTTCGTAAATCGCTTTGGGCACTATGTCAAGGGCATCGATGAGATCGTGGCGCTCCACGCTCCCATTCACGAAACAATCTATCGCGACTCTACGCTGGAAAATGAACTGATCGATGTCGCTCACATTGCCGACGGAGCAGTGGTCATCCATTTCTGGAGTCGCCTGGCGGCCGGTGCCGCTCACCCGGCCGGACCCCATTCGGTGGATACGCTGATCCTCGCCGTACTGACGAGGCGGAACGACATCTGGCGCATTCGGGCGCTCGAGAATGTAACCCTTGCAAACCCGCGGACCGGGGAGCCAATCTTGCGCGGTTAGTGCAGGGTTGCGATGTAGATACATGCATGCGAGAGGAAAATCATGAGCAAAGTATTCGTCAACATTGGACTTAGCCTCGATGGCTACATGGCACCGGAAGGAATGACCATGGGCAAGCCCGAGTACAAGAACTGGGGCGCCAAGTGGGGTGCGATGATGGCCTGGATCATCAGGCAGCAGTACTTCCGCGAGAACCTGCTCAAGCTCGGATCAGGGGGAGAGACCGGCCCGGTCAATGACCTGCTTCGCAGCACCACCGAGCGCATCGGTGCCAACATTATGGGCAAGCGAATGTTCGACCAGGGCGAGAGCACCTGGCCAGAGGAGGCTCCGTTTCACACACCGGTATACGTTCTTACCCATGAGAAACGCGAACCCTGGGTGCGCCCCGGTGGGACGACGTTTTACTTCGTCAATGAGGGGCCCGAGCGTGCCCTGGAGCTGGCCCGGGAATCCGCGGGCAGTCGCGATATTCGTATCTCGGGCGGAGCGGATGCGATTCAGCAGTACCTGAACCTGGGTGTCGTCGACGAACTGGAAATCGCTTTGGCACCCGTGTTGTTCGGCGGCGGACGGCGTCTCTTCGAAAACCTGCGCGAGCCCGGTCCGCAGTTTCGCATTGACAGGGTTATCGATGGTCCAGCCGCTACACACATGCGCTATGTGCGTCAGTGAGGGGGCGGCATGCCGGAATTTCAGAGAATTGTGTTTCCCCTTGAGCCGGATGACGACGGATATCCGCCTGTCGGGCGAGAGAGGGTGTGGGCGGAGCCGCTTGGCGACGGGCGGTTCCGTATAGGGAACATTCCGTTCTACGTATATGGCGTGGGGTCCGGCGATGTTGTCCTTGTCAAAGTCGAAGGAGACGAGCTGATTTTCCAGTCTGTCGAAGAGTCTGCTGGCGCATCGGTGTTTCGCATCATTTTCATAAATGCGGATACCGTTTGTCTGGATGTGGTTCGTGATTTAAGGAAGCTCGGTTGCCGGGTGGAGATCAATGCGCAGATGCTTCTTGTCGCGGTCGAGGTGCCGGCAGCGGTCAGCCCCGGCGCGTTCCTGAGCTACGTTATCGAAGGTGCCGAACGAGGGATTTTCGAGTACGAGGAGGGGGTCCTTCGCCATGACATTCCGGACAAGTACAAATGAGCGTCAGCGAAAGGACCCGTGTCCTCGCAGGCGAGGACATCGCGTTGGTTCAGGCAATCAAGTACTACGCATCGCGTGGTCAAGTAATTCGTTCTCAAATACCGCGTCCGGATTGATGACGACCATTTTTCTTTTGTTCTCGGGAAGATCGCGAACGAATTTTCTAATGTCATCCGGTACCTTGACGTAATTGAGAACAGGCACGCCTTCTCCGTCAATGGATCGATACTTCGCCAATATGGGCTCCGCAATGTTCCGCGCGACCAGCGTCTGGTCTTCAACCGCTCTGAACAGCCGTCGTGGAGCGAGTGTCTGGCGGGGCACATAGAAATACTCCACGTCGGGTACGGCTATGCGCATGCCGTCTGGCCAGACGGCCATGGTTTTCAGTACATCATCGATCATCGCGAACATGATCTTGGGCACGAATGTGCCGTCGCCAAGTTTCTCTTGTATGCGTGCGCGTTCGATGTTCCATCGCCACACGGAAAGAACGGTATCGCCTGGCATGCTCGTGATTTTTTCTTCAGGCGGTAGTTTCGGAAGCATGCATTCCACGGCGAAACGGTTTCCGCGATTCCAGCCTTCGATAAAGAGTTGAGGGTTGTACTCTCCATCCCCCATGCCGCCCATCTGAGGGTCGGAAACTGTGAAGTCGAATTCGCGTACGAGTCTCGCCACCTCGGGCTCGGCTTCGAGAGCGAAAAAACTGGGGCGGAAATAGTTGATGTTCAGTGCGAACGGCGGGTCAGGATTGTCGTCGGCGTGCTGGGGTACTTCGAAGACGAAATAGGTGCCGGTGTCCTCGTTGCGATACCAGGCCTGCGTCGCATCGACGGTGTAGTTGGCTCGCTCCTGGAAATGAGCAAGAAAGCGCGCATTTTCGATGATTCCCTTGCGCGGCTTGAAGTACAGGTCGTAACTCATGCTCTCGCCTCTTTTGACGTAGAAGATGCTGTCGCGCGATTCTACCCAGATAACGGCGGCGGATCTGCCTGGGCGATGCCGCAGAGAGAGATGGAATTCGGGTGGAATGAGCTCGTCCGAAGTTCTCGAGTTGGCATCGCAATAGATCGACGCGCGAGAGCGGGAACGCTTTCCGGCGAGCGGCCATTAATGTTGTTGTCGCCCATATGTACTACAGACGAACACACACCCGACCCGTCATAGCGTCGACGTAGCAGGAAAGCTTGTCGTCGACCAACATGGGGCAGGGGTGCGAAAAATATCGCTTTTCGACACCGATCACGCCCCGGGGCGGAATGGGTAGCGTCAGAGCGCGGGCGCACATGTCAGGACAAGAAACAGCTCTCCGCCAACGCCTGCATCGATCCGCATGGGTGAGCTCTCCATCGACGATTCCGGGATACGACTCAGCCAGCCGAGGGCGCCGTTACCGCAACAGGGGCGTGACTGGCGGCGAGTGTCGTCGCCACGGTCGCGTGCGACGTGAGCATGGCACCCAGGGTCAGGAAGCAGACCAGCAGGCCGGCGGCGAAAAAGCTCTGCAGCATCAGGGTCTCGAATTTCATGGTGGTTCTCCGCGAGTGAGTGGATGAGGTCTTCGAGAGGTATATGGCAAGGGCCGTGCCAACGGTCGGAATCTTCGCCAGGCCGCATTCTTGTGCCATTTCGCTGGAAGCCTCGCAGCGCGGGAGACTGTCCGCGGACGATGTCGGGGTTGTCCGGACAGATGGGAGGCGACGGCTTGCCACAGTTACGCGACGGTGTTGAAGCACGACGTCGGTAAGGCATGGCGTTGACCGATTGAGCCCGCTGGAAAAGCTGAAACAGTTGGAAAGAGTTTTCGGGAGGCTTGGGCTCGTTGAAGTACGAAGCCTCTACCGCAGACCGGCTGAGGGCGGAAGGTCGGGATGATCTGACGAAGCTCTTTGAGCACCTATCTGACGCCACTCCTCGCGTTGGCACTCCAACAGTGATCGTTTAGATTTACTTTCGCGTCTCTGCCCGCTTTCGGCCCTTCCTGCGCTCCTTTGCCGAAGGAGGCGATGGCGGCTTGCCCAACGCGGCCATCCGGACAGCCCGTGACTTCAAGCACACGCGGTAGTGTGAACTTCGTACTAGATTGATCTCCAACCTAGCGGACCGGGGAGGGGATATGGACGACATCGCTGCCTACCTGAAGAAATTCCAGAAGGAGCTTTCGGCCGGCACCGTGTCCCTGGTGCTGTTGGCGGTGCTGGGGCAGGCCTCCGAGCCGATGTACGGCTATCAGATCGCCAAGCGGCTGGAAGGGGCTGGCGAAAGCGTGCTGGCCGGAAAGCAGAGTGCGCTCTATCCCGTGCTGCGCAATCTCGAAGGCAACGGATTGCTCGCCAGCGAGATGGAGCCGTCCATCAGTGGACCGCCCCGTCGCTATTACCGGATCACCTCTCTGGGCCGCGCCGTTCTCGCCGAGTGGACTTCGGCCTGGCACGCCACGCGCGCTTCCGTCGACACCGTTTTGCAAGGAGGTATCTCATGAACACGCCGCGCACCATTGCCGAATACCTCGAACAGCTGCGCGAGGCATTGCGTGGCCAGGACCGGGCGCTGATCCAGGACGCGTTGTACGACGCCGAAGAGCATCTGCGGGCCGAACTGGCAGAGCAACCGGACCGCAGCGAAGCGGACATGCTGGCGCATGTGGTTAACAGCTATGGCAATCCGGAAGAGGTCGCCGAGATCTACCGTGGCCGGGAGATTACGGTGCAGCGCGCGCTACGTCCGCCGCCGCCGCCGCCCAAAAAATCGGCCCTCGGTGGTTTCTTCGGCGTGGCGCTCGACTCGCGTACGTACGGCAGCCTTTTCTACATGCTGCTGGCGCAGGCGACGGGCACCCTCTACTTCACCTGGGTAGTGGTGGGCATCAGCCTGTCGCTGGGACTTTCGATTCTGATTATCGGCATTCCGTTCGCCATTCTGTTCATCGGTACGGTACGCGCCTTGTCGTTGTTCGAAGGGCGAATCGTCGAGTCGATGCTCGGTGTGCGCATGCCGCGCCGACCGCTGTATCCGGAGCGCGAAGGCGGCATGATCGCGCGCATCGGTGCGATGTTCACGGATGCGCGAACCTGGGGCACGCTGTTTTACATGCTGGCGATGTTGCCGTTGGGTATCGTGTATTTCACCGTGACGGTGACGTTGCTGGCGGTGTCGTTGGCGTTCGTGCTTTCGCCCTTCGCATTCGCCATCTTCAGTGCGGGCTGGTTCGCAAACGAAGTACAGGTAAACGCGAACTGGTGGGAATGCCTCCTGCTCGGCATCCTCGGGGTCATCCTTCTGTTCGCCACGCTGCATCTGGTCCGCGGCATAGGCTACGTCCACGGCCAGATAGCGAAGCACTTCCTGGTGAAGAAGACCTAGACGAGGCCGAGGTCGCGTGGCGAGGAGCCCGGAAATACCTTCTGCAGATCGCCGTTGGATAGTCCCCATCCACGCTTCAGCATGCCGCCGATCACGTCGCGGTAATTGTTGAGCACGGGATAGTCGCGATTCTGCAGGAGGTTGCCGGCATTGATGGCCACCTGCTGGCCGGCGATGCGACCGCCGTTGACCTTGCCGCCAAGCACCCAGTACGTCGTGCCGTGACCGTGGTCGGTGCCTTTGTTCCCGTTTTCGCGGAACGTGCGGCCGAATTCCGATACCACGACCACGACGGTGTTGTTCCATTCGTCGCCGAGCGCATCGGCGTATGCCGCCAGGCCCTGGCTGAGGTTGTCGAGATTGTTTGCCAGCTGGCCGGTTGCGCCGCCCTGGTTGACGTGGGTGTCCCAGCCGCCGACATCGACAAAGCCGAGGCGGAAACGATCGCGCATCAGCGTGGCGATGCGCTGTGTCTGCAGGGCGAAGTTTTTCGCGCTGACGGCGCCGCGGCTGGCGGCCGCCATTTCGGTCTCGAGGTCCTTGGCTACCTGCTGGCGAAGTTCCAGTCCGTCGCTGGCGGCCGCATGCAGCGACGTGCCTGCGTACATGCCGCTGAGGATGGCCGATTGCCGGTCGTCGAATACGGCTTTGCCGACACCCTTCAGCGAAATATTCGGCACGTCGCCCGCGCCACGGAAACTGAGCGGAAGCGCGTCGGTGAATGCGATGGGAGGCGCGCCGCGCAATACGGTGGAAAGACGCGCCATGAAGCCCGAGCTGTAGTCGCTGCGTGCCGCGGCGGACTGACCGGACTCGATGCTGTCCTGCGTTTCGAAGTGGCTGCGCGACATATCGTCGGTGCCGGCGAAAGGCACGAAGGCCAGCTGGCGCTTGTCCCATAACGGCCCCATGGACGTCGCGACGACGGGTGCCATGCCCCAGTGGGCATCGAGCATGCGCGCGCTGTTGGGATTGCCCGCGTCGGGTTTCGCCAGCGCGATGGTCGGTCGCGATTCGTAATAGAAATCGCTGGAGTAGGGCACGAGCAGGTTATTGGCGTCGTAGCCGCCGCGCAGGAAAACCAGCAGGAAGCGCGGCGTGGAAGCGGGGGCGGCGAACACCTGGCCGGCGAACGTCAGTGCGGGCACCGTGGCTGCGGCGGCGAGGAGGAACTGGCGACGATTCATCATGATGCGCCCCGGGGTCAGTGATAGTTGAAGTCGGGCGAGGACAGCAGGAACGTATTCCATTCCTGTTGCGACGTGGCTTGCGCCAACGCGTCCTTCGTCTTCTGGGAAAGAAACGGATCGATCGTGTCGTAATACGTACGCGTCGTCAGCTGCGGAAAGCCGCCCGTGTGGCGCTTGCCTTCGTCGTCGAGGTCGAACAGCCGGTTCGTGCCGCTGCCGATGGATCGCGCGATTTCGAAGCGACGCGCAAGCTGGCCCGAGCTGGACCACTCCGAATCCGCGGAAGGCCAGCCGTCGGGCGTGATGCGACCGAACGGGGCTTGTCCAAGCGCGTTGATCCAGTTCACCAGTGGCTTCGGATTGGGCACCGCGATGCCGTCGTAAGCCAGGCGCATGGTCGATGCGAGGAATTGCGTGGGGTCTTTGTAACGCTTTCCGAGCGACGCGGTGAATTCCTTCGAGGTCAGCATGGTCCGGACCACTTCGGCGATGTCGCCGTCGGTATGACGGAATGTTTTCGCCATACGCTCGATCAGCGCGGGCGGCGGGGTATCCGACACGAAATACTTCGCGAGTTTCGTCGATACGAACGTCGCGCACGCCGGTTGCTTCACGATGAGGTCGACGGCTTTCTGCACTTCGTCGAAGCCGCCGCCATGAATGGTCTGGCCAAGAAAGGTCTTATCGCCGAAGTCGTGCCGGGCCGGATTGAATTCGAATACGCCTTCGTGCACGTACAGCGGTTGCCATTCGGGGCGGAATTTACGCGGCGTGCTGTCGAAGTTGACTCCTACGCCCGTAAGAATACGCGCGAGCTGCTGCACGTCTTCCTGCGTGTAGCCGCTGCCGACACCCAGCGTATGCAGCTCCATCAGTTCGCGCGCGTAATTCTCGTTGATCTTGTCGTGGGCATTCTGTGCATTGTCGAGGTATTCGAGCATGGCGGGACTTTTCAGCGTCGCCATGACCAGGTCGCGGAACTTGCCGAGGGCATGCGGCCGTATGGTGTTCTGTGCGTAGTCGGCGACCAGCCAGCGCACGCGGCCCTTTTGCTGGAAGACGCTGAAATGATTCAGCCAGAACCACACCAGCTGTTCGCGTAGCTGGTGTTCGTCGTAAACGACTTGCAGCATTTCGGCGGACTGGGCCTGCTGGGCATAATCGTTGCCCTGCTTTTGCAGGGCTTTCTTCGCTTGCTCCTGCGCATCGCCTTCGGGCAGATCCTTGATCTGCTTGTACTGGCCACGCACGCTGTCCATCAAGGCGGTAACGGGCTGGCGAACCGCATCGAAGCCGTCGATCTGCGCGCGTACTTCTTTCGGCAGGCCATCGCCGCGAGGGTCCAGCTGTTCGTCCAGGAAGCGTCGTCTGCCGACGTCGCGATAGCGCGCCACCGTGGCCGTGTCGGCTCCGAAGGTGACCCGGTTGAGCCACGCGACGTCCTCCCGGGTCAGGGCCTCGTCGCGTGCCATGACCGGGGTGGTCGCCAGCAGGAGCAGTGCAGAGACGACAACGGCGTTACGCATGCGGACTCCGTGTAGGGCGTCCCATGCGGACGCGGCTCAAACCCTAAACGATTCCGCGATGCGAACGTTTACGTTATACGTTAAGGCCGGTCACCGCGTTTATCCTGCAGCCATGCGCAGATTCTTGCGGTTCATGCGTCCTCGTCTTCCCGGCCGAACATTTCGTCGTCGTCGGGTCCGAGGAATTCGAGAGCGGCTTCCATGTTCATCGCGGTGGCTTCCGCGGTCATGCGTACCTGCTCGAGCCTGTTTTTCGGCGCCTGTATTTCAGCGACGTAAGTCGTCGATCCGGCGGTGTCGTCGGACATCTCGCTGGAGCTGGAATCGTCCCTCATTTCGTTCATCAGGTCGTCGATCTCCTCGACCCGATCGACCTGATCGACTCCCTCGATGGCGCTCAGGACGGTGTCGAATGCGTCGCGGGTTCCGGTGACGCGCAGGTGGATGGTGGGCATGGGGGCTCCTTAGGTCTCGAAAGGATAATCCGATGCTGCGATTTGCCATGTATGCCCGAGGTGTATGGCGTTTGCCGTTAACATCGCGTCATGGCAAAGACATATGACCAGGCTTATTTCGACAAGTGGTACCGGCATCCGGATCACTCCGTCCGTTCTCCGGCCGAACTCAGGCGCAAGGTCTCCATGGTATTGGGCCAGGCCGAGTTCTATCTTGGACGACCCGTGCGCAACGTCCTCGACATCGGTTGCGGCGAGGCGCCATGGCGCAGCGTACTCCGGGCGCTGCGTCCGGGTATCGACTACCGCGGCCTGGATGCCAGCGAGTACGTGGTGTCGCGTTACGGGCGTTCGCGCCATATCGGCCTGGCGAGTTTCGGCCAACTGGCGGAATTACGCTTCGACACCCGCTTCGACCTGATCGTCTGCACCGACGTGCTGCATTACCTGAAACCGGCGGAGATTCGCGCCGGGCTGACCGGTGTCGGCGACATGCTGGAAGGATTGGCCTTCCTGGAGGCCTATACCCGCGACGACGACGTGGGCGGCGATCGCGAGGGGTTTATTTCCCGCCCCCCCGATTGGTACCTGCGGGAATTCTCCGCGGCCGGTCTGTTGCCCTGCGGTTCGCAGTGCTATCTCGGGCCCCGTCTGGAGCGTCATGTCGCAGCGCTGGAGCGGGCTCGCCTGCCGGTCAGTTAGCCGCCACGAACCAGGCGACCGACGCGAGCGCGTTGTTCATGGCGTGCGCGGCGACGGACGGCCAGATCGAACCGGTGCGCACACGCAGCCATGCACACGCCACGCCGATCATCGTGAGGTTGGGTACGGCATACCATGCCCAGCCCAGGTCGGGCAGGTGGACGGCGCCGAAGACCAGCGCACTGGCGGCGATGGACGTCGCCACGCCAAACCGCCCGCGCAGCGAGGAAAGCAGGGCGCCCCGGAACAGCGTTTCTTCGACCAGCGGCCCGATCACGACCACGATCGGCAGCAGCAGGACGCGCATGCCGACGGAGGCGCCGTCGGCCAGTTCGCTGACCGCCTGCGTGACCTCGTGCTTGCCTGCCAGGAACTGGGTAAGTGCGCCGCCGACGAAGGGCAGCACAACGCCTGCGAGCATGCCCATCGCGAGAAAACGCAACTCGGGCCGGTTGAAACCGAGGCCCGCGGATGCTCCCGAGGTCAGCCATGGACGCCACCGCCACACGATCAGTCCCAGGGTGACCGCGCTGGCGGCCAGCAACGTGCAGACGACCATGCCGAGAAGGATGTCCGGCGCCCGGACCGCGTGCTCGACCGCCTGGGCGTCGTCCAGGTTCAGGCCAAGGAGCATCCGGGCGACCGTCGCGAATATCTGGCCGAACACCAGTTGCATCAGGAAATAGAAGACGATGACCGCTGCGGCCCCGAGCAGGCCGGTCGCGGGACGCAGGGGTGGGAGTGCCGGAGGCGTCGAGGCGGTTGCTGGAAGTATCAGGGGCGTGGAATCGTGAGTCATGGACCACCCTAGCCGACCGCCGGACCCCCCCGCAATGGTGTCTTCCGGCACAGCCCGTCCACGCGACACCTGTATAGTGTCGCGTCTTATCTGGAGGAACCCTGGCGCTTAAGGCGTCGACCCATGTTCGCTTTCGACTGGCTTGCCGATCCTTCCGCCTGGGCGGGTCTCCTTACGTTGATCGTGCTGGAGATCGTGCTCGGTATCGACAACCTCGTGTTTGTCGCGATCCTCGCCGACAAGCTGCCGGCCCGTCAGCGCGATCACGCGCGGTTGCTGGGCCTGGGACTGGCACTCGTCATGCGGCTATGCCTGCTGGCGGCGATGACCTGGCTCGTCACGCTGACCGCGCCGCTGTTCAACTGGAACGGTTTCGGGTTGTCGTGGCGCGACCTGATCCTCGTCATCGGCGGCGCATTCCTTCTGTTCAAGGCCACGCTCGAACTGCACGAGCGGCTGGAAGCCCCCGACGACCACGATGGCAAGGGCGCGCGTCGCGCGAGCTTCTGGCTGGTGGTCGCGCAGATCGTCATCCTGGATGCCGTGTTCTCGCTGGACTCGGTCATCACCGCCGTGGGCATGGTCGATCATCTCAGCATCATGATGGTGGGCGTCGTCGTCGCGATGGCGCTGATGATTAGCGCCAGCAAGCCACTGACGACCTTTGTGAATGCGCGGCCGACGATCGTCATCCTGTGCCTGAGCTTCCTGCTGATGATCGGTTTCAGCCTGATCGCGGAAGGCTTCGGCTTCCATATTCCGAAGGGGTATCTGTACGCCGCGATCGGCTTCTCGATCATGATCGAGGTCTTCAACCAGACCATGCGCCGCAATCGCCGGCGTTCGCTGCTGGTCGGCGGCCGCATCATGCGAGACCGGACCGCGAAAGCCGTATTGCGCCTGCTTGGCGGCGCCGCCGAGGACGAACCGGAAAACGGCAAGCACACGGCGACGACGGAAACGGCGGAGATGGCCGTCTTCGGCAAGGACGAACTGGAAATGGTCCAGGGCGTTCTCGATCTGTCGCAGCGTCCGGTGCGTTCGATCATGACGCCGCGTACGGAAATCTTCTGGATCGACCCGGACGACTCGCCCGAAACGCTGTTGCGCGAATCGCGCGAATCGACCCACCACTGGATGCCGCTGGCCCGTGGAGATCTCGATCAGTTGATCGGCGTGGCGTCCTCGCGCGATCTTCTCGCCAGCCTCAACGATCACGGCCGCATCGACGTCAAGGCGATCGTCCGCAAGCCGATCACCGTACTCGAATCGTTGAGCGTGCTTCGTCTGATCGACGAGTTCCGCCGGGCCTCGTTGCAGATGGCGCTGGTGGTCGACGAGTACGGCAGCATCCTGGGTCTGGTCACGCCGGCCGACGTACTGGAAGTCATCGCCGGCGAGTTCCCGGACGACGACCGCGAGGGCGACCCCTCGGCCGTCAGCGAGGGGGACGGCACCTGGCTGCTGGACGCCAGCCTCGACGTGCGCCGTGTCGAACACCTGCTGGGCCATCGCCTGCCGGGCGACGGCAATTTCTCGACCCTGGCGGGTTTCGTCCTACAGCGACTCGGGCGGCTTCCGGTTCCGGGCGATCGCTTCGAAAGCAATGGCCTGGAGTTCGAGGTCACCGCCATGGACGGAGCGCGCATCCAGCGTGTGCGCGTGCTCGCGACGGCAAACGACGAGGACTGACGCGCCGCTCAGGGCGCGTTGTTTTCCATGATGGCCAGGCCGATACCGCCGGCCGCCATCAGCATCAACGCCGCCCAGGCCGCCAGCGAAAGCAGGAAGGCCGGGCCGCGACGCGCGGCATCGCGCGAATAGGCCAGGGCGTACCAGGCGCGAGCCGCAAGCCAGATCAGGCCAGCGATGCCGGCCCAGAGCGGATCGGCGTATTGTGCAGCGAGCCAGAGCGCAGGAATGAACATGACGGCGCTTTCCAGCGTGTTCATCTGCACGCGCCAGACGCGTTCGAAGGCGGGATCGCCGCTGATAGCGGGAGCCTTGATACCGTAACGCGAGCGGGCGCGGCCTACCATCGTCAGGGTGGCGAAAAGCAGGAGCAGCGTCAGCACGGTAACGAGCGCGGGTAACTGACTGGTCATGGAACATCCTGTACGGGGAAGGGGACAGCCGCGTACTTTAACGGGAAAGGTCCCGTACCATCAGCCGGCCCGGCCCAGAACCGTGCCCCGGATCACCAAAGGAGAGGCCCATGCTTTGGCAGAAAGGTCGTAGAAGCGACAACGTGGTCGATGGCGGAACCGGTTCCGATTCCGGCGGTGGAGGCGGCGGCTTCGGTGGGCGTGGACTGGGTCTGGGTGGCATGGTGATCCTGGCCATCCTCGGACTGGTGTTCTTCAAGGACCCCACGGCATTGCTGGGGCAGGGCGAACCGGGTGCGCCACCGGCGCAGGTGCAGCAGCAACAGCGGCAAAGCCAGCCGATTAATTCCCAGGACCCGCAAGTGGATTTCGTGCGTGCGATCCTCGGCGAAACCGAAGACACCTGGACGGAAATCTTCTCCGCGCGTGGCCAGACATACGAGAAACCGCAACTGGTGCTATTCCGCAACGGTGTGCGCACGGCATGCGGCTCCGCTTCGTCAGCCGTCGGGCCGTTCTATTGCCCCGGCGACCACAAGGTCTATCTCGACCTCGGCTTCTTCCAGCAGATGCAGTCGCAGTTCCACGAATCGGGCGATTTCGCGCGCGCCTATGTCATCGCGCACGAAGTAGGTCATCACGTACAGAACCTGATCGGCGTCTTCGACAAGGTGGGCGAGGCGCGCAAGCGCGGTGCGTCGCTGGAAGGTGCGACGGGCCTGTCCGTGCGTCAGGAACTGCAAGCCGACTGCTTCGCCGGCGTATGGGCCAATAAATCGCAGCAACGCAAGCAGTGGATGCAGCCGGGCGATGTGGAGTCGGCGATCAACGCCGCCACGGCCATCGGCGACGATTCGTTGCAGGAACAATCGCGCGGGCGCGTGGTGCCCGATTCGTTCACTCACGGCACGTCGGCGCAGCGTGTCAAATGGTTCAAGGCGGGCCTGGAAAGCGGCGACATGGGTAAGTGCAACACTTTCGCAGGTAACCTCTGACGCGTCGCAGGAGCGCGTTCAAGCGCGCTCCTGTGTTGCTACAAACGCCGTAATATCCGCGCATGACCCATCCCTGCCTGTCCTGCGGCGCCTGCTGCGCGCATTTTCGTGTCGCCTTCCACTGGATGGAATCCGATACCGAGGCGGGCGGCGTCGTGCCGCCCGAGTTCACCGTGAAGCTCGACAAACATAGAGTCGCTATGCACGGCACGGATCAGGCGAAGCCGCGTTGCCTGTCGCTGGTGGGCGAGGTCGGTCGTGCCGCGCACTGCGGGATTTACGCGCAACGCCCATCGCCATGCCACGACCTGCAGCCGGCATGGGAAAACGGCGAGGCCAGTCCACAATGCGATCGCGCGCGCATCGCGCACGGTATGGAGCCGCTCACACCCGCAAGCTTTGGCTTGTTGTAAAAGCGCACAAAAAAAGGTCTTCACGCATGGTCGGGGAGGGCTCGGCTTTGCCATCGCTATTGCCATCGCGCTGGGAGGCTTCGCGAAGAGCCGTCGGCCACCGCCCTCGACGCTCCGGCTTCACCGTCGCTCGGGAAGGGATAGCCGCTGCGCGGCTGGTGTTCTATGGCTGCGCCCCGTCGCGCCCGCGCGGCGGGCAGGGGTTTTCGATTCGGCTCCTGCCTCAGCGAAAACGGCGGACCGTCCGGGTCCGCCCCCTTCGGGCCTTTTCCGCCCGCCGCGCTCGGTTCCGCAAGTCGCGTCGAGGGCGGTGGCCGACGGCTCTCCCGGATGTTGCGGTTATTTGGGGGAAAGCAGCGCGTGACGCAGGACCCGTGATGGCGGCGTCCGGTTCGGTCTGTCACGTGCTCGGCTCGTGCTCTGTCCTCAGCAAACCGCAGTCGCTGGTGCCGTGGCCGGGTTGGTCCTTGGGGCCGCCTTAGCCGAGGGCCGCGATGAGTGGTTGGAGCGAAAGCGGCACTACGGCCCGCTCCCGCAGGGACGGCGCCGAAGGCCCCAAGGGCCAACCCGGTCGCGGCTTCCCCGACAGCACAAGTGTAAGACGGCTGTCCTCGACCGAAGATCGACGAGACACCTCAAGCCATCCCCGCTAATGCGCGAAGAGCCAACAAGAAAAAACCCGTACGAGGCTTGCGCGCCGCACGGGTTTCGGTTTTCGCTTCCGGGACTTCAGTTTCTGCTTAGAAGTCTTTCTTGCGGCGCGGGGGTTTGCCGCCACTGGGGCGCGAGCCGCCGGGCGGGCGCGGAGCGCCGCCGGGACGGAAGTTGCCACGCGGCGGACGCGGAGCCGACGACGGCGCGGACGAGGAGGAGGGCGATTCGGTGCCGTCCCATTCGCTGATGCGCAGTTGCTGGCCCGATACCCACACCTTTTTCAGGTGCGTGAACACGTCGGTCGGCATGCCATCGGGAAGATCGATCAGGCTGTGCTCGTCGCGGATGCTCAGGCGGCCGATGAACTGGGCTTCGATGCCGCCTTCGTTGGCGATGGCGCCGATGATGTTGCCCGGCTTCACACCGTGCTCGTGACCGACTTCCACGCGGTAGGTTTTTTTACCGTGCTCGGTGACGTGCGCGCGCGGCTGGCGCATGCCTTCACGCGGCGGCCGACGGTCGTCGTTGTCGCGCTGCGGACGTTGCGGGCGCTCGCCACGCGTGTCGCGCGTATCGTTGTCCCGGGTCGGCCGTTCGGTGTACTCGCGGCGCGCCGGCGTCGGATCGAGCAGCAGCGGCGAATCGCCCTGTGCGATACGTGCAAGCGCGGCGGCGATCTCGATCGCGGGAATGTTGTGTTCCTGCTCGTACTTCTCGACCAGCTGCTGGAAGATGTTCAGGTCGCCCTTTGCCAGCGTGTCGGTGATCTTCTGCGTGAACTTGTTCATGCGGTGATCGTTGACGGCTTCGACGGTCGGCAGCTGCATCTGTTCGATGGGCTGGCGCGTCGCGCGTTCGATGGCGCGCAGCAGGTTACGCTCGCGCGGCGTGACGAACAGGATGGCCTCGCCACTGCGACCCGCGCGGCCGGTACGGCCGATGCGGTGCACGTACGACTCGGTGTCGTGCGGAATGTCGTAGTTCAGCACGTGGCTGATGCGTTCGACGTCGAGACCGCGCGCCGCCACGTCCGTGGCGATGAGGATGTCGAGCTTGCCGTCCTTCAGCTGCTGGATGACGCGTTCGCGCTGGGCCTGGGCGATGTCGCCGTTGATGGCCGCCGCGGCGAAACCGCGTGCCTGCAACTTGCCGGCGAGTTCTTCGGTGGCCTGCTTGGTGCGGGCGAACACGATCATCGCGTCGAAGCTTTCGGCTTCGAGGATGCGGGTAAGCGCATCCAGCTTGTGGATGCCGCTGACCAGCCAGTAGCGCTGGCGGATGTTTGCCGCGGTGGTGGTCTTGTTCTTGATCGTGACTTCGATCGGGTCTTTCAGGTAGGTCTGCGCGATGCGGCGGATAGGCGCCGGCATGGTTGCGGAGAACAGGGCTACCTGGCGGCCTGCAGGCGTCGCCTGCAGCAGCTTCTCGACGTCGTCGATGAAGCCCATGCGAAGCATTTCGTCGGCTTCGTCGAGCACGACGAAACGCAGCGCCGAAAGATCGAGCGTGCCCTTGTCGAGATGGTCGATGACGCGACCGGGCGTGCCGACGATGACCTGCGCGCCACGCTTCAGCCCCTGCAACTGCGGACCGTAGCTCTGGCCGCCGTAGATCGGCAGGACCTGGAAGCCGGGCATGAAGGCCGCGTACTTCTGGAATGCTTCGGCCACCTGGATGGCCAGTTCGCGCGTCGGCGCGAGCACCAGCGCCTGCGGCTTGCCCGGGCGTACGTCGATGCGCGACAGCACCGGCAGGGCGAAAGCGGCGGTTTTGCCGGTACCGGTCTGCGCCTGACCGATAACGTCGCGGCCCTCGAGCAGCGGCGGGATGGTGGCGGCCTGGATCGGCGAAGGTACTTCATAGCCGACGGCGATCAACGCGCGCATGACTTTTTCGTCGAGCGCGAGCGCGCTGAAACCGGGCTGTGCCGGAGCGTTATCTGAATCAGGGGATGACATGGCGACCTCGAAGCGGGGCACACCGGCGTCTTGTACGCCAGGCGGTGAGAATATTCTACCAGCGATAGCTGTCGAACGCTTTGTTTTTGTGACGGAATGTGGTGTGTTCAGGGTTAAACTCAGATGTTGGGTTCGGATAAGAAGGGAAGTCGGGATGCCTATGATCCAAACGACGTCGGAACAGCGCTGCTTCGGCGGTACGCAAGGCTTCTACAGCCATGAGTCGCGCGAATGCGGCGGCACGATGCGCTTTGCCGTTTTCGTGCCTCCGGCCGCCGCGCAGGGCCGGGTTCCCGTGGTGTATTGCCTCGCTGGCCTGACCTGTACCCACGAAACCTTCACCATCAAGGCGGGCGCCCAGCGCGTGGCCGCCGAGCTTGGTATCGCGTTGGTGATGCCCGATACGAGCCCGCGCGACACGGGCTACGAAGGCGCGACAGGCGACTGGGAAGTCGGTGAGGGCGCCGGTTTTTACGTGGATGCGACCGAAGCGCCCTGGGCCGGCCGTTTCCGCATGTACAGCTACGTTGCGAACGAGTTGCCCGCGCTTATCGCCGGGAACTTCCCGGTCGACCCGCTGCGTCTGGGCATCCTCGGCCATTCGATGGGCGGCCATGGCGCACTGGGCATCGCGTTGAAAAATCCGGATCGATACCGTTCCGTATCCGCGTTCTCGCCCATCGTCGCACCCGCGCAGGTGCCCTGGGGAGAGAAAGCCTTCGGCCGCTATCTTGGAAAGGATCGCGCGCACTGGGCCGGCTACGACGCGACGGAACTGCTCGCCCGGGGCACTTTTCCCGGCACGATCCTGATCGATCAGGGCGGAGCCGATGCCTTCGTCGACAACCAGCTGAAACCCGAACTGTTCGAGGCCGCATGCCTGCGCACTGGGCAGGCGCTCGACCTGCGTATGCATCGTGGCTACGACCACTCGTATTACTTCATCCAGACCTTTGTCGAAGACCACCTGCGTCATCATGCCGCGGCGTTTGCCTGATATGACCGAGCCGGTACGGATGCGCACCGCGCGCACGATCATTCGCCTGCTCGAACCGGACGAGGCACCGTTGCTGCTTCGTTATCGCACGGAGAACTGCCAGCACCTCGAGCCGTGGGAGCCGCTGCGCACGACAGCGCATTACACGCTGGAAGGATGCCGGCAGACGATCGAAGCCGGTCTTGAAGCTGCCCGTGCCGATCGCGCTTATCCGTTCGTCGTTCTGACACCCGACAGCGACGAGATGATCGCGGGTTTTACGATGGCCAATGTCGTGCGTGGCGTGTTCCAGGCCTGCCATCTTGGCTACGGCGTGGCGGCGCGTCACGAAGGAAAAGGGCTGATGTTCGAAGCTCTGGATGCTGCCATCCGCTATGCGTTCGGTCCGCTGGATTTCCATCGTGTCATGGCCAATTACATGCCTCGAAACGAACGTAGCGGGCGACTGCTGGAACGGCTTGGCTTCGAGCGCGAAGGCTATGCGAAGCGTTACCTGAAAATCGACGGACTGTGGGAAGACCACGTCCTCACCGCGAAAGTCAGGGCGGAAGGTTAGATATGAAAAACCGCATGGCGACATGATCGCCATGCGGTTTCCGTTCCGGTGGGCGCCTGCGTGGGCAGGCGCACTGGATCAGGCCTTGCCGCTGGCCGAACCACCCGGACGACGCTGACGGCGACGCTTGTGGTTGCCGTTGCCTTCGCCGGTGCTGGCGCCGGAATGGCCGTGCGGACGGTGCGATGCAGGACGCGGAGCGCCGCTGTTCGCACGAGCCTGACCAGCCGGACGTGCCTGACGCTGCTGCTGCTGTTTCGGGCGGGGCGCACCGGCGTCGAGACGCAACGGATGGCTCGGCTCGAAACCGGCAACGTTGGTGATGGCGATGTCGGTATTCAGCAGGCGACGGATGTCGCGCAGCAGGCCGGACTCGTCGTGGCTGACCAGCGAGATGGCCTGGCCTTCGGAACCGGCACGACCGGTGCGGCCGATACGGTGCACATAGTCTTCCGCGACCATGGGCAGGTCGAAGTTGATGACGATCGGCAACTGGTCGATGTCGATACCGCGCGCGGCGATATCCGTCGCGACGAGGACGGTCACGCGACCGGTCTTGAAGTCGGACAGCGCTTTTGTGCGTGCGTTCTGGCTCTTGTTGCCGTGGATGGCGGCGGAGCGCAGACCGGCGCCTTCGAGGAAGCGGACGAGCTTGTCGGCGCCGTGCTTCGTACGGCTGAAGACCAGCGTCTGGCGACGGCTGTCGGCCGAGAGCAGGTGCAGCAGCAGGTCGCGCTTGGCGGCGGCGTCGACCGGATGCACATGATGCGTGACGGTGTTGGCGACCGTGTTGGCCGGCGAGACCGAGATTTCCTTCGGCTCACGCATGAACTGCTGAGCCAGCGCCTTGATCTCCGGCGCGAACGTGGCCGAGAACAGCAGCGTCTGGCGCTGGCGCGGCACGGCGGCGAGGATGCGCTTCAACGCGGGCAGGAAGCCCATGTCGAGCATGCGGTCGGCTTCGTCCAGGATCAGCACCTCGACCTTCGACAGGTCGATCGAACGCTGCTGCATATGGTCGATGAGGCGACCCGGCGTGGCGACGACGACGTCGACGCCGCGACGCAGGGCGTTCAGCTGGTTACCCATGCCGACGCCACCGAAGATTACGGTGCTGGAAAGGCGTACGTACTTGCCGTAGTCGCGCAGGTTTTCCTGCACCTGGGCGGCGAGTTCGCGCGTCGGGGTGAGAACGAGCGCACGGATCGGACGACGGCCTTCGCCGCGGTCGTCGCCTGCGAGCTTCTGCAACAACGGCAGTGCGAAAGCGGCGGTTTTGCCGGTACCCGTCTGGGCAGCGGCCATGATGTCCTGACCGGCCAGCACCACGGGAATGGCGGCGGCCTGGATGGGAGTGGGCGTTTCGTATCCGGCTTCGGACAAGGCACGCAGCAACGCGGGCGCAAGGCCCAGCGATTCGAAAGACATGGAGAAGCTCCTGCTTGTACCCGGAGCGTTCCCTGAAACCGCGCTGCGAGTTATGAATTGGCGACCGCGCACCGGAGGGGTGGCTGGTCGGTGTCTTGCGCGCTGCCGAGGGTGGGGGAACGGGCGGGGAAGAATCCGCGCCGGAGGTTCGCAAGGGAGTCGGAGCGACGGCAAGACGGGGGCGAGTATACCTTGTCGCAGTGCACAAGTCATTCCCTGCCTGAACGGCACCCCGTAAGTTATTGATGGCTAACGGTGGGCGACCATCAGGTAGCTGTTATAGGGGGTGCGGCCGAACAAGGGAGTGAAGTTCACGCGGATCGACCGTTCTTCCAGAACCCCCCTGATATCGTCCTCGGTGGGGAAATACTGGGCACCCTCCGGAATCCAGCGCACCGTCTTGATGAACCATTCTTCCCAGACCGTTGCGCGATAGCGCCAGGACCCGTCCCGGATGACATTGCGCAGGATCAGCACGCCATCGTCGGCGAGATGGTCGATGGCGAAACGCAGCAGATCGCCCTGTCTTTCCGCCGGAAGGTAGTGAAGTACGTCGAGCATGGCGACATGGCCGCGTACGGGCTGGGGCGTCGTGGCGTCGGCGTTGTGAAAGGCGAATGAGTTTCCGAGGCCCGCGCGCTCCGCGGCTTCTATACCGTTGGCAATCTTGCGGGCATCATGATCGAGTCCGACGTAACCGTCGAGTACGTTGCAGGCATGCAGATAGTGCCCTAGCAGCCCGAGTCCGCATCCGATGTCCAGCATGGGTTGCCGCCGCCCGGCGACAGCGGCGGCGACAGCGGCATATACCGGATCGGTGGCAAGCTTGCCGTGGATATAAAACCGGTCACCCGGGTTGCTGAAGCGTGAGGCTATGCGCCGCCTCGTGGGACTATCGAGAACCATGTGGGGCATGTTTCCCTTTGGCGATAATTGCCGTCATTACGAGCTGGTTCACGGACGTTGGCTAGCGACGGGTGCGCTTCTGCGGTGTTCGCGGCGGGCCAGATACCGGTAGTAATCTTTCGCGGTGATCTTGTCCAATACCGGCGATGCTTCGTCGAAATGCGCGCGCAACTCCGCGAGACGAGGCTCGTCCTTCGGGATATCCGCTCTGCGTATATAGCCATCGTGATCCTTATCGAGCGACTCGAAAGACGGAACGATTTTCGGATGCGCGGGCACGGGACCGTCGGTGGCTGCCGATAAGTCGACTTCGTAGGTGCCCGGTGTCGCAGCTTGTGCCTGGGCCGCGAAAGCAAGCGTGGTGGCGAGTAGCGCGGTCATAAACGAGTACTGGCGTTTCATCGTGAATCACCTCTCGATTGATGGCGAAAGCCGAGGGGCGCTCGCCTTGCTGGATCGCTGTTGTTCGGCAGGCCGTTTCGCGCGATGGAAACGGCCTGCCTCGTACGACGGTACAACCTGTGGGGCTTTATGGCTTGTGTTGTGTCGACGACTTGTTGATGTAAGCGTTGTATTCCGCGCTCGTTACCTTGCCATCGTGGTCCGCGTCGGCTTCATTGAAATGCGCGCGCAGTTCCTTGAGGGCAGAGACATCCTTGGGAACGTCCTTGCGGACGATATAACCCTTGTTGTCCTTGTCGAGCTCGGAGAAAGAGGGCGCGCCGCTATCGGAACTTCCGGTCGTGGCGGGGGCGTTCTGCGCCATGGCCGCATTGGCACACAGCGCGGCTGCGAGGGCGAGCGAGACGAGCGAGACGAGCGAGAGCGAATTCTTCATGAGTCCTCCGTTCTGTCGTAAATGGCGTGAATCAGTTTAGTGTCGCGGTGTTATACCGCCGTGAGAGATGTGTCGCATCTCGCGGCTGCGGGAGCCGTCCGCGCATGTGCTAGCCTCGGCGCGGCCCGCCGCCGAGGAGTATGTCAGATGCTGTTGCCCGCCGCCCTGCGTGACCTCGACAGCGCGCAGAGACATACGGTTCTCGCCAGCTTCCTCGGCTGGACGCTCGATGCCTTCGATTATTTCCTGCTGACCTTCGTCATCGTCGCCGTCGCGCACGAATTCGACGTGCCGAAGAGCGAGGTGACCTACGGGTTGTTCCTGACGTTGGCGGCACGGCCGCTGGGTGCGCTGATCTTCGGTCGGCTCGCGGATCGTTACGGACGTCGACCTGTCCTGATGTTCGACATCGTGCTGTTCTCCATCCTGGAGGTGGCCTGCGCTTTTGCGCCCACGCTGGGCGTCCTGCTGGGATTGCGCTTCCTGTTCGGCATTGCGATGGGTGGCGAATGGGGCCTTGGCGCGGCGCTCGCGATGGAGTCGATTCCCGCCAAATCGCGCGGCCTCGTATCCGGCCTGCTGCAAAGTGGCTACCCCTGCGGGTTCTTCCTCGCGGCACTGGCGAACTGGCTGCTCGTGGATCACATCGGCTGGCGAGGGCTCTTCATCGTCGGCGCATTGCCTGCCTTGCTGGTCGTCTACATTCGCCGGAAAGTGCCGGAGTCGCCCGTATGGGAAGGGCGTCGCCACGAAGCGCGTCAGAGCGTGATGATATCGATGCGCGGACACTGGATGCGCTTCATCTACCTGATGCTGCTGATGGCTGCGTTCAATATGTTCAGCCACGGCTCGCAGGACATGTACCCGACCTTCGTGCAGGAAAGCCTGCATATCCAGGCCGGATCGGGGACGGCGTTCATGCTCACGGCGCTGCTCAATATCGGTGCGCTGGTCGGCGGACTGTCGTTTGGCGCCTGGTCGGAGCGCATTGGCCGCCGCCGCGCCATGATGATCGCCGCTCTGCTCGCTATCCCCGTCATCCCCTTGTGGATGTACGGCGGCTCGCTGCTCCTGCTGGGTCTTGGCGCGTTCCTTATCCAGGTGATGGTGCAGGGTGCCTGGGGCGTCGTGCCTACCCACCTGAACGAGCTTTCCCCCGACTCGGTTCGCGGCACGTTGCCGGGTTTCGCCTACCAGATGGGTAACCTGCTTGCAGCCGGCACGGCGACCGCGCAAACCTGGATGGCGGAGCGCCGTGGTGGGGATTTCGCCTTCTCGATGTCGTTATGGATCGCGGGTGTGGCGATCCTGCTGACGCTATTGCTGTGGCTGGGCCCCGAGGCCCGGGGTGTCCGTTTCGGCAAGCGGGAGAGCGATCCGGCGTGACGCCGGGGCGCCTGCCCGCTAACATCCGCAGTTTGAATATGGTCGGGAAACACCCATGCAGGCTGGCAAGGACAAGGTCATCACGTTCCATTACACGCTGGGCGTGAATGGCGAGCAGGTCGAAAGCTCCAAAGAGGCGGGCGAGCCGTTGTGGATCCTTCTGGGTCACGGCCAGCTGATTCCGGGGCTGGAAGCGGGTCTGGAAGGCAAGTCGGCGGGCGATACGCTCGACATCGAAATCGCGCCCGAGGACGGCTACGGTCCGCGCCAGGACGGCATGACCCAGCGTGTGCCGAAGAAGTTCTTCCAGAACGGCGCGAAGCTGAAGGTGGGCGATTCCACCATTCTGTCGCTGAAGGAAGGCGGCCAGCGCGTCGTGGTGGTGCAGAAGGTCGGTATGTCGGTCGTCGACGTCGATCTCAACCATCCGATGGCCGGCAAGACGCTGAACTTCCATGTCGATGTGGTCGGCGTGCGCGAAGCCTCGGAAGAAGAAATCAAGCACGGTCACGCCCACCCGGGCGAGGACGGCAAGGCGGCTCACTGACGCGATAGCGTTTGGGGTTGAAACGAAAACGGCGCCGCAAGGGCGCCGTTTTCGTTTCAGTCGAACCCGATCAGACCAGCTTGATCGTCACGTCCACATTGCCGCGCGTGGCGTGCGAATACGGGCAGATGTCGTTATGCGCGGTGTCGACGATCTCCTGTGCGACGGCAGGATCGACGCCGGGCAGGCTGACGTCCAGCTCGACCTTGATGCCGAAGCCGGTCGGCTCGCGCGGGCCGATGCCCACTTTGGCGTGGACCGACGGGTCGGTAAGGGCGACCTTGCGCTGGCCGGCCACGAAGCGGACGGCGCCTTCGAAGCAAGCGGCATAGCCCGCGGCAAACAGCTGTTCCGGGTTGCTACCGCCACCGTTGCCGCCCATTTCCTTCGGCAGGCGCAGGTCGAGTTTGATCAGGCCGTCGTTGCTTTCGACGTGACCTTCGCGACCACCGTGGACCGTGGCTTCGGCGGTGTAGATGACATTAACTTTGGCAATCGTCATGGCGTGTTTCCTTCGTTTGAAGTGTCGGTAACAAGACGCGCGGTGAGCGTTTTCAGTTCCTCGCGCAACTGGATGACGTCCTCCGGTGCCATGCCGGTCTGGCATAGCAACTGATCGGGGATGGGGTTGGCCTTGTCGCGCAGGGCGCGACCGGCATCGGTAAGGGTGATAAGCACACTGCGCTCGTCTTCTGGGCGGCGAACCCGGGAAACGAGTCCGGCGGATTCCAGGCGCTTAAGCAGTGGTGTAAGCGTGCCCGAATCGAGCAGTAGCTGTTCGCCGAGTTCGCCCACCGTCAGGCTGTCGCGTTCCCACAGCACCAGCATGGCCAGGTATTGCGGGTAGGTGAGGCCAAGCTCCTCAAGCAGGCGGCGATACGTCGCGGTCATGGCGCGCGAGGCGGCATAGAGCGCGAAGCAGAGCTGGTCGTCGAGGCGGAGGGTGGCTTTCATGGGCTGCAATGAAAGCACGCAATTAAATTGTGCACAATATATATTTTGTGAAGGCACTCGCGTTCGTTGCCCGCCATTCAGTTCAGAACACGCTTCCCGTAGACGAAGTTGTCGCGCCAGTAGCTGCCGTCCAGATTGTCCAGCCTTACGGTACCGCCGGAGTTGGGCGCGTGGACGAAGCGGCCTTTGCCCACATAGACGCCTACATGAGTGACGCCTCGCTTGCCGAAGAAGACGAGATCGCCGCTGGCGAGTTCGTCTTCTTCCAGCCGGGGACGATCCAGCGCCGCCATCTGCTGCGAGGTCCGGGGTAGCTTAAGGCCGGTCGACGTCATGTAGATGTAGTTGACCAGCCCACTGCAGTCGAAGCCGCCCGAGGGCGTATTGCCGCCCCAGCGGTAAGGCGTGCCCACGAGGCCGATAGCGCGGAACAGGACATCGTTGGCCGCATCCGGCGGTATCGCATCGGCGGGCTTCGTCGACCACCCGAGGTTCATGGGACGGGACGGTTTCGAAGTTTTATGCGGGGCGCTGCCGCAGGCGGCAAGCAGGGCGCAGAGGGCCAGCGACGCGGACAGGCGCAGCCATCGGGAGGCCTGACGGAGGCTGTCGTGGGTGGCGAGTTCGGACATCGGACGTTCCCTGCATCGAGCGCGACGAGGGAAGGTTAGCAAATCAATTAGTTGCGTGGAATAGTTCAGAGAAGACACGAGTTAGGGCTCTCCGCGTCTTCACGCAGACGTACGAGCGTTTAAACTGGCGAAATGGATGCATCCCGAAGCGACGTATTGATCCTGGGCGGGGGCGTGATCGGCCTTGCCTGCGCCCTGTATCTGCTCCGGTCGGGCGTCTCGGTTCGCGTATTGGAACAGGGTCTTCCCGGATCGGGCAGTTCCCATGGCAACTGCGGCACGATCACGCCAAGTCACGCCGCGCCGCTGACCATGCCCGGCATGGTCGGCACTGCTTTGCGTTCGCTGCTGCATCGCGACGCGCCCCTGTATGTGAATCCGCGGCCGGATATCGACCGGCTGCGCTGGCTGTTTTCCTTCGCCAGACATTGCACCTGGCGCGATTTCAATCGGGCGGGGGAGGCGCGCGGTGCGATTCTCGCCCGCTCCCGTGCGCTGATGGGCGAGCTGATCGCGCAGGAAGGACTCGACTGCGAGTTCGACGAGGTCGGCGAGCTTTACGTCTACCGAAGTGCGCGTGTACTGGATCGGGATCGTCACCACGTCGAACTGCTCGATCGTCTTGGCATGGCCGTGCAATCCATGGCCGGCGACGAGGTGCTGTCCATGGAGTCCGCACTTCGCGAGGGTGTCGTCGGTGGCTTGTATCACGCGGGAGACGCGCGCCTTCGTCCCGATCGCTACGTCGCGGAGTTGGCGCGAAGGGTGCGGGAACTCGGCGGCAAGATCGAAACCGGCGCGCGTGTCGATCACTTTGGCGTGACGGATAACCGCATTAGCTACGTGCGCACGACGGGCGGCATATTTACCGGCGACCGTATCGTCATGGCCCTGGGTGCCTGGTCGCCGCCGATTGGCCGCATGCTTGGCCTGCGTCTGCCAATGCAGCCCGGCAAGGGGTATTCGCTGACCTACGACGCGGCACCCGTACGCGCGCCGCGACACTCGCTGGTACTGCGCGAAGCGGCCGTATGCGTGACCACATGGGCATCGGGCTACCGGCTTGGCAGCACGATGGAGTTCTCCGGTTACGAGGAGGGCCTCAACGAGGTGCGTCTGGATGCGTTGCGTCGCGGCGCGGCGACCTTCCTGCACGAACCGGAGGGGCGCGGCGAGGTGGTGCCGTGGTGGGGCTGGCGTCCCATGAGCGTCGACGAGGTGCCGATCATCGGCCCGAGTTCGCGCTGGTCGAACCTGGTGTTCGCGACGGGGCACGGGATGCTGGGTATCAGCATGTCGGCGGCGACCGGGGAACTGGTGGCGGGGTTGCTCGCCGGGCCGGCGCCAATGCTCGATCCGGCGCCGTTTTCGCCGGCGCGGTTTGGGTTGTGATTTTCAGAGCGCGATCACCCCGCATCCGACAGTGTTTGCTACCGTGAGGCTCGCCGCCACCGGAGTCCCCACCCATGCAGGAAACCTTCGACCTCATCGTCCTCGGCGGTGGTTCCGGCGGACTCGCCGCCGCTATACGGGCGGCAAAATACGGCGCGCATGTCGCGTTGCTGGAGCCGAAGGAGCTGGGCGGCACCTGCGTCAACGTCGGCTGCATACCCAAGAAAGCGATGTGGTACGCGGCGCAGATGGCCGAAGCGCAGCAGATCGCCGTCGACTATGGCTTTCATGAAAAACCCGGCTCGCTCGACTGGCCGCGTTTCATCGCCTATCGCGAAAAATACATCGAGAACATCCGCGCAGCCTATGCCCGCACGCTCGACCAGTCGAAGATCACGGTCGTGCGGGACACCGGGCGTTTTGTCTCGCCGACACGCATCCTTGCCGGCGAGCGCGAACTGACCGCGCCGCACATCGTCATAGCGACGGGCTCGGCGCCGAATCGTCTCGATACCCCAGGCTTCGATATCGGTACGGTATCCGACGGGTTTTTCGCCCTGCGCTCCTGCCCGCGGCGGACAGCGATCGTCGGTGGCGGATACATCGCGGTGGAGTTGGCCGGTGTGCTTCGTGCGCTGGGTAGCGACGTCGACATGTACGTACGCGACCGTCTGATGGGAGGTTTCGACGAGGAGATGGCTTATCTGCTCGGGGACGAAATGCGTCAGCACGGTATCCGGGTCCATTACGGGTGCCAGATCACGGCGGCGCACGAGAAGGACGGCGCGATCCTGCTGGACTGCGACAAGGGCAACCAACCGGGGCCGTACGAGGCCCTGATCTGGGCCATCGGCCGGCACCCGAATACGCGCACGCTGGATATCGAGGTCATCGATCTGGCCGTCGACCGGAACGGCCATGTGCTGGTCGACGCATGGCAGGAGACGAATGTCCCCGGCGTATATGCCGTGGGCGATGTCACGCCGAACAAGGCGCTGACGCCGGTTGCGGTGGCTGCGGGCCGGAAGCTCGCCGACCGTCTGTTCGGCGGTATTCCGGATGCCCGACTCGATTACGACAACATTCCCAGTGTCGTCTTTTCGCATCCGCCGCTGGCCACGGTGGGTTTGTCCGAGCAGGAGGCGCACAACAAGTACGGTGCGGACGTGCACGTGTACAAGCAGTCCTTCGTGCCAATGCAACTGGCGCTGGCGGGCCGCCTAATGAAAAGCGTCTACAAGCTGGTGTGTACCGGCGAGGATTCCCGCATCGTGGGTATCCAGATGCTGGGACCGGCCTCCGACGAGTTGCTCCAGGGCTTTGCCGTGGCCCTGAAGATGGGCGCGCGCAAGTCGGATTTCGACGCCACCGTGGCCATCCACCCCACATCCGCCGAGGAAATGGTGCTGATGGGCGCACGCGTGCCGGGCTGAACGCGCGGGCGTACACTCCACCCATGATCCCCTATACCCTGCATCGCGGCACCGCGCCGCTCCTGGTCAGCCTGCCGCACAATGGCAGCGTTATTCCCGACGACATCGCGGCGCGCATGACGCCGCGTGCGATGCGTTCGGTCGATACCGACTGGCACGTGGCCGAGCTTTACGACTTCGCCCGCGATATGGGGGCCAGCGTGCTCCGGCCCTTCGCATCGCGATATGTCGTCGACGTCAATCGTCCCGCCGACGGACACGCGTTGTATCCGGGCAGGAAAGAAACCGGCCTCGTGCCGACGATGATGTTCAACGGGGACGATATTTACCTCGAAGGCAAAGAGCCCGACGCCGCCGAAATTGCCGCGCGCGTGGATCGCTGGTGGCGTCCCTACCACGACGCGATCAATGTAGAGCTGGAGCGGCTGAAGGCGTCGCACGGCCATGTTGTTCTATGGGAAGGGCATTCCATTCGCAGTCATGTGCCGATGCTCTTCGACGGGAAGTTGCCCGACTTCAATCTCGGCACGGCCGACGGCACCAGTTGCGCGCCGGAACTTCAGTCGCGTCTCGAGCAGGCGTTGGCGGGGCAGAGCGATTACTCGTATGCCGTCAACGGACGCTTCAAGGGTGGCTATATCACTCGCGAATATGGACGTCCGGACGATGGCGTAAGCACCGTACAGCTGGAGCTGGCGCAGGTGAATTACATGGACGAAGACAGCTTCGCTTACCTGCCGGAAAAGGCTGCCGGCGTGCAGATGCTGATCCGCGATATGCTCAAGCTGTGCCTGGAACATTCGCAAGTTATCGCGTCCTGATTCCGCAGGAACTTACGTGATTTCCGTTCAGTTTGCATATGCCTGCGATGGCGCAATTTAAGGCCGTCGCGCCGCCCGGAGCGGAAGAGTTCCCTACGGGTCCGCGGCCTCACATCGAGGTGTATTCCCATGCGTAAACTTGCTATCGCTTCGCTTCTCGCCGCCAGCATCGCCCTCTCCGGTGCCGCGTTCGCACAGGAGGCCGCACCGGCCGCGAGCCCGGCTGCGAAGTCGGCGAGCGCTACGGCTCCCAAGCATCACAAGGCCGCCAAGCATCACAAGGCCCCCAAGGCGACCGGTACGAAGGCCAGCGCCAAGGCCGCCACGCCCGCCGCCGGTAGTGAGACCGCTGGCGAGTGAGTGACGAGCGGCGGGTCCTATAGGGCCCGCCGCTTGATTCGCATGGTTGAGCGCGATGTGCTCAGCAGGAATCGCGCTCAAGCGCGCCCTACAGCAGCGGTATAGACGTCGACGCGACGCACTTGAGTTCTATCGCGATCGGTGTCGGCAGGGCGGTGATGCCGACGGTGGTACGGCAGGCGTCCACGCCTGCGAAATATTCTGCGTAAAGTTTGTTGTATGCGGCAAAGTCCGCCTGCATGTCGGTGAGATACACCGTCACGTCGACTAGATCTTCCCAGCGCGCACCGCTGGCTTCCAGTACGGCACGGACGTTGGCGAATACCTGCCGGCATTGCGCGTCTATGTCGTAACCGACGAGCTGGCCCTGCGCATCGACGCGGTTGCCGGGGACCTCGTTGCTGCCGGGAACACGCGGCCCGACACCCGAAAGGAACAGCAGATTGCCGACGCGCCGTGCATGCGGATAGGCCCCCACGGGCTGCGGCGCACGATCGGTATGGATGATTGTCACGGCGCGTTCTCCGCCCGGTTCGTCATGCGCGCGACCGCCGCTTCGTAGGCCGATTGCACCGACTCGCGATTACTGACTTCCATTTTCATATCGCGGATGCGTCCGTCGAAAAGGCTGTAGCACCAGGCGTGAACGGACAGCGGCTGGCCGCGATCCCATGCGTCTTGCACGGCGGTCGTCTGGCACACGTTCAGTGCCTGTTCGATGGCGTTCAGCTCGCAGAGGTATTCGCTGCGCACTTCGGGCCGGGCGAGGGTCGAGATCACCGGTGCGTGTTTCACGGCGACATCGTTGACGTGCCGCAGCCAGTTGTCCACCAGGCCCATGCGGCGCTGGTCGAGAACGGCCTGGACGCCGCCGCATCCGTAATGGCCGACGACCAAAATATGTTCGACCTTGAGCACGTCCACCGCGAACTGAATGGTGCTGAGGCAGTTGAGATCGGTATGCGAGACGACGTTCGCCACGTTGCGCTGGACGAAAATTTCGCCGGGGGGCAGGTCGACTATCTGCGTGGCGGGCACGCGCGAATCGGAGCAGCCGATCCACAGATATTTCGGGGCCTGCTGTTGCGACAGTCGCTGGAAGAATCCGGGATCGTTATTGCGAACGGATTCCGACCAGATGCGATTACTTTCCAGCAGTTGTTCGAGGGGCATGTCGTCAGATCCGGTAGTCGATGCAGATGTTCTTGGCTTCGCTGAAAAAGCGCAGGGCTTCGGTGCCGCCTTCGCGTCCCACGCCGGACTGCTTCACGCCGCCGAACGGCGTGCGCAGGTCGCGCAACATCCAGCAGTTGATCCAGACGATGCCGAACTGGAGGCGCGCGGCGAAACGGTGGGCGCGGCCGAGATCGCGTGTCCACACGGAGGCGGCGAGTCCGTACGGTGTTCCGTTGGCGATACGCATGGCGTCTTCCTCGTCGTCGAACGGAATCAGCGTAACGACGGGGCCGAAAATTTCTTCCTGATTGGTGGCACTTTCCGGCGCGAGGCCGTCGATGACGGTCGGTTCGACGAACCAGCCATCGGCGCAGCGTCCTTCCAGCGTTATCCGGTGGCCACCGCAGAGCACGTTGCCGCCTTCGGCGCGTGCGCGCTCGATGGCGCCCGTGACTTTTTCGAAATGCGGATGCGACACGAGGGCACCGATATCCGTCGCGGCATCTTTCGGATCGCCTGTACGTAGCGCGCGAACGCGCTCCAGATACAGGTCGCGGAAGCGCGCATAAATCGATCGCTGCACGAGCAGCCGCGAGCCGCACAGGCAGATTTCGCCCTGATTGGCGAAGCCCGAGCGCACGATGGTGGCCATGGATTCATCCGAAAAATCGAAATCGCCGAAGACGACGGCGGGATTCTTCCCGCCGAGTTCGAGCGACACTTTCTTGAACTGCGGCGCCGCCGCGCTTGCGATAGCCGCACCCGTGCGCGTGCTGCCGGTGAATGAGATGGCTTTGACCGACGGATGCCCGACGATCGCGGCACCCACGTCGGGGCCTGTGCCATGCACGATATTCAGCACGCCGGGCGGCAGACCGGCTTCGTCGGCGAGCGTGCCAAGCAGCCACGCGGTAAACGGCGTGACTTCCGAAGGCTTCGCAACGACAGCGTTGCCGGCCGCGAGAGCGGGCGCAATTTTCCAGGTAAAGAGATAAAGCGGCAGGTTCCACGGACTGATGCAGCCGACGACACCGATGGGCTGGCGCAGCGTGTAGTTGATCGCGCCCTGTTCCATGGCATGCGCTTCGGTTTGCCATTGCGTGATAGCGGAGGCGAAGAAACGCAGGTTGGCGACGGCGCGCGGAATGTCGAGCCGGCGGGCGAGGGCGACGGGTTTGCCGCTGTCCTGCGATTCGGCTTCGGCGAAGGCATCGAGCCGTGCTTCGACGAGATCGGCCAGGCGCATCAGGATGCGGGCGCGCTCGTCGGCGGGGGTTTGTCCCCAGGCGGGGGCGGCGCGCGCGGCGGCTTCGACGGCGGCGGCGACATCGGTCGCGCCGGACGCGGGGCAGCGGGCGAAAACGCTGCCGCTGGCCGGTTCGACGACGTCGAGGTAGCGGCCCGAGCGGGAAGCCGCCGCGTGGCCGTTAATCAGATTCGCGAGGATGATCATCGGGTCAGTCTAATCCGTCGACCGACCGGCGGCATCAGCTGAGCGACCGCGTCCGTCCGCCGTCGACGGGAATGCTCACGCCGTTGACGTAAGCGGCGGCCGGGGTGCACAGGAAGGCCGCCACCGCCGCGACTTCTGCCGCATCGGCGAAGCGACCCGCGGGAACGTGCGCGAGCATGCTCCGCTCGACATCGGCCTGGCTGTTGCCGGACGAGCGCATGCCGTTGGCCACGATGGCATCGAGGCGCGCCGTACGCGTATAGCCGGGCAGGACGTTGTTGACCGTAATGCCGTCCGCGGCGAGTTCGACGGACAGCGTCTTGGCCCAGCTGGCCACGGCGGCGCGCACGGTGTTGGATACGCCAAGGTTGGGGAGAGGCTCCTTGACCGACGTACTGATGATGTTGACGATGCGCCCGTAGCCCGCCTCGCGCATGCCGGGAAGTACGGCCTGGACGAGCGTCTGTCCGGCGATGAGGTGTTGCCGGAACGCGGTGAGATACGCAGCGGGGTCGGCTGTGTGAGCGGGGCCTGCCGGTGGTCCGCCGCTGTTGTTCACCAGGATGTGTACCGGCGAACGTTTGGCTACGTCGATGGCGACGCTTGCCAGCCGGGCGGTGTCCAGCGTGTCCGCCACCACGTAGTGATGGACCTGGCCCGCGCTTGTCGGCAAGGTCGCCGCGACGGCGGCCAGTGCGTCGGCCGAGCGTGCCAGCAGCGTGATGCTGGCGCCGAGTCCCGCCAGCTCCAGTGCGGTAGCGCGACCGATGCCCTGCGAGGCACCGCAAACGAGCGCGTGGCGCCCCGTCAGATCCAGCTGCATGGCGTACTCCGGGTCAGGGTGTTCTCAGTGGGCGGCAAACCAGCGGATGGCGATGGCTGCGAACCAGCAGATCCAGCCGATCCGCGGTGCGATGCGCCAGCGGCGCTGCCACGCGGATAGCTGGGCGTCTTCGAAAAGGAGCGGCGCTTCGGAGCGCAATACGTGCTGCAGGCGCATCCATGTGCGGACGCCGCTGGGTTTCCCCTCGTCGGGCACGGCGATGATCTTCCACTGGTCGGGGTAGCGCTGTCGCAGAATGGACGCGAAGCGGTACTGCGCGACGAAGCTCAGCAGGAAGGCGCCGATGCCGGCGAACAGAAGCAGGATGTAAAGAATAAGCACGTGATGTCCGGGGCCTCAGGTGCCCTTGTCCTTCGGGTTGTCCATTTTGCGGCGGAGCAGGTCGTTGTCCACGACCGAACGAATGGTCGAAATGACGCCCTTGCCGCCTGGCGCTTTGCCGCATACCGCGTTCTGGACGGCTTTGCGGTAAGTGTCGTTTTCGATGCCGACGTACACCACGCCATCGGGGCCGTGCGGAATCTTGAAGCTGCCCGCCGAATTCATCTTGACCGGCGCTTCGGCCGAGAACGTGGTGGGCGATTGCTCCCAGTACGTCTGTGCGGCCTGTTGCTTGGCGGACGAGTAGATCACCAGGTAGCGGGCCTTGTCGTCCATGACCTTGATGTTGCCGAACGCTCCGGTCGTCTCGCTGGTCCAGCCCATGTACTCGCAGAGCTGCACGTCTTCGGAGTGGATCGGCTGGAAGGCATCGTCCAGCAGCACCGCGGTCGGGGCGAACAGGTAGCTGGAACTCAGCCAGCGACCGTTGAGCTCGGACTTCATCGAGATCGTATATGGCAGCTTCGCCGCACCGGGCAGACGGAACGCTAGGAAGTAGCTGCGATCGCCGTTGAGGTTGGCGACCGGGCTATTGGCGCCCAGTTCGAAGCGCTTCGGCTGCCAGGGCAGCATGTCCTGATACGACAGGTCGGCAAAACTGCCGCAGCAGGGCGCGGCGCCCTGGAGCTGTTTGCGTGCCAGGTCGATCGTGCCCGTGGGATTTTCCGGTCGACGGAAGTTCGGCGGCACGATGCTGCTGCACGCAGCGAGTGCGAGCAGCAGCAGGGCAGTGATGGCGATACGAAGTAGGGTCGGGGACATGATCGGTCTTTAGAACTCGGCACTCCCTGCCGCACGGGGATACGGGATGGCATCGCGGATGTTCGCGAGGCCGCAGACGTAAACGAGCAGACGCTCGAAACCCAGGCCGAAACCGGCGTGCGGCACCGTGCCGTAACGGCGCAGGTCGCGATACCAGCTGTAGATGTCCTTATCGAGACCGAACTGGTCCATGCGCCGGTCGAGATAATCCAGGCGTTCCTCGCGCTGGGAGCCACCGATGATTTCGCCGATGCCCGGTGCGAGTACGTCCATCGCCGCCACGGTCTTTCCATCGTCGTTAAGGCGCATATAGAAAGCCTTGATGGCTTCCGGGTAGTTCATAACGACCACCGGACGACCGATATGTTCCTCGGCGAGGAAGCGTTCGTGCTCCGTCTGCAGGTCGATGCCCCACGCGACGGGGTGTTCGAATTTCTTGCCGGATTTCTGCAGGATCGTCACGGCGTCCGTGTAATCGATGCGCTCGAACGGTTTCGCGATGAAGGCTTCGAGACGGCTGATCGCGTCCGGCTGCACGCGTTCGGCGAAGAAGGCCATGTCGTCCGCTCGCTCTTCCAGCACCGCCTTGAAGATACCCTTGAGGAAGGTTTCCGCCAGGTCGGCGATGTCGGACAGGTCGGCGAACGCGACTTCGGGCTCCACCATCCAGAACTCGGCAAGGTGGCGCGTGGTGTTGGAGTTCTCGGCGCGGAAGGTCGGGCCGAACGTGTACACCTTGCTCATCGCCATGGCATAGCCTTCGACGTTGAGTTGGCCGGACACGGTGAGGAACGCTTCGCGACCGAAGAAGTCCTTGCGGAAATCGATGGCGCCCTTATCGTCGCGCGGCAGGTTGGCCAGGTCGAGCGTCGACAGGCGGAACATGTCGCCCGCACCCTCGGCGTCCGAGGTCGTGATGATCGGCGTATTGATCCAGAAGAAACCCTGCTCGGTCAGGATGCGATGGATGGCCATCATCATCGTGTGGCGCACGCGGGTCACGGCACCGAACATATTGGTGCGCGGACGCAGGTGGGCGACCTCGCGCAGGAACTCCATGGAGTGTTGCTTGGGCTGGATCGGATAGGTTTCCGGGTCGTCGACGAAACCCGTGACCTCGATGCGCGTGGCCTGGATCTCGTATGCCTGGCCCTTGCCCTGCGAAGGTACCAGTTTGCCGGTCGCGATCAGGCCGGCGCCGGCGGTGAGGTGTTTCACCTCGGTTTCGTAATTGGGCAGGTCGGCGGTAGCGACCACCTGGATCGGGTCGAAGCAGGAGCCGTCGCTCACGTTCACAAAGGATAGTCCGGCCTTGGAATCGCGCCGGGTACGAACCCAGCCGCGAACCGTGACTTCCTGCTCGGCCGGGGAGGTGCCTCCGGCCAGGGCCTGCTTGACGCTTACCACCGTCATCGATTGAAACTCCGTCAGGAGCGCCGCATATCGGCGCATGTAGATCGACCCATGATGATAATGTAGGCGTCAGGTGAACGGCGACCCGTTCGCACACGTTAAATGAGATAACTGGCCTTTTTATGACGATTCAGATCACTCCCGCGGCCAACGACCGTATGCGCGGCTTCCTCGCCGCCGCTCCCGGCGCCGCCGGCGTGCGTTTCGGCGTCAAGCGCACGGGGTGCTCGGGCTTCGGTTATGTGGTCGATCTGGCCAGCGCGGTGGCCGAGGGCGATTCGGTCCTCGATATCGACGGCATCAAGGTCATCGTCGATCCGAAGAGCCTCCCCCTCGTGGACGGCACCCTGATCGACTTCCAGAAGCAGGGCCTGAACGCGTCGTTCGTTTTCCATAATCCCAATGCGACCGGGGAATGTGGTTGCGGCGAGAGTTTCACGACCGGCTGAGACGCTACCGGCTGAGAGCGGCCGGCACGCTGGTTTTTCGCGGGATTGCCCCGTATCCCCATTCGCCGCTACAATGCGCGGCTGGCTGTCCGTCCGGACGGCCTTCTTGCCTCACCGCCATGCGGGAGGCTGCCATCCCCGTGAGGGGTGCATCCACAAGGAGACACCATGCGTCATTATGAAGTCGTTTTCCTGGTCCACCCGGATCAGAGCGAGCAGGTGCCCGCGATGATCGAGCGCTACAAGGCGCTGATCGAGGGCGACAGCGGCAAGATCCACCGTCTTGAAGACTGGGGCCGCCGCCAGCTTGCATACCCGATCGAGAACCTCGCCAAGGCTCACTACGTGATGCTGAACATCGAGGTCAGCCAGAACGCGCTGAACGAACTCGAGACGGGCTTCCGTTTCAACGACGCCGTCCTGCGCCACCTCGTGGTTCGCCGCGACGAAGCCGACCTCGAGCCGTCCTTCATCCTTAAGAGCAAGGAAAAGGACGAGCAGAAGGGTTCGCGTCGCCGTGACGACGACGACAGCGGCGACGACCGCCGTGGCAGCCGCGATAACGATCGCGACAACGATCGCGACAGCGACGACTAATCGGGGAGCACGACATGTCCAAGTTTTTCCGCCGCCGCAAGTTCTGCCGTTTCACCGCCGAAGGCGTCAAAGAGATCGATTACAAGGATCTCAACACCCTTCGTCAGTACGTGACCGAGAACGGCAAGATCGTTCCGAGCCGCATCACCGGCACCAAGGCTCGTTACCAGCGTCAGCTGGCCACGGCCATCAAGCGCGCCCGTTTCCTGGCGCTGCTGCCGTACACCGATAACCACGACGTCTGATCGACTGCCCCCTCGGTAACGAGGGGGCATTCCTCAAGACATCTTTCGGACAACCGTCCTGGCTGCATGGGGCCCAATCCGTGCTAACGAAAAGAAAGGAATACCTATGGAACTCATCCTTCTCGAGAAAGTGAAGAACCTCGGCAACCTCGGCGACAAGGTCAACGTCAAGCCGGGTTACGGTCGTAACTTCCTCCTCCCGACCGGTAAGGCCGCTCGTGCCAACGCCGAGAACATCGCTGCGTTCGAAGCGCGTCGCGCCGAATACGAAGCGAAGGCACAGGGTCAGCTGACCGGCGCCGAAGCCCGCAAGGCCAAGCTGGAAGGCGCCGAAGTCACGATCGCCGTCCACGCCAGCCCGGAAGGCAAGCTCTACGGTTCGGTCAGCCCGCGCGATATCGCCGAGGCTTTCACGGCCAAGGGCTTCGAAATCGACAAGAGCGAAGTGATCCAGAGCGAAGGTCCGTTCCGCAACACTGGCGAATTCGAAGTCGCCGTGACGCTGCACGCGGACGTCCAGACCACCGTCAAGGTGATCGTGGTTGCCGACAAGTAAGTCGGTAGCTTCGCCAGCTTCAAAGTGAGCGGGCGCCTCAGGGCGCCCGTTTTCTTTTTGGGGCATCTCGTACGGCGTGTTTGTAGGAACCCGCTTGCGGGCTCCTACAAGTGTCGGGTCGGGTCTGGCGACCGGGTTATCCACAGCCATCCACAAGTTATCCACAGAGTTATGCTCTCAACGCGTGCGACACGCCCGCGTATGATGGCTTCCCAGGCACGCCGCCGTCGTCGGCGGCCCGACCGCGAGGTAGTCCATGTCCTTTGTTCCCGAGCGTAAGAGCGGTAATCCCGCCATCGACGCGCTTCGCATCCCGCCGCATTCCATCGAAGCCGAGCAGGCGGTGCTGGGCGGTCTGATGCTCGCTCCCGATGCCCTGGATAAAGTTGCCGACAAACTCTCGGACGACGACTTCTATCGCAAGGATCACCGGATGATCTGGCGGGCCATCAACGAGCTCGCCAATAAAGGCATGCCGTGCGACGCGATTACGCTCGGCGACTGGTTCATCGCCAACGACATGGGCGAGATGATCGGTGGGGCGAGCTATCTCATGGAGCTGGCCAACTCCACGCCCAGCGCAGCCAATATCGCGGCTTACGGCGACATCGTTCGCGAGAAGTCGGTGTTGCGGCAGCTGATCGATGCGGGTACCTCCATTACCGAGGACGGCTATCGCCCCGAAGGCAAGAGCGTCCAGGAAGTGATGGAGCTCGCCGAGCAGCGCGTGTTCCACATCGCCGAGTCGGGCGCGCGCGGCAAGAAAGACATCGTGTCCATGCGCACGGCCGTCAGCGAAGCGTTCCGGATGTTGACCGAGCGCTACGAGAAGCGCGGTCAGCTGACCGGTCTGTCCACGGGCTTCACCGATCTCGACGAACTCACCTCGGGTTTGCAGCCCTCCGATCTGATCATCGTCGCGGCGCGTCCCTCGATGGGCAAGACCGCCTTCGCGCTGAACATCGCGGAAGCCGCGGCCATGCGCGGCAAGAAGTCCGTTGCCGTGTTCTCCATGGAAATGTCGGCCTCGCAGCTGGCGTTTCGTCTGATTTCGTCGCTCGGCCGCATCCATCAGCAGCATCTGCGCAATGGCGATCTGGCCGAAGAAGACTGGCCGCGTGTCACGTCGGCGATCACGATGCTGTCCGATGCAAAGATCTTCATCGACGACACGCCTGCGATGTCGCCCGTCGAAATGCGCTCGCGTGCCCGACGTCTGCAGCGTGAGCACGGACTCGGTCTTATCGTGATCGACTACCTGCAGCTGATGCAGGTGCCGGGTAACAAAGAAAACCGTGCTACGGAAATTTCAGAAATTTCCCGCGGACTGAAGGCTCTGGCCAAAGAGCTGAATGTGCCGGTGGTCGCATTGTCGCAGCTGAACCGCTCACTGGAGCAGCGCGCCGACAAACGTCCGATGATGTCCGATCTTCGAGAGTCGGGCGCTATCGAGCAGGATGCGGACGTCATCATGTTCATCTACCGCGACGAGTACTACAACAAAGAGTCGCCCGACAAAGGGCTTGCCGAAATCATCATCGGCAAGCAGCGAAACGGTCCGACCGACACGGTGAAACTGGCCTTCCTCGGCCACTACACCAAGTTCGAGAACTTCGCGCCCGATTCTTATGTTGGTAGCTTCGACTGACGCGTCGCTGCGTTGCCCTGTAAAAGCCCCCGATCCGACATGTCGGGGACTGTCTCCCGACGCATGCTTTGGTGAAAATCGGTGTCGCCCATGCGGGCTGCTAATATTCCGATTGCGCGTTCAGCGGATTGCGCTGTCTTCCGTTCACCCGACGTCGTAGCGCTGCCGTTCCGCGCTGGAGAAGCATGAGTCGTACAACTGTCGCCACTATTCATCTGGGTGCGCTGCGCCACAATCTCGCCCGCGTGAAAGCGCTGGCCGGAACCGCACGCGTTATGGCCGTCGTCAAGGCCGATGCCTACGGCCATGGTCTCGAGCGCGTCGCCCGTGCCCTTGCCAGCGATGCGGAAGCCTTCGCGGTCGCCGCTATCGGCGATGGTCTCCGGCTGCGTGCGGCGGGGCATCGGCAGCGGATCGTCGTGTTGTCCGGGCCGGATAGTCCCAGCGATATTCTCGAAATGCAGCGCCTTCGCCTGGAAGCGCTGATTCATAGCGATGCCCAGTTGCCGTGGCTCGCCCGGGCCGATCCCGCGCGTGGGCTTTTGCGGGTCTGGGTAAAGGTGGATACCGGCATGCATCGCCTGGGCTTCGCCGCCGGGCGCGTTCGCGAAGTGCATGGCTTGCTGTCCGCCATGCCCGCGGTCGATGTCGATGTAGGCCTGATGACGCACTTCGCATCGTCGGAAGCATTCGAAGGGGCGGACACCGCCGCGCAGATCGCGTGCTTTGTCGAGGCGACCGAAGGACTCCAGGGCTCGCGTGCCCTGTCCAATTCGGCGGCAGTCCTCGGCTGGCCCGATGCTCGTGGCGACTGGGTGCGCACCGGTGGCCTGCTTTACGGTCTTTCGGTCGTGGACGGCCAGTCCGGCAGCGACTTCGGGTTCCGTCCGGCCATGACGTTGTCCACGCGCCTTATCGCGATCAACCGGCTCGCCGGCGGCGAGCGTGTCGGCTACAACGGAACCTACGTCTGTCCGGAAGACATGGCGATTGGCGTTGCCGCCATCGGGTACGGCGACGGCTATCCGCGCAGTGCCGTCACGGGCACGCCCGTGCTGGTCAATGGTCGCCGCGCCGCGTTGGTGGGGCGCGTGTCCATGGACCTCATCACCCTCGATCTTCGCGATGCGCCCGATGCGCGCGTCGGCGATCGTGTGGAGCTTTGGGGCGCGGGCCTGCCGGTAGAGACGGTGGCCGGATGCGCGGGAACGATCTCTTACGACCTGACCTGCGGCATGACGAAGCGCGTACTGTTCGTCGAGGACGAGATCTGATCCTCGCGTGTATCGGTCCGTGCGACGCTCGTACGTTATAAGTCATCCCTGGCATCGGACACGGCAGATATCATGGCGAAGGCCAAAACCGCATATGTATGCACCGAATGCGGTGCCGAACACAGTAAGTGGCAGGGGCAATGCGCCGAATGCGGCGTATGGAACGTGCTCAGCGCGATCGTTCTTCAGCCTTCGAGCCCGGCCACCGTGTCGGTCGGTGCGCGTCGCGGCGGTTACGCGGGCGATGCCGCTGGCGCTCCGCGCATCACGCCTCTGACGGAAGTCCTGCTGACCGCCGAAGCGCGGACGCACACGGGTATCGGCGAACTCGACCGCGTGCTGGGCGGCGGTCTCGTCGAGGGCTCGGTGGTATTGATCGGCGGCGATCCCGGTATCGGCAAGTCGACGTTGCTATTGCAGATGCTCGGTACGCTGGGTGCGGTGTTGCCGAGCCTGTACGTCACGGGTGAAGAATCGCTGGCGCAGGTAGCCGGACGCGCGCAGCGCCTCGATCTTCCGCTGGCGCCGCTGCATGCGTTGGCGGAGACCTGCATCGAACGCATTCTCGAACAGGCCGTGACGGCGCGTCCGAGGGTGCTGGTCATCGACTCCATCCAGACAATCTGGACCGAGCAATTGACCGCCGCACCCGGCTCGGTGAGCCAGGTGCGGGAATCGGCGGCGAAACTTACGCGCTTTGCGAAGGAAACCGGCACGTCGGTTTTCCTCGTTGGCCATGTCACGAAAGAGGGCGGTATCGCGGGGCCTCGCGTCCTCGAACACATGGTCGATGCCGTGCTTTATTTCGAGGGCGAATCGGGCAGCCGTTTCCGCGTATTGCGAGCTTTTAAGAATCGCTTCGGCGCGGTAAACGAGCTTGGCGTGTTCGCCATGTCCGAAAAAGGGTTGCGCGAAGTGCCCAATCCTTCGGCAATCTTCCTTTCCGCGCATTCCGGTCCGACGCCGGGCAGCGCGGTGATGGTCACGCGCGAAGGCACCCGTCCGCTGCTGGTGGAAGTGCAGGCGCTGGTCGATCAGTCGTCGCTGGGAAATCCGCGCCGGGTGGTGCTTGGCCTCGAGCAGAATCGTCTCGCGATGCTGCTGGCGGTTTTACATCGTCACGGCGGCATTGCGGCTTACGACCAGGACGTTTTCGTCAATGTGGTCGGCGGCATTCGCGTGCAGGAAACGGCGGCCGATTTGCCTGTGTTGATGGCCGTGCTTTCGAGCCTGCGCGACCGGCCGTTGCCGGAGAAGACCATTGCATTCGGCGAAGTCGGTCTTTCGGGTGAAATTCGTCCCGTACCGAATGGCGAGGAACGTTTGAAGGAAGCCGCGACGCATGGTTTCCGTCGTGCCGTCGTGCCGCAGGCGAATGCGCCGAAACGCGGCAAGGTCGGCGATATGGAAGTCATCGGGGTAGAGCGCCTGTCGCAGGCGATCGATGCTTGCCGGGAATAGGGCGCTAGCGTGGCCTGTTGTTGTAGGAGCCGGCTTGCCGGCGAAAGCCAACGGAGCGGTGAAAGTGTGGATTGCATTCGCAGCCAGAACACCGGGCTCGCGGATGTGAGCATCCGTCTTCCTCGCTCCGTTGGCTTTCGCCGGCAAGCCGGCTCCTACACATGTCGCCGCCTGTTGCGATGACTTACGCCGTGCGGTGAAGAATCAATTCCAGCACCGCTTTGGTGCCGAAGAACGCCAGCAGCAGCACGCCCATGCCGATCAGTGTGAGGTTTACGGCGCGGCTGCCGCGCCAGCCGTAACGCCAGCGGCCCCAGAGCAGGGTGCCGAAGACGATCCACGCGACGATGGACAGCACGGTCTTGTGGATCAGGTGCTGGCTGAAGAGATCGCCCACGAAGAGCGCCCCCGTCAGTAGCGTCAGCGTCAACAGCACGAAGCCGGCGGCGATCAGCCGGAACAGCAGCACTTCGGTGAGGGTGAGCGGCGGGAGCGCGCGCAACCAGTGACCGAATTTGCTGCGGCGTAGCGCACGTTCCTGGATCGCGAGCAGGATCGCCAGTACGGCGGCGATGGAGAGCACGCCGAAGGCGAGCAGGGCCACGGTGACATGCAGCTTGATATGCCAGTCCATCGGCTGCGGCGCGGTGCGGGGTGCCATGAAGACGTCCACTGCCAGCAGCAGCGCGGCCAGCGGGAAGATAAAGATGCCGAGGCCGGCGACGGGGCGGTTCAGATTGACGAGCAGGGTCAGGGCCGACACGACCCAGGCAACGAGGGACAGCGCGGCAAAGAAATGCAGGTCGAGTGCGCCGCGATGGGCGCTGAGCAATACCGCCGCGTGTGCGATCGCGGCGATCGCGGCCATGCTCATCGCCACCCGGCTCAGCGGCGAGCCCCCGCTGAATAGCGGCCGCGCGAGTGCCGTGGCGGCAGCCAGATATAAGACGATGGCGACGAGAGCGAGCGCGAGGATGATCATGGCGGGGAAGTGTGGCATAGCGGCCGGTTATCGTGAATGCGACACACTGGCATTGGCGAAGGCGGGATGGGTGGCCGCCGACCCGCTTTGCTCGCGAGATGCCGGCAGGCCGGAACGGGAGCGGCGACATAGCCGTGTTCAGGCGCTCCCGGACGCGCGGGGCCGGGTAAGGCTATAATCCGCCGTTTACACAAGACTACCGACTCGCCATGTTCGAATCGCTGAGCCAACGCCTATCCGAGACCGTCAAACGCCTGAGCGGACGCGGCCGGCTGACCGAGGAAAATATCCGCGAGAGCCTGCGCGAAGTCCGCATCGCGCTGCTCGAGGCCGACGTCGCGTTGCCGGTGGTCAAAGCCCTGATCGAGCGCGTGAAGGTCCGCGCCGTGGGTCAGGAAGTATTGCGCAGCCTTTCGCCGGGCCAGGCCCTGGTCAAGGTGGTCAGCGACGAGCTGACGGCCGTCATGGGTACGGCCAACACCGAACTGAACCTCGCCGCGCAGCCCCCGGCCGTCGTGCTGATGGCCGGCCTGCAGGGTGCGGGTAAGACGACGACGGTCGGCAAGCTCGCCCGCTTCCTTAAAGAGCGCAAGAAGAAAAGGGTCATGGTGGTCAGCTGCGACGTCTATCGTCCGGCCGCCATCGAGCAGTTGCGCACGTTGGCCGAGCAGGTCGAGGTGTCGTTCTTCCCGTCCGAAGCGGGGCAGGACCCGGTCGCCATTGCCCGTGCCGCCGTCGCCGCCGCGCGTCGCGAAGTGATCGACGTGCTTATCGTCGATACCGCGGGCCGTCTGCATATCGACGAAGCGATGATGGACGAGATCAAGGCGCTGCACGGCGCGCTCGATCCGATCGAAACGCTGTTCGTCGTCGACTCCATGACGGGTCAGGACGCCGCCAATACGGCCAAGGCCTTCGCCGATGCGCTGCCGCTCACGGGCGTGGTGCTGACGAAGACCGACGGTGACGCCCGTGGCGGTGCCGCTCTCTCGGTCCGTTATGTGACCGGTCGTCCCATCAAGTTCCTGGGTGCCGGCGAGAAGACCGACGCCCTCGAGCCGTTCCATCCGGATCGTGTGGCTCAGCGCATCCTCGGCATGGGCGACGTGCTGTCGCTGGTCGAGGAAGTCGAGCGCAAGGTCGACCAGGAAAAAGCCCACAAGCTGGCCGAAAAGGTCATGAAGGGTAAGCGCTTCGATCTCAACGACATGCGCGACCAGCTTGAGCAGATGAACAACATGGGCGGCCTTGCCGGTCTCATGGACAAACTGCCGGGCATGTCGAACATCCCCGATAGCGTGAAATCGAAGGTCAACGACGGCGAACTGAAGCGCATGGTGGCCATTATCGGTTCCATGACGAAGAAGGAGCGTCGCCACCCGGATCTGCTGAATGGCTCCCGCAAGGCCCGTGTGGCCCGCGGTTCTGGCACGCAGCCGGCCGATGTCAACCGTCTGCTGAAGCAGTTCATGCAGATGGAAAAGATGATGTCCAAGCTCTCCAAGGGCGGCAGCAAGGGTCTGCTCCGGCAGATGCGCGGCGCCATGAAGGGTATGGGAGGCATGGGCGGCATGCCCCCCATGCGCTGATTCGACCCGAAAACAGGGGGTGATTGCCATGCAATCGCTCCCAACTGGCCGAAAGGCCTTCCATTTTTCCCAACATCCGCTAAAATGCCGCGTTTACCGCGCCCGCTTCGCGTGCGCCTGCCGGTATCCGGCAACTCTGGAGCTCGTAACTATGGTTAAGATTCGTCTTTCGCGCGGTGGCGCCAAGGGCCGTCCGTTTTATCACGTCGTCGTGACCGACCAGCGCAACAAGCGCGACGGTCGCAACATCGAACGTGTCGGCTATTACAACCCGGTCGCATCGGGCGCTGATAAGCGTCTCGAACTCGACGTGACCAAGGTCCAGGCCTGGATCGCGAAGGGTGCGCAGATGACCGATAAGGTCCGCGCCCTCGTGAAAGAAGCCGGCAAGCTGGCTGCTTAATGACGACGGAGTCCGGTAAGCGCGTCCGTCTGGGACGCATTGTCGGACTCTATGGCGTGCAGGGCTGGGTCAAGCTTGAATCCTGGACCGAGCCCCGCATCCAGATTTTCCGATACCAACCCTGGCTGCTCAGCGCGCCGGGTGTGGAGAAGGAAATCGGTGGGATCAACGGACGTGCGCAGGGTAAGGGTCTCGTGGCCTACCTGCCGGGTATCGAAGATCGCGAGCAGGCCGCTGCATTGATCGGGTGCGAAATTACCGTCGCCCGTGATCAGCTGCCGGCACCCGCCGGCGACGAGTTTTACTGGACCGATCTCGAAGGTCTCGAGGTCGTCACCCTGGAAAACGAAGTACTCGGTCGCGTCAGTCATCTGTTCGCGACCGGTGCCAACGACGTCATGGTGGTCCGGAACGACGAGCGTGAGCGGCTGATCCCTTATGTCAGGGGGCCGTACGTGCATTCGATCGACCTGTCCGCCGGCCGTGTGGTGGTGGACTGGGATCCTGAATTCTGAAGCGGCTCGTGCCGCAGGTGGGTTGAGGATCATGCGCTTCGACGTCGTTACGCTTTTTCCCGATTTCGTCCGCCAGTCGGCCGATGTCGGGGTGGTTGGCCGGGCGCAGCAACGCGGGCTTCTTCAGGTGGAAACCTGGAATCCCCGCGACTACGCAACCGACAACTACCGCACTGTGGACGGCCGCCCTTTCGGTGGCGGACCGGGCATGGTGATGCTGATCGATCCTTTGCGCGCGACCCTTGCGGCCGTGCGGGAGGCGGCACCGGAACCGGTGCATGTGATTTATCTCAGTCCGCAAGGTGCGAGGCTGACACAGGCTAGGGTAGAAGCGCTGGCGAAAACGCCGCGGGTCGCCCTGATTTGTGGACGTTACGAGGGCGTGGACGAACGCCTGCTGCAGCATGAGGTCGACGAGGAGCTCTCTATCGGCGATTATGTGCTGTCTGGCGGGGAACTTGGCGCAGCGGTGATCATCGATGCGGTAGGTCGTCTTCAGGACGGTGCGTTGAACGACGCGCAGTCCGCCCAGCAGGATTCGTTCTCGGACGGTCTTCTGGATTGCCCGCATTACACCCGGCCCGTACATCACGATGTATGGGGCGGCGTGCCGGAGGTGCTGCTTTCCGGCGACCACGCGGCCATTCGCCGCTGGCGTCACAAGCAGTCGCTAGGTCGAACCTGGCTGCGCCGGCCGGACTTGCTCACGCAGCGTGCGCTCGATGACGAATCGCGTGCATTGCTGGATGAATTTCGCCGTGAATATACGCGGCTAAACGGTGCGGCCGACAACGGCCGCCGTAACAAAAATTGACAGGTGTGCCATGAACAAACTTCTCCAACAGTTCGAAGCCGAGCAGATCATCCGCCAGCTGCCGGATTTCGGTCCTGGCGACACAGTGATCGTCAATGTGAAGGTTAAGGAAGGTACTCGCGAGCGCGTTCAGGCGTTCGAGGGTGTCGTCATCGCCAAGCGTAGCCGTGGCCTGCACTCCGCTTTCACCGTGCGCAAGATCTCGCACGGCACGGGCGTCGAGCGCGTGTTCCAGTCGCACAGCCACGCTATCGACTCGGTCGAAGTGAAGCGTAAGGGTAAGGTTCGCGGCGCGAAGCTGTACTACCTACGTGGTCTGGAAGGCAAGGCTGCCCGCATCAAGGAAGACATCGCCGCTGCCGCTGCCGCCAAGGTTGCGAAGCAGGCCGCTGCCGCCGCCGCGAAGCAGTAATAAGGCGCGGTATGCAGTACGAAGGGCCCGCGAACTTCGGTTCGCGGGCTTTTTCATGCCTGCGATTTGCGGCGACTACGCACTAGCCCTCGTGTAGGAACCCGCAAGCGGACTCCTACGAATGGCGCAGCGCAGGGTGAGCTGGCCCCGGTCAGACCGTCGAATATTCCTCGGCCAGCACTTTTGCGGGCTCCTGCAGGAAGTTGCCTTGCACGAAGTCGACCCCGCAGGCGAAAAGCAGCGAAGTACTCGCCGCGTCCTCGACCCATTCGGCCACCGTTTGCTTGCCGGAGGCGTGGCCTTCCTTGCAAATTTCGGCGATCTTCTTCTGATTTTCAGGATGCTGCGGCAGTTCGGTCATGAAGCTGCGGTCGATCTTGAGGAAGTCCGCCTCGACGTGATTCAGCAACTGGAACGAGTTGAGACCCGAGCCGAACTGTTCCAGGGCGAACTTGCCGCCTACCTTGCGCCAGCCGGAAACGAATTCCTGCACGGGACGAAGGCTGGTGAGCACTTTCGTTTCCGGCATTTCGATAACCAGCGTGCTCCGGCGGAGCTTTGCGGTTTCCAGGCGGCGCTGCAGCCAGGTCAGGAGATCCGGTTCCTGCATCGACTGCAGAGTGATCTTCACGAAGTACGTGGTCGTCAGGCCGTCTTTCTCGCGATGGGCGAGCGCGTCGATCGCGTGACCGAGTACCCAGCGGTCGATGGCCGGGAGCAAGCCGTTGCGTTCGGCGACGGGCAGGAAGTACGAAGGCAAGACGTCGCCCTTCGGACCACGCATGCGCACCAGGATTTCGTAGAACTCGCCGGATGCGTCCTGCAGACTGATGATCTGCTGGTGGTAGAGGCGCAAGCCGTCGCTGTCCAGCGCTTCGCGGACGAGATCGAGCCAGTACTGCTCGCGTTCGGCATCCGCCTTCTCGCGTGCGCTGGGATCGTGAATTTCGACGCGGTTGCCGCCCTGGTTCTGGGCGTTGCGTAGCGCCGTACCCGCCTGTCCGAGTACGGTTTCGGTATTCGCGTTCTTCTCGGCCAGCAGCGTGCCGCCGACGGTGAGTGTGATCGTAAGGGAGAGCACGCCTGCATCGAAGATGCTTTCGGCAACCGCGGCGCGCAGGCGCTCGGTCAGTGCCGCGTGCTCGAGATCGTTGCGGTGGGCCAGGATCAGTCCCAGTGTGTGGTCGCCCAGCACGCCGGCGATGTCTTCCTCGCCGATGGCATCGCTGACCTTCCTCGCAATGGCGGCAAACAGACTGTCGGCCTGACCGATGCCGATGTTGCCGACGATGTCCTTCCAGTTGTCCGGTTCGACGAGCAGCACGGCCTGGCCGTCCTGACCGCCGGCCGCGGCGGCGATGGCCTCGTCGATGTGCGCGAGCGTCCGTGCGCGATTGAACAGGCCCGTGACGGGATCGCGTTGCAACTGGGCGACCAGCGCCGGGTCGACCGTCTGCTGGCGGAATACGATCTGCAGGCAGGGTTCGTTTTCGAAGGTGGCGTGCGCGAATTCGACGCTGGCCTTGAACGTGCCGCCTTCGGCGCGGCGCGCCTGGAGATCGATGGGCGAGGGTGGCTTGTCGCCGCGCGACAGGCCACGCAGAAGCGCCTTGAATTCGTCGGCCTGCGCGACGGAGATGAGATCGAGAATGGGCAGGCCGAGTATGTCGTCGAAATCGTCGAATCCGAAGGTTTCGAGATAGGCCTGATTGACCCTGACGTGCATGCCTTCGTGTACGTACGCGATGGCGTCGCGCGACGAATCGAGCAGCGCATCGCAGCGACGCTCGGATTCGCGCAGCGAGGTTTCCAGCTTGCGTACCTGTCGACGGGTGGTCAGCGCTTCGAATTCGCGCTGGACGACAGCCAGCACCTGGGCGGGACGAGTGCGTAGCGCCACGCCGCGCGTACCGCTGGCGAACAGGTCGCCGACGAGCTGGTCGGTCAGACTGGGGATGACACCAAGCAGCGCAAGGTCGCGGCCGCTAGCATCGAGCTGGCGGGCGACATCGGCCGCGTTTATGCCGGCGACATCCGGATTGAGCATGACCAGGTCGGGCGCGAACTCGTCGAGGCTGGATTGCAGCTCGGCGAGCGTGGTAACACGGGCGGGTCTTACCGCGATACCGCCGTTGCGGAGAATGTTGATCAGTTGCTCGGCATCTTCCACCGAGTCTTCGATGAAAAGGATCTTGATCACGTTGTCGTGTTTCATGTGTTCACTTGCCAGAGCCTTGCCCCCACGACCCTTGTCGGGCCGCCCCCTGCGGTCGATCTGATCCAGATCCATCCACCGAATTTACATACTAGCGCGCCCGGGCGACGACAGGGCGCTTCGATGACTCGCCGGGAAGTTCCCGTACGAGACGCGGGACCAGATAGCCGGGCAGGATGCTGCGCATCCCGTCCATCAACGCCAGGGCGTCCTCGTCGGAGACTTCGAAATGCGCCGCGCCGGCCACGCGATCCAGCTGGTGCAGGTAATACGGGAGCACGCCCGCCGCGAACGAGCGCTCGGCAAGGGCGACCTGGGTCGTCACGTCGTCGTTGATGCCGCGCAGGAGTACCGCCTGGTTGAGGAGGGTAACGCCGGCCGCGCGCAGGCGGGCGCAGGCGTCGTCGACGCTGGCATCGAATTCACGTGCGTGATTGGCGTGCAGGACCACCACTTTCTGCAAGGGGAGGCCGCTCAGCCAGTCGATGAATGCGTCGTCGATCCGCTCGGGTAGCACCACGGGCAGGCGTGTGTGAATGCGCAGTCGTACGACGTGGGGAATGCCGGCCAGTCCGTCGGTCAGCTCCGTGAGCTTATGCGTCGCCAGGGCCAGCGGGTCGCCACCGGAGAGAATCAGCTCGCGGATCGAGCTGTCGTCCCGGACGTGCGCCAGGGCGTCCCGCCACTGGCCGGCAGCAGCGATCTCGTCGCCGTACGGGAAATGCCGGCGGAAGCAGTACCTGCAATGGATGGCGCAGCTGCCGCTGGCGATGAGCAGAGCGCGGCCATCGTATTTGTGCAGCATGCCATGGGCCGCCTTCGCGTCCAGGTCGCCCACCGCATCGCGCACGAAGCCTTCCGCGGCGTCCAGCTCGGCCAGCTGCGGCAATACCTGAAGCAGCAGCGGATCGCGGGCATCGCCCTGGCGCATGCGGGCCACGAAACCCCGAGGGACGCGCAGGGCGAATCCGGCGTTGTCCTCCGGCAGGCGGGCAGCCAATTCCGGCAGACCGACCAGGGCCAGCAGCTCGGCCGGATCGGTAACTGAGGCGCGCCAGGCCTCGCGCCAGTCGGTGCAAGCCGGACGAGATAGGCGGGGGCTGGGGCTTACGGTTATCATGAGCGGCCTTGAGCGGGCGATCGGACCCGCGACAGCCCCCATTTTAACCGCCGAACGCGGCGGATTTACCTCTGGAGCAGATAGCGCATGGCGACCCTTGGCCTCAATGATGTCAAAACGGGCAAGAAGATCCTTCACAACGGCGATCCGTGGCTCATCACCGAAGCCGAATTCGTCAAGCCGGGCAAGGGCCAGGCGTTCACCCGCATCCGCATCCGCAATCTGAAGGATGGCCGCACCACCGAGCAGACGCTGAAGTCCAGCGACAGCTACGAGGAAGCCGACGCCGTCGATACCGATGCGTCGTTCTCGTACATCGAAGGTATCGGTAACGAGCGCGAATGGATCTTCATGCACACCGAGACGTTCGAGCAGTACCGGGCAGCGCTCGGCGCCATGGGCGACGCATGGAAGTGGCTCAAGGGCGACGAGGAGTGCGTGATCACGCTGTTCAACGGCACCCAGATCATCGCCGTGCAGCCGCCGAAGTTCGTCGAGCTGAAGATCACCGAGACCGATCCGGGCGTCCGTGGCGACACCTCGGGCGGTGGCGGCAAGCCGGCCACCCTCGAAACCGGTGCCGTGGTCCGCGTCCCGCTGTTCGTGAACCAGGACGAGATCATCAAGGTCGATACCCGCACCGGCGAGTACGACAGCCGCGTCAAGTAAGTAAGGCGCAGGCGTTCGATACATCGATCGGCACGGCTGCCCCCTGGGCACCGTGCCGATTCTTTATAGGGGTTTTCCGGGCCCCGGCACTTTTCTCCACTTTCCCGAGGCGTCCATGAATTCGAGTCCCACCGTTATCGACCTGCTTATCGAAGCACGCTGGGTCGTCCCGGTCGAACCGCATGCCGTCGTACTCGACGATCACGCCGTTGCCATCGACGGTGGCGAAATCAAGGCGATCCTGCCCATCGCCGATGCGCGCGCCGCGTATGCGCCGCGTGAGCGCGTAGAGCTTTCCGAGCATGCGCTGATCCCCGGTCTCATCAATGCGCATACGCATAACCCGATGACGTTGATGCGCGGTCTGGCGGACGATCTGCCGCTGATGACCTGGCTCACCCAGCATATCTGGCCGGCCGAAGGCCGCGTCATGGGTCCGGACTTCATTCGCGACGGCGTGGAACTGGCGGTCGCCGAAATGATTCGTGGCGGCACGACCTGCGCCAACGAAAACTACTTTTTTCCCGACGTGATCGCGGCGACGTACCGCCGCATGGGTTTCCGCGCCGTGGTCGGTCTGCCCGTCATCGAATTCCCCAGCCCCTGGGCGAAGACGCGCGACGAGTACTTCGCTCGTGCCGAGCAGGTGCACGACGACCTGATCGGCGAAGCACTGCTGACGACGTCGTTCGTGCCGCATGCGCCGTACACCGTTGCGGACGAGAGCTTCGAGCGCATCCGCATGCTCTCCGACCAGCTCGACATTCCGGTGCACCTGCATACGCACGAGACCGCGCAGGAAGTCGAGGAAAGCATCCGCGATCACGGCATCCGCCCGTTCCAGCGCCTGCAGCAGTTGGGCATCGTCAACGAACGCCTGATCGCCGTGCACATGACGCAGCTGACCGACGGCGAGATCGCCGCATGCGCCGCCGCGGGTGTCTCGGTCGTGCATTGCCCCGAGTCGAACCTCAAGCTGGCATCGGGTTTCTGCCCGGCCGAAAAGCTGCGTGTCGCGGGCGTCAACGTTGCCATCGGCACTGATGGCTGCGCGTCGAATAACGATCTGGACATGTTCGGCGAGATGCGCACCGCGGCTCTGCTCGCCAAAGCCGTCGCCGGCGACGCCGCGGCATTCGATGCCGCGTATGCGCTGCGCGCGGCCACGCTCAATGGTGCGAAGGCCATGGGCCTGGGCGACCGCGTCGGTTCCATCGAAGTGGGCAAGCGTGCCGATCTCGCGGCCATACGTCTTGACGATCTCGAAACCCAGCCGCTGTATCACGTGGCCTCGCAGCTGGTGTATGCCGCGGGCCGCCATCAGGTCAGCGACGTGTGGATCGACGGCACGCGCAAGCTTGCCGACAGGAAACTCGTCGGCATCGATACGGATGCCATTCGCGCGAAAGCGCGAGGCTGGCGCGAGATCATCGCCGCGGGAGATGTCGCATGAGCGATACCGGCCTGAAGCGTTTTCTGGTGCTTGCCATGCGCAAGCCGACCTTCGATCAGACGGCGGCAGAAGCCCATCTGGTTTTCCTGGCCGACCTGAAAGAACAGCGGCTGATCGAAATGACCGGCCCTTTCGCGGACCGTTCGGGTGGCGCATACCTGTTGCTCGCCCCGGACATGGCCACGGCTACCCGGGTGGTCGAATCCGATCCGCTGCACATCACTGGTTCATCGGTGATGACGATTCACGAATGGCAGGCGCGCTGAAAGCGCCCCTTCCTTGCCGCACGAGGTGGTTCCCATGCAAGCCAACGCCAATGTCAGCGCCGAAGAAATCGCGCGCTTCGAGAAACTCGCCGCACGCTGGTGGGATCCCGACGGCGAGTCGCGTCCGCTACACGATCTGAATCCGGTGCGTTCGGCCTATGTCGCCGGTCGCGCCTCGCTGCGCGGCGCACGTGTCGTCGACGTCGGTTGCGGCGGCGGCCTGCTTAGCGAAGCGCTGGCACGCGCCGGCGCGAACGTCACGGCCATCGATCTCGGCGACAAGCTGATCGAGATCGCGAAGCTGCACCTGTTCGAGTCGGAGCTTTCCGTCGACTACCGTGTGCAGTCCTCGTCGGATCTGGCCGAATCCGAATCCGCATCGTTCGATGTCGTCTGCTGCATGGAACTGATCGAGCACGTGCCCGATCCGGCCGCGCTGGTGCACGACCTGTCGGCCATGCTGAAGCCCGGCGGCCAGCTGTTCCTGTCGACACTGAATCGCACGCCCGCGGCATTCGGCGCGGCCATCGTCGGCGCGGAGTATCTGATGCGCCTGCTGCCGCGCGGTACGCATCATTACGCCCAGTTCCTCAAGCCGTCCGAAGTGGCCGGCATGCTGCGCCGGTTCGATCTGGAGCTCGAAGACATCCAGGGGCTGGCGTATAACCCGCTCACACGCAATGCGCGACTGACCGGCAACACGTCGGTCAACTACGTGCTCAGCGCACGGAAGGTCGCATGAGCCGGCCCGCGTTCGCGCCGGCCGGCGTCTTCTTCGACCTGGACGGCACGCTGCTGGACAGTGCACCGGATCTCTACGCTTCGCTGGTGATCCAGTGCGCGGAAGAAGGTGTTGCGCCGCCGCCGTACGAGCCGGTGCGCGCGGTGGTATCGCGCGGTTCGCGTGCTGTGTTGTCGTGTGCTTTCCCCGAGGCCGATAACGCGGCACTGCTCGCCCGCGTTCCGCGTTACCTGGAAATCTACGAAGCGTCGATGGCCTCGCATACCGTCGCGTTCGACGGTATCGAACCGATGCTGGAAGCACTCGACGCGCGCGGTATCGTCTGGGGCGTCGTCACGAACAAGCCGGGCTTCCTTACCGATGCACTGCTGCCGCGACTCGTTCCGCACTGGAACACCGCAGCGGTTGTTTCCGGCGATACGTTGCCGGTAAAGAAACCCGATCCCGCTCCTGTGCTTTATGCCTGCGAGCAGGCTGGTGTCGATCCGGCGCGTTGCGTGTTCGTCGGCGACGACCGGCGTGACATCCTCGCCGGTCATGCCGCGGGTCTGTACACCGTGGCGGTTCGCTGGGGCTATCTCGACGGCGGCGATCCGGATGGCTGGGGTGCCGATGCCGTGGTCGATACACCGGCCGAACTGGCCGCCTTGCTCGGTCTGGGAGAAGTGGTCGCGTGAGCGAGGGTCCGATCTCGAGCTACGTGGACAAATGGCTGGCCGTCCAGCCGCAGCAGCGTATCGCGCTGCCGTTCGTCGACGCGTCCGAGCGCGACGTGCATGTGGCACTGGCGGCGCTGGAGCAGGAACTGATCGCCTCCGCGTACGGCATTCGCGAGCCGCAGGTCGCGGCCGCCAAGCTCAACTGGTGGGCCGAGGAGCTTTCCGGCGCATCCGCCAGCGGCGGGCGGCATCCGCTGACCAAGCTGCTGTGGTCCAGCGACCGCGCCCGCCGTGTGCCGGCGGAGCGCTGGGTCGCGCCTGTGCTGGCCGCCATGGGACAGATCGATCAGGGAACGGCCTCGGACTTCGCCGCGCAAGTCGCGGCGGCCCGAGGCATGCACGGCGCGCTGGCCGAACTGGAAACAGCCTGGTGGTACGGTTCCGATGCGTCCGCCGAAAAAGCCGTCCGGGTGGCCACGTTGTCGCACCTGCTGTTTTCGCTGTCTCGTCTGGAACTGGATGCCGACCACGAGCGCCTGCCGTTGCCGATGTCGCGCCTGGCCCGGCATGGTCTCAGCCGGCAGCAGATGAAGTCGGACACGCCTGAGCGGCGCGAGGCGATGCGTGCGCAGTTGGCGGATATCGCCGCAGCCCTAAGCGAGGCGATGGCGCTGGATGGCCCTCTGAGCGTGTTTCGCGGCCTCGAAGGCCGTACGGCGCTGACCATCGCTCGCGGGGCCGCGCGCGCTACGGAGCCCATGGGGGCGCTACACCGCGGCCAATCGCGGACGGGGCCGGCCACGGCGTTCCGCGCGTGGCGCGCCGCCCGCGACAGTCGACGTCTCGAATGAAACGAAACGCAGCGTTTCCCGCACTCAACCATTGACCCGTCGGGGGCTGGCCCCATAACGGTGACGCAGGCCGGCCCGAAGGCCCGGCAGGACTCATCAGGAACGAACATGTACATCCACGACTCCATCCCCCGTCTCATGCCCGATGTCGCCTCGCAGGAACATGCGCTGGCCATCGGCACGCTCGACTGGGTCGGCATGGACGGCATGGAAATGCCCGTCGCTTTCGACGCCGGAGACGGCGATGTGCGCGACACCAGCGCCCGCGTCGGCGCATGGGTCAATCTGATCCGCCCCGAAGCCCGCGGCATCCATATGTCGCGGCTTTACCTTCTCGTCGAACAATATCTGTCCTCGGAAACCGTTACGTCGGCCGGTCTCAAGACCCTCCTTCAGGCGTTCCTTACGTCGCATGCGGATCTGTCCGACCATGCGCGCATCACCATTCGCTTCGAGCATCTGGTACGTCGCCGAGCCTTGCGCAGCGACAACAGCGGCTGGCGGGCGTATCCGATCACCCTGGACGCCACGCTTTCCGGCGACCGTTTCGCGCTGGAAATCACGACCGACGTTGTCTATTCGTCGACCTGTCCCGCTTCGGCTGCACTGTCGCGCCAGCTGATCCAGGAGCGCTTCGCCCAGAACTTCCCGGCGGACCGCGAGCTGGATCGCGACACGATCCTCAAGTGGCTCGGCAGCGAGCAGGGCATCGTCGCCACACCGCATGCCCAGCGCAGCACTGCAACGCTGCGTGTGCGGCCGGCTTCGGACGAGGGCTTCCCGCTGATCGACATGATCGATCGCGTGGAATCCGCGCTGGGCACGCCGGTGCAGACGGCGGTGAAACGTGAGGACGAGCAGGCATTCGCGCTGGCGAATGGCGGTAATCTGATGTTCTGCGAGGATGCGGCGCGGCGGATTCAGAAGACGCTGGACGCCGATGCGCGTATCGCGGATTTCCACGTGCGCATTGCGCATCACGAGAGTCTGCATCCGCACGATGCGGTGGCGTTTGCGAGCAAGGCGCGCTAGGCGCGCGATGCGGTCGAGGGGCGTATTCGACCCTTCGACGCGTCTATCCCTCACCGTCGCCCCTGCGCAGGCAGGGGGCCAGGGCGACAACGCATAGGTAGGCGATAGCTGACGGTTGCGCTCTTAAGAGCGTGAATGAGCGTTGTTGCGATAACCGGTTGCACCGTACTGGGCCCTGCCTGCGCATGAGCGACGATACGGGTGGGGGCCTAACGCCCGATCCCCGGCAGCAACAACGGATCCAGCCGCGTCCCGAACCAGTTGAACCCCCAGTGCACATGCGGCCCCGTCGCGCGACCGGTCATGCCCGCCGCCCCGATGATCTGCCCTTGAGTTACACGCTGTCCCACCTTCACGTCCAGGCGCGACAGGTGCAGAAAGTTCGAGGTCAGGCCAAACCCGTGGTCGAGCAGGATGGTGCCGCCGGTCAGATACAGGTCGGGTGCCGCGAATGTCACGATGCCCGGTGCCGGTGCCTTTACCGGCGTGCCCTGCGGCACGGCGATATCCATGCCCGAGTGCGGTGCCTTGGGATCGCCGTTATAGATGCGTTGATTGCCGAAGCGCCCGCTGATGCGTCCCTGCACCGGCCAGATGAACCCTTTCGCGAAATCTTCCCGATCATCGTCGCGATTGCGCGCGGCGGTGACGAGAGCCTGTTCGCGCTGGATGCGTGCGGCGATCCCGGGCGGCGGGTTCACGGTCTTCGGCGGCACGCCTTCGACGCGCTCGATGGGCCAGTCGCGAGGCGTGACCGTTAGCCGCTGACGCTGTGTCGATTCGCCGGGCGCCGTTATGGCGACCTCGATGGGACCACCCTCATCGCGGCCGGCGCCAAAAACGAACGTGCCATCTTCGCCCACGCGAACCGCTTTGCCAGCCACGCTGACGCGCGAGCCCGGGGCGGCGTGTCCCATGACGAGACCGCCCTGGGACACGGACGAGGGCAGATCGGCGGCCGCGACCGTCGCGCTGAACGCTAGTGCGAGCAGCGCAATCAGATGTCGGTGCATCAACGATCGAATGCCAGGCGCTGTCCACGCACGCTATCGTCGACTTTCTTGCCGTCCCAGACCCGCTGTCCGTTGACGAAGGTCGACGCGATGCTGGTACGGAACGTCGTGCCTTCGAACGGCGACCAGCCGCACTTGGACAGCACTTCCGCACGGGTGACCGTGTGCGGGGTCGCCGGATCGACCAGTACCAGGTCGGCCGCGTAGCCTTCGCGGAGAAAGCCCCGCTTGTCGACATCGAACAGCTTGGCTGGCGCGTGGCAGACGGCTTCCACGACGCGGTCCAGCGTCAGCTTGCCCTCGAGAACGCGTTCCAGCGCCGCCTGCAGGGCGAATTGCACCAGCGGAAGGCCGGACGGTGCCTTGTCGTACTTCTGCTCTTTTTCCTCGAGCAGGTGCGGCGCATGATCCGTCGCCAGCACGTCGATGCGGCCTTCGGCCAGCGCTTTGGTAATCGCTTCGCGGTCGTTCGCCGTTTTGATCGCGGGATTGCACTTGATCAGGAAGCCGAGTTTCTCGTAATCGGCGTCGCTGAAATGCAGGAAGTGCACGCAGGTTTCGGCCGTGATCTTCTTCCCTTCGATCGGACCCGGTTCGAACAGGGCGAGTTCGTCGGCGGTCGATATGTGCAGCACGTGCAGACGCGTGCCGTGCTTCTTCGCCAGCGCGATAGCCAGGCGCGTGGACTTGATGCAGGCCTCGCGCGAGCGGATCAGCGGGTGCTCGCGGGCGGGGATATCCTCGCCGTATACCTCGTGCGCCTTCGCGAGATTCGCGTCGATCATCGGGGTGTCTTCGCAATGCGTGATGATCGGCGTGGGCACGTCGCGGAAGATGGCGTCCAGCGTTTCGGGGTTGTCGACCAGCATGTTGCCGGTCGACGCGCCCATGAACACCTTCACGCCCGGTGCGGATTTCGGGTCGAGCGTGCGGATGGCTTCGAGGTTGTCGTTGCTGGCGCCGAGGTAGAACGCGTAGTTCACGGCCGAGGTTTCGGCGGCGCGCGTGTACTTCGCTTCGAGCGAGTCGCGGTCCAGCGCGGGCGGCTTCGTATTCGGCATTTCCATGTAGCTGGTGATGCCGCCGGCGGCGCAGGCGCGCGACTCGCTGTAGATGTCCGCCTTGGCCGTAAGGCCGGGTTCGCGGAAATGCACCTGGTCGTCGATCATCCCCGGTAGCAGCCACAGGCCGCTGGCGTCGATCACCTGTTCGTCACCGATCCTTGTCAGTCCTTTGCCGATAGTCTCGATTTTTCCGTTCCGGACGCGCAGATCGCCTATCCAGCGGCGGCCTTCGTTGATCATTTCGGCGTTCTTGAACAGCCAGGCATCAGTCATGCGAATGTGCTCCTTGGGCGCCACAGCGGCGCAGGACAAATTGTTCGGGTACGGGATCGTCTCCACCCTCACACAGTGGCTGGCACCGGAGGATGCGCCAGGTGGCGAGGACCATGCCACGCATCGGACCGAAGCGTGCAATGGCAACACGTGCATAATCGGAACAGGATGGATGGAACCGGCAGCGTTGTCCAAGCAGCGGACTCAGCCAGCGTTTATAGAGGGAGAGCAGGGAGATGAGGAGGCGGGCCACGGTATCCGGTATTGGCCGGGTAGGGTGCCGGCAACCTTTAAGGTTTATAAGTATTCCAGAAGATGGGTTGCTGGGGTAACACATCTGGGCTATAACACCCCGCCGCCACGGCCACTAAGGTGAAGGATATGGCGAAAACCGCTCGTAGTTCCGTAGTAGCCAAAGCAACCGCCGGGAAAGGTGGTGCCAAGGCCGGTGACGCGAAAAAGGGCCGTACGGCCGCTTCCGGGGGGAAGAGCGTCAAACCCGCGTCGAAGACGTCGGCTCGACCCGTAGCGAAGGCTGCGAAAAAGGCGGTCAAGACCGTCAAGCCCGTAGCCGGCAAAGCGCCTGCGAAGCCCGTCAAGGCAGCGAAGGCCGTGGTAAAGAAAGTCGTGGCCAAGCAGGCTCCGGCGAAGAAGGCCGTTCCGGTGGCCCGTCCCAAGCCTGCGGCGAAACCCGTGGCGAAGGTCGCGAAGCCAGCCGCACCGGCAAAGAAGGCCGCCACGAAGGCGGTGGTAAAGAAAGTCGCCACAAAGGCACCGGCCAAGGCCGTCAAGCCGGCACCCAGGAAAGCCGCAGCACCCGTTACCAGGACGGCCGCTCCAAAGCAGGCATCCGCCTCGCCCAAAGCGGCCCCCGCACCGGCAGTGAAAAAAACCGCTGTCGCGCAAGATGTCGTCAGACCCACACCGGGTCGTATGGCGTCCGCCGTTGCCGTTGCGCCACCCCGGACAGCGTCCGCGGTGTCCAGCCGCTCTTCTTCCAAGAACGAAAAGTCCACGCAATCACGAATGAATAGTCTTGCCTCAAAATCCGCCGACAACGGCGTGACCCGCGAAGACGGGCGTTACGCACTGCCCGCCACGACGCAGATCGAGTTGCCCAAGGGCTATCGCCCGAAGGCGGACGAGGAATACATGAATCCTCGTCACCTCGCCTATTTCCGCAACAAGCTGCGCGACTGGCGCGATCAGCTGGTCGAAGAATCGCGTCAGACGATGGACAACCTCCGTGAGGAAGTCCGTGACGTTGGCGACGAAGCCGAACGTGCCACGCGCGAAACCGAAAACTCGCTCGAACTGCGCACGCGCGACCGTTACCGCAAGCTGATTTCCAAGATCGACAAGGCCCTGCGCCGGATCGAGGAAGGACGCTACGGTTTCTGCGAAGAGACAGACGAAGAGATCGGTGTAGACCGCCTCGACGCCCGTCCCATCGCTACGCTGTCGCTCGATGCGCAGGAACGTCGCGAACATCTGCAGAAGCAGATGGGCGACTGATTCGCCGAGTCGATAAGTACAAAGGAAAGCCCCGCTCTGGCGGGGCTTTTTTTGGTTCTTCACGCATGGTCGGGGAAGGCTCGGCTTCGCCATCGCTTTCGCCGTAGCGCTGGGACGCTTCGCGAAGAGCCGTCGGCCACCGCCCTCGACGCTCCGTCTCCACCGTCGCTCGGGGAGGGATAGCCGCTGCGCGGCTGGTGTTCTATGGCTGCGCCCCGTCGCGCCCGCGCGGCGGGCGGGGGTTTTCGATTCGGCTCCTGCCTCAGCGAAAACGGCGGACCGTCCGGGTCCGCCCCCTTCGGGCCTTTTCCGCCCGCCGCGCTCGGTTCCGCAAGTCGCGTCGAGGGCGGTGGCCGACGGCTCTTCCGGGTGTTGCGGTCACGTGGGGGAAAGCAGCGCGTGACGCATGACCCGTCATGGCCGCATCCGGCTCGGTCCCCTCACCTGCTTAGCTCGCGCTCTGCCCCCAGCAAACCGTCGACGCACAAGCGTGAGGCGGCCAAGCCACGAATAGCACGAGCCGCTATCGTTGCGACGGCACGTCCACTTCCCGCGCAATCGGGCGAAACGATCGGTAAGATGCCCGAAACCCGAAGGACGGACTATGAGCACAAATACCCCTGCCGACGTGAATCACACCAACGGCGGCACCGCGGAGGTCACGGATTCGACGACGGGCATGCATCGCCCGGGGCACAGCGTACTGGACACCGAAGAGACGGCGGGCCTGGACGAGGTTCTGCGCGAGTCCGCATTGCGCGATTCCGCGGTACGCATGCCTCGATAGTTCACGGGACGCGGATCGAACGAGCTCGATCAGGCCAGCGCCGAGGCCGCTTGTGCCTTCAGTTTGGCCAGCATCGCCGCCAAGCCGTTCGAGCGTGTCGGCGACAAATGCTTCGCGAGGCCGATGGTCTCGATGAAGGTGGGTTCGGTGTCCACGATCTCGCGGGCGGAACGATCCGAATAGACGCGCAGCACGAGGGCGATCAGGCCCGACACGATGGCCGAATCGCTGGCCGCGTCGAAATGCATGTGTCCCGGATCGCCGCTGGGAATCAGCCAGACCATCGACTGACAGCCGTGGACGCGGTTGTCCTCGTTTTTCCATTCCTGGGGGAAGGGTGGCAGCTGGCGGCCCAGATCGATCAGGTACTGATAACGCTCGGTCCAGTCGCTGAAGAACGCGAATTCCTCGGCGATGGCCGCCTGTGCTTCGGCTGCGGTTTTTTCGACGGGCGGGTTCATGCCTTCACCACGCTCCAGCGCGTGCCCTGGGCGCCGTCCTCGATAGCGATGCCCAACGCTTTCAGCTCGTCGCGGATAGCGTCGGAGCGGGCGAAATCGCGGGCGGCTCGTGCAGCCCGGCGTTCCTCCAGCAGCGCGTCGATCGCGGCGGCGTCCACGGCTTCGCCATCGTTGCCTTGCTTGAACCACGTCTCGGGCTCCTGCTGCAGCAGGCCGAGCAGTGCCGCGCCGCCCAGCAGGGCGGCTTTCGCGGCGCGGCGCGCGGCCGGTTCGCTGGCCTGGCGTGCGGCGTCGGCGAGCTGGGAGATTTCGGCCAGCGCCTGCGGCGTATTCAGGTCGTCGCACAACGCGGCTTCCACGGCGGCAGGAATCTGGCCCTCCGCTTCGACGTCGGCCATGTCCCGCAGGACGCCGTACCAGCCGTCCAGGGTACGCACAGCCTGGGTCATGGCGTTGTCCGACCAGTCGAGCGGCTGGCGGTAATGTCCGCGCAGCAGCATCAGGCGCAGTGCTTCGGCCGGATGCTGGCGCAAGAGTTCATGCAATTGGAGCACATTGCCCAGCGACTTGGACATCTTGCGCCCTTCGAAGGTCAGCATGCCGTTGTGCAGCCAGTAGCGCGCGAACACCTTGCCGCCATGAGCGCAGGTGCTTTGCGCGATTTCGTTTTCGTGGTGCGGGAAGGTGAGGTCGACGCCACCGGCGTGGATGTCGATGGTCTCGCCCAGGTGCGCCTCGGTCATGGCCGAGCACTCGATGTGCCAACCCGGGCGGCCGCGGCCCCACGGGCTGTTCCAGCCGGGCAGGTCGGCGCCGGAGGGTTTCCACAGCACGAAGTCGCCGGGATTTTTCTTGTACGGTGCCACCTCGACGCGCGCGCCGGCCAGAAGCTCGTCCGGGTCGCGGCCCGACAGCTCGCCGTAGCGGGCGTACGAGGCGACGTCGAACAGGACGTGTCCCTCCGCTGCGTAGGCGTGGCCGCCTTCGAGCAGGCGCTCGATCATGGCGATGATCTGGGGAATATGGTCGGTGGCGTGCGGCTCGATATCCGGCGGGGCGACGCCCAGTCCGGCCATGTCGTCGCGGTAGGCCTGCGCGTAGCGGTCGGTGATGACCGAGATGTCGACGCCCAGCTCGCGGGCGGCGGCATTGATCTTGTCGTCGACGTCCGTGATGTTCCGGGCGTAGACCACATGGGGGTAGTGCCGGCGCAGCAGTCGCGCCAGTACGTCGAAAACGACCGGTGGGCGGGCGTTCCCGATATGGATGTAGTTGTAGACCGTGGGGCCACAGACATACATCGTCACCCGGTCCGGATCCTGGGGAACGAACGCCTCGGTACGGCGTGTCAGGGTGTTGTAGAGCGAAATCGCCATCGGAAATCCGTCGTCGGCCAGTCCCCGATATTACCAAGCCAGTCAAGCATCGCGCGCCCGCGGGAGCCGAACTTACGCACATCGGGGCGATTGGTTGACAGGCCTGTCAGGCCGGCTGCCGCGTTCTCTAAGCGTGGATTCAGCGTGAATTTGTCTAAATAGCAGTTATAGCGCTGCAAGAAATGCGCCTTCGGAGGTCGTACTTACATGTCCCGCCTGCTCATCCCTGTGTTCCTGCTCGCATTTATCGCCACCGGCGTCAGTGCGCAGGATGCCCGTTATCCGTCGCCCCCTCAGGACGACAACACCCATTACGGCTGGGCGGACGTCCTGCGCGTCGATCCGGTCTACGGCGTCGCCCGCGTGGAAACCCCCCGTCAGGAATGCTATGACCAGCCCGTCGTCCATCGCGAGCAGAGCAGCGGCAGCACGGCCGGCACTATCCTTGGCGCCGTGGTCGGTGGCGTGCTCGGTAACACCGTCGGCAAGGGCAACGGCCGCACGGCGGCCACCGTCGTGGGTGCCGTGGCCGGTGGCGCCGTCGGCAATAACGTCAGCCGTGGCGACGACCGCGTCTATCAGGGCACGGAAACCCGTTGCCGCGACGTCAGCTCGGTCTCCGAGCAACGCCGGATCGCCGGTTACGACGTCGAATACCGTTATCGCGGCGAAGTCTACGTGTCCCGCCTGAATTACGATCCGGGCGAGCGCCTCCGGGTCCGGGTCAGCGTCGCTCCCGCCGACTGACCGTTCCACAACACCGCCGCCCCTTGGGGCGGCGGTTTCATGTTGCGCGACGCAACAAATATCGGCATGATGCCGGTTCTCGATTCCAAGGCCCATCCTTGTGACCACCGCCGTCTACACCGCGAATGTTCTGACCAGCGCCCGCATGGCCGCAGGAATGACCTCGCGTGCTCGTCGACCGTACATGGGACACATGGCCGGGTAGGCTGTCGCGCGCGTTTCATCCGTATCGACTAAAAACCCGGCTTAGTGCCGGGTTTTTTCGTTTCTGGCCCCTTAACTTTTCTCTCTTACCGACCCGAACTGGATTGCCATGACCGTTCGCCACTTCCTTTCCACCCAGGATTACAGCCGCGCCGAGATCGACGCCCTGCTTGAGCAGGCCGCCGAGTTCAAGCGTTCGCCCGCAGGTCAGCAACTGGCCGGCAAATCCATCGCGCTGATGTTCTTCAACCCCTCGATGCGCACCCGCACCAGCTTCGAGCTGGGCGCGTTCCAGTTGGGCGGTCATGCCGTGGTCCTGTCGCCGGGCAAGGATGCGTGGCCGATCGAGTTCGAGGTCGGCAGCGTCATGGACGGGGACACCGAGGAACACATCGCGGAAGTGGCGCGGGTGCTGTCGCGCTATGTGGATCTGATCGCCGTGCGGGCTTTCCCGAAGTTCGTCGACTGGTCGGTCGATCGCGAGGACAAGGTGCTGAAGTCCTTCGCCCAGTACGCCACGGTGCCGGTCATCAATCTCGAAACCATCACCCATCCCTGCCAGGAGCTGGCGCATGCGCTGGCTATGAAGGAGCACCTGGGCAATCTGCAGAACCGCAAGTACGTGCTGACCTGGACGTACCATCCGAAGCCGTTGAACACGGCCGTGGCGAACTCGGCGCTGCTGATCGCAACGAAGATGGGCATGGACGTCACGCTGCTGTGTCCGACGCCCGAATACATCCTCGATGAACGCTATATGGCGTTCGCGAAGGCCAACGCCCGGGAGAACGGCGGTTCGTTGCAGGTCTCGCATGACATCGAAGCGTCCTATCGCGACGCCGACGTGATCTATGCAAAGAGCTGGGGTGCGATTCCGTACTTCGGCCGCTGGGACGAAGAGAAGGCCATTCGCGAGGCCCATCGCCACTTCATCGTGGACGAAGCCAAAATGGCGCTCACGAACAAGGGGCTCTTCAGTCACTGCCTGCCGCTTCGCCGCAACATCAAAGCGACCGATGCTGTCATGGATTCCCCGGCCTGTATCGCCATCGACGAAGCAGAGAACCGCCTGCACGTGCAGAAGGCGGTCATGGCTTCGCTTATTTCGCAGTCGCCGGTCGGGAAGTCCGGCCTCGGCTTCTGATCGTCGCGCAACTTCTATTTTCGACTTACTTTTTTCCGGAGCATCCATGTCCAGCAAAGATATTGTCCTCGCGTTTTCCGGCGGCCTCGACACCAGCTTCTGCGTGCCTTACCTCATGGAGCAGGGTTATAGCGTCCATACCGTTTTCGTCGACACCGGTGGCGTGTCGGCCGAGGAACGCGAGTACATCGAGCAGCGCGCCATCGAACTGGGCGCCGTCTCGCATCGCACGGCCGATGCCGCGCAGGCGATCTGGGATACCTTCGTCACGCCGCTGATCTGGGCTGGCGAGTTCTATCAGGGCCAGTACCCGCTGCTGGTGTCGGATCGTTACCTGATCGTGCAGGAATCGCTGAAGCGCTGCGACGAACTCGGCACGAAATACTTCGCGCACGGCTGCACGGGCATGGGCAACGACCAGGTCCGTTTCGACCTGACCGTGAAGGCCCTGGGCGACTACACCATCGTCGCGCCGATCCGCGAAATCCAGCGCGAACACACCCAGGTCCGCGCGTACGAGCAGAAGTACCTCGAAGACAAGGGCTTCGAAGTCCGCGCCAAGACCAAGCACTACACGATCAACGAGAACGTACTCGGCGTGACCATCTCCGGCGGCGAAATCGACGCATGGGAAATTCCGGGCGAGGGCGCCATCGGCTGGTGCGCGCCGCGTAGCGAATGGCCGCTGGATCCGCTGCAGATCACGCTCGGCTTCGAGAAGGGCAATGCGGTATCGCTGAACGGCAAGCCGGCCAGCGGCCCGGATATCCTGCAGTTCCTGAATCGCGAGCTGGCCCGCTACGGCGTGGGGCGCAGCATGTATACCGGCGATACGAACATCGGCCTCAAGGGGCGCATCGTATTCGAGGCGCCCGCGCTGACGGCCCTGCTCACAGCGCATCGTGCGCTTGAGGAAACCGTGCTCAGCAAGCAGCAGAATCGCTTCAAGCCGGAAATCGGCCGCAAGTGGACCGAGGTTGCCTACGAAGGTTTCTTCAACGATCCGGTCAAGACCGATCTGGAAGCCTATCTTGTGTCGACGCAGCGCAAGGTCGACGGTACGGTGATCATCGAAACGCGCGGCGGTTCGGTGTATGCAGTGAAGGTCGAGTCGAAGAATATCCTGCAGACGTCGAAGGCAACGTATGCGCAGGCGGCCGACTGGGGCGTGGCCGAAGCCGAGGGCTTCATCAAGCTCTACGGTATGAGCTCCACGGTCTGGGCCGAGGTCGATCGGCAGTCCGGCAAATGAGCGAACTTCGCGTCAGTGCGGATAAGCACGAGCTCGATATCGGGCTCGTGCATGCCTTCCTGTCGACCCAGAGCACCTGGGCCAAGGGCATTCCGCGCGAAACCGTGGAACGTTCCATCGAGCATTCGATCTGTTTCGGCGGTTACGTCGGTGTGGAACAGGTCGCGTTCGCGCGGGTCGTCACCGATCACGCGACGTTCGCCTATCTGGTCGACGTGTTCGTGTTGCCGGAGCATCGCGGAAGCGGCTATGCAAAGACGCTGATGGCCGGGGTGATGGCATGGCCCGCGTTGCAGGGGCTGCGTCGTTTCATGCTGGCGACCTCGAATGCCCATGCGCTGTATGCGCCGCTCGGTTTTGCGGCGCCAGGCCGACCCGAAACGCTGATGGAACGTTATCATCCGGACGTCTATACGGACGCGGCCAGGCTGGCCGCCCAAAACGGAACCTCATGAATAAGTTACTGGAAGACACGCTGACCCACCTGCGCGCGCTGGTCGGGTTCGATACGCGCAACCCGCCCCGAACCATCGGTACCGGCGGGATCTTCGACTATCTGCGTTCGGCCCTGCCGGGGTTCGAAGTGCAAGTGACGGATTTCGGCGCCGGTGCCGTGAATCTGTATGCCGTGCGCGGCAAACCGAAATATCTGTTCAACGTACACATGGATACCGTGCCGGACTCCCCGCACTGGACGGCCAGCCCGTTCGAGCTGCGTGTGGACGGCGAGCGCGCGGTGGGCCTCGGCGCTTGTGACATCAAGGGCGCGGCGGCCGCGCTGGTCGCGGTAGCCAATGCCACCAGTGGCGACATGGCGTTGCTGCTTTCCACGGATGAAGAAGCCAACGACGCGCGTTGCATCGATGGCTTCCTGAAGACGCCGCGCGACTACGCCGCCATCATCGTCGCCGAACCGACGAAGGGCGAGGCGGTGCTGGCGCATCGCGGCATCCATTCGGTGCAGATGAGCTTCGGCGGCCGCGCGGGTCACGCGTCGGGCGAGCAGAAGCCTTCGGACAGCGCGCTTCACCAGGCCATTCGCTGGGGTGCGGCGGCGCTGGACTTCGTGCAGGATCAGTCGCACGAACGCTTTGGCGGGCTTACCGGTCTGCGCTTCAACATCGGCAAGGTCGAAGGCGGGATCAAGGCGAATGTCATCGCGCCTACCGCTGACGTGCGCTTCGGTTTCCGTCCGCTGCCGTCGATGGACGCCGATCGGATGCTGGAAACCTTCCGCACGCTGGTCGAGCCGTATCCGGTCGCGTTCGGTGAAACCTTCCGTGGCGACTCGTTGCCCGCGGGCGACACAGCCACGGCGGAATCCCGTCGCCTGGCCGCGCGCGATATCGCGGACGAACTCGAAATTCCCGTCGGCAACGCGGTCGACTTCTGGACCGAATCGGCGCTGTTCTCGGCGGCGGGCTTCACGTCCTTCGTCTATGGCCCCGGGGACATTGCCCAGGCCCATAGTGCCGACGAATGGGTTGCCCTCGACCAGCTTCGGCAGTACGCGCAAACCATCTACCGGATCGTCGACAGTGGAAACGCATAAGCACACGCGCAAGACCATCGTCCGCCTGCTGTCCAGCATGGGCAGCGCGCGGGAGATCCAGCAGTATCTGAAGCGTTTCTCGCAACTGGATGCGAAGCGATTCGCCGTGGTCAAGGTCGGCGGCGCCGTGCTGCGCGACGACCTGCCGGCGCTGACGTCGTCGCTCGCATTCCTGCAGCAGGTCGGCCTGACGCCGATCGTGCTGCATGGCGCGGGTCCGCAGCTGGACGAAGAATTGTCGGCGGCAGGCATCGAAAAGCACACGGTCAATGGCCTGCGCGTCACGACGCCCGAAGCGCTGGCCATCGTCCGTCGCGTATTCCAGTCGCAGAATCTGCGGCTGGTCGAAGCGTTGCAGCAGGCCGATACGCGTGCGACATCGGTACCGTCGGGCGTATTCACGGCCGACTATCTCGATCCGGAAACCTACGGACTGGTCGGCAAGGTGCGTGAAATCAATCTCGCCCCGATCGAAGCGAGCCTGCGCGCGGGGTCGATTCCTGTCATCGCCAGCCTTGGCGAAACGGATGCGGGCCAGATACTGAACATCAATGCGGACTTCGCCGCGAACGAACTTGTACGCGTACTGCAGCCGTACAAGATCGTCTTTCTTACCGGCACGGGCGGATTGCTGGACGGCGATGGCGAGATCATCGACTCGATCAACCTGTCCACCGAATACGACCAGTTGCTCGCGCAGCCCTGGTTGCATTCGGGCATGCGTCTGAAGATCGAACAGATCAAGGACCTGCTGGACGATCTGCCGCTGACCTCTTCGGTGTCGATCACGCGCCCGTCGGAACTGGCCAAGGAGCTCTTCACGCACAAGGGTTCCGGTACGCTGGTGCGCCGCGGCGAGCGCGTGCTGCGCTTCGAATCGTGGGACGGCGTCGACCTGGAGCGCATGCGCGGCCTGATCGAGTCCAGCTTCGGCCGTACGCTGGTTTCCGATTACTTCGATCGCACGGACATCTACCGTCTTTACGTCAGCGAAAACTATCGCGCCGCGATGATCCTGACGAAGGAAGACGGGTTCGCTTATCTGGACAAATTCGCCGTACTTGACGATGCGCAGGGCGAAGGCCTGGGGCGTGCCGTGTGGCAGGTGATGCGCGACGAAAATCCGAAACTGTTCTGGCGTTCGCGCCATGGCAATACCATCAATCATTTCTACTACGCCGAATCCGACGGCTGCTTCAAGCAGGACCGCTGGAAGGTGTTCTGGTACGGTCTCGATAACTTCGCCGATATCGAACGCTGCGTGGCTCATTGCGCCACGCGCGAGCCGACCCTTACGGACTGAATCATCATGTCGAAGAAGACTATCGGTATCGTCGGCGCGCGCGGTCATACGGGCGCCGAACTCATTCGCCTCATCGCGAACCACCCGGCACTGGAACTCGCCTTCGTCTCGTCGCGCGAGCTCGACGGCCAGCGCCTTGCCGACCATAACGACACATACAAGGGCGAGCTTCGTTTCACGAATCTGGATGCCGATGCCGTCGCCGCGCAGGGGGCGGATGTCGTCATTCTCGCGTTGCCGAACGGCAAGGCGGCACCGTACGTCGAGGCCATCGACAAAGCGGACAAAGGCACGGTAGTGGTCGACCTTTCGGCTGACTATCGTTTCGACGAGCGCTGGTTTTACGGCCTTCCGGAGCTTTATCGCGAGCGCTGGCGCGGCGAGAAGCGGATCAGCAATCCCGGCTGCTATGCCACGGCGGTACAACTGTCGGTCGCGCCGGTGAAAGACCTGCTGGCCGCACCGCCGGTATCGTTTGGCGTCTCGGGTTATTCGGGTGCGGGCACCACGCCTTCGGATCGTAACGATCCGGAGAAGTTGCGCGACAACCTGATGCCGTACTCGCTCACCGGTCATATGCACGAGCGCGAAGCCAGCCGGCACCTGGGCGTGCCCGTGGAATTCATGCCGCATGTCGCGCCGCATTTTCGCGGTCTTACCGTCACCACCAATCTCTACCTGGCGAAACCCATGAAGCGCGACGACGTGGTGGCGCGCTTCCGTGGTGCCTACGAGAACGAAAAGCTGGTGCGGGTGCTGGACGATGCGCCGTGGGTCAGCCGTATCGCGAACAAACACCATGCGGAAGTCGGCGCGTTCGAGATGTCGGCGGACGGTCGCCGCGTCGTCGTGGTCGCCACGCTGGACAATCTCCTGAAGGGCGCCGCGACGCAGGCAATGCAGAACGTGAATCGCGCGCTCGGCTTCGACGAATACACCTCCATCCCGGTTTAAAAAGGCAACGCTAAGATGACCCAGCCGCTCTGGCAGAAATCCGATAGCAAGGTCGACGCGCGCATCATGCGTTTCCTTGCCGGAAACGACGTGATCCTCGATCGCGAGTTCTTCCTGCACGACATCGAAGCGAGCAAGGCGCATGTCGAGGGGCTGGCCAATATCGGCGTGGTTTCGGGCGACGAATGTGCCGCCTTGCTGCGCGAACTCGATGCGCTGGCTGTCGACTTTTCCTCCGGAAGCTTTGTGCTGGACGATCGTTTCGAGGATGGGCACTCGGCTATCGAAGCACGGTTGACGGAGCGCCTTGGCGATGCGGGACGCCGCGTGCACACCGGCCGTAGCCGCAACGACCAGATCCTGGTCGCCACGCGTCTCTGGCTGAAGGAAAAACTCGGCACGCTCGAAACCCTGTGCCGCGAGATCGCCGGGGTCTGCATCGAACGCGCTGCCGGCGATTCGGTACCCATGCCGGGTTACACGCATATCCAGCGCGCAGTGGTGTCGTCGACCGGGATGTGGTTCGCGGCATTCGCCGAAGCCTTCGTCGACAACGCGCTGCGCGCGCGTCAGGCATTCGACTGGATCGATGCCAATCCGCTCGGCACGGCCGCCGGTTACGGCGTCAACGTCGCGCTGGACCGTGAGCACACCACATCGCGACTTGGCTTCGCCCGCATGCAGGTGTCGCCGATCTATGCGCAGCTTTCGCGCGGCAAGTTCGAAATGGCGGCGCTGGATGCCGTAGGCACCGCATTACTCGATACGCGTCGTCTGGCGTGGGATCTGTCGCTGTTCACCACGGCCGAGTTCGATTTCGTCGGCCTGCCGGGCGAGTACACCACCGGCTCGTCGATCATGCCGAACAAGCGCAATCCGGACGTCGTCGAACTGCTGCGCGCCAGTTACGCGGCCGTCGCCGCCGCGCGGACGGAAATCGAACAGCTGCTGTCGCTGCCGTCGGGTTATCAGCGCGACCTGCAGTTTTCGAAGGGCTCGCTGTATCACGGCTTCACGAATGGGCTCGCCGCGCTGGAACTCCTGCCCGATCTGCTTGCGCGCATGGAGTGGAAGGCCGAGCGCATGCGTGCGGCTATCGAGCCGGCGATGTACGCCACCGATGTCGCCATCGAGCAGGCTGTCGCGGGCGTTCCGTTCCGCGATGCTTATCGTTCCGCCGCGGAAACGGCAGCCTCGGCGGGCGACGGGCGTACGCCCGAGTCCAGCCTCGCGGCACGCGTGTCGCCGGGTGCCGGATACGATCTCCGGCTGGATGCGCTGCGTGCGCGTCTGACGCGGAGTTGACGATTGCCTGAAGGGGAGTGGGATGGGGAGCGGGTTCGTGGAACAGGCGCTGCCATCCTGGCGGCGTGCGGTACTCAAAGTCGGCAGCAGCCTGCTCGCCGCCGACGAGGGTGGGCTGAGTCCGCGGTATGCCGCCGCACTGGCGGCCTTCGTCGAGCGCAGCCGCGCGAACGGGCGCGATGTCGTGATCGTTTCCTCGGGCGCCGTGGCGGCGGGCCGCGCGCTGGCGACGCCGGGGCAGGCGATGGGTTTGCCGGCGCGACAGGCACTCGCCGCGCTGGGTCAGACGCGGCTGATCGCTCTTTGGCAGGGGTTCTTCGACGCGTCGGTCGCCCAGGTCCTGCTTACCCACGACGACCTTCGCCACCGCCGTCGCTATCTCAACGCCCGTTCCACGCTACGCGAACTGCTCGCGTTGCAGGCCATTCCCGTCATCAACGAGAACGATACCGTCGCGGTCGACGAGCTGAAACTCGGCGACAACGACAATCTCGCCGCGATCGTCGCGGCGCTGGTCGACGCGGATATCCTGCTTATCGCGACGGATATCGGCGGTCTGTACAGTGCCAATCCGCGCATGGTGCCGGATGCCGCTCCCATCGACGATGTGGCGGCCGTGACACCGGCGCTTTACGCGATAGCCGGCGGCAGCGGGTCGCGGTCCGGTACGGGCGGCATGCGTACCAAGCTGGAAGCCGCCGAGAAAGCCGCGGCGGCCGGAATAGAAACGATTCTGTTCGACGGCACCGACGCGACGGTCGTGGGACGGCTGGCCGACGGCATGCTGTCGGGTACCCGTATCCGAGCACCGCGTACACGGCTGGCGGCACGCAAGTACTGGCTGCGTCACGCGCCATCGGCGGGAAGCATCACGATCGATCCGGGCGCGGCGCGCGCCGTGCGCGAACGCGGCGCGTCGTTGCTGCCTGGCGGTGTACTCGGTGCGACCGGCGACTTCGCACGCGGCGACGTCGTGGAAATCGCCTGCGAGGATGACGGTTTGCCGGTCGGCCGCGGCATCAGTCAGTACGCGGCGGTGGATATACGCCGCATCGCGCGGAAACACACACGCGACATCGATGCCGTGCTGGGTTATAGCTATGGCGAGAATGTCATCCATCGCGACGATCTGGTCGCGCTGTGAATCGGGAGACAGCATGAATACGTCGATACGCGAACAGGCACTGGCTTGCCGGGAGGCGTCGATCCACGTTGCGGGGTTGTCGACGGAGCGCAAGCGCGCGTTGCTGCACGACATGGCGGCGGCACTGGCGGCCGACGCTACGACCGTCCTTGCCGCGAATGCGCGCGATATGGAAGCCGCACGCGGCAATGGTATCGGCGCGGCGATGCTCGACCGGCTGCGCCTGGACGAGGACCGTCTCGACGGCATCGTCCGCGCGATCGGGGCGGTCGCGGCTTTACCCGACCCGGTCGGGCGGATCACGCGTTCCGAAGTGCGGCCGAACGGGCTTGTCGTGGAGCGCGTTCGCGTTCCGCTCGGTGTCATTGCGATGATTTACGAGGCACGTCCGAACGTTACCGCCGATGCCGCCGCGCTGTGTCTTATGGCGGGCAATGGCGTGATTCTCCGTGGCGGTTCGGATGCGATGCACTCGAATCTTGCCATCGCCGCCGCTATGCGCACCGTGTTGCCAGCGCATGGCGTACCGGTCGATGCGCTTACGCTGGTCGGCGATCCATCGCGCGAAACGATGGTGGAGTTGCTGCAGCTGGTCGATATCGTCGACCTCGCGATTCCTCGTGGCGGGGAAGGACTGATCGGCTTCGTCACCGAGCATGCGCGCGTGCCGGTCATCAAACACTACAAGGGCGTATGCCACCTTTACGTCGACAGCGCGGCCGATCCGGCCCTGGCGTTGCGACTGCTGGTGAACGGCAAAACGAGCCGGCCCGGCGTATGCAATGCGCTGGAGACTTTGCTCGTCCATGCGGACATTGCGGATACGTTCGTTCCCGCCGCCGTCGCCGCGTTGCGCGAGCGAGGTGTCGAGGTCCGGGCATGCGAACGATCGCGCGCCATCGTCGCGGATCTGACGGCAGCCGATAATACCGACTACGGTGCGGAGTTCCTGGACCTGGTGATCGCCATGCGCGTCGTCGACGATCTCGATTCCGCTATCGCGCACATCCGTCGCTTCGGCTCCGATCACACGGAAGTCATCGCTACCCGCGATGAGGTAGTCGCGGAGCGTTTCGTGCGCGAGCTGCGTTCGGCGGTGGTAATGGTGAATGCGTCGTCGCGATTCAGCGACGGCGGAGAGTTGGGGCTAGGTACGGAGATCGGCATTTCCACGACGCGGCTGCACGCGTATGGGCCGATGGGGGCGGAGTCGCTGACGGTCGAGCGTTTTGTGGTGCGTGGTAGCGGGCAGGTTCGGGAGTAGTGCGGTTACCCACGGCCGAAGCAATTTCTCTGTGGGAGCCTCCCACAGAGAGCCTCGTCAGAGAACCGCAGCCAACGCCGCGCGAAGACGATCGGCTTCGTCCTGCATCGTGTTGAACGCACGCTCCATCGCATTGGCAAACGTGTCCCGGTCCAGCGCCACGGTTTCGGGGCGGCCCGTTTCGTCCGATGCGTATTCGATCAGCACACGCTGTCCGTCTATCCACGATTGCGTGCCGAAAATGAAGTCCGGCTCGTCGTATCGGGACGAACCTTCTTCCGGCGCGCTGGCGAGTGCGGTGCGTCCGTCGCGTGGTGCATCGCGCAGCAGGTCGATCGCCTCGCGGAATTCCTCCGGTTCGCCGAGGAAGGCATCGATGCGATCCATTCGCGGACCGACGAAGATTTCCACGTCGCCCGATGTCGCGAGATGACGCGCATAGCCATCCAGGCGCGCGAGACGGTTCGTCAATACCGGTTTTGCCGCCGCGACATAACTATCCGTGACGCGTGGATTCTCGCGCAGCCACGCACTGCTGACATCGTCGCAGGCGACGACGTAACCGTTCGTCGATGCTTCGATGCCGCGATGGGAAAGACCGGCAGGCCGTGTGGGTAGCTCGACGGGAAGTCCACCGGCAAGCAGGCCCAGCGCGCGCCGCCCCGGTACTTTGCGCAACCAGTGCGTCACCGCCTGTATGGCGAAACCGTCACCGCGTTCGCTATAGGGCAGGGGATAGACATCCGTTGTCGCCATCAGCGCGAACGCCAGGCAGCGACGGCGTCGGCGAAACCGAGGCAGTCGCTGTAACGGTTGTACAGCGGCGTCGGCGAGATGCGGATGACGTCCGGTTCGCGCCAGTCGCCGATGACGCCGTTGGCCATCAGATAATCGAAAAGCGAGCGGCCGGCATCGCGACCCGCACGTACGCGAATCGACAGCTGGGCACCGCGCTGCGATGGATCGGCGGGTGTCACGACCTCGAGCGTCTCGACCAGACGTTCGTGCACCAGCCACTCAAGATATCCGGTGAGCTGCCGCGATTTGGCGACCAGCCGGTCCGTTCCCGCACGATGGAAGACGTCCAGCGAGACGCGCAACGGCGCGAGCGCGAGGATCGGCGGATTGGAAAGCTGCCAGCCGTCCGCACCGGGGATGGGAACGAACTCGGGTCCCATCCTGAAGCGGGTCGCCTTGTCGTGCCCCCACCAGCCCGCGAAACGCGGCAGGTCGGCCTTGCCGTGACGCTCGTGAACGAAGGCGCCGCCGACGGCACCCGGGCCGCCGTTGAGGTATTTGTAGCTGCACCAGATCGCGAAATCGGCGCCGGAGTCGTGCAGTTTCAGCGGCAGGTTGCCGACCGCATGGGCAAGGTCGAAACCGACCAGGCAATCACGCGCATGCGCGGCGCGCACGATGGCGGCGAGGTCGAACGACTGGCCGGTGCGGTACTGGATGCCCGGCAGCAGGACCAGTGCGATGCGCGAGCCATGCTCGGCCAGTACGCGCTCGATGGCTGCCTGCGACAGCGTGCCGTTCGGACCGTCGGCTTCCACTTCGATCAGCGCGGTGGCCGGGTCGAAACCATGGAAGCGGATCTGCGATTCGACGGCGTAGCGATCGGTCGGGAACGAGCCGGCTTCGATCAGAATGGCGGGGCGTTGCGCGGTAGGCCGGTAGAAACTGACCATCATCAGGTGCAGGTTCACGCCCAGCGTGTTCATGGCGACCACTTCGTCCGGCCGCGCGCCGACGATTTCGGCCAGGTTGTCGCGCACGTATTCGTGATAGTCCAGCCATGGCAGACGACCGCGGAAGTGGCCTTCGACGGCCAGCTCGCCCCAGTAATCCAGTTCGTCGTTCAGCGCGGCGCGCACGGCGCGAGGTTGCAGTCCGAGCGAATTGCCGCAGAAGTACAGGCTGTCGCGACCTTCATGCGGTGGAATATGGAACTCGTCGCGGAAGGTACGCAGCGGATCGGCGGCATCCTGGGCGTCGGCCCAGGCACGGGTGGCTTCGTAAGACGTCATGGGGACCTTAGGTAGACATGTGCGAGGCGATATCGTCGCACCCACGATCAAAGGCGGCGTTCCACGCGGCGGCGCCGGTCGGGCGTACGCAACGCAACTGGATGGCCCGATCGCCGACGAACCAATAACGCTCGTGGTAGTTGAGTTTCACGCCGCTTTCCTGCGCCGTGTAAATGTATTGGTTCGCTGCCGCCGAGGGACTGGCCGAATAGCCGGTCATGCCCTTCGCGCGGATCGTGAAGCCGTCGATGTACTGTTTGAACGCCGCCACGCTGGCTACCTGCTTTACCGTCACGGTGACGCGCGCCAGGGTGTTCGCGGCGGTCGACGGATCGGGTACCTGAAACACCTGGACTTCCGGGTCGCCTTCGGTCTGCATGATGCTGAGCCACGTGTCGGGCGTGCTGAAGCGGACGGAGCCGTTGGCCATCAGAACATCGGCGGAGAAAGCTGCCGGGCTGGCGAGCAGCAAGGCGGCGATGAGCGGCTTGAACGTGCGGGTCATGCGCGTTTCCTGTCAGGACGTCGTTGTCTGGAATCGGGACGCGGGGAGGCCCAGCCATTCCAGCGCGGTGCCATGAAACAGGCGCGCGCGGGATGTGTCGTCGAGCCCCAGTGCCTCGATCCCGCTTCCGGGCACCTGTTCCCCCAGGGGGAAAGGATAGTCGGTTCCGAGCATCACGCGCTCGACTCCCGTCACATCCAGCAGATAGCGCAGGGCCAGCGGATCGTGCACGCAGGAGTCGAAGAAAAGACGCGACAGATATTCGCGTGGATTGCGTGCGTTGTCCGTGGCGACGATGTCGGGGCGCATGCGGAATCCGTGTTCGATGCGACCGATCGTGTACGGAAAGCTGCCGCCGCCGTGGGCGAGCATGATTTTCAGATCGGGCAGGCGTTCCAGCACGCCGCCGAAAACCAGCGAGCAGGCAGCACGCGACTGTTCCGCCGGCATGCCCACCAGCCAGGGCAGCCAGTATTTCGGCATGTCGGCACCGCCCATCATGTCCCATGGATGCACGAGGATAGCGGCGCCCATGTCGGCGGCGGTTTCGAAGAACGGAAACAGCTCGGGTGCGTCCAGATTCCAGTCGTTGCAGTGCGATCCGATCTGCACGCCTTGCAGACCCAGTTCGTTGAGGCAGCGTTCCATTTCCTGGATCGCCAGCGTCGGCGACTGTAGCGGAACGGTACCGATGCCCGCGTAGTGACGCGGGTGGGTTTCGCATACCGCAGCCATCGAGTCGTTCAGATGGCGATGCAATTCCAGTGCCTGATGGCCCTTGGCCCAGTACGAGAACATCACCGGTACGGTGGAAATCACCTGTACGTCGACGCCGTAGCGGGCGTAATCGGCGATCCGGTGTTCCGCGTCGAACGCCGATTCCCACACTTCGCGGAAAAACTTGCCGTCCTTGTAGATGCGGTGATGGCCGCCGGTGCGCGTCATGACCGGGAAACGATCGTCGACGTACTTGCCGGCCAGGTCGGGCCAGTCGCGCGGGAGGATATGGGCGTGCGTGTCGATTTTCAGCATGTGATCGAGTGTAGCCGCATCCCCGTTAGCCTACGTTTCGCGTTGCAGCAAGGGCTCAGGTTTCGGCGTTGCGCCTGGCGATGACGTGCTGGGTCGTGTCGACGTTATCGGTCAGCCGGTCGGTCACGCGGACGATGGATTCAGCCAGCTCCCGGTCCCGCATACGTGTCAGTTGCTCGGTCAGCTGGCGCTGCATCGCGCGCAGGTCGGCGGGAGGGGCGGGGTCGCGGCCTTCGCTCAATGCCGCCGCCTGCTCGTGCAGGACGTCGGCCGAAGCGGTGACGAACGGGCCGACCAGCTCCCATTCCGTGGGTACCGCTTCGCCGTCGATAAGGGCTTCCAGCGTCATCGCGGTCCGGGCCAGGCGGTTGCCGTTCGCATACAGCGTTTCGGCCAGTTCCTGCAGGTGCCTGGGGGTTCCGGGTTCGGCACGCATACGATCGACCGAGGCCAGCGCATTGGTGCGCGCCGTACGTGCGGCGGTTCGGGCATCGTGGCGTTTCGTGCGGCTTTCCGGAGCCGCCAGCACGCGGACATACGTGGCGTATGCGTCGAGCATGTCCGCCAGCGCCACGCGTGCGCGGTTGCGCTCCCAGGTGGGCCACAAAACGTAGGCCAGCAGGGCCATGCCGCTGCCCAGGGCCGTATTGAGCACGCGATCGGACATCGCGGCGGACGAATCCACGCCCTCGAACGAGAGCAGCACGACAACCGTGCCCGTGAGTGCCGCGACCGCGACGCCGTAATGCGCCGTGGCCAGATAGCGGAAGGCGACGCAAAGTACGCCCATGACCGCGATATGCGCCCAGATCACGTTTGGCGTAATGCCTAGCAGGAACGAGGTAAGGACCAGCCCGAGAATCGTGCCCACGACACGCAGCAGCCCGAAGTTGAGCGTGGCGGCGAAGTCGGGACGCAGCACGATGGCGGCCGTCATCGGCATCCAGTAGCCATGCGGCAGGTTGGCGTAGCGCGACACGGCAAACGCCAGCGTGAGGACCACCGCGCAGCGGACCGCGTGCCGGAACGCGACGGAGTGGGGGGTGATGTTGGCGCGTAGCGTGGCCAGAACGGAAGCGCTGCGCAGCGTTTCGGGCAGGGCGACTTCGGCCTCCTGTGCGCGCATTTCACCGCGGCTGCCGGCCCAGTTGGTATTGCGGACCGCGGCCGCAAGCTGACCGGACAGCGCGCGGATATGCGCCGTCATGCCGGCTCCGGCCGAGCCGCCGAGCAGGGCGCGCTCGCTTGCTTGCAGGGTCTTCAGTGCGCGGTCCGCGCGTTCGGGCGGTTCGGCCGCTTCCAGTGCGTCGGCCGTGGCGGAAAGCACGCGCGCGGCGTCGGCCCGGAACATGTCCTGCATGCCGTCGCGGCGGCGGTCGAGTTCGCCCATGGCGACCAGTTCGAGACGGATGCGCTCGGCCAGTTCCAGCAAGACGCGAAAGGCTTCCATGGCGCGGCCGCGCGCGCGATGACGGCCCAGCAGCGTGTTCTGCAGCACCGTCATGCTGTCGGTGAGGCCCGGTGCGTCGCTATCGTCCTGGCGTTGGCGGGCAAGTTCGGCGAGGCCGCGATAGACATCCGCCAGCGCCTGACGTTCGGGACGATAGCGCTGCAGGGGCCACGCGGCGATGGAAAACAGCGCCAGCAGCATGCCGCCGGAGAAGATGAGGCCGCCGCCGATCAGTGCGTCGTCCAGAGGTTTGGGCGTGGCCGCGGTAATCACGAGCAGCAGCATGCTGGTCATGCCGACGCGCGCGATGTCCGGGCCGAACACGACGAGCAGTCCGCCGAAGAAACCGCATAGCGCCGTTGCGATCGACATGGGCAGCACCCATGCACCGAGCAGGAATCCGGCCAGCGATGCGACGCCGGCGGCCAGTGCGGCGAGGAAAAGCCGGCTCAGTCGTTGCTGGTAAGGGCCTGGTTGGTCCGAGAACATCGTATCGAGCGCACCGGCCGCGATACCGATGCCGACCTGCGGATAGTCGAAATAGATACCCAACGCCAGCGGCAGAACGACCGCCGCCGTATTGCGCAACGCGACGCGCAGGGGCACGTCGGGCCGCTTGGTCTTGATCAGGCTGTCCAGCACGCTTGCGCGGAGCGAATACCCGCCCGTGGTCATGGCTTCTCGATGCTCGTCCTTTGAGACGTCGATTGTGCCGGATTGTTGCTGACTGGGGGTGTTACGCCCGGCCCGCGAACTCGCCCGTTACCGTATTCACCGTGACCTTCTCGCCCGTCGTGATGTATTCGGGGACCTGGATCTCGACGCCGGTTTGCAGCGTGGCCGGCTTGGTGCGCTTCGTCGCGCTGGCACCCTTCATTTCCGGAGCCGTGTCGGTCACGGTCAGCACGACGCTGGTCGGTACCTGCAAGGCGACCGGTTCGTCGTCGATGATCTGGACGTAATAGCCCTCGACGCCTTCGACGACGTAGCCCGCGTTGTCGCCGACGATCTCGGGACCAAGCAGGTATTGCGTAAAGTCTTCCTTGTCCATGAAGACGAACGTTTCGCCGTCCATGTATGAGAAGTCCGCTTCGCGGCGCGTGAGTTCCATTTCCTTCAGTTCGTCGTCCGCGCGCAGGCTGAGGTCGAATTTGCGGTTGGCCGGAATCGAGTAGAGCGTGAAGCGGTAGGTGACGTTGCCGCCGCGCGCGCTGGGCGAGCTGCGCTCGATGTCGCGGACCTGGTAGACGGTACCCTCGTTCTCGACGACGTTACCTTTCTTGACTTCGGATGCTTTCATGGAATGAGCCGATGGGTTGGTTCGGGTTAGGAAGATGGATTATTTGGCGGCCAGACGCACGGCGCCATCGAGACGGATCGTCTCGCCATTGATGTAGATATTGGTCAGGATGAATGCGACGGTATCGGCGAATTCTTCCGGTTTGCCCATGCGCGGCGGGAAGGGGATCGAGGCGTTCAGCGATTCCTGCACCTGAGGCGACATGTTGTCGACCATGGGCGTCCAGAAGATGCCCGGAGCGATGGTGGCGACACGGATACCGAAGCGCGACAACTCGCGTGCCATCGGAAGCGTCATGCCGACAACGCCGCCCTTCGAGGCGGAATAGGCAGCCTGGCCGATCTGGCCTTCGTAAGCCGCGACCGAGGCGGTGTTCACGATGACGCCGCGTTCGCCGTCCTCGCCCGTGGCGTTGCCCTGCATCAGCGACGCAGCGGCCTTGGCGACGTTGAAGCTGCCGACGAGGTTGACCATCACCGTGGTGGCGAACGTCGACAGGGGCATCGGGCCTTCCTTGCCCAGCACGCGACCGGCGCCAAGGATACCCGCGCAATTGACGACGACATTCAGGCCACCCATGGTGTCGCGGGCGGCCGCGACGTTGGCGGCGACGCCTTCCTCGGACGTGACGTCGGTCCGCTGGAAACTGGCCTTTGTTCCGAGCGCCGCGACGGCGGCATGGCCTTTTTCTTCGTTGACGTCGAAGAGCGCGACCTGCGCGCCGCTGGCGATCAGCTTCTGGGCGACGGCGTGGCCGAGACCTGAGGCACCGCCGGTGATGATCGCTTTGACCTGGTCGAGCTGCATAAAAGTCTCACGTGCATGGGCTAGAGGCGGAATGGTAGCCGAGGCGACGCTACGGCGCGCGTGAGGCGCCGGAGCCCCTGGCCAGCAGTTCCGCCAGTTCCGGCCTGCCAGCCAGTTCGGGGAAGCGAATCAGCGGAGCAGGGACGGCAGGCGGCGTATGCAGGGTCTTCTGCCACACCCCCACGTCCCACCAGCGATCGAGCTTGTAGCCCGCGTTCCGCCAGACGCCAGCAGGCGTGAAACCCATGGATTCGTGCAATGCCACGCTGGTTTCGCCGGGTAGCGTGATGACGCCTACGGCCTGATTGATCCGCTGCATGTTCATGACGTCGAGCAAGGTCGCGTACAGGCGCCGCGCGATGCCACGGCGACGTGCGTCGGCGTGGACGTAAATCGAGGTTTCGGCGATCCAGTCATAGGCCGCGCGTTCGCGGAACCTGCCGCAATATGCATAGGCGAGCACGGTGCCGTTCTCTTCCCAGACCAGCCACGGATAACTCTGCGTGCGCGCGACGATGCGTTCGCGCATGGCGTCGTCGCCCGGCAGTCCCGTTTCGAAGGTGATCGCGCTGTCTTCGACGATGGGCGCGTAAATCGCGTGACAGGCGGCGGCATCATGCGGCGTGGCAATGCGGATCACAGGTTTTTTTCCATGAAGATGCTGGCGGGGTTCGCATAGTGATTGCCAAAGGGCGGGCAACGGCGATAGCCGGCTCGTTCGTAGAGTTCCAGCGATTCGGTCTGCGCGGTGCCCGTTTCCAGGCGCACGATACGACCGCCTGCTTTGCGCACCTGGCCTTCCAGCGCTTCGAGCATCTGCTTGCCCAGGCCCATGCCCCGGCAGGCGGGCAGCACATACATGTGTTTAAGTTCGACGTAGTCGACGTGGTCCACGCAGGCGCCGCACGCGAGAGGCGTGCCATCCACGCGCGCCGTCATGAAGCTGACGTTCGGCTGGCGCAGCGCTTCCAGGCCGATCGATTCGCGACTGGTCGTCGTGTACAGGTCGGACAGATAGCCATCGAACTGTTCGATCAGCGGGAGTATGTCCGCCTTGCCCGGATCGTCGGTGGCGAAGATGAGTTGCGGCGGCTGGGACATTGCGCGTTATTCCTGGAGATCGCGAATGAAGAACTTATCGCAACTGAAGTGGCCCGTGCCGCCCATGGGGGCGTCGAGTATGCGAAAGCCGTGGCGCCGGTAGAGCGTTTGTGCGGCATCCATACCGGTCAGTGTTTCCAGATAACACTGGCGGAACCCCAGGTCGCGGGCCGTCGCGAGACAGCGCTCCATCATCGCGCCGCCCGCACCGATGCCACGGGCTTCTGGCAGGAAGTACATCTTGCGAAGTTCGCAGACGTTGGGATCGCCACCTTCCAGCGGTGCGATGCCAGCGCCGCCGATGACGTGGCCCTCGCGTTCCACGACGAAATACGCGCGGCGGTCGCCCGCATAGGCGTGGCTCATCCCGCCGACTTCCGTGTCGTGGATGGCGAAGCCGGGACCGTCGGCGCCGAACTCCGGCATGACGGTACGAATGATGGCGGCGATAACGCCATCGTCGCGGGATTCGATGGGGCGGATGGCGAAAGGCGTGGTCATGGGAGGATTCGTGGCCTGGCATGGCAATTCGTTCCGATTCTAGCCAAATCCTTCTAGCCAAATCCGCCTTCGCCGATCGCCCCCGCGAGCGGAGAGCCACTGGCCGCCTACAACTGAAGTGATATTCCCACGTGTGCTTTGCGGATCGATGCTGATGCCAGTGAGTCGCGCCGTTGTGGCGGTCGACATGGTTCACGGGAATCCCCATGCGCAAGCAAGCCGCGGTGCCCAAGCCCGCCCGAGTCCCCAAGCCGGCCAAAGCGCGCCCGTCTGGCGGGGGAAGCAAACGCAAGACGATCCTGGCGGGCGACACCGGCGGCATCCACTCGAACGCCTTCAATTTCCTGAGTTGCGTTACGACCGGGGTGGACCCCCGTACGGGGATGTATTCGTGCTCGATCAGCCTGCCGGGCGTGGCGGCCAATGACCTGTGCGGGCCGACGGTGGGTTTGGGTCTGAGCTTCAGCGCGCTGAACCCGGCGAACGCGGGATTCGGTCGTGGCTGGTCGCTGTCGACGACGCGCTACGACGGCCGGCGGCAGGTGTTGCAGCTTTCGACCGGCGAGTCGTTCAAGGCGGACAGGCTGGTCGCCGGGACGATGACCTTCAAGGACCGCAAGCTGCGTTCGTTCGATATGGTCCAGGAGGCCGGCGGTTACCGGGTGACCCACAAATCGGGCCTGTCGGAGTTTCTGAAAACCGATCCGGGCAGCGACGGCGTGGCGGTGTTGCGTGAGATCCGTTCGCCGGAAGGCTACGTGGTGACGTTGCAGCAGCAATCGACAAACGGCATCACCCGCCTGGTGAGTATGTCGGACCGGTCCGGGGTATTGCTCGCCGTGGCCTATCAAACCGGCCGGGCCACGGTGACCCTGCACCCGGACACGCCGCAGGCCAGCGTTTTCACCCTGCACCAGACCAACGATCGGCTGGTGACGCTGGCGTTGCCGGAGGGGACCGGCGAGGGCTGGGCGTTCGGTTACGAGTCGACCGCCACGGGATTGCTGCTGCTGAAGACGACGACCGTGCCGACCGGTGGGCGGGAAGAGGCGATCTATAAGCTGGCCGGGCATCAACTGCCCGGCGGGGCGGAGCGGCCGCTGACGCACATGCCGGTGGTCGATACGTTCCGGCGCTACCCCGGCCACGGCCAGCCGACGATGGTGACCCGGTATACCTATTCGGCCCGTAATTTCTTTGGCTACGGGGCGCTGGACGACTGGATGGACGATGAGGACAACCTCTATCGGATCGTCGCCGTGGCGGGAGCCCCTTACCTCTACAGCTCGACCGAAACGGCGATGGACGGCATCGACGCGGTGAAAACCATCGAGCGGACCTTCAACCGGTTTCATCTGCTGACCCGCGAGGTCACCACGCAGGATGGGTGCATCAGCGAGACAGTGACCGAGTACGACGAGAACCCCTCGTGGCCGTTCGATCGGCAGCCGCCGTGGTGTCAGTTGCCAGTTATGGTGACTACCACTCTTTCAAGGAACGGCGCGGAAGGCGAACTCAATGAAGTGGAAACGCGCACGTATGATGTCGACGGCAATGTACTTACCCACATGGATGCACGGGGCGCCGAGGAACGCCGTTCCTATTATCCAGTCGAAGGAGTCGAAGGTTTCTGTCCAGCCGACCCTCTTGGATTCGTGCGTTTCCTGAAGGAAAAACGCATCTCATCTCCGCCGGGCACCGAAGGCGCGGTTCGCGTGGTCCGGTATCGTTATGAACTTCTTCCATCGCTATTGCCTGGCGGACTCAATCACGTGGTGTCGTCATTCGAGGCGACTTACGAAGAAGGTGTCGACGGTGCGCTGAACCTGCTGGGCGATGTGGCTTATGCGTTCATCGACGACGGAGGCGACCATCATGGTCGACCGCTCGGCATCATGTCCACAATGAACGGCGTGAGCAGCATGGTCGCATTTGCTTATACGCTGCCAGTGGATGGAAAGCGCGCGAATCGGCAAGGACGATTCAGGCATGGGCCGTCCACGATGCAGGTCGATGCCGCTGGCATCGTTCACCCCTCGCTGGTGATTGCAAAAACAACGCTGAGCAGTAACGGCGACGAGGCAATCGGGATCACGTCGTTCTCCGCGAACTCGCTGATTAGCGGATTGCGCGTGATGGACGAGGGCCGTAACGGTGTGATCATGCGTTACGCGAACGATCGGCTCGGGCGAGTGACGGCAGAGACGGCCGCGGCCGACAGTGAGTTCGCGGTCACCACCCGAACCGGGTACTTTCTTTCGCACAAGCAAAGCTGGCAGGAAACGACGGGCGTCACGGGTCAACGGACGCGTACGGAGCTCGACGGCTTTGGTCGCGAGATCCGTCGGGTGGCGGTCGACTGGATGGGCGACGGCCTCGAGCATGAGATATGGCGCACGACCTATGACATTCATGGACGTACGTCTGTGCAAACGACGACCGATGTCGACATCCCGCTTGCGGTTCATGGGCTAATCGTGACGAAGGCAGCTGCGCTCTCCCTCACGACAAACTATCGCTACGACGGCTGGGGCAATCTCACTGAGGAAGTGCGGCCCGACGGGGTCACCCTCCATCATCTGCCAGACCCCATCCATCGGGCAAACGAAACCTGGGAGGCGACGACCGGACAAGGTCCGGGTCAACGCAGCGACGCTACCCGGACCGTCATAAGCGTCACCGGCAAGCCGCTCACCATCGAGCAACTCGATAGCTCAGGATCAGTCCGAAGTGTCCATAGTTACGTCTACGACGGATTCGACCGGTGCGTTGTCGAAACCTATTCGGCAATTGGTATCGACGAGAGGACGACCCGTCACCGTTACGACGCATACGATCGACTGATTGAGTCGACCTTGCCGGATGGCGCGGTGGTTTCGCGTAATTATCCTGAGTACACCAACGATGCGCTGGTTATCGGAATCGCGGTCCGCCACGAGTCGCTCGGTACGGCGGATGTTCAGTTGGGTGAGCAGGCGTTCGATGGGATGGGTCGGCGTCGCCTGTTCCGCGCGGGCGGCCGGATCACGACGTATCGATACAACAGTCCGCTATCGCGCGAAGCGGATTACATCGATTTGCCGTCTGGCCAGAGGCTTGCCTGCCACTACGAGAAACATCTCGCCGATGGTTTGATTCGGTTGGACAGTGTCGATGATAGGGTCGTGTTCGAACGCGATAGTGTCCACGGCCGGGTGATCCTTGCCAGCAATGAACTGGGTAGTGTGGAAACTGCCTATTACCCGTCGGGGCGGGTACGGACGGAAACCTCCACGCTCGCTGGAGTCTCTCGGGAAGCGAGCTATGCATATTCGTTGCTTGGAAAGATGGCTACCAGTGCGGGGGTAGATGGAGAATCGCGGATATTCGGCTACGACTTGCTGGGCAGGTTGACCCTTGTCGATGGCGATGCGCTGAAGGTGGTCTTCGCCTACGATGCGTTTTCCCGCGTAGAGCGTGTCGTCAGCGAAACGCGGGGCGGCGCGCGAACGATGGATGTTGCACTTCGATACGACGGTACTGGCCGCGAAATCGATCGCACCATCACGATTCGTATCGGGAAGCGGACCTGGGTGCGTGGGGTAAGCCAGGAATACACTGCGGATGACCAGCTTTCCAGGCGTAAGTTCGCCAGCGAGGAAGGCGCGCACGAGGAGAGCTATACCTATGATGTGCGCGGTCGCATGGAGACCTATACGTGCAGCGGCGATGGCGGTCCGGAAGACGACTCGGGGAAAGCCGTCCGCCAGCAGATATTCGTGTTCGATGCGCTCGGCAATGTCCGTCGTATGACGACGCGCTACGCGGATCCCGACGAGCTCGAAGAAACAAGCCAGTTCACCTATGACGAGGCGGACCCGACCCAACTTGTCGAATGGTTGCGACAGCGACAGGGGCAGCCGGATCGACGCATCGCGCTAGCCTATGACTCCTCTGGAAACCTCATGTATGACGAGACCGGCCGTAAACTCGAGTACGACGCCATGGGGCGGTTTTGCGGCTGGACAAACGGTGATCGCGAATGCGCCTACCGATATGACCCGCTCGATCGCATAGGTGCGATAAGCGGCGCAGACGGCATACGTTATCGGTATTACGAGGCCGGAAAGCTTGCGCACGAGGCGGGTGAGGACGAATCGTCGTCGTTCCATGTCTTCGCCGGTCAGACATTGGCCGAAACGCGACTATCGAAGGCTATCGGCAAGGTGATTCTTCTGGGCGGCGACTCGCAGGGGTCGGTGACGTGCGAGGTATCTGACCACGTGACCACGGCGACCTATATGCCTTACGGGTACCGTTCCGGAGGCATCGAGGGAAGCGATGTTGCGTATGCGGGCGAAATAAAGGATCGCGTCACGGGCTGGTATCTGCCCGATAGCTATCGGGCATACAACCCCGTGTTGATGCGTTTTCATAGTCCGGACGCGGCGAGCCCGTTCGGCAAGGGCAATCTCAATGCATATCTCTATTGCGGAAGCGATCCGGCGAATAAATTGGATTCGACGGGCCAGAGTCTTTTTTCCTGGCTGCTCGCGGGTTTTATGGCGGTCGTGTCGGTTGGGTTGACTATCGCTTCGTGGGGTACCCTTTCACCGGCGCTATCCGCAGCCGGCTCATCGATCGCGGCCACGTTGTTTTCCGGAACAACAACGGCCGCCGCCGCTGCGACATCCGTAGCGACGACGGCGGCAACCACGGCCGCGACTACCGCCGCGGGCGCGGTGGTCGCGGCTGCGTCCGCGACCCAATGGGGGCAAGCGGTCGTGGGAGTCATCGGCATGGTTTCTCCGTTACTCGATATCGCAACCGCCGCTGCGGAAGATGCTGGCAATGAAGGCGCCACTAACGTTCTTGGAGCTATTTCGGGCGTGCTGGGCTTCGTGAGCGGTGCGGCCGAAGTAAAGGGATTGCTGAAGGTTTCGAAGAGCGGCCTGATGCACAGCAGGTGGTCCGAGATGGAACAGAGAGCCGTGCAGCGAGAGATCGTTCATCTATGGCAAGGCTTCAAGAACGCAGGGAGCGATGTGGCAGGAACATCGGGAGCGGTTAGCAAGGCCGTGGCAAGGTTCAAGAGAGGGAGCGCTGGCCTCGGCGAGGAAATAGAAATGCACCCGATGGCTCACGATGGCAGCGCAGCAGGGGCTAACGACGCGGTGACCGCCAAGAATGCGGCCGTGAGGTCGCCATCATCCCAGGCGAGCGCAGACGGAATGCATGGTAGCCAATCATCGCTTTCGTCGAATTACAGTACCGCGCGGAACACTCCGGATAATCGTTCGCCGGACCGTGTTTCGATGGACTCCGTTTTTTATACGCCGCCCACCAGTCCAGACCCTGGAGCTTTCCGTCTGTTGGCGAATACACAGAGCAGACACCTTCGACGAACCCGATCCATCGGGTGATCGACGGGTCCGCCCCTGCGCGAGTGGTGAGTGGCGCTATGACGACGAAGTCGTGCGCGCCCGCGTCACCCGGCTGGCCGTTTCCTTGCCAAGCTGCGCGGCAAGCCACGCACCCGTAGCCACGAGTGCGTCCAGATCGACGCCGGTGTGGATGCCCATGCCGCTCAGCATGTACGCCACGTCCTCGCTGGCCACATTTCCGGTAGCACCCTTCGCATAAGGGCAGCCGCCCGTGCCCGACACGGCGCTGTCGACGACGCGGACGCCTTCTTCGAGGCAGGACAGGATGTTCGCCAATGCCTGGCCGTAGGTATCGTGGAAATGCACGGCGAGTGCGGTCATGGGTACGTCGGCTGCAACGGCGCGCAGCATCGCGCGCGCCTTTACCGGCGTGCCGACGCCGATGGTGTCGCCAAGCGAGATTTCGTAGCAACCCAGTTCGTGCAGGCGGCGAGCGACGCGCACCACGTCCGCGACGGGTACCTCGCCTTGATAGGGACAGCCGAGTACCGTGGAAACATAGCCGCGAACTTTCACGCCATCGGCCTTCGCGCGCTCCAGTACGGGGAGGAAGCGTTCGATGGATTCGTCGATCGTGGCGTTGATGTTCGCCCGGTTGAACGCTTCGGAAGCGGCGGTGAACACGGCGACTTCGGTCGCGCCGACGTCGCGTGCGCGTTCGTAGCCGGTCAGGTTGGGCACGAGTACGGGATAGGAAACGCCGGGTAGTCTGCGAATGCCGCGAAATACGTCGGCGGCATCGGCGAGCTGCGGTACCCATTTCGGACTGACGAAGCTGGTGGCTTCGATGGTCGTCAGGCCAGTGGCCGACAGACGGTCGATCAGTTCGATCTTGGTCGATGTCGGCAGCAGGGTCTTTTCGTTCTGCAGGCCATCGCGCGCGCCTACTTCGACGATACGTACATGATTGGAATCGGTCATGGTTCTGTCCTTCAGGTCGCGTCGACGAAGCGTACGAGCACGCTGTCCGCGTCCACGAAATCGCCTTGCGCCGCCATGATGGACTCGATGGTGCCGGCACGCGGCGCCTTCAAGGCCAGTTCCATTTTCATCGCTTCCATGACCATCAGTTCCTGGCCTTCCTCGACGGCATCGCCGACGGCCGTTTTCACGAGCACGATACGGCCGGGCATCGGCGCGGTGACGTGTTTCGCGCCTTGTGCTTCCGTGCTGATCCAGGCGAAAGCGGGCGCCTGCTCGAATATCCAGCGTTGTGCGCTCGTGTCGTGCACGCGGATGCGGCCATGGCCGATCGACAGCGGCACGCGACGGGCATGCTCGTCGAAACGTGCGCTAAGCGTATCGCCCGAGAGGCGGGCACCCGAGACAGTGCACACCGCGTCGGCGTGCTGCAGTACGTAGTGGCCATCGTGTCCGTGCGCGTCGATTTCATGGCGAACGTTGCCTTCCATCAACGCCACGACGCGCTTGCCCGGATGACCCAGCCGCCATGCATCGGCGACGGCCCAGGGCGAGCTGGGATCGCCGTCCGGAGCCTTCTGGCGGGCCTCTTCAGTGAGGAGTGCCGCCGTCGCCGCGGCGAAGACCGTATCGGTGCACGCGGTCGTGCTACCAGTCAGGAACTGATCGAGGTGCCGGTCGAGGTAGCCGGTGTCGATGGTGCCTCCGACGATGGCCGGATGGCGCACCAGTCGTTCGAGAAAGGCGATATTGGATTTCGGTCCGACGATGTCGCTGGCGGCCAGTGCCTCGCTCAGGCGTTCGAGCGCGGCTTCGCGCGTGGCGTCGTGAACGATGAGTTTGGCGATCATCGGGTCGTAGAAAATCGTGACCGTGTCGCCTTCGACGACGCCGCCATCCAGACGCACGTGCGCCGAAGGACGAGGCAGGGTCAGGCGGCGCAGCTTGCCGGAGCCCGGCAGGAAGTTTTGTTCCGGATCTTCGGCGTAAAGCCGCACTTCGATGGCGTGGCCGTGCACGCGAACGTTGTCCTGCGCAAGCGGCAGCGGTTCGCCCGAAGCGATGCGCAGCTGCCATTCGACCAGATCCAGTCCGAGCGTTTCCTCCGTCACCGGATGTTCGACCTGAAGACGGGTATTCATCTCCATGAAGAAAAACTCGCCGTCCTGCGCGACGATGAATTCGACGGTGCCCGCGCCCACGTAGTTCACTGCTTTCGCGGCAGCGACCGCCGCCATGCCCATGCGCGCGCGGCGTTCGGTGTCGAGGAAGGGGGAGGGCGTTTCTTCCAGTACTTTCTGGTAACGCCGCTGCGCCGAGCATTCGCGCTCGTTCAGATGGATGACGTTGCCCTGCGTGTCGCCGAACACCTGGAATTCGATGTGACGCGGATGCTCGACATAGCGTTCGAGAATGACGCGTGTGTCGCCGAACGCATTGGCGGCTTCGCGCTGCGCGGAGGCCAGTGCCTCGGCGAAATCGCCGGCCGTGCGGACGATGCGCATGCCTTTGCCGCCACCGCCCGAGGCGGCCTTGATCATCAGCGGGAAACCGGTGCGGGCAGCCTCGTCGGCCAGCCGGGCCGGGTCCTGATCGGCGCCGTGGTAACCCGGCACCAACGGGACATCGTGGGTTTCCATCAACGCCTTGGCGGCGGCTTTGGAACCCATCGCATCGATGCTTTCCGGTCGCGGGCCGATGAAGACGATGCCGGCGTCGACGCAGGCGCGAGCAAACGCGGTGTTTTCCGACAGGAAGCCGTATCCCGGGTGGATGGCCTGGGCACCGGCCCGTTTCGCTACCTCGATAATCGCGTCGGCGCGCAGATAGGACTCGGCCGGGCGCGGGCCACCGATAGGCCAGGCCTCGTCGGCAAGACGGACGTGCTGGGCATCGGCGTCGGCGGTGGAATAGACCGCGACGGTGCGGATGCCGAGCCGCCGGCAGGTCCGGATCACGCGGCAGGCAATTTCGCCTCGGTTGGCGATCAAAATACAGTCGAACATGCTGGCCCGCAGTGTCGGTGACAAACCGCGAACGCTAACAGATTCGTCGATTTCGGCGGGTTGCGGCGCAGCAATGGAGCGGGGGGTGGGGGTGGGAAGTGGGGGCGCATTTCCGGCGAGCGCACGAGGGAGCTGGTATCGCCCGGCCGAGTTAGCGTCCGCTTAGCGCTTGTCGTTCCCTCAGGCGTTCGCCGGATCGACGCCCCCACTTCCCACCCCCAACCCCCGCTCTTCGCCATTTGCAGTCGAGCGAGACCTCCCCTAGCCTTACACCCCTGAATTTTTCCCATCAGCGAGATGTCCATGCAGATTGCAAACCGCCACGCCGTTTCCTTCCATTACACGCTGACCGACGATCAGGGCAACGTCATCGACAGCTCCGACGGTCGTGAGCCGCTGGCTTACATCCATGGCGAAGGCCATATCGTGCCGGGTCTGGAAAAGGCGCTGGAAGGCCGTTCGGAAGGCGACCAGTTCAAGGTCGACGTGATTCCTGAAGAGGGTTACGGCGTTCGTCATCCCGAACTGGTGCAGATCGTGCCGCGCGAGGCCTTCCAGGGCGTGGAAGATCTGCAGCCGGGCATGCAGTTCCAGGGTCGCAACGACCAGGGCAGCATCAACGTAACCATCGCCTCCATCGACGGCGACAACGTCACGGTCGACGGCAATCACCCGCTCGCGGGCCAGACGCTGCATTTCGCGGTGGAAATCGCGAACGTGCGCGAAGCGTCCGAAGAAGAACTTCAGCACGGTCACGTGCATGGCGAAGGTGGTCATCACCACTAAAGTCCTCGGAGCGGGGGATGGGGGTGGGAAGTGGGGGCGCACTTCCGGCGAACGCCTGAGGGAACGACAAGCGCCACGCAGACGCTATCTTCGCCGAACGATACCGGCCCCCTCGGGCGCTCGCCGGAAATGCGCCCCCACTTCCCACCCCCCATCCCCGCTCTTCACTCAATACCAATCGAGCAACGACACGCCCAGGCCCAGATATGTCGCCTTGTGGTTGTAGTCGATCATGCTCTCGCCATATCCGTTGAACACTTCCAGATAGCCGCGGAAGTTGTTCACTATCGGGAAGCTCCAGGTAAAGCGTAGCGAGCCGTGCGATTCGTCGCCGCCGCGGAAGGAGTGACGCGCGGCGAGGGCGAATTCGTTCGAACGCCATTCGCGCACGACCTGGATTTCTCCGCGGCCCATGTAGTTCGAGATGTCCGGGTTGTCGTCGGTTTTCCGGTCTTCCGGAATGCGCCACCACGGGCGCAGCATGACGGTCCAGCCTTCCCGTTCGAGGCCGATGTTGGCGATGACGCGGTTCCAGCTCCGGGAGAGCGGGTCGCCCCGTCCGTTGGACTGGTGGGTTACACCGATGCCCGCGAGCTTGCCGGTCCAGCCGAATATTTCGTAGTTCGTATTGAATATGAGCATCGCCTCGGGCTCATAGTTCGTTTCGCGGAACGGGCGCGAGAGATCCTTGTTGTAGACCTGCCAGCGGGACGACTGGGTGTAGCCGATCCACAGGTCGCCCGCATCGCCGAAGACGCCTTGCCAGACCTTGGTCTTCAGGCTCAGCTGGAACTTCATTTCGGCATTCTGAAGGCCCTGTGGCGTGTCGACCGTATGATTCGGCGAGGGACTGTGCGGCGTCTGGTTCTGGTCGCTGCTGACGAAATACGGCAGCACGTACGTGGGCCTGTAGCCGCGCAGATTCATCGTGCCGAGCTTGCTTTCCGGCGACAGTTCCCAGCGGCTGTCCAGCAACGAAAGCGGCTTCGCGACATTGCCGCTATCCCGCGTGGCCGCATCGACCACGGGCGAATTGCGCGCGGCGGCATCGTCTTTCCTGGCGGAGGTTTCCATCCGCGGACGCCCAACCGCCTTGTCGTAACACGCGAGGCGTTGCGCATCGGTCTCGATGGCGGAGCAGGCGCGTATGTCCATCGGGCTGGGATTCTGTGCCCACGCGCTCCCCATGTTCAGGCACGCCAAAGCGCCTACGGCCGTTGCCGTCGTCAATCGTTTCATCCGCTAAAGCTCCCTTGATGCCCGCTGGCAACTGGGAGTGTATCCGGCGAGAACGTGTGAAGTCCGTGCAGTACGCCAAAGCGGGAAACACGGGAGGCCGGCTGGCCTCCCGTGTGCGATCGCTTACTTATTTATGTTTCAGCCATGCCTCGTACTCGCTCTTCGATATCTTTCCATCGCGATTCTTGTCCGCGTACTGGAAGTCGTTGGCGAGTAGCGGATAGGCCGACGCCTGACTTTCGGAAATGGACTGTCCGCCGTTGGCGAGCGTGGCGAAGTCCGGTGCCGGGCCTGCTTTGGGCATCGGGTTTGGCGCGGTGTCGACCGTTACCTGGCCCTGCGGCGTCGACATGGTCGTGCTACGGGCACCGGCTTCCGGCGATGGCGGCATAGACGTCGCGGAGTCGCCAGGCGGCGGGGGCGGCGGGGGCGGTGGGGGCAGGGGAGGATTGGGTGGAGGTGCCTGACCCGGTGGCGGGGGCGGCGGCATGGGCTGCGCAGGCGGAACGTCCTGGGCGAACAAGGCGCCGGCGACGAGCAGCGATGTACCCGCAAGCATCACTCGAATCTGTTTGTTCATTTGGTTTAGCCTCCTTGAATGACCCTTTATGTCAACTGCCATAGCGTCCGATGCCATGGAATCATTGCCGACGCTAGCAAGCGTCGATTTAATGGGGGCCCAATCCGAATAGCGCCTGCACCGGCGCGTCACGGGTTTCAGACGGCGTCTCCACAGTGAATGTGATCCGGCTTTCGCAACGCTCGGCCCAGCTTGTCCACCTGGCGGCACAAGGCATGCTCAGGGATCCCTCGCGGAAGGCGCGTCCATCCGACATACCCGGTGCCATTGCGCGTATGGGCATGTTGCAGATCGACACGATCAATGTCGTCGCGCGTAGTCCTTATTTCGTGCTGTTTTCCCGCCTCGGCGCCTATCGGCCCGAGTGGCTGGAGGATGCGCTTGCGACGGGTCTGCTCGCCGAATGCTGGGCGCACGAAGCATGTTTCGTCGCCGCTGCGGATTACCGCTATCACCGCGACTTTCGCCAGAGTCGCGCCGGACACTGGGCCCATCGCAGCGCGTCGAAAACGTATGCCCAGGCCCGGGGTGACATGGACGCGCTGCTGCTGCGTGTCCGCGAGAACGGACCCATGCGCGCCAGCGACTTCGAACGCGACATGCCTGCAACGAAGGGCTGGTGGGGCTGGAAGCCCGAGAAGCGTTGGCTGGAAGCCTGGTTCGCCATGGGCGGGCTGATGGTGTCCCGGCGCGACCGGTTCCAGCGTGTCTACGATCTGGCCGAACGGGTGCTGGCGGGCTGGCCCGTTCCGCCGCCCACGAGCGTGCTGAGCGACGAAGCGATCCGCAGTCATTTCATCGGGGACAGCGTTCGTGCGCTGGGCGTAACCCGCGCTCGCTGGATAGCGGACTATTGTCGGTTGACGCCGCGTGTCACCGACGACGAGCTTGCACCGATGGTTGCGCGCGGCGAGCTACTTCAGGTCACGGTCGACGGGTGGGACGGTCCGGGCTACGCGCATCCGTCGCAGGTGGACTTGTTGGCCGATGGTGCCCGTTCCGCGTTGCGGGCCACGAAGACGGCACTGCTGTCGCCTTTCGATCCTGTCGTGTGGGATCGCGCCCGCGTGCTGGACCTGTTCGATTTCGAATACACGCTGGAGTGCTATACCCCGGAGCCGAAGCGGCGATTCGGCTACTTCGTGCTGCCGATCCTGCATCGCGGCCGCCTGGTCGGCCGGCTGGATGCCAAGGCCCATCGCCAGGAAGGGCGATTTCAGGTGAAGGGTATCTGGCTGGAAGACGGCGTTGTGCCGGACGATGCCCTGATGACCGGCCTTGTCCGGACGCTGCGCGCGTGTGCGGCGTGGCATGGCGCACCGCACGTCGTTGTCGACCGTAGCGAGCCCCGCGGTCTGGCCACGGGGCTCAATCGGATGCTGGCCAGGGAGGCCTAGCGGGTCGAGGCCGGAGCGGGGGCATCGGTGCAGGACTTTCCGTGCAGTGCCTGCTTCAGCTGGGAGGCCAGCGAGGTGCAACGGGCACTCAGCTGGTCGCGCATGTCCGGGTCCTGTGACTGGCGAAGCAGGCTGGTGCGCATATCTTCGTAACGGGTCTCGATATCCCCTGGCTTGTAAATGCCGGCGGCCAGGTGGCAGCTTTTGTAGCTGGCCAGATATTCGTCGCAGGCCGCGATGCCGGTGTTTTCCGGCAGGGGCGCGCTGTTGGCGGCGGCTTGCCTGGACGTGCGGGTCGTTGTCGAGGTCGTCTTCGTGCCGCCGGACGTTGTGTGGGTGGACGTCGCCGGTGCGGCGGGGACGACCGTTGTCGATGTCGTGGTGACCGTTTTCGTGGCGGGCGTGGTCTTGTGGTCGGCGCAGGCCGCCAGGACAAGGGCGCAGAAGGCCAGCGGGACGAGGCGTACGATCGGGTTGTTCATGGGGCTCCCCCTTCGTGGGTGGTGAATGGATACCGTGGCGCGGGCCACTCGAGGATACGGCGGCGCCAAGCATGCGACCTTTTGGGGTGAAAGCAATGTCAGGGTGCGACGAGACAGTCTTTATACCCGTTCAGGCACGAAAAGGTCGGTGCCATCGCTATTTATGCATTCTGCGCGTATGATCTGTTCACTGTGTTTGCCGGGGTCACAGAGTTCCGTTGACCCGATGCCGCTGATTTTGTGTCCGCAACATCGCTTCGCTCCTCGCGTTTCCTAGCACACCAGTTCAGTCCGCCCGCGAATTCCGGGGGTTGGTCTTGAAGTAACAGGCCGTCATAGGGCGGCGTATCTAAAGCAAAGTAAAGTATTGGAGTGTTTCTATGTCGGATCGTGAGATCGGCACCGTAAAGTGGTTCAACGACGCCAAGGGCTTCGGCTTCATCAGCCGCGATAGCGGTCCTGACGTCTTCGTGCACTTCCGCGCCATCACCGGCAACGGCTTCAAGTCGCTGCAGGAAGGCCAGAAGGTCAGCTTCAAGGTCGTCAATGGCCAGAAGGGTCTTCAGGCCGAGGAAGTCCAGGCCGCTTGATCGGTTTCGGCATCTGGCAGTAAAGACGAAGTCGGGCGATGACGTCCGGCTTCTTTGTGTTTTTTTGGTTTCGACTTGCCGAATTCACTAAGAATTCACGAAAAATAATGAGAAAAGCGCACATTTGTAGGCATTCACCTACATAAGTTCGCTCAAAACTCGTTATGATCGACATGCTGTGTTTGCGCGGTCACGCGAGCGGCCCGATGTATGCGAGAGTACCCGCTGCATCGCCTCACCCGTTCCTGCATGCTCAGTAAGTCGTCGGCTGGCAAGCCGATTTTTAAATGTGTGGATCGAGGTGTGTGTAATGGCTGACAACAAGACGGGTACGGTTAAGTGGTTTAACGATGCGAAGGGCTTCGGCTTCATTTCGCCGGAAGACGGCAGCGCCGACGTGTTCGTGCACTTCCGTGCCATCACGGGCAACGGCTTCAAGTCGCTGCAGGAAGGCCAGAAGGTTAGCTTCAACGTCGTGAACGGCCAGAAGGGCCTTCAGGCTGAGGAAGTCAAGGCGATCTAATCGCTTAGACCTCTGGTACGTAAAAAGCCGGGCGGCGACGCCCGGCTTTTTTTATGGTTCTTCACGCATGGTCGGGGAGGGCTCGGCTTCGCCATCGCTTTTGCGCTCGGACGCTTCGCGGAGAGCCGTCGGCCACCTGAGGTGGTCAAGTATTTCTAAACACCCGATAGGTTTTTTTTTCGGGCCGTCAGCATCTCGTGGATGGCTGGCGGGACCTGACCGTTGGCCGCATGCAGGCGCCGGTAGTTGTAGTAAGACGTCAGGAAGACCGTGGCGTCGCTCTCGGCTTCGTGACGAGTGTCGTAGGTCCGTTGCATCCATTCGGTTTTCAACGACGCGAAGACCCGCTCGGCGACAGCATTGTCCCAGCAGTGTCCCTTTCGACTCATGCTTTGAGTGATTCCCAGGCCTTGCAGGCGCCGAATGAAGCCGAAGCTGTTGTATTGCGAGCCCTGGTCGGAATGGAACATCAGCTCACCCGAGGGCCTGCGATCCTTCACCGCCCGATCCAGAGCAGCCAGCGCCAAGTTCGCGTTGGGCTGGATCGAGAACGCCCAGCCGACGATCCGCCGGGCATACAGATCCACCACGATGGCCAGGTACAGCCAGCCCTGTCGGGTCGGCAGGAAGGTGATGTCGCCGACCCAGACCTGGTTGGGCCGGGCCACGTTGAACTGCTGCGCAAGAAGGTTGGGGGCGGGCACCGCCGCCTTGCTCGCTCTGCGATAGGAGTGCCGGCGTACCCGTTCGGCCCACACACCCGCCTTCTTCATCAGGGTGCGGGCGCGATATCGACCCGTCGGCATGCCTTGCCGGGCAAGCTCCGCAGCCATGCGGCGTGTACCGTAGCTGCCTCGGCTCTGCCGATGAATCTGCCGAACCGAGGTCACCGCCTTCGGCTCGTCAGGAATCGGCCGTTCCTCCGCGCCGCGCCCGGCGTAGTAACTGCTGCGGGGGTATTCCATGGCGTCACAAAGCTGGGTGACCGCGTACGCCCCCTTCAGTTCGTCGATCACCGCCGTGGGCGATCGTTCTCCCGAACGAAGAAGGCGATAGATTTTTTTAGCAGTTCGCGCTCCTCCTGGAGCTTGAGCACCTGCGCCTCGAGCTCGACGACACGGCGACGGTCCTCGTCGGCCGTCCTTTGGCTGCCTGGCGCCGGATGCTCTGCCTGGTACATTGCCACCCACCGTCTTAACGCCGTAGGGCCGACATCCAACATCTCACACACCTGCCGTGTCGAATGGCCTTCGGCCAGGATCAGATGCACGGCTTCGTCCCGCTGCGCCTGCGTAATATTTTTACGTCCCATGGTTCACCTCGTTCTGGCTGTGAATCCCCTCAGGATGTCCAGAAAGATTAGACCACCTCAACCGCCCTCGACGCTCCGGCTTCACCGTCGCTCGGGAACGGATAGCCGCTGCGCGGCTGGTGTTCTATGGCTGCGCCCCGTCGCGCCCGCGCGGCGGGCGGGGGTTTTCGATTCGGCTCCTGCCTCAGCGAAAACGGCGGACCGTCCTGGTCCGCCCCCTTACGGGCCTTTTCCGCCCGCCGCGCTCGGTTCCGCAAGTGCGTCGAGGGCGGTGGCCGACGGCTCTTCCGGAGGTTGCGGTTACGTGGGGGAAAGCAGCGTGTGACGCATGACCGGTGGTGACCGTATCTGGTCCCGTCCCATCACGTGCATCGGCTCGCGCTCTGCCCGCAGCAAACCGCAGTCGACGGTGCCGTGGCCGGGTTGGTCCTTGGGGCCGCCTTAGCCGAGGGCCGCGATACCCCACTGACGTAGCGAAGCGGAACTACGGCCCGCTCCCGCAGGGACGGCGCCGAAGGCCCCAAGGGCCAACCCGGTCGCGGCTTCCCCGACAGCACAAGTGTAAGACGGCTGTCCTCGACCGAAGATCGACGAGACACCTCAAGCCGTCCCCGCTAATGCGTGAAGAGCCTTATTTATGGCCGTTCAGGGCCTTAGGCTAGTGCCTGACCTGTGCTAATGCCCGAAATCGCGACGTGGGCGTCAAAAAAACGACGTTTGTAGGCATTTTCCTACAGCACTTTGGCTGAATCTGAGTATTATCGAAGCCGCTGTGTTTGCGCGGTCACGCGAGTGGCCCGATGTAAGCGAGAGTACCCGCTCCATCGCCTCACCCGGTCCTGCATGCTCAGTAAGTCGTCGGCTGGCAAGCCGATTTTCCAGTGTCTGGATTGAGGTGTGTGTTATGGCGGATCGTGTAACGGGTATTGTTAAGTGGTTCAACGACGCGAAGGGCTTTGGCTTCATCACGCCCGACGCGGGCGGCGCGGACTTGTTTGTTCACTTTAAGTCCATCAAGGGCAACGGCTTCAAGTCGCTGCAGGAAGGTCAGAAAGTCAGCTACGTTTCCGCCCAGGGACAGAAAGGTCCTCAGGCTGAAGACGTCGAGCCGGTCTGACATTTTCGGATCATGTTTCGATGGGCCGGGCGGCGACGCCCGGCCTTTTTTTTAAGTTGGGGGAGCATCCGGGGTATGACCGAAGAAGGTGCATTCGGCAGCATCGCGCAAAACGTACGGATCGCGCGCAGTTCCGACGGCGCTCAGGCAGGGCTGCTGGTCTACGAGCCGAAGTCGCCGCAAACCGCCCTGATGTGGGTGCCCGCCATGGGCGTTCCCGCCCGCCATTATGAAGCGCTGGCCCTGGCGCTCGCATGTCGTGGTGTCGCGGTGGGGGTGCACGAATGGCGAGGTATCGGTTCCAGCGATCGACGAGCCGGCAGAGCTTCGGACTGGGGTTATCGCGAACTGCTTAAAGAGGATCTTCCGGCGAGTCGCGAGGCGCTTCGGGCGGCACTGCCGAATGTCCCGTTATGGTTGGGCGGTCACAGCCTCGGCGGCCAGCTGGCCAGTTTGTTCGCGGCAACCTCGACCCAGGCTCCGAAGGGTATCGCGCTGGTTGCCAGCGGGTCGCCGTACTGGCGCAACTTCGGCCTCGCCGTGGGCATGGCCTATGTGGGCGCCCCGTTGCTCGCCGCTCTGGTTGGCTATCTGCCCGGTCGGCGTATCGGGTTCGGCGGCAACGAGGCTCGGGGCGTCATCGCCGACTGGTCGCGTAGCGGTCGCACGGGCCGCTACAGTGCCCGTGGCCTGGATGTCGATCTCGACGACGCGCTGCGGAAGCAGCCGTCGCCGATCCTTGGCCTGCGCCTGCGGGACGACTGGCTGGGTCCTGCAGCATCCCTCCAGTTCCTCGTGGACAAGATGCCCTTGGCAGCGCGCACCCTGGATGTTGTCGGACCGGACCTGCTCGATGGCCAGCCTGCGGATCATTTTGCGTGGATGAAGCGGCCGGATGCCATCGCCTGCCGGATCGCCGACTGGATCGACCAGACCGCTTGAATCGACGCGGGCTCGCCGGAAGGTAAGGTTTCTTCTTCTTTCCTCGCGGGACGGATATGACTCTCTTCGAATCCTTGCGGCAGCGCGACGTGATTTTCCGCAATCGTATCGTTGTCGCGCCGATGTGCCAGTACTCCGCTATCGATGGCGTGCCCGACGACTGGCATCTGGTCCACCTCGGTAGCCGGGCGGTTGGAGGTGCGGGTGCCGTCGTTTCCGAAGCGACGGCGGTATCTCCGGAGGGCAGGATTTCCGCAGGTGACGTCGGTATCTGGAACGACGCGCAGGTAGCTTCCTGGCGGCGTATCACGGACTTCGTACGCCAACAGGGCGCCGTTCCCGGCGTGCAATTGGCTCATGCGGGGCGCAAGGCAAGCGTTCATGCGCCCTGGCTTGGCGGCGGCCCCCTGTCCGAAGCCGAAGGCGCATGGGCAACGGTTGCGCCGTCCGCCATGCCGTTCGATGGCGACTGGCACATTCCCGTAGCGATGGATGATGCGGCTATCGCTAAAGTGGTCGCGGATTTTCGCGCGGCGGCCGTGCGTGCGCGCGACGCCGGGTTCGATCTGGTGGAATTGCATGCGGCGCACGGTTATCTGTTGCATCAGTTCCTTTCGCCGCTGAGCAATCGCCGTGACGACGCGTTCGGTGGCGATTTTGCAGGACGCACGCGCCTGTTGCTCGACGTCGTTCGCGCAGTACGCGAAGTCTGGCCTTCGCACTTGCCTCTGTGGGTGCGCATCTCCGCCACCGATTGGGCGGACGGTGGCTGGACGCCCGACGAAAGCGTCGAGCTGGCGCGTCGCCTGAAGCCGTTGGGTGTCGATCTTGTCGATACGTCGTCCGGTGGTCTGGTGCCCCGCGTGAAGATCCCGCTCGCTCCCGGGTATCAGGTACCGTTCGCTACCCGCATTCGCGCCGAGGCGGATATCGCCGTGGGCGCGGTGGGACTTATCACGAGTCCGGATCACGCTGAAGCGATCGTCCGCGAAGGCCATGCGGACATGGTGCTGATCGCGCGGGAAAACCTTCGCGATCCATATTTTCCGCGTACCGCGGCAGCCGCTCTGGGTGTGTCGGTCGACGCGCCAAAGCAGTACGCTCGTGCCTGGTAAACAGAGGTAGTCCACGCATGACCGCGACGGCATTTTCGGTGGAAGGACGCGAACGCGATCTGGGCGATGGCTTTGTCGTTCGCCGTCTGCTGCCCCATCTGCAGGCACGGCACGTCGGTCCGTTCGTGTTCTTCGATCAGATGGGACCGGCCGATTTTGCCGAGGATTCCGGCATGGACGTGCGGCCGCATCCGCATATCGGCCTGGCTACCGTTACCTGGCTTTTCCAGGGGGCGATCCGTCATCGGGACAGTCTGGGCAGCAACGTCGATATCCATCCGGGCGATGTGAACTGGATGACGGCAGGGCGCGGCATCGTCCATTCGGAACGCACGCCGCCGGACGAACGTCACCATGGCCAGAACCTGCATGGCATCCAGGTGTGGGTCGCCCTGCCTAAAGCGTTCGAGGAAATCGAACCCGAGTTTCATCATCACGCCGCCGCGGAACTGCCAAGGGTCGAGCTCGACGGCGCACGTCTGACGGTCATTGCCGGCGAAGCCTTTGGCCGGAAGTCGCCGGTGAAAGTGTTCGCGCCGATGTTCTTCGTCGAGGCGCGCCTCGATGCCGGCGCATCGATCGTCCTTCCGGACATCCATGCGGAATGGGGCGTTTACGTCGTGGAAGGTCATGCGACGTTTGGCGGGCTCGATCTGCCCGCGCTCGGCATGGGAGTGCAATACGGTGGCGAACCGCCGGTACTCAAGGCGGAGAAATCGTCGTTGATCATGCTTTTCGGCGGCGCCCCGCTCGATGGAGAACGCCACCTCTGGTGGAACTTCGTATCCAGCTCGAAGGAGCGGATCGAACAAGCGAAAGACGATTGGCAGGCGCAACGGTTCGGCACGGTGCCGGGTGACGACGGCGAATTCATTCCGCTGCCGGCGTATTGAGGAGCGGGGGTGGGGGATGGGTAGTGGGGGCGTAACTTCGCGAGACAGGGAGGGCTGGCAACGTTGCTTCGTTCCCGAGGCTGGTGCGTTTCGTCGTACTCAACCGTGCGCCCCCACTATCCATCCCCCATGCAGGCCGCGATAACGCCATGAAAGAATTCGCCAGCTTCAAGGACTTCTACCCCTACTATCTCGGCGAACACCGCGACGTGCGCTGCCGCCGCATGCATTTCGCCGGCAGTTGGGTCGTTATCCTTGCGTTGGCGTTGTTGATATCGACGGGCCAGCTGCGTTGGCTGCTGCTGGCCCTGGTCGGTGGTTATGGATTCGCATGGATCGGGCACTTCGTATTCGAAAAGAACCGGCCGGCGACATTCCGGCATCCGCTCTGGAGCCTGATGGGCGACTGGGTGATGTTCTGGCAAATACTGCGCGGGCGCGTGTCGCTCTGACGAGCGGCACGCCCCGCGGTTGTTCGTCAGGCCACGTATTCCAGCGATCGTTGCGCACCGCGCTTCGCGCGGCGACTGGCGCTCCATGCGGGAAGGTCGAGTTCATCGCGTGCCTTCGTGCACACGTCGACGAGGCGTTCCACGTCGCTATCGCTCATGCCCGCATTCAGCGTGAGTCGAAGTAGCGAACGATTGACCGTTGTAGCAGGCGCACTGAATACCGAACCGAAGATGCCGTAGCGTTCGAGTACGTCGCGTACCTTGCCGGTCAGTATCTCGACCCCTGCTTCGAACGCAACGATTTGCTCGGTGCCATCGGCGATGGGATAACCTAGCCGGGTCAGTTCGCAGCGCACGTGCCGGGTCACCTGGCGCAGTCGTGTACGCCGCCAGCCCTCTGTCTGGATAACCCGGTGCGATGCCGACATGCCTGCCAGTTCGGAGGGCAGCAGCGACGAGCTGAAGATCGCGGGCAAAGCCTCGCAACCGAAATAATCCTTGAAACGATCGGTGCAGGCGATGAATCCGGCGCGCGAGCAATACGCCTTCGCCAGGCTGGCGGTGATGAAATGGACCCGGTCCTGAAGTCCAAGACTGGCCACCAGACCTTCGCCACGCGTGCCGTGCGTGCCGAGAGAATGGGATTCGTCCACGATCAGGACGCATCCCGATGCCTGGGCTACCGCGGCGATCTCGACGAGCGGTGCCAGACTGCCGTTCGTGCTGTAAACCGCGTCGACGACGATGACTCCCGGTCCGTTGCGCAAGACCTGTCGTTCCAGGTGGGTTGTGTCGTTGTGCAGCACCGACACCGCTCGCGCTCCGGCGCTGCGAATACCCTCCCAGAGAGACGCATGCGCCAGCATGTCGATGTAGACCGGCGTCCGATCGTCCGCGATCGACTGGATAAGGCCAACATTCGCCGCGTAACCCGATTGCGCCAGGATGCCGTTCTCTGTGCCGACAGCACGGGCGAGTTCGTACTCCACGCGGTGCAACGGATCGTTCGCATCCTGCATGAACAGCGCGGACATCATCATCCCAAGCCCACCCTCGGCGAGCGACAAGCGCTGTGCTTCGACAATGTCGGGATGGCCGGCAATCGACAGATAGTCGTTGCTTTGTAGCAAGAGATCTTTCGCCGAGGGTTTCCGGCCGCGCAAAATGTGACGGCCACCCCAGTCGATGGCCACCCGTTCGTTGTGAAATTTATCCACGCGGCGACTGACGAACTCCGGAAGGGCGGGAGCTTTCGGGACGCGGTGCAGGACGGATACGTTCTCCATGGTGGTTTCCTCTCTCTCTCGTAGTGGTTATGTCTGGGCGACATCGCACACGCTGCGGATCGCACTGCCCGCACGCGCGCACGCCGACCTCGCCCTGGTCGGCGCGTATAAGAGAGACAGAGGCGGCACGTTTGAGACGCCCCCTAGCCGTTAGGTGTAGGTAACGAGAGAAGGCGTGCGCAGGCCTACGCTTAGGCAACGCGCACACGAATCCCGGCTCGCACCGGAGCGACACCTGCGGGAAATACCTTACTGGATAGGCGCTGGGGGGCTAGATGAACCGGCCGCGACTGTCCGCGGCAAGGCTGAGGTCCTGTTCGCGAAGCCAGCTGCGGTAGGACTTGACGTGCTGGAGCCGGAACCGCTCCACATCGTCGATCAGCGCGTAGTAGTACCACTGCTCGCCGGACACCGCCGTGGCCGGGTACATATGGGCTTCGGGCTGGGAAATGCTCTTGTGGTAGAAGCCGTCGCGCGAGGCGAACCAGGGCAGGGCTTCGCAAGAACGCATCGATTCGAGCACCGAATCGGGGGCGCCCAGATCGGACGCGATCTCGACGTGCGTACGCAGGTCCTCGTCCGTCTGCACCAGCAGGAACCGGCCGATACCCCACGCATCGAGGAGCAGCAAACCGGTCGGATTGCAGTGCACATAGCACTCCACCGGCTGGAATGTGGCCGTTACGCCTTGCAGTACCTCGCGGAAAGCGGGGTCTCGAAGGAACCGGAAATTGCCAAGGGCCAGGGTTTCTGCGACGAAAGCGCTGGCGCGTTCGAAATAGCGACGCTGAAGCTCGACGATCGCCGTTTGCAGTTTTTCGATCGCCAGCGGGTCGTTTTTGCGGATGAAACGGTCGATGACACCTGAATTGAAGGCGTCGATGGCCGTGGCATCGTCGGCCCGGCCGGTCAGCAGGATCTTTCCGATATGGGGGTTCGGCAAGCGTTTGCAGAAGGTAATGCCGTCCATGTCCGGCATCGCCTGATCGACGACGACGACCGAGATTTCGGCGAAACGCTCGGGGTCGTACACCACGCGATGGATCGAATCGATATCCAGCGCGACCAGTTCCTGGGTTTCCGAGGGGCGGTCTTTCCAGCGATATAGCCAGCCGCCGCCCGGAACGGGCCTGCTGCCGGTATTGCCCAGCGTGGACAGTGCGGCGCGTGGCGAACTGAACGTGCGCACGCGCATCATCGGATCGAGCAGCAACGGGACGACGTCGAGGTATTCCTCGTGGTCGTCCACCAGCACGGTGGTGGTGGGAAAGTGGAAGGGCTGGATATCGCCCTGCGCATTCAACGTCATCACTGCGTGTCGCCGGTATCCGGAAGAGGAAAGTCGAGGGTGAACTCGGTGAACTCACCCCAGTTGGAATGGCAGACGATGCCTCCGCCCATATGCTCCATCGCCGCGAGGGAAAAAGCGAGCCCTATTCCCAAGCCGGTGACGCCGCCTTCGTGGCCTTCGCTGGAATAAGAGTAAAAACGGTTAAATATCCGTGGCAGGACATCCGGTGGAATGCCCGGACCCGAATCGTAGACCCGGATACGGTTGGAGGTCTCGCCGGGCTCGATATAAATGCCGATTTCGCCTTTGCCGGCACGTCCCGTATGGAACAAAGCGTTGCGAAGAAGATTGAACAGAACATGCACGAACAGGCTTTCCGCACCCATCAGCGTGAAATCGCCCGTCGGGGAGAGCATGATCCGGTCGCGCTCGGCGCGCGAGCCATACGGAAACCGGCGTAGCGCCTGCTCGACGCATTCCCTCGCCGACAGCGGGTGGAGGGGTACCTCTCCGATGGGACGGGCCGCAAGCAGCAGCATGTCGATGATCGTGTTGGCGTAGGTAACCTCGCGCTCCATGACGCCGAGGCTGCGTTCCAGCGCGTGCAGATTCTGTTCTCGCAGTTCCGGCACGGGCAGGCCTTCGCTTTCGGCCAGCCGATGACTGCGGATGAGGTCCGGCATGAACCGGCCGATAGCCTTCGCGGCGATCCGCAACGATCCGAGCGGTGTGCGCAACTCATGGGCGATGTTGTTCGATGCGGCGGTCAGAGCGTCGAGGCGCGATTGCTCGGCCATCGACGACGACACGCTACACACGGCGCCGCCGACCATCGCGAACAGGAGCAGCGGTATGTATTCGAGCATCGGCGCCACGTGCAGATGCGCGGCCGGCGACAGAAGGAACGCGATGGTCGCGAAGATGCTGCCCGCCGTGAACACCAGCAGGAAGCTGGCGACATCGAAGAGCATCATGAGCAGCATGACGGCCGCCATGTGCGTCATCAGCCATGCGGGGGTGGCATTGCGCAGGGTCATGTAGCCCACGAAGAAGGGCAGCGCGATCGTCATCGCCAGATACCAGTACGACGGTAGCCAGGCCCTGAACCGTCGCGGCCACCAGGGAAGCAGCGCCAGGGGAAGGAAGGTCGCACTGCAGGCCAGCCGCAGCGGCAGGTTCTCGTAGGGCTGGGGAAACAGGAAGGCCCATACCGGGTAATAGATGGCGAGCGAGAAGCAGCCGACCACGCCGATCGCCACCATCTTGGGCTGCGAATAGCGCGTGCGGGCGAACATCGTCGACTCGAAGCGCCCCATCGCCCGCAGGAACAGCCACGCCTGCATCCGCACGAAGCGGGCCGGGTGAGCGAACTTATTCCCGGCTGGAGACATGGCGTGGACGCTGAGAAGCGCCCCCTCCGGATGCGTGCATGGCAAAGGCGGGGGAGGGCGGCATGCTCAACGGAAATTCTGGTGACAGGACTGGCACGCGTCGCTCACTGGCTTCAGCGCGACGATCAGGGCCGCGCACGTCGCGGGCGCGGCCTTCGTTGCCCCGGCCAGCGCGGTGTCGAGCTGGCGGGCGGCGTCGTAAAAGCCCTTGTCCATGCCGGGGAAGGCTTCTTCGATATCGGCGGCTGCGCCGGTCAGGCGCGCCAGCCGCGCCGCGGTCGCGGGGCCGTCGCACTGCTGGCTGCGCAGGCCGTTCCTGAGGACTCCGACATGGTGTTGCATGATCGCCATCACCCCCCGGTGATAGGGCGTGCCCTGGCGCAGGGCACTAAAGGCAAAGGTGGCACCCATGGCACCCACGGCAAGACCCAGGACGATCAGGAGCAGGGCGCGCATGGACAGTCCATTGATTGGGGCTGTCAGCATAGCGAACGGCTCGATTCTTTCAATATGGGATAATCCGCGCAGAGTCGGCGACGACGCCCGTCCCCGTTAACGGCCGACACTCGCATTCCCAGAGCCTCCCTTTCATGAATCCTAACCAGGCCGAGCGTTTCGCCGGCATCGAACGTCTGTACGGTACGGGTACCCTCGACCGCCTCGCCCAGGCCCACGTGTGCGTTATCGGCGTGGGCGGCGTGGGGTCCTGGGCCGCCGAGGCCCTGGCACGCAGCGGGGTCGGGCGGCTGACCCTGATCGATGGCGACGATGTCTGTCTGTCGAACACCAATCGGCAGATGCATGCCCTCGAGGGTCAGTACGGCAAGCCTAAGGTCGGGGTCGTCGCCGAGCGCGCCCACGCCATCAATCCGGCCATCCGCATGGAGGCCATGGAGCGTTTCCTTACTTCGTCGTCCCTGGACGAGTTGCTGGACCGGAAGTACGACGTCGTCCTCGATGCGTGCGACGCGCTGAAGGTCAAGCTGGAAACCATCGTCTGGTGTCGTCGGCGTAAGCTGCCGCTGGTGACGGTCGGGGCGGCTGGCGGACGTACCGATCCGACCCTGGTCCGGGTGCGCGATCTTTCGCGTACCGAGCACGACGCGATGCTCAGCATGATCCGCAAGAAGCTCCGTCAGGAGCACGGTTTTCCGCGCAATCCCGATCGTTTCTTCGGCGTATCGGCGGTGTACTCGCTGGAGAATGTCCGTTACCCGCAGCCGGATGGCTCGGTATGCGGCGTGCGTCCACCGGGTGGGGACGCGCTGAAGCTGGACTGCGGCGGCGGTCTGGGTGCCGCCGCCCACGTCACCGGTGCCTTCGCATTCGCGGCGGTGGGCAAGGTGATGAGCCTTCTGACGAAGGCTTAAAAGCAACGGCCGGTCGCGATCACCAACCCATGTAGTGCCCGCCGTTGATCGCCAGGTTCGATCCGGTGATCCAGCTCGATTCTTCCGCGGTAAGAAATGCCACCGCGTGCGCGATTTCCTCGGGGCGGCCAAGACGGCCGACCGGGATCTGGGCGATGATTTTCTCGCGGATATCGTCGGGCACGGCCATGACCAGGTCCGTGCCCACATAGCCCGGGGACACCGTATTGACGGTAATGCCGAAGCGGGCATTTTCCTGGGCCAGCGAGATCGTGAATCCATGCACGCCAGCCTTGGCGGCGGCGTAGTTCGCCTGACCGTACTGACCCTTCTGGCCGTTGATCGAACTGATCTGCACGATGCGGCCCCAGCGCCGTGCGCGCATGCCCTCGATGACGGGACGGGTCACGTTGAAGCAGGCGTTGAGGTTGGTGTTCACCACCTCGGTCCACTGCTGGTAGTCCATTTTGTGGAACGTGGTATCGCGTGTGATGCCCGCATTGTTGATCAGTACTTCGACCGGGCCGGCCAGATCCTCGACGCCGCGGATCATGGCCTCGGCCGAGACCGGATCGGACACGTCGCCCGCCACCATCACGACCTCGATGCCGTCACGGATCATGTCCTCGCGCCAGGCGGCGGCGCGGGCCTCGTCGCGATAGTTGGTGGCGACGCGATGACCCTGTCGGGCCAGATAGCGCACGATCGCGGTACCGATTCCTCCGGTGCCACCCGTGACCAATGCCGTGCGCTGCGTCATGCCTACCTCGTCGGGAAAGAAGATGTCCGGGCGGCGGGACGTGCCGGGGACAAGCGAGTCTTATAGCGTCTCAGCCGTATGGATGGCTACTGCGACGTAGCGTCGCAGGGTCGAAATCCCACAATGCTTGACGCAGGAGGTCTTCCGGCGAGCCGGCCATGCCGGAAACGGGCATGCCCAGCTGCGCGATGGCGAGACGAAGGGCGGGAAGGGGATCTCGCGCGTCGACCGGCAGATCGGCCGCGGACTTGGACAGCTTTCTGCCTTGGGCATCCGCCACCAACGGCAAATGCATATAGCGCGGCGTGGCGACGCCCAGCAGGGTCTGGAGCCATATCTGCCGGGGAGTGGAGTCGAGCAGGTCGGCACCTCGTACGACTTCGGTGATGCCCTGCGCGGCATCATCCACGACGCAGGCCAATTGGTAGGCCCAATAGCCTTCGACACGCCGGAGGACGAAATCGCCGACGTCGTCGCGAAGGCTCTGCGACTGTCGACCCTGCAATGCATCGTCGAAGGTCACCACGGTATCGGGCACCCGAACGCGCCACGCGGGCGGGCGGCCCGGATCGGGCACGGCGACGCAGTGACCGTCCCGGTGCAGTCCGCCGGCAGACACGAGGTCCATCCGGCTGCACCAGCAGGGAAAGACATGGCCTTGCGCCCGGAGCCGGTCGAGGGTTTCTTCGTAAGCGGCATGCCGTGTCGACTGGAAGACGGGCGGGGCATCCGGACGCAGGCCGAAGGCCGTCAGCGTGCGCAGAATCGCCCTGGCGGACCCGGGTACTTCACGGGGAGGATCGACGTCCTCGACCCGAACCAGCCACTCGCCTCCCGCATGTCGGGCGCAAAGCCAGCTGCCGACGGCAGCGACGAGCGAGCCGAAATGCAGCGAACCGGTGGGCGAGGGGGCGAATCGGCCGCGATATGTCATGGAAGAGAGAGAGGGGTGGAACGACCGGATATGAGAAACTTCTCATGCAAAGTCGGGGGAGCCGGGTTTGAGTGTAGGCGAAGCGGATGGCGCAAGTGCGCGTCGCGCCTTGGGTTAGCTGTCGTGGCCCTTGAATCGTTCAGGTCGGACCCCGAAAACTACGTCACAGGGCAGCGCGCGGTCCCCTTCATGACTGCCCCCAAGAGACAGCCATGCTACGAATTCTGCTTTTCCTCGGTACCAATATTGCCGTCCTCATCCTGCTCAGCATTGTCTGCCGACTTTTCGGCATCGACGCGTGGGCCGCCCAGCGTGGCGTAGGGATGGGTGGATTGCTGGTGTACGCCGCTGTCTTCGGCATGGGCGGCGCCTTCATTTCGCTGGCCATCTCCAAGTGGATGGCAAAAATGTCGACGGGCGCGAAGGTCATCAAGGAGCCCGCCAACGAGAACGAGCGCTGGCTGCTCGACACGGTTCGCCGTCACGCCGAGAAGGCGGGTATCGGCATGCCCGAGGTCGCGATCTACGACGGCCCGGAAATGAACGCCTTCGCCACGGGCATGAGCAGGAACAATGCGCTCGTTGCCGTCAGCTCCGGTCTGCTCCAGCAAATGGATCGCGAGCAGGTATCGGCCGTGCTCGGCCACGAAATCGGCCACGTCGCCAATGGCGACATGGTGACGCTGACGCTGATCCAGGGCGTACTCAATACCCTGGTGATCGTGGCGGCGCGTATCGTGGGTCGACTCGTCGACAGCTGGTTGAACGGCGGTCGCGAACGCGATGGCGGCGGCATGGGCTACTTTGTGGTCGTGCTGGTGTTGCAAATCGTGTTCGGCTTGTTCGCTTCGATGATCGTGATGGCGTTCTCGCGCTGGCGCGAGTTCCGCGCGGACGCCGCGGGTGCGAATCTGGCCGGTCGCGGTGCGATGATTTCGGCCCTGCAACGCCTGTCGGCCAATCACGGCGAAAGCACGCTGCCGCAGACGATTCAGGCTTTTGGCATTTCGGGCCATCTGGCCACGGGCCTCAAGCGCCTGTTCATGAGCCATCCGCCGCTGGACGAGCGCATTGCCGCCCTGCAGTCGGCCCGTTAAGTACGAAACTTACGTCGAACGGCCGGTGCCCGTGGGCACCGGCCGTTTTCTTGTGCAGGGCCGGTCGGTCCATCGCATAATTGCCTCTATGTTCCACTATCCGGCGAACCATCCGTGACCCAGGAAACCCGCAAGTTCGAAGCCGAAGTCTCCCAGGTACTCCATCTGGTGACTCATTCGCTGTACTCGCACAAGGAAATATTCCTTCGCGAGCTTATTTCCAACGCCTCCGACGCCTGCGACAAGCTGCGTTTCGAATCGCAATCCCATCCCGAACTGCTGGACGGCGATGCCGAGCTGCGCATCCAGGTCACGTGGGATCCGGAAGCCCGCACCATCAGCGTCCGCGACAACGGCGTCGGCATGAGTCGCGACGAAGTCGTGGCCAATATCGGTACGGTTGCCAGTTCGGGCACGCGCCGTTACCTCGAGGCGCTGTCGGGCGAGCAGAAGGCCGATGCGCGACTTATCGGTCAGTTCGGCGTGGGCTTCTATTCCGCGTTTGTCGTGGCCGACCGCGTGACGGTGCTGACGCGTCGCGCTGGTAGCGCGGCCAGCGAAGGCGTGCGCTGGGAAAGCGACGGCAAGGGTGAATACAGCCTCGACGACGTCGAACTACCCGCTCGCGGCACGACGGTCATCCTGCACCTGAAGGCCGACGAGGACGAGTTCCTGCAGCCGTGGACGTTGCGCTCGACGATTGCGAAATATTCCGACCACGTCGCCTTTCCCATCCGCATGCCGAAAGATAGCGACGGCAAGCCGGATACGGCCGAGTGGGAAACGATCAATTCCGCTTCGGCATTGTGGGCGCGGCCCAAGTCGGATATTTCCGACGAGGACTATCAGAGCTTCTACAAGGCGCTGGGCCACGACTTCAACGACGCGCTGGCGTGGACGCATAACCGCGTCGAAGGCAGCCAGAGCTTCACGACGTTGCTCTATATTCCGTCGCAACCGCCGTTCGACCTGATGATGGGCGGCAGCGACGAGCGCAAGGGTCTGAAGCTGTATATCAAGCGCGTCTTCATCATGGATGCCGCCGAAGAACTGCTGCCGAAATATCTGCGATTCGTCCGTGGCGTGGTGGATGCCGACGATCTGCCGCTGAACGTCAGTCGCGAAATCCTGCAGAAGAACCGTCAGCTCGACCGCATTCGCGGCGCTTGCGTAAAGCGCGTACTGGATCTTCTCGAAAAACTGTCGCGCGACGAACCGGCGAAGTTCACGACCTTCCTGGACGCCTTCGGCAACACGCTCAAGGAAGGTATCGTCGAAGATGCCGGCAATCGCGAACGCATCGCGAAGCTGCTGCGCTTTGCATCCACGAAGGGCGACGGCGCTGGCAAGACGGTGTCGCTCGACGAGTACATCGGGCGCATGCAGATGGGCCAGGACATCATCTGGTACGTCACGGCCGATAGCTACGCCGCGGCCGCCGGCAGCCCGCAACTGGAAACCCTGAAGGCCAAGGGCGTCGAAGTGCTGCTGATGTTCGATCGCATCGACGAATGGATGCTCGGCTATCTGAACGAGTACGAGGGCAAACGCTTGCAGAACGTGGCGAAGGGCGTGTTGCCGCTGGACGAAGCCGACAAACGGAAGCAGGAAGCCGCCACGCAGGCCGCGGAGCCGCTCCTGGCACGCATCAAGACGCTGCTCGGCGATCGAGTGGGCGACGTCCGCGTATCGGCTCGCCTGACCGATTCGCCGTCCTGTCTTGCATTGGCCGACTACGACATGGCGCCGCATCTTGCCCGTCTTCTTCGCGAAGCCGGTCAGGACGTGCCCGACGCGAAACCCACGCTGGAAGTGAATCCGGAACATCAGTTGCTGAAGCGTCTGGACACCGAAACAGACGATGCGAAGGCCGCCGATCTGGCGGGTCTTCTGCTGGAGCAGGCGGAAATCACGGCCGGTGCGCAGCTGGCCGATCCGGCGGCGTTCGTGCAGCGGATGAATCGGGTGTTGCTGGGGTAAATCGCTGTAACGAGGGGGCGTAGAGTCCCCCTCGTTGCATCGACGCGTCACCGTCGCTCCTGCGCAGGCAGGAGCCCAGTGCGGTGCAGCAGGTTTTAGCGAAATCGCCCATTCACGCTCTCGAAGCCCGGCCCTCCGCGTAAGGCTTTCCATGCGCGTTCGCCCTGGGCTCCTTATGTGTCGATTCCCGAGCCGAATGGCGCGAGAATCCCCGACTGATCATCGGTGGGAACGAGGTGACGCCCATGGGCTCCTTCGGCATCAAGCCGGCAAGGCAGATTCGCGCCCTCGTTCCGTTTCACTCGCCTGAAGCTGGAACGGTATCTTAGGCCCGCCATAGTGGCGTGAGCCTGCACATGTAAGGATCAGCCTGGCGGGTCGTGATGATCGGATGCGAAAACTTCTGACCTAAGGACTCAGCTGATGACTCAGCCCATCGTGGGGATCGATGTCGCCAAGGCGACGTTCGACGTAGCACTTCCTCTGGATCGACCGGGGAAGTACCAGACCAAGGGCAAGATGCCGCAAACCCCGGCAGGTTTTAAGCTGTTGAGCGAATGGCTGGCCCGGCATGCGCCCGATGCGGCCGTGTGCATGGAAGCGACCGGGGTGTATCACGAGGCCTTGGCCATCTATCTGTACGAACGGGGGGTGACCGTCTTCGTGGTCAATCCGGCACAGGTCGCCGCGTACGCCAAAAGCGAACTGTCGCGGACCAAGTCCGATACCACCGACGCCAAGCGAATTGCCCGCTTTGCGATCGCGCAAAGGCAACTGACCCGTCCCCTGCGGCCCTGGCAGCCGCCGACCCCGGCGCAGCGCAAGCTGCGCGCCCTGATCTATCGGCTGAACGATCTGGAAGGGATGCGCCAGATGGAGGCCAATCGGCGGGAGGTCGCCGACACCTCGGTCCGCCCCTCGATCGAGGAGATGCTCCAGACACTGGACCGGCAAATCAACGCCCTGCGCCGGGAGATTAACGACCACATCGACTCGGACCCGGACCTGCGTCGGGACAGCGATCTGCTCGTATCGATCCCGGGCATCGGCGAACTGACCGCCGCCTTCATCCTCGGTTGCGTCGGCGATCTGCGGCGGTTTTCCGACCCGCGCAAGCTCGATGCGTTTGCCGGACTGAATCCGGCGATCCGTGAATCGGGGAGGTGGAAAGGGCGCAGCACGCTGTCCAAGCTCGGCCACGCCCTGCTTCGAGCCAAGCTCTTCATGCCAGCCATGACCGCCATCCGATGCAATCGGGCTATCCAGCATCTCTTTCAGCGCCTGACCGCGCGCGGAAAACCGCGCAAACTGGCTCTGGTCGCAGCCATGCGCAAACTACTGCACATCGCTTGGGGCGTGGTCCGATCCGGCAAGCCTTATGAGCCGAACATCGCCCTTGCATGAGCGTGGCCAAGACGGTATCTGCCTGCGCAGGAGCGCCGGTGAGTAGGACGCGGGCCACGATCGCCCGGAATGTGCCGTTCCGTCCAGCGCCTTCCCTACAATGCGGGCATGTCCGCACTCTTCATCCTCTTCGTCTGCCTGGCCCTCGGCATCCTCTGCCGCCGCTACGCGAAGCTCCCCGACGGCATCGTTCCCGGGATCAACTGGTTCGTACTCAACATCGCTCTACCCGCGCTGGTGCTGGCGCTGGTGCCGCGTGTCCGCATCGACGCGCATCTGTGGTTCCCGGTGTTCGCGATGTTCCTCACCTTCTTCGGTGCCTGGGCATTGTTCGCGACGCTCGGGCGGATCCTCGGCTGGTCGCGTGCGCGCATCGGCTGCCTGACCCTGGTCTGCGGTCTCGGCAATACCTCGTTCATGGGTTATCCGATGATGGAAGCCCTGCATGGAAAGGAAGGGCTCGCGATTGCCGTCATCGCCGACCAGCTCGGCTGTTTTCCGTTGCTGGCGGCTGGCGGTATCGTCGTGGCGTCGCTGTACTCGGGGCGTTCCGCCAGCCCGGCGCTCGTGGCGCGCAGGCTACTGACCTTTCCCGCCTTCCTTTCCCTGATCGTGGGCGTCGTCGTCGGGGCGGCGGGTGGCTGGCCGGCATCCGTCGATCGCGTTCTGATGCAGCTGGGCTCGACACTGACGCCACTGGCGCTGTTTTCCGTGGGCCTGCAGTTCACGTTGCATCTGCATCGCGATCAGCTCGGCGCGCTGATCGCCGGTCTTGGGTGGAAGTTGCTGCTTGCGCCGGTTATCGGCCTCGCCGTCGGCATGGTGGCGGGTGTCACGGGTCTCACGCTGATCGTCGGTGTATTGCAGGCGGCCATGGCGCCGATGATTTCGGCGGCGATTCTGGCCGACCAGTACGATCTGGAACCCCGGCTCGCCAATACCGTGCTTGGCGCAGGCATTCTGCTGTCGCTGGCGACTATTCCCCTTGGGAATCTGCTGTTGACCCACATCCTCTGATTCGTGATGACCGACTCGTCGAAAACCTCCGAAGTACGCGCCGACGTGTGGCTCTGGGCCGCCCGTTTCTTCAAGACCCGCAGTCTGGCCAAACAGGCAATCGACGGTGGGAAGGTCGAACTGAATGGCGCGGCCTGCAAGCCCGCCAGACCGATAACCGTCGGCGACCGGCTGCGTGTGTCGCGCGGCGAGGAAAAGCTGGAGTGCGACGTGATCGCGCTATCGGAAAAACGTGGGCCGGCATCCGAAGCTCAGAAGCTTTATAGCGAAACGGAAGCGAGCGCGACCGGGCGAGAACGCCAGCGCGAAGATCGGCGGATGACCGGCGGAGCTCTGCTGCGTCCTGCCTCGCGTCCGGACAAAAGATCTCGTCGGCTGATTCAGGCTGTGAAAGATTCACTTTGACGATGCTAGTGCGCCGCACTAGTTTTCGGTGGGAGCTTGGCGACGTTGTAGATAAAGTGGTTCTTCACGCACTGCGGGAGGGCTCGGCTTCGCCATCGCGCTCGGAAGGCTCTTCCGAACGCTGCGGTCACGTGGAGGAAAGCATCGCGTCGACGCATGGCCAGTGATGACCGTATGCCGGTCCAGCCCCATCACGTGCATCGGCTGGCGCGCTCCCCACAGCAAACCGCAGTCGACGAAGCCGCTGGCGACACGAGCCGCACAGCGGCTGTCCTCCGAAGAGCAGTCAGACACGTCAGACCGTGCCCGAAGTGTGCGAAGAACAGATAAAAAGCGCCCCACACGTGCCACAAAGCTGCTGGCGTCGTGGCACGTGTGGGCAACGCCCACGGGAGTTTCGAGGAGAGTCGGTCGTCCCGTGAAACTTGCCGGGATGGCCATGGCGGCCATCCCGGGAATCAATCAGGCCACTTCGATCAGACCGCTTCTTCGACCGTACGGCCTTCCGGTGCCGACGGCGGTGTCGAGGCAAGGGCCTTGCGCACGCCTTCGGCGTAAGCAGGATCGGCCTTGGTGAAGTGACCCATCTGACGTTCGACGATGGCGGCCGGCACACCCTGCATCGCCGCGGCGATATTGTTGAATAGTGCCTGCTTCTGTGACACGTTCATCAGACGGAAGAGGTTGCCGGCCTGCGTGTAGTCGTCGTTGCCTGCGCGGTGATCGTAGCGATCGGCGTCGCCGGAAATCTTCAGCGGCGGCTCCTTCGCGGAAGGCTTCTCGACCGGGCCGCCGAAGGAGTTCGGTTCATAGTTCACGCTACCGCCGCCGTTCGTGTCGAAGCGCATCTGGCCGTCGCGGTAATAGTTGTGCACCGGGCACTTCGGCGCGTTGACCGGCAGCGACTCGTGATTCACGCCCAGGCGATAGCGCGCGGCGTCGGCGTAAGAGAACAGACGGAATTGCAGCATCTTGTCCGGGCTGTAACCGATGCCGGGTACGACGTTAGCCGGCGAGAAACTCGATTGTTCGACCTGCGCGTGATAGTTGTCCGGATTGCGGTTCAGCTCGAATTCGCCGACTTCGATCAGCGGGTATTCGGCATGCGGCCAGATCTTCGTCAGGTCGAACGGGTTGTACGACGTGGTTTCGGCTTCGGCCTCCGGCATGATCTGCACGAACATCTTCCAGCGCGGGAACTCGCCGCGCTCGATGGCTTCGAACAGATCGCGCTGATGCGATTCGCGATCGTTGCCCACCAGCGCCGCGGCGTCGGCGTTCGTGATGTTGGCGATGCCCTGCTGGGTCTTGAAGTGGAACTTCACCCAGAAGCGTTCGTTGGCGGCGTTGATGAAGCTATAAGTGTGGCTACCGAATCCGTCGACGTGACGGTAAGACTTCGGCAGGCCGCGATCGCTCATCAGGATCGTTACCTGGTGCAGCGATTCGGGCGACAGCGACCAGAAATCCCATGCAGCGGTGTTGCTGCGCATGTTCGTGCGCGGGTCGCGCTTCTGCGTGTGGATAAAATCGGGGAATTTGTAGGGGTCGCGTACGAAGAAGACCGGGGTGTTGTTACCCACCAGATCCCAGTTGCCTTCGCCCGTGTAGAACTTCAGCGCGAAGCCGCGCACATCGCGTTCGGCATCCGCCGCGCCGCGCTCGCCGGCCACGGTGGAGAAGCGCAGCAGCATGTCGGTCTTCTTGCCGATCGCCGAGAACACATCGGCTTTGCTGTATGCCGTGATGTCCTTCGTGATCGTCAGCGTGCCGAAGGCGGCCGAACCCTTGGCGTGGACGACGCGCTCCGGAATGCGTTCGCGGTTGAAGTGCGCATGCTTTTCGAACAGTTCCCGATCCTGGATCAGGACCGGACCGCGCGGGCCGGCGGTCAGGCTGTTCTGGTTGTCGGCTACGGGCGAACCACCGGCTGTCGTGAGCGTTTTGCGGTCGGTCGTCATGGCTGTGTTTCTCCTGCTCGGGTCGTTGATGCCCGAGTATCCCCCGAGCCGTGTGACCGACTATAGGCAGATTCAGCCATTATAAGAATTCGATTGTTCTCATCGATTCGATAGGCCAGGTCAATCGTCGGTCAGAGCATGCGGCGAAGGCGATAGAGCGCATCCAATGCATCGCGTGGGCTAAGCGCGTCGGGGTCCAGGGCACGCACCGCTTCTTCCACGGGCGAAGGAAGCGGTGGAGCGAACAGACCCATCTGAGGCGTAGCGGAGGGCGTGGGGGCCGCTACGGCCGCCGTGACCTCGTGCCCCTGTTCCAGCGCCGACAGATAGCGCCGGGCGTCGGCGATCACCGCCTTGGGCAGACCCGCCAGCGCGGCCACCTGCAGGCCGAAGCTGCGGTTGGCCGGGCCTTCCTTCACGGTGTGCATGAAGACCAGTTGCTCGCCATATTCCACGGCATCCAGATGCACGTTGGCGATGGCCGGAAACTCGCCCGCCAGTTCGGTCAGTTCGAAGTAGTGCGTGGCGAACAGCGTGAACGCGCGACTGGTCGCCGCCAGATGGACCGCGGCGGCCCTGGCCAGCGAAAGGCCGTCGTACGTGCTGGTGCCGCGTCCCACCTCGTCCATCAGGACCAGACTGCATTCGGTGGCGTTGTGCAGGATATTCGCCGTCTCGCTCATTTCCACCATGAAGGTGGACTGGCCGCGCGACAGGTCGTCGCCGGCGCCGATGCGGGTGAATATCCGGTCGATCGGTCCGATCGTCGCGGCAGCGGCTGGTACATAGCTGCCCACGTGCGCCAGCAGGACAATCAGTGCGTTCTGCCGCATGTAAGTCGACTTACCGCCCATGTTCGGGCCGGTGATGACCAGCATGCGTCGTGCGTCGTCCAGGTTCAGGTCGTTCGGTTCGAAGGGCTCGTCGCGGACTTTTTCGACGACCGGATGACGGCCGCGCGAAATGTGGATGCCCGCTTCGTCGGTGAGCGAAGGTGCCGACCAGTCGAGCGCTTCTGCGCGCTCGGCCAGGTTGGCCAGTACGTCCAGCTCCGCCATGGCCGCCGCCGCGATCTTGAGTTCGGGCAGGTGCTCCGTGAGCTTGTCCAGCAACAGTTCGTACAGTGCGCGTTCGCGCATCAGCGAACGTTCCTTGGCGGACAGCACCTTGTCCTCGAAGATTTTCAGTTCTTCGGTGATGTAGCGCTCGGCGTTCTTGGTTGTCTGCCGGCGCGTGTAGTGCGTCGGCGCCTTTTCGGCGTTGGCCTTGGTGATTTCGATGTAATAACCGTGGACGCGGTTGTAACCGACCTTCAGGGTGGAGATGCCGCTGGCGGCTTTTTCGCGTTCTTCCATGTCGACCAGGAACTGATCGGCGTTGGTGGATAGCTGGCGCAGTTCGTCCAGTTCCTCGTCATAGCCCTCGGCCAGCACGCCGCCGTCGCGAAGCAGTACGGGCGGTTGCTCGATGACGGCGCGCGCCAGAAGCTCGGCCGTGTCGCGGTGATCGCCGATGCGTTCGACCAGGCTGTGTAGCAACGGGCTGTCCAGCCCCTCGATGTCCTCGCGCAGGCGCGGTGCCGCGGCAAGACCATCGCGCAGCGTCGACAGGTCGCGCGGGCGGGCGGAGCGGAGCGCCACGCGTGCGAGAATGCGTTCCAGGTCGCCGATGCCGCGAAGACGTTCGCGCAGAGCCTGCTGGCGGCGCGAGTCGAGCAGGCTGCCGATGGCCTGATGGCGCTGACGCAGCACATCGCGGCTGCGCAGCGGACGGTTCAGCCAGCGGCGCAGCAGGCGTGCGCCCATCGGTGTGATCGTCTCGTCCAGTACGCCGAGCAGCGTGTTCTCGACGCGGCCGCTCTGGTGCGTGTCGATTTCCAGATTGCGTCGCGTGGCGGCGTCCATCGCGATCGTTTCGCGTGCGCTTTCCACGGCCATGCCGGTCAGATGGGGCAGGGCGCTCTTCTGGGTTTCTTCCACGTAGCCGAGCAGGCAGCCGGCCGCGGCCACGCCGAGCGGCATGCCGTCCACACCAAAGCCCAGCAGGTCGCGTGTGCGGAAGAAGCGGCACAGCTCGCGCCGTGCACTGTCGAATTCGAAATGCCACGGCTGACGTTTGCGCAGACCCGGCAGGGCCGACACCAGCTTGGGCCATGCGACGTCTTCGCTGACCAGCGTTTCGGCGGGCTGAAGCCGTGCGAGTTCGGCGGCAAGCCCCTCGGCATTGGGCACTTCGTTGACGAGGAAACGGCCGGTGGACAGATCGACCCAGGCCAGGCCATAGCCGTTCGGGCCGGCCGCGATCGACAACAGCAGGTTGTCGCGGCGCTCTTCCATCAACGCCGCATCGGTCACCGTGCCCGGCGTAACGATACGCACGACTTCGCGCTTGACTGGCCCTTTCGACGTGGCCGGATCGCCGATCTGTTCGCATAGCGCGACGGATTCGCCGAGCCTGACCAGGCGTGCGAGATAGTTTTCCACCGCGTGATAGGGCACGCCCGCCATCGGAATAGGTGCGCCCGCCGACTGGCCGCGCTGTGTGAGGGTGATATCGAGCAGTCGCGCCGCCTTGCGGGCGTCGTCGTAGAACAGCTCGTAGAAATCGCCCATGCGGAAGAACAGGAGGATGTCCGGGTATTCCGCTTTCGCGCCCAGGTACTGGCGCATGAAGGGCGTGTGTCCGCCGGTCGAACGATCGTCTTCTGCGGTTGCCATGATTCCACTGCGTACGGTGTTTACGGCGCACCACCCATGGCCCGCCAGCCCCACATGATAAGCGACCGGAGCGCCGGGGTGCGGCCGGGCCACCACGCCGTCCGGGGCGGCCCGGGTTACCGGAACCCGCTATCGGGGCGGGCCGGGCGCGTGTACGTGTGCGATCAGTCCGTCGGCAAGCCAGTCGCGCAGGAGGGGGCCAGCGATGTCCAGCGCGGTATCGTTGCCAAAGCGGTCGGTCAGCCAACGGCATATCTCGCCAAAGCTGGCGCCCGCCATGGCCAGGTCGAGGCAGGCGGTTTCCATGGGCAACATGCTGGCGAAACGGGTCGACATGCCATCGCGCCAGACGCGCACGGCACCGGGGACGTCGAACGATACGGCGACCTGCGAATATATGTCGTCCGCGATGGTCCGCCAGATCGCCACGGCATCCGTGCGCAGCGTCCGGAAGCGTAGCGTAGGCACGAAGCCGAACGTCGCATGTTCCCAATCGATGGCCGCCAGGCTGGCGGTCTGGACGGGGAGTGCGTCCGGACCGGTGAAAGCGCGACGCAAATGCCAGTCCAGCCACGCCAGTTCGGCGACGTCCGGGGCATCGGGATACAGGATATCCAGGTGTTCCCCGAACCGGGCGCCGTAGGCATCGAGGCTCCATGCCGAGGGCACGTCGTTTTTCACGAAAGTGTTGGCGGCGTCGTCGAACGAGCTATCGCCGATCCACGCATGGGTTTTTTCGTAGGTGTTGCGCAGGCATGCGATCAGTTGTGAGCGGTAGGCGTGAATGTATATATGCATTCCCGCGCGTGTTGCCCCGTCGGGGCCCTGCGTCGCGTCGGCGGCATCGCGCAGTTGCGCGGCGAAGGCGCGTTGCAGTTCGGACAGCGTCATGCCGCGTGCTTTTGCGAATGGCGGACGTGCAGGAGACGCGCCATGTCGAGTTCGGCGAGCAACTCGCCGAGCGGGGGAATCCGGTCGTCGCGTTCGATCATCGTGGCGACGTCGCCCATCAGATGGGACGCCTGTCCGTACAGTTCCCAGACACCATGCGGTACCGGCATGTCGTGCGTGTCGATAAGCATGTTCTGTCCTTTGCTATGGCCGGCCAGATGAACTTGCCGCACGCGGTTCATCGGCAGGTCGCGCAGCCACGTGGCCATGTCCAGTCCATGGTTGGTGGCACTGACATAGATATTGTTTACATCCAGCAGCAGATAGCAGTCTGTGCGCGCGCACACGGCGGCGATGAATTCGGGTTCGCTGAGTTGCGATCCGGCGAAGCCGACATACGTCGATGGATTTTCGAGGAGGATCGATCGTCCAAGGATGTCCTGGGTGCGATCGATGTTGTCGCATACGATCCGTAGCGCTTCTTCGGTATAAGGAAGTGGCAGGAGATCATGCGAGTTGAAGTTATCGACGCCTGTCCAGCAAAGGTGGTCGGATAGCCAGAGGGGTTGCACGCGATCGGCTAGCACGCGAAGGCGCTTGACGTAGTCGATATCGACACCGTTCGTCGAGCCGATATTCAGCGACACGCCGTGCAAAGCGATGGGGTAGTCCGCACGCACGCGGTCGAGGATATCCAGTGGCTTACCGCCGTCGACCATGAAGTTTTCCGAGATGACCTCGACGAAATCGACGGGCTGGGGCGTGGCGAGGAACGGATCGTAGTGCACCGGTCGTAAACCGATACCGAAGCCATGGAACGGGGCGATGCTCATGGATTACTCCTTAACGGAAAGCCCGGCCAGCGACGCTGGCCAGGCTCGCGCGATCAGTGGGCCGGCGGGGTGGTGCTGCCGCCCTGTGCGGTGCATTCGTTCACCGTTACCGCCTTGAAACCCTGGCCCTTGCAGCTGTTCTGGCCCTTGCACTCGTTGCTTCCCGTCTTGCAGTCCGAGGTGCCTTTGCAACTGTTGATGCCATAGCAATGCACGGCCTTGGCATCGGTTTTTGCACCATCGGCCTGTGCGGGTGCCGAGATGCTGACTGCCGAGACGGCGAAGATGGCGGCGGCTGCGGCGAGGCTGCTGTTCGAAAGATTGGACATCGTGTACTCCTTAGCTTAAGGGTTTGCCTGATTGGCAGAAGGTAGTTCGTGGGTAGGGAGCGATCGGTTACGGCATTTCGAAAAATAATGTCAGCGAATACCGACGACCCGATCCAGAGATGCAACGCCACCGCCGCGTGCCACCAGGTACAGCAGCAGAGCGGCCCACGAAAGATGAGTCGGCCATGCGGCGGGGTAAACGAATAATTCGATGACAACGGTCATGCCGAGCAGCGCCAGCGCGGATAGCCGGGTGCACAGGCCAAGTACCAGCAGCATCGGCACGAATGTCTCGGCGTATGTCGCCATGTGCGCAGCGATGTCCGGTGGTATCAGAGGAATTTTGTATTCATCCTGGAACAGCTGGTACGTACCGTCGGTAATGGTCAGGAAACCATCGACTTTCGTTCGACCGGACTGAAAGAAAATAGCGGCGATCGACAATCGCGAAAGGAGCGCGAGGAACGAGTGGCCGACCATGCCATGGACGCGATCGACGATAGCGTCGTAGCGGACTTTCAGCGGCATGGAACGGGGTGCAACGGTAGATGTGTTCATATCGGCTCCGGTGGTCACGCGGGAACGGCAGCAAAGGCGCCAGCTGCGAGTAAGGGGATCAGGTGAGACTCGAGGGTCGCGTGGGGATGCGCCGCCATGACGAAGTCGGTGGCGGCGGAAAGGTTGCGACCGGTATGGAATGCATCGAGCAGCGTGCATGTGGCACGTTCGACCTGCATGGTGCGGACGCGGCCGTTGACGCGCACGATCAACGTATCCTCCGCCTTCCATTCCAGATTTCCGTCTACGACGGTTCCGGTGCGGCTGGCTTGCCATATCGTGTGTATGGGGAGGTCCGACGTGTGCCAGCGCGTGGCCGGATGCAGATGAGGATGCCACCGGCCAAGCTCGGTGGGCGATAGCGGCGATAGCGCTTCGGATGGCAGCGGCATGACATCCGCAGCGACGTACGCTTCGGTCCACAGGCGATCCAGCGAAGCCACGCCTGCCAGGTATGGCAGTGCGTGTATCGACTCGAAGCGCGCGAGAAAGTCGGGAAAAGTGCGTCCGTAGTAAAGCAGTCGTGCATCGTCGGGCGGGCACGCGTTGACGTAATCGGCGGCGGCGCTACGGAACCAGTCCCGGCCGACAAGGCATACGACGGCGGGGAAATTCGCCTCGAGTGCATCGATGCAACCGCGCCTCGTTGTGTTGCGATAAATCGCGAAAGCGGGCTGGGCGACGAGCGACGCGACGGCCGTGCCTGTGGGGTCGCCGCGTAAAGCCGCGGAAAAATCGTCCTGAAATGCGGCGAGCGATGACGTCACGCGTACTCTCCCGTGGCATCGAGTATCGATTGCGCGACGTTTCGTTCGTCGAGAAGGTCGGCGAAATCGGGCAGATTGCCATCGCGCTCGATCAGGGTAGGGCGGGAGCCGAATCGCGCCGTGGCATAACGGTAAAGATCCCAGACGGCAACCGATACCGGCGAGTCATGGGAGTCGATCAGTAACGTCGTGCTCGGGTCGGCATCGTCGCTATGACCGGCGAGGTGGATTTCCGTCACCGCATGGCCCGGGAAGGCGTCGATGAATGCATTCGCATCGAAGCCAAGGTTATGCGCACTGATATGTACGTTGTTGATATCCAGAAGAAGGGTGCAACCGCTGCGTGAGGTCAGTTCGGCCAGGAAGTCGGTTTCGCTCCAGTCGTGACCGGCGATCCGCAGGTAGTGCGTGGGATTTTCGACGGCAATGCTGCGACGGAGAGCGTCCTGCGTACGCATGACGTTGTCGACGATACGCGTCAATGCCGCGTGACTGCGCGGAAACGGCAGCAAGTCGGGCGCGTAGGCGCCCCTCCAGGTGGACCAGGCCAGATGTTCGGAAACCATCGCGGGATTGATTCTCCGGACGAGATCCGCGAGTCGCAGGAGCTGTCCCGGATCGGGACGCACGTCGGCGGCGAGCGATAGCGAAACGCCGTGCAACGACAACGGATGGCTGTCTGCGATAGCTTCGAGTGCGGCCAGGCGTGGGCCGCCTTCGACGAGGTAATTTTCGGGATGTACCTCGAACCATATGCCCGGTGCGGTGCAGCGGATCGCGGCATCGAAGTGTTCGGGTTTGAGACCGAGCCCGGCCATAAGCGTCGTATTCATTGGTACTCCCACCGTGGAGCGGGGACGCCGGCGTTTGCCGGCGTCCATCGCATCGTCAGCTGCGAACTTCGGTCAACGAACCCATACCCTTGGGTGTCTTGATCGAGGTGCAGGTGCCGGCCGGTACGTTCTTCCACGCGTTGGCCTGGTAGTCGGATTTCGACGTTCCGGCACAGGTGGTGCCCGCGCCGGCTGAGCAGTCGTTGTGGCCAGCCTTGGCTACGCCCCAGCATTTCTCGACAGTCGGCTTCTTCGCGTCGCCGCCGTTATCGGCCTGGGCAACACCCGACACCAGAGCGGCAAGGGTGAAAACGAGGGTGGACATGTGACGAGCGTTCATGGCTATTCCTTGGATTGGGATGTCGTTGTGGGAGACCGGATGCGACGAGGGTCCGCTTAGCCGGTCTGACGACTAATTCGCCACGAACGAGGTTGCGGTTACACCGCGGAAGAAAAAATTCCCCGGCGACCGTGTAACCGGGTGGCCGGTCCGGACGAATTACCGGTAATTGCCGAGATTGGCGCCGCCGTGCTTTCCCGATGAAAACGCAGGACCTGATTGCGGCGCTCGCCACACATGTTCAGCCGGTCGATCGTCACGCCGTTGCCCGACGGCTGCTCTGGTCTGTCGTGACGGGAGGCGGGGCCGCCACGGGTCTGGTGCTTTACGCCGGCGGCCTGCGCGATGACATACAGGCGGCGGTCGAATCGCCGCGGTTCTGGATAAAAGCCTCCTTTCCCGCGGCAGTGGCACTGGCGGCCCTGATGCTGACGGGCCGGCTCGCTCGTCCCGGTGCACGAACGCGTAACGGTTGGATCATGCTCGCCCTGCCGCTCGTGACGGTGTGGTGCGCGGCCGGCCACGCGGTCGCGGTAGCGCCGCCGGCCCTGCGGATGCCGTTAATCCTCGGCGATACCTGGCGGGTCTGCACGTTCAATATCCTGGTATTGTCGCTGCCGACGTTTATCTCGACGTTCTGGGCCATGCGCGGCCTTGCACCGACGAAACTGCGTCTTTCCGGTGCAGGCGCCGGAGCGTTCGCCGGCGCGCAGGCGGTGCTTGCTTACACGTTATACTGCGCCGAGATGGCCACACCATTCTGGGCCACCTGGTACGTGCTGGGCATGCTGATCCCGGCAGTGTTCGGCGCATGGATCGGGCCGAGATTATTGCGATGGTGAGCACGATGCACATGGATAGAACGTCGTTGTCCGATGTTTTTTTGATGTCTCCGTCGTGTCGACGTCAGGCATGAGTCGTCACTTCTCCCCATCCGGCGCGTCCGCCGCCGAAATGGAACTGAAGCAGCGTTTCCTCGCGGGCCTTGGCGGCGATGCCGTGCAGTATCGTTTGTTCCTCGATGGTCTGAGCGGTCATATGCGCTCGTTCCTCCGGCGACGATTGCCGCGCGCGCTCGACGATGTGGAAGACATCCTGCAAGAGACCCTGTTGGCCGTGCACAACGCCAGACATACCTACCGCGACGATCAGCCATTGACGGCGTGGCTTCATGCGATCGCCCGTTACAAGCTCATGGATTTCTTCCGTGCCCATTCCCGGCGAGAGGCCTTGCACGATCCCATCGACGACGACGAGAGCATCTTCGTCGATTCCGATGTCGAGCCGGCGGATGCGCGGCGCGACGTCAAACGTCTTCTGGAATCTCTGCCCGATCGCCATCGTCTGCCCATCGTCTGCGTCAAACTCGAAGGGCTTTCCGTCGCCGAGACGGCGCAGCGGACCGGCTTATCCGAATCCGCAGTTAAAATCGGCGTGCATCGCGGGTTGAAGGCACTGGCAGCCAGTATTCGAGGTAGTGCATGAACACAGACGACCTGATTGCCATGCTCGCAACGGACTCGCCAGCCGTCGACCGTGCTGCGCCGTCGCACCGTTTCGCTACCGCCTTGCTGATCGGTATCGCTGGCGCCGGGGTTCTGATGACCGTCGGGCTGGGCATTCGTCCGGACTTCGCGGAAGCAGCGCGGACGGCGATGTTCTGGCTGCGAATGATTTTCGCCATGGCGATGGCAGGGGGCGCGTTGCTGCTCATGACACGGCTTTCGCGGCCGGGCGTGCGCGTAAGGCATGCATGGACCTCATTGGCCACGCCGGTAGTGCTTGTTTGGGTGTTGGCCGGTATTGCGTTGATGCAAGCGCCGGACGACACGCGTGTTGCTCTGGTGCTGGGTCAGACGTGGCGGGTATGTCCATTGTTGATCGGCATGCTTTCCGTGCCGGGCTTGCTTGCCAACTTATGGGCTGTTCGCGGCATGGCCCCGGTAAGACCGGGATGGGCGGGTGCCGCCGCCGGCCTGCTCGCGGGCGCGACGGCCACGATGGCGTACTGCATGCATTGCCCCGAAATGGCGCCCCCGTTCTGGGCCGTCTGGTATGTATCGGGGATGCTGTTGCCTGCGGCGGTCGGTGCGCTGCTGGGAGCGCGAGTACTCCGCTGGTAATGCATTGCGGGAAGGCAATCCCGGACCACGCTCACGTTTTCCTTCGAAGTGCCGATGATATGCTCCGCGCACGGGGTTCCAGGATATTGGTTTCCAAGGAGTTTTCATGTTCGACATGCGAAGTCGTACGCGGCTGCGTCTGCCTCGGGGAGTTTTTGTCCTCGGCGTTCTGGCGACAGCACAGGTTTTTTGCATCGCAAGCGCAACCGATGCCAGCGCCACGAAGCCGTTCGGCGGCAACTGGGGCTATAAGCAGACATGCGGGCAGGGCCATTCGGCCACCGTGACGCTGACCCAGACCGGCAATGACGTGACGGGAGACTGGACCGACGGCACACGCGTCAGCGGGACGGACGGTTCCCTCAAAGGCAGTATCCGCGACGGCAAGCTCTTCGTGCGCTATTGCGGCGGGGACGAGCAGGCCGGCTACGCGGTGTGCCCAAAATACGAGGCCAACGAGAGCGATTACTTCGTCCGCCAGGGTTCCGATCTGGTCTGGTACCAGATGATCGGCAAGAAGGGCGAAAACGCCTTCCGCAAGTACGTCGTGCTGCATCCCGTCGTGAAGGGCAAGCCCCTTCCCGTCGACACGCATTGCGCCGCGGATACGAACTGACCACCGACCCCTGAGTACGAAGGAAGACTCCCATGCCAGGTTTAACGGATAACGAAGCAAAGGCCGTCGCGTACTTCGCCATCGGCGTGAGTTCCGAAGGTGCGGACCAGGCGTATCGCCTGAGCTTCGCCGGAAACACGACGCGCGACGCCCACGGAAATGTCCAGCTTCACCCGGTCGCCGCCAGTGGCTATTCGATCGGCACATTACAGAGCGATCTCGGCCAGAGCGGCGGCGCGGTCGCCACCCAGCTCGTCGACTCGTACCAGACCTGGGCGCATACCGCGCATCCGGACTGGGCGCTCAGCGCCGCGCAGCGAACGCAGACCATCGCCGACTTCAGTCGCAACGGCCATCAGATCAATGCCGATCACGGCCGCGATATCGACCCGTCGGTCAAGTCGCATATGAACGAATTCCTCGCCAGCAACGACGGCGTGACGTTCGTGCATAACCGAGACGTGCAGCAGGTGGACAAGCTGATGACCGATGTCGTCACGCCTCTGCGTGGCAGCCAGCTCTATCAGAACGCTTCCGCGGACGACCAGGCGCGCCTGATCGCCATCAGCGCCAAGGCATACAACCAGAGCGAGCGCTGGGGACAGCGGATCGTCAATAACGTCGGTAACGGGACTTACCACAGTGTCGCCGACGTGAGCGGTGCCATCGACCAGTTCCCGGACTATATGCAGAGTGGCCGCGACGCCGCGCTGCGTGGTGCCGACCTGTTCAACACGATGCAGCACTCCACCGCGAACAGCTCGATGCACGCACCGTGGCAGAACGTGGTGGCCAACCCGCTGGTCAATCCGACCCAGTTGAGTGCCGATACCGCGCATCCGCACCTGGGGCAGGAATATCGCGTCGTGAAAGATGCCTTCGTCGATCCGACGCATGGCAAGCAGTTGGTGAACGCTCTCGAAGCCGGCGGTTCCTATGCGAAGACGGCCAACGGGCGAGGCTTCTATGCCGAAGGCCGCGATTTCGTCGAGTGGGACAAAGCCGGGCACGGCCGTGCCTTCGTCGGCGGACAGTGGAGCGATGTGTCCCGCAGCGATATTTCGACCGTCGCCAATCGCGACCATACGCTCGATCTGAACATCCGGCGTAACGGTGCCGATGAGCGGTTACTGCATGTCACTCATCCGGGGGCGGTCACGCGTAACCATCCTGTCGCGGCGAGTCATGCATCGACGGATCACGTGCAGCGTCCGGGTTCGCTGCGCGAACACGATCACGGGCCCGAGGTACACGCTTTGCAGACTCAAATGGCTCAGCTCGGTTTGCAGGGTGCCAATGGTCGCCCCATTACGCCGGACAGCGATTTCGGTGGGAATACGAAGTCGGCGGTGGAGGCATTCCAGCGCAGCCAGAATCTGCACGTCGACGGTATTGCCGGAGCGCAGACGCTCGAAGCTCTGAATCGCGCGACGCAACAGCAGGCCGCCGCGCAAGCACCGGCTACCCTCACCGATGCGGCGCATCCCGGCAACGCGATGTATCAGCAGGCGCTGGGCGCGGTCCACCGCGTGGACGCGGAACAGGGACGTGCGCCGGATCAGCGCAGCCACAATCTCGCCGCGGCGTTGGCTGTCGCCGGCCACGGTCAGGGGCTGAACCGGATCGATCACGTCGTACTCAGTGACGATGCGACCCGCGCATTCGCTGTGCAGGGCGATATGAACTCGCCGTTCAAGCGGTACACCGAGGTCAACGTGGGACAGGCGGTAGGCACGCCCATCGCGCAAAGCAGTGCCGAATGGCAGCGCAATCCGCAGCAACCCCAGCCGGTCCAGACCGCGCCGCAACCGCAACAAACCCAGCAGGCCGATCAGCCCTCGATGCACCGCTGACGCTATAACCGGACCTTCGGACAATCGTCCGGAGGTCCGGTTATAGCCTCAAACAGCCAAACGCGGAATGTCTACCTTAGGCATAAGGCGCGAAGTGAAATACCGATCCTGGTAATAACGAATCTTGTCGCACTTCACCGGGTGCGGAATACCTTCGTACAGGAACACTTCCTTGTCGGTCCCCATGGCCTTCAGCTCCTGCGGCAACATCAGGGCGCGCTTCTCTTCCGACTCACTACGGGAAACATCGCCACGGTTGCGTCCGCGCGTGACGTTTTCCTTGCGTACGGTGGTATAGCCGAGCATGTCCGAATAATCGTTTGCATCCTGCTGTTCACGCGGCGCGAAGACAATCTGCAAAGCATGATTGGTGATTACCGTGCGAGAGACATCCTTGCCATAGGTCGCATCGAGCTGGGCCATGCTCTGGATGATCGGCAGCAGACGGATGTTGTAGCCAGCCATGTACGACACCGCGGAAGCGATGATCTCTACCTTGCCGATCGACGTGAATTCGTCCATCAGCAGCAGGCATTGATGCTTCAGCGCCGGGTTGTTCTGCGGCAGCTCCTTGGTATTCAGATTGATCAGCTGACTGAAGAACAGATTGACGATCAGGCGGCTCTCGGCCAGTTTGTTGGGCTGGATACCGATATAGATGGTCATCCGCTTGCGCCGCACGTCGGTGAGCAGGAAGTCGTCGTCGCTGGTCGCCGCATCCAGCACCGGATTGATCCACGCGTTCAGCGGCTCCTTGAACGTGCCGAGAATCGACGCGAAGGTTTCGTTTGCCTGTGACAACAGGTTGGCGAAAGCCGATTGCGCGTTGCCGCTGAGGAAGGTCTGCTGGGCCAGCCACTGATAGAGCTGACGAAGGTCGGTACCGTCGCCGGAGGACAGGCGATAGATCGTGCCGAGCGTCGGTTTGTTCCGAAGCTGCAACGGCACGCCGCGTTTCTCGTCGTCGTCCCACTTTTCGAACAAATACAACGCAAACGCCATGAATGCATTACGCGCCTGACTGACCCAGAATTTCTGGTCGTCGGCGCCATCCGGATAAAGCATCGACGCAATGCTCATCAGATCGGACACGCGGAAAGCGGGATCGCTGGACACATAGCTCAACGGATTCCAGCGATGGCTGCGACGATCCTCGGCGAACGGATTGAACAGGTAAATCTCCTGTCCCTGACTGGCTCGCCAGCCGCTGGTCAGCTCGAAGTTCTCCTGCTTGATATCCAGCACCACGATCGATTCCTGGTAATCGAGCAGGTTCGGGATCACCACGCCGACACCCTTGCCCGAGCGCGTCGGCGCGGCAAGGATCACGAATTGCTGCCCACTCAGCCGGACCAGGTCGCCTTTGAACTTGCCGACCAGAATGCCGTTCTTCGACGACTTGAGCATGCCTTGCTTTCTCAGGTCGCCCGCCCGCGCGAAGCGGGCATCGCCATGCATGGACTGCTTCTTCGTCCGGTACATGAAGTACAGCACGACTACCCATGCCAGCAGCGGTACGGTAAAGCCGACGATGCCGGCAACGTGGATGCGCATCGCATACCGCTGCACCTGCGGCAGGTCCAGCGAGCGCACGTACTGCCAGTAGGTATCCCACGCCAGTGGCACGTTGCTGAGTTTGAGGAACAGCTGTATCAGATAGCCGGACAGGTACTCGCCCGCTACCAGGGCGACCAACGCGAGTCCGGCCGCCCAATATCCCCTGGTCTTGCTCATGCCATCTATCCTGGTACTTGTGTTGTTGCAGGGCCTGCACCCTGAGTGGCTCTGGAGGCCATCTGAGCAACGTTATCGCGCCGTGCGTGGCAACGTATGGCGCCGCTCAGTGTTCGTGTGGAGATGCTTCCGGGCGTCCGCCGCCCTTCCAGCCGCCGCTGGTTATGGCCTGGGGACAAATCGATACATATTCGCTGAGCGCCTTTCTGTCGTCGCCCGTCCAAGGTCTTCCATATTTATTAGGCTCGTTACATGCCCCTGTATACATCCACTGTCCCGTGTGGGGAGGAATAGGTATCCAGCACGGAGCAAATATTTTCTGGCCTTTCGTGCAGAACAAAAAAGGATCGTCATCGCGAAAGCTAAAGTGTTGTTGGGCGCTGACCGCTCCGGTAACGAACAAGCCAGCCAATATGATCCAGCCTTTCATATGAATTCCTTCGCATTTCAGTCAAAGGGAAAACGGTTGTCTGGAAGCAGGATGTCGGCCATAGCCACCTGCCAGATTTTCGAGCTATATCCCGGGAGATGGACCTGCTTTCTGCACTGACTGTTGTTGCAATTCCTGCTGCTGCGCCTGGGCTAGTTGTTTCTGCGCCGCAAGTTGTTCCCAGTTAACACTGCTGCGTTCGATCGATGTCGCCATCGCCTCTTGCGTCGGCACATCCACGATGCGCTTCAACGGCGAGTTCAGCTCACCTTGCACGGCATAGGTACGAGCGGCATCGTCGCTAAGCTCGGCATGGTCGATCCGGGTCAGGCCGTCGCGTCGCGCGGCAACGGTGAGCGACGCCGCAAGATTGTCGCTGCGCTGGTCGGGAGTGCGCTGGTGCGCCGTGTCCAGCGCATGCACCGCCCCGCGAGCCTGCTGGTAAAGCGGGTGATCCGGGTGTCCGGTCTGGTCCAGACGAACGGGAGCGGGAGTCGCAGGCTTGTCGTCGAACCACGAGCCCGGATGACTCAGCGTGTCCCACGCCTGCGAGGCTTTCTCGCTGATCGCGTGCCCGGCGGCATGAAGACCCTCCGAGATATCCTTGCCCACGTGGCTGATGGTGTCTCCGACCTCATGGGCAACATGCAGCGCCGCATTTCCGACGGCTTGCGCGTCCTCGACGACTTCCTTGCGAACGTGATCGATCGTCTGTCCGACCTCCCGGGCGACATGCTGGGCTGCGTGCTCAACGGCATGAACGCCTTCTTCTACCTTTTCGACCACGGCATGGCCCACGCCGTATGCTGTCTCGCCGATAGCCTTCGGTATTTCCCAGCCAGCGGAAAGGCCCTTGCGAATGTCCTGCACGTCGTTCCGGTAACGGTCGACCATCCCTTCGTGCGCGAGGTAGCGTGCCTGGCTTTCAGGATTGATGATGCTCTGACCGAGCAATTTGCTCTCGGGCACGAAGTTGTCGATGGCATGCGCGCCGAAGTCGATCGCCTTGACCGGGTTGCGCAGGCTCAGCACGCCGCTGTCGTCGCGATAGCCGGCCTTGGATAAGGTGTCGATATCCTGCTGCGCCGCGTAGATGCGTACTTCGCCGAAATGCGGGCTGGCCGCGCTGACTACGTCGCCCGCACGAACATGGTCGATTACCTGATGACCACCCTCCGGCACGCCGTGCAGCAAACCTGCCGCGCCGTAGGCGTTGAAGGTCTCGCCCTTCAGTCCGAATTTGGCGGCGCTGATTTCAGCCAGCGTGCCGCCGAGGGAATGACCGGTGACGGTGATATTCGGCGAACGATCGTTGAGCTCGGCTTCCTGCTTTGCCTTGTCGATCACGCGCTGTGTGAAGGCGACGGCATCGGGTGCCTGGGCATTCACGCCGGTGAGTACCATGCCTGCATCGACGCCACCGTCGTGCACCGGCTCGCGATCGAACTCCGTGCCGCGATAAGCAATGATGACTTCATTGGTGTCGAGCCGGAGATAGGCGGTGGCCTGAAATCCTGTGTGCGGATTGTTCGCGTTGTCGATGGCTTTATAGGCCACGCCGCCAAGCTCGATGCGCTTGTCGAGCACCGGGTCGTGGTACGAGTCCTGTGCAAGCAACGCGTAGTCGGTTGAGCTGAGAGTCATTTAAGTTTCTCCTCAGCCTTCATCGAGATCGAAAACGTATCGTCCGGATTCTTGAAGTCGGTGCGTTTCGCGTTCCCGGAATTGATCAGGTCCATATCGGCGGCGAAATAGGAACGCTTCGAGAAGTAGCGGGTGTCTGTCTTCCCGGCCAACAGGTTGTCGTGGAACAGGGAGCCGCTGAAACCCATCTTCTGGACATAGACATCCACGCCGGCGGCTACGACGGACCAATGGCATACGCCCATGCCGAAGTAGTCCTCGTCCTGCAGCAGGTCCACAAAGACGGTGCCTTTGTAGATATGGTCGCTTGTGCGGGTCAGTTCGAGGGGGACGCGTTTTTCCGGTGCAACGGTGGCGCCGGTGATTGGTGTCAGCGGTACGCAGCGATCATTGCTCACCTTGTAGTCGACGGATCCTTCGATACGATCGAACGGACCCGGCGCGTCATCGATCGTCACGGTGATCTCGTAACGCATCTTCGGGTTCGGGTTCTGCTTGATGTCGGGCTTTTTCATGGTTGCGCCATATGCGGAAGGGGTCAGGGCCAAAAGCACGGCCAGCAAGGACGTCAGGCGTCGGGGTGTGACGGCCGGCCCCGTGCTGATTTCTCGTGTGCGCACCGAATAGTGATGGGTCATTGCTTCTCCTACATGCCCGGCGTGGGAGTGAGGGGCCGTGGGAGCGGCGGCTGCAATTCCTGACCTTGCGCGGCCTGGCCTTGCTTCGACATCACCTGTTGCCAGGCTTCGCTACTCTTTTCGATGGGAGTGGCGACCGCTTGCTGGGTTTCGACTTCGGCAACCCGCTTGAGCGGGGAGTTGAAATCGCCCTGTACGGCGAACGTCCGGCTGGCATCCGGATTGAGCACGGCGTGGTCGACCCGGTTCATGCCTTCGCGGCGAGCCGCTACGGTAAGTGCCGCAGCAAGATTGTCGCTGTGCTGATCGGGGGGGCGCCGGTGTTCCGAATCCAGACGATGCACAGCATGACGGGCTTGCTGATATAGCGCGTGGTCGGGATGCGATGCGGCATCGAGGCGAGGCAGGGTAGACGCCTCTTTCGGATGGTGCATAGCTTCCAGCGTCTTCGGCCCGGCAACGCCATCAGCCTTCAATCCATTGGCGTGCTGGAAAGCTTCCAGTGCTTCCTTCGTGTGCTTTCCGAAATGGCCGTCAGCGTGTAATGCCTTCCCCTTTTTGTCGGCATAGCCACGCGCGTTCAACGTTTCCTGCAGTGCATGCACGTCGGTGCCTTGCATACCCGCACGGAGCATTTCATGGGCTCCGGACGACGAAGTCGGATGCGAGAGCGTGGTGCCAGCGCGATCCGCCGAATGCTGGACCGATCTTTGATTCCAGAATTCCTCGGGGTTGACCGGTTGACCGTGGCTGTCCTTCATCTGGTAATGCACATGTTGTGCGTACTGGGTAGCTCCATCGGGACCGCGCCCACCCATCTGTCCGATGTCATCGCCAGCGGACAGCCGCTGGCCGACCACGACCGATTGCGACTGGGTATGCAGAATCTCGTGACTATTGCCGTCGGCATCCCGGATCTTGATCGTGCCGTACTGGCCGCCAACAAAAGTGACCTCGCCGGATACCGGTGAATGTATGGTCGGATGGGTCAGGTTGAGTCCGGCCTGGCCACCTTCGTAGTTGAAGTCGGAGCCGCCGTGCGGACCTTTTGCCCGATGCTCTCCATAGTGACCTGTAATGTGCGCCGAACGGTTGCCCCGATGGGGCAGTATGACGTTCATGACATCTTCGTATGGCATGGCAATCGTCCTCAGAGCGAATCGTCTTTGATGCGATACAACTGCCAGCAGCCGTCGTTTCTGAAAAAGAACGACATCTGATAGTCCGTGTCTTCTTTGACCAGTTTCACGCGCGCTTCTCCTGGAGCCACCATCGTCCGACTGAACTTCAATCCATCGTGGGATTGCTGCTGTATGTCCGGCATCAGTGGGAAGTGGAGATCGGCCCTGCTCAGCATCTTCGTTACCGGTTTCGGTTCCGGCTCGGCGTTGGCATCGACGGAGTCGCTTTGCAAAGGCTGCGTCACGAAAGCCTTCTGAATGTCGACATCGTTAGCGAATGCCGTCAGGAATTGGTCGAAATCTTGTGCGGGACAGGTGGGTGCATTTGCCTGCGGGGCAGCATTTGCCGCAACGGAGGCGCTTCGTGCCGACGAGTCCCGGCCGGAGGGTGCCGGTACGGGTGCCTTGTCGCATGCGCTGAGGAACAGCACAAACAGGCAAGCAATCTGAACACTTTTCATGTGAACTCCCATCGCGGTGCTGACTGAAGCGAACCGCGTTTCATGCGATACATGGATTTCTCCATGGCTTGATCGACCAGAAGCGATTCGATGACGACCGGCGGGGGTGGCCCGCCGGTCGTCGTCCGAACTACATACTGTGCGCGGGGTTTGTCGGCTGCTGCACCTGTCGCTGCTGCTCCCGGTCTTGAGAGGGCTGCGCAGAGGGCTCCTTCTGGGCCAACGCGGCGCTGCTCTTCTCGACCGACGTGGTGATCGCCTGCTGGGTCTGCACATCCGCTACGCGCTTCAACGGCGAGTTCAGGTCTCCCTGCACCGCATAGGCGCGACTCGCGTCGTCGCTGAGCGATACATGGTCGATCTTGCTCATCCCTTCGCGCCGCGCCGCCACGGTAAGTGCCGCGGCCAGGTTGTCGCTTTGCTGATCGGGTGCGCGATGGTGCTGGGCGTCGAGACGATGCACGGCATGGCGGGCCTGCTCGTAAAGCGCGTGATCCGGGTGGGCGACGTTGTCCAGGCGTAAGGGGGCGTGAGCCTGCGGGGCAGGGGTGTGCTCGCGGTTGGCAGCGGCGAGTTGCTGCTGGTGCGCGACGGCTTCCAGTGTTTTCGGCCCGGCCACGCCATCGACCTTCAGGTGGTGGTCGCGCTGGAACGCCTCCAGGGTGGATTGGGTCGCGGGACCGAAATCGCCATCGGCGTGCAGGGTTTTCTTGTGGGCGTCGGTATAGCCGAGCTGACCGAGATCCGACTGCAGCTTGCGCACGGCTTCGCCATCCGCGCCTTGCTTGAGCGGCGTGCCCGGCGCCGCATGCTGGGGGGTGTCGTGGGAGCGCTGCGGATGCGTCTGCGCGGGAAGTTCGGCGACGCCCTTGGACAGGCGCTCCATCACTTCCGGCGTGAGCTTCTTCTCCCAGTCGGCGAAGCGCTCGCGACGATCTTCCAGACCGTTGTACTTGCCGTTGACAGCCTTGGTCGCGGCCTTCACATCTTCGCGTGCGGCTTCCGGGACGCGGTTCTCCCAGTACCACACGGCGATTTTCGACGCGGTTTTTGGCTCGGCGGCGAGTTCCGGGTGTTTGACCAGATCGACACCGAGCGTTTCGCCCGCGGCGCGGTAATTGTCTTTTCCCGTCAGCTGGATATAGCCGCGGCCGTGATACTTGTAACCGTCGCCGGGCTGATCGTTTCCGTTGCGGCCGCCGTACATCAGTTCGGCCAAATGCTCGGGCTTACCCTGCAAGGCTTCCTTGCGCGCGGCTTCCAGTTTTTCCGGACCCTGGCGCCATGCGGATTCGACCGGGATCTGCGATATCCCCTTGGTATAACGGAAACCCTCTTCGAGACGGTTCAGTCCATTCGATTCGTGGGTGACCTGGGCCATGAAATTGGCCAGTTCCCTGGGTGACTTGATGCCGGCTGCCGCAGCCTCCGACAATACTTGCGCTTCACGATCAATCGCCATGTGTAACTCCTGTTTGACTTTCCACTACGTGTCGGCGTCGCTCCGTGCTCGCCATGTTGCCCCGCCAGTCCGGGCGGAAATCGGATATCAGGGGAGTTCGACTTCGGGTAGGTGAGAGGGGTCGAAGTCCTTAAAGGTCACCGTACCCAGCTCCTTTGCCGTCAGCTCCAGCTGCTTCTTCTTGCCTGTCTCGCGGTCTTCCACCCGACGCACGACTTTCGCGACGAGCCAATCGTTCTTCTCGGCGGAATACCTGAAGGTGTATTCGTCAGCCCAGTGCTCGCGACCGCCACCGCCATTGACGACGGTGAACTGGCCCGGTTCCAGTCGCGTATAGCCGAATGGATCGCCCGCGACGCCGCCGCAGCTGGCGCAGGGAACGATGCGGTCGTTGTGGGCGAACTTCTGCAACTGGCCAGCTGCGTCGCGTACGAGCAGGACCACATCGCGCGCGGGACCTTCGCCCAGCTTTTCGTTGCCGTTGTTCGGCGGGTCCAACACCAGCACAGCATCGGCTCGTCCGTCGCCATTGAGGTCGCCGGTCTGGGAATCGAGAATCTTTGCACCGCCTGTCGCGAACGCTTTCAGGTCATCCATCTTGCTTCCTTTTTCCTGTGCGGCGCCGGGTGACGTGGCGGCGCCAGTCGCTCCCGCGGTCACCGGCTGACGGGCGTATGGATTGGTCGATGCGGAAGCCGAGCCCGGCAGCATCGCTTCAAGTTCATCGGCCCTGGCCGCAGTCTTCGTTAACGTACATACATTCGTGTTGGCGTTCTGCGGCGTACTTCCCACCGCGGCCTGACCGCCACAGGCTTTTTCCTTGGCTACCACCCAGGCTCTTTCCTCGTCGCGCAGGGCCGTTTTCTTCGCCGGCGCAAGCTGCGACTGCAGCTTGCGGTAGGCGGCATTCAGGCGGCCGTCCTGATAGGTGAATTCGGTACTCGCACAGGCCTGCGTATCGGCGGAACTATGTGCCGCGGCGGTGCACTGGAGATACGAGTCGCGCAGATGCGGCGCTTGGGCGGGTGTCGTTCCCGCGAATGCAGGCACGATGGATGCCATGCCGCAAAGGGACAACGCAATGATGTATGGGGAGTACTTCATGGGAAGACTATTTCCTTATGAGCAGCTTGTTCGTGCCAGTGACTTCGGGGACAACGGCGTGGTCGCACATCACCTCTGCATTCCGGGCGCTTGCTGCTCTGGCGTGAGACCTGGCGATTGCGCATGGAACTGATGTTGTTGTTGCGTCTGTGTCGGAGCCTGCGTCTGTTGGTTCCAGATCGCGCTGCTCTGCACAAGAGACGTATTCATGCCCCGGACGGTCCCCACATCGGCGTACTGCTTGAATGGGGACTGCATGTCGCCCTGCACGGCAAATGTCTTGCTGGCATCGTCGCTCAACAGGACATGGTCGACGCGATGCATGCCGGCGCCCCGCGCGGCTACCGTCAGCGCGCCAGCCAGATTATCGCTGTGTTGATTCGGGGCGCGGCAATGTTCCGCATCCAGCCGATGCACGCCGTCTCGCGCTTGCTGGAATAAGGGATAGTCGGGGTGCGTCGGATGGTCGAGACGCGGCGTGGCGGCTGTAACGTCACGCTGCTGCCGCATCTCGTTAAGCGCATTCAGTGTCTTCGGGCCGGCGATGCCATCGGCCGTCAGGTTATGGGCGCGCTGGAAGTCTTCTACGGCTGCCCGGGTGTTGGCTCCGAAGTGTGCATCGGCGCGCAAGGGATCGCCATTGGCATCCCTATGGCCCAGTTCGCTCAGTTGGTTCTGCAATTCGTGGACAGCGGGGCCGTGGGCGCCTTGCTTGAGCACGTTGTCGGCCATTGCGATATGGGCTGACTGCTGATCGGTTTGCTGGTGCGTCGCATTGCGAGCAACTTGCGGTTCGACGACTTGGGGAGAGACAGGAGCAACATTTCCTTTCGCCCAGCCTTCGGCCCGGCTGACACCGTCTGTGAGGGCCAACTTCTCGTCATCGGACATGTTCCCGATTATGTGGTCACGAAGATCTACGCCCTGGCGGTCACCCTCGGCGTAAATGGTTCTTAGCTGGGCGTCATGATGGGTGCTTCCGCTGTAGTCAGCCGTCGAGTACGACTTGACCATTTCGGCCACTGTCTTGGCTCCCATGCCTTCGACCAATAGTTTCAGTTGGGCAGTGCGTCCGGCCTCGTGGCTCTCGAATACGGCATTACCCCATTGATCGAGTGCCACGATACCGTCGTATTTTCTCTGCGCCGATTCAAGTGCTTGTTCTTTTGTGCGTTTGGAATGAACCGTTCTGTCTGCACTGTCCGCATACACGAATTTGAGGTTTCCGGGATTGTTGTTGCGCCACGCTACCGTGCCACCGGACGCCTGCAAATGAGAGCCGTCGGCCATTTCGTAAATGCGCGTCGTCCCTTCGGCTTTGACCAACCGAGAGACCTTCTTGTCGGATAGAACATCATCCATCTTTGTCCTCCTTGTCCATGTCTACGATCTGTGTATCCACAATCTCAGCTGCAATCGTGCCTGATCACTTTGCAGGACCCTTTTCCGCCTTCGTTGCATCGACGAAGCGCTTCCTCAGCGACTTCCTTCAGGGCTTTCTTTTTTTGCAACGAGGCTGAGTAAAACGTCCCCGTACCGTCTTTCGCCAGTGCAAGACATCCATTTGTCTGTTTCAGAAGCACGTGGCAATTTCCGGCGGTCTTGCAACTATCCTGTATGGACTTCTCCAGGCTGGCTTCGTCGGGTTTGCCAAGAATCATCGAGAACGTCTGCGCCTGATCGTTCACGAGGAGGGCATTCCAGTTCTGCGGCGCTCTCCACTGTGGATTGAAGTCCGCAACAAGACCGGACGCCGGAAGCGGTACCTTGTTTACGTGCGCCTTACCCTCTCCCATATCGTCGACTTCGGTTTTCACCGCATCGGTAACACGCCATTGTTTTGTCGATGCGTCAAATGAAAAATTGTAGTCGGCGGAGGATGGGTAGTGACCTCCGTGAATCTGCTCGATATGGATATGTCTTGGCGTCAGCTTGATCAGATGGTCGTAGAACGGATCGTCCGAAAACTGGCCGCATACCGAACACGCAATGATGCGATCATTGCGTGCAACCTCCTTGAAGACACCGTCGACTTTACGCAGCACCAGCAAGGGACGCTGCCCGGAGGTGATATCCGGGTCGGATGCATTCTTCTTTTGCCGCTCCATAACTGCCACGGCATCCGAGCCATCGGTACTACCAGTCGCTTTGTAAAAGATCAGCTTGCTATCGGCAGGGACGAGTTCCCGCACTTCGGTAGGTACGTCCTGCGGCACAGTCGACTTCGAAGCATGAGACTCATCTCCATGCGCTGTCGTCGCTTCTTGCGCATGGACTGGAGCCAAAGCGAAGAGCGCCAAGGACAGGGCGCACAGAGAGAAGGTTGCGATCCGTTGCATATTCATCATTACCTACTTTCGATCCATTCGTTTTAGTTCGGGAGTTACTGAATTTGTTCCGAAAAACTGCATTGACTGAAGACGATATGACAAGCGTTGTTATCTCCACATTTCTGTAGTGCTTGTTGTTCCGCGTCTTTTGAGGAGATGCAGCTGCGTAACCTACTGCGCCACCATTTGTCTTTTGGGCAACCGCTGCACATTGGTTGTAGAACGAAGCTAAGATTTCGCAGTTCATTCCGCCGTTTGTCGAACAAATATCCCGGGCGACTCGGTTTGCTTCAGATTTGCTTGCCTGTCCTGTGATCGCGCCCGATCGTGCCATGGCAAGGTCCAGCGCAACGGCTCCCCAGCGATCTGCCCATACAGCGCGCAGTTGAGGTTGCTGTGGTGCTTGGCTTCCTTGGTAGTACAGCGAATTTTGTTGATCGGGTGGAATACATCCAGGATTACCTGCCGATGGCACACCTGGAGCGCACTGCGCCCAGGTCGTAGTTACGCAGAGACAAAGTCCTAGTGTTGCTATGAATTTCATCAATTTGTGCCTTATTCCGTGGCTTGAGCTATTGGACTCGTTCTGGGTAACTGCATTGGCTATATACAACCTTGCATTCCTTGAGTCCGCCGCAATCATCAAGGGCGCTTCGTTCAGCCTCATCCTTGCCCGCAGCGCTAGCAGCAAAGATCGTACCTCCCCCTAGATTTTGCGTCGCGGCTGCACATTGGTTGTGGAAAGCAAGCAATACTTTGCAGTCTTGACCGCCGTCTCTTTCACATAGATCCAGTGCAACCTGGTTGGCCTCTGATTTGCTCGTTCGGCCAGTGATTGTGCCGGCTCGTCCCGAGTTTGCATCCAATGCAATGGCACCCCAACGATCCGCCCACACAGCTCGGGGTTGTGGGGCTTGTTGTTGCGTAGAGTTTCCATTGTTATACGGAGAGTTAGGCTGATCGGGTGGGATGCATCCGGGATTGCCTGCCGACGGAATACCAGGTGCGCATTGCGACCATGCGATAGGAGCATAGAGAAGGCCGATGACGACAATCGAGTAGATGATTTTCATTGTTATCCTTCGTCGGGCCTGCCGTATTCTTTCGATCTCATAGTGTCAGAAGCGACGGTTGTGTTACCGCCCATGCCAAGCGAACCAACCATCGGCGTTCGGGTGGCTCCTGTGTTCGCGTGAGCACTTGAAGAGCTGACGGGCGGCGCTTCGCCCTGCGGTACCCTACCTTGCGCCAACGCCTGCTGATCGCGTGCACCAGCACCACGTGACCCGATGCTACCGAACGACGAGTACGAAGCGAACTGACCCAACGTACCCTGGAAGAACGCGGCGGCCATTGGCGGCGCCATGACGATCAGGGTCGACAGCAGCAGGCCGAGGCCGCCTTGCTGCAATGCCATGCTGTTGATGCCGTCGGTCGATCCGATCCCGATGTTTGGCAACGTAAGAAGGTACTTCACGGCGAATGCCGCGGTTACGGCAGCCATCATCTTCATGGCGATGCTTACCATCACGCTCAGTACGGCCAGCGAGAACACTGTGCCTATACCGTAGTAAAGCCATTTGCTGAATAGTTGTTTGGTCTGGTCGAACAGCAGGCACATGATGAAGATCGGGCCGAAGCCGACAAACAGGGCCAGCGCGATTTTGTTGAGCAGAAGCATCGAGCCGGCGATGACGCTGGGGCCCGCGATGCCGATCCCGGTGAACCAGCGGTCGCGATCCTTGGCATCCTGGGCCACCGAGTTGCCACCGACGTCGATGGAGTCGATAGTGGCCATGGCCGCTTCCATGCCGGCCAGGTTGGTGTCGATGGATTGAAAGGGGCTGGCATCCCCGCCGGTGACGTAGCTGGCGATGGCACTCGACATCCCGTCGCTCAATGTCCAGTAGACCGACGACGACGAATAGGCGGCTGTGGTCGCGACGAAGACAATCAGCGTGGCTCGCAGCGAATCGCCTACCAGCACCATCATGGGCTGGCGAGATTGCCCGGTGACGATACGAAAACCCTGGAACATGATCCAGACGGTAAGCACCACCACGGCAACGATACCGATGATCGTCGCCGACCCCGAGAGCAGCTTCCACTGAAGGATGTCGATCTCGTTGCGCAGGAAGTTGTTGATCGTCTGGAAGAAGACGAACTGGGTCGCGCCGTCGAGCGGACCGCTGGCCATCCCCAGTACCGACTTGCCCAAGAGACTTCCCATCAGGTCGACCATGACGCTGTTTTCCTTATCGAATGAAGCGACGCGCTATTCCCCTGCGTGATAAGCGATAGGGATATCGCTGGTGTTTCCACGTTTACGATTGCGATGTCACCAGCCATTGGATTTTCCGATGCCAAGCGTCTTCATGCCTTCCGGCGTTGAGCTCTGAACACCGCTAAGTGCGGTTGCCAGTGCGGCGCCGGTGGTCAGTCCGCTGATCGCCGAGCCGATGTCCACGCCTCCGATGCCCGGGATATTGATGCTGCCCAGGGAACTGGTGGTCTTGCCCGTCGCGGCGGCGTTGGCGGCGAGGGTCTGGGTGGCTCGCAGATAGCGCAGATTGGCCTCGTACGCATAGTTCACCGCCTGCATCTGCTGCTGGTCGAGGGCGATGAGGTTGTAGAGGGCGGTGAGCTTGTTGGTGTTGTTCTCCAGCTTGCCGTACTGGTTGGGATCGCCGCTGTTGATCTGCTCGCGCTCTTTCAGCAACGCACGCAGCATGTCGTCGCGGGTCTTGCTGGTGGCGTACACGGTCAGCATGTACTGGTATTGGGCATTTTCGATGTCGACGATTTTCTGGCAAGTTGCTTGTTGAGGCTTGGCGACGCTCTGGCAATGCACGCCGTCATCGAGTTTTGCGGTGTCAGCCGGCGCCGGGAGAGCCTGGCTGGGATCGCCCATTCGTACGCCCGGCTGATCCACACTGTAGTTATCGCCGATGATCAGCTTTCTGTTGATGCTGTCGAGGTTGGCGTTCATCGTCTGGTTGCCGCCGTTCGCCGTCGTACCGAGGACATTGTTCAGATCGTCGGTTCGGGTGCTGATGTGCGACGTATCGCTCTTGATCTCTCCAAGCGTGTCGTGGGTCGTTTGGTCCGTTACCTCCCATTGCGCATGTGCAGCCGGTGTGACGGTGCAAAGCAGTAATAGAGTAGCGACGGCGCCGAGCAGACGACGCGCGGATGCGCGTGCGGCGATACGGGTATTCGATAGTATTTTCATGGAATTCTCCATCCTTCAGGGCTGATGGGTCAGACCGCTGCCGAGCGGTTTGGCAGCGTGGAGTGGGTCGGTTTGGTGGGTTTAGTCTTGCCACTGCCCTTCCGGTTTTCGTAGAACGTGTTCAACCACTGATCCGGGCGCAGGTCGTCGGCGGAAACGCCTTCGGCTGCGGCGCGTTCGCGCAGTATGTCGTGCATGATTTCGATGTTGTCCGTCGAGGCGGAAATGACCGCCAGCGCATCGTCCATCCCGCGCAGATTCAACTGGCAGACCGACGAGGCATGGCCTTGCTTGACGAGGAAGCAGCGCGAGCGCTCGTCCAGACTGACAACGACCTGGTATTCCGCGTCTGTCAGCTTCAGACCGTCGATATAGTCCTCGCGGCTAGCATTCGGATTGGGCAGCAGGATCATGGTCGCGGTCTGTTCGATCAGTGCGGCCGAAATATCGCTGGCCAGCGCGTCCTCGGGACTCTGCGTGGCGAAGATGCCCATGCCGTTCTGTTTACGGATGGTCTTCTGCTTGTTTTTGGCAAACTCCTTGAGCCCACCCTTGCCGTCTAGAATCTTCCAGAACTCGTCCATCACATAGATCAGCGGACGGCCATCGATCAGGGCTTCAAGGCGGTGCAGCAGGTAGTTGATGACCGGCGCGCGCACTTCGGCGTTATCGATGATGTCGGTATAGTCGAAACCGATGATGTTGGCGCGGGTCAGGTCGACGGTGTCCTTGGGATTGTCGAAGACCCAGCCCAGCGAATTGCCGGCCGTCCATTTGCGCATGCGGATGAAGAGACCGTCGTCGCCGACGTTAGGCAAGCTCTTCTGGAAGTTGGTCATGTTGCGCAGGTGTATCGGCGTATCGAGAATATTCTCCACGGCGCGGAAGATGTCCTCTTCTTCGCGCGAGCTGTACACTGTCTTGCCCACCAGGACCTTGATCAGGTCGGCCAGGAACTGAACGTTGGTTTCGCTACGCTCGCACTGGAATGGATTGAAGCCGGTCGGCTGGCCGTTCTCCAGCGCGAGGTAATTGCCACCACAGGCACGCACGAAGATCTCGGCGCCGCGATCTTTGTCGAAGAAGAAAATCGTCGGCGACGGGGTCAGCTTCTGTACCTGGCTGAGCAGGAAATTGATCAGCGCGGTCTTACCCGTACCGGACTTGCCGATCACCATGGTGTTGGCGATGGCCTTTTCGCCCAGCGAATTTTCGGCGGGGTGGGTGGCGTGGAAGTTGAAGTAGTACGGCTGGCCGTTGGTCGTCTGCAACGTGGTAACGCAGTCGCCCCAGGGGTTGTTTTCTTTCTTGCCGGTAGCGAAGTTGTGCAGCGGCGACAGGCCAAGGAAGTTGAGCGAACTGACGTTCGCCGTGCGGGTACGATACTTCCAGTTCGCCGGAAACTGCGAATAGAACGCGGAGGTCACCGCCAGATCTTCCTTGACCGAGATGAAGCCGGCGTTGGACAGTTCCGCGCGCGTCGCGGCGATGTGCTGGGAAAGAAGCTCCTGACTGGACGAGTAAATCGCTATGCAGAAGTGGTATTCGCCGAGCACGAAGTTGCCTGAGGCCAGCTGGTCCATCGCCAGGTCCATCTCGATGATCTGGCTTACCGCCTTGTCGCCGGACGAAATCATCATGCCCTTGGTACGTTCCAGTACCCGCAGGGCATCCTGGCGTCCCATGGGGCTGAAAGAATGGGTAATGACGTATTCGAAGTCGAGGTACTTCAATCCGTTGAGGATGCCCGGGTAGGTACCTTCCGTGTATTCCTTGATATTCAGAATGGCGCCGAAATGATTCACGCCGGTAGGCGTCGTTAACACGAAATCGCCGGTTTTGGCGGAGAAACGCTGGCGGCTGACCGGCAGATAGGCGTGTACCGGCGCCTGTAGCACCGGGACTGGCTCATCGATGCGATTGAGCAGGTAGCCGAAGAACTCCAGGGCTTCGGAGAAGACGACGCCATTGGACGCTTCGTACATGCCGAGCCGGTACGGTGCGTAGTCCTTGAGCACGGCTTCGACGTTGCCGGCCAGTTCGAGAATCGTGGCGATCGCCTGGGTCTGCTCCGCTTCCAGCTGGCTGACGTCGGCCGATTTTTCGGCGAAACGCTTACCGCTGACGACCGGGCGATAGATCATCGTCAGGTAGAGTTCGTTCTGCATCAGCTTCTGGGTCGACAGCGCCTCGTAATACGCGTCGGACATGGTCTGATTGAATGCCTGCTTGAAACGACTGTTGTTCTTGACGCGGCGCCTGCGACGCACGTCATGAACCCAGAACGCGACGTTGACGAAGTCTGGCGCGCGCAGGGTTTGCAGCATACGGTTGAATGTATTGTGCCGGTGTTCGATATCCCATTCTTCACGGCCCACAAAGGGCAACCCGGCCAGTCGCCACACCAGCAGGAAATCGCCGCCGGTCGTCTTGATGACGGTCGGCGAGACGTGGGTGGATAGTGTGATGAACTCGGCGATGGACGCGTCTGGTGTGAACATGATTCTCGATACCGTATGGAGCTCAAGAAAGGCCCTGGCAGGTACTGCCAGGGCATCTAGCGAATTTACTGTTTCTTCTTCTGCGGATCGCGGTAACTGTTGGGCGTGAACACCCACATGCCGTCGTGCTCCTGCATGTTCCGCACACGTGTGCGGAACTGCAGGCGAAGGCCCAACAAGCGAAAAATCATCTCGTCGCGACGCGCCATCTGGCGCATCACGAAGATCACCGTCGGGATCAGCAACAGAAACCACATGTTGAAGTACATCGCCATCAGCAAGCCGCCGCCGGCACCCATGAAGAAGGGTACGTAAGGCACCCCCATGAACATGGGTGGACGGGTGCAGCCGCGAAATAGCGTGTTCTTATGCATAGTGCTGCAATACCTGCAACGCGGTGTGCATGGAATCCATCAGCATGGCGGTGGCGCCGCTGCTGGAGGTGCACTCGGAGGCTCCGCCATTGCCGCCGACCACCATCTTGGCGACCTGGGCCGCGGCACCGATCAGCACGCCACCGACGAGGGCGGGTGCGACATCGGCGATGCGCTTGTGCGCGAAGGCGATCTGGTAGCCGGAAAAGATGACTGCGATGGTCACAACGACGATCGATGCCGCATTCAGCAAGGAGTTGATGTTCTGGAAAAAGCCGCAGACCTTCTTCGACGTCTCGGCGACGTCCTGGCCAAACACGATACTCGGCATGAGTACCGCCGCGACCAGCGCAAAGAAAGCAATCTTGTTGAGTAGCGGAGTCTTGGGCTGAGCGATTGTGTTCGTGTAGGAGGGCAGGGCCATCTCTAGCTTTCCTTATATACGGTTCAAACGTTGTGCGGCTGTCGGCTGACGTCCGCGCGGAGAATGGCTGCGCGAAACGCAGCCAGGTTCACTACGGCACGTCCCGGTACAGGCCGGGACGGTGTTGCGGCCCGAGGGCCATTTCGACAGGCGTCGGAGCGCGCTGCCGAAGAGGGGGATGCGGGATAAGCGCGGCAACCGGACTTCGTCCGGCCGCCATGCAGGTACACCGCAAGAAAGATCAGAAAACGAAAGCGTCATCGCGCACTCCCATACGAAGGTCGGCCTGATCGCCCATCGGCAAAGACGGTGCGGGTATCGCTGCGGACTGTGCCGTGGGTGAGGGAGTCGTGGCTTCGGCTCCGGCGGGAGGCGATTCCGGTTCGCCCGGCCCCCGGACCTGGGGTATGAAAATGTCGGCGCCCGGCGCGCCAGCCACGATGGGCTGGTTGGCCGCGAGTTTGGGCGCGGCAGCGATAGCCTGGGCGATCTGCGTCACGGCCTGTCCCGCTACCGCGGTGACCGCTGCGGCATTCATCGGGACCACGGGTTGTTGCGCCACGGGAATACCGGTTTGTTGCGTGGGTATCAGGCTTTGTGCACCGTGCATGCCATCGATCGGCATGCCCGTCGCGGGATTGATCTGGTTCGGAACGTTCGACCCGATGGCGGTGGCCAGCGCTGGCGCGATCGCTGCCGACGCGGCGGCGTCGAGCACGCTGCGTATGGCGACGCGATACGCGGGACCGTCCGTCGTGACCGTGGTGACGCCCTTGACGCGGCCGCCGGGGTTGGCCGTTGCATTGACCACCTGCAGTGGAATGGCCGACGTGGAGTCCGGGGCCTGTTGTCCGATCGAGGCGTAAACCTTCTGGACATAGCCGTCCTGGAAACCGGTCGTGAAGTTGCCCGAGTAGTAGCAGCTGAACGACTTGCCCCAGTCGCCACCCGCACTGGCATAGCAGGCGGCAAGGATCTGCGATCCCGCGACGAGGTTCGGACACACCTGGAAAGCTTTCTCGTAGGAGTCGAGACCGAACTTGCCAAGGTTGGCGCGGTTGACCTGCGCTATGCCCAGCGAATAGTTGTAGCCCTTCTCGTCGAGCATGCGCACCGTCGCCATCGCCTCGCCGAGGTTCTGCGGCTGGCGTACCAGCTGCGCGCCAACGACGCCGATCGCAAACGGGTTGCGGCCGGACTCGACTTCGACGATGTGCTGCATCACCTCGGCCGGGACGGCAAGGTTCTGGCACGCTAGCATTTCCAATCCTGGTATCACCTTTACAACTCCTGCTTCCTGACCGACTCAGTCGATCGTTACCCTGCACTCGCGGCAAACGCTCGATTCGGGTTGAAATCAATGCCGGTGATGTAGCGGCGCCCGGCATGCGCCTTGATGTGCACGACGATGTCGATGGTCATCATCAGCAATCGTTTGATCGTGGAAAACTCCAGCCCGGAGCCTTCCGTGGAAGCCTTTACCATCAGCGCGAGCTGGTCCCAGGTCTGTTCGGTGCTGCCTGCGTGGCAGCTGGTGATCGAACCGGGATGACCCGACGCGCAGTTACGGATGAAGTAGAACGATTCGTCGCCGCGCAGCTCGGCCAGGATGATCCGGTCGGGCTTCATGCGAAGGCATGCCTCCATACAGCTCTTCGCGGTGACGTTGCTGGTGCTCTGGCCACCTTTCGAATAGAGCAGGTGGACCACGTTCGGTTGATCGATGAATAGTTCGCGTGCGTCTTCGATGGTGACCAGCCGTTCCTCGTCGGGAATGTGGTGCACCAGCGATTTCATGAAGGTGGTCTTGCCGCTGCCGGTGGCACCGGCGACGACGATGTTTTTCTTGCTCAGTACGGCTTTGCGGAAAAAGTCGGCGTAACGTCGTTCCGCGCGCAGTTCGAGCAGTTCGCGATCGTGATCGCTGATGGCGTTCACGTCCTCCAGAATCTGATCGAAAAAGCCGTCGTCCTGATACTGGGCCAGGGTTTTGGTGTGCTTCGATGGCAGGCGGATGGTGATCGAGACATGACCCGCCTCGCAGGCCGGCGGTACCACGAACTGCGCGCGCTGGCCGGTGGGGAAGGTCAGCGACACCACCGGATCCATATCCGTGATGCGCTGGCCGGTGTTGCTCTCGTTGACCACGGCCGTGCAGAACTGGCGCGCACGTTCGAAGGTCAGCGAAGGCACTTCCACGCGGCGCCAGCTACCCTGACTTTCCAGGTACAGCTCGCCCGGCTTGTTGATGCAGATTTCGGTAACGTCGGGCGACGCCATGAAGTCCCGGACACCCAGTACTTCGTACTGGTAATCCAGGAATTCATTTGGAACCGAGGCTACGGTGGCGTCGCTCATCGACTATGGCGTCCGCATCAGTAACGCGCGACCACGGCGCTGAAGTCCACGTCTTTAGCGACGTAGACAGCCAGCACGGTGCCCTGGTTGATCGTTACCGTTGCCGGCCGGTTCGCGGCGCGTTGCACGGCCTGGTTTGCAAGCATCTGCATGGTCTGGGCGGTGTTGCTTTCGAACGGGGTTTGCGTGACCACGCCGTTGCTGATGGTTGTGCTCTTCGGGCCGTGTTCGGCCGCCTCGTACTTGAAGGCATCGCTGAGCATGCTGATCAGCAGGGCGGCACCGATACGGCTACCCCAGTGCGCGTTGTAGTAGCCCGGATGACCGGCACCGCCGAGCGTGTCCACGCCGGGACTGGACATGTTCACGTCGATGCCGGTGGGCGTCACGATGCGATCCCAGATCACCGCGACGCGGGGGCCGTTCGGCTCCGATTCGTACTTGCCCAGTATTTCCGAGCCCTTGGGCAGCAGTAGCCGCTTGCCGGTGAACGAGTACACGGGTTCGGTGACGATGCACGAGGTGAAACCCGGGATGTCGGTGATGATGCGGGTTTTCAGCACGCAGCGGATGAAGGTGCCGCGCAACATCAGAGTGTCCGGATGCGTGAGCGGTTCGGCGCTGGATACCTCGGCCAGTGGTTTTTGCGAATACGCGCTATTGGGCGGCACGCCGCCACCAGGCATCCCGGGCATGCCCGGCATACCTGCGAGCATCTGCCCATAGCCCTGCGGTGCGCCCGTGGTGGCGTACTGGCCGCCACCGACGGCCTGCGCCGCGGCCTCGCCAGTCATCATGCGGCGCTCGACCAGCGACGGTCCGCGTTGTTCCTGCGGCACATATTGTCGTGTCTGTGCCGCGGTGGGCAGCGGCGGGGGAGGTGCAAGCGGAATGGCCTGCGGCAGCTGCGGCACCTGACGGGTCGGCGGCGGGAGGGCGGTGGGAGCGTCCGGAATCGTCACCGTCTCCTCGCGCGGTTTCTGCGGCGCTTCTGTTCGTGCGCCGGTACCTCTCAGCATCCAGAAGGCGGCCAGAAGGAGCAGCACGACGATGCCGGCCAGGAAGCCGAGCGCCCGCCGGTTCATGCGACGCAGATCGTTCGAAGACGCCAGTTGCGGCGCTCCCGCGTCGAGGTCTGGCGCGGCGGTCTGACGCTGCTGAGCGGAATAGGGATTGCCGGCTAGCGGATCGTGGTGATCGGCATGACCTTCGTTCGGCGGTATCTGGCCGTTTACGGCGTCGTCGTCCGGATGATGAGGCGTATTCGGGCTCACTTTTTTGTATTCCTTCGCAGACCCACGACGTTGCTGTCGTGCCGAATGACCAGATAGGGATACGTGCCGTGGACAACGATCGTGTTGCCCTCGACGGTCGTATTCACCACCGAATCCTCTCCATGCTCGCGCTCGCGCATGTACACCGTCGGGAAGTTCCCGGTCGGGAACTGCTTGAGGTCACTCATCTTGATATAGGTGAACTGCCCGTCGTCGTACACATTGACCGGCACGAGCCATGGCGCGGTCTTGCGGCGCATGGCGTAGTCGTAATTGAAGTTGTAGTCGCGGCCTTTGACCAGCGCGGTGTTGAGCTCCGGCACCTGCGACACTTTCTTGGATTCGCTGACGAAGCTGGTGTCGGCGGGATAGGTGAAGGCAATCTTGTATTGCACGCCCGCACGCCGCGCCTGCTCCAGTGTCTTCCAGTCGGTGGCGACCACCTTCAGTTCGAAGATGTAGGAGTGGGTCGCCGTGCGAATCATCATGTTCGTATCGACGTCGACGTTCTTGGGCTTCACGTAGAACACGTTGTCGCGTCGCGTGAGGTCCCAGCCGCTGCTGAAGCCAGTGCTGTAGTCGAGGATTTTCTCGTTCGGACTGAGTTCGATCTGCGTGGTGATGCCCAGGCCTGCGCGCACCTGGTAGATGCGGTCGGGCTGGTATTCGTAAGGCTGCACGGCTTGCGCGCTGGCGTTATGCACCATGCCTGTCGCGGCAAGGCACAGGGTGCAGAGCAGGGTGAGTTTGCTCGATCGGTTCATCAACGGCGCCCTCCATTGGCGGTGCCTCTCGGAGCGGGAGCGGGTGCTGCGGCAGGAGGCTGAGCGGCAGTATTTGCCGGGACGGCAACCGCCGGGTAGGAACCTTCGGCCGGAACCGGCGACGGCGGGATACCCATCGCCTGCGGTGCTTCGGGCGCGACGGGGTTCGCTGCGGGAGCGTCGGCGGATGGCGCGGTGCCATCGGCCGGGTCCGCGGCGGCGGGAACTTCTTCCGGCGGCGACTCGCCATAGTCGCTGTCGACGCGATAATCGGTCACCTGGAAGCCGAGCGGATTCTCGACGCGGTACTGATCGTCCATTTTCAGATTCGGTTTGTACGCGAACTCCATCGTCGCGATCTTGCTGTCCAGCGGCGTGCTGAGGCCCGTCTGCTTGTTGTACACAGTGCGCTGGAAGCGAACCGTCGCACCCTTGGGCGTCGTGCCCTGGCCGCCGCCGATGAGCACGATGCTCAGTATCTTCACGCGGATCGCCTTGTCCCTGCCGTAGGTTTTGTAGGGACTGTTCGGATTGGCCTGGGCATGCAGGCTGGTGTAACCCGCGGCGACGTTGGGCGAGGCCATCGTCAGCACCGTTGCCCAGTCGCGCAGGTTGATCATTGCCACGTCGTACGACTCGCGCGCGAGTACAAAATGGGTGATGTTGCTGCGATTGATGGCTTCGCTGGCGGATATGCGGCGATTGACGACATCGTCCGTGAGGCGCGCTACCGAGCTGACACCGTTATAGGCATCGGCCATCACGATATACGGCACTTTTTCCTTCAGCGGCAACATATAGAAATAGCCACCGGCAAGGATCAGCGACATCACGATCGCGCCAAACGCGACTATCCACGCGCGGCGTTCGCTGCGTCTGGCAAGATCGGCAACGGTCAGTTCGAAATTGACCGATTTGTTGACCGCGCCGTCGATATTCGGGGTTGATTTCTTCTTGAGCATCAGCGAATGCCCGCCTCGATCGTCACAGCGCTTTTCCTTGTACTGTTCATTTGGTGTCCGGGGTGGCGGCGGTTTTCACGTCGTCGGACGCCGGCTTACCGGCGGTCGCGACGGGTACGATCGCACTTGCCTGTTCCACGCGGATTTCGCGACCGACGGCCGTGACGGAAACGCCCTGGGTCGCATAAATCGAACTCAGTTCGGTCGCTGCATCCTGGATATCTGTTGTATGAATTTCCGACGCGCGCTTATAAAGCGTGAAGTCCGACTGGAGTCGATATGACAACGTCATTCCCGAGTCGCTGGCCCAGCGCGTGAGCATGGTTTTCAGGGTGCCGTCCATGGGTGACGCATAGAACGAATACGCCACGGACAACGGAATTTCGGACGGTGTGTCCTGGAAGCGATTGACCGGCTTCCACGAGCCGCCGTAATCCTTGGCCGGCGGCGTACCGCAGCCGGCCAATGCGAGCGTCGTCAACAGCACAGTGCCCGTCAGGGCCTGATTCATGAAGGATCTTTTCACATTATGCCCGTAAGTCAATGAATAAAATGAATAAGCTCAGTTATTTTTGGCAGCCGGATTTATCGGGCAGGCGCGTCGAAACGGGCGTGCCTTTGTATTCGGTTTAGTCAATGCGCACGAAAATTCGCCGCTGTTCCGAAGAGCAGCGATCTGGCGGTGGCGTAACACAAGGGAATCGGCATATTGCCGTTTGTAGCGCCCTTTCTCGCCGCGCATGCAGTGGACCGACACGGCCACGCAAAGTGCAAGCTTTCCATTCCATTCAGACTTCCTGTCCGGGCAAGCGCGTTGCCCGTGAGATCTACACGTCATAAAGGAGACGCCATCGGGACTAAAAGCCGGTGTCGTCGACACCGTTCTTTCGGATATCTCAATGGATCGCCCTTATCCCCTATTCCCCTGGCCCAATGCGTTGACTGTCGGGCAGGCCCTAACTCTTGAGTAGGCTTACGGGTTGAAAAATAACGTATCAACTTCGAATTGCCTAGTGCACAAGACGAATCATTTCGTGAGAGGCGTCACAGAATAAAGATGTGAAGTATGTAACCCGAATGTCTCATTGATGTGTGTTAGCGATTACGTTAATTCCTAGGAATTATTGTCACGAAATAAGTACGTGAATAATGTAAGCGGCTTCTATTAAAAGATTAAGGTTATGACTTGTCTGATCGATGACTTCGGTCGCAAACAACATCTATACATATGTATATGTAACAGCATCCTTCAGCGGCTTGTTTCACGAGGAGCGTTACCTGGCAAAAGCTTCTCGGGTCATCCGGTCAAGTCTTGGCGTACCGGGTGCGAGGGAGTAGAACGGGACGCTTTCGTCCGTTCCTTTCCCCCTCAATGAAACGCGGAGACCCGCATGGAGCATGCATCCATTCCCACCGATGCCGAACTCGTCGCCCTGGCGGCGGAGGTTGCGGCCGCGGCGCAGCGGCAGCGCGTGATGGTGGCAACGGCAGAATCCTGTACCGGCGGCTGGATCGCCAAGACGCTTACCGACCTTGCCGGTAGTTCCGCATGGTTCGAGGCGGGCGTCGTTACCTATAGCTATAGCGCGAAAGAGGCGCTACTGGGCGTCAACCCGCGCACGCTGGAGAGTACGGGTGCGGTCAGTGAGCAGACGGTGCTCGAAATGGTTTCCGGCGCGCTGGCCCGTTACGGCGCCGGTATCGCGGTGGCCGTCACCGGTATCGCCGGGCCATCCGGCGGTACGCCGGACAAACCCGTGGGTACCGTGTGGATCGGCTGGAAGCGGCGCGGGGGCTATGCTCACGCTCGCCTTTATCACTTCGACGGCGATCGCGAAGCGGTGCGCCGACAGACTGTGGCCGCGGCTCTGGCTGGAATGAGCAGGGAACTCGGCGACTGATCCGGGTGGCCTTGACGCCTGTGGCAAACTGATCGCCTGGCGGATCGCAGTCCCTGAGACGGTGGCCGGGCAAGATACCTACCTACACTACGAAATCGGAAGAACCACGATGGACGACAATAAGCGCAAGGCGCTCGCAAGTGCTCTCGGCCAGATCGAAAAGCAGTTCGGCAAGGGCGCCGTCATGCGTCTTGGCGACCGCGTCGACGATACGATTGATACCGTCTCCACGGGCTCGCTGGGCCTCGACATCGCTCTCGGCATCGGTGGTCTTCCGCGCGGTCGCGTGGTCGAAATCTACGGTCCGGAGTCCTCGGGTAAAACGACGCTCACCCTGCAGGTCATCGCTTCGTGCCAGCGCGCCGGTGGCACCGCCGCGTTCGTCGACGCCGAGCACGCGCTCGATCCTTCCTATGCCGAAAAGCTCGGCGTCAATGTGGCCGATCTCCTCGTCAGCCAGCCGGACACCGGCGAGCAGGCGCTCGAAATCGCCGACATGCTCGTGCGTTCGGGTGCCGTCGACGTCGTGGTGGTCGACTCGGTGGCCGCGCTGACGCCGAAGGCTGAAATCGAGGGCGAGATGGGCGACTCCCACGTCGGCCTGCACGCCCGCCTGATGAGCCAGGCCCTGCGCAAGCTCACGGCCAACATCAAGAAGTCGAACTGTCTGGTGATCTTCATCAACCAGATCCGCATGAAGATCGGCGTGATGTTCGGTAGCCCCGAAACCACCACGGGCGGTAACGCGCTGAAGTTCTACGCCTCGGTGCGTCTGGACATCCGCCGCATCGGCGCGGTGAAGAGGGGTGACGAGGTCATCGGCTCGGAAACCCGCGTCAAAGTGGTCAAGAACAAGGTGGCGCCGCCGTTCCGTCAGGCCGAGTTCGAAATCCTCTACGGCGAAGGCACCTCCCGCGAGGGCGAGATCATCGAGCTTGGCGTGCGCGAGAACCTGATCGACAAGTCCGGTGCCTGGTATAGCTACAAGGGTGATCGCATCGGCCAGGGCAAGGAAAACGTCCGCCAGTTCCTGCGCGAAAATCCGCATATCACCAACGAAGTCGATGCCGAGCTGCGCGCGCGACTGCTGGTCAAGGCCGGCCCTAAGACGGCCGAGACCGAGGCGGACGAACTGGAAGAAGTCTGAGTCGCATGCGCGGCGCTGAACGCGACATCGTCATGGCCGCCTCGCAACGAGGCGGCGCATGAGGCGCCGTAGCGATTCGGGCAAGGAAGGCGAGGCGCCGAAGGCCGATAAGAAGCCCAAGGCGCCTCGCAGTGCTTTCGACAAGGCCCTGGGTCTTCTCGCACGACGCGAACACTCGCAGCGCGAGCTTCGCCAGAAACTCAATCGCGGTGGCTTTGCCCGCGACGAATCCACGGCGGCGGTCGAGCGGCTGGGCGATCTGGGGTATCAGGACGACAGCCGGTTCGCCGAGGTGCTGGTTCGCAGCCGGATCGGGCAGGGTTATGGTCCGGCGCGCATTCGGGCCGAGCTGAAAAGCCAGGGCATCGCGGATGCCGCTATCCGGGAGCTGCTGGAAGCGGCGGACGTCGACTGGCGCGAGCTGGCCTCCTCGCAACTGCGCCGTCGCTATGGCGGACCTTCGGCCGACCCGGCCGAGCGCGCCCGCAGGGCGCAATTCCTCTTGCGCCGAGGCTTCGCCGCCGCCACAGTACGAGGTCTTACCCACGCCGATGTGGACGATACCGACGACGATTGAAGGCCTTGCGCCCTCGTCAAGGGCTGTGGTGTCGTTCCAGGGGTGGCTGACTTTCGCAGCTTTGACGCCACGATCCCATGAAAACCGCCGAAATCCGTTCGACCTTCCTCGATTACTTCCGCTCCAAGGACCACACCATCGTGCCGTCGGCATCGTTGGTGCCCTCGAACGATCCGACGCTGCTGTTCACGAACTCGGGCATGGTCCCGTTCAAGAACGTATTCCTCGGTAGCGAAAAGCCGGGCTACGTCCGTGCGGCCGACGTGCAGCGCTGCCTGCGTGCCGGCGGCAAGCACAACGATCTGGACGCGGTCGGTTACACCGCGCGTCACCACACGTTTTTCGAAATGCTGGGCAACTGGTCGTTCGGCGACTATTTCAAGCGCGACGCCATCCGTTATGCCTGGCAGTTGCTCACCGAGGTTTACAAGCTCCCGGCCGAGCGTCTGTGGGTCACGGTGTATCACACCGACGACGAGGCCTACGACATCTGGAACAAGGAAGTCGGCGTGAGCGCCGATCGCATCGTGCGCATCGGCGACAACAAGGGTGCGCCCTTTGCGTCGGACAATTTCTGGCAGATGGCCGATACCGGTCCCTGCGGTCCCTGTACCGAGATTTTCTACGACCATGGCGCGGATGTCGCGGGTGGTCCTCCGGGTTCGCCCGACGAGGACGGCGACCGCTACATAGAAATCTGGAACCTCGTGTTCATGCAGTTCGACCGCGCTCCGGACGGCACGCTGACGCCGCTGCCGGCGCCGTGTGTCGACACGGGCATGGGTCTGGAGCGTCTTGCGGCCGTGCTTCAGCACGTCCATTCCAATTACGAAATCGACCTGTTCGCGCATCTGATTGCGGAAGCCTCGAAGCTCACGGGCATGGCGGATATCGCGAATAAGTCGCTGCGTGTCATCGCCGACCATGTGCGTGCTTGCTCGTTCCTGATCGTCGATGGCGTGTTGCCGTCCAACGAAGGTCGCGGCTATGTACTCCGCCGCATCATCCGTCGCGCGCTTCGCCATGGCTGGATGCTTGGCGTGCGCGGCGATTTCTTCTGGAAAATGGTCGCTCCGCTGGTCGAGGAAATGGGCGATGCCTATCCCGATCTGGCGAAGAAGCAGGGCTTCGTCGAGCAGGCGCTGAAGGCCGAGGAAGAGCGCTTTGGCGAGACGTTGGAAAACGGCATGCGCGTGTTCGACGACGTGGCCGCCAAGGCCGGGCAGATCATTCCGGGCGCTGACGCTTTCCGCCTGTACGACACGTATGGCTTCCCGGTCGATCTCACCGCCGACATCGCCCGCGAACGCGGCATGACGGTCGATATGGAAGGCTTCGAACGCGCCATGGGCGAGCAGCGCGCCCGTGCGCGCGCCGCGAGCCATTTCGAGACGAAGGGGCAGTTGCCCGCCGAAGTCGCCAGTGCCCTTGCGCCGACCACGTTCACCGGTTATGACGCACTGGATCTGGCGGATGCCGAAGTCGTCGCGATTGTGCGCGCCGGCAAGCAGATCGATACGCTGGCCGATGGCGAGGACGCCATCGTCCTGCTGGACCGTACGCCGTTCTACGCCGAGTCCGGCGGCCAGGTGGGCGACACCGGCCTGCTGCGCAATACGAATGGCGGCTTTGCGGTGGAAGATACGCACAAGCTGGGTGGCGTGTTCTTCGGCCATTTCGGCCGCTGGCAGGGTTCGGCTCCGTTGCGCAAGGGCGACCGGATCGCCGCGTCCGTCGATGCGTTGCAGCGTCAGGCAACCGTGCTCAACCATTCCGCGACGCATCTGCTGCACGCCGCGCTGCGCAAACTGCTGGGCGAGCATGTCTCGCAGAAGGGTTCGCTGGTCGCTCCCGAGCGCCTGCGTTTCGACTTCTCGCACTTCAAGGCGGTAACGCACGAAGAACTGCGTCAGGTCGAGCGCATGGTGAACGACGAAGTCCGTCGCAACGCCGCTGCCGAAGTGCATAACATGGGCTACGACGAGGCGATCGACTTCGGTGCTATCGCACTCTTTGGCGAAAAGTACGGCGCCGAAGTGCGTGTGCTTCGCATGGGCGATTTTTCCACGGAGCTATGTGGCGGCACGCATGTTTCGCGCACGGGCGACATCGGCCTGTTCAAGATCGTCGGCGAGTCGGGCGTAGCGGCCGGTGTGCGCCGTATCGAGGCGGTCACGGGCACGGGCGCCATGGACTATGTCGCGGACGAAGAACGTCGTCTTGGCGAGCTGTCGGGGCTGCTCTCGTCGTCTGGCGACGATGCGGTCGAGAAGCTGCGCCAGGTTTTCGATCGTCAGAAAAAGCTGGAGCGCGAACTGGAGTCGTTCAAGGCCCGGGCCGCCAGTTCCGCATCGGCCGATCTTGCCGCGGGTGCGGCCGATGTCGGCGGCATCCGCGTGGTCGCCGCGCGCCTGGAAGGTATGGATGCGAAGTCGCTGCGCGACAGCGTGGACGTCCTCAAGCAGCAGCTGGGCGATTGCGTCGTGATCCTGGCCGGTGCCGCCGAGGGGCGCGTGTCGCTCGTGGCCGGTGTCAACGGATCGGTCCTCGGTCGCGTTAAGGCGGGCGACCTGGTCGCCCACGTCGCCGCGCAGATCGACGGCAAGGGCGGCGGTCGTCCGGACATGGCCCAGGGTGGCGGCAACGATACCCCGGTCCTGGCCTCGATCCTCGCCTCGATCCCCGACTGGGTGAAGGCGCGTCTTTCGTAACCGAATCGGGCGATAGCAAGGCGTAGCGCTCGTCGGTCGTGCCAGGAACCTTTCCTTTTGCGTACTGACGCGTTGCGCCACCTGCTTTCGCTCGGCTAGTATCAGCCGAATGTCGGACGTTTCCTTAAGATCGATTAGATCGGCAGGTCGCTGGTAAGTAGTTCAAAAATGAGCCGGGGAAGGCACTCGGCCTTCGATGGACGAGATGTCGATCCACCAACGTCCGCACTCGGGGTGACGTCCGTTGGGTGGGAAGCCAATACCTGATTTATGGAGTATCAATCATGCTGATTCTGACCCGCCGGGTCGGTGAAACCCTGATGATCGGCGACGAGGTGACCGTCACGGTGCTGGGCGTCAAGGGTAATCAGGTGCGCATCGGTATCAACGCGCCTAAGAACGTTGCCGTGCATCGCGAAGAAATCTACCAGCGCATCAAGAACGAGAACGATCCGTCCGAGCCGCCGGGCGACCACCACGAAGATCAATAAGGCTTTACGATCGGAGCCTGTGCAAGTATCCTTGCCGGCTCATCGCGGTTGATTGCGAAAAAATACGGAGAGATGCCCGAGAGGCCGAAGGGGCTCCCCTGCTAAGGGAGTATAGGGTCAAAAGCCTTATCGAGGGTTCGAATCCCTCTCTCTCCGCCAGTTTACGAAGACGCCCCTTATGGGGCGTTTTCGTTTGTGCGCGAAGCACGTTTCCAGCCGCGAATTTTCGACGTGGATTTTATGGGTGGGACAGCCAGCGGCGCGGCCCGTCGCCTTCCGTTGCGAGTACGTCGCCCGGATTCGCCAGTCGGCAGCGTTGCAGCGACAGGCACCCGCAGCCGATGCATTCGGTCAGTTGATGGCGCAGCAGGTTCAGCTGTTCGATGCGAAGGTCCAGTTCCTCGCGCCACACGGCGGACATGCGCGCCCATTCGGCGCGCGTCGGAGTGCGTTCGTCCGGCAGTGTCGCGAAAGCGCGTTTTACGGCTTCCAACGGAATGCCGACGCGCTGTGCGACGCGGATAACCGCCAGCCGGCGCAGTACGTCGCGCGCATACCGCCGTTGATTGCCGGCGGTGCGCAGGCTGCGGATCAATCCTTTCTTTTCGTAGAAATGCAGTGCCGATATCGCGACACCGCTGCGACTTGCCGCTTCGCCCACGCTCAATTCCTGCATGGCTTGACCTGAAGTTTGGTTGAGGTTGCATGCTGCATGCCTCGACGCATCGCTGCAACCCGCCGTGGCGCCGTCACCGATTCCAAGGGACAATGCATGAACGTGAGTACTTCAGATTCCATACTTTCCCCGTTGCAGGACGCCGCGCCGACCGATTCCGTGCTTTCGCCGCGCTATCGCGCCGCCACGCTGGGCATGGTCGCGTTGATCTCGCTGATTGCGTTCGAGGCATTGGCCGTCACCACCGCGATGCCGACCGTGGCGCGCGAGCTGGACGGCCTGAAGCTGTACGCGCTGGCTTTCGGCGGCACGCTGGCGACGAGCGTCATCGGTATGACGCTGGCCGGGCGCTGGGCGGACACGCATGGTCCTTCGCTTCCGCTATGGAGCGGGCTTTCCTGCTTCGTCGCCGGTCTGCTGCTGGCGGGGCTGGCGCAGAACATGTCGACACTTCTTCTCGGCCGCCTCGTGCAGGGTCTTGGGGCTGGCGGTATGTCGGTGGCGTTGTACGTCATCGTCGGGCGGCTTTACCCCGAATCGCTGCGCCCCCGCATTTTTGCCGCCTTCTCGGCGGGCTGGGTGGTGCCGTCGATGATCGGGCCGGCTCTCAGCGGTTTGATCGTCGAGCACGTGGGCTGGCGCTGGGTGTTTCTCGCCGTGCCGGTACTCGCCGTGCCGGCCGCCGCCATCCTGCGCCCCGCCATGCGGGCCATGCCGGCGGTACAGGCGGCGCGCCAATCGTCCCTTCGCCCCGTTCTGCTGGCGTTCGGCGCGGCAGTGGGGGTTTGCCTTGTCTTCGTAGCCGGACAGCAGCATGGACTGGTGGCGGCGGCCATCCTCGTGCCGGCTGTGGCGCTGCTCGGTTTCTGTGCGAAGGGGATGCTTCCCGCCGGCACGCTGCGCGCCGCGCGCGGGCTGCCCAGTGTCATCGTGCTGCGCGGGCTGGCCGCGTCGGCGTTCTTTGGCTGCGAGGCATTCCTGCCGTTGCTGCTCTCCCGTGAGCATGGTCTGTCGCCGCTCTGGTCGGGCATGGCGCTGAGTGCCGGTGCGCTGGGCTGGTTCTCCGGGTCGTGGTACCAGGGGCATTACGCGACGATGTCGCGCCAGAGCCTGTTGAACCTAGGTACCGCGGCGCTCGCCATCGGCATTGCCACGACGGCGACGGCGGCATGGCCGTCGGTTCCCGTCTTCGTTTCGGTCGCCGGCTGGGGTTTGACGGGGCTCGGTATGGGGCTGCTATATGCCAGCCTTTCGGTCCTGATGCTGTCGCTGTCGCCGCCGGAAGAGCAGGGCGTGAACAGTTCCGCGCTGCAGCTTTGCGAATCCCTGACCGTCGCCACGACGCTGGCCGTCGGCGGTTCGCTGTTTGCCGCCTTCCTCGCGTGGTCGCCGACGGTGGCCTTCCTGTCGAACTTCATGCTGGCCGGCGCACTGGCGCTGCTGGGTAACGTGGTAGCGCGGCGTACGCACGCACCGTGAGATCGATCGGGCGGCGTGGCGTTTTCAGGTAGCGCACAAACAAGAACGCCGGCTCAAGGCCGGCGTTTTCGTAACGAATTGAAGCATTCGTTGGTCGGGGAGACAGGATTCGAACCTGCGACTTCTACGTCCCGAACGTAGCGCTCTACCAGGCTGAGCTACACCCCGACGGCGAGCCGCGTATGTTAGTGACCCCGCGCCGGATTGGCAACAGGTCGGGCGCCTCTTTTTACGTCGGTGGGCGCAAGGCCATGGGGCGCCTATCTGTTAGGCTATACGGCTGCCGCGTTCGCGGCATTCCGACGCCTGTCCAGAGGATTCCATGGCACTCACCCCGGCCCGCACCATGCCCGGTGTTCTCGAGCTTCTTCCGCTCGATCAGATCGCTTTCCAGCGCATGCTCGACACCATCCGTCGCAACTACGAGCGTTTCGGCTTCCTGCCGATCGAAACGCCGGTGATCGAATACAGCGACGTCCTGCTGACCAAGACCGGCGGCGAAACCGAGCGTCAGGTGTATTTCGTCCAGTCGACGGGCGCGCTTGGCGCCGCGGACAAGGGCGACAAGCCGGAGCTGGCGCTGCGTTTCGATCTGACGGTGCCGCTGGCGCGTTATGTCGCCGAGCACGAACACGATCTCAGCTTCCCGTTCCGCCGCTACCAGATGCAGCGTGTGTATCGCGGCGAGCGCGCACAGCGCGGCCGCTTCCGCGAGTTCTATCAATGCGACATCGACGTTATCGGCAAGGATTCCCTCTCGGTACGCTACGACGCCGAAATTCCGGCGGTGATCTACAGCGTCTTCCGCGAACTCGACGTCGGCGCGTTCACCATCCAGCTCAATAACCGCAAACTGATGCGCGGCTATTTCGAAAGCCTGGGCGTGGCAGATGCCGAGCAGCAGACGCTGGTACTGCGCGAAGTCGACAAGCTCGACAAGCGTGGTCCCGGCTACGTACGCGAAACGCTGACCGGCGAAAACTTCGGTCTGTCCGGCGACGTTGCCGATCGTATTCTCGCTTTCGTGCAGGTGCGTTCGGCCACGGTCGCCGACGCGTTCGAAAAGCTCGATGCCCTCGGCGCCGGTTCGGAACAGTTCGAGCAGGGGCGTGCGGAACTGAAGGAAGTGCTCGGTCTGATCCGCGATTTCGGCGTGCCCGAAACGCATTTCGCACTGAACCTTTCGATCGCTCGCGGCCTCGATTACTACACGGGCACTGTGTACGAAACCACGCTGAACGATCACCAGGGCATAGGCTCGGTGTGTTCGGGCGGCCGCTACGAAAACCTCGCCGGTCAATACACCAAGTCGCATCTCCCGGGCGTGGGCATCTCGATCGGCCTGACGCGTCTTTACTGGCAGCTGCGCGACGCCGGCCTCATCGATACCGCGCAAAGCACGGTCGACGTGCTGGTGACGCAGATGGATGCGGCACAGATTCCGACGTATCTCGCTGTCGCTACCGAGCTGCGTAACGCGGGCATCGCCACGGAAGTGGTGATGGACGGCGGCAAGCTCGGCAAGCAGTTCAAATATGCCGATCGTGCGGGCATCCGTTTCGCCATCGTCATCGGCGAGGACGAGATCGCGAAGGGTGTCGTGACGGTCAAGGATCTTCGTCGCGAGGATCAGTTCGAAGTCGCCCGCGACGCGCTGGTGAAAACCCTGCGCGTGGAACTGGCGCAGGCCGAAGTGGGGCGCTGACGCGCCCCGGCTTCACCGTCTTCCATCCCTCCATCGTCTTCCCCGGCATCCCCATGACCCAAGAAAGCATTCTTCTCGACGGCCGCAGCCTGACCCGCGCGCAAGTCGTTACCATCGCGCGCCACGGTGCATCCATTCGCCTGGACGAGACGCAGCTTCTGAAGGTGAAGCGCGCCGCCGACTTCCTGGCCGAGAAGGTCAGTTGCGGCGAACCGATCTATGGCGTCACCACCGGTTTCGGCAGCAACGCCGACAAGCTTCTTGGTGCGCATCGCGTGCGCGACGAGCTGCCGGGCGGCAATCCGGAGAAGCGCGAAGGCACGTTGCTGGAAGAGCTCCAGCACAACCTCATCATCACGCATGCCGTTTGCGTCGGTAAGCCGTTCTCCGTCGATGTCGTGCGCGCCATGTTGGCCATTCGCGTCAACACGCTGATGCGCGGACATTCGGGCATCCGTGTCGAAACGCTGCGCGCACTCGCCGAACTGCTCAATCGCGACGTCATTCCGGTCATTCCCGAAAAGGGTTCTGTCGGTGCCAGCGGCGATCTTGCGCCGCTGTCGCATCTGGCCATCGTGCTGCTGGGCGGCGGTGAAGCCTTCTATGCCGGCGAACGCATCTCCGGCGCCGAAGCGCTGCGCAGGGCGGGGCTCGAGCCCGTGCGTCTGTCCTTCAAGGAAGGCCTTGCGCTCAACAACGGCACCACGCAGATGCTCGCCACCGGCGTGCTCGCGCTTGCCACGCTGGAAACGCTGATCAAGACCGCCGATCTGGCCGCCGCCATGACGCTGGACGCATTCGCGGGACGCACGCGCGCTTACGCGCCGGAAGTCCACGCGTTGCGTCCGCATCCGGGGCAGGTCGACACGGCCGCGCGTCTGCTCGCCCTTCTGAATGGTTCGACGCTTGCGGATATCGCCTACCACCTGGTGCCGCGTTTCCGTCCGTGGCTGGCCGATTCGTGGGCCGATCCCGCCGATCAGGCCAATCGCTTCGACATCGGCTGGGACTATGTGCCCGCTACCCAGCGTCACGGTAAGGAGGCGTTCTATGCACGCTTCCTTCCGTTCAAGGGTGGCAAGAAGCACCAGCCGCAGGATGCTTATTGCCTTCGCTGCGCGCCGCAGGTGCACGGCGCCGTGCGCGATGCGTGGATGCAGGCCTGTCGCGTGTTCGACATCGAACTGAATGCCGTCACGGACAATCCGCTCGTGTTCCCCGATGCGGAGAACGCACAGGTCATCGAGGACCAGGTGATTTCCGCCGGCCACTTCCACGGTATGCCGCTGGCGCTGGCCATGAGCTACGTGAAGGCGGCCATTCCGGTACTGGCGTCGATCTCGGAGCGGCGCACGGCCAAGCTCGTCGATCCGGCGAACAACGACGGTCTGCCGGCGTTCCTCATCGGTAACGAAGACGCTACCGATTCCGGTTTCATGATCGTGCAGTACACGGCCGCCGCGCTCGTCAACGACCTGGCCACGCGTGCGCATCCGGCGTCGGTGTATTCGGTGCCGACCAGCGCCAACGCGGAAGATCATGTGTCGATGGGGGCGAACGAGGCGCGTCACGTGCTGGAAATGACCGAAGATCTCGGTCATGTGCTGGCGATGGAGATCTATACGGCCGCGCAGGCGCTCGAGTACCGTCAGGACATGCTCAACGCGGCGCGCTCGCTCGCCGCGCGCGGCGACTGGCAGGCGATCGCCGGCAAAATCTCCGGCGCACCGCGGCAGGACTCGCCGCATTACCCTCAGTTCGAAACGGAAGTGAAGGCGTTGATGGCCGCGCTTGCCGAGGCGGGCGATTTCCACGCCGGTCAGCCGGTTCGCGAGGCTCTCGCCGCGCTGCGCGCCCATATCTCGTTCATGCAGCGCGACCGTGCGATGGATGGCGACGTGCGGCTTGTCTGCGAGCTGGTGGCATCGGGGCAGCTGGTGGCCGGTCAGTCGCTCTGACTGGCGGCCTTCGTTCCCTTCTCGCCCAGAGGCGAGTAGGGATCCTCGAGTGCCAGCGCACTCATATTGCCGAGGTAGTGATATAGCTGGGCGTCGTTGACGAGGCCCAGTTTCACCATGGCCATGCGCTTCTGCCGGCTGATGGTCTTGAAGCTGCGTCGCATCGTGGCGGCAATCTCGTTGAGCGACATGCCCGTGGCGAAGACGCGCATAACCTCGACCTCCCGGCGCGACAGCCGGTCGAACAGGTTTTCGCTGGCATTCGCGCAATCCGCTTCCTGAAACAGGCGGCGCACGCTCGGGCTGAGATAGGTTCGTCCCACGCTGGCCGAATGAATGGCGACGGGCAGGTCGCGCATGCTGGAGCGTTTGTCGAAGACCGCCCCCACGCCCAGATCCAGCAGCGTTCTCAGTACCGCGGGATTGGTCAGCATCGTCAGTACGACGACGCCCATGGCCGGCCAGGCCCTGCGTAGCCGCCGGATCATGGCCAGGCCGTCGTTTTCGACGCCGCCGGGCATCGACAGGTCGGTCACCACGACCGAGCAGGGCGCCGTCGCCAGCAAGGCGAAGAGCGAGTCCGGATCGTGGGCGGTGCCCAGGACGTCGAACGCATGCGCGGCAAGAGCGGCTTCTACGCCGGCGACCACGATCGGGTGGTCGTCGGCGACGATTACGGTGGTCGACATGAGACATATCTCAGGGGTGGGAGGGCGCCATGCTGGCGTGCCGTCCCGCCCCGAACCATCGAATAAATCGTAAACGCCGGAAGGGCCGGACTTGCCGGCGTGGGAAGTCGGGATTATGATCGTCTTACTGTGTTAACGCGTTAGTACATTATGAAACGTCGATCCCTGGATCCCGAAACCTCGTCCGACTCCACCGAACTCAGCCTGTGCGAGGCCCTGCTGGGCCTCAAGACGGTGGAGGAGATGCGAGCCTTCCTGCACGACCTGTGCACCCCGGCGGAGATCGAAGTCATGGTCGACCGCTGGAGCGTGGTGCCCTACCTGCTGGAGGGGCGCTCCTACCGGGAAATCCACGAGCGCACCGCGGTCAGCATCACCACGATCGGGCGGGTGGCCCGTTACCTCAACCAGGGCAATGGCGGCTACCTGGCCGCCGCCGCGCGCCGGGCAAGCAAACTGCCGGACCCGGCCGCCAGGAGTACCGACGTATGAAATCACGCGACCGCCTGCGTATCGCAATGCAGAAGTCAGGCCGTCTCACCGAGCCTGCGCAGGACCTTCTTGCCCGTTGCGGCCTGAAGTTTCGCCAGAGCCGCGACAAACTCTTCTGCTTCGGCGAAGGCGAGCCCGTCGACCTGCTGCTGGTGCGCGACGACGATATTCCCGGCCTGATCGCCGAAGGTGTCTGCGACCTGGGCATTGTCGGCCGCAATGTGCTGCGCGAATTCCAGCTGACCAACGGAACGGGGAGCGAACTCAGCGAACTGCGCCCGCTCGGATTCGGTCACTGCCGCCTGTCGATCGCGCTGCCGCAGGAAGATGCCTATTCGGAACCGTCGCAGTTGCACGGTCAACGGATCGCCACGTCGTATCCGGGGCTGCTCGGCGAGTGGTTGCGCACGCACGGCGTGGACGCGCGCGTCGTCATGCTTGCCGGTTCGGTGGAAATCGCACCGCGCCTGGGTACGGCGGACGCGATCTGCGATCTGGTTTCCAGTGGCGCGACGCTGGTGGCGAATCAGCTGCGCGAAGCGGCGGTCGTCGTGGAAAGCGAAGCGGTGCTGGCGGGACGCGCCGAATTGCCGCTGGACGAGCGTGGCGAAATCGCCGAATTGCTGCTGCGCCGGCTGGATGGCGTGATCCAGGTGCGCGACTCGCGGCTCATCCTGATGCAGGCGCCGCGCGCCGCGCTGGACGCTATTACGCGACTCCTGCCCGGCGCACCCGTGCCGACGCTGACGCAGGTCGACGGCGCGCCTGACCAGGTCGTGCTTCAGGCGCTGTGCGCCGGTTCGGTCAGCTGGCGCCAGCTGGAAGACATGAAGCGCGCGGGCGCGCGCGACATGCTCGTACTGCCCGTGGAGAAAATGCTGGCATGAAGCGTTACGCCTGGAACGAACTGAACGAAGCGGCGCGTGGCGATGCGCTGGCCCGGCCGGCGCAGTCGCGCTCGGCGACGTTGCGCGAGGGTGTCGAAACCATCGTCGCCGACGTGCGTACGCGTGGCGACGATGCGCTGCGCGAACTTACCGCGCGCTACGACGGCGCCACGATCGATGCGCTGGAAGTCGGCGACGCCGAATTCGTCGCCGCCGAAGGCCGGTTGAACGTGGAACTCAAAGCCGCCATCGTCGAGGCGGCCGGACGCATCGAACATTTTCATCGCGCGGCGGCACCGGCGCCGGTCGCTGTCGACACAGCGCCCGGCGTGCGCGTCGAGCGCGTGCTGCGTGCCATCGAGCGCGTCGGCCTGTACGTGCCTGCCGGCGGTGCGCCGTTGCCGTCCACGGCGTTGATGCTCGGTGTGCCGGCGGCCATCGCCGGATGTCGCGAAGTCATCCTGTGTACGCCCGTGCAGGCCGACGGACGCTGCGACGATGCCGTGCTGTTCGCGGCGCGCGCCACCGGCGTGCACCGCGTATTCAAGCTCGGTGGCGCACAGGCCATCGCCGCGCTGGCCTATGGCACCGATACGGTGCCACGCTGCGACAAAATCTTCGGACCGGGCAACGCGTGGGTGACCGAAGCCAAACTACAGGTGGCGGCGGACCCGCAAGGCGCGGCGATCGACATGCCCGCCGGTCCTTCCGAAGTGCTGGTCATCGCTGACGCCGAAGCGAATCCGGTGTTCGTCGCCGCCGATCTGCTGTCGCAGGCGGAACACGGTCCCGATTCGCAGGTGCTGCTGGTCAGTCCATCGGCATCGATGCTCGATCGCGTGGCGACCGAGGTCGAGCGTCAGCGCCGCGAACTGCCGCGAGCCGACATCGCCGCCGTCGCGCTTGGCGAGAGCCGTCTGATCGAAGTTGCCGACCTCGCCGAAGCGATGGAGGTCAGCAACAGATATGCACCGGAGCACCTGATTTTGCAGGTCGCGCAACCTCGTGCCCTGCTGGACGCCGTGATGTCGGCGGGCTCGGTGTTTCTCGGCGCCTGGACGCCGGAATCCGTTGGCGACTATTGCAGCGGCAGTAACCACGTACTGCCGACCTACGGTTACGCGCGCAGCTTCAGCGGCGTGTCCGTCGCCAGCTACCAGAAGCAGATCACCGTGCAGGAGCTGACCGAGGACGGCCTTCGCGCGATCGGGCCATGCGCGGCGACGCTCGCCGCCGCCGAGCGACTGGAGGCGCATCGCCGTGCGGTGACGCTGCGCCTCGCCGCACTGGAGACCAGCGCATGAGCGTCCTCGACCTGGCTCGTCCCGATATCCTCGCCATCACGCCTTATGCCAGCGCGCGCATGGAGGCGAACGGCGGTTCGGTATTCCTCAATGCCAATGAAAGCGCATGGGCGCCGCCCGGCGGAGACGGACTGAATCGTTATCCCGATCCCCAGCCTCCCGCGCTCGTGGCGCGACTGGCGGAGTTGTATGGGGTCGATGCCGATCGCGTGCTGGTCGGGCGCGGCAGCGACGAGGCGATCGACTTGCTGGTGCGGGCGTTCTGTCGTGCCGGCACCGATGCCGTACTCATCTCGCCGCCGACGTTCGGCATGTATGCCGTATGCGCCCGAATTCAGGGCGCGCAGGTGATCGAGTCGCCACTGGAGGCCGATTTCAGTCTCGACGCCGACCGCTTGCTCGCCGCCGTCACACCGAACACGAAACTCGTCTTCGTCTGCTCGCCGAACAATCCGACGGGCAACCTCGTCGATGCCGCGACCATCGAACGGATCGCCGTCGCCCTCGAAGAACGGGCGGTACTCGTCGTCGACGAAGCCTATGCCGAGTTCACGCATGCAGCGAGCGCGGTGTCGCTTATCGACCGGTTCGATCATGTTGCGGTACTGCGCACGCTGTCGAAGGCCTGGGCCCTTGCGGGCGCGCGCGTGGGCGCACTCGTTGCGCGGCCCGGGGTGGTTGCTTTGCTTCGGCGCATCATGGCGCCGTATCCGTTGCCGCGACCCTGTGTCGACGCGGCGCTGGTTGCGCTTTCGGACGAAGGTGCCGTGAAGTCCGATTCCCATGTGGTGGTCGTGCGTCAGGAGCGTGAGCGTATGCAGCGCGAACTCGGGGCTCTGGCGTGCGTTCGTGCCGTGCTGCCGTCGCAGGCGAATTTCCTCGCCGTGCGTTTCGCGGATGCGTCGCAAACGTACGCGCGGCTCCTGGCCGCGGGCGTGCTGGTGCGCGATCTCACGCGCTATCCGGGGTTGGGCGACGCGCTGCGCATCACCATCGGCACGGCGGGCGAGAACGACCGCTTGCTGGCGATACTCCGCCCGGAGGCGACCGACGCATGAGCCGGAAAATTCTATTCGTCGATCGCGACGGCTGTCTGATCGAAGAGCCCGCTGACGAGCAGATCGACAGTTACGACAAGCTCGCCCTGCTGCCCGGCGTCGTGGCGGCGTTGCAGCGTTGCGTCGCGGCGGGCTATGAACTGGTACTGGTGACCAACCAGGACGGTCTGGGAACGCCAGCTTTTCCGCAGGCGTCGTTCGATGGCCCGCACGCATTGTTGTTGCGCATCCTCGCGTCGCAAGGCATCGCGTTCCGCGAACAGCTGATCGATCGCAGTTTCCCCCATGAAGGCCTGGACACGCGTAAGCCCGGCGTCGGTCTTGCCCGGCACTATCTTGCAGACGACAGCTGGAGCCGTGCGCAATCCGCCATGGTCGGCGACCGCGAAAGCGATCTGGTTTTCGCGGAAAATCTGGGCGTGCGCGGTCTGCGCGTGGGGTCGATGGGTACGAGCTGGGCGGATGTCGCGCACGCGTTGCTCGATGCGCCGCGTATCGCCGAAGTCGTGCGCCGCACGCGCGAGACCTCCATTCGCGTGATGGTCGATCTGGACCGTGTCGCCGATCCGGTCGCCCACACGGGCCTGGGCTTCTTCGATCACATGCTGGAACAGATCGGCAAGCATGGTGGGTTCGCGCTCGACATCTCCTGCGATGGCGACACCGGCGTCGACGAACACCACACCATCGAAGACTGCGCGCTAGCGCTCGGTCAGGCGCTTCGTCGCGCTCTCGGGGACAAGCGCGGCATCGGTCGCTACGGTTTCTCGTTGCCGATGGACGAGTCGGCGGCAAGCGCGCTGCTCGATCTGTCGGGACGTCCTTATTTCGTATTCGAAGGCCGTTTTCCGCGCGAACGCGTCGGCGATATTCCGACCGAACTGGTACCGCATTTCTTCCGCTCGCTTTGCGAAACACTGGGTGCGAATCTGCACCTGACAGTACATGGCGATAACGCGCACCACATGGTGGAGGCCTGCTTCAAGGTCGTCGCCCGCACCTTGCGCCAGGCCATCCGTCGCGAGGGCGAAGAGTTGCCCAGCACGAAGGGGACGCTCTGATGACGGTCGTTCTCGTCGACGCGGGCGGCACGAATATCGGTTCGGTGCGTTATGCGCTCCAGCGCCTTGGCGTCGATGGGCAGCTGACGTCCGATCCCGCGCGTATCCGTGCCGCGTCGCACGTCATTCTTCCCGGGGTGGGCGCCGCCGCACCGGGCATGCGCCGTCTCGACGAGGCCGGTCTTGGCGATGTTCTGCGCGGTCTGACGCAGCCAGTACTCGGCGTATGTCTGGGCATGCAATTGCTTTGCGAGCGTTCCGAGGAAAGCGATACGGTTTGCCTTGGCCTCATTCCGGCCACGGTACGGCACTTCGTGTCGAGGCCGGGACTGCGCGTGCCGCACATGGGCTGGAATACGCTGGAACGAACCCGGGAGCATCCGCTGACCGCCTCGCTGATCGATGGCGACAGCGCCTACTTCGTCCATAGTTATGCCGTTCCGACCGGCGATTACACGCTGGTTTCGTGCGATTACGGCGATCGGTTCTCCGCCGTGGTCGCTCGCGATAACTTCATGGGCATGCAATTCCATCCGGAGCGGTCGTCCTCGGTCGGTGCCCGGCTTCTTGCTGGATTCCTTGCCCTATGACGACGCTTCCGATTCCCGCCATCGATCTTCGCGACGGTCGCGTCGTACGACTTCGCCAGGGCGATTACGCTCGGCAAACCACGTACGCATTCGATGCGGTCGAGCTGGCGGCACGCTACGCGGACGAAGGCGCGTCGTGGCTGCATGTCGTCGATCTGGACGGCGCACGTTCCGGCAAGTTCGAGAACCTTCCCGCGATTGCCGCCATCGCCGAAGCGGGGCGGCTTCAGGTGCAGGCCGGCGGCGGTGTGCGCGACGAAGAGGGTGTGCGCCGATTGCGGGACGCTGGCGTAAGTCGCGTCGTGGTCGGCAGCGTGGCCATTCGCGATCCGGACGGTGTGGCCGGTTGGATCGCGCGATATGGCGCGGAGCACATCACGCTCGCGCTCGATGCGCGCTGGCGGCAGGATGGCTGGCGTTTGCCCAGCGCGGGCTGGACGGAAGACGAGGCGCGCACGCTGGACGAACTGGCACCGTGGTACGCCGAAGCGGGCGCGCGGCACCTGCTGTGTACCGACATCGATCGCGACGGCATGCTCGCGGGGCCAAACGTGGCGTTGTACAAGCATCTGCGGACTATCGTGCCGTCACTGGCTATCCAGGCATCGGGAGGCGTGCGATCGATCGCCGACATCGTCGAGCTGGCGGCGCACGGTATCGCGGGCGTGATTCTCGGCCGCGCATTGCTGCAAGGCGACTTCGCGTTACCCGATGCTTTCGCGGTCGCGGTCGCAGACGCACAGCCGCAGGTTCGCGCATGTTGAGCCGGCGCATCATTCCCTGTCTGGACGTACGCGATGGGCAGGTAGTCAAAGGCGTGCGCTTTCGCGATCACCTGATCGTCGGCGAAATCGTCGATCTTGCGCTGCGTTATCGCGACGAGGGAGCGGACGAGCTCGTTTTTTACGATATCACGGCCAGTCCGGAAGGCCGGCGCGTGGATCGCGAATGGGTCGAGCGCGTGGCGCGCGCGATCGACATACCGTTCTGCGTTGCCGGTGGCATTCGCAGCGTCGACGACGCGCGCGAGGTATTGCACGCGGGCGCGGATAAGATTTCCATCAATTCTCCGGCACTCGAACGTCCGGACCTGATCGGCGAGATCGCCGAGGCATTCGGCGTGCAGTGCGTCGTCGTGGGTATCGACAGCCTGCGCGACGAAGACGGCCAGTGGCGGGTGCGCCAGTACACCGGCGATCCGTCGCGTACGCGCGCATTGTCGCGTTGCACGCTGGACTGGATGGTCGAAGCGCAGGACCGGGGCGCCGGCGAGATCGTGCTCAACTGCATGGAAACGGACGGTGTTCGTGCCGGCTACGACCTTGAACAACTGATGGTCGCGCGCGAGCTGTGCAGCGTGCCGCTTGTTGCCTCCGGTGGCGCAGGCAAGCCGGAACATTTCGCGGACGTTTTCCGCGAAGCCGATGTGGACGCGGCACTGGCCGCAAGCGTTTTCCACAGCGGCGACATTGCCATTCCCACTTTGAAACGCGCGCTACGCGCCGAAGGCATCGAGGTCAGGCTATGACTCCCAGCGCACCGGATTTCGCCAAGGGCGACGGATTGCTTCCGGCGATCGTGCAGCATGCGGGCACGGGCGAAGTGCTCATGCTTGGCTATATGAATGAGGCGGCGCTTGCGACAACCCGCGAGACGGGGCTGGTGACTTTCTTCAGCCGCAGCAAGGCGCGCCTGTGGACGAAGGGCGAAAGTTCGGGCGACGTGCTCAAGCTGGCGGATCTTCGTCTCGACTGCGATGCCGACACGTTTCTCGTGACGGCATGGCCGGCGGGTCCGACGTGTCATACGGGCACGACGAGTTGCTTCGGCAATGACGTGACGCCGCCGTTGGGGTTTCTCGCGGAACTCGATGCGCTGGTCGAGCGACGTCACGCCGAGCGTCCCGAAGGTAGCTATACGACATCGCTGTTCGACGGCGGTATCCGGCGCATGGCGCAGAAGGTGGGCGAGGAAGGCGTGGAGACCGCGCTTGCTGCTGTCGCGGAGGATGACGACGCGCTGCTCGGCGAAGCCGCCGATCTCGTGTTTCATCTGATGGTGGTGTTGCGGGCGCGGGGGCTGGGGATAGGCGATGTGGTTGCCTTGCTCGCGAAGCGCCATGCCAGGTCGGCTCGCTGACGCTATCGCGTCGTCGCTTCGTTGGCTTTCGCCCGCAAGCGGGCTCCTACAAAAACAACGATGCGGGCTCTTGTAGGAGCCCGCTTGCGGGCGAAAGCCAACGAAGCGGAGAAGCGGCTGCCTTACAAAATAGCCAACACAGCCTCAGGCGGTCGACCCACGGCAGCACGATCGCCATTAACGACGATCGGCCGCTGAATCAGCTTCGGATGCGCGACCATGGCCGCGATCAGTTCGGCGCGACCCTGTTTCGGCTCGTCGAGCCCAAGCGCCGCATACTCCGTTTCGTCGCGACGCATAAGTTCGCGCGGTTCGATCCCGAGCAACCGCAGTATGCCGTCGAGCTCATCCACGCCCGGTGGCGTTTTCAGATACTCGATGACTTCCGGCGCAAGGCCCCGCTCGGTGAGCAGGGCCAATGTTTCGCGCGACTTGGAGCAGCGCGGGTTGTGGTAAATCCGCAGCATCGCGACTTAGCGATTGCCGCTGCGGTTGCCGCCACCGCCACCGCCACGGTTTCCGCCGCCGCCGGTGCGATTGCCACCGCCGCCGCCAGGACGCGGACCACGGTTGCCACCCGCCGGACGCGGACCGCCGCCCGCGCGATTACCGCCACCACCCTGACCGCCGGTGCGGTTACCGCCACCGCCGCCCGGACCGGCCGTGCGATTGCCGCCACCGCCACCCGGGCCACGCGAACGATTGCCGCCGCCGGGATTGCCTTCGTAACGGTTGCCGGCACCCGCACCCGGACCCGCGGCGCGATTGCCGCCGCCGCCCGGACCCGCGGCACGGTTGCCATCGGTACGGCCCGGACCCGCCGAGCGATTGCCCGGACCGGCATTCGGTCCACGCGCACCGCCGGGACGGGGACCGCCGCGACCTGCCGGACGACCTGCGCCGCCTGCATTGCCGCCAGCCGCGCCGGCGGAGTTACCGCCCTTGCGTGTGTCGCCGGCAAACCAGGTACGGATCGAAGGCAGTTCCTGGCCGGGGGCAACGCGACGGCCGCGCTGTCCGCCGCCGCCCGCGCCACGCTCCGGACGGGCCACGTTGCCGTTGACCTCGCGACCGGGCGCGCCGCCGGGACGGCGACCGCCGCGCGGACCGCGCGACGGTTCGTCGCGAAGACGATCGAACGCCGTCAGTTCACGCGCTTCGTCGCGGTTGCCCGAGCTCCACGCGTTGGTGGCGCCGCTGCGGTTATCGGGTTTGTATTCGGTGACATGGCGCGGCGCGCGGCGCTGATGCACCACGGCACTGAGCGTCAGTACGGGAGCCGGAGCACCCAGGCTGGCGCTGCGACGCAGTTCCTTGATGGCTTCTTCGTCCAGCGACTCGCAGTCGCCGCGACGCAGTGCGCGCGGAAGCTCGGTGGTGCCGTAACGGATGCGCTTCAGGCGGCTGACCAGGAAGCCCTGCGAATCCCACAGGCGGCGGACTTCGCGATTGCGGCCTTCGCGGATGACGACGCGGAACCAGCTATGGCTGCCGCCGCGGCTGATGACGGCGATTTCGTCGAAGCGGGCGGGGCCGTCCTCGAGTTCGACGCCGGCCTTCAGGCGCTCGATCATTTCGTCGGGCACTTCGCCGTGGACGCGGCAGAGGTATTCGCGCTCGAGACCGCTCTTCGGGTGCATGAGTGCATTGGCCAGCTCGCCGTCGGTGGTGAGCAGCAGCAGGCCGGTGGTGTTGATATCGAGGCGACCGACCGCGACCCAGCGCGCGCCCTTCAGGCGTGGCAGCTGTTCGAACACGGTGGGACGGCCTTCGGGATCTTCGCGCGTGGTAACCACGCCTTCGGGCTTGTGGTAGACGAGCACTTCGGCGTCGTCGCGCGAGTCGGTCGCGACGACGAACTGTTTGCCGTCGAGTACGACGCGGTCGCCGGCATGGACGCTGGCGCCGATGGTGGCGACGGTGCCGTTGACTTCGACTTCACCGGCCTGGATGCGCTGTTCGAGCATCCGGCGCGAGCCGAGACCGGCGTTGGCGAGGACCTTGTGCAGGCGTTCTTCGAGCTGGGCGCCGTCTTCGGCACGCGGCTCGCGTTTCAGGGTAAGCAGGGATCGTTGGGGCGCATTCATGCGCGGAACTCCTCGGTGTCTTGCGTGGCGGCGCCGTCGTCGGCGTCCGCGGGATTCTCTGCCTCGTCGGCAGTGTGGGAAGCCGCGACGTCATTGGCGTCGGCAGGCAGGTCGTGTGTAGCGTCGGTCTCGTCCGTCGATGCTTCGACGTGAGCCGGTGTTTCTTCCGATGCCTCGTTCGCGGGTGCGTCGGGCATCGTCGGTTCGATGTCGTCCATGGAGACCTGAACGTGGGCGGGCAGGGGAGCCTCGCCCTCGAAGCGCATCTGCGGATTCAGTTCCTCGAGATCGCGGATTTCCGAAAGTGGCGGCAGCGCGTCGAGCGATTTCAGGTTGAAGTAATCGAGGAAGCCGCGGGTGGTACCGAAAAGCGCGGGCTTACCCGGCACGTCCCGATAGCCCACGATGCGGATCCATTCGCGTTCCTCCAGCGTCTTGACGATGTTCGAGGACACCACCACGCCACGGATCTGTTCGATCTCCGGACGGGTGATCGGCTGGCGGTAAGCGATCAGTGCCAGCGTTTCGAGCAGGGCGCGCGAGTAGCGACTGGGTTTTTCCGTCCACAGGCGCGCCACCCAGGCATGGACCTGCCGACGCACCTGGTAGCGAAAGCCGGAGGCGACTTCGATGAGCTCGACGCCACGGCCTTCGCAATCCTCGGCCAGCGCTTTCAGCGCCGTTTCGAGGTCGTCGGTGCCTACCTCGTCTTCATCGACGAAGATGGCTTTCAGCTGCGTGATCGTCATCGGCTGGGTTGACGCAAGCAGCGTCGCCTCGACGATGGGTTTCAGTTGCTCGGGTTGCATAGGCCTCGTCAATACCGCGCGGTCGCGCGGACCGGTTCTTTCGGCAAACCGCCGGATGGCCGGCGGACTGTCCTCGTCGCACTGGAAGCGGGAGCTTTCAGGCGACGTCCTGTTCGGATTCGACGTCGGCGTCGGTTAATACCTTCGCCTTGACGTAAATGGGTCCAAGTATTTCTTCCTGGACGATCTCCACCAGCATTTCCTTCGCCAGTTCCAGCATGGCCAGGAAGGTGACCACGACACCGAGACGTCCTTCCGTCGCATCGAAGAGCGTTTCGAAGCGATGGAACGAACCCGTGCCCAGCGCCTGGAGCAGGTCGCCCATTCTCTGACGGACGCTGAGCGGTTCGCGCTGGATGGCGTGATGCGTAAACAGATCGGCGCGGTTGAGCACGTCCTTAAGCGCCAGCAGCAGTTCCTTCAGGTCGAGCGGCGGCGGCACGCGAACCACGTTGTGCTCGCCGATAAACGCATGGACCGGCACCGTATCGCGTTCCAGCCGGGGCAGTTCGTCGATATCCGCCGCGGCTTTCTTGAAACGTTCGTATTCCTGCAGCCGACGGACCAGTTCGGCGCGGGGATCTTCCTCGACGCCTTCTTCCGCAGGCGGCCGGGGCAGGAGCAGCCTCGACTTGATCTCGGCGAGGATGGCGGCCATCAGCAGGTATTCCGCCGCCAGCTCCAGTCGCATGACCTCGCGCATCATGTCGATATAGTCCATGTACTGCCGGGTGATCTCGGCCACGGGGATATCGAGGATGTCCAGGTTCTGCCTGCGGATCAGATAGAGCAGCAGGTCCAGCGGCCCTTCGAACGATTCGAGAATGACCTCGAGTGCATCCGGCGGGATGTACAGATCCTGGGGCATTTGCAGCACGGGTTGCCCGCGCACCAGCGCGAGAGGCATTTCCTGCTGCTGCGGAATGCCCGCGAAGGCTCCCTGCGTTTTTTCGACCACCTGTGCTTCGGCTGGTTCGTTGCTCATCGGCACACGTCAGATTGGCCGCTTGCCGCGACCGGGGAGTGCAAAGCCAACACCGTGTGCGCACGGAGTGCGCGCCGGTTTCCGAATACAACGCCGGCTATGCCGGCCATCCCTGGTTTGTCGTGCCACGCCACGTCGCCGACGGGGCAACGGACACGAATCAAGGGGTGCCCAAGAGGGCAGCTCGTTTCCAAAGGTTTGTCGGGAGGGGCTGGTACGCACGACGTCGGTGTCGGACCGACAGGAGCGCGCGGCCTTACTGAAATCCACCCGATGTTGCACAGGGTATCGCCTGAGGGGCGCCAAGTCCAGCGGCAGCGCATGCGCGTCAGAGAGGACTTCAGGGCGGCCCCGGCGCACAATATCGGCCATGCCCACGGCCCCGCGAGCCATTATCCATGTCGATATGGACGCTTTTTATGCGTCCGTCGAGCAATTAGACGACCCGTCGTTGCGGGGGCGTCCGGTTATCGTGGCCGGACTGGGGCGCCGTGGCGTGGTATCGACGGCCAGCTACGAAGCCCGGCGCTACGGCGTCCGTTCGGCCATGCCGACAGCCGAAGCCCGGCGTCTGTGTCCGGACGGCGCATACGTCTTTCCCCGTCACGCCCGCTACCAGGAAGTGTCGGCGGTGGTCTTCGACGTGTTCGGGGAAGTCACGCCGCAGATCGAGGGCCTGTCGCTGGACGAGGCCTTTCTGGATGTCACAGCCAGTCTGAAACTGTTCGCTTCCGTCGAAGCGATCGGGCGGCGGGTGAAGGATGCGATCCGCGAGCGCACCGGCCTGAATGCATCGGTAGGCATGGCCACCAATAAACTGTTGGCCAAACTGGCCAGCGAACTGTCCAAACCCGACGGCTTCCTGCGCATCGATCGCCACGAGATCCGCGGCTATCTGGATCCGCTTCCGGTCGGAAAGATGTGGACGATCGGCAAGGTGGCCGAAGAGGCCCTGCATCGCGTCGGCATACGCACGATCGGCGAGCTTGTGCGTGCGGACAGCTGGCGGCTGGAAAAAGCGTTGGGCGAGCGGCATGCACGACAGGTTCTTGCGTTGGCACGCGGCGACGACGAGCGTCCTGTCGTGACGGACGCGGCGGAAATGTCCATCGGCTCCGAGTGGACATTCGATATCGATTTGCTCGAACTGCCTATCGCCGAGGCGTGGATGCTGCGGCAGTGCGAACGCGTCGGTGCCCGTGCCCGCGTCCGCGGACTCGATGCGCGCACCGTATCGGTGAAGCTGCGCGAACCACCTTTCGTTACCCATAGCCGGCAGGCGAAGCTTCCCGTGGCGGGTAACGGCACGCCGGAAATCTACGCCGTGGCACGTCGTTTGCTTCGTACCTGGTGGGAGCAGCATCCAAGGCCGCGACTTCGCTTGCTGGGCGTCAGTCTGTCGGGCTTCGATATCGTCGATACGCCTCAGCAGGATTTGTTCGCCGCTCCTGTGGAGAAGAAAAAGACGGATGGTGTGCAGGACAGAATCAACAAGAAGTTCGGCGACGGCGCCCTGACCCGGGCGGGCGTGCTGAAAACCCGCAGTTCGGAATGAGAACATGTTGCGCTAATGTGTCGCTTTATGACGCGAACGGATGACCGGACGACCGTAGGCGGCAACCCCATCCCATCGAGACCGTAAACGAGGAGAGAGGCGAAGAACATGACGACCGACGACAAGGATGGTCTGGGACAGCGCATGCGACTCCGCCACGCGCGCATGAAAGTGGAGACCGCGGTTCTGATGAGCCGGGGAGGGGAGGCGCACCCCACGGAATTGATCGACATCTCCGCCACAGGCGCACTGATGCGCCGTCCGCTGGGCTGGCGCGGTGCGCCGGGCGAGACCTGGGTACTGGACATGATTTTCGGTCACGATCTGCACATCCACATGGAAGCGTGCGTCGCACGTGTGTCCGCGCGGCAGATCGGCATGGAATACACGCATATTCCCGACGACAAGCAGGCTCCGCTCTGGGAGCTGCTGGGTGGGTATGCCGATACGCTGGAGGCCTGGAACGAGGAGTAACTCCTCGCTCGCAGGCTCCGCATGAAGGCCGCCGTCAGGCGGCCTTTGCTTTTTCTTCGTTGCGCAGTTCGCGGCGCAGGATCTTGCCGACGTTGGTCTTCGGCAGGCTGTCGCGGAACTCGATGTACTTCGGACGCTTGTAACCGGTGAAGTTTTCGCGGCAGAACGCCTTGAGTACTTCTTCGGTCAGTGCCGGGTCCTTGCGAACGACGAAGATTTTCACTACTTCGCCCGAATGTTCGTCGGCGACGCCCACGGCAGCCACTTCGGCGACGCCCGGGTGCTGCATGACGACATCTTCGATTTCATTCGGATAGACGTTGAAGCCGGACACGAGAATCATGTCCTTCTTGCGGTCGACGATATAGACGTAACCGTTTTCGTCCATGCGGGCGATATCGCCCGTGCGCAGCCAGCCGTTCTCGTCGAGCACCTTGGCCGTCTCGTCCGGACGGTTCCAGTAACCCTTCATGACCTGCGGACCGTGGACGCACAGTTCACCCACTTCGCCGATGGGAAGCGGCATGCCTTCCTCGGACCAGATGGCGACATCGGTCGACGGGATCGGCAGGCCGATCGAGCCGTTGTATTCGGCGAGGGTCAACGGATTGATGCACACGGCGGGCGAGGTTTCGGTAAGACCGTAAGCCTCGGACAGCGTGACGCCGGTGACTTTCTTCCAGCGTTCCGCCACGGCGCGCTGCACGGCCATGCCGCCGCCCAGGCTGAGATGCAGTTTCGAGAAGTCGAGCTTGTCGAAACCGGGCGTATTGAGCAGGCCGTTGAACAACGTGTTGACGCCGGTCAGCGCGGTGAACTTCACCTTGCTGAGTTCCTTCACGAACCCGGGCATGTCGCGCGGATTGGTGATGAGGTAGTTCAGGCCGCCAAGACGGGTGAACACCAGTCCGTTCGCCGTCAGCGAGAAGATGTGGTACAGCGGCAGGGCGGTGATGATGATCTCTTCGCCAACCGTGGTCGATGCGCCGATCCAGGCGTCGGCCTGAAGCATATTGGCGACCATGTTGCGATGGGTGAGCATCGCGCCCTTCGCCACGCCCGTCGTGCCGCCCGTGTACTGCAGAAAGGCGACATCGTCGTGGGTGACGTCGACCGTCGGCAGCGGGTGCGATTTGCCTCGCGACAGCGCATCGCCGAAACGCACCGCTTTCGGGAGGGAGAACGCGGGGACGACTTTCTTTACGTGCTTGAGCACGAAGTTGATGATCGCGCCCTTCGGGAAACCGATCAGGTCGCCGATGCCCGTGGTGATCACATGTTCTACGTGCGTACCGGACAGGCTCTGCTGCAGCGTAGCGGCGAAGTTGTCCAGGACCACGATGGCTTTCGCACCGGAATCCTCGAGCTGATGCTTCAACTCGCGCACCGTATACATCGGGTTCGTGTTGACGATGGTCAGACCGAGACGAAGCGCGCCGAACAGGGCGATGGGGTACTGCAGCACGTTGGGCAACATGATCGCTATGCGATCGCCCTTGACGAGCTTCAGTTCGCCGCTGAGATAACCGGCGAACGCGGCCGACATGTCGTCGATCTGTCCATAGGTCAGCGTGCGGCCGAAATTGGAGAAAGCGGGACGATCACGGAATCGCTTGAAGGCTTCGTCGAGCACCGCCGCAACCGATCGGTAACTGTTGACGTCGATCTCGGCGGGGATGCCGTCCGGATAGTGGTCTAGCCACGGACGCTCTTTGCTCATGAATCGGTCAAGCTCCTGAAAGAGGGTAGGCGGACGGCGTTGCGTCGTACCATCGAGGCATTGGAGCATACGCTCGCGTATAGCGGCAAGCCGCATTGCAGCGAGAAACTTTCGGGGAGCGATATGAGAAAAAACTTGGTGCTCGCGGCACTCATGCTGATGGCCGTCGTCGCCGGTTGCCGGCACAAACCCGACGAGGACCGTGTGCGCGAGGCGGTAGCTGCCTCGGCCAGGGCGGCGGAAGCCGGAAGCCCGGGCGACACCGTCGCCGCGCTTACCGACGATTTCGACGGCAATCAGGGTGTACTGGACAAGCGTGGACTGGAAAACCTTCTGCGCGTCATTCGTCTGCGCGGACAGTCGGTGCACGCACTTGTCGGCCCGGTCGACACCGAACGACGTGGCGACCGGATGGTCGCGACGTTTACCGTGACGCTGACGGCAGGAACGGGCGTACTGCCGGAGCAGGCGGGCACCTGGCGGGTAGAGACGGGCTGGCGGCAGGATGGCGGGGAATGGCGTTGCTATACGGCGAGCTGGACGAAGGCGATTTAGCCACAACGTTTTGTAGGAGCCCGCTTGCGGGCGAAAGCCAACGGAGTGGCGATGCCATGCGTTACATCCGCAGCCCGTAAATCGGGCTTGCGGAGGTGAGCATCAGGCGTCCTCGCCCTGTTGGCTTTCGCCCGCAAGCGGGCTCCTACAAAAAACGGGCACAAAAAAACGCCCCGGTTTCCCGGGGCGTTTCTTGTTTCTCATCGACTGGCTTGGCTTACGCCGCCTTCGCCAGCTGACGCAGCACGTACTGCAGGATGCCGCCGTGGCGGAAGAACTCGCGTTCCTTCGGCGTCAGCAGAAGAACCTTCACGGTGAAGGTTTTGACGCTGCCGTCGGCGCGCTTCGCGGTGACCGTTGCGGTTTTCGACTCGCCGCCGTTCAGGCCGGTGATGTCGAACACTTCGTCGCCGGTCAGGCCGAGCGTCTGTGCGTTCTCGCCGTCCTGGAACTGGCAGGGCAGTACGCCCATACCGACCAGGTTCGAGCGGTGGATGCGCTCGAAGCTTTCGGTGATGACGGCCTTGACGCCCAGCAGCAGCGTGCCCTTGGCCGCCCAGTCGCGCGACGAACCGGTGCCGTATTCCTTACCGGCCAGGACGACCAGCGGCGTGCCCTCGGCCTTGTACTTCATGGCCGCGTCGTAGATCGCCATCTGTTCGCCGGTCGGCACGTACTTCGTGTAGCCGCCTTCGACACCGTCCAGCATTAGGTTCTTGATGCGGATGTTCGCGAACGTACCGCGCACCATCACGTCGTCGTTGCCGCGACGCGAACCGTAGGAGTTGAAGTCCTTCGGCTCGACGCCCTTCGAGATAAGGAAGCGGCCCGCGGGCGAGTCCTTCTTGATCGAGCCGGCCGGCGAAATGTGGTCGGTGGTGATCGAGTCGCCGAAGATGCCCATGGCGCGTGCGCCGTGGATGTCTTCGATGGTGCCGGGTTCGGCCGTCATGCCGTCGAAGTACGGCGGGTTCTTGATGTAGGTCGAGTCGTCCCAGGCAAAGAGGTCGCCATCGGGCGACGCGATCTGGTTCCAGCGGCTGTCGCCCTTGAACACGTCGGCGTAGCTGTCCTTGAACATCTGCGGATTGATCGCGCCGGCGATCGTGTCCGAGATTTCCTGGTTCGACGGCCAGATGTCCTTGAGGAACACCGGCTTGCCATCGCTGCCTTCGCCGAGCGGCTCCTTCGTCAGGTCGATATCGAGCGTACCGGCCAGCGCGTAGGCGACGACCAGCGGCGGCGAGGCCAGATAGTTCATCTTCACTTCCGGATGCACGCGACCTTCGAAGTTGCGGTTACCCGAGAGGACGGAGGCAACGGCCAGGTCGCCATCGGCGATGCCCTTGCTGATTTCGACCGGCAGCGGGCCGGAGTTGCCGATGCAGGTGGTGCAGCCGTAGCCGACGACGTAGAAGCCGACCTTTTCGAGTTCCGTGAGCAGACCGGTCTTCTTCAGGTATTCGGTGACGACCAGCGAGCCCGGTCCGAGCGAGGGCTTCACCCAGGGCTTGGAGGTCAGGCCGCGGGCGGCGGCTTTCTTCGCGACAAGGCCGGCTGCGAGCATGACCGCCGGGTTCGACGTATTCGTGCACGAGGTGATGGCCGCGATCACGACGGAACCGTCGTTGATGTGGAAGCTTTTGCCGTCCTTCTCGATGCGTACGCCATCGGCGCTGCTGACCGCGTTCGCTTCGTTGCCGACGGCGGTACCGCCGCCTTCGTTATTGAAGTTGGCGACGTCGCCGTTCTTCGGCTTGCGGCTGGCGGTGAGGGGACCCACGGCGTCGAAGAAGCTCTGCTGGACGCCTTCGAGCAGCACGCGATCCTGCGGACGCTTCGGGCCAGCGAGCGACGGGCGCACATCGGCCAGATTCAGTTCGAGCGTGGTGGTGAACTCGGCGTGCGGGGTGTTCGCGTCGTGCCACAGGCCCTGGGCCTTGGCATAGGTTTCGACCAGATCGATCTGGTCTTCCGTGCGACCCGAAAGACGCATGTAGTTCAGCGCTTCCTGATCGATCGGGAAGATGCCGCAGGTGGCGCCGTATTCCGGGGCCATGTTGGCGATCGTCGCGCGGTCGGCCAGCGGCAGGGCGGCGAGGCCTTCGCCGAAGAACTCGACGAACTTGCCCACGACGCCGAGCTTGCGCAGCATCTGGGTGACGGTAAGCACGAGGTCGGTGGCGGTGACGCCTTCGCCGAGCTTGCCCGTCAGCTTGAAGCCGACGACCTGGGGAATCAGCATGGACGACGGCTGGCCGAGCATCGCGGCCTCGGCCTCGATACCGCCCACGCCCCAGCCCAGCACGCCGATGCCGTTGATCATCGTGGTGTGCGAGTCGGTACCGAAGACGGTGTCGGGGTAGGCCCAGGACTGGCCGTCCTTGTCCGCCGTGAACACGACGCGGGCGAGATGCTCCAGGTTGACCTGATGCACGATGCCGGTGCGCGGCGGCACGACCTTGAAGTTGTTGAACGCCTTCTGGCCCCAGCGCAGGAACGAGTAACGCTCCTGGTTACGCTGGAACTCGATATCGACGTTGGTTTCCAGCGCGCTCTGCGAGCCGAATGCGTCGACCTGGACCGAGTGGTCGATGACCAGTTCGGCAGGCGCCAGCGGGTTGATCTTGTCGGGGTTGCCACCGAGCTTGGTGACGGCATCGCGCATGGCAGCGAGGTCGACGATACAGGGGACGCCCGTGAAATCCTGCAGCACGACGCGCGCCGGCATGAAGGAGATTTCGGTATCCGGCTCGGCCTTGGCGTTCCAGTTGGCGACCGCTTCGATTTCCTTCGCCGTGACGTTTACGCCGTCTTCGTGGCGCAGGAGGTTCTCCAGCAGGATCTTCATGGAGTAGGGGAGGCGCTTCAGGTCGAAACGCTCGCCGAACTTAGCCAGGCTGGCGATGGTGTGGCGTTTGCCGTTGACTTCGATACTGTCTCGGACCGAGAACGAGTCTTTCATGCTGTACTCCTGGCGTGAACGATCTTTGCTGGGGAGGCATCCGGCGCTTCGTGTGGCGCGCCGTCAAAGCCGGGATTATCGCGCAAAACGGCAGCCCGCGGCGAACGCGGGGGCCGGATCGACGGGGTAGAATGTGGGGATTGACGTATCGTCGCCCGATTCTTCGGCGCCGAAAGGATGGAATGGCGAGGCGATGGGTGCAAACGCTTTTGACGGCATGCAGCGTTCGATGATTTCGATGGCTCTCTCGGCCGTGTCGCTGCGCGATCTGGCGCTGGTGCAGGCGGTGGCCCGTCAGGGCAGTTTCAACAGTGCCGCGCGCGCCATGCACATCAGTCCGTCGGGCCTGTCGCATCAGGTGCAGAAGGTGGAACAGGCGCTCGGCGTCCCCCTCTTCGAGCGCGGCGGCCGGCGCGTGGTGCCGACCGCCAGCGGTCAGCGCTTGCTTGCGCATATCGACGAAGTGCTGGCCGCCGCCGGACAACTGGAGCAGGGCGCCCGTGCCGGCGCGCTGGCCTTCGGCGGCGAATTGCGCTTGGGCGTGCCTTCGACCCTTGGGCCGTATCTGCTGCCGCATTTCATCGAGCCCTTTCCGCAGCGCTTCCCCGGTGCCCGTCTGACCATTTCCGAGGGCAAACCGCGCGGCCTGCTTCGCCGGTTGCACGAGGGCGAGCTGGATGCTGTGCTCGCGCCGCCGACGGCACCGGTCAACGGTATCGAGTCGACGGCGCTGTTTTTCGAACCATACGAGCTGATGTTGCACGCGGATCATCCGCTGGCGTCGCGTGCCAGCGTTTCCATGGACGAACTCGATCCCGGCGATGCCACGCTGATGGCGGAAAGCCACGGTCAGGGGGCCGCCGATCTCGGTGCCGAGGGCATGGCGAATCCGGCCCGCATCCAGGATCTCAGTCTGGAAAGCCTTGCCACATTGGTGGCGTTGCGCGGCGGTTATACGCTCGTGCCGATTCTCGCGCGCGAACGTCTCGCATCGATTCCGAATGTGGTGCTTGCCGCTGTCGAGGGTGCGCGGCCGGGGAGGCACATCGCGCTTTACTGGCGCAGCGCATCGCCGTGGCAGGACGATATGCAGGCGTTCGCTGCGTTGTTGCGGGATCTGGCGAGTCGGATTCCGGGATTGTCGGCGTAAAGCGCCGGCTGGATATTAAGTGCGCGTCATTGTCCGCGAGCGAATGCTGGCTCGCTGTGGGCGCAAGATCGCCTCGCCATGTCACTTCCTCATCGTCATTCCGGCGCACGTGCGCCGGAATGACGATGAGGGGGCGTGGAAGGAGGAGAGGGGGCGACTCCCTCAGCCCCCATCGTCCAGCGTCGCCCCGGTCAACAACCCGCGCGCCAGCATGCTGCACTGCTTGCGATAGATCAGCAGATGCCACTGGCGGCCGCCAAGCTGGTGCCACAGCACCGCGGAGCGCACCGACGCGAGCAGCGCGGCGCGTACGCGGTCGACCACCGGCTTCTGCTGCAACTGCGCGGGCGTGCCCGTGACCATAATCCGCGGCTTCAGGGTGGAGAGCGTCGACGAATAGAGTTCTGCCAGCCGCGCACTGACGTTCGGATGGGTCAGGCCAAAGTGTTCGACCTGGCGCTGCGCGCCGACGATGCCTTCCTGCAGTTTGTCGAGCAGCCCGCGGTGACGCGACAGGTTGCGCTCCAGCCGGAGTACCGTGATCGCCATGCGCATCACGGCGACGTCGCGGGTCTGGTCTTCGAACTGGGCCACGAGGGTTCGCAGGCCCCGGCGCACGCCGGTCACATTGCCGTAAACGCCCGCTACCGAATCGGCATCGATGCGAAAGACGCTGGCAAGGCTTGCCTCCATGGCCACGTCGTCGCAGCGACCGTCGGTAGCCAGCTGTTGGGCAAGTGCGGCGCCCTGAAAGACCCCCGCGAGTGCGAGGACGCGTTCTTCGTTCATCGATACAGCCCGTAAAGCGAAAGGGGAAGGGGGGTCACAGTGTGGTCAGGCCGCCGTAGGGTGCATCGGTGGCGGCGATAACGCCACCGCCCAGGCATTCCTCGCCGTCATAAAGCACGACCGACTGCCCCGGAGTGACCGCTCGCTGCGTTTCGTCGAACACGATATCGAGCGTGTCGCCGCGTACGGTGACCGTGCAGGTCTGGTCGGCCTGCCGGTAGCGGGTCTTCGCCGTGCAGCGGAACGTGATGCGGGGGGGCTGTCCCGATATCCAGTGGGCATCGGTGGCGTGCAGGCGCGTGGAATGCAGCCAGGCATTCTCGCCGCCCTGCGCCACGTACAGGACATTCGCGGCGACATCCTTGCCCACGACATACCACGGCTCGCTGCCCATGTCGCGACGCCCGCCGATACCGAGACCGTTGCGTTGGCCCAGGGTGTAATACATCACGCCCTGGTGCTCGCCGATGAGGTCGCCGTCGGGCGACAGCATGCGGCCGGGTTTCGCGGGCAGGTATTGCGCGAGAAAACTGCGGAAGTCGCGTTCGCCGATAAAGCAGATGCCGGTGGAGTCTTTCTTTGCATGCGTCGGCAGATCGGCCAGCCGGGCCATTTCGCGGACCAGCGGCTTTTCGATCTCACCGACCGGGAACAGCGTGGCGGCAAGCTGGGTCTGTCCCAGCGCATGCAGGAAATAGCTCTGGTCCTTGGCGGCATCGACCGCGCGAAGCAGTCGATAGCGGTCGTCCTTCATGTCCACGCGTGCGTAGTGGCCCGTCGCGATTTTTTCCGCGCCGAGTGCCTGGGCGTGTTCCAGGAAGGTCTTGAACTTGATTTCGCGATTGCAGAGTACGTCGGGATTGGGTGTCCGCCCAGCCGCGTATTCGGCAAGGAAGTACGCGAACACACCGTCCCAGTACTCGCTGGCGAAGTTGCGTGCGTGGAAGGGGATGCCCAGCCGGCCGCAGACGGCGACGGCGTCTTTTCGGTCGGCGTCGGCCGTGCAGGGTCCGTTGCGATCGTCTTCCTCCCAGTTCTGCATGAACATGCCTTCCACGTCGTGGCCGGCCTGCTGGAGCAGGATGGCCGCGACGGAAGAGTCCACGCCGCCCGATATGCCGAGGATGACCTTCACCCGTGGGCTCCGGGCAGCAGGCTGTCGACGGTATCCAGCGGCAGGCGCCGGCCTTCGAGCCAGCTATCGATGGTGCCGAGGATCAATGGGCTGCGCAGACGGTCGCCGAGTGCGGCGATCTCGTCGCGGCGCAGCCACACGGCGCGGCGGATGCCTTCGTCCAGGGGCCGGGAAGCGTCGTGGTGCAGGGCACGGGCGGAGAAGCCGAAGCGCAGCACCTGCTCGCCATGTTCGGGGCTAAGCCATTGCCAGACGCCGAGAAAATGCTCCAGTTGGACGGTCCAGCCGGTTTCTTCCAGTGTCTCGCGAACGGCGGCCGCCTGCAGCGTTTCGCCCGGATCGAGGTGACCCGCCGGCTGGTTATAGGCCACACGGCCGAGGACCTCTTCCTCGACTATCAGATAGCGGTCGCCCTGCGCTACGACGCAAGCTACGGTCACGCGCGGACACCAGACACTTGTGTCCTCGTTGTTTGCGATGGGCATGGGGGCGATGACCGGGCGAAGACTGGAAAAGCGGTTATTGTGCCATCACCTAGGCGATTCAACGCTCCAAGCCCCGTGGAAGCGGGTGTATATAATCGAATCGCGTATCCAGGTTGCCCATTGATGTCCCACGAACACGAAAACGAGCACGAGCACAGCCAGGAACACGGACTCGCCGTGGAAACCGCCCGTCCCGAGGTGGCCCGGCCCCCGTTGTTCCAGGTTGTACTGCTGAACGACGATTTCACGCCCATGGACTTTGTGATCGAGGTTCTGCGCGGTTTTTTCGGCATGGACCAGGAGCGGGCGGTCCAGGTCATGTTGCACGTCCATACCCGCGGTAAGGGGGTTTGTGGCGTTTTTACCCGCGAAGTAGCCGAAACTAAGGTGACTCAGGTAAACGAATACTCACGTTCTCATCAGCACCCGTTGTTGTGCACTATGGAAAAGATGTAGGTGGCGCCCCATCTGAACGTCATGCGGCACCAGAAGGGGTAACTCCCCGCCGCCCAACGCTAAACGGAGACGGTCCGTATGTTCAGCAAGGATCTCGAAGTCACCATCGGGCACTGCTACAAGCAGGCCCGCGAACAGCGCCACGAATTCATGACCGTGGAGCATCTTCTGCTTGCCTTGACCGAGAACAGCTCGGCCCTGGCGGCTTTGCGCGCCTGCGGCGTCGACCTTCCGCGATTGTCGGCCGACCTCCAGCGAATCATCGCCGAAACCGTGCCGGTCCTTCCGGTGGGCGACGAACGCGATACGCAGCCCACGCTTGGATTCCAGCGAGTCCTGCAGCGTGCGGTTTACCACGTCCAGTCCTCGGGTCGTAAGGAAGTCACCGGCGCCAATGTGCTCGTGGCCATTTTCGGCGAGAAGGACTCCCACGCGGTGTACTTCCTGCACCAGCAGGAAATTACGCGTCTGGACGTCGTCAACTACATTTCCCACGGCATCGCCAAGATCGGCGACGAGAGTGCCGCCGCCGCGCCCAGTGCCGAGCGCGACAGCGAGGAAGGTGGCGAAGGCAGGGGCGGCAACCCGCTCAGCGAGTACGCCAGCAACCTCAACGAACTGGCTCTTCAGGGCAAGATCGACCCGCTTATCGGTCGTGAGGACGAGGTCGAGCGCACGATCCAGGTGCTCTGCCGTCGCCGGAAGAACAATCCGCTTTATGTCGGCGAAGCCGGCGTGGGCAAGACGGCGCTGGCCGAGGGTCTGGCCAAGCGTATCGTCGAAGGGCAGGTGCCCGAGGTGCTGGAAGACTGCACGATCTGGTCGCTGGATCTTGGCGCGCTGGTCGCGGGCACCAAGTACCGCGGCGATTTCGAGAAGCGCCTCAAGGCTGTGATCGGTCAGTTGAAGAAGCAGCCCAACTCGATTCTGTTCATCGATGAAATCCACACGATCATCGGCGCCGGTTCGGCGTCCGGCGGCACGATGGATGCGTCCAACCTGATCAAGCCGATGCTGGCATCGGGCGAACTGCGCTGCATCGGTTCGACCACGTTCCAGGAATTCCGCGGCGTGTTCGAGAAGGATCGTGCCCTGGCTCGTCGTTTCCAGAAGATCGACGTCGTCGAACCCACTGTGGCCGACAGCATCGAGATCCTGCGTGGCCTGAAGTCCCGTTTCGAAGACCATCACTCGGTGGAATACACCGCCGAGGCGTTGCGCGCGGCCGTGGATCTGTCGGTCAAGCACATTCCCGATCGTCTGCTGCCGGACAAGGCCATCGATGTCATCGACGAGGCCGGCGCCCGCCAGCGCCTGCTGCCGGAAGAAGAGCGTACCGGTAAGGTCGACGTTCCCGAGATCGAATACATCGTCGCCAAAATGGCCCGCATACCGGCCAAGCAGGTGTCGGCATCCGATCGCGACGTGCTGCGCAACCTGGAACGCAACCTCAAGATGGTCGTGTTCGGTCAGGACGCGGCGATCGAGGCCCTGGCCTCGTCGATCAAGATGGCCCGTTCGGGTCTTGGCGATCCGGCCAAGCCGATCGGTAGCTTCCTGTTGGCCGGCCCCACCGGCGTCGGCAAGACGGAAGTCACCCGTCAGCTGGCGATGCAGCTGGGTATCGAGATGGTCCGCTTCGACATGTCCGAGTACATGGAGGCGCATTCGGTCTCGCGTCTGGTCGGCGCGCCCCCGGGTTACGTCGGCTTCGACCAGGGCGGCCTGCTCACCGAGCAGGTGACCAAGCACCCGCATTGCGTGCTGTTGCTGGACGAAATCGAGAAGGCGCATCCGGATGTGTTCAACATCCTGCTTCAGGTCATGGATCGTGGCGTGCTCACGGATACGAACGGTCGCGAGGCCAACTTCAAGAACGTGATCGTCGTGATGACCACGAACGCGGGTGCGCAGCTTGCGTCGCGTCGCGGTATCGGCTTCATCAAGCAGAACCATGCGCCGGATGCCATGGAAACCATTCGCCGGATGTTCACGCCGGAGTTCCGCAACAGGCTGGATGCGATCATCCAGTTCAATGCGCTCGACTTCGACCATATCCTGCGCGTGGTGGACAAGTTCCTGATCGAACTGGAAGCCCAGTTGACCGAGAAGAAGGTCAGCGTGGATGTGACCGCCGAAGCCCGCCGCTGGCTGGCCGAACATGGTTTCGATCCGCAGATGGGTGCCCGTCCGATGGCTCGCGTGATCCAGGACAAGGTGAAGCGCGCGCTGGCCGACGAGCTCCTGTTCGGCAAGCTGTCCGAAGGCGGCAAGGTCACGCTCAGCGTGGTCGAAGGCGAACTCCATGTGGAAACGGAGTCCGCTGAAAAGCAGCCCGCAGTGGTTTGATCCGGAGGTGAGTCAAGAAGAAGGGCCGTGCGAAAGCGCGGCCCTTTTTTTGTGCCGGTCGTTGCCTTGATCGACGCCCACGCAAAAAGGCCGCGCATTGCGCGGCCTTTTATCGGGCCGGAAGACCGGCCGTCGGACGTCGGGATCGCGCGCAGCGAACTGCGCAGGCGGGGACCCGTGCCGGTATTACTTCATGCGGTAGGTGATCCGGCCCTTCGTCAGGTCGTAAGGGGTCATTTCGACCTTGACCTTGTCGCCCGTGAGGATGCGGATGTAATGCTTGCGCATGCGGCCGGAGATATGGGCGGTGATGACGTGCCCGTTCTCGAGCTGCACGCGGAACATGGTGTTGGGCAAGGTCTCCTGGACCGTGCCTTCCATTTCGATGACGTCGTCTTTTGCCATGTGTTCCGGGTCGGATGCACGGCCGGAATGGCCGTATAAGCCCGCTATTGTGCCACGGAACGCTTCCGGGTTAAACCCACGCCGGATCAGGCGAAATGTTCGTCCAGCTTGCGGCCGATCTCGTCCTCGATGGTGCCCTTCAGGGGCGAGAGCAGCATGCCGAGTTCGGCCGTCACATGGACTTCGGCGGACGTGACGGCGATAGCCCCTTTGATACCCGACCGCTGGAAGGTAAGCGTGTCGCCCGACCACTGACTGTCCGTGCCGAACTTCTCGCGCATGCGTTCTGCGATGCGGTCCACGACGGAGCGCGCATCGTCGACGCTCAGTGGGTTCGGGCGGCGGATGTCGATCTTTGCCATGGGCTATTCCTTCGGCTGGCGGGTGGACCGGGCAGTTTAGCGCGAGGGCTGCTCAATCCCCAATCCGAGCGCACCCTTGTAGGAGCCAGCTTGCGGGCTTGTGCCAAGCAAAAGATCAATGACGGTGCGAAGGCCAACAGGGCGAGGAAGGCGGATGCTCACATCCGCGAGCCCGATGGTCTGGCTGCGGATGCCGCGCAGGTCGTCTGCGCTCCGTTGGCTTTCGCACCGTCATTGATCTTTTGCTTGGCACAAGCCCGCAAGCGGGCTCCTGCAAAAGCCACTGGCGATGTGTGCCCCAACTGGCCGCGACGCTCTGCTAGAGTCCAACCGTTATCGTAACGGTCCACCCATGCGTATTGAATTCGTCAGCTCGGCCCGCGGTGATTTCCATTGGTCGCAGCCCGTGCTCCGGGTCGGCCGCGCGGAAAGCAACGACCTCGTGGTCGCCGAGCCGCAGGTCGCCGCCCACCACGTCAGCATTCACCAGGATCGCCGCGGCATCGTGCTCGAAGTGGCACCCGCGGTCGGCCGCGTCTATGTGAACGCGCGTCCCGTTCGCGAACGCGCCTTACTACGTTCCGGCGACAGCCTGAGCGTCGGCGATTGCCGCATGCTGCTTCGGGACGACGCGGACATCGAGCAGCGCGAACCCGTCGGTGCCACGGATCATCGCTGCACGGTCGCGTTGCGTCCGGTCGCCGGGCCGCTATCGGGCCGCACGATCCCCATTGGCGAACGGCTCGAGCTCGGTGCCCCTCACAGCGCATGGCCGCTGGAACTGCCGCAGGGCGATGCGGCCATCCTGTCCATTTACTGGCAAGACGGCGCTCTGCTACTCGACGGTTCGCGCGTGCCCACCCGTCACACGCTTCGCATCAATGGCGTGCGCGCCGTACACGCGATCCTGCAGCCAGGCGACCAGATTGGCGTGGGCGCCCATCGTTTCGTGCTGGATGCGCCGGGCTGGTCGGCCGAACCGGCCATCGTCACTCCGCCGCCGCCCGCGCCCGAACCGTTGCCCGAGGATGCGGCCGGGCCGCGCGGCGAGGTCTGGTGGCTCATCCTGACGGCCGCACTGCTGGCGCTGGGCATCGCGATCGTGTTGTTCGTACATTTTTGACACGCCGAGCGTCGCTATGATGCTGCACTGCGGCACAATGGTTGATCATCTGGAGACCGAACCTTTGAGCAGGGCCTGGAATTTCAGCGCCGGACCGGCGGCAATCCCCGAAGCGGTGCTGAAGCGCGCGCAGAGCGAGCTTCTGGACTGGAACGGCAGTGGTGCCTCGGTCATGGAGCTTTCCCATCGCGGCAAGCCGTTCATGGAACTGGCGGCACGCGCGGAAGCCGATCTGCGCGAGCTGATGAGCATTCCCGATGGCTATCGCGTGCTGTTCCTGCAAGGCGGCGCTACCCAGCATTTCGCGCAGATTCCCATGAATATGGCGCCGGAAGGCGGTAGCGCCGACTACATCGTCACGGGGCATTGGGGCGAGAAAGCCGTCCGCGAAGCGGCGCCCTATGTGACGGCGCGCGTGGCGGCAAGCTCGATCGATGCGAATTACCTGCAACTGCCGGCACGCGAAAGCTGGGATCTCGATCCGGGTGCCTCATATGTCCACATCACCACCAACGAAACGATTCACGGCGTAGAGATGCGCGACATCCCAGACGTCGGCGACGTGCCGCTAGTGGCCGATATGTCGTCGGACATCCTCTCCGGACCGATCGACGTCTCGCGTTTCGGGCTGATATACGCCGGCGCGCAGAAAAATATCGGACCTTCGGGTCTGGTCGTCATGATCGTGCGCGACGATCTGCTGAAGCGTCCGGGTCGGCCGATGGCGAAGATTTTCCGCTACGCCGAACATGCCGCAAACGACTCGATGCTCAACACCCCCAATACCTGGGGCTGGTATCTCGCCGGTCTGACGTTCCAGTGGCTGAAGGAGCAGGGCGGTCTTGCGGCGATGGGCGAGCGCAACCGCATCAAAGCCGACACGCTCTACGCGGCCATCGACGGTTCGGACGGCTATTACCGCGCGCCGATCGCCCGCGCGGCGCGCTCGCGGATGAATGTGCCTTTCACCATCCACGATCCCGCGCTCGATGCCGTTTTCGTCAAGGAATCCGGCGACGCGGGCTTGCTCGCGCTCAAAGGGCACAAGGCGCTGGGCGGATTGCGCGCATCGCTTTACAACGCGGTACCGCTCGAAGCCGTCGAGGCGCTGACGTCTTTCATGCGCGATTTCGCGAATCGTCACTGCTGAAACTATTCATTCCTGTCACCCTATCGGGCCACGTTCACCCTCCACGACTTCAAAGACGTCCATGAGCAAACCCACCACGGATAAGCAAGCCACGCTGGCCGAAGCGCGTACGCGTATCGACAGCATCGACCAGCAACTGCAACAGCTCATCAGCGAGCGCGCCCAATGGGCACAGCAGGTCGGCCGGGCCAAGGGCCCGTTGAAGGCGGCGGTGGAGTATTACCGACCCGAACGGGAAGCTCAGGTGCTGCGCGGAGTGATCGACCGCAACGACGGTCCGCTGCCCGACGGCGAACTCGTGCGTCTGTTCCGCGAAATCATGTCCTCCTGTCTTTCGCAGCAGCAGCCGCTGAAAATCGGCTTCCTCGGACCCGAAGGCACGTTCAGCGAGCAGGCCGTGCGCAAGCATTTCGGCCATGCCGCTTACGGTCTGCCGCTGGGCAGTATCGAGGAAGTGTTCCAGGAAGTGGCCGCCGGCAACGCCGATTTCGGCGTGGTTCCCGTGGAAAATTCGGGGCAGGGCATGATCCAGATGACGCTGGATATGTTCCTGGTATCCAAGGCGACGATCTGCGGCGAAGTCGAACTGCGCGTCCACCAGAACCTGCTGTCGTTGTCCGGCAAGCTGGAAGACGTGAAGCGCATTTACTCGCATCCGCAGTCGTTGCAGCAGTGCCAGGCTTGGCTGCGCATGCATGCGCCCAATGCGGAACGCATTCCGGTGTCCAGTAATGCCGAGGCCGCGCGTATGGCGCGGACGGCGGACGATTCGGCCGCGATCGCCGGCGAAACGGCGGGGCGCGTCTACGGTCTGAAGACCGTGGCCGGTCCCATCGAGGATCGCGCGGACAACACCACCCGCTTCCTCGTTATCGGCCGCTCGCTGTTTCCGCGTTCGGGTAACGACCGCACGTCGCTGCTGGTCACGGTGCGCGACAAGCCCGGTGCGCTGTACGACGTGCTGAGTCCACTGGCACGCCACGACGTCAGCATGAATCGCATCGAATCGCGCCCCGCGCATACGGGCAAATGGCAGTACGCGTTCTTCATCGACGTATCCGGCCATGTGGAAGACGAGGCCGTGCAGGCCGCGCTCGAGGAAATGAAGCCCGCCGCCGCCGATGTGCGCGTGCTGGGTTCCTACCCCGTCGCCCTGCCATGACCGCCGCTTTCGATGCGGCCGCGCTCGCCAATCGCGCGACGTCGGCCCTGCGTGCCTACGATCCGGGCCACGATCTGCCGGCGCTGCGCCAGCGTTTCGGCGGCGTGCTTTCCGAACTGGGGTCGAACGAGAATCCGCTGGGACCCAGCCCTCGTGCGATGGAAGCGGCCACGGCGGTTCTCAACGATGTCTGGCGTTATCCCGATCCGCTGGGGGCGTCGCTCAAGCATGCGCTGTCGGCGGAACTGGGCATATCGGTCGATCGCATCACGCTCGGTAACGGCTCGCACGAACTGTTGATGTTGCTGGCGCAGTGTTTTGCCGATGCGGAACATCCCGTGGTCCATTCGCAATACGGATTCGCGGTGTTTCCCATCGCGGCCGCCGCGGCCGGCGCGCCTGCCGTGCGCGTGCCCGCGTTGGCGCCCGATCATCCCGATGCGCCGTACGGGCACGATCTCGATGCCATCGCCGATGCCGTCGATGCCTCGACGCGCCTGGTCTATCTGGCCAATCCGAACAACCCTACCGGCACGTGGTTCACGGACGCCGCACTGGAAGACTTCCTCGCGCGCGTGCCGACCGACACGCTGGTCGTCGTCGACGAGGCGTATCACGAATATGTCGACGCGGCGGGCCTCAGTACAGGGCTGCACCTGCTCGATCGGTATCCCAATCTGATCGTGACGCGTACGTTCTCCAAGGCATACGCGTTGGCTGGATTGCGCATCGGTTACATGCTCAGTCATCCGTCGGTCGCCGCCGTGTGCGAGCGGCTGCGCGAATCGTTCAACGTCAACGCGGTCGCGCTGGCTGCCGCGGAAGCGGCGCTTGGCGATCACGAACACCGGGCGCGCGTGCGCGAGGTCAACCAGCGCGATCGTGCATGGCTGGCGGATGCACTTACCGGGCGCGGCCTGCGTGTCCTGCCGTCGCAGACGAATTTCCTTCTGGTCGATCTCGGTCGCGACGCCGCGAATTTCGAGCGGCATCTGTTCGAGCATGCCGTGATCGTCCGGCCCATGGGCGGTTATGGATTGCCGCATACCGTGCGTATCAGTATCGGCAGCCGCGACGAGCTGCAACGTCTTCTGGAGAACCTGTCATGAGCCGCGTGGACTGGCTGAGCAAACAAGGCGCGCCGCTGCAAGGCGACGTGACCGTACCGGGCGACAAGTCCGTTTCCCATCGTGCGCTGATGTTCGGCGCGCTGGCGGATGGCGTCACGCATATCCGCGGATTCCTCGAAGGCGAGGACACACGCGCCACGGCGACGATCCTCGGTCATCTTGGCGTTCGCTTCGAGACACCGGCTCCCGGCGAACGCGTGGTGCATGGCGTGGGCTTGCATGGCCTGCGTGCTTCCACGACACCTCTGGATTGCGGCAACGCGGGGACGGGCATGCGTCTGCTCGCCGGCTTGCTGGCGGGGCAGGCGTTCGATTCGACCCTGATCGGCGACGAGTCGTTGTCGAAGCGCCCCATGCGCCGCGTCACCGACCCGCTGGCCAGCATGGGTGCGACCATCGACACGAACGACGGTCTGCCGCCGCTGCGTATTCGCGGCGGTGCGTCGCTGCGTGGCATCAGCTATACGTTGCCGGTTGCCAGCGCGCAGGTGAAGTCGGCGCTGCTGCTGGCGGGGCTGTATGCCGAAGGCACGACCGACGTGGTCGAGCCCCATCCCACGCGCGACTACACCGAACGCATGCTGTCCGCGTTCGGCTGGCCGATCGAGTTTTCGCCGGGTAAGGCGCGTCTCACGGGCGGGCATTCGCTACACGCGACCAACGTGGACGTGCCGGCGGATTTTTCGTCGGCGGCGTTTTTCATCGTCGCCGCATGCATCGTGCCCGGATCGGCGCTTCGCCTTCGTTCGGTCGGACTCAATCCGCGGCGGACGGGTCTGCTTGCCGCGCTGGAACTGATGGGTGCCGATATCGACGTCGAGAACGAACGGGAAAGCGGCGGAGAGCCCGTGGGCGACCTGATCGTGCGGTATGCGCGGCTGCATGGTGTAGCGCTGCCGCTGGACATCGTTCCGGACATGATCGACGAGTTCCCGGTGCTGTTCGTCGCCGCTGCCGCGGCAACGGGCATGACCACGATTCGCGGCGCGGCGGAATTGCGCGTCAAGGAATCCGATCGTATCGCGAGCATGGCGGCCGGACTGATAGCCTGTGGCGTCAACATCCAGGAACTGCCGGACGGCGCGATGATCGTCGGTGGCCGTATCGGGGGTGGCAGCATCGATAGCCACGGCGACCATCGTATTGCGATGGCTTTCGCGGTGGCCGGTCTCGTGGCCGACGCGCCGATCGCCATTGGCGATTGCGCGAATGTGGCGACATCGTTCCCGGGATTCATGGAGCTGGCGAACGGGGTGGGTTTCGCGCTGTCGCAGGCAGATTAACGACGCCCACTCGTAGGAGCCCGCAAGCGGGCTCCTACAGGAAGCCGGTAACTCCGGATATCCTCGCAACCTCGATAGCGCTACGCTTCACCTCCCCGCAGCGAGGTGCGCATGTCCGAGAAAATCCCTCCCTTCGTTGTCGTCATTCCGGCGCGTTACGCTTCCACGCGTCTGCCGGGTAAGCCGCTCGCGTCCATCGGCGGCGAGTCGATGATTCGCCGCGTTGCGCGCCGCGCGGCGCAAGCGGGTGCGGCGCAGGTGGTCGTTGCCGTCGACGACATCCGCGTAGCGGACGAGCTCCGGGGATGCGGGGGCGACATCCTGGTCTGCATGACCGGAGAGCATCACGCGTCGGGCAGCGACCGGATCGCCGAATCGGCCGATCATTTCGGCTGGCCCGACGATACGATCATCGTCAACCTGCAAGGCGACGAACCATTCGCGCCGGTGGCGGGCATCCGTGCCGTCGTCGGTGCACTGGCCGCCTCCGATGCGCCCATGGCGACGCTCGCGACATCCATCGATTCGGTCGACGAGCTGTTCGATCCCAACGTCGTCAAGGTCGTGCAGGCGGACGACGGCCGCGCCCTCTACTTCAGCCGTGCGCCCGTCCCCTGGCCACGCGACGCTTTCGCGGCGACGCGCGATCGTCTGCCCGAGGATGCCGGTTTTCTTCGCCATATCGGCATCTACGCGTATCGCGCGGGTTTCCTGCGCCGTTTCGCTGCGCTCTCGCGCACGCCGCTGGAGCGGATCGAGGCCCTGGAGCAGCTACGCGCGCTGGAGCACGGCTATGCCATCGCCGTGCGGGTATCGCCCGAGCCGTTCCCCCCGGGAATCGACACCGCCACCGACCTGGCCCGTGCCGAAGCCTGGGTCACTGCCAATCCTTCTGCCTGACATAGGCCGCGAGATCAGCCGGCGCCTGGCCGAATGTCGGAAAAGCCCGACATACGCTGCGGGTAGCACACCGTAACCTTGTCTCCGTCGCCGTTGCTTCAAGGGACGGGCGGCTCTCCAGGGATGGTGACCGGTGTGGATATATCCACACCGGTCTTTGGCCGTTCACGGATCGCGGCATTCATCCCGTACGCGCTAAAATAGCGGCATGGAGCCGACCCAGCCGCAGCCGTCCGACCCGCACCTGTTCGACGGTAAATCCTTCGTTCGCAACCTCACCACGTCGCCGGGCGTGTATCGCTATTTCGACGCCGACGGCGAGCTGCTCTACGTCGGCAAGGCGGCGAATCTCAAGAAGCGGGTAGGCAGCTACTTCCTCAAGCCGCGTATGGAACCGCGCATCGCGGCCATGGTGTCGCAGATCGCTCAGGCGGAGGTCACGCTGACGCGTACGGCGGGCGAGGCGCTACTGCTCGAATCGCAGCTCATCAAGACGTTGAAGCCGCGATACAACATCGTCCTGCGCGACGACAAAAGTTATCCGTACATCTATCTGTCGGGTAACGAGGACTATCCGCGGCTTGCTTTCCATCGTGGCGCGAAATCGGGCCCGGGACGTTACTTCGGTCCGTATCCGAGCACGTTCGCCGTGCGTGAGAGCCTCGGACTGATGCAGAAATTGTTCAAGGTGCGCCAGTGCGAGGACAGCTACTTCCGCAACCGGTCGCGTCCGTGTCTTCAGCATCAGATCGGCCGTTGCAGCGCGCCCTGCGTCAAGTTGATCGACGTCGACGATTATCGCAACGACGTGCGACACGCGGAGATGTTCCTGGAAGGGCGCAGCAGTGCGGTCATCGACGAACTGGCGACGTCGATGGAAAAGGCCAGCGCCGCGCTCAATTTCGAGCGCGCCGCCACGCTGCGCGATCAGGTGGCGGCGCTGCGCAGGCTGCAGGCCCAGCACTTCGTGCAGGGTGCGAGTGCGGATATGGACGTCATCGCCTGCTGTATGGAAGCGGGCATAGCCTGCGTCAGCGTTCTTTTTTTTCGCAACGGTGTCAGTCTCGGGTCTCGCGACTTTTTCCCGCGTCTGCCGATGGACTCGACGGTCGGCGACGTGCTTGCGCAATTCATCGCCCAGTACTACCTCGACCGTCAGGTGCCGCGCGAACTTATCCTCAGCGATCCGGTGGAGGACGCCGACATACTGGCCGGCGTCCTGTCCGAGCACGCGGGCCATGGGGTAACACTGAAGCCCAGCGTTCGCGGCGAACGGGCACGTTTCCTGGAAATGGCCCAGCGCAATGCCTCCGCCGCGCTGACGTCGCGACTGGCCAGCCGGCACACGTTACTAGCGCGTTTCGACGATCTGAAGCGGGTACTCGATATGCCCGAGTCGCCACGGCGACTCGAATGTTTCGACATCAGTCATACGCGCGGCGAAGCCACCGTGGCGTCCTGTGTGGTATTCGGTCCGGAAGGCCCCGAGAAATCGCACTACCGTCGCTTCAATATCGCAGGTATTACTCCGGGCGACGACTACGCCGCGATGCATCAGGCGCTGACGCGACGCTTCCGTAAAGTAGTAGAGGGCGGTGCGCGTCCGGATGTCCTGCTGATCGATGGCGGCACCGGGCAAGTTGCGCAAGCACTGGACGTGCTGCGGGAACTGGGTGTCGAAGGTATCCGCGTCGTCGGCGTGGCCAAAGGCCCCGGGCGTCGTGCGGGCGAAGAGACGCTGGTCCTGGCGGACAGTGGCGAAACCCTGCATCCGGGCTCGTCGTCCCCGGCGCTGCATCTTGTTGCCGCCGTGCGCGACGAAGCCCACCGTTTCGCTATCAGCGGGCATCGCCGCCGGCGCGAAGCCGCGCGCGAACGAAGTACGCTTGAGGATGTTGCGGGCATCGGCGCGCGCCGCCGCGCCGCGCTGCTCAAGGCGTTCGGTGGCCTGCCCGGTGTCGAAGCGGCGGGCGTCGAGGAATTGATGACGGTCAAGGGTATTGATCGCGGCCTCGCCGAACGCATCTATGCAATGCTGCACCCCTAATCCGGAATCACCCGACCATGCGTATCAACCTGCCGACCTGGCTAACCATCTTCCGCGTACTGCTGTTACCGGTCATGGTCGTTGTGTTCTATCTGCCGTTCAAAGGCCATAACCTCACCGCCGCCCTGGTGTTCGTCCTTGCGGGCGTGACCGACTGGCTCGACGGATTTCTCGCGCGGCGTCTCAATCAGACCTCTCCCTTCGGTGCGTTCCTCGATCCGGTGGCGGACAAGCTCATGGTCGCGGTCACGCTGTTCCTGCTGGTGCAGTCGCATCCGGGCGGCTGGCAGAGCGTGCTGATGGCGGTCACCGCGTCGATTATCGTGGGTCGCGAAATCAGCGTGTCCGCGTTGCGCGAGTGGATGGCGCAGATCGGGGCGCGGTCCACGGTCCAGGTTGCATTCGTCGGCAAGCTGAAAACGGTGATGCAAATGGTCGCGCTTGTCGTACTGCTGTTGCAGCACGACGCGGAGACGTTGCGCCTGTACCACATCGGCGAAGCCCTGCTGGTCGTCGCGGGTATACTGACCATCTGGTCGGGCCTGGGCTATCTGCGCGCTGCGTGGCCGAGCCTGAGTGCCGATTCAGTTATGTTGGACGAAAGTGAAAAAAAATCGCCGTAAGGTGCTTGACACAATCTCGTCCTGATCTAAAATAGCTGGACAACGACGCGGGAATAGCTCAGTTGGTAGAGCACGACCTTGCCAAGGTCGGGGTCGCGAGTTCGAGTCTCGTTTCCCGCTCCAAGTAATTCCACAAAACCTCGGACAACCGAGGTTTTGTTTTTTAAGCGTAGCGAGGTACTCTCGCGCTGCGCGCGATGGCCTGGTGGCAGAGTGGTCATGCAGCGGCCTGCAAAGCCGCGTACGCCGGTTCGATTCCGACCCAGGCCTCCATCGCATCCAAGGCGCGCCTGCGGCAAGCAGGGGCGCCTTTTCTTTATGCCCGGATGGCGAAATCGGTAGACGCAAGGGACTTAAAATCCCTCATCCGCAAGGGTATGTCGGTTCGAGTCCGACTCCGGGCACCAGGGTGGATAGTTTTTCGGACGTCCAAATCGATGGCGCCGACGCTGCCGTGCGCATACCGCATTGTTGCAATCTCATGGCTATCGCATACCGTCGAATCAGCGGATTGCCGCTATCGCTCGACTCAAGACGCACGATGATTGCCGCGCGCTCATGGAGCCGTGCGCGCGACGTGACCGTTATGTCTCCCTTAGTGCGAAGAGCGGGATCGGGACGAGGGGCGGCGAACGGGGAGGGGGCGCTCGGGTGGATCGAGGTAGCTGTCACGCAATGCCTGATCCGTCAGCAGCGGGGTAACGATGGCCATCCAGCCCTCGGCGAACGAGCGGATATCGACAGGGTCGCTGTCCGGCGTGTAGGCCGTCATTGCCAGTGAAACCGCTTCGATGAGGGCTTCGGGCTCGGGGTGGGTTGCCATGGCTGCTTTGAGTGCCGCTTCGAGCGCGGCGACTTTACCGAGCAGGTAGGTCCGATCTTCCATGGATGAAGCATTCCTTGTAGTGAGTCCTGGACTCGCGTAGCAGCTGCGAGACCTCTGGGGGCGCTGTTCTGAAACTAGCGGGCCAGATGTTGGATGGCGCATTCCCGCGCATGTCTGTGGGCGAGAAGATGACACGATCCTCAGGCCATGTCACGTTGTCGGCATGGGCGTCGGCCGCTAGATAGTTACAGCTGCAACGTCCATTATATGTCCACGCTGGCTGTAGGGCCTACACATCTGTCATTGTATGGCATATCAGATTTTTTCCGGTCAGCCGGGCGTAACCGAGATACCGTCGGCCCAGGGAGGGCACTCACATGATTAACGTGGTACTTGTCGATGACCACGAGCTGGTACGCACCGGCTTCAGGATGATTTTGCAGCAACACGCCGACGTTCGAATCCGCGGGGAGGCGGGAACGGCCGAAGAGGGGCTTCGCCTCATCCGTTCTCTGGCGCCGGATATCGCTCTGGTCGATGTCCATATGCCAGGTATGAGCGGCGTGGAACTGACCGAGCGCGTTGTGCGCGCCAAGCTACGCACCAATATCGTCATTCTCACGGTGGTCGACGATGCCCGGTTTCCCAAGCGCCTTCTCGATGCCGGTGCGTTGGGCTATCTCACGAAGGGTTGTACCGCGGACGAGTTGAGCAGTGCCGTTCGCCAGGTCGCCTCGGGACGCCGCTATCTGGCCCCCGCGGTTGCCCAGCAGCTGGCGCTCGCGACGCTCGACGGATCCGATTCGCCGTTCGATACGTTGTCCAGCCGTGAGATGGAAGTCGCCATGATGCTTGTGCGCGGCATGCCTCTCACTTCGATCGGAGAGCGCCTGAACCTCAGTCCCAAGACGGTTTCAACGTATAAGCAGCGACTGATGGAGAAGCTGCACGTGGATCACATCGTTGGGCTTGCGCATCTGATGACGGTACATGGGCTGCTCGATACGCACAATCATCAGGTGGGGGCCTGAGCGTTTAGCTCACACCTGATGACTGAAAAACGCCGGACGCGTCCGGCGTTTTTTTTTCCTGCGGGATAGTCGCATCCGATTCGGCGGTGACGTTGCAGGTACGTTGTGGTTGAGGGCGTGCGGGGTGTTGTAGGAGCGCGCTTGCGCGCGATCCCTGCGCAGCCAAACGCCAACGATCGCCGAAGTCCAGCTAGCAGACCGCCCGCGTCATCGAAGGAGCAAGCTTTCCGCTCCGCTTCGGATCGCCTTCAAGCGCGCTCCCGTAAGAGACCGTCAGGATCGAAGGAGTGCCGAGCGAGGCCATCGAAAACGAAGAGGCCGGGCAATGCCCGGCCTCTTTGTCATTCTGGTACTGACTGGACGCGTTACTCGTCCCGTGCCGCATTCCTGGATGCATCGGACGGAGGCGATGCAACCGGTTCCTGGCGCGGACGCGTCAGGAGATCGCCTTGCGCTGGCGGAGCCCAGGCGGGAGTGACGGGAGCCGCGGGAGGAGCTTTCGGCTCATTCGCGGCGTTCTCGCGTGGCGCGGCCGTATCGTGACTCACGGGCGGCACACTGGATGCTTCGGGAGCTTTCGGCGTGATCGGCGCAACGGGGGTGGGCTTCGGTATCGACTCTTCGGAGGGAGTGACCGGCGCCGAAACGGCCTTGGGTGCGTTCTCGATGACAGAGGTCTTCTCCACGACCTCGTCGGCGACGGGCAAGATGCCGCGCGCAGGCGCATCCAGAACCGATGCCGTAGCGGAAGGCGTCGACGGGATGGAAGTCGTCGCTGCAGCCGGGATAGCCGGTTCCGGAACCGAAGCGGCCGGAGCCTTGCCTTCTTCAGTCGAAGTCGACGCGACAACCGGGGCCTTGGCTTCGGATGGAGCGATTGTCGCCGACGGCGCCTCGGTTGCCGGGACAGAGGGTGTCACGGCCGTGGGTGCGACGTGTGCCGTCGGAGTCGTTACCGGCGCGACATGCGTCGCCACGGTGACCGGCTTCGCCGGTTCGGCGAGCGGTGCGGTGGATTCGGTCTGATCGCGTTCGGTCGTGCGAGCGTCCGCCGAATCGGCAGGCGTGGTCGTGGTCACAACGGCAGCGACAGGTGCGGCAACAGCCGGCTTATCGAGCGTCGTCTGCGCGGGCTTCGTCGCAGCGCCAGGGATCGGCGGCAGCGGTGGCAGTGCGGGCAGGCTCAGTGCGGGAATGGGCGCGGCGGGCTTCGTTTCCGCGTCATGGCGGAAGGCAGGCGTCGTGGTGTCGGCGACCGGAGTCTCGACAGCAAATGCATTCCTCGAAGCCTCGGCGGTGTCGAGCACAGGCGGTACGCTGGTGCTGGGACGTTCGGTGGTGCGCGGTGCGGCCGCGGGGGCGTCGTTGTCGTCGCCGTCCTCGTCGTCGAAATCGTTACCGTCCGCCTGATCGTTTGCGTTCAACTGCCCCGGCTCGTCCTGGCGACGGCGGCGACGGCCGCCACGACGGCCACGACGACGGCGCTGACCGCCCTCGGCGTCCTTCGTGGCGTCGGCCTGCGTCGGCGCGTCGGCTGCAACAGCGCCCCGCACTTCGTCGGTCGCCGGTGCATCGTCTGCCGCGGTCAATGCCGCGATCTTATCTTTCTCGATAGCCGCGTCGGTAGCGGCGGCCGGCGCTTTTTCACCGGGCTGACGCTGCTGTGCGGGACGCTCGCCCTTGGGCTGCTGCTTGCGCGGCTCGCCAGCCTGCGCCTGCTCGGGACGACCGGCCTGGCGACCGCCGGCCTGCGCCTGCGCGTTGCGTGGTTGATTGTCGCGTTCCTGGCGTTCCGGACGCTCGCCACGTTCGCCGCGCTCGCTACGCTCTCCACGCGGCTGCTTCGATTTCGGGGACTGGCCCTGGCCACGCGGGGCTTGATCCTTGCCGCCGCGCTGCGACTGACGCTGCTGCGCGTTCTGGCGACCGGATCCCTGTGCGTTGCCGCGCTCCTCGCGCCTCGGACCGCGCTGACCCTGCTGTCCGTCCTTGCGCTTCGGCGAATTTTCTTCGGCAGGCTGCGCGGCGGCGGCACTGCGGAACCAGCTCGCGATGCGGGCCAGTAGGCCGCCACCCTGTGCCGGCGCTTTCGCGGAGCGTGCGGCGACAGCCGGCGCCGCGGCGGATTCGTCGGCTTCTTCGCGAACGGGCGCGGGCGTGGACGGCACCACGCCGGTGACCAGCGGCTGCTCGCCGCTGCCCAGCGCCTGGCCCATCTTCGGAAGGGCGGTGGCTGTCACGGGAGTGACGCGCTCATAACTCGGCTTGCTGTGCTCGCCCATGTCCGCTTCGCGAATGCGGGTGATTTCGAGGTGCGGCGTATCCAGCTTGTCGTCCGCGACCACGACGACATGCACGCTGTGACGCAGTTCGATTTCGACGACGCTGGCGCGCTTCTCGTTGAGCAGGAAGTTGGCGACAGTGGGCGGCGCCTGCACCAGGACCTGCCCGGTGTTTTCCTTCATCGCGTGTTCTTCGATGAGGCGCAGGGTCGACAAGGCCAGCGACTCGACGCTGCGGATATGGCCATGGCCCTCGCAGCGCGGACATACGATCTGCGTGGCTTCGCCCAAGCTCGGGCGCAGGCGCTGACGCGACATCTCGAGCAGGCCGAAGCGCGAAATGCGACCGATCTGGACGCGGGCGCGGTCCGCCTTTAGGGCTTCCTTGAGCTTCTCTTCCACCTCGCGCTGATGGCGCGGGCTATCCATGTCGATGAAGTCGATGACGATCAGGCCACCGGCATCGCGGATGCGCAGCTGACGGGCGATTTCGACCGCCGCCTCGCAGTTGGTGTTGAACGCCGTTTCTTCGATGTCGCTGCCCTTGGTGGCTTTCGACGAGTTGATGTCGATAGCGGTCAGGGCTTCGGTCTGGTCGATGACGATCGAGCCGCCCGACGGCAGGCGCACGCTGCGTTCGAAGATGCTCTCGATCTGCGTTTCGATCTGATAGCGCGAGAAGAGCGGGGTCGGGTCCTGGTACAGCTTGAGCTTACGCAGGTTGTTGGGCATGACCTGCTGCACGAAATCGCGTGCGTCGTTGAACAGCGACTCCTCGTCCACCAGGATTTCGCCGATATCGTTACGCAGGTAGTCGCGCAGGGCGCGGATGAACAGCTTCGATTCCTGATAAATCAGGAACGGTGCTTTCTGCGAGCTGGCGGCGGACGACACCGACTTCCACAGCTGTAGCAGGTAATCGAGATCCCACTGGAGTTCCTCGGCGTCGCGGCCCATGCCGGCGGTACGCACGATCAGACCCATTTCGTCGGGGACGTTCAGGTGCTCCATGGCCTCCTTGAGTGCCTGACGATCCTCGCCTTCGATGCGGCGCGAAACGCCGCCGGCACGGGGATTGTTGGGCATCAGTACCATGTAACGGCCGGCGAGGCTGATGAACGTGGTCAGGGCGGCGCCCTTGTTGCCCCGTTCTTCCTTCTCGACCTGAACGATGATTTCCTGACCTTCCTTGAGGAGGTCGCGGATGTTGTTGCCCTTGCTTCCTTCGAGGAAGTAGTCGCGGGAGATTTCCTTGAGCGGCAGGAAACCGTGGCGCTCGGCGCCGTAATCGACGAAGCAGGCTTCGAGCGAGGGCTCGACGCGGGTGATGCGGCCTTTGTAAATATTGGCCTTTTTCTGTTCGCGGGACGGTATTTCGATATCGAGATCGTAAAGATTCTGGCCATCGACGATGGCCACGCGCAACTCTTCGCGCTGAGTCGCGTTGATCAACATGCGTTTCATTGTAATTCCTCGGCCTTGCCGCGCGGCCGCGCGCCGCGGTGGCGCCTTATGGCGGCCTGCCGGGGATCGCGCCGCAGCGGTGAAGCGTGAAGCGGCATAAGGTCCCGGGACCGATGCCTGGTCCCGGCGTGATTCTTGGCATTGCGCTTCGCAACCGGGCCCGCATCCCTGTGGAAGAACCGGACAACAGCGACCCGAACCGTTACGATGAAAGGGAGCTGCGACCGGCCGCCTTCAGGGCGGGTACGGCGCAATCCTCGCCGACGCGACGGACGGGCGCCCCACGAGGGATGTACTCCGCAGGCGAGGCTTGGCGCTCGCCGAGTATCCTATCAATTTCGAGTTTTATCAATGCAGACGGCAACTTCCCTCGACGGCGCCCAAGGTGTGCGGCAGCTGGAAATCGGTCCCGAGCGCGACGGGCAGAGGGTGGACAATGCCCTGGTCACGTTGCTGAAGGGTGTTCCCCGCAGCCTGATTTACCGGATTCTCCGGACCGGCCAGGTACGTATCAACGGCAAACGGGCCAAGCCCGACACGCGGCTGGCGCTGGGCGACATCCTGCGAATTCCACCCGTACGAATTGCCGAAAAGGAATCCACCGGAGCGGCCCCCTCGGGCATGGTCCGTGCGGTGACCGACTCGATCATCTTCGAGGACAAGCACTTCCTCGTGATCGACAAGCCGGTCGGCATTGCCGCCCACGGCGGTAGCGGCGTGAGCCATGGCGCGATCGAGCTCCTGCGCGCCGCGCGCCCGAACGAACACCTGGAGCTGGTCCATCGCCTCGATCGCGATACCAGCGGGGTACTCGTGTTCGCCCGGACGCGCGCCGGCCTGACCGGGCTCCAGGCGTTGATTCGTGCGAACGAGGTGACCAAGCAGTACATGTGCCTGATGGTCGGCCACCCGCGCAAGGCCAAATTCGACGTGAACCAGCCTCTGCTCAAGTCCGTCCTCCACGGCGGCGAACGGATCGTGCGGGTGGACGACGCGGGCAAGCCGTCGCTGACCTTCTTCCGGGAGCTGGAGCAGTACTCGGGCGCCCGCCTGATGGAGGCGATCCTCGGTACCGGCCGTACCCACCAGATCCGTGTGCACGCCCAGTCGATCGGCCACCCCCTTGCCGGCGATCCGAAATATGGCGACGAAGAAGCCAACAAGAAATTCCGCGCCAAGGGGCTGAAGCGCATGTTCCTGCACGCGTCGCGGATGAGCTTCGAGCTGGATGGCCGGTCGTACGACTTTTCCTCGCCGTTGCCCGACGAACTGAAGGCGTTCCTCGACAAGCTTTAATTGAGGAATCGTGCGCTCACTTCCAGTGAGCGCAGCACGCCACCCGCTAGGCCGGCCTGCAACAGCACGGCGCTGGCCGCGTGGGCCAGGGCGACAGGCAGCAGTGCGCGATATCTCAGGAAGCACCAGGCCCAGCCGAGTTCGGCGATAAAACACAGCTGCATCAGCGAGCCGTTCGGCGTGTGCAGCAGCGCGAATGCCAGCGCCGTGACCAGCAGGGTCAGTGGGCGTGGCAGCAGGCGATCCAGCAGGGCGGCGGTCACGGCAAGCATCAGCCACTGCTGGAGCAGGGCCCATCCGACATAAAGGAGCATGCGTCCCGCCGGCGGCCACACGGGAGTGTGTCCGAGCAGTGCCACCAGCAAGGTGGCGGCGGGTATGGCCAATAAGGGAAGGGTCAGGGCGGTCGGCGAACCTAGCCATGTCCATGGGGGAAGCCGTCGCCGGGTGGCCAGAGCGCCCGCGAACACGATTCCCGCCGCAAAGCAGGCGACAGCAGGCACCGACGGATGGGCATCGAGCCGCATGCCCGCGATCAGCCACAGGGGGCCGAGCATGCCGGCGACGGCTTCGAGCGTTTTGCCGGTCCTGGACGCCGGTGGTCGCCATGAAAGCCAGAGGAGTCCGGCGAGGTACAAAGCCAGCGCGATCCAGTCCCGATAGCCGGCGTTTACCGCTGTAGCCGGCACGCGAGTCGTCGCCGGGCCGAACATCGTCGTCGGTTGTCCTTCCCATAGCGTGTCGCGCCAGCGCAGCAACGTTTCGGCATCGCTTGCCGGCGGCAGCGCGATGCTGCGGGTCAGTTCGGGGGCGGGAGGCGAGCCGGGCTGGAAAGCGGCGGCTCGCAGGGTAATCGTGGCCCCGGGCGCCATGGGCAGCACCAGCCGGAACATGGCGGCTCGTGCTGGCGTGGCGGTGTCGCGGCCATGCTCGTCTTTCCACGATAGTCCGGAGAGCGGTACGACGAATGGCGCCGGCGCCGGCGCCGGGCCGAAGGTCGCGGCGTCGGTCGTGACCACCGGGCTATCCAGTCGCTCGCGTACGGCGAGCCTTAGCGACGTGCCGGGCGGTGCCGACATGTCGAGGCGAAGCCGGGGGAGTTGCGTCAGGTCGATAGCACGGATCAGGGGCAGGCCCAGCTCGACCGGCGAGCCGTCCCCGTCCGTGAGGGTGAGTCCGTCCGTCAATCCAGCGATGCTCGCATGCCCGAATACGCGACCGGCGACGAGGTCGTCCGCGGATCGGAAGGTCCACGCCCAGGGAGATTGGCCGTGCTCGTACGCGGATCGCTCGCGTTCGCTCTGGGCGACCACGTCGCGACCGACGATCCACGCCGCCAGCCGGGGCAGGCAGGCGAGGGTGCCCGCCGCGAGCAGCAAGGCGACGATCAGCGCGGTCGCGCGGCCGATGCGCATGTCAGCGGGCGAGCAGGGCCTCGACGCGGGCGGCGCAGATGAAATCGTTCAGCGACAGGCCGCCGACATCGTGGGTGGACCACAGCAGGTGGCAATGGCCGTAGCCCGCTTCGATGTCGGGATGATGGTCTTCGCGATTGGCCATGAAGCCCACGGCGTTGATGAAACCGAGCGTGCGATGGAAATCGTCGAAACGGAAATCCTTCACGATTGCCTTGCCATCCGGCGTGACGGTCCAGCCGGGAAGGCTGGCCAGCAGTTCGTCGATACGGGCGCGGTCCAGCGCGTGTTCGGCGCCCTTGCGCGGCTGGCAGTGCTGGGAAGCGAGGTCGTGGGCGCTCATGGTCGGTCCGTGGCATCGAAGGGGATGCGAAGCGTCGAAGGTTGCCGTTGAAATGTCAAAGCGGCGCATCCAGATTGAATCCGTACTAAACTGGTGCTGTTTCTCCGGTCACGTGCCGGAGCGTTGTTCTGGAGTAACCATGATCGATATTTCCGAACGGGCACAAGCCCATTTCCTGCGTCTGCTATCGCAGCAGGGCAGCGATGGACTGGGTATCCGCCTGCGCGTCGTGTCGGCCGGCACGCCTGCCGCGCAATGCGAACTGGAGTTCTGCGAGCCGGGCGAACTGACCGGCGACGAATGGACCGTCGAATGCAACGGTTTCAATCTTTATGTCGACGGTGACAGCGTGCGCTGGCTCGATCCGGCCGGCATCGACTACGAAACCCATGCCACGGGCGGTCAGCTCAATATTCGCGCTCCGCGCATCAAGGGCGAGGAGCCCGGCGAGGGCGCCAGCCTCGTCGAGCGCGTGCGTTATGTGCTGGAAGCCGAGATCGCGCCGCGCGTCGCGTCGCATGGCGGCCGTATCTCGCTGCTGGAAGTCGATGCGAATGGCGTCGTGCTCCTGCAGTTCGGCGGCGGTTGTCACGGCTGCGGCATGGTCGACGTCACGCTGAAACAGGGTGTCGAGAAGACGCTGCGCGAACGCATTCCGGAGATCACCGAGGTGCGGGACGCCACGGATCACAAGACCGGCAAGACGCCGTTCTACGAGAAGGCCGAAGGCGTCTCGGCAGTCCGGTAAGTGCAGGCACATGCACGCGATATCCATGCAGGAGCGCTCTTGAGCGCTCCTGCAACAGCGGGGAGCATTACGGCACCACTCGGCGTCGGATATGAAAAAGCCCGCTTGCGCGGGCTTTTTCATTCAACGGCACGATGACTCAATTGCCCTGAATATGATGCTCCAGCCCGTCCAGTTTGGTCGGCAGGCTCGAGAAGTAGGCGGACACGTCATCGATGTCCTGGTCGGACAGTGCGGCGGCGAAGCCCTTCATGATGGCGTTGTCGCGGCCGCCATCCCTGTATTCGTGCAGCGCACGGGACAGGTAGCTGGCGTACTGACCGGCAAGGCGCGGGTACTGCGGGTCGATCGCGTTACCGTCCTGACCGTGGCACGCCACGCAGGTAGCGACCTTCGTTTTGCCGCGCTCGACGTCGCCGGCAGCGAAAACCTGAGAAGTGGACAGCGCCAGGAAGGCGCCGAACGTGAACAACGTGATCGCACGTTTCATGCGTAATCCTCGGCGACTTACTTGGCGAGACTGGAAAGATAGGCGGCGATGTCTTCGATTTCCTTATCGGACATGCTCTGGGCCTGTGCACCCATGGTCGGGTGCTTGCGCTCCCCGGTCTTGTATTCGTGCAGGGCATTGATGATGTACTGCTCGTTCTGACCCGCGATGTGCGGCACGTTGTACGACGGGTAGACGTTCTGGTAGCCGTCGACGCCATGGCAGCCGGCGCACGTATAGACCAGCTCACGGCCGTGGGCTTTGTCGCCTTCGGCATGGGCGCCAGCCGCGACGCACAGGGCGACGGTGGCCAGGCCAAGCAGTTGCAATCGCTTCATTGGTGATCCCTGCGGTTCCGGTCGCGACCGGGTTAAAAACCCGCGAAGTATAGAGGTCGCGGGCGACCAGCGACAACTCAAAGGAGACTCCGCAGGATATGGATGCCGGCAATGTACTCGCCGGCGATGGTTCCGATGCTGACCAGGAAGAAGTTGAGCAGCGTCCGCGCCACGCGGTTTTTCCACCAGCCGCTCCAGTGGGTGATTTGGTCGCGCAGGTTTTCGAAGTCCATCACGCGCGGTTTTCGCACCCACGCCTCGGCCATGGCGCTGATACCGCCCGCGGGGATGCCCGGGCGGAACGGCTTCAACGGTGCCGCGATAAAGGCGGCGACGATGCTCAGGGGGTGTCCGCCCGCGGCGAGCGCGCCGAGCGCGGCGAGGCCGCCGGTGAACAGCACCCAGTTCTTCAGCGCGTCGGCGCCCAGGCTCGCGTCGCGATGGAAGGCGAAGCCGATGGCGACGAAGATGGCGAGAACCAGCACGAATGCGATCCATTTCGGCCAGGGCGACGCGGGCGGCGTCTGCGCGAGGACGTCGGCGGTGGATGCCGGATCGGCCTGCTGCGTGCGCAACTGCTCGGTCATGCCCTTCAGGTGGCCGGCGCCGATCACCACGAGTACGCGCTTGCCTTCGCCCACATCCATCCGTGCGGCATGCTCGCGCAGTCGCGCGGCCATGTATTCGTCGCGCTCGGCGATCAGGGCGCGGTAAAGCGGTGCGGACCCGGTGGCGAATTCGCTGAAAGCGCTTTCGAGCAGATCGCTCTGTTTCAGCTTTTCGATATCCGCTTCGGCGATGTCCTCACGTTCGAATACGCTGCCCAGCATGCCGGCCAGCAGGCCGAAACGCTGGAAGAAACCGACGCTGCGCCAGGCGCGCTTGAGGGTGGTACCTACCTCGCGATCGACGAGCCAGATGGGTGTGCCTCGTTGGTCCGCGCCATCCATCGCCGCTTTCATTTCGGCACCCGGCTCGATGCCGTACTGGGCAGCGAGGCGCTTCTGGAACGACGACAGCACCAGACTGGCGGCAACCATGCCGGCCTTGCCCTGGCGAATGACCTCGAACAGATCCATTTGCTTGAACGCTTCGGGATCGCGGATGCCGTGGGCGCGGCTGGCGCAAAGTTCCACGGCGACTGCGTCGAAGTGCTCGCGTTCGAGCAATGCCCGGACGGCTTCGACGCTGGCGCGCGATACGTGGGCCGTGCCGAGCACCACGTACTCGATGCCGTCACGCGTCATGCGTTCGATGGGTTGGCCTTCCAGGGCAGGGGGCAGGGCTACGTCGGTCTCGTGGGCATTCATGCGCGCGGGTCGTCCTGTTTATATGTAGGTGTCAGTCGCGGAAACGTTTGACGAGGTCGCCATATGCATCGATGCGGCGATCGCGCAGGAACGGCCAGATGCGCCGTACGTGCTCGCTGCGCTCCATGTCCACGTCGGCAATGAGTAGCGCGCGGCCCTCGGTTTCCGCCTGTGCGATGAACTCGCCCTGCGGTCCGGCCACGAAGCTGGAGCCCCAGAACTGGATGCCGTTGCCCACGCCGGAGGGATCGGCTTCGAAACCCGTGCGATTGCACGCCAGCAGTGGCAGGCCATTGGCGACCGCGTGACCGCGCTGCACGGTAATCCATGCTTCGCGCTGACGTGCTTTTTCCGCGTCGTCGTCGGTCGGGTCCCAACCGATGGCGGTGGGATAGAACAGCAGATCGGCGCCGGCCAGCGCCATCAGCCGCGCGGCTTCCGGATACCACTGGTCCCAGCACACCAGCACGCCGAGCTTGCCGACGGAGGTCTGGATCGGGTCGAAGCCCAGGTCGCCGGGGGTGAAATAGAACTTCTCGTAGAACGCCGGATCGTCGGGAATGTGCATCTTGCGATAGCGGCCCGCAATCTCGCGCGAACGATCGAAGACCACCGCGGTGTTGTGATACAGGCCCGTGGCGCGCTTCTCGAACAGCGATGCGACGACGACGAGCTTCAGTTCTTCGGCCAGTTTACCCAGACGTTCGGTGCTGGGGCCGGGAATGGTTTCGGCCAGATCGAACGTATCGACGGTTTCGCGCTGGCAGAAATACGGGCCGTTGTGCAGCTCCTGAAGCAGCACCAGTTCCACGCCGGCTTTCGCGGCGTCGCGCAGGCCGGCTTCGATGGCGTCCAGGTTGGCGTCCCGGTTGCCGCGATCGGTTTCCTGCAGCAGTGCGACCTTCAGTGTCTTGCGGGTCATTCTCTTGGTCTCCAAACGTCGCGCGACTTACGCGGTCGGGGAAAGGGCGGCGGGCAACTGCATGGTGATGCAGTGCAGGCTGCCGTTCTGCCAGATCAGCGGGCGGCAGGGTATCTGTACGATGTCGCGGCCCGGATGCGCCGTGCCGATGATGCGGGCGGCCTCGTCGTCGACCGCATCGCCATAGGCAGGCACCAGTACCGCGCCGTTGACGATCAGATAATTGGCGTAGGAAGCGGCCAGACGGCGACCTTCGTCGACGATCGGCTGGGCCCAGGGCAGCGGGTACAGCGTATATGGCTTGCCATCGACGGTGCGTAGCGCGGCCAGTTCTCCGGCCATGCGCGTCAGTTCGTCGCGATGCGGATCGGAGGCGTCGTCGCATGCCTGGAAAACAATGCCGTTGCCGGGTGCGAAGCGCGCCAGGGTATCGATATGCGCGTCGGTGTCGTCGCCTTCGAGGTAGCCGTAATCCAGCCACAGCACGCGGCGTGCACGCAGGCCATCGACGAGCGTGCCGGTCATCGACTCGCGCGATTCGTCCGGGTGACGCTGGACCAGGCAGCGCCAGGTGGTCAGCACGGTGCCTTCGCCGTCGCTCTCGATACCGCCGCCTTCCAGCGCCCAGTCGATGCGCTTATGGCCTGCGTTACCGAAGACGCCGGCATCGACGAGGCCGGCGATCAGCGCATCGTCCTGCTCGGCGCCGAACTTGCCGCCCCAGCCGGTGAAACGGAAATCGTTGAGCCGCACCTTGCCGTCGTTGTCGACCAGCGTGATGGGGCCCGAATCGCGCAGCCAGGTATCGTCGTAAGGAAGCCGCACGAAGCGGACGCGCGACAGATCGGCGCCCGCCGCCCGCACCGCGGTTTCGGCATGCGCGCGGAGCGTCTCATCCGCCACGACGACAATCAGGTCCTCGAAACGCGTCACCGCCGCCGCCAGCGCCACGTAGGTCGTTTCGACCTCGGCAAGGCGCTCGGCCCAGTCGGTATCCGCGTGCGGCCACGCGATCAGCACGGCGGACTGGCGTTCCCATTCCGCGGGCAATCGAAAGGTGTCTTGGCTCATGGGCGATGTCATTCGTCGTGATATGGGGACGGCACGGCACGCGGCAATGCCCGGGGCCGGGCATTGTAAAGCCTTGGGGTGGGCGGTGTTGGTTTGCCGAAACGAGGGGGGCAGCTCAGACTTCAGGCTCGCTAACGGAGCGGATTCGGGATTGCTCTCAAGCTCCCCTGACGGAGACGGCTCGGTGGGAGCGCGCTTGCGCGCGAAAAGCCTACGGAGCGGTGTAGCCGAATACTGTCTAGGACGAGCCGCGCAGCGGCGGCAGAGGGTCGCCTCTCGCTGCATCGAAACGTTTTTAAGAGCGCTTTGTTATACCGAGACGTGACCTTTCGCCGCCCGCTGCGCGGGCCCGCCCCAGGAAAGGCACGGCTACACCGCTCCGTAGGCTTTTCGCGCGCAAGCGCGCTCCCACCGAGCCGTCTCCGTCAGGGGGCAATCCCGAATCCGCTCCGTTAGGAGTCTTGTGGAGGAGATGGTCGCCGGAGCTTTTAGTGAGCGCTGCCGGGATTCGTATTGTTCCCTGCCGGCGTATTCAGCACCGTGTGAACCACGTGGCTACGCTCGAAATACACGATATAGCCGGGATATTCCCAGCGATTGATGACCGGCTGCTGCTTGCTGCCGCCGCCGCGCGGGTCGAGCTTGCTGACCGGCGCGCCGTAACGGCGTTCGACGTCGGCCATGCTCATACCTTTCTTCGGAAGGTCCATGCCCTGTTCCTGCTGGACACGCTTCATCAGCAGGCTATCCGCATGCGCGGTCTGGAACGCGGCCGCGCTGGCCAGAGCCGCAGCGACGGCGATCGTCGAAACAAAAGGCTTGAACTTCAACATGTCCGCTCTCCGCGCTCCCCACGCAGCGCTGCCGCAGCGTTGTATCAGATGCGGCGTGTGTTAGCCATGGGCGCCGGGTTGCAACTCTCGGTGTTGTGGGGTCTGTCGCGTTTTTGGCGGTGGGGGATGGGTAGTGGGGGGCGTGTTTCCGGCAAACGCCAGAGGGAGCGACAAACGCCACGCGGACGTTGCATCCGCCGGGCGGAACTAGTCCCCTCAGGCGATCGTCGGAAACACGCCCCCACTACCCATCCCCCATCCCCGCAACACGCCGGGTATCATGGGCGTTGTTCTCGCCCATTCCGACCCCTGATGATCTCCTTCCGCCAATTCGCCTTGCGGCGTGGCAGCCGCACGCTGCTTTCCAACGTCGACGTCACCCTGCAGAGCGGGTGGAGCCTCGGCGTCGTCGGCCGTAACGGTTGCGGCAAGTCGAGCCTTTTCGCCGCGCTGAAGGGCGAACTCGAGCCGGAGCTTGGCGATCTGGACATGCCGTCGCGTATCCGCCTGGCCGCCGTCGATCAGGAAACGCCCGCGCTGCCGGACCCGGCGATCGAGTATGTCCTGGGCGGCGACGTCGAAGTGGCGACGGTGCTGCGCGCGGAAGCGGCAGCCGAAGCGGCCGGCGATCACGAAGCCGTGGCCGCGGCCCATATCCGCATAGAAGAGCTCAACGGTTACGACGCCCGCGCCCGCGCCGGCCGTCTGCTGCACGGTCTGGGCTTCCCCGCCGAGACCCACGAACGGCCGGTCGCCTCGTTCTCGGGCGGCTGGCGCGTGCGCCTGAATCTGGCGCGCGCGCTGATGGCGCCGTCCGACCTGCTGCTGCTCGACGAGCCGACGAACCATCTCGATCTCGATGCCGTGCTCTGGCTGGAGGAATGGCTGCGCCGCTATCCGGGGACGCTGCTGGTTATTTCGCATGACCGCGAATTCATGGATGGCGTGATTTCGCACACGCTGCACCTGCACGACGGCACGGCGAAGCTGTACACCGGCGACTACACCGCATTCGAGCGCCAGCGCGCCGAACATCTGCGCCAGCAGCAGGTCGCGCACGAGCGCGAACAGGCCGAACGTGCCCACCTGCAATCGTTCATCGATCGCTTCAAGGCGAAAGCCAGCAAGGCAAAGCAGGCGCAGTCGCGCGTGAAGCGGCTCGAAAAACTCGCCGGCACCGAAGCCGTGCGTGCGGAACGCGGTTTCAGCTTCTCGTTCGCCAAGCCCGAAAAGCTGCCGACCTCGATGCTTCGCCTCGATCATGTCGATGCCGGTTACGGCGATCACCTCGTGCTGCGGGATGTCGGTTTCGGACTGGAAGCGGGCGACCGCATCGGTCTGCTCGGTCCGAATGGCGCGGGTAAGTCGACGCTGGTGAAGTCGCTGGTCGGCGACCTCGACCCGCTGTCGGGCGAGCGCGCCATCCATCGCGATCTGCGGATCGGCTACTTTGCCCAGCACACCGTCGAAAGCCTGCGCGAAGGCGCGAGTCCTTTCGATCACCTGCAGGAAAAGGCCCCTGGCGTCGGTGCCCAGGCGCTGCGCGACTTCCTCGGTACCTGGAATTTCCCGGCCGACCGTGCCTTCGAGCCGGTGGACGATTTCTCCGGCGGCGAACGTGCCCGACTGGCGCTGGCACTCATCGCGTGGGACAAGCCGAACCTGTTGCTGCTCGACGAACCGACCAACCATCTCGATCTCGACATGCGCGAAGCGCTGGCCGATGCGCTGGCCGAATTCGACGGTGCGCTCGTGCTGGTCTCGCACGATCGTCACTTGCTGGGCATGGTCTGCGACGAATTCTGGCGCGTGGCCGACGGTACGGTCGAGCCGTTCGACGGCGATCTGGACGACTACGCGAAATGGCTGCGCAGTCGCGCCACCACGCGCACGACGGCGGCCACGTCGTCCACGCCGCCCGGTGCGTCGTATCGCGATCGGCGCAAGGCCAGTGCGGGGCAGCGCGAGAAAGAGAAGCCGCTGCGTGCGCGCATAAAGAAAATCGAAGCGCTCGTCGAAACGCTCGACAAGGAACTGAATACCATTCAGGCCAAGCTCGCCGACCCGGCCGTCTATGACGGACCGACCGGCGAACTGATGAAACTCGGACAGCGGCAGGGCGACTTGCGTCGGGAAAAGGAAACGCTGGAAACCGAGTGGATGGGTCTCCTCGAGCAGATCGAGGCATGACGCCGTGAGTGCGTTGCACGTCCTGCTGCCGCCGCGCGATCGTTACGCGTCGGCGACGGACTTGCGCGAATGGCTGGCTCGCGGCACCCGCCTGCGCGACGCCGAGCCCGGCTACGTCGCGGCATTGCGCGAGCATTTCAGCTGGCCGGATGGCCCGCTACCCGTCGCCGCCCTGATCCGGCAACTGGTGGCGGGCGACGCGGGCGACGCACTCTGGCTATGCGCGGACCCCGCGTGGGTGCAACCCGAACTCAACGGTGCGCGCCTGCTTGCCTGCGGCAATCTCGGATTGCGCCCGGACGACGCCGCGACGCTGGTTGCCGCCCTTGCCGAAACGTTCAGTGCGGAAGGGATGGAGCTGCGTGTCGGCGACGCGGAACACTGGCAGCTGAAAGTGCCAAGCTACGTCGACCTGCCGCATTTTCCCGAACCGGAAGAAGCGCTCGGCGCGGATCTCTTCGAACAGTTGCCGCAAGGCACCGAAGGTCGTCGCTGGCGCGCCCTGATCAACGAAGCCCAGGTGATTCTGCACAACGAGCCGTGGAACGCGGCGCGACGCGCGCAAGGCGTCGCGCCGGTCAACAGTGTGTGGCTATGGGGTGGCGGGACATTGCCCGGTTGGGTGGAAAGCGGACTCGGTCGCGTCGTCAGCGACGATCTTCTCGTCTGGGCGCTTGCGGCTCGTGCGGGCGTCGATGTTGTCGGGCGCGATCCCCGGTCGGCTGCAACGGACGATGCCGCTTTTACGCTGCTCGATCTTCAGGACACCCAGCTATCGTCCTTCGAACGCGACTGGTGGCCGGTGATCGCCGCGCGCCTTCAGGCTGGCGGTAGCGAAGTACGTCTGTCGTTCGCCAGCGGCGAGCGCTACATCCTGCGCGCCGCGCATCGCCTGCGCTTCTGGCGCAGGGCGCCGAAGGCGTGACCGCGAAACAGTGGCGCCGGCGTCCGCTGGCAGCCGAGCCCCGCGACTGGCCGCTCTATGTGCATCCGGTGATCCAGCGCGTATATGCCGCGCGCGGCGTCGTGACTCCCGACGGTGCCGAGCACCGCCTTGCGCGTCTGCTCGCGCCGTCGCTGCTGGGCGGTATGGACAAAGCGGTATCGCTGCTCATCGAAGCGATCCGCACCGACCGCCACATCGTTATCGCCGGCGATTACGACTGCGACGGTGCGACCGGCACGGCCGTCGCCGTGCGCGGCCTGCGTATGCTGGGCGCACGCCATGTGGCGCATGTCGTACCCAATCGTTTCGTGCACGGATACGGCCTGAGCGTAGCGTTGGTCGCTTCGCTGGACCCCACGCCCGACGTCATCGTGACCGTCGATAACGGGATTGCCAGCGTCGCCGGCGTTGCCGCGGCAAAGGCGCGCGGTATTGCCGTCGTGATTACGGATCATCATCTTCCGGGCGATACGTTGCCCGATGCCGATGCGATCGTGAACCCTAATCTCGCCGGCGACGGTTTTCCGAGCAAGGCGCTTGCGGGCGTCGGCGTCATGTTCTATCTGCTGCTGGCGTTGCGTGCGGCCTTGCGCGACGCGGGCACGTTCGGCGAAAGCGAACCCGATCTGCAATCGCTGCTGGATTTGGTAGCTCTGGGTACGGTAGCCGATCTGGTCACGTTGGATTTCAACAATCGTGTGCTGGTCGATGCGGGCCTCAAACGCATGCGCGCAGGGCGCGCATGCGCCGGCATCGTCGCGCTGATCGAGTCCAGCGGACGCTCGTTGTCCACGATCGGCGCGACGGATCTCGCTTTCGCCGTCGGTCCCCGGTTGAATGCCGCGGGAAGGCTCGAAGACATGTCAATTGGCGTCGCCTGCCTGTTGACGGACGACGCGGCGATAGCCCGTCGTTACGGCGAGCAACTGTCCGCGATCAATCAGGAACGTCGCGAATTGCAGGCCGGCATGGTGGACGAGGCCGAGACGATGGTCGCCCGCGCCGCGCACATCGACGCGGTAGGCGTTGCCCTGTTCGATCCGGGCTGGCATGCCGGTATCGTGGGTCTGGTGGCATCGAAGCTGAAGGAAAAACTGCATCGTCCGGTGCTTGCTTTCGCCCCTGCGGGTGACGACACCGACGAACTGCGCGGGTCCGCACGATCGATCCCCGGCTTCCATATCCGCGATGCGCTGGCCGAGATCGACGCGCGTCATCCCGGGCTTATCCTGCGCTTCGGCGGCCACGCAATGGCTGCTGGGTTGAGTCTGCGCATGGCGGATTTCGACACGTTCGCGCAGGCGTTCGATACGCTCGCCCGCGCGCAACTCGACGACGAGCGGCTTCAGGCCATCGTCTATACGGATGGCGAGCTGGGCGTCGACGACCATACGCTGGACCTGGCCCGCCAGCTGAGGCAGGCGGGGCCCTGGGGTCAGGGCTTTCCGCAACCGGTATTCGAGAACAGCTTCGACTGCGCGTCGTGGAAAGTGATGGGGCAGCGCCATTTGCGCTTGCAGTTGCGCGATCCGCGTTCGGGATTCGTGCACGACGCCGTGATGTTCAACGCCTATCGCGGCACGCCGCCGCCCATGCGGATGCGTGCAGCCTACGAACTGTCGATCAACGACTGGCAGGGCAGGGAGTCGGTGCGGCTGTTGCTGCAACACATCGAACCGCAGGCCTGACGAGGCTATGACCTTCCTGCAGGGCGCGGTTGCTTCGATTTAATTCCCTCGAATTTTTCAGACTGGTCTGAGAGCCCGCCTGCGTCCGTCCCGTTAGATTCTTCCGAACGTCGTTTCATGCGACGACTTTCAGTGGAATACTCGAATGGAAGACAGCTTCGATACGGAGTTGCCGGACGCGCTCCCCGGCGTGCCGGATGCCAGATCGCTCATCGAGCGAATGAGAGCGCGCGACGATGGATGCGACCTCGAATCGGATGCCGACTTCGTACGTCTGTCCATTCGCATCGAGGGCGGTGTCGAAGTGCAGTACGGCGATCGTGTGTTCGCCGCGCCCACCGTGGACTGGTTCCTGATCGAAACGTCCTGCCTGGAACTGCTGGAACGCTCCAACGATCTGCGCGTCGCGGTCTGGCTGACGCGGGCATGGCTCGAACGGCACGGTCTCGGCGGCTTCGCGGCGGGTCTTCGGATCGTCGCTTTTCTGCTCAGCGAGCGCTGGTCGGGTATGCATCCACGTCTGTACGAAGAAGACGGCGACGACCCCATCGCTCGCCTCAACGCGCTTGCCGCCCTGGCGACAACCGATGTACTGGCTTCGCTGGGGCGTCAGCGGCTACCGGCACATCCCCTGTCCACACCGTTGCATTTAAGAGACGCGCTATCCGCACGTACGTCCCCGGAGATGCATGCCACGCTCAAACTGTGGGGCGCATCGATCGATGCCGGACAATTCCACGCATTCGCCATGCTGATCGACAGCCTGATCGACGATGTCGTCGCCGCTGCCTACGTTCTGGAGCATCGGGCAGGTGGCAGCGCCTTGCTCGAACCACTGCACCATTTTCTGCGTGCCGTCTCCCATAGCACCACCTCCGTGGCCGACGCATCGGGCCCGGCAAAAGACGATCCCGCTGCCCGCGACACTCGCGATTCGGCTGTCGCGAACAAGTCGATGCACCGTGGCGTGATGTGCGCGTCGCGTGCGGATGTCCAGCAGGCCATGGATGCCATTACCGGGTATTACGAGCGATGCGAGCCATCCAGCCCGGTTCCCCTGTTGATCGAGCGCGCGCGTCGTCTGGCCAGTAGGGATTTTCTCGGCATCGTCGCGGAACTCGCTCCTGGTAACTCCGCCGAATTTCGCCACGCGCTTGGCGTTGCGGAAAACCCCTGACGATCGGGTCGTCGATCGAACCACGGAAGCCCAGCTATGTCCCGTACGGAAAGCAGTCAGAAATTCATCGCCCGCAACCGGCCGCCTCGTGTTCAGATCGAGTACGACGTCGAACTGAATGGTGCGGAAGCCATCGTGGAGCTTCCCTTCGTGACCGGCGTGATCGGCGATCTTGCCGGCGCGCCGCGCGGGGACGCAACGCCGCTGGCCGAACGCAAATTCCTCGACATCGATATGGACAACTTCGATGAGCGACTGCGCTCCATCCATCCTTCGGTGAATCTGCAGGTACCCGATGAAATGGCGGGCGAGGGCGAGCTGACGGTTTCGTTCGATATTCACTGCATGGACGATTTTTCGCCCGGTGCCATCGCCCGGCACGTGGAACCGCTTCGGCGGCTCCTGGAAGCGCGGGAGCAACTGGCGAACCTGCTCACTTACATGGACGGCAAAGCCGGGGCGGAAGAGCTCGTCGCCACGTTGCTCGGGCGTCCCGAACTCATGAAGTCACTGCTGCCGTGACGTCCGCTCCCGAATCCCATGTATCCGAAGGAACGACGCCCCGTATGACCGACACAATGGACACGTCCCACGATATGACCGTTCTGGACGCGGCGACCTTTACGTCGATGCTGCATCGCGAACTGCGTCCCCGTTCGGCGGAAGCGCTCGCGGCCATAGAGCTCGCGGTGAGAACGCTGGCCGAGCAGACGCTTGCGGCGGCGCCGGTGTTGCACGGCGATGCGGTCGACACCATCCAGGGTCTCATCGCCGCGATCGACCGGAGACTATCCGCTCAGGTCAACCGTATCCTGCATCATCCGAATTTTCAGGCACTGGAGTCGGCATGGCGGGGTCTGCACTATCTCGTTTCCAATACGGAGACCAGCGAGCGGCAGAAAATCCGTTTTCTGGACATCGGCAAGACCGAGCTGGCACGGGAACTCAGAAAGTACAGCGGGGTTGCCTGGGACCAGAGTCCGCTGTTCAAGAAGATCTACGAACATGAGTACGGTCAGTTTGGCGGCGAGCCCTATGGTGCGTTGATTGTCGATATGGCGTTCGGCCACGGGCCGCAGGACATCGAGCTGTTGCGTTCGATGGCTCGCATAGCTGCCGCGGCGCATGTTCCGCTGATCGCCGCGGCCGATCCCTCCGTGATGCTGATGGATTCATGGCAGGAGCTGGCGAATCCGCGCGATATCGCCAAGCTGTTCCAGACGCCGGAACATGCCGCATGGCGCGATTTCCGGAACTCGGACGATGCGCGTTATGTCGGGCTGACGATGCCGCGTTTTCTCGCGCGAATCCCTTATGGCGCACGTACCCAGCCGGTGGAGGACTTCGACTTCGAGGAGGAGACCGAAGGCGATGCACGCAACTACGCCTGGGCGAACGCGGCCTATGCGATGGCGGTGAATATCAATCGGTCTTTCAGCCTTTACGGCTGGTGTTCGCAGATACGAGGTATCGAATCGGGGGGCTCCGTCGACGGTTTGCCCGTGCATACGTTCCCTACCGGCGACGGCGGCATCGATATGACGTGTCCTACGGAAATCGCCATCAGCGACCGGCGCGAGATCGAACTTGCGAAGAACGGTTTCATGCCACTGGTCCATCGGAAGCATTCGGCATCCGCGGCGTTCATCGGTGCGCAATCGTTGCATTGTCCTCAGGTATACGACGACCCGGTTGCGATGGCGAATGCGAATCTGGCTGCCCGCTTGCCTTACCTCTTCGCGACGTGCCGTTTCGCGCATTACCTGAAATGCATCGTGCGGGACAAGATCGGCACGTTCAGGGAACGCGCCGATATGGAAACGTGGCTGAACAACTGGATCGGCCGCTACGTCGAGCACAATCCCGCCACGGCGACCGATCGGGACAAAGCACGCAAGCCGCTTGCGGGCGCGGATGTCCATGTCGAAGAAGACGAAAGCAACCCCGGCGTCTATCGAGCGAAATTCTTCCTGCGACCGCACTACCAACTGGAAGGTCTGACCGTTTCACTTCGACTCGTGTCCAGGCTTCCGTCCATACGGTCGTGAGGCGGCCGTTTTACCTGAAATTCTTTACAGAAAGGCCATGTCATGAGTTCCGATACGCACAACATCGTTCTGAAGTTCGGTAAGGAAATCAAAGGATCTTCCAGCATCAAAGGCTATGAGGACTGGATTCTCATCGACAGTTATTCAATGTCGAGCGGCCGGGCGCTGATGATGGTGAAAGGGACCCCGAATCGCACGATCGGTTCGGGGCAGATGTCGGAACTTTTGCTCAGCAAGACGGCGGACAAAGCATCGGCGGACATCTTCATGCAGTCGCTATGTGGCGATTCGCTGGGCGAAGCCACGCTGCGCGTTCTCGATGGCAGCATCAAGGATAAGCAGCGGGTCGTGATGGAGTTGAAAATGCATGAAGTGATGATTAGTCATTTCAGTTCCACGGCAAGCCTGGGCAGGCCCGTCGAATCGTTCCAGCTCAGTTTCATGAAGTTTTCGATCCAGACCAACCAGAGCGATGGCGAAAAGGAAATCGTCGGCACGCCGAAGGTGTGGGATCTCCGCAATAGTGTCCAGGGCTGATGAATATCAGGCGGATGCCGCCCGATGACGATCCGGGCGTATTCGCGCGCACCCTTTGCGGTCGCGGCGAGTTGTTGTTCGATCGGCTCAGGGGCGATGTCGCCGGAGACGGAAAATATGCCGGATGGCGATCCCAGCTAGTCGTATTGCAGCGCGATCTGTCGGCACTTTTCAATGCGTCCGGGCTTGGCTCCGGTGTCGATGGCATGCATCTGCCGCGCGTGACTCGCTCGGTGCTCAACTACGGATTGGGAAGCATGGCTGGCGTGGTTGTTTCCAGCGTCAGTCTGGAGGCGATCGCGCGACGCATACGACGTGCGATCCACGACTTCGAGCCGCGTATCCTGCGGGACGGCCTGCGCGTCTATCCCCTGACGCCGGAGGATGCGGCGGCGGGACGGCTGGTATTCGTTATCGATGGGTGCTGTCGATGCGTCGCCGGACCCATACCGTTCCGTGCTCGTTCCATCTGGGATACCGAGAGCGGTGCCGTCAGCGTTGCGGTCGTGCGCGGGGCCGCGACGGATGGATGACGGTTTGCTTCGTCACTACGAGGAGGAGCTTCGCTTTCTGCGCGATAGTGGCGTCGAATTCGCTCGTGCCTATCCCGCCGTGGCCAGTCGGCTTGGCCTGGGAGACGAGCAGACAGCGGATGCGGGTGTGGAACGGCTTCTTGAGGGACTCGCTTTCCTCACCGCCCGCATCCAGCGACAGATGGATGCGGGATTTCCCCTGTTCACCGAAAACCTGTTGTCGCTGATCGATCCCTCGGCACTGGCGATGGTGCCGTCGATGGCGGTGCTGCGTTTCGAACCCGATACCACCGAGCGCTCGCTTGCAGCAGGCTACCGGGTTCCCAAGGGCACGCCGGTGCGGGCGACAGCGGAAGCGATTCGCGATTGCGAGTTTCGGACGACTCAGGATGTGACGCTCTGGCCGCTGACCATCGACGATATCGATTTGCTGCATGGATCGGTATTGCGACTTCGGTTGCGATGTACTGCCGGATATCGGTTCTCGGATATGGCTCTCGATGAGTTGCCCTTGTTCATTCCCGGAAACGGGGCGGTGCCGAACGTTTTGTACGAAGCGTTGATCCGTCCTGCCGGTGTCTGTTATGCGGCAGTCGTCGACGAACCGGTTCACACTTTTTCCGTATTGCCCCCCGCCGATATGGACGAGGTTTATGCCGACCGGGGCAATATGGCATGTCGGATGCTCAGACATTTTCTTGCTTTCCCGCAAGGTGGACGATTCGTCCGTCTTAGCGGTCTGGCACCCGCGGTGCGGTCCTGTCATGGGGAGAGGCTCGATCTTCATATACCTGTCGGCAGTTACGCGAGCGCGTCGCTCCAAACGTTGGACGATCAATGTCTCGCGCTGTTCTGTACACCCGCTCTCAATCTGTTTCGCAAGCGTGCCGAGCGCATTCTGATCGACGGAAGAATCGACGACATCCGCGTGGTGATCGATCGTTCGCGACCGCGCGACTTCGATGTGTACGGTATCGAGTCGGTGCATATGCAGCGCAACGGCAGTTCCTGCACGCATCCGCTGCTACCCGCGTATTCGACAACGGACACCGATAACGCCACCGGTTATTACCGTATACATCGTTCGCCGCGCATGGAGGCAGGCGGCGACATGGATCAGGGGGGGTATCGTCACAGCGACACATTCATAAGTATCGTCGACGCCGATGTTCAGGCAGAGGCCGCAGGCTTAGGTGAACTGACTATCGTGGCCTGGTGTACCAACGGCGCGTTGCCCTATGCGATGGCGCACCGTGGCGGTGCGACGTTCGTTCTCCATGCGGGCGAACCGGTTCGCAGTGTCCGGTGCCTTGCGGGGCCATCGCGCGCGATGGCCCCGCCGCCGCCCGACCGCCAGTTGTGGCACGCGCTCGCCTATGTATCGCGAAGCTATCTGCAACTGGCGTGTGACGATGCCGAAACTGGAGCGGCCGCGTTGCGCGATCTGCTGCGTTCGCAGATCGATGGGGCGAACGCAGCGGCTGGCCGTCTGATCGCCGGTATCCGTGGTCTGCGTTCCGAACCGGCGTTCAGGCGGGCGCCCGGACCCGGGCCAGTCAGTTTTGCCAGGGGGCTGCGACTGGTTCTGACGCTGGATGACGATGCCTGCGAAAGCGTGGGCGCATGCCTCGCGGCAGCGGCACTCGAAGCATTTTTCGCACGCTATGCCGCATTGAATACGTTCACGGAGACGGTTCTGGAAACCACTCGCCGTGGCCGCGTGATGGATTGGCCGGCGAGGGCAGGGCGATGCGTCCTGTTGTAAAGCCCTCCCTGGCGCGTGCTCTCGATGCGCTGGAACGCACGCCGTGGCGTTACGATTTCTTCGCTGCACTGCGTTGGCTGGAAGCGGCGTACCCATCGGCCCCACCCATTGGAACGTCACGTCGACTCGACGACGACCCCGTGCGTTTCGCGCAGGCTGTCTCCGTCGCATTCGAAGCGAGCGCCATACGCGGATTCCGCCGTCGGGCCCACGCTGCACCTCGACTGGAAGTTGCTTTCTTCGGTCTCACGGGCGCAAGCGGGCCGATGCCGTTGCATCTCAGCGAGGAAATTCTCCTGCGCGGCATCGCCCATGACGACGCGATGGCGGCGTTCCTGGATATCTTTCACCATCGTCTTCTGTCGCTTCTCTACCGTGCGTGGTCCGAGGTGCGGCCGTATCCCCGGGGGCGCGGAAGGACGTCTCGGGACCGGTTCGCGGGGTATGTCGCGGCCCTTGCCGGCGACCCGTCGAATATCGCGCGCGCCGACTCTCTGCAATGCTGCGATCAGCGGCGGAGTGGCGACGACCTCGAACGCCGGTTGCGCGACCGGTTGCACGTCGACGCGACCATCGAGCCCTTGTCCGGATGCTGGACGCTGCTCGCGACCGCCGATCGTGTATTCGCAGGAGCTGGCAGGCCGGCATCCCTCGGCGCGACGTCGATACTTGGCCGACGCGGCTGGAATACCCAGCACGGATTCCGGGTGCGGCTGGGTCCGATGCCCTGGTCGGCGTATCGCGCGCTCCTGCCAGGTGGCGCCGATGGACGGATGTTGTTCCGTACCGTGAACGGTTATGTCGATGGCGGTATGCAATGGCAAGCCGTCCTGCTTGTCGACGACGCATCGTGTCCGCGCATTCGCCTGGGCGAACCGGTCGCTCTCGGGCGTGCATCGTGGTTGTGGTCGCGACGCGACGGCGGTCGCCGTGGCGCCTTCGTCGTCGACTCCGTCCGGCACGCCGTCGCGATGTGCGACGTAGGCGCCGACAACGATCCCGCCGGCGAATCGATCGGCGACGAACCTGCCGCTCCGTCCCCTCATCGATCTTCTTCTTTTGCCACGTACGCAGGAAAATCATGGTTGCCCAAGTCGTCTCCAGTGCCACGTTGAGCTGCTCGTTCGGGATGTCGCCCGGCGTGCTGACCGTGTCGCCCATCAGTCGCGTAAAGGTGGAGGGATGGCCCGCCGCCAACATCCGCGATCATCTTCCACTCGCCAACATTTCCTCATTCGGCTTGTGCCGCTGCCCCGCCAATCCTGTCGTTATCGCAGCGACGGCGGCGGCCATGGGCGCATCGACGCCCGGAGGTTGCGTACCGTCGACGTCCACACCGTGGATGCCGGGCGCGCCGGGCGCGACGACAGCGGGAAGCCCTTCGCTCGACGCCGCATCGACCTGTCTGTGCACCTGGGGCGGCAGTATCCGCGTTGTTTCACCCGGCACGGTACGATCGCATGTCGCGTGACAGCCGGAAACGGAAGACTCTGGCCGGGTTGAGGTGATCGATGGAATGCTGGTTGGTGCTGGACCGCATGCCTTCGCCGCTACGTGTATGCGAACTCGAGGCTACCGATGGTCTGAGCGAGCCTTCGGAATGCCACGCAATCGTGCTGGGTAACGGCAGCGACGTCGTGTTCGGCCAGCTACTGGGAACGTCCGCCAGGGTCGAACTGCGCGGAGACGCACGACCGCATCGTGGCTTTCAAGGCGTCGTCGCGGCGATCGTGCATATGGGGTGGCAGGGTGAGCATGCGCTTTACCGATTCACACTGCGCTCGTGGCTCTGGCTGCTGGGTCTTTCCAGCAACTGCCGGATATTCCAGCGGAAGACGCTGGTACAGATCGTCGACGAGGTTTTTGCGGCCTATCCCGCGACATTCGCATGGGAGTGCGTTCCCGACGATACCCCCATGGACTACTGCGTGCAGTACGGAGAGAGCGACTTCGACTTCGTAAGCCGTCTCCTCGCCGCTGCCGGTATCTACTATTTTTTCAGGCAAACACCGTCCCACGAGCAATTGGTCTTCGTCGATTCGCCCGTGGCGCATCCTGTGCTCGCAGGGGGCGAGTCGCGTCGTTGGGCGGCGGAAGGCCCGCCGGTCGACGATACCGTTCATGCGTGGCAGTCGCATGGCGAGATGACGACCACGTCGATGGCGCTGGTCGATTTTTCCTTCGACCGTGCGACGAGTCGCGAAGCCGCCGTCGTCATTGCCGGAGCGGATGCGGTACCGGAAGAGGCGCACGGCACGTACGGGCGCTACGAACATCCTGGCGGTTTTCAGACTACGGTGGACGGCGAGATACGGGCGCGTCGGCGTCTGGATGCCTTGAATGTCGCGGCTCGGCGGGCCACCGGTATGACGCCGGCGACGGACTTTGTCGCCGGCGGCCTTTTCGCGTTGACGGGCCATCCCTACGAAGAGGAGAACGGGCGCTACGTACTGACACGCACGCGTTACCGGATCGAATGCCCGCTTCCTCCGGGGAGCGGGCCGATAGCGCCGGCGCGTGTCGTTTGTTCCTTCGATGCGCTTCGCGCGACACGGTCATTTCGCGCGCCTGCCGGAAGAAAGCCCGTGATCGCCGGCGCGCAGACCGCCATGGTGGTGGGAGGGCCGGAAGGAAGTCTGGTGGTCGACAGCAAGGGGCGTGTCAAGGTCCGGTTCCATTGGGACCGCGCTGGCGAGGCCTCGGGCGATTGTTCGTGCTGGATTCGTGTCGTGCAGCCCGTGGCTGGCACATGCTGGGGCGCGATGTTCCTGCCCCGCGTGGGACAGGAGGTCGTCGTGACGTTCCTCGATGGCGATCCGGACCGTCCGCTGATTTCGGGTGGCGTATACAACGCGGGGCAGCGACCGCCGTACACGTTGCCCGACGAGGCATCCCGCAGCGGCTTTCGATCCCGGTCGCTCAGTGGCGACGAGGTCTATAACGAATTGCGTTTCGACGATCGCGCATCAGCCGAGCGGTTGCTGATCCATGCGGGCCGCGACAAGGCGACCATTGTCCGTAACGACACGTTGTCTTGCGTCGACAACGAACGGCATTGCACCGTGAAAGGAAATCGCTTCACGCGCACGTGCGGCGATGCGCATCGCGAAACGCTGGGAACCCATCTGTCCAGGGTGGATGGCGATGCGCACATCGACATCGGCGGTGAGCAGGTCGGCCGTGTCGGAAAGGGCGTGGCGCTGGATGTGTCGGGTGAGGGTCAGGTCAGCTTCGGTGCCAGTCTCGCCATTGCCAGCAGCGCGGATATCGATGGCAAGTCGGGCGGATCGATCACGCTGGATGCCGGAACGAAGCTGACCCTCCGCGTAGGTGCAAGTTCGCTCGTTCTGGACGCCTCGGGCGTGGCGATCAATGGCACGCAGGTAAGTATCGACGGATCGACCGGCGTCGCCATCAACGGTGGCGGTGCGTCCGCAGCCAACAGCGCATGCTCTCCGAAGATGGTTGCGCCACGGGCTCCGGCACCGCCTCGCATCCCCACTGATTAATGAGCAAAGGTTGAACAATGATCGATCGTGCCGACAAGGTCGTCTGGTCGGAGGGCATGTTTCTCCAGCCGCACCACCTGCAGCAGCAGGACCGCCATATGGCGGGACAACTGGCCGCCGCGTTGCGCGCCATGGGCACTCACGCGTGGGGATTCACGGAACTGGAAATCGACCACGGCGAACTGTCCGCGGGACGCGTGCGTCTGGCTCGCTGCGCCGGGATCCTGCGTGACGGCACGGCCTTTGTCGTCAAGGGCGACGCGGACGCGATGCCTTCCTGCGTATTGCCCGAAGGTGCGCGCGACATCGACATCGTACTCGCGATGCCACTGGCGCGACCCGATGCGGTCGAAAGCGAGGTGCGGCCAGGCCCGTCCAGTCTGGCGCGCTTTCATGTCGTGGAATCGCAGGTCGCCGATAGTCACCAGCACGGCGGCGACGTCGCCACACTGCAATTGGGCCGGCCGCATCTTCGTCTGATGACCGAGAGCGACGCGCAGGCGGCGCATACCTACCTCGGCATCGCGCGTGTCGTCGAGTGTGGGGATTCCGGTGTCGTCAAGCTGGATGCGCACTACGTTCCGCCCGTGCTCGGCTGGCGCGTGTCGGCCCGGCTTGCCACGCTGCTGCATTCGTTCCTGACGCAGCTACGCCAGCGCGTCCACGATCTGATGTCCGCGCTACGCGCACCGGGCTTTGGCGGTGTCGTCGAAGTGCAGCAATTCCTTCTGGCACAGACGCTCGGGCGCGCGGAGGCGACGCTTGGACATATCGCGGGACAGGCGGATATGCATCCGGAACGTCTGTATGTCGTCCTGCTGGCGTTGCGGGGCGAACTTGCCGTCTTCGAATCCCATTACGGAAGCGCGCCGCTGCTTCCCACGTACCGCCACGACCGGCTCGCCTCATGCTTTGCTCCGCTGGTCGCGGAACTCCGTCGTGCGATCGCCGTCGCTGTCGCTGGAAATGTCGTCGCGCTGCCAGTCGAAGAGCGCGCGTTCGGCATGCATCATGCCCGTGTCGGCGACGCGTCGCTTTATGCCGATGCGCGTTTCATTCTGGGAGTAAGCGCGCGCTTACCCGTGGAGCGCCTGCTGCAAATGCTTCCCGAATCGCTGAAGATCGGACCGTTCGAAAACATGCGGGATCTCGTCGATCTTCAATTGCCAGGCCTGCCGTTGCGCGCGATGCCAGGCGCGCCGCGAGAACTTCCCGCGTACCCGGGCTTCAGCTACTTCGAATTCGATCGCCAGCATCCGCAATGGATCGGCTTCGCGGGCTCCAGCGGGATAGGCCTGCATGTGGCCGGCGACTTCCCCGACCTTCGCTTTGCGTTGTGGGCTATACGGAAAGAGCGATGAAACGATTGTCGATACGCGCTCCCGTCGAGCGAATCGAATGGCGCAGTCTGTGCGATCTGGCGGCGGACGTGCTGCATTTCGCCACGCACCTGCGCGAGACGGCACACGAACCCGACCCCGGAATATTGCGCAAAGGAATGATTGCCGCATTGAACCGCTTTCGTTCCGAAGCGACGCGTCGCGGCGCGCCCTGCAACACCGTGGAGCAAGCCAGCTATGCACTTTGCACGCTGCTCGACGAGACGGTCGCCAGTACGTCCTGGGGCGCAGGCCGCTGGGCAACGACCAGTCTCCTTATGCATTTCCATGGCGAGCGTTCCGGCGGCGAGCGCGTATTCGCGATGCTCGATGCCGTCCGGCGCACGCCGCTTCGCGACGCCGAACTCGCGGAACTTTTCTACGTGTGTCTTGCGCTTGGCCTGCAGGGGCGCTATCGCATTCACCCGGAAGGTACCGGCAAACTCGACCGTCGCCGGGACCATCTGTATCGCCTGCTCGGCGATATCGCACCGTCGTCCGTGCCGGTCTGCGGATCGGCGAAGGCATGGCGCCGGATCGCGTCCGCTGTCGTGGCGATCGGTGTCACGGCGCTTCTCGCGACGCTGTATATCGTGTTGAGTTTTCGTCTTGGCGCCCGGCTGGATGCCCTGAAGATGAGGGTTGCCGCGATAGAGGCACCCAGGGCATCGGCACTTGTGCACGACATCGGCATTCGAACGCGAAGCATTGAGCACGCGCTGGCCGCTGACGTCGCGGCAGGCATGCTTACGCTGGATCGATGGGAGCACGGATGGCACATCCGCATCGCTGTTCGCGATCTTTTCGCACCGGGTTCCGCAAGCGTGGCGTTACGGCACGAGGTCATGCTGCGGCGCACGGGCCGCGCGCTGGCGGATTGGCCCGGCACCATCCGTGTCGTCGGTCACAGCGATGCATCGCCTCTTGCCGGGGGTGCCACCGCGAACCGGCGACTTTCCCTGCATCGGGCCGAGTCCGTCCGCGCGTTGCTTGTCGCGACATCGCCGTCTCCCGGCAGCATGCGGGCGGAGGGTAGGGGAGCGGAGGAGCCGCTATATCCGAATGACAGCGCCGATCGCCGTGCGGCCAACCGGCGCGTGGATATTTTCCTTACCCCTGACCCCGTGTCGGATGGCTCGCTATGAAGCGACGCAAAGACGACGATCCACGTCGAAGGGCATTGCGCGAGAACGTAAAGGCATGGCGCAGGCAGTGTCGCGAATGGCCGGGGATCGTTCACCTGGGCGATCCTGCTCACATCATGTTTCGCGACGACATCGCGAACGACGCCGATACACGTATCGTGCGCACGGGTGGCCATACCGTTCTGGTCGTTGCACCCCGTCTTTCGGGTCCCCGGGATGCCGAAGACGCGGCGTGCTGGCATGCGCTCATGGATGCGTTGCGCTGTGGACGACGACCGAGCGCGGTCGTCTTTGCCACGCCCGCCCAGGCGCTGCGCGGCGGCGGTACCGGCGAGCGCGTGGCGATGGCGCAGCGAGTGCGCGGCGCCACCGGCGATCTGGTCGCGGCGATAGGAGCCGGCGTGCCTTTGCATATCGTCGTTACCGGATGCGACGTGCTTCCAGGCTATATGGAATGGCGGAGCAGCGGCGACGCCGATAGCGACGGCATGACCGCATTACCCATCGCATGGAGCAACAGTGGCACGAGGGCCGATCTGGCTGTTCGCCTTACTCATATCGTCGATAACGGTCGCCGGCCATCGATCGGCCGTCTTCACCGGATGACGGATGTTGGCAGCCGTGCACGACTATATGCCTTTCCGCGGACATGGACGGCATTCGCGTCGGTCGTGGCGGCGTTCGCGGTCGACGGGTTCGGGGACGCCGACGGTCGTCGCTTCATGCGCCGTGAGACCATTCATTTCATGAGGTCGCCGGGTCGACCGGATAGCGATTCGCTCATCCATGTCCTGCGCGTAGCACGCGACGAACGTCGCCACCGCATCGGGAGACGGTGGCGAGGCATCGCGAGATTCGCCGCGGCGCTGATCGCCGTTGCCTTGTGCCTGTTCGGGTTGTCCGCCTATCGGGACGAGCAGGCCCGACTGGATCGCTTTACCGCGGTCATCCAGCAAGTGGAGGGAAACGGCGAGCGGTCTTCCCCTCCGGACATCGTCGCTACGCGCTATCTCGATGCCTTGCGCGACGCATCGATAGCGACGAGCGGAGGCGAGTCCCATGTCTTCGCTTCCGGTCACACGGCTGGCCTGATCGAGACCGTCGATGCAACTTACCGACGGGCGCTCCGCGACACGCTGCTGCCGCGAATCGTCGGGCGTCTCGACGCCGTGCTCCGATCGCCGGCGACAAGCGATCCATCCATGTTATTCGCCGCGTTGCGCAGTTACCTCGCGATGGCCGGTTCCGGCGTGCCCGATGCACAGGACATGGAATCATGGCTGCGACCCGGCCTCCATGGTCACGTGGAGCATCTGCTGAAAGGATGGGGCGCGGCGGATCGCATCGTTCCCGATACGCAACTCGTACGACGCGCCAGGGAAGTGCTGCAGCGAACGTCGGCCGTGCTGCGAATCTATGCGGATCTGTCGCGGCAGGTAAACCGGCACCGTCTGACTCCGGTGTCTATCGCGCGTATGACGAACGGCGCCGCGGCCGGATGGTTGAGCATGCGGAGCAACGCATCCATCAACGCCCCGATGCCCGGCCGCTTCACACGTGAAGGCCATCGTCTGCTGCTGGCGGGAATCGACGACGTTGTGGCAACCGGTGTCGCCGACGATGCGCTGGTCATGGGGTCGAATCTGTCGCGCGACCAGACAAAGGACGACGTACTCGTCCTCTACGGGCGCGACTACATCGCCGCATGGGAACGTCTGCTCCGCGACGTTCGTGTCGTCGCCGCGGATTCGACCGACGATCTGGCCCGAAGGTTTCATTCGCTGGCCCGCGACGACTCCGCGCTGTTCGCATTGATTCGAGCCGCTTCCGCCGAAACGACGGTCGATGACGAAGCGGGCGCGATATCTCGCCGGTTCGCCGGACTTCGCCATGCCACGGAATCGGGAAACGACGCGTGGGCGAACGCATTGCGTATCGCGCTGACCGATGCGGCGCTGGAGATCGATGCGGGTCGGCAGGCGACACGGGGAGGACTCGCCATGCCAGCGGCGGACGCGCTGACACGCTTGCCGCGAGTGCTGGCGCAGGGGCCGCCCGTGCTGTCCTCCCTGCTGGACGATGTGTTGCCGGTCGCGCGCCGCGCGGCGCGGCGGCAGACGGCCGATGCGCTGACGAAGGCATGGCCAGCGTCGCTTCGTTCGTTCTGTACCCTCGCCATCGCCGGTCGTTATCCCGTCGATCCGACGGGCGCTTCCGAGGCGACCCTGGCAGACTTCGAGCGAATGTTCGCTCCGGAGGGACTATTGGACACGTGGTTCCGCCAGCATCTGGAGGCCCATGTCGACACGCTGGCCGTGCCGTGGGCTCTGCGTGGCGAAGACGACGGTGAGCTCATGACGCCGGACGATCTGGCTGCATTCCAGCATGCGGAGCAGATCCGCCGGCACTACTTCGCGGACGGCACGAAACGCGTAGGCGCCGACTTCGAACTGCGTGCCGTTTCGATGGATACCAGGATCGGAGAATTTTCGTTGGTAACGGACGACGGCGAACTGCATTTCTTCGGCGAACCCATACGCCCCGTTACATTCCACTGGCCGGCCCGGCGCCTGGGTGGCAGGCTGATGGCGTCCCTGTTGCTGGCGGATGGGCGACGTATCGAGCGCAGCATGCGGGGCGACTGGACTTGGCTACGCTGGCTGGACGAGGCGGAAAGCGCGCCTTCGGCGGAGCCGAACGAGCGCACCCTGGTTTTCGATTTCGAAGGCTACGAAGTCGTTCTGGCGTTACGCATGGCAAGCGCCGATCACCCGTTCGGAGCGGGGGAGCGCGAGCGCTTCGATTGTCCCGAATTTGCCGCGACGCGATCGTGATGCCGTCGCGATGGATGTTGCCGGGTGAGCGAGGTAAGTCGGGAGCATGGTTGCGATCGCGTCGTTCCGGCAGGAAACACAGTGTGACGGCGACGTGTATGACATTCGTTTGCGCTCCGGATGTGTCCGGCGGTCCGCGAAGGCGCAGAATGGCGAGGCCAAGGCCACCACCAGGAGAACGACCATGATCGAACAAATCACAGGTCTGCCCGCGGGTACGCTGGGCTTTCGCGCGCACGGGCGCGTTACCGCTTCGGATTACGAAACGATCATCGTGCCGGATATCGAGGCGGCGTTCGCCCTCAACCGCAAGCTTCGTATCCTGTATCACCTGGGCGAGGATTTTTCCGGCTTCGAAGCTGGCGCTGTCTGGGACGATGCCAAACTGGGTTTCAGGCACTTCAGCGGATGGGATCGCGTCGCGCTGGTCACCGATGTGGCGTGGATACGGACCATGGCGCGCACGCTGGGTTTTGCCGTGCCGGCACAGGTACGCCTGTTCCACAACGGGGAACTTGAAGAAGCGAAAACCTGGATCAGTGAAGCTTTCGCCGATGCTTAGGCGATTCCCCCGAGCTATCGGGAGATGTCGACGTTGAAGGTTGTTCGGTTGCACAGCCCGGATGGCATCGCGGGGCTGCTCGCCGGGCGTGCGGTTTGCCTGGGTATGGCCGCGTATTCGGTGGAGCTGGATAGCGGCCGCACATGGTGTGCGATCGTTCGCCGCCCGGAGCGGCTGCTGTCCGTAAAGTTGCAGCTTCAGGTTTTCGACCGGTTCCTGGCGACACTTCAACCTGTCCGGTTGCGAGGAGGGTGTCTGGACGCGCACGAGTGTGCCGTGCGGATCGGAGGGTGCGGGCAGGGGTTGATGGAGGCGCTGATTCCGGTCGGTGCATTGCCTTTGCGAGGTCGACATTTCGTGATTCGCGCCGCCATCGCGGACACGACGGACGATCTTTACTGCGATATGACTGCCTGCGCGTATTTCTTCGATGGAACGCACGGCCCTCGATTCGCCGGCCTCTTCGTGATCGGCCACAGGCTGGGGCCATGCGTTCTGAATGATCTGTACGGCGGACATTGGGTGCCCGCGAATGCGGGTACCGATATGGCGTACCTGACTGCGTTGTACGGAACCCTCAAGGTCCGCGAATCCCCCGCTTTATGATCGGTTACGCTGCACGCCATGTATGACTCAGCTATCGCTGGGAAAATCCCACCCCCTCACCGTCATTCCTGCGCTGGGGCCGAAGCGACCACGTCGGGCAGGCTCGGTGCCGTGCGGACCGATGTACGACGCTACGGCGAAGAGCTGATCGACCGCAACCGCGACAGCCCGATGCACTGGGCTGGGTTCCTGCCTGTGCAGGATCGACGGAGAGGGGCAGGGGAGGCGCCGCGTGTTCGGAAATCGCTTGCACTGGTCTTTGAGTCGTGGTGTAGTCGGGACGTGATGACTCTCTTCCGCCCCTTCGCAGCCGCCAACGCTTCGCTTCCCGCGAACGCGTCCGCATGCGCGAATAACAATAACGCCAATAATAATGCCCGGAACATCGGGAGGGCCGGCGTTTAGGCGGATAGACATCCACCATCCATACGCGAAAGGCCCGCCCACGAAGCGGGCCTTTTTCGTTTCTGATCTTCATGAACGAGGAGCTGTGCCATGTGTTCGATTTTCGGGATGTTCGGATTGCAGCCGGGCGACGATACCGCCGCCCTGCGGATGCAGGCGATGGAACTGTCGCAGCGGCAGCGCCATCGCGGTCCGGACTGGAGTGGCGTCTACGTCGACGACGGGGCGATCCTCGTGCATGAACGACTGGCCATCGTCGATCCGGCCAGTGGCGCGCAGCCGCTGCGTTCGCCGGACGGCGAGCTTGCGCTGGCCGTCAACGGCGAGATCTACAACCACCGCGACCTTCGCCGCGACAGCGACTACCCGTTCACCACGGCGTCCGATTGCGAAGTCATCAACGCGCTTTACCGCGAACACGATGTGGATTTCCTCGACCGGCTCAACGGCATCTTCGCCTTCGCGCTCTGGGACAAGGCTCGCCAGCGCTTTCTCATTGCCCGCGATCCGGTCGGCGTCATACCGCTCTACTGGGGACACGACCGGGCCGGCCGGCTGTGCGTGGCCTCCGAGCTGAAGTCGCTGGTAGGCGTATGTGCCGACGCTACGGCATTTCCGCCCGGCCACTACTACGACAGCGAGCGTGGCGAGCTGGTGCGCTACTGGCATCGCGAATGGCGCGACTACGACGCGACCGCCGGGCGTGAAATCGATCCCCAGACGCTGCGTGTCGCCTTCGAAGAAGCGGTACACCGCCAGATGATGACCGACGTTCCCTATGGCGTGCTGCTGTCCGGTGGACTGGACTCGTCGCTGGTCGCGGCCATCGCGGCTCGATTCGCGCGCCGGCGCATCGAGGAGGACGACCGCGGCGAGGCGTGGTGGCCGCGGCTGCATTCCTTCGCCATCGGCCTGGAAGGGTCGCCCGACCTGGCGGCCGCCGCCATCGCCGCCGAGGCGCTGGGCACCGTGCACCACGGATTTCGCTATACGTTCGACGAAGGCCTGGATGCCTTGCCCGAGGTCATCCGGCATATCGAGACCTACGACGTCACAACCATCCGCGCGTCGACGCCGATGTTCCTGCTGGCCCGGCGCATCAAGGCCATGGGCGTGAAAATGGTGCTGTCGGGCGAGGGTTCGGACGAAATCTTCGGCGGCTATCTTTATTTTCACAAAGCACCGTCGGCCCGCGCCTTCCACGAAGAGACGGTGCGCAAGCTCGACACCCTGCATAGCTACGACTGCCTGCGCGCGAACAAGTCGATGGCGGCCTGGGGCGTCGAGGCGCGCGTGCCCTTCCTGGATACGCAGTTCCTCGATGTGGCGATGTCCTTCGACGCGCAGGCCAAGATGGTCGGGCGGCGGGGCATCGAGAAGGGCATCCTGCGCGAGGCCTTCGAAGGCATGCTTCCGGAGGAAATCCTCTGGCGTCAGAAGGAACAGTTCAGCGATGGCGTCGGCTACGGCTGGATCGACGGTCTGAAGGCCCACGCCGAACGTGTGGTCGGGGACCGCGAGTTCGCGGCCGCGGCCAGTCGCTTCCCGCACAACACGCCGGCCAGCAAGGAGGCGTATCTGTACCGGACGCTGTTCGAAAAGCATTTCCCGGGCGAGGCCTGCGCCGCCACGGTGCCGGGCGGCAAGTCGATTGCCTGCTCGTCCCCCGCTGCGCTGGCCTGGGACCCGGCTTTCGCGGCGGCAGCCGACCCCTCCGGCCGGGCCGTGCGCGGGGTTCACCAGGAGGCCCTGGCCGATTGAGCGATGCGGCGGTGCGGCAAGGGAGGCCTCTGCTAAACTTTCGGTCTTTAGCCGGCGCCTCCCGCGCCGCTCCATCGGGTAGCACTACATGATCGAGATCAATCCGATCCTGGCGCAGATCACGGACCTTCGGGGCCGGGTCGAGTCGCTTAGGGGGTATCTTTGACCACGCCGTCAAGAAAGAGCGGCTGGAAGAAGTAAGTCGCGAGCTGGAAAGTCCCACCGTCTGGGACAATCCGGCGCGCGCGCAGGAACTGGGCCGCGAACGCGCCCGCCTGGAACAGATCGTGGTCGGCATCGACACGATGACCGCCGGACTGGACGACGCCGGCGAATTGCTGGACATGGCCGCTGCCGACGGCGACGAGGACACCATCGCGTCGATCGTCACGGACCTTGGCCGCATCGAAGCCCAGGTAAGCAAGCTGGAATTCCAGCGCATGTTCTCCGGCGAACTCGATTCGGCCTCGGCCTTCGTCGACGTGCAGGCTGGCGCTGGCGGTACGGAAGCCCAGGACTGGGCCGAAATGCTGCTGCGCATGTATCTGCGCTGGGCCGAATCGCGCGGCTGGAAGGTCGAGATGATGGAAGTCAGCGCCGGCGAAGTGGCGGGCATCAAGTCCGCGACGTTCCGCGTCGAGGGCGACTACGCCTATGGCTGGCTGAAAACGGAAATCGGCGTCCATCGCCTCGTCCGTAAGAGCCCGTTCGACTCGGACAACCGCCGGCATACGAGCTTCACCTCGGTTTTCGTTTCGCCCGAAGTCGACGACGACATCGAAATCGACATCAATCCCGCCGACCTCCGGACCGACGTGTACCGGTCGTCCGGCGCGGGCGGTCAGCACGTCAACAAGACCGAATCGGCTGTACGTATCACGCATATTCCGACCAATACGGTCGTGGCCTGCCAGACCGAACGCAGCCAGCACGCCAACCGCGACCGCGCGATGAAAATGCTGAAGGCGAAGCTGTACGAGCTGGAAGTCCAGAAGCGCAACGCGGAAAAGGACGCGCTGGAAGCCACCAAGTCCGACATCGGCTGGGGCAGCCAGATCCGCAACTACGTCCTCGACCAGTCGCGCATCAAAGACCTGCGCACGGGCATCGAGCGCACGGACACGCAGAAAGTCCTCGACGGCGACCTCGACGAATTCGTCGAAGCCAGCCTGAAGTCGGGCCTTGAAGCGGGTTCTAAGCGGCTCGATGCGTGAGGGGGGCATGGATGCTGTCTTGAAGAACCTACAGGAGGTGGGAGATGGGAATTGGGGGCGCTCCGTTCGTCAGTTTCAGAGATCTGGAGGCGTGGCAGGAAGGCATGTTGCTAGTGACTGATGTGTATGACCTGACGAATGCGCTTCCATCTGCTGAGCGATTTGGGCTGGTTCAGCAGTTGCGTCGGGCGGCAGTTTCCGTTCCCTCGAATATCGCTGAAGGGCATGCACGTGGCGCCACACGCGATTTCATCCGATACCTTGCGATAGCACGAGGCTCCGTGGCCGAAGTGGATACGCAAGTTGAGCTGTCGGTCCGGCTTGGATTCGTCAGTCCATTTCGTGCGACCTCCACGCAGAATCATTGTGACAAACTTGGCCGTATCCTCAGAGGCTTGCGAAAGTCGCTAGAAAGCAAATTGGTGCACCGCTGAATCATGCGCCCCCATTTCCCACCTCCCATCTCCAAGACGCAGTCCCCATGACCGAAAACGCCGACCAGACCTCCGCCACGCCCGTCGCAGACGAAAACAAGCTCATCGCCGAACGTCGCGAGAAACTGAAGGCGCTGAGGACGCAGGGCATCGCGTTCCCGAACGACTTCCGGGTCGACAGCTTCGCGGGCGACCTGCAGAAAGAGTTCGAGGATAAGGAAGCCTTCACCGCCGAAGTCATCGAGGGCACGCCGCGTCGCGTGGCCGTCGCCGGCCGCATCATCCTGATGCGCGGGCAGGGCAAGGTCAGTTTCGTGCAGATGCAGGACGGCACCGGCCGCATCCAGCTGTTCGTCCATCAGGGCACGCTGGGCGAAGAGGCGTACGACACGTTCAAGCGCTGGGACCTCGGCGATATCGTCGGTGCCACCGGCGTACTGATGCGCACGAAGACCGGCGAACTCTCGATCAAGGTCGACAGCCTGCGCCTGTTGACGAAGTCGCTGCGGCCGCTGCCGGACAAGCACCACGGTCTTGCCGACGTCGAGCAGCGTTATCGCCAGCGTTACGTCGACCTGATCGTGACCGAGGAAGCGCGCCGTACTTTCATGCTGCGCTCGCGCATCATCGGATACATGCGCAAGTGGCTGGAAGAAGAGCCGCGTCGCTTCATGGAAGTCGAAACACCGATGATGCACGTCATTCCCGGTGGGGCGACGGCGCGTCCGTTCGTTACGCATCACAACGCGCTGGATATGAAGCTTTACCTGCGCGTGGCGCCGGAGCTTTATCTGAAGCGTCTGGTCGTCGGCGGCTTCGACCGCGTCTACGAAATCAACCGCAATTTCCGTAATGAGGGCGTGTCCACCCGGCACAATCCCGAGTTCACGATGCTCGAGCTTTACCAGGCGTATGGCACGTACCAGGACATCATGAACATCACGGAAGAGATGATTCGCGCCGTCGCGGCCAACGTCATCGGCAGCACGGAAATCGAGTGGGACGGCGCCGCCATCGATGTGGGGCCGGCCTTCCGCCGCTGGCGCATGGAAGACGCCGTGCTGGAACTGAATCCCGACATCCACGCCGACGACATTCGCAACCGCGAGAAAATGGCCGCGCACGCCGCGCGCCTGGGCATCCACGTCAAGGCGGGTTACGGTTGGGGCAAGCTGCTTCTGGAGATATTCGAAGCCACGGTCGAACACACGCTGATCCAGCCGACCTTCATCACGCAGCATCCGGTGGAAGTTTCGCCGCTGGCCCGCGAGAACGACACCGATCCGGGCATCACCGACCGCTTCGAGCTTTTCATCAACGGCAAGGAGCTCGCCAACGGCTTCTCCGAGCTGAACGATTCCGAAGACCAGGCCGCGCGCTTCCAGGCACAAGTCGACGCGAAGGATGCCGGCGACGACGAAGCCATGCATTTCGATGCCGACTACATCCGTGCGTTGGAGGTGGGCCTGCCGCCCACCGGCGGTCTGGGCGTCGGTATCGATCGTCTGGTGATGTTGCTGACCGGCTCGTCGTCGATTCGCGACGTGCTGCTCTTTCCGTACATGCGTCCCGAGGCATGAGTCCGATGTCGAGTTCTTTCGTAAAGTTGTTCGCGCTCGCGTTGCTGGTGGTGAGTGGTGTTGCCTGTTCGCGCGACGAAAGCGGTAAGGGTGCGGACGCCGCCGCGAACGTGCCGCCGTCCGGCAGTAGTGTCAGCCAGCCGCCGAAGCCCGTGGTGCCGGACGAAAACGCGGCGGTTCAGCGCGTGGAAGCCGCCATCGCGAAGAACAAGCTGACCGCGCTGAAACCCGAGTGCCTGAGCTACATCCCGTACGCCAGCGATGCGCAGGGTTTCATCGTGGACGTGCATGAACTGCATAACGAGGCCTGCGGCGGCGATCCCGCCGTGGCGCCGCGCCTGTTTTCATTCAACGTCGACAAGGTCAGCGGCCGTATGACGACCGACGCCGGCGACCCGGCCGAAGGCCTGTTCCACGCCATCGATTGATCCGGGGCGACGCCTGCGGGGCGGCGCCATCCAAGAGGAGAGCTTTCATGTTGTACGTCATCAATGCGCTCGATCACCCGAATTCGCTGGAAGGCCGCAAGGCCCACCGGCCGGCCCATCTTGCACGCCTCACGGCGCTGCGGGATGCCGGGCGTCTGGTCCTCGCCGGTCCGTTCCCCGCCATCGATTCGGACGATCCGGGCGAAGCCGGCTTCTCCGGTAGCCTGATCGTCGCCGAATTCGGCGATCTGGCCGCCGCGCAGGCCTGGGCCGAGGCTGATCCGTTCAGGATCAACGGCATCTATAGAGAAGTGTCGGTCCGTCCGTTCCGTCAGACCCTGCCATGAGTGTGGAAAAGGTCGAGCGCATCCGCGCCCTGCTGACCGGGGCGCTGTCCCCGGAATCGCTGGAAGTCATCGACGAAGGCCATAAGCACGTCGGCCACGGCGGGGAGGGGAAAGGACATTTCCTCGTGAAGATCGTCAGCGTGGCCTTCGCCGGCCAGTCGCTCATCGGTCGCCATCGGCTGGTCTACGGCGCGCTGGCGTCGATGATGCCGGAAGAAATCCACGCCCTGGCCATCGAAGCCAAAGTACCTGGCGAGTAAAAAGATTGAAAATCCAATGGGATGCGTCAGATTGCTCGCCTCCTGTCGCGTATACTCGCCGCATTGCGCCCCGTCGGTCCCTTTGGCAGAGTGACCGATCAGCCGGTCCCAAGGGGATGCCGGTCGCGTCCCAACGGAAGAATTCATGCGTCTGACCACGATCAAGCTGGCGGGTTTCAAGTCGTTCGTCGATCCCACTACGCTGCATCTGCCTACCAATATGACCGGCGTCGTCGGTCCGAACGGCTGCGGCAAGTCGAACATTATCGACGCCATTCGCTGGGTGATGGGCGAAAGCGCCGCCAGCCGTCTGCGCGGCGATTCGCTTACCGACGTCATCTTCTCCGGGTCCAGCGCGCGCAAGCCGGTGGGTCAGGCGACGGTCGAACTGATCTTCGACAACAGCGACGGCACCATCCAGGGCGAGTACGCCACGTACGCCGAAATTTCGGTCAAACGCCTGGTCAGTCGCGACGGTCAGTCGTCGTACTACCTCAATGGCGCGCGCTGCCGTCGTCGCGACATCACCGATCTGTTCCTGGGTACGGGCCTTGGCCCACGCAGCTACTCGATTATCGAGCAGGGCATGATCAGCCAGATCATCGAGGCGGCGCCCGAAGAGCTGCGCATGCATCTGGAAGAAGCGGCCGGCATCTCGAAGTACAAAGAGCGCCGCAAGGAAACCGAAAGCCGGATCAAGGCCACGCGTGAAAACCTCGACCGCGTGCGCGACGTGCGCGACGAAGTCGACAAGCAACTGGATCATCTGAATCGTCAGGCCCGTGCGGCCGAGCGCTGGAAAGCGCTGAAAGAAGAGCAGACCCGCCGCGAAGCCGAATTGCGTGCGTTGGAATACCGCACGCTGCATCGCAAGCACGAAGGCGAGGGCGACGGTCTGCGCCAGGCAGAACTCGAGATCGAAAAGCGTATCGCCGAGCAGCGCCAGGTCGAGGCGCAGCTGGAAAGCGTGCGCGATCGCCATCAGGGCGCCAGCGAACATCTGAACGTCGTGCAAGCCGACGTGTACAAGGTCGGCTCGGAAATTGCCCGCGTCGAACAGCAGGTACGGCATAACCGCGATCTGTCCGAGCGCCTGACCCGCGCACGCGGCGAAGCCGAGCGCGAGCACGACGAATTGCATGGCCACATCAGCGCGGATCGCGAGCAGATCGAAGCGCTGCGCCTGGCTCTGGCCGAAGGCGAGCCGCGCCTCGAAGCGCTGCAACAGATCCAGGACGAAACCGGCGATACGCAGCGCGTGACGGAAACGCGTCTCGCCGACTGGCAGTCGCGCTGGGACACGCATACCCGTTCTTCGGGCGAGGCGGCTCGCGCGGCGGAAGTAGAACGTACCAAGCTGGCTTATCTCGACCGTCAGGCCGTCGATCTATCGAAGCGCCGCGAAGGGCTCGAAGCCGAGCAGAAAGCGACCGACATCACGGCGCTGGAAGCCGGCGCCGAAAGCCTGGACATCGAACACGACACCCAGCGCGAGCGCGTCGAGTCGCTCGGCTCGCTGCTGGACCAGCACAAGGTCGCTCACGAGCGTGTGCTGGACGAGGAACGCCAGGTACAGTCCTCGCTGAACGAAGCACGTCAGCAGTTGCAGACCGCGCGCGGCCGCCAGGCCTCGCTCGAAGCCTTGCAGCATGCCGCGCTCGGTCAGGAGGAAACCGCCGCCAGTGGCTGGCTCGCCCGGCTCGGGCTGGATAAGTCGCGTCGTCTCGGCGAAGCGTTACAGGTCGACGCCGGTTACGAATCGGCCGTCGAAACCGTGCTTGCCGGTGTCCTCGATGGCGTACTCGTCGATTCGCCGATGGCGCTTTCCGGCGAATTCGCCGAACTGGGTCAGGCCGACGTCGCGCTGTTCGCGCGCGAGCAGGGCGGCCCCGGTCCCGCCGGTACATTGGCCGCCCATGTGCGCGGTCCGGTCGCCGCGGTGGCGCTGCTGTCGCAGGTCTATGTCGCCGACTCCGTCGAAGATGCGCGTGCGCGCATCGATACGCTGGCACCGCACCAGTCCGTCATCACCCGCGATGGCGCATGGATGGGCCCGAACTGGGCACGCATCCTGCGCGCGCAGGGCAACCAGGTCGGCGTACTCGCCCGCGAGCGCGATATCCGTCAGCTGACGGACCAGATCGAATCGCTCGAAGGCAGTACCGAAGAGTGGACCGAACAGCTGGAAACGCTGCGCACCCGCAAGTTCGAAACCGAACGGCAGCGTGACGACGCCCAGCGCGAACTGTATGCCGCGCACCGGCGTCTGTCGGAACTGGCCGGTCAGTTGCAAAGCCATCGCGGCAAAATGGAAACGGCGCGTGCGCGTTCCGAAAAGGTCGCGGGCGAAATTTCCGTGCTTGTTGAACAGCTCGACGAACTCGAAGGTACGACGCGCGAATCGCGCGCTCGCCTCGACGAATCGGTCGGCAACATGGGCGATATGGAAGACGAGCGCCGCGCGCTGGAGAACGAACGCCGCGAATTGCTGGAGGCCCGCGAGGAAGCGCGTATCAATGCGCGCGAAGCCGCCGAGCAATCGCATCAGCTGGCGTTGGGCATGGAGTCGAAGCGTTCCGCGCTGTCGTCGCTGGAACAGGCGCTGGGGCGCATGGACACCCAGTTGCGCCAGATCGTCGCTCGTCGTACCGAAATCGACGAGCAGCTTGCCGCCGGCAGCGATCCGATCGCCGAGCTCGAAGCCGAGCGACAGACGTATCTCGACCAGCGCCTGCTGGTCGACAAGCAACTGGTCGAAGCACGCCGTGCGCTCGAAGACTGCGACGCCGAGTTCCGTCGTCTGGAACAGGAACGCCAGCGCATCGAGCATGTGCTGAACCAGGTGCGCGAAAGCGTGGGCGAGAAACGTCTCGCCGCGCAGGCCCTGCATTTGCGTGCGCAGCAGCTTGCCGATGCGATTGTCGCCTCCGGTCTCGAACTCGACGCGCTGCTCGCGGAGCTTGCCGAGGACGCCGAACCCGATCGCTGGCAGCAGCAGCTGGTCGATCTGGCGCAGAAGATCCAGCGCCTGGAGCCGGTCAACCTCGCGGCGATCCAGGAGCACGCGGAACAGTCGCAGCGTAAGGAATACCTCGACGCGCAGCTGGCCGATCTCGGCAGCGCGCTCGAAACGCTGGAAGGCGCCATCAAGAAGATCGACCGCGAAACGCGTCAGCGTTTCAAGGAAACCTTCGACCGCGTCAACGCCGGCGTGCAGGAACTCTTTCCACGCCTGTTCGGCGGCGGTCACGCTTATCTGGAACTGACCGGCGAAGACCTGCTGGACACCGGCGTCGCCATCATGGCGCGGCCGCCGGGCAAGCGCGTCAGCAACATCACGCTGCTCTCCGGCGGCGAGAAGGCGCTGACCGCTGTGTCCCTGGTATTCGCGATCTTCGGCCTGAATCCGGCGCCGTTCTGCCTGCTCGACGAGGTCGATGCACCGCTGGACGAGGCCAACGTCGGCCGTTTCTCGGCGATGGTGCGCGAGATGAGCGAAAAGGTGCAGTTCATCTTTGTCAGCCATAACAAGGCGACGATGGAAGCCGCACAGCAGCTGTGCGGCGTTACGATGCGCGAACCGGGCGTGTCCCGTCTCGTTCAGGTCGATCTGGCCGAGGCGTCCAAGCTCGTTGGCGCGGCGTAGGCTAATAAGGAATGATTATGAATCCCGTACTGGCGCTTGCCTGGAACCCCGCGGTCGGCATCCCCCTGCTGGTCGTCGGCATCATCGCGCTCGTGCTGCTCTGGCTGTTCGGTCAGCCGCGCAAGGAGCAGGGCCGGCGCAAGATCCTGCCGCAGCAGCCCACCGAGCGCCGAGAGCCGGTTATGGGCGACGAAGGGGCCGACGACTTCATCGACGATTCCCGCGATCCGCTGTTCACCGCGTCCCCGAAGCAGGGCGAACTCGACGTCGACCTGCGTGCCGAGCTGGAACGCCTCGGCGCCTCGCTGGCGGGCGAGCGCGCCGGCCGTGGCGAGCGTACCGAGCGTGCGGAACGCATCGAACCGGGTTTCTCGCCCGATTACTCCGCCGACGCCGCGGAGCCGCATGCCGCGAGGCATGACATCGACGACCTGACCATTCATGCACCGAGCACGGCGCCGGCGCCTGCTCCCGCACCGGTCGCGCCGCCACCCAGGGTCCCGCCGCGCTCGGATCTCGGGCGCCGTCCGCCGACCGCGCCGGTCGAGCGGATCGTCAGCCTGTACGTCGTGGCGCGCGAAGGCACCCGCTTCAATGGGGCCGACCTCGTGGTCGCCGCCGAAAAGGCCGGTCTCGAGTTCGGCGATATGGGTATTTATCACCGTCTGGTCGACGGCCGTCCCGAGCTGGGGCCGATTTTCAGCGTCGCCAACATGGTTAAGCCGGGCAATTTCGACATGACGCGCGTCACGACCATGCTGACCCCCGGCCTGAGCTTCTTCATGGCGTTGCCGGGTCCGGCTCCGGCGCTGGATGCGTGGGATGCCATGCTGCCCACCGCGCAGCGACTGGCCGAACTGCTGGACGGCCTGGTCCTGGACGAAGAGCGCAACGCGCTCGGCCGCCAGCGCATCGCGCACATCCGCGACGAACTGCGCGGCTGGGATCGCGGCCATGAAGGCGAAGAGATCAAGTTCGGGCAGTAACACCTGTTCTTGTGGGAGCCCGCAAGCGGGCTCCCACACACGCAGTCCATTCGCCCCGGGAACGCTACAATCCGGGTCATGTACACCCCCACCGCCTTCGCCGAAACCCGCCTGCCCGTCCTCCACGACACCATGGAGTCGATCGGCTTCGCGGCCTTCGTGACCCACGGACCCGAAGGCATCGTGGCGACGCACCTGCCGTTGATCCTCGCCCGCGACGAAGGTCCGTTCGGCACGCTTTACGGCCACGTGGCCCGGCCGAATACCCATGCGACGCCCCCGGACGGCGAAGCGCTGGCGATGTTCGCCGGTCCGCACGCCTATATCTCGCCCAATGGCTACCCGGGCAAGGCGACGCACGGCCGCGAAGTTCCCACCTGGAACTACATCGCCGTCCACGCGTACGGCGTGCCGGAACGCTTCGACGATCCCACGCGGCTGCGCGATCTGCTGGTTCGTCTGACGACGCGTCACGAAGCGGCCACCCAGTCCCGCCCCTGGAGCGTGGACGACGCGCCGGCCGACTACGTCGAACGCCTGCTCGGCGCCATCGTCGGACTGCGCATTCCCATCGTCCGCATCGAAGGGAAATGGAAGCTCAGCCAGAACCGCACGGCGGACGATCGCCTCGGTGCGGCGAGTCTGCTCGCGAATCGCGATGGCGACGACGAGCAGTCCATTGCACGGCAAATGCGCGAAATCTAGCGATTCGCGCATAAGACCAGCACACGTTCACACTACGGCAACACGGGCCTGCGTCACTGTGGGGGCCGTAAGCGTGCGTGACCTTCGTGCCTCCTTTGGCGCGATGCATACATCCGACTCGGCATGCTTGCTTCCTACTCCTGGGAGATCCCATGTCGGCCAGTACCGAACGTCCGCCGTTTCGCATGTATTACCTCCACCCGCTGCTGGTGGGTGGATTGGCGAACTGGACGGCATGGCTGGATCACGCGGCAGCGCTCGGCTTTCGCCAACTGCTGATCGCGCCGCCCTTCGATGCGTCGACCAGCGGCGATGTCTTCGTCACCCGCGATTTCGATCGCCTGCATCCGACGCTCACCGTCGAAGGGCATGCCGCACAGCGGCTCGACCAGTTGGCCAAAGCGTGTCGGGCCCGCGATATGGCCCTGTGGCTGGACCTGCCGCTGGACGAACTGGCCTCCGATTCGCCCGTGCGGAACGAACACCCCGAATGGTTCCGTGCGGTGGCTGCCGAACACGGCACGCCCGATCCGCGCTGGACGCCTGCGGAAAGCGACAGCGCGCGCTGGCGCCTCAATGATCCCGCCGTCGCCGATGCCGCCATCGACTGGTGGGTCGAGCGGCTGAAGGTCTGGAGCGGCGCAGGCATTCGCGGTTACCGGGTCATGCATCCGCACCGGCTTTCCGCCGCACGGTGGAAGACGCTTTTCGATGCGGTTCGGGCGGACGCGCCGGATACCGTGTTCGTTGCCTGGACGCCGGGAAGCACGCCGGACGAACTTGCCGCGCTGGCCGGCGCGGGATTCGATGCCACGGTTTCTTCGTCCAGCTGGTGGGATTTCCGTGCGCCTTGGTTCGCTCAGGAGGCCGCGCGTCTGGATGCCGTCGCTCCTGCATTGGCGTGTCCCGAAGTGCCGTTCGCCACGCGGCTTGGCGATGCCATCGGCGAAGAAAATCAACGCGAGAGGGCATATCGCCGCGCTATCGATTTTTCCGTCACGTCGCCAGCGGGCTGGATGATGCCCATGGGGTTCGAGTACGCGATTCACGACGCACTGGACCCGCGTCGCGGCGAACCGACCACACCCGCGTCGATGGCCGCGAAAGGCTCGGTCGACCTTTCCGACGTCGTGCGCAAGGCGAACGACGTTCTGGATACGAACGCGATGCGCATGCCGTACTGGAATATCGGTTCGGAGGGCAATGTTGCCGTTCTGCTGTCGACCAGCGAACTGGACCCCCGGCGCGCGAAGCAGGCGAGGCTGGTTCTGGCGAATGCGTCACTGGATCGCGATGCGGTCGTCCGTGCCGCGCATGCGTTGACGGGTGCGGCTTCGCACTTCGGACCGTACGCGACGGCCGATGGCCGCAAAGTATTCGATGGGGGTGAAGACATCGTCCTGGGGCCAGGCGAGGTCGTCGCGCTGTCCGCCGGTCGCGCCACGCCCATCCAGCGCAAACTCAGTGCAGCTCAGGCGAAAGAGTCGATCAAGGCGGCGACCGGCGCGTCGCGTCTGTGCATCGAAGCCGTCAGTCCCAGTGTGGACGATGGCCGCTTTCCCGCGAAACGCATTGTCGGTCAGCGCATCGACGTAAGCGCGGACGTTTTCATGGATGGACACGACGTGCTGGCCGTGCGCCTGCAGTGGCGCGCACAGGACGATAAGAGCTGGCACGAAGAAGTCATGACGGCGCAGGGAAACGACGTCTACACCGCCAGTTTCACGCCGACGCGTACCGGGCGTTTCGACTATCGCATCGAAGCCTGGCGCGACGCTTTCGCAAGCTATCGCTACGAACTGGATACGAAGCAGCGTGCCGGTGTGCCGGTGAGTCTCGAACTGGAAGAAGGTCGCCTGCTGGTGGAAGCGCGCGCGGCCAGCGCGAGCGGCGCGCGTGCCAGGGCTGTGCGAGCGTTGCTCGCCAGTCTGAACAAGGCCGATGAAAGCGAATGTCTCGAACTGTTGTTGTCCGCCGAAACGCTTGCCGATATGACGGCATCCGATCCGCGCTCGTTCGCTGTCGCCTCCGATCCGACGCTGGTCGTGGACGTGGACCGCCGCGAAGCAGAGTTCGCTAGCTGGTACGAACTGTTTCCGAGATCGCAGACGAACGATGCGTCGCGCCACGGCACGTTCAACGATGTCATCGGCCGTTTGCCCGCGATCCGCGACATGGGTTTCGATGTGCTGTACTTCCCGCCGATCCATCCGATCGGCATGGCTTTCCGCAAGGGAAAGAATAATACGCTCACGCCGGGGCCGGACGATCCGGGTAGTCCCTACGCGATCGGTTCGCCCGAAGGCGGGCATACGACGATCCACGCGCAGTTGGGCAGCATCGAGGACTTCCGTGGTCTTCGCGACGTGGCCTATGAACACGGGTTGGAACTCGCGCTCGATTTCGCCATCCAGTGTTCGCCGGATCATCCGTGGCTGAAAGACCACCCGGAATGGTTCGACTGGCGTCCCGATGGAAGCATCCGGTACGCGGAGAATCCGCCGAAGAAATACCAGGACATCGTCAATGTCGATTTCTACTCGGACGGCGCGGTACCGTCGCTGTGGAACGCGCTATGCGATGTGGTGCTGTACTGGGCGGGCGAGGGCGTGCGGACGTTCCGCGTCGACAATCCGCATACCAAGCCGTTTCCATTCTGGGAATGGATGATCGCGCGCGTGCGGTCGAAGTATCCCGACACGCTGTTCCTGTCCGAGGCCTTTACGCGTCCGAAGCCGATGTACCGTCTGGCCAAGGTCGGCTTCAGCCAGTCGTATACCTACTTCACCTGGCGCAATACGAAGCAGGAATTCATCGACTACCTGACGGAACTCACGCAGACGGCACCGAAGGATTTTTTCCGGCCGAATTTTTTCGTCAATACGCCGGACATCGATCCGTACTTCCTGCAGACCTCCGGTCGGCCGGGGTTCCTGATACGCGCCGCGCTGGCCACGACGCTCTCGGGTCTGTGGGGCGTCTATTCAGGTTTCGAACTGTGCGAAGGCACGCCGATACCCGGGAAAGAGGAGTATCTGGACTCGGAAAAGTACGAGATCAAGCCACGCGACTGGACGATGCCCGGCAACATCATCGCCGAGATTACCCAGCTCAATCGTATTCGTCGTGCGCATCCGGCGTTGCAGAGCCATCTCGGCGTACGGTTTCTTGCGGCGCATAACGATCGGGTGCTGTTCTTCGAGAAGCGCGCACGCGACAGCGACGACATCGTGCTGGTCGCGATCAGCCTCGATCCGCATAACGCGCAGGGTGCCGACATCGAACTTCCGCTGGCCGACTGGGGTCTGGGAAACGACGCCAACGTCACTGTTCAGGACCTTCTGCACGACCATCCCATTACCTGGCGCGGCGCGTATCAGAACGTATGGCTTGGCCCCGGTCAGCCATACGCTCTCTGGCATGTCCGGCTACCCGGAGTCTGATCCATGACACGACGAGTCAAAGCGCATAACGAAACGGCCGCACCCGGATTCTCCGTCGATCCGCTCTGGTACAAGGATGCGATCATCTATCAGGTGCACCTGAAGTCGTTCTTCGACGCCAACGACGATGGCGTAGGCGATTTCCAGGGCCTGATCGACAAGCTCGACTACATCGCCGACCTGGGCGTGAACACGCTGTGGTTGCTGCCGTTCTATCCCAGTCCCCGGCGCGACGACGGCTACGACATCGCCGAATACAAGGCGGTGCATCCCGACTACGGCAAGCTGTCGGATGCGCGGCGCTTCATCGCCGAAGCGCACGATCGCGGACTGCGCGTCATTACCGAGCTGGTCATCAATCACACGTCCGATCAGCATTCGTGGTTCCAGCGCGCACGTCACGCGAAGAAAGGTTCCGCCGCGCGTAACTTCTATGTCTGGTCGGACACCGATCAGGCTTACGACGGTACGCGCATCATTTTTTTGGACACCGAGAAATCGAACTGGACCTGGGACCCGGTCGCGGGTCAGTACTTCTGGCATCGTTTCTTCTCGCATCAGCCCGACCTGAACTTCGACAATCCCGCCGTACTGAAGGCCGTGCTGGATGTAATGCGTTTCTGGCTCGATATGGGCGTGGATGGCCTGCGTCTGGACGCCGTGCCGTATCTGATCGAGCGCGAAGGCACCAACAACGAGAACCTTCCCGAAACGCACGCCATTCTTAAGGTGATGCGCAAGGAGATCGACGAACACTATCCCGACCGCATGCTGTTGGCGGAGGCCAACCAATGGCCGGAAGACACGCAGGACTATTTCGGGCAGGGCGACGAATGCCATATGGCGTTCCACTTCCCGCTGATGCCGCGCATGTACATGGCGATCGCACGAGAGGACCGCTTTCCCATTACGGACATCATGCGGCAGACGCCAGCGATTCCCGATGCCTGCCAGTGGGCGATCTTCCTGCGCAACCACGACGAACTCACGCTGGAAATGGTGACGGATTCGGAACGCGATTATCTGTGGGAAACCTATGCCGCCGACCGTCGTGCGCGCATCAATCTGGGCATTCGTCGTCGCCTCGCTCCCTTGCTGGAGCGCGACCGTCGACGCATCGAACTGATGAATGCGCTGTTACTGACGATGCCGGGCACGCCAGTGCTCTATTACGGCGACGAGATTGGCATGGGCGACAACATCCATCTCGGCGACCGCGACGGCGTACGCACGCCGATGCAATGGTCCATCGACCGCAATGGCGGATTCTCCCGCGCCGATCCGGCCAGCCTGGTGCTGCCGCCAATCATGGACCCGCTGTACGGCTATCAGGCGATCAACGTCGAAGCGCAGGCGCGCGATCCTCATTCGATGCTGAACTGGACGCGGCGCATGCTGGCGGTGCGTAAGCGTTACAAGGCATTCGGGCGCGGCACGCTGAAATTCCTTTATCCCGGCAATCGCAAAGTGCTGGCTTACCTTCGCGAGTTCGACGGCGAGCAGGTGCTCTGCGTCGCGAACATGTCCCGCTCGCTGCAGGCCGTCGAACTGGATCTGGCCGCTTTCGACGGCCAGGTTCCTATCGAAATCATGGGCGGATCGTCCTTTCCGCCGATCGGCCGTTTGCCTTATCTGCTTACGCTGCCGCCGTACGGCTTCTATGCGTTCCAGATATGCGCCAACGCGCAGATGCCCGACTGGCATGTGGAGCCCGCCGAGCCGATGCCCGATTACGAAACGCTGGTCGTGCGCGGTCCACTGATCGAAGGCCCGGTTATGGCTCATCACCGGGGGGTGATCGAGCGCGAAGTACTGCCGAAATATCTCGCGGTGCGGCGCTGGTTCAATGCCAAGGATCGCGGTATCGAAGGCGTCCACATCGTCTATGCGGCGGCGTGGCCCGATCGTGGCGACGACCTGATTATCTGCGAGATAGAGGCCACGCTGACCGATGGCGGCAAGCAACGCTACAGCCTGCCGGTAGGTATTGTGTGGGAGGACGAAAATCCGTCGTCGCGCGCTCAGCAGCTGGCATTGGCACGTGTGCGCCGCGGCCGCCGCATCGGTTTGCTTACCGACGGTTTCTCGCTGGAAGCGTTCGCGTCGGGCCTGCTCATCGGCCTGCGCGACAATCTCCAGTTGCAGGTGCATGCCGGCGGCTCCATTCATTTCGAAACGACCGACGCGTTCGCGAAGCTGACCTTCCCGCCGGAGATCGAGAACCGCTGGATGCTTACCGAACAGTCGAACAGTTCGATGATCCTGCACGACACCGGCGTGCTGAAGTTGTTCCGGCTGACCTCCGGCGGCATCAATCCCGAAGTGGAAATGTCCCGCTATCTCACCGAACACGGCTATGCGAACACCGCGCCGTTGCTGGGCGAAGTGGTGCGAATCGACGAGGCGGGCGAGCGCACGACGCTGGCGGTGTTGCAGGGGTTTCTGCGCAATCAGGGCGACGCATGGCGCTGGACGCTGGACTATCTGAGTCGCAGTTACGACGAATACAGCCATTCGGACGATCCGGACCGGCGCGAGGAAATCGCCCGGGGTTACGACAGCTTCGCGCGCGCCGTGGGTACGCGTCTGGGCGAGTTGCATGCCGTACTCGCTGCACCAAGCAAGGTCGACGCGTTCGCGCCACGCAAGGCAACGGCGATGGATGTGGCGGCGTTGCGCGACTCGGTTCGCAAGCAGGTTGCTCGTGCGCTGGAGGCCATCGATGGGGCGGCCGCATCCCTAACGGATCTGGATGAAGATATTGCCGCCTTGCACGGTTTCGCCGATACGCTCGATCGTCGCATCGATGCGCTGGGCCGGGTGGGCGAGGGCGCGTTGCTGACGCGTGCGCACGGCGATTTCCATCTGGGCCAGATACTTGTCGTGCAGGACGATGCGTACATCATCGACTTCGAAGGCGAGCCCGCGCGCACGCTGGCGGAACGCCGCGCGAAAGTGACGTCGCTGCGCGATGTCGCCGGGTTCCTGCGCTCGCTGGACTATGCGGCCGCCATGGCGATGCGCGGCGAGGACGGTCTTGCCCCGGTCGAGGATGCGGGCTTCGGCGAATATCTCGCGCAGTTCCGCGAACGCGCGGCCTTTGTCTTCCTCGCCGCTTATCGCGCCGTGCTGGATACGGCTGCGGTGCGTTGGGTGGGGACCGATGCGTTTGCCCCGTTGCTCGAACTGTTCGTTATCGAGAAGGCGGCTTACGAAGTGAACTACGAAGCGGCGAACCGGCCGGGTTGGCTGGACGTACCCGTGCGCGGGCTGCTGCATGCCGCCCGTGGCGATACCGCCAACGAGCTGGAGAACGACGCGTGATCGACAGGAACGCCCTCGGTCTTACCGATGCCGTTGCGATCGCAGCGTTGGTGGAGGGGCGACACGGGGATCCATTCGCGGTGCTCGGGCCTCACCGGATCGACGGGCGCCGAACGATTCGCACGTTGCAGCCGGGTGCTCTGGCGGTGGATGTTATCGATGCCGCCGGCACGTCCCTCGGCGCGCTTGGCCGTGTGGACCCGGCGGGATTCTTCGCCGGAGTCGTCGATGGCGACGGCGCCTATCGCCTGCGGGTTCGCTGGCCGGCGGGCGTGCAGGAAACCCACGATCCCTACGAATTCGGGATGCTGCTCGGCGACGACGACCTGCGCCGCCTTTCCGACGGTACCCATATTGAACTATTCCGTTGCCTGGGGGCGCATCCGGTAACCGTCGATGGCGTGCACGGCGTACGTTTCGCCGTGTGGGCGCCCAACGCCCGGCGCGTGAGCGTGGTCGGCGATTTCGACAGCTGGGATGGGCGGCGTCATCCGATGCGTCTGCGCATGCCGGCCGGCGTATGGGAGCTGTTCGTGCCGGGACTGCTTCCCGGGGCCCGCTACAAGTACGAAATATGGGGCGCCGACGGTTCCCTGACCCAGCGTGCCGATCCGGTGGCCCTTGCCGCCGAGCTTCCACCCGCGACGGCCTCGGTCGTAGCCGATCCCGAAGCGTTTCGCTGGACGGATCAGGCATGGATGAAGCGGCGCGGCGAACTCCATCACGCCGGATCGCCGCTTTCGATCTACGAACTGCACGCCGGTTCATGGTTGCGGGCACCCGACGGCGGCACGCTGGATTGGGACATGCTGGGCGAGCGGCTGATTCCCTACGTCTCGGGTATGGGTTTTTCGCATATCGAACTATTGCCGATATCCGAGTACCCGTTCGGCGGCTCCTGGGGTTACCAGCCGCTGGGGCAGTTCGCGCCGACGTCGCGCTTCGGTACGCCCGAGGCATTCGCGCGCTTCGTCGATCGTTGCCATGAGGCGGGTGTCGGCGTCATCGTCGATTGGGTGCCCGCGCATTTTCCGACCGATATCCATGGCCTGGCGCATTTCGACGGCACGCCGCTATACGAACATGCGGACCCGCGCGAAGGATTCCATCAGGACTGGAATACGATGATCTTCAACCTCGGCCGCAACGAGGTTTCCGCGTTTCTCATCGCCAGCGCGCTGGCGTGGCTGGAACGCTTTCATGTCGACGGTCTGCGCGTGGATGCGGTGGCCTCCATGCTCTACCGCGACTACAGCCGCAAGCACGGCGAGTGGGTGCCGAATATCTATGGCGGCCGTGAGAATCTGGAATCGATCGCGTTCCTGCGCCGGATTAACCAGCTGATCGCCGAGGGGCATCCGGATGCGATGACCATTGCCGAGGAATCCACGGCATGGCCGGGTGTAACGCAACCGGTCGCCGATGGCGGTCTCGGTTTCACGTTCAAGTGGAACATGGGCTGGATGCACGACACGCTGGAATACATGTCGCGCGATCCGATCCATCGACGCTGGCATTACCACGAGATGACGTTCGGCATGGTCTACGCCTGGTCGGAGCGTTTCGTGCTGCCGTTGTCGCACGACGAGGTCGTCCACGGGAAACGTTCGCTGCTCGGACGGATGCCGGGCGACGACTGGCAGCGCTTCGCGAATCTGCGCGCGTACTTCGGTTTCATGTGGGCGCATCCGGGCAAGAAGCTACTGTTCAACGGCGGCGAGATCGCGCAGCCGCATGAGTGGAATCACGATGCGCAGATCGCGTGGGACCTGCTCGACGATCCGAAACATCTCGGTGTGCAGACGCTGGTCCGCGACCTGAATCGTCTGTATGCCGCCGAGCCGGCCCTGCACGCGTGGGATACCGACCCGCGCGGCTTCCGCTGGGTGATCGGCGACGATGCGGCGCAGAGCGTCTTTGCGTGGCTCCGGTTCGCGGCGGACGGAAAGCCCGCGCTGGTGGTCTGCAATATGACGCCGATCCCGCATCGCGATTTCCGCATCGGCGTGCCCCTGCGTGGGCGCTGGCGCGAAGCGATCAATACCGACGCGTCTGTCTATGGTGGCTCGGGACGGGGTAACGATGGTGGCCGCCATGCGGACGACGTCGGCAGCCACGGATTCGAAGCTTCGCTGTCCCTTACGTTGCCGCCACTGGCCACCGTCATCCTTATCGCCGACTGACGAGACTATCGATGCCCGCACTTCCCGAACGTATGCAATCCGGCTCGCCCTATCCACTGGGCGCGTCGTGCGACGGCATGGGCACGAATTTCGCGGTGTTCTCCGCACATGCCGAACGCATCGAGCTATGCCTCTTCGATCCGTCCGGTCGACGGGAGATCGCCCGCTACGATCTGCCCGAATGTACCGACGAGATATGGCACGGCTACCTCCCGCGCGTCCGCGGCGGCGCGCTCTACGGTTTCCGTGCTCACGGGCCGTACGAGCCGGAGGAAGGCCATCGCTTCAACCCGAACAAATTGCTGCTCGATCCGTATGCACGGCTGTTGCACGGTCAGGTCCGCTGGTCCGACGCGCTGCACGGCTATCGTGTTTCGTCGTCGCGCGCCGATCTTTCGTTCGATCGCCGCGATAGCGCGATGGCGATGCCCAAGGCGGTTGTCGTCGACGAGCCCATGCACTGGACGGTCGACAACCGCCCGCACACGCCGTGGAACGAAACGGTCGTCTACGAGACCCACGTGCGCGGGCTGACGCGCACACTCAAACGTATCCGCCCGCACGAGCGGGGAACGTTTCTCGCGCTGGCCGATCCCTACGTCATCGACTATCTGGTGAAGTTGGGTATTACCGCTGTCGAACTGCTGCCTGTGCACGCGTTCGTGCAGGACCGTCGCCTGGCCGAGATGAAATTGCGCAACTATTGGGGCTACAACACGCTGGCCTTCTTCGCGCCCGAGCCAAGTTATCTTTCGGAAGGCACCCTCAACGAGATACGGGCGGCCGTGCAGGCGCTGCATGCGGCGGGGATCGAGGTGATCCTCGATGTGGTTTACAACCACACCTGCGAGGGCAGCGAACTCGGGACGACGATGTCCTTCCGCGGTCTGGACAACAAAAGCTATTACCGGCTGCTGGCCGACAATCCCCGTTACTGCATCAACGACACCGGCACGGGAAATACGGTCAACACGGCGCATCCCCGTGTGATCCAGCTGGTCATGGACTCGCTCCGCTACTGGGTGACGACGTTTCATATCGATGGCTTTCGCTTCGATCTCGGCGTGAGCCTGGGTCGGGAGGAACACGGCTTCGATCCCTGCTGCGGTCTGTTCGATGCGATGCGCCAGGACCCGGTCCTTGCGGGGGTGAAACTGATTTCCGAGCCCTGGGACATCGGCCCGGGGGGATATCAGCTAGGCAATCATCCGCCCGGGTTCGCCGAGTGGAATGGCAAGTTCCGCGACGACGTGCGCCGCTTCTGGAAGGGCGATGCGGGCATGCGCGGGGTGCTGGCCGGCCGGTTGCAGGCGTCGGGAGACCTGTTCGATCACCAGCGCCGCAAGCCCTGGGCCTCCGTGAACTTCGTCACCGCGCACGATGGCTTCACGCTGGAGGATCTGGTCAGCTACAACGACAAGCACAACGAAGCCAACGGCGAGGATAACCGCGACGGCGGTAACGACAACGAGAGTTATAACCAGGGCGTTGAGGGACCGACCGACGATCCCGCCATTCAGACGGCGCGCGACCGTACGAAGCGGTCGATGCTGGCCACGATGTTCTTCTCGCATGGCACGCCCATGCTGCTGGGCGGCGACGAGTTCGGTCGCACGCAGAACGGCAATAACAATGCGTACTGCCAGGACAACGAGATTTCCTGGTACGACTGGAAGGCGGCGACTTCCGACCGTGGGCGCGAACTTACCGACTTTGTCGCGCGGCTTATCCGCCTGCGCGAACAGCATCCCACGCTGCGTGCCGCGCACTTCCTCCGTGGCGATAAGGAAGCCGCGCCAGGTATCAAGGAAGTTGCCTGGTTCGACGAAAGCGGCGCGGAGATGACACAGGCCACCTGGGACTATACGGAAGGACGTCTGCTGGGATTGCGTCGGGCACAGGCATATGGCGAACGACGCGTCGACGTCACGCTGGTACTGATCAACGCGACGCCCGAAGCGCATGCGTTCCATCTTCCGCAGCCGTCGCTGCCGTGGAGGCTGCGCTGCAACAGTGCCGATCCCACCGCTTCGGAAACCGCGTATACGGAGCCGTCGATCGAGGTGCAGGGGCGCAGTGTGGTTATGCTCGCGGCGGCGGTGCGCACGGAAAACACATGACGACACGGTTCGCCCATGCCATGCCTTACGGCGTGCGCCCGCTCGGTCGCGGACGCGCACGGTTCAGGCTGTGGGCACCGGATGTGGATACCGTCTTCGTGGAAACCGATGCGGGTGCGGCATTGGCCATGCACGCGCTGGCCGATGGATGGTTCGAAGGCGTGCTGGATGCGCCGGTGGGCACGGGCTACCGCTTTCGTGTGAAAGACGGACTGACGGTTCCCGATCCCGCCTCGCGTCTGCAGAAAAACGGCGACGTGCACGGCTATAGCGTGATTACCGAACCGACCGATTACACGTGGAGGCATGGCGACTGGAAGGGCAGGCCATGGCGCGAGGCGGTAATCTATGAAGTTCACGCCGGATTGACAGGCGGTTTCGAAGGCGTACGCGCGGCTTTACCGCGCCTGGCCGAACTCGGGTTCACGGCCATCGAATTGATGCCTATTGCGCAGTTCCCGGGAGAGCGCAATTGGGGATACGACGGCGTCCTTCCCTTCGCACCGGCGGCGGCTTACGGCAGCCCGGACGATCTGAAGCGGCTTGTCGACGATGCGCACGGTTTCGGACTGATGGTGTTTCTCGACGTCGTCTATAACCATTTCGGGCCTGAAGGAAATTACCTCGGCGCGTATGCATCGCCGTTCTTCCAGGACAAACCGCATACGCCGTGGGGCCCCGCGATTGCCGTGTCGGTGCCGCAAGTGGGTGACTACTTCGTGCATAACGCGTTGTACTGGGTGCAGGAGTTTCGTATCGACGGCCTGCGTCTGGATGCCGTGCATGCCATTGGCAATCCCGGCTGGCTGGCTTCGCTGGCCAGCCGCGTACGTGCGGTGACCGGGCCCGGCCGCCATATCCATCTGGTGCTGGAGAACGAGTCCAATCAGGCGCACCTGCTGGGACGCGAGCGTTTCGATGCGCAATGGAACGACGATTTCCACAATGCGCTGCATGTGTTGATCACCGGCGAATCGGAAGGCTACTACGCGCATTATCAGGATCCCCTGCCGAAGCTCGAACGCGTGCTTGCCGAAGGCTTCGCCTGGCAGGGCGAAATCATGGGTGGCAAGCATCGCGGCGAATACAGCGCGGACAAGATGCCGGCGCGTTTCGTGAGTTTCCTGCAGAACCACGATCAGATCGGCAATCGCGCGTTGGGCGACCGTTTGACGACGCTGGTCGACGAAGCGGTGCTTGCCGCCGCCACGGCGCTCCTGTTGCTTGCGCCCTTCGTCCCGCTGATGTTCATGGGTGAGGACTGGGGGAGTCGCACGCCGTTCCTGTTTTTTGCCGACTTCGGCGAACCGGCGCTTCGCGACGCGGTGCGCGAGGGACGCCGCAAGGAATTCGCGGCGTTCGCGGGTTTTTCCGGCACCGGCATGCCCGATCCGGCTGCCCAGTCGACATTCGATGCGTCCCGTCCCGACATGGTCGAGGCCGACGATCCGGTCTGTCGGCGGCGACTCGCGCTGGTGCGCGAACTGCTCGCTCTGCGGGCGCGACATATTGCGCCATGGATAGACGATGCGCGTTCGACGGGGACGCGCACTCTTGGAGAGCATGCCTTCCGTGCAAGCTGGAAACTGGGAACGAAGGTGTTGACGATCTTCGCGAACCTCGGCGACGCGGACGTCACCCTGAAAACGCCACCATCGGCATCGGCTGCGTGGATTCATGGAGACGCGGTTGCTATTGCGGCGGTCTCGCGCGGTCTTCTTCCGTCCCGTCACACTCTCGTCTGCGTGGAGTCTTAAGTTGTGAATGCGTCCATCGATGATCGTCTCGCCAGGCTCGCGGAACTCGCGGGCGTCGACGTACGCTGGCGGGATGCGCACGACCAGCCTCAGGTCGTGCGTTCCGACACGTTGCGCGCCGTTCTGCGGGCACTGGATCTTCCCGCCGATTCCAGCGACGACATCGATGCGAGCCTCGATCGCGTCGAGCGGGAGCGCGATGGGAAGCAGATGCCCGCGTTGATTACGGCAGAAGCCGGCAAGCCGCTGAATGTGTCGGCGGCCGGACGCGGTCGCCGTTATCGTGTGGCTACCGATATTGGCGCTACGCTGATCGAAGGCGAACTGCCGACAGGCGCGACGTCGATCGAGGCTCCTCTGGTGCCGGGTTATTACCGGCTACAACTGGGGAACGAGGACGTTGCGCTTGCTGTCGCGCCCGGCCGCGCGTTCGGTGTCGGGGACGTGCGCGGTGCGGATCGTCCCTGGGGCGTTGCCGTGCAGATGGCGGCGCTGCGTCGTCCGGGCGACGGCGGCATTGGCGATTTCTCGGCACTGGAACAATGCGCGCGGGCAGCCGCGGAAAAGGGGGCGGATGCGCTTGCGATCAGTCCGCTGCACGCGATGTTCGCCGCCGCTCCCGAGCGCTATAGCCCATATTCGCCATCGAGCCGTCTATTCCTCAACGCTTTGTATGTCGATCCGTCGACGGTCAACGGCGAACAGATGATGCGTGCCGTGATCGATACGCATAACCTCAGGCAGGAACTGGCCGAGCTGGAATGGCTTGAACTTATCGACTGGCCGCGTGCGGCCAGGGCGCGCATGACTGTCCTGCGCTCGCTGTTCGAGGGGGTATCGGTGGATTTCGCGCACGCGGAGCGCTTCATGGCGTTTCGCCGCGAGAAAGGCGAATCGCTGGAACGTCACGCACGTTTCGAAGCGTTGCATTCGCATTTCAGCGCGCACGGCCGTCCGGGCGGCTGGCAGGGGTGGCCAAGCGAATTCCACGATCCGATGTCGCCGGAGGTTGCCGCGTTCGCACGCGAACATTCCCGCGAGGTTGCGTTTCACGCCTATCTGCAATGGCTCGCGGCACAAGGGCTCGACGCTGCGCAACAAACCGCGCGCCAGGCGGGCATGGCGATCGGCCTGATCGCGGACCTGGCCGTCGGTGCGGACAGCGGTGGCAGTCACGCATGGAGTCACCAGCGCGAAGTGCTCAAGGGGCTTTCGGTCGGCGCCCCTCCCGATGCGCTCAATCGTCTGGGGCAGGATTGGGGACTGACGACGTTCTCGCCGCGAGGCTTGCTGGCAACGGGCTTCGGTGGCTTCATCGGCATGCTGCGTGCCGCGCTTGCCCATGCGGGCGGTGTGCGTATCGATCATGTGCTGGGGCTGAAGCGGCTTTGGATGGTGCCGCATGGCGCCGGTGCGACCGAAGGCGCGTACGTGCGTTATCCGCTGACCGACATGTTGCGGCTGATTGCGCTGGAATCGCATCTGCACCGGGCTATCGTCATCGGCGAGGATCTCGGCACGGTGCCTTCGGACTTTCGTCGGACCATCGGCGACGCGGGTGTACTCGGCATTCGCGTACTCTGGTTCGAGCGTGCGGCGGATGGCGGATTCATCGCTCCGTCGGAGTGGTCGCCAAAGGCCATGGCAACCACCGGCACACACGACGTTCCCACCGTCGCGGGCTGGTGGAGTGGGAGGGACGTAACGTGGCGCAAGCTGACGGGGCTGGATAATCCAGCCGTCGACGAGATGGCCGAACGCGTACGCGATCGCGACCTGTTGTGGCGAGCGCTGTGTGCGTCGGGCGCCGCGTGGGATGAAAATGCGCCGCCAGCGCCCGACGATATTTCTCCCGTGGTGGTTGCCGCGGCGAAGCACGTCGCCGGTACGCCGTCGCCGCTGACGATCTTTCCCGTCGAGGATGTGCTGGGCCTGCACGAACAGCCCAACCTGCCGGGTCCGACGGATGCCATCCATCCGAACTGGCGAAGGCGCATGCCCGATTCGTCGTCGCGCCTCTTCGATGGACCGATCGCGCACGCCACGTGCGTTGCCATTGCGGCGGCGCGGGCGCGTTCGTGAGTCCGCCGCGTGCGTTAGCGCGCTTGCAGTTCCATGCCGGATTCACATTCGAGCATGCGCTGGACACGGTCGATTACTACGCCGATCTCGGCATCAGTCATCTCTATGCATCGCCGATCCTGCGTGCGCGCGCGGGATCGACGCATGGCTACGATGTCGTCGATTGCCACCAGGTCAATCCCGAGCTGGGCGGTGAGTCCGGGTTGCGCGCGATGGTCGCGAAACTGCGCTCGCGCGGTATGGGACTCATCGTCGACATCGTGCCGAACCACATGGGTATCGGTGCGGGGAACGCATGGTGGATGGACGTGCTCGCCTATGGCCGGGAGAGCCGTTACGCCAGTTACTTCGACATCGACTGGCAGGCTGCCGATCCCCTTGTGCGCGGACGTGTACTGTTACCCATCCTCGGCGCGCCCTACCACGAGGCGCTTGCGGCCGCCGACCTGGCGCTCGTTCGCGAGGGCACGCAGTTCAAGCTGCGCGTTTACGATCAACGGTTGCCGTTGTCGCCCGAGTCATGCGCGGGGCTCGATGACCATGCGCTTAACGATTACGACGCTGCAACGTCCGGAGGCAGGGAGCGATTGCATCGGCTGATCGAGAGCCAGCACTACCGGCTCGCCTTCTGGAAGCTGGCCAGCGACATCGTCAACTACCGGCGCTTTTTCGATATCAACGAACTGGCGGGTCTGCGCGTCGAGCGAACGGCGGTGTTCGAAGATACGCATTCGCTGATTTTTCGCCTTTACGCGCAAGGGCTGATCGATGGCGTGCGCTGCGATCATGTCGACGGCCTCGCCGATCCCAGAAGGTATTGCAGGCAGCTACGGCACCGGCTGGAACGTTTGCGCGGTCAGCGTCCGGAAGGCGCGCCGCGCGATGCGGCGTATCTCGTCGTCGAAAAAATTCTTGCGGACGACGAGCCGCTGCGGGTGGACTGGCGCACGGATGGGACGACCGGCTATGAATTCATGGATCAGGTGTCGGCCGTGCTGCACGACGAATCGGGCGAAGCGCCGCTGACGGAACTCTGGCGAAACACGACCGGGGATCGCGCCGACTTCGCGACGCAGGCCGTGGGTGCGCGTCGACAGATTCTGGTGGACAGTTTCGAATCCGAACTGGATCGGACGGCACGCGCACTGTTCGCGTCGGCGCGCGCGGACGTCGCCACGCGGGACGTGTCGTTGCCAGCCATTCGCCGCGTGCTCATCGAATTGCTGATTCATTTCCCCGTCTATCGCACCTATGCGGGTGGCGCGGGCAGGGACGATTTCGACGAGGCTGTTTTCGGTCGCGCTATCGAGGGCGCCGCGCGGACGCTTCGTCTGGAAGATGCCGAACTGCTCCATCAGGTGGGTGTGTGGCTGGGCGGGCAGGCGCCGCGTTCGATGCCGCCCGGGGCGGCCAGGCGTGCGCGCGAGCGGGCAATCGCGGTCTTTCAGCAAGCGACGTCGCCGGTTGCCGCGAAGGCGGTAGAGGACACGGCCGGTTATCGCTATGGACGGTTGCTGTCGCGCAACGAAGTCGGCGCGGACGCGGCACGCCTGGCAATTTCCGTGGGCGACTTCCATGCGCATGCCCGTGCGCGGGCACGTCACCATCCGGACAATCTGCTTGCCACGGCGACGCACGACCACAAGCGCGGCGAGGATCTGCGGGCGCGACTAGCCGTGCTGTCCGAAATTTCCGACATGTGGATCGCTACGGTCGAACGATGGCGTGCGCGCCACTCGGAACTGCGCCGCAAGGCCGAGGGGCGCATGGCGCCAGCCGCACCCGACGAACTGATGCTTTATCAGATGCTGGTTGGCGCATGGCCGCTCGATCTGCGGCCTGACGATGCCACCGGAATGGCGGCGTTTGCCGACCGGATCGCCGGCTGGCAGCGCAAGGCACTGCGGGAGGCGAAACGCTGGACGCGGTGGACGTCGCCGAACGAACCCTACGAGGACGCCTGCGAGGCGTTCATGCGCGATCTGCTGACCGGAGGCGACGGTTTCGCCCGGGACATCGCCGCGTTCGTGGACTTCGTCGCATCCGCCGGCGCGGCCAACGGCCTTGCGCAGATGGTGCTGAGACTGACCACGCCGGGTGTGCCGGACCTCTATCAGGGCACCGACTATTGGGATTTCAGTCTGGTCGACCCGGATAACAGGCTCCCGGTGGATTTTGCCGCCCGGCGCGCCTCGCTGGCCGCCGCCCGGCCCGTGACCGACGAGCTGGCGTCCTGGCGTACCGGTCCGCTGAAACAAGCGATCCTGCACCGGCTTCTGCAGCTGCGTGCCGGGCATCCGGTCCTGTTCGCCCGCGGGGGCTACCGGCCGCTGGCGGTGGACGGAGCGGCCGCCGACCGGCTGCTGGCCTTCGAGCGGCACCGTGGCAGCCATCGCATCGTGGTGTTGGTGGCGCGACATACGGCGGTCTGGCTGGGCGGAGCGGCTACCCCAGCGATCCCGGCGGAGCGCTGGAGCGGGACGCGCCTCGGGCTGGCCGATGGCGAGTACTGGAGCCTGCTCGGAGGTGGTTCGACCACGATACGGGAAGGGGTCGCCAGCGTGGCGGACCTCCTCGATGGACTGCCCGTAGCGGTCTGGGAAGCGGGTAAACCGGGAAAACGCCGTCAGTCGAGCAGCGAACGGACCAGTGCGACATAACGTTTCATGGCGTTGTCGCGGGTCGTGCCCTTGAGCTTGCCCCAGGCTTCGTACTTGGCGGTGCCGACGAAATCGAAGAATCCCGGCTGTTTACCTTTGAGGTCGCCCTCCGAGCCCTGTTTGAAGAGGGCGTAGAGCTGGAGCATGGTGTCGTTGTCCGGGCGCTTCCGCAGCCCGGAGGCATCCCGGGCGGCCTGTTCGAACTGGCTCTGGAGATCGGCCATGTGAGGAGGGCGCTCGGATGGGTCTACGGGATGGGGCTTGTAGCATGCGCCCGACATCGACGTCCAATGGGCAGGGCCGTGCTGCAACGCGATATCATGGCGGTTTCAGGCGCGAGGAAATCCCATGGCCCATCCGGCAATCGTTCCGGTCTTAACTATCGACGGACCGTCGGGCTCGGGCAAGGGAACCATCAGCCGCCTCGTGGCCGACAAGCTGGGGTGGCGCTTGCTCGATTCGGGCGCGCTTTACCGGGCCGTGGGCTATGCCGCCGGCGCCGAGGGCATCGATCTTTCGGACGTCGACGCCGTCACCCGCTGCGCCCAGACGACGAAAATCCGCTTCGTCGCCAGTCCCGACGGGGGCGAGACCCACGTTCTGGTCAACGGCCACGACGCCACGGACGAGCTGCGTACCGAGACGGCCGGCGCCGCGGCCTCGGCCATCGCCGCGATCCCGTCGGTGCGTCAGGCCCTGGTGGACCTGCAGCACGGGTTCCGGAAGGCCCCGGGTCTGGTGGCGGACGGGCGGGACATGGGGACGGTGATTTTCCCCGATGCCGCCCATAAGGTATTCCTGACGGCCAGCGCGTCCGAGCGCGCGAAAAGGCGCTATAAGCAGTTGAAGGATAAGGGTCTGAGCGTTACACTTGCAGGCCTGCTGCGAGAGATCGAGGCACGCGACGAGCGAGACGCGTCGCGCCCGGTCGCCCCGCTGAAGCCAGCCGAGGGGGCTGTCCTGATCGATACGACGGGCATGCCGATCGAGGCTGTAGTAGAGAAAGTATTCGCCGTACTGCACCCGTAAGGGGGCATCCGGCATTCCCGTCCGCGCTGATGCGCGGGCATTTAGGCAACGGTGCCAAGGAAGATCCTTTCCGAGACACCCACAACCGGTGGGTCGCTTCGTACGCGCGCACAGCAATGATGTCTGGCGCCGGCGGGTCCGACCTTTCATAACCCTGGAATCAACATGACTGAAAGTTTTGCCGAACTGTTTGAACAGAGCCAGCAGGCTATTTCCAAGCTGAAGCCCGGCTCCATCGTCACCGGTATCGTTGTGGAAATCCGCAACGACGTGGTGGTGATCAACGCCGGCCTGAAGAGCGAAGGCATCGTCCCCATCGAGCAGTTCAAGGACGAGTCGGGCGCCCTGGAAGTAGAAGTGGGCGATGAGGTCAAGGTTGCTCTTGACGCCCTGGAAGACGGCTTCGGCGAGACCAAGCTCTCCCGCGAGAAGGCCAAGCGTTCGATGGTGTGGGACGACCTCGAGCAGGCGTTCGACAAGGAAGAGACCATCACCGGCAAGATCTCCGGCAAGGTCAAGGGCGGTTTCACCGTCGACATCAAGGACGTCCGCGCATTCCTGCCGGGCTCGCTGGTCGACGTCCGTCCGGTCCGCGATCCGGTTTATCTGGAAGGCAAGGACCTCGAGTTCAAGATCATCAAGCTCGACCGCAAGCGTAACAACGTGGTCGTCAGCCGTCGCGCCGTTGTCGAGACCGAGTTCTCGGAAGAGCGCGAGAAGCTGCTCGAGCGTCTGACCGAAGGCGCGGTCGTCAAGGGTGTCGTCAAGAACCTGACCGATTACGGCGCGTTCGTGGACCTCGGCGGTATCGACGGTCTGCTTCACATCACCGATATGGCGTGGAAGCGCGTGCGTCACCCGTCCGAAGTCGTCAACGTCGGCGACGAGCTGGACGTCCGCGTGCTGAAGTACGACCGCGAGCGCAACCGCGTTTCGCTCGGCCTCAAGCAGCTCGGCGACGACCCGTGGGTCGCCATCGCCCGCCGCTACCCGGTCGGCAGCCGTCTGTTCGGCAAGGTCTCCAACGTCACCGATTATGGTTGCTTCGTTGAGATCGAGCCGGGCGTCGAAGGTCTGGTGCACGTTTCCGAAATGGACTGGACCAACAAGAACGTCAATCCGGCCAAGGTGGTTCAGGTCGGTGACGAGACCGAGGTCATGGTTCTGGACGTGGACGAGGAGCGTCGCCGCATCTCGCTGGGTATCAAGCAGACCCGTTCGAACCCGTGGGAAGCTTTCGCCGCCATGCACAAGAAGGGCGACAAGGTTTCCGGCCAGATCAAGTCGATTACCGATTTCGGTATCTTCATCGGTCTGGAAGGCGGCATCGACGGCCTCGTCCACCTGTCCGACATTTCGTGGCAGGTTTCGGGTGAAGACCTCGTTCGCAACTTCAAGAAGGGCGACGAAGTCGAAGCCGTGGTCCTGGCGGTCGATCCGGAGCGCGAGCGCATCTCCCTCGGCATCAAGCAGATGGAGCAGGATCCGTTCGGTCAGTTCATGGCTACGAATCCGCGCGGCACCGTTCTGAACGGCACCGTGAGGGAAGTCGACGCGAAGGGTGCCATCATCGACCTGGGCGAAGGCGTCGAAGGCTATATCCGCGCCAACGACATCGCCAAGGAACGCGTGGAAGATGCCACGCAGTACCTGAAGGTTGGCGATGCGGTCGAAGCCAAGTTCACCGGCATGGATCGCAAGGGCCGTCAGCTCCAGCTGTCGATCCGCGCGAAGGACGAGGAAGAGCTTACGGACACCATGGCCGACTACCAGTCTGCCGCCGGTGGCACCACGAAGCTCGGCGCTCTCCTGAAAGAGCAGATGAACAAGGCCGACTAAGGCAGTCGGACGAGGGGCGGCCAGCCGCCCCTCGTTTCCTTTAGCGTCAGGAAGTCAGGGGACCCATGACCAAATCGGAACTGATCGAGGCGCTGGCGCGGCGCCAGACCCACCTTGCGTTCAGTGATGTGGAACTTGCGGTCAAGAGCGTGCTCGAGCAAATGAGCCACGCCCTGTCCACAGGTGAGCGCATCGAGATTCGCGGATTCGGCAGCTTCGCGCTGCACTTCCGTCCGCCGCGCATGGGCCGAAACCCCAAGACCGGCGAAGCGGTTGCGTTGCCGGGTAAGCACGTGCCTCATTTCAAACCGGGCAAGGAATTACGCGAACGCGTAAATCTGGCCGAGACGAACGCTGCGGAATAACGCAGCGTTTTTTTTGCCCGCAATCCGGGGGCTGCCTGCGCTCAAGCGCGCTCAAGCGCAGACTGGCCGTACATTCCCTGGGGCTGAACCTGTACGAATCGCTAACCAGGTCCTACAGCCTCCCGTTTGAATCGGTTAAAGTCGGCCGATGCGTCTTCTTGCCATCATTGTCCTCCTGGTATTCATCGCCGCCGGCATCGTGTTCGGGGCGTTGAACGCGGACCTCGTGTCCTATGACCTCGGTTTTGCCCATGCCTCCGTGCCCAAGGGCGCCGCGGTACTGGCGGCCGTACTGGTCGGCTGGCTGCTCGGCGGTCTGACCGCCTGGTTGGGGACCTCGTTCGCCCATCGGCGCCGTCGCCGTCGCGAACGCATCGAAAGCAAGGCTGCGATCGCGCCTACCGCATGAATTCCCTCTGGCTGTGGCTGCTCGCCCTGATCCCGCCCCTGGCATTCGCCAGCGGCTGGTGGGCGGCAAAACGTACCCATGTCAAACGCTCGGGCGATCGGGTCAACGAACTGTCGTCGGACTATTTCCGCGGCCTGAACTATCTGCTCAACGAAGAGCAGGACAAGGCGCTGGAAGTCTTCGTGCGTCTGGCCGAGTACAACCGCGACACGGTCGAAACCCATCTCGCGTTGGGCAACCTGTTTCGTAAGCGGGGCGAAGTCGATCGCGCCATCCGTCTGCACCAGCATCTGGTCTCCCGGCCGGGGCTTTCCGACGAAATGAAAACCGTCGCGCTGCTCGAACTCGGCGAAGACTATATGCGCGCCGGCTTGCTCGATCGCGCCGAAACGCTTTTTTCCGATCTGGTGGCGATGGACGCGCTTGCGCCGTCGGCGTTGCGTCACCTGATCGCGATTTACCAGCACGAACGGGAATGGCACAAAGCCATCGATCATGCGCGCCGCATGGAAGCTATGACTGGCGAAGACGAGTCGGCGATGATCGCGCAGTTCTATTGCGAACTGGCCGAGCAATCCCGTCAGCACGGTGCACGTACCGAAGCGCGCGAGTATCTGCGCGAAGCCTTTATCTGCCAGCGCGACTGTGTGCGCGCGCATATGCTTATGGGACGGTTGTACGCGGAGGAAGGCGAAGTCGGGTTGGGTGTCGACGCCTACGAGGCGGCTATCGCCGCCGACATCGCCTTCGTTCCCGAAATCCTTCCGCCGTTGCTGAATTGCTATGCACGGTCGCAGCAGATGGAGCGCGCCGAGCGCTTCCTGCGCGAAATCATGGAGCGTTACCACGGCATATCGCCGGTGCTTGCGCTTACCCGTCTTTATGAAGGGCGCGACGGCGAACGGACGGCCATCGACTTCCTTACCGGTCAGTTGCGCAAACGGCCTTCCGTACGCGGCCTGATGGCCTTGATCGACGCGACGATGGACAAGGTGTCCGGCGAGGCGCGCGAGAACTACCTGATCCTTCGCGACCTGACCCGCAAGTTGCTGGAAGGGCAGGCGATGTATCGTTGCAGCCGCTGCGGCTTCGGTGCCAAGGCCCATCACTGGCAGTGCCCAAGCTGCAAAGGCTGGGGAACCGTTCGTCCCATTCATGGCGTCGCGAACGAATGACGCCGGGCATCGGGGGAATGTCGCCGGGAAGTGTCATTGCCACCTGCGCCATCGTGGCGTTTGTCCTGTCGTTCGCGACCGTGCGGATGGCTATCGGCTATGCGCATCGCAAAGGCATGCTCGATGCGCCCGGTCGCCGCCGTTCGCACACGATGCCGACGCCACGCGGCGGCGGCATCGGTATCGTGATGGGCTCGCTGGTGGGTATGTCGGCAGCCTTGTTGTGGCTGCCTCCGTTCCAGGCGGGGATGACCGTGGCGACCTTCGCCGTCGCAACGATCGCGGTCGCCGCCATTGGCTGGCTGGACGATCATGGCTCCCTGCCGATCCGGCCACGTCTCGCCATTCAGTTGGCAGCCACGCTGGCATTTGCCCTGGTGTTGGCCGTAGGGACGTCCAGCCTGCTATGGGCGTTGCCGCTCCTGCTCGCCGGGGTCTGGTCGATCAATCTGCATAACTTCATGGACGGCATCGACGGGCTCGCCGCGCAGCAGTCCATGTTCGCCAGTGCGGGAATGGCGATTCTGGCCTGGTTTGCCGGCGCGCCGGGCATCGCTGGCGCGGGCATCGCGCTGACCGCCGCCGCGACGGGGTTCTGGTGGTTCAATCGTTCGCCCGCCCGTATCTTCATGGGCGACGTGGGCAGCGGCACGCTGGGCTTCTTCGTATTCGGCCTGACCGGCCTGCTCTGGGTGTGGAGAACGGAACTTCTCTGGCCTGCGCTGATCCTTAGTTCAGCCTTTGTTATCGACGCAACCTTGACGCTTCTCGTGCGCATGCTTCGAGGTAGCCGCTGGTACACTCCCCATAGGGAGCATCTATATCAGTGGTTAGTCAGACAAGGCGCCTCGCATGCGAGGGTAGCCAGGGTCTATTTCGCGTGGAATGTTCTCGTTTGTGTACCTGTCGCATGGATAGCGTTCCGCTGGCCTGGGGCGGCGCCCGCACTCTGCGTGGCGACGTACCTGCTGGCAACGGTCGTCTGGCGTGGCGGCAAGCAATGGTGCTTGCATCGAAGGATTCGTCATGTTTCTACGTAAGATCATAGGCATCATCCATCCCCGGACCGCGGTCGTAGCGCACGATCTTGCGATGGCGGCACTGGCATGGTGGATCGCCAAGGCCATGCGCTACGCGCTGATGCCCGATATCGCGCCAGTCTCCTATCTGCCCATGGAATTCCCGATCGTGCTGCTCGTGCAGGGCGCGGTGTTCAACTGGACCGGTCTGTACAAGGGGGTATGGCGCTTCGCGAGCCTGCCCGACCTCTGGAATATTCTCCGGGCCACCATCATCGGTGCCCTGATCATCGGACTGGCGATGGTCATGTACGCACGCCTCGATGGCGTGCCGCGTTCCGTACTGCTGGTGTATCCGGTGGTACTCGCGATATTGCTGGGGGCTCCGCGCCTCAGTTACCGGTTCTGGAAAGACAGCCGCGTCGACCTGTTCCAGTCGACGCCGACCAAGCGCGTACTGGTCGTCGGTGCCGACAGGGCCGGCGAAGCCCTGTCGCGCGACCTGCGTCGCGACAGCCGTTACAGCGTTATCGGTTTCGTCGACGACAATCCCGCATTGCGCGGCGCGCAGATCAACGGCGTTCCCGTACTTGGCAACATCGAGCAACTCCCCGAGCTTGCCCGCGCGGTTGCCGTGCAGATGCTGCTGATCGCCGTCCCCGGTGCCACGACGGCACAAATGCGTCGCATCGTTTCGATCTGCGAAAGCACGGCCTTGCCGTTCCGCACCGTTCCCCGCCTGGAGGACGTCGTCGCCGGTCGCGCGCAGTTCAACGAGATCAAGGAAGTGGCCATCGAAGACCTCCTCGGTCGCGACGCGGTGGAGCTCGACTGGACGGCTATTCGCGAAAATCTCAGTGGCCGTCGTGTCCTCGTGACGGGCGGTGGCGGTTCTATCGGTTCCGAGCTATGCCGTCAGGTGGCGCGTCTTGGCGCACAGTCGCTGACCGTGGTGGAACTGTCCGAATACAACCTCTACCGGATTGGCCAGGAACTGACTTCCGCCTATCCGGAAATGGTATTCAACGGCGTGCTTGCCGACGCGCGCGATCCCGTTGCGGTCCAGCGCGTGTTCGAGGAAGTGCAGCCGCAGATCGTGTTCCATGCATCCGCGTACAAGCACGTGCCGATGCTCCAGGGCCAGTTGCGCGAAGCATTCCGCAATAACGTGGTCGGCACGCGCGTGGTGGCCAGCGCGGCCGTGCGCTATGGCGTGGAATCGTTCGTCCTTATTTCGACCGACAAGGCCGTGAATCCGACGAGCGTGATGGGCGCCTGCAAGCGCATGGCCGAAATCTGGTGCCAGAACCTTGCCGCACACACGTCCACGCGATTCATTACCGTCCGGTTCGGTAACGTGCTCGACTCGGCGGGCTCCGTCGTGCCGCTGTTCCGCGAACAGATCCGCGCCGGTGGGCCGGTCACCATTACGCATCCCGAAATTTCGCGTTACTTCATGACTATCCCGGAAGCCTGTCAGCTCATTCTGCAGGCGGCCAGTCTCGGTCGTGGCGGCGAGATATTCGCGCTGGACATGGGCGACCCGGTGAAAATCCGCGACCTGGCCGAGCAGATGATTCGTCTCGCGGGCAAGCGCCCCGGCTCGGATATCCAGATTGTCTACACGGGACTGCGTTCGGGCGAGAAGCTGTTCGAAGAACTGTTCCACCCGCTGGAGAATTACACCAGCACGACGCACGCGAAGATCTTCCAGGCCCAGCACCGTCAGGTGTCGTGGGACCTGTTGCAGGTTCAGCTGGCCCGTGCCGAAGAGGCCGCGGCCGTATTCGACGAAGACGCCCTGCGTCGCTGCGTATCCCAACTGCTGCCATCGTTCCGCTGGACTGAGGCGCAGACGGACAACGTGGTGCCGCTCCGACGAAACGAAAATGGAGATAAAGCATGACCCAACCGCTGCGCAAGGTGGTATTCCCCGTTGCCGGCCTCGGTACGCGTTTTCTTCCCGCGACGAAGGTTGTGGCCAAGGAAATGCTGCCGGTGCTGGATCGTCCGCTGATTCAGTATGCGGTCGACGAAGCGGTGGATGCCGGCGCCGATACGCTGGTGTTCGTCACGAATCGTTACAAGCATGCGATTGCCGATTACTTCGATAAGGCTTATGAGCTGGAAGCGAAGCTGGCGGAGAAGAACAAGGAAGAACTCCTCGGTATTCTGAGAGGCATTCTTCCGCGTCACGTGCGTTGCGTCTTTGTCACTCAGCCGGAAGCGTTCGGTCTGGGCCATGCGGTACTTTGCGCGGCGCCGGTGGTTGGCGATGAGCCCTTTGGCGTGGTTCTTCCGGACGATCTGATCTGGAATAAGGGTAAGGGCGCACTGCGCCAGATGGCCGAGCTTGCTCAGGCAGAGGATGCCGGTGTGATCGCCGTGGAAGAGGTGCCGCACGAAGATACCGACAAGTACGGCATCGTCGATGCGTCTCCGATTTCCGATCGTGCCGCGCGCATCAAGCATATGGTGGAGAAGCCGAAGCCCGCCGACGCGCCGTCGAATCTTGCCGTGGTCGGACGCTATGTTTTGCCGGGTAGCATTTTCCGCTACCTGAGCGAGACGAAGGCGGGTGCCGGTGGCGAGATTCAGTTGACCGACGCTATCGAGAATTTGCTGAAGGATCAGGGCAAGGTGCTGGCGTATCGTTTCGAGGGCGAGCGGTTCGATTGCGGCAATAAGGTCGGGCTGGTTCGCGCCACGATGCATATGGCTATGCAGGATCCGAAGCTGGCTTCTGTTGTTCGGGAGTTTGCTTCTAAGCACGTTTGATGGGTTGCGCTTTTCGGCGTGTTTGACCGGCTTGCACTAGAAGAGCGTCGCAATTCGGGGCGTCGTCGCGGGGAACCAGCCGGCCCCCTCGCCGGGCCCACGTCGGGCGGTGAGGGTATGGGTGTGAAGAGCAAAGCGAACCGCTGATGTTCCCTCGCACCACCCTTACCCCTCACCGTCATTCCTGCGCAGGCAGGAAGCCAGTGCGGTGCGGTGGGTTATCGCGATAACGGTGATTCAGCACTTCGTGCGGCCCGGAGGACAGGCCATCGCGCTCAAGCGCACTCCTGAAAAAGAGCAGAAAAGATGCTCAGACTTCGAGTGTCGCCAGGTCACCCTTTTCTTCGAGCCACTGCTTGCGATCGCTCGCGCGCTTTTTCGCGAGCAACATATCCATGAGCTTCGTCGTGCCATCGTCGGCTTCGACGGTGAGTTGCACGAGGCGGCGCGTGTCGGGATGGATGGTGGATTCGCGTAACTGGGCGGGATTCATTTCACCCAGGCCCTTGAAGCGCGTGACGCTGACCGCGCCCTTCATTTTTTCGCGCTCCACTTTGTCGAGCATCAGGCGCTTTTCTTCGTCGTCGAGGCAGTAGAACACCTGCTTGCCCACGTCGACGCGGAACAGCGGCGGCATGGCGACGAAGACATGGCCTTCGCGAACCAGCGACGGGAAATGACGCAGGAACAGCGCGGAGAGCAGGGTGGCGATGTGCAGGCCGTCGGAGTCGGCGTCGGCGAGGATGACGACTTTGCCGTAGCGCAATCCGCTGAGGTCGTCCTTGCCGGGATCGCAGCCGATGGCGACGGCGAGGTCGTGGACTTCCTGCGAGGCGAGGACCGCGCCCGACTCTACTTCCCATGTGTTGAGGATCTTGCCGCGCAGCGGAAGGATGGCCTGGAAGTCTTTGTCGCGTGCCTGCTTGGCGGAGCCGCCGGCGGAGTCGCCCTCGACGAGGAAGAGTTCGGTGCGCGCGAGGTCGGTCGATGCGCAGTCGGCCAGTTTGCCGGGCAAGGCGGGGCCTTGCGTGATTTTTTTGCGGATGACCTGCTTGGCGGCTTTCAGGCGTGCGGACGCGCGTTCGATGGCGAGCTGCGCGATGCGTTCGCCGAGTTCGACGTGGTGATTGAGCCACAGGCTGAAGGCGTCGTGCACGATGTTCTCGACCACGCCGGCGGCGTTGCGCGAGGACAGTCGTTCTTTCGTCTGACCGGCGAACTGCGCGTCCTGCAGCTTTACGCTGAGCACGAATGCCAGCCGTTCCCATACGTCTTCCGGCGCCAGTTTCACGCCGCGCGGTAGCAGGCTGCGCAGATCGCAGAATTCGCGGATCGCATTGGTCAGACCGGAGCGCAGGCCGTTCACGTGCGTGCCGCCTTGTGCGGTGGGAATGAGGTTGACGTAGCTTTCCTGGACGAGTTCGCCTTCGGGCAACCATGCGAGCGCGACGCTGACCGCGTCGGTTTCGCGCGCGAAGTGTTTCACGAACAGATCGGGCGGCAGGGACTCGGCGCCTTCCAGCGCGCCGCGCAGGTAATCGGACAGGCCGTCTTCGTAGAACCATTCGGTGGTTTCGCCGGTTGCTTCGTCGAGCAGGCGCACGGTGAGACCGGCGCACAGCACGGCTTTCGCGCGCAGCAGGTGCTTGAGTTTGGAGACCAGGATCTTCGGCGTGTCGAAGTATTTCGGGTCGGGCCAGAAGCGCAGCGTGGTGCCGGTGCGGCGCTTGGGTACCGTGCCGATGATGTCCAGGTCGCTGATGCGGTCGCCGTTGGCGAACGACATGCGGTATTCCTGCGCGTCGCGACGAATGGTGACGTCAACGCGCGTCGAAAGCGCATTGACCACCGACACGCCCACGCCGTGCAGGCCGCCGGAGAATGCGTAGTTGCTGTTATTGAATTTGCCGCCGGCATGCAGGCGCGTGAGGATCAGCTCGACGCCCGGCACGCCTTCTTCGGGATGGATGTCGACGGGCATGCCGCGGCCGTCGTCGATGACTTCGACCGAGCCGTCCACGAATACCGTAACTTCGATGGTTTTCGCATGCCCCGCGAGGGCTTCGTCGACCGAGTTGTCGATGACTTCCTGCGCGAGATGGTTCGGCCGCGAGGTGTCGGTGTACATGCCCGGCCGGCGCTTGACGGGGTCAAGGCCCGAAAGGACTTCGATGTCGGAAGCGTTGTAACGAGTATTCATGAGGTTCGCGGTCGTTCGGAGCCGTGCAGGATGGGCGGCACGGCGGAGGAGGTCAAGTTAGCGGAGGCGGGTGTCATGCCCTGAGACTGACAGGTCTGAAGCGCGCGTCTATAGCGGCGCGCAGTGCCACTCCAGCCATTCGCGGTCCGCGCCTTCCAGAAGAGGCGACAGGGCGGCCCGCACGGTGGCGTGGTAATCGTCCAGCCATGCGCGTTCCGACGGTTCCAGCAAGCGCGGTTCCAGCCCGCGGCGGTCGAACGGGCAGAGGGTCAGCGTTTCGAACGCCATGAAATCGCCGAACTCGGTGCTGTCGGCTTCGGTGACCACCGCGAGATTCTCGTGGCGGATGCCGTAACGCCCGGGCTTGTACAGGCCCGGTTCGATCGAGGTGATCATGCCCGGCTCCAGCGGAACCAGCGCACCGCCTGCCACGGGCGGACGGATGCCATGTGGACCTTCGTGCACATTGAGGAAGTAGCCGACACCGTGGCCGGTGCCGTGACCGAAGTCCATGCCGGCCGCCCAGAGCGGTGCGCGGGCCAGCGCATCGAGCTGCGGGCCGCTGGCTCCCTTGGGGAAGCGTGTGCGGCTGAGGTGAATCATGCCTTTGAGCACCAGCGTCGAGTCGCGGCGCTGATCGTCGGTGGTCGGCCCCAGGGCCAGCACACGGGTGATATCGGTGGTGCCACCCAGATACTGGCCGCCCGAATCGATCAGCAGCAGACCTTTCGCAGCCAGCGCCGTGTGATGTTCCGGCGTCGCACGGTAGTGCGGCAGTGCGCCGTTGGCTTCGTAACCGGCGATGGTCGAAAAACTCTCGCCGACGAAGCCGGTTTGCACGGAACGGGCTTCGCGAACGAAGGTGTCGACATCGAGTTCGGTCAGCGCTTCGCCCGCGGCCAGGCCGGTCTCGATACGGCGGAAGGCGCGCACCAGCGCGGCGCCGTCGCGGCGCATCGCATCGCGGATGTGGTCCAGCTCGTCGGGCGTCTTGCGTGCTTTCAGGGCCGTGGAAGGGTTGGCGCCCAGGACGATCTTCACGGAGGACGGAAGGCCGCTCGAAATGGCCAGCACGACGCGCTGCGTGTCGATAAGCAGCGTCGCGTCGTCGGGAAGCGCGGCCAGGGCGGCTGCGGCCGTGGCGTAATCGGCGACCGAGATGCCGTCGGCGGCTAGTGCTTGCTCGACGCCGCGGGCCAGTCTGGCGCGGTCGGTGAACAGGGTGCCGCGTTCGTTGTCCAGCAACAGGTGAGCGAGGAAGACCGGGTTGTAGTCGACATCCGCGCCGCGCAGGTTAGTCAACCAGGCGATGTCGTCCAGGCTGGAAAGAAAATGGCGGTTGGCTCCGGCGTGCTTCATGCCCTTGCGGACACGGCGCAGTTTTTCCGTGCGCGACACGGCAGCGTAGGGCGCCGAGTGCTCGAAAACCGGAGCGGACGGCATGGCGGGGCGATCCGTCCATATCCGGCCTGGCAGATCCCTATCCGTCAGCAGTTCGGCCCCCGCTTCCGCCAGCCGACGCCCCATCGCCACCGACGAGGCGATGGATACACTGTCGCCCGCAATGGCCACTCTGGCGCCCGTTCCAACGCGCTCCAGCACCCAGTCGAGGTACTCCGGCGTGTGCGGGACGCGCATTTTCATCAGCGGAATGCCGGACCCGTCCAGTTCGCGTGCCGCCTGGTCGAAATAGCGCGAATCGGTCCACAGCCCGGCGGCGTCGGCGGTGACGACCAGTGTGCCAGCCGATCCGGTGAAGCCGGAGAGCCACTCCCGCGCCTGCCAGCGCGGCGGTAGATACTCGGAAAGATGCGGGTCGGCGGTGGGAACGATGCAGGCGGCGACGCCGTGCTGCGACATGGCCTCGCGCAGTGCGGCGAGACGGGCGGGGACATTGGGGACGGTCATGCCCTCCATGGTAAGGCTACGAAGCTGGAGGTAGAAGAGCGGGGATTGGGGGTGGGTAGTGGGGGCGCAAATCCGGCGAAAGCCTGAGGGTACGACAAGCGTTACGTCGATCCTACGTCTGCCTGGCGCTACCCGTACCCTCGGGCATTTGCCGGATTTGCACCCCCACTACCCACCCCCAATCCCCGCTCCAAAACCCCCTCATTCAGTCAGGGCACTCGCCCGCGAGGTCGCGCTCCGCTAAAATGCCGATTTCCAGCATTGGCTGCTCGCATGACTCCCCTGATTTTCGTCACCGGCGGTGTGGTGTCTTCCCTCGGGAAAGGCATCGCAGCGGCGTCGCTTGCGTCCATTCTCGAGGCGCGCGGACTTTCCGTGACCATGATGAAGCTCGATCCGTATATCAATGTGGATCCGGGCACCATGAGTCCTTTCCAGCACGGCGAGGTCTACGTTACCGACGACGGCGCCGAAACCGATCTCGACCTGGGCCACTACGAGCGCTTCGTGCGCACGCGCCTGACCGGCAAGAATTCGATCACGGCCGGCAAGATCTACGAATCGGTGATTCGCAAGGAACGCCGTGGCGATTATCTCGGTGCCACCGTGCAGGTCATCCCGCACATCACCGACGAGATCAAGCACTCGATCCATGAGGCCACGCGCGGCTACGACGTCGCGCTGGTGGAAATCGGCGGCACGGTCGGCGATATCGAATCGCTGCCCTTCCTCGAGGCGATCCGTCAGCTGCGTATCGAGCATGGCCCCGAGAAGTGCATGTTCATCCATCTCACCCTGGTGCCGTACATCAAGGCAGCCGGCGAGATCAAAACCAAGCCGACCCAGCATTCGGTGAAGGAACTGCGTTCCATCGGTATCCAGCCCGATGTGCTGCTGTGCCGCTGCGAACAGCCGTTGCCGGAAGGCGAACGCCACAAGATCGCCCTGTTCACCAACGTGCCGAAGCAGGCTGTCATCAGCACCATCGACGTCGACGTCATCTACAAGCTGCCGATGTGGCTGCACGAGCAGGGCCTGGACGAACTGGTCGTTCGTCGCCTTGGCCTCGACGCTGCGCCCGCGCCGGACCTGTCCGGCTGGGAGCGCACGGTCGAAGCCGTCGAGCATCCGAACGACGAAGTCACTATCGCCATCGTCGGCAAGTACGTCGAACACAAGGATGCATATAAGTCGCTCGGCGAAGCGTTGCGTCATGGCGGCATCAAGCAGTCGGCGCGCGTGAACCTGACCTGGGTCGATTCCGAAGACGTCGAGGCGCGTGGCGCCGCGGCGGTGCTGGGCGATGTCGACGCCATCCTCGTTCCGGGCGGTTTCGGCAAGCGCGGTTTCGAAGGCAAGGTGCTCGCCGCGCAGTACGCCCGCGAGAACCGCGTGCCGTATTTCGGCATCTGCTACGGCATGCATGCCGCCGTGGTCGAGTTCGCGCGCAATCTGGCGGGCCTCCCCGCCGCCGATTCCAGCGAGAACGATCGCAACACCCCCGATCCGGTTATCGCGCTCATCACCGAGTGGACGACGTCCGGTGGCGATGTCGAGCAGCGCACCGAGCGTTCGGACCTCGGCGGCACCATGCGCCTTGGCGCGCAGGAATGCCGCCTGAAGGCCGGCACGCTTGCCCGCGAGCTTTATGGCGAGGACGTGGTGCGCGAGCGTCATCGTCATCGTTACGAATTCAATAACCGTTATCGCCAGACGTTCGAAGACCTGGGTCTCGTCATCTCGGGCAAGTCGATGGACGATCTGCTGGTGGAAATCGTCGAACTGCCGCAGCAGGTCCATCCGTGGTTCCTGGGTTGCCAGGCGCATCCGGAGTTCACCTCCACGCCGCGTGACGGCCATCCGCTGTTCATCGGCTTCGTGCGCGCGGCGCGCGAGTTCAAGGCGGTTCGCGACGGCGACAAGCTCGCCACCCTTTCGAAGGAGTCGGTTGCATGAAGCTTTGCGGTTTCGAAGTCGGTCTGGACCAGCCGCTGTTCCTGATCGCCGGTCCCTGCGTCATCGAGTCCATGCAACTGCAACTGGACGTTGCCGGCAAGCTGAAGGAAATCACCGATCGCCTCGGCATGAACTTCATCTTCAAGTCGAGCTTCGACAAGGCCAATCGTTCCTCCGGCGCGAGCTTCCGTGGCCCGGGTCTGGAAGAAGGCCTGAAGGTGCTGGCGGCGGTGAAGGAACAGATCGGCGTGCCGGTCATCACCGATGTGCACGAATACACGCCGATGAACGAGGTCGCCGCCGTCGTCGACGTGCTGCAGACGCCGGCGTTTCTCTGCCGCCAGACCGATTTCATCCAGAACGTCGCGCGTGCCGGCAAGCCGGTGAATATCAAGAAGGGTCAGTTCCTCGCGCCGTGGGACATGAAGAACGTCGTGCAGAAGGCGTTCGACGTCGGCAATAACGACATCCTCGTTTGCGAGCGTGGCGCCAGCTTCGGTTACAACAACCTCGTCTCCGACATGCGTTCGCTCGCGGTCATGCGCGAGACGAACTGCCCGGTCGTGTTCGATGCCACCCACTCGGTGCAGTTGCCGGGCGGGCAGGGCACCAGTTCGGGCGGTCAGCGCGAATTCGTGCCGGTGCTCGCGCGTGCCGCGGTCGCGGTGGGTGTGTCGGGTTTGTTCGCCGAAACGCATCCGGACCCGTCCAAGGCGCTCAGCGACGGCCCGAATGCGTGGCCGCTCGATCAGATGGAAGAACTCCTCGAAACGCTGATGGAGCTCGACCAGGCCGTGAAGCGTCGCGGATTCAGGGATCACGCATGAGGCGGGGCATCCGCCTCCTGGTGCTGGGCGTCGCCGCGCTGTTGTCGGCGCAGGCATTCGCCGCACCGCCGGCGCGCGACCCCTATGCGCCTCTCACGTCCGAGGAATGGAAGCTGCTGATGGCCGAATATCGCCAGGTGGCCGCCTGCGAAGACGGCTACATGAGCAAGCAGAACATCAACGGCGGCGAACTTGGCCGTCGTCTCGTCAAGGATGGCAAGGGCGCCGAGGTGAAGACGAAAGCGCTCGCGCTGCTCGATCCGGAATCGCCGTGGCGCAAGTCGCTCGGCGGAAACGGAACCGCTGCGGCCAACGAAACCACCCAGGCTCTGATGGCGCTGATGATGGACGCCAATCAGGACGGCCGCACACGTACCGAAACCGCGGTTCGCGTTGGCTACGCGCGGTATTTCACGGCGATGGCCACGCAGGGTGCCTGCACGACCACGCCGCGATACCTCGAACTGCTCGAAAAAGGCGCGCATTGAGGGCAGGCCGGATGAGGATGTCCTGAACTTATGGTGGGCATCCTTAGTATGATGACGGGGTCCGGCGCGTTCTCCCGCCGGTATCCAGACCTTACGCACGGCTTCGGGAGGAGGCGCGACATGAGCGAAGAGACCGGCTACACGCCGCCGGCCCCCGCACGGGCAGGCGTCGCGCGCGTTCCGCAGTCCGGTCACGGCATCGCCTCGTTCGTCATATCGCTGGTTGCCAGCGTCGCCATCATGTTGTGCGTCGCCGTTTCGGGCCTGATGGTCGCCACTGGCCACACGGACGAAGACACGCTGGCTTTCGGCGTCATCGGCCTGACCATGTTCGTTTTCCTTCTTCTCGCCGTCGCCGGCGTCGTGCTTGGCATCGTCGGCCTGCGCCGCCAGGATCGCCGTCGCACGTTCGCGGCCATCGGCCTCTCGCTCAATATCCTCATTCTCGTCGGCACCGCGGCGCTTGTTGCGCTCGGGTCGCTGGTTAATTAGTTTCCAACTTCTACGGAATACGCATGACCACTGACATCACCCGCATTCACGCTCGCGAAATCCTCGATTCCCGCGGCAATCCCACGCTCGAAGCCGAGATCACGCTGGCCGACGGTTCGTTCGGCCGGGCAGCGGTGCCGAGCGGCGCATCGACCGGCTCGCGCGAAGCGGTCGAACTGCGCGATGGCGACAAGGCCCGCTACGGCGGCAAGGGCGTGCGTAACGCGGTGAACAACGTCAACGGAACGATCGCCACGGCCCTCAAGGGCTTCGATGCGGCCGACCAGAAGGGGCTGGACAGCAAGCTGATCGCGCTGGACGGCACGCCGAACAAGGGCAAGCTGGGCGCGAACGCGCTGCTCGGCGTTTCCATGGCCGCCGCGCATGCCGTGGCCGCATCGCGCAAGCAGGCGCTGTGGCAGTACCTGTCGGTCGGCGATAACGCGCTGCCGGTGCCGATGATGAACATCATCAACGGCGGTGCGCACGCCGACAACAACGTCGACGTGCAGGAATTCATGGTGCTGCCGGTCGGCGCGCCCAGCTTCGCCGAAGCGTTGCGTTACGGCGCTGAAATCTTCCACGCGCTGAAGTCGGTGCTGAAGGGCCGCGGCCTGAATACCGCCGTGGGCGACGAAGGCGGCTTCGCGCCTGACCTGCGCTCGAACGTCGAAGCGCTGGATACGATCCTCGAAGCGGTGAACCACGCCGGCTACAAGGTCGGTAGCGATATCCTGCTCGGCCTCGACGTCGCCAGCACGGAGTTCTTCAAGGACGGTAAGTACGACCTCGAAGGCGAAGGCAAGAAATACACCCCGCACGAGTTCGTCGACCTGCTGGCCTCGTGGGCGAAGCAGTATCCGATCGTCACCATCGAAGACGGCATGTCCGAAGGCGACTGGGACGGCTGGAAGCTGCTGACCGAAAAGACCGGCCAGAGCGTGCAGCTGGTCGGCGACGATCTGTTCGTGACCAATCCCGCGATCTTCAAGGAAGGCATCGACAAGCACATCGCCAACGCGATCCTGATCAAGGTCAACCAGATCGGCACGCTGTCCGAGACGCTGGAAGCCATCGCGATGGCCGACAAGGCGAAGTACGCCGCGATCATCTCGCATCGTTCGGGCGAAACCGAAGATACGACGATCTCGGATATCGCCGTGGCCACCACCGCTACCCAGATCAAGACCGGTTCGCTGTGCCGCACCGATCGCGTTGCCAAGTACAACCAGTTGCTGCGCATCGAGGAAGCACTGGGCGCGAAGGCTCGCTATGCGGGCCGCAACGCGTTCCCGAACCTCGCCAAGCTGCCCGGCTGAGCTTCGTTCCTTGAGCAACGCCGCCATATTGCGCTGGATCGGCCTGGTTCTGGTCATCCTGATCATCGCCCTGCAGCTGAAGCTGTGGGTCGGTGGCGGCAGCATGCACGAGGTCGAAACCCTCCGCGACAGGGTGAAAACGCAGGCCGAGGAAAACCTCGATCTGCAGAAACGCAATCAGGCGCTGGCGGCGGATGTCGAGGATCTGAAACACGGCGAGCAGGCAACGGAAGCGCGCGCGCGTTCGGAGCTTGGCCTCATCAAGCCGGGCGAGACGTTCTATCAGATCGTCGAGCCGGCCCGCGCATCGACTCCGCCCACACCGCCACCCATCGACGGCGGTAACTGACATGGCCGCGTTGTGGTGTGTCGTGCCGGCCGCCGGTCGCGGTGTGCGTGCGGGTGGCGATCGTCCCAAGCAGTACCAGCTTCTGGCGGGCAGGCCATTGATCGCGCATACGCTCGACCGCCTGGCGGCCCATCCGGCCATCGCTGGCTTGATGGTGGTGCTCGGTGCGGGCGATCCGTTCTGGCAACCCGTTTCGTCGCTGGGTGGAAAGCCGGTGCTTACCACCACGGGCGGCGGCGAGCGTAGCGATTCGGTGCTGGCGGGGCTGGAAGGGTTGCCAGCCGACGTGACGCATTCGGACTTCGTACTCGTTCACGATGCCGCTCGGCCTTGCGTACGGCTGGACGATATCCAGCGACTGATCGATCTGGCCGGACGTGGCGAGGGTGGATTGCTCGGTGCGCCGTTGCGCGACACTCTCAAGCATGCGGACGAGGCCGGTCATAGTCTTGGCACCGAACCGCGCGATCGCCGCTGGCGTGCGTTTACGCCGCAGATGTTCCGGCGCGGCGCACTGGTCGACGCGCTGATGCTGGCGCGCGAAGACGGTATCGCGGTGAGCGACGAGGCGATGGCGATGGAACGTCGCGGCATGACGCCTCTTCTCGTCGAAGGGGCGGAGGACAATATCAAGGTGACGACACCAGCCGACTTCGCGCTGGCGGAATTCCTGCTCGGGAGAACGAACTGATGCGTATCGGCCAGGGTTTCGATGTCCACGCGTTCGGCGAAGGCGATCATGTGATGCTGGGCGGCATACGCGTGCCGCACACGCAGGGCGTACTCGCGCATTCGGATGGTGACGTGGTGCTCCACGCCTTGTGCGACGCCTTGCTGGGTGCGTTGGCGCTGGGCGATATCGGCAAGCATTTTCCGCCGTCGGACGAGCAATGGCGAGGCGCCAATAGCCGGACCTTCGTGCGCGCCATCGCGGGCATGTTGCTGGAACATGGTTACGAACTCGGCAACGCGGACGTCACCGTCGTCTGCGAAGCGCCGAAAGTCGGGCCGCATGCGCAAGCGATGCGCGCGATCATCGCCGACGATCTCGGTGTCGGCATCAACCGGATCAGCATCAAGGCGACGACGACCGAAACACTGGGTTTCGCGGGTCGTCGCGAGGGCATCGCAGCGCTTGCCGTCGTCCTGCTGGTGCGTGCATGACCGAAGCCGAATCCCGCGTCGCCACGCCCAGGCTGCACGATCGTATCGAAACGATCACCGACCTGCTGCGCCGGCGCGACGATCTCGTGCTGCACGCTCCTGGGTCCCCCGACGGCGACACGGCGGCGCTCGACGCGACGAATGCGGCGCTGCAGGCTCGACTCGACGAACTGCATCCGGCCGATATGGCCGATGTGCTCGAATCGTTGCCGCTGCATGACCGTATTGCGGTCTGGCAGCTGGTAAAAGCGGATCGCGACGGCGAGATCCTGCTCGAAGTATCCGACTCGGTACGCGAATCGCTGATCGCGGACATGGACGACCGCGAGATTCTCGCCGCCGTCGAGCCGCTGGATGCGGACGAGCTGGCCGATCTGGTCGACGATCTACCGACCGAAATGCTGCCGGAGCTGATGGCCAGCCTCGATGCGGAACAGCGTCAGCGCGTGCAGTCGGCCATGTCGTACGACGAGGATCGGGTCGGCGCGTTGATGGACTTCGAGATGGTTACCATCCGCGAAGACATCAGTCTCGAAGTCGTGCTGCGTTATCTGCGCCGTTTCGATGAACTGCCCGCGCAGACCGACAAACTTTTCGTGGTCAACGCGGAGAATGTCCTGACCGGCGTGCTGCCGCTGCACTGGCTGCTGGTCAATTCGCCCGACCGCATGGTTCACGATGTGATGGCGCCCGACGTGAACACGTTCCGGCCCGAGGACGACGCATACGACGTCGCTCAGGCATTCGAACGTTACGATCTTGTCACCGCGCCCGTGGTGGACGATAGCGGCCGGTTGATCGGCCGCATCGCCGTCGATGCGATGGTCGATCTCATTCGCGAGGAAGGCGAGGCCGAGGCGTTGTCGCGCGGCGGTCTGCGCGAAGAAGAAGATATTTTCGCCTCGGTCTGGAAATCGATCCGCAATCGCTGGGCCTGGCTTGCCGTCAATCTCGTTACCGCCTTCGTCGCCTCGCGCGTCATCGGTCTGTTCGAGCATTCGATCGAAAAGCTGGTGGCGCTGGCCGCGCTGATGCCGATCGTCGCCGGTATCGGCGGCAACTCCGGCAACCAGACCATCACCATGATCGTGCGCGCCATGGCGCTGGATCAGGTAAGCGTGGCCAGTATCCGGCGCCTCTGGCGCAAGGAGCTGGGTGTCGCGCTGATCAACGGGATCGTCTGGGGCAGCGTGATCGGCGTGGTCGCGTGGCTGCTTTACGGCAACGTCGCGCTCGGCCTGGTCATGATGTCGGCGATGACGCTGAATCTCCTGCTTGCCGCTTTCATGGGCGTCGGCATTCCGATGCTGATGATCAAGGCCGGTCGCGATCCCGCGCTGGGCTCCAGCGTGCTCATCACCGCGATGACCGATAGCGGCGGCTTTTTCATTTTCTTAGGTCTGGCAACGATCTTCCTGCTCTGACCCTTACGGAGCCGACATGGCTGACAACGAACTTCCTTTTGCCTTCGGCAATCCCCCGCTCGAAGCGCGCCTGCGTGCAACATCCGACGATTTCTTCGTCGAGGAGATCCTCGGCTACGAAGCGGACGGGGAGGGCGAGCATGCCCTGCTGATCGTGGAGAAGCGCGGCGCGAACACCGACTGGGTGGCGAAGGAGCTGGCGCGCTTTGCCGGCACGTCGCCGATGAATGTCAGCTATGCCGGCATGAAGGATCGCCACGCCGTCACCCGGCAGGCTTTCACGGTGCAGTTGCCTGGCAAGGCCGATCCCGACTGGTCGACGTTTCCGCACGAGGACGTGAAGGTACTTTCCAGCGCCCGGCACAAGCGCAAGATCAAACGCGGCGCGTTGCGCGGCAATCGTTTCGTGATTGTGCTGCGCGACGTGCAGGGCGAACGCGACGTGGCGGAAGCGCGCCTGAAGGATATTGCCGCGCGCGGCGTGCCTAATTATTTCGGCGAGCAGCGTTTCGGTCTGGGCGGCAGCAACGTCGATCAGGCACGGCAGATGTTCGGCGGCCGCCGGGTGGATCGGGACAAGCGTTCGATTCTCCTGTCCGCGGCGCGTTCGCATATCTTCAACAGCGTGCTGGCCGAGCGGGTGACGCAGGGGCGTTGGGATCAGCCGCTGGATGGCGAGATCTGGGCGCTGGACGGATCGCGTTCGTGGTTCGGCCCCGAAGACTTCGACGAGACACTTGCCGGACGTCTGGCCAGCGGCGATATCCATCCCTCGGGCCCGTTGTGGGGCAGTGGCGAGACACCGGCCACGGCGGCAGCTGGCGACCTGGAACGTAGCGTCGCTGCGCGCGATCGGGATCTTGCCGACGGCCTCGCCGGTGCGCGTATGGATCAGGAGCGCCGGCCGCTGCGGTTGTTTCCGCGCGATCTTGCGTGGCGCTGGCTGGAAGACGGTGCGCTGGAAATGTCGTTCGGATTGCCGTCGGGTGCGTATGCGACGACGGTGATCCGCGAGGTGGCACGAACGAGCTGAGCCGCTCATTGCTTGCTCTCTGTGGGAGCGCGCTTGCGCGCGAAAGCCAACGGAGCGGCGATGCGGTGGGTGGCATCCGCAGCCAGAAGACCGGGCTCGCGAATGTGAGCATCAGGCTTCCTTGCCCTGTTGGCTTTCGTACCGTCATTGATCTTTGCTTGGCACAAGCGCGCAAGCGCGGTCCCACAGAGAACGAGAGCTGTTCCGTCAGGCCTTCAGTAACACCACCACCGCCCCAGTCCCGCCCTGCATCGGCCGCGCCGACGCAAATGCGACAACATCGTCGCGACGACGTAACAACCGGTCGGTCAGGCCTTTCAGCACCGGCCCCTGCGCCTTCGAGCGCAGGCCCTTGCCGTGGATGATCCGCACGCAGCGAATGCCTTCGTGCCGGCATTCGGCCAGGAAGTCGGCAATGGTCATCTGTGCGGCGGCGGCGTTCATCTGGTGCAGGTCGACGTCGGCCTGGATGCTGAACTGGCCGCGCTTCAGCTGCTTCAGGATTTTCGGCGGATACCCGTCGCGCAGATAGGACAGTTCCTCGCCGACCTCCAGGTCCGCGGGATCGAAATCCATCAACATGGAGTCGGCCGGTACGGCCGCTTCGTCGGCATCGCGCATATGCGGATAGGGCGCGGGGCGCGGTCGCTCGGGAGGCGCCTCCACCTCGCTCATCGGGCGCACGTCGCCGATCGCCTCGCGGAAAAGGCGGCTGTCGTTGTCGTCGATGGTCGGCGGGCGGCGCTTCATGGCTTCCATCCTACAATGGGGTCGCCGTCCATGAATCCGAGGCCCCGGTCCGGTAGACTCGACGACAGGAATCACTCGCGGCAGCCGGGTACCCGGCGCCCTGCATCACGATCTGGATCACCATGCAAGTTCTGGTAAGCAACGACGACGGCGTGGACGCCCCGGGAATCCGGGTACTCGCCGAGCGTCTGGCCGAAGTAGGGAAGGTGACGGTTGTCGCCCCCGATCGCGACCGCTCAGGCGCGAGCAATTCGCTCACGCTGGATCAACCCATTCGCGCGCTGCGCATGGACAACGGTTATTACCGTGTCGCCGGCACGCCGACGGACTGCGTGCACCTGGCGCTGGCCGGTCTGCTCGAGTCGGAGCCGGACATCGTGGTCTCCGGCATCAACAACGCGCCCAATCTTGGTGACGACGTCATCTATTCGGGTACGGTGTCAGCGGCGATGGAAGGGCGTTTTCTCGGCTTGCCCGCGATTGCCGTTTCGCTGGTCACGCGCGACCACATCGGCGAACACTATGCGTCGGCGGCCAATGCCGTGTTGCTGCTGATGCAGCGCCTGCTGGTCGATCCGCTGCCGGCCGACACGATCCTCAATGTGAACGTGCCGGACCTGCCGTGGGAGAGCATCAAGGGTTTCGAAGTTACCCGTCTCGGCAAGCGTCATCGTGCGGCGCCGTGCATTCGCGACAACGATCCGCGTGGCCGGGAAATCTGGTGGATCGGTCCGGCCGGCGAAGTGGACGATGCGGGCCCCGGTACCGACTTCAATGCGGTCAGTCGCGGATACATTTCCGTGACGCCTATTCACGTGGATCTCACCCGCTTCCAGGCGCTGGAAAAAGTCAGCAGCTGGATGCAGTCGCTTTCCGATGCGATAGACCACGGCGAGGAGGCGGCCTGACATGGTGAACCTTCATTCGCTTCCACCTTCGGCCTTGCGCGGCGAAGGCATGACGTCCCAGCGAGCGCGCGACCGCCTGGTTGCGAAGCTGCAGGAAGAGGGCATTCGCGACGATCGCGTGCTCGAAGTCATACGCAATCTGGCGCGTCACCATTTCATCGATCAGGCGCTGCATTCGCGCGCTTACGAGAACACGGCGCTGCCCATCGGTCACGGCCAGACGATTTCGCAGCCGTGGATCGTCGCGCGCATGACCGAAGCGCTGATCGAGAAAGGCGTGCCCGAACGCGTACTGGAGATCGGTACGGGGTCGGGTTATCAGGCGGCCGTGCTCGCCGCCATCGTGCCGCAGGTCTATACCGTGGAACGCATCGAGGAACTACTGCGCCAGGCGCGTCGCCGCTTCCGTCAGCTGGGCATCGAAAACCTGCGTTCGCGGCATGACGACGGCAAACTCGGCTGGCCCGCCGAGGCGCCGTTCGACGCCATCATTCTTACGGCTGCCGGCGATCGCATTCCGACGAAACTGCTCGAGCAGCTGAAGCCGGGCGGCGTACTCGTGGCGCCGGTTGGTTCGCCCAGCCAACAGGTGCTGGTGCGCCTGACGAAGGACGAGAGCGGCGACGCGATTCGCGAGGAACTCGGCCCGGTCAGCTTCGTGCCGTTGCTTGGTGGCATCGGTTGATGGCGCACAAATCCAGGGGAAGTAAGCAGTGAAGTTGTTCGGTTCTCTCTACGAACGCGCCATCGTATGGGCACGTCATCGGCATGCGTTGCGCTATCTGGCGGGGCTCAGCTTCGTCGAGGCGTTTATTTTTCCCGTGATGCCCGAAGTCATGCTGGCACCGATGATGCTGGCCGAGCCGCGCAAGGCATTTCGTTTCGCCAACGTCAGCCTGCTGTTTTCGATGCTGGGTTCGCTGGTGGGGTATGCGCTGGGTCATTACGCCTATCAGGCGCTGATTCCGTTGCTTGAGTCGGTGCACGCCGCCGATTCGATCCACAAGGGCGTACTGTCGCTGCAGGACCGCATGGCGTCGCACCAGTTCGGCCTGTATATCGCGCTGGCGCTCGCGGCTCTGGTACCCGTGGTCCCGATGAAGTTCGTCACCTGGGCCAGCGGTATCGTCGGCGTGCCGGTCATCCCGTTCCTTATCTGCATGCTGATCGGCCGGGGCAAGCGGGTATGGTTGCTGGCGCTGCTGATCCGCATTTATGGCGAACGCGCCGAACGCATATTGCACAAACACATCGAACGAATAGGCTGGGCTGTTATCGTAGTCCTCGTCGTACTGATCGCCTGGTGGTTCCTGTCCAGATGAGTGCTTGCGAAAGGAAGTCAGCGATGCTCACGAATGCCCTTACCGGTGTGCCGCGCACGCTGGCTCTTTTCGCCGTGCTGACCGCGGCCGTCGTTGCCGCCGGTTGCGCCGCGACGCGCAGTTCGGTCGTCGTTACCCGGACCGGCGGCAGCTATACGCCGGCCGGTGCGCCTCACACCGCGCCGCCACCGGGCGGTAGCTACCAGGTCGTGAAGGGCGACACGCTCTACAGCATCGCGTTCCGCAATCGTGTCGATTTCCGCGAGCTGGCCAGCTGGAACGGCATCGACTCCTCGTACACCATCTGGCCCGGACAGACGCTACGGTTGTCGCCGCCGGGCGGGGATCATGCGAAGCCCGCCGCGGGCAATGCGATTGCGATCGCCGCGGCGACGCGTTCGCCCTCGCAACCTTCGACGCCCGCGCCGCCGCCTGCCCATACGGCACCGACACCTCCGCCAGTCCAGAACGTCACCCAGGCGCCGCCGCCGGTGTCATCCGTACCGGCGCCCGCGACGACGACGAATACGCCTGTCGTGGTGGCCGGCAAGCCCGCCGAATCCGTCGTACCGCCTCCGGCGGCGCCGAACGCACCGGCGTCGGCCCCGCCGCCGCCCGTGGTCAACCCGCCGGCCGAGACACCGATCGTCGCCAGCGGTGCGAGCCGTTCGGCCGGCGGTATCGCCTGGCGCTGGCCGGCCGACGGCACGCTGATCAAGAAATTCTCATCGGGCGACGCCATTCCCGGCATCGAGATCGCGGGCAAGTCGGGCGATCCGGTCCGTTCCGCCGCGGACGGCGTGGTGGTCTATAGCGGCAATGGTCTGGTGGGATATGGCGAGCTGGTCATTATCAAGCACAGCGACAGTTTCCTGTCCGCTTATGGGCACAACCGGAAGCGCCTGGTGAAGGAAGGCGAGAAGGTAAAAGCCGGCCAGAGCGTGGCGGAAATGGGTTCCAGCGGCGCGAGTCGCGACGAACTCCAGTTCCAGATCCGGCGCGACGGCAATCCGGTCGATCCGCTGCAATACCTGCCGCCGCAGCGCTGAGAGATATGGGCCGCCGGGCGTCAGCCCGCGGCCAATCGTCGCGCCTCGTAGGCCTGGAGATGAGTCCAGACGATAGCGAGCAAGGGCGCCGGCACACCGGCGGCGCGGGCGCGACGCAGCATATCGCCGACGATATGCGAGCCTTCGATGCGCTGGCCGGATTCCAGATCCCGCAACATCGACGCCGTAAGCGGCGAGCCGGGTTGGGTCGTGGCTCCGATCGCCATCTCCCGCGCCTGCGGCGGCACGGGGTGACCCGACGCCGTCGCCACGCCGGAGCATTCGGCATACAGGTCGAGCATGAACTGACGACCGTCGTCGGTGCCGACGATCGTGCCGACGCTGGCGCGGAACAGGCACGTAGCTGCCGCGAGCGTGGTCAGGAAACTGAACTTGGTCCAGAGCGCGCCGTCGATATCGGGCGTATGCGTGTGCTCCACGCCAGCCTTCGCGAAGGCGGCGGCGATGCTCTCGCAGCGCGCGCGCTGCTCGCCCGCCCGTCGTTCGCCAAAGGTGACGGAGGCGGGTGTGCCCAGGTGCAGTACTTCGCCTTTCAGTCCTTTCATGGCGCTGATGATGCACATCCCGCCGATGATCCGTTCCGCGCCGAAGCGCTGGTCCAGCAGCGGGTAGTGGGCCAGTCCGTTGAGGATCGGCAGCAGCATCGTCGCCGACCCCATGGCGGGCGCGACGGCGTCGATGGCGGTGTCCAGATCGTAGGCCTTGCACGCGAGCAGGATCACGTCGAACGGGGCTTCCCCGGCGACGTTTTCCGCGAGTACGTGACGCACGGGGAAGGCTGCATCTCCCAGGGGGCTGCGAATGACCAGGCCGTCGGCATCCAGCTCGGCGGCTCGCGCCGGCCGGACCAGGAACGTGACATCCGCACCCGCCTGGGCCAGTCGCCCACCGAAATACCCGCCGGTACCGCCAGCGCCAAGAACAAGGATACGCATCGGGTTCACTCCGGAAGGATGAAGGCGGCAAGCACGCGACGGCCTTCGCCGGCGAGCAGGCTATAAGTACGGGCGGCAGAGCCGTTGGTCATCACTTCGATGCCGATACCGCGGCGCAGGAAGCCCGCCATGATTTCGGCGGACGGAAAGACCTGCCGTTCGCCGGTACCCAGGAGCACCACTTCCGGCTTGAGCTCGGCGATGGCATCCACCTGGGCCAGGGTCATGGCTGTGGCGTCGGTGACGCCCCAGTTTTCGACCACGCGTTCGGGCGTCAGCAGGACGCTGGCGTGGAAATCGCGGTCGACGATGGTGACCGTATCGACACCGACACGGCGTACGAAAAGGTAGTCGCCAGGGTGTTCGAACGACAGTTCCATGGGCGGATCAGCGCGGCAGGGCCAGCTTCGGGTCCTGTTCGTTCCGGCGGAACAGAACGACGACATGGCCGATCTGCTGGACGGCTTCCGCGCCCGTGCCGTCGATAAGGAACCCGATCTGGGCATCGCGTTCTTCGCGATCGCCGCCGGAGAGCTTAACTTTCACCAGTTCGTGGTGGTCGAGCGCCAGCGCCAGTTCTTTCGCGACAGCCTCCGTGGCGCCCTTGTTACCCAAAAGGATGACGGGGCTGAGGTCGTGGGCAAGGCTGCGCAGGTAGCGGCGCTGGGTAGGGGAGAGCGACATTGCGTTCAGGTTCGATTCGCGGCTTCGATGCGGCAAAGGGTATCATGCGAGACTCTGTCTCCCTATCTGTGGCTCATTGAATGGCGCGCAGCAAAAGTAGTTCCCGCTGGCTCAAGGAACACTTCGACGACCCTTACGTCAAACGCGCCCAGGCGGAAGGGCTGCGTTCGCGCGCCATTTTCAAGCTCGAGGAACTGATCGAACGCGACAAGCTGATCAGGCCCGGCATGACCGTCGTCGACCTTGGCGCGGCCCCCGGCGGCTGGTCGCAGCTGGCCCGCCAGCGTATGGGCGAGTCCTCCGGCAAGGTCATCGCGTTGGATATCCTTCCCATGGTCGGCCTTTCGGGCGTTGACTTCATGCAGGGCGATTTTCGTGAAGAATCGGTCCTGCGGGAACTTGAGGCCATGCTCGGCGGCGAGAAGGTCGATCTTGTGCTGTCCGATATGGCCCCCAATATGAGCGGTGTGGCTCTGGCCGATCAGATCCGCGCCATGGACCTTTGCGACCTGGCTCTCGACTTCAGTCGTCAATGGCTGAAGCCCGGTGGGTCGTTCCTGGTCAAGCTGTTCCAGGGCGTGGGTTTCGACGACTATCTGAAAACCTTGCGCGCGGACTTCTCGCGCGTGACGATGCGTAAACCGAAGGCCTCACGTGCCCGTTCACCTGAGGTCTATGCGCTGGCTACGGGTCTGAAACCCGGGAGCCGGCAACAAGGCGAGAACCGCGCATGAACGAGATGGCAAAAAATCTGTTGCTCTGGCTGATTATCGCGGTCGTGCTACTGACTGTGTTCCAGACCTTCAATCCGCATGGCAGTTCGGCGCAGGACATGTCCTACACGAACTTCACGCAGCAGGTGGACAACGGCAACGTTGCCACCAGCACAATCACCTCCACCGCGCCGCCGACCATCACGGGCAAGCTGAAGGACGGATCGACCTATCGCACCGTGGTGCCGATGGTGGGTCTTTCCAGCAGCGAGCTCGTGAAGCAACTGCGCGACAAGGGCGCCGATGTGCGTCAGGAGCCGGCCGATAACGGCTTCTCGCTGCTTGGTCTTCTGATTAACTGGCTGCCGATCATCATCTTCGTCGCCGTCCTGATCTGGTTCATGCGCCAGATGCAGGCGGGCTCCGGTGGCCGTGGCGCCATGAGCTTCGGTCGTTCCCGTGCCAAGTTGCAGGGCGAAGACCAGGTCAAGGTCAACTTTACCGACGTCGCGGGTTGCGACGAGGCAAAGGAAGAGGTCGGCGAGCTGGTCGAATTCCTGCGCGATCCAGGCAAGTTCCAGAAGTTGGGCGGCAAGATTCCGCGCGGCGTCCTGATGGTCGGTCCGCCGGGTACCGGTAAGACGCTGCTCGCCAAGGCGATCGCCGGCGAGGCGAAGGTGCCGTTCTTCTCGATCTCCGGTTCCGACTTCGTCGAAATGTTCGTGGGCGTTGGCGCCAGCCGCGTACGCGACATGTTCGAACAGGCGAAGAAGCACGCGCCCTGCATCATCTTCATCGACGAAATCGACGCCGTCGGTCGCCATCGCGGCGCCGGCATGGGCGGCGGTCACGACGAGCGCGAGCAGACGCTGAACCAGTTGCTGGTCGAGATGGACGGCTTCGAGGGTACCGAGGGCGTGATCGTCATCGCGGCGACCAACCGTCCCGACGTACTCGATCCGGCGCTGCTGCGTCCGGGTCGTTTCGATCGTCAGGTCGTCGTCGGCCTCCCGGACGTCAAGGGGCGCGAGCAGATCCTCAAGGTGCACATGCGCAAGGTGCCGACCGCGACCGACGTCGAGGCGATGGTCATCGCGCGCGGTACGCCCGGTTTCTCCGGCGCCGATCTGGCCAACCTCGTCAACGAGGCCGCGCTGTTCGCCGCACGCGAGAACGCACGCGAAGTGCGCATGAGCCATCTGGACCGCGCACGCGACAAGATCCTCATGGGTTCCGAGCGCCGCTCGATGGCGATGAGCGAAGAAGAGAAGCGTCTCACCGCCTATCACGAAGCCGGTCACGCGATCATCGGCCGCCTCGTGCCCGAGCACGATCCCGTCTACAAGGTCACGATCATTCCCCGCGGTCGCGCGCTGGGCGTCACCATGTACCTGCCGGAAGGCGATCGCTACAGCATCAACAAGGTCGCGATCGAATCGCAGCTGTGCTCGCTGTATGGCGGCCGTGTCGCCGAGGAAATCATCTTCGGTCACGACAAGGTCACCACGGGCGCATCGAACGATATCGAGCGTGCTACGAAGATGGCACGCAACATGGCGACGAAATGGGGTCTTTCGGACGAACTCGGTCCGGTGACCTACGGCGAAGAGGAAGACGAGGTCTTCATCGGCCGCTCCGTGACGCAGCACAAGAGCGTGTCCAACGAGACCGCGCGCAAGATCGACGAGGTGGTGCGCACGATCCTCGATCGCGCGTACGCGCGCAGCAAGGAGCTACTGACGTCGAATATCGACAAGCTGCACAAGATGGCCGACGCGCTGCTGCTGTACGAAACCATCGATGCGCGCCAGATCGACGACATCATGAACAACCGCGAGCCGGGTCCGCCGGCCGACTGGCAGAAGCCTGGCTCGACGCCGCCACCGTCTCCGCGTGGCGATGCGGGCTCGGCACCGGACAAGGTGGGAAATCCCGCGACGCAGCTGTAAGCATCGCGTTAGGAGGGAAGAGGCGGCCACTGGCCGCCTTTTTCTTTTCCGGCAGACCATGGATGGAACAGGTGGTCTTTGGTTGCTTATTCGGACGTCTATTCGACGTCCTCTGGACCATCCGGTACACGAATGTGAAATATTTTTGCAGAAAAGTGTTGACGCCCACCCTCTATATCTGAATAATTCCGCTTCTCGATTCAACGCCAACGCACGAAGGTGCAGCGGCAGCGGATCAGACAGTTTAGTGTGCGCCCGTAGCTCAGTTGGATAGAGTACCAGGCTACGAACTTGGTGGTCGGGAGTTCGAATCTCTCCGGGCGCACCATTTACAAGCACGGTTCGATGCGGTTGATCGGATCGGTTTTCGAAAGACGAGAGTCTTTCCGGAAACAAGCGGTAGTTGAAAGTGTGGTGTGTTCATTACGGATTGACGGGCTTGAGCTTGACCCGTAACATTTGAAAGCTTCGGTCAGTGCTAGCGCCGATCGGGATTTTAAGGTAACGGGGTATAGCTCAGTCTGGTAGAGCGCCAGCTTTGGGAGCTGGATGTCGGGGGTTCGAATCCCTCTGCCCCGACCAGTCGGCGTTCTGCGTACAGTGCTTTGCGCCTGTAGCTCAATCGGATAGAGCATCGGCCTTCTAAGCCGACGGTTGCAGGTTCGATTCCTGTCGGGCGCGCCAGATGTCGTTTTATGGTGGGCGTAGCTCAGCTGGTTAGAGTACCGGATTGTGATTCCGGATGTCGTGGGTTCGAGTCCCATCGTCCACCCCACTTACAATGTGCTTCACGTTTCAAGGGCCGTTAGCTCAGTTGGTAGAGCAGTTGACTCTTAATCAATTGGTCGAAAGTTCGAATCTTTCACGGCCCACCAATTAGAAGGGACCCAGGTAACCCCTGGGTCCCTTTTTCTTTGAGCCGATGCCAGGTCATCGGCACCGACCGCGGCTAAGTCGAAGAAATCGTCGATTTTCCAGCCCCTTTGAGGCTTATGGTGCGTTCGCGCCGCTTGTACAGGGCGCGCGCGACGCCTAAAATGGAGCGCTTTCGTCCAAGGGAATCATTCACTTGGACGAGGATCGAGGGGATGCGAAAGACGCCTCTCGAGCGTTGCGAGAGTGGCGGAATTGGTAGACGCACCAGATTTAGGTTCTGGCGGGGTAACCCGTGGGGGTTCGAGTCCCCCCTTTCGCACCATAAATCTTCACATTTCGGGTATTGGCGGCGATAGCCGCCTTCGCGCCACAAACTGGCGGTTCAGGAGAGGTCATGCAGGTTTCGGTTGAGAATGTCGGCAAGCTCGGACGCAAGCTCACGGTGAAAATCCCCGCCGAGCGCCTCGATGCGCAGGTCGGCGAGCGGTTTGCGGAAATGAGCCGCACAGTGCGCCTGAAGGGGTTCCGTCCGGGTAAGGTGCCGCTCAACGTCCTGAAGCAGCGCTTCGGTCAGCAGGTCCACGGCGAGGCCCTTTCGGACCTCATCGGCAGCACGCTGCGCGAAGCCGTCGAGAAGGAAAACCTTCGTCCGATCGCCAACCCGTCGGTGGAAACCACGGGCCAGGCGGAAAACGGCGAAATCGCCTATACGGCCAGCTTCGAGATCATGCCGGAGTTCCCGGAGATCGACGTCGCCGCTCTCGAGATCGCCCGCCCGAAGGCGACGGTCGAAGACGCCGACATCGACAAGATGATCGAGACCCTGCGCATGCAGCGCCGCAGCTTCGACGTCGTCGATCGCAAGTCGAAAGACGGTGATTTCGTGATGTTCGAATATGCCGCCGAAACCGACGGCTACCGCTTTCCGGCCGAAGGCCTGGAGCGCGCAGGCAGCGTCCTCGGCTCAGGCACGTTGTTCAAGGCGCTGGACGAGGCCCTGACCGGCCGTAGCGCGGACGAAGACCTGGTTCAGGACGTCGCGTTCCCGGAAGACTTCCGTAATGCGGATCTCGCCGGCAAGACGGCCAAGGTCACGTTCAAGATCGTCAAGGTGCAGGAGCCCAACCTGCCGGCCATCGATGCCGACTTCGTGAAGACCTTCGGCGTTGCCGACGGCGATCTGGAGACCTTCCGCAAGGAAGTCCGCGCCAACCTCGAGCGCGAGCTCAAGGCGACGCTCATGGCTCGCCTGAAGGCCGAAGTCGCCGAAAAGCTGGCTGATGCGCACGCGGCGCTGGACGTACCCGAATTGATGGTTCAGGCTGAAGCCCAGAGCCTTGCCGCCAGCAATATGCCGCGCGGCCAGCAGCCTCCGGCCGAGTTTGTGGCCCAGGCCGAGCCGGTCGCTCGCAAGCGCGTCGCCGCCGCTCTTCTGATGGGTGAAATCGCCCGTAAGAACGAGATCCGCGTCGATCGCAAGCGTATGGCTGAAATGCTCACCGCGATTGCCTCGACCTATGAAGAACCGGAAAAGGTCATTGAACTCTATAACGGCGATCCCCAACTGATGTCGGGACTGCAGAATCGCGTCATGGAAGATCAGGTAGCGGAATGGGTGGCGGATCATGCAAAGTCCACCGACCAGAACCTGAGTTTTGACGAGGTGATGCGTCCGATCGGCGGTTGATTCCGTCGGTTCTTCCCATCACAGGGCCCCATCCCCAGGAGAGAGTGACATGTCCATGGCTCCGATCCAGAACCTCAACTTGGTGCCCATCGTTGTCGAGCAGACCTCGCGCGGCGAGCGTTCGTACGACATTTACTCACGCCTTCTCAAGGAGCGCGTGATCTTCCTGGTCGGCCCGGTCGACGATTACATGGCCAATGTGGTCGTCGCCCAGTTGCTGTTCCTCGAGTCCGAAAATCCGGACAAGGACATCAATCTGTACATCAACAGCCCCGGCGGTTCGGTGACGGCGGGTCTGGCGATCTACGACACGATGCAGTTCCTGAAGCCGGACGTCAGCACCATGTGCATTGGCCAGGCGGCCAGCATGGGTGCGCTTCTGCTTTCGGCGGGCGCGGCGGGCAAGCGTTATTCGCTTCCGCACTCCCGCATCATGATCCACCAGCCCTGGGCTGGCGGTATTTCGGGACAGGCGACGGACATCGAAATTCACGCTCGTGAAATTCTCACGATGCGTGAGCGACTGAACGCCATTCTTGCCAACCACACCGGCAAGCCGGTCGAAGATATCGCCCGGGACACCGAGCGCGACCGCTTCATGAGCGGCGCCGAGGCCCAGGCATACGGAATTATCGACTCCGTACTCGACAAGCGTCCGGTCGACACCGTCCGTTCCGCTTGACACTTTTCGCTTTGCAATCCGGTACTTCGCCCCTGAATACCAGGGGCGAAGTGCTGTGCTATTCTCAAAGCGCGTCTAGATTGACAGTAGGGCCTACAGCATGAGCGACGAGCGGCAGGGCCGTTCCAACGACAGCGGCAAAATTCTTTACTGCTCTTTCTGCGGAAAGAGCCAGCACGAAGTGCGCAAGCTGATTGCGGGTCCCAGCGTATTCATCTGCGATGAATGCGTTGAACTGTGCAACGACATCATCCGTGAAGAGCTCGAGGAAAAGGCGGCTTCCGGCCGTACCCAGCTTCCGAAGCCGCGCGAGATCATGGAAGCCCTCGACCAGTACGTCGTGGGGCAGACCCGTGCGAAGAAAGCCTTGTCGGTGGCGGTGTACAACCACTACAAGCGCATCGAATCGCGACAGAAGAGCGACGACGTCGAACTCGGCAAGTCGAACATCCTCCTGATCGGTCCGACCGGTTCGGGCAAGACGCTGCTCGCGGAAACGCTGGCACGCCTGCTCAATGTACCGTTCACCATCGCGGATGCCACGACGCTGACCGAAGCCGGTTACGTTGGCGAAGATGTCGAGAACATCATCCAGAAGCTTCTGCAGAAGTGCGATTACGACGTCGAAAAGGCGCAGAACGGTATCGTCTATATCGACGAAATCGACAAGATCTCGCGTAAGAGCGAGAACCCGTCGATCACCCGCGATGTGTCCGGCGAAGGCGTGCAGCAGGCGCTGTTGAAGCTCATCGAAGGTACGCTCGCATCGGTGCCTCCGCAGGGCGGTCGCAAGCATCCGCAGCAGGAATTCCTGCAGGTGGACACGCGCAACATCCTGTTTATCTGCGGCGGCGCATTCGCGGGTCTGGAAAAAGTCATCCAGCAGCGTTCCGAGACCACCGGTATCGGTTTCGGTGCGGAAGTGCGCAGCAAGGAACGTACGGAAAACGTCGGCAAGCTTCTTTCTGAAGTCGAGCCGGCCGATCTGGTGCGTTTCGGTCTCATCCCCGAGTTCGTGGGTCGTCTGCCGGTGGTGGCGACGCTCGACGAGCTGGATGAAGCCGCGCTGGTGCAGATACTGACCGAGCCGAAGAACGCGGTGACGAAGCAGTTCAAGAAACTGTTCGACATGGAAGGCGCCGAACTGGAATTCCGTCCGGAAGCCCTGGCGGCCATCGCAAAGCGCGCGCTCAAACGTAAGACCGGCGCTCGTGGACTGCGTACCATTCTCGAACAGGTGCTGCTCGATACGATGTTCGAACTGCCGTCGCTGGAGCATGTCAGCAAGGTGGTCGTCGACGACGCCGTCATCGACGGTCAGGCCGAGCCCTACCTCATCTACCGCGGAAACCTGCAGCAGCAGCGTGTCGCGGGCGAGGGCGGGGACGCAGCCTGATCGATCCTCTGGCTGTCGCGTGAATGAACGGCCCCGGCGCTTCACGGCTCCGGGGCCTTTTGTTTTAAGCGCGACCCTCCGTTGAGGGCTACGCACTTGATGCGCTTCTCGCCAGCCACCACTTGACGTCTATGCGGCCCCGGCGCAGTGTCGGGGCGAGCCCCATCATTCCCCAGGAATTAAATACACATGGCGAAGAACCGGCCTGTTACGTCGAGCGCCAACGAACTGGATCTGCTGCCCGTGCTGCCGCTGCGCGACGTGGTGGTTTATCCGCACATGGTTATTCCTCTCTTCGTCGGGCGCGACAAGTCCATGCGTGCGCTCGAGCAGGCGATGGAAGGCGAGCGTCAGATTCTTCTGGTGGCACAGAAGAGCCCGGATATCGACGATCCCGCCGTGGCCGACCTGCACCAGGTCGGCACGCTTGCCGGTGTGCTCCAGTTGCTGAAGCTGCCCGATGGCACCGTCAAGGTGCTTGTCGAAGGACAAGCGCGCGTTGCGATCGATTCCTATGTCGACGAGGGCGGTATGCTCAGTGGCAAGGCGCATGTCGTCGAGCCCGAGTATTCCAGCAACGAGCGCGAGCTCGACGTCGTTTCGCGTTCGCTTGTTTCGTTGTTCGAGCAGCTGGTAAAGCAGAGCCGCAAGCTGCCTCCGGAAATCCTTGCGACGCTTTCGGGCATCGACGATCCGTCGCGTCTGGCCGATTCCATTGCCGCGCATCTTTCCGTGCGCATGGCCGATAAGCAGAAAGTGCTGGAAACCGCGGACGTCGGTCAGCGCCTTGAGCTTCTCATCGGGCTGGTCGACGGCGAGATGGACTTGCAGCAGGTCGAGAAGCGCATCCGCGGCCGCGTAAAGTCGCAGATGGAGAAGAGTCAGCGCGAGTACTACCTCAACGAACAGATGAAGGCCATCCAGAAGGAGCTCGGAGAGGGCGAGGACGGCACGAACGAAGTCGAAGAGCTGCAGAAGAAGATCGAAGCCGCAGGTATGCCCAAGGCGGTGCTCGCGAAGGCTCGTCAGGAATTCAACAAGCTCAAGCAGATGTCGCCGATGTCGGCGGAAGCCACGGTCGTACGCAACTACCTCGATTGGGTAGTGGGCGTGCCGTGGAAAAAGCGCAGCAAGGTTCGCAAGGACCTCGCACTTGCCCAGGAAGTGCTCGACGCCGATCACTTCGGTCTGGAAAAGGTCAAGGATCGCATTCTCGAATACCTTGCGGTCCAGCAGCGTGTGAACACGATGAAGGGCCCGATCCTCTGCCTCGTCGGGCCGCCCGGCGTGGGTAAGACGTCGCTCGGCCAGTCCATCGCGAAAGCGACGAACCGCAAGTTCGTTCGCATGAGCCTGGGTGGCGTACGCGATGAAGCCGAGATCCGTGGACATCGCCGTACGTATATCGGTTCGATGCCCGGTCGCATCGTGCAGAACCTCACCAAGGTAGGCACCAAGAACCCGCTGTTCGTCCTCGACGAAATCGACAAGATGTCCATGGATTTCCGTGGCGATCCGTCGTCGGCGCTGCTCGAGGTGCTCGATCCGGAACAGAACAACGCATTCAACGACCACTATCTCGAAGTTGATCTCGACCTTTCCGAAGTGATGTGGATCGCGACCGCGAATTCCCTGAATATCCCGGGGCCGCTGCTCGATCGCATGGAGGTCATCCGCATCCCCGGTTACACCGAGGACGAGAAGCTCGCCATCGCGCAGAAATATCTGCTCGCCAAGCAGCTGAAAGCGAACGGTCTCAACCCGGACGAGCTGTCCATCGCGGCGGATGCCGTTCGCGATATCGTGCGTTATTACACGCGCGAATCGGGCGTGCGTAATCTCGAGCGCGAGATCTCGAAGATCTGCCGTAAGGTGGTGAAGGAAATCGCGCTGGGCACGGTGCCGGCGCACGCGAAAGCGAAGACCAAGGCGAAGAAGACCGTCGCCGCGAAAGGCAAGGCGGTCGCTCCCGCCAGCGTCAAGGTCGATTCGTCGAATCTCGATCACTACCTCGGCGTGCGTCGTTTCGACTTCGGTCGTGCGGAACTGCAGAACGAGGTCGGTCTGGTGACGGGACTTGCATGGACCCAGGTGGGTGGCGATCTGCTCAGCATCGAAGCCTCCATCGTGCCGGGCAAGGGTCGTCTCGTGCACACCGGTCAGCTCGGCGATGTGATGAAGGAATCGATCCAGGCCGCGCTCAGCGTGGTGCGTGCCCGCGCCGACGCGCTGGGTATCGATCCGGAGTTCCATCAGAAGTTCGATATCCATATCCACGTGCCCGAAGGCGCCACACCGAAGGACGGCCCGAGTGCGGGTATCGCCATGTGCACCGCTCTGGTGTCGGCGCTGACCAAGGTGCCGGTGCGCTCCGAAGTCGCGATGACGGGCGAGATCACGTTGCGTGGTCGCGTGCTGCCGATCGGTGGTCTGAAGGAGAAGCTGCTCGCGGCACATCGTGGCGGCATCACCACGGTCATCATCCCGGACGAGAACAGGAAAGATCTTGTCGATATTCCGGAAAACATCACCGGATCGCTGAGCATTCATCCCGTGCGCTGGATCGACGAGGTGCTCGATCTGGCCCTGGAGCGCGCCCTGAGCCCGAACGCCCCCGGTGAGGGCGGCGAGAAGGTCGAGGTGGCACACGAAGAGAAGGCGGGCGAAGGGAAAGGCTCACCGTCGGTCAGGCACTGATCGATTCGTACGACGTTCGCCATCGGGGCGCGGTGACCTGCGCCCCGATTATTTTTTCCATGCGTGGTGCATTGCGCCATTAACCGTTTTTTCCGTTGCCCGCAAGGGCCATTGTTCTATGCATGCGGGCTGAAAGCCTTGGTATTGCTCGTATTGCGATGGTCGGAGGGCACTGGTATAAAGACGGCACCGCAATCGCACCGTATCGCAACGGTACATATCGGATAGCGGGGTCGGGCATGTGGCTAGAACGTTTGCCCGACCTGATGTCTTCTTGCCCCAGACCGAATCATGCGGGCCGAATCACTGTTTAAGGGAGTCTCACATAATGAATAAAAACGATCTCGTCACTGCCATCGCCGAAGGCTCCAAGCTGACCAAGGCCGATGCCGCCAAGGCTCTCGAAGCCTTCATCGAAGCAGTGAAGACCACCCTGCACAAGGGCGAGGACGTTGCGCTCGTCGGCTTCGGTACGTTCACCGTCCGCAAGCGCGCCGAGCGTACGGGCCGTAACCCGCGCACGAACGAAGAGATCAAGATCAAGGCGTCCAAGGTTCCGGCATTCAAGGCTGGTAAGGCGCTCAAGGATCACCTAAACTAATCCGCTTTCCCGTTAGCGGGTGCTTAGCTCAGCGGTAGAGCGTCGCCTTTACACGGCGCTGGTCGGGGGTTCGATCCCCTCAGCACCCACCAACGGATCGCGGAGTGGTAGTTCAGTCGGTTAGAATGCTGGCCTGTCACGCCGGAGGTCGCGGGTTCGAGTCCCGTCCACTCCGCCATAGTCTGCAAAGGCGCCCGCGTGGCGCCTTTGTTTTGTCTACGCCGTCGTTATCCGCGATGGCATGAACTGCGAGTCGCATCATGCTGCAAGCACTGCGTAACAAGCTGTCCGGATGGCCCTCGATCCTGGTGCTCGGCGTCTGCGTATTCGCCGTCGCCTTCTTCGGCATCGAGTCCTATTTCATGAACCGGGTCGACACCTTTGTCGCGAAGGTCGGAAAGCACGAGATTTCTCAGCAGGACTTGCAGAACGCGTTGAACGACGCGCGTCAGCGCGCCGCGCAGACGCCTAACTCGCCTTATTCGCCGGCCGATTTCGAGAAGCCGGAAGTGAAGCGTCAGGTACTCGATAGCCTGATCAACCAGGCGGTTCTCCGCCAGGCGGGCACCGATCTCGGCCTGGTCGTGACCGATCAGCGCGTACGCGACACCATCGCCGGCGATCCCGGCTTCCAGGTGGACGGTGCGTTCAAGCCTGAAATCTACCGCGCGGTGCTCGCCAACCAGGGCCTGACGCCGACGGGTTACGAGACGAAGATCCGCAACTCCCTCGAAGTGAACCTGCTGCCGGGCGTCATCTCCTCGACGACCATCGTCACCGATGCCGACCTGGATGCCTATTTCCGTATCGCCGGTCAGAAGCGCGACCTGCGTTACGTCGAACTGCCGCGTCCCGCGCTGACCGATGCCACGGTCGCCGACGCCGACCTCGACGCGTTTTACAAATCCCATATCGCCGACTACACCACGCCGGAACAGGTGTCGGTGCAGTATCTCGAAGTGAAGGGTGCCGACCTCAAGATCGGTGAGCCCAGCGATACCCAGCTCCACGAGTTCTTCGAGAAACAAAAGCAGCGTTACGCGCAGCCCGAGCAGCGCGAGGTGTCGCACATCCTGATCAATGTGCCAAAGAACGCCACGCCGGAACAGCAAAAGGTCGCGCTCGAGAAGGCGCAGAAAATCGCAGCGGAAGCCACGCCGGAAAACTTCGCGAAGCTCGCGCAGGAGAACTCCGAGGATCTGGGTTCGAAGCGTTTGGGCGGCGACCTGGGCTGGCTGGAAAAGGGCGTGGCCAATGCCGCGTTCGATACCGCGCTGTTCTCGATGCAGAAGAACGAAATCTCCAAGCCCGTGCTGTCCCCGGATGAGGGTTACCACATCATCTGGCTTCGCGATTCGCGCAGCGGTAACGCTAAGCCGTTCGAGGAAGTGCGCGGTCAGCTTGCCGGCGACTGGGCGAAGAGCGAACGTGCGCGTCTTTACAACGAACGTGCCGGTCAGCTGGCCGATTCGGCCGAACGCAATCCGGGTTCGCTCGAGCCGACCGCCAAGGAACTTGGTCTGACCATTCAGACCTCGCCGATGTTCGGGCGGACGGGGGGAGAAGGCATTGCCGCCGACCCGAAGTTCGCCGCCGCGGCTTTCGCCGACGACGTACTCGCGCAGGGCAACAACTCCTCGCTGATCCAGGTGTCGTCGGACGATGCGATCGTCCTGCATCTGGCGCAGCATGTTCCCGCTACGCCGAAGGCGCTCGCGGACGTGCGCGATGCGGTGCGTCAGCGCATCCTCGACGAGCGCGTCGACGCACAGGCGAAGAAGCACGCCGACGAACTTCTTGCCGCGCTGCAGAAGGGCGGCGACATCACGGCGCTGGCCAAGGCACCGGTCAAGACCATCGCCGGCATCGATCGTCGTAATCGCACCAGCGCTGCCGAACTTCCGCCCGCGGTCGTTGCCCAGGTCTTCCTCGCGCCGCGTCCGGCCGACGGTAAGCCGAGCTGGACGGTGGTTGCCACGGGTAACGGTGCGTATGCGCTGCTGGCCGTCGACAAAGTGGTCGATGGCGATCCCGCGCAGGTCGAGAAGACCCAGCGTGACGCCGTGCGTGGTCAGATGATGGATCTGTTCGCTTATGCCGCTACGCTCGATTACATCGAAGCGTTGAAGGCCAAGGCTGAAGTGAAGATTGCCGAAGACCGCATGTAAGCGATCCGGCAAGACAAAAAAACCGCCCATCCGGGCGGTTTTTTTTTGCTCTTTTGTAGGAGCTCGCTTGCGGGCTCCTACGAGAGCGATTCGTCGATCAGGCCGTTACCGCCATACCCATGATGTTGAACCCGCAATCCACGTAAGTAATCTCGCCCGTGACGCCCGACGCCAGATCGGAGCAAAGGAACGCGGCAACATTGCCTACTTCTTCCTGCGTGACGTTACGGCGCAGCGGCGCGACTTCTTCGACCGTCTTCAGAATCTTGCCGAAACCGCCGACACCCGAAGCAGCCAGCGTCTTGATCGGACCGGCGGAGATCGCATTGACGCGTGTCGTCTCGCGACCGAGGTTGTACGCAAGATAGCGAACATTCGCCTCGAGACTGGCCTTGGCCAGGCCCATCACGTTATAGCCGGACAGTGCGCGCTCGGCACCGAGGTAGCTGAGCGTCAGAATGGCGCCATTGCGATTGGCCATCATGGGACGGGATGCCTTCGCCAGTGCGGCGAGGCTGTAACTGGAGACGTCGTGCGCGATGGAGAAATTCTCGCGCGTGAGATTGTCCAGGAACTCGCCCTGCAATGCTTCGCGCGGTGAAAACCCGACGGAATGGATCAGAATGTCGAAGCCATCCCAGTGCTTTCCCAACTGTGTAAAGACGTCGGCGATCTGCACATCGTCGGAGACGTCGCAGGGCAGCACGATATTCGAGCCGAATTCATTGGCGGCTTCATCGACGCGATCTTTCAGGCGATCGTTCTGATACGTGAAGGCAAGTTGCGCGCCTTCGCGATGCATCGCCTCGGCGATGCCCCAGGCAATCGATCGCTTGCTGGCGATGCCGACAATAAGGGCACGCTTGCCGTGCAGAAATCCCATGCGTCCTCCAAGGTAATGAGTGCGCGCCTCAGGTGCGCGACGGCGCAAAGTGTAGAGCGTTACCTTGTGCCTTTCACGCAAACAATCGTTTGGTTTTCGTGGCTTATCTCGCCGCGGCCAGTCGCAGGACCTGACCCGGCTTCACGTTCTGCGAATGCAGATCGTTCCACTGCATCAGCTGCTTCACGCTGACCGAATGGCGACGAGCGATCGTCCAGAGGGACTCGCCCGAGCCAACGCGATGCGTCGCGGCCGTGTTGTCCTTGTTGCCGGACTTGCTCGCTACGACCGTCTTCGTGGCCTTGGTTTCAGGTGCCGGTTTGTCCGCGATCACCTCGTCGGGCGTGTCATCGCCATTGGTGTCCGCCTGTCGATACTGCTCGGCAGCGGAGTGGGGCAGCAACATCGACGAAGCAATGGTCCCGCTGGTGGTGCGATATGCCGGATTGAATCCGCGCAGGTCGTTCATCGACAGGCCCGAGCGACGGGCCGCTGTCGCAAGCGACTGCGGATTGTTTACCTGCACCACTTGCAGCGCATCGTCGGAACTCTGCGCGGGCAGGCTGACGTTGAACTTCGCCGGATCGCGCACAACGCACGCGATTGCCATCAGTTTCACCAGATGCTCCCTGGTGACCTTCTTCATGGGCATGCGTGGAATCGCCGGATCGTCCGGTGGCGTGCCATGCGCGTCGAGCTTGTTCTTCAGCCCGAACTCGCCGGCGTTATAGGCAATGTCGACGAGACGCCAGTCGCCCAGGTCGTCGTAGTAACGCCGCATCATCGTCATGACCGCTTCGGTCGACGCGGTGATATCCAGACGCTGGTCGTAATTCTTTTCCACGCGCAGGCCGAGCGTGCGTGCCGTCTGCGGCATGATCTGCCACATGCCGGCCGGCATGTTCTTTCCGCCGGGTACGTGGCGATATTGACTTTCCACCCACGGAAGCAGGGCAAATTCACCGGCCACGCTGTGTTGCATCGCAGACTTGTGTGCGTACACGATCAGCGGCAGCACTTCGTTGATCTGTTGTTCGAAGCGGGCGGGCGAGCGTGTATAGGTATGCGCCCATTCCATCACGGCGGGATCGGCACTGCAGCCGGGCAGTGCGAAGCTGTCGCGCATCCCCGACCAGAAATCGGCGGGCTGTGCCGGACGCAGCATCTTCGGCGTGACATCGACATCCGCGACCACCGGTTCCGGTGCTTTGACCTGGAGTGCGGGTGCGGGGCGATGCGGAACGCCGGCACAGGCAGTGAGTACACAGGGAGCAAGCAGGCCAAGAAGGCGGTAGCGCGGCGTCGGGATCATGATCGGAAGTGGTCCTTGGCGGCGCGCAATGCCGCGAATCGGTCGATACACGTGGCGGCGATGCCTTGCGCGTCGGCCCATCGGGCCAGTGCGTCGCTATCCACTCTCAGAAACGGATTGGCGGCCAGTTCGCTTGCCAGCGTGCCGGGCACGCTGGGGCGACCTTTTGCCCGAAGTTCGTCGACTTCCGCGCTGCGGCGGCGCAGCGCTTCGTTGTCCGGATCGACCGTAAGCGCGAAGCGTGCGTTCGCGGCCGTGTATTCGTGGGCGCAGCAGACCAGGGTTTCGGCGGGCAGGGCGGACAGCAAGCCCAACGAATACGCCATCTGTTCCGGCGTCCCTTCGAACAGGCGGCCGCAGCCCAGACTGAAAAGCGTGTCGCCGCAGAACAGGAAACCTTCTCCGGCGTAAGCGATATGGCTGGAGGTATGGCCAGGAACGGCGATCACCCGGAAGCGCGCCGACGGTTCGCTCAGCACGACCTCCTCGCCGTCTTCGACCCGGTTCGATGCGTACGGGATGCGGGTGTCGAACGGCGCGAAGACGTCGACATCGTGATCGCGCACGAGATCGAAGACGCCGCCGATATGGTCGTCATGGTGGTGCGTCAGCAGGATATGGCGAAGCGTCCAGCCCCGTTCCGCGAGCACCGCTTCCACGGGTGCCGACTCGCCGGGATCCACGACGAGCGCATTACCTGCGTCGTCCGCGGCCAGCCAGATGTAGTTGTCGGCCAGGGCCGGTACGGGTAGCAGTTGCAATCTTGCACTCCGGTGCATCGGGTGGGCGAGGAGCATCCGCTTATCGCCAGCCTGTGAAGCCCATGGACCGGGGCGCCGGCCGTCGAGGTGGCCGGACTATATCAGCCGGGTATATCCCTATCGTTAGTGAGTTGTTAACGGTGCACGGCAGCCCTTGGGGCCACTACACTGGGTCCAATGCATGCCCGGTCCGACCCATCCATGCCGCAATTCGAACAGGACATCTACGCCAGCGCGCCCCTGAGGGGCCTGCTGGCCGACGAAGCGGTGGCGCTTGCCCCCGTGCTCGCACGCTGTACGGGCGAGCACGGCCTGCATCTGAGCCCCGGCACGTCCGCCGAGCCGCCGGCGCTGCCCTTGCTGGGGCACTGGGCGTCGTTGCGCGTGCAGGGCAGGCGTCTGGACGGCGATGTCACCGGCAGCGGCCTCGAGCCCCTGCCGTTCCTGGACGACGCATTCGGCGTCGTCATGCTGCGTCACGCGCTGGAGGTCAGCGCCCGGCCGGAGGCCTTGCTCGACGAGGCCATCCGGGTGCTGGAGCCGGGAGGCACCCTTGCCATCACCGGTATCCATCCCTTGGGCGCCTGGTCGCCCTGGCTGGTCTGGCAAACCCGCGCGGCTCGCCCGCATCTGACCTGGCCCTGGTGGTGGCGTCAGCGGCTGGCGGGCGAAGACATGGAGCTGTCGCCGCAGCGGCGCATCGGCCACGCCCTGCCGCGCGACCACGCTTCGCGCGTGGGCGAATCGCCTTTCGGTGGCGGATACGTCGTCATAGCGCGCAAGAAACGTCCGTCGACGGTACCCTTACGCCCCCGTCCGGCAGCGGTGCCTTCGCCCATGCCGGGTACTCTCGCCTCAGGCGCGCGTCGCAACGCGCGTTGATCCACAGGAAAGACACGATCCATGACCGACGCAGTAGAAGCTTTTACCGATGGCGCATGCCTGGGCAATCCCGGTCCCGGTGGATGGGCGGCGCTGTTGCGCAAGGGGGGCGTCGAAAAGCTGCTGTCCGGTGGCGAAGCCGATACCACCAATAACCGCATGGAAATGATGGCGGCCATTTCGGCGCTCGAAGCGCTTACCCGTCACTGCGCCGTGCACCTGCTTACCGATTCGCGCTACGTCATTCAGGGCGTGGAGGAATGGGTACCGAAGTGGCGCAAGAACGGCTGGAAAACCGCCGACAAAAAGCCGGTGAAGAATCAGGACCTGTGGATTCGCCTGGACGCCGCCGCGGCCGCGCATACGGTCACGTGGGAATGGGTCAAGGGCCATAACGGTCACGTGGAAAACGAGCGCGTCGACGTCGCCGCGCGCGACCAGGCCATCGCTTACAAGACGACGGGCAGGGCGGCATGAGGCAGATCGTTCTCGATACGGAAACCACCGGCCTCGAAGCCCACCTGGGCCATCGCATCATCGAAATCGGCGCGGTCGAGATGGTCGGACGCCGGCCGAGCGGCCGCACGTTTCATACCTATCTCAATCCCGAGCGCGCTATCGACGAAGGCGCGCGCGCCGTCACGGGTATCGAGGACGAATTCCTCCTCGACAAGCCGTTCTTCAAGGATGTCGTTGATGACTTCATCGCCTTCATCGACGGCGCGGAACTCATCATTCACAACGCCAGCTTCGACGTCGGTTTCCTCGATGCCGAACTGAAGCGCGTTGGCGAGTCTTATGGCCGCGTCCGCGACCACGCCAGCGTGCTCGATACCCTGAAGATGGCGCGCGAGCGTTTCCCGGGGCAGCGCAACAGCCTCGACGCGCTATGTAAACGACTGGGCGTGGACAACACGCATCGCGATCTGCACGGCGGCCTGCTCGACGCCCAGCTGCTGGCGGATGTCTACATCGCGATGACGACCGGCCAGGTCGCCCTCGACCTGGCTTTCGACGCGGACGCAAACGACAGCGGTGTCTCCGCGCTGGCGGATATCGAGATCAGGGCGCGTCCGCGCGTGCTTCGTGCCAGCGACGAGGAGCAAGCCGCGCACCAGGCGCGACTCGACGCGCTGGACAAGGCAGCGGGCGGCACCAGCGTCTGGCGTCGTATGGAATCGGAAAATCAGGAAGCCGTGCAGGCCTGATCAGTCGGCCGCGCGCAGCAGGATAGCGGTGATGTTGTCCCGCGCCTGGCCACCCAGGGCCTCCAGCAGCAGGTGATCCACGCACTCCTGCGCGGCGAGGTCCGTGCGGGCGACGATTTCGCCGAGCCGCGCGTCGCTCACTTCCTCGGTCAGCCCATCCGTGCACAGCAGAAGCCGCATACCCGGCTGCAATTCGCCGCGCGCAAGTCCGATATGCAACTGCCCCGGCGCCGTGATACCCAGCGCCTGGGTCAGCACATTGCGCTGGGGATGGGTGCGTGCCTGCGCCTCAGTCAGTTCGCCGGCTTCGACCAGCGCCTCGACCAATGAGTGATCGTGCGAAAGCTGCTCCAGCGCACCATTCCAGCGGTAAATGCGACTGTCGCCAACCCACGCGGCCTCGAACGACGTCGGCCCGATGCGGATAGCGGCGATCGTCGTGCCCATGGGGCGCATCTCGGTCAGGCCCTGCGAGCGCTCGATCAACTGCTCGTTCACCAGCCGGATCGCGTCAGCCAGCGACTGGCCGCCGCTTACCTGTTCGACCACGCCATCCCGGGCCGTCGCGGAGGCGACTTCACCGTGCCGATGGCCACCCATGCCGTCCACGACGAGGAACAGCCCGAGCGAGGCGTCGGCATAGTACGTATCTTCGTTGCGCGTGCGCCGAAGCCCTGCATGCGTGCCGTGTCCGAACTCGATCATGAATGTCTGGCAATGCCCGGGAATATAAGGAATGTTGTCGCGAAGCCCCCGCTCCGCGGCCACGAGAATGCCCCATGTGCCACCTGTTGTCACGGAGCATTTCACCCCGTATCATTGCGGGCCCGGCAGGGTGCAAGCCCTGCCGACGACCGTTCACGGAGAGGTGGCAGAGTGGTCGAATGTACCTGACTCGAAATCAGGCGTTGGTGAAAGCCAACCGTGGGTTCGAATCCCACCCTCTCCGCCAAAAACAGTAAGTTACGAGGCCCCGCAGCGATGCGGGGCCTTCGTTTTTGGGGCTTCCCTAAAATTCACCCTAAAATTCCCGGCGCATTTCGGTCGCTCAGCGCGGCAATAAACGCATGCGCGGGATCGTCTTCGTCGTACGCCATGACGCTCCTGCAGGCGCGTACGCACGCCTGGCGTTCGGCCTCCGCTACAAGCTCGGCGAAGCGCACGAGCATGGTGGCAATGTTCGTATCGGTCGTGCCCAGACCGGTGATCCACGGCTGGGGTAATGCCGGCGATCGCTCAACGACGAACCCGGCTTCGCGAGCGAGTAGCTGCACCTGGAACTGTTCCATCAGACGCTCCCTGGGGTACTGACGCGGGGGATGCTCTTGTCGTAGACGCCCAGCATCGAATCGGACTTGTGGCCGCTGCCTGCCTTCTTGGCCGCTTTGTCGCCGACGGTTTCCGTCACGCCCTTGCGCTTCGCGTCGTGGATCGCGAAACGGTCGTCCGGGGAGATCAGCCCTTTCTCGATCGCGTCCTTGATGCACGTCTGCCACAGAGTGCTGAGCGTGTGCCGGCTCACCGGCTTTCCATGGATGTTGACGAGGATCGGGCGCTGGCGCGGATCCAGCGGTGTCGGCATCTTCTTCTTAGACCATATCCGCGAGCGCTCGGCGCCGGCGGCGCGCACCGCCTCGCGAAGCCGGGGCGACCACTCGATCACGCTGTCTGCCGATCCCTTCCTGCGGTTAGTGAGCATGCCCTCCTCGAGGACGTACGTGTCGTCGAGCGTGACCGTCTCGATACCGCGCAGTCGCATTAGGAAGGCGAGCTCCGTCGCAATCCACAGGTACGCCGGGTAATTCGCCTTCGCATGGTTGAGCAGCGCCATGTAGGCGTGCTCCTTTGGCAGCCGCTGTTGCTTACGCTCGACCGCCTGCTCGACGCCCTTAGCCGGGTTCGTCTTGCATCCACGTCGCGTCCGGCCCCAGGAGTAGACCCGGCGCACGTATCGCAGGACATGGTTCGCTTTCGACGGGTATTTCGAGCCGATGGTGTCGATCAGCTTTTGAACGAAGACTGGGGTGAGCGACGCATAAGCGAGGTCCTGAAGCATGCCCCGCTTCGTCTGGTACGTAGCGATGATCTTCCGCTGGGCGTCGTAATCCTCGCGCGTCTTCTCGGCCAGGCGCTTAAACTGGTCACTGCCGTGGAACTCGTCGCACAACCAGCCGAGGCTAGCGCGATCGACGCCCCGCGTAGCCTCGAGGCTCGCCTGCAGATCCGCGAGGGTCGCCTCCGGGCCGCCGAGCCGCTTCCAGGACTGCTTGCCCTCGCCCTGGCTAACGAGCGTGTACCAAACCCGGTCCTTGGCCTTCCAGTACACCCCGCGGGGGATGCTGAGCTGGTCGATATGGGCAGGGATCGTCAGATCCCGCTGGCGCGGCCGTCCCCGACCCACTAGAGGTCGTCCGCGCCGAGCATCGTCGGCTGCTCGCCCACGGTCAGTGCCAGGCCTGCGGCCGCGTTTACCAGCGCCATCGTCGTGCACGGCTTGCCTCCTTTCCCACGGAAGTACCGAATGCCCTGCTGTTCAAGCCAGTGGCGCAGGTCCGCGGGGCGGTCGTAGCCGCTCCAGGACTGCAGTTCTTCGGTTGTGAGGCAGCCATTTATCACTGGGAGGAAATGCTCAGCAATGCTCAAGGGTCTGGGATCTGGCGGGGGTGGGGCGGACGGGCCAATTGTCCTGGCCGAGCACGCCCAGGTCGCGCAGGGCGTGGATGTAGCGATAGGCCGAGGCGCGGGAGCACCCAAACCGGGCGATTAGGTCGTGGGTCGTCACCTGCCGGCGGAACGAACGTGCGTACTCGACGACCATGAAGTGCCGAACGAAGGCGGTTGCGTCAGCGACGTTGGCGTCATGCATGATCTTCTCGCTCGTCATGTTCAGCCCCGCAGCGCGGGCAGCGCCAGAAGAGGTGCTCGACCTTCTCCATGCGACCGCACGCGGCGTGGCGGAGGCAGTACGGGTTATAGGCCGGATTTTCCAGAGCCTTGGTCTTGACGAAGGAATCAGCCATGGGGTGCCTCCGGCGCATTCGGCTGCGGCATCCAGTGCGTGGGCGTCCAGCGTGGCTGCTCAGCCCAGTGGTCTCTTGCATCATGGTCGAAGTATTGGAAGCACCCGTTGCAGTCCTGAAAGACCCTTGGATGCCAGAATCCAGGCTGCTCCCGTTCGCTGACGACCCACGCCATAAACTCCTCGCCGAACTCCGGAGCCGTCTCGATCGACTGCCAGGCAATGATCTCGGACGCGGCCACTTTGGAAGCGATTGAAGCTTCGAAAGCTTGAGCCGCGTCGGCGAAACCCTGCGCGTATCCAGTCATCAGATCGCCATTGGTCGGATGCTTCATCCTCGCGATCTTCCAGATTCCCGCCGACACTTCTGTTCCGTTGACCGTGTTCACGCCGGCACCTCCGGCGCGGCAGCGATCATGGCCCGGTAGGCTGGCGCCATGGTTGCTATGGTCGCCGCAACCGCGCAAGGAATAAGGGCGCCAAGCTTGCCGCGGATCAGATCGCGGCGACCGAGCGCGCGGCCATGTCGGATGACAATGCCAACGCGCCGGCAGCGATCGGCGAGAGCAGCCAAGCGCCCGACACCGCGCGATCGTTCGACGACATCGGTCGAGATATCACCGATACGTACGACGCGGCACAGGCACGGCTGGCCGAAGTGGCAGCCGATTCGAACGAACGTGCGGAGCCGGCCCAGCAAGGCCTGGACCAGAGGTCTCCAGCGGGCGAGACGGCACGGGCATCGGAGAATGCGCCAGGTATCCAAGAAGCGGCGCCTGCCGCAGCGGACAGTGCACCGACTGCACCGGAAACTGCGGCGGAGGATGCACAACCCGGTGCGATTGACACGTCCGCCGAACCTACATCGGCTCCTGTTGGCGCGCCAACTGTTGAAGCGCCAGCCGCCGCGGATATGCCAACAAGACCGTCTGCCGTGGGCGCTACGATCGCTCCGGGCGACGCGCCGGTACCGCCTTCGAGCCCCGGCACGTTAGCCTTGGATCCAGTCCCGGGTGCGAAGGTCCTAAGCGGCGACGCTGCAGCGCCGAATGCAAACCCATCGGTCTCGCGCGCGGGTCCTAAGGGAAGGGGGCCAGCCAATACCGAGCGGGCCGAAGCCATCACGTCGTCGAGCACACGTGCGATCACCCCGGAGCCGACGCCCGCGGCTGCATCTGCCGACCGACGGCGCGTAAATACGCCGGATGGCGAGATGAGTGGCAAACGATTCATCGACGCGCAGGTTGCCGCGGGGTTCAACGCGATCGAGAGCCAGCGTTTCGGCGACAAGTTGCAGCACCGTCTGGTAAATCCTGCCGGAGACAAGGTGCCACTCCCCGCGGGCATCTTCCCGTATGCGCAGGAGGCGGTAGCCGCCGCGAAGCAGACACATGCCGAGGCCAGCCGACGCGAATCGCGGAGCAGCAGCGAGTCAACAGCGCCCTAATGAACTACCAGCAGTCGATCCAGGAGCGTCGACAGTCGCTCGTGAATGCCTTCGCGATGGCCACGCAGAGCGGCGACGGTGAGGATCGGGCAGATGCCCTGACCAAGATTCGTGAATTCAATCGGAAGTTTCCCGAGATCGCGGTCGGTATGGCCAACCTGCACGCTTCGCTACGGACGCGAGCGCAGCGATCGGCGCAGGCAGAGAACGGGATCATGCTCAATCGGAAGCTGGCGAGCCGCGTTCGGGAGGAGGTCGGGCCAATGGCGGCAAACTAGGCCATTTTCATCCAGCGAATAACTGCGCCAGCTCAATGCCTTGCTGGCGCGATGGACGATTGATCGGTATTTGGAAGGAAACTAGGCCACGTCGGACTGTCGGGTCGCGACCTGATAGCGATCACCGTTTTGGTTCACGGCGAAGATCGTCCAGTGTCTAAACCACAGCCAAGACTCCGGGCCTCCCGGTGAGTCGACGTGCTTCCCTGTACTCACATCCATCAACGCTGCTGTCTTGTATCCCATCATTTTTTCGACAAATATGCCGCATAGAGCAGCGCCGAAGTCGGGATTGGTCCGAGCTGCATACGGTTCCCCTTCACTTGTAGTTGCTGTCCCCTCAGTTAGCGTAATGCCATGTGCGGTCGCTACGCCACCTTCGGACCCGTCCATATCCCTCGCGAGGCGAAGGAGATGATCCGGCGCCTTGAGATCGACATTCTCGACGAGATAAACAAGCGCGATCCGCGGTACAACATCGCGCCGACCCAGAAGGCGTTGGTGGTTGCCCGAGGGGAACGAGGCTACGAGGCCAAACCGCTGCGTTGGGGCCTCATTCCTTCATGGTCGGAGGACGACAAGCTAGGCGCCCGAACCATCAATGCCCGCGCAGAGGGCATTGCGACCAAGCCGGCGTTCCGGAACGCGTTCAAAAAGCGCAGATGCCTGGTGCCCGCATCCGGCTACTTTGAGTGGAGAGGGGAGGTTGGCGCCAAGCAGCCCTACTTCATCCATGATCCTGCTGGCCACCTGCTGATGTTTGCCGGCCTCTGGGAGGCATGGCGCGCGGCAGAGGGAGATGAGTGGACACGCACGTTCACCATCCTGACCGGAGAGCCCGGAAAGGTAAGCGGCGACATCCACGACCGCCAGCCAGTCATCCTGCCTTGGGACTTATGGGATGTCTGGGTTGAGGCGGTCCCTAGCGACGCCGAGGCAGTACTCGAAATCGTGCCAGTGGCACCTCTTGTCTATTACCCCGTCTCGAGAGCCGTTGGGAACGTGCGCAACCAGGGTCCAAAGCTGATCGAGCCGATTGCCGATCCCATTGCCTGAGACCACGTGTGAGTACCTTCCGCTAATGGTGATCTGGGAAGAAATACGAGGGGAGCTGCGTGCTCGCTCTGGTGCACAGGGCGATCATTTCGCGGCTGTCTACAAACTCGAAGGGCAGTGGGTCGTGAGGTTCGACGATGGACCGAAGGGGATTTATCCGGCGCCTTCCCGCGAAAAAGGTATTGCCTGGGTGGAGCGATTCTGCCGCAAGCATCTCTACGCGCTCGCTCGTGCGGCATCGACCCCGCGAGCGGTCCCGCGCGTAGTCGTCGAAACCACTCCGGAATTGAAGGCGTGGCACGATGCGGAGGAGGCGCGATACCGCAAATTCAGTGAGACCTACGTGGCGCCGAAGCGTCGCCCACGTCGCCCGCGAAAATGATCGTTACTTCCGGCTCTCCGCCTCATAGCGCTCCTGCCGGCATATCTGGCACGTGTCTAGGACGATCCGGACACCCATCTTTCGGTAGGTCGGGAAATAGTGGTCGTGCTTGGCGCAGAAGCTCGTCGCCTGCATCTTCTTGCGGTGGGCAGCCGTCGACGAGCGACTCGTTCGGCAGAGATTGCCGGGCGTCACGGGCGGTTCTATGCTCGCCGCGCCGGTGCCAAGGGGGTGCCGATCAGGGAGAACACAATGCACGAGCTCGAGTTCAAGCTTACGAACCCCGTCGTCGAAGGCACTTTTGACCATGGGCGGACCACGTACCACGTCATTTTCGATGGCACCCTGCTGAAAGGCGAGATCCGCACTGCGGCAGGGCTTGAGAAGTTCCTCGTGACCATCCACCCGCCAAGTCGGGACGCCGTACAGCACGCAGCCGGCATATCCGTCGAGGACATCGGGTCAAAAGAGGCGGCGATCGACGTTACCCTCGATGAGGCGATCATCCACAAGCTCATGAATCTGGTGAGCCACGACGTCGTTTCGCTGCTCGTCCGGTTTGCGAACGGGGGAACCAAAGGTCCGCACGGAGTCGAGGTATTCGAAGCCACGCCGAATCGGGGAATCGATTGGTACGCGAACCGGGCACTGAACGTGCCGCACGTGTTCTGCTCGATCAATATCGAGAAGGCAGGGACTCCCGAGATCACGGCCGCCTCGCTACACGTCCTCGGCTGAACGGTTCGGACTGACGCTGGCCGGACTCGGTAAGCTTAGGCTGTCTGTGACCTGGTCCGCCCCTGCCCTCGAAGGCGCCCCCTCGTTTGCACTCATCGACGGGGCGATCATTGGATACGTCACGCAGACCGCGTTCGCCGAGGGCAGTTGGCTCGCCGAGGTCCTTCCGAAGGGGCCGGCCACGTTCGATAAGACCTGCTACGCAGGCTACGAGGCCCGGGCCAAGCAGTTCGTCGAGCGGTGGCTCAAGCACCACGCTCCGGACACGAGTTAGTGGGTCGGCCGAAAGCCCTTTCCGCACGAAGGAGACGTCTTGCCGCCCCGGAAGCCGAAAGGGAGTGAAGACCGATCATAGATTTCCTTCTGCCGCGTCGCGTGCACTCCACTCGGCCAGGCGCTCCTCACGGCATTTGTGGCAGCCGATGGTCGGTACGATGCGACCGCCCATACGCCGATGCGTCTGGTAGTAGAGGTTGTGCTTCAGGCAGGACCGGGATTCTTCGAGCAGCTTGCGGTCGGTCGAAGCGCGGATCTGCGCACTGGATTGGGGTCGGTTATATCGCGACATTGTTTCGCCTCCTGCGGCAACGAGCTGATGGCGAATCCGAATGGCGGCGGTGGCGGTGAAGCGCCGGAACCGCCCACGTGCTCGATGATCTATACGCCGTATCCGGAAACGGTTTGTAGCTGATATCCGTTGTAGAAAGCCCGGCCTCGCGCCGGGCTTTCTTGTAGGGGGCTTCGGCGAGAACGTGCCCGATGCATACAACTCGCGAATGAGAGCGCAGATATAAACTCCCGCAGCCATACCACCCTGGCGCCAAAGCATCCCTCTTCCTATAGTTTCCAGGAAACCTTTCCCCGAAGTGGCTTTCTGCATCGGCTCGAAGTCTTCTGCAAGACGGCACCTGCACCTGCCGGTCCCTTACTGTCGTCTGTACTCGCTCGCTACGTTTCCGCCGCCGACGGTGCCAACCACTGGGAACCCACTGAAGCAGGAACATTCCTAGTACACGTGCTCAATGCGTATGACGCGTCCCCATTCCGGTGGCCCAAGTTCAAGGGGGGCAGCGCCACTTGCGATCCCGTAGCGTGACGGGTGAGCATGACGCGCAAGCTATAGGGGGTATCCGATGAAAATGGGACGTCATGCGCTTGAGCATGTAATGGATGACATGGTCGCGAGCGATAAACCGCACGACGTGACGAACGAATTCTGGCATGAAGTCCGCGATGTTCGTGCCGAAACACCCATCTGGGAAGGAATGGGTGAAAATGATCCTTGGGGGACCTGGACGGCTAGAGGCGGGTTAAGTATGAAGGCGGTGTATAACGAAGCTGAGACTTCAACCAATATGTACTGCCGAAACGGCAAATGCCCATGAAAACCAGATTCATCTGCATGTTGTTTCTGTGTGTTCTCTCGACGCAAGTAATTGGGGCTGACTTTTGTGATGGCTCAAAATTCGCCACCTTGGATCACGTTCTCTCGAGCCCAAATGAATTTCTCAATAAACAGATTCAAACGTATGCAATCTTGAGTACGGATGCGAAAGAATACACGCGAATCTCATTTGATGAAGATTCAGATTTTTCGATCTTGACAACGGCGGATGATCAGTCCGCTGCTTACAGTAAGCGGCATAATCTTTCGGCCGACACGCGCGAGAATGTGGTCGACGATCTGTTCGACAAACTTCGCGTCATAGAAGGGGCGAAATACAAGCCGGATATGAGTAAGATCAAATACTACCGGCAAGATGTCAGGGTCTGTGGGCGTCTGGTTAGATCCACGGGCGTACTTCGCTTTGCAGTCGACGACATGCACATAGAAGATTCGTATCTTTTGCCGTGGAAAGACTCAAAGGGTCGGGGTCGTTAAAGGACTTAGCCAGCGGCACCAAAAGGGGTCAACATAATTTATCGATCATCGATAAATTATGTTGACCCCTTTTTTTCCAGGTTGCCTCGTTGGCCTCGGTCTCAATGACAGTGCCAGCTCTGGACGCCCACCTCAACCCGATGGTCCAGGTCATTGACGAACTGGGTAGTGATCACCCCGTGCTGAAAGTTATAGCTGATAGCCAGGTTAGCTAGCCGCGTTGAACGTGAGCACATGTAGGCTACCTCGCGAGTTTCATTTTGCTGCATTGGATTGACACCAGCGCATGTCGCGAGAAGCTCGTCATCTGGCGACATGTGTGGCTCTCCCCCAACTGCGATGCGCCAGTAAATCACTCCCGCTCTATATCCCGTCGACGGGACCGCAAGAATTCGTTCGAGAGGTTGTGAGGGGTCGCTGTATATCGTGTAGGTATGGTTAGCGAGTGATGCAATGACGACATCACTGTAGTGCGTGCCGGAGGGGAAATTCTTCCATGTCTGTCTAGCAAAGCTGCCGAGCGGGCTGACTGTGCCGGTGGTGACTCCATCGGGAATAGCGCAATTAGTTGTCGAGGTATCGCCACATCCTCGGAAGGCAAAGCCTCCATCGTCCACGGCCATGGTGTCATCCAGCCAGAAAGGTGCATCGACGATGTAGGGTTTCGGTACGCAGAGCGCGCCTTCAAAGCCATCGAAAGTAAACTGTTTGGAGTCTGAACACGCCGACAGCGTGATGACGCCCGATAACAGCCATGCGCTTGCGGTACATCGTGAAACGGCGCATTGAATCGGTCGTTTCATGCGATATGCCTCAGTCGCGGCAACTGGGAGGCGGACACCAGTTGTAAAGCGCACGTAATCCGGGAATAGGTAAATTGTCCCATGTTTTCCCTCCAAACACGTTGCCGGCGCCGTTGTCCTCGAAAACTTGCTTATGGAACTCAGATACGGTGTTTCTATCAAGTTGTACTGGATGATCGGGACTTGCTCCTGCGTTAACGAGCGCTTGGACGTGCGCTTGCGCCAATTGTTGCTTGATAAGCTCCATCTTTGTGTCGACGATGATCGGCTTCACTGGTGTATCGGCCGTGTTTATTTCGATCGAACGCTCCAGTCGAAGTGTTGTGATGGTCGTTAAGACACTGAGGAACGCTGTTGAACCGGATTGGCCGGCGACCTCACCGGCACGCTTAGCATAGGGATCTCCTCCCTTGCCCCCTGCAGCGTCATAATATCCTTTCCAGTCGCCGCTATCGGCCAACCTCTTTTCCTCGGCAGTGACGAAGCATCCTCCGTTGCCATTCGCTCCTCCTGTTGTTACGCACGCGCGACCATCCGGGTCGATGTTTGCAATCGGGTTGTTGTTGGCATAGCTGAATCTAGCGAATTGCCCGGGCTCCCCCGGAGAGGTCGGTTTCGGGTCTACGTTGACAAAGCGTCCGACGGACGGGTCGTAATAGCGCGCCTGCATGTAGACCAAGCCCGTATCTGGATCGGCCACGTGCCCCGTGTAGCTCGGGCCCGGCTGCGGACTACCCATGACTTGTTCGCCATACGGCTTACGATCGGCCGTCGTCAGGATATTGCCCTGCGCGTCGGTGGTAGCCAGGATCGTCCCTTGCGGGTCCGTGTGGTAGTAGGTGACCGTCTCCTTCTGTGGAGCCGCTTGCGCCAGGCCGCTCACGAGGATCAACAAACTGGCGATTCGCCAACCCATGCGTTGTGCTCTTCGCATACGTTCCCCAATATTCGTAGGCCGAGAGCGCAGAGAATTACATGCTCCGGGCCTATTGAGAAGGGTATCTGCTATTGGTCTGTGCAATAAAGGGGGCAACCAGTGCTACTCACGGTTCCGTGGACATCAATAATGTCCCTGACACTTTGTGTTGAAAGTCTCGGGGTGGGATAGCCTGAAGAACTCAAAAAAATCATTGATGGAGGAAGGCTGATGGAGCGACGTCGGGAGCATTCAATTCACGAATCATACGTATGCGAGAGGAAGATCGAGTTGGTATCGACGGCGCGGGCTATGCTCGATGGGACGCTGGGATTGATTGATGGCGTTCGCCGATTGAATGGTCTGCGTTTTCAGATCGACAATCCGGACAATCCTGTATTTTTCACGGTGAGAGTGGTCGAGTCGGACACGGATGAAGTGCCCATGGGTGACATTCGATCAAGGTTTGGCGAGACATTTCTTCGGCAGAAGGATGCCGAAGCGACTGATTACCTTGATTCGGCATCCGACGATATCCGGCGTGCGTGTCGAGAAATCATTTCAGCATTTGAAATGGATTTGGACGGGTTGCCTGCGATGGAACCACGCGGTGGAAAGGATGCCAAGGCGTCACATGGAAGCGAATTGTGAGCGCATCGTCGATGGCGTTGAATAAGCGGCGATTCAAGGATGTCGTCGTCCTCTTGGTAGGCTCTGTTGTAGCTCTCTTTGTTCATTTTCTTATCTATGATTTTCGCTACATGTGGTACACATCGATCTATGACGGGTGGCGGCTAATTTACGTTTTTTCCGGGTTTGTTGTGGTTTATCTTCTGGAAATAATTTTTGTTCCTGCGAAGTGGCTTCTGTTCGTCAGCGCCTTCATGGTGTTGATTTTTCCGTCCATTTTCCAGAGCCATCCTCAAGTCCCGCTGGATGCCGGTTTTTTGTTCATCGGTGCTATCTCGTCCGGCATGTTTGCCTACCTGGGCTTTCTCAGGTCCAAGTGATGCACTGCAAAAAAGGGGCCGTATAATTTATCGATCATCGATAAATTATACGGCCCCTTTTTTTCCTTTTCTGCCTGTCTGCGACGATCACCGGGCCAGTGGGGGAGCTTCCGCTGAGCGAATTTTTGCAGCGAACTCATATGTTGGATCGTAATAGCCAGCATACGTCAATGCTATTTTTCCGCGCCAGGTGATAGCGAACGAGTTCGTATCTTTGATGCGAGAAAATTCGATGTGATGGTCGACAACGGTGTCATGACCTAGCAAATAGGCATGAAATGCCCTGGCGGCGGGATCTTCCAGGTCGCACGGTAGCGGATCTACGTGCAACAGCAGGCCGTCCAATTTCTCCAATGAATACTCTTTCGCAGAACAGACTTTAAATCCGCCAAAATGCCAGAGATTTGAAGAGATGATGCAGGAGTGGTAGTTCCCCCAAACAATGGGCGCCTCCCAATCCGATGGGTACTCGACGCTCTCATCGTCCTCGATATATCGCTCGGCTTGGTAGTTATCAGTCTCCAGATGGAAATGAAACCAGAGATCGTCGCTCTTGGTCTCAGCAGTCCAGCGAAAGTCTTTAACCTTGTGCCCCTCAGGCCATGGGTTTCCAGGGAAATATATACGGCCAATATCCATAAGGTTTCCCTTGATTTTTCAGTTGGCAGTCTGCGCTCGGACGTGTTGGCGAGTCAAAAAGATAGCAGAGTCTTTGGATTGTGACGTCGTCTCTTTTTTTGGATCGTGTGTTGTCGAAGCGACAGCTTCCAAAGAGCGTATGCGCTCCCGCGATAGCCACTCAGACTAGTCTGAAAATTCGGTCTCTTTTATCCAAACGGGTTGACGCTTCGCGTCATCGCCGCGATCCTCACCGTGTCGCCGCACATCGGCGATCGGGCATGGAAACCCGTGTTTCGCAGTTGCGCTGAAGACGCCGTCTCAAACGACGTCTTCATGCGTTGCGCTACGTTGTGCTTGCCTCTTACGGTGGGCGTGCCGGGCGGACTTCGGTCCGGCCGGGATTCAACTGCACCGGTTTCCATCCTGGCACGTCCGCCACCCGCATCCTGCGGGTGGCGGACATCCACGGAGAGGATGCCGCTATGAGCAGCAAGGAAGACGGACCGTTCGTGTCCGCGTCGTATGTCCTGACATCGGGCCACGACTTGTCCATTCCCTGCCCACTATGCAAAGGCGCACGCGCGCTGAAGCTGGGCGATATCCATGAAGCGAATACCGACCGTTTGTCGGGTATGCGTGGCGTCGCCGATCTTCTTATCGACGTACCCCTGATCGATGCCGAGCAAGGGTCGGTGGCGCAGGCGGCGTATGTCCTGCGAGGGTTGATCGATGAGGTGGTCGAGATGTATCGGGTGTTGAGTCTGGATATCAGTCAAAGGTGTGGAATGCCGGGGTCGTAATCGAGCGGCGCTTTTGTGTGGGGGCGCGCCTGCGCGCTCCCACAAGGGTTGCCGAAGGTCGCCCGGCAATAAAAGGATTGGATTCGTCGAGCAGCGGTATAGACTCCGCAAGCCGCACTTAACTCAGCGTATGGACCTACCTGCATGGCAACAAAAGCGCCTTTTCCCGAGGCAGGTTTCCTGCGTCGCCTTGAAGCCTTCTGCGAGGTGGTGTCTACGCTCGTTGATCCCTCGCTGCCCCCGTTGCTTGCTCGCCATGTTTCTGCGACGGATGGGGCTGACCAGTGGGAACCCACCGAAACAGGAACATCCCTGGTGCAGGTGCTCAAGGCGTATGACACGACGCTACAGGCAGCGTTCGACACCGAACTTGTGGCTGACGAATTGCGTCGTTACCAACGGTTCGCGCGTCCCGGCCAACCCTCGGCAAGCATTATCCAGTTGCGGCAAAAACAAGCGGTCGCCCGATTGGCTTCCAGTCGGGCCAAGCAGGCGTTGCTTCAGGCAGAGGTGGGGTTCGTGCGAGCAGCGGGCATCAATGTGCCTCCCCGCAAGGGTCTGGAGGCCTTCATGCTCGAATGGATCAGTCGGCATGTGCCCAAGGATCCGGTCGCGCCGGAAACCGGTCAGAACGTTTAAGCGTTCTGGCTCAACGGATGCCTTGATGGGCTGGATTCTCCGCGATAGCAGCCACGAGCGAGTCCAGCGCGTTGACGATGAGCGACGACATCGCCGGATCGTCGGCAATCGCCTCGGCATGCATGCCTTTTGAGAGAAGATCGACCGCGACCGATGCGTCGTCGACTACGTTGGCGGACATCGTCGTGAGGACAAGGCGGAGCGCGTTCTGAGCAGCCGATGCACGAGGCGAATCGCGGCATCTGGGCAACGGACGAGGGTCGTACTCGAGGCTCTGCCCCGACCGACGCAACCCTTCGTCATATATTGTTGATGCATTTGCGCACAGCCCCTGAGGCTTCGTTCAGCGCGTCCGTGAAACTGGCTCGCTGGACGTTACTGAACTGCGAAAGAAACAACTCAGCCACTGTCGATTCATAGATCTTCCACATCTTCCTGCGCAGCACGCGCCCGTCCTTGGTGATCTGAGCATAGGCGGCACGACCATCTTCGGCAGACCGCGATCGCGTAACGAGACCTTCTTTCTCCAGTCGATCGACAAGGCGGGTCAGGTTGTAGCGTTCAATAGCGAGCACATCGGCCAGTTCGTGCATCCGACGCATGCCGTTGGGGCCGCTCTCCAGACCCCAAAGGGTGTCGTACCACGCGTATGAAGGTAATCCTGCTTCGGCCAGGCGACGTTCGATCTCGCGAATCATGAGCCTGTGAGCCCGGACGAACGAGAACCACAAGTCAGGTTCGCTGGAAGACATCAGTCGATCTCCTTTTATAGTTGCAATTGCAATTCTCTGACCGTTCCATATAATTGCAATTGCAACGACATTGACTGCCTACGAGTCGCACGGTGCTTGCATAGCGTGGTTTGGCGCGCCACACCTGCCGAAACCTGCCGGTAAACTTACACTGGAGATCTGTCATGAACCACCCATCCACGGGTCTGGATATCGATCCGCAGGAAACCCGCGAGTGGCTTGAAGCGATGCAAGCGGTCATCTCCATGGATGGTCGACCTCGCTCCCTCTATCTCATTGATCAGCTATTAGACTTGGACGTGGCACAACACGGCAACCTGCACGGTCGTGTCACGACACCCTATGTCAACACCATTTCACTCGATCGGCAGCCGGACTATCCAGGTGACCTGAGCATCGAGCGACGCCTTAGTACGTACATTCGATGGAATGCTATGGCGATGGTTCTACGTGCCGGCCGTCTTTCGAATGTCGGGGGGCATATCGCGACTTATGCCTCGGCCGCCGTACTCTACGATGTGGGCTTCGATCATTTCTTCCGGGGCCGTACTGAAAGTTTTGATGGGGATATTGTCTACATCCAAGGTCATTCGGCGCCAGGCATCTATGCACGCGCGTATCTAGAAGGTCGAATCAGCGACGATCAGCTGGAGAACTTCCGACGTGAAGCGGGACGCGATGGCCTCTCATCGTACCCGCATCCGCGATTGATGCCGGATTTCTGGCAGTTTCCGACGGTTTCCATGGGGCTCGGGCCACTAACGGCAGCGTATCAGGCCCGTTTCATGCGCTACCTGGAAAACCGGGGCTTGAAAGAGCCCCAGGGGCGGAAGGTGTGGGCTTTTCTAGGCGATGGAGAGATGGACCAGCCTGAGTCGCTGGCAGCTATCTCCCTGGGCGGCCGTGAGCAACTGGACAACCTCATCTTCGTGATTAACTGCAATTTGCAGCGACTCGATGGGCCGGTGCGGGGCAACGGAAAGATCATTCAGGAGCTCGAAGGCGCATTTCGCGCAGCCGGCTGGAACGTAATCAAGGTGATCTGGGGAAGTAGTTGGGACGCGCTATTGGCTCGCGATAACACGGGCCTGTTGCACCGGCGAATGATGGAGTGCGTCGATGGTGATTACCAGACATTCAAGTCACAAAACGGTGCTTACGTCCGCGAACATTTTTTTGGCAAGTATCCCGAGCTGCTCGAACTGGTCGCCCATATGTCCGATGATGAGATCTGGCAACTGTCGCGCGGCGGCCACGATCCGGAAAAAGTCCATGCAGCATACGCCCAGGCGGTGAGCCACGCGGGGCAGCCGACGGTGATTCTGGCCAAGACCGTCAAAGGCTTTGGTATGGGTGAGGCAGGCGAAGGGCAGAACATTAATCATCAGCTAAAAAAGATGAGCACGGATGCCGTGCGTGCCTACCGCGATCGATTCGAGTTGCCCCTCTCGGACGATCAATTGGAGCGAATGACTTATCTGAAACCTGTGCCCGACTCTGAAGAGGCGCGTTACTTCGCTGCGAGACGCGCCAGTCTGGGTGGGTACGTGCCCGCACGCGTCCGCAACTCGCCGGCACTGGTGATTCCTCCTCTCTCAACATTCGCCACCCAACTAAAGGACAGTGGCGAACGTGGCCACTCGACCACCATGGCTTTCGTTCGCATTCTGGGAACGCTTCTTAAAGATCCGGCCATTGGAAAGCTCGTGGTGCCCATTGTTCCCGATGAGTCGCGCACTTTCGGTATGGAGGGCCTGTTTCGTCAGATTGGCATACATTCGCATGTCGGTCAGCTCTACACACCGCAGGATGCAGGTCAGCTCAGCTATTACAAAGAGGCTAAAGACGGGCAGATTCTGCAGGAAGGTATCAATGAGTCCGGCGCCATTTCATCATGGATAGCTGCGGGTACGGCTTACAGTGTTCATGGCCTGACTACCATTCCGTTCTACATTTTCTACTCGATGTTTGGTCTGCAACGCGTTGGTGATCTGGCTTGGGCCGCCGGCGACGCACGTACGCGTGGTTTTTTGTTGGGCGCTACGTCGGGACGCACAACGCTTATGGGCGAGGGTCTGCAGCATGATGATGGGCACAGCCATGTGCTGTCTTCAGTCATTCCCTGCTGCGTGTCTTACGATCCAACGTTCGCTTACGAACTTGCAGTCATCATCCAGGATGGCATGCGCCGAATGTACGTTGAGCAAGAGGATATCTATTACTACATTACCCTTCTTAACGAAAGTTACCTGCAGCCAGCACTTCCCGAGGGGGCAGAAGTAGGGATTGTCAAAGGGCTCTACTTGCTTCGCGAAGCGCCGGAAGGACCTGCGCAGGGTCGAGTGCAACTGATGGGAAGCGGCGCGATCCTGCGTGAAGTCATCGCAGCCGCGGAACTTCTGGAACGTGACTATGGCGTTGTTTGTGATATCTGGAGCGCAACTAGCCTGACCGAGTTGCGTCGAGATGGATTGCAGGCTGAGCGTTGGAATATGTTGCACCCGGAGGATGTGTCGAAGATACCGTACGTAGAGGAGTGCTTGGAAGGCCACACAGGTCCTTTGGTGGTGGCCACCGACTACATGAAGATCGTAGCCGACCAGATTCGCCCCTTCGTAACTGATCGCCGTTTCGTCGCATTGGGCACCGATGGCTTCGGTCGATCCGACACGCGTGAATCACTTCGCACGTTCTTTGAGGTAGATCGGCACGCAATCGCGTTGGCTTCGCTCAAAGCGCTGGCCGATGATGGACTAATGGGGTACCAACAAGTCAGTGATGCTATTCGTCGCTATGGCATCGACCCCGAGAAGGCCTATCCGCCAGCGACCTGACATGGGCGAATGGTTCTGATTAACGTGGTGGACATTAGACGTCGCCATTTATCTGCAAATGGGTAGGCCGCAAAGCGCGTGGTCCAGACTACTACGTCCGCACGATTGCCCCTTTGCAAGAGGTCGCCCTCTGGAGATTGGTATGTCGAGATTGAACCAAGTTGTCGTTCCGAACATCGGCAACTTTGACGAAGTTCCTGTTATAGAAATTCTGATAGCGGTGGGAGATAGCGTCGAGCAGGATCAGACACTCATTACACTAGAGTCGGACAAGACTAGCTTAGAGGTGCCTTCGCCCTACAAGGGCATCGTAAGGGAATTGACGATAAAACTTGGTGACTTGCTATCGGAAGGTGCCGTCGTTGCGCTGATAGAAAATGAAGCCAGTGACGACAACAGCTCGACGGATGAGCGAGAAGGTATACCTAAAAACCTTGAGCCAACGGCGATAGGCCCGACCGACGCGAATGGGTCTGCAATACGAAAGCTGTCGGCACCGTATTCACTGCCGCCTGCAAAAGCACCGATTCACCTGAATGTCGCCGCACAAGGAGGTTCAGTACCATATGCCAGCCCAGTCGTTCGGGTAATGGCCCGCGAATGGGAGGTCGAGTTAACGAATCTCGTCGGTACGGGGCGCATGGGTCGAATTACTAAGGACGACATGCTTCGGCATGCGGATCGTTCGTCGCCGGCGCCAGATGCCGTGTTGGCTGCGGTCGCAGGGGATAATGCGCCTACTCAACTTGCGTGGCCAACGGTTGATTTCGCTAAATTTGGCGATATCGAAACTGTGCCGCTCTCGCGGGTTAGGAAAATTTCAGGCGCTAATCTCTCGCGCAACTGGGCGCGCATACCTCATGTCACCCAGCATGATCAGGCCGATATCACCGAGCTGGAAGTGTTTCGCCAGGCATTGAACCTGGAACGTCGGGATTCGGGCAACAAGATCACGTTACTGACCTTCATTCTTAAGGCTTGCGCTACGGCACTTGCACGCTTCCCAAGTTTTAACGCATCGCTTGATCCTGGTGGCGAAGCGCTGATTCTGAAGAAGTACATTCATCTTGGTTTTGCCGCCGACACGCAGAATGGCCTTATGGTGCCGGTGATACGGCATGTCGATAGGAAGGGTATCGTTGATATTTCCCATGAGATATCGATGCTGGCTTCGAAAGCAGGTCAAGGTAAGCTCGAGCAGAACGATATTAGCGGCGGATGTTTCACGGTTTCGTCGCTGGGAAGCATCGGTGGCCTCTCATTTACACCCATCGTCAACGCACCGGACGTTGCTATCCTTGGCGTTTCTAAGGCGTCCATGCAGCCGGTCTGGGATGGCCGGAATTTTGTTCCTCGCCTATTGTTGCCGTTATCGTTGAGTTACGACCATCGCGTCATCGATGGTGCTGCCGCGGCGCGTTTCACGGCCTATCTTGCCCAATTACTGGCCGATATGCGGCGAGTGTTGCTCTGATTTCGGCTCAGGGTGCATGAAAAGCGTCCAAACAGTTCACGGGATGCTTATCGTTCCTCTTACCCACATTACGCGATGGTTTAAATCTGTCAAAGGCTGCGAAAAATCAATAACTGATTTATCGATTGCTTATGGCGACTGCGCCCTACGCGTTCGCGGCAAGCATTCACACCTGTCGGCGCGCCAGGGTAAGGTCGTTTAGCTGCAAAGCGACGGCCATTTACGCTACGCGTTCGGCCCGGAACCGCGCCTCGTCGAAATCCCCGTCCAAAGCCGCGTCGTTCATTGTTGCAGTGGACCCCCACGCCGAAGTTAGCGGTGGGCACCCCAGGCGACGGGGTTCCATCAGAAAATGCACACTCTCATAAGGTCATCTGGTAGCGGCCCGGATCACGTCCTCTCCATTTCACGATCGCCAGATTTCCAGTGGAGATCAAATCCCCCACATGTTCGATCTAACCTCATTCGGCCTATTGACACGCGCCGGGTTACAGTTAATCATTTAGCTACTAAGCTAATTAACGAAGAGCCATGGCTGCCGACAAAGTCTTCGAAGCACTTGCCTCCCGGCCCCGCCGCGAGATCCTTGCCTACCTTTCGGCCCAGGAACTCACGGCGGGCGAGATCGCGAGCCGCTTCGCGATGAGCGCGCCGTCGATATCGCGACATCTGTCCGTGCTGGAGACGGCGGGCCTCGTATCCAGCGAACGGCAGGGGCAGTTCATCGTTTACCGGCTGAACCGGGACAGCCTCGTCAACACGCTGACCGGTTTCGCTTTCGAGATATGTCCGAAGGCCGGGCCGTTGAAGCGCGAATCGCGCAAGCTGGCGGCGAAGAAGCAGGGCGCATAAGCACGACGGCCAGGCCGTCACCGGAAAGGGGAGTTCCATGTCGCATCGTTCTCGTGCCACCGCATCGTTTCCCTCCGCGCGCATTCCGTCTTCCTCGGGCGGGTTGCCGGTCGAGGTTTCGCTGATCGCCCAGCTCGGCCACGGTGCCGGCAGTCAGTTGATTGCCGCGGCGCTCCTGCGCCAGCAGGCGCATGTCGACTTCGTCGACGAACTGGACGAGCCATCCGCGAAGCTGGCGGGTACGCACTTCGAACAGGGCGATGCGACATCGCTATATACCTTCGCGGTCGGCGCCAAAGGCCATCCGTTCCACCGCCATGCCGGGCATCGGATTTTCACTGCCGTGTCCGGTAGCGCCGGTGCGCAGCTGCGCTTTTCCATGGCGACGCCCGACGAGCTGGCAGCGGATCCGGCGAACTTCCTTCGCGCGCTGCGCTACATCGATATTCCGCCCGACTCGCTGTTCACCGTGCGCTTCGGCGGCGGTACGTGGCATCAGTTCAGTCCGCTGCGCGCGCATTCCGGCCATCCCGCTTTCTTCGCCCTGTCGTGCCATACAAATGAACTGGGTGGCGATCTGCCCGAGTCGTTGCGTCGTCGGGTGATGGCGAACGAAGCGACGATTCCTTCGCTGACCGAACTGTTGCCGGAAAACGTTCTCGCCCTTATCGAAGGCACGCCTGCCGATCGTCTGCACGTGCCCACCGTGGCGCTGACGCTGGAAGCCGCGCCCGGATCGATGCAGGGAACGATGTGCGATTTCGCGCGCCGTTTTTTCGGAGTGGCCCGGAGCGCGTTGGCCCGGCTTCGTCGTGCGGGTGGCTTCATGCGCGAAAGCGAAGGCCATCAGACCGTCATTGAAATGAACGTACCTGCCGCCGACTCGATGCTGCACGAACAGTTCGTCGACCGCTTTCACCATCAGGATTCGTTTCTCCTGACACTCGAGGAAAATCAGCCGAAGGGGCCGAAAGCATCGGTACTTCTCGCCTCGCTTCTGGATGGATTTCTGCACAATCCCCCGGTCGGCGTATCGCGCATGATGACGTTGAGGAACATCCTCGTTCGTCCGCTTGGACTGCGTACGTCGCCCTTGGGTTGCCCGGTATCGTCGTTACTTGCCAAGCCGGATCGCCACGTATTCGCTGGCCGCTTCCCGGTACTCGATCAACGGGTCGACAAGGACGATACATACGCGCAGGTCATCCTCGGCGCGGACGATAAACACCTGATGTTCCGTTCCTGCGTCGGCCTGCGCGTGGTCGATGGCCGGGTCGACGTGACGCTGGGTACGCGTGTGCGCTGCAAGAACCTGTTTGGCCATGTGTATATCCGTCTTATCGACCGCGTGCACCGTCGCTACGTCAGTCCGGCGATGCTGCGAAAAGCTGCCGAACATGCGTTTGCGCCGCAGCCTGCCGTGGACATCGTGTTGCCGGGGGCGGTGCACGCATGATGCTTGCCGTCCTGTTGGCGATCGCACTTCCCGCGATGGCTGATCCACACCCCTGTGCCGGTCAGCCGCCGCTCGATCCATCCATGCGTGCTTACCTCATCGGGCACGTATCGCCACTCCTGGACAGCACGCCCCATCCGTCAGTGCGGGTGCATACGGAAGGGCTGTTACCCCATGAGGGTATTCGGGACGAAAGTATCGAGGTCGAGCGCGAGCTGCCACTCATGCGGGATGCCGCACTGGCATGGCGGACGGGGGCAGGGGATGCCTACCTGAAAATGGCCACGCGTTATCTCGACGCGTGGGTGACGACGTACCACCCCGATTTCAATCCGATCGACGAGACGAATTTCGATACCCTCGTCGACACCTATACGCTGATCCAGCAAGCGATGCCGCCGGCGAACAAGGCGCGGGCGTCGCAGTTTCTGCGGGGGTGGGCAAAGGGCTATGTCGAGCGGATGCACGATGCGCGAAACGTACGGGACCATCGCGGAAGCTGGCAGAACAACTGGCAAAGTCATCGCGTAAAGCTGGTGACGCTGATCGCCGTTGCCCTGGATGACGCGCAGCTTTTTGCCGAAGCCCGTGAGTTTTACCGAGAACAGGTAGCGCAGAACCTGCGTCCGGATGGCGAGCCCATCGATTTCGCCGAGCGCGATGCCTTGCATTACGTGGTCTACGATCTGGAGCCTCTCCTGCGGGCCGCGCTCGCGGCTCGTACCCGCGGTGAGAACTGGTATGCCGCCGACGTGCACGGCGCTTCGCTGGAAACATCCGTTCGATGGCTTCGGCCCTATGCCGCGGGCGAGAAACAGCACGAGGAATTTGTCCACTCTACCGTCGCCTTCGATGCGAAGCGCGCTGCCATCGGCGCCAAGGGCTATGCCGGCCCTTTCGATCCGAAGACCGCTGCGAACGTGTACTGGATGGCCAGCGAATTCGACCCGGCGTATCTGGCGCTGGCGCAACGCCTGCGTTTGCAGCCTCCGACGGACAGGTACGTATGCGAGGCGAAAGATTGAGCGGTTCGTGCCGCGTTTCGCGGTCCGCACGCTGAACGGACAAATCGCAAGAAAAGACGGTCGTGAAGGCGTTGTATGACCACCTGTTGCGCAATCCAACGATTTCGTTGCATCTAAAACGAAACGTCGTTAAGCGCATTTTCTTGCGCGCCGCAGACATTCCTGAACGGGTTTTCACGACGATAGGACAAACCCGTTTCCAGCAAGGATTCAGTCATTTTCGCGGGGGCAATCTTGCATCGAAGTCGTCATCCCGACGACGGTCTGGCTACCCTGAAAGGCGTGACGAATGAAAACTGGTCGGCAAGGCAATCGTTGGCTTCCCGGTGTTGCGTTGTGCCTGGGCACACTCTCGATCGCGGCATGTCAGAAGGCGCCCGATACGCCCGCGGTACAGCCCGCTGCGGCTAGTACCGCCGCCCAGCCCGGAACGAACGCTCAGGCCTATGTCCCGCCGACGGCCGATCAGCTTTACCAGCTCGTCGCCCCCATCGCGCTATTCCCCGACAAGCTGGTCGCGCAAACGCTTGCAGCGTCCGCGTATCCCGACCAGGTGACGGCGGCGGATGCATGGATGCAGCAGAATCGGGGCCTCAAGCCCGCTGCCTTGATCGATGCCGCGAATGCCCAGCCCTGGGACCCCAGCGTCAAATCGCTTACCGCCTTTCCCAGCGTCATCGATCAGCTGGCAAGGAATATCGACTGGACGACCTCGCTGGGCGATGCCTATGTCAACGATCCGAACGATGTTCTGAATGCCATCCAGGTCATGCGCCAACGCGCGCAGGCACACGGCAACCTGCGCAGCACGCCGCAGCAGAAGGTCGCGGTGGTCGATCGCACCAGCTATAGCGAGCCGGATGTGGTCGATAGCGGCGACGCGCCGGTGGTTTACGAGGGGCCTTCCGTCGTGCAGGCCCCCGAACGCACGATTGTCATCGAGCCGGAACAGAGCGACGTCGTGTACGTCCCGGCATACGACCCGGGCGTGGTCTATGGCGACGAGGTCGAGGTGTATCGCGGTTACGACTATCGTCCGCCGCCTCGTTACAGCACTGGCGACATGGTTGCGACGGGTGTGATCTCGTTCGGTGTCGGCGTGCTGATCGGCGAGGCGTTCAGTCATCACGACGACCGCGATCGTCGCGACTGGGGCTGGCATGCGTGGAATATGAACTGGGGCGGCGGCGGTCGCGGCGACGGCCCGGGACGTCCGGAGGTGGTTTACAACAACCGTCCCTACGTGTCGCATTCCACGACGGTCATTAACCGCGTCACCAACAACACCACGATCAATCGCAACGTGACGCAGATCGACAATCGTCACAATTTCAATAATGGCAACGTCAATAACGGCAACGTCAACAATATAAGTAACGTCAACAGCGGCAATCGCAATGTCGCCGTCGATCGGCGGCCGGAACAGGCGCCTGGTGCCGCACCGCAGAACGTCCAGCGCCCCGCGCTTGCGGCACAACCGGGGCAGGGACGTCCGGCGCCCGATTTCGCGCATATGCAGCGGCCCAATTTCACCGAGCAGATGACGCGTCCGAACCAACCGGTGCCCGCCGCGCAACCGGGACATCCGCAGCCGTTGGTGCCTCCGGCCGAGCGGAATCGCAGCAATCCGAACGAGTTCACGCAGCGCGACAGAGTGCCTTTGCCTGTCACGCGCGAGTCGCTTCATCCGATGCCGCAAGGGCAAGCGCAAGGGCAAGCGCAGCCCGCTCGCGTTCCAAACGAAGCGCAGCGCGCAAATCCGGACATGAGGCGCGTGGATGCACCGCGTCAGGAACCGCGTCCGGCCACACAGCAACCGGCCATCGCACAACAGCCGCCGCGCCCCGTCCAGCAAGCCCGGCCCGTCGAACAACCACGGCAGGTACAGGTACAGCGCCCGGAGCAGCAGAAACCTCGTCCGGAGCAGCAACCTCGTCCGGAGCAGCAACAGCGGGTAGAGGCGCCGCGCCAGGAATTCCAGCAACGTCAGGCGATGCCACGTCCCGAGCCGCAGCAACGCGAAGCGCCGCCGCGTCCCCAGCCGCCGCAGCAACCACGCGAAGTCATGCCACGTCCGCAGCCGCAGCAGGTTCGACAGGCGCCGCCGCCTCAACAGCAGCAGCGCGAACAGCCGGCTCCGCGAGCGCAGCCTCCCCATCGCGAGGCGCCGCCGCCGAAGAAGGATGAGCACAAGGACGATAAGGGATAAGTAAAACGAGGCGATGCCCGTTCAACTACCTGTCCGGGCATACGGCTTTCCGTATCGACCGATCCGTCACGCCACCGTCAGTCCCAGGCTCGAAAGAAGCATCGACGCCTGTTCGCGCGAAATGGTCGCACCTCTGAACGGCTTGGCATCCTGCAATGTCAGTCCGTGCAGACTTGCCTCGCGAAGGTCCGCGCCGTCGAAACGTGCACCATGCAGGCGCGCGTTGCTCAGGCTGCCGCCTGAAAAAATGGCCTCTCGAAAATCGGCGTCCGTGAGATCGGCATCGGAGAAATCGAGGTTGTCGAGTTCGCATTTGCGAAACGAAAATCCGTTGAGAAACGCGCTTATCAGTAACGTATCGCTGAAGGTCGTGCCCAGTGTCGAGGCGCCACTGAAGTTGGCGCCGGTCAGCTTGCAGCCGCTGAACGTTGCGAATCCGAGACGGCTTCCCTGCCAGAGGCTGTTGTTGAAATCGCAGGAAACGAAACGGCTTTCGTTGATCTTGGCCGCGCGGAATATGGCTTTCCCGCCGCGACAGCCTTTCCAGGTCGTCGATTCGAGCAGGGCTGCCTTGAAGCTGGTTTCCGCCAGCAGGCATCGTTCGAAATGGCTGCCCGACAGATCCAGGCCCGAAAGATCGGCGTGCGAGAAATCCGCGCCCACGAACCACAAGGGTTTCTTCCGGTGGCGAATGGCGGCTTCCACGTCCGGTCGCGTCGGGGTCGGTGTTTCGATGATCTGGAAATCGGTCTGATCGTGCATGCCGGGCAGGATATCGCGATGGACACATCCCGTCCCGTCTCAGACCGGCTGGGGATGATCCAGTCCCGCTGCCATACCCAGCAGAAGGTGTCTCATGGGGGCGATTTCGACAATCAGGGGAATGCCGTAGCGACGGATCAGGCGTAGCGCGCCCGTGCCGCCGCGCGCCAGCGTCGTGACCATGCGCACGCGACGTACGACATCGACATGTATGGCATGACGTTCGGTGCCGTAGCGCGCGAATCGCGCGGGAAGATCGAGAGACGTATCGGCCATGCGCAGTGCGAAGGCATAGCCGTCCTCGATGCCGAGATTCATGCCGCGCGCGCCGATGGGCGAGTGGATGTGCGCGGCATCGCCGCCAAGTGCAACGCGTCCGACAGCGCAGGCTTCCGCGATGCGATGGGCGATGTGGAACGATGAGGACCATACGGTGTTACCTGCGTGCGATCCGTTTGGCAGGTGATCGAGTGGGTTGGGAAAGCTGGCGATGACACGCCATATCCGCGCATCCAGCGCGAGCATGAAAATAAGACCTTCGGGGAGGAAGCATACGTGTGCACGGTCGAGTGCGAGCGACGTTTCCATTTCGATGTCGAACAGGGGCCATGCTTCGGGGAACGACGTGCCCGGAAACGGAATGCCGAGGTTTTCGCGTATCGTGCTGCGCGCGCCGTCGGCGGCGAACAGGCCATCGACATCGATCTGCTCCGTCCGCCCGTCGCCATGCGTGAGTTCGACATGGACGCGTTCGTCCTGTCCCTTGACCGACGCCGTCGTGGAACGTTCGGCCTGGATGCCATACGCCGCCAGTGCCTCGGCCAGCAATGCTTCGCTGCGCTCCTGCGAAATCACGTTGAGTTGGTAGCGCGGATGAATGGCGCTGGCGTCGAACGATGCAATTCGTTTCCAGTGGTCGTAGAAGGTCAGGCCCGAAACCGGTCGGCCCTCGGCAAGCATCCGGTCGGTAACGCCTGAGCTTTTGAGCATGTCCAGTGTGCGCGGGTTGACGACCAGGGCGCGGGAGTGCGCCGCCGGTTGGGCCGCTTTGTCGACAAGCCGTGCCTCGATGCCGCGCCGTTTGAGGAAAAGGGCGGCGGCGAGTCCGGTGGGGCCGGCGCCGGCGATCAGGAATGAAGGGTCGGACACGGGCGCACCTCCGTCGTGGTTGGCGCACAGCCTCCACCGCGGGATGTTGCGCCGATGTGTAGGAGCCGGACCGGATCGTCGCGCAACGGTCAACCTGCTAACCTCGCGCGGCTGACCGTTCCGGAGATAAAACCATGAGTCTCATCCAGGTTCCCGTGTCCTACGGGGAACTCATCGACAAGATCACGATCCTCGAGATCAAGTCCGTCCAGATCAAGGACGAGGCGAAGCTCGCCAACGTGCGCAACGAACTCGAACTGCTGAACGCCACATGGGCGAACGACCGTGCGTCGGACACGGATATCACCGACGAATGGAAGCGCCTGCGCGAAGTCAACGAGCGTCTTTGGGATATCGAGGACCGGATCCGCCTGAAGGAGCGTGCGCAGGCATTCGACAAGGAATTCATCGAGCTGGCCCGAGCGGTCTACTTCGAAAACGACGTGCGCGCCGCCGTGAAACGCGAGATCAATCTTGCGCTGGGTTCGCAACTGGTCGAAGAGAAGTCCTATCAGGACTACCGGTCGAACGGCAGCGCGCCGAGCGTCTAACCGCTCAGCGACAAGCCGAGGTGATCGGTGCAGGCTTCGAGCCGGTCGATCACCTCGTCCACGGCGATCAGGTCCATGACGCCGGGTTTCTCGATCTTCGTTCCCCACGCGATATCCGCCGCCGGCTTGCCCAGGAAGCGGCGCGAGGCCTCGTCGTATTTGTTCACGCACCAGCGCCGGTCCGAATACGGCCCCGAGCGATGCGGGTTGCTGGCCGCGTGCAGGCCCAGCACCTTCACTCCCGCGGCGTTGGCCATGTGCATCGGTCCCGAATCGGGTGTCAGAATCATGGCGGTGCGGCCCAGCAGGGCCATGAAACGCTTCAGGGTGTCCTTGCCGGTCAGATCCATCGGCGTCGACGTGGTCGCTGCGAGCACGGCGTCCGCCATGGCGCGTTCGCCGGAGGACGGGCCGCCGACCAGCGCCACGCGCAGACCGCGCGCCATCGCATGATCGATCACCGCCGCATAGCGTTCTGGCCGCCAGTTGCGCAGTTCGTGGCTGGATGTGGGGCTGACGAGCAGGGTGGGCGCATCGCCCGGCAAGTGTTCGTGCGCCCAGGCGTGGGCGTCCTCGGAAACGGGAATATCCCAGACAACGTCTGTCTGACGCATGCCCAGCGGTTCGATGAAGCTGCCGAAGGCGTCCAGTACGTGTTCGCCGCTGCGTGCGGGAATCCGTTCGTTGACGAACAGGCCGTGCAGATCTTTGGAGCGGGCACGGTCGTAACCGATGCGACGGTCGGCGCTGACCGCCAGGCTCAGCAGGTTCGAGCGCAGGGCTACCTGCATATGCAGCAAGGCGTCGAACCGGCGGCCGGCCAGTGCCTGGCGCACCGCTCGCATGCCTTCGTGACCTTTGCCTTTGTCGAACATGACGAACTCGACGCCGGGCAGGTCGCCCACCAGCCGTTGTTCCAGCTTCCCGACGATCCACGTAATGGACACGCGGGGTGCCTTTTCCTTAAGCGTGCGTATCAGCGGCACCACATGCGTGACATCGCCGATGGCGGAGGTCCGCAGGATGCAGATACTGGATTCGCCCGAAGGAAGCGGACGGCTTGGTAGACTGCTCACGATTTGATGGATACCCGGTGGAATGGCCGCGAAGGGCGACCGAAAGCGATGACAGACGAACGAATCCACGAGGACTCCGCCGGAACGATTCTGTTCGACGGGGCCCTCGCCCCACAAGTCGACGGCCAATGGTTCCTGGCCGATTACTGGCGCGCGCGCGGTGGATTGCGCATGCAGTCCGGCGGCCGTGGCGGCGTGGCGTTCATCGACACGCCGGCCGGCGAGGCCGCCCTGCGCCATTATCGGCGCGGCGGGCTGGTCGCGAAACTATTTGGCGACCGTTATCTGTGGACGGGCCGTGACAGAAGTCGCAGTGTCCGCGAATTCCGCCTTCTGGCCGAGCTGCTGCGTCGGGGCCTCCCCGTGTCGCCGCCGCTGGCCTCGCGGTATGTCCGGCATGGCCTGCGCTATACCGCGGACCTGATCACGCTGACGATTCCCGCCGCGACGACGCTGGCCGAACGCCTGGCGTCGGGAGATTTCGATGTTGCCCTGGCGTCGCGGGTGGGCGAGCTGGTGGCGCGATTCCATCGCCAGGGTGCCTGGCATGCCGATCTGAACGCCCACAATATCCTTATCAACGAAGCAGGCCTGTACCTGATCGATTTCGATCGCGGACGGCTGAGGGCGCCCGCGGAAGGCTGGCGGCGAGCGAACCTCTCGCGCCTGCATCGATCGCTGCTGAAGCTGGGCGCGGGTAAGCTGGCCTCGTTCGAGGGCAAACTCTGGCCCGCCCTTGTCGATCATTATGAACAGGCATACGCGGCATGAACTGGCATCTGCATTTTCTCGGCACCGGGGCAGCGCATGCGGTCGAGCTGGGCTCGTCCGCCGCGGTCGTCGAGCGCGATGGCAAACCGTCGCTGCTGATCGACTGCGGGCCGGACACGCTGGACCGTTACATCGCCGCCTACGGCGAACCGCCCCGTGCGCTGTACATCACACATATCCACATGGATCACGTGGCGGGTATGGAGCGGCTGTTTTTCCGGCTGTGGTTCGACGAAAACCTTCGCGGCAAGACGCGCGTCTATGTGCATGCCGCACTCGTGCCCTGGCTGCAGGGCAGGGTGGCCGACTATCCCGGCGTCCTGGCCGAGGGCGGCGTGAACTATTGGGAAGCCTTCCGGCTGATTCCCTGCACGCGGGGTTTCTGGCACGACGAGGTCTGGTTCGACGTCTTCGCCACGCGCCATCATGTGCAGGGCACGTCGTACGGTCTCGCGCTCGGCGGCAGCCTCGTCTATACGGGCGATACCCGTCCGGTACCCGAGGCCCTGGCGTTGTACGGCGCCGGCAGCGAGGTCATCGCGCACGATTGCGGACTGACCGGTAATCCGTCTCACACCGGCGTGGACGATCTGGAACGCGAGTACGCGCAGGCGTTCCGCGACCGCATGGTTCTTTACCACTACGGCAGCGAGGCCGATGGCCGGGAGCTGGCGGCCCGTGGCTATCGCGTGGCCCATACCGGCGAACGCATCGCTTTGCCGCCGCCCGCACCCCCGCGTCCCGGCGCAGGTTGATCCTCGCCGCTTGTCTGAATGTCGCGCTGACGTTATCCTTCCGCTTCTTTGCCGGACCAGGATGCCGGTGAAGAAGGTAGTACCGGTGTGGAGAGGTGTCCGAGTGGTTGAAGGAGCACGCCTGGAAAGTGTGTATACGGTAAAACGTATCGCGGGTTCGAATCCCGCTCTCTCCGCCAGTTTTGCAGTCCGCGACCTGTAATGTCCGCGATGCGCAGCAAAACAGCCGTTCAGAAAGAATCACGTCTTATGGTGGCCCTGTCGGTCCCCCCGCGACGATAGTCTGCAAACTCCGCCAGGTCCGGAAGGAAGCAACGGTAGTAGACGACTCGGGTGCCGGGGTGTGGCTGGCAGGGCCGCCACTTTTTCCGGGGTCCGGAACGGCGGATCACCTCGCCGCCGGAAACGCAAGCTACCGCGACCCGGCGCACCTTGGCACAATCCCCTGTCGCCCCAAGGTATCCACGCATGTCCTATCAGGTCCTCGCACGAAAGTGGCGCCCTCGCAAGTTCGCCGAACTCGTGGGCCAGGAACATGTCGTCCGCGCACTTACCAATGCGCTCGAATCCGGTCGCATGCATCACGCCTACCTGTTCACGGGTACGCGCGGTGTCGGCAAGACCACCATCGCGCGCATCTTCGCCAAGTCGCTCAATTGCGAGCGTGGCGAGTCGGCCGATCCGTGCGGTGAATGCGCCGTGTGCACGGCCGTCGACGCCGGGCGCTTCGTCGATCTGCTGGAAATCGATGCGGCAAGCAACACGGGCGTCGACGACGTGCGCGAAGTGATCGAGAATGCGCAGTACGCACCCTCGCGCGGACGCTTCAAGGTCTACCTCGTCGATGAGGTGCACATGCTGTCCAAGCCGGCGTTCAACGCGTTGCTGAAGACGCTGGAGGAGCCGCCGCCGCATGTGAAGTTCCTGCTGGCGACCACCGATCCGCAGAAGCTGCCGGTCACGGTGCTGTCGCGTTGCCTGAAGTTCAACCTCAAGCGCCTGCTGCCCGAGCAGATATCCGGACAGATGCGCCACATCCTCGGTGCGGAAGGCATCGAATTCGAAGGCGAGGCCATCGGCGAGCTTGCGCATGCGGCGGACGGTTCGCTGCGCGATGCGCTGTCGTTGCTCGACCAGGCCATCGCCTATGGCGGCGGCGCGCTTCGCGCATCGGACGTGCGCGCCATGCTCGGCAGCGTCGAGCGTGGTCAGGTCCTTGGCCTGCTCGACGCGCTGGCATCGGGCGACGGTCCGGGGCTGATGGCCGAGTGCGATCGTATCGCTTCGTTCTCGCCGGACTTCGGTGGCGTGCTCGACGACCTGGCGACCGTGCTTCACCGCGTCCAGCTGATGCAGCTTGTCCCGGGATATCGGGGCGAGGAAAGCGACGAAGGTCTTGCCGCGCTCGCCGAACGCATCGTGCCGGAAGACGTGCAGCTCTATTACCAGATCGCCACCAGCGGGCGTCGCGAGCTGCCGCAGGCGCCGGATGCGCGGATCGGTTTCGAGATGGCCTTGCTGCGCATGCTGGCGTTCCGTCCGACGGACGGCGGTTCGTCCGCATCCCCGGCCCCGCCGTCGGCGCGTTCGGCCACTCCTGCGCCGACGGGGCAAGCACCTTCGGCCGCACCGGTTCGAAGCACCGCTCCCGTCGCCCCGGCTCAGGTCGCCCGGCCCGCTGCGCCCGCACCCGTGCGCGCGGCGGCTCCGGTCGAACCTCCGGCACCCGCTCCGGCTCCGCGCCCGTCCGCGCCTCTCGTCCTGGATGCCAATGGCATGCCGGACTGGGCCGAACTCGTGGAGCGCGCCGGTCTTCGCGGCCCCATCGGTCAGCTGGCGCAGAATTCGTCGTTGCGCGAACTGGACGGCGAAAGCATGACGCTGGCGCTGAAGCCGTCGCATCTGCATCTGGCGGTCGAGCCGTTGACCAGTCAGATGGAAGAAAAACTCACCGTCGCACTCGGACGTCGCGTCCGTCTGCGTTTCATCGCCGATCACGGTAATCTCGAAACCCCGGCCCATCGCATGGCGCAGGCGCGCAGCGATGCGCAGGCCGCCGCCGAGGCGGCCATCGAGAACGACCCGATCGTGCAGACCCTGGTACGCGAGCTCGATGCGCGTGTCATTCCGCAATCCGTCAAACCCGTGGAGCCAAGAACGTGAAAGGTCAGATCGGTCAGCTGATGCAGCAGGCCCAGCGCATGCAGGATGAAATGAAGCGTGCGCAGGAAGAAATCGCGAAGCTCGAAGTCATCGGCAGCGCCGGCGGCGGTGCCGTTACCGTGACGATGTCCGGCGGCCACGAGGTGCGCAAGGTCAGTATCGATCGCCAGCTTTTCGCGGACGATCCGGAGATGGCCGAAGACCTCGTCGCCGCCGCGGTGAACGATGCGGTCAACAAGATTTCGGAAGTCAGCAAGAACCGGCTGGGTGGCGTGACCTCCGGTCTGAACCTGCCGCCCGGTTTCAAGATGCCGTTCTGATCAGTCCATGACGACTGGCTCCCGACTTCTCGGCGAACTCATCGACGCATTGCGCTGCCTTCCGGGCGTGGGTGCGAAGAGTGCGCAGCGCATGGCCTTCCACCTGCTCGAACGCGAGCGGGAAGGTGGCCTGCGCCTGGCCTCGGCGCTGGAATCCGCGATGCGCGATGTGGGCAACTGCACGCGCTGCCGCAATTTCAGCGAGACGCCGGTGTGTTCGTTGTGCGCCAGTCCCAGTCGCGACAAGCAGGTGCTGTGCGTGGTCGAGTCGGCATCCGATCTTGCGGCGATCGAACAGGCCACGGGATTTCGCGGCCATTACTTCGTTCTGCTGGGCCGGCTTTCGCCTCTGGACGGCCTGGGTCCCGACGAACTCGGTCTGCCGTTACTTGCCGAGCGACTGGGCGAGGGCGAGATCGAGGAAATGATCATCGCGACGAACCCGACCGTGGAAGGCGAGGCGACAGCCCACTACGTGGGGCAGCTCGCGCGCGCCGCGGGTATTCGCGCCACACGGTTGGCCCATGGCGTGCCGCTAGGTGGCGAACTCGAATTCGTCGACCGTGGCACGCTCGCCCATGCCTTTGGCAGCCGGCAATCGCTGGGCTGACCATCATCGAAGGAGTTACCGATGAGCGACACCATCTTCGCGAAGATCGTCCGGCGCGAGATTCCGGCCGATATCGTTTACGAGGACGATGACGTCCTGGCATTCCGGGATCTCAATCCGCAGGCGCCGGTACACGTACTTTTCATTCCGAAGCGCGCCATCGCCACGCTGGACGACGCGACACCGGCGGATGCGACACTGCTCGGCAAGCTGCTGCTTGCGGCAGCGGCGTATGCGCGAGACGAAGGCTATGCGAAGGATGGCTACCGCACGGTCGTCAATTGTAACGAGCACGGCGGGCAGACGGTCTTCCATTTGCACGTGCATCTTCTCGCGGGTCGCCAGATGCACTGGCCGCCGGGCTGAAGCGAAAAAAACGCCGGCGTGAGCCGGCGTTTTTTCTATCAGCGTGGACGCGGTGGCGGAGCCACCGGACGCGGCACGACGATCACGCGTGGACGGTACCAGAACGGATCGCCCCACGGACCATAGCCGTAGCCGCCCCACGACGGACCGAAGCCCGGACCCCAGAACGGGTCGTAAAAACCTGGCGGGTAGCGGGTCACCGGTACGCGCTTGGGCCACAGGTAGACGACATCGGCTTCGACGCGCGGATAGGCATAGTCGAAATCGCCGACTTTCTGCGACACCGCGCCATGCACCGTACCCGTGACGGTGATTTCGCGACCGCGGGTAAACACTTCCGGATCGTAGAAGCCGTCGCGGCAGGCCACGAAGCGGCCCTGGCTATCGGACTTGCTGGCGGTCGGACGCGCTTCGCTGTCCAGCGGTTCGGACAGGACGAAGAAGCAGGTCTGCTGCGGACCCGGTTCGGTCTTGATGATTTCGCCACCCCAGCGCACCTTCGCACCCGGCGCGCCACCCTGCTGGGCGCCCGCCGTGGAAACGTCGTTGAACTGGCCCTGCAGCGGCTGCGGCACCGTAGCGCATGCGCCAAGAGCCATGGTCGCCGCAACAATGGCCAACGGTTTGTACATCGACATGTGATTTCTCCCAGCGGAACCGCACCGGACATTACCGGCACTTCGATCTATTTGACCACGCGACGCGGTTTGAATTCCCTCACCTTACCGCCAAATTCGCGTAGCGGTTCAGGCGGCGGTTCGTCAAAGGCATAGCGTAACCGTATATACAGTCCGGCAAGCGCCTCCAGGGACGCCCGGTCGCCTGGCAGGGCCCTCGCGGCCCGCGCAAAATAATGACGCGGGCCTTCGTTACTCCGTCGTGCAACGCCAGCCCGGGCGAGTTTTGCCTCGAGACGGCGCATCCACGCATCCAATGCGTCGCCTTCGCGTGGCCGGAACAGCGCCCAGGTCAGTGCGACGACCACCAGCAATGCGCAACCTACCACCAGTATCAGCGAGAGCTTGCCCACGTCGGCGCGCGCGATGCCAAAGGGGCGCAGCAAGCCTTGCTGGCGTAGCGCGTCGAACCCGATAACGCCACGACCCCACCACTGGTTGACGATGTCCATGCGGTTGCGGAATTCGCGCAGCCATTGGCCGCTCAGGGAGTTTTCGCCGGGTTGCGAGGCGGCTGCGCCCAGCTGGCTGACGCGCTCCGGCCGCACCGCTCCGGTAGGGTCGTAGCGTACCCATCCGCGTCCGGCCAGCCAGATTTCGCTCCATGCGTGTGCATCGGACTGACGAACGAGCAGGTAGTTGCCAAGCGTATTCCAGTAACCGCCCTGGTAACCGGTGACGACGCGCGCGGGAATGCCCGCGGCGCGCATCAGGAAGGTAAAGGCGGACGCGTAGTGCTCGCAGTAGCCCTGGTGGGTATCGAACAGGAAGTCGTCGATGCGATCACGGCCCAGCGGAGGCGGGGCGAGCGTGTAACTGAAACCGCCGTCCCGGAAAAGTCCGAGCGCCGCGAGGGCGATCGAGCCATCGTCTTCGCCGAAACGTTCTCGCCACCCGGCTGCCAGCGCGCGCGCTTTCGGTCCGACGTCATCGGGCAATTGCAGAGCCATACGCCTTACCGACTCGTCCAGCTCGGGTTCGAAGTGGTAGCTGGTGGTCGAGGCGACGCGGTAACGAACGACCTCGTCGATGCGATTGTCCGCCGTCACCGTACGATCCGGCAGCATGCGGGACTTTTCCGGTGGCGCAACAGGCGCGTCGAGGGCGGGCATGGCGAATTCGTGCGTTGCCTCGAGCGCAATTTCATACGTGACGTTATCGCCCGGGACCAGGGTCGAAGGCGCACGCCGGTACGCTCCGCCGCCCGCGCGCCACTCCTTGCCGTCGAACATCCACAGAACGTAAGCCCTGAAATAGCGAGCCGGACGATCTGGCATCCTGCCGCCGTCGAAGGTCACGCGCATAGCGGGCGCGTCGTCGGTAAGCAGTTCGGTCATATCGCCGGGGGACATGCGGCTGGACAGGCCCGTGCGGGCCTGGTTGTTCGTTGGCGCGCCCCACAACGGCGACGAAAGACGAGGCACGAACAGAAAGGCGAACAACGCCAGCGGAATGGAAAGCGCCAGCATCAACAGCGGCGCAGGGAACTCGCCTGTCAGACGCGCCGGTTCGGGACGTGCATCCTCCAGCGAACGGAGCGTGGCCAGGGCGGGCAGCAACGCCAGCGCGACGAAGGCGGTCGCGAACATGCCCTGGTCGAACAGCAGGGCGCTCATCAGTGCGAAGCAGGCGAACGTCACGCCCACGCGCGCATCGCGGCGGTGTTCGCTCTCCAGCAGTTTCAGTACGAGCAGGCCGACGGCGAATGCGCTTCCCGGCTCGCGTCCGAAAATCGATCCGTACGTCGCGACGATCGAGGCGAGCAGCAGGGCGATCAGTGGGATCTTCAGCCATGCGGATACATTGCGCGTGTGCGTCCTGCGCTGGCGCCAGCGCATCGCGAGTATCGCCAGCAACGAAACGGTCAGCCACCAGGGCAGGTGCAGTGCATGGACCGCCACGACCGCCGCCATCGTCGCGCACAGGAGATCGAACGAACGTCCGCCAATGGGTGGATCGGAGGGCGAGACGCGACGCAGCGAGAATCGCGAACGTGTCATGGCTGCAACGCCAGCGCGGTCATGCAGCGATGGTAATGCTCGTCGCCCTGGGCGATGTCGAAGTAACGATCGGGCAATTGCAGGCTCCAGCGACGCCCGCCCTGATGGCCTTCGTCGATCCAGCGTGCCAGTCGCGAAATGCGCGATTCGGCATCGAGCCCGTGTATGTTGTCCCAGTCCAGCCGCCAGTCTTCCTTGGGCGCAGGCTGCTCCATGTCTTTCACCAGCAGATCGTGATGCCGGGCGCTGAGTTTCCATGCGATCTGCCTGCGCGGATCGCCGGGCCGGTAGTCGCGCAGCGAGGCCAGCTCGTCGCCCACGCGGGGGCGACCCCGGTCGGCATCGCCCTGAGGTTCGAACGGTGGGGGGCCAAACGCTTCGGGACGCGGATAAACCAATACCTGACGATCGGGGTTCAGCCAGCTCCATGCGCGGAACATGCCTAACGGCCAGGTCGTATAAATGCGCATGCGTGGCAGCGCGAGCCAGCCACGCATCTCCGTAAGAAGTTCGAATTCGGCTGTTGCGGCGCCATGCGCCGGTACCTGCAGTGCGAGCTGCTGTTCGTGCACGTCCAGGTGCACACCGGTCCTTGCCTCGTCGTTCGTGGAGATATCCAGCGACACGCGAATGGACGAACCGGCCACCGCGCTGTCCGCGCGCAATGTTCCGATGGTCAGGCCATTGAGCACGCGAAAGGCGACGAGCATGCTTCCGGCGCTGGCGGCGCCCAGCAGGCAGGTGAGGATCAGCGCGGCGTTGTTCGCATAGTTGAGCGCACCGACCAGCATCACGCACAACAACACGGCAAAGCCCAGGCCGAACCCGGTCGGGACGATATAGATGCGTCGGCGATTGAGCAGGATGGGCAGGGGCTCGCGCTGACGCATGCGCGTCAGCGAAGGCAGGCGCTTCTCGGCCAATGCGACAACGTGTCGCCAGTGACTGGCCAGCGTCATCAGGGCACCGGCACCTCGGCGAGGAGAGCGCGGGCAATGGCTTCGCGATGACTGCCCTTGCCGGGAACCAGGCGATGTGCGGCGACGCATACGAAGACGGTCTGGATGTCTTCGGGAATGACGTAGTCGCGGCCGCTGACCAGCGCCCAGGCGCGGGCCGCCGCTAGCAAGGCAAGGCCTGCGCGCGGCGATAGCCCCACGCGTACATCGCTGTGTTTGCGGCTGGCGGTGAGCAACGCCTGCAGATAGTCGAGCAGGGTGCTGCTGGCCTTCACCGCCTGCGCGGCGGCGTGCAGCGCGGCAATGGATGCGATATCCAGGCGCGGTTCAAGCGTCGCCATCAGATCCCGTCGATCGGCGCCGGTCAGCAGGGCGCGTTCGGCGGCGGGATCGGGGTAGTCGAGGGACAGCCGCAACATGAAGCGATCCAGTTGCGAATCCGGTAGCGGAAACGTACCGGCAAGATCGAGAGGGTTCTGGGTGGCCACCACGAAAAACGGTCGTGGCAGATCGTGGGTCTGGCCATCCACGGTCGTCTGGCCTTCGGCCATGGCTTCGAGCAGGGCGCTCTGGGTCTTGGGCGTGGCGCGATTGATTTCGTCGGCCAGCAGGAGGCTGGTGAAGATGGGGCCGGGGTGGAAGCGGAACTGTCCCGTCTCGCGCTCGTATACGCTGACCCCGATAATGTCCGACGGCAACAGGTCGCTGGTGAACTGAATCCGCTGGAATTCGAGGTCGAAGGTTGCCGCGAGCGCATGCGCCAGCGTGGTCTTGCCGACGCCGGGCACGTCTTCCAGCAGCAGATGACCGCCGGCGATCAGGCAGGTGAAGGCGAGCTTGACCTGCCGCGGTTTGCCCAGAAGGACGCCATTGACCTGCGCCAGCGCGCTTTCCAGTCGGTGGTGCAATGTTTCATCGCGAAGTGGAGTCGTTGCGGACATGATCGATGCGTGCGCCCCCTGGCCTGGATACAACAATGCGTGATCGGTCCAGTGTAGCGGCGGCCGTGCGAGTGTGGCGAGGTGCGTTCCTCGTTCTGTTCGTTCTGGTATCGCTCGCGAAGATCGCCATAGCGTGCCGCCTGTCACCGTTCGGCGACGAGGCGTTTTACTGGCAGGAAAGTCTTGCCCCCGCATGGGGCTATAGCGACCTTCCGCCCTTGACGGCATGGCTGATCCATCTCGGGGAGATGCTTGCCGGACACCATCTTTTCGGTATGCGTTTGCCGTTTCTGCTTATCGGTGCCGCGATTCCCTGGCAGGTGCGTGCGCTTGCGCTTCGTTACGCCGGGCAGGAACAGGGATGGCAGGCGGCGCTTGGCGCGCTGCTGCTTCCGCTGGCGGGCAGCCTTGGCGTGCTGGCGCTGCCCGATGTGCCGCTGACCTTCGGCATCCTGCTCGCCATGCAGGGTCTTTGCGCGGCGATGGACCGCGATCGCGCCCGCGACTGGCTGCTGTTGGGTATCGGTCTCGCGTTGTGCTGGGCCACTCACTATCGCGCCGCGATGCCGATGCTCGCGGGATTGATCATGCTCTGCGCCACGCCGCGCGGCAGGGCGCAATGGCGCAAGCCCGGTCTGTGGGGAGCGCTGCTGGTCGCTTCGATCGGACTGTTGCCGATCATCGTGTTCAACACCATCCAGCATGGTGTCGGGATCGGTTTTCAGGTGGTGGATCGCAATCCGTGGAGCTTCCAGCCGGGTGCGCTCATGCAGCCGCTGGAACAGGCGATGGCCTGTACCCCGCTGGCTTACGTCGTGTTGCTCTGGGCGGCCTGGCAGGGCTGGCGCCGTCGTTCGCACGCCGGGTGGGACGTGCTGGGAGTTGTTGGCGTCACCTTCATCGTCGCTTATTTCGTACTTGGGCTATTCGCCGACGATGTGCGATTCCGCGCGCACTGGCCGCTGCCGGGATACCTGGTGCTGATTGCCGCGCTGCCGATGCTGGCCGGGTCGATGTCGCGTACATGGCGGCGCGTTATCGCCGCCGCTTTCTTTGTTGCGGGCCTGGGTCTTGCGGCGGGACTCGGTTATCTCGGGCTGGCTGCGTCGACCGAAGGTCCGCGCGTATTGGCCGGTTATAAGGCGTTTCCGTCCAATTTCACGGGCTGGCGCGAGAGCGGCGTCGAAGCCGGAAAGCTGCTCGCGGTACGGCCGGATGCATTGCTGGTCGCCGACAATTTCATGCTGGGCGCCGAGCTGCGTTTCGCGCTTGGCGCGCAGCGGGTCGTCTACGTACTGGACAGTCCGTTCAACGACAAGCATGGCCGTGCGCCGCAACTCGCCATCTGGCGAAGGGACGAAGCGGCCTTGCTGGCGGATGCGCCCGGGCGCCACGTTCTGTTGGCCGTGGATGAAACCTCGATGCGTGAAGGTGCGAGGCGCGATTGGTTGGGTTCGCTGTGTTCGCGCGTGGCCTCGCCAGTTCTGGTGGCGCGGCTGGATCTGTTCGAGGGGCGGCGACGTTTCGCGTTCTACGATGCGACGGTGCCGTCTAGGGCCCTGCCGCCTATGGCAGCCGACGGTTGCGTCGTGTGGATGACTGCGTGGCGAGCGGGGATGTCGGACTGAAGGCGCCAGATACCTTCGGCTTTACTGTTGGCCTGTGGGAGCGCGCTTGCGCGCGAAAGCCCACGGAGCGGGGAATCCGTGGGTGGCATCCGCAGCCTGGATTTTGGGCTTGCGATGTGAGTATCGGGCTTCTTAGCTCCGTGGGCTTTCGCGCGCAGGCGCGCTCCCACAGGTGGGGCGTTGGTGGAACTTGCCGGTCAGGGCAGCACGACACCGGCTTCGCGCAGCAACCTCGCCGTCGCGATAAGCGGCAATCCGATCAGCGCCGTCGGATCGACGTTCTCGATACGCTCGAAAAGCGTGATGCCAAGACCTTCGCACTTGAAGCTGCCCGCACAATCCAGCGGGCGCTCGCGTTCGACATAGCGCGCGATATCGCTGTCCGACAGATGCCGGAAGACCACCCGGGTGTCGTCGACGGCGGTTCCGGCATATCCGGCGGGGCCGAGAACGCAGACCGCCGTATGGAACACGACCTCGCGTCCCGAACTGGCCCGCAACTGCTCGACGGCCCGTTCGGCGGTTCCTGGTTTATCCAGCACGCGTCCATCGAGATCGGCCACCTGATCCGAGCCGATGACAATGGCGTCGGGATGGATGGCGGCCGCCGCCTTCGCCTTGGCCAGCGCCAGACGCCGGGCGCGTTCGCGCGGCATTTCGTCGGGTAGCGGCGATTCGTCGGTGCCCGGCGCGGCCTGGATGAACTCGGGAAGGATGCGATGCAGCAGCTCGGCGCGGTAGCGCGACGTGGATGCAAGGAGCACCCGCGGGGTAGCGGTCATGCTAGAAATCCCGGTGAATGTGTTCGCGCACGGCGACGTCGAGGGCGTGCTGGGCGTCGTCCAGTGCCCGCAGACGCGGTTCCAGTTGCTGGCGGGCGCGGGCGAGGGCGTCCACCGCATCGTCGAGTTCGCGCTGGCTGGCATCCGGGGCCTTGTCGCGAATCCACAGGCGCTGCTGAAGCAGGGCGCGCAGCCCGGAATCCAGCGCGTGCTGGGCTTCGACCTCGCCCGCGGCGGGCAAGTCGGGACTGACCGACATCACCGCATGGGCCCGCTGGAGTCGCTCTCTGCAGTCCTTGAGATCGATTTCCAGGCGGTCGGCGTGATCGAGCAGATCCTGCAGGGCCCCGTGCCGGCGTCGCGAGCGGTGATGGGCGGCCAGCCAGGCGACCAGGCCGACAGCGAAGGCCACGAGCACCGCAAGTGCATAAATCGCATATGAAAACACTCGGGTGACTTCCCTCGGCAGGCACGATGCCGCACACTCGCTGATAGCGTGCCAGTCTGCCCGAAAGGGATCGGTTCAGGCAAAGAGGCTTCCCGAGCCCTTCGAACGGCCCTAACAAGTTGACTTCAGGGATGTTCATGCCTACCATTTCACGATTATGTCCGTGACACTGCCATCGTCCGTGGACGCTTGGCGCATGGTTTCGGCGCGGCGTTCGTTTTCCGGAATCCTTCCCGTCTCGGGTTTCCCCCGTCTCGGTGAGGTGATTGCGTCTCCGGAAGGCGATGTTAAGTACGAGCTGGAATTCGGTCGCGACGAGTTCAACGTCCGTTATGTCGCCGTCCGTATCGAGGCGCCGTTGACGTTGATCTGTCAGCGCTCGCTCGAGCCGTTCGTGATGACCGTCAATGTCGACACGCGTCTCGGACTGATCGTCAATGAAAATGAAGAATCCGGCCTTCCACCTGGTTACGAGCCATTGCTCGTCGAGGAAGACGGAAAGCTCGATCCGGTTACCGTGATCGAGGATGAATTGCTGTTGGTGCTGCCCCTGGTTCCGATTAACCCGGACGCCGAGCTGCCCGACGACATCGATGGAACCGACGAGGCCGAACTGGCTCCGTCGGATACGCGCCCAAACCCGTTCGCGATTCTGCGCGAACTCAAGAATCGTTAGATTTCGCTGGAGATTGAGTCATGGCAGTTGCCAAGAGCCGCAAAACCCCGTCCACCCGCGGCATGCGTCGTTCGCACGACGCGCTGCAAACCGTGCAGCTGTCGACCGATCCGACCAGCGGTGAAGTCCACCTGCGTCACCACGTGACGAAGGATGGCTATTACCGTGGTAAGAAGGTCATCGACACCCGCGGTGCGGTTGAAGTCGAGGATTGATCGCGAGCCTGCGACGATCGGATACGCAGGCGGCGCGGTAACGCGCCGTTTTGCGTTTGAGGGATTGAAGCTTTAGGCCCTGCGTCGCCGTCCTTTGCGTCCGCGGTGCAGGCATTCCGCCCATTCAGGGGGAAACGGTTCTGAAATACGCCCGCATCATCGGCACCGGCAGTGCGCTCCCCGAGCGCGTCGTCACCAATGCCGACCTCGAAAAGTTCGTCGACACGAGCGACGAGTGGATCCGTACGCGCACCGGTATCCGGGAGCGGCATATCGCCGCCGAAGGCGAAACCACCGGCGATCTGGCGTTTCTGGCCGCGCAACGCGCACTTGAAGCCGCTGGCGTCAAGGCGTCCGAGATCGACCTGATCGTCCTCGGTACGACCACTCCCGATATCATTTTTCCGTCCACCGCCTGCCTTATCCAGCATCGCCTGGGTGCCAACGGCTGCGCGGCGTTCGACGTCAATGCCGCCTGCTCCGGCTTTGTCTACGCACTGGGTGTCGCCAACAGCTTCATCCGTAGCGGGCAGTCGAAGAAGGCGCTGGTCGTCGGTGCCGAAACGCTGACGCGCATGGTCGACTGGACCGAGCGCGAGACCTGCGTCCTGTTCGGCGATGGCGCCGGTGCGGTGGTGCTCGAAGCCTCCGACGAGCCGGGCATCCTGGCAACGCGCCTGCATGCCGATGGCGGGTTCAAACACCTGCTGTTCAATCCGGTGGGTGTGTCGGCCGGTTTCAAGGACGAGCCGAACCATGGCGTCCGCATCAACATGAGCGGTCGCGAAGTGTTCAAGGTCGCTGTGAAGACGCTGGACTCCCTCGTGGAAGAGACGCTTGCGGCCGCGGGTATGCAGGAGTCGGAAATCGACTGGCTCATTCCGCATCAGGCCAACCTGCGCATCATCGAGGCGACGGCCAAGCGTCTGAACATGTCGATGGATCGCGTCATCGTCACCGTCGACAAGCATGCCAACACGTCCGCCGGTTCGGTGCCGCTGGCGCTGGATTACGCCGTGCGTTCGGGCAAGGTGCAGCGTGGCCAGAACCTGCTGCTGGAAGCATTCGGCGGCGGATTCACGTGGGCCTCGGCGCTTCTGCGTTACTAAATATGTACGACGAGACGGCGTCATAACCGTCTCATGCCGCATCGCGGTGCTATCGCGAAAACTCACTACGCCGCTCTGGGCCCCTGCCTGCGCAGGGGCGACGGTGAGGGTTGTTCGGGGTATCCGTAAACATCCACCACACGCTCACGAATGGTGACGACGCGCCACCATGCTGGCACCATTCGCGGTTTCCGCTCTCCAGCGACTGCCTAATGACCTCATCCGTTTCCTCGCTTGCCTTCGTATTTCCCGGCCAGGGTTCGCAGTCGGTCGGCATGCTTGCCGATCTCGCCGCGGCCCACGATGTGGTTCGCGCCACGTTCGACGAGGCCTCGAAGGGCGCGGGTGTCGACCTGTGGTCGATGAGTCAGGAAGGTCCCGAGGCCTCGCTCAACAGCACCGAGAACACGCAGCCGGCCTTGCTTGCCGCCAGCGTCGCCGTATGGCGCGTCTGGATGGCGACGGGCGGTGCGCGTCCAGCCCTCCTTTCCGGGCATAGCCTTGGTGAGTACAGCGCGTTGGTCTGTGCCGATGCGCTCTCGCTGCACGATGCCGCCGCGCTCGTGGCGGCGCGCGGCCGCCTGATGCAGGCCGCGGTGCCCCCGGGCATGGGTGCGATGGCGGCCATTCTTGGCGGCGACGATGCCCAGATTGCAGAGGTTTGCGCGGAAGTGGCGCAGGGGCAGGTCGTGGCTCCCGCCAACTACAATTCACCGGGTCAGCTGGTCATCGCCGGCGATGTCGACGCGGTGGATCGCGCGCTCGCACGTCTTGCCGAGCTGGGTGTGAAGAAAGCCGTCAAGCTCGCCGTCTCCGTGCCGTCGCACTGCGCATTGATGCGCGATGCGTCCGACGAGCTCGGCGAGCGCATGCGCTCCATCGCCTGGCAGCTGCCTTCGATTCCCGTCGTGCAGAATGCCGAAGCACGTATATACGGCAGCGTGGACGACATTCGCTCCGCGTTGCAGCGTCAGCTCTATCTTCCGGTTCGCTGGACCGAGTGCGTACAGGCGCTGGCCGCGGCTGGCATTACCCGTGCCGCCGAATGTGGTCCGGGGAAGGTCTTGTCGGGTCTGATCAAGCGCATCGACAAGTCCGTCGACGCGCGGCCGGTCGGATCGCCGGCGGAACTCGACGCCGCTCGTTCCGAATGGGCCGCCTGAGCGCGTCCTTCTCAATTAATCAGGAAGACACATGAGCTCTCTCAAGGGTGAAATCGCGCTCGTTACGGGCGCCAGTCGCGGCATCGGCGCGGCCATCGCGGAAACGCTCGCGGCGCAGGGCGCCACGGTGATCGGTACGGCGACCACCGAAAACGGTGCCGCCGCCATCGGCGAGCGTCTCGCGGCGAACGGCGGTCACGGCCGCGTGCTCGACGTGACCGACTCCGCTGCGATCGAGGCACTGATCGACGGTATCGCGAAAGAGTTCGGCAGCGTGTCGATCCTGGTCAACAACGCGGGCATTACGCGCGACCAGTTGCTGATGCGCATGAAGGAAGACGACTGGAACGCGATCATCGAGACGAACCTGACCTCGGTCTTCCGTACGTCCAAAGCGGTGATGCGCGGCATGATGAAGGCGCGCAAGGGCCGGATCATCTCCATTGCGTCGGTCGTCGGCCTGATCGGCAATCCGGGGCAGGCGAACTACGCCGCCGCGAAGGCGGGCATCATTGCCTTCTCCAAATCGCTGGCCCGCGAAATCGGCTCGCGCAACATCACCGTCAACGTGGTGGCCCCGGGCTTCATCGATACCGACATGACCCGTGCGCTGCCCGAAGAGCAGCGCGCGGCGCTGCTGGGCCAGATTGCCCTTGGCACATTGGGTGAGGCGCAGGATATTGCCGAGGCGGTGGCCTTCCTGGCGTCGCCGGCGGCCAAGTACATCACGGGCGAGACAATGCACGTGAACGGCGGCATGTACATGCCGTAAAAGCCGTGGGTTGGCGCCGGGTGGGCCGGACGACAGGTTCGTTCAGGTTTGCCGGGGGTAGTCGCCAGCCGCCCGGTTTTAGGAGACAATCGTCATTTCGCGTCGACCCGATGGTCGGGGCGGTTACTTTGGATCGGTGGCGTTGGCGGCCTTTACGGTTAGCCACTACAATGCCGCCGGCTTTTCCCCTCGGGAGGTATTTGCAACATGAGCACCATCGAAGAACGCGTCAAGAAAATCGTCGTCGAGCAGCTGGGCGTCAAGGATGAAGAGGTCACGACGAACGCATCGTTCGTGGACGATCTGGGCGCAGATTCGCTGGACACCGTCGAGCTGGTCATGGCGCTCGAGGAAGAGTTCGAATGCGAAATCCCGGATGAAGAAGCCGAGAAGATCACCACGGTCCAGCAGGCCGTCGATTACGTCAAGGCTCACGTCAAGGCCTAAGGGCTGATGCCCTCCTGGGAATCGGACTGGCGTGGCCGGTTTCGATTCCTCAGCGACACGGAAGCTGCGCCATAAGGCGCAGTTTTCGTTTCTGCAAACTGTAACCTGCGCTCGCGTATGGTTACCGAGTGACTAGGAAGGATTTAGACGCATGAGCAAACGACGTGTGGTAGTGACCGGCATGGGTATCGTGTCGCCGGTCGGCAACGATGTCGCCACCGCCTGGAAGAACGTCGTCAATGGCGTCAGTGGCATCGGCCCTGTCACCGCTTTCGACGCCAGCGCGTACGCTACCCGCATTGCGGGCGAGGTACAGGGATTCGATCCCGTGACAGCTTATTTTCAGGGCGTGAACGCTCCCGAGGATGAGCAGCGCTCGATTGGCAAAGATTTCAAGCGGATGGATCCATTCATCCATTACGGCATCGTCGCGGGTACGCATGCGTTCCGTCAGTCGGGTCTGGTGGTGACGGACGAGAACGCCGGTCGCATCGGTGTGGCCGCGGGCGCCGGTATCGGCGGCCTGCACACCATCGAAGCCACGGCGATCGAGCTGGCCGAAAAGGGCCCGCGCAAGGTTTCGCCGTTCTATGTGCCGAGTTCGATCATCAACATGATCGCCGGCAACCTGTCGATTTATCACGGGATGAAGGGGCCGAACATCGCACTCGTCTCGGCATGCACCACGGCCGCGCACAACATCGGCATGGCTATGCGTCTGATCCAGTACGGCGACGCCGATGCGATGCTCGCGGGCGGTGCCGAATTCGCGACCACGCCGACGGCAATGGCGGGCTTCTGCTCGGCCAAGGCGATGTCGACGCGCAACGACGATCCCAAGCATGCCAGCCGTCCGTGGGATACCGGCCGCGACGGTTTCCTGCTGTCCAACGGCGCCGGCATGCTCATGCTCGAAGAATATGAGTTCGCCAAGGCACGCGGTGCCAACATCCTCGCCGAGATCATCGGCTTCGGTATGAGCGGCGACGCGTATCACATCACCGCTCCGAGCGGCGACGGTGCGGAACTGGCCATGCGTAACGCCCTGCACGATGCGCATCTCGATGCGTCCGGCGTGCAGTATGTGAACGCCCACGGCACGTCCACGCCGGTCGGCGATCGTGGCGAAGCGCGCGCGATCGCCCATGTCTTCGGCGATCACGCCAAGACAAAAGATGGTCTCAAGGTCAGCTCGACCAAGTCGGTCACGGGGCACCTGCTCGGTGCGGCGGGTGGCGTCGAGGCGATCTTCTCGGTGATGGCTCTGCGCGACGGCGTGATTCCGCCGACGATGAACCTCGTCGACGTCGATCCCGAAGTGGCGGTGCTCGGCCTCGATCTGGTGCCCAACGAAGCGCGGCAGGCGAAGCTCGACGTCGTCGTATCGAACTCGTTCGGTTTCGGCGGCACCAACGGAACGCTCGCGTTCAAGCGCGTCTGATCGACGCTTGAGTTTCATCGCGCGAGTACTGACCGGCCGGCGCGATCTCCTCGCGCCGGCCGCGTCATATCCGGAACGCTATCCCTGCCTGCTCGCCAGCGCGACGCGTGGCACGAAGCAAGCGCGCTACGACATGCTGCTTGCGCATGCCGGCGCATCGCTGACCCTGGCCAGCGATGGACGGTTGTACGACGAGCACGACGCCACGGTCGACGGCACGTTTCTCGATGCGCTGGATCGTGCATGGCGCGACGAGCGCACCGCGCCCACGGATGACGATTTGCCATTCCATGGCGGCTGGGCGATTTATCTTGCCTATGAACTTGTGGGTCAGATCGAGCCTTCGCTGAAGCTCCCCGTTGCCCGTGGCAAGTTGCCGGTGGCGCTTGCACTGCGCTGTCCCGCCGCGATCCTGGTCGACCACGTCAGCGAAACGACGATGCTGGTGGCCGAAGAGGGACAGGAGGTATGGCTCGACCGGATGGAAGCCGACCTCTCGGTCGCCAGCTTGCCGGCGCCGCTTGGCGTTCCAGAACAGATCGACGAAGACGCGCCGGATGCTTTCCTCGACGGCGTGCTGCGCATTCACGAACACCTGCGTGCGGGCGATGTTTTCCAGGTGAACCTGTCCCGGCAGTGGACGGCATCGTTCGCAGGCGATCCCTCGCCGTCTTCCCTGATGATGGCCCTGCGTGCCGCCAATCCGGCGCCGTTCGCCGGCATGCTGCAAGGCGCGGGCTGGTCCGTCGTCAGTTCGTCGCCCGAACGGCTGGTCGAATCGCGACGCGGCATGCTGCAGACGCGGCCCATCGCGGGAACGCGTCCTCGCGTCGACGGCGACGATCACGATGCGCGTATCCGCGAACTCACCGCGCATCCCAAGGAGCGTGCCGAGCACGTCATGCTGATCGATCTCGAGCGCAACGATCTCGGGCGCGTCTGCGTGCCGGGCACCGTGGAGGTCGACGAGTTGATGGTTGTGGAAAGCTACGCGCACGTTCACCACATCGTGTCGAACGTGCGGGGCAGGGCACGCGCGGACGTCACACCCGGGCAGGTCGTCGCGGCGACGTTCCCCGGCGGCACCATCACCGGTTGTCCCAAGGTGCGCTGCATGGAGATCATCGGCGCCATCGAGGGCGTACCGCGCGGTGCCTATACTGGCGCACTGGGATATCTCGACCGGAACGGCGACATGGATCTCAATATCCTGATCCGCACTTTTACGGTCGAAGGCGATCGCGTGTCCTGGCGCGCGGGCGCCGGCATCGTGACGGATTCGGTGCCGGAGCGCGAACTGGCCGAAACACGCGCCAAGGCGCGCGGCCTGCTTCGCGTGTTCGGCGGAACGGCATGAGCGACGACGCGCCGCGTCTGTCGGTCGACGGCCGTGCGGTCGATACGGTATCCGCACGCGATCGCGGCTTCCTGTACGGCGACGGTCTGTTTGAAACGCTGCGCATCGTCGGCGGGCGTGTTCCGCTATGGGCGCGTCATGTGCATCGGCTGACCGAGGGTTGCGCACGGTTACGCATACCGGCGCCCGACGCCAGTCATCTGCTTGGCTGGATACATGAGCTTATCGATGACTGGGACGACGCCACGTTGCGCCTGACGTTGAGCCGCGGCGAGAGTGCTCGCGGTTATGCCATACCCGAACTCCCGCATCCCACTGTCGCGATGAGCGCGCAGCGGTCGGCGTTACCGTCCGCCGCGGACTATCGCGACGGCATCGCGGTCCGGTTGTGCGAAACCCGGCTGGCCTTGCAGCCGGCACTTGCCGGCATGAAACATCTCAATCGCCTGGAACAGGTGCTTGCGCGATCCGAATGGGCCGGCGACACATGGGGCGAAGGTCTGATGCTCGATACGGAAGGGCATGTCGTCTGTGCGACGGCGGCAAACCTGTTCGCCGTTTTCGATGGCGAGCTGATGACGCCGCCGGTCGATGCCTGCGGCGTGGCCGGCGTCGCGCGCGCGGAAATCCTCGCGCTGACGGGCGCAACCGTGTCCCATCTGAACCCGGCTCGACTGCATGAGGCCGATGAGGTCTTCCTCACGTCGGCTGTTCGGGGCATTCTCCCCGTCCGGGTTTCAGATGCCCGCGAGTGGCGGACCGGACCCATCACGCGTCGATTGCAGGCGCACTGGTGCGATCTTGGCCTGCCGTTGCCGGGTGTAACGCAGGAATCGAACGAATGAAAGTACGTGGCATCGCCGTCTGGCGTGTCCTCATCGTGGTGGTCGTGTTGGGCATGGTGGCTGTCGGCACCTGGATCGGTTACGACTGGCATCGCTTCGCGGGTGCGCCTCTGTCCATTGCGGCGCAGGGTCAGAGTATCGACGTGGCGCGCGGCGCTTCCTTCAAGGACATCGTCCGGCAGCTGAGGCAGCGCGACGTCTCGGATGCCTCGCCGCTGTACTGGCGCCTGCTGTCGTTCCAGATGCACGTCTCCGGCCGGTTGCACGCGGGCGAATTCGCGCTGGTGCCGGGCATGACGCCGCGCGACCTCCTGTCGAACATGGCGACGGGCAAGGTCATGCAGCGTAACGTCACGATCGTCGATGGCTGGACGTTCGCGGACATGCGTCGCATGCTCGCCACCGTGGACACGATCGCGCACGACACGGCCGGTCTCGACGACGACGCGGTCATGAAGCTGGTGGGCGCCGAAGGAGAGCAGCCGGAAGGCCGCTTCCTTCCCGAAACCTATGCTTACGTGAAAGGCGACACGGAGTCCGGCATCTTCAAGCGGGCTTATGCCGCGATGACGAAGACCCTCGACAGTGCATGGGAAAAGCGGGCGCCGGATCTGCCGCTGGCCACGTCCTACGAGGCGCTGATCATGGCATCCATCGTCGAGAAGGAAACGGGACGGGCGGACGAGCGTCCGCGCATCGCCGGCGTCTTCATGCGCCGGCTTCGCCTGCATATGATGCTGCAGACCGATCCGACGGTGATCTACGGCATGGGTGCCGCGTACGAGGGCAATGTGCGCAAACGCGACCTGACCACCGATACGCCCTACAACACCTATACGCGCTTCGGCCTTCCGCCGACGCCGATCGCTTTGCCGGGCCGGGCCGCCATCGAGGCGGCGCTGCACCCCGTCGACGGCACCGAACTTTATTTCGTCGCGCGCGGCGATGGCAGTCATGTGTTCTCATCGACGCTCGACGAGCACAATCGGGCGGTCGCCTGTTTCCAGCTGAAGCGTTGCCAGTGAGCGAATCCATGCCAATCACACGCGGTCGTCTCATCACCCTCGAAGGTGGCGAGGGTGCCGGCAAGAGCACGCTGCTCTCGGGCCTGCGCGAGTTGCTGCGCGCCCATGGCATCGATCCCCTGATGACGCGCGAGCCCGGTGGTACGCCCGTGGGCGAAGCCGTTCGCGCGGTCGTGCTGGATGCCTCGCGCAGCGAATTGTGTCCCGAGGCCGAACTATTGCTGATGTTCGCTTCGCGGGCGCAATTGGTACGCGAAGTCATCGCGCCGGCGCTGGCCGCCGGCCGCTGGGTGCTGTGCGATCGTTTCACCGACGCCAGCTACGCCTATCAGGGAGGCGGTCGTGGACAGCCTGTCGAGCGCATCGCCGAACTCGAGAACTGGGCCGTGGCCGGTGTCGTGCCCGATATCACGCTGCTGCTCGACCTGCCGGTAAGCACCGGCCGCGCACGTGCCGCGGGTCGTGGCGAAGCCGACCGGATCGAGGTCGAAGCCGACGCATTCTTCGAGCGCATCCGGGATGCGTATCGCGCCCGTGCTGCCGCCGAGCCCGGCCGCTTCCGCCTGATCGACGCCAGTGCGACGCCCGACGCCGTGCTGGCGCAGGCCGGTGCGGCGCTTGCGCCGCTGTTCGACGGAGTGACGTCGTGACGTTGCGTCTGTGGCACGCGGAAGCATGGCAGCGCCTGCAGGCGCGTCGCGAACGCGGTGCGTTACCTCATGCGCTGCTGCTTGCCGGCGCCGCCGGTCTGGGCAAGCGCGACTTTTTGCATACTTTCGCCCAGGGCCTGCTATGCCAGCAGCCTGCCGACGGCGTGCCTTGCGGCACCTGCCGCAGCTGCCATTTCTTTGTCGCGGGTACGCATCCGGATGTCGTGCAACTGAGCTTCGGTCTGCGCAAGGACGGCGTGCAGCGAAGTGAAATCGTGGTCGACCAGATCCGCGATCTGTCCCAGCGGTTGTCCATGTCCAGCCAGTTCGGCGGCTGGCAGGTCGCGACGATCGATCCGGCCGATGCGATGAATGCGCCGGCGGCCAATGCTTTGCTTAAAACGCTGGAAGAGCCATCGCAGGCGACCATGCTGATCCTGGTGGCCGATGCGCCGTCGCGCCTTCCCGCGACCATTCGCAGCCGTTGCCAGCGGATCGATTTCGCCGTGCCTTCGCGCGACGAATCGTTGGCATGGCTGACCGCCGAAGGGGTGAAGGATCCCGCGGCGGCGTTGCTCGCGGCGGGAGGAAATCCGGGCATGGCGCGCGACTGGGCAACCGATGGCGCCCTGAAGCAGCGCTCCGAAGTACGCGGCGACCTGCTTGCTCTGGCTACCGGGCGTGGCGACGCGGTCGAGATGGCCAAGCGCTGGCAGACTACCGATCCGTCGCGATACCTCTGGTTCGCGGCCCAGGCCGCGACCGACGAACTGCGCGCACGGGCCGAAGGCACGAAGTCGCCACTGGAAAGTACCCTCGACGACGAGGCGCTGGATGCCTGGTACGGTCAGGCCAATCGCGCGCGGGACTCGCTGCGCGGTCCCCTGCGTGCCGATCTTGTCCTGCTCGAACTGCTTGCGGCCTGGCGTTGACGTCCATTTGCCGGGTCGTACCGTTCTAATCGTCCGAACGCGGCGTTGCCGCCGCATAAGGAGTCAAGCTTGACGACCGGGTTCGTCCTCGACGCTTCCACGCGCCTTCTCGTCGTTTCGCCTCATCCGGACGACGAATCGCTTGCGACGGGCGGTCTGATCCAGCGGGTATTGACGGCCGGCGGCCGCGTGGATGTGTTGCTGCTGACCGATGGCGACGACAATCCCTGGCCACAGCGCTGGCTGGAACGCCGGATCGTTATCGACAACGCGGCGCGCAGGCGCTGGGGGACGCGGCGGCGGGGCGAAGTCGCATCGGCGCTCGCGCGACTCGGTGTGGCGGCCGACCGGCTGCATGCCCTCGGCTGGCACGATATGGCGGTGACCACGGAGCTTCGTCGCCGGCACGGCAAAGTGATCGAAGCCATCGGAGCGGTCCTGAACTCGGTTTCGCCCACCCTGGTCGTCATGCCCGCACTGGGCGATCGTCATCCCGATCACAGTGCCGCCCACGTCCTGTCGCGGCTGGCGCTCGCGCGCAGCGGCCTGCCGGCTGAGGTTCTTACGTATCTGGTCCACGGCAAGAAGACCGAGGCGGACAAGGTTACGTTACCTGTCGATCCGGTCATGCAGGCGGTCAAGCGCGAGGCCGTGCTGGCCCATGGGACTCAAGTGGCCCTGAGTCGCGGCCGTATGCTCGGGATCGCGGATCGGCCCGAATGTTTCGGAGGCATCGCGACGGCCGGAACCGAGCGGCGCCTGGCGCTGCCGTGGCGGCCCGCGCCATGGCTGCAAAGGCGCCTGCGGCTGGTCGCGGCCGACGATCGCGGCGTGATGGACATGGCCTGGAACGACGCGCCGCTGGAGCGGGAAGGGCGGGACTGGGTCCTGTTGCTGCGCGATGCGCCGGGACCGTCCTTCGTGAAGATGACCGCGGATCTGGATACGTTGTGGATTTTCGACAGGTGGGGGTGGGTGGCTGCTTGAGGGGCGAAGAGCTGTAGGTCGCACCTTGCTATAACCGATTACCTCGCCCTGGGCCCCTGCCTGCGCAGGGGCGACGGCGAGTCTCGCGGAAACGCCTAAGTAAACCTCAACGTCGCCCCTGCGCAGGCAGGGGCCCAGGGCGAGGTAGTCGGTTTTCGCCCTGTCGTGCCTACACGCTCTTGTAGCCACACCCACCCCATGGCTACGATGGACTCCACCCCGGGGACGCCATCGCATGACAACCACAGCTACCTCCCCACGTCAGGGCATCATGTCCCTCAAGGTCAAGGACGTGAACGCCCTCTACATCGCCTATATGCCCTTCCTGAAGGGCGGTGGCCTGTTCGCGCCCACCGCGCAGCGCTACAACCTTGGCGATGAAGTGGTATTGCTGGTGACGCTCATCGACGAGAACGAGCGGCTGTCCGTCGCCGGTCGCGTGGTCTGGATCACGCCCATCGGCGCCCAGGGCAATCGCACCGCCGGCATCGGCGTGCAGTTCAATGAAACGGGCGATGGCGAGGCGGCACGCGCCCGTATCGAGGCCTTGCTGGCCGGCACGCTCTCCTCGGAACGACCGACGCAGACGATGTGATCGTCGCCGTCACGCGGCGCGGTGTAACAGGGGTTGCTTACGATACCAGCGCCCTCTGACCGGACGATGTGCGTCTTTGCACCAGATGGATCCGCTTTTTGCCCGTTAAAGGCTTGTCGGAATACCTGCACGGACTGGTACAATAGATCGGTTCCCAACTTTGATTGTGGATATCTGGAGCCGTCAGCGCACTCAAGGCGCGTGACCGGATCGATACGTTTTTGGATCGATTCGATCGGACGACTCTGGCGCCCCTAGCCGGACCGCTCGTCCCCCGCCGACGGTCACTGATGCGCCCGCATGGCGCGGAGGTACGCTGCATCGTGCTTGCCCAATACTGGCCCGTTCTGTTGTTCATCGCCGTTGCCGTCGGCCTGGGCATCGTCCTGCTTCTGATCGGCATGCTCGCCGGCCCGAGTCGACCCGACTCCGAAAAGCTCGCACCGTACGAGTGCGGCTTCGAAGCCTTCGAGGATGCGCGCATGAAGTTCGACGTGCGCTATTACCTCATCGCCATCCTCTTCATCATCTTCGATCTCGAAATCGCGTTCCTTTTCCCGTGGGCGGTGGTTTTCGACAAGATCGGCGCGATAGCCCTGATTGAAATGGCGCTATTCCTCGCCCTCCTGGTGGTCGGTTTCGCTTACGTCTGGAAGAAGGGAGCGCTCGAATGGGAGTGATGTCCAGCATCGACCGGGTGATGCATAACCCGGAGCCGCTCAACCTCGTCGACGATATCCTTCGTCCGGGTGGCGACAGTCCCGTTGTCCAGCGCGGTTTCGGTACGACCAGCATCGATGCCCTGATGAACTGGGCGCGTACCGGTTCCATGTGGCCGATGACCTTCGGTCTGGCCTGTTGCGCCGTCGAGATGATGCACGCGGGTGCCGCGCGCCTCGATCTCGACCGTTACGGCGTCATCTTCCGTCCCAGCCCGCGCCAGTCCGACGTGATGATTGTCGCCGGCACGCTGGTGAACAAGATGGCTCCGGCGCTGCGCAAGGTCTACGACCAGATGCCCGAGCCGAAATGGGTTATCTCCATGGGTTCGTGCGCCAACGGTGGCGGTTACTACCACTATTCCTATTCCGTGGTTCGCGGCTGCGACCGCATCGTGCCGGTGGACATCTACGTGCCGGGCTGTCCGCCCACGGCCGAAGCCCTGATCCACGGCATCCTGCAGTTGCAGAAAAAGATCCGTCGCACCCACACGATCGCGCGATAAAGGGCTGTCATGAGTGCTATTCCACAGACCTCGCTGGTCGAACGGCTTGCCGCGCGCTTCGGCGACATGCTTTCCGTGATCGTTGCCCGCAACGAAGTCACCGCCGAGCTTGCCGCGGCCGATCTCACGGCCGTCGCCACCGCGCTGCGCGACGAAGCCGATTTCCGTTTCAGCGTCATCATCGACGTGTGCGGTGTCGACTATCTCGGCTACGGCCAGACCGAATGGGAAACCGATACCTCGCAGGGCGACAGCTTTTCGCGTGGCGTCGAAGGCCAGGCCATGGGCCGCTTCACCTGGGCGGAACGTCCGCGCAACGTCGAGCAGCCGCGTCGCTTCGCCGCCGTCATCCATTTGCTGTCGCTCGAGAAAAACCAACGCATCCGCCTGCGCGTGTTCTGCGAGGACGACGCGTTCCCGGTCGTGCCGTCGATCACTCCGATCTGGCCCGGTGCGGACTGGTTCGAACGCGAAGCGTTCGACATGTACGGCATCATCTTCGAAGGTCATCCCGATCTTCGCCGCATCCTCACCGATTACGGTTTCGTCGGTCATCCGTTCCGCAAGGACTTTCCGCTCATCGGAAACGTCGAAGTGCGTTACGACCCCGAACAGAAGCGCGTTATCTACGAACCGGTATCGATCGAGCCGCGCGTGCTTGTCCCGCGCACGATCCGCAACGACGCCGACCTCGATCAGGCCAGGGCGGAAGCCGCCGACCGCTGGCGGGAGAACTGAGCCGTGCAAGAGATCCGCAATTACACGATGAACTTCGGTCCGCAGCATCCCGCGGCCCACGGCGTGCTGCGCCTGGTGCTGGAGATGGATGGCGAGACCGTTGTGCGCGCCGATCCGCATGTGGGACTTCTGCATCGCGGTACGGAAAAGCTCGCCGAATCCAAGCCGTTCAATCAGTCGATCGGCTACATGGATCGCCTCGATTACGTGTCGATGATGTGCAACGAGCACGCGTATGTCCGCGCCATCGAAGGCCTCATGGGCGTCGAAGCGCCGATCCGCGCGCAGTACATCCGCACGATGTTCGACGAGATCACGCGCATCCTGAATCACCTCATGTGGGTGGGTTCGAACGCGCTCGATCTTGGCGCCATGGCCGTGTTCCTCTACGCGTTCCGCGAACGCGAAGAGCTGATGGACGTCTACGAGGCGGTGTCGGGCGCGCGCATGCATGCCACGTACTACCGTCCGGGCGGTGTCTACCGCGACCTGCCGGACCAGATGTCGAAGTACCGCGAATCGCCGTGGCACAAGGGTACGGACCTCAAGCGTCTTAACGCATGGCGCGAAGGTTCGATGCTGGACTACCTCACGGAGTTCACGAACGATTTCCCGGCACGCGTCGACGAATACGAAAGCCTGCTGACCAACAACCGTATCTGGAAACAGCGTACGGTCGGTATCGGCGTCATTCCTCCCGAGAAAGCCAAGGCCTGGGGCATGACCGGCGCCATGCTGCGCGGTTCGGGTATTGAATGGGATCTGCGCAAGAAGCAGCCGTATGCCGCTTACGCCGCGATGGATTTCGATATCCCGCTGGGCGTCAACGGCGACTGCTACGACCGTTACCTGGTCCGCATGGAAGAAATGCGCCAGTCGAACAACATCGTCAAGCAGTGCATCGCGTGGCTCAAAGCCAACCCGGGCCCGGTGATGGTGCAGAACTACAAGGTCGCGCCGCCCAGCCGCGAAGAGATGAAGAGCGACATGGAAGCGCTGATCCATCACTTCAAACTCTTCACCGAAGGGTATGGCGTGCCTGCGGGCGAAATCTACGCCGCTGTCGAAGCGCCCAAAGGCGAGTTCGGCTGCTATCTCGTCTCCGATGGTGCGAACAAGCCTTTCCGCGTGCATCTGCGCGCGCCGGGCTTCGCGCATCTGTCATCGATGGATGCCGTCGTCAGGGGCCACATGCTGGCCGACGTGGTCGCCATGATCGGTACCTACGACCTCGTCTTCGGCGAAGTCGATCGCTAAGGCGATGGAGTAAAAGACTATGAAAGCCACCGGACATTACGAGCAGGTCAAGGACGTCGATCCGTACGCCGTGCTCAACGACCACACCCGTCAGCACATCGACCACTGGGTGACCAAGTTCCCGCCGGATCGCAGGCGCTCCGCGCTGATCCAGTCGCTGATGGCGGCGCAGGAACAGAACAACGGATACCTCGACGACGCGCTGATCACCGCCGTCGCGAAGTACCTCGAACTGCCCGCGATCTGGGCGTACGAGGTTGCCAGCTTCTATTCCATGTTCGAGACGAAGCCGGTCGGCCGCAACAACGTCGCCATCTGCACGAACATCTCGTGCTGGCTGAACGGTGCGGAAGGCCTGGTGCGTCATTGCGAAGGCAAACTCGGCATCAAGACGGGCGAGAGTACCGCCGACGGGCGCATCTACCTCAAGCAGGAAGAAGAATGCCTGGCGGCGTGCTGCGGCGCGCCGATGATGGTCGTCAACGGTCATTACCACGAGCGTCTCACGGCCGATAAGGTCGACGAGATCCTCGACGGTCTGAAGTGAGGTTACGGTAATGGCAACGACAACCGGCCCCGTCGGTCCCGCACCGCAGGAACACCAGGTCGTTTATACGACCCTGCATTTCGACAAGCCCTGGTCCCTCGAGAGCTATCTCAAGGTGGACGGCTATAAGGCGTGGCGCAAGATCCTCGCCGAGAAGCCCGATCCGGCCGCGCTGATCGAGGAAATCAAGAAGAGCGCGCTGCGTGGACGCGGCGGCGCTGGCTTCCCGACCGGCCTGAAATGGTCGTTCATGCCGCGCACCGCGCCGGGCCAGAAGTACATCCTCTGCAACTCGGACGAATCGGAGCCGGGCACCTGCAAGGACCGCGACATCCTGCGCTTCAACCCGCATGCGGTGATCGAAGGTCTTGCCATCGCGTGTTACTGCACGGGTTCCACGGTTGCCTACAACTACCTTCGCGGCGAGTTCCACCACGAACCGTTCGAGCATTTCGAAGAAGCGCTGAAGGAAGCCTACGAGGCGGGTCTGCTCGGCAAGGGCATCGGCGGTACCGATATCGACGTCGACGTGTATGGCGCGCTGGGTGCCGGTGCATACATCTGCGGCGAAGAAACCGCGCTGATGGAATCGCTGGAAGGCAAGAAGGGCCAGCCGCGCTTCAAGCCGCCGTTCCCGGCCGGCTTCGGTCTGTATGGCCGTCCGACCACGATCAACAACACCGAAACCTATGCGTCGGTGCCGGCCATCCTGCGCAACGGCGCGGAGTGGTTCCTCAATCTCGGCAAGCCGAACAACGGCGGCCCGAAGATCTTCTCGGTCTCCGGTCACGTCGCCAACCCGGGCAATTTCGAAATCCGCCTCGGCACATCGTTCTCCGATCTGCTGGCCCTGGCCGGCGGACTCCGTCCGGGTCGCAAGCTGAAGGCATGCATCCCCGGCGGTTCGTCGATGAAGGTGCTCACGGCCGACGAAATCATGGCCTGCACCATGGACTACGACTCGCTGCAGAAGGCGGGTTCGGGTCTGGGCTCCGGCGCCGTGATCGTGATGGACGACAGCACCTGCATGGTTCGCGCCACGCAGCGCATCGCGCGCTTCTATAAGGCCGAGTCCTGCGGACAGTGCACCCCGTGCCGCGAAGGTACCGGCTGGATGTACCGCGTGCTGACCGGCATCGTCGAAGGTCGCGGCACGCAGGAAGACCTGCATCGCCTGAAAGCCATTGCCGGCCAGATCGAAGGCCACACCATCTGCGCATTCGGCGAAGCCGCCGCGTGGCCGGTGCAGGGCATGCTTGCCAAGTTCTGGAGCGAGTTCGAGTACTACATCGAACACGGCCACTCGATCGTGGACGCGCCCGCCGAAGTCAACCGTGGAGTCGCTGCATGAGTGCGCAGCCCGTAGCCCATACCGCGCCGGATCTGGTCAACATCGAGATCGATGGCGTCCCCGTGCAGGTCGCCAAGGGATCGATGATCATTCAGGCCGCCGACGCGGTCGGCATCGCCATTCCGCGTTTCTGCTATCACCGTAAGCTTCCGATCGCCGCCAACTGCCGCATGTGCCTGGTGGAAATAGAGAAGATGCCCAAGCCGGCACCGGCCTGCGCCACGCCGGTAGGCGAGGGCATGAAGGTCTTCACGCGTAGCGACAAGGCGCTGAAGTCCCAGCGCAATGTGATGGAATTCCTGCTCATCAACCATCCGCTTGACTGCCCGATCTGCGATCAGGGCGGCGAATGCGAACTGCAGGACGTGTCGCTCGGTTACGGCCGTTCGGTTTCCCGTTACAACGAGCGCAAACGCTCGGTGGCGGACGAGAATCTCGGGCCGCTGATCTCCACGGAAATGACCCGCTGTATCCAGTGCACGCGCTGCGTCCGTTTCACCAGCGAAATCGCCGGTACGTACGAACTCGGCGGCATGAGCCGCGGCGAAAACCTCGAGATCGGCACGTACATTGGCAAGACGATCGAAAGCGAACTGTCGGGCAACATCATCGACGTCTGCCCGGTCGGCGCACTGACCAACAAGCCGTTCCAGTTCCAGGCCCGTGCCTGGGAACTCATTGCACGCCCGGGCATTGGCTACCACGATGCGCTGGGTTCGAACCTGTGGATGCACACACGCCGCGGCGAAGTGCTGCGCACGGTGCCGCGCGACAACGAAAGCATCAACGAATGCTGGCTGTCCGACCGCGACCGTTACAGCCATCAGGGTCTGTACTCGGCCGATCGCGTCACGGCGCCGATGGTCAAGCGCAACGGTACGTGGTCCACGACCACGTGGGACGACGCGTTGAGCGTCGCCGCAGAAGCGCTGCGTAGCGTCGCCGGTTCCGACCTCGGTTTCCTGGTGCACGGCGCCACGTCGAACGAAGAGGGCGAATTGCTGGTTCGTCTGGCCCGCGGCCTCGGCAGCGCGCACGTCGATCATCGCCTGCGTCAGCTCGACTTCGCCGACAACGCCTTCGCGCGTCCGTTCGCGATGCCGGTGGCCCAGCTGGACAAGGTCAAGGCCGCGCTGCTGGTCGGCTCCGACCTGCGCCACGAAGTACCGCTTCTTAACCACCGCCTGCGTCAGGCCGTGAAGAAGGGTGCGAAGGTCTTCGCGGTCAATCCGGCTCACTTCAACTTCAATTACCCGTTGGCCGGCGAATCCGTCGCCGCACCGCACGCCCTCGTTCGCGAGCTGATCCTGCTGGCGAAGGCTGCCGTCGAAGCCGGTAACACGGTGCCGGACGCCATCGCTCCGGCGTTCGCCGGCGTGGAAACCACCGACGATCACCGCGACGCGTTCAAGGCGTTGCAGGGCGAGAGCACCGTGGTGCTGTTCGGCCATGCCGCCGCCACGCATCCGGAAGCGTCCTGGCTGCGCGCCATCGCCCGCTTCATCGCGACGGCGAGCGGCGCGGCATTCAACGAGATTCCGGTCGGCGCCAACGCGATCGGCCTGGCTTCTGTCGGTGTGCTGCCGACCGCCGGCGGTCTCGATGCGCGCGCCATGCTGACGCAGGCGCGCAAGGGTTATGTGCTGTTCAACGTCGAGCCGCCGCACGACTTCGCCGATGGCGCACTCGCGCTGCAGGCGATGCATTCGGCGCAGACGGTCGTAGCCTTCGCCGCTTATGCCAGCGATGCGCTGAAAGATTCGGCGGACGTCATCCTGCCCATCGGCCTCACGCCGGAAATCGACGCGACGCTGGTCAACGTGGAAGGCACGGCCCAGGTCGTCCTCGCGGGTGCGAAGGCACCGGGCGACGCGCGTCCGGGCTGGAAGGTGCTGCGCGCGCTTGGTGGCATCCTCGGCGTTGCCGGCTTCGAGTTCGAAGACCTTGCCGGTCTTCGCGACGGCTTCGTCGAGCGTCCGACCCTGGCACGTCAGGAACTGGCTTCGCGCCAGACGGCCGATGTCGCGTTCTCGCGTCTGGCCACGATGCCGATCTACCGTGCCGACGCCGTCCTGCGTCGCGCGGGCGCACTGAACTCGCATCCGCTGAACCGTGCCGCCGCCGCCCGCGTCAATGCGGACGACGCGCAGCGTCTCGGTCTGGTCGATGGCGGTCAGGCCCGCGTAGGCGACAACGTCGTTCTGCCGGTCGTCATCGATACGGCCGTGCCGGCCGGTGCGATCTGGCTGGAAAGCGCACACAACGAAACCGCGATGCTGCCCCCGTACGGTGCGGCCATCACTTTGAGCAAGGCGTAATCCATGGCCGAGCAACTCTACGACCACGTACTGATCCCGATCCTGTACATCCTGGCCATCGTTCTGCCGCTGGTTATCGGCGTGGCGATGTTCGTGTACTGGGAGCGCAAGGTCATCGGCTGGATGCACGTGCGCATGGGGCCGAACAAAATCGGTCCCCTCGGCCTTTTGCAGGCTTTCGCGGACGTCGTCAAACTGCTGATCAAGGAAGTGATCCTTCCGACCAACGCGAACAAGTTCCTGTACTACCTGGCGCCGATGCTGGCCCTGGTTCCCGCCCTTGCGGCGTGGGCCGTGATCCCGTTCAGCCCGCAGGTCGTGCTGGCGAACGTGAATGCCGGCGTGCTCTACCTGCTCGCGATGACCTCGATGGGCGTGTACGGCATCATCCTGGCCGGCTGGGCGTCCAACTCGCGTTACGCGCTGCTCGGCGCGATGCGTGCGACGGCACAGGTCATCTCGTACGAACTGGCGATGGGCATGTCCATCGTCTGCGTGCTGGTGCTGACCGGTAGCCTGAATCTCACCGCCATCGTCGATGCGCAGGCCGGTTCGAAAGGAATCCTCGACTGGTTCTTCATCCCGCTGCTCCCGGTTTTCATCATCTACTTCGTTTCCGGCGTCGCCGAAACGAACCGCGCGCCGTTCGACGTCGCGGAAGGCGAGTCGGAAATCGTCGCCGGTTTCCACGTGGAGTATTCCGGTTCGGCGTTCGCACTGTTCTTCCTGGCCGAGTACGCGAACATGATCCTGGTGAGCTTCCTCGCCGCGATCCTGTTCATGGGCGGCTGGCTCTCGCCGTTCCCGGCCTCGTGGGCGTTCGTCGGCCACGGCGGTTTCCACTGGCTGTTCATCAAGGCCTTCCTGTTCGCGTTCATGTTCCTGTGGTTCCGCGCCAGCTTCCCGCGTTACCGCTACGACCAGATCATGCGTCTGGGCTGGAAGGTCTTCATTCCCATCACCATCGTCTGGGTCCTCGTCGCCGGCTGCATGAAGTATTTCGGCTGGGTCACCATCGGCACGGGAGCCTGATTAAGCCATGTCCCGCGTAACCAATTACTTTAAAAGCCTGCTGCTCATCGAGCTGTTCAAGGGCATGGGCCTGACCATGGGTTACATGTTCAAGCCCAAGTACACCGTGCGCTACCCGATGGAGCACATTCCCAAGTCGAACCGCTTCCGCGGTCTGCATGCGCTGCGTCGTTATGCTAACGGCGAAGAGCGCTGCATCGCGTGCAAGCTGTGCGAAGCCGTGTGCCCGGCCCTGGCGATCACCATCGATTCGGCCCCGCGCCCGTCGGACGGTCAGCGCCGTACCACGCGTTACGACATCGATCTGTTCAAGTGCATCTTCTGCGGCTTCTGCGAAGAGAGCTGCCCGGTGGACTCGATCGTCGAAACGCATGTGCACGAGTACCACTTCGAACACCGTGGCGAGAACGTAGTCACCAAGGCGCAGCTACTGGCCATCGGCGATCGTTTCGAGCAGGACATCGCAGCCGCCCGCGCTCAAGACGCGGCTTACCGCTGAGCGCCGAGGATAACTGCCGATGAATTCCGACCTCCTGCAACTCCTGTGTTTCTATCTCTTCGGTGGCGTGGCCGTTATTGCCGCGCTGATGGTCATCACGCTGAAGAACTCGGTGCATGCCGTGCTCTCGCTGGTGCTGGCCTTTTTCAGCATGGCCTGCGTGTGGCTGCTGGCCGAAGCGGAGTTCCTCGCCATCGCCCTTGTCGTCGTTTATGTCGGCGCGGTGATGGTGCTGTTCCTGTTCGTGGTGATGATGCTCGACATCAAGCAGGAGGCGGTCCGCGAGGGCTTCATCCGCTACCTGCCGGTGGGCATCGTCGTCGCGGTGGTCATGCTGGTCGAGATGCTGGCGATGATCGGCGTGCGCGCCATGAGCACGCACACGCTCGGCCCCAATCCGGCCGGCGAGTCGAACGTCGCATGGCTGGGCCAGGCGCTTTACACGCAGTTCCTGCTGCCCTTCGAAATCGCCGCGCTCATCCTCACCGTGGGTATCGTCGCCGCTGTTGCGCTGACGCTGCGCCAGCGTGCGGGTGTCCGTCACCAGACCGCCGCGCAGCAGGTGGCCGTCAACGCCAGCGACCGTGTCCGTGTCGTGAAAATGGCCGTCGAGCATCCGGCATCCGTCTCGCCGGCCCCGGTCGTCGAACCGCCGCAGGAGAACGCACCGTGATTACGCTTTCCCATTACATCGTGCTCGGCGCGGTGCTGTTCTGCATCGCGGTGGCCGGCATCTTCATCAATCGCAAGAACGTGATCGTGCTGCTGATGGCGATCGAACTGATGCTTCTTGCGGTGAATACGAACTTCGTTGCCTTCTCGCGCTTCTTCGGCGACGTCGGCGGCCAGGTGTTCGTGTTCTTCATCCTTACCGTAGCCGCGGCGGAATCCGCTATCGGCCTGGCGATCCTGGTCCTGCTGTTCCGCAATCGCAGCACGATCAATGTCGCCGAAATCGACAGCATGAAGGGTTGAACCGATGAGTCTCTCGCTTTCGATCCTTCTGATCATCGCGCTCGCGCCGCTTGTCGGCGCCGTGCTCGCGGGCCTGCTCGGCCGTGTGATCGGCAGGGCAGGGTCACACACCGTCACCATTCTCGGTGTGGCCATTTCCTGCGGCCTGTCGATGTACGTGCTTTACCAACTGGTCTGGGGCGGCGCCGTTAACTTCAACCAGGACGTCTACACCTGGTTCGAGATCGGCAAGCTTCACGTCAGCGTGGGCTTCATGGTCGACCGCCTGACCGCCATGATGATGGTGGTGGTCACCTTCGTGTCGCTGCTCGTGCACGTGTACACGATCGGCTACATGAGCGACGACCCGGGCTACCAGCGCTTCTTCAGCTACATCTCGCTGTTCACCTTCTCGATGTTGATGCTCGTCATGAGCAACAACTTCATGCAGCTGTTCTTTGGCTGGGAAGCGGTGGGCCTCGTTTCGTACCTGCTGATCGGCTTCTGGTACAAGCGCCCGACCGCGATCTTCGCGAACATGAAGGCGTTCCTGGTCAATCGCGTGGGCGACTTCGGCTTCCTGCTGGGTATCGCCGCGATCCTGTATTTCCTGAACACGCTGGACTACCAGACCGCGTTCGACGCTGCGCCGACGCTGGTGGGCAAGACGCTGCAGATCACGCAGAACCACGCGTGGGACGCCGCCACGGTCATCGGCATCCTGCTGTTCATCGGTGCGATGGGCAAGTCGGCCCAGGTTCCACTGCACGTGTGGCTGCCGGACTCGATGGAAGGCCCGACGCCGATCTCCGCGCTGATCCATGCGGCGACGATGGTCACGGCCGGTATCTTCATGGTGGCGCGCATGTCGCCCATCTTCGAACTGTCCGATTCCGCGCTCAGCTTCGTCATGGTCATCGGTGCCACCACCGCGCTGTTCACAGGCCTGATCGGCATCGTGCAGAACGACATCAAGCGTGTCATCGCGTACTCGACGCTGTCGCAGCTGGGCTACATGACGGTCGCGCTCGGCGTGTCCGCCTATAGCGGAGCGGTGTTCCACCTGATGACCCATGCCTTCTTCAAGGCGCTGCTGTTCCTCGGCGCCGGCTCAGTCATCATCGGCATGCACCACGAGCAGGACATGCGTTACATGGGGGGTCTGCGCAAGTACATGCCGATCACCTGGATCACGATGTGGATCGGTTCGCTGGCACTTGCCGGTACGCCGTTCTTCGCGGGCTTCTACTCGAAGGACGCGATCATCGAGGCCGTCGGCGAGTCGCATCGCTGGGGTGCCGGTTACGCGCACTTCTGCGTGCTGGCGGGCGTGTTCGTCACCTCGCTGTACAGCTTCCGTTTGCTGTACATGACCTTCCACGGCAAGGAGCGCTTCAAGGTCGAGCACAAGCATGCCCATGGGCATGACGCTCACCACGACGACGATCATGGCCATCACACGCCGGGCGTCCTCGAACACGCGCCGCACGAATCGCCGTGGGTCGTTACGCTGCCGCTGATCCTGCTCGCCATCCCGTCCATCGCGATCGGCTTCCTTACCGTCGGTCCGATGCTGTTCGGCGACTGGTTCGGCAAGGCCATCCATGTGAACGAAGCGAACAACGTCCTCGCCGAAGTGGGCCACGAGTTCCATAGTGCGTTCGAGATGGGTATCCACGGCTTCACGGCACTGCCGTTCTGGCTGGCGTTCGCGGGCTTCGCGGTCGCGACGTATATCTATCTGTTCAATGTCGCGCTTGCCGGCAAGATCAAGAACGGCTTGCGGCCGGTCTACGAACTGCTCAATCACAAGTACTGGATCGACGAGCTCTACTTCGCCGTCTTCGCCAAGGGCGGTGTCGCCCTGGGTAACGGTCTGGCGAAGGTTGGCGACGGCCTCATCATCGACGGTGCCATCGTCAACGGTTCGGCAAGCCTGGTGCAGCGCATCGCCGGCGGTGTTCGCCGGCTGCAATCCGGATTCCTCTTCCACTATGCGTTCGCCATGATCCTCGGTCTCATCCTGCTTCTCGGCGGGTTCTGGCTGATCGGGCAATAAGGGAAACGAGCTTTATGAATCATTTGCTCAGCCTGCTGATCTGGCTCCCGGTGCTCGGCGCCGTGCCGGTCCTGCTATGCGGCTCCGACCGACCGTCCGCCGCGCGCTGGGTCGCGCTGCTGGTCGCGGTGGCTACGTTCGCCGCCAGCCTGGCCTTGCTGCCCGGGTACGACGCCGCCACCGGCACGATGCAGCTGGCGGAAAACGCCAGCTGGATTCCGACGCTCGGTATCCACTATGCGCTCGCCGTCGACGGTATTTCCGTCGCGCTGATCGTGCTGACCAGCTTCGTCACGATCCTGGTGATCGTCGGCGCATGGGAAATCATCCAGACCAAGACCCACCAGTACATGGCTGCCATGCTGGTGCTCGAAGGCCTGATGATCGGCGTGTTCTGCGCCACCGATGCGCTGCTGTTCTACGTGTTCTTCGAAGCCATGCTGATCCCGATGTTCATCATCATCGGTGTCTGGGGCGGCCCGCGGCGCGTGTATGCGACGCTGAAGTTCTTCATCTACACGTTCTTCGGCTCGATCTTCATGCTGGTCGGCCTGATTTACCTGTATCACAAATCCGGCGGTAGCTTCGCGCTGTCCGACCTGGCCCATCTCAAGCTCAGCATGACCGAGCAGAGCTGGTTGTTCTTCGCGTTCCTGATCGCCTTCGCGGTCAAGGTGCCGATGGTGCCGGTGCACACCTGGCTGCCCGATGCGCACGTGGAAGCGCCGACTGGCGGTTCCGTGGTGCTGGCGGCGATTATGCTGAAGATCGGTGGCTACGGCTTCCTGCGCTTCACGCTGCCCATCGTGCCGGATGCATCGGAAGCCTACGCGTGGCTGATCATCGTCCTCAGCCTGCTCGCCGTCGTTTACATCGGCTACGTCGCGCTGGTGCAGGGCGATATGAAGAAGCTGGTGGCGTATTCGTCCATCGCGCACATGGGCTTCGTCACGCTGGGTATCTTCATCGCCTTCCTGCTGGTCCGCGAAACCGGTAACACCGAGGCCGCACGCCTCGGCATGCAGGGCGCGATGGTGCAGATGATCTCGCACGGCTTCATTTCCGGCGCGATGTTTACCTGTATCGGTGTCCTGTACGACCGCATGCATACACGTCAGATCAAGGACTACGGCGGCGTGATCAACGTCATGCCCTGGTTCGCCCTGTTCTACGTACTGTTCGCCATGGCCAACAGCGGCCTGCCGGGTACCAGCGGTTTCGTCGGCGAGTTCATGGTTATCCTGGCCGCCTTCAGCGCCAACCCGTGGATCGCGCTGTTCGCCGCGTTCACGCTGATCATCGGCGCGGCTTACACGCTGTGGATGGTGAAGCGTGTCCTCTGGGGCGACATCACCAATCCGCACGTCGCCGAAATGAAGGATATCAACGGGCGCGAGATCTTCGTGCTGTCCGCTTTCGCCGCTGCCGTCCTGCTGTTCGGCATCTGGCCGCAGCCCCTCGTGCACCTGATGGACGCGTCCGTCGCTCGAATCGTCGAGCAGCTGGCGCTGACCAAAGTCTGAGCAGGAAGTATCCATGCCGAACGTCAACGACATCCTGATCCTGCTCCCCGAGATATATCTCGTGGTGGCGGCCTGCGTGCTGCTACTCCTCGACGCGTTTCTGAAACCCGCCCAGAAGGGCGTGATTCACTGGCTTTCCATCATCGTCCTCGTCGTTGCGGCGTGGCTGGTGTACGACGGTCAGCCGGCGCAGACGGTCACCGCCTTCAGCGGCATGTTCGTCCGCGATGGCGTCGCCGAAATACTGAAGGTGTTCTCGCTGCTGGTCACCGCGGTCATCTTCGTCTACGCGCGTCCTTACCTGCGTGACCGTTCCATTCCGATGGGCGAGTTCTATACGCTGACGATCTTCGCTTCCGTGGGCATCATGTTCCTGGTGTCCGCCGGTAGCCTCGTCACGGTTTATCTCGGTCTCGAACTGCTGACGCTGTCTTCGTATGCGCTGGTCGCGCTTAACCGCGATTCGGGTCTGTCGTCCGAAGCGGCCATCAAGTACTTCGTCCTCGGCGCGCTGGCTTCCGGTTCGCTGCTGTACGGTATGTCGATGGTCTACGGTGCGACGCACAGCCTCGACCTCGCCGCTATCCATGCCGCGGTTGCCGGCACGGAATGGCCGCAGCTGCTGACCTTCGGTCTGATCTTCATGATCGTGGGCATCGGCTTCAAGCTGGGCGCGGCACCGTTCCACATGTGGATTCCGGACGTCTATCAGGGCGCGCCGACCGCGGTGACGATCTTCATCGGTTCGGCCCAGAAGCTGGCGGCATTCGGTATGGCTTACCGCCTGCTCGCCACGGGCATGGGTAGCGCCGGTGCCGTCGGCGGTAGCGACGTGCTGGTACACCAGTGGCAGATCATGATCGCGGTGCTGGCGGTGCTGTCGCTGGCTATCGGTAATCTCGTCGCGATCGTGCAGACGAACCTGAAGCGTCTGCTGGCGTACTCCACGATTTCGCACATGGGTTACTTGCTGATCGGTCTGGTCAACGCTACGCCGGAAGGCTATTCGGCGTCGATGTTCTATGCGATCAGCTACGCACTCACCAGCGCCGCGGCGTTCGGTGTGATTCTGGTGCTGGCCCGCTCGGGCTTCGAATGCGAAGAGATCGACGACCTGAAGGGCCTCAATCAGCGTTCGCCGTGGTTCGCGTTCCTGATGCTGCTGGTGATGTTCTCGCTGGCCGGCGTGCCGCCGCTGTTCGGCTTCTTCGGTAAGTTGCTTGTTCTGCAGGCCGCCATCAGTGCGGGCATGTTGTGGCTCGCCATCGTTGGCGCGGTCGCCGCGATCATCGGTCTGTACTACTACCTGCGCGTGGTGAAGGTCATGTACTTCGACCAGCCGGTCGAAGGCACCGACGTACGTGCACAGTCGGATTTGCCGATGCGTTGGGTGTTGTCGATCAACGCGCTCGCGCTGCTGGTCCTTGGCTTCACTTGGGGACCGTTGTTCGCCTGGTGTCAGAAGGCATTCGGTTAAGAAGAAAGGGCGCCTGGGGCGCCCTTTTTCTGAGCGATATTTGTTCGCCCGCCTGCGCCGTCAACGTTCCGCAAAAAAAGTTGCGTGCAATCGCAACAAACGACTTGCAACAATCGAGCCACATCCCTATAATTGCTGAATCTGATGCGGGGTGGAGCAGTCTGGCAGCTCGTCGGGCTCATAACCCGAAGGTCGCAGGTTCGAATCCTGCCCCCGCTACCAGTTTTCTAAAAGGCGCAAACCTCTGGTTTGCGCCTTTTTCTTTGGGCGCTTTTTGCCGGCACTGAGTCACCTTCAGACCGTCGTTCCCGCGCAGGCGGGAACCCAGTACGGTGCACTCCGTTACCGCGATAGCGCCCGATCAGCTCTTCACTCTGGCGGATACATCGAAGCGTCGAGGCAAGGCCCCATCCGGCACCCTCGCCGTGCCCACGTCGCGCAATCGCTGCATCGCACTTCCGACTTCACGCGCGCTCCTACCGGGCACGGCAAGGGTGCCGGATGGGGCCACCAGCTGTGCAGCGGATGGGAGGAGAGTGCAAAATGACGGTGCTTTCGCGCGGGGTGACGAGTTATTCACTTTGGCTTGTTTGCTCCATGCAATAGACAAGATCATGTCGTTTCAATAGCGAGTTATTTCGATGAATAACAGCGCTTCATACGTCATTCGCGGCGCGGAAACCGCAGCCGATCTGCGGATCGCGCTGTCGCGCCATCCTGACGGTCTTTTCTTGGATCTGGCGACACTCAAGGCAATACTTCGTGCCTACGTGAATGGTCAATTGTCCGCCGACTTCCTTCTACACTGGGCAGAGTTCCTTGAGATGAATGAGAGCATCAGGGTTCCCGACGTCGAGTCCAGAGTGATCAATGACATTCTGTTTAGCTTGGCCAATCCAGAGATAAATCATCCGAACACTATTGAAAAAATACAGTCGTTGCTTGGGATGAACCCTCGTGACGACGTTTCGTAGTTCACGGTAGTTCTTAGTGAAACGTGCCCGACACTCAGGAAAGGACAGCAGGATGGATCGAGCTACGCTTGACGCCTACGACCGCGATGCGGCGGCCTTTGCTGACGAATGGGAAGCGCAGTCGCCGCCCACCGATATTTATGCTCTGGTCCGACGTTTCTTTATTCCCGGTCCGACAGCGGATATCGGGTGTGGGAGCGGTCGCGATACGGCGTGGCTCGATGCCCAGGGTTATCCCGCGCGCGGGTATGACGCTTCTGAAGGACTTCTGGTCGAGGCGAGGAATCGGCATCCGCATCTGCGCTTCGAACATGCGGCGCTGCCTGAGCTTCTGGCCGTGCCTGACGATAGTTTCGCAAACGTTTTCTGCGAGACGGTCATCATGCATCTCGAGCCTGGGAGCATTGCTCCTTCGGTCGATAGACTGCTGTCGCTTCTTGTCCCCGGTGGCATCCTGTATCTCAGCTGGCGTGTGACGGAGGACGCGGACCGAAGAGACGAGCATGGGCGCCTCTACGCGGCGTTCGATCCTTCTCTGGTACTGAAATCGTTGGCTTCGGCAGAGATTCTTCTGGATGAGCAGATCGAGAGCATTTCGTCCCGTAAGACAGTCAGGCGGATCGTCGTGCGAAAAGCCGACTAGGAACTGAGTATCGGCCTGTTGTCATACAGGCGGCGGGGTTTGAGCTATGGTCGATTGGCGCGGTATCCAGACGGCTCTTACGGGGCCACATCTGGAATTACGGTGTCCGTGAGGTTCGGTCACCGGCGCGCCAGTTTCCATTGGGCTCACACTCAGTCGAAGTACCGTGACGATCGGACGAATTCCTTCACGGATTCCGCATTGGCAAACTCCAGCTCGATCATGTGCTTTATTGCAGCCTGCTTATTGGAGGATCGCTTGTAGTAAGCGCGACAAATCTCTGAGCCTATGTAGTAGCCAAGGTCGGCTGTGCCGTACTCGTTGTCTACTCCGCTATATAGCCAGGGGCCGTAAGAATCTCCGTTCATGACTTCACGAAACGCGGGTTTGATGATCGCATCGTGTTTCGTGCCGTACTCGACATACTTCGATCCCGATTTGCGACCCGTCACCAGTTCAGCAACGAAGTCGGCGACGCCCTCTTGCATAGCCCTTTGAAGCAGCGTCTTGCCACGTACGCTTTGCTGTGTGTGCACGAACTCATGGATGAGAAGCACGTCCATGGTGTCGGAGGGGTTGCTGTCGAAGTAGGGTTTTATCCATGCGCGCATTCTCTCGGGCATCTCGGATACGTCGACACTACTGTCGCCCATAGCCAGCTCCGTGCCGATTAGCACCATGTCGTCCTGCGTCGTGCCGCCAGATTTGAAGGTGCCGATCTCGAAGTTGATGCTTGCCTGCCTCATCTCAGGGTAAAGCGTCTGGAGTTTGAGGAGCTGCGGTTTCAGGGTCGCAATGGTCGAGCCCGCCAACAATGTCCGCGGCCGGATGGTGGTCCAGAAGCGCGGATAGGCGCGGATGGCTTCCATGTACAGGTGGGCGTTATAGCCGCGTCCTTGCATGAAAGCATGGAGGGCATGGGTGCCAGGGTCGATATAGAGCTTTTGAATGACGGCTTCCTGCTGAACCGGGTCTTCGAGCTTTACCGCCGCATCGTAAGCTTTCCAGAACCGGTCGAGGTCCGCCGATGACACCACGGGGTCGATAACCCCATCTCGCGCAATGCTTGTTGAGGCAACGCAAAAAAACGACAGCAAGAGAGCGGAGGAAGTAGCGAGTATCTTTCTCAGAATCATCATGAGCCCTTCGAATAGACAGCCACGGGCACGTAATCGTGGCCACGGGAGTTGATGCTGGCCATGTCGATTTGGTTTAAGCAGGATTCGTGAGGCCGCTCGCGTTAAGGCGGTCCGATCAATACCTGTCGCAGGTTCCATGCGATTGTTCCAGGCGCATTGTCACGTCTATTTCGGGATGTTATTTTCGGTCCGTCGAAAAGGACCTGGGCCGGCAATCGGTAAGTCCGACCCCTTCCTCTTGAGGAGGCTCCGTTGTCGCGTTATGCGATAACCCACGGCAAGTCGGAGGCGTACTTCACGCCTCGGCTTGGCGTGTTCTCAGTGTCGGTCGACGCTCTTATCGCCAAGCGCTATCGGAGAAAGACTATGCCGATTATCCAAGCGCAAATGGGTGTCATCACCCAGATCAATACGTTTGTTGTGCCCTCGCCGGAGGCGCAGGCATCGCTCATCGAGTTGCTACGTGAAGCCGCAACCAGCTGCCGTTCGGTGCCTGGCTGGATGTCGGCCAGTCTTCACAGAAGTCTGGATGGCACGCGTGTGGTGAACTATGCGCAGGCTGAAAACGAGAAGGCGATGCGACAGGTTTTCGAGCACCTTCAGACCAGGGGGTTTATCCAGCGAAATGCGGCTTTTGGAGAGGCACATCCTGGGATTTACGATGTTGCATTCACAGTAGAGCGATAGCGAAATCGCGATGCGCGGCATTTGCCGCGCATCGCATTCCGGGGCTATTTCCCTCACAACCGGCGGAGCGTGCGAAAATCCACGTCCGCACCCTCTGAATACCCTGACCCTATGCTGCGACTAACCGATATCCAGCTGCCGCTCGATCACGCCGATGATGCGATCGGGTCGGCGATCTGCGCGAAACTTGGCATCGGGGCGCCGTCGCTGCGCGGTTATACGGTGTTCCGGCGCGGCTATGACGCGCGAAAGAAGGGCGCGATCAAGCTGATCTATACGCTGGATGTGGACGTCGTGGACGAAGCGGCCCTGCTGGCACGCCACGCCGAGGACAAGCATGTACAGCCGACGCCGGATACGGGCTACCGCTTTGTGGCGCAGGCTCCCGATGCGCTGGAGCATCGCCCGATCGTGGTTGGTACGGGTCCTTGTGGCTTGTTTGCCGGGCTGCTGCTGGCGCAGATGGGGTATCGCCCGATCATCCTCGATCGCGGCAAGGCGGTGCGCGAGCGCACGGTGGATACCTGGGGCCTGTGGCGCAAGCGCGACCTGAATCCGGAGTCGAACGTGCAGTTCGGCGAAGGCGGAGCGGGTACGTTTTCGGACGGCAAGCTGTATAGCCAGATTTCCGATCCGTTGCATCACGGCCGCAAGGTGCTTGTCGAGTTCGTGAAAGCCGGTGCGCCGGACGAGATTCTCTACGTCAGCAAGCCGCATATCGGCACGTTCCGTCTGGTGACGATGGTGGAGAACATGCGTGCGACGATCGAGTCGCTTGGTGGCGAGATCCGCTTTACGAGCCGTGTCGACGACGTGCTGGTGGAAACCGATGCGGATGGCGAGCGCCATGTGCGTGGCGTGACGCTGGCTAGCGGCGAGCAACTCCGTGCCGATCACGTCGTGCTGGCGATTGGCCACAGCGCGCGCGATACCTTTGAAATGCTGCATGAGCGCGGTGTGTACATGGAGGCGAAGCCGTTCTCGATCGGCTTCCGGGTGGAGCATCCGCAGTCGATCATCGACCGGGCGCGCTTTGGTCCGCAGGCCGGGCATCCGCTGCTCGGCGCGGCGGATTACAAGCTGGTTCATCACGGCAAGAACGGTCGCTCCGTGTATAGCTTTTGCATGTGCCCTGGCGGCACGGTGGTGGCGGCAACGTCCGAACCGGGACGCGTGGTGACCAATGGGATGAGCCAGTATTCACGCAACGAACGCAACGCGAATGCGGCCGTAGTGGTCGGTATCGAGCCTTCCGATTTCGCGCCTTACGACAACAGCGGCAGCCCGCTTGCCGGCATCGCACTGCAACGGCATTGGGAATCGCGTGCGTTCGAGCTTGGTGGAGGTACGTACGAGGCGCCGGCCCAATTGGTGGGCGATTTTCTTGCGAACAGACCGTCGCATGAGTTTGGCAGTGTGCAGCCGTCTTACAAACCCGGCGTTCGGTTGGGCGATCTGGCCAGCGCATTACCGGACTACGCCATCCACGCGATTCGCGAAGCGCTGCCGGCATTCGATCGTCAGATCAAGGGTTTCGCGATGCACGATGCCATATTTACCGGCGTGGAAACGCGCACCTCGTCGCCACTGCGTATCAAACGCAATGAGCGCTTTCAGAGCCTGAATACGCGCGGTCTGTACCCTGCGGGCGAAGGCGCCGGTTATGCCGGCGGCATTCTTTCCGCTGCTGTGGACGGTATTCGTGTCGCCGAAGCTGTGGCGTTGCAGATCAACGCGAGCACCTGAGCCGGCGCTGGGCGTCATTCAACTTCGGGCTGCGTAAGCATCGACGGTTCAGGCTGGACTGGCTACCGGAAAGCGATGTTTTTTTTCTGTAGGCATGATCCTGTCGTCACCGCCATTGGTCACGAGTCATTCGTGACGATAGACACTCCTCGTGCGAGGTCGACTCGTCGTTTACTTGAGACCATCTTCGCCGCGAGTAGCCGTTATGGCCGCCCACCGCTCCTTGCTTGCCGCTTGTATCCTCGTCACTTCCGGCGTGTCGACCGTCGCTGCTCAGGATGTCGACCACTCGCTGGACGCCATCGTCCGCCAGGAGATGCGCGACCGTCGCATTCCCGGGTTGCAACTGGCTGTCGTGCAGCACGGCCGCGTCATTACCCAGCGGAACTACGGTACGGCGAATCTGCCCGATAGCGTTCCGGTTACCAGCAATACGGTCTTCTCGATCAACTCCGCCACGAAAGCTTTCACTGGCGTAGCGCTGATGCAACTGGTCGAGGCTGGTCGGCTGAACCTGGACGATCCCGTGTCCCGTTATCTGCCGGATCTCCCGGAGGCATGGCGTCCGATAACGGTGCGACAGCTCGCCACGCATATGTCTGGCGTGCCGAACATCATCGATGACGAAACAGGCGCGTTGCGCGGCACGACCGAAGATGACGCATGGAAGGCGGTACGGCATCGCCCCATGGATTTCGCGCCCGGCGAACGCTTCAGTTATAACCAGACCAACTACGTATTGCTCGGCAAGATGATCGAAAGGCTCAGCGGGAAGCCTTTCCGCCAGGTACTCGAGGAACGGCAGTTCAAGCCGGCATCGATGACGCAAACGGGATTCGGCGATTCGCGCGACGTCATCCCGCACAAGGCGCCGTCGTATCGTTATGTCTACCCGGACCCGTTGGGGCAGGGCGAACTCACGACGGTCTACGAGACCTTTCCGCCGATGCTACGCACGGGTGCGGGCATCAACAGCACCGCAGCGGACATGGCGCAATGGCTCATCGCCGTGCAAGCCGGACGTTTCGTCAGTCGCAAGACCCTCGCCGAACTCTGGAAGCCGGGCACCTTCAACGACGGACGCCCTGCGGAATGGGCACAGGGTTGGGTTACCGTGCCGCGTGCGGACCATCCTGCCGTGGGTGGTACCGGTGGCGGCCGTTCGGCATTCTACGTGTATCCCGAAGACGATACGGCCGTCGTGGTTCTGACGAATCTTTCCGGTGGCTATCCCGAAGAGTTCATCGATGAGATCGCCGCGCTTTACATTCCAGGCATGCATCTGAACGGCGTTGCACGCATGCGCTCCGAATTACGCGGCAAGGATTTTTCCTCGACGAAAGCGGTTTACGACGAGCTACGTCGCAAAGACACCGGCTTCAGCGTGAACGAAGACGCTCTCAATAATTGGGCCTACCGCATGCTACGCAGCGGCAAGCCAGCGCAGGCCGTCGACGTCTTCAAGCTTGCGGTAGCGCTGTATCCCGCTAGCGGCAATGCGTACGACAGTCTGGCCGAAGGCTACGAGGTCATCGGGAAGACGGATCTGGCCGTTGCCAACTACAAGCGGTCGTTGGAACTCGACCCGAAAAACAGCCATGCGGTACGGCAACTTCAGGGACTAAAGGGGGCAGGGAAATAAGCGTGCTGTCGATGGAAGGCCATCAGGCTCCGTCGATGAGTGTCAGCGCCCGATATTCGACTTCGCCCGGTTCGTCGACCGGCGCGAATGTCGCGGCAGTGCGCCGTTGTGCGCCGTCCAGCGACGTATAGATCGCGCATGTGCTACCCGGCCCCGCACCCGTATGACCGACGTAGACTTTTCCATTAGCCGTGCCGCTCATGATGCCTAGTCCGCTTCCTACTCGCGACCACGGTCGGGAGGAAGGAGGGACATCGAATTCATGCATGTCCAGCATGGCCGCCAGACTTTGCGACGACAGTAGCTGGCCTTCGAGCAACCGTTGGAGCAGCAGTGCGGCGCTGGTTGCGGGGCCGATCATCAGTCCGTGATAAACCCATCCCGGGTGATATGCGCGCGGGTTGCCCCAGGCCGTGGCTTCCAGGTCCCCGGGCGACAGCGCCATACTGGCATCCGCGATGCCGAGCGGTTTCAGCACAAGGGAGTTCAGAGCGGGGCCGAGGGATTGCTGCGTAGTGTCCTCGATAAGCGCGCGGACATAGAGGTAACCGATATTCGAGTACGCCCAGCTTTTGCCGGGTTCGAATATCAGCCTGTCGGCATGGCTGCGTTGCAACACTTCGGCGGCGGTCCAGGGCGCGCGACCAGCCGCTACATCATCGTGGTAGTCCGACAGATAACCGTAATCGGTAAGGCCGGCGCGGTGTTGAAGCAGGTGACGCAAAGAGAACGGTTTGCCTGCGAGGGGCGTGTCCAGACGGAGACGGGACTGGTCGACCAGGGCCAATGCCGCCGCGGACAACACGATCTTCGTAAAACTCCACCACGGCATGGAGACACGACTGTCGGCTCGTACCTCGTCGCCCGTTATCCATGCCGCGATCTGCACCGTCCTAGAACCTCGCATCGGGATACAACGTTTGCGCATCGGCCTTGTGCACTCGCGTGGCCGCGCGTGGCGTTTCGTTCCACAGGGCACCGCATTGCCTGCATTTCATAAGGAACGACGGACCATCGGTTTTCACGCCAAGACGTTCGAAGCGATCGTAAGGTGCGTTGTATCCGGATTTGCAGTCTTTGCACAGCATGAGGGTATCTGTCGACGAAAAGGAGCGGAGCCTGGCGCTCATAGTAGTTCGCCCTCCATGTCGGACAACAGTTGTCCCGGCTGGCGATGAAATATCTCTTGACCTAAAGTTAACTTGAGGTCGTAAAGTTGCGCAGCTGCCGCTGCCGGCGCGAATCCGAGAGTCCATCCGATGACCACCGTCCTGTCCGTAAGCCCTGCATTGTCGGTATTCCGCATCGACCGCTTCACTGTCCCCGAAAAGGCTCTGGGGAGATTCGTGGCCCGGCTTCGCCAGACCCAGCAGGCGCTGGACCTGCTCCCTGGCTGCCTGCAGAACCTCGTACTGACGCAGCCCGAGGTCGCGGGGGCGTACGGCGTCATGACCGTCGTCGAATGGGCGGACCAGGATGCGTTCGTCGAAGCCCGGGCGGTCATGCGACGGACGTACGATGAGGTCGGTTTCGACCCGGTAGCTTTCATGACCGAACTGGGTGTGACGGCGGATCTGGGTACGTACCACCGCCTGATCGGGATGTGACCATTTTTGTAGGAGAGCGGGTTTTTTCTGGATAGCGACCCGGGGTCACCCCGAACACCCGCCGGAACATCGCGATGAACGCGCTGACGTTCTCGTAGCCCAGATCGAGCGCAATAACGGTGATGGACTTGCCGTCCGCCAACCATTCGATAGCCCGCAGCAAGCGCACGCGCTGGCGCCAGGCTGTAAAGGTGAATCCCGTCTCGACGGGAAACCGGCGCATCAGGGATCGCGCCGATATGCCGGTCCATGCCGCCCACGCTTCGACTCCTCGCGGATTGGCGGGGTCGTCCGAAAGCGCCTGTGCGATCCGCACCAGTCGCGGATCGCGGGGATAGGGCAGGCCGACGGTTTCGCGGGGCAGGGAGTGCATTTCATCCAGGATGACGTTGGCTATATGCAGTCGTGGGCCGTCGAGGGTGTCGCCAGGCCATCCCGCTGCCCGGTGAATGGCTTCGCGGAGCAATCCGGACATGCGTAACGCCGTGGGCTCGGCCGGTAGCGAGACGCATGCGTGGCCTGCCACGTAGACGCTCCATCCTGAAAAGGGTCCGTGCGACGTCACGGAATGCGGCTCGCCCGGCGGTATCCAGACCGCATGGGTGGCCGGCGCGACCCACCGACCCTGCGCCGTTCCGATGGAAAGCAGCCCGCTCCGGGCTCCGATCAGCTGGCCGCGTTCGTGCCGATGCGCGGGCGTGGACCGAACCGCGGCTTCGTCCAGCTCGACCGCGATGATCGGGGAGTTATCGGCGGCGAGGCGAGAAGGGGGGATGAGAGGCGTCGACATGGCGGTTCTACGGTATCGAATGGCTAAAATACAGGAACAACGCCAATCATGGGTTGCTAAGTTGTTTTTCACCCCATGCCATTCAAGGAAATGCCTCATGCGAGCCGAAGACATCCTTCCCGATCAGACGAACGAAGCGACTGTGAACGGCGTGGTGGTCCGCAAGGGCAGCGTCGCGGCATTTCTGGGAAATGCCCGGATATGGTGCGATCCGGTATCCACCGATGCCGCCCGGAACGAAGCGGAGCGCGACATCCGCGAAGTGCTGCCGGCGCTGCGTGCGCTGGGCCTGTTCGATATGCTGGCCCTACGCGACGACCGTCTGCGCAAGTTCGTGCAGGCTTTGTGAACAGTCGTTTAGCGCTCCGTAGCCTTGCGTTAGCAGCATATTCGTCGCTATAATCAGCGAATCTTCTGTAACGGAAACTCGCTTCGCCCAGTGTCACCGGGCAAGTCCGTTACCCAGATCTTTCTTTCACAAGAAAGCCTCCTCGTGAGGCTTTTTTGTTGGGCGCAAGGATGCGTCACGTGGTATTTCTTCCGACTGCCGTCACGGCACGGGGTGGGCCACGGCGGGAAAGTGTCGGGATACATCGGCGACGAAAGGGAATGGGCCGCTGGAGCCCATTTTTTGTTTCTGGCGACCGGAAAAGAAAGGCACCGTGGATACCCAAGCACTCGCAAAACGATTCTCCGAGATTCTGGCCGATACCGGTCTGGAAGTTCTTGGTCTGGAATATGGCCCGTCCGAGGGTCAGAACACGCTGCGCGTGTACCTGAATGTCGAAGGGCGCGAAGTCACCGTGGAGGACTGCGAGGCGGCTAGCCGCGAGCTGTCCGCCATGCTGGACGTTGAAGATCCGATCCCCGGCAACTATGTACTGGAAGTATCCTCTCCCGGTATCGATCGCCCGCTGTTCACCGCGGAGCAGTTCGCACGTGTGAGCGGCCAGGTGGTCAAGGTGCTGCTCAAGGCACCGGTCGAGGGACGTCGTCGCCTTAAGGGCAACGTCGTCGAGGTCGCCGGCGAGAAGATCGTTCTCGACGGTGAGGTGGGTCGATTCGAATTCGAACATGCGGACGTCGAAAGCGCCCGTGTGGTGCCCGACTGGGTGGCGCTGGGCTATGCCCCGCAACCCAAGCGTGGCGGCGAAAAGAAACCAAAACAATGAAACGAAAGGGCGCAGTGAGCGCCCCCGGAGTAGCGGCAATGAGCAAAGAACTGTTGCTGGTAGTCGAAGCGGTCGCCAACGAAAAGGGCGTGCCGCACGAAGTCATTTTCGAAGCACTGGAAGCTGCGCTGGCCTCGGCTGCCAAGAAGCGCTACCCGGACGAAGATCCGGAGATTCGTGTCGAGATCGACCGCAAGACGGGCGATTACGAGACGTTCCGTAGCTACGAGATCATCGCGGACGACGCCGAGATGGAGTCGCCGTATTTCCAGGTGCGTCTGATGGACGCCCTGGACGAGGCCGAAGAGAAGGGTCTCGAAGGCAAGCCCGAGGTCGGCGGTTTCATGGAAACCCAGATCGACAACGCCGAGTTCGGCCGCATCGCCGCGCAGGCCGCGAAGCAGGTCATCGTGCAGCGCGTCCGCGAAGCGGAGCGCGAGCTGGTGGTCAATGCATTCCAGGACCGTGTCGGCGAACTGGTCACCGGTATCGTCAAGCGCGTCGAGCGCGGCAACGTCTATCTCGACCTCGGCAGCAACGCCGAAGCGTTCATTCCGCGCGACAAGACGATTCCCCGCGAATCGGCCCGCGTCGGCGACCGCGTGCGTGGTTACCTGTATGAAGTGAAATCCGAAATCCGCGGTCCGCAGCTGTTCGTTTCGCGCAGCGCGCCGGAATTCATGATCGAACTGTTTAAGCTCGAAGTGCCGGAAGTCGGCCAGGGTCTCGTCGAGATCAAGGGTTGCGCGCGCGATCCGGGCGATCGCGCCAAGATCGCCGTCGTCGCACACGACAGCCGTACCGATCCCATCGGTGCGTGTATCGGTATGCGCGGTTCGCGTGTGCAGGCTGTGTCCAACGAGCTCAACGGCGAGCGCGTCGACATCATCCTGTGGCACGAGAACCAGGCCCAGTACGTCATCAACGCCATGGCGCCCGCCGAAGTGCAGTCCATCATCATGGACGAAGAGAAGCACTCGATGGACATCGCCGTTGCCGAAGACAAGCTTTCGCAGGCCATCGGCCGCGGCGGCCAGAACGTGCGCCTGGCCAGCAAGCTCACCGGCTGGCAGCTCAATGTGATGACGCAGGACCAGGTCACCGCGAAGAGCGAAGCCGAGCAGGAAGCCGCGCTGAAGCTGTTCATGGATCGCCTCGAAGTCGACCAGGAAATCGCGAACATCCTCGTGCAGGAAGGTTTCTCCAGCGTCGAGGAAATTGCTTACGTGCCCAGCGCGGAACTGCTGGCTGTCGAAGGCTTCGACGAAGACATCGTCGAGGAACTTCGCGCCCGTGCCCGCGACGCACTGCTTACCGAAGCGCTGGCCGCCGAGGAAGTGATTGAAGAACACCGTCCGTCCGAAGAGATGCTTGCTCTCGACGGCATGGACGAGGCCACCGCATTCGCTCTGGCGGAACGCGGCGTGGTCACGCTCGATGACCTCGGCGACCTCGCGGTCGACGAAATGATCGATATCGATGGCATGAATGAAGAACGCGCTGCGCAGCTGATCATGGCCGCGCGCGCCCCGATGATCGCCCGGCTGGAGAAGGGCGGCTAACCGCGGTAGGCGGCGGCGTCCTGGATGGACGCCCCGAGGGAAGCCGTCAGGTTTCCCGCCACGGATGGAGGCAGCCGTACGGGTCATCGTCGGCACGTAAGGTTACGCGCGGGAACGGCGGAGAAACAAACAGATGTCGGACGTCACAATCAAACAACTCGCCCAGGTTCTGGGCATGCCGGTCGATAAGCTGCTTTCGCAGCTTGGCGAGGCCGGAATGAAATTTTCCGACGAAGGTCAGGTCATCAGCAGCACCGAAAAGGTGAAATTGCTGGGCTTCCTTCGCCGCACGCACGGAAAGGGCGAGGCCGCTCCCGAAACGGACGACTCCAGTCCGCGCCAGATCACGCTGAAGCGCCGTACCGTGGGCGAGCTGAAAGTCAGCTCGGGCACAGGACGTGGCGCTGGCGCGGCGAAGACGGTGAACGTGGAAGTACGCACGAAGCGCACCTACGTGAAGCGCGGCACCATGGCTGACGACGCCGCTCCGGATACCGAGCGCGAAGAAGCCGCCCGCAAGCTCGCCGAGTCGCAGGAACTGCGCGAGCGCGAGGAAGCCGCACGCCGCGAAGAAGCCGAACAGCGCCAGGCCGAACAGGCCCGCCGCGAAGCGGAGGAAGAGGCACGTCGCCAGGAAGCCGCCGCTGCGGAAGCCCGCCGTCAGGCGGAAGCCGAAGCTGCTGCCGCACAGGCTCGCGCCGCCGCCGCTGCCTCCGAATCCACAGGCGGGGCTCCGGCCGCGCCCGCTGTTCCGACGCCTGCCGCGCCGGCTCCCGTATCCGCCGCTGCCTCCACGGACGACGGCCCGGGTCATGCCACGGGCAAGCTCGATACGCGCAAGCTCGGCATGATCCTGCCGACGATTCACGAGCCGCGCAAGCGCGAAAAGATTATCGCCAAACCCGTACCGGCTCCGGCCCCTCCGCCGCCGCCGGCTCCCGTTCCCGTTCCCGCACCGGCTCCCGCCGCTGCGCGTCCGGCGGCTCCTGCCTCGCGTCCGGCTCCGGGTGCGGTCGCTGCCGCCAACGACAGCCGCGGCAACGCGCGTCCGAAGCATGGCGGTGGTGGCGGTGGCGGTACCGGCAACAACGCCGGTGGCCGCAATGATCGCGAATCCGGTGGCAAGCGTTTCGCCGGTGGCGAACTGCATCTGTCCGATGCCGATCGCGCGCGTCGTTCCAGCAACAACCGTCGTGGCGGTGGCAAGGTCCGCGGCCGTATGGAATCGCCGCGTGGCGGCGCCTCGTCGGCCGGTCCGCACGGCTTCTCGCGTCCCACGGCTCCTGTCGTGCGCGATGTCGTGGTGGGCGATAACAACGTCATCGCCGATCTGGCCCAGAAGATGGCCGTGAAGGGTGCCGAGGTCGTCAAGACGCTCTTCAAGATGGGCGTGATGGCCACGATCAACCAGGTCATCGATTTCGACACGGCCGCGCTGGTCGTGGAAGAGCTGGGTCACAACGCGGTTCGCGCCGCGGCCGACGACGCGGAAGCGACGCTGGCATCGCAGACCCAGACCGCCGAGCTCGAGGGCGAGAAGGTCACGCGTCCGCCGGTCGTTACGATCATGGGTCACGTCGATCACGGCAAGACCTCGCTGCTCGACTACATCCGCCGCGCCAAGGTCGCGTCGGGCGAAGCCGGCGGCATTACCCAGCACATCGGGGCGTATCACGTCGAAACGCCGAAGGGCGTCATCACGTTCCTCGACACCCCAGGCCATGCGGCGTTCACGTCCATGCGCGCCCGCGGTGCGCAGTCGACGGACATCGTGGTGCTCGTGGTGGCGGCGGACGACGGCGTCATGCCGCAGACCATCGAGGCCGTGCAGCATGCGCGTGCCGCGAAGGTGCCGCTGATCGTCGCGGTCAACAAGATGGACAAGCCCGACGCCAATCCCGACAACGTCAAGCAGGGCCTCGTGCAGCTTGAAGTCGTGCCGGAAGACTGGGGTGGCGACACGCAGTTCGTGCCGGTGTCCGCGAAGACGGGCGACGGTATCGACGCACTGCTCGACGCGATCTCGGTCCAGGCCGAAGTCATGGAACTCAAGGCTGTCGCCGACGGCCGCGCTTCGGGCGTGGTCATCGAGTCCAGCCTCGATCGCGGTCGCGGTCCGGTTGCCACGGTCCTCGTGCAGCAGGGCACCCTCAAGAAGGGCGACTTCGTGGTGTGCGGTATCGAGTACGGCCGCATGCGCGCGCTGATCGACGAAACCGGCAAGCAGGTCAACGAAGCCGGCCCGTCCATTCCGGTGCAGGTGCTGGGTCTTTCCGGTGTGCCGGAGTCGGGTGACGACTTCGTGGCCGTCGAGGACGAGCGTCTGGCTCGCCAGGTGGCGCAGGAGCGTCAGCAGAAGCGTCGCGAAACGCGCATGGTCAGCAAGACGAACCGTCTCGAAGACATCATGGCCCAGATGGGTCAGGGCGAAGGCCAGCAGACCCTCAACATCGTGGTCAAGGCCGACGTCCAGGGCTCGGTGGAAGCGCTGCGCGACTCGCTGACCCAGATCGGCAACGATCTGGTCAGGGTGAACGTCATCGCCTCCGGCGTCGGCGGTATCACCGAGTCCGAAGCCACGCTGGCATCGGCCTCCAAGGCACTGATCATCGGCTTCAACGTCCGTGCGGATGCTTCGGCCCGCAAGGTCATCGATACGAGCGGCCTCGATGTACGCTACTTCTCGATCATCTACGACGTCATCGATCAGGTGAAGCAGGCGGCGTCGGGTCTTCTGGGCATGGAAGTGCGCGAAGAGATTATCGGTGTCGCCCAGGTCCGCGAAGTGTTCCGCAGCTCCAAGTTCGGTGCGGTCGCGGGTTGCATGGTCATCGAAGGCATCGTCAAGCGCAGCAAGCCGATCCGTGTGCTCCGCGACAACGTCGTGGTCTTCCAGGGCGAACTGGAATCGCTGCGCCGCTTCAAGGAGCTTGTCGACGAAGTCCGCAACGGTATGGAATGCGGTATCGCCGTGAAGCAGTACAACGACGTGAAGGCTGGCGATCAGATCGAGTGCTTCGAGCGCATCGAATTCGCCCGCACGCTGTAACAGCGACAGACGCCGCCCCGATCGCGGGGCGGCGTCACTTTTGAGGAGGCTCTATGCCATCCCGCGATTTCAAACGTACCGATCGCGTTTCGGCGGAACTCCGCCGCGAGATCGGTCTCCTGGTGCATGCCGCCGTGCGCGACCATCACCTGCCGTCGGTCAGTGTGTCCGACGTCGAAGTTACCCGTGAGCTGGATTGGGCGACCGTGTGGATCACGGCGCTGCAGCCGGAACGATCCGCCGAGGCCGTAAAGGGCCTGAAGCTGCTTGGTCCGGAATTCCGCCACGCGCTGTCGAAGATGATGCGGATGCGCCGCGTGCCCGAACTTCGCTTCAAGTACGACGATTCGGTCGACAAGGGCGAACGGATCGAGTCCTTGCTGCGCGAGGGCGGTCCGGTCATCAAGCAGGACGACGAAGAACAGTAAGGGACGCCGGGTCGTTCGCCTCTGTGGGAGCGCGCCTGCGCGCGATCCCTGAGTACCGGGCGCGAACGATCGGCCGTTGCACGCCCTGTACCGACCGTCCATCGGTTCTAAATGAGTTATTGCTCCGCAGGAATCGCGCGCAGGCGTGCTCCCACAGAACGCCGCGGTTGGCACCCATGAGTGTCGTGCCCGGCACCACGTTCTTTCAGGTATCCATGTCCCGTCGAACATTTCGCGACATCCACGGCATTGTGCTGCTCGATAAGCCGCTGGGTCTGAGTTCGAATCAGGCGTTGCAGGCGGCAAGGCGTCTGGTGGGCGCGGCCAAGGGTGGCCATACCGGCAGCCTCGATCCGCTCGCCACCGGTCTTCTGCCGCTTTGCTTCGGCGAGGCGACCAAGATCGCCGGCTGGCTGCTCGGCTCCCGCAAGGCCTACGAGGCCGAGGTGCGTCTGGGTATCACGACGACCACGGCCGACCTGGAAGGCGAGATCGTCCAGACCCGACCCGTGCCCGCTATGGACGACACGACGCTGGAAGCGGCGCTGGCCCTTCTTCGTGGGCACATCGTTCAGGTTCCGCCCGCTTACTCGGCGATCAAGAAGGACGGCGTGCCGCTTTACGTGCTTGCCCGGCGCGGCGAGGAAGTGGATGTCCCGGCGCGCGAAGTCGATGTTTACCGCCTGGAAGTTATTGCTCGCGATGGCGATACCGTTCGTCTTCACGTCGAATGCGGTTCCGGCACCTACGTGCGCAGCCTTGCGGTCGATCTGGGCGAGCACCTGGGGTGCGGTGCCCATCTGACGGGGCTTCGCCGGCTGTGGGTCGAGCCGTTCATGAAGCCCGAGATGGTCACGCTGGAACAGCTGTCGACCCTGGCGGAACAGTCTTCCGACGCGCCCGAGGCCTTCGTGCTGCCGGTTTCCGCCGGTCTGGACCATATTCCCCGGGTGGATATGGACGCCGAACAGACCCGTGTCATGGGGTTCGGGCAACCCATCCCTCTGAAGGGGACGACGTTGCGCGGACGCTGCACCGCCTGGGGGGCGGACGGACGATTGATGGCCCTGGCCGAGGTCTCCGACGAGGGCGTGCTCAGGGTGCTGAGGGGATTCAATCTCCCGGCCGATTGAGCGGACGTAACCTCCTGTCTTACCGGGCTTGTTGTCGCGGCTGTCACACAGCTACAATAGTGCGCTCGTTACCTGCTTTTCACTCTAAAGCGAAGCTTGCGCAACTTCAGCTATACGATGAGGTTGCGCAAGCTTCGCATCCGCTTTTAAGGAATCGATACACATGGCGCTCACCGCTGAACAGACCGGCAAAATCATCGCAGACTTCGGTCGCGTACCCAATGACACCGGCTCCCCGGAAGTCCAGGTCGCCCTGTTGACTGCCAACATCGGACATCTGCAGACCCACTTTGCAGAACACAAGCAGGACAACCATTCACGTCGTGGTCTGCTTAAGATGGTCAACACCCGTAAGAAGCTTCTTGCGTACCTGAAGAAAAACGACCTGGGTCGTTATCAGACCGTGATCGAACGCCTCGGCCTGCGCCGCTAAGCAACAGAACCGAGGAAATCTAAAGTGGCGAAAGTAACCAAGTCATTCCAGTACGGTAGTCACGAAGTCAAGCTGGAGACGGGCGAAATTGCCCGCCAGGCGTCCGGTGCCGTGATGGTCAGCATGGGCGGCACTGTCGTCCTGGTCACAGTCGTCGCAGCGCCGAAGGCGCGCGAGGGCCAGGACTTCTTCCCGCTCACGGTCGACTACCAGGAGAAGTTCTACTCCGCCGGTCGTATCCCGGGTGGCTTCTTCAAGCGCGAAGGCCGTCCGACCGAGAAGGAAACGCTCACCTCGCGTCTGATCGATCGTCCGCTTCGCCCGCTGTTCCCGGAAGAGTTCCGTAACGAAATCCAGGTCATCGCGACGGTCATGTCGCTGAACCCGGAAGTCGACGGCGACATCCCGGCGCTCCTCGGTGCTTCGGCCGCCATGGCTCTGGCCGGCGTCCCGTTCAAGGGCCCGATCGGCGCGAACCGCGTCGGTTACGCGGGTGGTCAGTACATCCTGAACCCGACCGCCACGCAGCTTAAGACCTCCGACCTCGACCTCGTCGTCGCCGGCACGTCCGGTGCCGTGCTGATGGTCGAGTCGGAAGCCAAGCTGCTCAGCGAAGATGTCATGCTCGGCGCGGTGATGTTCGGTCACCAGCAGATGCAGGCCGCGATCGACACGATCAACGCTTTCGTCGCCGAAGCTGGCCAGAAGACCTTCAAGTGGGAAGCTCCTGTCGCCAAGACGGCGTTGTACGACGCGGTCAAGGCCGCTGTTGGCAACCGCTTCGTCGAAGCCTTCCAGATCCGCGACAAGCTGGCTCGCCGCGACGTTGTCGGCGCGCTGAAGACCGAGGTCAAGACGGCGATCGCCGCTCAGGCCGAAGCCAATGGCTGGACCGATGGCGACATCGGCGCGGCATTCGGCGAAGTCGAATACCGCACCCTGCGCGACGGCGTGCTGACCACCAAGGTCCGCATCGACGGTCGTAACCTCGACGACGTGCGTCCGATCACCGTCCGCGTCGGCGTCCTGCCGCGCACGCACGGTTCGGCGCTGTTCACCCGCGGCGAAACGCAGGCGCTGGTCGTTGCCACGCTCGGTACCACGCGTGACTCGCAGATCATCGACGCGCCGGAAGGCGAGTGGAAGGACACGTTCCTCTTCCATTACAACTTCCCCCCGTTCTCGGTCGGTGAAACCGGTCGCGTCGGTAGCCCGAAGCGTCGCGAAATCGGCCACGGCCGTCTCGCCAAGCGCGGCGTGCAGGCTGTGAAGCCGACGATCGAAGCATTCCCGTACGTCGTCCGCGTCGTCTCGGAAATTACCGAGTCGAACGGTTCCTCGTCGATGGCTTCGGTCTGCGGTTCGTCGTTGGCCATGATGGACGCGGGCGTTCCGCTGAAGTCGCCGGTTGCCGGTATCGCCATGGGTCTGGTCAAGGAAGGCAGCGATTTCGTCGTCCTGTCCGACATCCTCGGTGACGAAGATCACCTCGGCGACATGGACTTCAAGGTAGCCGGCACCGCCGATGGCGTTTCCGCGCTGCAGATGGACATCAAGATCGACGGCATCACCGAAGAGATCATGCGTACGGCTCTGGCCCAGGCCAAGCGCGGTCGCCTGCACATCCTCGGCGAAATGGCCAAGTGCATCACCGAAGCCCGCTCGGAAATGAGCGAATTCGCACCGCGCCTGCTCACGATCAAGATCCATCCGGACAAGATCCGCGAAGTGATCGGTAAGGGTGGCGCCACTATCCGTTCGATCACGGAAGAGACCGGCACCACGATCGACATCACGGACGACGGCAACGTCGTTATCGCCTCGGTCAACCGCGAAGCCGCCGAAGCCGCGCGCAAGCGCATCGAGCAGATCGTGTCCGACGTCGAGCCGGGTCGCATCTACGAAGGCAAGGTCGCCAAGCTGATGGACTTCGGTGCGTTCGTGACGATCATGCCGGGCAAGGACGGTCTGGTTCACGTGTCGCAGATCTCCAGCGAGCGCGTCGAGAAGGTTTCCGACAAGCTCAAGGAAGGCGACATCGTCAAGGTGAAAGTGCTGGAAGTCGACAAGCAGGGTCGTATCCGTCTGTCGATGAAGGCCGTCACCGAAGAAGAAAACGCTGCCAGCTGATCCTTCGCGATCATCCGGTAGCCCCGAAGCCCGGCATCGCGAGATGCCGGGCTTCGCGTTTTTATGGAGTCTTGCGTGATTGCAACGCAGGGGCCGTGTAGGATCAAAAGCAATGCACAGGCAGTGGATACGTTAGATGCCGGAAAAGGGCCACGATTTCATCGACCAGTACCAGCACTTCGTACGCGAGGGCTGGGACGCATGGTCGCGCCAGATGGAGCAGGGGCCCGGCGCCGAACTGCCCGGCAGTGAAGCCATGGGGCGCCTGTTCGGTGGGTTGGACGGCTACGGCGAGTGGCTGAAGTCGATGGCGGCGGGGGGCGACATGGGCGCGATGCCCATGGGCATCGGCGGCATTCCTCCCTTCAGTGCGCCGTTGACGGGCGAGTCGCCTGAGGTCATGACGCGCCGTTTCGAGGAGTGGTTGTCCACGGCGCGCGAGGCGCTGGGCATGCCCGGACTCGGTATCGGTCGCGAACAACACGAAGAGCAGCAGGCGCTGCTGCGGGCGGCACTCGATTACGCCCAGCATGTCAGCCGTTACCAGTCGTTGCTCGGCCGGGTTCACGATCGTGCCGTCGAGGCGTTGAAGACGCAGGGTGCCGTCGGTACGCCGACTGATCCGGAATCGCTGCGTGCCCTCTATGATCGTTGGGTCAATCTTGCCGAGCAGGCCTATGGCGAGGCGGCCCTTTCGGACGAATTCCGCGAGGTCTATGCCTCGGTGGTGAATGCGCAGATGCGCCTTCGCGTATTGCAGCAGCATCAGGTCGAGCGTCTGGCCGTGCAGCTCGGTATGCCGACGCGCAAGGAAGTCGACAGTCTCGGCGAACGTTTGCAGGCTGTACGTCGCGAGCTTCGGCATATGACGGGTCTTGCGGCCGAGGTCGAATCGTTGCGCGCCGAAGTGAATGCCATGCGCGGTGCGACGGCCGGTCCGGCGAAGAAAGCAGCTTCCACCACGAAAACGGCGACGAAGAAAACCGTGTCGACGACGAAACGGGCGACGACGAAGAAAACATCGCGATGACGCAGAACCCGTTCAATATCGATCCGCAGCGCGCGAGAGACGAAGTGGAAGCGTTTCGTCGCAAGCTCGAAGCGGGCATGGAAACCCTGCGCAACGTTGGACCGATCGAGCTCGGATCGACGCCGCGCGAGGCGGTGTATCGCGAAGACAAGCTGACACTCTGGCACTTTGTCGGCGAGAAGAAGCCAGCGGCCAAAGTGCCGATCCTGATCTGCTATGCGCTGGTGAATACGCCGTGGATGGTCGACCTTCAGGCCGATCGTTCCATGGTGCGCAATCTGCTGGAGCAGGGCGAGGACGTATACCTTATCGATTGGGGTTATCCCGACGGTGCCGATCGCTGGCTGACCCTCGAAGATTATATAGACGGCTATCTGGATCGCTGTGTCGATGTTGTGCGACGTCGACACGAACTCGATGCGATCAACCTGCTCGGCATCTGCCAGGGTGGCGTGTTCTCGCTTTGTTATACCGCGCTGCATGGCGATAAGGTGCGCAATCTCGTCACCATGGTGACGCCGGTGGACTTCCATACGCCGGACAACATGCTTTCGCACTGGACGCGTGGCGTGGACATCGACCTGTTCGTCGATACGGTAGGCAACGTGCCAGCCGATCTGATGAATTGGGCATACCTCACGCTGAAGCCCGTGCGGCTGAACCAGCAGAAATATGTCGGACTGGTCGATATCCTCGACAACCCGAAAGAAGTGGAAAACTTCCTGCGGATGGAGAAGTGGATTTTCGACTCGCCCGATCAGGCGGGCGAGGCGTTCCGCCAGTTCGCGAAAGACTTCTTTCAGGAAAACCGCCTCATGAGCGGCGAGGCGAAGATCGGCGAGCGTGTGGTCGATCTCGGTGCGATTCACCAGCCGGTACTCAATATTTTCGCGGAGCAGGATCACCTTGTCCCGCCCGCCGCGTCGAAGCCGCTGGGCGACCTGGTCGGCAGCGACGATTACACGGCCATCGCGTTCAAGGGCGGCCATATCGGTATTTACGTGTCCAGCCGCGCGCAGCGCGAGGTGCCGCCGGCGATTCATGAGTGGCTGGCCAGGCGCTGACCCGCCGGTGTTTGTAGGAGCCCGCAAGCGGGCTCTTACATATGCACGGCTGGGCGGTCCGCCTTTCTGGCTTTAGCTTGCAGTGGTGCGATAATGGCGCAATGAACGCAAATGCTTCCCATGACACCATTCGCGCCGTGCAATGGCACGGCGATCGCCTCGCGTTGCTCGACCAGCGTCACCTTCCGGGCGAAGAAATCTGGTTCGACTGCCGGACCGCCGACGAGGTTACCGACGCTATTCGCGTGCTGGCCGTGCGCGGTGCGCCGGCTATCGGTATCGCGGCGGCGTGGGGCGTGGTGCTTGCCGCGAAATCGGGTGTGCCCCTCGAGCCCGTCCTGACGACACTGCGCGCCGCCCGGCCTACCGCTGTGAATCTGATGTGGGCGCTGGATCGCATGCGTTCGCGCATCGATGCGGGTGCCGATGCCGACGCGCTCGAGCGCGAAGCCCAGGCTATCCAGGACGAAGACCTGGCGGCCAATCGCCTTATGGGCGAGCTCGGCGCCGCGCTGATCGAACCGGGCTCCCACGTGCTTACCCACTGCAACACCGGGTCGCTGGCCACGGCGGGTTACGGCACCGCGCTGGGTGTTATTCGCGCGGGTGTCGAAGCGGGCCGTATCACGCAGGTCTATGCGGGCGAGACGCGCCCCTGGTTGCAGGGAGCGCGCCTGACGATGTGGGAACTGGTTCGCGACGGCATTCCCGCGAAGCTGGTCGCCGACTCGGCGGCATCGCATCTGATGAAGCATGGCGAAGTGAAATGGGTCATCGTGGGTGCCGATCGCATCGCGGCCAACGGCGACACCGCGAACAAGATCGGTACGTACCAGCTGGCCATCGCCGCGCGCCATCACGGCGTGAAGTTCATGGTCGTGGCACCGTCGACCACGGTCGATATGGCGACGGCGAACGGCGACGATATCGAGATCGAACTGCGCGAAGCGACCGAGCTGTTGTCGATAGGCGGCAAACGCACCGTGATCGACGGTGCCGATGCATGGAATCCCGTGTTCGACGTGACGCCGGCCGATCTGATCGATGCCATCGTCACCGAGCGTGGCGTCATCCTGCGCCCGGACGAATCGCAGATGCAGGCGGTCTTCGGCTGATGCGCCTGGGTCGCGAGATCGTTCTTTTCGCCGTCGGCGGCGCGATCGGTTTCGTCGTCGACGCGGGTATCGCGCAGTCGTTGGTCGGCCTGGCTCACTGGAACGTCTATGCGGCGCGCGTCGTGTCCTTCCTGTCCGCCGCCACGGTGACGTGGTGGTGGAACAGCCGGCATACGTTCAAAGGGCGCGACAGCGGCATCAGTCCCCGCGCGGAATGGCTGCACTGGATGGGGTTGATGGCGGTCGGCGCGCTGTTCAATAACGGCGCTTACGTAGCCGTTCTGGAGCTGATTCCCAGCCTGAAACCGTGGCCCGCGGTGGCCGTCGCGGTAGGGTCGCTGGCGGGCGCCGCGGCCAATTACGGCCTCGCCCGGACGCTGCTTTTCCGGAACGCCAAAACTGTCGCGTAACTCATTGTTTTTAAAGTACTAAAGACTGTCATTTGCGACGTCTTTGTGGTACTATCGAACGCTTGCGTGGACCCGTCCGACAGATCACGCGATCCGCGTGGCCCGGGGGGTCATTCATGGACTTAAGGGAAGCCGATTGATGGCAGAACTCGCCAAAGAAATCATCCGCGTCAACATCGAAGATGAGATGCGCCAGAGCTACCTCGACTACGCCATGAGCGTGATCGTGGGACGCGCACTACCCGATGTGCGCGACGGTCTGAAGCCGGTACATCGGCGCGTGTTGTTCGCGATGAGCGAGCTCGGCAACGCCTGGAACAAGCCATACAAGAAATCGGCGCGCGTCGTCGGTGACGTCATCGGTAAATACCATCCGCATGGCGACGCCTCCGTTTACGACACCATCGTCCGTATGGCCCAGCCGTTCTCGTTGCGCTATATGCTGGTCGACGGTCAGGGTAACTTCGGTTCGGTCGATGGCGATAACGCCGCCGCGATGCGATACACCGAGGTGCGCATGGCGCGCCTTACGCACGAGCTGATGGCGGATATCGACAAGGAAACCGTCGACTTCGGCCCCAACTACGACGAAAGCGAGCACGAGCCGCTGGTGCTGCCCACCCGTGTGCCGAACCTGCTCGTCAACGGCTCGGCCGGTATCGCGGTCGGCATGGCGACGAACATTCCGCCGCACAATATGACCGAGGTCATCAACGCCACGCTCGCGCTCATCGACGAGCCGACGCTGGGCGTCGACGAACTCATGACCCATATCCCGGGTCCGGATTTCCCGACCGCCGGCATCATCAACGGCTCATCGGGCATCATCGAAGCCTATCGCACCGGTCGCGGACGCATCCTGGTCCGTGCGCGCGCCGAGATCGAAACCGAAGCGAACGGCCGCGAGACGATCATCGTCCATGAGCTGCCGTACCAGGTGAACAAGGCTCGCCTGATCGAAAAGATCGCCGAGCTGGTGAAGGAAAAGAAGCTCGAAGGCATCAGCGAACTGCGCGACGAGTCCGACAAGGACGGTATGCGAGTCGTCATCGAGATCCGTCGCGATTCGATGGGCGATGTCGTACTGAACAACCTGTTCCAGCAGACCCAGTTACAGGTCACCTTCGGCATCAACATGGTGGCGTTGCTCGACGGCCAGCCGCGTCTGCTGAACCTGAAGGACATCCTTACGGCGTTCATTCGCCATCGTCGCGAAGTGGTCACGCGTCGCACGATCTTCGAACTGCGCAAGGCGCGTGCGCGTGCGCATATCCTCGAAGGTCTGACCGTCGCGCTCGCGAACATCGACGAGATGATCGAATTGATCAAGACCTCGGCATCGCCGGCGGAAGCGCGCGAGCGCATGACGCAGCGTCGCTGGGATCCGGGTCTGGTCAGTGCGTTGCTGTCGGCTACGGGCGCGGAATCGTCGCGTCCGGAAGAGATGGACCCGCGTGACGGTTTGCATCCGGACGGCTATCAGCTTTCCGAAGTGCAGGCGCTCGAAATCCTCGCCATGCGCCTGCATCGCCTCACCGGTCTGGAGCAGGATCGTCTTTCCGACGAATACCGCCAGATCCTCGAGACGATTCGCGGCCTGATCGATATCCTGGAGAATCCTTCGCGTCTGCTGGAAGTGATCCGCGAGGAACTGGAACAGATCCGCACCGACTACGGCGATGCGCGTCGCACCGAGATCCAGCATTCGCAGGAAGATCTCAACGTACTCGACCTGATCGCGCCGGAAGACGTCGTGGTCACGCTGTCGCATACGGGTTACATCAAGCGTCAGCCGGCCAGCCTTTATCGCGCGCAGAAGCGTGGCGGCAAGGGTCGTTCGGCATCGGCACTGAAGGACGAAGACGTTGTCGAACAGCTTTGGGTCGTGAATACGCACGACACGCTGCTCACGTTCACCAGCACCGGCCGTGTGTACTGGCTGAAGGTCTACCAGATGCCCGAAGCCGGTCCGGGTGCGCGTGGCAAGCCCATCGTCAACCTGTTGCCGCTGACCGAGGGCGAGAAGGTACAGGCGGTGCTGCCGGTACGCGAGTACACCGCGGACAACTTCGTGTTCTTCGCGACGCGCCGCGGTACGGTGAAAAAGACGCCGCTGACGGAGTTCGCGTTCCAACTGCAGAAGGGCAAGATCGCCATCAACCTCGACGATGGCGATGCGCTGGTCAATGTGGCGCTGACCGACGGCAAGAGCGACGTGCTGCTGTTCGCATCGAACGGCAAGTCGGTTCGCTTCGACGAAGACACCGTCCGTTCGATGGGCCGTACGGCCACCGGCGTGCGCGGTATGCGTCTGGGTGAAGATGCCGAGGTGGTCTCGTTGATCGTGGCCGCCGAGGGCGACATCCTTACGGCGACGGCACGCGGTTACGGTAAGCGCACGGTACTCGAGGAATTCCCGAAGAAGGGTCGCGGTACACAGGGCGTCAAGGCCATCCAGTGCTCCGAGCGCAACGGCAAGCTTGTCGCCGCGGCGCAGGTCAGCGAAACACAGGAAGTGATGCTGATTTCCGATCAGGGCACGCTGGTACGGACGCGTGTCGCCGAGATATCGCAGCTGGGCCGCAACACGCAGGGCGTGACGCTGATCCGTCTGCCGAAGGACGAGACGCTGGTAAGCATCGTGCGTCTGGAAGCGGACGAGGAAGTCGACGTGGAAGTGGCTGGCGACGAAGGCACGGTCGACATGCCGCCGCAGGAAAGCGGTCCGGTGGGCGACGAGCCTCAGGAATAAAAACGCTCTCAAGCGTTATACGTACGAAACAGGGGCCCGGCATGAAAATGCCGGGCCTTTCGTTATGCACTCTTTTTTTGTAGGAGCTCGCTTGCGAGCGAAAGCCAACGGAGCGGTGAAGCGTCTGCATTGCGGCGCTAGCGCGATCTTCTGGCTGCGAACGCCACCCACGGCTTTCCCGCTCCGTTGGCTTTCGCTCGCAAGCGAGCTCCTACAGGGAACGTGGCGCGATCAGGCGTTGATCGCTTCCAGCATCGCCTTGGCGGTAGATACGCGAAATTCGCCCGGTGCTTCGACGTGCAATACCTTCACTACGCCATCTTCGGCATAAAGCGCGAAGCGCTTCGCACGAATGCCCATGCCATGCGCGCTGCCATCGAGCTCGAGGCCAAGTGCCCGGGTGAATTCGGCATTGCCGTCGGCGAGCATCTTCAGATCCGCCGGTACGCCCTGGGATTCGCCCCACGCGTGCATCACGAATGCATCGTTGACCGAAAAACAAAGCACGTCGACGCCAAGTGCGCGGAAGTCTTCGATGTGGTTTACATAGCCGGGCAAATGCTTGTTGGAACACGTGGGCGTGAACGCGCCGGGTACCGCGAACAGAACCACCTTGCGGCCCTCGAAAAGCTCTTTCGTCGAAACCGGCTTCACGCCGTCGTCGAACGTATTGAGCACAGCGTCGGGAATACGGTCGCCAGTCTGGATCGTCATGGTGGGATGCTCGGATGAGGGATAGCGGGCAGTGTAGGCGCGCTATGTGACTGAAGGAAAGACAACCGGCTCCGTCTCCCGCGAGGGCGGCCCTTGAATCGCGGCACGCCGCTCCAATCTTCTTTCCCAGACGGTCATGGGACCGAAAACCTTTTGGAGACAATACGATGAGCCAGCTTCATTCGACTTCATGGCGCCACGCTCAGGTCCTGCCGGGCGATATTCGCCAGGTGTTCGATCGCTTCTTCGGACAGGAGGAGAAGGCACCGGCGAGCACGACGAACAGCCAGTGGGTGCCACGCGTCGACATTCGTGAAGAGGCCCAGCGCTTCCTTATCCTGGCCGATATCCCTGGCGTCGATCCGTCCGATATCGAAATCCAGATGGACAAGGGTGTCCTCACCATCAAGGGCGAGCGTAAGGTCGCCACTGAGGCGGATGCCGGCAAGTACAGCCGCGCCGAGCGTGCGCATGGCCCGTTCCATCGTCGTTTCGCGCTGCCGGACAGCGCCGATGCCGACGGAATCACCGCCACGGGCAAGCATGGCGTGCTCGAAATCGTCATTCCCAAGAGGGCCGAAACCACGCCGCGTCGGATTTCCATTAACGCCGCGGGCTGAATGCCTTATCTTGGATGACCTGACCCGCGGCGAATGCGAGTTCGCCGCGGGTATTTCTGTTTCCATGGTTGTGACACAAGCCCGGGAGAGCCTGTGGAGTTCAAGGATTATTACGATGCGCTGGGGGTAAAGCCCGAGGCGACGGACGCCGAGATCAAGGCGGCCTACCGCAAGCTTGCGCGCAAATATCACCCCGACAAGAACAAGGAAGCCGGGGCGGAAGAAAAGTTCAAGACGATCAACGAGGCGAACGAGGTTCTGAAGGACCCCGAGAAGCGTAGCGCCTACGATCAGGTCCGCGCCGGCGGCTATCGTTCCGGCGAGCAGTTCCGGCCGCCGCCGGGCTGGGGCCAGCAGCAGGGCCAGGGTTTCGATTTCGGCAATATGGGGGGTGGCGGGGGCGGTGGGGATTTCAGCGATTTCTTCGAAAGCCTGTTCGGCGGTCGCGCCGCTGGCGCGCGTGGACAGGCGCAGTCCCATGCCCGTCGTGGCCGGGACATCCAGGCCCGTATCGATACGGACCTGCATACCGCTTATCACGGCGGCAAGACCCGCCTTGTGCTGAACGATTCGGCCGGCGGCGAGCGCGTGCTCGAGGTGAAGATTCCCGCGGGTATTCAGGCCGGGCAGGTGATTCGTCTGGCCGGCCAGGGGCATGCCGGTTCCGGTGGCGGCCCTTCGGGCGATCTGCTGCTGGAAGTGGGTATCCGCGACGACGCACGCTTCCGTCTGGAAGGCCGGACGGTGCTGCATACGCTGCCGATCTCGCCCTGGGAAGCGGCGCTGGGCGCCTCGGTGCCCGTGCCGACGTTGGGCGGGCATGTCGACCTGCGTATTCCGGCGGGCTCGCAGTCGGGTCGCAAACTGCGTCTGAAGGGGCGCGGTATGCCGGGTTCGGAGCCGGGCGATCAGATCGTGGTGCTGGAAATCCGCGTGCCGGTGGCCGACACGCATGAAGAGAAAGCGGCGTTCGAAGAGCTGAAGGACGCGTTTCCCGACTTCGATCCGCGTCGTTGACGCGGGAACGGGAGCCTGGCCGGATGGCCGGCTCCCGTCGCTGCCCCGGTCAGGCGGGCAGCAGTTCCTTGAGCGTACGAATCAGCTCTTCTTCCTTGATGGGCTTCACGACATACGCTTTGGCTCCCTGACGGAGCCCCCAGACCTTGTCGGTATCCTGATCCTTCGTGGTGACCAGTACGATGGGGATGTGCGCGGTGGTGGGTTCCTTGCTGATCGTGCGGGTGGCCTGGAAGCCGTTCAAGTTCGGCATCACCACGTCCATCAGGATCAGGTCGGGAAGCTCGCGTTTTGCCGCTTCGACACCTGCGGCGCCGTCTTCGGCCGTAACGGCCTCATGTCCCAGTTTCTCGACGATGCGCTTGATTCCAAGTAGCTGCGACGGCGAATCGTCGACGATCAGGATACGCGCCATACTTTCCCCCGGGGTGAACCCGTTAGTTATTCTCTGACGCCACCCGAGATCGGTGACGTCTTCTGCAGTGCCATTCCCCGGAACGTGACGTCCCGACGGGGAGCGGCACCCCTGCGAACGGTCATTCTACTGTTACATGCTCGTACATCAATGGTTAAGCGTCGAATGCGTGCACAGGCAAGTACTTGCGTGCCTCAATCGGCGATGCGTACGACCGTGCGACCGAACGATTCGCCCTTCAGCATCGTATCGAAGACGGACGGAAGCGTGGGCAGATCGATTTCGCGCGTGCATATCGTCGCCAGATGCGCAGGTTTCCAGTCGCTGGCGAGCCTGCGCCAGATCTCGTCGCGCAGATCCCGCGACGTTCCCGCCGAAGCGATGCCGAGCAGACTCACTCCGCGAATGATGAAGGGCATGACGGTGGTCGGCAGCTCCGGACTTCCCGCCAGACCGCAGATGGCGACGTTGCCATAAGGCGCGATCAGAGGCAGCAGCCCAGCGAGCATGCCGCCGCCGACATTGTCGAGCGCGCCGCCGAACCGCGCCGAGTCCATCGGTTTGCCGCTGAAGCCGAGGGAGTGACGGTCGATGCATTCGGCGGCACCCACGGTGCGCAATGTATCGAAACGATCGGCTTTGCCGCTGATCGCATGCACGGTGAAGCCGGCGCGGGTGAAGATATCGACCGCCAGCATGCCCACGCCACCCGTGGCGCCCGTGACGGCGATCGGGCCGTGCCCGGGCGACTGCCTGTTATCGAGCATGCGCAGCAGCGACAGGGCGGCCGTGAAGCCAGCCGTACCGAGAATCATGGCTTCGCGTGCGGTGAGGCCGGCGGGCAGGGGAATCGTCCATTCGGCCGGCAGCCGGACGTATTCGCCATAGCCGCCGTCGCGCGTCTCGGACAAACCGCTGCCGGTGCACAGGACCTTGTCGCCTTCGCGAACGCTGGCCGCCGTCGAGGCTACGACCGTACCCGCGACGTCGATGCCGCCGTTGAGCGGAAAGCGCCGGAGGATTTTGCCCTTGCCGGTGCCCGCGAGTGCATCCTTGTAATTTACCGACGACCATTCGACCTTGACCAGCACTTCGCCGGAACTGAGCGCGTCGGTGTCCATGGTTTCGAGCCCGCTGCGGTAGCCGGTGTCGTCCTGGTGGATGCGGAAGGCGTTGAAGGAGGTCATGGACAAATCCTCATGCTGGGTCATGGCGAAACTTGTAGGAGCCCGCGAGCGGGCTCCTACAACCCGCTGGTACAGCCCGCAAACAGGAAGCAATCACGCTTCTACGGTTTTCTCGTTGATCCACTTCGGCGTATAGCCCGACTCGTAGTGTTTCATCCAGTCGAACAGCGTATCGATGTCCTGGCCGAACCACACGCCGTCGCGCTGTTCCGCGCGCACGAAGCCTTCGGCCACCATGTGATCCATGCTGGCGGACAGCTTCGAATAGAAACCGCGCACGTCGAGGAACGCGCAAGGATAAGCATGCAGGCCGAGTTGCGCCCAGGTGAGCATCTCGAACATCTCGTCCATCGTGCCGAAGCCGCCGGGCAGGGCGACGAAGGCCTGGGACAGCTCGTACATGCGCGTCTTGCGCTGGTGCATCGTCTCGACCACGTGCAGCTCGGAAAGTCCTTTGTGCGCGACTTCCTTCTCGACGAGTTGCCGGGGAATCACGCCGATGACGCGACCACCCGCGGCGAGCACCGAGTCGGCGACGATACCCATGAGGCCGACCTTGCCCCCGCCATACACGAGCGCAATACCCTCATCGGCAAGACGCTTGCCGAAGGCGGCTGCTTTCTCGGCGTACTCGGGATGCGTACCGCTGTTCGAACCGCAGTACACGCACAGGGATTTTATCTCGCGCATAGGTAACTCCGTAAAAAGAAGAGCCCGCCCATGCAGGGCATGAGCGGGCTCGGTATCGCGAACGCTGCTATCAGTTGCTCTTGTGGATGGCGCGCTTGTCGACCGCGAGTGCGGCCTCGTGCACGACTTCCGACAGGGCCGGATGCGCATGGACGATGCGTGCGAGGTCTTCCGACGAGCCCTTGAATTCCATTGCGACGACGGCTTCGTGGATCAGTTCGGAAACGACCGGACCGACCATGTGCACGCCGAGGATGCGATCCGTTTCGGCATGGGCAATGATCTTCACCAGGCCGACGCCTTCGTTCATCGCGACGGCACGGCCGTTGGCGGCGAACGGGAAGGAACCCGTCTTGTACGGCACGCCTTCGTCCTTGAGCTGCTTCTCGGTCTTGCCGACCCAGGAGATTTCCGGCTCGGTGTAGATGACCCAGGGAACGAGGTCGAGATTGACGTGCCCCGGCTTGCCGGCGATGAGCTCGGCAACCGCCACGCCTTCCTCGGAACCCTTGTGCGCGAGCATCGGGCCGCGTACGGCATCGCCGATCGCCCAGACCCCGTCGACGCCCGTGTGGCAATGCTCGTCGACTACGATGCGGCCGCGCTCGTCGATCTTCACGGCCGTATCGGCGGCCAGCAGGCCGTCGGTGTAGGCACGGCGGCCCACGGCGACCAGCAGCTTGTCGACGACGAGGTTATGGTCGCCGTCCTTGTCGTTATACGTGAGGTGGACTTCGTCGCCCTTGACCTCGGCCTTGCTGAGCTTGGCGTTGAGCTTAATGGTCAGGCCCTGCTTGGCGAACTCGCGTGCGGCGGCCTTGGCGACGTCGGCATCGGCGACCGCCAGGAATTCCGGCAGCGCTTCGATGATGGTGACGTCCGAACCCAGGCGCTTCCAGACGCTGCCGAGTTCGAGACCGATCACGCCCGCGCCGATCACGCCGAGGCGCTTCGGAACATCGGTGAAATCGAGCGCGCCGGCGTTGTCGACGATGTGCTTGCCGTCGAACTTCGCGAACGGCAGTTCGATGGGTACGGAGCCGGAAGCCAGGATGACGTTGGTCGCGGCGATGATCTGCTTCGTGCCGTCGTTACCGGTGATCTCGACCTCATGTGCACTCGACGGCTTGGCCTTAAGCAGCTTGCCCTTGCCGAAGAACGAGGTGACCTTGTTCGCCTTGAACAGCAGCGAGACACCGCCGGTGAACTGCTTGACGATCTTGTCCTTGCGTCCCACGAAGGTCGGGATGTCGATCTTCGGGTTCTCGGCGGTGATGCCGTGCGCCGCGAAGTTGTGCGTCAGGTTGTGGAACTGCTTGGACGAATCCAGCAGCGCCTTGGACGGAATGCAGCCGATGTTGAGGCAGGTGCCGCCAAGTGCCTGCTTGCCGTCCTTGCCGACAAAGGCGTCGACCACGGCGGTCTTGAGGCCCAGCTGCGCGGCGCGGATCGCTGCCACGTAGCCCGCGGGGCCCGCACCGATGACGATGACGTCGAATGTGTCGCTCATGATCACTCCGAATGAAGCGCGGTATGGGGGAATACCGGGATATATGGGGTCGGGATACCAAAACGGGAGTCGTTGTCGACTCCCGTTTCGGGGCTGCCGGGAGCCTTACAGGCCCAGGAGCATCCGCTGCGGGTTTTCCAGCTGGTTCTTGATGTCCACCAGGAACAGCACGGCGTCGCGGCCGTCGATGATGCGGTGGTCGTAGCTGAGCGCGATGTACATCATCGGCGCGGCGACGATCTGGCCGTTTTCGACCACCGGGCGCTCTTTGATCGTGTGCATGCCGAGGATGGCGCTCTGCGGCGGGTTCACGATGGGCGTGGAGAGCAGCGAACCGAAGGTGCCGCCGTTGGTGATGGTGAACGTGCCACCCTGGAGATCGTCCAGGCCGAGCTTGCCGTCACGGGCCTTCTTGGCGTAACCGATGATGCCCTTCTCGACATCGGCGAAGCTCATGTCCTGTACGTCGCGCAGCACCGGCGTCACCAGACCCTTTTCGGTCGACACGGCGATCGAGATGTCCTGGTAGCCGTGATAGATGATGTCGCTGCCGTCGACCGAGGCGTTCACCACCGGGTAGCGCTTCAGCGCTTCGGTAGCGGCCTTCACGAAGAAGCTCATGAAGCCGAGCTTCACGCCGTTGGCCTTTTCGAACTGCTCGCCGAGGCTCTTGCGGAGCTTGACGACTTCGGCGAGGTTCACCTCGTTGAACGAGGTCAGCATCGCGATCGAGTTCTTCGACTGCATCAGGCGCTCGGCGATGCGCGTACGGATACGTGTCATCGGCACGCGCTCTTCCGGACGCGAGCCCGGCGTCGGCTTGGCGGCCGGAGCGGTGGCGGCTGGGGCGGCGGCGCCACCGGTCTTGCCGTAATTGACGAGGTCTTCCTTGGTCACGCGGCCATCGCGGCCCGTGCCGGCGACCTTCGACGGGTCGATGCCTTCCTCGGTGGCGACGCGACGGCCGGCCGGGGACAGTTCGTCGACGCCTGCCGGAGCGGACTTGGCGTCGGCCTTCGGCGCGGCGGCTGCGGCCGGCTTGGCTTCCGCCGCGGCCGGAGCGGCGGCAACGGCACCTTCCTCGATCACCGCGATGACCTGCGCGCTGGTGACGGTGGAGCCTTCGGCGAACTTGATTTCCTTCAGCACGCCGTCGACGGGCGAGGGTACTTCGAGCACGACCTTATCGGTCTCGAGGTCGAGGAGGTTCTCGTCGCGCTTGACCGCGTCGCCGGCTTTCTTGTGCCACGTGGCGATAAGAGCGTCGGAGACGGACTCGGGCAAGACCGGGACTTTGACTTCGATGGACATGCTTGTCTTACTCCGCTGCGTGATCGGTGCCGACGGGCGCCGCGAGCGCCTGCTCGACGAGCGCCGCCTGTTCGGCGACATGGGAATTGAGATGACCTGCGGCCGGTGCGGCGGAGCGCGCGCGTCCCGCGTACGAGAGGCTGTGCTTGGCGCCGATGCAGGCCTGCAGGTGGTGACGGATCTGGAACCATGCGCCCTGGTTCATCGGTTCTTCCTGGCACCAGATCACTTCCTTGGAGGAGGTGTACTTGTCCAGTTCGGCCGTGACTTCGTCGCGCGGGAACGGATACAGCTGTTCGACACGCACGATGGCGACGTCGTTGATTCCGCGCTTCGTCGCTTCCTCGAGCAGGTCGTAATAGACCTTGCCCGAACAGAACACGACGCGCTTGACCTTCTTGGCGGCCAGTTCGCGATGCTCGGGGATGACCAACTGGAACCGGCCCTTGGCCAGTTCGTCCAGCGAGGACACCGCCATCTTGTGACGCAGCAGCGACTTTGGCGTCATGACGATCAGCGGTTTGCGCACCGGGCGCACCTGCTGACGACGGATCATGTGGAAAGCCTGCGCCGGCGTGGTCGGTACGCAGACCTGCATGTTGTCGACCGCGCACAACTGGAGGAAGCGCTCGAGGCGCGCCGAGGAATGCTCGGGACCCTGGCCTTCGTAGCCGTGCGGCAGGAACAGCGTCAGACCGCAGAGGCGATCCCACTTGGCTTCGCCGGAGCTGATGAACTGGTCGATGACGACCTGGGCACCGTTGGCGAAGTCGCCGAACTGGCCTTCCCAGATGTTGAGCTGGTCGGGCGAGGTCGTGGATTCGCCGTACTCGAACGCCATGACGGCTTCTTCGCTGAGCAGCGAGTCGACGATTTCGACGCGCGCATCCGGACGGACCTTCGACAGCGGCATGTACGTGTTGTCGGTGTTCTGGTCGTGCAGGACGGCGTGGCGATGGAAGAACGTGCCGCGGCCGGAGTCCTGGCCGACCAGACGCAGGTCGTTGCCTTCCTTCAGCAGCGTGGCGTATGCGAGGTTCTCGGCGAAGCCCCAGTCGCCCGGCAGTTCGCCGGCGGCCATCTTGCGACGGTCGTCGTAGATTTTCGCGACGCGCGGATGCAGCGTGACGTCGGACGGCACATCGAGGATGACGTCGAGCAGCTTCGACAGTTCCGCACGGGGCACACCCGTGTCGACGACCATCGACAGCTTGTTCTTCTGGAAGCGCGTCCAGTCGACCGGGATGTCGCGCGTTGGATTCGGATTGATCGCGATCAGCGGTTCGCCCTTTTCGAGGCGTGCGCGGTAATCGTCGAGCATCTTCTGGCCGTCGTCGGCACCGATGGCCGATTCCTTGACCAGACGCTGGGCATAGAGGTCGCGGGTGGTCGGACGCTTGCGGATGATCTGGTACATCAGCGGCTGCGTTGCCGCCGGCTCGTCGGCTTCGTTATGGCCGTGGCGGCGGTAGCAGACGAGGTCGACCACGACGTCTTTCTTGAATTCCTTGCGGAATTCATAGGCCAGACGCGTGACCTGGATGACGGCTTCCGGATCGTCGCCGTTCACGTGGAAGACCGGCGCGTTGACCATCTTCGCCAGATCGGTGCAGTACAGCGTCGACCGCGCGTCGTCGCGCTTGGACGTCGTGAATCCGACCTGGTTGTTGACGACGAGGTGCAGCGTGCCGCCGATGGCGAAACCGCGTGCCTGCGACATCTGCATCAGTTCCATGCCGACGCCCTGACCCGCGAAAGCCGCGTCGCCGTGGATGAGGATGGCGATGGACTGGTCGTGCGCGGTGTCGCCGCGACGGCACTGGCGCGCATGCACCGAGCCCGCGACCACCGGATTGACGATTTCCAGATGCGACGGATTGAACGCCAGCGCGACGTGCACGCCGCCGTTGGGCGTCTTGACGTCGGCCGAGAAGCCCATGTGGTACTTCACGTCGCCCGAGTGGATGGCGTCGTCGACGTGCTCGAACTTGCCTTCGAACTCGTTGAACAGCTGGCCCGGCGGCTTGCCGAGGATGTTCACCAGTACGTTCAGGCGGCCACGATGGGCCATGCCGATCACGAGTTCCTTGACGCCGTTGTCGCCGCCCGCACGGACGATGTCGTCGACCATGGGAATCAGGCTGTCGCCGCCTTCCAGCGAGAAGCGCTTCTGGCCGACGTACTTGGTATGCAGGTAGCGCTCGAGGCCTTCGGCCGCGGTCAGCGCTTCGAGGACGCGGACCTTTTCTTTCGTGTCGAGACCCGGGTTGCCGCTGGCTTTCTCGAGGCGCGAGTAGATCCAGCGGCGCTGGTCGTGGTCGCTGATATACATGAACTCGGCGCCGACGGTGCCGGTATAGATCTTTTTCAGGCGGGTGAGCAGGTCGCGCAGCTTCATGCGCTGACCGCCACCGGCGAAGGTGCCGGCGTCGAATTCGGTGTCGAAATCCGCTTCGCCGAGGCCATGGAACGCGAGACCCAGATCCGGGGCGTCGACCGAAGGAACGGTCAGGCCGAGGGGATCGAGGTCGGCGGCGAGATGGCCGCGCGAGCGATAAGCGGTGAGCAGGCGCAGCACGCCGGCCTGTTTCTGGGCGTATGCGTCGTTGCCGGGAGCGGCGACGACGGTCGCCGTACGGCGCTGGCGCTGCGCGGCTTCAATACGGGCGATGGCATCCGAGTGGGGGACGTCGCCGGCCTCGCGGCCCTTGAACGATTTGAAATACGAGTTCCATTCGGTGGGGACCGAGGCGGCATCTGCCAGCCAGGACTCGTAAATCTGCTCGACGTAGTCGGCGTTACCGCCGGCGAGCTGGGAGGATTCGGAAAACTCGCGGATCAAATTTGCGCTCACGTCACCACCGGCACACACGGGGAAATGGCTCGCCGACCATCGAGGCACACGGATGACGGCAAAGAATCCGTTAATTATAGCTCCCCGTTGCTGCGTCGCGCCAACTTCTATCTCGTTCCTAGATACCAAGTGGTCTTATTTCCCACGCGGCTTCCGAGCGCTCCCACACTTCGTCGAAATAACCCTGCAAACGCGAGGCTTCTCCGAGGGCGTCGAGGTGTCCGCGGGCTTCGTAGCGGGAGGCCAGTGGCCTGAACAGAAAGCCACTGGCGTTGTCGGTGACGAAGGCGGACGGGTAGCGCAGATCGGCTTCCTCGGTCGGCACCCGGATGGCGATGGCCGAAGGAAGGCGCTGGGCGAGCAGGATCAGCCGGTGCGATTCGCGCAGGGCGCGCACGGCGTCATGGGTCAGAATGCGGATGGATGCCCGTCGACCGCTGGTGGCGATCCGGCGTATCGAGGTCAGGACGGCCTCGCTTTCGAGCACACCGTCCTCGAGTACGGGCAGATAAATACACAGACGATGCCGGGTCCGGTCCAGAAGCCGCTGGTGGGCGAGGTCGAGACTCGCCCGATCCCCGGCCGCCAGCACGGCATCGTCCGCGAGGCTCACCGACGGCGACCCTTCTGTATGGCGAGGTGGCCATCGTTGATCAGGGTCAGGACCAGCTCGCGATCCGCCGCCCCGACGTGGTCGAGGCTTCGCTCGCGGCACAGCCGCTCGGCCAGGTCGGACGAGCAAGGGTAGGCGTGGCCACTTACATATAGCGTGGCGCCCTTGCGCTGGCGTACCCATGCGAGGCGGGCCCAGGGATGCCGCAGCACACGTGCGCCGGCATCCAGCGCCTTGTCGAATGCCGCCCGGGTCGACGCCTTCGGCGGTGCCGAGGCGTTCTGGGCATTGCGGTAGCGGGTAATGAACCGGGCGAACCAGTCCGCCAGCAGGTCGCGGTCCAGCGCCGCAGCGAAGGGCAGCGCCTGGCGGAGGCAGTTGATCGCCGCCACGTCGATTTCGCCGGCATGCTTCGCGGGGCTGAGGTCCGGGTCCGTATAGCGCAGTTCCTCGGGCATACGCTCGGCGAGGAAGTCGGCCAGATCGCCGGTCAGTTCGGCCTGCGACGGTGCGCGCATGCCGACCGACAGTGTCATGCAGTTGCCGATCGCCACGCCGTCGTGGGGGACGCCCGGCGGGATGTAAAGCATGTCGCCCGGTTCCAGCAGCCATTCGTGCGTGGGCTCGAAGACCTGAAGCTGTTTCAGTTCGACGTCGGTACGGAAATCCAGCGGGGCGTCCGGGTCGTCGCTGATGGCCCAGTGACGCTGCCCGATGCCCTGCAACAGAAATACGTCGTACTGGTCGACATGGGCGCCCACGCCGCCGCCGTCTTCGGCATAAGAAACCATGATGTCGTCGACGCGCCAGCTCGGCAGGAAGTCGAATGTGCCCAGCAGCGCGGCCACGTCGGCGTCCCACTTGTCGACGTCCTGGACCAGCAGGGTCCAGTTGCTTTTCGGGGTCTTGCCGAATTCCTCTTCAGCGAACGGTCCCGTCTTCACCGTCCAGCGATCGCGCTTTTCGTCGTGAAAGATCAGCCGGGCCAGTGCGGCTTCCTCGCAAGCCAGGCCGGCCAGATCGTTTGGTTCGATCGGCGGCTCGAAATCGGGGAAAGCATTGCGGATAAGTAGCGGGCGTTTCTGCCAATAGTCGCGCAGGAACTGCGTCGGGCTCATGCCCAGCGGCTGCTTCGCGGTACCGCGTACTTCGATGGGGAGGGACTTGCGGGAGGGATGAGAAATGGCCATTCCCTATTGTAGCCTCCGAAGCGGTCGTCATCCTCACCGTTGCGGTGCATCATGGGCCGTCCATACGGCCGTCCGGAGTTTCCCGCCATGATCTACGACAGCATTCTCGACACCATCGGCAATACGCCCGTGGTCCGCCTGCACCGGCTGGCCCCCAAGGGCATTCATATCTATGTAAAGGTCGAAGCGTTCAATCCGGCCGGATCGGTCAAGGACCGGCTGGCGCTGGCGATCATCCTGGATGCCGAACAGCGCGGCACGCTGAAACCCGGACAGACCGTCGTCGAAGCTACGTCGGGCAATACCGGCGTGGCCCTGGCTGCCGTGTGCGCGGCGCGCGGCTATCCGTTCGTGGCGGTGATGAGCGAAACCTTCTCGATCGAACGTCGCAAGCTGATCCGTGGGTATGGCGGCAAGGTCGTGCTGACGCCGGCGGCGGCCCGTGGCTCGGGCATGGTGAAAAAGGCGCTGGAGCTGTCGGAAAAGCACGGCTGGTTCCTGGCGCGGCAGTTCGAGAATCCGGCCAATCCCGCCTATCACCGCAATACGACGGCGCCGGAAATTCTTCGCGATTTCGCCGGCCGCCGGCTCGATTACTTCGTGACGGGTTGGGGCACGGGCGGCACGTTGACCGGTGTGGGCGAGGTGTTGAAGGTCGCCCGTCCCGAGGTGAAGATCATCGCCAGCGAGCCGGCCGGTGCCGCGTTGCTTTCGGGGGCCGAGTGGCAGCCGCACAAGATCCAGGGCTGGACGCCAGACTTCGTTCCCGCCGTGCTCAATCGCGATATCGCCGATAAGATCGTTCCGGTCGACGACGTGACAGCTCGCGATACGGCGCGTGCGCTGGCGCAGAAGGAAGGCATCTTCGTGGGTATTTCGGCGGGCGCGACGCTGGCCGCGGCGCTGGAGGTCGCGAAGACGGCGGAGCAGGGGGCTGTGTTGCTGGCGATGTTGCCCGATACGGGGGAGCGGTATCTGTCGACGTTCCTGTTCGAGGGGGTGAACGAGGGGTCCGACGAAATCGAGTGAGAGCGTGACCGGGCGGTGTCGTCCTGTCGGGCGCGCCGCCCTGGGCTCCTGTCTGCGCAGGGGCGACGACATAAGGTGGGAGCATTGGTTACCACGCGTCGATGTGCTTTGTCACTCCTGCCCTTCACCGTCGCGCAGGCGCCCAGTGCGATGCGCAGGGTTTTCGCGACGTCGTCAGACCACCACCAACTCCGGCCCACCCGCCTGCAACGCCTCGCGCATATCCGCCCCGACGCTGCTATCGGTAATCACCATGTCGATCTGCGCGAGCGGCGCAATGACCGACAGACTGCGTTGACCCAGCTTCGATGCGTCCAGCACGGCAATCGTGACCCGCGAAATACGGATCATCAGAGCATTGAGGGACGCTTCGAGCGGATCGGGCGTGGTGACGCCGACCTCCGGGTCGAGGCCGTCCACGCCGAGAAATAGCTTGTCGGCGGACAGTCGCGACAAGGCCTGTTCCGCGTCGGGGCCGACCAGCGAGTACGACGTCGGGCGCAACAGGCCACCCAGCATCATCACGCGCACGTTCGGCAAGCCGGACAGTTCGAGGGCGATATTGAGCGCGTTGGTCACGACAGTCAGCGACTCGAATTTCATGTGCCGGATGCAGCGCGCGATCTCCACCGTCGTCGTACCCGAATCCAGGATGATCGTCTCGCCGTCGCCGATCAGTTTCGCCGCCGCCTGGCCGATGCGTTGCTTCTGCGCGAGGTGGCGGGTTTCCTTGATATTGAGCGGAATATCCACGGACAGCGCCGAGGCCGGAATAGCGCCGCCATGCGAGCGCACGAGACTGCCGGTACGCGACAGCGCTTCGAGATCGTTGCGGATGGTCACCGAGGAGATGCCGAAGCGGCTGGCGAGTTCTTCCACCGTGCCGCGACCGTACTGCTCGACGAAATCCACGATCAGCCGGCGTCGTTCCTCGACCAGCAATTTTTGCCCGGCTATCCCGGCCGTCCGATTCATGTGGCGATCCCCAGCAGGCGTGCGGCGTTATCGTGATAGATCTTGCGCAGTATCGTATCGGAAAGCTTCAGTCCGTAGATCGACCAGCGGCCCTGCGGCGGTACGTCGGCCGGCGCGTAGTCGAAGTATTCGTCGTCGGTTTCCAGAAAGCGATAGTAGATCTCATAAAGCTCGTCGCAGAAAAGCTGCTGCGGCACCTCGTTGCCCCACGGCGCCGGCACGGCGTCCGTGCCGAACATGATCCGGTCCTGGTAGCGGTCGAAGAACGCCTGCGCCGCACGGGGCTGGCGGCCGAGTTCGCCGATACGGGCACTGATGTCGACCATGGTGTTGGGGAAACGGTCCAGCGTGCGCGCCACTTCGGCAAGATGTTCCGCGTGGTTGCCCACGTGCATCAGCGCGAAGGTGGTGCGTGGATGGCGCGCGATCATGCGATCGCGCGCCGCCAGCAGTTCGGCATTGCCCGGGAACTGCGGTCCGTAGAACGACCAGTCGGGATGCTGCGCAAGTTCTTCGTAGCGTTCGTTGGTCGCGTCGGCGGGAAGAAAGAACGCCTCGGGGTCGGATATATGCAGGAAGACCGGCATGTCGTATCCCGCGCAGGCTTCCCACATGGGATCGAAGCGAGCGTCGTCCACCGTCACCAGTTCGCCTTCGTCGACGCCTTCCCGAAGATAGAGGCCTAAAGTTTTCAGTAGTTTCAGTCCACGCGCACCGACACGATGCGCGTGCGTGATCGCGTCGGCCTGGCGCTGCGGATAGTCCGGCTCGGCGAAGAGGCCGAACGACGGCTCAGTCAATGTCAGGAAGCGGTCGGGCGCGGCACGGTCGAACTGCGCTATCGCCGATTCCAGTCCCGCTCCGGTGCCACCGGTCAGGTTGACCAGGGTTTTCACGCCCTTGCGGTCCATGACCGGAAGTAAGACATCGGGCGTGGCGAACACGTCGATGTCTTCGCCGACCGATACGCCGTTGCGCACGTCGCGCGTCCAGGTCAGATGCGTGTGCATGTCGATGACGGGGAAGCGCGGGCGTTCCACGCGTGTCGCCGGCAGGTGCAACATGCTGCGCGGCCGGAAGTCGCTCAGCGGCAATGACGCTTTTTCCGTATCGGGCGCGGTACTGAGCTGGTTTCTGCGTGGCGCGCCGGGAGGCGGCGCGCAACAGAATCCGGCCATGTGACATCCGCGCAGTCGCGGAGGCTTTGCGTGCGGTTCGCGCCGGCGCGTATGGATCATTGGCTTACCTCGACCTGCCTCGTGCATGCCCTGCGTTCAGCGCGGATAGCGCGCCATGATCTCGTGAACCGCGCGGGTGAGCGCGACGGCCTGATCGAACGGCCGAAGCCACATGTTTCGTCCGAACATCACGCCGGTGGCGCCAGCCTGCATATAGAACTCGACCTTGCGCAGCACCGCCGCGTCGTCGTCGTCCTTTACGCCGCCCGAGAACAGCACCATGGTGCGACCCGCCGAACGAACCACCCGTGCGCTACGCGTCGCGGCATCTTCTTTCAGCGAATGGTACGGGGCGGGTACGCCGGCGACGCTGTCGTCCGGCTCGTGCAGTTTGACCAGATCGGCGCCCAGTTCCAGTGCGACGCGCGCGGCATAGTCCTGCGCGAACAATGTGTTCTTGCCGCCCTTGGCGTCGATGCCCGCGCCGCGCGGGTAGGACCACACGACCAGCGGCATGCCAAAGCGTTCGCAGTCCTGGCGCACTTTTTCGAACTGGCGCAGTTCGTCGTGCTGGCGCGGCGAGCCGACGTAGAACGTGTAACCGGCAGCGTCGGCCCCGAGGCGCACGGCGTCTTCGACGGACGCGAACAGCGGCGAAGTCGCGTCGCCGTCGTCGGGAATATTGGTCTTGCCGTTGAGCTTGAGGATCAGCGGCACGCGCCCGCAGTACTCGCCCATGTACTTCTCGGCCAGACCGACACCGAGCGCGATCGCGGAGAAGCCACCGGCCTCGGCGAGGCGGAACTGGTAGTCCGGGTCCAGCGCGGGCGGGTTCGGGAAAAAGTCCGTCGGACCGTGTTCCAGCCCCTGATCGAGAGGCAGTACCAACAGCGTGCCGTTCGCCGGCCCGTGCAGGTAAAGCATCCGGTGCAGGCGGGTGCGCTTGCCGTGGGAAAGCGAAAGACCGCTCAGGAGGGATGGCGCGTGTCCCAGGGGTTGTGCATTTCGTTTCATTTCGAATACCCTTGTTTGAAGCTTCGAATACTTTCGTTCGATAGCATATTTAAGCAAATACGCATGCCTGTCAAACAAAATGCAGCACAAACGGAACTCGACGCGCTGTCGGCCGCACCCCTGGAAGCCCAGTGGACGGCGGGCTACGCCCATACTCTTGCCGAGATCCTCCAGCAGCCCTCGACATGGCGGGAAACCGCCAGAGCCCTTGCCGGAAGCGACGTGCTCGGCGAAGCGCTGCAAGGCGGCGCCGGCAGCATCGTGCTCACCGGCTCGGGTAGCTCGGTCTACGCGGGGGAAGCGATCGCGCCGGCGTTGCAGCGGAGTACGGGGGTTCCGACGCTGGCCATCCCGGCGGGCACCTTGCTTACCCATTGGCGCGAGGTGCTGCCGGCGGATAAGGGCGTCCTGGTTTCCATCGCGCGTTCCGGCGACAGCCCGGAAAGCTGTGGCGCGGTCAGTCGTCTTCTGACACACCGGCCCGACGTCCGGCACGTCGTGCTTACCTGCAATGCGCAGGGGCAGCTGGTCACGCGCTATCGCGACGACGAGCGTGTCGCGGCGGTCGTTCTGGCCGAACGCACCAACGATCGCAGTCTGGTGATGACCAGCAGCTTCACCAATCTGATGCTGGCCGGGGCGTTGCTTGCGGACGCGACGATTGGCGCGGACGCCGTCGAGTCGATCGCAAGCGCTGCCGAAACGGTCTTCGGCGAACACGCCGACGATATCGCCCGTCTTGCCCGCGGCGATGTGCGTCGCGTTCTGTATCTCGGAAGTGGCGGCGGTGTCGGTGCGGCGCGCGAGTGCGCGCTGAAGATGCTGGAGATGACGGGCGGTCGCGTCACCACCATGGCGGAAAGCTTCCTTGGCCTGCGCCACGGACCGATGGCGAGTGTCGATGCGCATACGCTGATTGTCGCGTTCCTGTCCGGTGATCCCGTCGTGCGGGCTTACGAGACCGATCTGCTCGCCGAGCTTGCCGCGAAAGGTCTGGGCATGGCGCGCATCGTGGTGGGTGCCGATGTGCCCGCCATGGCCGGCGACAGCGACGATGTGGCCATCGAACTGCCGACGTTGCGCGACGTTGGCGATACGCTGGCGCTGCTTCCCGCCGTGGTCGTCGGTCAGCTGCTCGCTTTCTTCCGCTGCCTCGCGCTGGGATTCGCTCCCGATACGCCGTCGCAGGGCGTTCTCACCCGTGTCGTGGGCGAGTTCGTCATGCATGGCGAGGACGCGCCATGAAACGCATCCTCGTCGCGGGCGAAATCAACGTCGACTTCGTGTTTCGCGATCTGACGGCTTTTCCTGCGCCGGGTAACGAAGTACTCAGCGGCGGTTTCGAACAGACGCCGGGCAGCTCCTCGATGATCTGCGCAATGGGGTTGGCACGGCTCGGCAACCCGGTGATTTTCGCCGGTGTCGCGGGCGGCGATCCGCTGGGAGATTTCTGTATCGATGCCATGCGCTCGCGCGGCATCGATGTGTCGGCGGTAAGACGCGACGCCAGCATGGCCACGGGCGTGACAGCTTCGTTGTCCACGGGAGGCGACCGCGCGCTGGTGACGTTTGTCGGCGGCATCGGGTCGTTGAAGGCCGGGGATATCGACGACGCGCTGCTGCGCGGCGCCGACCATCTGCATGTTTCGTCGTACTACCTGCAGCGCGGTCTGCGCCCGGGATGCCCGGAGCTCTTCGAGCGCGCACGAACCGCCGGTCTGACGATTTCCCTCGACCCCGGTTTCGATCCCGAGCAGCGCTGGGATGACGGCATCGCCGCGCTGCTCGATACGGTCGACGTCTTTCTGCCGAACGAGCGGGAGCTGCTTGCGATTACCGGCAGCGACGATGTATCCGGTGCGCTGGCATCCCTTTCCGGACGACGGGCCGCGGTCGTCGTGAAGCGCGGTGCCGATGGTGCCGCCACCTGGCTTGGCGGCGGTCTGCTCGCCGAGCCCGCCTATACCGTTCCGGTCGTCGATACGACCGGTGCGGGCGATTCGTTCGTCGCGGGATTCCTGCACGCGTACCTGCGCGGATTGCCCCCGGCGCAGTGCCTGCGTTGGGGCAACGCTTGCGGAAGTCTGTCGACCCGTGGTGTCGGCGGCACGCCGGCGCAGCCGGATGTCGCCGAGGTAGCGCACCTGCTGGACAGGGCCGCGTGATCGCGGTCGCTGGCTTCAACACCGCGATCGACCGGCTCATCACGCTGGATCGGTTGGTTGTCGGCGAAGTCAATCGCGCAAGCGAAGTCAGAACCTTTCTGGGTGGCAAGGGCGTGCATGTGGCACAGACGGTGGCCGCGCTCGGCGAGCGTGTGCAACTGGTCGGCCTGATCGATGCGGCTACACGCAACGAAGCTACGCGTCTCATGAGCGAACGCGGCGTGTTGTTCCATGCGGTCGAGATCGAGGGCGATCTGCGCTCGTGCCTCAGTATCCGCGACGCAAACGGTCATATCACCGAAATTCTCGACGGTGGGAACGAGGTGCCGAAAGCACAGCGCAGCGCGTTGATTCAGGCGCTTCTCACGGCGCTGACCGATAGTGACACCGTCGTGCTGTCCGGAAGCCTGCCGCGCGGTTTCGACGCGCATACCTATGCGGAACTCGCGTTGCATATTGGCTCGGCCGGTAAGCGCTGCCTTGTCGACACGAGCGGGCAGGCGCTGGCGCATGCCGTCGCCGTGCGGCCATTTCTGGTCAAACCCAATCGCGATGAAGCGGCTGCCCTGTCGGGCGTAGCGCTGTCGACCGTGGCCGATGGCGTGCGCGCCGCGGCGTCGTTGCTGCGGTCGGGTGTGACGATGCCCGTGGTCTCGCTGGGCGAACTGGGCGTGATCGGCATCGATGCATCCGGTGCCTGGCATGCGCGCGCCGCGCTGGGTCGGCGTGCGGTCAACGCTGTCGGCTCGGGCGATTGCCTGATGGCCGGTCTTGCGGTCGGCCTCGTGCGTGGCATGGCGCTGCGCGATGTCCTGCAACTGGGCGCGGCCTGCGGTGCCGCCAATGCCATGAACGACGAAACGGGTTACGCCAGCGCCGACGACATTGCGCACTGGCATGCGCGCGTGCGGGTCGAACGCGTCGCTTCGGAGCATTCCATCCCACCGGACTGATCGGAACTCAGCGGTGGGACCACACGCCTGTGCGGGCCGGGGAGAGGCCGGCACGGTGCGTTAAACAGCAACGGGGAGCAGGGCATGTCTGTCGAGGGTAAATCTGTCTGGAACCGTCCGGTCGCCAGTACCGGGCGTCGATGTCTTCTTGCCATGGCGTTGGCCATCGCTCTGGCGAACAGTGCGCAAGCGCAGTCCATCACCGGTGGCCTGTATGGCCGCGAAACCGGCGGCGTGACCGTACAGGTCAGCAATGCGAGTACCGGATTCCGGCGCGATCTCGTCGCGGACAAGGACGGCAAGTACGCAATGTCCGGCCTCAATCCCGGTACGTATGAAGTCACTATCGTGCACGGTGGCCAGGCCGTCGGCAGCCGCACGGTCAACGTCGTCGCCAATAGCCTGACCGCCGTATCCGCCGTGGAAACAACGGCCGGGGCGCCGCCCGGCGCTGCCGATGCGCGAACGCTCGACGCGGTGAACGTAAGCTCGATGGTCACGACGACAGTCAATCCGATCGACGTCAGCACGCCGGAACTGGCCACCAACTACAGCATGAAGCTGGTCAACCAGCTGCCCACCGGCCGCAGCATGGAAAGTATTGCCCTGCTCAAATCCAGCGTGCGCTACGACGACCAGACCACAAATCTCGTGCAGATGGGTGGCGCCAGCCCCGGCGAGAATCGTTACTACTACAACGAATTCGATACGACTTACGATTTCAGCGGACTGGGCGCTTCGCGTCTTCCGCCGGAGGCGATCAGCTCGACGCAGGTGATCACGGGCAACTTCGGTACGTCCTGGACGAGCACCACGGGCGGCATCACCGCCGCCACGGTGCGTCAGGGTACGAACGATTTCAAGGCGGGCTATTCGCTGTACTTCGAGCCTCCGACGTCGCGGTTGCTCAACCCGCGCGATCACGACTCGCTGACCCGCGACGGCGACTACTACAAGTTCAACCGGGCCAACCATCACGGCGGGCAGGTGACGGATCAGTACCTGTGGGCATCCGGCGCGGCAGTGCGCGACAAGGTCTTTTATTTCGTGATGCTGGGCAATAGTCCCGCGTCGACGGCGACGAGCTATAAACAGAATCTCGAGACCGACCGCAGCACGCGCGACAAGAACGCGCTGGTGAATCTCACCTGGAACATCACCAGCAATCAATCGGTCAACGTCGTCGGCTATCGCGACTGGACGAACCAGTTCGATAACCAGTACACGCTCGATTCGGATTACGAGCCGGCATCGCGTGGAAGTTATTACGGATGGGCGGCGGTACAGACCAAGAACCAGTTCCTGATCGGCAATTACCACGCGCAGCTGACCGACGATCTCAGTTTTCGCCTGATGGGCGGCTATCTCAGCCAGAGCCAGCTGCAGCCGACGTCCAGTTCGGGAAGCGGCCTGCCCTACGTGCAGGAGCAGGATCCCGTCACCAAGATCAATCGCAACATCGGTGCCGGCAATGCGACCGGTCAGCTCCTGCCGTTCGAGTACTGGCGCCGCGGATTCAAGGGCGACTTTACCTGGCAGCTTGGCGATCACCGGATCACGGCGGGCGCGGAGCATTACAAGCACTTCATCAACCAGCGCATGGAAACCACGGAAGGCGGGTACTACACGTACTACAATCAGCCGGGAGTCATCCTGGACAACGGGTCGCCGTCTCCGGCGGACGGGCGTTACGTATCCCAGTACTACAACAGCAATGGCGGATCGTTCTATACGGTCAACAAAGCCGCTTATATCGACGACAACTGGCAGGTCAGCGACAACGTCGTCCTGTACGGCGGCGCCCGGTTCGACGTCTTCATCAACAAAGACGTCAACGGCAATAACTTCCTCCGGTTGCCGCTGACGTCGCCGCGCCTCGGCATCGCTTGGGACGTGGAAGGCGACAGCTCGCTGAAGGTCGGCGCGAACGCGGGCAAATACACGATTCCCATTCCGTCGACAGTGAATAACGGCGCCGCGACCGCAGTGACCCGTTATACGAAGTACTACACCTATACCGGGATGGACCCGGTCACCAAGGCGCCCACGGGACTCACGCAGATCGGCGACACGAATTATCTGTTCAACGGACTGGCCCCCACGCCCGAACAGATCAGTACGTCGAACATCACGGCTCCTTACCAGTACGAGTTCCAGGTCTACGTCCAGAAGCAGCTGGGCAGCGCGTGGGCCGCCCAGGCCGAGATCGGATACACGAACCTGAAGAAGACGATCGACGACACCTGTTACCTGGACAGCATCAATGCGTATGCACGCAGCCATGGTTATCCGGATTACACCGAGAAAAATGCGTGTTTCCTGCTCAATCCGGGCAGCGACGTTCAGCTGAAGCGCGATTTCAGGGGCGATGGCAACACGGAGTCGCTGACCATTCCCGGCAGCGAATTCGGCATGCCGGCGGCGAAGCGCCGTTATTACCACATGACGCTGGAACTGACCCATGCGTCCACCCCCGATGCGCCGTACTTCCTCGATCTGAGCTACACCTGGGCTCATCTGTACGGCAATACGGATGGCTACATCGACCTGGGTCACCGGGTAAACGGCGCGGCGGGCGAGCAGGTGCTGTTCGACTATCCGGGCCTGATGGTCGGCGGCACGGGCAATTTGACCGGCGATATCCGGAACGCCGTGACAGCGTCGGGCATCTACTATTTCCCCGGTGGCGTACGCGTCGGCGGTATCCTCAACATGCATACCGGCTCGCCGCTGAATTGCTTCGGCACCTATCCCGATCAGAGCGATCCGGCCTACCAGTACGGTCCGTCGAGTCACTTCTGCGACAGCAAGCTATCGCCGCTGGGGCATGCGAAACGGTTGCCGTTCTTCTGGGCGCTGAATCTTTCGGTCGGCTACGACTGGCAGATCGATAAAGAGAACGCGCTCAGTGTCGATGTCCAGATGCAGAACGTGACGAACCGGCAGGGCATCGTCAACCGTGAACAAACCTACGACGAAGGTGTTTTCACCGCGCAGGGCGACTCCGTCCACAATCCGGCCTACGGCTCGCCGTCCTGGCAGGCGCCGCGCACGACCTCGCTGATTCTTCGGTATACCTTCCGCTGACGGAATCGCGGACGCATCGCATCGGCCTGGATCGACGCCGATTGCGCGACACTTTCATACGGGCGTCCCGCCGGATGCCCAACGTAGAACCGGCGCCGCACACCCGGCGGCGCCCCGACAGGACAACAACATGCAGTCAGTTTTTCGAAACGCGGCGATCGGATTGGCGGCGACTTTTGCTTCCGTCATGGCTACCGGCAGCGACGTCAACCCTCCGGAGCAGCGCTGGAATGCCGCGGTGTACGGTAATCATCGTTATCTTGTCTCTGTCGCGAAGGCTGCCGATGCGGTTCGCGTCACGTTGCCGTGGCGCCGCCGCGATGCCCATCCCGAGAACGTCGAGACGATCGTCGTCGGCCCGGACGGCAAACGCGTCGAGCACGTCTGGCGACAGGAGATAACGCAGGCAAGCGGCACGCTGGTCTTCGCCGCCGCGAAAGCCGGGACATACGCTGTCTACTATCAGCCGTACGATCAGGACGGGCGATCGAACTATCCGACGGTGAAGTACCGGAAGCCTGCCGAAGTCGACGCCGCCTGGCAGGCCGCCGTGGCGAAGCGCACGCATATTCCCGACGCGGGTGTCGTCGGCTATGAGGCGGTCGACGACTTCGATGCCTATACGGACATGGAGCGTGTGGCCGACCCGGCCGCCATGCAGACACTTCGTGCGGGTCTGCAGGCGAATGCAATGCAGGTCTTTCCCGAAGACCGGTCGCACGTCATCCGCATGTTCGACGCGATCCCGCAGCGCTGGGCCGAGCGCGGGCCTGGCGGCACGTTGACGATGGAAAGCGCACCGGCCGGTTTCGTCAGCGCGCAGCTCGGTGTCTGGGCCGCGAATGCGCCTTTGCAGGACGTTGCAGTGCGCTTCGGCGACCTGACCGGTCCGTCGGGTGCCGTGATTCCGGCTACGGCGTGGACCTCCTTCAGCAACGGTGGCACCGACTATGCCGGCAAGCCCTTCGTCAGCCGCGTGGATGTGCCGGCAGGCAAGGTGCAGGCATTGTGGATGGGTGCGGATCTCGATGCCGCGCTACCGGCAGGCGTCTATCGCGGAACTGTGGCGGTGAGTGCCGCGGGGCTTCCCGCATACGATGTGCCGGTGTCGTTGACCGTTACGGGTACTCCCGTGAAAGACCATGGCGACGACGAGCCGGCGAATCTGACGCGTCTGCGCTGGCTGAATTCGCGACTGGCCCAGGACGATTCGGTGACGCGTCCTCTTAAGCCGGTGACGAGACGCAACGACAAACTCTCCATTCTCGGCCGCGACATCGAGCTGGATTCCGGCGGCATGCCGGCACGCATCGGTAGTTATTTCGACGAGCGCATGACGCGTCTGGACGATACGTCCCGCGCCTTGCTCGCGGCACCGATGCGGCTGATCGTCGAAGGTCCGGGCGGTGCGCGCGACATGAAGGCATCCGGCCGAATGGCGTTCGCCCAGCGTGACCCCGGTAAATTGCAATGGCATACCGAGGGACGGGCGGGAGACTTGCAACAAACCGTCGATGCGACGCTGGAAGCGGATGGCACGCTTTCGTACCAGATAGCCCTGACCTCGCCACGGGCCGTCGATCTGAGCGATATCCGTTTTGAGGTGCCGCTCAAGCGCGATGCGGCGCGCTATATGCTGGGTCTCGGCCGCACGGGCGACGCGGTGCCGAAGCAGTTCGACTGGCAGTGGAACGTCGAGCACAACCAGGACGGTCTCTGGATCGGCGACGTGAACGCCGGTCTCGAACTGCATCTGCGGGACGAACACTACAGCCGCCCCCTGAATACGAACTTCTATCATCAGAAGCCGCTGGTGATGCCGGGTTCCTGGGACAACGGCGGGAAAGGCGGCATCCGGTTGCGGCAGGATAGCGATGCGTATCGCGTCGTCGCGTTCAGCGGACCGCGGCATATGCGGGCGGGCGAGACGCTGCGTTACGACATCGTCATGCGTGTCACGCCGTTCAAGACGATCGATCCGGCAGCTCATTTCGCGGAGCGTTTCTTCCATAAATACGGCCCGCTTGCGGATATCCAGGCGCAGGGAGCCAATGTGGTGAACATCCACCACGCGACGCCGATCAATCCGTGGATCAACTACCCCTTCCTGACGCCCGACGCCATGCGCGCTTATGTCGACGAGGCGCATCGGCGCAACATGCGGGTGAAGATCTACGACACCGTGCGCGAACTATCCAACCGTTCTCCCGAGCTGCCGATGCTCGAAAGCCTCGGGCACGAGGTGATCAGCGCAGGCAAGGGCGGCGGTGCCTCGTGGCTGCAAGAGCATCTGGATGGCGATTACATTCCCGCCTGGTACGTTCCGGAAATCCGCGATGCCGCGGTTATCAACGCGGGCCAGAGCCGTTGGCACAATTACTACATCGAAGGGCTGGACTGGGTTGCCCGTAACGTCGGCATCGATGGCCTGTATCTGGACGATGTCGCTTACGACCGCACGACGATGAAGCGGGTGCGCAAGGTGCTGGACGCGCGCCGTCCGCATGCGCTGATCGACCTGCATTCGGCCAATCAGTACAACCCTCGCGATGGTTATATCAATAGCGCGCTGCTCTACATGGAGCTGTTCCCGTACATCGATCGCCTGTGGTTCGGCGAGGAATTCGACTATGAGGGAACATCGCCCAATTACTGGCTGACCGAACTGTCCGGTATTCCCTATGGCCTGATGGGCGAGATGCTGCAGCACGACGGCAATCCATGGCGCGGCATGGTGTTCGGCATGACCAACCGGCTTGGCTGGTCCGATGGCAGCGATCCGCGTCCGTTGTGGAAAGCCTGGGATGCGTTCGGTATCGAGAAGGCCGAGATGATTGGCTGGTGGGTGCACGACACGCCGGTTCGTACCGGTCGCGACGATGTGCTGGCGACGAGTTATGTCCGCGATGGACAGACGATGATCGCTATCGCGTCGTGGGCGAAAACACCGGTCGAGGTACATCTGTCGATCGACTGGAAAGCGCTCGGTATCGATGGAAGCAAGGCAGCGTTTGTCGCGCCCGCGATAGACAAGTTCCAGGCGGGCAGGGAGTGGCGGCCGGGCGACGCGATCGAGATAGCGCCGGGTAAGGGCTGGCTGATCGTCGTGAAGTGAAGTGAAGCGAAAAGCGTCGCGCGCGGTTACGAGTAACGTTCTTCCAGCCACGGATCGGCATGGTTGTTGTAACCGCGCACCTCCCAGAATCCCGGCTCGTCGTCCACGCGGAATTCGACGCGCCTCAACCACTTCGCGCTTTTCCACAGATAGAGATGCGGAATGATCAGGCGCACGGGGCCGCCGTGTTCGCGGCTGAGAGGTTTGCCTTCCCAGCTATGCGCCAGTAATGCGCCTTCGGCGGCGAAGTCTTCCATGGCGATGTTGGTCGTGTAGCCATCGTAGGAATGCAGCACGACGTGTCGCGCCTCGTCGCGCGGCCGCACGGTCTCGAGGAAGTCGCGGGTGGCGACGCCCTGCCAGTGATTGTCGTAACGGGACCAGGTCGTGACGCAGTGGATATCCGACGTCAGATCGGTTTGCGGTTGGCGACTGAACGAAGCCCAGTTCCAGCAGGCTTCCTCTTCTACCGCGCCGTCGATTTCGAGGTGCCAGACGTTCAGTGGAACGTCGGGTTGAACACCCAGGTCGAGCACGGGCCAGTTCTGGACGAGATGCTGTCCGGGCGGAAGGCGTTCGCTATCGGGTCGCGCGTGGCGACCCGTGAGGAATTTACCCTCGCGTGCCCATGCCTGTTTGCTGCGGGTGAGCTTGGAATCCGGCCTTTCCTGCGGGTCGTTCGACGACATGGCGGCATTCTCGGAGACAAGACACGAAGATGCGCCGGGACGACCCAGCCGGCAAGCGTCGGATCAGACCGACGCCGGGTGGTCGTGCAGGCGGCTGGCGACTTCGCTCAGCCAGTCGTAACCGTCGAGTTCGCCTTCGAACAGGTCGACGCCGCTGCTGCCAGCGCTGAAGTGACGGTAGCCATTCGAATCTTCGAAGGTCGAAGTGGCGTGCTGGGAATCGTTATGAAGTGACATGGTCAGAGCCTCGTTGTTCGGGCGACCGGTTGGAGGAAGCTGCGGCACGCCTCCGGTCTCTGGCGTGTTGCGGACGATACGCCGCGTGTTCGGGCCGATATATGCCCTGCAAGCGGTAAGTCTGTTCTATTTTGTGAACAATCGATTCGTTATTCTTTCGTTTTGCCAGTTTTGGCTACGCAGGCGTACGGTCTCGTGTCCCACTTGCGCTTTTATATGTCTTCTCTGAGCAATTACAAGGGTCCGGCACAGATAATTCTTGGACAGGACTGTAAGTAAAAGGTTCACTGGGTATTGTCTATCGGACCCATTGGGGGTGCCTATCGGCACCTTCCACTAGCCTTTCGTTCACGGCGGCGAACAGTACCCTCAGTTGGCTGCGGAGTCGAGCCCCCTCCACGGAGGAGACTGAAGGCGCTGGACGAGGAAGTCGGCCAGCTGGCGGACCTTGGGGGCCAGATGGCGACTCCGGGGATAGACAAGCCAAACCGCTCCATGTTCATAACGCCATGCATCCAGGACCGAAATCAGTCGTCCGGCGCGAAGCGGCTCCTCGACATAGAAGTCGGGCAACTGCGCCAGTCCGAGCCCGCGTTCGGCGGCATCGAGCAATGCGTGGCCCGATGTGGCGCGGTAACGCCCGCGGACGGGGCGCTGCATGGGCTGGTCGTGCTCGGCGAATATCCAGTGGGCGCTGGAACCGAGGAGGCAAGCGTGTCGATCCAGTCCGTCGGGGTCGCTGGGGGCCGGTATGCCGGCCAGGTAGGCGGGGGAGCCGACGACGAACAGGCGGCGTTCGCCAAGGCGGCGCGCGATGAGATTGGAGTCGGCGAGCAGCCCTGTACGGATAGCCAGGTCATAGCCTTCCTCGATGAGATCGGCATTGCGATTCGAGAAATCCATGTCGACGCCGATCTGCGGGTGCAGGCCCAGGAACTCGTTCACCAGCGGTGCGACATAGCGCTCGCCATAGGTGGTTGCGAGACTTATCCGCAAGTTACCGCGTAAACCTTCCTGAAAATCTACGATGGCCTGTTCGGCCGTATCGAAGCCTTCCAGCAGATGGCGGGCGTGTTCGTAATAAAGACTGCCGGCATCGGTCAGGCGCAGCTTCCGCGTGGTGCGATGAAGCAGTTGGGTTCCCAGTCGTTGCTCCAGCCCGCGTACCGCACGGCTGACAAAAGCGGTGGAGAGGCCGAGGCTGCGCGCCGCGGCGGAGAAACTCCCCAGCCTGACGACCTCGACGAAGGCGTCCATCCCATCCCATGCACGCATCGATCTTTGCTCTCCTGTAAAGATGATTCACCCGGGGGACGACTAATCGTCCTGCTCCAGGATGGCTAGAATTCACGATTCGGCCAGTGTCAGCAGGGCCTTCGACCGATCATTGTAAAAGGATAGCCACCGATGAAATCTCGCGCCGCCGTTGCCTGGGAAGCTGGAAAGCCCCTCTCCATCGAGGAAATCGACGTCGCCGGCCCGAGGGCGGGAGAGGTGCTGGTTCGCATCGTGGCTACCGGTGTCTGCCATACGGATGCCTTCACGCTCTCCGGCGACGATCCGGAAGGCATGTTTCCGGTCGTCCTCGGGCACGAGGGCGGTGGCGTGGTCGAAGAGGTGGGCGAGGGCGTCACGACGCTGAAGCCGGGCGACCACGTCATTCCTCTCTATACGCCCGAATGTGGCGAGTGCAAATTCTGCCTCTCCGGCAAGACCAACCTCTGCCAGAAGATCCGCGTGACCCAGGGCAAGGGCCTGATGCCCGACGGCACCTCGCGCTTTTCGCTGGGCGGCAAGCCGCTGCTGCACTACATGGGGACCAGTACGTTCAGCGAATACACCGTTGTCCCGGAAATCTCCCTGGCGAAAATCAATAAGAATGCGCCGCTCGACAAGGTCTGCCTGCTCGGCTGCGGCGTCACTACCGGCATCGGCGCGGTGCTGAATACCGCCAAAGTGGAACCCGGCGCGTCCGTTGCCGTCTTCGGCCTGGGCGGTATCGGTCTTTCGGTGGTGCAGGGTGCGGTGATGGCGAAGGCGGGGCGCATCGTCGTGGTCGATACCAATCCGTCGAAGTTCGAGATGGCGAAGATGCTCGGCGCCACCGATTGCGTGAATCCGCGCGACTATCCGGATACCCCGATCCAGCAGGTGATTGTCGACCTGACGGATGGCGGCGTGGACTATTCCTTCGAGTGCATCGGCAGCGTCGACGTCATGCGTGCCGCGCTGGAGTGCTGCCACAAGGGCTGGGGCGAATCGATCATCATCGGTGTCGCCGGTGCGGGTCAGGAAATCCGCACCCGTCCGTTCCAACTTGTGACCGGTCGCGTCTGGCGCGGTTCGGCATTCGGTGGCGTGAAGGGCCGCAGCCAGTTGCCCGGCTATGTCGAGCGTTATATGGGCGGCGAAATCAAGATCGATCCCATGATCACGTATACGATGGGGCTCGAGGACATCAACAAGGCCTTCGACCTGATGCACGAAGGCAAGTCCATCCGCTCCGTTATCGTCTACTGAGTCCCCCGATGAACGAAACGATCGAACTGATCCGCCGCTATTACGATGCGTTCAATCGGGCCGACTGGCCCGCCATGCTCGGCTTGCTTACCGACCACGTCGCGCACGACATCAATCAGAGCGGGCGGGAAACGGGACGCGACACGTTCGCGCGCTTCCTCGAACGCATGAATACGAGTTACAGCGAACAGCTTAAGAACGTCGTCATCATGGCCGACGCGACGGGTACCCGCGCCGCGGCCGAGTACGTCGTGCACGGTGTGTACAAGGCAACGGACGATGGCTTGCCGCTGGCGCAAGGCCAGTCTTATGTATTGCCGGGCGGTGCGTTCTTCGATGTGGTCGACGGCAAGATCGCGCGCATCAGCAACTACTACAACCTGGAAGAATGGCTGGGGCAGGTAAGGCGCATCGACGTCGATTGAGGCCTGGGCCAACCAGTCTTCGTGCCCCTTGTGGGAGCGCGCAGGCGCGCTCCCACAGGTACGTCGGGCGCTCGTCGAACCTTTACTTCGTCTTTCCGAACAACACCGCCCGCTCTTCGTCGCTCATCTGCGGTTTGGCCGAGTACGTATCGCGGCTGTCCACGTAAGCACGCTTCGTGGCCTCGCGTGCCGCGATGGTCTCGAACCATCGACGCAGATGCGGATGCGCATCCAGGTCCTGTCCGTGCGCCGCGTGCGGGACAATCCAGGGATAGCTGGCGATATCGGCGATCGAATAGGTGCCGGCCAGGAATTCGCGATCGGCCAGCCGCTTGTCCATGACGCCGTACAGGCGCGTGACTTCACGCGTGTAACGATCGATGCCATACGGCACGGGCTCGGGTGCGTAGACGCGGAAATGGCCGGCCTGTCCCGCCATCGGCCCGAGGCCGCCCACCTGCCAGAACAGCCACTGCAGTGCATCGAACCTGCCGCGCGTGTCGGCAGGCAGCAGGCTGCCGGTTTTTTCGGCGATATAAAGCAGGATCGCGCCGGACTCGAAAATCGATATAGGCGGGCCGCCGTTCGTGGGCGCGTGGTCCACGATGGCCGGAATGCGGTTGTTCGGCGAGATCTTCAGGAAATCGGGTTCGAACTGTTCGCCCTTGCCGATATCGACCGGCACGATGCGATAGTCCAGCCCGGCTTCCTCGAGACACAGCCGGGCCTTGAGTCCGTTGGGTGTGCCCCAGTAATGCAGATCGATCATAGGTGGCTCCTTTGGGTTTGCGTCGACATTGTGCCGACTTTGGTTTTTTCGAGGGGAACCAGTTCCGGGCGAAAGCCTTGAACCACCGCCTCGGCAGCCTCAGTAAGGGAAGCACAGCCGTTCGCCACTCAGCCCATGCCTTATACGAATCCTTTCTACGATCCTTCCCGTCCGCATCACACGCCCACCGGTTTTCGCAATCTGGAGCCGGACACCCGCGTGTCCGGCGACCTGAAGCGCTGGCGGCGCGAACGTCGCGAAGCCGGGCTGCCGAAAGCACCGGAGAAAGGTTACGAAGACTTCGTCACGCGCTGGTGGCAACCGGCAGATTTCGCGACCGCCGGCGATGCGGCCTGGTGGCTGGGGCATGCGACCGTGCTGGTTCGCCGGGGCGGATTGCATGTCGTTACCGATCCGGTGCTGTCGCGACGCGCGTCGCCGCTGTCTTTCGCGGGGCCTGAGCGGCGTACGCCCACGCCGGCCACGGTCGCGGATCTGCCCCGCATCGACGTGGTGATGCTGTCGCACAATCATTACGACCATCTCGACGGCACGACGGTACGTGCGCTGGTAAAGCGTTTCCCGGATGTGGTGTTTGTCGTGCCGCTTGGCCTGGGGCGCTGGTTCGCGCAGGCCGGCATAGGCAATGTGCGCGAACTCGACTGGTGGGAAAGTACGACCGTGGCGGGCGCGACGTTCACGCTGGTACCGGCAAGGCACTGGAGCGCGCGTACACCCTGGGACACGAACCGCACCTTGTGGGGCGGCTGGGTGATGGAGCACGAAGGCTTTCGCTTCTGGTTCGCGGGAGATACGGGTTATTCCGAGAAGCTGGCGGAGATCGCCTCGCGCCTGGGGACCATCGATCTGGCGGCTATCCCGATCGGCGCGTATGCGCCGCGCTGGTTCATGGGCGGTCAGCATGTCGATCCCGCACAGGCCGTCAGACTGCATCGCGAGCTTGGCTGCGTCCGGTCGATGGCGATCCACTGGGGTGTCTTCGAACTGGCCGACGAGTCCCTGGACGAGCCGCCCGAGCTGCTGGCCGAGGCGCTGCTGGCCGAAGGAATCGGGCAGGACGATTTCCGTGCCCTGCGCATTGGCGAGCGGCTGGCGCTACGCGAAACGGACAGATGACGTGGTTTGCGTTCTAATGGCGGCCGCTCTGGTCTGAACGCGGAATCGTCATGCAGCTTCTGGAACTTCGCCTCGAAGGCGATTATGTCGAACTTAATCTGTTACTGAAGCTGGTCGGCGTATGCGACAGCGGCGGCGCGGGCAAGCGGCTGGTCGCCGAAGGTCTGGTATCGGTCGACGGCGCGGTCGAGCTGCGCAAGACGTTCAAAGTGCGCGCCGGGCAACTGGTTACCCTGGGCGACGTGGAGATCAGCGTTCTTCCCGAAATCGACTGATCCCGTTGTTGTGAGGGAGCGCGTTCCCGCACAAAAGCAAATTCGCGAAGAACAAAAAAAGCCCGGCGCATGCGCCGGGCTTTTCGCATGGGCGCGGTTTACTTGCCCGAGGTCGACGTTGCCGCCGGGGCCATCGCGCCGCTGGAATCGGTCGCATCCTTCTTCATGGAATCGGCTTTCTTATGTTTCGCGTGCTTCATCGGCTTGTCGCTGGACATGGAATCTTTCGACATGCTGTCTTTCGACATGGAATCGTGCGCCATGGCCGAGGTACCGGCCGCGGCTGGCTTAGCGGCCATGGAATCCTGAGCGATGGCTGCACCGCTCAGGGTCATACAGCCGAGCACCATCGAAAGCATCAGTTTATTGGTGTTGCGCATGACTATCTCCTAAAGAACTATGGCGCCTTGGTTGAAGCGATGCGCGGCGCGTAAGAGCATCGCATAAGCAAAGACCGGGGAATGCGTCGGATGCTGACGCTACCTTTTTCTTACGGTGTTTGCTGTTGCATGGCAGCAATTTCGAAGGTATTCGTTCAGGTGACGGCGCAACCGTGAACATTGCCCTACCGTCAGTGGAAGTCGCGCGAAACCGAGCCCATGACCGGCAACAAATCGCTGTAATCGTGCAGCGTGCGGGCCACCAGGTGACGCACGCCCTCGATCGATTGCCACTGGCCGTCGACGGCGAGCAGTACGGCATCGAGCAATGCATGGCGACAGGCCTCGGCGACCTTTGGGCGAACGACGACATTCACTTGCCCGGTTTCGTCCTCCAACGTCACGAAGGTGATACCGCTGGCGGTCTGGGGTCGTTGCCGCACCGTGACCAGTCCGGCATGACGGACCCATGCGCTGTGACGGACGTTGATCAGATCGCGCGCTTTGCGCACGCGTCGACTGTCCAGCCGATGGCGAATCAGTCCGACCGGATGCGCCTGCAGGGACAGGCCGTGCGTGGCGTAGTCCGCGAAAACGTTTTCGGCGAGGGAGGGCGGCCGCAGCGTCGGCCGTGCTTCGGACGCGTGGCTGCTGTCGAGCAGGGGCAGAGCGCGCTCGATACCCGAACTTTCCCAGCGCGCGCGATGGCGATGGCCGCTTAATACCTGAAGAGCGCCGGCGTCCGCAAGACGCTCGCGCTCGAAGCGGCTCAGCGCGGCGCGCTGGCTGAGGTCCGCCAGACTCTGGAAAGGCGCCTGGCGTCGCGTGCTGGCGATGCGTTCGCCCAATGGCTGGGACAAGCCCGCGATCATGCGCAGGCCAAGACGGAGCGCATGCGGATGGTCGGATCGCGACGTACGTTCGAGAGTGCAGTCCCAGTCGCTGGCGGTGACATCGGGCGGACGCACTTCGACGCCTTGCTGGCGCAGGTCCTGAACGAGCTGGGCCGGAGCGTAGAAACCCATCGGCTGACTGTTCAGCAGCGCGCAGGTAAAGATCGCCGGGTAATGACACTTGATGTAAGAGGACGCGTAAGCGAGCAAGGCGAAACCCGCCGCGTGCGATTCCGGGAAGCCATAGCTGCCGAAACCCTTTATCTGGTTGATGATTTGCTGGATGAATTCGTCGGGATATTCGTTTTCCGCCATTTCGCGACGGATGCGCGGTTCGAATTTCCCCACGCCGCCACGGCGCTTCCACGCTGCCATCGACCGGCGCAGGTCGTCGGAGTCGGAAGGTGAGAACTTGGCTACCACCTGAAGCAGCCGCATGACCTGCTCCTGAAAAATAGGTATGCCGAGCGTGCGTTCGAGTACGGGGCGCACATTTTTCTCGTAGACGATGCTCTCGGGTGGAAGCTTTCGCCGTTGCAGGAAAGGGTGAACCATGCCGCCCTGGATGGGGCCGGGACGCACGATCGCGACCTGGATGACCAGGTCGTAATAATTTGCGGGCTTTAGCCTGGGCAGCATCGACATTTGCGCACGCGATTCGATCTGGAAGACGCCAACGGTATCGGCGCGCTGGATCATTTCGTAGGTACGGTCGTCGTTCTCGGGGATGTCCGCCAACTGCGGATAATCGACATCGCGATGTTCGCGCAACATGTCCATTGCCTTGCGCAGGCAGGTGAGCATGCCCAGCGCGAGACAATCTACCTTCAGCAGCTTCATCGTCTCCAGATCGTCCCTGTCCCACTGGATGATGGTGCGGTTGTCCATGGCTGCATTCTCGATCGGTACCAGCGAGTGGAGCGGCGTGTCGGAAATGACGAAACCTCCTACATGCTGGGAAAGATGCCGCGGCATGCCATGAAGCAGTTCCACCAGAGGGATCAACAAGCGAATTGTGCGGCTGCCAAGGTCGAATCCCCGTTCGCTCAGGCGCTCGGAGATGGACACGTCGCCATGTGCATGGGAATAGGCCTGGCTCAGCTGATCCAGTTGGTCTTCCGACAACCCCAGTGCGCGGCCGATATCGCGCGAGGCGCTCTTGTGCCCGTATGTGATGACGGTGGCGGCCAGTGCGGCACGTTCGCGGCCGTACTTCTCGAAGACGTATTGCAGTACTTCCTCGCGGCGCTCGTGTTCGAAGTCAACGTCGATGTCGGGCGGTTCGTCGCGTTGTTCGGAAATGAACCGCTCGAAGAGCATGGCCGTCCGTTTGGGGCTGACCTCGGTGATGCCGAGACAGAAGCAGACGATCGAATTGGCTGCCGATCCCCGGCCCTGGCAAAGAATGTTCCGGCTGCGCGCGAAACGTACGATGTCATAGACGGTGAGGAAGAAAGCTTCGTACTTCAGTTTCGCGATGAGCGCGAGTTCTTTCTCGATCAGGTCGAGGTATGACTTGCCGGGTCCTTGGGGCCATCGGCGTTGCGCGCCTTCCTCGACGAGCCGGCGCAGATAATCCGGCGCCTCGAGCCCTTCGGGTACGAGTTCGCGCGGATACACGTAGTTGATCTTGCGAATATCGAACCCGCGACAGCGCGCGGCGACACGTAGCGTCTCGTCGAGCAGTTCGCGGGGATAGATGCGGGCCAGTACCTTGCGCTTGCGCAGGTGGCGTTCGCCATTGGGAAATAGCGCATAGCCGGCGTCGGCCACGGGGACATTCAGGCGAATGGCGGTCATGACATCCTGCAGCACACGGCGCCGTCGTGTATGCATATGGACGTCGCCGGCGGCAACGCAGGGGATGCCGTGACGTCCGGATAGCGCGAGCAGCGCGGCCAGTTCGGCGTCGTCGTGCTGACCGCGATGCAGTTCGACGGCCATCCATGCGCGGCTGGAAAAGTATCGCGCCACCCATGTCGCGTACTCGTCGTTCCGGCTGGCGCGGACCGCAGCCAGCGGGCCGGGTATCCAGAGTACGCACAGTCCATCGGCAAGGTTTTCCAGATCGGCGCGGTGAAGTTCGTAGTGCCCTTTGGGCGCGCGACGCCGGCCCAGTGTGATCAACCGGCACAGCTCGGTATAGCCGGCATGGTTTTCGACCAGAAGCACGACGACGGGACCGTCGGTCAGGCGCAGCTCGCTTCCGACGATGAGGTCGATGCCGGTGGCCAACGAAGCTTCCAGGCCGCGCACAATGCCCGACAGCGAACATTCGTCAGTGATGGCCAGCGCTTCGTAGCCGATGTCGCGCGCGCGTTCGAACAGTTCGCGCGCGCAGGATGCGCCGCGCTGGAAACTGAAATCGCTGAGCGCATGCAGCTCGACGTAACCGGGCAGTTCGGATACGTCGTCGTTGGCGGGAGGCAGGTCCAGGGGAAACATCAGGCGAACCAGCCATGCAGCATCCATCCGTCCAGCGTGCCGGAAGGCAGATAAGCCCACGCGCGTTGACCGTGCGCGGTACGCACAATGTAATAGTCCCTGCGCGTGTCGTGGCCATCCCACCAACCGCTTTCGATACGTTCGGGTCCCGCCAGTACCGCGACGGGGTCGGGACGCATGATCAACGGGCGAGGCAGCAGCCATAGCGGCCGTCGTCGGCCTTCGGGAAGGACCAGCGTGGTGGGCATGCCGTAACGCGACGCGCGCTCGGGGCGATGGTCCGCGATGAGGGCGATCTGCCGTAGCGCGGCATCGCCAAGACGTGCGCGCAGACGTTCGTCCAGCGTGGGCCAGTCGAGGCCATCGCCATGCACCGGTTCGAACAGATCGCGTACGGGCGGCCGGAACATGGGTAATTGTTCGGCATGCAGTTCCATGCCGCGGGCCGGCGCCGGAAGCGTCGTGCGTTCCAGGCGCGTGCGCGCCAGTTCGAACAGGCGTTCCGCATCGCGCTGCGGTGCCGCCATGGCGACCGTGACGTGGGTTGCTTCGCCACGGGCATGCTCGAGGGTAAGAACGAAGCGCTGCACGCCCCCATCGCGTGCGGCGAGCAGATTGGCCAGCGAACGTGTCAGACGGCGCAGCGGAAAGAGCAGGGGCTGGCTGCCATCCAGCTCGCTGTCGAACTCGATGCGCTGGCGAAAATCGGCCGGAGGTTGCCACGCGGGCAGTACATGGGAGGTTTGGCCGCGCAGGCGATCGAGCCATTCGATGCCATCCCGTCCAATGCGTCGCGTGAGCTCGGGGCGTGGCAGGCGGAATACCTCGTCCATGCGCCGGAAGCCCATCGACGACAGCGCCTTGACCGTGGACGAAGGCAGGCCGCTCTGGGCGAGCGTCAGCGTGCCGAGCATACGAACGACGCCTTCGGGCTGCGGCAACACCATGCCGTCGGAGGTGGCCGCGAAAACCCAGGCGGCTGCGGCGAAAGGCGCGGCCGCGATGGTATAGACATGGCCCTGTGCCGCAAGCCCTTCCTTCAACCGTGCGGCCAGAACGGGCCAACCGTCGAACAGGCGCAGGCTGGCGCCCGCTTCTATCAGCAGGGCATTCGGGGAAACCAGGCTAACGTGTCCGCTGAACTGATAACACCATGCGGCCAGTTCGGCGAGCAGGCGCGCTTCGGCAGCGCGATCGCGCGGACGCACGGCAAGAGAGGGGCAGAGTGCACGCGCGGCGGCGAGACTTTGTCCCCGCTTTACACCTGCGTCGGCGGCTTCGGGACTGACGGCGGCGATGACGCGTTTGCGCGCCCGGTTATCCAGTAAAGCGGAGGGGCCTGCCTCCGGTGTCGCGGCGAAGGCGGCGGAGAACGCCAGGCCGGGAAACCGGAGGCAGGCCCAAAGCATGACCGCGTTGTCCTGGTGTCGAAGAACCCGGCGTCACGACGACTACGAAACGTAAGCGTCATGACCGGATTCATCAGGCACGCATGCGCAGTAACGGAGCGGTGGTGGTCAGCAGACCGCGCGACTTGAGGACATCCACATACGTGGCCTCGTCGCTGTTGCTGACCTTCAGGCGTAGTGCCGCGGGGCTGTTGTGCGCGGCATGTTGCGCCGGGCGGAAAATCATCGCGCAGGCATCGCCGCTTTCGGCGGCCAGTTGCAGTCGGCGCAGACTGCGGTAGTCGATATCGGGCAACCAGCCGACCACGGCGCCGCAGCAGCCCGAACGCAGGCATTGCTCCATGCTCCAGGCGGCTTCGGTGGAGCCGGCGTGGATTTCGTGCAGGAATCGCAGGTCGACGCCGGCGGCCACGAGGGCAGGTGCGTAGGGCAGGTAGGGCGGCGCGACGAAGATGACGCGGCGATGTTCCTGGGTCAGCGCCGCGAGGGCGGGCATCACCAGATCGAGTTCGCCCAGCCCGTCGTGTTCGAACAGGATTTCGCTGAGTGCGCCCTGCGGCCAGCCACCGCCGGGCAGCTTCGCATCGAGCGATTCCCAACCGGTGGGCAGCGCGCGGACGCGCGGCTGCCGCTCGGCGGAACGGCGCCAGATACCTGGATGGTCTAGAACCTGGGCGAGAGTCGGTGCGGCGATGGCGTTCATGGTCAGGTCCTGCGAATGATGCCGACGTAACGCCCTTCGATGGCGAACGCGTGGCGACGGGGGTCGACTTCGATCGGCTCGAAATCGGGATTGGCGGGCATCAGAAGCAACTTGCCCCGTTCGTGTTTCAGGCGCTTCACCGTGACTTCGTCGTCCAGCCGGGCAACGACGATCTGGCCGTCGCTGGCGGTGGGCGTGCGATGCACGGCGAGGAAATCGCCGTCGAGGATGCCGACGTCGCGCATGCTCATGCCCACGACGCGAAGCAGATAATCGGCGCGGGGCCGGAACATGGCCGGATCGATCTCCAGCTGCGACTCGATGTTTTCTTCGGCGAGGATCGGCGAGCCCGCGGCGACGCGACCGATCAGCGGCAATGCGTTGCCCGGCATGCGCGGGGACATCGTCAGGCTGGCGGGCAGGCGCAGACCGCGGTGCTGGGGCGAACGTTCGATGACGCCCTTGCGGACCAGCGACTCCACGCAGGCCTGTGCCGAACTGTGGCTGGGAAAACCGAGGGCATCGGCGATCTCGCGCAGCGTGGGCGGCAGTCCCTGCGATTGCAGGTATTCCTGAAGGAAGGCGAGGGTCTTTTGCTGACGGTCGGTAAGGGTGGGTGTGGCCATGTGTACAAATGTACGTACATGGCGGGGGCGATGCAATAGGCCATTTCGATGCATTTTTCTATTGCACGTTTTTGCATGATTGCGTACATTGATGCGCATTCGTCTCCGCGAGTCTTCCCATGATTGCCCCCGCCGCACGCGCTACCCGGCTTATCTTCCTGCTCTCCGGCATCGGCATGGCCAGTTGGGCCCCGATGGTTCCCTACGCCAAGGCGCGCCTTGGACTGGACGATGCGAACCTTGGACTGGTCCTGCTGTGTATGGGCTGCGGTGCGACGGCTGCCATGCCGCTGGCCGGATTCCTCACCCATCGCTATGGCAATCGCCATGTCATCGGGATCAGCGCCTTGCTGCTCTGCATCGCGCTGCCGCTTCTGACCGTCGCCTCGTCGGCGGTGTGGCTCGGCGTCGCGCTGGTGTTTTTCGGCGGATCGCTGGGTGTCGTCGACGTGGCCATGAATGCGCATGCCGTCGATGTCGAGAAACATGCCGGGCGTCCGCTGATGTCGGGTTTCCATGGGCTGTTCAGCGTGGGCGGTCTGGTCGGTTCGGCGGGCATGGCGGCACTGCTGCGCGCGGGTGCGCCACTGGGTGGTTGCGCTGTCGCGGTGTCCGTCCTGCTGCTGGCGATCGTCGCTACTCAATGGAAGCACCTGCTCGCGCATATCGACGACGACGCAACGCAGGGGCACACGATTTTCCGCATGCCGTCGGCTGCTGTCCTGCTGCTGGGTTTCCTGTGCCTGATCGTGTTCCTGGCCGAAGGCGCGATGCTCGACTGGAGTGCCGTCTTCCTGCGTTTCTCGCGTGGCTTCGACGTATCGACCGCAGGTATCGGTTACGCCGCATTTTCCGTGGCGATGGCGACGGGACGTTTGTTGGGCGACCGGGTTACCGCCGCCATCGGACCGGTGACGATCGTGCGCATCGGTAGCCTGATCGCCGCCATCGGCTTCATCGTGGCGACGACGCTGCCTTGGGGCTACGCGGGTCTGCTGGGCTTCGTGCTGGTGGGTATCGGGGCTTCCAATATCGTGCCGATACTTTTCAGCGCCGCGGGACGTCAGCCGGGTACATCGGCGGGTATCGCCATCGCGACCGTCACGTCGCTGGGTTACGCCGGCATGCTGGCCGGTCCGGCCGCCATCGGTTTCGCCGCCCACGCCAGCAGTCTGCCCATCGCGCTCTTCGGCATCGGCGCACTGCTTCTGCTTGTTACCCTGAGCGCGAACATCGCGCGCCGCTAAGGAGATTCCCATGCATTCCAACCATAAACGCGATGTGGTGATCTTCGATTTCGGCGGCGTGCTGATCGACTGGAATCCGCGTTATCTGTACCGCAAGCTGTTCGGCGACGACGAGGCTGGCATGGAGCGCTTCCTTGCCGAGGTGACCACGACCGAATGGAACCTCGCCCAGGATGCCGGCCGTCCGTGGGACGAAGCGGTCGAGGCGCTTACCGCGATCCATCCGACGCATGGCGAACTGATCGCCGCGTTCCAGCACCGCTGGGAAGAAACCCTGCGTGGGCCCATCGACGATAGTCTGCATATCCTGCGCGAACTGAAAGATGCGGGGCATCCGCTTTACGGCCTGACCAACTGGTCGCAGGAAACGTTTCCCATCGCTCGCGAGCGTTTCGATTTCCTCGAATGGTTCGACGGCATCGTCGTATCGGGCGAGGAAAAGCTGATCAAGCCCGACGAGCGGATTTATCGCACCCTGCTGGAGCGCTACGACATCGATCCCGCGCGTGCCGTCTTCATCGACGACAACGCGCGGAATGTGGAGGCCGCCGAAACCTTCGGCATCCACGGTATCCATTTCCATACGCCGGCGCAGTTGCGCGCGGAACTGGTTGGCCTCGGATTCCTGCCGAAATGAATATGCCTGTCGATGTTGCGTTGCCGGGCGAGCGCCAGCGGTCGATCGTCGATCGTCTGAATCGCGAGGGCAGGGTGATCGCGGCCGACCTCGCCGTCGAGTTTCGCGTGTCGGAAGATTCGATCCGGCGCGACCTGCGCGAACTCTCGGCGCAGGGGCTGTGCAAGCGTGTATATGGCGGTGCGTTGCTGATGGGGCAGGTCGCGCCCCTCAGCGTACGGCATACCGAAAACGCGGAGCTCAAGCGCGCGCTTGCGCAGATCGCTGCCGGACTCGTCGGCAGCGGACAGATCATCTTCATCGACGCCGGTTCGACGAATACCGCGATCGCTTCGGCACTGCCCGAGCATCGCGATCTGACCGTGGTCACGAATGCGCCGGACGTGGCTGCCGCCGTGCTCGGACGTCCCGGCTTCGAGGTCTTGCTGCTTGGAGGGCGGATACATCCCAAGATCGGTGGTGCCATCGGATCGCTGACGGTACGTCAGGCTCAGGGTATTCGTGCCGACCTGTGTTTCCCCGGGATCTGTTCGATCGATCCGGTACATGGCTTGTGGACGTACGACACCGAAGAGGTGGTGCTAAAGCAGGCGCTGATCGAAGCCAGCGGCGAGACGATCGCGGTGGCTACCCCGGACAAGCTGATTGCCGCGGCGACGCATTTCACGGCCCCGGTGGGGGCGATCGCGCATCTGGTGGTGGCGAGCGGTACGGATGCCGTTGCGGTCGAGGCGTACCGGGCGGCCGGGGTGTCGGTGCATCTGGCATAGTCGCGCCATCGAGGTCGTAACGTTTCATCTATCCCTCATCGTCACTCCTGCCTGCGTGCTCGGTACGTTGGGACATAGGGGTTGCTTCCTTCCAGGTCACGGGATGGGCACCTCTTGAGCGAAAAAGTCCGCCCAAGGTGTAACCCATGTCCCCGCACACCTGTTACCTATGTCCCCGGTCCATACACCTACGCAGGAGCGACAATAAAGGGTTGACGGTCGTCGTGCTCACCGCGTCCCTCCTGAATCGAGCACAAAAAAACGGCGGGCTTCGAGCCCGCCGTTTTCGTGTCGCTCTCAGTAGCTTTTTTTAGCCAGCCTTTTTCTTGGCCAGTCGCAGCCATGTATCCACCACCGTATCCGGGTTCAGCGACACCGACTCGATACCCTGTTCCATCAACCATTCGGCCAGATCCGGATGATCGGACGGGCCCTGGCCGCAGATGCCGATGTACTTGCCCTTGGCACGGGCCGACTGGATGGCCATCGACAGCAGCTTCTTGACGGCCGGATCGCGCTCGTCGAAGAGGTTGGCGACGATGCTCGAATCGCGGTCGAGACCGAGGGTCAGCTGTGTGAGGTCGTTCGAGCCGATCGAGAAGCCGTCGAAGATGTCGAGGAATTCGTCGGCGAGCAGTGCGTTCGACGGCACCTCGCACATCATGATGACCTTCAGGTCGTTCTCGCCCTGGGTCAGGCCGTTCTTCTTCAGCACTTCGATGACCTTGCGGCCTTCGTCCAGCGTGCGCACGAACGGAATCATGATCCACACGTTGGTGAAGCCCATTTCTTCGCGCACGTATTTCGCCGCACGGCATTCCAGCGCGAACGAATCGGCGAAGCCGGGATCGACGTAACGGCTGGCGCCGCGGTAGCCGATCATCGGGTTCTCTTCGTGCGGTTCGTAGCGCGAGCCGCCAAGCAGGCCGGCATATTCGTTCGACTTGAAGTCGGACAGGCGCACGATGACCGGCTTCGGATAGACCGAGGCGGCGATGGTGGAGATGCCTTCCGCGAGGCGGTCGACATAGAACGTGACCGGATCGGCGTAGCCGGCGATGCGCGCGTCGATGCGTGCCTTGATTTCGGCGTCCTGCTTCGCGTATTCGAGCAACGCCTTCGGATGCACGCCGATGTGGCTGGCGATGATCATTTCCAGACGGGCCAGGCCGATGCCCGCGTTCGGCAGCATGCCGAAGTCGAAGGCGCGTTCCGGGTTGGCCACATTCATCATGATCTTCAGCGGCGCTTCGGGCATGTGACCCAGATCGGCCGTGATGCGGTCGAACTTCAGGATGCCTTCGTAGATCGTTCCGGTGTCGCCTTCGGCGCAGGACACGGTAACGTCCGCACCGTCGGGAATGGTTTCCAGCGCGTTACCGCAACCCACGACGGCGGGTACGCCGAGTTCGCGCGCGATGATCGCCGCGTGGCAGGTGCGGCCGCCGCGGTTGGTGACGATCGCGGCGGCGCGCTTCATCACTGGCTCCCAGTCGGGGTCGGTCATGTCGGCTACCAGCACGTCGCCGGGCTGTACCTTGTTCATGTCGGCCAGCGAGCGGATGACGCGCGCTTTGCCGGCACCGATCTTCTGGCCGATGGCGCGACCCTCGGTGAGGATCTTGCTGCGCTCGTTGAGCTGGAAGCGCTCGAGCGTGGTCGTGGTGGAGCGCGATTTCACGGTTTCCGGGCGGGCCTGCACGATGTACAGCTTGCCGGTGTGGCCGTCCTTCGCCCACTCGATGTCCATCGGGCGGCCGTAGTGCTTTTCGATGACGAGCGACTGCTTCGCCAGTTCCTGCACGTCGGCATCGTCGATGCAGAAGCGGTGGCGGTCGGCGGCCGGCGTTTCCTCGATGCGCACGCGCTCGCCGGGCTGGTCGGAATAGACCATGCGCTGCTGCTTGGCGCCGAGGCTGCGGCGCAGGACGGCCGGCTTGCCCTGGTTGAGCGTGGGCTTGAAGACGTAGAACTCGTCCGGATTGACGGCGCCCTGCACGACCATCTCGCCCAGGCCGTACGAGCCGGTGACGAAGACGACGTCGCGGAAGCCCGATTCGGTATCCAGCGTGAAGAGCACGCCTGAGGCGCCGACGTCGGAACGGATCATCAGCTGCACGCCGGCGGACAGGAAGACGTCCTCGTGCTTGAAGCCCTGGTGGACGCGATAGGCGATGGCGCGATCGTTATAGAGCGAGGCGAAGACTTCCTTCACCTTGTGCAGCACGTCGTCGATGCCGACCACGTTGAGGAAGGTTTCCTGCTGACCGGCGAAGGAGGCGTCCGGCAGGTCTTCCGCCGTGGCGGAGGAGCGCACGGCGACGGCGATGTCGTCGCTGCCGGCGTCCTTGCAGAGTTTGATATAGGCGTCGCGGATCGCCTGTTCCAGATCGGCGGGCAGCGCGGTGTCCACGATCCAGCCGCGGATTTCCTTGCCGCCCTTCACCAGCTCGTCGACGTTGTCGACGTCGAGCGTCGCCAGACGCTCCTGGATGCGTTTCGCCAGACCGCTCTTTTCGAGGTAGGTCTGGAAAGCGTCGGCCGTGGTGGCGAAGCCGCCCGGCACGGAAACCCCAAGTTTCGCCAGATTGCCGATCATTTCGCCAAGGGAGGCGTTTTTGCCGCCTACCTTGCCGAGGTCGGTCATGCGCAACGCGTCGAGCCAAAGCACCAGGTCGCTCAAAGGAAGTTCCTCAAAGGGTCGTCAAAGGGTTTGTCGAAAGGCCGGCGTACGGGCCGCGCGAATAAAGTCCTCTATTGTCGGGGGCCGGGAGCCCGCGAAACAAGGCGCGATGCACAAACGTTCAGCCGCTGTGCGGCTAAACGTTTACGCGCTAAGGTGCCATCACAGAGGCCCGATCCGGATCGTTCCCGATGCGCAGAACCGTTTTCTTCATTTCCGACTCTACCGGCATTACCGCCGAAACCATCGGAAACAGCATGCTGGCCCAGTTCGAAGGGGTGCAGTTCGATACCCATCGGCTGCCCTTTATCGACAATCCGCAGAAGGCGGAAGCGGCCGCGCTGCGTATCAAGACCAAATATGCCCAGGACGGCCAGCGACCGATCGTGGTCAATACGATGACCTCGCGCTCGCTGTGCGACATCGTCGGGGGTAGCGGCGCGCTGATGCTGGACGTTTTCGCCCCTTTTATCGACCCCCTGGAAGAGGAGCTGGGCGCCAAGCGCTCCGGCGCGGTGAACCGTTCGCATGGCCTGGTGGATTTCGAGCGCTACGAGGCGCGCATCAATGCCACCAACTATGCACTGGCCCATGACGACGGTCTGGATGTGGATTACAACGAGTCCGACCTCGTCCTGATCGGCGTTTCGCGCTCGGGAAAGACGCCGACCTGTCTTTACATGGCCTTGCATTACGGTGTCTGTGCCGCCAATTATCCGCTCACGGACGATGACCTCGACAAGCTGGAACTGCCGATGCGTCTGCGCCCTTATCGCAGCCGGCTGTTCGGTCTGACCATCGACCCGAACCGTCTGGCGCAGATTCGCGAGCAGCGCCGCCCGGGCAGCCGCTACGCCACGCTGAAGCAGTGTCGCTGGGAACTGGAACAGGCCGACAAGCTGATGCGCAGGGAGAACATTCCCGTACTGAATACGACACATACGTCCATCGAGGAGATCTCCAGCAAGATCTTTGAATACCTCGGCATCGAACGCCATATGTACTAGTAAAGAGGCAACAGGAGTCCTTGTGACCGAAGTCATCGAACGCCCTTCTTCGTCGTTGCTCCCGGGACGCTTCGGTTTCCTGATGGGGCTGTACGCGGAGAATTACCACCGGCTGGCACGGCTGTTCGCACCGCAGCGGCTGGCGCAGGGCACGTATGTGTCCGATGTGGACGATGGGCTCAAGGTCCGGCTGCAGATCCAGGAAAGGCATCCGTATACGCTGGAACTGGAGCTGACCTACGACTTTGTCGATGAGCAGACCGGTCAGCCTTCGCCTTCGGCGCAGTTGCGCATGTACACGGACGCCCATGTAGCGGAAGCGCTGCATTGCCATCCGGGGCGCCGGTTGTGGCAGGTGCTGGGTCCCTTTCCGGCGGCGGATACGGTGTTTCAGCACCGGCTGCGGATGAACGGGTTCCTGAGTCGCTGGCTGGAATACCTGGCGGAGCAGGGGCATTCGATCGGGACGCTGGAGCGGCTGGACCCGTAAGCGTTCGTGCCCCTCCTGCTGGAGGGGCACAGCAAAAACGACAGACGAAAAAAAACCCGCTAGAGGGCGGGCTTTTCATCGAAAAGTAAGTGGCGGAGCGGACGGGACTCGAACCCGCGACCTCCGGCGTGACAGGCCAGCATTCTAACCGACTGAACTACCGCTCCGCATTTACTTCCATCTTCCAGCGTACAAACCAACTCTCTACATCACACGTCTTCGCTGTTCCGAAGAAGTGGCGTCCCCACGGGGATTCGAACCCCGGTCGCCACCGTGAAAGGGTGATGTCCTAGGCCTCTAGACGATGGGGACGTATAGAGTTGGTGGAGCCAGCCGGGATCGAACCGGCGACCTCCTGCATGCCATGCAGGCGCTCTCCCAGCTGAGCTATGGCCCCGCCGCTGGAAGCCGCAAAGAATAGGGCGGGGCCTGGTCTTCGTCAAGCATTCGTTACACTTTTTTTCGAAAAAATTTCACACAAATAGGAATGATCAATCGTGGCGCGTATTTAGGTTCGCGCACCTCGCGTCGATGTGGCGAGAAATTTTTAATGACGTACCGGGCCCAGGTGCGTCCGCAATGCGAATGCAATTGTTAACCTGTCCCTTCGCAATAAGGGATGCGCATGCACGAACTCGTTTTCATCCAGGATCTCGCCACGGTGATGCTTGTCGCCGGGCTCACCACCGTTTTGTTCCAGCGTCTCCGTCAGCCGGTCGTGCTCGGCTACATCATCGCGGGCCTGTTGATCGGGCCGCACACGCTGCCGGTCATCTTCATCCATGAAGAGCAGACGATCCGCACGTTGTCCGAACTCGGCATGATCCTGCTGCTGTTCGCGCTGGGCCTCGAGTTCAGCCTGAAGAAACTCCGCGCGGTCGGTGGCGCCGCCCTGGTCGCGGCGTTCGCGGAAATCGTGCTGATGGTGTGGATCGGTTACGAGATCGGCCGGTTCTTCGCCTGGTCGGCGATGGACTCGCTGTTCCTGGGTGCGATGCTGTCGATTTCCTCGACCACCATCATCATGAAGGCGCTGGAGGACCTGGGACTGAAGCGCGAGCGTTTCGCCCAGCTGATGTTCGGCATCCTGATCGTCGAAGACCTGCTCGCCATCGTCCTGATGGCGCTGCTTACCGGTATCGCCAGTACCGGCGGCGTGGAAGCCGCCGACGCTTTCGCCGCCGTCGGCCGGTTGGGGCTGTTCATGGCGGTGTCGCTGGTGGTCGGCCTGCTGCTGGTGCCGCGCGTGGTCGACTATATCGCGCGCGTCAGCCGCAACGACGTGCTGCTGGTCGCCGTACTGGGCATTTGCTTCGGCTTCTGCCTGCTGGTGACCGAGCTGGGTTACAGCGTCGCGCTGGGCGCTTTCATGATCGGCGCGATCGTGGCCGAATCCGAAAGCGTGGCGCGCGTCGAGCGCATCATCATGCCGGTGCGCGACATGTTCAGCGCCATCTTCTTTGTCGCCATCGGCATGCTGATCGACCCGGCATTGCTGATGGAATACGCATGGCCGATCTTCATCGTCACCATCGCGGTCGTGGTCGGAAAGGTGGTGACCTGCAGCTTTGGCAGCTTCGTCGCCGGCAACGACGGCCGGACATCGCTGCGGGTCGGCATGGGGCTGGCACAGATCGGCGAATTCTCGTTCGTCATCGCGTCGCTGGGTCTCACGCTCAAGGTCACCAGCAACTTCCTTTATCCGGTCGCGGTCGCCGTGTCGGCTCTCACGACCTTCCTTACGCCGTACCTGATCCGTGGATCGGACCCGCTGGCGGGCTTCCTGTCGCGGCACCTGCCGGGGCGAGTGACGGGTGTGGCCAATGCCTATACGGACTGGATGGGCAATCTGGGGCTGTCGGGGCAGGGCGCCATCGTCATGAAGATGATTCGTCGTCTCGTATGGCACGTGATCATCAACATGATGCTGGTGATCGCCGTATTCATCATCGTCGCTTTCGCCTATCGGCGCGGATTCCTGCACCTGGATTTGCTGGCCGGTCAGCCGACCGTCAAGCGCAGCCTGGCCTGGTCGCTCGCGGCACTGCTGTCATTGCCGATGATTGTCGCTGCCTATCGAAAAGCGGGCGCACTGGGCATGCTCCTGGCGGAGCTAGGTATTCCCGAGCGGGTGGGCGGGGCGCGAAATTTTGCGATCCGCAGCATGCTCGCCCGGATCATTCCCGTGATGGTTATGTTGATCCTTGGCCTGCTGGTGGCAGCGCTTGCCTCCACGATCCTTCCGCCGCGCGAAGTGGCGCTCGTTATCGTGGCCATCGGCATCGGCCTGACATGGCTGTTATGGCGCGTACTTGTTCAGGTTCACGCACGGCTTCAGGCGGCGCTGCGGGACACGCTGGACAAACCCGGGCACGCTCCGGAGGAATAAGCAGCCCGCGATGAACTATTTCCTGTGAACCTTGTCCCACCCACCGTCATTGCAAGCTGGGCGCGAACCACCGCACAATGGCGTTCTGCCTCCACAAGGAGGTGTACCGGCGTCGCCGAATCTTTCAAGAATGAGGGAGTATCGAATGAAGCACTTTTTGCGTCCCACGATGACGGCCGCCGCGCTGGCTGTTGCGCTGGGCATGACCGCGGGCGCATACGCCCAGGCCGCCAAGCCGGCCGCTGCTCCGGCAGGCGCGGTCGACAAAACCAAGGCCAGCTACGTCGTGGGTTGGGATCTTGCCAGCTCGCTGCCGCCGCTCGTCGCGAAGGAAGTGGATGCTGCCACCGTCGCCAAGGCGCTGCAGTCGGCCCTCTCGGGCCAGAAGCCGACCATGTCGGAAGCCGAAGCCAAGCAGGTTCGTGAAGCCTTCGTGGCTCAGCTGAAGGTCAAGGCCGAAGCCGAGTACAACAAGGTTGCCGCCCAGAACAAGACCGAAGGCGACGCGTTCCTCGCGAAGAACAAGTCCGCTGCTGGCGTGAAGGTCACCTCGTCTGGCCTGCAGTACCAGGTCGTCCAGGCCGGTACCGGTCAGCGTCCGGGCCCGAACGACACCGTCACGATCAACTACACCGGTACGTTCGTGAACGGCGAGAAGTTCGATTCGTCGGCCGATCATCCGGGCGCTGCTGCTGCCCAGATTCCGCTCGCCGCGGTGATCCCGGGCTTCCGCGAAGGCCTGCAGCTGATGCAGACCGGCGGTAAGTACAAGCTGTTCATCCCGTCGAACATCGCTTACGGCGCCAAGCCGGAAAACGGCTTCCCGCCGAACGCGACGATCATTTTCGACGTGGAACTGGTCAAGACGGGTCCGACCCCGGCGGGTCAGGGTCCGCAGCCTGGCGCCGCGGGCAAGTAAGTTTCGTAGTGGTTTGAAGAGAGGGCGCGGATCACTCCGCGCCCTTTTCTTTTTGTGGAAAGGGGAAGAGCGGGGATTGGGGGTGGGAAGTGGGGGCGTTGATCCGGCGATCGCTCGAGGGTGCTGGTGTCGCCCGGTGGACGTGGCGTCCGCCTAACGTCTGTCGTTCCCTCAATCGATCGCCGGAAACGCGCCCCCACTTCCCACCCCCAATCCCCGCTCTTCGCCGCTCGCACCTCACCCGTACGTCTTCTACAATGCGCCGTTCCATCGCGGCGCTTTCCCGGCGCCAGGGAATGTCATGAAAGTCACGATTTTCGGAACCGGATACGTGGGCCTAGTCACGGGCGCGTGTCTCGCGGAAATGGGTAACCACGTCGTCTGCGTGGATATCGATGCCGGCAAGGTCGAACGCCTGAAACAGGGGGACGTGCCGATCTACGAGCCTGGCCTCGAGCCGATGGTGAAGCGCAATCGCGAAGAAGGGCGTCTGGATTTCACCACCGACGCCGCGCCGGCTATCGCGCACGGCGACATTCTTTTCATCGCCGTGGGCACGCCTCCGGACGAGGACGGCAGTGCGGACCTCAAGTATGTGCTCGCCGTCGCCCATACGATCGGCGACAACCTCGATCGTTATGCCATCGTGGTGAATAAGTCGACGGTACCCGTCGGTACGGCGGATCGCGTTCGCGCGGCGGTCGCGGCGCGTCTGAAGGCGCGCGACTCCCGGGTCGAGTTCGACGTGGTGTCCAATCCCGAATTCCTGAAGGAAGGCGACGCGGTCGAAGACTGCCTGCGTCCCGACCGCATCATCGTCGGTGCGTCCAGCCCGCGGGCTGTCGCGCTGCTGCGCAAGCTCTACGCGCCGTTCAACCGCAATCACGACCGCATGGTGGTGATGGACGAGCGTTCGGCGGAGCTGACGAAGTACGCGGCCAACGCCATGCTTGCGACCAAGATCAGCTTCATGAACGAGATCGCGAACATCGCCGAGCGCGTGGGCGCGGACGTCGAGCTGGTCCGGCAGGGTATCGGTTCGGACCCGCGTATTGGCTATCACTTCATCTACCCCGGTGCGGGGTATGGCGGATCGTGTTTTCCGAAGGACGTTCAGGCGCTGGGTCGCACCGCTCATGCGAACGGTTACGACGCGGTGCTGCTCAATGCGGTCGAGGCGGTCAACGATGCGCAGAAATCCAAGCTCTTCGAACTGATTTCCCGGCATTTCGGCGGCGACCTTAACGGCAAGACCGTCGCGGTCTGGGGCCTGGCGTTCAAGCCAAATACCGACGACATGCGCGAGGCATCCAGCCGGCGTCTGATGGAACAGCTGTGGAATGCGGGGGCGACGGTACGCGCCTGCGATCCGGAAGCTGCCGACGAAACGCGCCGCATCTACGGCGACCGTGCGGACCTGGTTCTGTGCGACCGTCCGTACGAGGCGCTGGAAGGTGCCGACGTGCTTGCGATCGTCACGGAGTGGAAGGCTTTCCGCAGTCCGGATTTCGCCCGTGTGCGCGGTCTGCTGAAGACGCCGGCCATTTTCGACGGACGCAATCTCTACGATCCCGTGGCGGTCGAGGATGCCGGACTGGCTTATTACGGTATCGGGCGTGGCCGCAGCCTGCGTGACGCGACATGAGTACAGAACTGGAAAGCCGCATCACCGAACTGGAGGTCAAGCTGGCCTTCGTCGACGACACCGTCAACGGATTGTCGTCGGCCGATGTTGAAATCTCCCAACGATTGGCTGCGCTGGAGCGTGCGATGCGCGATCTGCGTTCCGACCTGTCCAACATGCGCGCGGGGCTCGGTAACGATCCGCACTCCGAACCGCCGCCGCCGCACTACTGAACGAAAGAGTACAGACATGGCAGATTCCCTACGCGACCAACTGCTGAAAGCAGGCTTCGTCGCCCCGGTCCGCGAAGAAAAGCGTGCGCCGGCACCGCGTCAGCAAACCGGTTCGCCTGCAAACAAGAACGCGCCTGCGAACAGGAAAACGCAAGGTGGCGGTCCCGGCCCCAAGAAATGGCAGGGCGGCGCATCGCATGCGAAGAGCGGGCAAGGCGGCAAGCCGCAGCGACCCCAGCAGACGGCTGCTCCGCGCAAGGATGGCGAAATCGATCTGGCGAAAGCCTATGCCATCCGGTCGCAGACCGAAGCGGCGGAACGCAAGCGTACGGAGCAGGAAGCGGCCGAACTGGCGCGGCTGCGCAAGGAGCGTAAACGCAAGCTGGAGCAGGTGCTCAACGGCAAGGCTCTGAACAAACCCGACGTGGATAAGGTTCGCCACTTCCCGTATGGCGACAAAATTCGTCGCGTGCATGTCGACGAGGCTCAACTGGTCGCGCTCAATGCGGGAGAGTTGGGCGTCGTGCAGCATGGCGGCCGTTACCTGCTGCTGGATCGTTCGGTGGTGGAACAGATTCGCGAGTTCGCGCCGGAACAGATCGCACTGGTGGTCGATCCCAACGCGGTCGTGGAAGCCGACGACGGCGTGCCCGACGATCTGATGTGGTGATTGCCCGCACTTCGTCGTGATCGTTTCTACAGAAAACGTGCGAGACGCCTGAAAAAAGTTCTTCACGCATTCCCGGGGAGGGCTCGGACGTCACAGGGGTGGCCGACGGCTCTTCCGGCTGCTGCGGTTACGTGGGGGAAAGCATCGCGTGACGCAGGACCCGTGATGACCGCATCCGGTCCGGTCCCATTACGTGCTCGGCTCGCGCTCTGCCCCCAGCAAACCGCAGTCGACAGTGCCGTGGCCGGGTTGGCCCTTGGGGCCGCCTTAGCCGAGGGCCGCGATACCCCACTGACGGAGCGAATGCGGCGCTACGGCCCGCTCCCGCAGGGACGGCGCCGAAGGCCCCAAGGGCCAACCCGGTCGCGGCCTCCCCGACGCACGAGCGTGAGGCGGCCAAGTTACGAATAACACAAGCCACCCAGCGGCTGTCCTTACCCAAAGAGCGACGAGCCGCGCGCGATCGTCCCAGTAGTGCGTGAAGAACCAAAAAAAGCGCGCCGGGGCGCGCTTTTTTTCAGGCCACCGGCTGGGAAAGCACCGGGTTGTCCCAACCTTCCTTCGGCTTGAATCTGACGCCGTGACGATCGGTCAGCTTGTCGAGGCGTGCCCGTACGGCGGCGAGACCTTCGCTACGCACGTATTGAATCGGACCGCCGCGGAACGGCGCGAAACCCGTACCGAAAATGACGCCCGCATCGAGCAGGTCGGCGTCGTCGACCACGCCCTCGGCCAGACAGGCAACCGCTTCGTTGACCATGGGCAGGATCATGCGGTCCTGGATGTCCGCCGGTGGTACGTAGTTCGGATCGACTTCGGGTTTCACCGGCTTGCCATCCGTCCAGACATAGAGGCCTTCGCCGTCTTTCTTGCCGCGTTTGTTCGCCTGCAATTTTTCTTGCAGGCCTTGCGGCACGTCCAGTCCGAGGAAGGGGGCCAGTTCCTTGCCCACCGACGCGCAGACGTCGAGACCGACGGTGTCGGCCAGTTCGATCGGCCCCATGGGCATACCGAATTTCTTCGCTTCGCGGTCGAGTACCGGTCCCGGTACGCCCTCGTTGTACAGGCGCATCGATTCCATCAGATATGGCATGAGAATGCGGTTGACCAGGAAGCCCGGAGTGCCCTTCACGGGCACCGGTAGTTTGCCGATAGCCTTGCAGAAGGCCAGTGCGCGTTTCTCGATGGCCGGGTCGAGCCCGTCGTGGCGCACGACTTCGACGAGCGGCATCTGCGCGACGGGATTGAAGAAGTGCAGGCCGAGGAATCGCTGCGGCGCCTTCAGGCCTTGCCGCAGTTCGTCGAGCGGAATGCTGGACGTATTGGTGGCGAGGATTTCGTCCGCCTGGAACTGCGGTTCGATCTTCGCGTACAGCTCGTGTTTCGCTTCGGCATTTTCGAAGATCGCTTCGATGGCCAGGTCGGCTTCGGCGATACCTTTGCCTTCGACATCGGCGCGCAGTCGCTTCGAGGCGGCCTCTACCTTGGCGGGTGCCTTCAGCTTCTTTTCGTACATCGCACGGGCGCGCTTCAGCGCGGGCTCGATGAACTTCAGTTCGCGATCCTGCAGTGTGACCTCGAAACCCCTGAGCGCGGCCCAGGCGGCGATGTCGCCCCCCATGACGCCAGCACCGACCACGTGCACGTGCTTGATCCCGTGTTCCGCGCCGCCGCCGAGGCCCTTCAGGCGTTCCTGCAGGAAGAAAATGCGGATCAGATTGCGGGCAGTGGGGGTTTCGGCCAGCCTGGCAACGGATTTCGCTTCCAGCTTCAGGCGCTGCTGAATGTTGCTGCCGCCACGACGCCAGACGTCGATCAGGGCGAACGGTGCGGGATAGTGTTCCTTGCGGACCTTTGCGGCGGTCTGCTTCAGCACGATGGGCGCCAGGATCTGCCGTGCGATCCAGGTATTCGTGCCCCAGGCCTTCGCGCGCAACGCGAACGGCTTCTTGCCGGGACGCTTCAGCAAATGCTTCGCCTCGGCCAGCAGTTCGTCCGGACGGGCGACGCGGTCGACCAGGCCGACCGCGCGGGCGCGGCGTGCATTGAACGGCTTGCCGGTAAGCATGGCCGGCAATGCGTCCGGCGCGCCAATGAGACGCGGCAGGCGTGCCGTACCACCCCAGCCGGGGTGGATGCCCAGCATGACTTCGGGAAGCCCGATCTTCGTATTCTCGTCGTCCACGGCGATGCGCAGCCGGCAGGCCAGCGCCAGTTCGGTGCCGCCACCCATGCACGCGCCGTGGATCGCGGCGACGGTCGGGCAGGGCAGGCGCGCCAGGTTTTCGAAGATGCGCTGCCCGTTCTCGATACTTTCCAGGACGCTGCCGTCCTTGGCGTATTCGACGAATTCCTTGATGTCGGCGCCGGCGGCGAAGCCGGAAACCTTGGCCGAATGGATGACGACGCCCGGGGGATTCTCGATGGCCAGGCGCTCGACAATCTCGTCGAGTTCGCCCAGCACCTCGCGGGAAAGCGCGTTGACGCTGCTGCCCTCGCGGTCGAGCGTGAGGACGACGATGCCGTTCTCGTCCTCGCTGGTTTTCCAGTGTTTGAAACGCAGTCCTTCGAACATGGCGGTCTGACGATAGCGAGTGATCGCGCCACCTTACCGTTGTGCCGCCCCGAATGCGAGACGGCGCCCAAAAACGGCAACGCCATCTGGCGCGCGCACCTGAATTGGCACAATACTTGTGAAATCGCAGCAGCCTTACGAATCATGCATACCGACGCGCACACGGGAACCGAGGTTTTCGAACATATCCTGTCCGCCGCCGGGCCACTGGTCGCGTTGGAGACGGGCGATTCCGCGGTGTTGGTGGACCAGTTCCGCCTGGTAGCCCGCCGGACGGGACAGGCCGTTTATCTGTGGCGGCAGGGTGAAGGGCTGTGCAGCCTGCGCGATGCCCAGGCGCGCGTGCCGGGCTGCGTACGTCTGGGCGACGCGTTGCGCTACATCCTGCAGAGCCTGCATTTCGGCGTCTATCTGCTGGAGATGCCCGATACGGCTCTCAGTGCGACCGACAGCGCGCTCCTGCGGCAGTTGGCCAGGGCGCAGACGGAACATGTCCGCCGTGTGGTCTTGCTGGGCGTGAACGCCACGGTGCTGGGCGCGCTGGACAACGTGGTCGTCCGTATCGATGCCGACTGGCGCATGCGCGTGATCCGGCCGCGCCTTCGCGACGGCCGCTGGGTCGTATGAGCGCGAAACCGCAAAACGACCCGAAAGGGATCGTCATTTTCACCCCACGACGCGACCTGCGGCGTGCGATGTTCGACGCTCTGGACGCCGGTGGCGATTTCCTGCTGCTGAGCGCCCGCGATACCGTGCATCTGCGTAGTCTGCTGGCGGACCATCCGGCGCTGTCGCTGATGGTCGTGGCCCTCGACGGTAGCCAGGATGCCTTCGATGCCATCGGGCACCTGCGTGCCGCGACGGCTTATGCCGGATTGCCGTTGATCTGCGTGGTGGATGAGGGGCTGGCGCTTTCGTCCATGCCCGCGGACGCCGCCGACTGGGTCCGGACGGCGGCGCTGTCCGATGAACTCCTGCCGCGCGCGCTGCGGGCCATGGCCTCCGCGCCCGCGCAGAAAAGCGTTCGCACCGTTGCGCCCACGCCGGCCACACCGGCAATGGTGCAGGCGACGACGGATGGTTCGGACTATCGTTTCGCTTTCGATTCGGGCTGCGCCTGGGTGATGGCGGCCGCCGGCACCGGCCGCATCGTGGAGGTGGGCGAAGCGTTCGCACGGCTGTTTGGCGATGCGACCTTCCTTCTTGGCGATCTGGCACTTTCCGATTTGTTCCGGCTTGCCAGCGGCGTGACCTGGCCACAGCGGGACGCCGATGGCATCGCCTGCGCGGTTCGTCGTCCGGACGGCGCCGATATCACCGGCGAGCTCGATATTCGCCGTATCGTGCACGGTGGCGAGCATCGGATCGCCGTGGCGTTTCGCGATTTCCGCACGAGTGAAATGGCCGAGCGCGCGCTGTCGCTGCTTTCGCTGCTGGACGCCTCGTCCAGCGACGACGAAGGCATGGGCGAGGCGGCAGCCATGCTTGCCGATGCGCTGGACCTCGACGTCGTGGCGATCTGGGCGGGAGTGACCGAGGGCGATGCGCCCGCACCGCCGCTTATCCGTCTCTGGAACGGGCCCGGCACGGTCGCGTGGCCGGACGAGGATAGCCTGTCGTTGCTGAAAACATGTCTGGCCGGCGAAGCCGTTGTGCGTCTGCACCCGGGCGAAACAGGGCGGGTATCCGATCCGCTTATCGAGGCGCTGGGCCTGCAATCGTTCGCGTTCCTTCCGCTTAACGACGAACGCAGGGCGGTACTCGGTGCGATCTTCGTAGGCCGGCGCCGCGCGCTGGACGATGCGCGCGTGCTGGAGCCCGCCTTGCGTGCCGCATCTTCCCGTTTCGCATCCTCGCTGGAGTTGCGCCGCACGCGGGAGCAGGGGCGGGCGAAGGGGTTGCTGGACGGTCTGACCGGATTGCCCAATCGCCTGCTGTTCAACGACCGTCTCGACACCACCATCCGCGAAGCGCAGCGCACTGGCGAGTGCTTCGCCGCGCTGTTCGTCGACCTGGATCGCTTCAAGAGCATCAACGATACGCTCGGCCACAGCGTCGGCGACCAGGTGCTGGCTGCCGTGGCCAGAAGGCTTCGTGCCAGCGTACGTGCGTCCGACACGGTGGCCCGTTACGCGGGCGACGAATTCACCTTGATCCTCAGGCACATCATCAAGCGCGACGACGTGCTGCGCATCGCCGAAAAAATCGTGCAGGTGATGGAAACGCCGTTGCCGCTCGACGACGGTTCGGAATTGCAGATCACGGTGTCGATCGGCGTGGCGTTCTTCCCGGACGATGCCGCGGACGGCGAGACGCTTCTGCGTCACGCCGACGAAGCCATGTATGGCGCCAAGAGTCTCGGCCGGAACAACTTCCAGATTTATGCGCCAAGCGCCGACCTTTCGCAGCAGCAACACGTCGCGCTGAAGGCGAAACTTCGCCATGCCGAACGCAATGGCGAGCTGCGCGTGTTCTACCAGCCGCAGGTCGATACGCTCACCGAAGACATCGTGGGCATGGAGGCACTGGTGCGTTGGGAGCATCCGGAACTGGGCACCATCTCGCCGGCGTTTTTCATTCCGCTGGCGGAAGCGAGCGGACTGATCGTGTCGATCGGCGAGTGGGTGATGCGCACGGCCTGCGCCCAGGCGCATGTATGGGAAAAAATGTTCGGCTTGCATCTCCGTCTGGGCGTAAACCTTTCGGCGGTTCAATTGATGCAGCCGAACCTCGTCGCGACCGTGGCCAACGCGCTCACCGATACGGGACTCGATCCGTCGTGCCTCGAACTCGAGGTCACCGAAAGCATCAGCGTGAAGACGGTGCCGCATCTGGTCGAAAGCCTCGACGCGCTGCACGCCATGGGATGCCGGATCGCCATCGACGACTTCGGCACCGGTGCCGCATCGCTGGACTATTTGCGCCGGTTGCCTGCGGATCGCATCAAGATCGACCAGAGCTTCGTGCGCAACATCGGCGTCGATCCGGACGACGAGGCTATCGTCCGGGCGACGATCGACATGGCCCATCGCCTGAAGCGCGGCGTGGTCGCCGAAGGCGTCGAGATCGAGCAGCACCTGAATTTCCTGCGTGCTAACGGCTGCGACGAACTCCAGGGCTATCTGTTCTGCCGCCCGCTTCCCACGGCGGCTTTCGAGAAATTGCTCGCGGAACGCCAGCGTCTGCTTGCCGAAGGACTGTCCCCGGTGGGCAGTGCTTGATACGTCGTCGGCAGAGCCCCATCCCGCTGGGGTAGTAGGATGGTCGATGGCCTTCGACCCCGTGATTGTCGCGGGACCGGTACGGCGACAATGAACTTGGCGAGTGGATGCTTGTCTGAACACCGCCCGTACCCATGGCCCATGGCACAGCGCTAAGGAGAAAAGCCCGGATGGGCGAAAACGAACTGGACCAGGCACTCGTCGAGCGCGTGCAGAGCGGAGACAAACGGGCGTTCGACCTTCTGGTACGCAAGTACCAGCACAAGGTGGTGGCACTGATTTCCCGGTACGTACACGACAGATCGGAGTGCGAGGACATTGCCCAGGAAGCGTTCGTGCGCGCCTGGCGGGCGATCGCCTCGTTCCGTGGCGAAAGCGCGTTCTATACCTGGCTATACAAAATCGCGGTAAATACCGCGAAAAATCATCTCGTTGCGATGGGCCGCCGGCCTCCGACAGGCGATATCGACATCGAGGACGCCGTTTACGTCCCGGGAGCCACCCGTCTTCACGAGGGCGCCACGCCGGAGCGGGAAATGATGCGGGAACAAGTGGAACAAACCGTGTTTGCCACTGTCCAAGCCTTGCCCGAGGAACTTCGGGCCGCGATCACGTTGCGCGAGGTGGACGGCAAAAGTTATGAGGAAATCGCCGCCATCATGGACTGCCCCATTGGGACCGTCCGATCGCGTATTTTCAGGGCTCGCGAAGCCATCGACGAAAAACTGCGGCCGCTACTGTCCGACCGCGAGGATCACAAGCCATGAGTGAAGCCAATCGGGACATTCTCTCCGCCGGTATGGACGGAGAACTCTCGCGCGAGGAAATCCGTTTTCTTCTGCGGCGGCTGGATAGCGACCAGACGCTGGTCCAGGCGTGGTCTCGTTATCACGTTGCTCGCGATGGTCTGCGTGGACAGCTCGAACCCTCCGTTTCCGCCGATTTCGCCAGTCGTGTGATGGCGGCCATCGACGCCGAGGACATCGTCGTTGCCACGGCACCGGCTCGCACCGTCGCGCGCATGGAGCCGCGTCGTCGCTGGCTGCAGTGGTCCGCTGGCGGTGCTATCGCGGCAAGCGTTGCCGTCGCGGCCCTGATGTTCACACAGCCGGCCGAGCGCGGTGTAACGACGGGCGTGGCACAGGCAGGGACACAAGCCGGCACCGTTTCGGGCAACGCCATCGCCGATGCCGGCCATGTTGCGCAGCCCGCTGGCGCCCCCGCCGTACCGCAGTGGTTGAGTGGCGGCACCTCGGTCTCGCAGTTCACCCAGAAAGCAGCGTTCGGTAGCGGTTCCGAGAGCGACTCCTCTTATCTGACGCGGGTCATGCCGTACCAGATCCATGGGACCCGTGCGGTCGAGGCTTCTGGCAGCAACTACATTCTTCTCGTTCGTCCCGACGGCAGCCGTTACGTGCAGCCGCTCGCGGAACCGCAGGTCGAAGCCCGCTAGGGCCGACCCGCGATCCGCCTGGACGCGGCAGGTGTTGCCGCGTCCTTTTTCACCCCGGTATCTTAAATCGTGCGGCTTTGCCGCACGGGCTCTATGGAAAAGAGGAGGTACGCAATGAGCCACTGGAGTACGCGCCCGGCGTTGGCCGCCGCGCTGTTGATTGTCGCGGCCGGCGCGAACGCGCAGTCCCTGCCGGATTTCACCGGTATTGTCGAAAAGAATGCGTCAGCGGTCGTGCATGTCGAGGCTAAGTCGAGCGGTACCCGCACCACGCCACGCAGCGGCGCGCAGGATATGCCGGACGATCAGGCCGAGATTTTTCGCCGGTTCTTCGGTATGCCGATGGTCCCCACGCCACAGGAACGCACCTCGCTCGGTTCGGGGTTCATCATTTCCTCCGATGGTTACGTATTGACCAATAGCCACGTCGTGGACGACGCGGACGAAGTGCAGGTGCGCCTGCAGGATCGCCGCACGCTCACCGCGAAAGTCGTCGGCACCGATCCCCAGTACGACATTGCCTTGCTGAAGGTCGACGCCGGTTCGCTGCCGGCGGTTTCCATCGGCGATTCGCGACAGCTCAAAGCGGGCCAGTGGGTTCTCGCGATCGGGTCGCCCTTCGGTTTCGACTACTCCGTGACGCAGGGCATCGTCAGTGCCGTGGGACGCAATCTCGGTAGTGGCGATCAGCCCTATACCTCGTTCATCCAGACCGACGTACCGATCAATCGCGGCAACTCGGGCGGTCCCCTGTTCAACCTGCAAGGGCAGGTCGTGGGTGTGAACTCGCAGATCTATTCGAGTACCGGTGGCTATCAGGGTGTGGCGTTCTCCATTCCGATCGACGTGGCGATGAATGTCGTCCAGCAGATCAAGGACAAGGGCTATGTGTCGCGCGGCATGCTCGGGGTCAGGGTGCAGCCGGTCGACCAGTTCGTGAAGAACCTGGACCTGCCCAATGCCAGCGGCGCGCTTGTCGCGGAGGTCACGGCGGATAGTGGTGCGGCGAAGGCCGGGCTGCGGCAGGGCGACGTCATTCTTGCTTTCAATGGGCAGGCCATTACCCAGGCGGCCGATCTTCCGCCGCTCGTTGGCATCACCCGGCCGGGCACGACGGCGAAAGTCGATATCCTGCGCGATGGCAAAAAACAGTCGCTGGACGTGAAAGTCGGTGAAATGCCGCGCGACAAGACCGCCGGCGCCCATGCGGGCGCGGGTGGCAAGGCTACGGCGAACACTGTTGCGGGCCTGGGCCTTGCCGTACAGGACATCGATCCGGCGACCCGGAGCGAGCTGGGACTCAAAGCGGGCGAGGGTGTCGTGATCAGCCGGGCCGAGGGGCGCGTGGCGGCGGCCTCGGGCTTGCAGCCGGGCGACATCGTGCTGATGGTCAATCAGAAGCGTATCGGGAGCGCATCCGACTTCCGCGAGGCCGCAAAGGGCGTCAAGCCGGGCGATACCGCCATGCTGCTCGTGCGCCGGGACGATGCGACCCGGTTCATGGCGCTGACGGTCCCCGCGCTCCGTTGACGATCGTGGTCCATCCGCGGGCGATTGTTTCGCCCGCGGATGCTTTCGGCGGCGGAATCGTGCCTTCCATGCGATAATCCCCCGATTCGCGCTGCCTTAGGGCGGCGCGACGTCGTTCGCGCCGCGGACGACGGTGAACGTAATAACGGCGCTCAATGGAACTCATCCGCAACTTCTCCATCATTGCCCACATCGACCATGGCAAGTCGACGCTGGCCGATCGCATCATCCAGATCTGCGGTGGCTTGACCGAGCGCGAAATGGAAGCGCAGGTCCTGGACAACAACCCGATCGAGCGCGAGCGTGGCATCACCATCAAGGCCCAGTCGGTCTCGCTGCCGTATACGGCGCGCGACGGCAAGACCTACCAGCTCAATTTCATCGATACCCCGGGTCACGTCGACTTTTCGTACGAAGTCAGCCGCTCGCTGGCCGCCTGCGAAGGCGCGCTGCTGGTGGTCGACGCGGCACAGGGTGTCGAAGCCCAGTCGGTCGCCAACTGCTATACCGCCATCGAGCAGGGTCTCGAGGTCGTGCCGGTGCTGAATAAGATCGACCTGCCCACGGCCGACCCGGAGAAGGCGAAGGCCGAAATCGAGGCGGTCATCGGTATCGACGCCAGCGAAGCCATCGCGGTCAGCGCCAAAACCGGCGAGAACGTGATCGAAGTGCTGGAAGCGATCATTCACCGCATTCCGCCGCCGAAGCCGCGCGATACCGATCGTCTGCAGGCGCTGATCATCGACTCCTGGTTCGACAACTACCTGGGCGTCGTGTCGCTCGTGCGCGTAATGCAGGGCGAGATCAAGCCCGGCGACAAAATTCTCGTCATGTCGACAGGGCGTACGCACCTCGTCGATGCCGTCGGCGTGTTCACGCCCAAGCTGAAGAAGCTCCCGACCCTGGGGGCGGGCGAAGTGGGCTGGGTCAACGCGTCGATCAAGGACGTGCATGGCGCGCCGGTGGGCGACACGCTCACGCTTGCCAGCAAGCCCGCCGACAAGCCGCTTCCCGGTTTCCAGACCATGCAGCCGCGCGTGTTCGCGGGCCTGTTTCCGGTGTCGGCCGACGATTATCCGGCGTTGCGCGAAGCGCTCGAAAAGCTGCGTCTGAACGACGCCGCCATGTTCTTCGAACCGGAAAGCTCCGAAGCGATGGGTTTCGGTTTCCGCTGCGGCTTCCTCGGCATGCTGCACATGGAAATCGTGCAGGAGCGTCTGGAACGCGAGTACGACCTCAACCTCATCACCACGGCACCGACCGTCGTGTACGAAGTGCTGAAGACCGACGGCAGCATTCTCTCGCTGGACAACCCCGCGAAGCTGCCGCCGATTCCGCAGATCCAGGAGATTCGCGAGCCGATCATCGTCGCGACCATCCTCACGCCCAGCGCCTATGTCGGCAACATCATTACGCTGTGCGAAGAAAAGCGAGGCGTGCAGCGTTCCATCCAGTACCTGGCCACCCAGGTGCAGGTCAGTTACGAACTGCCGCTGGCCGAAGTCGTGCTCGACTTTTTCGACCGCCTGAAGTCGGTGTCGCGCGGTTACGCGTCGATGGACTATCACCTGGAGCGTTTCGACGCGGGCCCGTTCGTCCGCGTGGACATCCTCATCAATGGCGATCGCGTCGATGCGCTCAGCCTGATCGTGCACCGGTCGCATGCCGACCGCCGCGGCCGCGATCTGGTCGAGCGGATGAAGGAACTGATTCCCCGTCAGCAGTTCGACGTGGCGATCCAGGCCGCCATCGGCGCGGCGGTGATCGCGCGTTCCACGGTGAAAGCCTTGCGTAAGAACGTTCTGGCAAAGTGCTACGGCGGCGACGTCTCGCGCAAGAAGAAACTGCTCGAGAAGCAGAAAGAAGGCAAAAAGCGCATGAAGCAGGTCGGCAATGTGGAAATTCCACAGGAAGCCTTCCTGGCCGTACTGAAAGTGGACAAGTAAGCGCGCGAGGGATCAGCGCGTTGGCTAAGGACTGGCCGGACATACACCGCGCCGGAAATAGCGGGGAAAACCCGTCAACGTAGTGATGGAGCTGGCATGGACTTCGATTTTTCAGCGATCCTTCTTGGTCTGACGGTACTGTTCGGTGTCGTCTGGCTGCTGGACCGCCTGTTTTTCTACAAGGCGCGCAAAGCGCGGGCCGAATCGAGCGGCGCCGAACAGCCCGAACCCTGGCCGGTCGACTGGGCACGTTCGCTGTTTCCTGTGATCCTCGTGGTCCTGCTGTTGCGTTCGTTCGTGGCCGAACCTTTTCGCATCCCGTCCGGCTCGATGATGCCGACGCTGGATGTGGGCGACTTCATTCTGGTCAATAAGTTTTCCTACGGTCTCAGGATGCCGGCGTTCAACAACAAGCTGCTCGATATGGGCGAGCCGAAGCGTGGCGACGTGGTCGTCTTCCGTTTTCCGGGCTATGTCTGCGCCGACGAGAATGGCAAGGCGGTGCGTAGTGCCGACATGACCTGCCAGGATCCGCACGCGCCCGTCCCCGGCCAGAACTGGATCAAGCGTGTGATCGGCCTGCCGGGCGACCGCATCGAAACCCGTGGCAGCGAGCTCTACATCAATGGCGAACGCGTCGGCGCCGACGAAATCGGGCTATACAAGGGCAGCCCGAATCGTCCCGAGGATCGTCTGATGCTGACCTATGGCGCGAAGATATATACCGAGCACCTGGGTAGCGTGAACCATCTGATGGCGCAGATGCCGGCTTATAGCCCGCCCATGGATATCCCGAACGCCGCCGTGCCGTCCGAGGTGCCGAAGGGTTGCTATATCGTCATGGGTGACAACCGTAACAACAGCACCGACAGCCGCTGGTGGGGCTGCATGCCCGAGCAGAATCTGGTGGGCAAGGCGTTCTTCGTCTGGCTGGCGTGGCGCGGTCCGTCCAACGGGTTCTTCGACTGGTCGAAGATGGGCAAGGTCATTCATTAATGCGACGTGCGGCACGCCTTTGCGCTTGCCTGCCGTCCCAGACAAGGTAATCTCCGCTCGGGGCCGCGCGTTGCGCGGCCCCGTTCGTTGGCGTCAACCACAGGGGAGCCGCTCTTCAGCGGCGGGACGGGGATTATGAAGTCTAAGCAGTCGGGCATCACGCTCATCGGTTTTGTCGTGGTGCTGTTCGTACTTGGTTTCTTTGCCTTCATGGGCATGAAACTGGTGCCGTCGTACATCGAATACATGGGCGTCGTGAAAGCGATGAACCAGGAAACCCAGAGTGGCGATGGCATGACGCTGGATGCGCTGCGTCGCGATCTCCTCTACAAGCTGAGTTTCCAGTACGTGGACGACGCCACGATCAAGCCGGCGAACATCACCGTGTCGCGGGCCAACAATGGCGCCCAGCTGACGGTGGCGTACGATAAGCAAATACCGTTCATCTATAACATCGCTTTCCTGCTGCATTTCGAAAAGTCCGTGCAGCTGAAGGGCAACGTGCTCCAATGAGGTACCGTGGAATTCTCCTACCGATTTCGTGATCCGAACCTTGCCACCCTGGCGCTCACCCATCGCAGCGCCGGGCGGCCGAACAACGAGCGGATGGAGTTCCTCGGCGATGCGTTGCTGGGCGTCCTCGTGGCCGAGCTGTTATTCGAAGCGCATCCCCATGCCAGCGAAGGCGAACTTTCGCGCCTGCGTGCCCAACTGGTAAACGGTCAGGCGCTCGCGGTGATCGGCCGCGAGCTCGAACTGGGCGACGACCTGAAACTCGGACCGGGCGAACTCAAGAGCGGCGGTTTCCGTCGCGATTCGATCCTGGCCGATGCCTTCGAGGCGCTGATCGCCGCCGTCTATCTCGACGCGGGCTACGATGCCTGCCGCACCGTCGTCCGCGAGCTTTTCACGCCCCGCGTGGCCGCGTTGAAACGCTCCAGCAAGGATGCCAAGACCAAGCTGCAGGAGTGGCTGCAAGGCAAGGGGCTTCCCCTGCCTACGTATGACCTGAAAGACAGTTACGGCGAAGACCACGCAAAGCTATTCGACGTCAGCTGCACCATCGACGAACCGGTCGCCATCAGCGTCGAAGGACGCGGAGGCAGCCGGCGCGCCGCCGAGCAGGACGCCGCCGAAGCGGTTCTCCGCCGCCTACTGGAACCCAAAGCATGACCGACACGACCCACACCCCAGATACGACCGACGGCGACGATTTCCGCTGCGGTTACGTCGCCCTTTCCGGGCGCCCCAACGTCGGCAAGTCGACGCTGCTCAATTCGCTGATCGGCGTCCGGCTATCCATCGTCAGCCATCGTCCGCAGACCACGCGGCATCGCATTCTCGGTATCTCGACCAAGCCCGAAGGGCAGATTCTCTACGTCGATACTCCGGGTATGCATCGTGGTGCGAAGCGCGCCATGAATCGCAGCATTAATCGCGCCGCGCGCGCGGCCATGTCCGAAGTCGACGTGGCAGTCCAGGTCATCGAGGCCGGGCGCTGGACGGACGAAGACGCCGCGGTCTATGCGGCGCTGGCCGAACAGGACGTGCCGCGCCTGCTCGCCATCAACAAGGTCGACCTGCAGAAAGATAAGACTGTCTTGCTGCCGTTCGCGGCCGACCTGATGGCGAAGCATCCGTTCGACGAGGTCTATTACCTCAGCGCGCTCAAGTCCAAGGGCCTGTCGGGTCTGGAGAAGGGCATCCTGAAGCGCCTGCCGAAGCAGGCGGCGATCTACGGCGAGGACGAGATCACCGATCGCAGCGAACGTTTCATCGCGGCGGAAATGGTGCGCGAACAGCTGATGCTTCGTCTGGACCAGGAACTGCCGTACGCCACCACCGTCGAGATCGAACAGTTCAGCGACCGCCCCGATGGCATTGCCGAAGTGCATGCGGTCATCTGGGTGGAGCGCGACGGTCAGAAGGCTATTGTGATCGGCGACGGCGGCGCGCAACTCAAGGCGATCGGCACGTCCGCCCGCAAGAACATGGAAAGCATGTTCGAACGCAAAGTGTTCCTGAAGCTCTGGGTGAAGGTGCGCGAAGGCTGGGCCGATGACGAGAACCTGCTGAAGCGTTTCGGTTACGAGTGATCCCCGGCGGACGGCCGGCGCGTTGCATGACCGGTCGTCGTCCATGAGTCATCGGTCCGTCCCGCTTGCCTGTCGCGGAGCCTTATGCGCATCGAACAACAGTCTGCGTACGTCCTGCATGCCCGTCCGTATCGCGAGACGTCGATGCTGGTCGAATGCCTGACCCGCGACCACGGCCGTATCGGCGTGGTCGCCCGTGGCGTGCGTCGCGAGCGTGCGCGGCTGCAACGCGCCCAACTGGAACCGTTCCAGCACCTGTCGCTGGATCTCGTCCTGAAAGGCGAACTTGCCACGCTGCGTGGTGCGGAGTTCGCGGGGCCAGCCACCCGGCTGACCGGCGACGCGGGACTGGCGGGACTCTATCTCAACGAACTGATCGTACGGCTGACCGGCCGGCAGGATCCGAACCCCGAGCTGTTCGACCTTTATGCGGGGACGTTGTCGCGTCTTTCAGCGGGTGAGCCGCTTGCCTGGTCGTTGCGTCGTTTCGAACGGGACATGCTCGACAGCATCGGCTATGCACTCCAGCTGGACATCGATGCGGAGCAGGGTGAGCCGATCGATCCGGAAACCTCCTATCGCTATGCGCCCGGAACGGGTTCCATCGCCGCCCGGCCGGGCGATCGCGAAGCCATTCGCGGCGGCGATCTGCTGGCCTTCGCGGCCGACCGGTGCCCGGACACGGCCGGACTGGTCGCCTTGCGGCGACTGATGCGGCAGGTCATCGCCTTTCATCTGGGCGGCGGCGAGCTGCGCGCCTGGCGGGTGCTGGGCGCCGCGATGACCCGCCGCTGACGATCAGACGGGAACGCGCAAGGCGTCGATGGTGGCCCGCAGGTTGGCCCTGAAGGTGTCGACGCTGTCCGCATCGGGTGCCGATGCGGACGCTACCAGGCCAATGTGCAGTGCTCTCGCCTGGGCGCCCAGGCGCGTCGCGCCGCAAAACCCGCATGCCGAACGCAGGCGGTGCAGCCGTTCGGCGAAGTCGTCCGGCGAGATGGACAGCGCGTCCAGCTCGTCGTCCAGTTGCAGCAGCTCTTCGTGCAGCAGCGAACGCAGGGCCCGCATCGTATTCGGGTCGCCGGTTGCCGCAAGGGCTTCGCGATCGTCCAGCACGGCCACGGCCGCGCGCGTGCCGAGCGTGTCGGTCAGCACCCGCTGCAGTTCGGCCAGCTGGCATGGTTTCTCCAGCACCGCCGCGAATCCCGCCGAATGGAGCTCGACCTTCAGTTCGTCGGGAATGTCCGCACTGGTCGCGATGGCGACGCTGCGGCAGGATCGGGCGGCGGCATCGGCACGCAGAACCGTGATCACGCTGATCGCGCCCGCGTGCGGCATGCGGCAATCGAGAATCAACGCATCGAAAAATTCGGTGGCCGCGAGCGATGCCGCAGCCCGGCCGTCGGTGCAGGTCGTGACCTCGTAACCCATGCCGCGCAACGCTTCCCCGAGGAATTGCCGGGTGGTGTCGTCGTCGTCGGCAACGAGTACACGGGTCTTTCCGTGGGCGGAGGGAAGGGGCAATTCGGCCGGGTTCGGGCAGGCAGGTGTCATCAACGTTCCATGTCGTTCATCTGGTTTTGGCAGAATGACCGCACATGCCTCCGGTATCAAGCCGCCAACTTAGCTGTCTGCTCGTTTTCCTCGCCGCCCTGGCCTGTACGTTCGGGGTGCACGCGGGGGTGACGGTGGCTGCCGACGCCCTCGATGTGCCCGGTGTCCAACTGAAGACGATGGAGGCATCGATCGATCAGGCGGCGGATGGAAAGGGGCTTACCCTGAAGCTCGCCGCCGCCTGGGCCGACATTCCCTCGATGGGCTGGCACCGGATCGGTCTGGCGGTCGAGGGTGGCCTCGACCGGGACGAGCAGGGGCGCTGGCTGTTCGAGGGTGTGCTGCGTCTTCGTGGCACGCCGGGCAATGCGCTGAGCGGCGCACGGGTCCGTATCCTCGCCGACGACGCGGCCAATACGCTGCAGATCGACCTCGTGCAGGACCGGACGAGCGCGTCGGTCGCCATGCCCATCGACCAGCCCACCCATGCCCAGATCACGCTCAAGAACCTTCCCGCGGGCTGGCTGCAGGGTCTCCTGTCGACCGTATGGTCCGGCCGCACCACCTCGGGCAAGGTCGATGCGGAACTGGCGCTGGACATCCTGGATCGCGGCATCCAGACCACGGGTCAGTTCTCGCTTTCCGACGTGGGCTTCGATACCAAGGCCGGTAATCTCGCGGGCAGCAAAGTTTCCGGCGCCGGGCGTCTGGGTATCGACACGTCCGATGCCGCCGGGGCGTCGATCGACCTGGACGCCTCGCTGCGTGGCGGCGAACTGCTGCTGGGCCCGCTTTACGCCCGTCTGCCTGCCCATCCCGTGCAGTTATCGCTTGGCGCCCGTTCGCAGAAGGGCACGCTGGCCATCCGTCGGCTTCGCGTCGGCGATCCGGATGCGCTGGCTGTCGAAGGCGAGCTGACCTTCGACCCGGACGGAACATTGAGCCATCTCGATCTTTCGCGTCTGGATGTCCGTTTCCCCGCCGCCTACGATCGGTACGGCAAGGGCTGGCTTACGGCGCTCGGTATACCCGGGCTCCAGGCTTCCGGCGCCATGACCGGCCATGTGTCCATGGAGGCCGGCGGCCTTACGTCGTTTGCGTTCAACACGGACGGCCTCGACCTCCAGGACGCCGCAGGTCGACTGGGCGTACGCGGACTGCGCGGCGGACTGGACTGGAGCGCGAAGGAATCCCGGCCGGCGACGAAGCTGGGCTGGCGCTCCCTCCAGGTGCTCAATATCCCGAACGGCGCGGCCGAGGCATCGTGGCGCAGCGACGCGGGCAAGCTGACGTTGCAGAAGCCGATGTCCGTTCCCGTGCTGGACGGTCAGCTGCGCATCCAGAGTCTGGCCTTCGATCCGGGCGCGTCCCGTGGCGAGCGTCTGCAGACTTCCCTGGTACTGACCCAGGTGAACATGGCGGCGTTGTCCAAAGCATTCGGCTGGCCGGAATTCGGCGGCACGATCGGCGGCGCGGTTCCGTCGCTGCGTTACGTGGACGATCGCCTGGAACTCGCGGGCGGTCTGTCGCTGAACATCTTCGACGGGTTCGTCGACGTCACCGGCCTTACGCTCCAGAAACCCTTCAGCGACGTTCCCGTCCTCACGGCGAACATCGCACTGAACAAACTCGACCTCGCGCTGGTCACGGGGGTATTCGACTTCGGCAACATCACCGGACGCATGGGCGGGTCCATCGCCGATCTGCGTCTGGTCAGCTGGACCCCCGTCGCCTTCAAGGCCCAGCTCACCGCACTCGAGGGTGGCCGGATCAGCCAGCAGGCGGTCAACAACCTGACCTCGGTGGGCGGTGGCGGCGTGGCTGCCGGACTGCAGGGCGCGGTGCTGAAACTCTTCAAGACCTTCGGGTACAAACGCATCGGACTCAGCTGCACGTTACGCGCGGACGTCTGCGCGATGGGCGGTCTGGGCGATGCGCGCGACGGATACACTATCGTCGAAGGAAGCGGACTACCGCGCCTCTCGGTGATCGGACACCAGCACGACGTCGACTGGCCCACCCTGGTACGCCGGTTGAAGGCGGCCACCGAGGGCAGTGCGCCAATCGTCCAGTAAAACGGCATTCGTAAGGCATGGCATCACAAGGAGAGCAGCATGCGTCAGTTCTATACCGGCCTGTTGGCCAGCGCGTTCGTCGCGCTGGTCGGTTGCGTCACGATCAACGTCTATTTTCCCGAAGCCGCCGCGCAGAAGGCGGCCGACCAGTTCATCGGCAACGTGCTGGACGATAGCGGCGTCGCGCCCGCCGCGAAGGGCGTCAAGCCCGCCGCGCCGCCGGCAGCCAAGCCCGCCAGCGGTCAGCAGCCCTCGGCATCGCTGCTCGACCTGATCGTGCCCACGGCATATGCCGCCGAAAGTCCCGACGTACGGATCCAGACCCCGGCGACCGAAGCGATCCGCGAACGCATGAAACAGCGCTTCCGCGGCAGCCTGAAAGGTTATTTCGATCAGGGCGCGGTCGGCTTTACCGCCGACGGCATGGTCGCCGTACGCGACGCCTCGCAGCTGCCGCTGGCGGATCGCTCGAACGTGAATGCGGTGGTCGCCGACGAAAATCGCGATCGCGCGGCCCTTTATCGCGAAGTGGCCAATGCGAACGGTCATCCGGAATGGGAAAGCCGCATCCGCGGCACCTTCGCCTCCGGCTGGATCGAGCGGGCGCCCCCGGGCTGGTATTATCAGGACGCCTCGGGCGCCTGGAAGCGCAAGTAGCATGCGGTTCTGTTTTTACTGGTATTGCCTGGGCCCGTTTTGATTCTTCGCGGATAGGAAAAGCGGGGATGGGGGACGGGAAGTGGGGGCGTCGATCCGGCGATCGGCTGAGGGGATGGGTATCGCCCGGCGGAAGTAGCGTCCGCTTGGCGTTTGTCGTCCCCTCAACCGGTCGCCGGAAGCGCGCCCCCACTTCCCACCCCCCATCCCCGCTTTTTATCTCCCCCGCACGTTTGCGATTACTTTCCAGAAGATGACCGAACTCGAAACCACCATCACCGGCCTCACCCATGACGGCCGGGGCGTTGCCCGCATCGACAACAAGGCCGTCTTCGTCACCGGAGCGCTGCCGGGCGAACATGTGCGGGTGACGTTGAGCAAGCGTCATCGCAATTACGACGAAGCCGACCTGATCCAGCTGCTTTCCCGCTCGGAACATCGCGTCGAACCGCGTTGCCGCCATTTCGGCGAGTGCAGCGGTTGCTCGTTGCAGCACATGGACCCCGAGGCCCAGATCGCGGCCAAACAGAACGTGCTCGCGGAGAACTTCGAACGCATCGGGAAGGTCCGGCCGGAAACCTGGCTGCCCGCGTTGAGCGATCAGCCGTGGTCCTATCGTCGCAAGGGGCGATTTTCGGTGCGCTACGTTCCGAAGAAGGAGCGCGTATTCGTCGGTTTCCGCGAAGAGTCCAATCCCCGCCTGGTCGCCGATATAACGCATTGCGAGGTCATCCATCCCGCGATCGGACCCAAGGTCGGGTTGCTTGCGGACATGATCGGCGGGCTCGATGCGGCGCGCGAAATCCCACAGATCGAATTCGCCGCAGGCGACGACACCGTGGCGCTGGTGTTCCGGCATGTGTCGCCATTGTCCGCACGCGACAAGGACACGCTGATCGCCTTCGGGCGCGAACATGGCCTGGCTATTTACCTGCAGCCCGGCGGCATATCCACCGTCCACCCGTTATGGCCGGAAAACCCGCGCCTGGCCTTTGCGATTCCCGCCGATAACGTGGAACTGGAATTCCATCCGCTGGATTTCGTGCAGGTCAACGCGGGCATGAATCAGCGGATGCTGGCACGCACGATGGAGCTACTGGACCCGCAGCCTACCGACCGCGTGCTGGACCTGTTCTGCGGCCTCGGCAATTTCACGCTGCCGATTGCCCGCCATGTCGCGGAAGTAGTCGGTGTGGAAGGCGAGCACGGTCTTGTCGAACGTGCCGCCGAAAACGCATTGCGCAACGGTCTGGCCAATGCATCGTTCCGCGTCGCCAATCTGTTCGAGGACCAGCGTAACGCGCCGTGGGCCACGCAGACGTGGGACAAGCTGCTGCTCGACCCCCCGCGTGCGGGCGCCGACAAACTGCTCGAGTATCTGCCCAGGAAAGGCACGCGACGCGTGGTGTATGTGTCATGCCATCCAGGCTCGCTGGCGCGTGACGCCGGCATCCTCGTCGAGCGTCATGGTTTCCGTCTTGTTTCCGCCGGTGTGATGGACATGTTCCCGCATACCGCCCACGTCGAATCCATCGCGCTCTTCGAGCGCGACTGAAGTCAAAGGCTCTGCATGGGCGTCGAAATCGAACGCAAGTTCCTCCTGGCCAACGACAGCTGGCGCGATGCCGTTCAGCGTAGCGAGCACATCGCGCAGGGCTATCTCGTAGGCGCGGCTGCCATCCGTTCCGGCACGGCACGTTCGTCCGTCCGCGTGCGCCGTTCCGGCGACGCCGCATGGTTGAATATCAAGTCCGTCACGCTCGGTATCGAGCGGCAGGAATACGAATACCCGATTCCGTTGGCGGATGCCCTGCAGCTGTTGGCCGATCTTTGCGATGGTTCGTTAGAGAAAGTCCGCCATCACGTCGTCGTTGACGGCACGCTGTTCGAAATCGACGAATTCGTCGGTGCCAATGCCGGATTGATCGTGGCGGAAGTCGAGCTGCCGTCGATCGACGCCACATTCCCCCGGCCGTCGTGGCTGGGCAGGGAAGTGAGCGACGATGCGCGCTACTACAATGTCAATCTGATCGAGCACCCGTTCGCTCGCTGGGAGGAAGCGTCATGCTGATCGTAGGGCTGGAGAGCACCACGTTGCTCGCGCACGAACATGCGCGCCTGCTTGCGCCCGGCGTGATCGGCACCATCCTCTTCTCCCGCAATGTCGAATCGCGCGAGCAGGTGCAGGCGCTGATCGACGCGGTTCGCGACGTGGCCGGCGACGACTTCCTGGTCTGCGTGGACCAGGAAGGTGGACGCGTTCAGCGCTTCCGCGACGGGTTCACGCGCCTGCCGCCGCTGGCGTCGATAGGTAAAGTATTCGATCGCGATCCCGACGAGGCCATACGCCTCGCCGAAGAACACGCCTGGATCATGGCCAGCGAACTGCGCGCCACGGGCGTCGATTTCAGTTTCGCGCCGGTCGCCGACCTGGATCGCGGCAGCGCCGCGATCGGTACCCGCGCATTCCATGCCGATCCGCTCATTGCCGGCGAGTTGATCCAGGCTTACGTGCGCGGCATGCATCTGGGCGGCATGGCGGCGGTACTCAAACACTTTCCGGGGCACGGCTCCGTCGCGGCGGACACGCATACCGCCGTCGCCGTGGACGCACGTAGCCTCGCCGATATCGTGGCGACCGATCTGGTCCCGTTTGCCGCAGGCATCGAGACCCCGGTCGAAGCGGTGATGATGGCGCACGTGCTCTATCCCTCGGTGGACGATCAGCCGGCAGGTTTCTCCACGGTATGGATCGGCGACCACCTGCGCGGCGAACTCGGTTTCCGCGGCGCGGTGATCAGCGACGACATCAGCATGGCCGCCGCAGCCAGTGCGGGCGGCGTCGCAGCGCGCGTGGAAGCCCATCTGGACGCGGGCTGCGACATTGTTCTTGCCTGTTTCCCCGATGTCGTCGACGAGGCTATCGTTGCCGTGCGCGGTCGCCGTCGGGCGGCGATCGAACGCATCGCGCCGTTGCGTGGCGCGATCGGTGCCACGTGGGAAGGCCTCTCCGATAACCCGCAGCGCGAGCGATTCATCGCGCGCGTTACCGCTCTCGATTCCTAAGGACTACCCTGACGATGACTGCTTCCGTTGCGCTGAAAGACGCACTCGCCCATGCCGACCTCCTGTTCGATCGCGTAGCCATCGATACCGAGATCGCACGCATGGCGAACGAAATCGACGCCGTGCTGGCTGGCGAGGTTCCCGTTTTTCTCACCGTCATGCATGGCGCGCTGATCTTCGCCGGTCAGCTGGCCCTCGGTATCCGCACCGATCTGGAATTCGATTACGTGCACGCCACGCGTTACCGCGGCGAAACGCACGGCAGCGAACTGCACTGGTTGCGCCGTCCGCAGGTGTCGCTTGCAGGACGCACGGTGTTGCTGGTCGACGACATCCTCGACGAAGGGCATACGCTGAAAGCCGTTCGCGATGCCTGTATGGCGCTGGGCGCCAAACGCGTGCTGGTGACGACACTGTGCACGAAAATCCACGACCGCCGCGCACCGGGTATCGAGGCGGACTTCAACGGCGTCGATCTGCCCGATCGCTATGTGTTCGGTTACGGCATGGATTTCCACGAACAGGCGCGCAATCTTCCCGGTATCTACGCACTCAAAGATTAAGGATTTCCATTCCATGTCCATCGATCTGGCCGTCATCGGCGGCAGCGGCCTTTATCAGTTCCCCGGTCTCGAACATTCGGAACGGCATAGCGTCGATACGCCATTCGGTCCCGCGTCGGGCGACATCGTCTGTGGCGATTTCCACGGTCGCCGCATCGCTTTTCTCGCGCGCCACGGCGAAAGCCACACGCTACCGCCCCATCGCGTGAACTACCGCGCCAACCTGTGGGCCTTGCATCACCTGGGCGCACGCCGGGTCATCGGCGTCAACGCGGTCGGCGGTATTCGCGACGACATGGGTCCCCGCGTCATGGTGGTTCCCGACCAGATCGTCGACTACACGCATGGTCGCTTCACCAGCTTCTGCGATGTCGAAGGTGCCGAGGTAAAGCACATCGATTTCAGCGAGCCGTATACCGCATCGCTGCGCGTGGCGCTTCTTGCCGCCGCGACACGTGCCGGTACGCCGGCCATCGACGGCGGCTGCTACGGCGCCACGCAGGGACCGCGTCTGGAAACCCGTGCGGAAATCATTCGCATGCGTCGCGACGGATGCGATCTGGTCGGCATGACGGGTATGCCCGAAGCAGTGCTCGCGCGCGAACTCGATATCGAATATGCCTGTCTCGCACTGGTCGCCAACTTCGCCGCGGGTTGTGGCGACGAAGCGGAAATCAGCATCGAGGAGATATTCGCGCATCTGGCCGCCGCCACCGCCTCCGTGCCACCCATTCTTGCCGAACTCGTTAGTGCCAACTGAGTTCCGATCCAGTTGCGCTTTGATATAAAACATGTTGATACTTCGCCTGCGCCAAGGGGCAGGCGAAGGGGATGAAGTGGAACGCCTGCCCATTCGGTGCTTTCCAGTCCATGCCCAGAGGTTCACGCAATGCGTTTTGGTACGGTCAAGTGGTTCAACGATGCCAAGGGTTTCGGTTTCATCGCACCCGAGGACGGTGGGGAGGACGTATTCGTCCACTTTTCTGCAATCAACTCCAAGGGCTTTCGTAGCCTGCAGGAAGGCCAGCGCGTCAAATTCGAGGTAACCCAGGGGCCCAAGGGCGCCCAGGCCTCGGGTGTAGAAATCGCAGCCTGATAACAAGCGGTTTTGCTGTCGACAAAACCCCCGCGCTCCGGCGCGGGGGTTTTTTTATGGATGGCTGGAATGAAAACGTTTTCATGTTTTATCGGTAAGGAATGACATACACGCCAGACCGAAACAGCCTAGCCGGGAGTCCGCATCGCGAGGCACGCTTTCGCTTATCGCCTTAATACCTGCCGTGACCTATGGATAATGCCCAGACTGGCCTGTCGTTAATCGAAGTTCTTGTCGCCACGGTGGTACTGGGACTGGGGCTCGCCGCCGTGCTTCAGGGCTTCCGGTTCGCCACTCTCGCCAATCGCGATGCCATGCATCGTACGCAGGCGAATTTTATTGCGGCGGACATGGCCGGGCGACTACGCATTAATCAGGGTGCCGCGCGCGCCGGGCTTTACAACGGGAGCCTTTCCTCCGGTGCGCTCGGGAGTCCCGGCTGCGCTGCAACGTCGCCATGCGACGAAAACGCGACCGTGAGGCACGACCGTGCGCTGTGGATCGATATGCTATTTCGGCAAATCGGAAACGGCGCCCGGGCGGATATCGCATGCCACCCGTCACAGCAAACGTGCGATCTATCCATCGGCTGGCATGACGTCGATGGCCGTCCCGTGGAGCTGGTCTGGGCCATGCGGCTGTGACGCCGGACCGGCGTCGCGGGTTTTCGCTGATCGAGGTTCTTGTCGCGATGGCGCTCGGGCTGGTCCTGTCCTCGGTTGTACTCGCCATGCTCGCGGCCTCGACGCGTGCCTATCGGTTGCATCAGCAGTTGGTCCGCGTGCAGGAAGAGGGACGGTTCGGACTTGGCAGTCTTGCAGCTGATCTTGCCGACCGTTGCGGTGCGATTCGCGGATACGAATGCAGCGGCATCCGATGCTCGCCTGCGCTGCCCACGGACAGAAGCCTGCCCGAGCGCGCACGCGCAGCCAACGTGCTGATTGTCGACACGCGCCATGACGAGAATGCTTGCGTGTCCGTTGCCTGGTACATCGGGAATGGTCCGGTTACAGGCGAACGTGAGTTGAGACGTTGCGTGTCGGGATCGAACTGCCAATCCGTCGCACAGGGCCCGAATCGACTCGATTTCACTTACGCGGTCAGGGATGCACAGCAACGCGTCCGCCACCTCGATGCCGAGGAGGTCGATGGAGAATCCCTGTGGGATGCGGTCGTCGGCGTGGACATTCGCCTGTGGATCGAACAACGCGATCGCGAAGACGAGGCCTCCGCGATTCGTCATGAGTTCCGCACGTTCGTCGCTCTGCCGCGAGGTGGGGCATGAGGGGCGTCGCATCGTCCGGGGTCGTGTTGCCGATGGTACTGCTGGTTCTGGTACTTCTTTCGGGAGTGGCAGCGTCGATGTTCCGGTCGGCGACGATGCAGCTGGCACTGGCCGCCGCGCAGCGCGAAGCGCAGATCGCAGCCTGGTCCGCGCCTGAACGTACGGCGGCGCCGTGAGCCGGCAACGCGTGCGCGATGCTGGCTTCAGTGCCATCGAATTGCTGCTGATCCTTGCGGCGGTCGCGTTGCTTGCGGTGTTCGCCACGTCCTCGTATCGCCAGTACACGTTCCGCGTCCGCCGTCTCGAAGGTCGCCATTTGCTGCTGGAAGCATCCCATGCGCAGGAACGTTTTCATGCACGGAGCCAGCGCTATGCGTATGGGTCGGATGACGAACTGAATGCCCGGCGGATAAGCGCGAATGCGCACTACGCGCTTGAAATGGACATGGCCGCCGACCACGACGCAGGCAGGGGGTTCCTGCTGCGAGCCATACCGCAGGGCGCGCAGGCGAAGGACGCGTGTGGAGAACTTACGATCGACCATCGGGGGGTGATGCTGCCTTCGCGCGACGATGGGCCGAAGCATACGAACGGCGATTGCTGGTAGGGGGATGGAGCATCGCCGGTCCGCGTGACACCATGGGCGATGGCGCGCCGGGCGCCGTCCAGCGAAGTGGGAGTCACGAATGGATCGCAGGCATTTTCTTAAAGGCGCGAGCGTTGCCTCGGGTATCTTGCTCGTACAACCGGGCGTGGCCGATGTGGCGTTCGCCGGTGGCGGCACCGAAGCGGTACTTCCACGGGTTTGTTCCACCTGGGATTTCGGCGTGGCCGCCAATCAGGCTGCATGGAAGGTTCTCGCCGCCGGCGGCCGCTCCCTCGATGCCGTGGAAGCCGGCGCGCGCATTCCTGAGGCGGATCTGCGCAATCACAGTGTGGGTCGCGCGGGCTATCCCGACCGCGACGGCAAGGTCACGCTGGATGCCAGCATCATGGACGAGGAAGGCAACTGCGGCGCCGTCGCGGCTATCGAGCACATCGCCCATCCGATCTCCGTCGCAAGACGGGTGATGGAGCGTACGCCGCATGTACTGCTCGTCGGCGATGGCGCGCTCCAGTTCGCACTGGAGCAGGGATTCCCCAGGGAAGAACTGCTGACGCCCGAGTCGGAGCAGGCCTGGCGCGAATGGCTGAAGACGGCGAAGTACCATCCCGTCGCCAATAGCGAAGTTCGCGACTACGGTATCGGACCTCGTGGCGGCAAGCCCGGCGATGCGGGCAATCACGACACGATCGGCATGCTTGCCATCGATGCGAAGGGCAATCTCTCCGGTGCCTGCACCACGAGCGGCATGGCGTGGAAGCTGCACGGGCGCGTGGGCGACAGCCCCATCATCGGTGCGGGCCTCTATGTCGACAACGAAGTGGGTGCGGCTACCTCGACCGGGGTCGGCGAGGAAGTCATCCGCAACGTCGGCAGTTTTCTTGTCGTCGAGCTGATGCGTCAGGGGCGTTCCCCGGAAGACGCATGTCGCGAGGCGGTGGAGCGGATACTCAAGCGCAAGAGCGTGCGTGGAAAGGACATCCAGGTAGGGTTTCTCGCGATGGATAAGCGCGGCCGCGTCGGTGCCTGGGCGATCCAGAAAGGCTTCTCCTACGCGGTATGCGATGCCGGCAAGCAGGACGCCCTGATTCCGGGCAAGAGCACGTACTGATGACCGCGCTGGAAGTCGCGGCGGGCTCGCTGGCCTCCGCGCGGGTGGCGCAGGAGGCCGGCGCCTCGCGGGTCGAGTTATGCGCCAGCCTGGAGTCGGGCGGCGTGACGCCCTCGTACGGGCAGATTGCCACGGTACGCGACGCGCTGCGCATTCCGCTCTACGTGCTTATCCGCCCGCGAGCCGGCGACTTTTTCTACGATGGGGCGGAGCGCGATACGATGCTCGCCGACATCGGGCATTGCGTGCGCGCCGGATGCGACGGTGTCGTTATCGGCGCGCTCGATGCGGACGGCGATGTCGATGTGTCCGCCTGCCGCGAACTGATCGCGGAAGCACGTGGCCTGGGTATCACCTTCCATCGCGCGTTCGACGTTGCGCGCGACCAGTGCGAGGCGCTCGAACGGATCGTGAGCCTGGGCTGCGAACGCGTGCTGACCTCGGGCGGCATGCGTAGCGCATGGGCGGGCAGAGAGCGCATCGCCGCGCTGGTCCGCCAGGCGGACACGCGTATTTCCATCATGGCCGGCGCGGGCGTCGATCCTTCGAACGTCGCCGCTCTTGTGGCCGAAACGGGGGTAAGGGAAGTGCATGCGTCGGCGCGCAAGACGCAGTCTCCGGTCACGCGATTCCTTCCCGCCGACGATCTCGGCATGGGTGGCTCTCCATCGGAAAGCGATGGCGCCACCATTCGTCGATTGCTCGTGGCGCTGGACGAGAGGAACGGACGCGATCAGAAGTCATAACGTAGCCCCAGCGAGCCGGTCGCCGCCGTCGCGGTCCCTTGCGCGTAATGGACGTCCAGCCCCAGTCGCAGCTGCCATGCGCTGGAAAGCGGCATAGCCATCGAAAGACCCGTTACTATCGCTGTGGCAGGTAGCGACGCGCCATGGACCCGCCACATCGAGGCGGGCGCCCCGACGAACGAGGCATCGAAGCCCGGGTCGCGACCGCGAATCGTCCATTGCCAGAGGCCGTATCCCTCGAGCACGACGTCCGACCATCGATAGGCGACGCGGCTACCCAGGCTGGCCGTGGATCGACGATGCCGGTTCGCGCGGGTGGCGACACCGAAGCCGTTGGCACCGTCTTCCGTAAACGCCGCGCGGCGACTTTCGTCAAAAGTGCCCGCGACAAAAGGTGTGACCCGCCAGCCTCCGTTCCGGAGCGTTACGCCGGCCTCCACGTATACGGATGTCTTCGTGTCGCGACGCCCGGCGGTCACGACAGCACGCTGTCCTCCCAGATGTACATCGCGGCGGACATCGTTCGCGACGATCGAGGCCGCCGCATTCGCGGCTACGTACCACGACTCCGATCCCGCCCTGCCGTAAACGGCGAGCGTGTCGATGCGGGACGTCACGTTGCCTGTGAAACGATCGAAACGGGTCTGTCCGCAGTGCCATGTGAGCGACAGCCCCAGTGCTCCCGTGTCGGCCACGGGAGCGTCCACACCGACGCGTATACCCGCCCCGTTGTGTTGTCCGGAAGCGACGCCGTGCTGAGCGATCCTGCCGCTGGAGGCCGTGACGTCGCTCCATACTCCGCTACTTAGGTCCCCCTGGACCAGTGCGTCCATGCGTGTGGCGAGAGTTCGCGCTTCCATGTCGCCCTGTTCGAGCAGGAAGCCCAGAATCGATGCGTGCGCTTCCGCGGAAAGGGTATCCAGCGACGTCAGCGCCGTGGCGATGTCGGGCGAGCGCAGGAAACTCGCGGCACCGGAAAGAAACACGGCATGTTGATCGAATGCATCGGAAGCGGCCCATCCATCCGCATACGTCAGCGCGCCTTCGACGCCGTTCGCGGTGGACTGCATCGTGGGTGTCAGTACGCGATGCTCCGCGACCGCATGGGGAATCGACCGTCGGGCTATACGCGCATCCACGCGATGGCTCGAATATTCCAGCTCCGCGTCGTAGAACACGCCAGCCTCCATGCGTTGTGCGCCGAAGACGCCCTCGACGCCACGGGTTGCCTCAAGCAAGGTTTCGCGTGCGGCAAGTACATAGTTCACGGCGGGCGGCCGTAGAGAGAGCGTACTGTCGGCAAGCCTGGCGTAGCCGTCGACCTTGAGCTTTTGCCCCGGTGCTATCGACAGTACGCCTGACGACTCGGGAAGGTAATCGCCATGAATGACAAATGTCCCGCCGGAGGGGGCAAGGCGCCCTTTGTTCGCGACGTTGCCATGGACGGCACCGGTGCCTCCAAGCTGTCCTTCCGGAAGGATGCGCACGGCCGAGCGGATGGTGCCGTCGACGTTGAGGATGCCCGTATGGATATCGGTGGCGCCGCGATAGTGGTTGTCGCCGGACATCGTCAATGTCGCAGGCCCCCGTTTGACCAGACCACCCTGGCCCACGATGTCGTTCGACCAGGTGCTGTCCGTGGTGACGGTCGCCGCGAAATCGCCCCAGTCGAAGCGTGCCGGACCACGCACGGCACGGCCGACATCGAGCAGCCCGTAGCCGAAGAGCGCCGGGTCGCCGATGGGTTTCGCCGTCGACAGCAGTGTCTGCCTCACCTGGTCGCCGGTGAAGTAAGGAAACGCTTGCATCACCACGGCCGCCGCGCCCGTGACAAGCGCCGCGGATGACGATGTTCCGCTGGTCTGGCCGGTAGTGAATCGCGTGTTTCCGACCGGCGCGACGCGGGTGACGCCAGGAGCGGCCAGACACCACGCGGCGGCGACGCCGCATGCGTTAGAGGATGGATGCAAGGCTCCTGGATTTCCGTAGGCATCGACGCTGACGTTCACAACGGCCAGCCATCCCCGTTCGAGTTCCGGATACAGTGCGGGCAGACCCGCTTCCAGCGAGGGCTGATCGCGACCCCGATTGCCGGCGGCGAAGACGAGAAGCGCATCGTGAGCGGTGACAGCGGATGCGAATATCCGTCTGTAACGGCCCGCATCCGCTGCGACCTCGTGGTCGGTGACGGCGGACGCATGGGCATAGCTATTGTTGAACAGCCGCACGCCGGCACGGAGCAGATCGCTGTAAGCGGCCGCAATCGCGAGCGGTCCCATTTTGCCGTCGATGTCGCGGCCGGTACGCGCACTGTAAATGCTGGCTCCCGGCGCCACGCCGCCCGCGAAATCGTTCGTGGCACGGCCCGCTATCAACTGGGCCATGACGGTGCCGTGGCCATACGGATCGGCAGAGTCGGGCGTGGCGACATCGTCGCCGAGATATTTCCGGCTCCACGCGATGCGGCCTTCGAGCACGGGATGCGCGGGATCCGTACCGGTATCGATCAGGCCGACGCGTACGCCGTCACCGACATAGTGCTTTGCATGTGCCGCTGGTACGCGGGTCGCATCCAGATGCATCCGGTGTGGATCGATCGTTGGCGGAGGATCGATTCGCGGAAGTGGCGTATCGTTTCGTCGCGCCGTCCCGGAACCGCCGCCGCAGCCGGCGAGGGCGAAGCAGGCGAGTATCCCGAGATATAACGTCCGCCGCCGAAACCGGGTTTCACCGCATCCCTGTCCAACATCCATGTCCGCGCTCCGTTCGACGGTGCGGACAAGTTTCGCGAGGACGGCGCGCCCGCGCGGTCAGCCTGAACGTGCGCCAGGGATGGGTAAGGCCCTCGCCGACATGAAAGCCTCCGGCTATCTCAACCGTGCAATCCGAACTGCAGCCGCGCCAGTTCCGCGTACAGGCCGCCTTGCGCAAGCAGCTGTTCGTGCGTGCCCTGCGCCACGATGCGGCCGCCGTCCATGACGACGATGCGATCGGCGCGCAGCACGGTAGCCAGCCGGTGGGCGATGACGAGTGTCGTACGACCGCGTTCCAGCCGTTCCAGCGCGTGCTGGATTGCGGCTTCGGACTGCGCGTCGAGCGCCGAGGTGGCTTCGTCCAGAAGCAGGAACGGCGCATCGCGCAGGATGGCGCGCGCGATGGCCACGCGCTGGCGCTGGCCGCCGGATAGCCGTACGCCGCGTTCGCCCAGTGCGGCGTCGTAGCCGTCGGTGAGCGCGGATATGAAGCCATCGGCTTCGGCGAGGCGTGCCGCTTCGCGGACCTCGGCGTCGTCGGCGTCGGCGCGTCCGAAGCGGATATTGTCGGCTGCACTGCCGCCGAAGATCACGGTTTCCTGCGGAACGAGAGCGATCGCGCCGCGTAGTTCGGGAAGCGCGAGTGCCTTGAGGTCGACGCCGTCCATGCGGATCGTGCCCGACTGTGGATCGTAAAAGCGCAGCAGCAGGCCGAAGACGGTGCTCTTGCCCGCACCCGAGGGGCCGACCAGCGCGACGGTTTCGCCCGGCGCGATATCGAGGTTGAAGTCGTACAGTGCGCGCACATCGGGTCGCGAGGGGTAATGGAACTCGACGTGTTCGAAGCGAAGTCCACCGGCGACCGGTCGCGGCAGCGCCAGCGGCTGGGCGGGATTGGCGATATCGGCGTGTTCGCCGAAGAGTTCGCCGATGCGCTCCATGGCGCCTGCGGCGCGCAGGACGTCGCCCCAGACTTCCGAAAGTCCCGCTACCGAACCGGCGGCGAAAATGGCGTAAAGCACGAACTGGCTGAGTACGCCCGGTTGCAGCTTGCCCGCGATGACGTCGCGCGCGCCGGCCCAGAGGACCAGGGTAATGGCCCCGAATACCAGCACGATGACGGCGGCGGTAAGGATCGAGCGCACGCCGATACGACGACGCGCGGTGGCCAGCGCCAGGGAAATGGCGTGGCTGTAACGTCCGCTTTCGATGTCTTCGCGTGCATACGCTTTTACCGCTGGCGCGGCGTTGAGTGTTTCGTTGGCGACGGCCGCGGCATCCGCGATGCGATCCTGGCTGTGGCGCGACAGCTTCTGCACGCGACGGCCGAACACCAGGATAGGCAGCATCACGGCGGGAATGACCAGCGCGGTAAGGCCGGCAAGACGCGGACTCGTCCAGGCCATGGCGACGGCAGCACCGACCAGCATCACGGCGCTGCGCAAGGCCACGGAGATGCCCGAGCCGACCAGCGTCTGCACCACTTCGGTGTCGGTCCCGAGGCGCGAGGTCAGCTCGCCGACGCGCGTGCGCTCGAAGAAACTGACGTCGAGCTTGATGACATGGGCATAAAGACTTTGCCGCAGCGAGGCGAGCGTACGTTCGCCGAGCAGTGCGACGCAGAAATAACGGGCGGCCGTGGCGAAGGCCAGGACCAGGGCCACGCCGAACAGGGCGAGGAACGTGCCGTTGATGGTCGCCATGTCCGACGAGGCGAAACCGTTGTCGATCATGTGGCGTACCGCCACCGGCAGCACCAGCGACGCACCCGAGGACAGCCCGAGGAAAACGAGCCAGCCGACCGCGAGGGCCTTATGCGGTTTGAGATAAGGCCAGAGGCTGCGTAGCGCGCCGATGCGACGCGTCGGCGGTGCGGCGTCGGTGCTGGAGTCGCTCATGCGGTGGGTCCGTGATGGATGGTCGGTCGAGGAATGGGGCCGCTTTGCCGCCGATTCAATCGAGACGGCGCGGTTGGATGCGGCCACGGCTCAGATCGGTGAGGCGCTGGGCGATGTCGTCGAGGCGCCCCGCCTCGGCGCGAACGACCAGCTCCGCCCCCGTGGCGTCGAACGATTCGTCCTCGATGTCGGCGCCCATATCGCGCAATCGAGCCTTCACTATCGCCAGCTCGGCGAATTCGCAATGCAACGCCAGTTGCCCGCTGACGATCAGGGCGACGCGGTCCGCGCGGCGCAGGCATTCGGCGGCACATCCGCCATAAGCGCGTATCAGACCGCCCGCTCCGAGCTTGATGCCGCCGAACCAGCGCGTAACCACCACGACAACCCGGTCGCATGCCTGGCCGTCGATGGCCTGCAGGATGGGCTTGCCGGCTGTGCCGCCCGGCTCGCCGTCGTCGTTGAAGCGGTACGCGTCGCCGATGCGGTAGCCCCAGCAGTTGTGCGTCGCGGATGGATCGCCCACGCGGGCAACGAAGGCCAGGGCCTCGGCCGGATCGTCCACGGGTGCGGCGTGGGCGAGGAAACGGCTCTTGCGTATATCTTCCTCATACCGGCATGGCCCGGCGAGGGTGCTCAGCGGTTCGCTCATCGATCAGACATCGAACGACGCGGTGTCCCGGGAGCGCTCGTCGTCGAAACCTCCCGTCCGGTTCCTGCCGCTATGTTTCGCCCGGTACAGTGCGTGGTCCGCGGCATTCAGCAGATCCAGCGGGCCTCCCGTCGCGTGCGGCTGAAGCGTCGCCACGCCGACGCTGACCGTTACCACGCCAAAGGGGCTCAGCGGATGGGCGATGCGTTTACTTTCGACCTGCGCGCGGAGATTGTCGGCCAGCGCGACGGCCTCGGAAAGGCGCGTCGCCGGCGCAATGACCGCGAATTCCTCGCCGCCGTAGCGGGCGATAAAGTCGCCTGCGCGCAGTCCGCGTGCGGTCAGCGCTTCCGCGATGGCGCGAAGGCAATCGTCGCCGGCAAGATGTCCGTAGCGGTCGTTGTATTCCTTGAAGAAGTCGACATCGATCATCAGTAGCCCGATGGGTTCGCGCTGACCCGGGCGATGCCATTCGCGCAACAACCGCTCGTCCAGGGCGCGACGATTTGCCAGGCCCGTCAGGCTATCGGTGAATACCAGGCCTTCCAGTGCGTCGCGGCGTTGCGACAGCCGGTGCTCTTCTTCCACCAGGTCGACCTGTGCGAGCGTGCTGCGCATGCCGATGCCCACCACCGCGGCGATGGCGCCACCGATACCCAGCGGCGCGTAGTGCGGAATCACCATCAGACCCAGTCCAAGCACGCTCATGGCCAGGAAGGTGGGGCTGGCGCTCTGTACAAAGCGGACGAGGTAGATAGGGGGATGCCAGTGGCGCTGCGGTGGCCGTTTCACGGCGGCGACGGTCAGGGCGAGGAAGGGCAGGTCGAGCAGAGCATCCCAGGCCGAGCCGAAATCCGGATGCTCGCCCAGCGCTACGTAGTGGTTGTAGTAGAAACCGACGAAGGCGTAGGTCACGAAAAACGCGACCACTCCGCGAAAGAAATAATGATCGTCGGCGCGATCGGTGGCGATGTAACGCAGCAGGGCCGCGAGGCCCAGGCAGGCGTTCTCGATATCCAGCATGCGCACGATGGCAACCACTTCCTGCCGGCCTATCGCACCCTCCACCGACACGATGGAAAACGTATGCACGTAAAACAGCACGCCAAGCAGGGATGCCAGGACAAGGTCGATGGCCAGTGCCCATTTTTTACGGGCGGCGACCGGTGCCGACGATACGGCGATCAGCACCGGCAATACGTAAAGGATGTAAAAGAACATGCTGTCGCCAGGCGCGGGATTGGTGTTGTCCAGCACATAGTTCTGGCGTGCGCCGAGCGACATGCCGATGCCCCAGAGCAGCAGGCTACCCACCAGCAACAGCCAGCGCCGGTCTGGGGGCGTGCCCGAACGGCGATAAGCGTATAGCGAGGAAGCGACGGCCACGCTGGCTACGAGAAAGAACGCCGTATAGGAAATGCCCATGCCGACATCGGGGAACAAGGTCATTGCCACGATGTGGGCCACGACGAGGGCCGCCGTGGCAAAGACAGCTTTCATGGCGCCCCTCCATCGACTGACCACGCATTCTCCTTATCGGCCGGGTTAGCGCGAAGTTGAGTCATGGTACGGCGGCAGGGGAGGCGGGCATAGCTGTCTCGTTGCGGGCTTCCATAGATGCGGTCTCAGAGGCGCTCACCGTGTCACTCCGGATTAATTACCGCTAACGTAAATTTCGCGCTCCACTCGCATCGAACGATGCGAGCGACCGAATCAATCCATGGAGATACACATCGTGACGATCCTTCAACAGGAGTCGAACAGGAAGTTAGTGACGGACGTCATGCGGAAGGTTTTCGTCGAGCGGGACGTGGCACACATCGATCGCTGGTTCAGCCCGGCCTACGTTCAGCACAATCCGGCCATCCCCGACGGAAGGGACGCCATCGCGAAACTCGTCGCCGCATTGCCTGCCGAATTTTCATATGAGATGGGAATGAGCATTGCCGAGGGCGATCTGGTGATGGTTCACGGACGATACGTCGGCTGGGAATCCACGCCGACGATCGCGGTGGACATCTTCCGTGTCGAGAATGGCGTGCTCGTCGAACACTGGGATGTCATGCAGATGGAAGTTCCGGCTGGCGAGACCCGCAGCGGGAATGCGATGTTCGGACGCTGATGCCCGTCGAGCGGAACACTCTCACATCGTCCGGAACAGATGCAGGTAGCTCCGGCTGACAGGCAATATTTCACGACGGCCTTTCAGATGAATACCGGCGGTTTCGTTGTCGCCGCGGGTGACATGACTGATGGCCCGGAGATTGACCACGACCGACCGGTGCACCTGCGCGAACTGCGCCGGATCGAGCTGCCCGATCAGTTCCTTCAGTGCGGTGCCGATCACCGCTTCTTCGGGCTGACGGGTCTCGCCGCGCCAGGCGATCAATGTGTATTTCGCATCCGAGCGCAGGTAGTCGATATCGTCCACCGGGATCATGCGCAGGGTCTGTCCGACCTGCGCACGAATCCAGCGTAGCGGTGCTGGCGCCGCGCCTCGCTGCAACTGCGCGGCGAGCTGTTGCAGCAGCGCTTCGGTGTTCGGCGCCGGCTGCTTTGCCTGCAGGCGTTCCTTGAGGCGTGCCACCGTTTCGATCAGGCGCGCCGGTTCCACGGGCTTCACCAGATAATCGAGTACCCCTTCGGCAAAGGCTTGCACAGCGTAGTGATCGTAGGCGGTGACGAACACCAGATGCGCGCGACGACCGATATGGTGCGCGGCTTCCATACCGGACAAACCTGGCATGTGCACGTCGAGAAAACAGATGTCGGGACGTCGTGCCTCGAACTGGCCGATCGCTTCGCGGCCATTGCGCGCCCGCGCGATCACGTCCAGTTCGGGCCAGACCTGCCCCAGCTGGCGCGCCAGGGCATCGCGCAGCAGCGGCTCGTCGTCGGCAATCAGGGCGGTCGGGTGGGGGTGCATCAGGTGGCGATTCCCCGGGCCGGGAGATCCAGTTCGGCACATGCACCGCACGGTAGCTGCGCGCTCACGCGCAGTTGCGCCGCGGCGCCGAAACTCAGTTGAATGCGTTCGCGCAACATCGCGAGGCCGGTGCCCAGTCCGATGCCGGATGGCTGCAAGCCGACACCAGTATCGCTGACCCGCACCATGCAGCGATCGCCGCGCCGCTGCACATGGACATCGATGTGTCCGCCTTCTTCGCTGGGATCGATGCCGTGACCCACCGCGTTTTCCACCAGGGTCAACAGCGTCATCGGCGGACAGTGCAACGCCAGGGCCGCCTCGTCGACGTGCAGCGCGAAGGTCAGACGATCGGGCATGCGCATGTGCATCAGTTCGAGATATGCCTGGACCAGCTGCAATTCCTGCCCGAACGTCGTGGTCGACTCGTGCAGTCGCGGCACGGCCGCACGCAGATAGGCGATCAGGCTGTCCAACACGGCGGAGGCTTGCGGCGATCCGGTATCGACCAGGGCCTGCACGTTAGCCAGCGTGTTGAACAGGAAGTGCGGCGCAACCTGCGCCTGCAACAGATGCAGGCGCGCATCCAGCGCCTGGCGTTCGAGTTCGCTGCGTTCGAGATCGAAGGATAGGACCTGGTGCCGCGCCAGCGCATCCTTCTGCCGTACCAGCGCCGCCAACGCTATCCATGGCGTCAGCAACAGGGCGAGGATGCCCATGATCACGCAGCCGTTCAGACGTTCCAGATCCTGCCAGAACGGTGGCGAACCATCGTTGACGAGCAGGTAGAGCGCATAGATGCCAAGGGGAATGGCGAGCGCCACGGCGGATACCTGCAAGGTCCAGCGGGCGAGCCATGCGGGCAACCGCTTCGGCCATTGCTCGAACAATCCGAACGCCAGCAGCGCAAGCAAGCCAAGCGTGACCGTCAGGCCCAGCAGCGACAGCGGTCCCGTTGGCCAGCTGAAAGCAAAGGGGAGGCCGAGAGCGAGCGATGCGGATAGCGTGAATACCACGCGGCGCCAACCCAGCAGCAACGCCAGGCCATGCGGCTTTGCAGGAACGGCGGAAAGAGACATGGCGTGAGAATAATCCAGAAAGGCCGTTACAGCGGCCCGTTAAGTTCGCAGGTGCGGTAGCCACATGATGAGGAAGGCGGCACCGATGCCGACCGTCATCAGCAACGTCAGGATGCCAAGACCGGCCGCCATGGCCAGCTGACCGCGTGGATCGCGGCGATCCTGTGCGCGGAAATAAAGTTCCAGCACACCCAGAGGCAATGCGAACTGCGCGAATCCCAGAAAGCTCAAAAAAGGCCCCGTGAAGGATTCCGGATCGAAACCGACAGGCCCCTGGTTCGCCACGATCCAGAACATCAGGCCAACCCGGAAGAACCAGACCCCGCTTACCGCGAGAAAGAGTCGCAACGCCCAGCGACGATGCGCATCGAACCGGCCCGCACGGGCATGGCGCCAGGCGATGCCGGCGAAGCCCAGAATCAGCAGGGCGTTGAGGCTGATCGCGATGTGCTGCGACAGATCGCCGACCACGCCGCCGCGAATCCAGACCATGCTCAGGCCGCCGACGCTCATGACCGCGGCCAACAGCAGATAAGTGCGCCCGCTCCAGCGATGGAATCCCGGCGCGTCGCGGCGAACCCGCGGTATCAGTTGCAGGGCGCCACCGAGAATCAGCACCACCGCGAACAACAGATGAAAACCAAGAACCGCGTTGAAAAAAGTATCGCCCGCTACGTAACCGTGCGGCATCACCCGGTCCCAGATATCCGGTCGACCATGCACCGCCGCACGTCCATAGAAGCCCATAACGTAGGCCGCGAACAGAAGCTGGCCCAGCACCGCCATCCCGAACCAGAACGTGGCCACCATGCGCAATGCCGGCGCGGCGAGACGCTGCATCGTCCCGGAAGGCGGGCCGCTGCGATCCGCAACGATGACTGCGGCGGCACGGGAAGTCGCATTCATGGGCTTTGCCTCTCGATGACTGTCCGGCACAGTCTCGCGGGCAGCGTGGCCTCTGAAAGGAGGCATCGCGACGAATGGCGTAGCGAAAGGGGCGAACGACGCCGGGTGCCGACGACTTACGATGCCCTCAAAGCAAAACAGCGCTTCACACCGTGAGGCGTAAAGCGCTGTTCTGTCTGGAATGAATGGTGGAGCGGATGGGGATCGAACCCACGACCTTCGCATTGCGAACGCGACGCTCTCCCAGCTGAGCTACCGCCCCACGAACGGCGAATATTAGCAGTCGGCCCCCCACTCGCCAAGCCCTGAGCAATGTCCCGGTCAATGTCCCAATCAATCGGGAAGCAGGGCGGACAGGCGTTCGTGGAGTACGCCGCGACGCCAGCCTTCCAGCGATTCGGGCCACTGCCGGCTGACGACGTATTCCTCCATCGAGCGGCGGGCGCAGAGGAGGCCGGGTGGCAGGTCGAGGCTTGTGGCCAGCGTATCGATCACCAGCTTCATTGCCGCGAGGGCACGTTTGTCCTCGCCGACCGGATGACCCGGGATCGGTGCGGTGGTTTCGATTTCCTCCGGCGTGACCGGACGGACGATCAGATCGAACAGTTCCTGGCGCTGCGGCGCCCGCAGGGAGCGTTGTCCGCGCGTACGCGCGTCGAGGTCGGCGAGATTGCGGGGCATCTCGTAGACAAGATGGGCGGCCTGCGCGTCTTCCACCAGCCACGGACGCGGCCGGTCCAGCGCGCGTGCGGTGGTGTCGCGCCAGCGCAGCACGCGGCGCAGTAGCGCCTGTTTGTCGGGGCTCCATTCGCTGGAGCCCTTGAAGGCGCGCTGCGGCTGCGGATCGCCGTCGCGATGGCTGGCCCGGGCTTTCAGACGGGCACAGTCTTCCGCGTGCCACGCCGCGCGATCGCGCGCGGCCAGACGTTCGGCGAGGATGGCGTGCACCGGATGGAGATGAACCACATCCAGCGTGGCGTAGAGTTTCTGGGACTCGGTAAGCGGGCGCTGCAACCAGTCGGAGCGCGTTTCGCCCTTGTCGAGTTCGTCGCCCACCAGGTCGGCGACCAGGGCGCGATAGCTGATGCCCAGCCCCATGCCGACAAAGGCGGCGGCGATCTGCGTATCGAAAAGCGTGTGCGGGCCATCGGGCAGTGCGGGCGAGAGCGCTTCCAGGTCTTCGCCGGCGCTGTGCATCACTGTGACGACAGGCTGGTCGGCCAGCGCGCGCTTCAGGGAATCGCCAAGGGGAAAAGCCACCGGATCGATCAGCGCGTAACGTTCGTCGAACGCCAGCTGCAACAGTGCAAGCTGCGGATAGAACGTATTGCGCCGCATGAACTCGGTATCCAGTCCCACAACGGCGCCGGGCGGGATGGAGGACAGCCATTCGTCGAGCGGTTCGCGTCGGTCGATCCAGGGAGCCGTGGGCACGATGTCGCTTGCAGACATGCAGTTGTCCTTACAGATTCTTGCGTGGCATCGCGATGCGGCGGGCTCGTATGTGTTGCCCTGTGCTGCGCGATTGCCTAAGGTGGGCGTCGCACGATAGCAGGCCCGCACGGAACAGCCCACCATGCCCAGTACCGAGACCGTCCGTCGACAGCGCACCATCGGCGGTACGCTAGGCGTTGCTGTGCTTGCGTTTGCGCTGTTCTATCACTTCTTTCCCGGCCTGATGCATGTCCAGCCGCACCAGCAGGTTACGGGAGCGCCCCTGCGGGGCGCCACCACCACGATGGGCTTCGACCAGCGCCCCCAGAGCGGTGCGCAGATGGTCTCGGAAGTGGATGCTGGGCCGCCGCTGATGCTGGCTCCGGCATCGGTGATTGCCGCGCGCCGCAAGGACAAAACGCCCGAAACGCCGCTTTCGGACCAGAAGACCCCCGATTCGCCCGAACTGACGGCCTTGCTGGATCGCGCGGACAAGGCGCTGGCGGCCGATCGTCTCGTCGGCGGCAAGGACAGCGCGGCGTCGCTTTATGTGGCGGCTCTCAAGGACAATGGCGACAGCCAGCGGGCCACGGCGGGCCTGGACGAGGTCCGCGCCCGTCTTGTCGCCGAAATCGAGCAGGACATCGCCCTGGGCGACGCCGACGCGGCACGCGATTCGCTGGCGACCCTGAAGCCGCTGCCATCCAGTGCGACGGACATGGCTCCCCTGCAGCAGAAGCTGGCGATCCTCGAACGCGTGCGCCCCTTGCTGGGTAAGGCGGCCACGCTGTTGCAACAGGGCAAGGCGGACGCGCCGCAGGGTGAAAGCGCGCTGGACGTCTACCGGCAGGTCCTCACCCTCGATCCGGAAAACGCCGTGGCGGTGCAGGGCGTGATCCAGGTGCAGCGTGCGGTGCTCGATCGCGCGCTCGCGGCCGTGGCGCAGAACGATTTCACGGCAGCCGATACGGCACTGGCCGAAGCGGCAGCCATCCAGCCGGACTCGCAGGCCTTGCAGGACACGCGCGGCCGCATCGAAGGCATGCGCCGGCAAAGCGGTGCGGCGATGCTTACGCAGGCGCGTTCCGCGCTCGACGCCGGCAATATCGAACTGGCGCAGCAACTGGCCGGCAAAGCGCAGCAGGTCAGTCCGGATCTCGGTGGCATCGACGAATTCAACGAGCGGATGACCAACGCGAAGCTCTATGCCAGCTACAAGCCCGGGCAGGTTTTCTCCGATCGTTTCGTCGACAGCACGGGGCAGGCACCGGCCATGGTCGTGGTGCCGACCGGCACGTTCCTGATGGGTTCGCCCGATGGCGAGCGTGGGCACGACGCGAACGAATCGCCGCTGCACGATGTCGAGGTTGCCAAAGGATTCGCACTGGCACGCAGCGCGATCACCATCGGACAGTTCCGAGACTTCGTCCGTGCCAGCGGTTACGTACCGCAGTCGCAATCGTTGCAGGGCGGTAGCATCTACGACGAACAGAGCGGCGGTTTGCGCGACGATTCGGCGGCCACCTGGCAGGACGATTACGCGGGTCGCCCGGGACAGGACAAGCTGCCCGTGGTGAACGTGTCGTGGAACGACGCGGCCGCGTATGCCGACTGGCTGTCCCGGCGCACGGGCAAGCGTTATCGCCTGGTCAGCGAAGCCGAGTTCGAATACACGCTGCGCGCCGGCAGCACATCCCGTTACTGGTGGGGCGACGGTACTCCCGCGGTGCGGGTCGAAAACCTCACTGGCTCGGGCGACCGTTCGCCATCGGGCCGGCGCTGGAGCAATGCTTTCTCCGGCTATCGCGACGGTTTCTGGGGGCCGGCGCCGGTGATGAGCTTCTCCGCCAATCCGTTCGGTCTGTACGACATGGGCGGCAACGTATCGGAATGGGTCGCCGACTGCTGGCACGACAACTACGTCCGCGCGCCGCGCACCGCCGATGCCTGGGTCAATCCGGGGTGTGGACGTCGTGTCGTGCGTGGTGGGTCCTGGGGCAGCGCGCCGGACATGGTGCGTTCCGCCTACAGGCAAGGCGCGGATGCGCAGACACGCAGCGCACGCGTCGGGTTCAGGGTGGTTCGCGAGCTTTGATGGTACCAAGCGCAATGGAAAAGTGCGTTTTTCATCCGGCAAACCGGCGATTATTGCCTGCCGTATTGCAAGCCCGGCATGGAGTCGCGTGTGGCTGAGAAAGAACTCGAATTACGCGTCGCCCGGCGCGCATTCCTGAAAAAAGCGGGTATCGCCGCCTTGGTCGGCTCCCCGTTGGTCCATTCGGCGATACGGGCATCGGGCGTGGAAGAACCCATCCGTTTCGCGGACGGTCCCCGTCAGTTGGTGAAGTATCCGCAAAAGCGTCCCCTGATCGGCGTGACAGCCCGTCCGCCCCATCTCGAAACGCCATTTGCCATCTTCAACGAAGGCCCCATCACACCGAACGACGCTTTCTTCGTTCGATACCATCTCGCCAATATTCCGCGGTCCATCGATCCGGTCACCTACCGGCTCGCGGTAAAGGGGGCTGTCAGCAAGCCATTGGCGTTGTCGCTGGCGGACCTGAAGGCGCTTGCCGAGCCGGTGTCACTAGTCGCCGTCAATCAGTGCTCGGGCAATAGCCGCGGTTTCTCTTCACCGCGCGTATTCGGCGCGCAGCTCGCCAACGGCGCCATGGGAAATGCCCGCTGGGTCGGCGTGCCGTTGAAAACCGTGCTGGAAAAAGCGGGAGTCGCCGCCGGCGCCGTGCAGGTCGCGTTCAATGGTCTCGATACGCCGGTCTTGCCCGGCACGCCGGACTTCCGCAAAGCACTGGATATCGAACATGCCCTCAGTCCGGAAGTGCTGCTGGCCTGGAGCATGAATGGCGAGGACATACCGTTTCTCAACGGCTATCCGCTGAAGCTCGTCGTTCCCGGTTATTTCGGTACGTACTGGATCAAGCACCTGTCGGAGATCGAAGTGCTCGACCGCGCATTCGACGGTCACGATGCGTTTTACATGACGAAGGGATATCGCATGCCGGACAACGATTGCCTGTGCGTCGCGCCCGGAACCGCCGCAGCCAGCACCCGGCCGATCTCGACATTGCCGGTACGCAGCTTCATTACCAGTCTGGTGTCCGGTTCCACCGTACCTGCGGGACACACGGTGGAACTCAAGGGCATCGCTTTCGACAGCGGTGCGGGTATCAAGAAAGTGGAGATATCCATCGACGGTGGGAAGCGCTGGCGCGATGCCGTACTCGGAAAGGATCTGGGGCGCTATTCCTTTCGCGAATGGCGATTGCCGATCAGCTTCGCGAGCAAGGGACCGAAAGTGCTGATGGTGCGCGCAAGCAACCGGCAGGGCGAAGTGCAGCCTGCCGTCGCCGACTGGAACCCGGGCGGATACCGGCGTCACGCGATCGAATCCACGTCCGTCGTCGTCGTTTGAGGATCGCGTATGCGAAACATTGCAACAGTCGTACTTTGCTTTTCGTTTGCCGGCATGGCTGCGGCGATGGAGGTCAAACTTCCTGCCGAAACGGCAAAGCTACGTGCATCGACGTTGCCCGGCTACGCGATTGCCACGCGTACGTGCGGCATTTGTCATTCGCTCGACTACATCGCTTACCAGCCACCCGGCATGAGCCCGGCGCAATGGACTGCCGAGGTGGCGAAGATGCAGCGAGTCTACGGCGCGCCGATCGGCGACGACGACGTCAAGCTGGTCGGTGCCTATCTTTCCGCTGCTTATGGATCGGAAACAGGAACGGATGGCGGCACGTCATCCGGGCAGCCCGCACAGGATGTATCGACCACGAAGCGTTCACCCTGACCGGCCTCGTGCCGGGTATCACTGTCGCGTTGGACGTTCCCGCGTCGATACGTTGTCGCCGGCATGGACATGGGTATTCAGACCATCGGCAAGCTCGCAGGTGTCCTGGCCGTTAAGGCAGATCGAAACGTTCTCGCGCAACATGCCGGCGTGAAACAGCTCGTGGCGCAGGTCCGGATAGACCTCGAACATGGCTTCCAGCACGTCGCTGACGGTGTCGCCGTCGACCGCGACCTTGGCCGCCTCGCCAAATATCCCCGAATCATCGCGATTCATGCCCTTGTCTCCCGCGATACGCAGGGACGAGCATCTTCCCGCCAGGCGGCACGCTCAATAGGACATGCGTTGTAGGCGCGACTCCACCCATGTTCAAGCTCGCCGCGACTGGAGTTCGCCGTCAAACAAACAAGGACGTTCGCCGCTTGGCATAAGGGCGTGAAGGATATGAAGGCGCGCATCGCCATTGGTCGCCGAATTGAACGTGCCTCACATGGCAACTTTGGCGACTCGGAACCCGTTGGCGAAGGAGTTTCGGAGATGCGCGTAGGCGTTGATGCGGGATACCGCGTTTACTACGTCGTGCGCGGGAAAGCATTGGTGATTCTTTTGTGCGGCGGCGATAAGAATACACAGCAAAGTGACATCAAGAAGGCCAAAGGAATGGCTAAAGATCGTTGACGTTGCAGTCCAGGGAGAACTCCCGGAGAGATTTATGAATACCAAGCTCATCCCATTTGATATGTCCGATATCCTCGACAGCAAAGAGGCGACCATCGAATACATTCGACAGGTGCTCGAGGATGGCGATACGGACGAAATGCTTCGCGCCATCGGTTACATCGCAAAAGCTCATGGCATGGCACAAGTTGCCAAGGATGCCGGTCTCGGCCGGGAGAGCCTCTACAAGGCGCTTCGTCCGGGCGCTCAACCGAAGTTCGAAACGATCAGCAAGGTGTTCGGTGCCGTAGGTCTTCGTATTTCAGTCGAGGCGTCCGACGAACGTCACGCTCACGTCTGACAACGTTCCGTTCGTCTCCGAATCCCTACGCCCCGTCTGGTCAGCGGGGCGTTTTCTTTTGGGTTGAAAGTCGGATTTTAACGGCATTGGACTGCAGTGGTTTTAGGGAGCAAGGAGACGAAGCCGGACGGCGCATAGCAGTCGCTGCTCGCAGCCCAAGTTCAAAAGCTGCACTTTTTGTAGGGATAGTCTTACATGGTAAGTCGGTCGGGACCTACATACGGTTTTAGCCGTGTTCGCGAAGATCGTAGCGATTATGTCCGCTCCTTCGGCATTGATAGCCAGCAAGGATCTCGCAGACCAAATCACGACCGCCGTGGATCGTCCACCGCGCAAGACTGAAAGGGGAATCCAATGAAGACGAAGTCCATGCGTCGCAAGGCGCTGATCGTTTGTGCCGCCGCTGTCGCTTTTCTAACTGTCGGTGCCGTCAACGCAACAACGTTGCCGGCCGGACCAGCAACCAATTGGCGCATCCAGACCTATGGCGGCGGGAAGGTCGTGTTTTGGTTCACAGGCTCGTCTTGCCCGAGCGGTCAGCTTGTCCTTCCAGATAACGAGACCCTGGATCAGCACAAGCTTCTTACGGCAATGATCCTCTCGTCCAAGGCTACTGGCGACAAAATGATCGTCAATTACGACGTCATTAACGGTGTTTGCACGATCGTCGACTTCGGCGTCGACGGACCTTGATCTCCTCCGCTACAAGCCTTGATAAAAAGGAGATCGTCTTGTGCTGAAGAAGCGCATCTCGCTACTCGCATTCATGTTGCTGCCTTTCGCGGCAAGTGCCCAATCTGTTCCTGATAAATACTTCGGATACTTCGGTGGCGACTATCCCCCCGCGCCCAATACGGACGTGGGGGCCGGATTCGCCGAGATGAAGGATCACATCAACCTCTATTCGCTCCAGAACTGGTCTGGCTTTACCACGCCGGACGCCAGGGCCGAAAATCAGAATAGGGTTCTCACGCGTCTGGCGGAGGCGAAGGCCGCGCACGTGCACGCAATCGTTCCGGCACACCCGTTCGTCTTCCAGGCTGTGAGAGACAACAGTACAGGAAGGATCACATGCTGGAAGAATGACCCCACAGCTGCCGCCTCATGGGCATCGCTTTCCCAGGCGATGGTGGATCAGGGCTATCTCATTCCCGGGGACCCGGTGCGCAGCACGGTGGTTGCCGTCTACATAGTGGACGAGCCCAATTCTATTGAGAATGTTTGCCTTTCCGATACCAATGGCCACGCCAATCCGAGCTTCGTCAACGCCGTGAACGCGGTCCGACAGGACCCACGAACTGCATCACTGCCTATTGCGTCGATATTGAGCCGCAACGCCGACAACTTTTCACAGGGCGCGAAGTTGCTCGACTGGGTTGGTTTCGATTACTACCCATACAACAACGATCAGTGGAAGAGTGCATTTGCCTCTTTCAAGGCGGCGGTACCCGGTAAAAAGTACATTATCGTTCCTGGTGCTCAAGAGAACTGCCCCGACGTTACAAAAAACGATCACACCGCGTTCGTGAATGCGATGAATACCGATCCTTCGGTTGTTTGGCTGGCGCCATTCATGTGGGGCGGCGGGACGCCCCCTTGCAAGGGGGTCAGGGACCTCCCCGACCTTCGGGCGACTTACACACAGGAGGGCCTGAACATCCGGAACGCGCAGTGTGCAAGGTCTCAGGCCGACAAGGCATTCTGCAGTGGGTCCGCGGACATCAGTGCGGCCCTCAACCTGCTTCTGAACTGAGGAACCGGCGCTCAAGGACGAGCGCACTACCCATCACCGCAAGAACGCGCCGTGAGGCAGAGCTAGCGGAAAAGAAAAAGGCCCGCAAAGCGGGCCTGAATCTTTTGGTGCCGAAAGTCGGAATCGAACCGACACTCTGTCGCCAGAAACGGATTTTGAGTCCGTCGCGTCTACCAGTTCCGCCATTTCGGCACGGATTGCAGATTATGAGGCAATCAGTGGACGCGGTCGAGTCCCAGCTGACGTTCGTCGCGCAGATACCAGTCGTCGCCTTCCGGGTTGAACACCGCGCACTGCGTCATGCGGCCCGAATAGATGTGCAGGCTGACCGCGATGGCGTTGTCGCTGGGATTGCGGATGGTGTGGTACTCGTGCGGCGGAATCAGGCTGCCAGCCGAGCCGGGGCCGGCCTGGATCGAGCCGACGGGGCGGAAGTGGTAGCGCTGGTCGTCGTGGTCCAGAAGCTCGTACTGGACGATCTCGAGCGCGCCGTTCCAGACGCCTTCCACGCACCACATGCCGCTATGGTCGTGAATCAGGGTGCCCTGGCCGGGGCCCCAGGTCATCGCCACGACGCTATAGCCGTGCTCGTCGCTGCGGTAAAGCTCGCGGCGGGCGTAGTGGTCGCCGGCGGATTCGAAGACGCAGGCCGGAAGCTGTACTTCGTTCTCGCGAATCAGGCGGCACAGCGCGTTGCGCAGGGTGTCGGTGATGGCGGGAGTACTGTCCTTGGCGACCGATGCGTCGATGGCTTCGATCAGTTTATTGCTGCCCGGAAAATCGAGAGTGATCATGGGGAGGACCTCGTGGGACGGAGCGGTGACGCTACACCGGCCATCATATCAGCAGGCGGCGTGGGCCGCCCTCATGGGTTCAGGGTGGCCAGAAACCCGCCGATGGCGCGGCTGTAATTCTCGATATCGACCAGGAAGGCGTCGTGGCCCTGTGGTGAGTCCAGTGCGACGAAGTCCACGTGGGCGCCGGAAGCCCGCAGGCCGGTGGCGATCGTTTCCTGCTGCTCCAGGGGGAACAGGATGTCCGTGCTGACGCCGATGACCAGCGCCTGTTCGACATGGATGCGACCCAGACCTTTCAGGACGTCCCCGTCGCCGTATTCGCCGATGTCGAACCAGTCGCTGGCCCGGGACAGGTACAGATAGCTGTTGGGGTCGAAGGTGCGGTTGAAACGGCGTGCGTGACCTTCCAGGTACGACTCCACCTGGAACTCGAAGCCGAACGGTTCGTTTTCTTCGCGCTGGTCCGGTTCGAGGCGGATGCGTGCGAACCGTCCGTTCCACTCCATTGCGGAACGGTAGGTAATCACGCCGAGTTTGCGCGCGATGCTCATCCCGTGTTCCGGATAGTTCGCGTCGTCGTACTGTCCGTTGTTCCAGTGCGGATCGAGCCGGATGGCCTCGCGTTGCAGCGAGCGGATGGCGATGGCGAAGGGTTGCGCCTGCGGCGCCGTATCGACACTGATATGCGTGCGCACACTCGTCGGGTGCAGCAGCATGTAAGCCAGTGCGCTCATCCCGCCCATCGAGCAACCGACGAGACACGCAAGGCGTTCGATGCCCATGCCCGCGATCGTTTCATATGCCGCGTTGGCAACGTCTTCCAGCGCGAGTTCGGGAAAGCTCAGGCGGTACGGTTCGCCGGTCGCGGGATCGTTCGACGCGGGGCAGGTGGAGCCCTTGTCGCTGCCCAGCGAGTTGATACAGATGACGTGGAACCGATCGGTATCGAACGCTCTGCCGGGACCGATCATGTCCTCCCACCAACCGTGCGAGGGATCTTCGGCGTTCGAAGCGGCATGCGCGCTAGGCGACAGGCCGGTAAGGATCAGGATGGCATTGGCGCGATCGGCATCGAGTTCGCCCCAGGTTTCGTATGCCACCTGCGCGCCGCGCAGTTCTCCGCCGCGCTTCATCGGGAAAGGCGAAGACAGGGGGTGATAACGTCGCGCGTCGCCCATGGTCGTCCTTAGTGTGTGCGGTCGATGACGATCTTGACCGGTTCGGTGCGTGCCGTGTCGATCACGCCCGCGTCGCCTTCCAGATCGCCGGCTTGTGCGATGGCTTGTCCGCTACGGCTGATCCGTGCCGCGACGAAAACGCGCGGCGCGGACGATAGCGTGAACTGCGGCGTCATACCCATACCGTCGGTCAACGTGACGGAAGCGGGCAGGGATGCTGCTGGGAGCTTCGCCACGGCCAGCGGCATCGGCGGTCCGTTTTCCGCGCGGGCGAAAACGTAGAGCGTGTCGCCTGGCGCGAGCTTCGCTTTCAGGGTGGGAGCAAGCGCGACCTCGACGTGCAACTGCGCGCGCGAAGACGTGCTGGCGGCCGGTGCCGTCGCGCCACCGGCACGGGCATCGGCCTGTGCGATCTGCTCGGCAACCGCCTGAGCCACGCTCGAGTCCGGATCGAGCATGGGTTGCAGCTTCTTCCAGATGGCCGATGCTTCGGTGTAACGACCCATCTGGAAATCGCTGATGCCAAGCAGCCAGAGCGCGCGCTGGCTTTGCGAATCGGCGGCGACGGCGCGTTCGAGCAATTCGCGCGAGCGGCCGTCGATACGATGATCGGGGCGGACCAGCGAATCGGCTTCGGCCCAGCCGACCATGGCGACCGTGTTGTTCGCATCGGCCTTCAGTGCGCCATCGTAGGCATCGCGCGCATCCGATGACTGCTTCAGCATGCCGTAGGTCTGGCCCAGCAGCAGCCAGCCCTGCACGTCGCCGGGTTGTTCGGCCAGACGCTGGCGCAGCTCGGCGATAGCCTGGGGAATACTGATCTGCGCGGGCTTCTCGACACCGCCCAGCGTCGCGGGCGTACCGACAAGCGCGTACATGCCGATCGCGCCAAGCGGCACGACGAAGGCGATGGAGAGCATGATCGCGAATACGCCGCGAGAGCGACCGCCCTGGCGACCCTGACGAATAAGCGGAACGAGGAGCAGCGCGAGTGCGATGATCAGCATGACCGCCGCGGCGGCATAAAAAGCAAACTTCACCAGTCGTCCTCGTTATCGGCGGTCGTCGCGACGTTGTTGTTCGTCGCGTTGCGGCTACGGCGGCGCACCTGCAGGGCGACCACGACGGCACCGGCGAGCAGGACGATGCCCGGACCGAACCACAGCAGCCATGTGCCGGGTTTCACCGGCGGTTGGTAAAGCACGAAGTCGGAGTAGCGCTGGACCAGATACGCCTTGATCTCCTCGTCGCTCTTGCCGGCTTGCATCAGATCGAAAATCTGCCGGCGCAGATCGTGCGCGATGGGCGCGTTCGAATCAGCCAGCGTTTCGTTCTGACACATCGGGCAGCGCAGTTCCGCGCTGAGCTTCTGGAAGCGGACTTCCTCGGCGCGATCGCGGAACGGCAGTGGCTGGATGGCCTGCGCGAAGCAGGCGCCGATGGCCAACGCGAAAACCAGCAGGGCGAGCAGGCGGCGCATCAGGGCGACTCCTTCGCCAGCGCATCGACGGCGGGCTTCAGCTCCGTCGTCATCACGTCGGGCGTGAGCGGACCCACGTGCTTGTAGCGAATGAAGCCTTTCGCATCGATCAGGAAGGTCTCGGGAGCACCATAGACGCCAAAGTCCAGCGCCTGCCTGCCGTCGCGATCGGCCACGATCACGTCGAACGGATTCCCGTGTTCGGCGATCCACGCATTGGCCGCGTCCGGCTCGTCCTTGTAGTTATAGCCGACGAGCGCGATGCCCAGGGTCTTCGCATCGGTCATCAGCACGGGATGCTCGTGCACGCATTCGATGCACCAGCTGCCGAAGATATTCAGCAGGTAGGGCTTGCCGAGCAGCGAGGCCTTGCCGACCTTGCGCGCGTCGTCGCCGAGGACAGGCAACTGGAAGTCCGGTGCGGGTTGGTTGATCAGCGGCGAAACGATCTCGTGCTGGTCGTGTTGCGTGTTCCACCAGATACCGAAGCCGAACAGACTGGCCAGCAGGAGAAACGCCAGGAGCGGAAGCAAGCGGCTCATGCGACGGTAGCCTTCCCCACGGCGGGCGCGGGTTCGGTCGGCGTTTCGCCGGCGGCGACGCGCTTCGCGCGGAAGCGACGTTCGCCCGCGGTGACGAAACCGCCCAGCGTCATGAGCAGACCGCCCAGCCAGATCCAGCGGATAAAGGGTTTGTAATAGACACGCAGCGCCCACGCGCCTTCGACGTTCGCGGCATCCATCGGTTCGCCGAGTGCCACGTAGAGGTCGCGGAAAAGTCCCGCGTCGATGGACGATTCGGTCTGGACCTGGCCACGCGTGTAGATGCGTTTCTGCGGATGCATCACGTGGACCGTTTCGCCGTTCTGCATCACGGTGACGATGCCCTGGTCGCCGCGCCAGTTCGGTCCGGTCGTTTCCTGCACGCCGTCGAAGCGGAACGCGTAGCCGCCGATGGTTTCGGTCTGGCCCGGGGCGAGGCGCGTATCGCGCTCGACGCTCAGCGATTCGGACAGCATCACACCCATCAGAAACACGGCCACGCCGAAATGCGCGAACAGCATGCCCGCCATTTCGGCCGGGAAGCGACGGCCGCGCGGCATCTCGCGCCAGCGTTTCGCGACGTAGGACAACGTGCCCACGGCCACCCACGCGGCTCCGGCGACGCCGGCGACCGCGCGCAGCTTGCCGTCGGCGAAGTACCAGCCAGCCACGGCGCAGATCACGGCGGCAATACCGGCACGCGCCGCGACGGTGGCCAGCGACGTGCCGTCGGCGCGACCCCAGCGCAGATACGGTCCGAACGGTAGCAACAGCACCACCGGTGCCATCAGCAGCACAAAAAGAAAGCCGAAGTAGGGCGGCCCGACGGAGACCTTGCCGATATTCAGCGCGTCGCCGATCAGCGGGAACAGCGTACCGAGCAGCACCATGGCGGCCGATGTGGCGAACAGCAGGTTGGCGATCATGATCGCCGTCTCGCGCGAGACCACCGCGAACGCTTTGCCGCCGGCGACCTTCGGTGCACGGATGGCGTAGAGCAGCAGCGAACCGCCGATCACCACGATCAGAAAACCGAGGATGTACAGGCCGCGACGCGGATCGGACGCGAAGGCATGCACGGAAGTCAGCACCCCCGAACGCACGAGGAAGGTGCCGAGCAGCGAGAGCGAGAACGCGAACAGCGAAAGCAGGATCGTCCACGCGGGCAGCGAGCCACGCTTCTCCGTGATCGCCTGCGCATGGATCAGCGCGACGCCGACCAGCCACGGCATGAAGGACGCGTTTTCGACCGGGTCCCAGAACCACCAGCCGCCCCAGCCGAGTTCGGCGTAAGCCCACCAGCTACCCGCGACGATGCCGCCCGTGAGGAACGCCCACGCCACGTTGGTCCACGGGCGGGCCCAGCGCACCCAGGCCTGTTCCAGTTCGCCGCCGAGCAGTGCGGCGATGGAGAACGCAAAAGCGACCGAGAAACCGACGTAACCCATGTACAGCACGGGCGGATGGAAGGTCATGCCCGGGTCTTGCAGTACCGGATTCAGATCGCCGCCGTCGGCGGGCATCGGCAGTTCGCGCATGAACGGATTCGACGTGAACACGATGAAGGCGAGGAAGCCGACGCCGAGCAGGCCGAGCACACCGAGCACGCGCGCGACGAACGGCTGCGGCAAGTGGCGGCTCAGCGCGGCGAGCGCGACCGTCCACACGTTCAGGATAAATACCCAGAGCAGCATCGAGCCTTCGTGCGCGCCCCATACCGCTGTGACGCGGTAATACCAGGGCAGGGCAAGGTTCGAATTGTCGGCCACAAAGGCGACCGAGAAGTCGAAACTCAGGAAGGCCCAGATCAGGATGGCCATGGCCGCGGTGACGAACACCGCCTGACCCGCGGCGGCGGGACGGGCCACGGCCATCAGCGCCGCGTTGCCGCGCCAGGCGCCCACGATCGGCAGGATGCCCTGCGCGATGGCGAGCAATAGCGCAAGGATGAGGGCGAACTGGCCGAGTTCGGGGATCACTGGACGGGGTCCTTCGCGGCCGCTTCGTCGATCTTCTTGTTTTCGTGCGCCTTCGCCATCGCGTCCTTCAGTTCCTTTGGCATATAGGTCTCGTCGTGCTTGGCGAGGACCTCGCTGGCGATGAAACGCGCACCGTCCATGCGGCCGCTGGCGATCACCGACTGGTTGTCGCGGAACAGGTCCGGAAGGATGCCGGTGTACTCCACGGGCATGGCGCCGCCCGCGTCGATGACGATGAAACTGACTTTAAGGCTGTCGCTGGATCGCTGGATCGACCCGGACTTGACCATGCCGCCGAGGCGGAAAGTCTGGTACTGGGTGGCCTGTCCGCCCTGCACCTGGCTCGGGGTAAACAGGTAGTTCATGTTCTGCTGCAGGGCGAAGACCGTAAGGCTTACAGCCACGACAGCGGCGGCGACCACCGAAATCACGATGGTCATGCGGCGTTTGCGGGTCGGGTTCATGCGTTGGATCCGGGACGGCGGCGCGCATCGGAGCGCGCCATGCGCGCGCGTAGTTCGCGCAGGTTACGGCGACGGCGTACCAGCGGCGCCAGGGCGTCCACCAGCAGCACGATGAAGAAGACGGCGAAGGACACCCACACGTAGAACGCATAGCCGCCCATAGCGAAGAACTGGCTCATGGGCGATCGCCGTTCCTGGCGAGCGCGATGGCGCGCACCCAGTCCTTGCCGCTTTCGGTAGCGATCAGGTCGGCGCGCACGCGCGCGAACAGGCTCGCGATGTAATAAAGCTTGGTCGCCAGCATCATGGTCAGCAGCGGCCACAGCATGCTCATCTCGATATGCGACGGGCCGAGGATGCGCACGGTGGAGCCCTGGTGCAGCGTGTTCCACCAGTTCACCGAGAAATGCACGATGGGCACGTTGACGATGCCGATCAGCGCAAGGAACGATGCGGCGCGCGCGCCCTGGCGACGATCCTCGAACGAGTGGTAGAGGCCGATGACGCCCAGGTACAGGAACAGCAGCACCAGCTCGGACGTGAGGCGGGCGTCCCAGGTCCACCACGTCCCCCACATCGGTTTGCCCCAGAGGGAACCGGTGACGAGGGTGATGAAGGTGAACGCGGCACCGATCGGCGCCGACTCCATCGCGACGACCTCGGCGATCTTGATCCGCCAGACCAGTCCGACGAAGGCGGCCACGGCCATCGCGCCATAGATGAACAGGCTCATCCATGCACTGGGCACGTGGATGAAAATGATGCGGTACGCGTCGCCCTGCTGGTAATCGGCCGGTGCAAGGACCAGCCCGCCGTAAAGCGCGGCCAGCGCGGCAAGGATGGCCAGTGCAAGCGCCCACGGGCGCACGACGCCCGCGAAGCGGTAGAAAATCGGTGGCGAGCCTAGCTTGTGCAGCCAGAGGGGAACCCAGTTAGCCATGTGTTCTCGTCAAAGTTCGTGCGTTCGCGAATTCACTCGCGGCGTGCGTACGGCGCCAATACGTCATGCGTCCATCGCGATGCGCAGGGCGGCCGCGCATGCCATGGGCGCCAGAACCAGCGCGAGAGCCAGCGCGGCACCCAGCCAGGCAATCGGCGCCACCCACGGCAATCCTTCCTGTGCGGCTGCCACGGCACCGGCGGCGAAAATGACCACCGGCACGCACAAGGGCAGCAACATAAGCGCCAGAAGCATACCAGAGCGCCTTGTTCCGGCCGTCAGGGCCACCAGCACCGCGCCCAGCAGGCTCAGGAGCGGCGTGGCCAGGACCAGTGCGGCAATCAGCGCGGGAATGACGTTGGCCGGCATTCGCAGCATGCTCGCCAGCACCGGCGCGACGACGATGAGCGGAGCCGCCGCGGTCAGCCAGTGCGCGAGGATTTTCACGCCAAGCAGCAGGGCCAGGGGCTGGGGCGCGAGCATCAGCTGTTCCAGCGAACCGTCGTCGATGTCGGAGCGGAACAGCGAGTCCAGCGCCAGCAGGATCGCCAGCAGCACGGTCACCAGCACCACGCCGCCGGAGATCCGCGCCAGCAAGGCGGCCTCCGGCCCCAGAGCGAACGGAAACAGCGTGGTCACGATGACGGCGTAGAGCACCGGCATGGCGATATCGCCCCGGCGACGCCAGGCCAGCGTGAGATCGCGCCGGAACAGCGCGGCGCAGGCGGCGGACGTGCTGCCGGGCGTCACGCGTGCAACCGGATACGGCGGGGTTCGTCGCCGGCGAAGCTGACCGCGCCGTGGCTGGTCACCAGCGCGGCGCCGCCACGGACGGCATGCTCGCCCAGCAGCCGATTGACCAGCGCGATGCCGTCGCGGTCGAGGTTGGCGTACGGCTCGTCCAGCAGCCAGATGCGTGCGGGAACCAGCAGCAGGCGGGCGAGAGCCGCTCGTTTTTTCTGACCGGCCGAGAGTCGCCGGACGGGTTCGTCCTCATAACCGGCGAGGCCCACGGACGCCAGGACGCCCAGCGGGTCCGCACCGTCGCGACGGCCGTACAGGCCTTCCGCGACATGCAGGTTCTCGCGCGCCGAGAGATCGAGCTTCAGTCCGAGGTGATGGCCGAGGAAGACGATGGCACCCGCGGTCGTGTCGCGCGTATACGGCGCGCCTTCGAAAACCAGTTCGCCTTCATCGGTATGCAGCATGCCGGTCAGGATGCGCATCAGCGTGGTCTTGCCACTGCCGTTATCGCCTTCGATCAGCGCGATATCGCCCGCATGAATCGCAAAGTCGATTGGCCCGAAGACCACTTCGTCCTGACGCGAATAAGTCAGCGCTCGGGCTTCGATAAGGGCGTTGGCGGATTCGGCTGCGCGCATCCGGCGCATTGTCCGTGGCGGCACGGGTATTGTCCATGCGACCGCGCGTCGCGGGTAATCAGAGCTTCGGCAGCGGCGGCAAGGTCGCGCGCAGCGTCGTCACGGCGTCGTCGAGATTCACGCCGGCCACATCGTCGTGTCCCTTCAGCAGTTGCTCCACCAGCATGTCCTGCGCACGGCCGCGCTCCAGGGCGTACAGGTATGGCAGGTGCGTGAACGTGACCATGCGATAGCGCGGCATGTAGTGCTCCGGCGCCCGCTCGGCCAGCAGCCCGCCCAATGCGCGCTTGCGCAGGTAGTACGGGTCGGCCACGGAATCGCGCATCTCGATGTAATTTTCGAGCGCCATCGCGGCGATGGCGTCCGCATTGGGTTTGCGGCGGCGCTGGAATTCGGCGTACACGTCGGCCGGATTGTCCGGCTGGGCGGCGAACAGGTCCGCCAGTTCGGCGGCATCTTCGAAACCGCAGTTCATGCCCTGACCGTGGAACGGCACGATGGCATGGGCGGCATCGCCGATCAGCAGCGCCTTGCCGCCGATGTGCCAGCGGTCGAGATAGAGCGTGGCGAGCATGCCGACGGGATGCGCCGCGTAATCGGCCGCGAAGTCCGGCATGAGTGCCAGCGCGTCGGGAAACTCGGTGCGGAATAGTGTTTCGGCCGCGGCGATATCCGGAAGCGTCGCGAAGCTGGGATAGGCACCCGCGTTAGGCAGGAAGAGCGTGACGGTAAAGCTGCCTTCGCGGTTGGGCAGCGCGATGCACATATAACCGCCACGTGGCCAGATATGCAGGGCGTGCGGTTCGATCGCGAAAGGTTGGCTGGCGTCGGCGCCCGGAGGGATTTCCAGCTCCTTGTAGCCATGTCCCAGCTCTTCGACGCGTTCGCCCAGCGGCGTATGCGCATGCATCGCCGTGCGCAGCGCCGAACCGGCACCATCCGCGCCGATAACCGTCGCGGCATCCACCCGGCGTTCGTTCCCGCTGCCATCGCGCAGGACGATGTGTCCGGCGTCGAAGTCGGCATCGGCCAGTCCCTGGTCGAAATGCACGGTGGCACCGGCGGCCTCGGCCGCGTCGAGCATCAGCGTATTCAGTCCCCCCCGGGAGACCGACCAGATCACTTCGCTGTCGTCGACGCCGTAGCGCTGGAGATTGCTGCCGCCGCCATCGCGGTCATGCACCATCCGGCCGCGCATCATCACGGCCTGGGCCAGGACATCGTCGGCGAGGCCCGTGGCGCGCAGGGCGTGGAGCCCGCGTTCGGCCAGTGCCAGGTTGATCGAGCGGCCGCCCTGGAAGCCCGCGCGGCGCGGGTCGGGGCGCTTCTCGAAAACCGTAACGCGGAAGCCGCGCTGCGATAGGAGGGTAGCGATCAGGGAGCCGACCAGTCCGGCGCCGACGACGACGATGTCTTTACGAGCCATGGACCGGCACCCTGGAAAGTCGGCGGGATTATTGCAGGGCAGCGCATCGTGCGCCGCAGCGCCATCGCGACCGCAAAGCCGCGATGGCCGGGTCGATCAACCTTGCTTCTTGCCGCCCTTGGGCGCCGGACGTGCGGCGGCCGGCGCCGGCTCCGGCTTCTGGGTCGCGGCGTCGAGGAAGCCTCGCTGCATCGACTTCCAGACGTCGAGATTGCGCTCGGTCATCTCGTTGAGCATCGACCAGGGGGTCTGGCCCATCAGGCTGTTCAGCTGATTGCGGAACTGCTGCTGCTGGTCGAGGAAGACCTGCAGGCTGCGCTCCAGATAGGGCCCCATGAAGCCCTGCAGCGAATCGCCGTAGAAACGGATGATGTGCGACAGCAGCTGCGGCGAGAGCATCGGCTGACCGTGCTCTTCGTGTTCCGCGATGATCTGCAACAGCACCGAGCGGGTGAGGTCCTCCCCCGACTTGGCGTCGCGAACCTCGAACGTTTCTCCATCGAGCACGAGCTGGCGGACCTCTTCCAGCGTGATGTAGCTGGAGATCTCCGTGTCGTACAGACGACGGTTCGGATACTTCTTAATGATGCGAAGGGTTTGTGCCATGCGGCAGAAACTACCACGAGGTATTGCGCCGCACCAGTTGTCCTAAGGCACGGGATTTATTTCGGGAATGCGCGAACCAGTCCCTGAATCGATCCAACCGGGTGTTGTGTGGAGAAGCGCGCCCCCACTTCCCATCCCCCACCCCCCGCTCCGCCCCTAGTGCCCGGCGGCACCGCCGGCGTTGCCGAAGGGCGGGCGGGCGAACCACAGGATCGGAATCAGGGCCAGGAACAGGATCGCGCAGCCCCAGAATACGTCGTTGACCGCCAGCGTCATCGCCTCACGGGTCACCAACTGGTCCACCACGGCCAGCCCGGGCTTGCCCCCGATTCCCATTCCCTGAAGCTGCTGGATGAACTGGGTGGCGGCCGGAGAGCCCGGCGAGACGTGCTCGGTCAGCACCGCGTGGTGGTATTCGCTGCGGTGCTGCCAGAGGGTGACGGTCAGCGCGGTCGAGATACTCGAAGCGAGGGTCCGGCAGAAATTGGCCAGCCCCGACGCACCCGCGATCTGATTGGGTTGCAGCCCGGACAGGAAGATCTGGTTGAGCGGAATGAAGAAGCAGGCGATCGCGATGCCCATGATGAAGCGCGGCAGCACGAGGCTGGCGAACGAGGCCTGGCTATTGAAACTGGCGAACCAGAACGACGTGAACGCGAACACGATGAAGGCGAAAGTCACCACTGCGCGCAGTTCCAGCCGCTGGATGTTCTTGCCGATGAAGGGCGAGACGACGAACGCGAGGATGCCGACCGGCGCGGTCGCCAGACCCGCCCAGGTCGCGGTATAGCCCAGCGTCGTCTGCAGCCACAGCGGAAAGACGACGTTGATGCCGAAGAAGGCCAGCATGCCCAGCGACAGCGCGGTGACGCCGATGGAGAAATTGCGCCGGCTGAACAGCGAAAGGTCGACCACCGGATATTTCGCGGTCAGTTCCCAGATAATCAGGAACACGAGTGCGACCAGTGCGATCAGGCCGAGGGTGAGGATCAGCGGCGAGGAGAACCAGTCGTGGTCGTTACCGTTGTCCAGCATGAACTGAAGGCAGCCCACGCCGACGATGAGCAGGAACAGGCCGACCGTATCGATGGGGGCGCGGATGATCTTCGTCTCGCGATTTTTGAGGATGCCCCAGGTGATCACACCCGCGATCGCACCGACCGGCACGTTGATGTAGAAAATCCACGGCCACGAGAAATTGTCCGTGAGCCAGCCGCCGAGAATCGGACCGAAGATCGGCGCGACCACGACGGTCATCGCCCACATGGCCAGTGCGATGCCTTGTTTGGTCTTTGGATAACTGGACAGCAGCAGCGACAGCGACAACGCCACCATCGGTCCCGAGCCCGCGCCCTGCAACAGGCGGAAGATCACCAGCATCGGCATGCTCGTGGCCAGTCCGCACAGCATCGAGAAGCCGACGAACAGCGCGACGGAGAAGCAGAAGGTTTTCACTTCGCCGAAACGCTTGGCCAGCCAGCCGGTCAGCGGCTGCATGATCGCGCTGGCCAGCGCGTACGAACTGATCGCCCATGTACCTTCGCTGGAACTGACGCCGAGACTGCCCGCGATGTGCGGCACGGCGACGTTCACGATCGTCATGTCGAGAATCTCCATGAACGTGGAGAAAGCGACGGCGATCGTGAGCAGGACGAGCGGTGCGCCGCTCAGGGGTTTGAGCGGCGGTGCGTCGGACATGACGGGTTCGGTGGCCATGGGGGTGGGCGGCTTCCGTAAATGCTGCGATTAGATCTTCGGCGCGCCGAGATTGGCTTTCACGATGGCGTCGGCGGCGGCGTCGGCCTTCGCGGCGACGTCGTCGTAGACGGTGGTCTGTGCCACGGCTTTGTCGCTCGGCGTACGGGCCAGTACTTCGCCCGCGGTGTCCGTGATATTCACCGTGACGTTGGTCGACAGGCCCACGCGCAGCGGGTGCTTGTCCAGATCGTCGTTGTCGATGGCGATGCGCACGGGAACGCGCTGCACGACCTTGATCCAGTTGCCTGTCGCGTTCTGCGCGGGCAGCAGCGAGAACGCGCTACCCGTGCCGGCGCCGAGGCCGACGACGTGACCGTGGAATTCGACGCCGCCGCCGTAGATATCGGCTTCGACCTTCGCCGGCTGGCCGATGCGTACGTGACGCAGCTGGCTTTCCTTGAAGTTCGCATCGACCCACAGGTTATGCAGCGGTACGACGGTCATCAGCTGCTGGCCCGGCTGCACGCTGTTGCCGACCTGCACGCTGCGCTGCGCGACGTAGCCGTCGACAGGCGCGACGATGGCGTTGCGCTGCGCGGCGACCCAGGCCTGGCGGAACGAGGCGCGAGCCTGCTCCACCGCCGGATTGTCGGCGACTTCGCTGCCATCGATGAGGGCGCTGGCGGCGTCGGCCTGACGCTGCGCGGCTTCGAGTGCCGAGCGTGCGCTGTCGACCGCGTCGCGGGCGTGCTGCACTTCTTCCGGCGCGACGGCTTTTTCGGCCAGCAGCGGAATGCGGCGCTTCAGATCCTGCTCGGCGCGTTTCAGATCGAGCGCGCGCGCGGAGACCGCGGCATCGGCACTGGCGGCCGACTGGGTCTGCTGACGAACCTGACGCACGGCCTGGGCCAGTGCGCTGCTGGCGCGGCGCATCGCGACGTCGGCATCGGTCGCGTCGAGCTTCACCAGCAATTGGCCGGCCTTCACCAGTTGGGTGTCGTCGGCGAATACGCCGGTGACGATGCCGGGAACCTGTGCCGAGATACCGACCTGGTTGCCGCCGACATACGCGTCGTCGGTGGTTTCGCGTGTGGAAAACACGAACAGCCAGAGCAGGAACCACGTTACCGCGGCAAGCACAAAGACCAGTAGCGCGATGACCAGTGCGCGCCGACGCTTACCCGTGTCTTTGGGGGCATTGCCGCTGTCGTTGTCGAGCGGCTTATCGGAAGCTGTGGCGCTCATGGGGTGGTGGCTCCGTTCGTGCGATTCGTGGAAGAGGGAAGGTTGGCGTCGTTGCGATAACCGCCGCCGAGCGATTTGATCAGGCTGACATCGGTGGACAGGGCCTGCCCATGCAGTTCGACATCCGCATCGCGCTGGTCGAGCAATTGCGCCTGCGTGGCCAGCTGTTCGCGATCGTCGCGCACGCCTTGCACGGCACGCGCTTTCGCGCTGGACAGCAACGTGCGGACCGCGCCGACCTGATGGGCTTGTTGCTCGCGACGTGCCGCGATCTGCTCGGCGCCAAGCGCCTGCGTGGCGACGTCGCGTGCGGCGGAGACCACGGTGGCGTTGTACTGCGCGACGGCCGCATCCAGCTGGGCCTTGCTGACGCCGTAGTTGGCTTCCAGTGCACCGCCTTCGAAAATCGGCAGGTGGATGGCCGGCGTGAGGCCGAAGGTGCGGCTGCTGGCGCTGAAGACCTTGTCCATGTCGATGCTCGACAGACCGGCCATGGCGGTGAGGCTCACATCGGGAAAGTACTGGGCGCGCGCCACGTCGGTCTGCTTGAGCGCGGCCTCGATCTGCCAGCGGCTGGCGGCGATATCGGGACGGCGTGCGATCAGGTCGACACCGACGTTCGCCGGCAGGCCGGGCGCCACGTCGGGGAGGGCTCGTGGCTGGAGATCGGGAAGATCGGCCGGCGCTACGCCTGCGAGCGTGGCCAGCGCGGCATGGCGGATATTCGCCGAGCCCTGCAATGCGACGCGCTGCTGGCGTGCGCCCGCGAGTTCGGCCTGCGCCTGCTGCACCGTATCGGGAACGTCCACGCCCTGACGCACGCGCAGCTCGGCGATACGCAGGGCGCGCTCGCGCGCCGTCACCAGTTCATCGGCGAGTCCGACGCGGGCCTCATCGGCCAGCCAGCCGAAGTAGGTGTCGGCCACCGAGCTCTGAATGGCAAGCGAAGCGGCGCTGCGCTGGGCTTCGGCCGCGCGCGCCTGATCGATCGCGCCTTCGATCGCGCCGCGCTTCTTGCCCCACCAGTCGAAGTCGTACTGGACCTGGATGCCCAGATCGGACTGGTTGTACCAGGTGAAGCCGAGGAACTTCGAAGGAATGAGTCCGTTCTCGCTCATGCGCTGACGCGCGACCTGCGCGCTGCCGTCGATGCGCAGACCGGCCTGGGATGCGGCGACGCGGATATTCTGTTGCGCGCTATCCACGCGCGATTTCGCCTGCGCAAGATCGGGAGAGCTGCGTAGCGCAAGCTCGATCAGCTGGTCCAGTTGCGGATCGTTGTAGACGCGCCACCAGTCGGCGGCAGGCCAGCCGGGCCGGTTGGCCGTTTGCAGGCCGGCCAGCGGGGCTTCGTCGCGCAGCGCCGGGCGATCGAGTTTCGCGGGAATGGAGCAGGCTGCGAGCGCGGTCGCCAGCGCTACCGCGACCAGCGTGCGTGATGGGAAAAGAAGTTTCATGAACGCTCGTCCGGGTTCGTCTGATCGAGGTGCAGGGCCAGCTTCTTCAGCAACGTTTCCAGCGTCTTGCGCTCGGTCGTGCTGAAGCATGAGAAGGCATGGAGGACCGCCGGAAACATGGTCGGCAGCAGCTTCTTCACGAAGCGCCGTCCCGTGGGCGTGATGCGTAGTACGACCTGCCGGCGATCTTCCACCGCCTGGGCGCGGGTAATGAATTCGCGCTTCACCAGCGCGTTGGCGATGCGCGTCATATTCGTGGGGCTTTGTTCGGCCAGCGCGCAGAGTTCGCCTGGGGTAGCACTGCCTTCCGCGCTGGCGAACAGCATCATCAGCGCACGGAAATCGCTGTCGTTCATGCCGTGCGGCTTCAGCTGCCCTTCGAGGTTGTGCAATACGGCCCCTCCCACGAGCAGCAGCAGGCGGGCAAGGGTGACCTCGCAGCGCGGCAACCCGGGGATGTTCTCGGAGACGCGATCGACACCTTCGTAGATAGCGTCGACGCAGGGCTTCAGTGATGGCATTTCATCGACGAATAGTTAGCTGGTGAACTATTAGGTTAACAACTATCCGGCAAGACAGGCAAGGCCCCGCTTTGTTGTAGGAGCCCGCTTGCGGGCGAAAGCCAGCGGGGCGAGGAAGCCGGACACTCACATCCGCGAGCCCGATCTACGGGCTGCGGATGTCACGCACAGCATCGCCGCTACGTTGGCTTTCACCTGCAAGCGGGCTCCTGCAGGAAGCGCGTTACAGCTGGAAAAGACGGATTGCATTCGCCGTCGTGCATTCGGCGACATATTCGACCGTCTCGCCCCGCAACCCGGCGACAGTCTCCAGAACATCCAGCAAGAACGCTGGCTCATTGCGCTGCCCGCGCCGATGCGCGCACGGCTGATCCGGCGCGTCGGTTTCCAGCAGCAGAAGCTCGATCGGCATGTTGGCGACGATGCCGCGCAGGCGATGGGCGCGTTCGTAAGTCACCGGGCCGCCGATGCCCAGATGAAATCCCAGCTTCCACAAATGCCGGGCCTGCTCTTCGCTGCCGGAAAAACTGTGAACCACGCCACGAAGATCGCCTGCCTTCTTCAGGGCCTGGGTGACTTCTTCGACCGCACGGCGCGCATGTAGGATGACGGGCAGGTCGACTTCGCGAGCGATCTCCAGTTGTTCGCGAAAGAAACGTCGCTGGCGATCGGGGTCGAGATCTTCCACATAGAAATCCAGACCGATTTCGCCGACGGCGACCGCTTTGTGCTCACGCAACCAGTCCGGCAGATCGTCCAGGTGCGTATCGCGATGCGCGTCGAGGAAAAGCGGGTGGAGGCCGTATGCCGGATAAACGCCGGATTGGTCCGCGCAGAGCGCTTCGATACGTGGCCAGGATGCGCGATCGATGCCGGGGACGATCTGCCGGCGCACGCCGGCTTCACGCGAGCGGCTGAACATATCGTTGCGATCCGCATCGAAGCTCGCGTCGTCCAGATGGGCGTGGGTATCGATCAGTTCAGGCATGGGGGTCGGCGGCAGGAGGCGGGTTGAGAACAATCTAAGGCGTCGTTCAGTTTATTGACTGTCAAATAGATTGTGTACGACTTCCGGGAGATGACGCCATCGCGCCATCGAAGTCGCCAGTCAGGAGTTAAGGGTATGAGCAGGTTGATGATTTCCGCGCTGAATGTGGGTCTTGGCGCCGCCATGGTGTTCGGCCTTTCGGCCTGCAACCGTGAAGCGAGTGCCGATGCGGGCGTCGGTGGCTCGATGGGTTCGACCTCGGCCGCCGCCGCAGGCCCCAAGTATGGCCGTGTTGTGGCCGTCGACCCGATTCGCGAAGCCGCAAGCGCTCCGCGCCAGGAATGTCATGACGAAGTCGTCACCACCCGCGCCCCGGTCAAGGATCAGCACCAGATCGCCGGTACGGCGATCGGTGCGGTCGCCGGTGGCCTTCTGGGTAACCAGATCGGTGGCGGCAAGGGCCGTACGCTGGCCACGGTCGCCGGCGCGGTCGGTGGCGGCTACGCCGGTCACGAGATTCAGCAAAACCGCCAGGAAAACAATACCGTCTCGAGCACGCGCCGCCGCTGCACGAACGTGCCGGGCAGTACCGAGCAGCGTGTCGTCGCCTATGACGTGAAGTACGAATACAACGGCGTTACCCGCACGGTACGCATGGATCACGACCCGGGCGATCGCGTTGAAATCCAGGAAGGCGTCATCGCGGTTTCCGACGCTCGTCACTAATCATTCATCGAGGTAGTCGCCATGCATACGTTTCTCGGTAAGGCAGCTCTCGTTCTCGTTGTAGCCGCCACGCTGGTGCTTGCCGGCTGCGAAACGCAGCAGCGGCGTCCTTCGTACGGCGGTGGATACAACAACGGCGGCGGTTATTCCAGCGCTACGCGCGGCTGCGGGCAGTGCGGCGTCGTCGACGATATCCAGCAGGTGTATGTGCAGAAGCAGAGCGGTTCGGCGGCGGGCACCATTCTCGGTGCCGTGATCGGCGGTGTCGCGGGCAATCAGATCGGTCGTGGCGACGGACGTACCGCCGCGACGGTTATCGGTGCGGTCGCCGGCGGCGCGGTGGGTAACCAGGTCAGCAAGCGCAACGGCGAGGACGTCGGCTATCAGGTGCGTATCCGTCTGGATAACGGCCAGTGGGCCACCGTAACGCAGAACGAGGATCCGCAGCTTCGTCGCGGAGATTACGTCGAAATACGTGGCGACCATGTTTATCGTCGCTGATCGTATTGGACGTCCAGACGTCTATTTAAAATAACAAGCATAAAAAAGGCCCTCGTCAGAGGGCCTTCTTTTTGTCCTGCGTTCTTGGCTCAGTTCACGGCATAAAACGCGTGATCGCCAATGGTGCGGACCGGTCGACGTGCGGACCATGTGGGTGATACCGCAACCGTTGCGAAGTGATCGGCCTGCGGTACGTAGACGAGGCGTTCGCTCTTGGGCAGGCTCCAGTTGTTGATGGAGTCGCCTGCGATCTTCCATGCCTTCGTCCATGCGGTCAGGTCGGAGATCTCGAAGCTTTGCGGTGTCGTGGTGATAGCGAACTGTCGCGGTGCCGAAACGACATCGCATACATTTGCGCCCCACACGCCGCGATCGCGACGACGGAGGGCGACTTCCGCCACGGCATATTGCCCGATGGTCGGCTCGCTACGTGCCTCGAGGTAGACCGTCGTCGCCAGGCACGTCTGGTCGGCGAGGTTGCTCGGAAGGACGGACGCCATCCAGAGCAGCATGGAAAGTTTCATTGTGTTTCTGCCTCCAACGAGCTTTTCCGCCACAGGCTGTTTAACTAAGCCATGGTGCGTATGAGCGGTGGACGGGCGGGCAGGCCGTTACCACCTGGATTGACCGCATGACCGGATAAGTGGGTCGGCGGGCGCCACGAATGCGTGGCTGCAAAGACCGGCTGTCCGAGGCCGGTCGAGATGTGCTGCATGGGGAGCGGCAACGCCATGCGGCGGCTCCGGCAGCTACATACGCATCGGGTGATGCGCGTCTTTTTCTCCGCTTTGTGGGCGGGCCGCGCCAGAACCGTCTTCAACGACGGATCGTCGCGTGATGTGGCGTTCCGAAAACGCCACACAAAATGATCGACGGAGCCTAGTGGCGTAACGTCGATTGTGCAAGTGCACGCGCAGCACTATTCAGGTAATGCTCACACACTACATGGAACGCGTTCTTCACTATTGTCTAAACGTTCTTCACGTAGAGAAGCTCTGCACAATATGCAGACTCGTATCGCCGAATTCAACCCGACCATCGGCCGTAAGCCCATCGTCCAGTACGACGAGTGCGCGATACATGCCGTTCGCACTATGCACGCAAGATAGTACGACACCACTCTCACGATCTTCGACACGCAATGTGTCGCCCGCGTTCAGTGCCTGCGGCGATTCGACGCAATGCATGTGTCGTTTGTGACCGCCGCGATAGTGCAGACGGGCCACGATTTCCTGGCCCGGATAGCAACCTTTGTCGAATGCGACGGCATGCAGCCGTTCCATCGAGATGGCCGGTGCAAGCAATTTATCGAGTGCCGCATCGGGCAACCATGGATATCCGCGTGCGATGTCGTGCGCGCGCCATTCGTGCGTGTCGTCATCACGCGCGTCGCCGATGCGTAGCGAGTAATCGCCCATGCCGATGCGAATGTTTTTATCCGCCGCGATGTCGATCGTATGTGCGTCGAGTGCGTGGTCGTCGGCGATGACCGACGTGTCGTCGGTATGCATGACGACCTTCGAGCGGAAGACGAAGCGACGCAATCCATCGGCGAGTGCGCCGGCGTTCCCTCCGCGCAACAGGACGAGCAGACGGTCATGTCCCGTACGAGCGATCTGGACGAAGGAGCGGATGCGCCCCTGTGCGTCGAGCCAGCCGCTCCATTGCCAGTGTCCTTCGGCCAGCGCCGCCACGTCGCTGCTGAACTGGGCTTGCGCGAAGGCGATGGCGTCGGGGCCTTCGAGGGTTAGCGTCTGGGCGGAAACGGGGGGCATGGAACCTGACCTGGCATGAGACAGGCGTAAGATATGAGGCTCGCTTAGCGATATTCCAGTCTTAGTCAAGGTTGTACTCGGGTTTCACAGGTATTACGCTTCTACGGCTTTGTTATAAAAAACCATGTCCGACACCTCCTCCCAACCTGACAGCCAGCACAGCCCCGTTCCGGCGGAGCAAGTGGTTGTGCCTGTCGTCCCCGTGGACGGCAAGCAGCAGGTCGAGCGGGCACCCCTCGACCCAACTCGCTACGGCGACTGGGAAAAGAACGGGCGCTGCATCGATTTCTGATGGCCGCCGCCCATGGGCGGCGTTCGTGCGGAATGGGAAGAGGTTAGGGCGTCAAGCGATTCCAATCAGGATAGCCGCCATGGCACAAACGGGACGACCACTCTCTCCGCATCTTCAGGTCTATAAGTGGCAAGTGCAGATGGCGACCTCCATCCTGCATCGCGCCACGGGTATCGTGCTCTCCATCGGAAGCATCCTCATCCTGTGGGGTCTCGTCGCGCTGGCATCCGGCCAGGACGCGTTCGACAGCTTCCGCGCCTGCGCCGGTAGCGCCCTCGGCCTGATCGTCCTGATCGGCTGGACCTGGGCTTTCTTCTTCCACCTCTGCAATGGCATTCGTCATCTGGTGCAGGACACCGGTGCCGGTTACGCCATTCAGCAGTTCGTCCGTACGAGCTGGGCCTCGATCATCCTCAGCATCGTGCTGACCGTGGTCGTCTGGGCGTACCTGTTCACGGGAGGTGCGGCATGAAGCAGGACCTGCGCAATCCGCTTGCCCGCGCACGCGGCCTCGGTTCGGCGAAAGATGGCGTCGGCCACTGGTGGACGCAGCGCATCACGGCCCTGGCCCTGGTGTTCCTCACGGTTTACTTCCTGGTGACGGTGCTCGGCCTGGTCCATGCGGACTTCGCCACGGCACGCGCCACGGTGGGCAAGCCCTGGAACGCGGTGCTGCTGATCGCCCTCATCGTCTCGATGTTCTGGCACGCCGTACTTGGCCTGCAGGTCGTGATCGAAGACTACGTACATACCCGCTGGCTTGAGCTTCTCTCGCTGGTACTCATCAAGTTCCTCGCCGTACTCGGCGCGCTCGCGGGCGTGCTGGCCGTGCTGCGCGTTGCGCTGGGAAGCTGATCGATGGAAGCCTACAAGGTTCAACAACACAAGTACGACGTGATCGTGGTCGGCGCCGGCGGCGCCGGTCTGCGTGCCACGTTCGGTCTGGCCGAGAAGGGCCTCAAGGCCGCGTGCATCACCAAGGTCTTCCCGACCCGTTCGCACACCGTGGCGGCGCAGGGCGGTATTTCCGCGGCGCTCGGCAACATGGGCGAAGACGACTGGCGCTTCCACTTCTACGACACGATCAAGGGTTCCGACTGGCTCGGCGACCAGGATGCGATCGAGTACATGTGCCGCGAAGCCATTCCGGCCATCATCGAACTCGAACACTACGGCGTGCCGTTCTCGCGCACCGAAGAAGGCAAGATCTACCAGCGTCCGTTCGGCGGCATGACCACCCATTACGGCAAGGGCACCGCGCAACGCACCTGCGCCGCGGCCGATCGTACGGGTCACGCCATCCTGCACACGCTGTACCAGCAGGCGCTGGCGCACGACGCGACGTTCTTCATCGAATACTTCGCCATCGACCTCATCTTCGACGAAGAAGGCGTCTGCCGCGGCGTGCTCGCGCTCGACATGAACGAAGGCACGCTGCATGTTTTCCGCGGTCACGCGGTCGTGATGGCGACGGGCGGTTACGGCCGCGCCTACTTCAGCGCCACCTCGGCGCATACCTGCACGGGCGACGGCGGCGGCATGGTGCTGCGCGCCGGGCTGCCGCTGCAGGACATGGAGTTCGTGCAGTTCCACCCGACCGGTATCTACGGCGCGGGTTGCCTCATCACCGAAGGCGTGCGTGGCGAAGGTGGCTTCCTCACCAACTCCAACGGCGAACGCTTCATGGAGCGCTACGCGCCGAACGCGAAGGATCTCGCTTCGCGCGATGTGGTCAGCCGCGCCATGACGATCGAAATCCGCGAGGGTCGCGGCGTCGGTCCGAACAAGGATCACATCCACCTGAACCTGATGCATCTGGGTTCGGAAGTGATCCACGAACGTCTGCCGGGTATCGCCGAGTCCGCGCGTATTTTCGCGGGTGTCGACGTTACCAAGGAGCCGATTCCGGTTCTGCCGACCGTCCACTACAACATGGGTGGCATCCCCACGAACTATCACGGCGAAGTGGTCACCAAGCGTGACGACAACCCGGATTCGATCGTGCCGGGCCTGTTCGCCATCGGCGAAGCGGCGTGCGTATCGGTCCATGGCGCCAACCGCCTGGGTTCGAACTCGCTGCTCGACCTGGTGGTGTTCGGTCGTGCCGTGTCGCATCGCTGCGCCGAGCTGATCAAGCCGGACACGCCGCACAAGGATCTGGCTCCCACCGCGCTCGACAAGGCCCTGGGCCGTTTCGACGCCCTGCGCCATGCCGACGGCGGCACGCCGACGGCGCAGATCCGCGCCTCGATGCAGACGACCATGCAGTCCGACGCCGCCGTGTTCCGCACGGGCGAGACGCTGAAGGAAGGCGTGGCGAAAATCTCCGACGTCTACGACTCGTTCAAGGACGTCAAGGTCAGCGACCGCTCGATGGTCTGGAACTCCGACCTCATCGAGACGCTGGAGCTTTCCAATCTGTTGGCCCAGGCCGTGGCGACCATGCATTCGGCCGAACAGCGTCCCGAAAGCCGCGGTGCCCACGCCCGAGAGGATTTCCCGGACCGCGACGATCACGAGTGGCAGAAGCACACCCTCGTGTGGGTCGACGAAAAGGGTAAATCCAGCTTCGATTTCCGCCCGGTGCACATGTATACCCTGACGGATGACGTCGAGGTTGTGCCGCCGAAAAAGCGCGTTTACTGATACCGGACCGGAGAGGCAATCGTGGCAGAGTTCACGCTACCCAAAAATTCCAAGATCCAGACCGGAAAGCATTTTCCGGCGAAGGACGCGAAGAAGTCGCGCACCTTCAAGGTCTATCGCTGGACCCCCGACGACGGTCAGAACCCGCGTACGGACACCTACGAGGTCGATCTGGCCGCGTGCGGTCCGATGGTTCTGGACGCCCTGCTGAAGATCAAGAACGAAATCGATCCGACGCTTTCGCTGCGTCGTTCCTGCCGCGAAGGCATCTGCGGTTCGTGCGCCATGAATATCGATGGCACGAACACGCTGGCCTGCACGAAGGCGATTTCCGACTGCGGCGGCGGCACGGTCAACATCTATCCGTTGCCGCACATGCCGGTGGTCAAGGACCTGGTTCCCGACCTGACGCATTTCTACGCCCAGTTCGCGTCGATCAAGCCCTGGCTGCGTACGCAGAGCCCGGCGCCGGCCGACAAGGAGCGCCTGCAGTCGCCGGAAGACCGCAAGAAGCTCGATGGTCTGTACGAGTGCATCCTGTGCGCCTGCTGTTCGACGTCCTGCCCCAGCTACTGGTGGAACGGCGATCGTTACCTCGGCCCGGCCATCCTGCTCCAGGCCTATCGCTGGATCGTGGACAGCCGCGACGAGGACACTGGTGCGCGTCTGGACGACCTGGAAGATCCGTTCAAGCTCTACCGTTGCCACACGATCATGAACTGCGCGCGCACCTGCCCGAAGGGACTCAATCCCGCCAAGGCGATCGCCGAGATCAAGAAACTCATCGTCCAGCGCCGTTCGGCCTGACGTGTGGGAGCCGGCCATAGGCGACAGGGCGAAGATGGCCCCGTCGCCTATGGCCGAGCCATCCCGAGCCAAGAAAGCAGGTCGCCATCCCGATGGAAGATTCTCGCCTGAAACGCCTGCGCTGGCGTGCCCGTCGCGGTACGCGCGAGCTCGATAAGCTGTTTGGCGGATGGCTCGACACGTGTTACGCCGACGCCGATGAGGCGACCCGGATGGCTTTCGACGAACTGCTCGAAGCGCAGGATCCCGATCTCTGGGACTGGGTGATGGGTTACGCCCATCCGACCCGTGGCGACTGGCAGGCCATCATCGATGACATCCGCGCGAGGAATCGCCTTTGAATACCGTCCGTCGGGGTTCGTAGCCCGGATATTGGCATGCGTTCTGGTTCTGGCCGTGTTTTCCGTGGCCGTCGCGGCACTCTCTCCATGGATCAAGGTCGTTCTCGTGGTCGGTATCGCCGTGTCCGGATATGCACGTATGCGGCAATTCCGGGCGCCGTGTATCGAGGGCGTGGCGTGGTCGTCCGAAGGCGACTGGACCGTTCGGATCGGTGCCGACGAACTGCCCGCCATACTGGGTAAGGGCAGGGCGTCAGGCCAGCTGCTGGCTTTCGAGCTTCGCTGGGCCACCGGTCGGGGCCATGTTCTCCTCTACAAAGACAACGCGGACGACGACCTGCGCCGCACGCTGCGGATCCGTCTGGCAACGGCTGGTTCGCTTTAACGATGCGGCTTTCGCTCTCTGTGGGAGCGCGGCATTATGCTTCGTAGGTATCCGGCGCGGCTGAACGTCCGTGTGGCCGCCGCTGTGCGGCGGCTTGCCGCCGCCTCGCCGTTCGGGCACTCTGCCGGGCGCGGCGCATGCCTTTCGGCACCGCCCCCCTAAAGCTGCGATCGACAGGTATGTTCAGACCCCTAGAGCTCTTCATCGGATTGCGCTACACGCGCGCCAAGCGTCGCAACCAGTTCATCTCCTTCATTTCCACCGTCTCCATCGTCTGCATCGCGATCAGCGTCACGGCGCTGATTACCGTGATGTCGGTGATGAATGGTTTTGACAGCGAACTGCGTACGCGCATTCTCGGCGCCATTGCCCACGTCACCGTGTCCGGCATTGGCGAAACCGTGCAGGACTGGCCGCGCGCGGTAAAAGTCGCCGAAGGCACCGGTCACGTACTGGGTGCCGCGCCTTACGTCGAAACGCAGGCCTTCCTGCAGGCCCGGCGCCCCAGCGGCGCGGTGATCCGCGGCATCGTGCCGTCGCTGGAACCGAAAGTGTCGGACATCGACAAGCATATGGTCTCCGGCAAGCTGACCGACCTCACCGACCGTAGCTGGAAGATCGTGCTCGGTCGCGAGCTTGCGCTTACGCTGGGCGTCGATGTCGGCGACAAGGTGACGGTCGTCGTGCCGCAGTTCACGGCAACGCCGATGGGTGCCGTGCCGAAGCTGCGCAGCTTCACGGTCAGCGGCGTGTTCGAACTGGGCATGCAGGAATACGACGCCAATCTGGCATTGGTGTCGATGGAGGACGCTCAGCGGCTGAACGGTCTCGACGGTCCGACGGGTATCCGCCTCAAGCTGGACGATATGCGTCTTGCTTTCCCTGTCGCGCGCGCACTCGTCAACCAGCTGGGCCAGGCGTATCGCGTCGAAACCTGGATGGACACGCATTCGAACTTCTTCAGCGCTATCGAGATGGAGAAGCGGGTGATGTTCATCATCCTCTCGCTGATCATCCTCGTGGCGGTGATCAATCTTATTTCGATGCTGATGATGCTGGTTACGGACAAACAGGCCGATATCGCCATCCTGCGAACCTTGGGTTCCACGCCGCGCAGCATCATGGGCATGTTCATGGTGCAGGGCGTGCTTGTCGGGATCGTGGGCATTGCCTTCGGCGTGCTGCTCGGTGCGGTGCTGTCGATCAACCTGCCGGTTATCGTGAAGGGTATCGAGCAGGTCACGGGCAAGAGCTTCCTCTCGCCCGACGTCTATTACATCAGCGAACTGCCCAGCCAGCTCATGTGGAGCGACGTGGGCTGGGTGGTCGTCGTCACGTTCCTGTTCGCACTGCTCGCGACGCTTTATCCCGCGTGGCGCGCCTCACGGACGCAGCCGGCCCAGGCACTCCGCTATGAATAATCCAACGCAAGAGATCGTCCTTCGCGCCACCGGCGTCGCGAAGATCTACCAGGAGGGCGATCTGCGCACGGACGTGCTGTCCAACGTCAACTTCGAACTGCGCCGCGGCGAAACCATGGCCATCGTCGGCGCATCGGGTTCGGGCAAGAGCACGCTGCTGCACCTCATCGGCGGCCTCGATACGCTCTCGGCCGGCAAGGTCGAAGTCGATGGTCGCGTGCTGTCCGATCTTTCCGATGCGGAGCGCGGTCGCGTACGTAACCGTTCGCTGGGTTTCATCTATCAGTTCCATCACCTGCTGCCCGAGTTCACGGCGCTGGAGAACGTGTGCATGCCGCTGCTGATTCGCGGCACCGGCATCGCCCAGGCGGAGCGCGAAGCGAAAGCCTTGCTGGAGCGGGTCGGCCTCGGCGCGCGCCTGCGTCATCGTCCGGCCGAAATGTCCGGCGGCGAACGCCAGCGCTGCGCCGTCGCGCGTGCCCTGGTGACGCGGCCGGCCTGTGTCCTCGGCGACGAGCCCACCGGCAATCTCGACGAAGCCAACGCCGCGCACGTGTACGAACTGATGCTCGAACTCAACCGCGAAATCGGCACCAGCTTCGTGCTGGTGACGCACGATTCGCGCCTGGCGGGTCGCATGGATCGCACGCTGGAACTTTCGGCGGGCGAACTGCACGAGCGGACGCGCGAAAGCGCCTGACGCCCACGTCACGACGCGCCGTGTGCTTCGCGCGGCGCGGGTAACCTCGGGAGTCCCCGCTACGCGCAGGTGATTCCCGCATGGATGCCGAGCCGGCCCGATGGCCGTCGCTGTCACGCCTTGCCGGGGTTTTCCTCGCCGGCACGGTGTCGGTGCAGTACTTGCCCACGCTGCCATCCGTCGGCCTGTCCGCGGCGCTTCTCGTTGCGGCAACCGCCGGTTCGATGTTTCTGCGCCGCGCGTCCTGGCGTCTGGCGGCGATCTTCGTCGTAGCGGCGTGCTGGGCCGCCATCCATGGAGCGGTCGGCATGGAGCGGCGTCTTCCGGTCGCGCTGGAAGGTGTCGACGTCATGGTGGAAGGCCGCATCGTCGACCTGCCGGTAGTGCGCGGAGCCGACGCCAGTTTCGTTCTGCGTCCGGGCAGGGCATGGCTCGGCGACGAAACGGTCGACCTCGACGGAGACATCCGCCTTTCGTGGTTCCGCGCACCGGTGGTCCCGGGGGCCTGCGAGCGCTGGCGGCTAGCGCTGCGCCTGCGGCGTCCGCGCGGCATGGTCAATCCCGGAGGCAGCGATGCCGAACGCGTGGCATTGCAGCGAGGCATCGTCGCGACAGGTTACGTCCGCGAGGGGCCGCGCAACGAAATGGCCGGACACGCCGGCGCATGCGCGGCGCGCTGGCGCGAACGTATCGCCGGACACATCGAACGGCTTGTCGGTCTGGACGATGCGCGGCTCCTGAAGGCGCTGGCGGTTGGCGACGTGCGCGGGTTGACGCTCGACGACTGGGACATCGCGCGGGCCAATGGCGTATCGCATCTGATCGCGATTTCGGGCTTCCACGTTGGCGTGGCGGCCGTCGCAGGCACAGGCTTCGTAGCGGCGCTATACGCTCTGTTTCCTGCCCTGGCCCTACGGTCCGCGCGGCGACCGGTACAGGCGATCGCGGGACTCGCCGTCGCAGGTGCATACAGTGTGCTGGCGGGCCTGGGTCTTCCCACGGTGCGCACGCTGCTGATGATCGCCGTCGTCGTTCTGGCGACCTGCGCGCGAAGGCCGGCGGGCGGTGCATCCGCGCTCGCTCTTGCGCTGCTTGCGGTCCTCGTCGTCGATCCGCTGTCCGTGCTTTCGGCGGGATTCTGGCTGTCCTTCTCGGGTGTGGGATTGCTGATGCTCTGTCTGCCGCGCGCGGGTCGCGGCGTGCGCGCGTGGCTGACGGAACTCTTGCGCGCACAGCTGTTGATGACGGTGGCGTTGCTGCCGATATCGCTCTGGTTCTTCGGAACAGCCTCGCTGGTCGGGCTGCTTGCCAATCTGGTGGCGGCTCCGCTGGTGAGCTTCATCGTCGTTCCGCTGACGTTGGCCGGTTGCCTGTGCATGGCGATCGCCGCACCGCTGGCGGGGCCCTTGCTCGCGCTTGCCGCCAGCGCGATGAACGCCCAGTGGTGGATGCTGGAGCATATGGCGACGTGGCCGGGCACGCGGATATCGGTACCCGGTAGCGGCGTGTGGCGCGTGATGCTCGCCACGGCGGGCGCCGCATGGCTGTTCGCGCCACAGGGTCTGCCGCTGCGGGCGTTTGGCGCATTCGCTTTCCTGCCGCTGGCACTGCCCGCACGCGACGTGCCCGAATCGGGCGCGTTCCGGGCCTGGGTTCTCGATGTGGGGCAAGGTCTCGCGGTGGTCGTTCGCACGGCCGGGCATACCCTCGTTTACGACACCGGGGCATCGTTCGCATCTGGCTTCGACCTGGGTATGGGCGTCGTGCTGCCGTCGCTGGATGCGCTTGGCGCGCACGACGTCGATGCGCTGGTGGTGAGCCACGGCGACAGCGATCACGCCGGTGGGGCTGCCTCCGTCGCATCGCGCTATCCCGATGCCGTGCGTTATCTCGGCGAGCCATTGCGCAGTGCCGTCGAGGGTGCGGCATGCGTGGCCGGGCACGCATGGGAATGGGATGGCGTGAGGTTTCGCTTTATCCATCCCGGCCCGGGCGATGACGCGGGCAAAGGCAACGATCGCTCCTGCGTGCTTTCCATCGAGGGCCATGGCGGCCGGTTGCTGTTGACCGGCGACATAAGCGCCGGCGTCGAGAGAAGCCTGCGCAATGTACTCGCGACCGACCGTCCGACCATCCTGACCGTGCCACACCACGGTAGCCGTTACTCGTCGACGGCAGGTTTCGTGGACACGGTAAGCCCGGTCATCGCGATTGCGTCCGCGGGCTGGCGTAACCGTTTCGGACATCCGCACGCCGCCATCGTGGCGCGATATCGCGATGTCGGGTCGGCATTCCATTCGACGGCGGTCGACGGCGCCATCGAGCTGACGTTTCCCAGGGACGCTGCGCCACGTATGGCTCGTCGGTGGCGGCAATCGAGCCGTCGCTATTGGCGCGAATAGTCCAAAAATGCTGCGCCGCAGTTTGACAGCATCGATTTAGAACGATTTAAATCGAGGATTCCGGTCCAAGGGGGTTAGGCGCGTGACAGCAGCGAAGCGGTGGTGGGGCAGGGCAACCTTGAGCGCGGCGTTGCCGTTGCTCTGCGTATCGACAGGCGCGGCGGCGAGCATCGCTCCCGATACTCATGACGTTTTCGTACGTTCCTTCGAGAAGGGCGAAACTCCCCCGAAAGCATCGAACCGCAACGACCTCACGGTCGGTGTCGCCGGCGGTCCGCCCGCGAAGGCGGCCCTGACGGCCAGGGCCGATGTCGGATTCACCGGCACCCATTCGCTGCGCTATGCCGGCACCGGCACGGGCAAGACCGTCTCGGCGCGGATCTTCGACGTGAACGTGGCCGTCGCGCCAGGCATGGTCCTCTCCTACGTCTTCTTCCCGCGCTCCGTCGACGGCGACCTGTCGAACCCGGCGAACTTCATGGCGGTCGATCTGGAATTCGACGACGGTTCCACGCTTTCGGGATCGGGCGCGATCGACCAGTACCGCGTCCCGGCGACGGCAAAAGGTCAGGGCGATGGCCGCGTGGCTCATCCCGACCAGTGGAACAATGTACGCATCGCGCTGGGCGACGTGGCGAAAGGACGGCATGTGCGCCGGATCGTCGTCCGCACCGATGCACCTGTGGGGAAAGCGTACGAAGGCTGGCTGGACGACGTACGTATCGCGCGCGCGGATGTCGCCACGCACAGCCATCCTTCGGAATACGTCGACACGCGCCGGGGCTCCAACGCCAACAGCCGGTTCTCGCGCGGCAATAATTTCCCGGCGGTCGCGGTGCCGCATGGTTTCAACTTCTGGACGCCGACGACCAACGCCGGTTCCAGCTGGATATACCAGTACCAGGAGCGCAATGGCGCGGATAACCGGCCGCGCATCGAGGCGTTCTCGCTATCGCACGAACCCAGTCCGTGGATGGGCGATCGCCAGACCTTCCAGATCATGCCCACCGCTGTCGCGACGGGCGCGCCGCCGCTGCATCGCGAAACGCGGGCGCTTTCGTTCGGGCACGACGCGGAAACCGCGCAGCCGGACTACTACCGGGTGCGCTTCGACAACGGCATCGTCACCGAAATCGCTCCGACGGATCATGCGGCGATGTTCCGCTTCACCTTCGCGGGCAATCGTTCGCAGCTGGTGTTCGACAACCGCGAGGACACCGGCGGCGTGTCGCTCGACGCGGCGAACGGCGCCATCCAGGGCTGGTCGGACGTGAAGAGCCGCCTGTCCACCGGTGCGACCCGGTTGTTCTTCTACGCCACGTTCGATCGTCCCGTGACCGAAAGCGGACAGCTGACGGGCGAGGGCAGGGACCACGTCGCCGCCTGGTTCGGTTTCGATACGCGCGATGCGGCGGCACGCGCGGTCACCATGCGCATCGCCACGTCGCTGATCGGCGTGGATCAGGCGAAGAAAAACCTCGCACAGGAAATTGCCGCGAACGATACTTTCGAGTCCGTCCGCGAACGCGCGCGCCGTGCGTGGGACGATAAGCTCGACATCGTCCACGTGGAAGGCGCCAGCCAGAACGAACTGACGACCCTCTACTCCAATCTCTATCGCCTGTTCCTCTACCCGAACGAGGCCTACGAGAACACGGGGACGCCCGAAAAGCCGGTTTATCGCTACGCCAGCCCGTTCTCGGCTGCGACGGGCACCGACACGCCGACCGCGACCGGCGCGCGCATCGTGGACGGCAAGATCTATGTCAACAACGGTTTCTGGGATACCTACCGCACGGCGTGGCCCGCGTATGTATTGCTGACGCCGACCGAAGCCGGACAGATGATCGACGGCTTCGTCCAGCAGTACCGCGACGGTGGCTGGATCGCGCGCTGGTCCTCGCCCGGTTATGCCGATCTGATGGTCGGCACCAGTTCCGATGTCGCGTTTGCCGATGCGTGGCTGAAAGGCGTGCGCAACTTCGATGTCGCCAGCTTCTACCAGTCCGCGATCAAGAACGCGTCGGTGGTCAGCGATGTGCCCGGCGCCGGACGCAAGGGTATCGAGCGTTCGCTGTTCAACGGCTATACCGACACGGGCGTCGAAGAGGGACTGTCCTGGTCGATGGACGGTTACATCAACGATTTCGCTATCGGCAATCTCGCCACCGCGCTCGCAGGCGAAGCACCCGCCAGCGATCCCTACCGCAAGCACTACACCGACGATGCGACGTACTACCGCTCGCGTGCACTGGGCTACGTACACCTGTTCGACAAGCCGGCCGGTTTCTTCGTCGGTCGTGCGGCGGACGGCAAGTGGCGCTATGAAACCGCGGCATTCGATCCCACGCGGTGGGGCGACGATTACACGGAAACCAATGCATGGAATATGGCGTTCCATGCACCGCAGGACGGCGCGGGTCTCGCCTCGCTCTACGGCGGACGCGACGCGTTGGCGAACAAACTGGATGCTTTCTTCACGACGCCGGGCACGTTTAATGTGGGCGGCTATGGGGAAGTGATCCACGAAATGCTGGAAGCGCGCGACGTGCGCATGGGCCAGTACGGACACAGCAACCAGCCGTCGCATCACATCATCTGGATGTACGACGTGGCCGGGCAGCCGTGGAAAACCCAGGACAAGTTGCGCGATGCCATGTCGCGTCTGTATGCCGGCAGCGATATCGGCCAGGGTTATCCGGGCGACGAGGACAACGGCGAGATGTCGGCATGGTGGCTCTTCGGCGCGGCGGGTTTTTATCCGCTTCGCATGGGCTCGCCTGAGTACGTCATCGGCGCGCCGTATTTTCCGCATATGACGATTCGTCTGGAAAACGGCGCGGCCGTCGATATTCGTGCGCCGGGCGTCAGCGATCGCAATCGCTATGTGCAGGGCCTGAAAGTCAACGGACAGCCGTGGACGCGGCTCAGCCTGCCGCATGCTCTGCTGGCGAAGGGCGCCACGCTCGATTTCGAGATGGGGCCGGAACCCTCGCACTGGGGTACGGGCACCGATGCGGTGCCGGCATCGATCACGGCGGAAGGTTCGGCGCCGTCGCCGCTCGTCGACCTGACCGGCGGCACGTCGGGCAGTCCGTTCGGCTCGGCGGATGCCGCCGGTCTGGCTCGCCTGTTCGACAATCGTTCCGATACCGAAACCACGATACCCGGCGCGAAAGCCGATATCGGCTGGCATTTCGACCGCCCGGTGACGGTCTCGATGTATACGCTGACCTCGGCATCCGTCGCGGCGGACGCGAAGAGCTGGCGACTGGAAGGCTCGGTGGACGGCAAGCATTGGGATACGGTCGATTCGCGTCGTGGCGAAACGTTCCCCTGGCGCCGGCAGACGCGTGCGTTCGTGGCGGCCAGCCCGAAGGCGTACGCGTGGTATCGGGTCCGGCTCGATGCCGCTGACAAAAAGGCGGGTGTCGGCCTGGCCGAGATCGAGTTCTCAGGACAGCCGCAGCCATAAGAGGTAGGAGCCCGCAAGCGGGCTCCTACACAGGGGCTGCGGGGTGTTGGCGGCAAATGCTACCGGCACCTCAGATCGTCCGGGGCGGCCTGCTATGATGCGCGCTTGTCTTTCCGGCTTTCCGGTGGGGTTAACGTGCTCGATATCCTGATGGCAGGCGGCTGGGCCCTGCTGCCGATCCTGATCTGTTCCGCGCTGGCGCTGGCGATCGTCCTCGAACGTTTCTGGGCGCTGCGCCGCTCGTCGGTGCTGCCGCCGGGCCTGGGCGCGGAAGTGCGTCAGTGGGCTCGCTCCAATACCCTCGACGCCGCGCATCTGTCCGCGCTGGAAAAAGGCTCCCCGCTGGGCGAACTGCTGGCCGGCGCGCTCGCCGTCCGCGACCGTCCGCGCGAACTCATCAAGGAACGCATCGAAGATACCGGTCGTCACGTCGTCCATCGCATGGAGCGTTACCTCAACACGCTCGGCACCATCGCGCTCATCGGTCCGTTGCTGGGTCTGCTTGGCACGGTCATTGGTCTGATCCGCATGTTCCTCAGCGTCATGATGGGCGGCATCGGCGATCCGATGAAGATGGCCGGCGGCATCGGCGAGGCATTGATCTGCACGGCCTTCGGTCTGGTCGTTTCGATTCCCGCCTACGTTCTGCATCGCTATTTCCGTTCGAAGGTCGGCGGCTACGTCGTCGAGATGGAGAAAGAAGCCACGGCGCTGCTGGACGATCTGTCCGCACCGCGTCCGGTCGCGCGTCGCCGCACGGCGGCCGACAGCGTGTCCACCGCCGGCTGATCCCATGCGCATCGGTTCACGAAGAGAAGACGACTTCGAGATCAACGTGATCTCGTTGATCGACGTGTTGCTTACGCTGCTGATGTTCTTCGTGCTCAGCACGACGTTCATCGAGCACTCGCGCATGCAGGTCAACCTGCCGAAGGCTGGCGCCGAGGCGCATGACGCCACGGCGCAGGCGCTGACCGTGGTGATCGACCGCGACGGCCACTACTCGGTCGGTAGCGACGAAGTCCTCGGCGAGGGCATCGGCCCGCTGAAGACGTCCATCGAGCGCGTGGCCGGTACCGACCGCGAACGCCTCGTCGTCATCCGCGCCGACGCGCTTACCGCGCACCAGAACGTGGTGCGCGCCATGGACGCGCTCGGCCAGCTTGGCTTCACCCACCTGTCGATCGCCACCACGCCGACCGAGGCGGCGGCCGACAAGTGAGTGCCGGCAAGGCAAGCAGCGTCTGGGACGCGGAGAGCTGGCAGTCCTATAAGCGACTGCTGGGTTACACGCGCCGGTACTGGTCGATCGGCACCATCGCCATCATCGGCATGATCATCGATCCGGCGTGTCTGTCGCTGTTCACCAATCTCATCCGGCCGCTGATCGACGACCTGTTCACGCTGAAAGATCCGTACACGATTTTCTGGATGCCGATCTGGATCATGGCGATCTTCCTGGTGCGTGGCGTGTCGTCGTACGCCACCGACTATGGCATCGCCTATATCGGCCGCGGCGTCGTGCAGTCGATCCGCAAGGATGTCTTCGCGTCTTATCTGCGGTTACCCGCCACCTTCTTCGGTCGCGAGCCCAGCGGTCAGCAGATTTCCCGCATCACCTATACCAGCGAGCAGGTCGCGCAGGCGTCGACCGATGCCCTGAAGGTGGCGGTCACCGAAGGCCTCACGGTCGTCGGCATGTTGACAGTCATGCTCTATCAAAGCGCCTACCTCACGCTGGCGCTGCTCGTGCTGGTGCCTTGCGTGGTGCTGATCGTGACGGTGGTCAGCCGTCGCTATCGTCAGATCAGCAAGCGTTTGCAGGGCAATATGGGCTCGGTGACCAGCGTCGTCGAAGAAGTGGTCGGCGCCAATCGCGAAGTACGTATTTACGGCGGACAGGCGCGCGAAGCGGGCCGTTTCGACGATGTCGCCGATCGCGCACGTTCGCTGAACCTCAAGATTTCATCGACCAGCGCGCTGTCCAGCGCGACGATCCAGACCACCGGTGCGTTCGCCCTCGCGTTGCTCGTGTATCTCGGCACGCGTCCGCGTGCGCTGGAGCACATCACGCCCGGCGTGTTCTTCGCCGTGCTGACCGCCATGGGTGCGATGCTGCCGTCGCTGAAGCGTCTGACCAGCGTGCAGTCCAGCCTTCAGCGCGGTCTGGCCGCATGCCAGGACCTGTTCGCCATCATCGACGAGCCGCCCGAGCGCGATGTCGGTACGCGTGAGGTCGCCAGGGTCGAGGGCGATATCCGCTTCGAAGGCATCCATCTGGTTTATCCGAAGAACAATCACGTGGCGCTGCGCGGCGTCGACCTGCATTGCCGCCCCGGCACCGTCACGGCGCTGGTCGGCCGCTCCGGTAGCGGCAAGAGCAGTCTGGTCAGCCTGCTGCCGCGATTCTACGAGCCGACGAGCGGACGCATCCTGCTCGACGGCGCGAACTACGAGGAATACACGCTCGCGTCGCTGCGCCGGCAGATCGCGTGGGTAGGCCAGAACGTCGTGCTGTTCGACGACACGGTGGCCGCCAACATCGCCTACGGCGAACTCGCGGGCGCTTCCGAAGAAGACATTGTCGCCGCTGCGCGTGCCGCGAACGCGCTGGAATTCATCGAACGCATGCCTGAAGGCTTGCAGACGCAGATCGGGCAGGGCGGCAATTCGCTTTCCGGCGGTCAGCGTCAGCGCATCGCCATTGCGCGGGCGATCCTGAAGAACTCGCCGATCCTCGTGCTCGACGAAGCGACCAGTGCGCTGGATACCGAATCCGAACGCCTGATCCAGGATGCGTTGCAGCGGTTGATGCGCGATCGCACGACGCTGGTCATCGCCCATCGGCTGTCGACCATCGAACACGCCGATCAGATCGCCGTGATGGATCAGGGACGCATCGTCGAACTCGGCACGCATCGCGGCCTGATCGATCAGGGCGGCCAGTACGCCGCGCTGCATCGCATGCAGTTCCACGATCAGGTCGTGGCGGACTGATCGCGCCGTGAGTATCGCCGACGCCTTGCAACGGCGCTGGTACGACGGTAGCAAGCCACCCGTGTGGACGCTGCCGCTGGAGGCGTTGTATCGCCGTGCCGTGCGCCGCAATGCCGAACGCTACGAGCGCGATCCCGGCGCCGCTGTTCGCCTGCCCGTGCCGGTGGTCGTCGTTGGCAACATCACCGTCGGCGGCACGGGAAAAACACCGCTCATCATTGCGCTGGCCGAAGCCCTGCGGGCACGCGGCCGTAAGCCCGGCGTAGTCAGTCGCGGCTATGGCGGTTCCGAACGCGGCCCCCTGTTGCTGGACGACCGGCCCGACCCGGCGCGCGTGGGCGACGAGCCCTGCCTGATTCGCCAGAGCGGCGTGCCGGTAGCCATCGGCCGTCAACGTCCCGAGGCGGCGCGGTTGCTGGTCGACGCCGGTTGCGACGTGGTTCTGGCCGACGACGGCCTCCAGCACTACCGTCTGGCGCGCGATATCGAGATCTGCGTCATCGACGGCGAGCGCCGCTTCGGCAACGGGCACCTGCTGCCCGCTGGCCCCTTGCGCGAAGCATTGGCGCGGCTCGAACGCGTGGACTTCGTCGTCAACAACGGCGGCCGGGTGTCGGACCTGGAAATTCCGATGACCTTGCACGGCGGCTTCGCCGTCAATGTGGCCGACCCCTCCCAGGTTGCGCCCCTGTCGGAGTTCGTCGGCCGTCCGGTACACGCGGTGGCGGGCATCGGAAACCCCATGCGTTTCTTCCGTAGCCTGCGGGAGCAGGGCATCGACTCACGCGACCATGCATTCGCGGATCACCATGCGTTTTCGGCGAGCGACCTCCTCTTCGAGGATGGTTGCCCGGTGCTGATGACCGACAAGGATGCGGTGAAGTGCCTGCCGTTCGCCCAGCCGAACTGGTGGCGCGTGCCGGTAGCGGCGGAGTTGCCCGAAAGCTTTTACGACGCTTTGGCCGCACGTCTGCGATAGCTCAGTTTTGCGTCGCCCTTTTGGTTCTTTGCGCACTGCTGAGAGAAGGTTCGGCCTTGCCATCGCTATTGCCGTAGCGCTGGGATGCTTCGCGAAGAGCCGTCGGCCACCCCCCTCGACGCTCCGTCTCCACCGTCGCTCGGGAAGTGAGAGCCGCTGCGCGGCTGGTGTTCTATGGCTGCGCCCCGTCGCGCCCGCGCGGCGGGCGGGGGTTTTCGATTCGGCCTCCATGCCTCAGCGAAAACGGCGGACCGTCCGGGTCCGCCCCCTGCGGGCCTTTTCCGCCCGCCGCGCTCGGTTGCGCAAGTCGCGTCGAGGGAGGTGGCCGACGGCTCGTCCGGATGCTGCGGTCGCGTGGGGGAAAGCAGCGCGTGACGCATGGCTAGACGTGACCGCACGCCGGTCCGGTCCGATCACCTGCTTAGCTCGTGCTCTTACTCCAGCAAACCGCAGTCGACGGTGCCGTGGCCGGGTTGGCCCTTGGGGCCGCCTTAGCCGAGGGCCGCGATACCCCACTGACGGAGCGAAAGCGGCGCTACGGCCCGCTCCCGCAGGGACGGCGCCGAAGGCCCCAAGGGCCAACCCGGCCACGGCTTCCCAAACGCACGAGCGTGAGGCGGCCCCCGCAGTACATGAAGAACAAAAAAAAACCGGCCCTGAGGCCGGTTTTTTGTCACGAAACGCCGCGCGTTACTGCACGCGCGAAACGTTGCCCTGATCGTCGACGACGACGATGTCGCCCTGACGGATGGCCGAGGCGTCCTTGACCGTGACGTTGGCGATCTGGCCGTTACCCATCTTCATGCGCAGGGTGTAGCTCTGGCTGCCGCCGCCCTTGCCGATGGCGTTACCGGCGAAACCGCCGCCCGCCGCGCCGGCGACCGTGGCAAGCGTACGACCGTTGCCACGGCCGACCTGGTTGCCGAGGACGCCACCGGCGATGGCGCCGATGACCGCGCCAGCGGTGCCGTGATCGCGGCCCGCGGTCTGGTTGAATTCGATGCTCTGGACCACGCCACACTGGTCGCAACGCACGTAGATGCCGTCGCTACGCGTAAGCGTGGCGGCAGTGGCAGGAACGCTTACGGCGAGGGCGAGCAGGGCGGCCATCTCGATACCTAATGCGTACTTCAGCTTCATGATCTCTCTCCTTGTGGATGGCCATAGCTACGGGGCGGGCCGACTCAGCCCACAGTCTAAGCATTCCGCCTGAACCAATCGCGACGGAGTTCAGAGTATTCATACGATAATCCGGCAATGACCACCGCCATCGTATGGTTTCGCCGCGACCTCCGTCTTGCGGATCATGCCGCCCTGACGGCCGCGGTCAAAGATTACGACCGCATCGTACCCCTGTATATCGATGCCCCCGAAGAGGAAGGCGAATGGGCGCCCGGTGCGGCGGCCCGGTGGTGGCTGCACCATTCGCTGGCCGCACTCGACGGGGCACTCGGGCGTTTCCATGGCCGGTTGCATATCCGGCGGGGCGCCAGCCTCGAGGTCCTGCGGGACATGGTGGCCGCGACGGGAGCGTCCGCCGTGTACTGGAGCCGCCTCTACGAGCCGGAGGCGCTGCGCCGCGATGCCGCGATCGAGCGCGCGCTGACCGCCGAGGGCATCGACGTGGCTGTCCATCGTGGGTCGCTATGGCGTGAGCCCTGGGAGGTCATGACCCGACAGGATCAGCCGTACAAAGTGTTTACCCCTTTCTGGCGTTCCCTGCGCGTGCAACTCGACGACGCGGCGCCGCTTCCGGTGCCGTCGTCGTTGCGTTGCGTCCAGATGGCCGATGGCCTTTCCGTGGGCGACCTCGACCTGTTGCCCGGTATCGAATGGGCAGCCGGGTTCTCCGGGTGGGCGCCCGGCGAAGCGGGTGCGGCCGAGATGCTGGAACTCTTCGGCGACGATGCCGTGTCGGCCTATACGGAAGCGCGCGACCTGCCGGCGCGGCATGGTACGTCCCGGCTTTCGCCACATCTGCACTGGGGTGAGATGACGCCGCGCCAGGTAGCCGCGGGTCTGCGCGCACAGGTCGCGGACTCCCGGCGTCACGTCGATATCGAACCGTATCTGCGCCAGCTCGGATGGCGCGAGTTCGGGCATCACCTGCTTTACCACTTTCCGAAAACGCCCACGGAAAATTTCAATCCGCGCTTCGACGGGTTTCGCTGGAAAGACGGCGACGCTGCCATCCTGAAACGCTGGCAACGAGGGCGTACCGGTATCCCCATCGTCGACGCGGGGATGCGCGAGCTATGGGCCACGGGCTGGATGCATAACCGTGTACGCATGCTGGTTGCCAGCCTGCTGACCAAGAACCTCCGGCAACACTGGAGCCATGGCGCGCGCTGGTTCTGGGACACGCTGCTCGACGCCGATCTGGCGAACAATTCGCTTGGCTGGCAGTGGGTGGCCGGAAGCGGTGCGGACGCGGCGCCGTATTTCCGCATCTTCAATCCGGTGACGCAATCGGAGAAGTTCGATCCCGACGGCACCTATATCCGCCGATGGATACCGGAGCTTGCGGACGTACCCGCCAGCAGCATCCATGCACCCTGGGAAGATCCCACCATCCTGCGGCGCACGGGCTATCCGGCGCCGCTCGTCGATCTGAAATCGTCCCGCGAGGACGCGCTGGCGGCGTATCGGCGCACGAAGGCCTAGTCTTTGTCTTTGCGCAATAGCAGCGAAAGAATCGGTGGGGTCACCATCGCGGTAAGCAGCGACATCGCGACGATGATCGCGTAGATCTGCTCGTTGAACACACCGGCCGCCAGGCCGAGTGAGGCAATGACCACGCCCACCTCGCCACGGGGCACCATGCCGAAACCCACGATGGCGGCGCCGCGGCGTCCCAGCGACAGGGCGCCGAGGAAACCGCCGGCCAGCTTCGACACGATGGCGATCACGGTCACCACCAGCAGCATCAGTAACGCCTTGCCGTCGGCCAGCTCTTCGAGATTCACCTTGGCGCCCGTGACCACGAAGAAGAAGGGTGTCAGGAAGGCCAGCAGCGGCGCGGTCTGATGCTCCAGGTCGTCGCGCTGGCGGGATTCCGAAGCGATCATGCCGGCCAGGAACGCGCCGATGATCGCCGCCAGACCGAACCGGGTGGACAGGAAGGCAAGGCCGAGGCACAGCGCGAGAACGATCGCCAGCGGCGACATCGGGTTGCTGGGCTTGTCGAGCCACCCAGAGCCGCGACGCATGACCTTCGTACCGCCCCAGCCGATGACGGCGATGAAGCCCACCGCGCCAAGCAGGGTAAATGCGAGGGATTTGACGTCCAGCGCGCCGCCGTCCTGCAACGAGGACACGACGCCCAGCAGCAGCATGGCGAGGATATCGTCGATCACGGCGGCGCCCAGGATGATGCGGGCTTCCTGCCGCTGAAGCACGCCCAGTTCCTGTAGCACGCGCGCCGTAATACCCGCCGATGTCGCGACGAAGGCCGCGGCCACGAACATGGACTTGACCCAGTCGAAACCTGATCCGTGGGCCCAGAGCGACCCCATCAGGAACGGAATCACAACGCCGAGAACGCCGACCATGAACGCACTGCGGCCGACTTTTTTCAGATCGTCCAGCCGCGTTTCCAGACCGACCGAGAACAGCAGCAGGATGACGCCGATTTCCGCGAGTACGTCGATTGGTGTGCCCGAGGCGATCTGATCAATATGCAGCCAGCCGAGCGCGGAAGGACCGATGGCGCAGCCGGCGGCGATTTCGCCGACCACGGCGGGCAGGCGCAGGCGCTGGGCGATTTCGCCGCCGATTTGCGCGGCGACGAAAATGATGAAGAGGGTGAGCAGGATGTCGCTTGCGTCGTGCATGGTTTGATCGACCTTGATCGAAGCCGCGGAGGAAGGCGCGGTGTCCTTTATACCCGTTAGCGCCCGGTCTCGTGCGGACGTGTTTCCCGCAGACGCGAGAAAACCCAGCTGGCGGCCAGCGTCACCATGCCGAGGATAACGACGGAATACCGGAACGCCCAGATGTATCGCTCAGGCGTGCGGTCGCCGATGAAAGCGGCCATCAGCAGCGACGCGAGCGCAATGCCGAAACTCATCGAGAGGTATTGCGCGGTCGAGGCCATCGAGGACGCCATCGAGGCATGGCTTACGTCGAGATCGACATAGGCCAGCGTATTCATCGATGTGTATTGCAGCGACATGAACGAGCCGTAGACGAATACGAACAGACCGATCGCCCACATGGGCGTCGACGGCGACAGGAAAGCAAAGCAGCACAGCACCACTGAAATCGCGATCGTGTTGACCAGTAGCAGCCGGCGATAGCCGAAGTACGCCAGCAGACGGTGGACGAAGGGTTTGATACAGATCGAGCCGATGGCCTGCGGCACCATCATCAGGCCGGCCCACAACGGCGACCAGCCGCAGCCGATCTGCAGGAACAGCACCAGCAACAGGAACATGCCCGACACACCCAGGCGCGTGAACAGGTTCCCCGCCAGCGATACCCAGACGCTGCGGACGCGCAGCAGTTTCAGGTCGCTGACCGGATGTTCGGTGCGGCGGCTGTGCCAGACGTAAATCAATCCCAGCGTGGTCGCCATCGCGACGTAGCCGAATACGTTTTTCCAGTGACCGTCGCCGGCGGTTTCCGCAGCCATCAGATACAGCGCGGAAGCTCCGCCGAATAATATGAAGCCGAAGATATCGAAAGGATGCGCGCGGTCGAGCCGGTACACGGGCATCTCGCGACTGTTGAGCCAGACGCCGAGGATGCTGACCGGGACGTTGATCAGGAAGATCACGCGCCACGACGTGTATTCGACCAGCGCGCCGCCCAGCAGCGGCCCGAGCACCGAGCCCATCAGGCCGAAGGTCGCGACGGTCGTCATGGCGCTGACGAATTCGCGACGGTCGATGCTCCGGACCAGGACGTAACGGCCCACCGGCATCAGCGCGGCGCCGCCAAGCCCCTGCATGACGCGTGCGGCGACCAGTTGCGGCAGCGATTGCGCGATGCCGCATAGCAGCGATCCCAGTGCGAACACGACGATCGCGCCGCCGAACACGCGTCGCGTGCCGAAGCGGTCGCAGAGCCAGGGGCTGGTGGGGATGAAGATGGCCAGCGTAAGGACGTAACTCGTCAGCGCCGTGCGCATGCTGAGCGGCGTCACGTCGAGCGCGTTGGCGATGCCCGGCACCGCCGTGTTCACGATGGTGGAATCCAGTGCCTGCATGAAGAAAGCGGCGGAAACCAGCCAGATCAGGCCACGGAACTGCTCTCGGGAGGAAGTGGCCTCGTGGGACGAGGCCTGGACGTCGGCTACGGTGGGGTGAACGGTGACGTCGTGTGGCATGGCCTCGCATTATAGCGAACGATCTCCTTGCAAATCATGGGCAATGGACCGAAAGTTATCGTGATTTCATATCGTCTGGCACCCCCCGGCCCCCACGGACCCGTCCTATGTCGCAACCCACCGTTCCCGCCGAGGCCAGCAAGCGCGCTGAAGACCTGCGCGCGAGCATCGAAGATGCCAATTACCGCTATCACGTGCTCGACGATCCCTCGATCAGCGACGCCGAATACGATCGCCTCATGCGTGAGCTGGAAGCACTGGAGGCCGAGTACCCCGATCTGGCCACCGGCGATTCGCCCACGCGCCGCGTGGGCGCGCGTGCCCAGGGCGGTTTCGCCGAGGTGAAGCACGTCGTGCCCATGCTGTCGCTCGGTAATGCCTTCGAAGACGAGGGCGACAACGATCGGGAACGCTATCGCGAGGTCGCGGACTTCGAACGGCGCATCGAGCAGACCCTGCACCGGCGCGAGCCGGTGTTCTCCGTCGAACCGAAACTCGACGGACTGGCCATCAGCCTGCGCTACGTCGATGGCGTCTTCGTACAGGGCGCCACGCGCGGCGACGGCGCGACTGGCGAAGACGTCACCGCGAACCTGCGTACGGTCAAGGCCATTCCGCTGAAGCTGCGCGGCGAAGGCTGGCCGCATGTACTGGAAGTGCGCGGCGAAGTCATCATGCCGCGCGCCGCCTTCGAAGCCTTCAACGAACGGGCGCGCGCCGCCGGCGACAAGCCGCTGGCCAATCCGCGCAACGGCGCGGCCGGTTCGTTGCGTCAGCTCGATCCGGCGATCACGGCGAAGCGGCCGCTCGCTTTCTTTGCCTATGCCGTCGGCGATGTCGAGGATGGCGAGCTTCCCTCCACCCATTCGGCCACGCTGCAACAGCTTCGTGCATGGGGCTTTCCGGTGTCGCCGGAAGTGTCCACCGCGCGCGGTTTCGATGGACTGATCGCGTACTACCGCCGCATCGGCGAGAAGCGCGACAGCCTGCCGTACGACATCGACGGCGTGGTGTACAAGCTCGACGACTACGAAGGCCAGCGCGAGATGGGCTTCGTGTCGCGCGCGCCGCGCTGGGCTATCGCGCACAAATATCCCGCACAGGAACAGATGACGACGGTCGAGGCCATCGAAATCCAGATCGGCCGCACCGGTGCCGCGACGCCCGTGGCGCGCCTGGCGCCGGTGCAGGTCGGTGGCGTGATCGTCACCAATGCCACGCTGCACAACGCGGACCAGGTCGCGCGCCTCGACGTTCGCGTTGGCGACACCGTCATCGTCCGCCGCGCGGGCGATGTCATTCCCGAAGTCGCGCGCGTGGTCGACGAACGGCGTCCCGCGCATACGCATCCCTGGAGCATGCCCGCGACGTGTCCCGTCTGCGGCTCGGAACTGGTGAGGGAAGAGGGCGCCGCGGCATGGCGCTGTTCGGGCGGACTTATCTGCGCGGCACAGCGCAAGGAAGCCCTGATCCACTTCGCCTCGCGACGCGCCATGGACATCGACGGCCTGGGCGATCGCTTCGTCGACGCACTGGTCGAATTCGACATGGTGCACACACCCGCCGATCTTTACCACCTTACCGTCGACGCTTTCGTCGACATGAAGCGCCGCGCCGACGAGCGCGACGGCACGACGCCCGAAACCGTGAAACAGGGCAAGGTCGCCACGCGCTGGGCCGAGAACCTCGTTGAGGCTATCGCTGCAAGCAAGGCATCCACGCTGCCGCGTTTCCTGTTCGGACTCGGCATCATGCATATCGGCGAAAGCACGGCGAAAACGCTTGCGATATGGCTGGGCTCGCTGCGCTTCGTACGCGAAACGCCCGCCGCCGTCCTGCGCGTACTGCCCGATATCGGAGATGAAGTCGCGACATCCATCGCGGCGTTCTTCGAGCAGGAAGGCAACCAGCGCGTGGTCGACGAACTGTTGGCCGCAGGCATCGTGTTCGACGATGAAACGACGCCTTCGGCGAAGCTGCGCGACAAGCTCGGTCTTGACGTTCTGCTGGATATGGCCAAGGTCTCCAAGCTCGGCCCGAAGAGTACGAAACTGCTCGCGGGACTGTATGGCGATCTCGATGTCCTGATCCGCGCCGGACAGGCGCAGTGGATCGTGGCGGGCCTGCCGCAGGCGGCGGCGACGAATCTGCAGCTTTACCTTGCCGATCCGCGCCAGATGGCCGAACTGCGTCGCGCCGAAAAAGCGATGCGCGACATTCTCGATGCGCTTCCGACTAAAGCCCAGACCACGATCCTTCCGCTGGACGGCCAGACCTTCGTCCTCACCGGCAGCATGGAATCGCTCGGTCGCGACGAAGCCAAAGACCGGCTCGAAGCACTGGGCGCCAAGGTATCCGGCTCGGTGTCCAAGAAAACCAGTGTCGTCGTCGCTGGCGAGGCGGCCGGCTCCAAGCTCGACAAGGCAAAGGAGCTCGACGTGCCGGTATGGGACGAGGCACAACTTCTTGCGCTGCTGGCTGAACACGGAATGGGCCAGTGAACGACTTCGGCGCACATCGCCGTCGTGCCGCCGTCTACCACCAGATCCGCGCGTTCTTCGCCGAACGCCATGTGCTGGAGGTAGAGACGCCCATCCTTTCGGCGGCAGCCAACACCGACCCGAATATCGAGAGTTTTTCCACGCGGTTCTCCGGGCACGTGGATGCCGGTCCGCGCGAGCGCTGGCTGCGCACGTCGCCGGAATTTCCACTGAAACGCCTGCTCGCCGCGGGCATCGGCGACTGCTACGAGCTGGGCCGCGTATTCCGCAATGGCGAGGCCGGCGGTCGGCACAATCCCGAATTCACTATGCTCGAATGGTATCGGACCGGTTTCGATCATCGCCGTCTGGCGAAGGAAGTCGTCGACCTGATCGAGCGTCTTGGCGTAGAGGCGGGACGCAAGCTCGACGTGCTGGAAACGACGTACCGCGATGTCTTCCAGTACGCCTTGTCGATCGACCCGTTGACCGCCGACGAATCCGTCCTGCGTGCGCCGCTGGCCATGTTCGGAATCCATCCGGACGGACTGCGCCGGGACGACTGGCTCGATCTCCTGATGACCCATCTCATCCAGCCGCGCTTCCATCGCGACCAGATCACCGTCATCCACGATTACCCCGCCAGCCAGTGCGCGCTGGCGCGCATCCGAGCGGGCGACCCGCCGGTGGCCGAACGCTTCGAGGTGTATTTGGGCGTTTACGAACTGGCCAACGGGTACCACGAGCTGAACGATCCGGTCGAGCAGCGCGAGCGCTTCGAGCGCGACAACGCACGTCGTCTGGAGCGCGGCGACGAGGCATTGCCGATCGACGAGCACCTGCTCGATGCACTCGCCGCGCTGCCCGATTGCGCCGGCGTGGCCATGGGCATCGAACGCCTGCTGATGTGTCTGGGCGATACCGACGCTATCGCCGACGTACTCGCGTTTCCGTTCGCGAAGGCGTGAAGGGGGGATGGGGGATGGGAAGTGGGGGCGCGCTTCCGGCGATCGCCTGAGGGAACTGACATCTTCCGGCGGAAGCAACGTCCGCGTGGTGCTTGTCGTTCCCTCAGGCGATCGCCGGGACTGCGCCCCCACTTCCCATCCCCCATCCCCCGCTTCAAGGCATACTCCGGAATCCCAGCGACCCCAAACCCCATGCCCTACGAATCCAGCGCACTTCCCCCCACCGAACGCCGCCTCGACCGCCAGGACATCCGCACGCTCGTGCTATCGGCACTGGGCGGGGCGCTTGAGTTCTACGACTTCGTCATCTTCGTCTTCTTCACGAAGGTGCTGGGGCAATTGTTCTTCCCCGCCCATATGCCCGAATGGCTGGCCCAGGTACAGGTCTTCGGCATCTTCGCCGCGGGCTATCTCGCCCGGCCGCTGGGTGGCATCGTCATGGCTCATTTCGGCGACAAAGTCGGCCGCAAACGCATGTTTACCCTCAGCGTATTCCTGATGGCGCTGCCGACACTGTGCATCGGCCTGCTGCCGGTTTATGCGCAAGTGGGTGTACTGGCGCCGCTGCTGCTGTTGCTGATGCGCGTGGTGCAGGGCATCGCCATCGGCGGCGAGATTCCCGGCGCCTGGGTATTCGTCGCCGAACACGTGCCGACGAATCGCGTGGGGTTCGCCTGCGCGAGTCTTACCTCGGGTCTGACCGCCGGCATCCTCATCGGCTCTCTGGTCGCCGCCGGACTCAATGCGCACTATCCGGCGTCGACTATTCTCGATTACGCGTGGCGCATTCCGTTCCTGCTGGGCGGCGTATTCGGTTTCCTCGCCGTATACCTGCGTCGCTGGCTGCGCGAAACGCCGGTATTCGCACAGATGCGCGAGCGCCGCGAACTGGCGGACGAACTGCCCGTTAAGCGCGTGGTTCGCGATCACCTGCCGGGCGTCTTCCTTTCGGTGGTGGTGACCTGGTTGCTGACCGCCGCGATTGTCGTGGTCATCCTCATGACGCCGACGCTCGCGCAGTCGGTTTTTCACGTCGACCGCGAGAGGGCGTTCACCGGAAGCAGCGCGGCGGCGCTGGCGCTGACCGTGGGGTGTCTCATCGCCGGCGTACTGGTCGACCGGATCGGTCGCGCGTGGTCGTTGCTGCTGGGCTCGGTGGCGTTGGTGGCGACGACGTATGCGCTTTACGTCGACCTCGCGTCCGGTGCCGTGCATTTCATTCCGCTGTACGCGCTGGCGGCACTATGCGCCGGCGTTGTCGGCGTCGTGCCGGCCGTGATGGTCGCGGCGTTCCCCCCGGCCGTGCGGTTCTCGGGAATTTCGTTCTCGTACAATCTTGCATACGCCGTATTTGGGGCGGCAACGCCACCGCTGGTGTCGTATATGGCTGAGCGATTGGGTGGCATGGCGCCGGCGCATTACGTCGGCGTGGCTGCCGTGTGCGGCATCGGAGTGGGTGCGTATCTGGTTCGTACGCGGCGGGCGTTTTACGAGCGGTAGTGCCGCCGCTTCGCAGGCTATCGCGCGCAGGCGCGCTCCCACAGAAATCAAAAGCACCACGCACCGCTCTCTGTGGGAACGGTGCGCGCGCGATAGCCTGCGAAGCGACGAAACCTAAAACTCCAGCTCCTGCGCCGCACACAAATAGTCGACCATCGGCGCCAGACGCTTGAACGTCGACACCACGTGCGGAAGGAGTTCGGTGGAGCAAGCCAGCGCTTCATCGAAATTCTCGCCCGCCGCGAAATTCTTCCGCTTCAGATCGTCGATCAGCTCGTGCGTCGGATCGAAGCCGCGCGGCGGACGGGTAAGGCTTTCGCCCCAGAAGCTGAAGCGATCCGCGAATGCCTTCGATCGCGTCGCGCGCTTCCACGCTTCGGGGTTGTCGGCAAGAAATGCACGGATCTGTTTCAGCGCCACCGGCTCCGGATGCCATAGGCCGCCGCCCGCGAAACACTCGCCCGGCTGGATATGCAGATAGAACGCGGGCGCCTGGATTTCGTGGCGTCGTTCGTGGAAGAACCGCGCGCTGGCCCAGCCTTTGTACGGCTGTTTATCGTTCGCGAAGCGCGTATCGCGATGAATGCGGAACAGCGATCCGCCCGCTTTGCGTGGATCGGCGCGATAGTGCCCGCTGATCTTCGCCAGTGGCGCCTGCAGGTCGGTAATCAGTTGCAGGAACGGATCGCGCACGTGGCGCTCGTAATCGTCTTTATGTTCGTGAAACCACTCGCGACGATTATTGCGCACGAGCGCCTTCAGGAAACGGAACGTGGCGGGCGAGAAATAGGCGTGGGACATGGCTTAAGGATGTCTGGCTAGATGAGTTCGCGGCCCCATGCTTCCAGTCTGTCGAGGAAAGCATGCGGAGTATCGGGTAACGCGCGTAGCGCGGCGAGTTCGGCGCGGTATTCGTCGAGTGTCAGCGTGGTCAGCGGACTGCGGCGCGTGAGCCGGTCGACACGGAAAGCCTCCCAGCGGGCAGCTTCTTCGGCGTTGAGCGTTTCCGGCCAGTTGCGGGCGCGATAACGGAAAAGCAGCTCCGGATAACGCGGGTCGCGGAAGGGGAAGTTCCTTAGCGCAAGCTGTGCTGGCGGCGTCGCCCGGACGTCCGCGAGCAGTTTGCGGTCCGCATCGGGAAGGAAGGCGCCGTACAGAGCCAGCTCGGGATCGTCGGCAGGCGGTAGCGCGGCGGCATGGCCATAGACCCGGCGAAGCTTTTCGGCCAGATCCGGCGCGGCCAGCAGCGCCTCCCGGTTCGCATTGACCTTATCCAGGTCCAGGCCGAGCCGTCCAAGATCGGCCCCTTTCAGCACCGACATCGGCGCAAGAGCCGGTGCATGGTTCGCACGCACGGTGCGCAGCGCGATGCGCTCGACGCCTTCGGGCAAGTCGGCCCGCGACGTGAAAACGCGATCGGCGATGTCGCCGTCGTCCAGCGAGAGCAGGTCGGTCGGGTCGGCGGTGAGGTCATAGACGATGATTTCGCCGGGCCGCGACGGGTGGGCCGTGATCGGCGCAATGACGGTCAGGCAATGGCGGCTGGCCGGATAGCGCGACGATACGTGGACGACCGGCGTCATCGCCGCGACGTCCAGCAGCTCGAACACGCGTTGCTTGCGCCGCAGGGCGAAGTACCAGTCCCAGAGCTTGGGTTGACGGACACGGATCAGGCGGGCGAGCGCGATCAGCGCCTCGACATCCGACAGCGCGTCATGCGCTCGCTCCTGCTTGAGGCGATTGGCCGTGGCCAGGTGTTCAAGCTTGAAACTCGGCGTACCGTCCTCGCGCAGCGGCCATTCGATGCCTTCGGGCCGCAGCGCCTGGCACATGCGCACCAGGTCGATCAGGTCCCAGCGCGAGTTGCCGTTCTCCCATTCGCGCGCATACGGCTCGTAGAAGTTCCGGTAAAGAAGGTGCCGGGTGAACTCGTCGTCGAAGCGCAGCGAGTTGTAGCCCACCGTGCAGGTGCCCGGTGTGGCCATCTGTTCGTGGATGGCCGCTGCGAAGGACGCTTCGTTCAGACCTTCGCGCTCGGTCAGCTGCGGCTCGATGCCGGTGATCAGGCAGGCGACTGGCTGCGGCGGCATATCGCGCGGCGGCTTGCAGTAGATCATCGTCGGCTCGCCGACGGGTTCGAGATCGGCCGTCGTGCGGATCGCCGCGAACTGGGAAGGGCGGTCGCGCCGGGGGTCGGCGCCGAAGGTTTCGTAGTCGTGCCAGAGGAAGGTCGGTTGGGCCATGCGGGCGATGATCGCATGCCCGGCACCTGCTCGACCTCCTATGCACGGCACGAACCGCTAGACTGCGCGCACCGGAGGAAAGCATGACGCCAGCACACGAAGACAACCTTATCTGGATCGACCTCGAAATGACGGGTCTGGATACGGATAACGATTCCATTCTCGAGATCGCGACCATCGTCACGGACAAAGGTCTGAACGTACTGGCCGAAGGTCCCGTGTTCGCGATCGCGCACAACGAATCCCGCCTGCAGGAAATGGACGCCTGGAACCGCAACCAGCACACCCGGTCGGGTCTGTGGGGGCAGGTGGTGGATTCGAACGCCACGCACGGCGAGGCCGAGAAAGCGACCATCGCCTTCCTGCGCGAATGGGTGCCGACGGGGAAGTCGCCGATGTGCGGTAATTCCATCTGCCAGGACCGGCGTTTCCTGCACCGCCAGATGCCGGGGCTGGAACGCTATTTCCATTACCGCAACCTGGACGTCTCCACGCTGAAGGAACTGTCGCGGCGCTGGTCGCCCGAGATCTCCCGCGGATTCGCGAAGGATTCGGCGCATACGGCGCTGTCGGACATCCGCGACTCGATCGACGAACTGCGCTACTACCGTCGTTTCATGGGCGCCCTCGGCGGCCAGCAACCCGTCGCCTGAAGGGGCACCCATGACGACCGATCCGTTCGCCACGATCCTCGATTGCGCGGGCAGGGCGCTGGTGCTGGACCGCCCGCGGGTGGTCGGCATCGTCAACGTCACGCCCGATTCCTTCTCCGATGGCGGTGCCCACGACACCCTGGACGCGGCTTTCGAGCATGCGCTCCGGCTGGTGGAGGAAGGGGCGGACATGCTCGACATCGGCGGCGAGTCCACGCGCCCCGGTGCTTCGGACGTCCCCGCCGACGAGGAAATCCGTCGCGTGGTTCCGCTGATCGAGCGTCTGGTGGCCGCGACCACCGTCCCGCTGTCCATCGATACCTCGAAGCCCGAGGTGATGCGCGCGGCCGTAGCCGCCGGCGCGGGCATGATCAACGACGTCTATGCGTTACGCCGCGAAGGCGCGCTGGACGCCGCCGCCGAACTCGGCGTGGCCGTTTGCCTGATGCACATGCAGGGCGAGCCGCGTTCGATGCAGGACGCTCCCGGCTACGACGACGTGGTGGGCGAAGTCCACCGTTTCCTCACCGACCGGTTGTTCGCCTGCGAACTGGCAGGCATTCCCCGGAAAAAAGTCCTGGTCGATCCGGGCTTCGGCTTCGGCAAATCGCTGGAAAACAACCTGGACCTGCTACGCGCCATGGAGCGTTTCGCGCAACTGGGCGCCGGCGCCTATGTCGGGCTCTCCCGCAAGTCGATGATCGGGACGATCACCGGACGCCAGGACCCGCTGGCGCGCGCCTCCGGATCGGCGGCCGCGGCACTCATCGCCGCCCAGCGCGGCGCCATCCTGGTCCGCGTTCACGATGTGGCCGTCACCGTCGACGCCCTGGCCGTATGGCAGGCCGTGAAGGCCGGCGACCGCGCGCCCCGCGAGGACCGCCCCGCGATGCCCCGCTGGCCCGACGACGACTGAAAGACTGGCGACCGAAGCCGGTCGTCGGCGGTATGATTCACGGTCATGAAAGGACGAACACCATGACCCAGCGCAAATATTTCGGGACGGACGGCATCCGCGGCCAGGTAGGCCAGTCGCCCATCAGCGCCGATTTCATCCTCCGGCTCGGCCGTGCTCTTGGCGCCGTACTGGCCCGTCAGCGGGGACGCCGCGTCACCGTGGTGATCGGCAAGGACACCCGGGTTTCCGGCTACATGTTCGAATCGGCCCTGGAAGCCGGTCTGGTCGCCGCGGGCGCCGATGTCCGGCTGCTCGGCCCCATGCCCACCCCCGCCGTCGCCTTCCTCACCCGATCGCTTCGCGCCGATGCCGGCATCGTCATCAGCGCGTCGCACAATCCCCATTACGACAACGGCATCAAGTTCTTCTCGGCGCAGGGCGAAAAGCTCTCCGACGAGCTGGAAGCCGCCATCGAAGAAGAAGTGGACGCACCGTTCGCGACCGTGGCATCGGAAAGCCTCGGCAAGGCCACTCGCGTCGGCGATGCCGTGGCCCGGTATGCGGAATTCTGCAAAGCGACCGTGCCGCAGGAATTCAGCCTGCGCGGCATGAAGCTGGTCCTGGACTGCGCGCATGGCGCCACCTACCAGGTGGCCCCGAAAGTGTTCGCCGAACTGGGTGCCGACGTGTTCGCCATCGGCGCGGAACCCGACGGTCTCAACATCAACCGCGGCGTGGGTTCGACGCATCCCGAACCGCTGGCCAAAGCGGTTGTCGAACGCGGCGCCGATCTCGGTATCGCCTTCGACGGCGACGGCGATCGCGTACGCATTGTCGACCGCGACGGCAGCGTCACGGACGGCGACGACATGATGTATGTGCTGGCCCGTAACTGGGCCTCGCGCGGCATGCTGCGCGGTCCGGTGGTCGGTACCCTGATGAGCAATTATGGCCTTCAGCGCGCGCTGCGGAACATGGATATCCCATTGATCAGGGCGAACGTCGGCGATCGCTTCGTGCTTCAGCAGCTGAAAGAACACGGCGGCGTACTCGGTGGCGAGACGTCCGGCCATATCCTCTGCCTCGACCGCTTCACCACCGGCGACGGCATCGTCGCGGCCCTGGCCCTGCTAGAAGCCCTGGTCCAGGCGGGGGAAACCTTCGCCGAGGCCCGCGCTGGCCTCAGTAAGCTTCCCCAGACGATGGTGAACGTACGGATCGAGGGCCGCGCACGCGAGGTGCTGGCCACGGACGCCGTCCGCGGCGCGTTGGCCCAGGTGGAAAGCGAGCTGGAGGGCCGTGGCCGGGTGGTCCTTCGGGCATCGGGTACGGAGCCGCTGGTGCGGGTCACGATCGAGGCCGTCGACGCGGATGAAGTCGACCGGTTAGCCACACGGCTTGCGGACGTCGTAAAATCGGCAGCCAGAGCGATTGCCTGATTTCCTATCCCGACGTCTGCTTCGGGAACCAGGCGTGCTCTTGCCCGCAGGCCATCCATGAAAAAGGTCCCCACGCTCGACATCCGCCGTTACGACACCGACCGCGACGCCTTCGTCGCCGAACTCGGTGCCGCTTATCGTGAGTTCGGTTTCTGCTGCATCAGCGGTCACGGCATTCCGCGCGAACGCATCGACGGCGCGTACGACGCCTTCCTGCGTTTCTTCGCCCTGCCGACCGAAGCGAAGATGAAGTATCACGTTCCCGGTGGCGGCGGTGCGCGCGGCTACACCCCGTTCAAGGTGGAAACCGCCAAGGACAGCCAGCATCCGGATCTCAAGGAGTTCTGGCATGTCGGCCGGGAGATTCCGCGCGATTCGAAGTTCGCCGACGTGATGGCGCCGAACGTGTGGCCCGCCGAGGTTCCCGATTTCCAGGCATTCGGTTACGGCCTGTACGAAGCGCTGGACCAGCTCGGCACGCGCGTGCTGCGCGCACTGGCCCTGCATATCGGCGAGCCCGAGCATTTCTTCGACGACAAGACGGACGTGGGCAATTCCATCCTGCGTCCCATCCACTACCCGCCGCTGACCCAGGAAAACATTCCGAACGTCCGCGCCGGCGCGCACGAAGACATCAACTTCATCACGCTCCTGGTCGGCGCCAGCGCCGAAGGCCTGGAAGTGCTGACGCGCGAGGGCGAATGGCTGCCCATCACGACGGAAGGCGATGCCATCGTCGTGAACATCGGCGACATGTTGCAGCGCCTGACCAATCACGTGTATCCGTCGACGACGCACCGCGTGACCAATCCGCAGAACGACAACGCCCGCAAGCCGCGCTATTCGGTGCCGTTCTTCCTGCATCCGAATCCCGACGTCGTGCTGGACGTGCTGCCTTCGTGCGTCGGCGCCGAAAATCCCAGTCGTTACGCCGAGCCGATCACCGCGCACGAGTACCTGCAGCAGCGTCTGCGCGAGATCAAATTGATCTGAGCGGGGATGGGGGGTGGGAAGTGGGGGCGCGTTTCCGGCGAACGCTCGAGGGAACGACAAACGCCCGGCGGACGTTGCTTCCGCCGGGCGATACCAGCTCCCTGAGACGCTCGCCGGAAACGCGCCCCCACTTCCCACTTCCCACCCCCGCTCTTACTGGTTATGCGCCTCACTCGTCCCCATCTGCTCGATTGCCGCCGCCTTCGGGCTGCGATGGAGCAGCGGATGGGCGAATACCGCCGCCAGAATTACCGCGACGCCGAGATAGAACGTCCACCCCAGTTCGTGTTGCTCGCCCAGCAGCGGGACAGCGAGCACGATCGCGTAGATCGGTTCCAGATTCGTCACCATCTGGGTGCCGAACGCCGTCATGTGGCGCAGTGCGACGAGAGCCAGCGCGAACGGTAACAGCGTGCAGCCGAAGGACAGCACCAGCATCAGCCAGGTGTCGTGCCAGTCGGGAAGAACGAAGGCCGGGGCCGTTCCCGCGAGCAAGGGCGCCAGCAGCGTCAGAAAGAGCGTGCCTGTGCCGAGTTCGACGCAGGTCACCGTCAGGGGATCGGCGTGATCGACGAGGCGCTTATTGAACGATCCGAACAGGGCCACCAGCAACGCCGACACGATACCCACGGCAATACCCGCATGCATGCTCGCCGGTACGCCTCCCGCCACCAGCGCGACACCCGGCACGACGGCGGCTCCCAGCAACAGCTCGCGAAGCTCGAACCGGCGACGGGCCACCAGGGGTTCGATCACCGAAAGAAAAACCGGTCCCATCGCGATGCACGTGGCAGCCACCGAGGCATTGGCCAGTTTGATCGCCGCGTAGAAGGTCAACCAGTGCAGGGAAACCAGTACGCCGATGCCCGCATAGCCAAACAGCAGACGTCGCGGCAAAGCCCGCAGTCCGCGCCACACTGGCGGCATCAGCAACAGCGCCGCCACGACCAGCAGCATGCGCCACCACACCAGCGGAAGCGCGGGCAGGGTAATCAGCTTGCCGAGGATCGCGGTGAATCCCCACAGGATGACGCAGAAGTGAATCTGCAGGCGGGCTTTGGTGACGGGCTGCATGAGGACGCTTGGGGTGGGGAGCGGCACAGAGTGCAGGTTTCGGCGCCGGGACGAAAGCCCCGGTTCTTGCAGAGCTCGTGTAGGCGAGCGCTTGAACGCGATGGACGTGCGCGGCAGCACCTCATTCTCGCGGAGTATGGTGGGAGCGGACTTTGTCCGCGAAAGCAGGTTTGCGATCCCGGCCATGAGACGATCTGGTTTTCGCGGACAACGTCCGCTCCCACCCGGTCGCCATACTTATGACTGCGGCGAGCACCCATCGCGCTCTAACGCGCATCTGCAAGGGTTCGGCGATGTCACGATTTCGTCGACTTGCGCGGCACGCCCGGCGCTTGCGCCGGATGCTTCTTCAGCTCTTCAAGCAACGGACGGCAGGTGTTGTCCTCGCCCTTTCCACTGGTTGGCACCACCAGCGCGGCAAGAGCGGCGGCGGGCGCCGCGAACACCGCCAGCGCCACCGCGCCGCCGCCGCGCAGGATCAGCGGTCCCGGCTGCACGCCGACGGAGGGGTTCTTCATCGTGCCCTTCACGTAAAGCGGCGAACGCAGCGACAGTACGCGGAAACCTTTCGTATGCGGTTTCACGTCCAGATCGAGCTTCTCCGTCTTGAAGTCGACGGTACCTTCGATATTGATCAGTGCGTCTTCCGTATCGAAGGCGAACAGCCGCGTCTCGACCAGGCCATTGGTCGCATCGAGGTCGGCCGCCGCGCAGTTGATCTTCACCGTCTTATCGCCGAACAGACGGCCAATGATGATATTGCCGACGTTGAGTCCAGCGGTTTCAAGCAGCGTCTTGCTGATCGCGCCATCGTTGACCAGCAGTTTGATCTCGCCATTGGACGTGCCGAGCAAGGCGGCGACGGAGTTGCCGGTCGCCGACAGCGCGGCATCGCCATTCACTTCGCCGAAGCTGGTCTTCATAGGCTCGAAGCCGGGAAACAACTGCTTCAGCTGAAGATGGCGCGCGCCCAGATTGATCCGGCCCCGCATCGGCGCGGTCGATCCGTCGAGGCGGATATTGCTGCCTATCGTGCCGCCCGCCACGCCGAAGTTAAGCGGGTCGAGCGTAAGCACGCCTTCCTTCATGATCAGATGGGTCGACAGTTTGTCGATGGGCAGCTTCTCGCCGTGGCTGATCTTCGCGCCGGTGAACTGCACATCGGCATCCATGGCCTTCCATCGTTCGGTACGAAACGGTTCGACCGGCAGCACCTTGTCGTTGGGCTGCGCCGTACCGTCGCCGCGATCCTTTTTCTGTGCGTTCGAGTCGGCTCCGATAAGCGGCGCCAGATCGCTGAACTGCAACACATTGGATTTCAGCGCGCCGACGAGACTCGGCCGCACGCCACCGGCATCGTAGGTAAGCGTACCGCCGAGATCGCTGCCGCCGACGCGGCCGGTGAAATTGTCGTACCGGAAGACGCTGGCATCTTTCTTCAGCGTGGCGATCAGGTGACCTTCCGTCGCGAACGGCGGCGTGTCGGGCAGCGTTACTCCGGTAATCGCGTAGAGATTGGCCATGCTCTTGCCCGAGAACCACAGGCGTACATCCAGCGCGCCGAGATTCACCGGATCGGTCAGCGTGCCGACCAGTGCGACATGCGTTTCGCCCACGCGCACGTCCGCCTGCACGGGAAAGGGGCGCGCGGCATCGCGTAACGCGAGTACGCCGCCCGTGTGGCCCTTGCCGTCGATGGTCGTTCCTTTGTACGACCCCTTCGCGACCCACGCGAACGCATAAGTCTGTTTCTGTTTGGTCTGGTCGGAGCGGTCTTTTTCATCGGCATCGCCGCGACTCATCGACTTCGTACTGGCCCCGGTCGTCTTGCCGGCCTGCTCGCGCGAGTCGCGTTCCTGGCCCGCCATGATCTCGCCGAAGGGGATCGCTTTTTCCAGCGGCGTGATGTCCACGCCGAGGTCGACCTTGCTTGCCGCGTCGGAAAGATCGATATGGCCCTTGTCGAAGCCGATGGCATTGAGTTCCAGCGTCCATTCCGAAGGACCCGCGCTTTCCGGCAGCTTGAACGTCCAGTTGTCGCGTCCATCGCCCACGCGCTCGAGGTCGATCTTCGGCGCGCGCAACTGCACGTCCGGAATGACGATGCGCCTGGCGATAAGAGGCAACGGCGAAAGGCGGAATTCCAGAGCGTCCAGCGTCGCGAACTGTTTCGTTTTCGCCCAGTCGGGGTTGGCGACGACAATGTCCTTCGCGACGAAATGCGGCCAGGGCATCAGGCTGCGCAGCCCCGTTTCGCTGGGCTCGCGCGACCACTGCGCGCTGATATCGCCGTTGATGGAGAAGGGCCGGCCGATGGCCTGGGATACCTTGTCGTTGATCGTGGGCTTCAGCCGGTTCCAGTCGAAGAACGCGACGATCAGAATCGCAATGACGATCATCGCGAGGACGATCCCGATTATCCAGGCCAGAATCTTGCTGCCGCGCTTCATCATCGTCCTGCCTCCGTCCCTATCTCCGGGGGACAGAGGTAACGTGAAAGCCGCAAAGATTATGTGTTCACGCGGTGCCGCGGCTTAAGATGCGTTCACGCGTGGCCATTGCGGCGATCAATCTTCGCTGCTATCCAGCTGCCAGTAGCCCGTCGCCTTTACCCACTCCTTATCGACGCCACGCTCTTCAACCAGATGCTGTCGCAGCGCGCGGGTACGTTTCGATTCCGTAGCGACCCACCAGAACGTATCCCCGGCGGGTGTCGGCAATGCGTGCAACGCTGCCTCGATCGATGCGCCCGCACCGCTGCGGTCGATCCACATCGTTTCCACGTTGGCGGCCGATGTAAACGTTTGACGTTCGGAGGCATCGGCGATTTCCGCAAGCACGATGGCATGGGCCGATGCCGGCAACTCCTCCAGCCAGCGGCCGATGGCGGGCAGAGCGGTTTCGTCGCCCACCATGACATAGGTGTCGAAGTCGGAAGCGACGATCAACGAACCGCGCGGGCCACCGACGCCGAGCGGATCGCCGGGCTTCGCCTGTTCGGCCCAGGACGACGCGGGACCTTCGCCGTGCAACACGAAGTCGATATCGAGTTCCCCGGCTGCTTCGTGATAACGGCGAGGTGTGTAGTCGCGTGAGGGCGATGGCTCGACGCCTTCCGGATACACCGGGCCGCCCGGGGTGAAGGCGGGTGGGTTGAGCGAACCGTCGGCCACCGGGAAGAACAGTTTGACGTGATCGTCCGGTGCAGCGGAAACGAAGCCGGCAAGATCGGCGCCTTCGAGCGTAATGCGCAGCATATGCGGCGTGAGCCGCGTCACCCGTTTTACCGTGAGGCGGCGCATGCAGATGGCGTGGCGAACGCGGGTCGATGCGTGGAGTGCGACGGACTCTTCAGCCATGGGGACGCTCCGCAACGGCTCTGGCGGCGGCTTCGAGAATCGCGGCGACGCGAACGGTTTCGGCGTCGTCCCATGCGCGGTGGTGGCTTACCAACTGGTGCTTCAGCGTATGCATGGCCTCGCGTATTTTCGTCGGCACCGACAGGCGGTTCATGGAGCGGGCCATGACCTGCAGCCGTTCGGTCAGTGCATCGAGCGTGTCGCGATTTTCGTCGAGGAAGCGTTTGCCCTCGTCCGTGATCGCATAGAGTTTTTTGCCGCCGGTCTCGGCTTCGACCCGTGCGTACCCGAGTTCTTCGAGCATGGTCAGGGTGGGATAGATCGCGCCGGGGCTGGGGCTGTACTGCCCGTCGAACATCTCTTCGATGGTACGGATCAGTTCGTAACCATGGCGGGGCTGTTCTTCGATCAGGGCCAGCAGCAGCAGGCGCAGATCGCCGTGGCCGAACATGCGCCCGCCGAACCGTCCGCCACCGCGGCCGCCGCGCATGCCGTCGCGTTCGTCGAAGCCAAAGGGAGCACCGCCGCCGAAGCGACCGCCGCGACCGATGGTATGAAGTGCTTCAAAACGTTCGCGGAAGCCGTTGAAATTGTGGAAAAATCGATGCATGGAATTACTCCGATATATCGTACGTAGTGATCGTACGATATATCGTGAGAGTGTATCGCGCAATAGGCCGAACCATCCCCTGCAGGAGCCCGCTTGCGGGCTCCTGCCTCCCGCCGCGCCGCGTTGCCGGATGCCTAGCCAAACGTAAACGTAAACGCATGGAAGTTCGCCTTCGGCACGCGGATCGTCAGCACGTGCTCGCGGTAATCCTTACTGTCGAACAGCGTATAAAGCATGCTCTTCTGCACGGTGACCGGCGGCTGCGGTTTGCCGTCCACCAGGATTTCCAGCGTCGTCGCATCGATCGCGCTGGCGACCATGTGCACTTTCGCCGCCTTGAAATGCAGACGGATTTCGCCGGTGCCGCTGACCAGGTTGGCGTTCTGTCGGCCGATCTCCCAACGCCCCACGAGCGCGAACTTGTTCGGTTCCAGCTGCGACGGCGCGGTGTAATCGCGGGTACCGGCCTTGCTGCCTTCGGGACTGGCGTTGAACTCGCTGCGATCGCTGCCGAAGTACATTTCCTGCGAGCCGATCGCGGAAAAATCGGGAGCGTCCTTGTCCATTTCGGTGGCTTCCTTCAGGCGAGGCAGTCCCAACAGCGTACGGATGGCATTTTCCATTTCCGCGTAGTTGCCTTCGCCGTAGTGGTGCGCGACGACGTTGCCGCGCTGGTCCACGAGATATTCGGCCGGCCAGAAACGATTGCTCCAGGCATCCCAGGTCGCCAGGTCGTTGTCCTGCGCCACGGGGTAGTGGATGCCGAAACGCGCGATGGCGTCCTTCACGTTGGCGGTCTGCTGTTCGAACGGAAATTCCGGCGAGTGCACGCCGATCACTACCAGCCCCTTGTCTTTATACGTGTCGTACCAGCGGGTGACGTGGGGCAGGGTGCGCAGGCAGTTGATGCAGGAATAGGTCCAGAAATCGATCAGTACCACCTTGCCGCGCAGGCCCTGCATGGTCAGCGGTTTGGCATTGAGCCAGGTGTCGATGCCGGTGAATTCCGGCGCCTGCTGCGCGGCGGCCGCCGGGCGGGCGCCCACGGCGGCGGCGAGCAGGGCGAGGGCGAAAAAAGAGGCCTTGAGAAAGTGGCGCATGGGTACTCCGTCAGCGTGTGTCCTGCCCAGTGGACCGGGCGTCGGGCTAGGACATTACAGGCGGCCCGGACGACAAGGGGCGGCCTGCGCTAAAATCGACACTTTGCCAGCCCCACGAGCCAGCCAAGCGCCATGACCTCGATCAAGCAGGACGACCTTATCCAGAGCGTGGCCGACGCTCTTCAGTACATCTCGTATTACCACCCGGTCGACTACATCAAGAGCCTCGCCGCAGCATACGAGCGGGAAGAATCCGAAGCGGCAAAGGACGCCATCGCGCAGATCCTCATCAATTCGCGCATGTGCGCCGAGGGCCACCGGCCGATCTGCCAGGACACCGGCATCGTGACCGTGTTCCTGAAGATCGGCATGAACGTGCGCTGGGACGACGCCACGATGGGTGTCGAGGACATGGTGAACGAAGGCGTGCGTCGCGCCTATAACGATCCGGACAACAAGCTGCGCGCATCCGTGCTGGCCGATCCGGCCGGCAAGCGCACGAACACGCGCGACAACACGCCTGCCGTGGTCAACATCACCGTGGTGCCGGGCGACAAGCTCGACGTCATCGTTGCGGCGAAGGGCGGCGGTTCGGAAGCCAAGTCGAAATTCGCGATGCTCAATCCGTCCGACTCCATCGTCGACTGGGTACTGAAGACCGTGCCGACGATGGGCGCGGGCTGGTGCCCGCCGGGCATGCTCGGCATCGGCATCGGCGGCACCGCCGAGAAAGCGATGCTGCTGGCGAAGGAAGCGCTGATGGAGCCGATCGACATCGTGGATCTGATCGCGCGCGGCGCGTCGAATCGTGCCGAGGAGCTTCGCCTGGAGCTGTACGACAAGGTCAATGCGCTGGGCATCGGCGCACAGGGCCTGGGCGGCCTGACGACCGTACTCGACATCAAGGTGAAGGACTATCCGACCCACGCGGCCAACCTGCCGGTGGCGATGATTCCCAACTGCGCCGCTACGCGTCACGCGCATTTCGTCATGGACGGCAGCGGTCCGGTCGCGCTCGATCCGCCGTCGCTGGAAGACTGGCCGAAGCTGACCTACGATTCGTCGAAGGGCCGTCGCGTCGATCTGAACACGGTCACGCCCGAAGACGTCACCCACTGGAAGCCGGGCGAAGTGCTGCTGCTCAACGGCAAGCTGCTGACCGGACGCGACGCCGCGCACAAGCGCATGGTCGACATGCTCAATCGCGGCGAGTCGCTGCCTGTCGATTTCACCAACCGCTTCATCTACTACGTCGGTCCGGTCGATCCGGTGCGCGACGAAGTCGTCGGTCCGGCCGGTCCGACCACGGCGACGCGCATGGACAAGTTCACGCGCCAGATGCTGGAAACCACGGGTCTTCTGGGTATGGTCGGCAAGGCCGAGCGCGGTCCGCTCGGGATCGACGCCATCCGCGACAACAAGGCCGTCTACCTCATGGCCGTCGGCGGTGCCGCGTATCTCGTGTCCAAGGCGATCAAGTCCTCGCGTGTGGTGGCCTTCGAAGACCTCGGCATGGAAGCGATCTACGAATTCGACGTGAAGGACATGCCGGTGACGGTCGCGGTCGACAGCCTGGGTACGTCGGTACACCAGACCGGTCCGAAGGAATGGCAGTCGCGTATCGGCAAGATCCCCGTCGTGGTGGTCTGACCCGGGCATCCTTGCGCCTGTAGCAATAATGTTTTGGGCCGGGCGGCCTGTTTCCCGCCCGGCACCGAAGCGCACACTGGCCTCCATCGATACATTGCTGGAGGCGTTATGAAGATATTTCTCACGGGTGCGACGGGTTTCATCGGCGGTTCCCTCGGCGTGGGCCTGGTCCGCGACGGACACGAGGTCGTCGCGCTGGTTCGCCGTCCCGAACAGGCCGACGCCCTCGCGGCGCTGGGCATGACGCCGGTTCTCGGCGAACTGAACGATACCGCCGTGCTGATCGCTCAGTCGCGTGCCGCCGACGCCGTCATCAACGCGGCCAGCAGCGACCATCGCGGCGCGGTGGAAGCTATCGTCGAAGGTCTTGCCGGTTCGGATAAACCTTTCCTGCACACCAGCGGGTCGAGCATCGTCGGCGATGCTTCCGGTGGCGAAGCCTCCGATCGCATCTTCACCGAAGACACGTTGCCGGCGCCCACACCCGATAAGGCGGCCCGCGTCGCGATCGACGATTTCGTTCTCGCCGCGGCGAAGCGCGGTGTCCGTTCCGCGGTGCTGTGCAATACGCTGATTTACGGAAACGGTCGCGGCATCGCCCGCGACAGCGTGCAGTTGCCGCGTCTGCGCAAGCAAGCCCAAAAAAGCGGCGTGATGCGGCATGTAGGGCCGGGCCGCAATATCTGGTCGACTACCCATATCGACGACGTCGTGGATTTCTACCGCCTGGCGCTTGCGAAAGCCCGTGCCGGGACGTTCTATTTCGTGGAGTCGGGCGAAGCGTCGTTCGGGGACATGAGCCAGGCGATGGCGAAAGCCATGGGCCTGGGACCCGCGCAGGACTGGCCGCTGGACGATGCCATTGCCGAATGGGGCTATGAAATGGCGTCCTACGGTCTGGGTTCCAATAGCCGTGTGCGCGGCATCCGGGGCCGGCAGCAGCTGGGCTGGACGCCGAAGGCCGCCTCCGTGTTCGACTGGATCGCCAGCGACATGCCGACGGGTTGAACTCGGGCATCGCGGGCCCGATGTGAACTCCATCGGGTGCCGTGCCGGCGCCCTCCCGATGGGATACCGCCATGACCGCTCGCATGAAGATCGATTTCGTTTCCGACGTTGCCTGCCCCTGGTGCGCGGTGGGTCTTGGCGCATTGCAGGAAGCCATGGCGCGCGTCGGCAACGATGTCGACGTCGAACTGCATTTCCGTCCGTTCGAACTCAATCCGGACATGCCGGCCGAAGGGCAGGATGCGGTCGAGCATCTCGTCGGCAAGTACGGCAGCACGCCCGCGCAGATCGCGCAGAACGGCGAGGCCATCCGCCAGCGTGGCGAATCGGTCGGCTTTGCTTTCGATTTCGACCGCCGCAAACGCGTCTACAACACGTTCGATGCCCATCGGCTGCTGCACTGGGCCGATCTCGAAGGGCGTCAGCTCGAACTGAAGAAGGCATTGTTTTCTTCGTACTTCACCCATGGCGAAGATTCCAGCGATCGCGAGACGCTGGTGCGGGTCGCGGCAAGCGTGGGCCTCGATGCCGATCGCGCGCGAGCCATTCTCGCGTCCGATGAGTTTGCCGCCGAAGTACGCAAGGAAGAGCGCTTCTATATGTCGCAGGGCATCCGTAGCGTACCGGCCGTGATCATCAACGAGCGGCACCTGATTTCGGGTGGCCAGCCGGTCGAGGTCTTCGAGCAGGCGTTGCGGCAGTTGGCTAAGGAAGAGGCGTAAGAGCACGGTCATTCGCGTTGCGACTTAATTACCCCTCACCGTCGCTCCTGCCGACGCGGGAGCGACGGTGAGGGAGGACAGGCGCATCGTATCTATTTTTCGTCCGCGCTTAATCATCCCGGCCACCAGCCCTAAACCCACCCACGTAACCGATACCCCCACATCCCCACATACTCGCGCAGGCAGCGCGCGGTAAGCGTCAGTGCCTTGCGCTTTGGCCACCACGGTGGACTATCGATCAGCGACCGGTCGACCGGCGGTGCCGGAATGACGACGATGCCCTCATGCGCGAACGATGCCAGCGCACGCGGCATGTGAGTACCGGCGGTCACGAGAAGAATGCTGTGCAGGTTTTCTTTTTTCAGCAGCGCAGCGGAGTTGACGGCGTTCTCGTGCGTATTGATGCTTTCGTCCTCGGTCAGCACGGCCGTGACCGGCACACCCTGTTCTTCCAGGCGATGGGCCATCTTCAATGCCTGATCGCCGCCGGATAGCAGGATCGTTTCCGCCCGTGCATGACGGAACAGTTCCAGTCCGAATCCCAGCCGCGTGGCCTGCGCGCGTGCTTCGTCCTCGCGCCAGTCCGACCCGCCACGCGGCAGCGTTCCTCCGCCGAGAATGACGATGGCGTCGGCGGTGGGATAGGCGGCGGCATCGCGCGACACATAGCTGCTCTGTAGCCCGTCCTGCAACCACAGCGCGAACGCCGGCGTGGAAGACACCCACAGCCATGCCACGGCGATACAGGCCGCTACCAGACCGGATCGACGCCAGCGGAGTGTGAAAAGGATCAGGGCGAGCAGCAGGAGCAGCGCGACCTGCAAGGCAGGATGGCTGAGCTGGCCGATGGCGCCCGGGAGATTCATGACATGACGCTCTCGACGGACTTCGTCCCGACATCATCTCAAGAACCCTGCCACGGGCCATCCAGCCCGATGGCATAGGCAGGTTGGCCTACCGGAGCCGCCTTTCTGGTCAGGCGATTTGCGCGGGGCAACGGGGTAGGGTGATGACAGGTTTCCGACAGGGGCGGATGTGTCATGAAAAGCGTCAACGGACTACTCGTGCTGTGCCTTGTATGGCTGGTGACCGCCTGTGCGACGGGCGGCTCGACCTCCGCGCCGCCGAGGGCCAGCACCGATACGCCCGCCGTTAATACGTACCTGATAGGTGTGGACGATCAGTTGCAGATCACGGTGTGGCACAACCCGGACCTCAGCGTGAGTGTTCCGGTGCGGCCCGACGGCAAGATCACGGTACCGCTGATCGGCGATGTAATCGCGGGCGGCAAGACGCCCGACGAGGTTTCTGTCGAGATCAAGGGCAAGCTCGAAGCTTTCGTGCGCGACCCGCAGGTTGCCGTGATCCTGACTGCGTTGCGCAGCCACGAATACCTTTCGCGGGTACGCGTCACTGGCGCCGTACGCACGCCGATTTCCATTCCTTACAGGCAGGGCATGACGGTACTCGACGCCGTGCTTGCCGCTGGCGGAACGACCGAATTCGCGGCACCGGACCGGACGGAGCTTTATCGCCGGGGCGAATCTGGCGCGACGACGTCGTACTCGGTCCGCCTCGAAAAAATCCTGCAGCAAGGCGACCTGGCGAACAACTACCCGGTACAACCCGGCGACGTGATTACCGTTCCGCAGCGCGCGTTCTGAAGCGCGCTTCCACGGAAACGAGAAAAGGAGAATGCAAGTGAGTGGTGAACTGACACCCTTTGGGGGCATGCTGCCGGCGCTGGTAAGCGAAGCGCGGCGCCGCCGTGTAACCATGGCGTTCGTCTTTGCCGCGATCGCTCTGGCCGCGCTGGCGATAGGCATGTTGTGGCCCAAGAAATACGAAGCCTCCACCAGCATTCTCGCGCAGGAGGCGAGCATCATCACGCCCCTGATGGAAGGCGCGGCATCGACGACGGCGAACAAGAATCGCGCGGGCATCGCACGCGATGTGATCTTCAGCCGCAAGGTCATGAGCGAGATCCTCGCCAGCGGCGGCTGGATGGCGACGAACCCGTCCCCGGTCGAGCAGGACAAGCTCATCGAAGGCATCAAGTCGCGCACCAACATACAGACCTCGCGCGACAACCTCATCACGATTACCTACTTCGATTCCGATCCGCATCGTGCCTTCGCGGTGACGAAGCAGTTCGCCCAGCTGTTCATCACCGAAAGCCTGGCGTCCAAGCAGCGCGAAAGCCGCGATGCGTACGAATTCATCAACAATCAGGTCGAGATGTACCGCAAGAAGCTGACCGATGCCGAAGACAAGCTCAAGGAATACCGGGACGCGAATGCCGATGCGCGGCCCGGCAGCGAGGCCGACACGCTGGCGCGTATCTCGCAGCTGCGCAACCAGATCGAGAACACGCGGATGAGCCTGATGGAAAAGCGCTCGCAGGAAGGTGCCCTGGCGGGCCAGCTCTCCGGCGAGTCGGAAGTCAATGCGATACAGACCAACGAAGGCGTCTTTCAATCGCAGATGGCCGACCTGCAAAACCAGCTCGACCGGCTGCGGCTGACCTATACCGACGAATACCCGGACGTGATTCGCGTGCGCCACCAGATGGCGGATCTGCAACAGCAGTTGCAGCAGCAGAACGTCGCCCGGCAGACCGCTGCGGCGTCCGGCACGCCCATCCCCGTCGATAACGGGGTACGGATGAATCCTCTGTATCAGCAGTTGAGGCTGCAGATGGCGGCGACCCGTGGCGATATCGCCGCGACGTCGGCCCGCGTCGGCGCCAGCGAGGCCATGCTGCAGGCGGAGCTGGAACGCAGCAAGCGCATCGCCAATTCCGAAAATGTAACCTCGGAACTGACCCGCGATTACAACGTCAATCGCGATGTCTATCAGGATTTGCTGAAGCGCCGCGAGAATGCGCGGGTGTCGATGAATCTCGACGCCGAGCAGCGCGGACTGACCTTCCTGGTCCAGAATCCCGCGGTCATGCCGCTGGTTCCCTCGGGACTGCGCTTCATGCACTTCGGCCTGGCGGGCGTAGGTCTTTCGCTGGCCGTGCCGTTCGGATTGCTGTTCGCACTGGTGCGTTTCGATCCTCGCGTACGTTCCATCTGGCAGCTGGAGCGCAACACGGGTCTTTCCGTACTGGCGGATATTCCGTTCTATCCGACGCCGCGCGACCGTCGCCGCGAACGCCTGCATAACATGCTGCTGGTGTTGATTATCGCGGGTGTCGCCGCCGTGTATCTGATTCTGTTCTGGCTCCGGCTCAAGGGGTAACCATGTCCACTCACGAGAACCATGCATCCTCATCGGCACGGATCGGCGACGTACTCGAATCCGCCGCCATCCGCACGGGGGAACGCACCTCCACCGGTCACTCCATCGCCCGCATGAGCGAAACGGGCGGGGCGCTTGCGCCCTTCCAGCTCGAACAGCGGAGGATGATTCATCGCGAAGAATCCGTTCGTCAGCAGTCCGACGCGTTTCGCGGTATCCGTACGCGCCTTCTCGGGCTGGCGGGGCAGCACAACTTCGTCACGCTGGTGGTGTCGGTCAGCCCGCGCTCGGGTGGCAGCTTCGTGGCCAGGAATCTCGCTGCCGCTTTTGCTTTCGACGAAGCGAAGACCAGCCTGCTGATCGACTGCAATCTGCGTTATCCGGATCAACATAAGTCGTTGGGCGTCGATCCGGACAATGGCGGCCTTATCGATTTCCTCGAACATCCGTCGATCGGCATCGAGCCGATTCTTTACCGCACGGGCATTCCTCGCCTGCGCCTGATTCCCGCCGGTAAGTCGCGCGAGAACAGCGGAGAGTACTTCTCGTCTTTCCGCATGCGTACGGTGGTCGACTCGTTGCGTTGCCGGTATGCGGATCGTTACCTGTTTCTCGATGGTCCCTCGGTAAAGGGGTCGCCGGATGCGCGCATCCTTTCCGACCTGGCCGATTACGTGATCGTGGTGGCGGGATACGGACGCGACACGCCGGCGGCTATCAGCCAGGCAGTCGCGAACTTCGAACCGGACAAACTTGCCGGCGTGGTGTTCAACCAGACCCCCTGAAGCGCGTCGTTCACCGGTGCGCATACAGGGGTATTAAAGCGGGGGGAGGGCATATGCCGGTTTCCAACAGGATCGCCCGGGCCGTCGCGCTCGCGCTGGCCGCGCTGCCCGGCGCGGTATGGGCGGGGAAGTTCGACTACAACCTGTATGCCGGTATCGAGCACAGCAACAACATCGCCTTGAGCACGAATAATCCCATCTCCGAGAACGTGTTCACGCCGGGGATGGATTTCACGTACACGGAAACCGGATCGAAGATCCAGGCGAATGTGCTCGGTACGCTTCAGTACAACGATTATCTGGGCGGCAAGTTCGACAACCAGACGCAGACCCAGGTCGCCGGGCAGGCCAACTGGACCGTGCTTCCGCAGCGTCTGGATCTTACGGTCGAGGACTATGCGGGCGTTCAGCCCGTCGATTCGCTGGCAAGCAATTCGCCGGGCAACCAGCAGCAGACCAATGTGCTCGCCGTCGGACCGACCCTGCATTTTCGTATGGGCGACTCATTTCGGGGCCAGGCGGAATTGCGCTATATAAACAGCTACGCGTCGAAGGTCGACGAGTTCAATTCGTCGCGCGGTGTCGCGGCACTTCGCCTGTTCCGCGATCTGAACCCGACGGACCAGCTGTCGGTCAATGTCGAAACTCAGCGCGTGAACTTCACCAGCAACACCGCGACGAATTCGAACTACGACCGCAACGAGGCGTATGTTCGGTATACCAGCACGCTGGCCCGATTCGACGCCGACGTACTCGTCGGCGGATCGCAACTGAACTTCGATCATTCGCCCAGCGATTCCAGTCCGCTTGCGCGCGTGTCCATCGACTGGCGCCCCACCACCCGCAGCACGTTTACGGTCAGTGGCGCTTATCAGTACGCGGACGCGGCGCAGGACATGATGCTCAATCCCAGTGCTTCCCTGGCCGACTCGACCTTGACCAGCAGTGGTCTCGGCGGGAGTGCCGGAGGTATTGGCACGGGTAACGCGGTCATCAATTCGCAGGTCTATCTGGAGCGTCGCGCGCAGGTCAGTTACAACTGGCGATCCGACCGTCTGACCTTCACGATCCAGCCCGCGTATCGCAAGCTGCACTATCTCAACGACCCGACCTTCGATCAGGTCGGCAAGGACGTCAGCCTCAGCGTCGGCTACCGGGTCAGTCCCACCATGACGCTTTCCCTGTTCGGCGTGGGCGAACGGCTGCAATACCAGACCCTGGCCCGGCGCGACAATACGATCCGGTTCGGCGCGGACCTCAGTCAGCAGTGGAACCGGCACTGGAGCTGGCACGCGTCGGTGAGCCGCGAACGGCGCAACAGTAACGCCACCGATCAGAGCTATCGCGAAACCCAGATATTCGTCGGCGTGGTGTATCGCCGATGAGCGCGCGCCCGACCCCTGAGTTGCCGTTGTACTTCGGTGCGAACCGGGAACTGTTCGGGCTGTTCCATCCGGTAGAGGCCCCGGCCTCGCATGCCGTTCTGTTGTGCGCACCGTTGGGTCAGGACCATATCCGTTGCCACAGAATCTATCGCCAGCTGGCCAACGCGCTGGCGGCCGACGGTACGCCCGTGCTTCGGTTCGACTATTTCGGTACCGGCGATTCGGCGGGGGACAGCGAAGATATCGACTGGGACCGCTGCGTCGACGATACGGTGGAAGCCGCCAATGAACTGCGCGAGCGCGCGGAAATCGATCGCATCGTGGCGTTCGGTGCGCGTCTTGGCGGCAGCATCGCGGTAGCTGCCTCCGCGGAAGCGCGTTTCAGCAACATTCTCGCGTGGGACCCGGTACTCGACGGCAGCGTTTACGTCGCGCGGATGGATGCCTTGCAGAAATCGCTACGCACCGATTCGCGCCGCTTCATGTCGCCGCGCAGCGAAAGCGATGTGGCCGGGCAGTGGATCGGATTCGCGACAACGACACGATTGCGTTGCCAGCTGGACGAACTGCGACTCGAGGCGGCGGCAGCGCCCACCATGGTGCTGGATTCCCTGGTGGACGCATCGCCGCACTGCTGGGGTCGCCTGGTCGGCGACGAGAGCATGGTGCGCGTGCTCGAACCCGCCACGCCCTGGGACGATCTCGACCGGCTGGAAGTGGCGATCCTGTCCCGTCCCCTGATCCAGACAGTCACCGGCCACGTGCGAGGGACACACTGATGCACGAGCGGGCATTCCGGTTCGGCCGGGCAAGTCATCTCGTCGGCATTGCGGGCATACCCGCCGCGATAGCCAGCGAGACGGGCGTGGTGTTGCTCAATGCCGGTCTGGTCCATCGCATCGGTCCGTTTCGGTTGCATGTGGACCTGACCCGCCGTCTCAATGCGCTGGGTTATGCGACGCTGCGCTTCGACCTGTCCACCGTGGGCGACAGCAGTTCCAGCGGCCAGTCGCAGACGAAACAGGAGCAGGTATGCGCCGATGTGGACGACGCCATGCGTCTGCTGGCCGAGGAAGCCGGATGCACGCGCTTCGTACTGATGGGTCTTTGTTCGGGCGCGCAGAACGCGCACATCGTCGCGTGCACGGACCCCAAGGTGGCCGGTGCGATATTCCTCGACGGTTACGCCTATCGCACGATCGGTTACCGGGTTCGCTACTACGTTCCGAAAATTTTCGATCTGGCGCGCTGGCGTCGCGTGCTTATCCGCGGTTCGCAGGCTGCCACGGATAGACAGAAAGATCCTGACCCCGTCTTCGCAGTGGCGCCTTCGCCGCGCGACGTCGTACGTGCCGACTTCATCGACATGGTTGCGCGCGGCATGAAGATCTTCCTTATCTACAGCGGCGGTATCAGCAACTACTTCAATCACCGCAGACAGTTTCGCGAATGCTTCGGTCCGGTGATGTCGGATGCGCGCGTCACGACCACCTTTGTCCGCGAAAGCGACCATACCTACATTCTCACTGGCGACCGCCACCGTCTCGTCGAACGTATCGAGCAATGGCTGTCCCGTAATTTCCCCGTTCCCGCCGTGGGTACATCCTCATGACTACCGTTCTCGTCACCGGTGGCGCCGGCTATATCGGCAGCCATGTCGTTCAGCAACTGGTCGCGCGTGGCGACCGGGTCGTGGTGGTGGACAATCTTTCGACGGGGTTCCGGGAGGCCGTGCGCGGCGCCGAACTGATTGTCGGCAACGTCGGCGACATGTCTTTGATGACCCGCGTTATCGCGGAGAACGCTGTCGATGCCGTCATGCATTTCGCCGCGCATACCGTCGTGCCCGACTCGGTGGCCGATCCGTTGCGCTACTACGGCAACAATACCTGCAATACGCGTAATCTTCTCGCGGCATGCGCCGATGCGGGCGTCGATAAGTTCATCTTTTCGTCCACGGCCGCCGTCTACGGGCTGACCGACGAAGGCAGCGCCGACGAAGACACGCCGACCCGGCCCATCAACCCCTATGGCACATCGAAGCTGATGTCCGAGACGATGCTTCGGGATCACTGTGCAACGGGTGCCATGCGTCATGTGATCCTGCGCTATTTCAATGTCGCCGGATGCGATCCGCTGGGCCGTATCGGGCATTCGACGCCGCAGGCGACACTGCTGGTCAAGGTGGTCTGCGAACATTCGGTGGGCAAGCGCGCGAGCGTTTCCATTTTCGGTACGGATTATGACACGCCCGACGGCACCGGCATCCGCGACTTCATCCACGTTGAAGATCTGGCCAATGCGCATCTGCGCTCGCTCGATCATCTCAGGAATGACGGCGCATCCGTGACGCTCAACTGTGGCTACGGGCACGGTTACAGCGTTCGCCAGGTGATCGAGGCCGTGCAACGGCTCGGAGGCCGGCCGCTCAATGTGCTGGAGCTGCCGCGTCGGCCCGGCGACCTGCCGATGCTCATCGCGCGGAGCGAGCGCCTGAAGCAGGTACTTGGCTGGCAGCCGCGTTACGACGACCTCGACATCATCGTAGGTACCGCGTTGGCCTGGGAACACCGGTTACTGGATCTGGCCGAACCCATCGCTTCGGTGGCGTGATGCCTCGTTATCCCGCGCTGCTCCTGATAGTCCTGTGTGCTTGCATGACGATGTCGGCGACAGCCGGTGTCGTCGTGCCCGATCAGCGTATCGTCGTGCACCGGAATGCCGGTAGCGAGACGGAACTTCCGGTATCCGTCGGCATACCGTTCGCCCCGGGGCAACTGCGCGATAGCCATCTCCTGCGCATTGTCGATCCGCAAGGTAACGAGGTGGCTTCGGCCGTTGAGTCGACGCTGCGCTGGCACGACAAAGAGGACAGCATCCGCGCCGTGCGCGTGCAGTTCCGCACCCGCATGGATAGCCCGGAGCGTAGTTACTACTTCGCGATGGGCACGCCACGCACCCTCGAGGCGAAAGGCTGGCCATACGCGCAAGGGCTGGTCGATGGCGGAAAAGACGGCAAGCTGCCCGCCGCGCTGGCCACCCTGACCGCGAACTGGCTGTGTGCGTCGCTGATCGCGGGGCCGCAGATACCGGCCCGCGCCGACGAGCCGTATGCGGCATACGTTTCCGCCCAGTTCGCGTGGGCGAAGAAGCTCCCGCGAACCGATCCCACGGCATGGCTTTTCGATCGCCCGTCGACGCTGTTCAAAGCGTACGTCCGCACCGGGCGATACGATTATCTCCAGGCGGCCGAGGCCAGTTACCGCTACTACATGAGCGGTATCCGCCGGGACGGGCTGCCGTTGAGTCCGTCATGCGCGGGCGGCTGGACCTACGGCGATAAACCCTGCGACGTGAAATACGTCTATGTCGAGCCGATCCTGCTGGCGGTAGCGCTGACCGGCGACGACAGCATGCACGACACGCAAACCGTGGACCACATGATGACGCTGTGGGAAAACGGCGGCTGGAATCCGCGCGCCGGTCCCTATCGCGCGCCATCGGACTACTTCACGGAGCGTCTTGCCGGCCTCGGTCTGCTGGAAACCGTGGCTGCGTTCGAGCTGACGGGCGACCCGCGCTATCGCGAACGTATATACGATCGCATCGGCTGGCTCTACGATCACCAGCGCAAGAATCCGGACGGTCTCGGCGACGACGGTTCCTGGCGTAACAGCTGGGATGTCCACGAGAACGACACGTATCACGCCGCGACCGACCTGCGCGGCGCGTCGCCGTGGATGAGCGAGAACATCGTCGACGGCTTGTGGCATGCATGGCTCGCGACCGGCGATCCGCGCATTCCGGGCATGGTCACGGGCTATGGACGCTATCTGGAGCGTTACGGATGGATCGCGCCGGACCTGCTGGTCAGTCCGCACGACTGGCGCAATAGCTGCTCGGGTCCGCGCGGTCAGATCGCATGGTACTGGTCGTCGTCGCATGCGAGTGCGAAGGCATTGACGGCTATACAGGAGTCGGAAGGCTGGTACAGCGATGCCCATACGGTCGAACTGGGGCTGCCCGTCGCCGCCGCGTATTATTTCGAGCGCGATCCGGTGCAGAGCGCCGCGCTGAAGCGCCGTTTCGAATCGCTGTCGACGTCGTACGCGACAGCATGCGCCGCTATCGGCGACACGTTGCGTCGCTTCAACTGGAACAACCGCGGCGCAGGCGCGGCGCAATGGATGATGCGGCAGAAGCCCGGCAGCGGTGCGGGCGAGACGTCGGCGTTTTCGTCGCGCCTGTATGGATCGTCGCCATGAACCGCCGTCTCGCCGTGCTGCGCAGCGTGACCATCGTCTCGGTATCGACGTATATCGAGTACGCGTTGGGCCTGCTCGTCAGCGTTTGGATAGCACGCGCGCTCGGCCCGGCCGATTTCGGACGCTATGCGTTCACCGTCTGGCTTTGCAGCTGGCTTCTCGTGTGCAGTAACCATGCGCTTACGACGTCGTCGACGAAGTTCATCGCCGAGGCCGAAGGGGCGGGGCAGCCCGACGTCGCGTCGCATATCGCCCATCGCCTGGGGCGCATGCAGAACCTGAGTTCGCTCGTCGTTGTCGGCCTGTTCCTTCTCGTCACCGCCTGGCTACGTCCGACCGAGTGGCAGGCATTCCTGTTGCCCGTGACAGTACTTGTCGTCGTGGCCGTCGTCGCTAAAGCCAACTACGCGATGCTTGTCGCCATCGAAAAAGGCCAGGAGCACTTCGAGCCCGAAGCAATCGCAACGGTCGTGGCCGGCATCCTTGGCGTCGGACTGATCGTTGCCGCGACGCTTGCCCATGCGCAGCTGCTTGCCTTCGTCGGTCTGTTTGCCGTGGCTTGCTTGCTGTTGAACCTGATCAACCGGATCGCCTATCGGCGTTACTGCCGTCCCTATGCCGCCGGTCCGATACCAGCGGAGATCGACGCGCGGCTCGGCAAGCACCTGCGCCTGACCGCGGTCCTCGTGCTGATGGGATCGTTCAAGGCCAGTACGATCGAAGTGTTCCTGCTCAATACGTTCGCCACGTCCACAGCGGTGGGTTTTTTCGCCATTGCGGCAACACTGACCCGTGGCGCGGTACAACTTTTCTCCGTGGGTCTCACATCGACCTTGCTTCCGTACATGGCGCGTTCCTATGGCGAGCGGGGGCAGGAGCATGCCGCACGTTTTCTTTCCGAAGCCACCCGGTTTTACTGGGCTACCGGCATCGCCATCGCGGGGCTTGGCGTGATAACGACGCCGGATCTGGTACGACTGATGTACGGCACGCGCTATGTCGAGGCGATTCCCGCGATCGAAGCGACACTCGTGCTGTCCGGGCTGCTCCTGATCGTCAACGGCATTACGGCATTCCAGACGGTGGTGGACCGCCAGGCGGATCGCGTACGCCTCTCCGTGATAGCACTTATCGCCAACGCGGTGCTCGGCATTGCACTCGTGCCGGCGTTCGGCCTGACCGGCGCGGTGCTGACGTATGCGGGTACGCGGCTGACCGAACTCGGACTGGCCGTGTATTACCTGCGACGCGCCACGACGGGTGGTCTGCCAGTGCGTCCGATGGCCAGACTGTTCGCGGTGGGTCTGGGTGCGACGGCCGTGGCGTGGGCGGTGACCGAAGCACTGCCGGGACGTTATGCGTTCGTCGCGGGTGTCGCGATCTTCGTGGGTATTTATATGCCTGCAAGCGTACTCATCCGCTATTGGAACGACGACGACTACCGGTTGATCGGCGCCATTGCCAATCGCCTGGGTGCTCCCGGCCGCTGGCTGTTGCGCGGACTGGCGGTATTGCAGCCGGCCAGCGCCAGGGCGCAGTCATGACGGTCTGCCGCGTACTGGCCGATACGGAATCGCTGCGATCGATGCGCGACCCGCTGGCGACGCTGGCCGAATGGCCGGGCGCGGCATCCGGCATCGTGCAACACCCGGACTGGATACTGTTCGAACTGGATACGCGCCGCGAAGCAACTGCCTTCGTTGTCGTGGTGACCGACGACGAAGGCGCCGTCATCGGCTATGCACCCTTTCTGGCCCAGCACCATCATGCGCGCGTCGCGTTCGGTCGCCGCCACGTATCGATTTACCGTGGACATGCTTTGCGTCTGCTGGGTTCGGGTGTCGTAGCCCGGCAGCGCGATCGCGCCATGGTCGATGCGGTGGTCGCCCGCGCGCTTGGCGACGAACGCAGGGTACGCGTCGTGCGCATTCAAGAGGCAAATCTTCCCAGTACGCTCGCTCTTGCACTGGTGCGAAGCGGGAGGGGTTTCGACACGGTGGCGACGAATTTGCTGGATCAGGTGCAATGGTCGATCGCGCCGCAGTCGTCGCCCGCCGCATGGTTGGCGACGATGGACGCGAAACGCCGTGGAGACCTCACGCGCCGGCTGCGAGGCATGTACAAAAAGCTCGGCGATGGCGCGCATATGCTAACCGTCGATATGGCTGACCAGGTCGATGGGTACGCACGCCTGCTGAACGATGTATACGCAAAGAGCTGGCATGCCAGGGAAGCCCCGATCGACTGGAACGGCTCCGCGCGTCGCCAGCTGTTTGCGCGGTTGGCAAGACAGGGTCAGTTGGTGGGGCATTTGCTGATGAAGGACGACCGCGCGATCGCCTATGTCCATGGCTATCGCATCGGTGGCCGTTATGTACTGGACGATACGGGCTACGACGAGGCGTTCGCATCGATCGGCGTCGGTTCGGCGCTGGTATTCCAGGCCATCTGCGACCTGATGCAACGCTACCCTGGAGAAACCGTCGACTTCGGTTACGGCGACAACCAGTACAAACGCGTGCTCGCGACGGACAGCGCGGCATGCGGATCGCTATATATCGTGCGGGGCATCCGTGCCACGACATGCTTCCGCATCGTCGCGCCGCTACGCTGGTTTTATCGTCGCATGCGTCGCATCAGGAGAAAGCAGGCTCCCGGCTGGGTGGGGGCGTTTCGCTTTCACGATATAGCCTCAGCTTGCCTGCGCGCCGTCCGCGCAAGACGGGCATGAACTCGAATTCCACCCGTACGCCTCTGCCCAGTCGGAAACGGCCACGTCCGAAGATGCGTTCGAACGCGTGGATTTCCTTTTCTTCGACGATGACCTCGGGCTCTCCGTCGTCGGGCCGGATGAACCCGTATCCCTTTCGCCTGTTGTAGTAACCCACGATACCTGCCGTCATGGTGATCTCCGCCTGCCGGTATGCCGCTTCTGTGCACGGGTTGCCGAAAACGTGTCCACCCCCTGTGGGCGAATAATTCGTATTCCATCGCGTTGTTGCAATAGAACGTTCGTTGTAGGTGATGAACAAAAATCTTACATTTGCCTGCTTTTTGCGACAAAAAGGTGAAATACGTAGGGCATCTAAGATTTCATCGATGTTCTGAGTAGGTGACCGCGGCTGGAATAGGCGGTCGACACCTACACAGAGATCAGTTCATGACTACGCATTACAGCGTTCGGGGCCGGATGCCCAAAAAGGGCAGGGTTGCCCGGGGTACGGTCCTTTCGTTGCAGGCGGTATTTGCATGGACTGGCGCCGACCTTGCCAGCGCACAGGCGATCCCGGTCGAAGGTCGTGAGGAAGTCGTTACCGAAAACAGCGATCTTCACTCCTACTATGTGACCGCTAACGGCGTGCTCACCGTGCAGCCGGGCGCGGTGCTCTTTTCGGCCCAGCTCGATGGTTCCACGCTCGATATGACCGGGGCGGCGCTCTACGGTTCGGTCGAACCGAACAGAACATCGGCCGCGATATTCCTTGAAAATAATAGTACCGGCACGATCCGCAGCAGTGCGATTTATGCGTCGACGGGCACGGGTATCAATGTCCGCGACAGTACCTTGCGCATTGAGGGCTCGACAATCGATGCACTGGACGGTGCGCTTCTCCTTTCGCCGGGCCAGCCCCATGGGGACAGCACGTCGCGGGTGGATGTGCTGGATAGTGCGCTGTCGGGCTCGCAAGGCGTGCTCGTAAACCTTGGCAGCGAACTGACCCTGGCGCGTACCAGCGTCCTGGGACGCGATAACGGCACGGAGTTCTCCGGCGTAGGCATCAGCCTGCTCGGCGGCACCGCCGCCATTACCGATGGCAGTACGGTGACGGGCGACAGGAATGGCATAAGGATGTATGCCGATCTTTACACAGGCCCCGAGTACGTCGCCGATGTGACGATCGATAACTCGACGGTCGAAGGCATAGCGGGAAGCGCGATTCTGGTTAACAAGGCGGTGTCCGATCCGGATGTTCCGCTCATCACGGCCAACATCCTTATTGCCAATGGGTCCACGCTCAAGGCTGGCAACGGTCGCCTTGTCGAAGTGGCGCAGGGCAATACGGCCAATCTTACGGTCGATGCGAGTACGCTCGCCGGCGACATCGTGGCGGACGCCGACAGCATCGCCAATGTCACGCTGCGGAACAACGCCAGTCTGACCGGTCGCCTGACCAGCGTGAACGATGTCGCTGTCGACACGGGCGCGCAGCTGACCCTGCTCGAATCGACCCGGGTGAATAACTTCGGCCTCAGTGGCGGCACGGTGAACTTCACGCCGGGCATGGATCATTCGCTTCATGTGGCCGGCGACTTCTCGGGTAGCGGTGGCGTTGTCGGTCTGCAAACCGAACTCAATGCAGGAGGTCCGCTCGGCAGCCAGCATACCGATCGCCTGCTGATCGAAGGCAATGTAACGACCACGGGTACCACGCTGATCGACGTAACGCCTGTCGGTTCGGGTGCGCTTACCGATGCGAACCGGAACGGTACGATCGAAGCGAACGAAGGTATTTCGCTGGTGCAGGTAGGTGGTGCGTCGCGCGCCGATGCGTTTGCACTGAAGGGCGGTTATGTGGCCGTCGGTCCGTGGCAGTACGACCTGAAGGCATTCGGTCCGGGGGAAACCGATCCGTCGCAGAACCTGCTGGAAGGCGGTGCCCTGAACTGGGATTACCGCCTTGGCAATAAGTACGTCTGCGAGAACGATTGCGACCCTGTCGACCCTGTCGATCCGGTAGACCCTGTCGATCCGGTAGATCCCGGCACGCGCCCCGCGGTCGTGCCGCAGGTGCCCTCGTACATCGTCGCCTCCACGGCGCTGATGAACTACGGCAACCTCATGGTCGACACGTTGCATCAGCGGCTGGGCGATATTCGCGAGAAGAGTCCGGCCGATGGCCTGGGCGGCGAAGTGTTCGCTCGCTACGTGGGCGCACAGCAGAAATATACGTCGAACGTGGCCTTCAAGGACTACGGTTATAACTTCGATCAGCAGAGCAATGCGCTGCAGATTGGCGGCAGCATTATTTCGTACAACGCCGATCGCGGTACGTTGCGCGCCGGTTGGGCGGTCGATCACGGTACGACGCGCGTCACACCGAATGCAGCCGACGGCGCGAGCCGCTCGAAATATACGAGCAACGGCGTCGGCGCATGGCTGACCTGGCAGGCGGACAACGGGTTCTACGTCGATGCCGTTGTGGCCGGGTCGCGCTATCGCGGCGACGTCAGTACGGACCTGCGCGGCAGCGACGTGGCGACTTTGCGCGCCAAGGGCTGGACGGCGTCGATCGAAACGGGCTATCCGTTCGCACTGAACGAAAACTGGACTCTCGAACCGCAGCTTCAGGTCAAGCGGCAGACGTTGAGCTTCGACGACATCCGCGATGTGGATGGACTGGATACGCGCGTGGAACGAACCTCGCGTACCGTGGCGCGGGCGGGCGCACTGCTGAAGCATCACGGCAATCCGCGATTTTCGCCATATATGCGTCTCGACCTGAATGCGTTCTTTGGTGGCACCGGTCGTATCGATGTGGCGAGCGAGGGATGGAAGTCCTCCGATACCTTCAAGTCTGGCAAGGGCGGTACGGGCTACCGCGTCGGCGCGGGTGTCACCAGTCAGCTGACGCGCCGGCTTTCGCTTTACGGAGAAGGCAATTACGAGCATCAGTTCGGCCGCTTCGGCGTGCGCGGATGGTCGGCCAATCTCGGTATTCGCATGACCTTCTGAGACGCGCCTACAACCGATGGTCGATGTGAATAGTTTTTTCATTGGCCGATGCTGGGGCCGGCGGGCTGGCCGCTGGCACAAGCGGAGGTCGGTATGGGGAAGCGTCGCGTCACCTCAGCGGACAGGACGGACAAAACGGGACCATTCCGGCGGGGACTCCTGTATTCCTCCGTTGTTCTTGCATACGCGGCGATACCGCCGTTGCATGCCCAGACCGCGCCGATCGTGGTCGACAATCGTACTGAAAACGTAACGGATGCCACGCCGACCGAGTCTTATGACGTTATCAATGGAGGCGTCCTCGATGTGTCGACCGGAGGGCAGACCCACCAGGTCACGATCGATGCATCGACGCTTACCATGGCGGGCGCCACGGTCTATGGAAACGACCTGGCGCATTCGGGATTTCCCGTCATCAGGTTGTTCGATAGCACAGGGAGTATCGCCGACAGTACGATCTCCGCCCCCCTGGGCGCGGGCATCGACGCGCGCGACAGCGTACTCAGCTTGGCTCATACGACGATGGATGCACAGGGCGTCGCGTTGTACCTTTCGGCGGGTGGAGCGCACGCCGTGGACAGTACGTCGCGGGTCACCGTTACCGATAGCGTTCTGGCGGGCAACGGCGGTGCCTTTGTCGTGGCGGGTGCCGACCTGTCGCTTGCACGCACGACGCTTTTGGGCCGCGACGACGGTAGCGATCTTTCGGGTACGGGTCTGAGCCTTCTCGGGGGAACGACGAGGGTGACCGATGGCAGTACGATCACCGGCGACCGGAATGGCGCGCGCATTTTTGCGGACACCTTCGAGGGTATCGACTATTCGGCGACGCTCCTGATCGATCGTTCGAGCGTCACAGGCAGTACCGGTTCCGCGATCCTCGTCAACAAGATTTTCGAGGATCCGGATATTCCGGTGATAACGGCCAACATCACGGTGGCCAATGGCTCGTCGCTGAGTGGCGGTAATGGTCGTCTGCTTGAGGTTGCCGACGGCAGCACGGCGTATCTGACCGTGGATAACAGCGTATTGACGGGGGATGTGTTTGCCGATGCCGCCAGCGTCGCCGACCTGACCATGCGCAACCAGGCCCAATGGACCGGCCATCTGGACGGCGTGCGCAATGTGTCGCTGAGCGGCGGCTCGACGTTGACCCTGGCGGACTCCACGCGCGTGCTTGGCTCGTTCGACCTCAACGACACCAGCCTCGTTCATTTCGTGCCCGGTATCGATCGCACGCTGCGTGTCGCGCACGATTTTTCGGGCAACGGCGGTACGCTTGGCCTGGAAACCGAACTCAACGCCGGCGGTGCGCTGAGCGATCAGCATACCGATCGTTTGTTGATCGAGGGAAACGTGACCAGCACGGGCACGACGCTGATCGACGTTAAGCCTGCGGGCGTCGGTGCGCTGACCGATCTGAACCAGACCGGCCAGATCGAGGCGAACGAGGGCATATCGCTCGTCCAGGTAGGAGGCTCGTCGCGAGCGGACGCTTTCGCAATCAAGGGAACCTATGTGGCCGTCGGCCCGTGGCGCTACGAACTGGCCGTGTTCGGTCCGGGCCAGACGCATCCGGCGCAAAATCTTCTGGAGGGCGGCACGCTCAACTGGGACTATCGTCTGGCCAATAAGTACGTTTGCCAGACCGACTGTGGCGGCCCCGTCGAGCCGCCGGGACCCGATCCGGAACCCTGTGAGGTAACGGGTACGTGCGTACCGCCTGTTCGTCCCGACCCGCCGCCGATCTTCCGTCCGGAGATCGTGCCTCAGGTGCCTTCCTATATCGTCGCGCCGACCGCGTTGCTCTCGTACGGGAACCTGATGGTCGACACCTTGCACCGGCGCCTCGGGGATATCCGCGGGACGCCAACGCCGGACGGTACCAGCGGCGAAGTGTTCGCGCGTTACATCGGCAGTCAGCAAAGTTATACGACGAACGTCGGCTTCAGCAGTTTCGGTTACGACTTCGATCAACAGATCAATGCACTGCAACTCGGCGGCAGCGTGATTTCGACGATGTCGGATGCCGGTACGTTTCGCGCCGGCTGGGCGCTGGATCATGGCACCACGCGTATTACGCCGCATGCGGCCGATGGCGACAGCCATGCGCGTTATACCAGCAGCGGCATCGGTGCATGGATGACGTGGCAGGCGGACAACGGATTCTTCGTCGATGCCGTTGTGGCCGGTTCGCGGTATCGCGGCGACGTGGGGACCGATGCTCGCGGAAGCGACGTAGCTACCGTCCGGGCAAAAGGCTGGATAGCGTCGGTGGAAACCGGTTACGCCATCGGGCTCGGCAGAAACTGGACCATCGAACCTCAGGTGCAGTTGAAGCGGCAGTCATTGTCTTTCGACGATATCCACGATGTGGACGGCTTGCTTGCGAACCTAGGGACAGCCAGTCAGACCGTAGGACGTGTTGGCGCATTGCTCAGCTACGGTGGAACGTCGCGCTTCGTTCCCTACGCGCGTTTCGATCTGAATAAGACGTGGGGCGGACAGACGGATATCAATGTCTCCAGTACCGAATGGAAAGCCCAGCAAGGGTTCTTCTCGGGGAAGGTGGGTACCGGCTATCGTGTCGGTGCGGGCATCACCAGCCAGCTGACGCGTCGTCTGTCGGTCTACGGGGAAGGCAACTACGAGCACCAGTTCGCCAGCTTCGGCGTGCGCGCCTGGTCGTTGACCGCGGGACTCCGGTTCAACTTCTGACCCCGTTATGCGGCCGGCACGCTCCGCTGGGGCGTGCCGACCGTTCCGTATCGGACATCCTTGTCCTTTCTATCGTGCCCTTTTTCTATGCGGGCCTTGTATCGATCGCCATTATGACCTCGTTGGTGCCCGGCGTGGTTCCGGCGGCGTTTGTTATGGAGAACAGAATGTAACCGGTACCATAACCGCCGTAAGCCGGAGCATTCAGTGCGAGCAGGCTCGCCGCCGGGATGTGCAGCGTCGAGCTGCCGTTCACTTCACCTGCCGGTACGGAATAGGGCGGGATAGGTGTGTCGGAACCGACGACGACCGGGTCGGTTATGGGCGAGTCGTAGTCGTCTCTCGACGAGAACCTGATTTCGATGATGTCGCCCACAGTCTTGTTCTTGTAGTGTTCGAATACGACGTCGGTACCGTTGCCCTTGGTGATCTCGTTGATGCCGACGACCCATTCGTCATAGAACGGGTCGTAGAATGCCACGGGGGTGAGCGTGGGCGAACTGAGCGTGCCGCCACCGGGAAGTTCGGCGTTGCTCTTGACGGTGACCGTCTGGTCCGGGCTGGTGGCGAAATTGGATGCGCCCGGTGGAACCGCGAGCTTTCGTTCCACGACGTACGTCAGTACGACGGAAGGGCTCAATGCAAACGAGGTGAGATCGGCGGGGGTGACCTTCAGGATCAGATCGGCCTTCACCGCGACATCCGTAGCCAGAACGGTATAGGTGGTCGCCGTCGGGTTGTTACCCAGTCTGATCGTGATGATGTCGCCAGCCTTGAAGGCATCCACAGCGGGCGTATCGGTGTTGAACCATGGGACGATGACCGTGGCGCCCGTGGTGCCCGTTGCCTTGTCGGCGTCCGAAATGATGTTGTCCGCTTCCGCGCTGCTGTCGCCATTGATGATGGCGGGCTGGAGTCTTTCGTTCCACGGGGTCTCCGGGTCGGGATCCGGGTCGCCGCCACCCGCGGCGTCGAGGTTGACGATGACCTGGTATGTGCCCGATTCGCCCAGGAAGGTCGTCTGGTCGCTGCTGTAGAGCTTGTAGGTAATGTTGAACGTGCCGCTGCCACGGAGGAACACCTCGGCGGCAGAGACCGTGATGGGGAATGCGGTGTTGGTCGTCGGGACCGCAACTTTTCCGAGTTCCTTTCCGTCCCATACCACTGCGACGTACTGACCCTGCAATACGCTGGCATTGGCCGGAATATTTACGTGGACGCCCAGGCGGGCTTCGGCGTCGATGATGGCGCCGTCGTTTTCCTGTTCGGCGGCTGTTGGCGGTGCCAGCACGCCCGGATCTTCGGCGAGGAAGGAGGTGATGTAGAACTCGGCCGAAAGAGGGGAGAGATTTCCGGCGCGATCCAGCACTTTGTATTGAAGGTTAAGCCTCTTTGCCGGCGCCGCGGCGACCGAAGCGGCCGTTAGCTGAACCTGGGTCCAGGCGACGACGACCCGTCTCACATTGGATGCTTCGGCGGCCGTCACGGACCGTGTTTGTTCGACACCATTGATGAACACGATGAAGACATCGCCCGGTGCCGGATAGGACATGGGATCGCTGCCACCATAGGCCCCGATAAGGCCCTCGACCTGAGTTCTCGTGGCGTTGAACCAGCTTGAGGTCAGACCGTCGATAACCTCCTGTGGAACACCCGCGGGCGGGGGCAGGGTATCGGGCGATCCTGCATAGTGGAGATCGACGGCCGCCGGAGTGACGGGGCTGGTGTAGGCGTTTCCCGGGCTGGCGTAGGGTGTGAGTCTGGCCGTGAGGCTCACGGACCGCTCGGGACGCGGTGCTGCCCACGTAAGGGAAACCGTCTGGTCTCCCTGTGCGTTGATAACGACAGCGGCACCCACAGGCACACCATCCACGAGCAGCTGAAGCCGGTCGCGCCTTGCTCCACTTGTGATGGCAACCGTGAGCACCAGGTCGATGAGCTCCTGATCTTTCTTGAGCAGGCCGTCTGCTGTACCAGAGGGAGGAAGTGGTGCGAGGGCCGCCGCGGGAATGACCGGAGCGGCCACGGTCGGGGTGGCTCGGGGGGTTGTTGCCATATCCGTATCCTCTTTTAGATTCGTACGATGTGTAGTGCCGGCAGGCAACGTGTCGTGGCCCGGGCGGGAGAGCTGCGCGTCGTCGTGCAAGGCACGTGGCGCGTAGCGAATGATGTCCGCAAAGCAATCGCGGCCTGTCAGGCAAGCGTTGCTACGATCGCAGGCGATTCCTGGCGTCCGCTTCCGTCGAGCTTTTTCTCGACGACGAAGGTCAGGGTGACGAGGTGATTACCGAGGGCAAGCTCGTTCTGGATGAATGCCTTGGTCACATAGGTGTTGACCGGAACCAGCGGGCTCGCGTCCTGCTTCGGCGATTCGAAGGTGCGGCCCGCAGCTCCCGTACACTTCAGCCATGCCCGGTATTCGGACCAGGCGGGCTGGTCCGCGTCGGTATGAATCACGACGACCGAGGGCTCGGTCAGTCTTGCGACGACCACCCTGCCGGCGATATCCATGGCTGGCCAGAAGGGGCCGATGGGAAGGCGCAACTGTCCCGCTACCGGACCGGTAATAGTCAGGCTGGCAATGCCCGATGTGCCCTTGAGCACGGCACCCGGTCCTTCGACCTTGTAGAAAAAGGTGGCGCTGCCCTGGGCGAGTGCGGCGAGCGTGGCATTGGGAATCGCGAAGTTCAGCGTCGGTGTGGCGCCGACGATCTGCGGCGGGACGGGAAACGGCGTGGGGACACCGCCACTGGTCAGTCCGTTCCAGAACAGCGTCACGGTATCGCCGGCGACGATACCCGTCTGCTTGACATAAACGACGGCCGTGCCCGGTCGTCCGCCGAGATCCGGAACATTGAGGGCGCCGGTCGGCGCTTCGGCGAGATACGGCGGGTCGAAAAGCCGGGTACTGGCGGAGACGTTGACCGGCGTCTCCAGCGAATACTCCGACCAGTTGTCGACGATATCGAAGATGTCGTAGTAGACCGGCAGGGCGGGATTATCGAGACCTTCGATGATCGTCGCTTCCGTAATGTGTACGGTGGTGGGCTGTCCGACGACCAGTGCCGCGGGATCGACGGCAACCTTCACCTTGTCGCTCCAGAAGATGGTCAGCTTGTCCCCGACGGCCATGTTGGGCCAGGGCGGCACAATGACATCGACGCCGGCTGCCGCCTGGGCCATGTCGATCGTTGCCGGAATGACCTGCGGTGCCAGGAGCCTGGGGTTCACGTCCGAGCCGCCCAGTTCCGGATTGCCCGGTGCGTCGACCTTCACAGTGATGAAAATTTCCGGCGAAGGAAGTGGCTGGTCCGGAAGGCGTGCACGGTAGAAGTTGTACAGACACTTCTTGTTGCCGGATCCTGCGCGCCGGATGTCAGCGCTGGTCATCGGTACGGTCGCGAAGGTGGTGTGGCCTTCGATAGTGGCTGTCCCGATCGATACCGGCGGATCGTCCCAGAGGACTTCCAGCGTGTCGCCGACGTCGAATGACTGATACGGGCCGATCAGCAGGGCAATCGTCGGATTGGCCAGGTCGGTCAGATTGATGCCGCCGTGCGCTTCGATGCTTGGAATCCGGGGGACGGGTAAGGCAAGCGGAGCGATATCCGTAGCGGCCGCGTCGATCGGCATCGGGGTTCCGGAGGGTGACGATAAGCGGTTCTTGGAGCGTGATGACAGCATCTTCTCGTCCTCTGGTTTCGTTCCGACGCACGTTGAACGGTGGCGAGGCCGCACTTCACCTACGCATCGACACAACGTCGATACGGCAGGAGGTGCGTTAAGGGATTTCCATGGCGTGCGCGATTGCCGGCCGGATGTGGCCTGAGCGAAAAGTGCCCGTGCGGTCAAATTTCTGCCGAGCGGCGAAGCATTGCAATATGACTTCGGTTGTAGGCGCGCAGCCTACCGGGTGCGTTCGAGCAATGCGTGACGCATGAAACGGTACACGGGGCGTGCCCATCGTTTCAGCGGTTTCTTCGCATTCCATGCGAGCCATTGACGTTCGCGCCGGATATCCGTGCCGACGACAAGCGCGAGGGCATGCCGTGCGGACGTGTCGCGCAGTACGGCATAACGTCCGAGGATTGCGCAGCCATCGACGACATGCGTCCGGGTCGTCGGTTCGGACGTGAAGAGATAACGCACGCCGGCATGCGCGGCGGCGCGGGCTACATCCAGCGAATAGAATCCGCCGGGAATGGAGGCCGTATCGACGGGTTGCCCGAGAATCTGTTCCAGCCGGTCGATACTATCGGACCATTCCCGTGCCAGCGTCGCGGGCGCAAGACGCGATATCTCTGCGGGATGCGTGTGGGAATGGCTTCCGACGACGTGGCCATGCGCATGCAACGTGCGAATGGTCGATGCATCCAGGAAACCATGCGTGCCGATGCGGCCCGTCGTAACGAAAAAATGGCCCGTCATGCCGCGTTCGTCCAGCATCTGCCCGATTTGCGTCGCACTGCTTCCTCCGTCGTCGAATGTCAGCAGATGAGGGGACCCGGTGCGAACGGAGCCAAAGGCCATGCCTGCCGTAGACAGTTCGCGCAGGTGCACGGCGAATGCGTCGATGTCGAGCTTGTAGTGAGCAGCCGATGCGCCGGGGAAGCCGCTGCCGTCGCAGTCTCCGGGCGCCACGATGTCGTGGTACATGAGCGTGGCGCGATTCATGGGGTAAGCATCCGTGCGGCGCGTTTCCAGCGCAGGTAACGCGTCAGCCACGGCTGGCCCCAGACCGCGCTCGCGCGCGACCGCGTATCGATGGGAATGGCGCTTCCGTTGGCGATATCGATCAGCCGTTCGGCGACGTCGTCCAGATTGTCGAGAACGGCGCGGTACTGGATCACGGCGTGCGATTCGTTCCGTTCGTCGAAATCGACACTGTAATGACCATAAACCGGACCGGTATCGACGCCTGCGTCGATCTTCAGCAGCGTCATGCCGACCTTGTCCAGGTCGCGTTCGGCCAATGCCCAGAAGCAGCCATGTGCATTGCGATACTCCGGACAGATACCAGGATGCATCACGAAGCATCCGATACGCGCCAGACCGATTGCCTTTCGTTTCATCAACTGCTTGCAGCGGGCAATGACGATGTCGGGTGCCGCGGACCGCATGAAGGCGATGGCATCGTCATCGTTGATGCTTGCGACTGTCACCGTCGGAACATCCGGCGCGCTGCCATAGCGGTCTTTCATTACCTGCCATGCCCCTCGGGCCCATTGCCGGTCGCGACGGGCCAGTACGAGGCGTTGGTAGATTCTCATGGCAACGACATCGCCGAATCTGATCCATCCCACACGCTTGAATTCGCGCTTCACGCGAGCGCGTCGCTGCGCGCGCGTTTCCTCGATAACGACAATGCCCGCCAGTTCGGTGAACGACGCCAGCCACGCGGCGAGCCCTTCGCGATCGAAGGCATCGCTGGCATGGCAGATCAGGACGGTGCGCGGCACGCTCATGACGAGCGATTGGGTGGCGGCGGCAGGGCGTAGTCGCGCCAGGCATCCGGGTTTCCGGTTTCTCCGGCTTCGGCGGCCTTGACGATGTTGTACATCTCTCGCGACGTGACGTAGTGCAGGACGTAGCGTTCGCCGTCGTTATAGGCGCGTTCGAGGTGATCGTGCATGGCATGGGCCGCATCGCCGAGCAGCGTGTCCATGTCGCGTTCCTGCGTGCCATGCGTGTGGACCTTGATGAATATCCACTCCGGGCGGCCCTCGACATGGATGCCGGTGTCGACCCAGGCATCCACGCGCGCGGGCGTGGGCGGACACGCCTTGCGCACATCCGAATTTTCGATCCGGGGAACGATCCCCATGCGACGTTCGCGCCAGTTCAGGCCAAGCGGACCTTGCACGATCATCAGATCGCCGCTGGCGTTGCCGCCCACGCGGACGGGTACGCCCTTATCGTGCGATTTGCAGCGATGCGGATCGTCGGTGGCGTAGTAGATCGCGTTGCTGGTCGACGTCTGGGTGTCGCTGGGTGCCGAGGGCAGCGTAAAGTCCGCGTAGCAGCCCAGCTCGCGCAGAAGGATCAGTTCGTTGTTGATGCCGCACCAGCGACCGTCGGCGCGGGAATTGTCGAGGCTCCAGTTTCCATGGATGAAACCGAAGCGTAGCTGTCCGGTTTCCGGGTCGACCGGCAACGCGCCATGGCGCTCGTGCAGCAGGCGATTGAAGCGGTCGATCGTGGTGCGGAAGTTTTCGGGCGTGTCGTTGTCGTGGTGCAGATGGATTTCGATTTCGCCATACCCTTCCGCGCACAACGCCGCGAGCTTGGTCAGGTGTTCGTCGAGGTATTCCTCTTCGGGATAGAAGAACGTGTGCTGCGGTGGCCGTCCGTCGGCGTCGCGGTGCCGGTCGGCCAGCCGCCGGTAGTCGGCGCACCAGCGGTCGACACGGGCGCGCTGGGTCGACAGGTCCACTTTCCCCCAGGCGGGCTCGAAGTGGTCGACGAAGCAGAACATCACATGGATCGGTCCCTCGGGGGCACGAGGGCGTCGCCGGGTCAGGTATCCCCACAGCCACGTCTGCATGTTGCGGGCACGGATCGCATACGCCACGGCGGCTATGCCGGCGAGGACGAGAACCAGCACGATCGGCGCGAGGACCGCCATCAGGAGGCTGTCTCTGCCGGAACCAGACTCAGGAGTTGCCGGGCGTTGTTGCTCCACTGACGCTCGCGCTGGATGTATTCGCGGGCGGCGCCACCGATACGGCGACGGTCTTCCGCGCACAGCGCGAGTTCCAGCACACGTTCGACACAGGCGGCGATTTCGCCGCGCGGGAAGAGCCAGCCGGTGCGGTCGTTGTCGATGACTTCCGCGACCGGCGCGTAGTCCGGGGCGACGACGGGAACGCCCATGCCCATGAACTCGAACAGCTTCATGGGCGATCCGTAGTGATTCGAGTTCGGCAGCACCGCATAGTCCATACAGGCAATCCAGCTGGCGATGTCGTCGTGCCCGACGCGGCCGGGCAGCAGTACGCGATCGGAAAGCCCGCGTTCGGCGACCAGGGCGCGGACCGCCGGCAACGTGACACCGTCGCCGACAAAGACCAGCGCCAGCTCCGGCACCTCGGCCAGTCGCGCGGCGATGGCTTCGACGAAGCCATCCACGCCGTGCCAGTGGGCGAATACGCCGATATGGCCGCAGACGATGCGATAGGCCAGGCCGCGTTCGACGCGCAGGCGTTTGCGGTCGAACCGTGCCGGATCGAAGGTCGCAAGGTCGACCGCATTGGGCGAAATGACGGACGGCGCGATATCGCCATAGGCCTTTTGCGCTTCGTCGCGGAAATAGGTCGAAATGAATACCAGCCCCGTCGCGTTGCGCAGGCACCACGCTTCCATGCGCCTGGCCAACTTCCTCAGTTTCAGGGGACGCACCCGCTGGACCAGTGCCGAGTCGTTGATTTCCAGCACCAGCGGGATATTCCGTTCGCGGGCCAGCCAGACGGTGGCGAACAGGAACAGCGAGTAGCGCTCGTAGATCAGATCGGGGCGCCGCCGGCTTATGGTCAGACCAAGACGGACGAAGGTCACCAGGTTGTAGGCCAGTTCCATAAACTCGAACAGCACGCCGGGCAATCGGGACACGGCCGATGCGAGACGGCCGCGTTTCGCCGTCGCCTGCGCCGGCGGTGACTCGTGTTCCGGATCGGCGCCGGGAAAGGACACCACGGATACCTCGTGGCCGAGTTCGCGCAGCGCGTTCACGATGCCGCGGATGTGCACGCCTTCGACATGCCGCCCGCGCGTGCGATGGTGATAGACGATGTTCATGCGGCCTCCGCCGGCACGGCGCGGAACGCGTAACCCTGATCGAGCCATTCGGGCAGCATCGTCGCGAGCGCATCGGTGGCGCGCATGCTGTCGTCGTGCATCAGGACGATGTCTCCCGCTGCGGGTGGACGATCGCGCAGACGGGTCACCAGCGCTTCGGGGGACATATCCGTCCGGTAGTCGAGGCTGTCGTAGGACCAGTACACGAAGCTGCGCCTGTGCACGGCGAAGTAAAGCATCAGCTGCGTGCCGACGTAGCCGTGGGGCGGGCGCATGCGGTGGTGGGGACGACGGTCGAAGTGGCGAAGCAGCGCGTCGGTTTTGTGGACTTCCGTCAGCTGTTTCTTCAGCGTCATATTCCCGAAAGACCAGTGGCTATAGGAATGATTGCCCAGCATGTGGCCCTCCGCGACGATGCGCTCGACGATATCCGGGTGTTTTTCGATCTTCTCGCCGACGAGAAAGAAACTTGCCTGGACACCGTGACGGGCAAGCAGGTCCAGCAGGGGCGGGGTGAACTCGGGATCGGGACCGTCGTCGAAACTCAGGTACCGGGCGCCGTCGTCGCGCGCACCGCGCGTCAGCACCAGCGCATCCGGCAACAAGCCCAATAGTTGCTGCTTCTCAGGCTTCCATTTCATGCGGATACACCGATCGGGAGGGAGGCCGCGGCGGCGACGTGGTGGAGGATGCGCTCCAGCGCATCCACGTTGTCGTCCCAACGGAACATCGACGCATGCGCGGCGATGCGTGGGTAGTCGAAGCGATGACCGAGCGCTTCGTTCAGCGCGTGGCCGAGTGCGGTAACGTCGTTCACCGGTACGAGCGTGCCGGCGTAGTCGGGTAAGACTTCCGGAATGCCGCCTACCCGGGTCGCGACGACCGGTGTGCCGCAGGCCATGGCTTCCAGGACGACATTGGGTACGCCTTCGTTATGGCTTGGCAGGCATAGCACGGTGGCCGCACGGAACCAGTCGCCCAGGGCAGGATGCGGAAACGCACCGCGCAGTTCGACGTTCGCGGTGCAGCCGAGTGCGCTCGCACGCGCGAGCAGTGCCTCCCGGCAAGGACCGGTTCCCACGAAGACCAGCCGGGTGTCGGGATGAAGGGCGAGTACGGCGGGAAACGCGTTCATCAGGTCGATGCAACCCTTGCTTGCCTTGAGGTTGCCCACGTAAAGGACGACAGGCACGGACGCGGGAAGACCGACGCGCTCGCGTGCGCCGCTACGCGATCCCGGCGAAAACAATGCATTGTCGATGCCGTTGTAAACGACATGCACGCGATCGGGAGAGCAACCGAGCGCGATGGCTTTCTCGCCGAGCGCGCGACTCACCGCGACCACGGCACCCGCACCTCGCAACGCGGAACGAATTTGCATGCGACGCAACGCATGTTCGGCCTGTACGTTGAGGTCGCTGCCGTGGACCTTTACGACATAGGGAATGCCCAGCCGGCGCGCGACCCAGCCTGCGGCGGCGCCGTCCGGATACGCCCAGCTGACCAGCAAGGCGTCGTAGTGCCCGGTGCGCAGCCGACGTCCGTGCTGCCACATCAGTGACGCGAACCAGCACAGCGCATGCAGCGACCGTCCGATACGCGGTGGATAAACGAAGACGAAGTGACCCGTGCGCAGACCCGGCACGTCGATATCGCCGCGACGTCCGGCCATACGCTCGCGGAAGTCGACCGCCGTGAGGACGTCGACCTCGTGGCGCTGGCCTAGCAGGGCGAACTGCTGGCGGTTGAACGCGCCGCGTAACGGGTCCCACGGGGTGGGAAAGAGATTGGTGAGGATGAGGATCTTCACGCCGCGCTCCCGGTGATCCGGCCGTCGCACGGCAAGTCGTCGTACAGCGCGCCGTAGCGCGATGCCATGGCGGCGAGCGAGCCGTGACGTTCGACCCAGTCGCGCGCTGCCACGCCGAAGCGGTGTGCCTGCGGCTCGTCGCGCAGCAGTTCCAGCATGCCTTCGGCGAGGGCGCATGCGTCGCGTGCGGGCACGAGGTGTCCCGTGCGACCGTCGAACACGATTTCGCCATTACCGCCGACATCGGTCGCGATAATGGGCAGGCCGGTCGCGCAGGCTTCCAGCAGCGCCATCGAATAGCCTTCGCTGATCGACGACAGGACGAACAGGTCCAGTCCCTGCAGCAGTTCGCGCACATCGTTGCGGTCGCCGAGGAAATGCACGCTGTCCCCGACCCCCTCGGCGATGGCGTATTGCTCCAGTTCCTCGCGCAGTTCGCCGTCGCCGATCAGCACCAGGGCGGAGTCGGGACGACGGTCGTGCACGTGACGGAAAGCACGGATCAGGTTGACCTGGTCCTTGGCCCAGTTCAGACGTCCGACCGTACCGATGATCTGGGCATGATCGGGCAACAGCAGAATGCGCTTGAGCCGCCCGCGCATCGCGGTCGTCGTGGTGGGGAACGACCCGACGTCGATGCCGTTGGGCACGACGAGCGCCTTGGACCGGGGCACGATGCCACGGCGCACCGCGTCGCTGCGCGCGGCTTCGCATACCGCCACCACCGCGTTCGTGCGAACCAGCGCGCGCCGGTAGAACCACTCGCGCCGCCGCGCCCGCCGGTTGCCGCCCATGCCGTGACGTGTGTTGATGACGCGTAGTCGAAGACCGCAGGTGGCCAGCACCGCCTGATAGTGCGCGACGGCGTTATGCGTGTGCAGGATGCGCGTACCATGCGCACGAACCAGTTCGCGTACGCGTCCGAGCGCCCGCATGTCGATACCTTCCTGCTTCCCGCATGCGGTGACGGGTATGCCGAGTTCTTCCAGTTCGTGGGCGAGCGACCCGGCGTCGAACAGGCAGATCACCTGGCAACGGTGCCCTTCACGGTGCTGGAGCTTGACCAGTTCGATCACCATGCGTTCCAGACCGCCACGAGCCAGGCTTTCGACGACATGCGTGATATTCATGGCGTGAGCTCGGATACGGTGACGCGCAGCTTGCCGCTGGGCGTCAATGGAATATCGCTCGGGAAGTGACAATGCAGTTCTACGCTGCTTCCCAGCACTTTGTCGACTTCCCGATGGATATACGCGAGCGAGGCGTCGTCGAAGGCCGGTCCACGCACGATCGCCAGGTCGAGCCGGTCGAGGCGGCGCTGCACCAGCTGGAACCGTTCCACACCCGGCACGTCCTTCAGCATGTGCGGAAAGAACTCGCCCGGCAGTACGTGGCCCGCGGGCGTACGGATGGTGTCCAGCACGCGACCGTCGACATGCGCCAGCATCGGCAGTCCGCGTCCGCATTCGCAGTAGTGCGGGGAGGCGGTCGCCATATCGCCGTTCGCGTAACGGAGCAGGGGCATGCCGTAGTTAAACAGGTCGGTGATGACGACGTTGCCGCTCTGGCCGACCGGCGCCGGTCCGTTCGACGCCGCCAGCTCGACGACGAGATGGTCGGTGTTCACGTGCAGGCCCTGGTGGTGGTCGCATTCGGCGGCGATCAGCATGAATTCGCGGCAACCGTACGTGTTGAAGGCCGGGCAGCCGAAGGCTTCCTCGATAATCTTCCGCTGGAAGTCGTGCATGGCTTCCGCCGCACCGATGACGCCCTCGGGTTGCCAGGTTCGCCGGCCCGTGGCGAGCATCCATTGCGCCAGCCGCACCAGCGGGCCGACATAACCGACGACGATCTTTGGACGGTAGCGGTCGATCTGATCCGCGAATCCGGCCATGTTCGATTCGGACATATGGAACGTATTGAGCATGCGCCGGGAAAACGCGGCGTTGTACAGGCGATCCTTCATGCGATGCGCGCGCGTCGGCTCGCCGACCGCGCCGCCCCACAGGAACAGAGTGCGCCGGCCCATGCGTGCGCCGGCCCATTCGTAACCGCGCCACATCACCGCCACGCGGCGGTCGTTGCTTTCGCGCGTATAGCCGAAGCGCATCGGTTCGCCGGTCGAACCGCCGGTCGCTTTGTACAGAAGACGGTCGCGCCACGACTCGGCTTTCAGGTCGTCGAAGTATTCGCGGATATCGGCCTTGGTCAGTACCGGTAGTGCCGCATAGTCGTCCAGATTGTGGATATCGGCGACGTCGATGCCCAGTTCGCGCCAGCGGCGCCGGTAGAAAGGTACCTCGCGCTCGCAATGTTCCAGCAGGCGGCGCAGGCGCTCCCATTGCAGCGACGCGATGCGCGCCGGCCCCAGCCACTGGTTGTCGGAATACTGCCGTAGATAGTCCAGCGTGTGCCGGCGGCGCAGTCCCGCTTCGTAGGCGGGAAAGAGCAGGTGCCGGAACGCCGTTTCGTACGCGCTCATCCGGCCGTCCTCAGTAGTACCGAGACCAGGACGAAAAGCGCGGCCACACCACCCATCGCGGCGGGCACCCAGCGCCAGCCTCCCCGCGACAGTTCGAACGCCGGGAGATGGGGGAAGCGTTGGCGGGCACCCGTGTAGTAGCCGGCGACCATGGCCGCCAGCAGGTACAGGACGATCATGTAGCTGCGGCTGAGGAAGAACGCGGCGGCGAACAGGCCGCAGAGTACGAGCAGCAGGGTCAGCGCGATCGCGCGCTCCTTGCGCCACTCTTCGGCCATGGCTTCGTCGTCGCCGAACTGGGGTTTGAAGCGCAGTATGGTCAGCATCATCCAGAAGCAGTAGCCGACGAAAGCGAGCCAGAGCATGAAACCGATGAATCCCGTTTCGGCGAGCACCAGGACAAAGGAGTTGTGCGCCGTCAGTTCGTTGTATTCGGTAAAGTTGCCCGCGCCCACGCCGAACAGGGGATGGGACATGAACATGTGCAGTCCCGAATACCACGCGTCGACGCGTCCCAGCGCGGATTCCTCGTCGACATCCAGTTCCTGCATGCGCGACGAAAGAATTTTCAGACAGGTCAGTCCGATGACGCCGAGCACGCCGGCGGTCACGACGCCGCGCCGATACCAGACATAGCCGCCGGCGACGACGAGTACGGCCAGCAGCGCGCCACGGGAATTGGTGAGATAGACGGCATAGAGCAGAAGCAGTGCACCGGACAACCAGAACAGGCGACCCAGCATGCCGCCGCGACGGCTGAGGTAGAACGCCATGGGCAAGGTCGCGGCGAACAGCAGTCCGAGGTCGTTGGGATCGTTGAAGATGCCGACGTACTGAATGCGACCGTCGTCGCCCAGCGGGACGCCGGTCCAGCCGACGCCCGCGGCGGCCTGGCCGACGCCATGCATCGCCAGCACCATTGCGCACAGAACGAAGACCGCCATGCCTATGACGACATGCCGGCGCGTGGTGCATCCCGTGGCGAAGATCCAGAACGCGATCACGGTGGGGCCGAACTTGATCAGCTCATCGAGCGCACCGCCCGTCCAGCCGTTGGTCACCTGCGAAATCATCAGCACGACGAGGAAGACCGGCAGGATGACGAACTGCGGCGCGGCCCAGGTGCGTTGGCCGGAAGCCAGCCATGCGACGAATGCGAGCACGAGCACCGCCGGAAGCACCGGCACCCCGACCAGGCCGGGCAGATAATCCTGTGGCCGGATAATGGTCAGTACCAGATAGGTGAGAATCAGGGGGAACATGCGGCCACCGGATCCTTTCCCGTTTCGTGATGGACGGTCGGATAACTCATCAACCGGGGCAGCGTGAGCATCGCGGCGAACCAGCCCGGTCCCATGTTCCGTTCGACCGGCAGACGGTAGAGGGCGTAACGGTTGGCGGACGGATCGGGATTCGTTCCGCAGATATACGAGCAGGCCAGTTCGAAGCCGGCTTCGCGGGTGGCGTCGATCACCTGTCCGTTGAACGCGCGGTCGCCGCCGACCGGATAGGACATCAGGATCGCCCGATCGCCGAGTTCGCGATCGAGTGTCGCTTTCGATTCGCGGATTTCCCGCACCATCTCGTCGTACGGAAGCTTCGCGAACATGCGGTGATGCACGCCATGCGATCCGATCTCGTAGCCCGCGGCATGCATTTCGCGAAGCTGGTCCCAGGTCATCGGCTTGCACTCGGGCGGGGCGGGCGCGTCGTCGCACGGCATGCGCCAGTCGCGTTCCAGGCGCGCGATCATCGCGGACTGTTCCAGTGCACCGATGTCCTTCATCGCCAGCAGGACGCGACCGGCCAGTGCGCGACGATCGGCGCGGGCGGCCGGCATCGGCAGATCGATATTGAGTTCGGGCAATACGAACGATGGTGCGCCCGTCGTGAGGATCATGTGGACCAGCCAGTCGTAGAGGAACGGCCGACCGGTATCGATATGGGCGGTGGATACGAAGAACGTCGCGGGAATGCCAAGGTCGCAAAGGATCGGATAGGCGATGCGGTAGTTGTCGTCGTAGCCGTCGTCGAACGTAACCACGACGGTATCGGGCGGCAGCGTTTCGCCCGCCGCGATGGCTTCGGCGACATCGGTCAGCCGCGTCGGACGGAACCGACGCTTGAGCAGACGCATCTGTTCGTAGAAGCGTTCGGGCGACGTGCTGATCAGTTCCAGGTCGAAGTCGTAGGTCTCCGGGTCCGGGAAATCCATGATGCGGTGATAGGCCAGGATGCGCAGGTCCTTGTGCCACCATGCACGCGCGCGCTGCAGGGAATGCAGCAGGCCGCTGGAATAGCACAGCTCGCCGAGGCGACCCCGGATACCTGAAGCGCGTCCATCGCTGGTCGACGGGTTCACCATAAATGCAGTCCTCGGTTGCGGGCGAAGGCGAGGAGCGCCTGCGCGGCGAACAGGTTGAGGTAATAGAACGCTACGGCCAGCCGTACCGGCAGCCAGCGGGCGAGACGGGGACGCAGACGTCCGGCGAGTACCAGCCCGGCGGCACATACGATGCCGAAGAACATCAGTGCATAGACCGCGTGGCGCGTCGCCAGCGCGGCGCTCGACAGCGTGAGGACGACGAGCATCCACGGTGCCAGCAGACGCAGCAGCTTGTGGCTGACGAAGCGGAACCACAGCGGATTGTTCGCGGGCCAGATCAGCCACGGCGCAAGCTGCACCAGCTGGTAGTTGCCCGCCAGCGTCCGGACCTTCCGTTTGCGTTCGGCGTCGGGATGCTGCGAAGGCTTGTCCCATGCGAGCGCGCGCGGCTCGAAAATCACGCGTTGCCCCGCCGCGGCCACGCGCATGGGAACGAGTACGTCGTCGAGTACCGTGCCCGCGGGCAGCGGACTGTAAAGCTCGCGCCGCATCGCATACAGCGCACCGCTCACGCCCACGGTGGAGCCGGACTGGCTTTCCGCCTGCCGGATGATTTTTTCGTAGCGCCAGTACGCGTCGACACCCTGTGCGAATCCAGTCAGTACATCTTCCATGTGCAGCTCGCCGCTGACGGCACCGACCGTGGGATCGGCCAGGTTCGCGACCAGTTCGCGCAGCGCACCGGGGGACAGCTTCTGGCGAAGATCGGTGAAGAGCAGCACGTCGCCATGCGCGATCGCCACGGCGTCGTTGAGGCAGGCGGCCTTGCCACGACGTGCGGGGTTGTCCAGCACGCGCACACGGGGATCGCCGCAGGTACGCGCAAGCGCGGCGGTGGCATCCCGGCAGCCGTCGCAGGAAATGACGATGTCGATCAGTTCGGCGGGATAGTCGAGCGCGCGCAGATTGGCGAGCTTCGCGCGTATCTGGCGCCCGCCGTCGTGCACGGCGATGACGACGGTCACGCTGGGCGTAATCGGCTCGCGCCGCACGGGCCGTGGCGATACCTTCGCCAGCGCCCACATCATGGCGGGATATCCCACGAAGACGTGGACGAGCAGCGCCACGCAACCCCAGCATGCCATATAGGCCAGGAATGTCATTCGGTTCCCCCCGGACCGATACGGTTCATGTCTATCGCCAGCCGAAGAGTTTGCGCAAGCCCGACGTCGGCTTGCGTGCCACTTGTTCGCCCGCCTTCGCCAGTTCCGCGGCGAGCGTTCCGAGCGTGCCGTTGGCTATGTCCAGCAGGTTCAGCTGCACGCCGGTGGCCTGGCGGACGCGTCCGGCCATATCCACCGCCATCAGCGAATGACCGCCCAGGTCGAAGAAGTTGTCGCCTGGATGGACGTCGCAGACGTCGAGCAGTTCTTCCCACAGTTTCGCGAGCAGGGCTTCCGAGGGCGTGCGCGCGGCACTGCGTGCCGAGGTCGCCATCGTCAGGTCGGCCACGGGCGTCCGGACCTCCATGGGACGCATGACGCCATCGGCCAGTTCGCGCAGCGAGGCCACGCTCTGGGCCGGATCGCGTCCCACGCTGGCCAGCATCGACAGGTAACGGTCGCGCATCGCCGCCGCGGTTTCGGCGCGGAGAATATCGGCGTTATAGGTGACGCCACCGACCATACCCCGGGTGTTTTCGAGGAACCACAGTCCGAGATCTTCGGTGGCGCCGCTTTGGAACAGCAGGATCTGTTCGTGGTTCAGACCGCCCCAGTCGACGATGCGCTGGCGTGCGTCCTGGAAAGAGAACAGTGCCTGGTACAACACCGTGCCGCTGCCATGATGCACTTTCAGTTCGCGTTGCAGATACTCCATCGGCACGTCCGGATGACCGAAGCCTTCGAGCGCGGTCCGTTTGACGTAGTGGACGAAGTCGACGAACGACATGTCCGGATCGACGGTCACATGCAGCGGCAGGAGATTGTTGAAATAGCCCATGACAGATTCGATTTCGGTCTGGTTGCGGCCGCGCACGGGCGTACCGATCACCAGATCGTCCTGCCGCGCGACGCCGCTCAGCAATATGTAGTAGAGGGCAAGCAGCGTCATGTTGAGCGTGGCGTCGGCGGTGCGGGCCACTTCGTGCATCAGTTCCGTCAGCTCTTTCGAAACGCGGATCCATTCGGTCGCGCCCTTGCCGGACATGCCCGGGCGGCGCGGCATATCGCTGGGCAGCGCGCGTACGCTGCCGCAGCTGGCCAGGCGCTCGCGCCAGAAGCTCAACTGATCCTGGAACTGGGGACCTTGCAACCATTCGGCGTGCCATACGGCGAAGTCGCCGTAGGTGACGGGAAGCGGCGGCAACGGCGACGGCAGGTTCTGCGCGAACGCGCGGTACAGTGCGGACAGTTCGGCATACAGGATGTCGAACGACCAGCCGTCCCAGACGATGTGATGGGGCATGAAGAAGAACGCATGATCGTCGTCCGACAGACGGAACATCCGCGCACTGAACAGCGGCGCCCGGGTCAGGTCGAACGGCGTGTCGGTCAGTTCCTGCAAGCGCTTCATCAGCGTCCGTTCGCGCTCGTGTGGTGCGAGCGCCGAGAGGTCTTCGGCAGGGAACAGCGCCGTGGCGAGCAAGGGTTCGACCACTTGCTCGATATCCTCGCCCTTGCGCCGGAACGCCGTACGCATGATCGGTTGCCGCGACACCAGAGCCGCAAAGGCCCGGTCGAACGCATCTTCGTCGAGCGCCCCTCTCAGGCGATGGGCCGATGGCGCGTTATAGGTGACGCGGCCGGGCTGCATTTCTTCCAGAGCGAACAGGCGGGCCTGCATCAGCGAGGTCGGTGCCTGATCCTGATGGGGACGACGCAGGATCGGCGGGGTTTCCTGCGCGCCGCCGATCTTCAGCAGGGCAATAGCGGCGGCGAGTTCCGCGATGGTGGGTGCGTCGAAGAGTGTGCGGAAAGAAAGCGTGACGCCGAATTCGCGATTGAGGCGGGCGGTCAGCTGCGCCGCGAGCAGCGAATGACCGCCGAGCGCGAAGAAGTTGTCCCGCACATCCAGGTCCGGCAACGCGAGCACGGTTTCCATCGCCGAGGCGACCCGGCGTTCGTCATCGTTGCGCGGCGCGGTCCGTTCGGCGTTCGCGGCGACGGACTGCACAGGCGGTGCGGGCAGCGATTTGCGCTCGGTCTTGCCGTTCGGCAGCAGCGGAATCGCAGGCAGCTGCATCAGGTGCTGCGGCAGCATGTAATCGGGCAGCCGCGTTTTCAGTTCGGTACGCAGGACACTTTCGTCGAACAAGGCCCCTTCGCTGGCGACCACATAGGCGACCAGTCGCACGTCGCCCGGACGATCTTCGCGAGCGACCACGACAGCTCGGGCGACGTCGGGAAGATCGGCAAGCACGGATTCGATCTCGCCCAGTTCGATGCGATAACCACGCACTTTGACCTGGAAGTCGAGACGGCCCAGGTGTTCCAGTAATCCATTGGCCAGCCAGCGGCCACGGTCGCCGGTGCGATACATGCGTGCATCCGGATCGCCGGCGAACGGATCGTGCAGGAATCGTTCGACGTCGAGTTCGGGGCGATCGAGATAGCCGAGCGAAACGCCGGCGCCGCCGATATAGATCTCGCCCGGAACGCCCAGCGGGCAGGCCGAACCGGCCTCGTCGAGGATGTGTACGGTGGTGTTGGCGATCGGCTTGCCGATGTAGATGCCTTCGCGAGGCGCCGTCACTCTCCAGTAGGTGGAATAGACGGTGGTCTCGGTGGGGCCGTATCCGTTCCATACCTCGCCGCAACGTTCGAGCAGCGCTTCGGCCAGATCGAGCGGCAGCGGTTCGCCGCCGGAGATGGCGCGGAAGTTCGCATGTCCCGCCCAGCCCGATTCGACCAGGATGCGCCAGCCGGCGGGCGTAGCCTGCATCATCGTGGCGTTGCTGCGTTCCACCAGATGGCGCAGCGCCGTGCCGTCGCGGACATCGTCATGGTCGGCGATGACGATTTCGGCGCCGGCGCACAGTGGCAACATCAGTTCCATGAATGCGATATCGAACGATAGCGTCGTGACGGCGACCAACCGGTCGTCTTCGGCGATGCCCGGTACGCGTTGCATGCTGGTAAGAAAGTTGGACGTGGCCCGGTGCGGCACGCGCACGCCTTTCGGTCTGCCGGTCGAACCCGAAGTAAAGATCAGGTAGGCGACCGACTCGGGCGTTGCCCTCATGCCGTCGTGTGGCAGGCGGGTCGTCGGCAAGGATTCGATCTCGACCCGATCGCGGGTCAAGGAAAGGATGGCCCGGGTGGGGAACGGAAACGCCGTCGGCGCCTCGTCGTCGACGATCAGCGCGGCGAGCGCGGCGTCTTCCACCATAAAGGCCAGACGTTCGGGGGGGAACGACGGGTCCAGCGGTACGTAGCCGGCGCCCGCTTTCAGGACGCCGAGTACAGCGGCGACCATGTCGGCACCGCGCGGTAGCGACAGTCCGACGAGCGAGCCACGACCCACGCCGCGCACGCGCAGGCCATGGGCGATCCGGTTCGCGAGCTGCTCCAGGTCGGCATAGTTCAGCCGTTCGGAACCGTGCCGTACGGCTGCGCGCGCGGGCGCGCGGTCGGTCTGTGCCTCGAAATACTCGTGGGCCAGCCGATCGGCCGGGAACGGTGTCGGCGCGGGTTGAAGGCCAGCCAGCGCTTCGCATGCGGTTTCCGACATCATGCCGAGCGAGCGCGTGGCGCTATCCGGAGCGGCGATGGCCGCACGCAGGAGGGCTTCATAGGCGTCCAGCCACGCGGCGATCGTGGGTGCGCGGAACAGGTCGCGGTTGTACTGGCATTCCAGACGGATACCGCCGTCGACCTGCACGGCGTTGACGAACAGTTCGAAGTTCTCATAGCGGCGCGCGTTGGCCGAGAACGTGAAGCTGAGATCGGCGAATGCGACCGTCGATTCGTCCAGCGCCTGATCGAGATTGAACAGGACGCTGACCAGGGGCAGGCGGCCCGGGTCGCGGGGCAGGGACAGACGCGCGAGCAGGCTGCCTATCGTGTATTGCTGATGATCGAAAGCATTGAGGAGCCCGCCCCGGACCTGTTCGATCGTTTCGCTGAACGAACGCTCCGGATCGACGGTTGTACGCAGCGGCAGCACGTTCACGCAATGGCCGACAAGAGCGTCGTGGCCGCCTTCGGCCTGACCCGCGCAGGGAATGCCGATCACCAGGTCCTGCTGTCCGGTCAGGCGTTCCAGCAGTACGGAGAATCCGGCAAGCAACGTCGCATACAGGCTTGCACCGTGTTTCGCGCCCATGCGCTTGATGCCCGCTACCAGGGTCGGGTCGAGCATCCGGTCTTCGCGGTGCGAAGCGAACGTGCGGTGGCGCGGACGGGTGCGGTCGGTCGGCAGGTCGAGGACGGGAGTTTGTCCCGAGAACTGGCCCACCCAGTACCTTTCGGCGTCGTACGCATCGTCGGTCATCTGTCGCGCGGCTTCTTCCAGCGCGAACCCGGCGAACGAATCGGCGGGCGCCGGGGCGAAGCCGTCCGCGACGCGTTCGCCATACATCGTGGCCAGATCGTTTATCAGCACACCGAACGACCAGCCGTCGCATACGATGTGATGCGCGGTGAAGATAAGCAGGTGATCGGTCGACCCAAGGCACAGCAGTTCGGCCCGCACCAGCGGACCGTGTTCGAGATCGAACGGCGTCGTGACCGCCTGGTCGAGTGCCGTGGCGATCGCTGCCTCGCGAGCGGCCAGGTTCGTCCCCGAAAGATCGGTCAACGGGCAGGGCAGGTCGCGCTGAGTCGCGATGCACAGCTCCTCGCCATCGGCGCCGATCGTCGCGCGAAGCGCTTCATGGCGGTCGAGCAGGCCTTGCAGCGCGGCAAGTAGTGCGGGGACGTCGAGCGAGCCGGCCAGATGCAGCGATACCGATTCGTTGTACGAGAGCGAGGCCTCGCACGACAGTGTCGATGCCAGCCAGATCTCGCGCTGGGGCGCGGTCGTGGGAACGACGCGCGCGAGCGACGCGTCGGCGAAGGGGTCGTAGTCGACGGCCAGACCGGCCGCCATTACGTCGTTCGGACTCATGCGCTGACCCTCATGAATTTGCCCGGGATATCGGGGTTGGGAACGAACCACGCCGGGTTTCCGTCGACATCGCGCCCGAGGCGCGCTCCCGCGACCGGCGGGTTGTCGGCATCGAGCGCACGCGCGTCGATCCGGCGTCGTGGCAGGAATTCGGCTTCCTGCAATTCGAGTACGGCATCCTTGAAGGCTTTGGCGATGGCGGCAAAGTCCGCCTCGCTGTGTGCCGTGGTGAAGAAGCAGGGGAAGTTGTCCAGGATGTGGATGCCGCGGCTGCGCATCATCGCGAACAGCAAGTCCTGCAGGGGATGATCTTCGAGGAAGCTGGTCTTCCATACGGAGGTGTAATGCACGACCTTGATCGGCGCGCCGACACCGGTGCAGAACATGTTCAACTCGTCGACGAAGCTTGCTGTCCGCGCGTTAAGGCCTTCCTGCAAGGCACCGCCTTCCGTCGCGAGGTGTTCGAGCACCGCATGCGCGGCAGCCAGCGCGAGCGGATGCCGCACGAACGTGCCGGCGAAGTAGGTGACGCCGACGGTGGGAATGGAATCGTCGCCGAACTGCCAGTGACCGCCATCCAGCGCGTCCATGAAACGCCGTTTTCCGGCGATGACGCCAATGGGAAAACCGCCGCCCACGACCTTGCCGTACGACGCCAGATCCGCATCGATACCGAGCATCGCCTGCGCGCCGCGCGGATGGGTACGGAAGCCGGTCACCACTTCGTCGAAGATCAGCAGCGCGCCGGCATCTTCCGTAATCGCGCGCAGTTCCTGCAGGAATTCGCGTGGCTGGAAATCAGGCCGGCGACTTTGCACCGGTTCGACCAGCACGGCGGCGATGGTGGAGGCGCGCTCGCGGATGATGGCCAGCGATTCGGGCGTGCCGTAATCGAGGACCAGCACATGTTCGGACGTGTTGCGCAGGATGCCCGGTGCGGCCGGCACCGAACGGAGCTTCTTCGTGCCGCGGACGATCACTTCGTCGAAGATACCGTGATAGGAACCGGTGAAGATCACCAGCGTGTCGCGGCCGGTCACGGTACGTGCGATGCGTACCGTGCCCATCACCGCTTCGGAACCGGTATTGCACAATGCCGCCCGGTCGAAGCCGGTCAGGTCGCATATCTGCCGGGCTACTATGCCGGCCAGCGGATGCTGCGGGCCGATTTCGTAGCCGAGTTCAAGCTGACGGCGTACCGCGTCGATGACGAAATCGGGCTGCCAGCCGAACAGGTTCATGCCGAAGCCGTTCAGCGCGTCGACGTATTCGTTGCCATCCAGGTCCCAGACTTTCGATCCGCGCGAACGCTCGACGACGATCTGGTAGATCATTTCCTTCAGCAGCGGACGGAAGCCGTTTACCACGCGCGGGTCGGCCAGGTGCGGACGGTGTTCCTCGGTGTATTCCTTCGAGCGGCGTGTGCGCGCGATATAGCGCTTCATGAAGGCATCGAGGCGGGCGCGCTGCCGGGTCGTCAGCTCGGTCGACGTCGAATGGATGCGTGCGATGGCGCCGAAAGCTTTCTTTACGTCGTACGTCGTATGCGCCAATGCGACTTCTTCGGTGTCGGTCGCGGGCTCGGGTGCGTTCGGGACAGCGGCCATGGCGACGGGTGTCGCCGCGGCAGGCACCGACGTCATAGGCACTGGCACGCTGGCCGGTGTTCCGGCGAGCAGCGCCAGTTGCTGCTGCATGATCTGCATCTGCTGCTGGATGACGTCCTGTACGAGATTGCCGTTGGCGGCGATGGGTGCGATGGAAGCGACGGTTGCGGCGGCGGGCGTAGCGACCATGGCGACTGGTGCGGCGACGACGACTTCCGCTTCCGGGGGCAACAGGCGATCGATATGCGCGGCGAGTCGTCCGAACGACGAGCACGCTTCCATCAGTTCGCGGAACGTGATCTTCAGGGCGTAGGTCTTTTGCAGCTGCAACGCCACCTGGGTCAGGGCGAGCGAGTCGAGTCCCAGTTCGACGAAATTCGCGTCGGACGACGCGCCGTCGAATTCGGTGCCGGATACGTCTTCGAACAAGGCGGTCAGTTCGGCGACCAGGCGCACCGAGCGGGTGCTGGCGGCGGAAGAATGGGCGGCCATGGATGGCTCCGGCAGGGATGGGGCGGAAAGGACGGAATGGGTGGTGGCGGGCAGCGGCAGCGCGACGACGTTCGAACCGTCCGGGCTGCCGGCGACGCGCGTGGGAGCGTCGATCCAGTGCCGGCGACGCTCGAATGGATACGTGGGCAGGCGCACGCGGAAACGACGTTCACGACGGTCGAGCGCGGTCACGTCGATATCGACGCCGGCACTCCAGAGTTGACCGATGGCGTCGAGCCAGGCGCTGCGTTCCAGCGCCGGCGAGTCGGCCAGCGACGCAAGCGCAAGCCGCCCACGCGCACGGGTGTGCTGTCGGGTGAGCAGGCTCAGCGTCGCGCGCGGTCCCACTTCGAGGAAGATGCGTCCTTCATCGTCGAGCTGGGTATCGAGCGCCCCGGAAAAACGTACCGTGCCGCGCAGATGGCGCGTCCAGTAATCGGCGGATATCGCCTCGTTGTCGGTCAGGGTCATACCGGTCAGCGTGGATACGATCGGTATGTCCGGGGCATTCAGTACGATCGCCGCTACGTTGTCCCGGAATGGCGCAAGCGCCGGTTCCATCATGGCCGAGTGGAAAGCGTGCGACGTATGCAGCATCCGGCAGGCGATGCCGGCGGCTTCGAGTTCGTTGCGGAACGCGTCGACCCGGGCGGTTTCGCCCGAAACCACGCATGCCGTGGGTGCGTTCTGGGCGGCCAGCGACAAGCCGTCGGGCAGCCGCGCGAGGAGCGCATCGGCATCGAGCCGTATCGACAGCATCGATCCGGCAGGCAACGCCTGCATCAACCGGCCGCGCCGCGCGACCAGTCGCGCCCCGTCTTCGAGCGACATCACACCAGCCAGCACGGCGGCGACGAATTCGCCGACACTGTGACCGATCATGGCATCGGGCTGGACGCCGATGCTCATCCAGAGTTTCGCCGTGGCGTATTCGAGCGCGAACGTCGCTGGCTGCGTGAGGCGGGTTTCGCGCAAGGCATCGGCGTCGTCGGCGAACATGCGCTCGCGCAGATCGAAACCGAGTTCGTCGTTCAGGCAGGCGACGCACGCGTCGAGCGCGTCGCGGAAGGCGGGTTCGCTCGCATACAGTTCGCGCCCCATGCCGGGGTATTGGGCACCTTGCCCGGGGAAGAGGAATACGATCGGTGCCGCGTTGCTCTGGGCGGCGCGGATCGGCGGCGCCGTATTTGTATCCGCCAGCCGGCGGACAGCGTCGGTTATGTCATTGGCAACGATCCAGCTGCGCTGCGCGAAGGCCTTGCGGCCAGTGGCCAGCGTGAGGGCCACATCGGCGAGATTGGCTTCCGGTGCGCTGGCCAGATGGGCTCCCAGCGCGGCCCATGCTTTCCCGACGGCCGCTTCGCTGCGTGCGGATATCAGTAATAGTTGGGAGCCTTGCGCTGCATCGGACGGCTCGCGAGGCGGCGCTTCTTCCATGACCACGTGCGCGTTGGTACCGCCGACGCCGAACGAACTGACGCCCGCGCGACGCGGACCGTCGCCGTGTTCCCAGGGCCGCAACGTGGCGTTGACGACGAAGGGCGAGCGATCGAGACCGAGTTTCGGATTGGCAACACGGAAATGCAGCGATGGCGGCAACTGGCGTTCGGCGAGCGAGAGCGCGGTCTTGATGACGCCCGTCGCGCCGGCAGCCATGACCAGATGGCCGACGTTGCTCTTTACCGACCCGATGGCGCAGAAACCCAGGTCGTCGGTTTCGCGCCGGAATGCCTTGATAAGCCCTTCGATTTCGATGGGATCGCCGAGCGGGGTCGCGGTGCCATGGGTTTCGACGTAGGAAATCGAGCGGGCTTCGACGCCCGCGACATCCAGCGCCGCGGCAATGACCGCTGCCTGGCCCGCGCTGCTCGGTGCGGTGAAGCTCGCCTTGAGCCCGCCGTCGTTATTGATCGCCGCACCGCGCAGCACCGCATAAACCGGATCGCCGTCCCGCAACGCATCGGACAGGCGCTTGAGCAGGACCACTGCCGCGCCGTCGCTGAATACCGTGCCTCGCGCATCCTCGTCGAAGCTGCGCGTATGGCCGTCGGGCGACAGCATCGAACCTTCCTGTGCGACATAACCGCTACGCGACGGGCAGGTAATGGACGAGCCGCCGGCCAGCGCCATGTCGCAATGGCCCGCGCGCAACGCATCGAACGCCTGCGCGATGGCCACCAGCGACGTGGAGCACGCCGTGTTCATGCTGATGGCCGGACCGGTCAGGTTGAGTTTGTGCGCGACGCGCGTGGTCAGGTAATCCTTTTCGTTGCCCAGCATCACCTGGAACGCGCCGAGTTTGGCGATAAGGTCCGGGCGTGTGCTGATATGGCGCTGGAAGTAAGTGGCGTTGTGCATGCCGCCGAACACGCCCACAGGCATTTTCTGCGCATCGGGTACATAACCGCCGCGCTCCATGCATTCCCAGCAAAGCTCCAGGAATACGCGCTGCTGCGGATCGGTCAGTTCGGCCTCGCGCGGCGACATGCCGAAGAACGCCGCGTCGAAGTCTTCCACGCCGTCGACGATGCCACGTGCCGCGACGTAGCACGGATCGTTGCGTTCGTCGGCAGGGACGCCCGGATCGAGGCCGTCGTCACCGAAGAAGGTGATGGATTCGCGTCCGGCGACGAGGTTGTCCCAGAACGCTTCGACGCTGGATGCCCCGGGGAATCGACCGGCCATGGCGACAATCGCGACGGCCTCGGCATCCGTGTGCCGTGCGCGACGCGAGGCATGCGCGATCGGTTCCACGCGCCGTTCGATGCTCGCGGCAATGGCGGCTGGCGTCGGTTCGCCGAAGAAGCTCGCAATGGTCGGTGTCGTCGATACGGCGGCGTGGAGACGTGCGACTGCGGCGGTTGCAAGTAACGAGCTTCCGCCGAGTTCGAAGAAATGATCGTGACGGCCGACTTCGTCGAGGCCAAGGATATCGGCGAACAGTGCGCAGATCGCGCGTTCGCTGTCGCTGATGGCGGCTACGTATGCACCGGCCAGTTCGGGACGGCGGCCATCCGGCGCCGGTAGCGCGCGCCGGTCCAGCTTGCCGTTGGCGGTGATCGGCAATGTGTCGAGCCGGATATAGACCGTCGGAACCATGAATTCCGGAAGCGCTTTATGCAGGCGATCGCGCAGCGAACGCGCCGTGAGCTTTTCGTCGTCTGCGACGTAATAGGCGACGAGACGTTTCTGTCCGGGACGATCCTCGCGTGCGAGCACGGCCGCCGCGCGTACGGATGACGTGGCCTGCAATGCACTTTCGACTTCGCCCAGCTCGATGCGGTAACCGCGAATCTTGACCTGTCCGTCGCGACGACCCACGAAGTCGATGCTGCCGTCGGCGAGCCAGCGGACGAGGTCGCCCGTGCGGTACAGGCGATCGCTTTCGTTACCGAAGACATCGGGAAGAAAGCGCTCGGCGTTCAGTTCGGGACGGGCGAGATAGCCGCGCGCGACACCGGCACCGCCGATATAGAGTTCGCCGGTGACACCGACGGGTACCGGCTCGCCTCGCGCATTCAGCACATACAGCGTGGTATCGGCGATGGGCCGGCCCACGGGGACGGCGCGCGTGTCGACGTCCAGTTCCCGCGGAATCGGCCAGGTCGTGGCGAACGTCGTGCATTCGGTGGGGCCGTAGCCGTTGGTGATGAGGGTATCGGGCAACGCGGCAAGCGCCTTGCGGATATGTGGCACGGACAGCGCTTCACCGCCGGTCAGCACCTGTTTCAGGCCGGAGAGCTTGCGTGCGTTGTCGTCGACGATGGCGTTGAACAGGGCGGCGGTCAGCCAGGCGATCTGAGCACCGTGTTGCACGATCGTGTCTTCGAGGCCGCAGCCCGTGGGTACTTTCTCGTGGTGTACGACGCAGGTGCCGCCATTGAGCAGCGGCGCCCAGATTTCGAATGTCGCGGCGTCGAAGCCGAGGGGCGCGGCATGCAGCACGCGGGAATGCGTGCGCAGATCGACGTAGTCGACGTCGCGGACGAGACGGATGATCGAGCGGTGTTCGATCTGCGCGCCCTTCGGCGTACCGGTCGAGCCGGAGGTGTACATCACGTAGGCCAGTGCGTGGCCGTTCCGTGCAAGGGATACAGGCGCTGTCTCGTGTTCGAGATCGCCGAGTGCCAGCATCGTCGCGGGCAGTCCCTCGGGCGCCGGTGTGCCGCACACGACGACATGCGTCGCGGACGCATCGGACAGCACGAAGGCGAGACGATCGGCAGGATAAGTGGGGTCCAGCGGCAGATAGGCAGCGCCTGCCTTGAGCATGCCGAGCATCGCGACGATGGCTTCCGGCGAACGCTCCGCCAGCAGGCCGACCGGTGTGCCGGGCAGTATGCCTGCCGCGACGAGGCCCGCTGCGACGCATCCGGCGCGCCGGTTGAGTTCGGCATACGTCATCGATCCGCCGGTCCATGCGACAGCCACGGCATCGGGATGCGCGGCGACGACACCGGCGAACAGGCCGTGGACGGAATCGTCGTCGCGGCGGGGTTTCGCCGTGGCGTTCCATTCGACCAGCATGCGCGTGCGTTCGTGGGTGGCGAAGACGTCGACGTCGCGTAGCGGTCGGTCGGCGGTGGTGCACAGGGCATCGATCGCCTGTACGACGCAGCCGGCCATCAGGTCGATCGCCGCATCGGTAAAGGGCGCGGGAAAGTCGACCTGCAGACGCGCGGGCATCGCGGTCAGCAGACGCCAGCGGCTGCCGCATTGCGGGTCGTTGGCGGATTGGGCTTTATCGCAGGGCGGACGCGTGTCGGTATCGACGACCGTCCACGGCGCGGGGCCCGACGCGCAGGCAGCGGCGTTCTGTATGGCAGGCAGACTGGCATCGAGCCATGTATCGCGCGTGCCGTTGTCGGGTATGTCCAGCATGGCGGTGAACGAGGTACCGGCGCATACGCGCCAGGCAGCGACGGTGGCCGCGCCGGTCAGGCGCGACTCGACCAGCGCCAGTGCCGCGCAGAACACGACGTCGGACGTGACGCCATAAGCAAGCGCGCAGCGTTCCATGCTGTCGATCATGCCTTCGTCGAGCGCGTACTCGTAATGCTTCCAGCGCGTGGTGGCCTCGCCGGCGTGACAGGGCAATACGTCGGTTAATGCCGGAATGGCGTCGTCGTCGGTCCGGTTGGCGATCGTGAACGCGTTCATCGGGCTTTCGCTCTCTCCACGCTTCGAAGCAGGTGTGTTGCATCGGCGGTGTATCCGCCTCATGGCAATCGGGGATGTTCCCGGATGCCTTCCCCTTTGCTTTCCCCTCGGGGCTATGGTCGAGCCAAAGACACGGTGCGTGGAATACGGCATACGGGTTACGCGTATGAGGACGGTCGGATCGGCCGTTAGGCCGTTTGGTCTATGTCGTGATGGTTGATGGCTTCTTGGGGGGATGGGGGATGGGAAGTGGGGGCGCCATTCCGGCGGACGCCTGAGGGAACGACAAGCGCCAAGCGGACGTTACGTTCTCCGGCAGTCACCAGCCCCCTCGGGCGCTCGCCGGATCTACGCCCCCACTTCCCATCCCCCATCCCCCATCCCCTACGTAGCCCCATTCAGAGCATCCCCAGACGCCGATGCATGCCCTGACCGAGTCGCGCTATGCCGCATTTGGTGCGGTCGACTAGTGCGTTCGTACCGACCGGACGGGGATGCATGCCCAGGCCGCGCATGCGTGCGTTGAAGCGATGCGCGTCGGTCCACATGTCCGAGCGCCGCGTGCGGAACGTGAGTGCGAGGGACACGGAAAGCTCCGACGCGGTATGCACGCGATGCGGTGCGATGAAGGGATGGTGGACGCCCAGCCCGGGCGTGAGTTCGTAGGTCATCGCGCGCGCCTCGATCCCGGCGCTGTAGCGCGGACGTCCGCCGATATGGGCCAGCAGATAATCTTTTTCCTCGGACGTCATGATGGCGTCGTCGGAGGGGTCCCACAGGTGCACGGTCTTGCGGCCCTGCAACTGCAGAAGGAAATTCATTTCCCGGTCCATGTGATACGGCGTGACCGAATCGCGGGTGGAGATGAAAATATAGGTCGAGTACCAGCTGATCCCCGGATCGAGCGGATCGATCCGCGCGGCGACCTCGCCGATCAGTCCTTCGATCACCGGCGCGAATTCCTTGTCGCGTTCGGGATTGTTGATGCAGATATAGGCGTGGTTGTCCTCGAAACGATCCAGGACCTGTTCCAGCGTGAGATTCGCCTTGTAGCGGTCGTACGATGTGTCGAGGTCGGCGTCGCCGGGAATATGGCCGGTGCGGTACAGGATGCTTTCGCGCGGCATGCGCCGGCACAGCGCGAACAGATGCGCGAGCGAGAACAGCGGATGCGTGGTGAGGCGATGTCCGATCAGGAAGGGCTCGCGGTTGTACGAGGCGGTCACGACCTCGTCGTCGAAGGCGAGCAGGGGGGACGGTTCCGCGCGGCCCCGCGCCACGAGTTCCTCGTAACGCTCCATCGGCAGGAAGCTACCCAACATGGTTCGATCCTCGCGCCATCGATGCCGGCGTATCAGGTGACGCTCCGTGAGTGCGTGGGTTGAGGCGGCCCCGGTTACCGGCTTCTGGTGTCAGCGGGACTGGAAGGCGAACAGGAAAAGCATGGCGCCCTGGACCGGCGCGGCCGTCCAGGTGACGTGGTACGTACCCGGCCCATCGACCTCGCGGGACGCCACGGCAACCTGCACGCCGCTTTCGTCGGGGAGATCGGTGAAACGATCGATCGTGGCGAATCCATCGCCCGGCTCGGCGGTCATGCGTTTGACCCCGCCATCGCCCCACCAGACGGCGACCAGCGTGGCCGGTCCGGTGGTGGTGACGTTCCCGCTGACGACTTCGAGCGCGGGTTCGGCATAGGTCTTCGCGACGTCCCTGAGCACCGTGGCGTTGCGTACTTCGACAAAGGGAATGGATATTTCGCCCGGCGCATTGCCGCGCTTGTCGATGCGTACGGTATGACTCGCACCGCCGCGCGCCGCCGTGACGACATAGGCCTTCACATCGAAACGGTCGCCATAGCCATTGCCATAGGGCATGCCGCCAGCGGATTTCCAGCGATTGGCGTAGCTGTCGGTCGGCGTTGCATCGTTCGCGGAATAGCCGCCGTAAAGCACCAGCAACGAGCTTCCGGAGGGCTGCGTCGCGATGGCTTGCGTGACGGCAGGCGTGACGCCAAGCCCTTCGCCCACACCGAGCAGCGTGTGGGCACCGAGGGTCGGGCGCGCGGCGTGTGTGCCGGGCACGGCGATGGCGAGGAGGGCTAGCAGGGGGAGGGTGGCGTTCATGGTTGGGGATGCTGTGGGGGATGGGGGATGGGAAGTGGGGGCGCCATTCCGGCGAGCGCCCGAGGGAGCTGGTAACTCACGGAGGACGTAACGTCCGCCTGGCGCTTGTCGTTCCCTCAGGCGTTCGCCGGAATGGTGTTCCCGCCTGAGATATATCCACGGGGAGGACTGAGAAAAGTGCGGGTTGATCCGGGCTGACGTGGGGCAATCCGGGACGGGATATGCAAGGAAGTTGCAGAGTATGCAACAGACCCAGAGGCCAGTCAGTCGAACAAGTTGCCCTGGTATAGGTCGCGTTGGCGCTTGTGCGCGCGGGCCAGGAGCTTGCGGATGCCGCGCTCGGTCATATCGTAGCGCTTGGCCAGCTCAGGTAGATTAGTGCCATCGAACGCGGCAAGGATCGCCTGGTCGCGAATGGCGAGCCGGAAGGCATAGTCCTTGGGAACGGTGAGAACCTGACCACCCCAGTGGCTGGCCAGATGGTCAGCGATCGCGGCACCGGCCTGATCGGCAACGTCCCCCGCCACGCCGTGATCCTGGAGTACGACGGCCGCATGGGCGGCGACGTCCGACAGTAGTTCGTTACGAAGATCCTCCATGCGGGTGCTCATGTTGCCCCCTCGTACGCGGCCCGAGCTTTGGCAGCGCGGGCGTCATGGTCTTCCTTGCTGATCTGTCCGTAATCCGCCATCTGGCGCAGCCAGCGCAGCTCGTTGGCCAGCCGATCCTCCGGTGGCTGCACTGGGCTTGGGCCAACGGGCCGCCGGACTTCGTTTGGCCGATCAACACGGACCATTGGCAGTGTCGCCATCCTAGAAACTTCACGAAGCAGGGGCTCATGATCGACCAACGGGAGGGTAAGCTGATCGGCATGCAGCAGCAGCTTTTCGATGCCGGCGATCCAGAGGGACGAAGGCGCCAGCAAGGACGTCTGGCCGTCACCGACTCCAGTGCCCCCAGCGACGATATCCGCGACTTCACGTACCAGCCGCGTCGCCAAAGGAAGGCGTAGCGAGGTCGAAACAGGCTTGAACAGGCGGAGGTAGGACAACACGGCACGCGCCAGCGAAGGCTCCAAGCCTGCCAGCACGATGCCCAGACGCTTGGCGTCTGCCTCAATGACACCAGCCTCCCAAGGGAAATCGGTGCCGCAGCAGGGGCACGTCAAACGGATCAATCCTCGTCCTCCAGCTCCGGCGTTGGTATGCGGACCTGCTGATTCGCAACCGCAAGAAGGTTTCCGGCGATGCTCGCCCGTGTCATTTCGTCGCCGGCCAGGAATATCTCCGGGTCGTCATCTCCCGGCGGAATGAACACGAGTAGCAAGGTCGCGGGGCGCTCCCCCTCACTATTCTCGCTACGAAGCCAATCTGCCCAATGTTCGAGCATGGTGGCCATATCGCGCAGATTGACGACGTCCAGCTGATGCACGTTGTCGGCGGTCATTGTTGTGCTTCCCCTCTGTCTATGGCTTCCTTCCTATCGAGCATGTCGACCTGTGCACCAAGGTATTCGCATACGCGTTTGAGGCACTGAATCTGACGGCGCCAGTTCTTGGGGAGCCTTGCCGTCAGCATGGCCAGATCACCATTCGTGAGGCCGAGCCGCTTCATCGATTCGTCGATGTAAGTGCCAGCGCCACGCTTGGATTGCTCTACGTGCAGAGCCGCAATGATTGCCTGCAACTGCTTTTCCTCACGCACCCATGCCACTCGCGCGATACCGAACTGACGTTTGGCGATCGCATCGGCATATGCCCACGACAGCTTCATATCGGCCAGCTGGGCTTCGATCTTAACGATCATTTCCGGCATGGCCCTAGAGCCGAAGTTGTGCGGCTTGCCTGGATACGCATGGGATTTGCCAGACTTCGCCCCGCGTAGCCGGCGAAACTCATTGACCACGGCCTGACGCTGCTTGTCGTTAAGGTCCGCCGAACTGGTTACCTGGGGGCCGATCTCAGCCGAGACTCGGCGAATGATCGCGCGGTAGGTGTCCTCGTCGAGGCTCAGTTGCTGCCGTGCGACGTGGATTTCGGCGAGTGCGCAGCGGCGACGCTTTTTCTTTGCGGCATCGCTCGATGTCATAGCGACCTCCCGAACATGTCGTCCGTGTGTTCGCAGCGTGGGGGCGGCACCTCATCTCCCTCGGGAATGAAGGCGCTGCACTGCGGCACATCGAACTTGTCGAGATGCCATTCCGTTGGGTATTCAGGGTCGGTCACCGCATGGGCGAACGTCTGGGCGAGGATCGGGCAGCCTTGGTCAACATCGCGCGCGCAGAGTTGGCACCATGCCATGATGAAGCTCGCCCCCTCCGTGCCATTTGACGGACGATAGAGGAGGCTCTGGCTGCCAGATTTCACAGCGTTATTCGCATCAATCCAGCATTGGACATCCTTCGCCACGGCGACATATGCAGCCGATGGCGTCTTAGTAATCTCCTGACCAGGCTTGTATGCCGCCCATAGCCGATTGCGCAGCACCAGCGGCAACTGGAGCCAGTGGGTGCGGCACCCCCACCGTGCTGGTGGTACGCGACGCGTGCAGCCTGGCCAGTGGCACGTATGCTTATCGGTCATGGCCGTTCACCTCGCTCAGGTCGGGCCCGCGTTACGTTCCAACCGAACATGAACACGCCAATCGCGACCGAAAATCCCACGCGGCTCTGTCCGAAGAGCAACCCCACGATGACTCCGCCGATCAGTGCCGGCACCAAGCAGAAACACAGGCGAGCGACGAGCATGAAGAGTGCTGTGACGATGTCGATCAGGAATGTCGGCGGTTGCAGCGGTATGGGTCCGCGATACTCCGGCATCACCTCGACCTCGCCGATATCCATCGCCTCGGCGTAGCTGATGTCGTACTTGGCCATCATCGCTCGTGCCTGGCGAAGTGCTGTCGCAGCTTCGTGGTCATTCGAGGACGCAGCCAGGCGAAGGCATGCACTGACTTTGCGAAGAACGGAGGCGCGGTTCATCCTAATGCTCCCTTCAGGCGCAGCGATGCGGGCATCGGCTGACGACGCATGAAGGCATAGACATGACGCACCACCTCATCACGTTCCGCTCCGCTCAGATAGAACGTAGCGCTACCCGGCTTGCGATACGCCATGAGCGTGAATGGCTCGTTGTCGACTGGACTGAGTACGCTAACCAGGACGTCGTCTAACGCAGGAGGTTCGTCTGCGGTCACGGGCGCCCACTCTTCGTCGAGGTTGGTCAACAGAGTGCGCTTACCTTCGAGCCCGACAAGGCCCCACTTCGTCGATGCCCCGAGGATGCCAGCAAGCGGCACCAGGGCGCGGAGAATTTCGTCCAGTTGCTCCGGGGGGAAGCTCAGAAAGTTTGCCCAACTTCCGAGTGAATTGATCTGCAGCCGAAGGTGCGGCGACCTGCCGTCGGGAGATGTCTTGGTCACGACTGCCTCCCGTAGTGCACACGGAAGCTGGGCGTCGAGTACTTTTTCAGCCATGCGACATACGCGATTAGCGCGTCGACGGCAGCGGTGCCGCCACCACTCTCAGGTAATCCAGGAACAAGCAGTGTTCTATTGTCCTTGGACACGCGCGCTGTGCCAGTAATGGTCCTGCGCACAATCGGCTCTTCGCCACGCGCGATCTCCAGGGCGCCTTTCGGCACCTTGGTACCGAATTCGATGACGCCGGTGGCCCAGCAGTATGCGATCAGCATGCACTTGCTCCTTTCTCGCCGCAAAATGGGCAATGCGTGGCCACCACGACAGGACGTGCCTTGCTTCGCACTAGTTTGTCGAGCTTCTCGGTGCGGATGTACAGGCTTGATCCGAGATCGCAATTATCGCGATTGATCGTGAAAGCTATGGACAGCCTGGCATTGTGTGGAGCGAGCTTCTCGTTGATTTTCTTGGCGCAATCGCACATGTCACACCCCTGCGATATCCAGGCTGACCGCCTGGTACATGTCGTTGTTGTCGCGCGTGTAGAAGCGCACATAGGATTTGCTGCCGGTCACCTGGACGGCATCGCTGATAGCTGCCATCGCTTCAAGCCAGCGAGAGTCCTTGATGTCGATCCGCCGAAGCGCAAGGACACTACCCGTTCGAATGTTGCCTGCCACGTCGACCTTGAAGGCATCCTGGACGAGAACGGTAATCTCCGGACGCGCATTGATAGTCCACTCACGCAGGCACTCGTCGATCAGTTCTTTCGCTGCCAGCAGGCGCTCGTCGAAGGTGATGTGCTCCGCCATCGCGCGAAGTACTTTCAGCGATCCGTCGAAGCTCGCCAGGGTCACATTGCCCTTTGTGCCACCGACGCTGACGCCATACTGGTTAGCGCTGAGGTCGACGAACGCCGCGATCGAGTCGAAGCATTTCGCCTTGAACGCGGCGATTGCGTGATGCAAATCCAGTGCATCGGCATGTAATTCGCGTACAAGCTCATCGCGTAACTTATCCACGGGCTTGATGTTGCCTTCGGGTACCAGGCGCCCTTGCGCATCCCGGCGATGCCCGGTGGGAATGGAAGTGGTAGTCATTGATCGATGTCCTGGTTGGCATGCGCAGCCTCTTCGGCGACGCGGTGAATGTGGTCGGTGACGTCGCGCAGCAGTTCACCGAGGAGGGGAGGCAGTTCGTCGTCATCCACGTGCTGCGTAGGCGTGCTGCGAACGGCTGGCGACCCCATCAGGTCGCCCTCTCTGAGATGAGCGCGCTACGGGATTTCACGTGCCCGAACGCCGCAAGGGCGGCCTCGACGGCCGGCGTGGCGCGGTCATCGGCGTCCATCGGTGGGTCGAATGTCAGATCGAGCGTGATCTCAGCCGTTTCGACGTCGGTGTCGCTGATGGTCAGAATCACCTTGCGACGGAGCGGCGTGTCGTCGTTCTTGATGACACGCTTCCACTGCGCGTATTTGCAGCCGTGTTGCTTCACGACCTTGCCTCGGCCTTTCAGTATCTGCAGGAGATTGCTCACCTGGCCCGTCGTGAAGCGGCCTTCCAGCGCGTGGACGATGTCCGTCACAGACATGGGTTTGTTTCCCATCGCCGCTAGGACGCGATCTGCAAACGGTGAAGCACGGCGACGTCGTGTCGGTGACGGCACCAATGGAGCATCGAACTGCGACGTCGGTTGCTCGATTTCACTGGCGAGTTCATAGCGAAGGATGCCGTCGTCGCGATGGTGGCGACGCACTGCCCCGGATCGCACAAGCTTTCCAAGCTGGTTGGACACCTCGTGCAGATCGGCGGTCGTTGCCACCGTTTTCGCTATGCCGAGGGCCGCGACAGGCATTTTTGCCACGCCCAGGTACGTGAGAATGTCTCTGCGTAGGGAGTCCATCACGCACCTACCCACATCGCGTTGTGTGGTGCCCGCTCAGTCCATTCCACCTGGCATCCAAGGACCATTGCGACCTTGACGAACTCCCGCCCTGCGGTGGTGGGATAGCTCTTCAGCGTCGCTCCGCGCAGCATGCAGCTCGTCGGAACGCCGTCGAGTCGGATCATCGGACGACCGCCACGAATATCGATCGATGTGGCTGTACATCCAGCATCACTGAGAAAGAACAGTGCGCCAGTGGCTTGACTGAGGGCGCTGCGCAAAATGTCATTCATGCGATTCATGAGTTGCTCCAAGGGTCAGGCCAAGCTGCCCACGAAGGTCCGGCAACGTGACACGCCGCATGGCGCTCACCTGTCGAAGAGATGTCATCGACCGGCCGAACAGGAATTCGCAAGTGCGATCCAGCTCGCCGGCATTTGCCGCTATGAAGTAGCCATGTGCCGGATGGCCGCAGACCGGATGGCCGGCCATGCGTAGTGCCTCGATCACCTGACGTAGCCGCCGTTCATTCGCCGCGCTTTGCCTGCCGCTGATAGCCAGGACGAGCTGACGGGCTGTGCGGCCCTGTGTCTCGCCGACGCAGCCCCGCAGCGCATCCAGCACTGAATCCAGTGAGATCGCATCGCAGAACAGGTCGGCTTGCATCGCGCTACCTCACAGACGGCTTGGGGGATCAGTCGGGCGATCAGGTGCAGGAACGTGCAGCGCCACCTCAAGCTGATCGCGGGCCGCCTGTGCCGTGGCTTCGTCGAGGGCGATGCCCTGCATGCCCGCGAACTTCAGCCGGATGCTTCCGTCCTCCTGCCGCCGTGCCGATACCAGACCGCTGTGGAAGTCGAAGTCCTGCAGGACGTTCCTGGCGGCCTCCGCTGCCGCCATCAACGCGGCTCGGCGGAGGTCCGGATTGACCGGTGTGCGAACGATTCGCTGAAGCTCTTCGCTCACCGACGCCACCAGCCGCTGCAGATCGCTGCTCACCTGGTGCGCTTGTGCAGGAAGGTCGCCCATCACACACCTCCGATAACGTCGGCGTTGACGCGCGGCACACCCAGGTCGGCGGCACGGTTCATCGCCGCAGAGAGCGCGTTGTGGACTGCGAGGGGATAGAGCAGCGTGTCGGCGCCGCGCGCGGGTGTTAGCTTGACCCGCAGCGCATCGGTGGCGCCCTTGTCGAGTACCTGGTCGAGTGGCGTGCCTGCACGCTTGAACCGGTGTGTCAGGTACGCATCGAGGTCTTTATCCAGTGCCCCCAACGAGATGATCTCGATGCGCTGTACCACCTCGCGTACTTCCGGGTTGTGTTCGCTGAGTTTCGTGGCCAATTCCGGCTGGCCGATCAGGATCACCGACAGCAGCGGGCGCATCCCATCCTTCAATTCGCGGAAGCGCTTCAGATGCTTCAGTGTCGCCAGGGGGAGCGAATGTGCCTCTTCGATGATTAGTACGTGGCTGTGGCCCGAGCGCGAACTGTCGCGCAGCGATTCATGGAGCTGGCGGAAACGCGCTTCGGGGCTACTCTTAGTCTTAGCCAGCGGCGATACGCATGCCATGATGGCCTCGGAGATGTGCTGGGCCTTGAGTGTCTTGCCCGTCTGGTCATTGCCTTCCATCGCCAGTACGTAGGGTTCAACCACGATCACGGCCTGTTCCTCACGGCGGATACGGTCGATGAGTTCCTCGCGCAAGGTGCTTTTCCCTGCGCCGCTCTCGCCAATCGCCGCGATGAAACCGCCGTGCCGTGCGACCTGATACATGGCCTCGCGGACGTAGCGAATATCGGGGGATAGGAAGACGTCATCGGCGACCACAGGATCGGCGAACGGATCGCGGGTCAGGCCGAAGTGGCGCCGGGCAGCCGGCGTCAAGGTTTGCTTTCGCAGTAACATGGAAATCTCCTCCTGGTCTTTCGCAGGGTTGGGCGGGGAAACCGGCTCCGTCGTGTTGACGCACGGCGGAGCCACTTCGAACAGGCCAGCGGTTGAACCGCCGTGCCGTTTTACGAATTCGGTAATCAAGCGCTCGACCGTGATCCGGTCGGTACCCAGCGGCAGGTGGCCACGATTGATGAAGGCGTTGAATGCCGGGCGCGAAATCTGCGCGGCGGTGGCCACCGCGCCCTGTTTGATGTTGGCTTCGACCATGACGGCCTTGAGTCGAAGGGTCATGCCGCACCTCCGACCATGCGAAGACGCGGCCCCGCGTTCAGTACAATCGCCCAGGACTCAACCTGGTCCAGGGGCAAACCATCGGGCCATCGAGCTGCTGTGCGCTGGTAGAGTTCGCCGGACCATGTGCCGCCAGCGCGCTCGACAAGCGGTTTGAGCGCGCGGGCAGCATCGACGTGGTTGAGCGGTGGATATTCCGGCCGTATCGTCGCTGGCTCGACGCGCGCGGGCGCTGCCACTGTCGCAGGCACGTTCACGCTAGCCGGTGTACCGGCACGAGGCAGGTGCGGTGTTACTACCGTGTCGAGCAGATGCTTATGTGGGTCAATGGCACCACGGAAGGCTAGGCGCTTCGCCTTGCGCGCCAGGATCGCTTCCGCATTCGTGTGCACATCCATCGCAAGCCGTTCGATCTCCGCGCGTGCTGCATCTGCCGGCGTGGCCTTCGGCGACTGGTAGGCGGTACCGATTTCGGCGGCACCGACGATGAAGCCAAAGCCATCCGTTTCAATGCGCGGTGCAAGTAGGTGCACGACCTGTCCGTCATCGCCCATCCGGACGACACGTACACTGGCGTCGCCATCGAATGGATTGCGGATGACATCGATTTTCTCGCCGTTGATCAAGCCGTCGACGCCAGAGACGTCATAGCGTTGACCGCGAAACTTGATGCGGCAATCGCGCACTGTGCACAACTTCGGTTCGCTATTCGCCAGCGTGCGCATGACGTCCACCGGTGGTGCTACCCGCAGTTGTTCGGATGTAATGCGCAGCCAGGCATCGCGCCGGGTTACGCCCGTACGGCTGTGTGTGCGTGTCGCGTTGTAGGCGTAGGACCATTGCTGCGCCAGGGAATTGATCTGCTCCAAGCTGGTCACCGGCGCGCGCAGTTTCAGACCCGCCTCGAAATGCCGCTCCACTAGGTAGTGGGCGTTCTCGACTTGGCCTTTAGCACGGGCATTGCCAACTTCGTTGACCTGCAGACGAATGCCCAGTGCGGCGCAGAAATTGCGCGTGGTTGCCGCCGTGACAGCGCTACCCGGATCGCTCATCAAGATATGCGGCACGCCGTGCATCGTGCCGCCTGGCTGCTCGGCCATTGCGTGAATCAACGAGGCCAGCAGATTGATGGCGCTTTCCGAACCCTGGACATAGAACAGAGAGAACCCACCTGACGCGTGATCCGTCACGACGTAGCGCCAGAGGCGCCGGTCGGAGATGCGTTCGAAGTTCTGCGGCTTGCCGCGGTAGAACTCCCGCTCCGGCATCACCTGTGCACCGTCATCGGCCAGATAGAACTGGCGGCTCACTGAGGCATCGATCTGCCAGCACCAATTGGGGTGTGGGCTAGATAGGGATGCAGCAGGCGTCGGCGCATTCAACTGTGATGCATGCAGGTGATGGTGGCGAAGGGCACGGCGAATGGTCGACAGGCTGGCCGGCGTGAACTCGCCGGTTGTTTCGTCGACGCGGCCGGCGTCTATGAGGCCATTGGCCCGCGCCATACCCACGACCTCTTCCAGAGGCAGCGTGCCGGTTCCAGTGAGACGGCGGGTTTCCTCCGTCAGAGCGGCAATATGGAGCGCTTCCTCGCGCGATACCGCGCACTGGCCGGCATCGCTGCGCCGCTTGCGCGGACGCAGCGTGGCTAGCACCTTGCTCAACCGCCGGTAGGCCGTCGGCACAGAGATATCCATCTGCGTCGCAAGAGCGCTTACGATCGCGCCCTTGCGTCCATGCGGCGACGCCAGCAATTCGGCGGCGGCGGCCTCAATGCGAGAGTCGACGGGCACGGATCAGGCCTCCTCATTCCGGCGAACGGGGATCGCGATCGGTAGTTGCTCGTCGTCACGGACTACACGTACTGCCGTCAGAAGCTGCCCGAACACATCCCCCAGGAAGTCGCCGACATCCAGTTGGTTCTCATAGGCATGCTCAGCCAGTGCCCTGACAGCACCGCGCAATCCGCTGTCGTCCGAATCGGTAGCTATAGCGACACGCACGGCCAGCGCTGCCTCATTGACCGCACGCTCCAGTGCGACGCGTTGCTCGTCAGGGGTCGCTGCGCGCCACTGGCGCTTCGCCTTGGCGAGTTCTCCCGTGGTCTTTTCCAACTTCCCGGATAGCGCATTGATGCGAGCCTGCCTGTCCTCGGCACTGGCCTGTGCCTCGGTTAGTTCGTCCGCAAGTTTTTCCTTTTCCTTGGAGTGCGCGGCGGCACGCTCTTCAAGCAGCTCGATCAGCGACTCGCGGTCTGGCGCAGCGGCGATAGCCGCCCGCTCGTCGTCGGGGAGCCTGCGAAGCGCACGCAGCTCGCGGTAGCCGACCCCCATGCGAGTCAGGCTGTCTAGCGCTTCTTCACCGAAGGCGCGAAGGTTGGCTATGTCGCGATCGACCTGATCCACCGACCGGTCGAGCAGTGAGCAGAACTCTTCCCAGGTTCCCGAGAATTCCGCACCGTGCGGACTCGGGCGACCAGCGAGTGCGCGATAGAGCTTGTTTTCCTTGACGTGGGCTAGCTTGGAAATCCGCACCGTGCGGGAAAAATCCTCAAAGGCGCCGGCCATCTGGGCCTGCCCAAGCAGCTGATTTACCACGTCGCGGTCATCGCTGTAGTCGGCCGCGACCTTGGCCATTAGCTCCTGGTCCTGTGCAATTTTCTGCACCGGCAGCTCCGCCGTTTCGATAGTTTCCAGCTGGGTTGTTGCCTTGCGTGCCATGAATCCCCCTGATCAGGAAAGAGACCCAGCGGCGATCCGCTGGGTGGTTTCGGACATGCGCGCCTGAAGGCGCGCCGTGTGGTCGGCGTGGGCTTGCGCGATCTGCAGCAAAGCCACGCTGTGCGCGTAGCGGCCGTTGTCCAGACGGATCGCAAAGCCTTCTTCGACTAGGACGGCGAGCGAGCGCGAGACATTGCTCGCCGTCTCGTCGAGGGCTTTGGCGACGTCGGTGTTGCTCAGACCCGTGAATGTGGCACCGCGAAGGGCCTTGAGTACCCGCAAGGCGCGTTGCGCCGACTGCTGGCTCATGCGCTCAGCCCCGGTCGATATGACGCCTTCATAGGTCGGCATCCTTCGGGTCAGGCTTCATGCCAAACGCGACAGCTACGCGATGGGCTTCGCCGTAGTGCCCCTTGCGGCGACCTCGCAGTACATCGGTTGCCGTGAAGCGGTTGAAGCCATGTTCTTCGCAGAACTGGCCGAGGGTGACGCCCTGCGCATGCAGCCACTGCCGGACTTCGTCCGACGTACGATTGGGTCGAACCCAGGTCAGGCCATTCCAACGGAGTCGTCCTTTCACGCTGCACTCCCGATGCGCGCAGCACGTACAACGCGTTCGCGCAGTGCGCGTCCCTTCGGGCCATCCCAACCGCCGGTCAATGCATTCCGGACGTTGGACACATGCAGACCGTTTTCGCGGGTCCAGCTCGTCATAGACGTGTTCTGCAGGATGAAACCGGCCTTCACGCGGCGCAGTAATTCGAGTCCTGGTTCGGGGGCTTTCATGTCGTATCCTGTTCCAGTGGTAGACGGCAGCCATTGCTGGCGTTGGAACAATCATAATCAAGTTTTCTTGACTCAGTCAAGAGGGACGCCCGTGACGACATTCGAGCAGCAGTTGCTGCGCCTCAAACAGGTTTTGGGGTTATCAGCAGATCAGGACGTCGCCCAGGCGCTGGGCATGACGAAGGCCGCCTTTTCCGATAGAAAAAGACGCGATGTGTTTCCTGAAGACAAGCTGCTTGCACTAGCGGCTCGTAATCCTGGTTGGCACCTTGATGCCGATTGGATTCTCTATGGCCATTCGGTTACGCGGGCCAAACATGACGGCGGCCTGAAATACGTACGCATTGCATCGCAAATAGCTGAACGCTACGGCCGAAATGACGAGGAGCGCGCATCCCTCCAAGCCGAAGTGTTTAAGGCTATACAGGCGGAGGTACCGACGGAGGACGAAGCCATTCTTCTTCATCACTTCCGCAGCGCAAGCTCTGCCGGCCGCGCCGCGATATCCGCCACGGCCGCATCGCTCGGTAGTAGTCAGCAGAGGGCGGAATCGCCACCGAGCGAAAAGCCACCTCGCGGAACAAAAGTGCAGCAGTCGTTCCACGGCAGTGTTGGCCAGGTCGGTGGAGGCGACATCATCAACAAAGGGGGAAGGAAGCGGTGACGACCCAAAATTTCTATGGGCACGTGGGACAGGTTGCGGGCGGTGACATACGAAATACGCAAGACCGTTCGTTCAACAGTGATGCTCAGCGAGCACGTCGACGTGATGAACTAGAATCGCGGCAGCTCGAACATATTCGGCTGCGCGCGCTGGCAGATCGACGGCGGTGGATCAATCCCTATGTGCCCTGGACCCTTATTGGAATAGCTGTAACGCTCTGGATGACGTATCAGGGACTGCTCATCAACGACAACATGAGATGGCTTCCGTTCATGGTGCCATCGGTGGGCATAGTGCTTCCATCGATGTGGCTGTCGATAGTGCGGCAGCAATGCGCATTGGAGTGGCAGCACCATAACGAAGCTATCGGCGAAATCAACCGAGCGCTGCACGTACTTTGAAAGGAGTGGGGGACCGGATGTCGAAACGTCTATGGAAAATCGGTGTTGTTTCCTTGCTTGCGGGTTGCTCTGTCGGCTCGCCCGACGACAATTTTCGCTGGACTGCTGAAAAGAACGTCAGTGCACGGCTGAAAGATCCAGGCACAGCCCGTTTTAGCCAGGAGTTCATCGTTCGGAATCAGGCAGAAAAAGGTGCATACGATCACGTCGCCGCATGCGGATTCGTAGACGGCAAGAACAGCTTCGGCGCGTATACAGGCGGCTCTCGCTTCGTCGTGTATGGCGACCAAGGGTCGGATCTCTTGTCGATCACATCGGTACAGCTCGAAGATTCAGATCGAAGGATCACTGTTGGGTCGGCCGATGGGAAGCCTGAAACCGTCTTCGAGAAGCTGTTTTGGAACGCGCACTGCGTCGATGCTGTACATCCAGCGAGTTACACGGGTGTGGCACGATCATAGTGAGGTTACGGTATATATCTCCCGAGATACTGCTTTAGCAACTCTGACGTGAGGTGCGCCCAGATGCGGTCATCGGGCGCCAAATCGCGAGCCAATTGACGGAATGCCTGTCGCGCACTCGTCGTTGGTCCAAGCTTCATGATCAGCTCGACGGTGTGTCGCTCCGCTGCTCGTGTATAGCGATCATTTGCATTCGACGGCGCTACCGTAGCGATAGCCATTTCGATTGCAACCCGCTCAATGCATTCCAACTCCACAATGCCGTGGCGGTTCGATAGCTTGGACACAGTGATCCCTCGGGCGATGTGCGGGCGCACACCTTCGCGCGCGCGAGCCCGTGCAGTCTTGTGAACACGGGCCAAAGACTCGCCCAGCATCACGCGTAACACTCCCCTCCGACATCGAGGTGCCTTGGCACTTTTGACCGGCGGCGGACAAACCTCATCACCGTCGCCGGTCCTTTTATTCGGAGACGGTCGATGGAGAAGCCACGCGGCATTCGCAACAACAACCCCGGCAATGTGCGCCTGGGCGATCCCTGGCAAGGGCTCGTGCCCAAGAGTCAGCAGTTAGACAAATCGTTCTGTCAGTTCGTTGCGCCTGCCTGGGGGATTCGTGCGATCGCCATCACCCTGATTACCTATCAGGACCATCGGCGTGCGCCCGATGGAACCAAGATCGACAGCGTTGACAAGATCATTGGGCGCTGGGCGCCAGCCGTCGAGAACAACACGGTCGCATACATCCATGCGGTGGCCAGTGCACTGGGCGTAGGTGACGGCGCCGGGACAGTCAACGTCCATGACTACGCCACCATGCGGGATCTGGTCAAAGCGATCATTCGACACGAGAACGGCTTCGGACCGCGCAAAGGTGATTGGTACGACGACGTAACCGTGGATGAAGGTCTACGCATGGCCGGTGTCGTCGATCCCATCGTGCGCAAGGTGCCATCTCCAGTCGGCATCGCCGTGGCAGCGAGCGGAACCGCCGCTGCCGTAGAAGCCGTACAGCAAGTGCAGCCCTTGCTCCAGGCCACGGGCCAGGCATTCAACGCGACTGCCGGATGGCCGCACTGGCTGCGCCTGGTCGGCGCATTGCTCGTTCTCGCATCGGTCGCTTCAGTCGGCTACGCATGGTATCGGCAGCGTCGCGTCGCATCGGCGGTGCGCGCATGAAGTCGCTCGTAGGTTGGATTTTCCTGGTGTTTCTCGTACTCGCGATCATCTTCGCGTGTGGATACGGCATGTCATCGCGTACACACGCGGGTGCCGTGGACGATGCCAAGACCAAGGTCACGAAATGCGAAGACATGCTCGACGTCTCGAGCCGCCAGGTACTGGCGATGGGTACTCAGTCGAAAGGTCACCTCGACGAGCTAAAGGCCGCACGCGAAAACGCAGTGCGCGCGCTTGATGAGCGGGACGATGCACGCGGGCAGCTCGGCAAGAAAACGCAGGCTAGACAGCACGCCACCCAACAGGTTGCTTATGAAACTCCCGACTGCAAGTCCCTGGCTTCTATTCCTGTGTGTCCTGCCCTTGCTGAGCGGCTGTGGGGAGGACAGGGTCAAGTCGCAAGCGGTGACACTGCCCCAGATTATTGAAGTACCAGTCGAGGTCTATGTGCCGCTGGATCGCACGCTGACCTCGCCGCTGACCGAACCCGCTCCGCCACCTGCACGCTGCTCATTTCCGGACCTGCGTCCGGCTGTGTGCGCCGCCGATGCATTGGCGTGGATTGAGCAGTGGCGAGGGCTACTCAAGCAGGCCAATGCTGATCGAGCTACCGCAGCAAAGATCACAGCCACACCGAAGGGAATCCAAGATGGCAGATGACATGGATCGTGCACAGGCAATGGATGGTTTCGACCGGGAGGTCGCACTATCCAACATGCGTTCGCGCCTGACGGCGGCGAATCTCCCGCGTGACTCCCGTGTCGACGGACTGTGCATCGACTGCGATGACCCCATTGAGCCAGCACGCCTCGCCGCGCTGCGAGGCACTACCAGCCGTTGCGCCGATTGCGCGCAGCAGCTTGAGCAGCGCAACAGGATGGTCCGATGACGATTTCAGTGGAACTGTGGCAGTTGCTCAGCGCCCTCAGCACGGTGGTTGCCGTGCTGTTCGCCCTGGGAAAGATGCTCCTTGCGCAAATCAAGGCGTCCCTCGATCAGCGCTTCGCCACGGTCGAGAGCCAGGCTGAATCCTGGCAGAGCCTAGAACGTGAGTTCCTAAAGTTCCAGGCGGAAATGGCCGTGCAGTACGTGAGACGCGAAGACTACGTGCGAGGTCAATCCGTGATTGAGGCGAAGCTGGATGCCATCGCCAGCGAGCTAAAGCGTGTGCAGATCGATGGCGCCAAACAGGGGAATCTACGATGACGCTGGATATGGATAAGGTGCGCAGGGAATCGATCCGGTGGACGATCCTGCTCACGCTCAACAATGGACGCCCGACCTACCTCTACGAAGAAGTGGTTCTGGCGGTGGTGCAATCGGTGTACCCCGATGCCAGCGCTCTGGAAGTTCGTCGCGAACTGGATTACCTGGAGGAACGCCTCCTAGTGCACATCGTGCGAGAGCCCAATGGGCGGTGGCGTGCGGAGCTGAAGCGGTATGGCATCGACATCGCCGAATACACTATCGACTGCGAGCCCGGCATCGGTCGCCCATCGAAGTATTGGTGATCCCATGCCACGGCGATCGAAGATCGAAATCCAGCCATCCGACATCCGCGAGCGGATCGACCTCCTGCTTATCAATGCCGGTTTCTCCGGCTACGACTGGTTGGTAGAACGCATCCGCGACGAGATCGGTGCAGATGTCGGTGGTAAGTCGAGCCTGCAGCGCTATGGCAGCCGGTTGCAACGCCGGCTATCTGCCGTGAAGGCCAGCACTGAAGCCGCTCGAATGATCACTCAGGCGGCGCCGGATGAAGCTGATGAACGTAGCAACGCAATCATCAGCCTCGTTCAGACGGAGATATTCGACGCCCTGCTTGCAATGCAGGAAGCCGAAGAGACTGCCGATCCGGGCAAGCGAATCGAGGTGCTTGGCAAAGCCGCCAAGAATATCGCCACACTCACCCGCGCCAGCGTTACCCGCAACAAATGGGCGGTCGAAGTGCGCACGGAAGCCCGCGCCGAACTGTTGCGCGAACAGGAAGCCAATCTGGAAGAAACGGCTCGCGCGCAGGGCATGGACGCTGACCAGGTTGAGTTCTGGCGCAAGAAGGTCTTGGGGATCGTCTAATGGCCCATGTGATCAAGCCGCTGGCCACAACGCTCCGCACCGTCGAATGGGACGAACTGCCTGCCAGCGTCCGCGAGGTACCGGACGACTTCAACCCGATTGCCAGTGGTGTGTTGATGGCGCACCAGTCGGCGTGGTTGTCGATCCGCGCCTCGATCAAAGTGGCGAAGAAGGGACGCCGCACGGGCATCACCTTTGCCGAGGCCCTCGACGATACGATCAAAGCCGCATCGCGCAAGGCAGCGGGCGGCGACAATGTGTACTACATCGGCGACACCAAGGAAAAGGGCCTCGAGTTCATCGGCTACTGCGCGAAGTTCGCGCGGGTAATCGCCCAGGCCCAGGGCCAGGGCGTATCCGCCATCGAAGAGTTCTTGTTCGAGGACCAGGACGAAGGTGGCCGCACCAAGCACATCACCTCGTATCGCATCCGATTCGCCAGTGGTTTCCAGATTGTCGCGTTGTCATCGCGACCAGCGAATATTCGTGGCCTCCAGGGCAAAGTGGTCATCGATGAAGCCGCCTTCCACCCAGATGTTCAGGGCGTATTGGATGCGGCGACAGCACTCCTCATCTGGGGCGGCGAGATCGTCATCATCTCCAGCCACAACGGCCGCGGCAATCCATTCAATCAACTCATCACCGACATAGAGCATGGCCGTTACGGCGCCGACGCGCAGGTATTCAACGTCACCTTCGACGATGCCGTGGCCAATGGGCTGTACGAGCGCGTATGCCTGATGAAAGGCTGGATCGCGACGGCCGATGGCAAGCAGCAGTGGTACGCCAAGATCCGCAACAGCTATGGCACGCGCAAAGCCGCGATGCGCGAGGAACTGGATGCCATCCCCCGTGATGGAAATGGCGTCTGCATTCCAGGAATTTGGATCGAGCAGGCCATGCGCCCTCATCGACCTGTGCTGCGGCTCATCCTGGATAGCGACTTCACGGCCAAGAGCAACGCAGAGCGCGAGTCCTATGTCGCGGACTGGATCAGGCGAAACCTCAAGCCCTGCTTAGCGATGCTGAATCCGAAGCTTCGTCATGTCTTCGGGCAGGACTTCGCGCGTCATCGCGACTTCTCGGTCATCGTGCCGATTGCGATCGAACTCGACATGCGACGGTCCGTGCCGTTCGTCATTGAGATGCAGAACGTTCCTACTCGCCAGCAAGAGCAAATTCTGTGGGCATTCATTGACGGTCTGCCGCGCCAAAGTGGCGGCGGCATGGATGCTGGCGGTTCGGGTGAAACCACCGCCGAGTACACGGGCGATCGCTACGGCGGTGGGATCAAGCAGATCAAGCTCAGCCGCCCCTGGTACGGAACGTGGATGCCAAAAATGATCCAAGGTTTCGAGGACGGCATGCTCGAGATTCCCCAAGACGAGAACCATGCCAGCGATATTCGCTCGGTGGAAGAGATCGATGGCATACCGATGGTGGGATCGGTACGTCGGAAAGACCTCAAAGACCCCGAGCTTCATCGGCATGGCGACTTTGCGATCGCGCTTTGTCTTGCCTGGTTCGCGACACTGAATCTGTCCTCCGCAATCGAGTTCGCGTCGGCTGGGCCGCGCGCCAGCCAATCCCTTGACGAGGCCATGCCCAGTCGCTTCAGGGACACCGGCTTTGGCAGTGTGCCGGGCGGTAACGATTTTGGAGGGTTCGCATGAGCGACCAACAGATAAAGCCCGAGCTCAATCGGGAAATAGCGACGACCGCCGATGGCGTCGATATCACGCGCGGCTATGTCGGCCCGCTGCTAACACCGTACGACAGCATCCTGCGCAACCGTGGCGGCGACCTCACCGTCTATGAGCAGGTCTTCTCCGATCCCGACGTAAAGGCTGCATTCGGGCAACGGCAGCTGGCTGTGACGAAGTGCGAATGGCAGGTTGAAGCGGGTGGGAAGCGCGCAATCGACAAGGCTGCTGCTAACTTCCTGCGGGATCAGCTGCAGGCTATCGGCTGGGACAACATCACGACGAAGATGCTCAACGGAGTGTTCTATGGCTACGCCGTCTCCGAACTGATCTATGAGGTTCAGGGAAATCGCATCGGCATCAAACAGGTAAAGGTTCGCAACCGCCGCCGCTTCCGCTTTGGCAAGGAAATGGACCTGCGCCTGCTCACCTACGAACACATGCTCGAAGGCATTCCGGCAGAAGCACCGTATTTTTGGCATTTCAACGTCGGTGCCGACAATGACGATGAGCCGTATGGCCTTGGTCTGGCGCATTGGCTCTACTGGCCCGTGCTATTCAAACGCAACGGCCTCAAGTTCTGGCTGATCTTCCTGGAGAAGTTCGGTATGCCCACCGCCGTGGGTAAGTACGACCCCAACGCCACGGACAGCGAGCGCGCCCGCTTGCTGCAGGCGACTCGTGCCATACAGACCGATAGCGGCATCATCATGCCCAACGGCATGGAGCTGGCGCTGCTCGAGGCAGCACGTAGTGGCACGGCCGATTACAAAACGTTGCAGGACGCCATGAACGCGACCATCGCCAAGGTCATCCTGGGGCAGACGGCGAGTACCCAGGGCACGCCTGGCCGAATGGGCAACGACCAGCTGCAGGGCGATGTACGCGCGGACATCATCAAGGCCGATGCGGACCTGATCTGCGAAAGCTGGAATATGGGCCCATCACGCTGGCTCACCGAGCTGAACTTCCCAGGCGCGGCGGTGCCGCGCGTGTATCGCGTTACCGACGAGCCGGAGGATCTGAAGCACCGTGCCGACCGCGATAAGGGGATTCGGTCGCTCGGCTACAAGCCCACGCTTGCATACATCACGGAGACGTATGGCCAGGGCTGGGAACCTGCCAGTGAGCCAGCACCGATCGACCCGAATGCGCCTGCCGGTGGCGTGCCACCACCGGCAGGCGCGCAGTTCGCGGAAGCTCCCGCCCAGTCGCTAGACCCACCGGCGCAGATGATCGATCAACTCGGCGACAACGTGACGCGTGCGACCGACGAATGGCTCACCCAGGTCCGCACTTTCGCGGGACAGGTCGATTCCCTGGAAGCGTTACGTATCGGCCTGCACGCGCTGTTGCCTAACATGACGTTGGATCAGTATGCGGTCGCAATGCAGGAGGGTTTAGCTGCAGCATCGCTTGCCGGGCGGTACGACGTTTTGCAGGAGATTGCAGGTGGCTGACGGTTCCGTCGCCTACGGCTCGCTGCCCTTCAAAGAGCAGATCGCGTTCTTCCGGGCGAAGAAGAACGTCCTAACGGATAGCTGGACGGACCTGTGGCAATCCGAACACGATCACGGGTTCATGGTCGCCGGTGCGAACCGCGTCGACCTGCTTGTCGATCTGCGTGCTGCCATCGACAAGGCGATAGCCGATGGCACCGGTTTGGAGGCGTTTCGCCGCGACTTCGACAAGATCGTCGCGACATATGGCTGGCAGTACAACGGCGGCCGCAATTGGCGCACGCGCGTCATCTTCGAAACCAATTTGCGGACGAGCTACGCCGCCGGACGCTACGCGCAGCTGCAGAATCTCAAGAGGGTGATGCCGTACTGGCGCTATCGTCACAGTGATGCCGTCGTGCATCCACGCCCATTGCACCTGTCCTGGAACAACTTGGTTCTACTGGCGGACGATCCGTGGTGGGATGGGCACTTCGGACCGAACGGTTGGGGATGCCAGTGCACCGTCGAGGCGCTCGATGCGCGCGGTTTGAAACGCTTAGGTAAGACTAAGCCAGACACGGCGCCACCCATCGATATGCAGCAAGTTACCGTCGGCAAGAATGGTCCCCATCCCATAACCGTGGAAACACCTGCAGGCGTTGATCCTGGATTCGGCTATACGCCGGGCAAACGAGCTTTCGAACAGTTGACCCAAGGCCTCGTGACGAAGGCAGCACGTTTGCCGGCTGCGCTGGGGGCAGAGGCAGTGTCGCCGGTCCTCACACTGCAGCGCGCGCAGCAAGCTCTCGACACAGCGTTCGAAACCTTCCGCATGGCGGTGGCTGCTGGAAACGGCACAAACGCATCCAGTGTCATGGTGAGCGCATTGGACCCACTCCTGGTTCGCTCGCTCGTCGCGGCGGGCATAACGCCATCGAATGCATCGATTGCCGTCGACGCCTCTGTCGTGGGCAACATCGGCGGTGGCCTTCCGCTGGCTCTTCGAAGTGCGCAGGCTGTGCTACTTGATCCGGCGACCGGTCAGCTGCTGTTCGTCAGTAGCGCTGATGCCAACGGGACCGTTCGCGTTATCCCCATACGGATTGCGGACACCTCCCAGAGCACGAATGTCGCCTTGGGTGATGAGGATGTTCGCCTCGCCATATTGCGCGACCGCTTGCGTAGGGGTGAACTGCAGTTGGTTCAGGGGAAAATTTGATGGCAGGCGCTCGCATTGAAGTGGATCTGGATGCAAGCACGACGATTGCTGCATTGGATTTCGTTGCTGGGCGCCTTGATTCGGACGGCGTGCAGCTGCTGCTCTTGCATATCGGCGAGTACCTGGTGGGATCGACGCGCGATCGCGCGGCCCAGCAACGTGATCCGGATGGTCACCCGTGGGTTGCCTTGTCGCCGTCATACCGGCGGTGGAAGGCGAAAGTGCGTCCCGGCGTAAAGATGCTCAAGTTCGACAATCACATGATCGGCGATCAGTTCACCCACCAACTCGAAGATGGTGGTTCTACGCTGCTCATGGGAACGAATGCTGTGTACGGTGCAGCTCAGCACTTCGGTCCGCGGGATGGCATGCATGGACCACCCGCACGTCCTTGGCTCGGAGTTAGTCAAGAAGACGAAGCGGAGATCATCGCCATCTCCCGCGATCACCTGTTGTCGGGTCTGCAAAAATAGTGATGTCCTGTAACCGCCCCTGTGCGCGTTCCAGAGGCGTGCCCGCAACCAGCGTGCGGGTCTGAGACCGCGAACGTGTCAGACAGCAGTTAGCGCGCGATGTCGGCCGTCTACTGAGCCCTTCGTCGTCGTGCATGGTGACTCGCGCACACGAGTGACGTGGAATCTGATTGTGAACTGGGGCCAATGACCTTCGATGGCGTCATCGCGACGATGGCGCCATGAAGAACCCCACCGGACTCGCGATCTTCCGTGCTGGTACCCACACCAGTACCGATGGCCGCACTATCGAATTCAGCGATGCGGATCTCGCCGAGATCGTTGCGAGCTACAACCCTTCACTCGCGGAAGCACCACTCGTCGTGGGTCATCCTTCGATGGACGCTCCTGCTTACGGCTGGGCGAAATCGCTGCGCGTCGACGGCGATGTGCTTTACGCCGAGCCCCACCAGGTCGAGGAACAGTTTGCCGATCTGGTCAATGCCGGACGCATGAAGAAGATCAGTGCGTCGATCTATCTACGCGACGGTGCGGGCAACCCGACACCGGGCAAGCTCTACCTTCGCCACATCGGCTTTCTCGGTGCGCAGCCTCCCGCCGTTAAGGGCCTGCCCAATGCGCAGTTCGCCGAGGGCGACGGCGCGGTCGAGTTCTCCATGCCTGGAACCGCGATCGGAAACGTCCTGGTCGATGTCCTTTCGCGTGTTCGCGATTGGTTCGTCGAAACCCAAGGTGCAGAAAAGGCCGATCAGATTATTTCGCAATGGCAGCTCCGGTCGCTGGATGCATGCATAGCACGTGGCGACGACGAGACCGTGCCGACCTATGCCGAACATGTCGTCGGCACACACCTGGAGACCAAGATGGACCCGAAAGACAACCCGGTTCAGTTCGCCGAACGCGAACAGTCCCTCAATGCGCGCCAGACGGAACTGGAGAGTCGCGAACAGGCCATCGCGGACCGCGAGGCGGCGACGCGTCGCGCTGATGCAGTCGCCTTCGCCGACAGCCTGGTTGCTGCCGGCAAGCTGCTGCCCAGGCACAATGCGCCCGTCGTCGAGCTACTGCTCGTCCTGCCGGCCGGAACGGCGATTAACTTCGCCGAGGGCAATGACCAGGTCAGCAAACCCGGCCCCGACATCCTGCGTGAACTGCTAAGCAGTCTGCCCCCGCAGGTGAACTACGCGGAGAAAGCGGGCGCCGTCGGCGCACCAGCCACCGTGGAGTTCGCTGCACCGCAGGGCACCGTGGTCGACGCGACGCGCTCCGACGTCTATTCCCGCGCCAAGCAGTTCCAAGCGCAGAACCCCACCGTTGATTGGCTCGCCTGCGTGCGCGCGGTCGGCGGTTGATCCTTTCCCCAGGAGCCGACTGCCATGTCGCAATCCCATTCTTTGCTCGCGCTTTCAGTCCTTGCGACCGCCACCGTGGGCGCAAGCCTCTTCGTCACGGCCGGTGGTGCTATTGCCACCGCTGCCGGCAATGCCTTCGGTGTCTCGCGAAGCGATACCGCGACCGGCGCTCTGATCCCGACAGACGTACTCGGTACCGCCGAGGTCATCGCGGGCGGCCCAATCAATCCGGGCGCCTACGTGCAAGTCGGTGCCGGTGGCAAAGCCGCCGCGCGCACGACCGGTATCTCAGTCGCCATCGCCCTAGAAAAGGCCACCGCCGACGGTGACCGGATCGAGGTTTATCTGCTCCCGAACAGTCCGGCGTAAGCCAAAGCTGATCGGTCTACCCATAGTTAGGAGAGATCCATGAATCAGATGAATCCCGGCCAGGCACGCATCGTCGACCCGATTCTGTCGACGCACGCGCTCGGCTACAGAGGCGCAGGCCTCGTGGCTCGATCGTTGTTCCCGATTGCGTTCGTTGCGATGTATGGCGGCAACGTCATCGAGTTCGGCAAAGAAGCATTCAAGCTTTACAACAGCCGACGTGCACCTGGTACGGCGACCAAGCGCGTGTCGTTCGGCTATCAGGGCAAGCCCTATGCGATCGTGCCGAGTGCCTTGGAGGCACCGGTGCCCCGTGAGCTGATGCGCGATGCGAGTCAAGTTCCGGGCATCGACCTGGGCAGCCGTGCCGTCAATATGGTGCTGCGGTCGATGAATCTCGAACACGAATATAACTGCGCGCAACTTGCACGCACGGCCGGTAACTACGACGCGAACCACAAGTTGGTACTGACCGGTACCAGCCGTTGGACCGGAAGCCAATCCAATCCAAGCGTCGACGTGCGCAACGGCAAGGAAGCGATCCGGTCGACAATCGGTGTGTATCCGAACACAGCGATCCTCTCCGCCCGCGCGTTCGCGGCGTGCCAGGAGAACCCGAAGATCCTCGACCGCACGAAATACACGAGCAAGGATTCGATCACCACCGACATTCTCGCCCGTATGTGGGGCCTGGCTAAGGTCGAGGTCGGCGAAGCCGCCATTGCCGATGCCTCCGATACCTTCGGTGACGTGTGGGGTAACGATGTCGTACTCGCATACACGAACGTCAGTTCGGACGCGAACGTCGAAGAGCCGAGCTTCGGCTACACGTACACGATCGATGGGAATCCCCTTGTCGAGCAGCCGTACTGGGATAACAGCGCGAAGGCCTGGATCTATGGCGTCAGCTTCGACAACTCTCCGGTCCTCTCCGGTATCACGTCCGGCTTCCTGATCCAGGACGCGGGCGCGCCCGCCGCGTAAACCCTCCACGCCGACCGGTACTCGGTCTATGTCATGCCGCCACCGGCAATCGGTGGCGGCCCGCCTTCGGAGCATCGCAATGAAGTACATCGTCGTAGGTTTGATCAAGCAGAAAGGTGAGGTGTTGAAGATCGGCGATACCGTCGAATTCACGGATGACGAAGGCGAGCGTCTGGTCAGGGACGGCTACCTTCTGCCTGCGGCCAAGGAAGCGCCCGCTGCTGCAGCCAAGCCCACCGTCGAAGCCAAACTTGCGAAGCCTGCAAAAGCAGCCAAGGCGTCCAGCGCTGCCAACCCTGCAGTAGCCACCAAGCCCGCTGACGGCAACGGCTGATCGCCTGCATGTACGCCTCATTCGCCCAACTTGCCGACGCCAAGCTCACCCGTGAACTGGCGCAAGTGGCCACCGCCGACAGCGCTATCGTGATCGAGGATGCGCTAATGGAGGCCAGCCTCCGTAATGGCGATCGCAGTGCCTGGTCGTCAGAACAGATCGCCCTTGCGGACGATGCCCTGGTCCACATCGCACGCGGCATAAAATCGGCCGATGACCTGATCGACGGATACCTGCGTAATCGCAAACCGGTGCCCTATACCGTGCCGTTGAATCCTGTGCCCGATCTGGTCGCGCTGTGGTCACAGTGGATCGCCCGCTACCTATTGCACAAGGATCGCTACGGCACTACCGACCAGACCGATCCGGTGGTCCGCGATTACCAGCAGGCGTTGAAATTTCTCGGGTTGACGGCGGATGGCAAGTTCTCGCTTGGTGCGACCGATCCGCTGCCGCCTGCCGGTTCGGGGATGCCGGAAATTAGTGCGCCTGAGCGTGTGTTCACGATGGATACGTTCCGAGACTTCGGCACATGAACACGGCACCGTTCAATACCCAGCCAATCATCGACCGTCTGCGCGAGAAAGTGAAAGCGCTTCGACAGGTCGCCGGTGCCGGCGACTATGCAGCCGTAAAGAGCCTCAGCGATTTTCCTGTGCCATGCGCTTACGTCGTACTCGCTCGCGAAAAACCGCAGACAGTACCGGTGGGCCACGCCCCTCGGGGTAGTCAGGTACCGGTGGCGCAGATCGTGCGCGTGACCTTCGGTGTGGTGGTCGCGGTGCGCAACTACCGCGAACAGCGTGGTGCCCAGATAGGTGTGGAGCTGGAAGCCATCGTTGGTGACATTCGCCGCGCACTCCTGGGCTACGTGCCAGACGTCGCCGGCGCAATCCCTTGCCAGCTGATCCAGGGCGACCTCAACGACTACAACGCCGGTACCGCCCTATGGACGGATGTCTGGCAAACCCAGCAATCCATCGGAGTGATCGCATGAAAGTGACGCTGCTCAAACCCCTCACCGTCGGCGACCAGCCCAGAGCTGTCGGTGATGTTGTCGAGGTCGACGACATCACGGTGGCCTGGTTGGCCGAACCCGCACGCGGCGTAATTGCGCCGTTGCCCGTCATCACCGGTAGCCGCAAGAGCACCGGCACGGAGTCCGCAACATGAGTAACGAAACGTACTTCAGCCTGCAGGGCGAGATCTGGATGGCCGACCGTGATCCTGTCACGGGACTTCCGGGCAAGACCCGCTGGGTGTTCAACGTGCCGAAGTTCGAGATCACGCTGTCGGTGGAAACCGACGACGTGATCGAAAGCTATAGCGGCAACCGTCTTCTCGATGACCAGATGGACAAGAGCAAGAACGCGAAGGTGGCCATGACGTTGCACGGCTGGTCACTCGCCAACCTTGCCACTGGTTTGTACGGTGCTTCGGCGAAGATCGCGAGCGGCTCGGTCGTGGGCGAGATACTGCCCACAGCTCTGGTTAACGACGACTACATCCAGCTCAATCGCCGAGGCATCAGCAACCTGGTGGTGACAGATAGCACGACGGGTACGCCACTTCCTGTACCGGCGGAGAAGTTGAGTCTTTTCCGCCCGAACAGCGGCATCGTTCGCGTGATCGACAAAGGTGCATTTGTTCAGCCGTTCAAAGCGTCATACGACTATGCCGAAGCCGATCTGGTGACGATGTTCACCCAAGCGGCACCGCCCCAGCGGTATGTGGTATTCGACGGCATCAACACGCGAACCGGCGCTGCGGTCGTATGCGAGCTGTATCGCGTCAAGTTCAATCCGCTTAGCACTCTGGCGCTGATCAACGAAGCACACGGGACGATTGATCTGGAAGGCGCCTGCCTGTACGACCGCATGCGCTCGGCCGATCCGCAGCTGGGTGGTTTTGGTCGGTTCGTACAGCCCGGAGCGGCTCCCTAATGGCGCGCAAGATCCCAGCGCCCGATAGATCATCGGCGCCCGAGGAGGGCGCCGATGATCTATCGATCCTGCATCCCGACGTCACGCTGCCGATCGGCGGCCGGACGATCGTCGTGCAGGAGTATCGATTCGTTGCTGGACTGATGGTGAGGGCAAAGGCGATTCCGCTGACGAAGGCACTCCAGGTTCAGATCGAGAGCGGCGATGGCCTGGTCGAAGACATCCTCGATGTCCTTGCTGGGAACTCGGTCCTAGTCCGCGAGCTGATCCTCGATGCCATTACTGGTGCCGATGATCTCCAGGTGCGGATGGATCTGAGTCGGTGGATCGACCAGTTGGACGACGCCGACGGCGAACTGCTGTTGCTCACCTGGTGGGGAGTGTGCGGCCATTTTTTTATGCGTCAGATCGCTCGGCGCCTGCGTCAGAAATTGGTGCGCCAGATCGATCTGGCTCAGCAAAAGCTAGATGGAGCGACATCTATGCCTGCCTCATTGCGTGCGGACACGGAAACGCCGGATACCTCGGCGCCCGATACACCGCTCGCCAGCTGACGCTTCTCTACGCCGCCGAATTACGGCGTCGCAGAGCCGCGCGTGCGGACAGCGTTGAAGACATCTCTACCGCTTACAGCGGCTGCAAGAGCAAGAAGGGTGCGAAGAACATGCTCGATTTCATCAAAGCCCTTCGCGATATCCCGAACTTCGGACCCAGAAAATGACCGATCGCAACCTCGAAATTGCGCTCCGGATCAAGGCCGATCTGGAGTCCGCGCGAAAGAACCTCGACGATCTGCGCAAGTCGGTGAAGGCGGTCGGCGATGCCGGCGCGGATAGCGCCGATCTGCTCAGTCAGGCGAGTCAGCGCATCGACGACATGGCCACCGAGGCCGGTACGCTGAACCAGACGCTCGACCAGACCGGCAAGGTGATGGATAGCACCGGCACCAAGGCGTCTTCGCTGGGTCGCCAGGTTGCGATGCTCGGTCAGAACCTCGCTTCGGGCAACTACGCCGGCGCAGCGGCGAACATCTCCACCATCGGAATCGCCAGCAAGGCGACCGCGATAGCCACCGACATCATGGCCCTGAGCATTACGGGTGTTGTCGGCATCGTCGCCCTGCTCAGCGTGGCTGCGGTTCAGGGCTACCTTGATTCGAAACGCCTTTCCGAGGCACTGATCACCACGGGCAATTACGCCGGTGTGTCGGCGTCTCAGATCCGCGCGATGGGTGACGACATCGGGCAGGCTACGGGCAAGTACGGCCCTGCTCGCGATGCGCTTTTGGCATTTACCGAGTCCGGCAAAGTATCGGGCCAAGTGCTGGCAACCGCGAGCCAGGCCGCCGTGGATTTCGCCATCGTCACCGGCAGGAGCATGGAACAGTCGGTTGCCGCGATATCCAAGTTGGGCGACGACCCGGTCAAGGCGAGCCAGGCACTTGATCAGCAGTACCACTATCTCAGCACATCAGCGCTGCTGCAGATCGAGCGCTTCCAGGATGAAGGCAATGCCGCAGCTGCTGTAGCCCTTGCATACGATGCCCTCGGCGAGACGATGGCGAAGCGCGCTGCGCAGATCGAGGCCGGTCGCGGAACGTTGCAGCGCACCTGGGACTTCATCAAAGAGGCCGGGAGCTACTACAAGGATAAGGCGCTTAGCGTCGGTGCTCCTGAGCAGGATATCGACAGACTGCAGCGGCTACAGCGAATTGCCAACGAGTACGCGCGGCAAATCGAGACCATCAAAGCTTCGGGCACACAGTCGACTACGTTGGGTTCCTCCGGCGCATCAAGATTGACGACGCTTCAACAGCAGCTCGGTGAGGCAACGGTCGCTTATCATGCTGAAGAGCGTCGTCAGGCTGAGGCCGATGCTTCTCGCAGGCAGGAGACTGACAATCAGAACACCACGGACGCAGGAAACAAGGGCGTCGATGTCCTCCGGAAGGCCACAGAGCAATACAAATCCGCGAGTGACAAATACGACGATCGCGTCAAGGAGCTGACGAAGGCCGCCGCCGCCGCGCTGAAGGCTGCGCCGAACGACGCGGACACCATCAACAAGCAACTCGCTGCCTCATTGGCGGGTGCAAAAGACCAGTACGAGAAAAGCCTGCCCAAAGCAGCGGCCGGTCCGCGCGTGACCGATAACACGAAGCAAGCTCTGGCGGCACAACAGCAGCTGATCCAGTCGCTGCAGCAGCTGCAGGGTCAGCTCGATCCCACGGCTGCTGCCTGGGCGAAGTACAACGAGACCGTCACGAAGGCCGACGCCCAGGCCGCGTTGGCCAAGCAGGGTAAGGGTGCCAACGTCGCCGGCATCGAGGCGGAGCGTACGGCCATCGTCCAGTTAGCCGCGGTCATACGCGACGCGGAGCTGGACAAGATCGCGGACAAGAGCCGCGAGGCGTGGGAGAAGCTTCGCGAAAGCCTGCGTACGCCGACCGAAGTAAAGATGGAGGCCGCTGTCGCGCAAGTCCAGCAGCTCAATGCCCTGCTGGCAGCGGGCACCATCACGGCACAGCAATATCACGACGCCATCGAGCGCGTCGGTAAGAATTCAGTGACGCCGCCGCCGACCTACCAGGGGGCGGATGCCGCCGTCGGTGGTGTCGACGGCGAGCTGCAGAAGAACATCCGCGCTGGCCAGGCGCTCGATGCGTGGCATGCGACGCAGCTGGCAGCCAACGAAACGTTTCGTCAGCAGGACATCGCGAATGAAGAGGCGGCCAACGCACAGAAGCTGGCGATCGAAGAGCAATTCAACGCGCAGCGCGCGACGATCGAGCAGGCGCGCAACCAGCTGACCTTGAAGACCGCCGCAGCAGGCTTTGGTCAGCTGGCCACGGCCGCGAAGGCCGCCTACGGTGAGCAGAGCCGGCAGTACCGCATCGCCTTTGGGCTTCAGAAGGCGGCCGCCCTGGCGCAGTCCATCCTGGCTATTCAGACCAGCATCGCCGAGTCGAGCAAGATCGGCTTCCCGATGAACATCGTGACGATCGCCGGTGCGGTCGCCCAGGGCATCGGCGTGCTGGCTACGATCAACAGCACCAGTCTCAACGGGTATTCCGAGGGCGGTTACACGGGGCCGGGCGGCAAGTACACGCCTGTTGGCGTCGTGCATGCGGAAGAGCATGTAAGCCGCCGGGAAGTTGTCCGCCAGCCAGGCGCACGTGCATTCCTCGACGACTTCAATCGCAACGGTATGTCGGCCCTGGCCAGGCACGCGCCTGGCTACGCCGATGGCGGGTTTGTGCACCCGCTGGCCAGCGCGCCGGCGGCACCCTCCATTTCGTCGCCGAATAGCCCCACACCCACGCCGGATGCTGGTGGAAGCGGCGCCCCTGCGCAGATCAATCAACGCATCGTCGTTGGCCTGGATGATTCCGCGCTCGATGACTGGGCGACATCGTCGAGCTTTGAGTCCGCCGTCAAGGTGGTCATCGGTAAGAACCCCTCATTTGTGAAACAGACGGTAGGACGCTAATGGCATACGAGATTGGCTTTGTCGACAACTCCGGTGGCGTGCTTGCGCACCACGCGATGCTCGCGAAGATCAAAACCTTTGCCGAGGCGAACGGATGGGTAACCCTTCGATACGACACTATTTCCGCGATGCGTGAGCTGATCATGCGTGGTCCGGGGTTGTCGGGCGAAGACCAGATATTCATCGGCTTTCGCTCGTACCACGACGTCAACGCCGACTACTACAATCTCTCCAGTGCGGGATTCACAGGCTATGTCGCCGCGAATGCGTTCACAGCGCAGCCCGACTACATCGAGAGCGGTATCCCCGCGCATAACCAGCGGATCGACTACTGGCTAGTGGTCAATGCTCAGCGGATCGTGTTTGGTCTAAAGGTCGGCACGCCCGTGTATGAGAGCGGCGGCGCTGGCTTTTTCTTCCGATACGCCACGCCAGGCCAATATCCGTATCCACTGTTCGTCGCCGGCATGCTCAACGGCATTCCCGCCACCCGCTTCTCCGATACCGCGCACTCGATGCCTTACAAGGGAGCGCGCGCGAACCTTCGTATGCGTTTCGTTGACGGCTCATGGCTTCAGCCAACCACGTTCCCCTGGAACAGCCAGGAAGTTGCAGGCAATACGAATTCGATCCGAGATACAGGGGGCGTCTACATGCTCATTCCCGTCGCCTTGTGCGATGCCCTGAACATCTATGGGGAACTCGACGGCATTTACCACATCAGTGGGTTCAACAACGTCGTGGAGAACACGATCACGCTCGACGGGAAGACGTACGTCGTCATTCAGGACGTTTCTCGCACCGGCTTCACCGATTACTACGCGTTGGAGCTTTCGTAATGGCCTATTCGTTCGGTCAGGCAAACGATCTGCCATCGCTGATGTCAGCCTTGCTGACCGCATGTGCAAACGGCGGATGGACTGTGAATGGACAGATTGCATCCAAAGGCGATTGCTTTGTAAAACTCGCGGTCGTCGGTGCGTTCATCGAAGCGACCGCTGGTCTCGGGGTGGCCGGAACCACGCTGACCACGCCGACGCCGACGCCTGTACGCCTCCAGGCCGTCACATCGGTGCAGCTGCTCGATTGGCCCGTTGCTTACTACGCACATGTCTTCGATACCGAGGTCTACTTTATCGTCCGGTATGGCGTCGATCGCTACACATACCTTGCGTTTGGGCAGAGCCCGGTCCCCGGACTCCCAGGCAAAGGCGTTTGGATTACGGGCTTTCCGCCGACCAACCCCCAAGGCTTAATTACCTACAACAACAACCCGCCCTATGGCGGCCGCCTGCAGGATTACAACGGCTTCGTTTCTACGGGGCCATTCTGGATCGATAGCCCATCGAGCAACACAAACACCTACGTTCACTACGGCCTGGATGGGAATGTGTGGAGTGCGGCTACTACGTCTGGTCGGATCGTCGCCGGGAACTGGATTGCAGGCTATCAATTCGCGGCACAACCCAACAAATGGAATGGCGAGGCCGTACTGCTTCCCATCCAACCGATCGTAGACCGTCCGTCGAACAAGACATCAATGGTCTTGGATCTCGCCAACGCGCGGTACTTGCGTATCAACAACCTGGACCCCGAACAGGTCATCGCTATGGGGAGCGATAGATGGAAGGTGTACCCCTTCTATCGAAAGAATGCGGCCGCGCCGAATGGCGGCAGTGGCTCTGGCGCTGATCACTCCGGCACTTTCGGCTGGGCAATGCGGTACGACGGAGCCTGATCATGGTCGCGATTCTCGGTGCCCTAACTCGTGGGGTTCGCGGCGGCTACGTCAACGGCCTACTCACGTCGCGCATGCAGGACTTCACCGCCGATTACTGGCCCAGAAGTACCGCACGCATGGCGCGCAAAAAAGCAGGCGCCTACGTGTCCAACGTCCCCGTCGACGCGCCGTCACATCCGCTTGTCGGCTATCGACCCGCCTCCTATTTCAGAGACTTCTATTTTCGCGTTCATGTTCGCCCCTCGCTCCTCGACATGGGAAACCTGATCACCAGCCAGGTTCGTACCGTATCGGTCTGGAACGCGTGGCCTGATCGCGCCCTGACTCTGCAGGATGTGGAGAAGGTGAACGCCGATGGCATTTCGGCAACTGGTCCTGGCGAATTACCGCTCAACTTCAATCCCCTGCAGGAGCGCCAATGGCAGATCGCGGTGGATACGAATGGTCCGCCGCTGATCGACGCCAGGATCAATTGGTTGTTCGCCGGCATGACGCCCGTCACGGTGCAGATCACCGGCAACCGACTCGTTGCCTGGACAATCCCGCCGCGCTGGCACAACGGCATGCTGGAGCGGCTGGAATGGTTTAGCGAGGAACAGCAGGCCGTCGCCGGCAACCGGGTCGTATATCCCTTGCGCGATTCCCCTCGGCGCACCTGGGAGTTCGATGTCCGCGTGGCCAACGCCGATCGATGGTTGCTGGAGTCGTCGCTGTACGACTGGTCCGCGCGTAACTGGGCTTTCCCCGTTTCACCCGATCACCAGCTTCTGAAGACGGCATTAACTTTTGCGTCCGTCAGCATTCCGATCGCTACCACCTCCCTGGACTACACCCCGGGCGGCTTGGTGATGCTTTGGAATAGTCCGACGCAATACGAGCTGGTTGAGGTGAGCGGCGTCGCGGCGAACGCGTTGTTGCTGACTCGGCCGACCGCTAATGCCTGGCCACAAGGGACACGCGTCTATCCGGTGCGCATCACACGTCTATCGACCCGCCCGCAGCTGCAGCGACCGACCACTCGCCGGGTAGATGCCCATGTCGTGATGGAGGCTGTCGAACCCTGCGACTGGCCCGCCATTGCACCGCCCACAACCTATGCCGGCTACCCGGTGTTGGAGCATCGAGCCGAAGTAAGCACGGTACCCACAGCCATCTACGATCGCGACCTGACGGTGCTTGATGGTGGAATCGGTCCGGTGAGCGTACGCGATGCTACCGGCTTGGTTTGGGGCAGCCAGACGCACGTATGGAAACTCTATGGTCGTGCCGATCGCGCCGCACTACGTTCCCTCATGTACTACATGCAGGGGCGCGTGGGTCAGCTGTGGCTCCCCACCGGGCAAGACGATATCGAGCTGACGGCCATCGCCAGTGCCGCGTCTCCGGTCATCACCATCGCCTGGTGCGGCTATAGCCGATTCCTGCATGGCCAGCCTGGTCGTAAGCGAATCCAGATCGAGCTGGTCGACGGTACGGTGCTGTACCGCGCGATCACGAACTGGATCGAGATCGATGCGACCACTGAGCAGCTCAGTCTGGACGCGTCGCTCGGTCGGGATGTAACGCCCGCGCAGGTGGCCTCGATCAGCTATCTGGCTCTTTGCAGTATGGCGTCGGATGCCGTGGAGATCCAGCACGTCACCGATAGCGAAGGCCAGGCAATCTGCGTTGTTCAATTCGCCCAGGTGCCCGGCAATGAGTGACGTCGAACTCTACGAATTTCGTCGCGGTACGGTAGCCTGGCGTTACACCAGCCGCCGCAAGCCCCTGGTCTACCAGACCCAGACCTATGCGCCGGCGGCGATGAGCCGTGGCGAGATCAGTCAGTCAGCCGAACTGCAGCGTTGTGCCCTCGATATCACGGTGCCGCTTGATCTTCCTGTCCTCGGCCAAATTCAGCCGGTCGCGACGCTGGAGAAGATCAGCGTACTGGTACGCCTTTTACCTGCTGGCGACACAGTCGCGCGCGGTATCTGGGGCGGCCAGATCGCCAACGTTGAGGACAATGACCGTCGCGCGATCATTCATTGTTTACCGCCGTCGGCCGCATTCCGCACCACCGGCCTTCGCGGTTGCTGGCAGAAGAACTGCCGGCATTCGCTCTATGGCGCGCGATGCGGAGCGAATGCCGAAGCCATGCGCGTCAATGGCATGCTCATCGCTTCGACAAATGCCTCGGTGTCTTCGGCCGCATTCGCGGCATATCCCGACGGTTGGTTCGCCGGTGGGTGGATCACGTGGATGGCCACGTCGGGTCTTCTCGAACGTCGATTCATTACCGATCACACCGGTGCAACGTTGAAGCTACTCACGGCCGCGAACGTCCCCGTAGGAACGGTCGCCGCCGCGTATCCCGGATGTAACCACACCGGGCAGCATTGCAACGACAAGTTTCACAACATCCCGAATTACGGTGGGCAGATGTACATCCCGCCGAAAGTGCCCTTCAACAACAATCCGGGGTTCTGAGATGTGGATTATTCTCATAGCCGTGCTCGCATCGCTGATCTATGTCTACGCCACGATGCCATCCGCGCCAAAGACCAAGCCGCCCGCGCTGGAGGATCTCAGCGTGCCGACCGCAGAAGACGGCCGCGAGATCATGGAGGTCTTCGGTGAGCTATGGATCGAAGACAACAACGTGCTGTGGGACGGCAACCTACGCACCTCACCTATCTATACGAAGGCGGGGGGCAAGTGACGACCATGCGAATCGTGAAGATTCCGGCGTCGGTGGTGGCCGTATGACGGAGGATGTGATCGTTACCCTGACCCACGTCCGGGAAGAGCAGTTTTGCGCCAGTGGCAGTCGTGCCTGGTTCGTTCGCCACGGCCTCGATTGGCATCAATTCCGCCATCACGGACTGCCCGCAGCTTCGTTCGAGGCAACCGGCGATGCCTTGGCGATGCGCCTGGTGCAGCGTGCACGCGAGGAGGCGACAACTCATGGGCGGTAAGGGCGGCAAGAAGGTCAAAATCGGCTATCGCAACTCGATGGGCATTCACATGGGGTATTGCGCTGGCCCCATTGATGCATTGCTGGAAGTTACGGGCGACGGCAAGACAGCCTGGGTGGGTGAGCAGACCACATCGGGTGTTATCACCATCAATGCGCCGAACCTTTACGGTGGCGACACGAAGGAAGGCGGGCTGCAGGGTAAGTTCACCGTCATGATGGGTGAGGCGACCCAGGCGCCAAACGCTTATCTCGGGCAGTACCAGGGCGGACTCAACCCCGCGTATCGGGGTCTGTTTACTGCCGTATTCGATGGCGAAGTAGGCGCGATCACGCCGTACGTGAAGCCGATAGCGGTTCGCGTACGGAAAGTGCTGAAGGGTTGGGCCAATGACGATTGTTGGGAGCCGACGCTCGCGCAGGTTGGTCGCGGGATGAACCCCATCCACATCATCATGCGGTGTCTGACCGATCCCGATTTTGCTGCTGGCATGAGCCGCTCGGACATCGATCTGGTCAATTTTCGTGCGGCGGCCGTCAAGCTCAAGGATGAGGATTTCGGGCTCTGTCTGGGTTGGCGCCGCAGTACGCCTGTGGACACGTTCATCGGCGAAGTGTGCGATCACATCGGCGCGATGATGACCGAAGATCCGGAGACACTGTTGCAGCAGATCGTGCTGGTGCGCGGCGACTACGACGTCAATGCCCTGGTGCAGGTCGACGAGAGCAACATCACGAAACTGGTCCGTTTCCAGCAAACGCTGCTCACCGATACGGTCAATGAGGTCACCGTCAAGTACCATGATCTGGCGGCCAAGAACGATGCGAACACGGCCCCGGCGCAGAACCTTGCCAACATCCAGGCGCAAGGCCGTGTCGTCAACCAAAGCACCGAGTACGCAGGCTTCTATAAAGGAGAGCAGGCCAATCGTGCCGCAGTTCGCGATTGCCATGCCAAGAGCGGGCTGCCCGCATCGGTTGACCTTGAGGTCTTCAGCAGTCTGTGGCGCATCAAGCGCGGCGACGTCATCGCATTTAGTTGGAAGCGTAAGGGCATCGTAAAAATGCCGCTGCGTGTGTTGGAGGTCAATCGCGGTGATCGGCCCAATCGACCGATCAAGCTGACCTGCGTGCAGGATTCCTACGGTTTGCCGCTGACGACGTTCTTGGCAGTGCAGCCGAGCGGCTGGCAGGCACCTGACACCAAGCCCCATCCACTGCCGGCTCAGCGTGTGATCGAGATGCCTTATCGCGACCTTGCGCGCCGTTTGCGCACGGCCGACATGCAGGTGCTTCCTGCGGACGCTGGCTACCTGCTCGCCCTGGGCGCTCGCGCTGCCGGTGTCGCCTACAACTTCGACATTGTGTCTCGGGTGGGGTCAAATCCCTACGATGACGCAGGTTCCGGCGATTTCTGTCCTGGCGGCCTATTGGGTGCGGCGATTGGTCCACTCGACACCGCCATCGTGATCACCAGCCCCGTCGACCTTGACCTCGTTGACGTGGGCGACGTGGCACTACTCGATAGCGAAGAGGTCCGCATCGATGCCATCAATACCTCGACTGGCGCGATAACGATCGCGCGCGGCGTTGCCGATACCGTTCCCGTAGTGCACGACGTCGGCGCGCGTCTGTGGTGCTACGAGGATCGCGCCGGCTATGGCGAGACGGAATATGCCGGTGGCGAGACGGTCCAGGTCAAACTGCTTACGCGCACAGCGGAGGGTCGACTCGATCCGGCGCTGGCAACGGCGCTCAGCTTGACCTTCAACGATCGGCAAATCCGTCCGTATCCACCGGGCAACCTGAAGATCCGTGGCGCACGCTATCCGGTCGTTGTCGAGGGGGCCCTGGTACTGACCTGGTCGCATCGCGATCGCGTCCTGCAGGCTGATCAGCTGATCGACACGCTGCAGACTGACATCGGTCCGGAGCCGGGCACGACCTACACGGTTGTAGTGCGACTTAACGGCGTCGTCGATAGCACGAAGACGGGCGTCGTCGGGAACACGTTTACGCCGACAGTGAGCGCCAACGGTGCGGTCACGGTCAGCATCTCGGCGGTCCGTGCGGGTAACGCCAGTCTGCAAGCGCTGAGCGCGAGCTTTCAGTACGTATTGCCCCTGGTGCTTAGCGGCGATGCGCCGGATAGCTCGCCGGGCGCTGCCTACAACTTCACCTACACCGCATCAGGCAGCGTGACCCCGTATACGTGGAGCATCGTGAGTGGCCAGCTTCCCACCGGCGTGTCGCTCAATCCCAGCACCGGTGCACTAACGGGAACCACCACGACCAACGGCACCTTTTCGTGGGTGGTTCGGGTAACGAGCAGCACCGGGGTTTTCAAGGATCTGAGCGATAGCTCCATCGTTGCCAGCGGTGTGGCCTCACGCTATTGGCGCATTTACATCACGGCGGTCGACGCCGCGACGGATGGGTATACGCAGATTGCACGCCTTCGCCTGATGCTGGGTGGCAATGAATTGCCTACCAACGGTTACACAGCCACGGCGTCCTCGAACTATTCGGGATTCGATCCGGGCAAGGTGTTGCAAAGCACGGTACCGTCGACCAACACGGATACGTGGGCCACTGCAACAGGCAGTCCCGTACCGTGCTGGCTGGCGATTGATTGCGGCACGTCGGTGAGTGCCAGTGCGCTGATGATGTACGGCGCGGATGGCTTCACAGCGACGCGACGCTACCCGAAGGATTTCAAGATTCAAAGGTCGACGGACGGAAGCACGTGGGTCGACGTAACGACAGTAGTGGGTGCATCCAGCCCGGCAAGCGCAAAGCAGTACTACACGATTAGTTAAGACGGGGCGCCGTGCTGCTGATACAGCACGACCCCTTTCCACGAGAGAGCGTGGATCGAGCGAGGCCCCTTCCGTGATCACGGCGAGGTCGAGCTTAAACACCCGCGTTCTCATATGTGGAGACAGTCATGGCTCAGCCGATCGTTCCGTGGCTTGGTGGCAAGCGCCGCCTGGCTGATCGGATATTCAAGTTCTTTCCCAATACGCATAGTTGCTACGTCGAGCCGTTTGCTGGCGGCGCGGCGTTGTTTTTCCTCAAGCAGCCCAGCGATGTCGAAGTTCTCAACGACATCAATGGCGACCTGATCAACCTTTACCGGGTCGTGCAGAACCACCTGGAAGAGTTCGTCCGGCAGTTCAAATGGGCGCTCAGCAGCCGCAAGGTGTTCGAGTGGCTGAAGATGACCCAGCCCGAGACCCTGACCGATATCCAGCGGGCGGCGCGCTTCTACTACCTCCAGCAGAGCGCGTTCGGCGGTAGGGTCGACGGGCAGTCCTACGGGACCGCGACGACCACGCCGCCCGGCCTGAATCTCCTACGGATCGAAGAGACGCTGTCGGCGGCCCATCTACGGCTAGCCAGTGCCTACATCGAGCATCTGACCTGGTCGGGGTGCGTGGCCAAGTACGACCGGCCCCACACGCTGTTCTTCATGGACCCGCCGTATTGGCAGACCGAAGGCTACGGCGTGGACTTCGGTTGGGAGCAGTACGAGGCGCTGGCCAGCTCGCTCACCGCGATCCAGGGCAAGGCCATCGTCACCCTGAACGACCATCCCGACATCCGCCGCCTCTTCGCTGGTTTCCACATCGAGCAGGCCAGCCATTCGTACACGGTGGGTGGCGGTGGGCGGGCCAAGGATGTTCAGGAGGTACTGATCTTCAGCTGGGACGTGGACGCGGAGCCGGCCGGGCTGTTCTGACCGCACTCGGCTCCCAGACGCTGAGACAGGGTCGGCATATCGTCTCGGGGATGGTGATCTGGACGAACTACAGCTACGGGTATGAGGGCCGACTCGGCCACCATGACCGGCCCTTTGCCCGTATCCGGCAGGTGAAGGGTGGCTGGGAGTTGGTCTGGCTCTATGGTCCCCGCAAATGGCGGCCTACGTGGGCTCGGTCGGCCGCGACCCACGAGCGCATGGCTGAGAGATACGTGGTCCGTCATGAGACCCATATCCGAGCGCAGATGCCGCGAGACCTTTATGACCCCGGTTTCAGCCAGGCCGAGCTGGATGACCTCTTCTGGCCGGGCTACAAGTCCGGCAGGAAGTCGCGCCCCAGGCATGGTTAGCGGCGCCGGTATCCGCAATTCCATTGCAGAATGTGCAACGCTCGGGAACGTGGAGTTATATCAACCCTTCAGGCTGGAATATCGCGATTCGCTACAGAATGGCGCCCCCACTTCCCACCCCCCATCCCCCATCCCCACCCCGGACAAAATTTCCCTTGCCGCCAAAGCCATCGTACGCAACGCTTGTCCCGCGATCCGCCAAAGGGGAATGGCTTGTCCAGCGAGACCGACTTTCTCGACCTGTACCAGAAACTGGGCGTCAGTCCGGGTTGCGACGTGGCGGAGTTCAAACACGCGTATCGCCGGCACATCGCGCAATTGCATCCCGATCGCGTGGGAAATGCGTCCGGCGACGCGGGCGAACTGCAACGGGTGATCGCGCAGTACGGCGCCGCCATGGACTTTCTGCGCCGTCATGGACGGCTCCCCGGTGCGGCCCCCAGCCGCGGCGTCGCGGCGAACGAGCCTGTCGTTCCGCAGCGCGTCCCGGAACCCAGGGCGGCACCGCCGCGCTTCCGCGCGAGACTGGTACTCATCGGCATCGTGCTCGTCGTGGGTATCGTTCTGTGGCAGCTCGATCCTTTGGCGCCAGCGGGCGACAGTGGCACCGGTACCGCTCCGGAAGATGTGGAGAGCAAACCCGCCAGCCATACCAACGTGTCCACCATCGCACTGGGCATGTCGCGGGATGAAGTGCGCGCCATCGAAGGCGAGCCGATGATCATGCACGACGATCAATGGGACTACGGTCCGTCGTGGATCCGTTTCGAGCATGGCGAAGTGGTGGACTGGTACAGCTCGCCCATGCATACGCTGTCCACGCCCAGCGCGCGTCCGGGCAGGTGAATCGCCGGTGCGCGGCATGCTCATTACCGTGCGCCACGACCGAACAGAACGACTTCCACGGTCTCGATCAGGATCACCATGTCGAGCAGGAGGTTGTGGTTCTTCACGTAGAACAGGTCGTACTTGAGCTTTTCCGCCGCGTCTTCTTCCGACGCACCGTACGGGTAACTGAGTTGCGCCCAGCCCGCCAGGCCCGGTTTGAGGCAATGTCGAAGGCTGTAATAACGGATCTTCGTCGCAAGGTCGGCGACGAACTGCGGACGTTCCGGGCGCGGTCCGACGATGCTCATTTCGCCTTTGAGCACGTTCCATAGCTGCGGCAGTTCGTCGAAACGCAGCTTGCGGCAGATACGGCCCACTCGCGTCACGCGGTTATCGCCCTGGCAGGCCCAGCGCGCGACGCCATCGCATTCGGCATCGGTGCGCATGCTGCGGAACTTGTACAGCCAGAATGTCTTGCCGTGCTCGCCGACGCGTTCCTGCAGATAGAGAACCGGTTGACCGCGACCGGATTCGAGCCATATCGCCAGTGCCACGGCCAGCATCAACGGCCAGAAAAGCACGAGCATCGTGCCTGCCGCCAGCAGGTCGAAGCAGCGTTTGCCCAGCAGATGGATTGGCGTGGCGTTGAAGCCTCGCGAGAAAACCAGCCACGAAGGATCGAGCATCGACAGCTGCAAGCGTCCGGATTCGCGCTCGAAGAAGGTAGTGAGGTCGGTGATCGTGACGCCCGCCTGCCGGCATTCGAGCAGCGCATCCATGGGAAGCCGGCCGCGCCGGTCGTCGACGCCCACCACGATTTCGTCGACCTGGTAGCGTGCGGCGATCAGGTGCAGCGGCATATCGGACGTCAGTACCAGTTGCTCGGGCACGACGACCGGATCGTTGGGGCAGCGCAGGTAGCCGACGACGGTGAAGCCGCGACGGTCCGAGCGCCGCCGCATGCGATTGTGGATCTGCGCGGCGCGATCGCCGGCACCCAGGATGAGTACGCGGCGCTTCAGCGCCTCGATTTCCACCAGTCGCATGAAAGCGATGCGGAAGATGGCGACCGTGAGGAAACCGAGCACCAGCGCCATCGCCAGCACGCCGCGACCGACATAAGCCTGCGGAATGGCGTAATACACGACCACCAGCCCGATGCCGCCCAGCACGAAAGCGACCGCCTGCCGCGCGACGATGCCGAGCCAGTTGGTGCGCAGATGCGTGCGGTACTCGCCAAGCGCGAGCATGCCCAGGAAGATGACGATGGCGAATACCGCCGAACGCTGCGGCAGATGCCGCGTGAATTCGGCGAGGTCGTCCGGGTACAGGAAGAAGCGCAGGTACATCGCGACATTCAACGATCCCGCCAGCAGGAGTAGTTCGCACAGGGCGAGCAGTAATAGCCAGCGCACGATGCGCAGCCGCAGAATCCGAAGCATCCCGTTACCCCTTTGCCGTTGATTTCCGCCTCCCCCAAGGCATGCACGACGTTAGTCCGTGGACGGGGCGGGCGCTATGTCACGAACGGTCAGGACGGGTAGGCCGGATGGTCAGGTCGTTTGGAATGGCTGGTGTGTACAGACCGTGGGGCGGCTCGGCTTCGCCATCGCTATTGCCATCGCGCTCGGACGTTTCGGGGAGAGCCGTCGGCCACCGCCCTCGACGCTCCGTCTCCACCGTCGCTCGGGAAGGGATAGCCGCTGCGCGGCTGGTGTTTTAATGGCTGCGCCCCGCCGCGCTCGGTTCCGCAAGTCGCGTCGAGGGCGGTGGCCGACGGCTCTTCCGGGTGTTGCGGCCTCGCAAACGCACGAGCGTGAGACGACGAAACCGCAAGCGACACGAACTACGCCGTGGCTGTCTCTACCCCTCTAAACCACCACCAGCAACTCCCGCAAATGCTCCGCCAGCCGCAAACTCAGCGCGACGATCGTAAACGTGGGAAATGCCCAGCCACCGGTAGGAAAGACCGAGCTGCCGGCAACGTGAAGATTCGCCACCCCATGCACGCGACAGTTGGAATCGACGACGCCCTTCGTGGGATCGGTCGACATGCGCGTCGTGCCGATATGGTGCGCGGTACCGTGTACGCGTGGCGGTGCATTGTCGTCGGCGAGCCAGGGAGCCAGTTCGAAGCGGCCGCCGCAGGCGCTGGCCAGTTCGTCGCCGAACAGCGTCGCGGAGGTGCGGTAGGTATGCCGGTCAAGCGGCGTCAGGCGCCAGTCGATGCGCACCTTGCGCAGACCCAGCGCATCCACATCGTCGCCGAGCGTAATCCGGCTGTCGGGATTGGGCGCCTGTTCGAAGTAACCCACAAGCTCGACATGATTGCTGCGGACGGTCGGCTTTCCGGTGAGCTTATGTACGAAGGCCCGGGCGATGTCGCCCATGCCCAGTCCCAGCCGCAACGTCAGTTTCGCCAGCCCGTCGACAGGCACGATGGTATCGTCGCCGGGCGAGGGGCCGTTCTTCATCGCGGCGCATAGTCTGGCTTCCAGCACCGCGTTTTCGTCCAGCTTGCGCGATCGAAGCATCGCGCGCAGTTCGCGCAGGGCACGCAGTCCCTTCGGCACGGCGCTTTCGACGGCGAACGGATGCACGCGTCCGCTCAACAGCCGATGGGTATGTTGTGCCTGCACGGACAGGCCTATTTCGGGGAAGGAGGGTGCGGGACCTTTTCCCAAATTGCGGTCGTACGGCTGGGTCAGTCGCTCGGGCGTATCCGTGTGCACGGTGCCCAGACTGCCGCTGGGATGATCCATGAAGAACCGGCCGACCAGGTCGTGGTCGTTGCCGAGCCCGTTTTTCGCCACCGAATCGGAAAGCAGCAGGAGTCGCGCATTTTCGATGCCGCCCGATGCCAGGACATAGTGGCGCGCATGCACCGTGCCGCGTCGGCCGTCGAGGGTGCCGATGGCGGCCTCGTTTATCGACGCGGCGCCTTCGTCGCTCTTCAGTTCGAGCAGGTTCGCATGCAGCAGCACCGTGATATTGGTCGCGCGCTCCAGTTCTTCGCGGTACGCGTTGCCGAACAGGATCGGGCTGCGCGCGAATACCTGGTTTACGAGTTTGTCCGCATCGAAGGCAATCGGCTGGTGAGCAAGCGGCGCCAGGAACGAGCCGTCCGCGAATTCGTGCGGGTCGATGCGGCAGTAGTCGCGCGCGCGTACATAGAACGGTTCGAGTTCGGCATACGACAGCGGCCAGCCGCTATGCGGCACCCAGTCGCGTGCATGCATGTCCTGCTGGCCCAGCGGTATGCAGCCGCCGCCCCACAGATTGCAGCTGCCACCGAATACCCGCATGCGCGAACTGGCGGGATCGAAGACCTGGCTGCCGATGGAGGTGCCTGCGTAAAGCTGTTGTGTGCGCTCCTCGCCAGCGAGGCCGCCACTTTCGACCACGCATACCGTGATGCCCGATCCGATGAACGATCGCGCGATGGCGATGCCCGCGGCACCGGCGCCGATGACGCACAGGTCGACGTCGAAAACGGTCGGACCCGCCTCTTCCAGATAATCGACGATCACGAGGCCTCCCAGATAACCAAGCAGTGCAGGACCTAGGTCCTGTAATAGTCGCGATACCAGCGTACGAATTCCTTCACGCCGGTTTCTACTGACACCTTCGGCCTATATCCAACGGCCGATACCAGTTCGGAAACATCGGCTTCGGTATCCGGTACGTCGCCCGGCTGGAGGGGCAGCATGTTCAGGCGGGCGCGCTGGCCGAGGCATGCCTCCAGTACTTCGATGTAATGCATGAGTTCCACCGGCTCTTCGTTGCCGATGTTGTAGATGCGGTAGGGCGCGACGCCGCTGCTGGCCGGATCGGGTGCCTTGCCATCCCAGTCTGCATTGGTCTGGGGCAGGTGATCGAGCGAACGCACGACGCCTTCGGCGATGTCGTCGACATAGGTGAAGCTGCGCTTGTGGTGCCCATGATTGAAGACGGGAATCGGTTCGTCCGCGAGGATCGCTCGAGTGAACAGGAATAGCGCCATGTCCGGTCGGCCCCAGGGGCCGTAGACGGTGAAGAAACGCAGGCCCGTGCAGCGCACGCCGTACAGGTGGGCGTAGCTGTGCGCCATCTGCTCGTTCGCTTTTTTCGACGCGGCATATAGCGTGAGCGGATGTTCGGTCGGTTCGTGCTCGGAGAACGGAAGCCGCGTATTGGCGCCGTAGACCGAACTGGTGGAGGCGAAAACCAGATGCTCCACGTTGTGGTGACGGCAACCTTCAATGATGTGCAGAAAGCCGGTGATGTTGCTCGATACATAGACGTGCGGGTTCTCGGCGGCATAGCGCACACCGGCCTGAGCGGCGAGGTGCACCACCCGTTGCGGCTTATGCGTGGCGAAAGTCGCCTCCATGGCCGTGCGATCGGACAGATCGGCATGGATATGCGTATAGGCCGGATGTTCCGCGAAACGCGCCAGGCGCGCTTTTTTAAGCGTGACGTCGTAATAGTCGTTGAGGTTGTCCAGGCCGATGACCTCGTCGCCGCGCGCCAGCAACCGCTGCGCGACATACGAACCGATGAACCCGGCCGTACCGGTGACCAGAATTTTCATGACCGGCCAACTCGTTTATAAACGTCCATCGACGGCATCCCGTGGAAGCACGTACTTCACGTCGTAGATCACCGATTCCGGCTTGCCGAACGCACGGATGCCGACTGCGCCAAGCGCGACGAATTCCCGGTGGCCGACGGCGACGATCACCGCGTCGTACTGTCCCGTACGGGGCTCCACGATCGGATCGATGCCATATTCGTGCCGCGCCTCGGCGCCGTTCACCCACGGGTCGTGGATGTCGACCTGGGCGTTGTAACTTTGCAAGGCGTGCAGGATGTCCACGACACGCGTATTGCGCAGGTCGGGGCAGTTTTCCTTGAAGGCCAGGCCCAGCACCAATACGCGTGCACGCACAGGGTTGATGCCTTTGTGCACCATCAGACGAATGACTTCGTTGGCGATGTACGGCCCCATGCCGTCATTGGTGCGCCGTCCCGCCAGGATGACATCGGGGTGGTGCCCGACTTCGGCCGCCTTGTGTGTCAGGTAGTAGGGATCGACGCCGATGCAGTGACCGCCTACCAGACCCGGCCGGAAGGGCAGGAAATTCCACTTCGTTCCGGCGGCCTGCAGAACTTCCAGCGTGTCGATGCCGAGCTTGTTGAACAGGATGGCCAGATCGTTGACCAGCGCGATATTGAGGTCGCGCTGCGTGTTCTCGATCACCTTGGCGGCCTCGGCCACCTTCAGGCAACTGGCCTTGTGCGTGCCGGCGGTAATCACGGAGGCATACAGGCTATCGACGAAGTCCGCCGTTTCGGGCGTGGAACCGGAGGTGACCTTGAGAATGCTGGTCACGCGGTGCGCCTTGTCGCCGGGATTGATTCGTTCGGGGCTATAGCCGGCGAAGAAATCGCGATTGAAGGTGAGTCCCGATGACTGTTCCAGGATCGGCACACAGACTTCTTCCGTGCAGCCCGGATACACCGTCGACTCGTAAATCACCACATCGCCGGGCTTCAGTACGTGACCGATCAGTTCGCTGGCACGGATCAGCGGCGTCAGGTCCGGTCGCTTCGCGCTGTCGATGGGCGTGGGCACTGTGACGATGAATACGTTGCACTCGTGGATGTCGTCCAGTTCCGCCGAAAACGTCAGGCGATGGGCTTCGCCCAGTTCGTTGGCGTCGACTTCCAGCGTATTGTCGACACCGGCACGGAGTTCCGCGATGCGCGTGGCGTTGATGTCGAATCCGACGGTGTCATAGCGCTTGCCGAACTCAACGGCCAGAGGCAGGCCGACATAGCCCAGACCGACGACGGCAAGCCGCGTGCTTTCCAGATTCCGCATACGATCATCCTGTCCGCTTGGGTGGCGCCCGGGTTCACTGCGCGTGACCGGCGTCCGCGAATACCGACTGCCGCCCCGTGGGGCATTCGACGAGTCTCGAACGTACGATGGCGACATGCCGTGATTCCCCGATAGCCGGCGAAAACAGCCTAACAGGACACCGGGCGCTTGCCCCTCTAGCCAGAAGGAGGATGCCGTTAGCTGGGTGGACAGGATGTCGCGAGCGTCGCGAAGTCATACAGGCGGGGTCCGGCGACGCCGGAATCGTCGGTCAGCCACGCGATGGCAACGGTATGACCGGTAACGGGACGTTCGCGCCAGAAACGCCAGGCGCGTCGGTCGTCGGCCGGACCCTGGAAAACGATGTCCTCGCCGTCGACCGCAAAGGAAAAGCCGGCGAGCGGAACGGACAGGCCTTCCCCCCGTCCCTTCACATACGCTTCTTTCAGTGTCCAAAGGTCGATGAAGTGGGCGGCGCGCCCGGCTTCCGGCACGCGGCGAAGGCTCTCTATTTCGGCCGCCGAGAAGTGTGCTTTCGCGAGATCCATGTTGTCCATGACCCGCGCGGGCGCTTCGACGTCGACCCCCAGCCGGCCGCTGTCCGCGACGGCGAGGACGATGAGGCCGTCGGTATGCGACAGATTGAAGGCGAGCGGGCGAGGTGGGGCGAGCAGCGAAGGTTTACCGTATTCGTTCGTGCCGAATCGCAGTGTTCCGGGATCGACGTTCAGGTAGCCGGCAAGCACGGTACGCAGCATGCCGTGGGCGACGAGGTATTGATGGCGGTGTCGTGCCTGGACGAAGCGTTGCTGTCTGGCCACCTCGTCGGCCTCCAGCATCGCGCGAAAACGATCGAGAACGGTCTCGCCGACGATGCGTTCATCGTCGGCGAACCAGAGGTCGACGCATCCGGGCAGGGTGTCCATGGGGCAAGCGTACCCTAACCGCGAATGCATCCGGAGTGGGTCGACGCACGTATATCCCTGTACCCCAATGCCGGGGTGTTCCCAAGGATTCGACATGAACACGACCAAGCCCATGCGTGCGCTTTGCCTGGCTTTCTCTATCGCGAGCGTCCTGGCTGTTTGCGCTCCGGTCATGGCAGGCGATGCCATGGGTGCCGATAAGACGGTCATGGTGGGCGGCGCCGCCATGTATCCGAGCAAGAACATCATTGAGAATGCGGTCAATTCGAAAGACCACACGACCCTCGTCGCAGCTGTCAAAGCCGCGGGTCTGGTCGATACGCTGTCCGGCCCCGGCCCGTTCACGGTATTCGCGCCAACCAATGAAGCCTTCGCTGCGCTGCCGGCGGGCACCGTCGATACGCTGGTGAAGCAGGAAAACAAGGCGACGCTGACGAAGATCCTGACCTATCACGTGGTGGCGGGTCGATACACCGCGAACGATCTTATGGCCCAGGTGAAGAAGGCGGGCGGCAAAGCGACACTGACCACCGTGCAGGGCGAGCCGCTGACCGTGGTCCAGTCGGGTAATGTCCTTGAAGTGAGCGACGCCAAAGGCAATACGGCACACGTTACGATCCGCGACGTGATGCAATCGAACGGCGTGATTCACGTCATCGACAAGGTACTGATGCCTTAAGACGCGACGCGGCCTGTGCCGTCAGACGAGCCCCGGACGGCTCGTCTGACGGCGGCGGGACGCTTAGCGATGCAGGGTACGGATCGCGTCGACAATGACCCTGGGGCTGTGTAGCCCCTTGTAGACCGCTGGCGGTTTCTTATCCAGTTTCAGCAAGGTGTAAACCGCACTCATCGCACTGCGCACGGAATACTCCACCGTGAACACCACGTCATCGGGTTGCTCGGCGTATTGACCCATGAAGGCGAGGTTGGTCGATCCTTGCGGGACGACTTTGGGCCGGTCGCCGGCCTTGCGCACCATGAACTGACTGGTGATATACGGCATGGTGCAGGGAATGCAATTGGAACTGGCGAGGATGGCGTCCTTGTCCTGCTGGCTGAAGTGCAGATGTCCCAGCACTTCCTGCAGGATTTCAGCACCGTTGCATTCGACCATGGACTTTTTGACATAGTCGCCGGGACGGTCGTGGAACAGGCCATAGCCCCACCAGACAAACGTGCCTTCCGGCTGGTTCGGGAAGAATGGCTGGTGGTAGATGGAAATCGTGATCAGCCAGTTGGAGTCTTTGAAGGTAATCAGTCCGCCGGTGCCGGGTTTGCTTCCGCTGAATTTTTCCATCAGCTCGAAGAACAGCGGGTCCTTGACCGTGACGGTGTATGAAATCCATGACGATTCGGCGATGTTGCCGTTGAACGCCGAGGGGTTGCCGAAATGCGGCCTGCCTTCGGCAAGCGTTTCCCATAGCCGCCAGGCACCCGCCTTGTTGCTGCGGTCCATCACCGGCGCTTGCGTCATCGATCCGAATACCTTGTCGGCCGTCATCGAGCCGTTGGTGACGAATACCTTGTCGCCGTCGCCGATATCGATATGTCCGTCGACACCTTTTTCCCGGTATTCGATGCCGGTAACGGTGATCGCGTCCGTCCCCGATTTGAAATGCAGATCCCCGACGCGCACGCCATAGCGAAAATCCACCTGCCGATCCTTCAGCCAGCGCACCAGCGGTACGGCGAAGCTGTCGTACTGGTTGTACAGGCTGCGGTAGATGTTTTCCTGCGTATCGATGGTGGAGAAGTGATGCACGAACCGTTGCAGATAGCGCTTGAACTCTATCGCGCTGTGCCAGCGCTCGAAGGCGAACAGGGTGCACCATTCGAACCAGAAGTTGGTCTGGAAGAAGTGCTCTTCGAAGCAGTCGGTGATGCGTTTGGAATCGAGCATCCCCTCCGGCTCGGCCATGATCCTGACCAGGTCTATCCGGTCCTTCTCGGTAAAATCCATGCTGTGGAAATCCGGGATTTTTCCATCGCGGTCCACGAGGCGTGCCTTGTTGTACCAGGGCGTCGCCTTGTTGGAGAGATCGGTTTCTTCCTTGATCGAAATATTGGGATTGCTTAACGAAGGAATCGATGCCAACAGGTCGAACGTGCACTGGTACATCGCCTCGAACATCCGGCTTCCACTCATGTAGTAACCGGTATCGGCATTGCCGTGCGCGTCGAATGCACCGCCGAACTGGTGCGATTCTTCAAGAATCGCAATGTCCTTGCCTGAAACGCCGCCATCGCGGATCAGAAACGCCGCCCCGGCCAGAGACGCGATACCGCTTCCTACGAAATAGTATTTGCCCATGGACTACCTGCCTGGTGAGAAATGCTTGGAGGTGTGTACGAAGGGCAACTGGTATCGCATACCTGTGTGAAAACTTTGTGTAGGTCAGCGATTCGATGCTTGTTGATACGCCCGCGCGACCAGCGGCTGCGCCCACGCAGGCGTCCGCGCCATATCGTCCGCGGTCCGCGGGAAAGTGACCGCGCCTTCGTGCAATGCGAGGACCAGCCATGGGGCAGGGACGTGACCGGTCTTCGGGTCGGCATCGACACTGTTGTCGTACGCCAGCAGTGTATGCAGCCGGGGAATGAGGCGCGCGAGATTCTGGCGGCTGGCGTTGTATCGCTGTCGCACTTTTTCTTCGGGAATGTCGTGGCCACCGGCGCCTACCCGACTGCGAATGCGTTCCAGATGTCTCTCGGGACTGTCGAGGCCGCAATACCAGAGCCCGATCTCGAATCCCGCGTCGGCGGCTTCGAGCAACAGGCCGGTAACGGTGGCGCCACCCAGCGTGGTTTCGAAGACATAGTCCTTGCGGGTCGCGATCGCATCTTCAAGACGACGTACGCTTTCCTGCCAGGCGAGCGCATTGGCTTCGCCTGGCTCCATGCCGGGATGCGTTTCGAGAATGGCGCGTGTCTGTTCGTCGGGGTTGAAGTATTCGCCGCCCTTTTCGCGAAGCATGGCGCCGGCGATGCTGCTTTTACCGGCGCCATTGGTGCCGGCCAGCACCGTGATGCGTGGCATCAATGCTTGCCTTTACCTGCCGCGCGAGCCGCTGCGGCTCCGAGTTGCTCCGGTGTGGCGCCGAACAGCGCGTCCACGCCGGCCTGTGCACGGGGCGTACGCATGCCGGCTACCAGACGATCGAAATCGGCCTGCAAGGGGGCGAGGGGATCGGGAGCGGCCTGGACCAGCCGCGCGTATTCTTCGACCGACAACATCACCGCCGCTGGCCGTGCGTTGCGTGTGATCACGACCGGCCGCGCACTGCGCGTGACGCGTTCGAGCAATTGCGCGAAGCCGTTCTTGGCTTCGGTGCTGGGGAGCGATTCGAGGTTCGCGGTCTGGCCGTGGAGGCCGGGAAGCGCAATGGTCTGGGACATGAGAGCACCTTACATGTGCCCGGGTGCCGGATCCTTGGGAGCGACGCCGGGCGGCGAACCGGCCTGGGCATCCGTCCAGGCTCTGGAGGCGAGATTACGCCAAAACGCTCTTTCTATCCAATATGGTTAATATGGCCATTCATATCCGTAAACCAGACTGTCGGGTGGCCTCATTCTGAGTCGGAACGGATCGCATGGACGAGGGGATGCCGAGATGAATCTGAGTTTTTCAGGGGTATTAACGGGCGTTATGGCCGCGGCCATGGTCACGTGGGGGCCCGTCGCGCCCGCACAGGATGCTGCGCCGGTGAGTCCGGCATGGAAAACGGTTCCCGCGACCAGCGTTTCCGACCCCGATCTGGTGGCGGTGAACCTGAAGGACCGGATCGTCGTATGGAACGACGCCCGATCCACGGAAGCCGCCACCGAGGCCTGGCTGCTTGCCGACGTGCCTTTCGACAAAGCCCGGAAAGCGGTAGAGACGGCACTGAAGGGTTTTGGCGATTTCGACGTCAGTACCGAAAACAGGTCGCTGGCGGATCTGCCCGATGCCTGGGACGAGGTATTGCTGTCCCGGCGTGCCGACTTGCGCGATGCGCTGGCAAAACGTTCCGATCTGCCGAAGCTCACACTGGCGCTAAAAGAAGGCGTACTCACCGCCGAAGAAGTCGAACGGCGTATGGACGCGGCACGTGCCGTGACGATATCTGCGCCGCAGTATCGTCAATCAGTCGATGCTTATCGGGTGACCTATCCGGAATATTACGCAACGCAGGATCGCAGCTACGGCTTGCTTCGCAGAAGCGGCAGCGAACTGGTCGTCCATGTCTTCGACGTCTCCGCCATCTTCGGGCATGCCGCCACCGTGGTGCGGATATCCCGCGCGGATACCTTCCCGAATCCCGATTACGCCAAACAGCAGGCGCAGCGCACGGTGCTGAGTTCACCGGTGCAGGGCAAGGTGACCTATGGCGTCGTGCCGGCTCCACTCTTCGAGGCCGTGCATGCCGTACTTGCGTCGGCGAATCCGGGGACGGCGGTACAGGTGGCGTCGAGGCCGGCGTTCTGGATGGCTCCCGTCAAGACGAGGTCCGGCGTTCCCACGATGACGCTTGTTCCTCCGCAGGCGGAACGGCCGCCGATCGAAGCGGAATCCATACCCTGGGCAGCCATCGCGAATGCGCAATCGAATGCCATCAGTTATGCGCAGGACCTGATTGCACTCCCCGATGGCGATCTGCTGCTAAGCGTCGAAGTGCTGGGCGGCGGCGTTTTCTCGTCGGGAGTGTGGCGACTGCATTGGCAGGGCGGGCAGTGGAAGGAAGACCTTGTCTGGCAGAACAAGGATATTCCGAGACAGCTCGTGCTAAGCGCGGATGGGCATACCGTGTGGTTCTCCAGCTCGCCGGCGAACACCGGCGACTTCACGTTCTATGCCTATGACGTCGCTTCACAGAAGGTCAGCACGTATAAAGTGAATCAGGTCGGTGCGCGCGACGCGATCAAATATCAGCCCTGGGAACTTAGCGACGGACAGTGGCCCGTCTATTTCGATCACAGCTATGCGACGAAGGACGCTGGCCCTCTGGGCTATCAGCGATTCGAGGCATTCCAGCCCACCGGAAAGCCGCCGGCCGATGGCGGTGCGTGGTCGTTCCAGCCCACGCTTAAATCCGCCCGCCAGGCCATGATGGACGTACCGATGAAGGGCAATACGCAAATCGCGCCCGTGCGCTGGCGCGGTCAGACATCGTTCTGGACCGAAGACGCGTCGGGCATCGCCGAACTGGATGCGGGCAACGGACATGTGCTTCGCGCATTCCAGGTAGCTCAGCGTTCCGGTACGCCCGATAGCAACGATGCGACGGGTGGGGCCAGTTGGGTACCGAGGGCGCTGGGCTCGCCGGAAGCCGGCTGGATCGCGACAGGCTTCGTGCTGTCGCTGACCGACGACGGCAGCATGCCGCCGAAAATCGAAGGCAAGCCGGACCGTAGCGATCGCTTTGTGGGCATGCATGTCGTCAACGTAAAAGACGGCAGCGTGCGGCTGTCCGCGTTGCTCGGCCGGGCCGATACGTTGAAGGCTGCTGCGCGTTCGGCGAATGGACGTCTGCTTGCGCTGGGCTCCAATGGTGTCCGGGCGGGTCCGAAAGTAGCCCTTTGGGACGTGGCGAAGTCGCAGGTATCGTTGCAGCTTACGGCGCCGGGCCGCGGAGAGTTGCATGCACTGGCGTTCTCGTGGAATGGTGCCGACCTCTGGGCGCTTACCACGACCGGCATTCTGCATTGGCGCGTCCCCGATGCACTTGTGGACGCGGCAAGTCATGGAAGCTTTCCGGACCAGTCCCGCGACTAAATACCTTAGACACTTCTGCGTCACTCCCGAAACTTCATCGCGGAACAGATACTTCAATGAAAATCTTGCTGGTTATTGCCGTTGTGCTTGTCGTGTATCTCACGGGCCGTATCGGTTTCGGCATGGCCGTGCTGGCGGGGCTGGGCTTCGTGGTCGCCGCCGTTCTTGTACTGATCCTGTTGACGCGGCTGAGCGGCAAGAAAGAATCGCCTGCCGACGCGGCGGTGCCGGAAGAAACGAAGCCGCCGGGCGCGTCCGCCGAGAGCACCGAACCTGTCGAGCTGGCTCCCGCTATCGAGGCGTTGCAGGCCGGAAGTTTTCAGAAGGCGATCGACCTTGCCGAACCGTATGTGCAGGATGCTCGCGACGACATCCGCATCGATGCCGTGCGTCTGACCGGGTTCGGGCATGCCGGGCTTGGACAGCATGCGCAGGCCTATCCTTGCTGGGTAGCAGTGACCGAAGCCGAGCCGTCCTCGCAGAATTATCTGAACGTTGCGTCGACTGCCGCGGTGATCGAACGCTTCGACGACGCGGAAGCGGCATACCAGACATGCCAGCGGATCTATACGCAGGAACGCGGTGCGGATCCCGCCGAAGGTTTGATCTTCAACGGCCAGTATCAGGCCAACTTCCTGTCCTCGCTGGATAGGGCGGGCCGCCCCGATCTGGCGTTCAAGTACCTCGAACCGCTAGCCGGTTTCTATCGAAGCCTGCACATCACCGATTCGACGTTCCTGCACCTGCGGCACATGCCGTTCTTCGAAGTGTTTCTGGAGCAGTCGTTGCCGCTGGTGCGCCGTGTGCTGGACGAGGCGGCGCTGACGACGTGGTACCGCACCATCCACGATGCGGTCGATGAGCCGGGGCAGGCGATGTTTGCGCGGTATCACGTGCCGTATTGAATCCACGACGCTTTTTTGTCGCGCCGGGCAACGAACGCGTCACAGGCGCCGTACATGCGCCTGTGACGCACGCCGGATGGGTCAGTAACGGATCGGATTCGATGCCATCAATGGCGACGCCGTGGTCTTCTGGCCGTCGACCGTGGCGCCGGCAAAGGCGAGGCTCGGCGCGAAGTACTTATTGACGTCCGCCGGGAAGTTGAGCGTGGGCGTCGACGCGTTATCGAGCGTGGCGATCTGCGCGTCGGTGAGTTTGATCTCCAGCGCCGCGAGGTTGGCGTGGAGCTGCTCGATCCGGCGCGCACCGATAAGCGTCGATGTCACACCCGGACGACTCTGTACCCAGGCAAGCGCCACGGCGGCGGGCGTGGCGTTCAGTTCCCCGGCGACGGACAGCAGCGCATCGATGACGACATAGTCTTTCTCGGTCGGCATGCCGACCAGTGCGGCGCGATCGGACGCGATGGTCGCGGCGTTTTCGCGGGTGTATTTGCCCGTAAGCCATCCGCCCCGAAGCGGACTCCACGGCATGACGCCAAGACCAAGGTCCTGCGCCATCGGCGTCAGTTCGCCTTCGACCGTCCGTTGCAACAGCGAGTATTCGATCTGCATCGCGATCAGCGGCGACCAGCCGCGGAAATGCGCGAGGGTTTGTGCTTGCGCGACCTTCCACGCCGGTACGTCGGAAATGCCGAGATAGCGCACTTTGCCTGCGGTCACCAGATCGTCCATGGCTCGCAGGGTTTCCTCGATGGGTGCGGTGCGGTCCCAATTGTGCAGCCAGTAAAGATCGATGTAGTCGGTTTGCAGGCGGCGCAGCGATTCGTCGCATTGTTCGACGATGGCCTTGCGCCCGGCGCCGCCGCCGTTCGGATCGCCCAGATGGAGATTGCCGAAGAACTTCGTGGCGATGACGGTGCGGTCCCGGCGATGTTTCCGCTTCGCGAAGAAGTCGCCGATGATCTTTTCGGAATGGCCGATCGTGTAGATGTTCGCGGTATCGATGAAGTTGCCGCCCCGGTCGAGGTATTCGGTGAGGATGGCTTCCGACTCGGCGACCGGCGAACCCCAGCCCCATTCTTCGCCGAAGGTCATCGTACCCAGGCAGAAGGGGCTGACGCGAAGGCCGGAGCGGCCGAGACTGACATAGGAATCGAGGGACATGGGGGCTTTCCTTGAATGAACGGTGGCCTGGACAGGCCCATCCATCAAAGCGTACGGCGCGGTCTGGCCGGTAGATCGTTCGGCCCAACCTCTTTCACGATCCTGCCAATCTGGCGACATTTGTGTGTGCCGCCGTTGCGTTTCCGGCGTTCGGCGGTATGAATAGGCGCATGGAACCTCTTGCCGAACTTCGCCTGCTGATTGCCCGCCACGCCCGGCCGGGGCGGACGGACACGGCTATCGCCAACGTGAAGATGATGGCGTCCGACGTGCCTACCGGACACATTCACCACGTTGGCGAGCCCACGCTGGCCATGGTCGCGCAAGGTGTCAAGCGCACGGTGCTCGCCGATAAGGTGTTCGAATACGACTCGGGGGAGTATCTGGTGGCGTCCGTTGACCTGCCGGTCGCCAGCCGTATCGTCCGGGCCAGCGTCGACGCGCCCTTCCTGGGTGTCGGCATGATGTTGAAGCCGGCGACTATCGCTACCTTGTTACTGGACACGGCCGCCAGCGATCACGCGACTGTCGAGCCGGCGGGTATGGGTATCAGCAAGGTCACGAACGATTTGCTCGAGGCGATGGTTCGCCTGCTACGCCTGCTGGATCGTCCGGAGGACGTCGCGGTGCTCGGCCCGATGATCGAGCGGGAGATCTTGTGGCGACTTCTCGCCGGAGAACAAGGCCCTATGGTGCGCCAGATCGGGCTTGCCGACAGCAGGCTTTCGCAAATCAGCCATGCCATCCGCTGGATTTGCGTTCACTACGCGGAACCCTTCCGCATAGAGGATCTGGCGCAACTGGCGGCGATGAGCCTCTCGTCCTTCCATCGTCATTTCCGCGCGGTCACGGCGATGAGCCCGCTTCAATATCAGAAACAGATCCGGTTGCAGGAAGCCCGTTCGCGGCTTCTGGCGGCATCGGACGATGTCGCGGCCGTCGGATTTGGCGTTGGCTACAACAGCCCCTCGCAATTCAGTCGCGAGTACAGCCGTCTGTTCGGTGCGTCGCCCAGCCAGGATATGGCGCGGCTACGAACCCTTCCGATGCCGGAGTGGAACGCGGTATGAAAACAGGCCAGCCATGGACACCGTCATGAATGCTTCCGGCGATACGCAGATGAAAGTGATCGGTCTGATCGGCGGCATGAGCTGGGAGTCGTCGGCGGAGTACTACCGTCTGATCAACGATGGTGTCAAAGCCGCGTTGGGCGGTCACAACAATGCCCGCAGCCTGATGATGACCGTCAACTTCCACGACATCGAAACCTTGCAGCACGAAGGGCGTTGGGACGAGTTGGGGACGCATATGGCCGATGCGGCCCGCAGGTTGGCTGCCGGGGGTGCGGATGTCCTCTTGCTGTGCACTAACACCATGCACAAACTCTGGCCCGTCGTGGAAGATGCGGTCGATATGCCGCTTATCCATATCGCCGATCCGACGGCCGTAGCGATCAGGGAGGCCGGATTTCATAAGGTCGGACTGCTCGGTACGCGCTTCACCATGGAGCAGGATTTCTATCGTGGGCGACTGGAAGCGCGGCATGGACTCGACGTGCTGATTCCCGGCGAAGCCGATCGGGCGATCGTCCACTCGGTCATCTACGACGAACTCTGTCTGGGCCGCGTGATGGAATCGTCGCGACGCGAGTTGCAGGGCATTGTCCGGGCGCTGGGCGAGCAGGGCGCCCAATGCGTCATCCTCGGCTGCACCGAACTCATGCTTTTGTTGTCGGCGGACGATGTGTCGATTCCCATGTTCGATACGACGGCCTTGCATGCGGATGCGGCAGTGCGGTTTGCGATCGGTGAGCCGATCTTGACGGGCCGTTGACGGCGGGAGCTTGCATGCTCGTCTTACGCCCCTCATGCTGGCGGCGGCCTGAAAAGCGGCAAGTCGTCTTCTCAACGATTTAAGGGATTGTCTGCGATGAGCACCAGCCCGGCCGAGCGCGACGAGCTGAATCTGCTGATGACGCTGGTCGGTCGCCGCGATCGGGAGGCGTTTGCCGAGCTTTACCGGCGTACGTCGGCCAGGCTGTTCGGTACGTGCCTGCGGATGTTGCACGATCGCAGCGAAGCCGACGAGGTGCTGCAGGAAACCTACATCACGGTCTGGCACCGCGCGGCGAGCTTCGACGCCACGAAGGCCAGTGCGATGACCTGGCTTATCACGCTGTCGAGAAACAAGGCAATCGACCGGCTGCGTCAGCATCGCGAAGAACGGATGGGCGACCCGGCGCAGATGGACGGCATCGCCGACGATGCTCCCACGCCAGCGGCCAACGCGGAGTCCAGCCAGGAATACCGGCGGCTGGAGCGCTGCCTCGAAGCCCTGGACGAGCAGCAGCGCCGTTCGGTGCGTGAAGCCTTTTTCTCGGGAGCTACGTATAAAGAATTGGCGGCACGCTGCCAGGTGCCGCTCGGAACCATGAAAAGCTGGATCCGCCGTGGCCTGTTACAACTTCGCACGTGCCTCGACGCATGAATACGACCGCCGACGACCACAACGAACTGCGCTACGCCGAGTACGTACTGGGTGTGCTGGACGCGGATGCGCGTGCGGCGGTGGCTCATGAAATCGAGACCTCCAACGAAGCGGCGACTGCGATCGCCTTGTGGCAGAGGCGCCTGGTTCCGCTTGCCGAATCGATTGCGGATATCGCACCGGCGCCTTATGTCTGGGTTCGTATCAGGGAGGCTTTGCAACTGGATGCGCCTGCGCGCGCCCGGCCGTCCACGGGCCTCTGGGAGAATCTGCGGCTGTGGCGTTGGATCGGTATCGGCGCGAGTTTCGCCGCTGCCGCGCTGGTGGTCGTGGTTACCTTGCCGCATCTGACCCGGTCACCTGTGGTCGAAAGTGCGGGCTACATGGCGTCGACCATCAAACAGGACGACGGCGTCACCGGCTGGACGGCGGCAATGGACCTACGGCACGCACGCATGGTCGTCGTTCCGGCGACGCCGGCGGCCATTGCCCAGGGACGCGCCACCGAACTCTGGTTGATTCCGCAGGGTGGAAAGCCGATTTCGGTGGGCTTGATCGCGCTGGACAAACCGACGACCCTGACCCTCGATCCGTCCTTGCTGGCACGACTCGGTCCGACCGCGGCGCTTGCCGTTTCGGTCGAGCCCACGGGCGGTTCGCCCACGGGCCAGCCGACCGGACCCGTGGTGGCCAAGGGCGCGATCAGTGCCGCGCCCGATGCCGGGAACCGGTCGGGCAGGGTATAAGCCAGCTTCCGTTCGTCGCGATGCGTCCGGCAAGCGATTTAGCGGATGCCCGCACCGCCGTGTCAGCAGACATTACTTATAGCGATTGATTTCTGTACCGATTGGTTTATTATATCGAATCACGACAAGCCAGCACGTGTGCATCGGCCACGCGCAAGCAGCCTGTCCCAACGCCCGGACACCCACGCATGACTTCCCGTTTCATGAGAGCGGCGATTGTTCTCGGCCTGTTGTCGGCCATCGGACCGTTCGCTATCGATATGTATCTTCCGGCGCTGCCCAGCATCGGAAAGAGCCTTGGTGCCGATGTCGGCACGGTGCAGCTCAGCCTGATGGTCTTCTTCATGTCGATGGGCGTGGGGCAGCTTATCTATGGCCCCCTGTCGGACATGATCGGTCGCAAGCGGCCGATCTACATCGGCCTGAGCATATTCGCGCTCGGCAGCGTCGGTTGCGCGATGGCGCCGGATATCCACACGCTGATCTTCTTCCGGTTCGTACAAGGCCTGGGCGCCTGCGCGGGCATGGTGATTCCGCGTGCGATCGTGCGGGACATGCACACCGGTACCGATGCGGCGCGGCTGATGTCGCTGCTGATGCTGATCTTCAGCGTGTCGCCGGTCCTCGCGCCGTTGACCGGTAGTCTGGTGATCAAGCTGGCCAGCTGGCGTGGCATTTTCTGGGTGGTGACGGGCGCTGCGGGCCTGGGTCTGTTGATGGTCGCCACCGTACTGAAGGAAACGCGACCCGTCGAACACCGCCGGGAGAGCGGCATCGCATCGGCGATGGCGGGTTACCGCACATTGCTGGGCGACCGTCATTTCCTCGGCGTGGTCTTCATCGGCGCTTTCGGCATCGCGAGCTTCTTTGCGTATCTGGCCAATTCGTCGTTCGTGCTGATCAACCATTACGGACTGACGCCGACGCAGTACAGCCTGGCGTTCTCGGTGAACGCGGTGTCGTTCATCGGTGCCTCGCAGTTCACCGCACGTTTCGGCGGCCGCTATGGCCTGAAACGCGTGGTGCGGACGGCGGTCATCGGCTACGCGGTCACCATGGTGCTGCTGGCGGCGATCACGGCGAGTGGCGTCGATCGTCTGGGCGTCATGATGGGTCTGCTGGTGGTCGGTTACGGCTTCCTCGGGCTGGTGATTCCTAGCTCCGCCGTGATTGCGCTGGAAGAACACGGCGCCATCGCAGGCACCGCGTCGGCGCTGATGGGTACCTTGCAGTTCGGTACCGGTGCGCTGGTGATCGCGGTACTCGGCCGTTTCATCGACGGCACGTCGTTGCCGATGGTCGTCGGTATTGCCGCATGCTCGCTGATATCGCTGACGTTTGCGCGCGTTACGTTGCGTGTCCGGAAGCCTGTCGTGGAGATTGTTTCGGCGACGGACTGACTGTTGTCAATTCCGTATCTTCAGCGAAGGTATTTCAACTTTTGGCAACAGCCGGGATGTGAAGTATCGATCCTTGTAGTAGACGATCTTGTCGCACATCACCGGATGCGGAATGCCCTCGTACAGGAATATTTCCTTGTTCGCGCCCATGGCCTTCAGTTCCTGAGGTAGCAGCAAGGCTCGCCGCTCTTCGCTATGACTGCGCGACACGTCCGAGCGTCCCCGTCCGCGGGTGACGCTCTCCCTGCGAACCGTGCCGTAACCGAGCATTTCCGAATAATCGCTCGCATCTTGCTGCTCGCGTGGCGCGAAGATGATCTGAAGCGCATGGTTGGTCACGATGGTTCGCGCGTTGTCGGCACCATAAACGGCATTGAGCTGCGACATGCTCTGAATGATCGGGACAAGTCGCATGTTGTAGCCGGCGATGTATGCAATGGCAGAGGCGATGATCTCCACCTTGCCAATCGCGGTGAACTCGTCCATCAAGAGCACGCACTGATACTTCAGTTCGGGATTTTTCTCCGGCAGTTCTTTCGTGTTGGCATTGATCAACTGGTTGAAGAACAGATTTACGATCAAGCGGCTTTCGGCAAGCTTGTTCGGCTGGATGCCGACATAGATCGTCATCTTCTTGCGACGGACATCGGCCAACTGGAAGTCGTTTTCGCTGGTCGCCGCATCGAGAATCGGATTGATCCAGGCATTCAGCGGTTCCTTGAATGCCCCAAGGACCGAGCTAAACGTTTCTTCCGCGTGCGAAAGCACGTTCGCGAAGGCGGTTCTGGCATCGGAGCTAAGGAAGTCCATTCTGGCCATCCGCTCATAGCTAGCTCGCAGGTCGGAGCCATCGCCGGACGACACCCGATACACCGCGCCGAGGGTCGGCTTTGTTCGTAGTTCCTGTGGGACGCCCGTTCTTTCATCGCTGTCCCATTGTTCGAAAAGGAAAAGCGTGAAAGCCATAAAAGCGTTGCGCGCCTCGCTGACCCAGAACTTCTGGTCTGCCGTCCCATCGGGATAGAACGCCGCCGCGATGCTCGCCAGTTCCGGCACACGGAAGATCGGATCGCTTGGAATATTGCCAATGGGATTCCAGCGGTGTGTGCGCAGGTCTTCGGCAAACGGATTGAACAGGTAAATTTCCTGACCCTGACTGGCCCGCCAACCACTTGTCAGGTCGAAGTTCTCCTGCTTGATATCCAGAGCCACCATGGATTCGGGGTAGTAGAGAAGGTTGGGCACCACCGCACTGACACCCTTTCCCGAGCGGGTAGGCGCAGCCAGGATCACGAACTGCTGGCCATCCAGCCAAAGCTTTTTCCGGCCGCGCTTGCCGATAAGAATGCCGCGCTTCGACGGTTTGAACATGCCGTGTTTTCGCAGGTCGGCGTTGGTCGCAAAGCGCGCGTCGCCATGTATTGCTCTCTTCTTTCGCCTGAAGATGGGCATCAACGAGGCGAGGAACAGCGCGATGGGTACGCCAAAGCCTAGAAGCCCGGCCCATTTGATCTTGGTCAGATGGGCATGGACTTGTGGCAAATCGAGCGCACGTATGTAGCTCAGATAGGTAGTCCAATGCGCATCGCTCACGTTTCGTCCGGCAAAAAGCATCAAAAGCATGCCGGATAGATACTCGCCGGCAATCAGCGCAGCTGAGGCCATTGTCGCGACAAGAAGCCACGTCCATGTTTTCATGAGTTCGTCCTTGAGCCGCTCCGCAAAGGGGGCGACTTCGAATTTGAGATTGGGGGTTCGACAGCCAGTTCGGTCACGACGGCATACAGTGCCTGCCGCGGAGGTGGATACTGCGTTGGTTACATGGACATCGACGGCCCGGAGCGACGCATGCTGAGGCTTCGCTCCAGCATCTGCTGCTGTTCCATCTGAAGACGCTGGAACTGCTGCATGGATTCACCCCACTGGGCGCTGCTCTGCTCGACGGATTGGCTGATGGCCTCGGCAACCTCCACCTGGGCACGCTGGCGAATCGGTGCGTGGGGGCTGCCCTGAGAAGCAAACACGCGGGTGCCATCGAGGCTGAGGTCGACGCGATCGATCTGTTGCAGCCCATCGCGGCGTGCGGCAAGGACAAGCGCGGCGGCGAGGTTGTCGCTGTACTCGTCGGCAGGGCGTTTCTGTGAGGCATCGATGGCCGCGATGCCACGGCGCGCCTGCTGGTACATCGTGTGATCGGGATGAGACGGGTGGTCGAGACGGATCGCGCGACGCGGGGTCAGTGGGTCCGGTCGGCGTAGCTGCTCAAGCGTGTCATCCATCGACTGATGCAAGGCACGGAACGGCGCCTCGATATCGTCATGCACGGCATCGAAGCCGTGACCGATCCGGTGGCCGATGTCCTGTGCGGCGTGGACCGTGGCATCGACACTTCGTTCGACCCGCTCCGCCACGGCATGGGCGGCGCGATGGACGCCTTGCTGCGCCAGGTCGATGCCTTGGGTGACCTCGCGGCCAAGGTGTTGCGCGCCGTGCTGTACGGCGTGCTGGGCCACCTCGATCCCTTCGCCGAGTTCGCGGCCCAGATGGCGGGCATCGGTCCACGCCTTCTCGACGGTACGGTCGGCCTGCTGCACGGCAACGTCAGCGGTACGCTGTATCGCGTCGCGGGTGACGTCGACGCTGTGCGCGATCTCGCGGCCGACGTACTGCGCGCCGTGAACCGTCGCGTCAAACCCTCGTTCCACCTGCTCGGCGACAACGTGTACCGTTCGCTGTGCGGCCTGCTGGGCCACGTCGACACCTTGCGACACCTCGCGCCCGAGGTACTGCGCACCTTCGCTGGCGGTTCGGGCGACCGTGTCGGCGGCGTGTTCGACGCGATGCCCGACCGCCGATACGGTGTGCAGCATGGCGCGATGCGCGGTATCGAGGCTGTGCCCGATGGTGTCCGTGGTGCGCTGATAGGCGTGTTCGGCCAGCGTGGCACTTAACCCCATCGTCTGCGTGAGGGTGGCCTGTGTTTGCCCGAGCGTGATAGCGCCGCGTTGCCTGATCGCCTCGACGGTGTGCATGGCGCCGTCGACATCGCCCCTCCACAGGTCCGAGGTTACCTTGCCGACCATGCCATGCAGGGTCTGTGCCTTATGAGCGGCTTCCCAAAGCGACGAGACCGTGTTTCCGCGCAGGGCATGGATATCGGCCCGGAACAGGCCGATGGCGCGGGCGTGATCGCGTGCGTTTTGTTCGTTGGCGTCGGACAGGTCCGAGAGGGTGCTATCGGGCGCACTGGGAGCGAAGTTGGTAATCGTATGCGCGGCGAAGCTGATCGGGGTGAACGGATTGCGGATGCTCGTTGCGGTCGATTGATCGTGATACCCCGCATCGGTCAGCCGCTGGATATCGCTGTCGGTCGCGTAGTAGCGCACGGAGCCGAAATGACGACTGGCCGCGCTGACCACGTCGGTGACGCGGACATGGTTGATGACCTGATCGCCGCCTTCGGGAATACCGTGTTGGAGATCGACGGCACCGTAGCCGTTGAAGGTCTCGCCGCACAGGCCGAATTCGTAGGCGGTGGCTTCGGCGAGGGCGCCGCCGAGGGAGTGGCCGGTGACGGTGATGTTGGCGCGGTCGAAGAGGTCACCGGCCTCATCTTTCACTTGACTTAGAACGACATTAGTAAATGCGCGAGCTTCGTCCAACTGAGCATTGTGACCGGCAACTACCATCCCTAAGTCGACCAAAGCATCCTGGACTACACCCAGTGATGTTTCGGTGCCACGATGGGCGATGATGATCTCGTGAGTATTGTGTCTTTCATATGCAGTTCCTTGATAACCGATCAAGGAGCCACGGTAAGTAGCGATAATTTTATAAAGATCGCCATCGACCAGATGGTTGTCTATCTTTTCGTAGTTTACATAGCTGTCTTTACTCAAAGAAGCATAGGCGCGTGTCGTCATAACCATTAGAAGGCCTTCCTGGCAGATAGCGTGATGGAGAACAATGAGTCTTGAAGTTCAGGTTTATACTTCGAGGGATCGGACCTGCCGAACGTACTCCGCTCCAACTGATTTCGTTGATAGTTTCCGCGATCAAAGTACGTGGGAACCTCCTTTCCCAAGAAGATTTCGTCAGGCGAAAGGCTAGGTGCGAGTGTCAGATTTCCAGTTCTCAGGACTGCCGTGATAGCAGTCATGGACCATTGGCAGACACCGAGGCCGAAATAGTCTTCGTTGATGATGCCGTCGAGATACGCATATCCTCGATATACACTCCCGGCGACCCGACGGAAATCGATCTTGATACGCTGCGTTTCAGGAGGAATCCGCAACGGGTTCAAGGGTGCTCCCGTGATGGGTACGCACGATCGGTCATTTACGCTGTATTGGGAGAATCCACTGATTTCATCGAACGGACCGGGCGCATCGTTGATCGTCAGAGTGATTTCGTAACGTTTCTTAGGATTCGGATTCTTCTTGATATCCGGTTTTGAAAGGAACGCGTCGATCTCTATGGAAAACAGGTAAAGCAGGGGTGCAAGCACCGCAGCAAGAAAGAGAAGTTTGATGACCTTCATGCGTTCTCGGCCAACGCGGTACTTAGCCTCATCGTATGTGTGAGGGTGGCCTGTGTTTGCCCAAGCGTGATAGCGCCGCGTTGCCTGATCGCCTCGACGATGTGCATAGCCCCGTCGACGTCGCCCTTCCACAGGTCCGAGGTCACTTTGCCGACCATGCCATGCAGGGTCTGTGCCTTATGAGCGGCTTCCCAAAGCGACGAGACCGTGTTTCCGCGCAGGGCATGGATATCGGCCCGGAACAGGCCGATGGCGCGGGCGTGATCGCGTGCGTTTTGTTCGTTGGCGTCGGACAGGTCCGAGAGGGTGCTATCGGGCGCACTGGGAGCGAAGTTGGTAATCGTATGCGCGGCGAAGCTGATCGGGGTGAACGGATTGCGGATGCTCGTTGCGGTCGATTGATCGTGATACCCCGCATCGGTCAGCCGCTGGATATCGCTGTCGGTCGCGTAGTAGCGCACGGAGCCGAAATGACGACTGGCCGCGCTGACCACGTCGGTGACGCGGACATGGTTGATGACCTGATCGCCGCCTTCGGGAATACCGTGTTGGAGATCGACGGCACCGTAGCCGTTGAAGGTCTCGCCGCACAGGCCGAATTCGTAGGCGGTGGCTTCGGCGAGGGCGCCACCGAGGGAATGGCCGGTGACGGTGATGTTGGCGCGGTCGAAGTCGGCACCGGCTTCCTCTTTCGCCTGATTCAGCACAAGGTTCGTGAAAGTACGAGCTTCGTCCAACTGGGCGTTGTGACCGGTCACGATCATGCCTAAATCGACTAAGGCATCCTGGGCTACACCCCTCATCGATGTTTCGGTACCACGATGGGCGATGATAACCTCGTTTGCATCTCTCCTTTGGTATGCCGTGCCTTGGTAACCTGTTAGTTGGCTGTGATGGATAGTCAAGATTTTATAGGTAATGCCATCGATTTCGTAATTTTTTCCACTCAATCGATCTTCGTAGGCATCTTTACTTGTTGCTGCATATTCTCGCGTTGTAGACATCACTGCATGTCTTCCTTGGCAGATAAGGTAATAGAGAAGAGGCTATTTCGTAGTTCTGGCTCGAACTTCGAAGGATCTGAGAAGCCGAACGTGTTTCGTTCCATTTTATTTCGCGCATAGTTTCCGCGATCAAAGTACGTCGGTATTTCCTTCTGCGAGGAAACCTCATCAGGCTGAAGCCCAGGGGTAAGCGTAAGATTTTTGATCTTCAGTCTTGCTACGACCCCAGTCATTTCCCAATGACAGATGCCGAGGTCGAAATAGTCTTCGTCGACAAATTGATCGGTGAACATCGTCGCTCGATACACGTTGTCGCTAACCCGATGAAAAATGAGCGGCGTATCTGTCTCCGGTACGTGACGAAGTGGATTCAACGACATTCCGGTGATGGGCACGCAATTTTGATTTTTTACCTCGTACTGAACAAAGCCGGTGACACTATCGAACGGACCGGGCGCATCGTTGATCCCCAGAGTGACTTCGTAGCGTTTCTTAGGACTCGAATTTTTCTTGATGTCCGGCTTTGAAAGTAGTTCAGTGAGACCCATGAAAAACAGATAAAGCAAAGTTAAAAGGACGACTGAGAGAAGGATGAACTTTGCTATAAGAAAGAGAAGCTTTATTACCTTCATATGTTGATCCGTTAGATCGGGAGGTCGGGGAGCATGGTCTCCTGGTTGGTCTTTGGCACTAGTCTCTGAACAGCGCGATTAGCTTTATGGACTGGCGTTCGCGGGATCAGTCGTTTGCATGCCGACTGACGCGGGTGCTGTGCTTCCCGCTGTCGCAAACGCTCGCGGGCATACACGGGTGAAAAGCATGGCTGAAGCAACGTTGAAGCAGTACGGATTCGTGACGGTGAACGTTCCAAGTTCCTTGCTTATGGGAGCCCAGCAATCTTGCGGGACACCAAATGTGCAGAAGAGAAATGGGTTGTTTCCGTAATACGGAATCGGCTCGTAGTAGCCTTGAGCTCGGGCACCAAAACTCACGACCAGCGCTATTCCAACGAGTAAGTTCTTTTTCATGGACGACCTGTTGTTCAAGGCACTTGAACGGGAAGACTGCACGCGGAGTAATACACGCGACAGGCCGCACCACTTTGAGGCTTGCAGATATTCATGCTTGACTCGATGGCATCGTTTAGCGTGGCACCTTGTGCCGTGGCATAGCCATCTTGACCGACAACCATCGCGCCGCATCCATTTGAGTAGGAAACTTGAATTTTGCATTTCTCCCCACCTTTTGACCGACAATCCTGAAGCGCCGTGTTCTCAGCACTTACTTGATTCGGTGTATTTAGTGACGTACCAAGAATGCCTTTATGCCCATCGGTGGCGATTGCGCCCCAACGAGATTCCCAGCGCGGAGGCGGCGGCCTTTGGGGCCGCCCCGAAGACATTGGCGCACACGAACTTATGTTCGTCCCACTGGCTGGGATCATGCCCGGCGGGCATCCACCCTCGGCTTGGGCGGCGTAGGGATAGCTGACCATCGTCGCCCCTACCAGCAGGTAAGACAGACACTTCATAATCAAGCCTTTGCAACTGCAAAACTTCATGCGCTGTGCCTTTTAATGGTGTCATTTTGTTGCGGCGCGTTGGTTCGTCCCATCGTGCTTGAACTATTGAATCCTGCCTCTGCTTGCCAATTTGGCGATGCTTGGCCTTGGGTATTTGCAGATGGCGCATACGACCCCGGTGGCTGTCCTTGCGGTCCGGGCTGGTTGTTGCTGTTGAACGCCGAGAAATGCATGAAGCTCCCCGCCGTGCCCTGAAAGAACGCCGCCGCCAGCGGTGGAACGGAAACGATCAATACGGTCAACAGAAGACCGAGGCCGCCTTGTTGCAGCGCCTGACTGGACAGACCTTCGGGGTCCGAACCGAAGATTTCATCGTTGATGAATTTCGCCCCCCACATCGCCCCGGCGACACGTAACGACAGGCTAAGCACCATGGCGCTGACCATGTTCAGTACCGCCATGGAGAACAGGGTGCCGACGCCGTACATCAGCCACTTACGGAACAGGTCTTTGGTCTGATCGAAGATCAGGCAGAGGATGAATAACGGTCCCAGTCCGATAAAGAGCGCGAGGGTGAACTGATAGAGGAGCAGCATCGCGCCAGCCGCCATGGGCGGGCTCGCTGTGCCGAAGCCAGCGAAGAGCATGGCGTGGGCTTTCTGCTCGCGGTTTTCGTCGTCGCCCTGGGGGACCTGCACCGCGTCGATGGCCGCGAGCGCGATCTGCGTGTAAGCCAGATTCTTGTCGATGGCTTTGGAGGATTCCTCGTGATCGCCCGTGACCAGGTAGTTGATTTCCTTGCCCACATCGACGGTCAGGAATGTATGCAGGTTTTCGCCGAACATCCCCATGGTCGTGGCGGTGACGACGATGAAGGCCGTGCGCGCCATCCGCTCGACGACGTGCACGATGGGTTCGCGTAGCTGGCCGGTGGTCAGGCGGTAGCCAAGGAGCATGACCCAGAGGGTGGTCAGGACCAATGCGATGCTGCTGGCCCAGGTCATGGTCCGGCGCATCAGGTCCATGCCGGTCGTGGCGATCTGGTGGTTCAGGTAGTTGTAGATCAGCTCGAAGAACAGGAAATCGCCCAGGTTCGCCGGATCGGCGAAGGCGATGGCTCCCGTCGGTACGTGCCACCCGGTGAGGAAGTTTGTCAGTGCGTCCATTCGTTTCTCGGATTCATATGCTGGAAGGTGGGCTCTTCGGCGCGTCACCGCGCGGGGCGTGGAGGTGCGGGGCGCATCAGAGTTTCAGCGCCGCCTCCAGCGTAGCGGCCTTCATCAGTTGACCGAGCAGGTTGTCCTTGTCGCCTTTGAGAGCCCGCGATGCCAGCATCGATTGCTCGACCTTGAGCGTGGCGATCCGGCCGTCGTATGCGGCGATCTCGCTTTGGGCATGCTGCATTTCATTGGTGATACGGTTGAGGAAGCGCGCCGCCTCGTTGCTGTTTGCCGCGAGGGCGCCCTGACTTTTCTCAATGGCCTGACGCTGGGTTTCGATGAGCTCGTTGAATTTGTTCTGGTTGTCAGCGAGTCTTTCGAGAAGCTCGACGGACCGGTTGTACTTGGCATTCTCCATAAGGACGATCTTCGTGCAGACCTTTCGTTGCTCGTCATTGAGGTTGCCGCGAATATTCGGCATAACCATCCGGAGAAGATCGCCCACGGACAGGCCACCGGATCGGGGGCAGGATTCCTTCAGGCCCCAGTCCTCTTCGCGTTTTGGAAAATTATTCTTGGCTTCGAGCAGCGTGAAGTCGAGACGCTTCAGTTTGATAAGCTGCTGCTGGTAGTGAGCTATCTGGTCGGTGTAATGCTGGAGCTGGCTGCGGTAGTGCTCGGCCGTCGAGGCCCATTCTCTTGCCTCTACGGCCCATTGTTTGATTGTTGCCTCCAGGCTCGTCGGGTTGGTGACGATCCACTGGGCGCGGGAGGGCGAAGCACTGAACGCGATCAGCGTGGCGAGGGCTATGGTGGCAGTGCATTTCATCATGGGGAACTGTCCCTTGTTCATTGAAGATCTTCCTTTTCGTGTGCGGTCACGCGGCGGTCGTTGGTACGGATCGTTTCGCGGTATCCGACCTCGACTATTTGCCTTTGCCGCTGCCCTTGCGTTGGGCGTAGAACGCCTCGAGCCATTGTTCGGGACGAAGATCGGCCACGTCGATACCGTGCGTCGTTGCCTGGCTCTGAAGTACCGAATGCATGATTTCGATGTTGTCTGTCGACGCGGAAATCACCGCAAGCGCATCGTCCATGCCGCGCAGGTTTAACTGGCATACCGAGGATGTCTGGCCTTGCTTGACAAGAAACTGGCGCGACCGTTCGTCGAAGTTGACGACGACCTTGTATTCGGCTTCGGTAAGCTTTAGCCCGTCGATGTAGTCGGCCTTGCTGGCATTGGGGTTGGGCAGAAGGATCATCGTGGCGGTTTGCTCGATGAGTGCCGCCGCGATGTCGCTGGACAGCGCGTCCTCGGGACTCTGGGTCGCGAAGATGCCCATACCGTTCTGCTTGCGGATGGTTTTCTGTTTGTTCTTGGCGAATTCCTTCAGACCCCCTTCGCCATCGAGTATTTTCCAGAACTCGTCCATCACGTAGATCAGTCGACGTCCGTCGATCAGGGTTTCCAGTCGATGAAGCAGGTAATTGATGACGGGTGCGCGTACTTCCGGGTTGTCGATGATGTCGGTGTAGTCGAAGCCGATGATGTTCGCCTTCGTCAGGTCGACGGTGTCGACGGGATTATCGAAGACCCAGCCCAGCGAATTTCCGGCAGTCCACTTGCGCATGCGTACATACAGGCCGTCGTCGCCCATGTTGGGCAGGCTTTTCTGGAAGCTGGTCATGCTGCGTAGATGCATGGGGGTGTCGAGGATATTCTTGACCGCCCGGAAGATGTCTTCCTCCTCGCGCGGACTGTAGCGCTCCTTACCGGCAAGTATTTTTACGAGTCCGGCCAGGAACTGGACGTTGTCTTCGCTGCGCTCGCACTGGAACGGATTGAAGCCGGTGGGGTGGCCGTTCTCCAGTGCCAGATAGTTTCCCCCGCAGGCACGTACGAATATCTCGGCGCCCCGGTCCTTGTCGAAGAAGAAGATCGTGGGGGACGGATCGAATTTCTGAACCTGGCTCAGCAGGAAATTAATCAGCGCCGTTTTACCGGTACCCGATTTGCCGATGACCATCGTGTTAGCAATGGCTTTTTCCCCCAGCGATTTTTCGTCGGGAGCGGTCAGGTGGAAGTTGAAGTAGTACGGCTGACCGTTGATGGTTTGCAGGGTGGTGACGCAGTCGCCCCAAGGATTGTGATGCTTCTTTCCCGTGGCGAAGCTGTGCAGCGGCGACAGGCCAAGGAAATTGAGGGAACTGACGTTGGCAAGGCGGGTACGGTATTTCCAGTTGCCGGGGAACTGCGAATAGAAGGACGCCGTGACGGCCAGGTCCTCCTTGGTCGATACGAAGCCCGCGTTGGACAGTTCCGCACGCGCGGTGGCGATCTGCTGTGACAGCAGCTCCTGGCTCGGCGCATAGACCGCCATCGTGAAGTGGTACTCGCCCAGGACGAAGTTGCCGGAGGCGAGCTGATCCATCGCCTGATCCAGTTCCACGATCTGGCTGACGGCCTTGTCTCCCGATGAGATCATCATGCCCTTGGTGCGGTCGAGTGCTTTTAGTGCATCTTGCCGCCCCATGGGACTGAAGGAATGCGTGACGACGTACTCGAAGTCGAGATACTTCAGGCCGTTCAGGATGCCTGGATAGGTGCTGTCCGTGTATTCCTTGATATTGAGAAGGGCGCCGAAATGATGGCGGCCGTCGGGTGTGCTGACGACGAAATCGCCCGTTTTTGCGGAGAATCGGTGTCTGCTGAGCGGAAGGTAGTCGCATATGGATGCGCGCAGGACCGGCACAGGCTCGTCGAGGCGGTTCAGCAGATAGCTGAAAAATTCCAGTGCCTCGGAGAAGATCACGCCGTTGGCTGCCTCGTACATGCCGAGTCGTGCGGGCACGTATTCTCTGAGCACGGCTTCAAGATTTCCGGCCAGTTCCTGAATAGTGTCGATGGCCTGCCGCTGTTCGGCTTCCAGTCGTGCCGTGTCGCTGGATTTCTCGGCGAAGCGTTTGCCGGTGACGATGGGTCGATAGATCATCGTCAGATACAGCTCGTTTTGCATCAGCTTTTGCTTGGATAACGCGTCGTAGTAGGTGTCCGACAGATTCTGATTGAACGCCTGCCCGAACCGGCTGGCATTCTTGAGACTGCGACGGCGACGTATATCGTGGACCCAGAAGGCTACGTTTGCGAAGTCGGGTGCACGCAGGGTTTGCAGCATGCGATTAAAGGTGTTGTGTCGATGCTCAAGCTCCCATGCTTCCCGTCCCACGAAAGGAAGGCCGTTCAGTCGCCAGACCATCAGGAAGTCGCCTCCCGTCGTTTTCACGACGGTCGGGGATACATGGGTGGAAAGCGGGACGAATTCGCCGATGGTCTGGTCTGGACTGAACATGATTCTTCTGCCGTGTCATGGATGCGCTTCGACGCGTGGCGCCGTAGCGCCACGCGTTCACCTGGTTTTCTTGCCCGGCACGCGATAGGCGTTGGGGGTGAATGACCACATGCCATCGTGCGACCGGATGTTTCTTGCCCGCATACGGAACTGCATGCGCAACCCCATCAGGCGGAAGATCATCTCGTCGCGTCGGGCCATCTGACGCATGACGAAAATCGTCGGAGGGATGGCCAGCAGGAAGAGCATGTTGAAATACATGGCCGACAGCAGTCCCGCCCCCACACCGATGAAAAAAGGTATCTGGGGCACGCCCATAAACATCGCTGGCCGTGTGCAGCCACGGAACAACGCATCTTTATGCATAGTGCTGAAGTACCTGCATGACCATGGCCGTGCACGACGCCTGACCGGTGTCGCCAACAATCATCTTGGCGACCTGGGCGGCGGCTCCGACCAGTACGCCGCCAATAAGAATGGGCGCGACGTCGCCGACGCGCTTGTGCGCGAATGCGATCTGGTATCCGGAGAAGACGATCGCGACGGTCACCACAGCGATCGATGCCATGTTGAGCAGGCCGTTGATGTTTTTGAAGAAGCCGCAGACCTTCTGATCGGCGCCGGCGAATTCATCGGCGAATGCCAGTTCCGGGAAGGTGGCGACCGCGAGTAGTACGAGCGCTGCCATAAAGGCGGTGGTCATGTTGTGGAATTTGGTGATCGTGTCGTTGTTGAGCTCTACATCCATGTTGGATTTCCTCTTGCGGTTGATGGTGAAGCGAAAGTGTTGGTCGTTACGTGGCATGCCATTCAAGGGTCGATGCACGTAAGAAGGGTTGTCAGAAGACGAAGGCTCCGTCGCGAACAGGCTGATGGGAGTCAGCCCGGTCCGAGATCGATACGGGCGGTGGTGTCGGCATCGGTTCGCCGGGGCTGTTAATCAGGGGAACGAACGCGTTGCCGATGGCGTCGGCGGACGGTTCAATGCGTTCGCGCACTTTGTCGAAGGAGCCCGACACGGCGGACGGTTTGCCTGCATTCGCTAACGGCAACGGTGCTGCCACCGTTTCACTCATGGCAACAGTACGGATGGCGATACGATGTGCGCCGGTTGACACTTCGGGTTTTGGCGCCTTCTGCGGTGTGCGTGAGGCGTCGTTCTGCTGAAGCGGAATCGCCGCTACCGTTGAGGTGCCCATGGCTGGCATCTGGTTCAGCGAGTCGAAGATCTTCTTTACATAGCCGTCTCGATAGCCCGTAGTGAAGTTGCCGGAGTAGTAGCAGCTGAATGACTTTCCCCAACTACCTCCGGAGCGGGCGTAGCATTCGGCCAGTACCCGGGCACCCGCCGATACGTTTTCACATATATCGAAGGCTTTTTCGTAGCTGTCCAACCCGTATTTTCCGAGGTTGTAACGGTTGACCTGGGCAAGGCCCACGGAGAAGTTGTAGCCCTTTTCTTCGAGCACCCGCACTGTCGCCAGCGCTTCATCGAGGCTTTTTGGCTGCCGCTTCAGCGTGCCGCCGACCACGCCGATGGCATAGGGGTTATGTGCCGATTCGACGTTGACGACGTGATGCATCACCTGGGCCGGTACGGCCAGGTTCTGACATCCCATCATTTCCATGCCAGGCAGCATTGCGGTCTCCGTGGGCTTGGGTATCAGGCGACCGACGCTATGGCGCGATCGGGAGCGAAATGGATGCCGGATATGTAGCGTTGTCCGGCGTGTGCCTTGATGTGCACGACGATGTCGATGGTCATCATCAGCAGGCGCTTGATCGTGGCGAACTCCAACCCGGCGCCTTCTGTCGATGCCTTGATCATCAGTGCGAGCTGGTCCCACGTCTGTTCGGTGCTTCCTGCATGGCAACTGGTGATGGAGCCCGGGTGGCCCGACGCGCAGTTCCGGATGAAGTAAAAGGATTCGTCGCCGCGAAGCTCCGCCAGAATGATGCGGTCGGGCTTCATGCGGAGACAGGCTTCCATGCAGCTTTTTGCCGTGACGTTGCTAGCACTCTGGCCGCCTTTCGGATAAAGCAGGTGCACGACGTTCGGCTGGTCGATAAACAGTTCGCGCGCGTCCTCGATAGTCACCAGCCGCTCGTTGGCGGGGATGTGATTGACCAGCGATTTCATGAACGTCGTTTTGCCACTTCCCGTCGCGCCGGCAACCACGATGTTCTTCTTGCTGAGCACGGCTTTTCTGAAGAACTCGGCGTACTTTCGTCCTGACCGCAGCTCCAGAAGCTCGCGGTCGTCGTCGTTCAGGTTGCCATCGTCCTCAACGATCCGGTCGAAGAATCCGCCTTCCTGATACTGCGCGAGGGTTCGGGTTTGTCGCGAAGGCAGACGAATCGTGATCGACACCGTACCGGCATCGCAGGCGGGGGGAATCACGAACTGGGCACGCTGACCCGTCGGAAAGGTAAGGGAAACCACGGGATCGATATCGGTAATGCGCTGCCCGGTATTGCTCTCGTTGACCACGGTGGTGCAAAACTGTCGGGCACGTTCGAGCGTCAGTGTCGGCACCTCTACCCGCTGCCAGCAACCCCGGCATTCCAGATATAGCTCGCCGGGACGGTTGATGCAGATTTCCGTGACGTCGCTGGACCCCATGAACTCCCGGATGCCAAGTACGTCGTACTGGTAGTCCAGAAAGTCACTGGATACCTGCGCCATTGCTTCGTGGTTCATGTTCATGGGTTCGGTCGGGCTCAGAAGCGCGCGATCACGCCGCTGAAGTCGACGTCCTTCGCGACATAGATACTGACGACCGTGCCTTGGTTGATCGTAACCGTGTCAGGACGATTGGCGGACTGTTGGACAGCCTGGTTGGCCAGGTTTTGCAGCGTGGCCGCGGTATTGCTTTCAAACGGCGATTGCGTAATCACACCGTTGCTTATGCTGGTTTGCGCGGGACCGTGTTTCGCACCTTCGTATTTGAAGGCGTCGCTGAGCATGCTGATAAGGAGCGCTGAGCCGATACGGCTTCCCCAATGCGCGTTGTAATGGCCCGGGTGTCCGGCGCCACCAAGGTTGTCTACACCGGGGCTCGCCATATCGACATCGATGCCATTGGGTGTCACGACCCGATCCCAGATAACGGCAACGCGCGGACCTGTCGGCTCCATGCTGTATTTACCCAGGACCTTCGATCCTTTGGGAAGCAGCAATCGACGGCCGTTGAACGAATAAACGGGCTCGTTCACGACACAGGAAGTGAATCCCGGGATGTCGGTGACGATGCGGGTTTGCAGCACGCAGCGGATGAAGGTGCCGCGCAGCATCAGCGTGTTGGGGTTATTGACGGGTTGCGCCATGGACGCACGCGCTGCCTCGGCAACGCCGGTGCGGTTGTTGTCCGGTGACGCCTGCGTTGGGCTCTGAAACGCCGACAGGGCTTGCGCATAAGGGTCTGGCGCGGCGGATGGTGCCGCACCGTCACGGGTCATCATGCGACGTTCGAGCAGCGAGGGTCCGTATGGAGCGGTTTCGGAAGCCTGTACGGCCTGATCTCTCGGCTTTGCCGGTCCCAGAGTTACCAACGATGTCGACTCCGGCATCCGTGATGCCGACGTGCGCGTATCGGCGGTTGTTGTCGTTTTCGTTGTGGTCGTCGATGCGGGCTGGGAGTCGGACAAGGAGTCGGACAGTGGCATGGACGGTACGTCGACCGTTTCGTCGCGTACCTTGACCTTCTTTTCTTTCGCGCCATTCATGATGTTGGTCATGGCGAGGGAGGCACCGAGCAGCACCATCACGATCCCGCCGATCCACGTCCCGGCACGTAGACTCATGCGCCTGGAAGCGCTGGTACTTAGCCGTGGCGCGCTGGCGTCGAGATCGGTATCGGTCGTGGTCTCGATTGGCGATTTATAGATGCTTTCTACTGGCACCGTTTCGGTATCACTCCGGGTGTTCTCGGGGACAACATCTTCCTTGCCGTTGCCGCCGCCGTTGGACTGCTGGTTATTGCCGGTATTCATTTCGGTGCGTTCCTTCGCAGGCCTACGACGTCGTCACCGTGGCGGATGACAAGATAGGGATAGGTTCCATGGACAACGATGGTGTTTCCCTCGACGGTGGTATTGACCGCAGCATCGTCGTCGCTTTCGCGCTCACGCATAAAGACGGTCGGGAAGCTTCCCGTCGGAAACGTCTTCATGTCGCTCATCTTGATGTACGTGAACTTTCCGTCGTCATAAACGTTGGCAGGCACCAGCCATGGCGCTTTCTTGCCGCGCTTTGCGTAGTCGTAGTCGAAGTTGTAGCTTCGATCCTTCACGATCGATGCATTCAGTTCGGCTGGGCCTGCGCTACCTTTCGCATTCATTTTTGGCGAAAAACTCGCATCGGCCGGATAGGTAAAGGCGATTTTGTACTGGACGCCGGCACGCTTGGCCTGATCGAGTGCCTTCCAATCGGTTGCCACGACCTTCAGTTCGAAGATGTACGCATGCGTGGCCGTGCGGATCATCAGGTTCGTATCGACATCGACGTTTTTCGGCTTGATGTAGAACACGTTCTCGCGCCGAGTCAGCTCCCATCCATTGCTGAAACCGGTGCTGTAATCGAGCACCGTTTCATTAGGACTGAGTTCAATCTGCGTCGTGATACCCAGTCCGGTACTTACCGGATAGATGCGATCCTGCTTGTATTCATATGTCTGCACGGCTTGCGCGCTGGCCATCGACACCAGGCCCATGCCCATCAGGCACGCGGCGGTAAGAGGAAGAAAGTCTTTTCGAATCATGGGGAGCTTGTTCCATTGGCTGTGCTGTCCGGAGCTGCCGATGCATCGCTTCCGGGTACTTCTTCCAGATCGGAAAGCTCTTCACTGGTGCTGTTGATGGGTGTCGTTTCCGTATGGCCGAAGGCTTTGGGAGCTTCGACTTCCATGGGGGCTGGCGAAGAAAAATCGTTGTCGACCCGATAACTGGTGACCTGGAAACCCAGTGGGTTTTCGATTCGATTTTGCTCATCCATCTTCAGGTTTGGCTTGTATGCGAAGCCGAGCGTCGCGATCTTGCTATCCAGTGGCCGGATCGACCCTGTGCGTTTGTTGTAAATGCTTCGCTGGAATCTGACGGTGGCACCCTTGGGAGGCTGTGCGGGATCGCCGATGATCAGGACGATGCTCAGGATTTTTACGCGTACCGCCCGCTCACGGCCATAGAGATGATATGGCGCGTCAGGATTGGACGGCGCATGCAGCGCTCGATAGGGGGTGGCTACTTCGGGTGCGGACATAGTCAGGACGGTCGTCCAGTCCCGCAGATTCATCATGGCAATGTCGTATGCCTCCCTTGCCAGGATGAAATGCGCGATGTTGCTACGGTTGACGGCTTCGCTGGTCGCGATCCGGCGATGGGTGAAATCGCCCGTAAGGTTCGCCAAAGTGGCGGTGCCCGAGTACGCGTCCGCCATGACGATGTATGGGACTTTTTCCTTCAGCGGAAGTACGTAGAAGAGGCCGAACGCGAGCATCATCGCCATGGCAATAGCCGCGCCCGCGATCCACCACGCACGGCGCTCGCTTCTTCTGGCGATATCGGCCAGCGTGAGCTCGAAATTGACCGACGTGGCAACTGCCGCGTCAATGGCGGGACTGGTGGTATTCCTGGCAAACATTACTTCGTCCCCTCGGCCGGGGTGAGGACCATGTTCGGTTCAGAGATGCGTTCAGGATGGGATGTGTCGGCAGGAGGTTCTTGCACGACGATCTCGCTGCCGTTCGCTGTCACAGACAAGCGTTGCGCTGCATAGATCGCGTTCAGTTGAGCTATGGCTGCGTAGATGTTCGAGGTGCGAATGTCCGCGACGGGCTTGTAGAGCGTGTAGTCAAAAGCAAGCCGGTAGGAGAGCATCACGCCCGTGTCTTCCGCCCACCGCGTGAGCATGGCTTTCAGCGTTCCGTCCATGGGCGATGCATAAAAAACGTATGTGCTCGCCAGCGGAATTTCGCTGGGCGTTTCCTGAAATTGATTGACTGGCCGCCATCTTCCGCCGGGATCTTTTGCCGATGGCGTCGCACACCCCACCAGCAGCAGTGTCAGAAACAGAACAACGCCCGGTCGGGCCTGATTCGGAAAGTCCATTTTTCTCTGGTCTCGCGATAGGGTGGAAGTGTGACGATTGTTTTCGGGAAACCCGAAACGATGTATCTACGACAGATGTGACACAGCATAGTGTTGACGGGTAACGGTCCCTTACTGGCAAACGTTTGATGAGGCGCGTCAGGCCGAGCCACTGCCGCGCGTGCGCATCCTTGCGGAAACGGACGGGAAGTGTGAATAGGATTGAAGGCCCGTATGTCAGCCAGTACATGCACACGGAAGCGCGGCGAGCGGAAGAGTAGTCAGGTCGGCACCATGCGCAACTCAGACTAGTCTGAATTTTTCGACTTAATTAAACGAGCGAAAGGACTGCCGTATGCGTATTCGCTACATCCCTCCAGAAAAAAACGCAACGGCTTCACAAGAAAAGGCATAGGATCACCGTCTCGGCCGACGTAACTCAGGCCTGTAGAAGGCTCAACCTGAATGATTCGCGACGTACTGGCCTGGTTTGGGCTCGATGGGGCGTCGAAAAAACGCCGACGTACGTTGGAGCGCCGCGCGAAAGGTGAGTCCGAACCCGCTCTTCGTTCCGAACTGTTCAACGCCGACCAGTTGGAAGCGCATGGACAGACGCTGGCATTGCAGCACGAGCTGGCCGTGGGTCGTCTGCCGGAGCGGTTGCTGACCCGTCTGGCCGACAACGAACAGGTGCTTCTGGATGCGTGCCAGCGACTGACGTCGGCCAGTCGCTTTGGTCCCGGTATTACGCCCGCGGGCGAATGGTTGCTGGATAACCTGTATTTGATCGAGGAACAGGTTCGTATCGCGCGACTGGATTTTCCCAAAGGGTACAGTCGCGAGTTGCCACGGCTTGCAAATGGCCCCTCGCAGGGACTGCCGCGCGTTTACGACATCGCGCTCGAAGTCATTTCGCATGGCGACGGCCGCATCGATATTGGCGGCCTGAATCGCTTCATCGGTTCGTATCAGCGCGTCACGCCGCTGAAGCTCGGAGAACTCTGGGCTATTCCGATCATGCTTCGGCTGGCCCTGATCGAGAACCTCAGGCGCGTGGCGGTACGTGTGATGGTCAGCCGTACGCGTCGCCGCCGTGCGGCTCGCTGGGCGGATGCGATGACCGACATGGCGGGGCGCGATCCGAAGAATGTCGTGCTCGTCGTGGCCGATATGGCCCGCTCCAATCCGGTGATGAGCGCTCCCTTCGTCGCCGAACTGGCGCGACGTCTGCAAGGGCAGGGACCCGCACTCGCGTTGCCGCTCAGCTGGGTCGAGCAGCGGCTTGCCGAATCGGGGCAGAGTGTCGAGCATCTCGTCCAGGTCGAATCGCAGCAGCAGGCGGCGGATCAGGTTTCTATCGGCAACAGCATCGGCAGCCTGCGCGCCCTTGCCATGATCGACTGGCGCGATTTCGTGGAACGCGCGAGCCTCGTGGAGCAACGGCTGCGTGAAGATCCCGCGGGCGTTTACATGGCGATGGATTTTGCAACGCGCGATCGCTACAGGCATGTGGTCGAACGCCTGGCGCGACTGGGCAAGCGGAGCGAAGTGGATACCGCACAGGCTGTGCTGGATATGTGCGGTGCGAATCGCGATGGAGAATCGGTGCCGCTGCGACGTCACGTCGGCTATTTCCTCATGGATGGGGGACGCGTGGCTCTGGAGCGCCAGTTAGGTATACGGCCGCGTCTTGTGGACACCCTTCGTCGTGTGTTCGATCAAGCGCCGTTACCCATTTTTCTGGGCTTGCTGTTCCTGCTTACGGTGGCCCTGACGCGTACGCTCGTGGCGACCGCCGCACTGGTCGATGTTTCCTTGTGGACCATGTTGCCGCTGGGTCTGGCGGCATTCGTCGTCGCGAGTCAGCTTGCATTGAGTCTGATCAACTGGGTGGCGACGCTGACCGTCGTACCCGAACTGCTTCCACGCATGGACTATGCGAAAGGCATACCCGCCGACGCGCGAACCATGGTGGCCGTGCCGAGCCTGATCGGCAGCATCCGCGATGTGGAAGATCTCGTCGAAGCCCTCGAAGTGCGGTTTCTCGCCAATCGCGACGACTGCCTGCACTTTGCCCTGCTTACCGACTTTACCGATGCGGATACGCAGATCGTCGATGGCGACGAGGCAATCCTTCAGCGCGCGCGTTTGCGCATCGATGGCCTGAACGATCGTCATGCGACGCATACGGTCGACCGTTTCTTCCTGTTCCACCGGCCGCGCGAATGGAGCGAAACGGAACAGGCGTGGATGGGCAGGGATCGCAAACGCGGCAAGCTGGCCGATCTGAATGCGTTGCTGCGAGGAGAGGGCAGCGAACGGTTCGTGCTTATCGCAGGGGATGTGGCGGCACTGCCGCATGTCCGCTATGTGATCACGCTGGATACCGACACCCAGTTGCCTCGCGATACGGCGTGCCTGTTCGTCGGTGCGATGGATCATCCGCTCAATCGCGCCGTTTATGACGCCGGCAAGGGGCGCGTGGTTTCGGGCTACGGCATCCTGCAGCCCAGGGTGGGTATCAGTCTGTCCAGCAGCGCGCGGTCGCGTTATGCGCACCTGTATGGCGCCGATGCCGGTATCGATCCGTATACGCGCGCGGTTTCGGATGTATATCAGGATCTTTTCCGCGAAGGATCGTTCATCGGCAAGGGCATTTACGATGTCGACGCGTTCGAGAGCACCTTGCGCGGACGTTTGCCGAAGGAGCGGATACTCAGTCACGATCTGATCGAAGGGTGCTATGCGCGTTCGGGCCTGCTGAGCGATGTACAGCTCTTCGAGGAGTACCCAGCCCGATACGCCGTCGATGCCAAACGCAGGCATCGCTGGATCCGTGGCGACTGGCAATTGCTTCCCTGGTTGCTGCCATGGGCTCCCACCGAGGGAGGCCGCTGGCGAAAGAATGCGCTGACCGCGTTATCGCGCTGGAAGATTTTCGACAATCTTCGCCGAAGCGCTGTTCCGCCGGTGGTCGTTGCGCTGCTGGTCGGTGGCTGGCTGGGCATCGCGCCCGTGCTGGCGTGGACGCTTTCCGTGCTGTCGATGGTATTCGTGCCCGTGCTTTTGTCGGCATTTCTGGATGTGGTCCAGAAACCGCGAGGCGTCCAGCTGAATCAGCATCTGCATGCGGCGCTTCGCAGCGTCGGTCAGCACATTTCCCGCGTCTTGCTTACGATTTCGTGGCTGCCGCACGAAGCTTTCTATAGCCTCGATGCGATGGCAAGGACGCTATGGCGCATGGGCGTGAGCCATCGTCGCCTGCTGGAGTGGCAGGCATCGATCGATGTGGAGCGACGCAGCAAGGATGATCGCAACATACCCTGGCGCTCGATGTGGATGGGTCCGGTCCTGTCGGTTCTGACCTTGCTTACGCTTGCTGTCACGCGCCCGATGGCGATGACGGTCGCACTTCCCGTACTGGCTTTGTGGTTCGTATCGCCGCCTGTCGCATGGTGGATGAGTCAGGCGCGTACGACAACGCCGTTCGCTCCCACGACATCGCAGCGCAACTTTCTTCGCGCACTGGCCCGGCGTACATGGGCGTTCTTCGATACCCACGTTGGCCCGGCGGACCATTGGCTGCCGCCGGATAATCTGCAGATGGTGCCCGACGTCACGGTGGCCCATCGCACGTCGCCTACCAACATGGGCATGGCGCTGCTGGCGAATCTCGCGGCATGGGATTTCGGCTTCATCGCCACGGAGCGGCTACTGAAGCGTACGCAGGCCACGCTGTCCACGATGCAGGCACTTGCCCGTCATCGCGGGCATTTCTATAACTGGTACGACACGCTGACGCTCGAGCCGTTGCGGCCGTTGTATGTGTCGTCGGTCGATAGCGGAAACCTGGCCGGTCATCTGCTGACGTTACAGCCCGGTCTGCTGGCCATGCTTCACCGGCCAGTGTTCGAGCCATCGGCGCTGACCGGCTTGCTGGACACGCTCCACGTGCTGGAGGATTACCTGACCGACGACGGAAAGGTTCCGCTTTCCGAATGGATGCGTGCCTTGTCGGACGCGATCGGATCGCCGCCGGCCGTGGCGAGCGACGTACTGTCGTTGGCGCGGACGCAGGTGGATCGTCTGGATTCATTGGGCGCGTTCGTTGGCAGCGACGCATCGGACGATGCCGTCTTCTGGATGACGCAGCTTTCGGTGCAATGCACCGATATGCTCACCGAAGCCCAGATGTGGAATCTGGATCCCGTGGCCGACGGTACGACCACGTTCGTCGGCATCCCCACGACCATGCAGCTGGCGAGAATCGAGCCGCTTTGCTGGCCGGGCGACGCCAACGCGGAAGCAGTGCGCGAACGGGCTCATGCGCGTATCGCGGCACTCGACGCCACGGCCAGCATGGCGGGCGAACTGGCGTCGATGGATTTCCGCTTCCTGTACGACAGCGCGCGACATCTGCTGTCCATCGGTTACGACGTGGAACAGCGCCGGCTGGATGGCAGCTTCTACGACTTGCTGGCATCGGAGGCGAGGCTCGCCAGTTTCGTCGCGATCTCGCAAGGCCAGATTCCGCAGGACAACTGGTTCTCGCTCGGACGCCTGCTCACGACCAGCGGAGGCGAGCCGGTGCTGCTGTCGTGGACCGGGTCGATGTTCGAGTACCTCATGCCGATGCTGGTCATGCCCAACTACGAGGGCACCCTGCTGGACCAGACTTGCCGGGCAGCGGTGACGCGACAGATCGAATACGGCAACCAGCTCGGCGTGCCCTGGGGCGTATCCGAATCGGGATACAACGCGATCGACGCGCAGCAAACCTATCAGTACCGGGCCTTCGGTGTTCCGGGTCTGGGCCTGAAACGCGGATTGGGCGATGACCTGGTCGTCGCGCCGTATGCGTGCGCGCTGGCCATGATGGTCGATCCGACGGCGGCTACCGCGAATCTTCAGCGCCTTGCTCTGGCGGGCATGGCCGGTCGTTTCGGACTGTACGAAGCTGTCGATTACACGCCGGCACGGCTGCCCGTGGGGCAGGATGCGGCCATCGTCAGATCGTTCATGGCACATCATCAGGGCATGAGCCTGCTTGCTCTGGGGCATGCCTTGCTCGGGCAACCCATGCAGCGGCGCTTCGATTCCGATCCGCGTTTCAGGGCGACGAGTCTGCTGTTGCAGGAGCGCGTTCCGCGAACGGCGGTGGAATACCTGCACGCCATCGGATTCCCGGATACCAACGGTCACGCGACCGCCCCCGAGCCGCGCCTGCGACTGTTCACGAATCCCGACCGTCCGCGTCCCGCCGTGCAGCTTCTTTCGAACGGGCGTTATCACGTCATGGTCAGCAGCGCGGGTGGCGGTTACAGCCGTCGCCAGGACCTGGCGGTGACGCGTTGGCGCGAAGACATCACGCGCGATAACTGGGGCATGTTCTGCTATATACGCGATGTTTCGGGTGGCGAGTTCTGGTCGACGGCGTATCAGCCGGCGGTGCGCAAGACCGAACTTTACGAGGCGATTTTCTCGGATGCCCGCGCGGAATTCCGCGTCAGGGAGCGGTCGATCGACGCGCATACCGAGATCGTCGTTTCTCCGGAAGACGATATCGAACTGCGGCGCACGCGTGTCACCAACCTCGGGCGGACGCGACGTACCGTCGAGCTGACCAGCTACGCCGAAGTCGTGCTGGCCGATGCGATCGGCGATGCCATGCATCCGGCTTTCAGCAAGCTGTTCGTGATGACCGAGATCGTCGAATCGCTCCAGGCCATCGTGTGCAGCCGCCGCCCGCGTTCGAGCGACGAACATACGCCTTGGATGTGCCATCTCGTCGCGGTACACAATGCCGACATCGAAGAGATTTCCTACGAGACCGATCGCTCCCGCTTCATAGGGCGAGGTCGCAATGCCTCCCGTCCGACCGCCATGGATGCGGATTCGGTGCGACTATCCGGCAGTCAGGGTTCCGTGCTCGATCCGGTGGTGGCGATACGGGTACGTCTCACGCTTGAACCGGAACAAACGGCCACCTTCGATTTCGTGACCGGGCTTGGCGATAGTCGCGACGCGTGCATGCAACTCATCGAAAAATACCGCGACCGTCATCTTGCCGACCGCGTTTTCGATCTGGCGTGGACCCATAGTCAGGTACTGCTGCGCCAGGCTAACGCCACGCTGGCGGATGCCCAGTTGTACGAACACATGGCGACGGCCATCGTGTATCCGAACGCGGCAATGCGGGCGGCGCCCGAAATCATTGCCGCGAACAAGCGCGGCCAATCCGGTTTGTGGGGACAGTCCGTCTCCGGCGATCTGCCGATTGTCCTGTTGCGCATCGCCGACCTCGCGCGCATCGATATCGTCCGGCAGATGATCCGCGCCCATGCGTACTGGCGCATGAAGGGACTCGCCGTCGACCTGGTTATCTGGAACGAGGACAGCGCTGGATACCGGCAGGAGCTGCAGGACGCGATCATGGGTATGGTCGCCACGGGAAGCGAAGCGAGCCTGCTCGACCGGCCCGGCGGCGTTTTCGTTCGTGCGGCGCAGCCGTTGTCGAACGAAGATCGCATGGTGATGCAGGCGAGTGCGCGGATCGTCGTGACCGACAGCCTCGGCACGCTTTCGGAGCAGATAGAGCGGCACCGCTTCGAGCCGCGATTCCAGGCACCCGAACCCGCCCGGTTCCCCGGGCTGGTGGGGCCTTCGCCCAATGCCGCCACCGGTCCTGGACTTTCGGAACGTCTGACGCTGGATATGCCCGGAGGATATGGCGGCTTCACGGCGGATGGCAGCGAATACGTCGTCGTTCTGAAAGCCGGCGAAACGACGCCCGCGCCGTGGTCCAACGTGCTGGCGAATCCGAATTTCGGCAGCGTGATATCGGAGAGCGGCAGCGCGTATACGTGGGCGGAGAACGCGCACGAGTGCCGCCTTACGCCATGGCAGAACGATCCGGTCGAGGACGGATGCGGAGAGGCCATCTATCTGAGGGACGAGTCGACGGGACGCGTCTGGTCGCCGACGCCGTTGCCTGCACGCGGAGAAGGCGAGTACGTCACCCGGCATGGATTCGGCTACAGCGTATTCGAGCACATCGAGGACGGCATTCATTCGGAGCTATGGGTTTACGTCGCGCTGGATGCCTCGGTAAAGTTCCACGTACTCAAGCTTCGCAACGATAGCAAGACGCCACGGCAACTCTCGGTCACCGGATACGTCGAATGGATTCTCGGCGACCTCCGCGAAAAGACGGCGATGCACGTCGTGACGGAAACCGATCCGGTCAGCGGCGCGTTGTTCGCGCGTAACGCCTATAACAGCGAGTTTCCAGGCCGGGTCGCTTTCTTCGATGTGGAAGACCCGGCCCGGCGCGTCGGCGGGGATCGTGGCGATTTCATCGGTCGCAACGGCGACGCCTCGATGCCGTTTGCCATGCAACGGTCGCAATGGTCCAGCCGCGTCGGTGCGGGACTCGATCCTTGCGGTGCGCTGCAGCTGAGCGTCGATCTTGGGGTAGGGCAGATGCGCGAGATCGTGCTTCGACTCGGTATGGGCCGGGACGAGCGCGATGCGAAGGCGCTGGTGCAACGCTTCCGTCGCGAAGGCTCCGCCGCCGAAGCGCTCGTATCGGTGCGCGCGCATTGGCAGCGGGTGCTGGGCACCGTGCGCGTCGAAACACCCGAGCCTGCGCTGGACGTACTAGCGAATGGCTGGTTGCTGTATCAGGCCATTGCTTGTCGCTTCTGGGCGCGCAGCGGTTACTACCAGTCGGGTGGTGCAATCGGCTTCCGCGACCAACTGCAGGATTCCATGGCGATGATCCATGCCGCGCCCGAGCTTGCCCGGGCGCAGCTTCTGGTATGTGCCGCGCATCAGTTCGTCGAAGGCGATGTGCAGCACTGGTGGCATCCGCCACTGGATCGCGGCGTAAGAACGCAGTGCTCCGACGACTACCTCTGGCTGCCGCTGGCCACCAGCCGCTACGTGTTCGCGACGGGGGACACGTCGGTTCTCGATGTGCCGGTGGGTTACATCGAGGGGCGGCCGCTGCATCCGAATGAGGAGTCGTACTACGACCTTCCTTTGGTGTCGTCGGTCAACGAGCCGCTTTATCGCCATTGCGTGCGTGCCATCGAACACAGTCTTCGCCGGGGCATGCATGGTTTGCCGCTTATGGGCAGCGGCGACTGGAACGACGGGATGAACAAGGTGGGCGAGCGCGGGCTGGGCGAAAGCGTCTGGCTGGGCTTCTTCTCCTGCAAGGTACTCGAAGCCTTCGCCGAAACCGCGCGCGGTCACGGCGACAGCGTGTTCGCCGATCGCTGCGAAGCGCAGATCGCGACATTGCGCGACGCGCTGGAGGGACAGGCGTGGGACGGGGCATGGTATCGACGCGCTTATTTCGACGATGGCACGCCGCTGGGTTCGGCCACGAACGACGAGTGCCGCATCGATTCGATCTCGCAAAGCTGGTCGGTACTTTCAGGCGTCGCCGGCGACGAACGGCGCAGGAGGGCGATGGATTCGCTCGACGAACATCTCGTACGCCGCGATGCGGACCTGATCCAGTTGCTGGACCCGCCCTTCGATCGTTCGTCGATGGACCCGGGCTACATCAAGGGCTACGTTCCGGGCGTGCGCGAAAATGGCGGCCAATACACGCATGCCGCGATCTGGGCGGCCATGGCCTTTGCCGATCTGGGCGATTCCGCGCGGGCGTGGGAACTGACCCGGATGATCAATCCGCTCAGCCATTCGGCGGATCGCGACTCGACCGACATCTACAAAGTCGAACCTTATGTGATCACCGCGGATGTCTACGCGGTCGATCCGCATATCGGGCGCGGCGGCTGGAGCTGGTACACCGGATCGGCCGGGTGGATGTATCGTCTGATCCTGGAATCGTTGCTCGGCATTACCCTGGCATCGGGAAGCCTGCGTTTCGCCCCCGTGGTGCCGGGCGATTGGGAATCCTACAAAGTGACCTATCGGCACGGCACATCGGTCTACCGCATCGGGCTTCGCCGGTCGGCGCCCGGGAGTGCCCTCACGGTCAGCGTCGACGGCAAAATCATGGGAGACGGCGTGGTGGCGCTTCGCGACGACGGTGGCGAGTACCTCGTCGAGGTGGCCTACCCACCCTCGTAACGCCGCACTAACGCGGCGGGGGAGAGGGTAGACGTCGGATATTTCCGGCTTGTCGCCTTTGTGGAGCAGCGCCATGGGAAAGAAAACGAAACGGGGCGATCCGACTTACCTGGAATCGAGGAAAACGTTACTGGATGCCTATAACGTCGCAGCCGCCACGAACCCGGCCGCCTGCCGGCCTCGCGTGATCGACGAAACCCGGGCGGCGCCGGGCCGTCCATCGTCGACGGTCCAGCACGGCGCCGTCCGCCGGAAAATATAGTCAGACGGAAAGGGCGTCTTCGCGACGGCCCGTTTTCCCGGCATAGCCGAGCATGAAAATGTTCGCCATGGTCTGATGCAGCTGCATGGGCGACAGGGGTTTGTGGATGAGTGGAATATCGCTTGAAGCCGCTTCCCTCAGTCGTTCCGGCGCGGTGTCGCCGGTGACGATGAGTGCGGGGATGTCCATGCCCAGCTCCGCGCGTAGCGCCGCGATGACCCCGCCGCCTTGCGGTTACGTGGAGGAAGGCATCACGTGACGCATGACCAGGGATGACCGCATGCCGGTCCGGTCCCCTCACGTGCTCGGCTCGCGCGCTCCTCACAGCAAGCCGCAGTCGCTGGTGCCGTGGCCGGGTTGGCCCTTGGGGCCGCCTTAGCCGAGGGCCGCGATGACCCGTTGGAGCGAAAGCGGCGCTACGGCCCGCTCCCGCAGGGACGGCGCCGAAGGCCCCAAGGGCCAACCCGGTCGCGGCCTCCCCGACAGCACAAGTGTAAGGCGGCTGTCCTTGACCGAAGCTCGACGAGACACGTCAAGCCGTCCCGGCTAATGCATGAAGAGTTTTTTTGGGAGGGGCGGAAAAACGTCTGACCGACCGTGCACGTCTCGCATAGACGGTGTCAGCGACGTTTATCCGACGGATCGCGCTGAGGCATCGCGTTGAACCGGCGAAGGCTTGCCGTGAACTGTTCGAGATCGGCGTGGCTCCAGCCTTCGATCTTCCGATGGAAGACATCGCCCTTGCGAGCGATCGCCTGGTCGATGTTCCTGCGTCCAAGGTCGGTAAGGTCCAGCACGACACCGCGTCCGTCGTCTGGGTCCGGCCGGGCTTCGACCAATCCGAGGTTGATGAGGCGGGCGGTCAATCGGCTCGTCGCACTTCGGTCCATGGCAACGGCTTCAGCCACGCGACTGACTTTTGCTGCGCCGAATGAGCGCAGCCATTGCGCGATATGAAAGGCAGCTGGCGGCAGGTCGGGATGAAAGGCGGCTCCCGCCTCTGTCATCAGGGCGCGCGAAGCACTCAACAGCGCGTTGAGTTGTTCGCCCAGTGCGCCGACGAGTCTGTCGCGCTCAGTGCGCGTTCCATCCGTACTTTTCTTCGTCCTTGCCGGGGCTTTTGCCGGTTCGGACATCTTTTTCTTGGTTGGCATGTGGTGTTCTGGGTGTAGTGGACTGCGCGCCACTCGATCTATATAGTGGACATTTATCCACTATATAGCATCCGCGAGTCCCATGCCATGACCCATGTACCCACCATTGTCATCACCGGCGCCACAAGCGGTATCGGTCAGCTTGCCGCCATCGAGCTGGCGCGACGGGGCGCCCACATTGTCTTTATCGCGCGCAACGAAGCCAGGGCCGCCACAACTCGGGCCGCCATCGACGCGGCGGCGCCGGGAACGCGGGTCGACGTCCATTACGCGGATTTCGCGAATCTCGATACCGTCGCCTCGGCTGCCCACGAGATTTCATCGAGCTACGAACGCATCGACGTACTGATCAACAATGCCGGGATACATGCTTTCGAGCAGCGCATCACGACGGACGGCTTTGCGGAGATGATTGCCGTCAACTACGTCGCCCCGTGGTTGCTGACGAATATCCTGCGAAAGAAGATGATCGAGTCGGCCCCGTCGCGGATTGTTACCGTCGCCTCGGAAGCATCGCGGCGTGCCGGCGACTTTGTTCCCCGTCGGGACATTCTCGACAGGACACCGTTTTCACGGCTCGGCTCGTCGAAGATATACGGACAGACGAAACTGATGAACATCATGTTTTCGCTGGAGCTGGCTCGCCAGCTGCAGGGCACCGGTGTCGCGGTCAATTGTCTGTGCCCCGGTTTCAATGTCACCGGACTGGGGCGCGAACTGGGCTTCGCCGCCGTCCTCGAACGGGTGCTCAGGGCATTGAACATCGGCAACCCGGAACGAGGCGCGGGCATCATCGTCAAGCTGGCTACCGATCCGGAGTTCGAGCTCGTATCGGGTGGCTATTTTTCAGTCAAGGACACGAAGCCGCTTGTGCCGATAGCAGCGGGCAACGATATTTCCGTTCGAAAGGAGCTTTGGTCCATCACATCGGCACTCCTCTCCGAGCGCTGGCCGTTTCCGGCCGCGCCGTGACCCGATGTTCCGGCTAGCTTCCGTCAATCCTTTCCGTTGTCGACGGAGTTCTCGAGCACCTTGCCGTCTTTTGCATCGACGCCGATTTCACGCGTGGCGCCATTGGCGGCGATATCGAAGGAGTAGCGAAGTCCGCTGCCGCCTTTTTCCTTCTCAAGCTCTTCCTTCACGATCTTTCCGGGAAACGTTTTCAGTGCGATCTCGCGCGCTTCAGGCATTTTTACGTGCGCCTGCGAGGCGAGTTTGTCATCGGTAGCAGCGACGGCGCCGAGTGTCGTGGCAAGCAGTGCGAAAGCGGATGCAAGCATTAGCGGTTTACGCATGACATTCTCCGGTGGATGGCATTCCGCCCATATCGCATATGGGCGGAATGCCATCCTGAATGCTGCCGCTTAGTTCGCGCTTACGGGTATACCAGTTGCCCGAAACTCCGCCGAATGTCCTTACCAGTCGTATGTCGCGCTAAGCATGGCCGTGCGTCCGCTGCCGTACATGCATCGCGTCGCGTCGTAGCAGCCCGCGATGTAGACCTTGTTGGCCAGATTGCTGAGGTTCAGTGCCAGACGCCATTGCGGCAACTGATAGAAGGCCGTTGCATCGATGAGTGTGTAAGCGGGCACACGCAGGGAATTGTCCGGCGCGCCGAACGAAGAACTGATGTAGCGCACGCCGCCGCCGAAACCGAGACCCGCCAGATCGCCACCCGATAGCGTGTAGTCGGCCCACAGGGATGCCAGTTCGCGCGGGATGGGAATGGAGACCGGCCACCTGTTCAACGTATTGTCGTTGGCTTTGGTGTTGCGGACGTCCTGATAGGTATACGAACCGAGCATGTTGACGCCGTTGGCGAACGTAGTACGCGCCTCCAGTTCCACACCGCGCGAACGCACTTCGCCGGTCTGCACGTAGCCGTTGGGATGGTTGATCTGATCGGGATCGGGGGTGGTGACGTTCTGCTGCCGGATCTGGAACACGGCCGCGGTCAGCGTGGTCTGCGTTCCCTTCGGCTGGAAGCGCAAACCCGCCTCGTACTGCGTGCCCGTCGTGGGCCGGAACGGCGCGCCGTACGCATTTGCGATGGTCTGCGGATTGAACGACTCGGAATAGCTCAGATACGGAGCCAGACCGTTGTCCGCGAGATAGACCAGACCCACTCGTCCGGTGAAGGCATGATCGTTCTGCTTCGCTTTCGATGCATTGGCGACGGCGTAGTCGATGGATTCGCTACGGCTCCAGTCCTGTCGTCCCGACAGCACCAGTACCCAATGATCGTCGTACTTGATCTGGTCCTGCGCATAGACGCCCAACTGCTTCTGTCGCTGCTGGAGGTCCTGTGGATAGTTGGCGGCACCCGGCGCGAAGATGGCCGGATCGACCGGCGCGTAGACCGGGTTGTATAAATCTACCGAGGGTCCGAGCGCGTAGTTTTCCGGATCGGAGGTGCGCTGGCTCTGATAGTCCACGCCCATCAGTACGACGTGCTGGAATGCGCCGGTGTTGAAGCGCGCTTCGAGCTGGTTGTCCACGGTCAGGCGCCGATAGTCGGGTTTGGCGATGCCTGCATAGCGGTCGATGCTATGACCGTCCTCGGCCATGCCGATGCCGTAAAGCATGTTGTTGTCGAGCCATGTACGCGAGTAGCGGGCGTTCTGGCGGAAGGTCCAGGTGTCGTCGAAACGGTGTTCGAAGCGATAACCAGCCGCGTACTCGTGCTTCAGGTATTTGGTGAAATCGGGATCGCCGATAAACGTATGCGGGGATATGCGGCCATAAGGGCTGGGCTGGATAGTGCCGACCGCCGGCAGGAAGCTGTCGCTGGCGTTGAGGCGATCACGCAGATAATTCGCGGTCACCACCAGCGATGTGTCGGCCGACGGTTTCCACGCGATTGACGGTGCGACCATGATGCGCGAGCTGCCGAACGGCGTGTTCGCGATGTCCTGCTTACGCCCCACCGCCACGATACGGTACGACCACTGGCCATCCTTGCTGAGGTAATCGCCATAGTCGAACGCCAGTTGCTTGCGGGCGCGATCGCCGATCTGCATCTGCACTTCGTGCACCGGGGCGCCGCCCGCCACCTTGGACACCATGTCGACCGTTCCGCCTGGGTCGCCCTGGCCATAAAGCACGGAGGAGGGGCCATGCAGTACGTCGACGCGTTCCAACTGGTAAGGATCGACGATCCAGCTGGCCAGATTCATCGTCACGGGCAACTGCAACCCGTCGAGATAGAGCGACGGCGAGAATCCGCGGATGACCGTGTACCAGTCCGAGCGCAGGTTTGGACCATAGCCGGCGACGCCTGCGGAATAACCCAGTGCCTGCACGACGCTCTGCGCGCCCTGCATTCTGATTTGTTCCTGCGTCACCACGGACACCATCTGCGGCGTTTCGATCAGCGGCGTGCGGGTCTTGGTGGCCGACTCGGCCGTGCGGGCGTCCATATCGCTTACCGCTGCCTGGACATCGATGGCCGATAGCTTCGCTGCCTGTTCGGGGCGCGCCTTCTGGGGATCCGTCGTGTCGTTTTCGGTATCGCTGGCGGTCCCGTTGGCATGGGACATGGCCGGCGCCAGGAGAGCAGCCAGCAAGATGCCGGGCAAGCGTTTGATCGTCATGCGGATGGATTGCCTGTGGTCCTTGCACGCCGCTCCCTATAGCGCGGAGGGTATCCACGCCGGGAGGGGGTGCGCGAGCGGGGGAGGAGTAATAACGTAGCGAATGATAATCGTTATCATTTATTTCGCAAGACCCTGTCCCGCGATGGGCATGTCCGACGACCGGCCCGGGGGCCGGCCGTCATATGCCGCACTTTCCTCAGAACGTCACGGTGGCACGAGCCCAGTAATAGCGACCCATGACATCGTAGGTAGCCACGTCGGTGTTCGAGTTGGTGACGTTGTTCTGGTAGAACAACGGCGGCTGCTTGTCGGCGATATTGTCGACACCAAGATCCACTCGGGTATGCCAGCGTTCAAAGTTATAACCGGCCTGCACGCTGTGATACGTGTAGGCGCCAATCTTACGGACCACGACTGCCTGATCCGTGTCTGCCGACAACTGTTGCTTTTCGTCGGCGCTGCCGATCTGCGTGCGGCCGATGTAACGCATGCGCCAGCTCGCGCTCCACGGGCCACGGTTCCAGTTGAGCGTGGCAAGACTGCGCCAACGGGGAAAGTCACCGTAGGCGTAGGTGTACTTGCCTGCGTTATGGATCGTCACGGATGAGGGGTCGGCCGGATTGGGGTTGATGTCGTAGCGGGCGACATAGGTATTGTTGAGGCCTACGTTGAAGCGGCCGAAGCGGCTCTCGTCGAAGCGATACGTGATGTTGCTGTCCAAACCCTTCGTGGAAAGCGAACCCAGGTTGACCGTCGGCTCGGCGACATAGTTGATCGCGCCGGTATCGAATCGATGGATGAAGCCGCAGAACGGGCTCGACGCGTTCGCATAGCACTGGTTGAGCACGGTCTGTGCCGAGATCGAGGTGATCGTGTCGTTGAGGTTGATGCGCCATACATCCGCGCTCAGCGACAGCCCATTGATCCACTGCGGGTCGTACACCACGCCGAAGTCGAACGACTTGCCTTGTTCCGGTTTCAGCTGATAGCCGGCTGCAATGGCGCCGGATGTCTTGGCGCCGATCTGCGGATTGGCCTGCTGGTAGCTGCCGTCGGTGGGTACATTGGCGCACGCGGCGGAATGACCTCCCGTGTAGAAATTGCACGGATCGTTGACCGTCGGGGAATCGCCGCCGATGCCGGAATACAGTTCCTTGATGTTCGGTGCGCGGAACACCTGCGAGACGGTCCCGCGCACTAGCAGGTTCTCGATCGGTCGCCATTCCAGCGACACCTTGCTGTTGGTGCTGCTGCCAGCGGAACTGTAGTCGGAGAAACGCGAGCCGACGGTGAGGTTCAGCGAATGGATGAATGGCTTGTCGGTCAGTAACGGAATCAGCGCTTCGGCATAGGCTTCTTTCACGTTGAAGCTTCCCGACAGCACCGTGGTGCAGAACTCCACGACGCCGCACAGGCCATCGAGGTCGGCAACGGCGAGCGGGTCGGTGGTCGTCGAGGTGGATTCCTTGCGGTAGGACAGGCCGGCGGCAAGGTTGACCGTTCCCGCCGGCAGATCGAACAGGTCGCCATTGGCGTTGGCTTCGAACTGTTTCACTGTGTAGTTGGTGGTCGTTACCGGATTGACCTGGATGCCCTTCAGGGCGGCGATGGTGGCCGGGTCGTTGAGGTTGAACAGATTGATGGGCGTGCAATTGGCGATCGGATTGCCTGGTGTGCCGCAGGTGACCACACCGGTGCCCGCATCGCGATAGGACGGGCCGACCGCCTGCTGGAATTTGGCATAGTCGAGGAATCCATAGTTAACCGACCGCTGTTTCAGCTTGCCGTAATTGATATCGGCGTCCCATCGCCAGGAACTGTCTCCGAAGCTGCCGCGGATGCCCGGATTGATCTGAGTGTTATCCGTCGTAAAGCTGTAACGGCGCTTGCCCAGCGTGGCAAGGCGCGTATTGAAGTCGTTGTAGCTTTGGCTGGTACCGCGATCGGTGCCGAAATTGACGCCGAACGGGTTGTAGTAATTGTCGGCTGAAACGAGATAGTTGTCGCCGTTGGCGAAGATCGGTACGGGCGCCAGCAGCGAGTCCGACTTCGTCTTCGTGTAATAGACGTTGGCATAAGCTTCGATATCGGGTGTCAGTTTGTACTTGCCAAGCGCGAACAGATTGGTGCGTTCCTGCGGTGTCTGCAGAATGTTGTCGCGCTGGTAGTTATAGGAATCCGCCTTGGAATAGCAGTGATAGTCGGAGGTGCCGGTACGTCCGCCGACACCGCTGTTGAGCGATACGCGCGAACCGCAGCCCAGTGCGGCAGCCTGGGCGCTGGGCAGCGTGATCGATCCGCTGGGAGTAGCGGACGAACCGCTGTAGATGACCTCGCCGCTGGACAGGTTGAGCGCATCCCGCGAAAAATCGCGATTGGCGGCCGACACCTCGTCGATAGTGTGGTGGGACACACCGGCAACGATGCTTCCCTTTTCGCCTGTATGCCCGGCGGTCAGCGAGAAATTGCGCCGAAATCCGTCGCTGTGGGCACTTTCGCCGAAATCCGTACTGAACTGCACGCCGTCGAAACGATCGCGCAGGATGAAATTGACCACGCCGCCGATGGCGTCGGAGCCGTAGACCGCCGAGGCACCGTCGCTGAGTACTTCGATGCGGTCGATCATGTTGGCTGGAATGCTGTTGACGTCGTTATAAGCCAGACGCACACCGTTGACCAGCAACAGCGTGCGTCTGTCGCCCAGGCCGCGCAGCGAGATGGTGGCCGCGCCGGTGCCGCCGCCGTTGTTGGTGCTTGCATTGGTCGCATTACCCGCCACCGAGGGCAGGTCCTGTACGAGGTCGCCGAGGGTGACCTTGCCGGTCGCGGCGATCTGCGCACGATCGATGGTAATGACGGGATTGGCGGTTTCTACATCGACGCGGCGGATACGCGAGCCGGTGACGGTGATGCCTTCCAGATCCTTGGCTTTCTCCGGCGAATCGGCGGCATCGACGCTTGCGACGGCGTCCTGTGCATGTACGGTTGCCGTGGCCAGCAAGCTTATGGTGATTGCCGCGCAAATGGTGCGGACGAGCAGGCGCCGATTGCCGCGGATGGCCGGTGAGCGGCGACAGGGTGGATGGGCATTCGTGGTCTTGCGCATGGTATCCCTCGTGTGGCTTTAACGGCGTGATTGGCGGTGGCGAGATAGCGTGTATCCGGATGCGAACGCGCTCATGGCGCAGTAACTCAAGTCGCATCCGTGCAGCACCCGCCGTCGCGTCCCGGTACCGGGACGACGGGCGCGATAGCTCGCGTGGTCGGTTTCTCCGACGGCGCCGGACGAACCGGCGCATGCCTGCCTATCGATGGCGGGGACGCAACTCGTCCTTTCCATCGGCACCGGTTCCCGCTGCAGCGAGGACCGGCTCGATACGGTTCAGCCGTTGCCGGTGGTCACCGCATCCTGATCGGTCTGCCAGTACACCGCGTATCGCTCGCCCTTGATCTGGTTGAGCGGAACGACCGCGAGCCTGCCCTGATACGTTGTCGCTTCGAAGCGCAGTGGATCGGCGGACTTCACTTGCATCCAGCGGTTGTCCTGCGTTGTCGTTGTCGCGATACGCGGCGTTGGTTGCGCCTTCGGCTCCGGCTTGGGGCCTGCGTCGTAAGCGCCGTACTGCATCGCTCGCGTCAGCCCCTGGTTGCCCAGACGCGCAGCCAGTACCAACGGGCCATAGAGCATGGCGCGCTGGGTGTCGTCGCCGGGCAGCGCCTCGCTATACAGCCGCATCGGCAGGTCGAGTTCGATGCGATCGCCGTCGCGCCATTCGCGCTGCAAGCTCAGATAGCTGCCGGGTGAGGCGAATACGTCGAGTACCTCGTCGTTGACGCGCACATGGGCATTCGGGCCAATCCACGACGGAATACGCAGATTCAGCGTCAGTCGCGTCGGTGCCGTCAGTTTCAGGCTCAGTCGTGTGCGCGGCTCGCGCGGGAAAGCGGTTTCCTGGCGCAGGGTGAGCTGACGTTCCGTCCAGTCGAGTTCGGAAGGAATGAACAGGTTGACGTAGAGTTCCTGTCCATCGTGGAAGTAGATGCTGTCGTTGAAGCGGGCGAATTCTTCGGCGCCCGAACCGGTGCAACACCAGAACGAATCGGTCGGCGTGTTATAGAACTTCGCCGCGCCGGGTTGCAGCGGGTAGTAATACAGCTTCATCCCGTCGTCGTCCTGGGTACCCAGGCGCGCGTTGTACAGGGTGCGCTCGTAGTAGTCGAAAATGCGCGGATCTCCGTTCCAGGCGTAGAGATGCCGGGACAGCTTGAGCAGGTTATAGGCCACGCAGCATTCGGCGCTGTAGAGACCGAGCTGATCTTTCAGATCGCCGGGACCGGTTTTCCAGAATTCGTCGTTGCTCGAACCGCCGGTGGCGTAACTGCGATTTTCGGTAACGGTTTCCCAGAAGAATTCGGCGATGCGCCGATAGCGCGGTTCGCCGGTCAGTTCGTAGCGCCGGGCGGCACCGATGACCTTGGGTATCTGCGTATTGCTGTGCAGACCTTGCAGCTCGTCGCGATGGCCCGCCAACGGGGCGAACAGGGACATCTGGTCGAAACGGTGTGCGGCGTCGAGGTAACGGTCGTTGCCGGTGATCGCGTACAACTCGTACAACGCGTCGTTCATGCCGCCGTACTCGGTCTTGAGCACGTGGGCGATCTCGGTGTCGGAGAAACCATTGAGCCAGCGTACGGTCCAGTTGCCGATGCGGATGGCGACCTGCAAGGCTTGCTGGTTGCCGGTATGCAGGTACATGTCGAGCATGCCGGCAAGAATCTTGTGGACGGTGTAGAACGGCGCCCATACTTTCTGTCCGCTACCGAGGCGGTCGAAAAAGCTTTCCGGAAAGGCGCTCAGATATCCGTTCGGTTGCTGGCATGCCGCCAGTGCGGTCACCAGCTGGTCGCTACGGGTCTTCAGCAATTCGTCGCCGAGACTTGCGTATGCCAGCGCCGCGGCCGACAGGTAGTGGCCGCCGCTGAAGTGACCGCGCAGTTCGCAATCGGGCTTTTCCCAGCCGCCCAGTGGCGTCGCGCGGGAGGCTATACCGGCCTGAACGCGAAAGCTGTGCGCCAGACGATCCACTGGCAGACTGTGCAGATAACGCTGGTTGATCGCGGCGGCGTGACTGAAATCGCTATCCAGCAGACGCACCCGATTCAGTGCAAAAGGCTGCATGCGACGCACCGGCTGTTCGCGCGATCCCTTGCCCAGCGCCGCGTCGCCCGGTGCGGTGGCCGGTTCCGCGGTGTCGGGGCCGAAGCCGAATGCGCGTGGGACCGCTATCGCGGACACCAGCGCAGTCGCTGCACCTTTGAGAAATCGCCTGCGATAGTCGACGCTTTGCTGCATGCCACCCCCATGAAACCCGGATACCGGCGCAGCGGATACTTTTGCCGCCCCGATCGCACATCCCCCGATGCACGCTTTCATCGTGCCGTCACACCACCGCGCCGTCTTGTGTCATTTGCGGTACCTGCATGCGGAATTCCGCACAGTTAAAGCCTGGCGTCGCAGAATGACGCGATACACGCGTGTTCGATCAGCGTCCGCCGATTGCGATTCGCTGGCCCGGTTTGCCACGCAATCGCACGGTTTCGCCGCGTCGATCGGTTTCCGGCACCGGTTGGCCATCCAGATGAATGTCGGACAGGCGTTTGCCGGCGGGCATGCGCAAGCTCAGCCAGACGGCATCGGGCATCGCGTGCTGGGGTAGGGTGACCGTGCCTTCTATGTCGCCATCGGCGGTCGCGCGCAATTGAAAACCGGTGTCTCCCCAGCGCGTGGGAGCCTTATCTATACCGATCGGTCTCCGGCTTTCCAGCCATGTACGGGGGATCGCGCGGCCGAGATGGAGCGTTTGTCCCGCGCTGTCTTCGAACACCAGCATCCAGCGCACCAGCAACGGTATGGTCATCTGGGCGGGTATGCAGAATAACGGCATGCCGCCGCTCAGATCCGTTACTTCGCCAGCGGTCCAACTGCCCGGCGTGTGCGCGTGGTAGCGATGCGCGTAGAGGAACAACAGGTACTCGTCGATGCGGTTCAGGCGCAGGAGTTGCTGGGCATAACCGTAGGAGATGAAACCCAGAATGTCGCGGCCGTCCGCGCTGGGTGGCGCCACGTTCGCTACCACGCCCATGCTGGTGGCACCATGGCCACGCATGCAGTCGATCACCAGGTGGGCCAGGTCGTCGGGAAGTATGTCGGCCTGCAGCAGTTCCGCATACGCGCGATGCGGCCATTGCTGTTCGCTCGGCTTCTCCTGCGTCAACGACTCGCGGAACGTCAGCTTCGCGCCGGGCAGCGGTCCCACGTACGGCGGGGTGAGGTCGTGTCGTATGTTCGCGCGCAAGCTGCGTTCGACTTGCCCGCGCAACGTTCCGGCGCGTTCCTGCCATTGCATCGCCGTAGTGCGCGCGTCCGTCGCGCCAAGGTCGGGCCATACGCCGGCAAGGTCGGTCAGACCCCGGGCGGCCAATGCACTATTGGCGTAGTACGGCTTCCACCAGAGCATGGGTTCGGGAAACAGGCACGCGTCGGACTCGTTCCAGCCGTGGATCAGTCCGTGGCCGGGATGGTCGCGAGGCAGCGCAAGGCTTTCGTCGTGAAGTTCAAGAAGTATCTGCGCAGTGGCTTCGATCTTGCCGCGATGTTTGCGCAGCAAGGCATCGTCGCCGGTGTAGCGCAGATAGCGCGCCATAAGCGACAAAGTAAGGCCGAATTGACCGATTTCCGCGCCGCGCATGTTGATCATGCCGTCCGGTTGTACGAAGTCGTCGAAGAATTCGTCCAATACCGCGGCAGCCTGGGCGTAGCGGCCCCATTCCAGGTTCGCATACAGCGAACTGGTGAAAGTATCCTGAAACCCGTCGTATTCGTTGCCGTAATAGTCCCGGTCGACAGCGCCGTACTTCGGATAGTCGCCACCCGGGCGTACCACCAGTTCGCGGGCGAAGGCGAAGCGTGCCATCTCGCTCCAGCCGGCCGCGGGCACGGTCGCCACGCTGGCATCGGCCAGTTCGCGCTGCCAGTAATCGTGGAAGCGCAACAGCGCGCGATAGAACGCTGCCGCATCGGGCGCCTCGCGTCGCGGTGGGCAGGCAGGGTAGCTGTATCCATAGCCGACCTTGCTGATTTTTCCGTGTTCGACCAGTGCTGTGCGGTGCCATGTCTGCACGACGAAGCGGTCATGGGCATCGACATCGGCAAACACCAGCACGTCGTACCAGCGGCCCTCGTCGATGGGCACGACCTTGTGCACTGCCGGCATCCAGCCGCCCAGCACGCCTTCGCGGCGACGTGCGACGCGTTTGGGGTCGTGCAGGTCGGCGAATACCTGGTCGGAGTGATAGCCGCGGGTGCTGCCTGACGTATACACCGGCATGGTGTCGGCGCACTGCTTCGTACCGACGAAGGTCGTCCAGGGCAGTCGACCGTAATAGTTCTCCGGATTGAGTAGCGAGGCCGGCGGGGGTGCGGCGCGGCGTACCTCCTGTTCGTCGGGCTCGCCGTGACGCAGCAGACGGTCGGCCAACAGATCCGCTTCGGCAAGCGCGATATCGGCCAGTTTCATGCCGAGGTACGGAGCACCTTCGTCGGCGTAGGCCGGCTCGGTTCGTTTGTCGAACACGCAGGCCAGGTTTCCGTTATGCAGGATCAATACGCCGTCGGCATGGCGCAGATCTTCGACCACATGCCAGTCGACGTCGTCATGGGTAAATCGGGTGACCGGCACGTAATCCCGAAGCGGCAGGCCGGCGACCGGTACGCGCACCGGTGGGAGCGTGGACTTTATCGACGCGCTGCGAGCGGCAGCCAGCGCCGGTGCGACGGGTGTATAAGTCAGTCCCCCCAGGCCAAGGCCCGCGCCGGTGACGGTCAGGCCTTGCAGAAAACGTCGGCGATCCATGAATCGGTATTCCTCAGTTATGGACGGCCAGACGGCTGTGACGTCGACCATAAGCGAAGTACACGATGCCACCGAGTACGAGCCATAGTGCGAAGCGTACATAAGTGATACCTGGCAGACCCCAGATCAGCCAGCAGGAAAAACCCACGCCGATGATCGGCACCAGCGGGACCAGAGGAGTGCGGAAGGGTCGCGCCAGTTCGGGTCGACGCCAGCGCAGGACAGCCACCGCGCTGCAGATCACGATAAAGGCGCCGAGTACGCCGATGTTCACCAGTTTGGCCAGTTCGTCCAGCGGGAACAGGCCCGAAGCGACTGCCGTCACCAGGCCAAGCAGGAACGTGGTGCGATGAGGCGTGTGCCAGCGCGGATGGACCTTGGCGAACCAGCCAGGCAGCAAGCCGTCGCGCGCGAGCGCGAACCAGATCCGCGCGCCGGCCATCAGATTGGCGAAGATCACGCTGGTGATACCGCATACCGAAGCCAGCGAGATCGCCACCATCACTTGCGGCAAGCCGATTGCGGTGAATGCGCCGGCGACCGGTGCGGCGTTGTCCAGCGAGGTGTACGGCACGATGCCGGTCAGTACCAGACATATCGCGAAGTAAAGCGCCATTGCAATGCCCAGCGAAAGCAGCACGGCTCGCGGCAGATCGCGCTGCGGGTTCTTCGCTTCCTCGGCGGCGGTGGTCAGCATGTCATAGCCGAAGACCGCGAAGAACACCACGGCCGCGCCGGTGACCACGCCATGCATACCGAACGGCATGAACGGATGCCAGCGCTCCGGTTTCACATAGGCCACGCCGGCGATCACGATCAATGCGGCAGCGGCAATCTTGATCGCTACGATCAGGGTATTGAAGCGGGCGCCCCATTGCATCCGCATCGCCAGCACGGCGGTGATTGCCAGCGAGATAACAACGGCGGGCAAATTGAACAGGCGTCCCGGTGCGCTGCCGTAGGCACCTTGCGCCCATACCGGTAACGGTATGCCGGCGGCTTCGAGCAAAGCCTGCACATAGCCAGACCAGCCCACCGCCACGACCGCGGCGATGAGCGCGTATTCCAGCAAAAGATCCCAGCCGATGATCCAGCCGACGAACTCGCCCAGCACGGCGTAGCCATAGGTGTAGGCACTACCGGAGACCGGGATCAATCCGGCGAACTCGGCATAGCACAGCGCGGCGGCGGCACTGGCGATACCGGCGATGAGAAATGAAAGCACCACGGCGGGACCGGCCTGCGTGGCGGCCACGGTACCGGTGAGTACGAAGATGCCGACACCGATGATCCCGCCCAGTCCGATCGCCGTGAGTTGCCATAGCCCCAGTATCCGGCGCAAACCACTGCGCTCGCCAACTTCGCGCTGCATCGTCTCGACCGACTTGCGTCGTGTCATGTCCGCCATCAAACCCATCGTGTCTCTCCCCGGTGACTTGTTCTTTATGGCGCGGCTCAGCGTGGCGGGTAAGGTGTCGCGCCACCGTTGGCAATGAAGCGGTCGATGCGCCGGTTGAGTACCGGCAGCGGCACCGAGCCTGTGGACAGCACCGTATCGTGGAAGGCGCGGATGTCGAATTTTTCGCCCAGCGCGCGTTCGGCGCGTGCACGGCCGTCGCGGATCGCCAGTTCGCCGAGGTAATAGGACAGCGCCTGACCGGGCCATGCGATATAGCGGTCCACCTCGGTCTCGATTTCGTGCCCGGCCAGCGCGGTGTTCTCGCGCAGATAATCCTGCGCCTGCTCGCGCGTCCAGTGCAGGTGATGCAGACCGGTATCGACTACCAGCCGCGCGGCGCGCCACGCCTGGTAGCTGAGATAACCGAAACGTTCGTACGGGGTGTCGTACATACCCATCTCGACACCGAGATATTCCGAGTACAGCGCCCAGCCCTCGCCATAGGCCGAGATATAGCTGTAACGACGGAAGTCCGGCAGACCGTCCATTTCGGCGGCGAGCGGCATCTGCAATGCGTGACCCGGTGAGGATTCGTGCAAGGTCAGCGCCGGCAGTGAGTAAAGCGGGCGCGAGGGAAGGTCGTACGTGTTGACCAGGTAGATGCCTGGTCCGCCTCGGCCGCCCGTGTAGACAGGCGCCAGATCCGCGGGTACCGGTTCGATGGCGAAGCGTCGACGCGGTAGTCGACCGATGTAGTCGCCGACCTTGCCGTCGACCCGCTTGGCGATCCAGGCGGCATCCTTGAGCAGCTCGTCGGGAGTCTTTGCGTAGAAGCGCGGATCGCTGCGCAGGAATTGCAGAAACTCGGCGAAGCTTCCCTTGAATCCGGTCTGCGCGATGGTGTCGAGCATCTGCTGGTGGATGCCAGCCATTTCCTTCAGGCCCAGCGCATGAATCGCCTCCGGGTCCATGTCGAGCGTGGTGTACTCGCTTATCTGCGCACGATAGAACGCGTTTCCGTCAGGGAGATCGTCGGCGGCAAGCGTGTCGCGCGCCTGTTTCATGTACTCGTCGCGCATGAAGGACAGCAGCTTTGCATAGGCCGGAATCACGTCGTGGGCAATCGTCGCCAGCGCCTCGGCGCGCAAGCTGGCCTGTTTCGCCGCCGGAAGGGTCGGCGACATGTTCGCGAACGGTGTGTAGAACAGGTTCCGCTCGCCGGTTTGGGCAACGACATCGGCGATCGCCCGATCGCGGCCTTTCAGGACGATTTTCGGCTGGCTGAATCCTCGCGCGAGCCCTAGCCGCATATTGGCGATCTGTTCGTCGAAATAGCGTGGCATGTCGCGCAGCTTGCCCAGGTAATCGCGATAGCTTGCTTCGGTGGTGAAACGGCCACGGGCCGTGAATCCCAGATCGCTCCAGAACGCCGAGTCGCTGTTGAACGGCATCTGCCAGGTGCAAAAACGCTCGTTGGCCAGCAATACCCCGATCTGTTGCCTGTATACCTCGTAGTTGACCGGGTCCTCGCCGGCGAGCTGGTCCTCGCGGATCGCATCGAGTTCCTTGAGTACGCCGGTCCAGTAACGTTCGCGCGCCGCCTGGCTGGCGGCGTCGACCCTGGGCAGGTGATCGGCGGCAGCTCCCTGGCTGTCTTCGTCGTCGCCGCCTGCAAACTGCGCCTGTCGCCACTGCCATTCACGGGAATACAGCTGATGGAAGCGTGCGGTGGCATCGGTCGCCGCCAACGCCGATGACCGGTCCGGTGCCAGACCGCCGAAGCAGAGAAGAACCAGGCAGACGCCCTGGCGGAGCGGAATCGCTTTCATTCGGGCATCCGTGTTGGCTGGCAGGGGGCGGCGTACTCAGGCATGGATCGCGAATGGCTGGTCGATCGCGGGCGATGGCGAAGTGAACCAGGCGGCTCCTCCTTCGGTAACGTGGAAATGGTCTTCAAGACGGATGCCGAAACGCGTGGGCACGACGATCATCGGTTCGTCGCTGCAACACATGCCCGGTTCCAGCGGCGTGTTGTCGCCACGCACCAGATAAGGCGTTTCGTGAATGCTCAGGCCACAGCCATGGCCCGTGCGATGGGGCAGGCCGGGCAATCGATAGTCGGGGCCGAGGCCGCCAGCCTCGAGTACGCGACGCGCGGCGGCATCGACATCGCCGCAATGCACACCGGGCCGCACCGCGTCGAACGCGGCCTGTTGCGCGGCCTGTTCGAGATCCCATATGCGCGCCTGCTCGGCGGTCGGTTTGCCGAAGATGTAGGTACGTGTGATATCCGACTGATAACCATGCACGCTGCAGCCGGTATCGATAAGTACCAGCTCGTTCTCGCCGAGGAACTGCTCGCCGGGGATACCGTGCGGATAGGCGGTGGCATGTCCGAACTGAACGATGCAGAAGGTCGATCCGCCATCCGCGCCCAGGGCTCGATGGGCCTGATCGATAAAGCGCTTGATTTCGCCGGTGCCGATCCCTTCGCGAATCAGGCCGGCAGCCAGACGATGGACCTGCAGGGTCATCGCGGTGGCTTGCCGCATCAGCGCCAGTTCGGCTGGCGATTTCCGCATGCGGCAGCCGTCGACAATCCCGCTCGCGTCGACGATGGCGCGTTGCCCCAGTTGTTTGCGCAGCCGTTCGTACACCAGGAACGATGCGGCCGGGTCCAGCGCCAGTCGATGTGCGCCACGTTCCGCGAGCAGGTCGGCCACCAGCCCCTGGGGATCTTCGTGTTCCTCCCACATCCGCAACCGGGCGGGAATTTTCAGCTCATGGCTGAGCGATCCTTCCTCGAACGCGGGACAGATCAGCACCGGTTCGCCGTGCATCGTTACCAGCAGCGCCACCAGTCGTTCGCTGGCAGCCCATGGCACGCCGGCGAAATAGCGAAGCGAGGTACCGGCCGTGATGAGCAGCGCATCGTCGCCCCGTTCGTGCATGAGCCGGCGCGCCCGATCCAGCCGCTGCTGGTATTCGTCGGCGTCGATGGCCGGCGCGCGAGCGGACCACGGACGCAACGCGGCTTGCGCGTCGACAGGACTGAGGCCACCAATTTGCGCGTTGCTCATGCGTTGCCACCGATGTCGTTCTGGCTCCAGCGGCCATCGATCAGCCGCTGCACGTTGCCCGGGTTGCTATCGCGAAGTTCGATCGGCAACAGCGCTTCGGGAACGCCGTCGTAGCTGTGCAACGCGGCAAAGCGATGGATCGACGCAGGCATACCTACAGCGGTGAATCCCGGATGGCCGGTGCTGGGATAGGGCCCGCCATGGTTCATCGCCGCGCTTACCGCGACGCCGGTCGGCATCTTGTTGGCGATCAGCCTGCCGACTTTGTGACGCAACGCCAGGGCAATCGTTTGCCATGCCGCATCGTCGCTGCCGTCGGCGGCGCGATACAGGGTGCCGGTGAGGTTGCCTTCGAACGTCGTGACAAGCGCTGCCATCGCTTGCGTATCGGCAGCCCGCACGATCAGGCTGACCGGCCCGAATGCCTCGGTCTGCAATGCGCCGGGCGAGGCCTGGAAGGTTTCCGCGTCGACGACGAGCAAGGTGGGTTCATGGAGATAGCCGTCGCCATCGCCTGTTCCGCCGCCGGCCAGCACCGTCGCTCCCGCCTCGCGCAAATCGGCGACCGCACGGACCAGATGGTCCCGTACGCCGCGCGAGAACAGCACTTTCGGTGCGGCAGCGGCGAACAGCGCGCGGACGCTGGTCACGAAAGTATCGCCTCGCGGTCCTTCGGGCACGACGACGATGCCCGGATTCGTACAGAACTGGCCACTGCCCATGACGCATGAGGCGAAGAATTCCTGCGCCAGCGCATCGCCTCGTTCGGCCAGTGCGCCGGGCAGAAGAAAGACCGGATTGACGCTCGACAACTCCGCATATATCGGCACGCCGCTGCGATCGGCGGCGGCCTTCAGTGCCAGTCCGCCTGTACGGCTTCCGGTAAAGCCGATCGCACCCAGCCGCGTATCGCCAGCGAGTCCGATGCCGTGGGCATTGTCGAAGTGATACAGCAACTGCACCGCGGCGGCAGGCAAACCTGCTTCCGTGAGCGCGGTATGCGCCAACTGAGCAAGCCGCTGGCTGGTGGCGGGATGCGACGGATGTGCCTTGGCGATGACGGGATTGCGCGCAGCAATCGCCGAGGCGAAATCGCTGCCGGCAATCGCATTGAAGGCGTACGGGAAATTGTTGGGACCGAAGATCAGTACGGGTTTGGCAAGCGGCGCCCGATGGGCACGCAGACCCGCGACGGTGTCGATGGTCGGCTGGGTCCATGTGTAACCGCGTACCGCTTTCGCTGCCTGCCGCAGCTGGCCACTGGCGCGAGGCAGTTCCACCGTGCGCAGTCGCGGTTCGACGGGCAACGCGGTTTCGGCGTGCGCCAGTGCAACCAGCGTGTCGACATCCGCGTCGATCGCATCGGCATAGCGATCGAGGAAATCGGCAATGCGAGTGGCCGGCGTGGCGGCCATTTCATCGGCCACCGCCACGGCGGCGCGCATCGCCGCTTCGAGATCCGCCGGACCGCTGACCGGAAATTCCGGCCCGATGGCGGTTGCCCTGCTCGGGTCTTCGGCACGGAATCCGCCTTGCGGATCGAGCGGTGCGCGCCAGCTACCGCCTACCAGCACCGGCTCGAATGCATTCATCTCAATGCCCCGGGTAAGTAGCGATAGCGCGATCGATGACCTTCAGTGCGGCATCGCGTTCGGCGCCAGCGACCGGCAGGCGCGGTGCGCGCACGCGTTCGCTGCCCATGCCGACTTTTTCCTGTACCAGTTTGATCAACTGCACGAAGGTCGGCACGGTATCCAGACGCAGCAGGGGCAGGAACCATGCATACAGCGATTCGGCGGCTTTGGGACCACCATCGCGGGCCAGCTCGAACAGCTTTACCGATTCCTTCGGGTAGGCATTGACCAGTCCCGCGACCCAGCCTACCGCGCCCATGCTGACGCCTTCGACGATGGCATCGTCCATGCCCACCAGCAACTGCAGACGATCGCCAAGCAGAGCGCGGATGCCAGCGAAACGACGCACGTCGCCGGAGGATTCCTTGACGGCCTGGAGATTCGGAAACTCGGCGGCCAGTTCGGCCATCTGCGCCGGACTGAAATCGGTCTTGTAAGCGACGGGGTTGTTATAAAGCATGCAAGGCAGATCGGTGGCGCCGATCACGGCGCGCACATGGGTGCCCATTTCACGCCAGTCGGTGGAATACACATAGGGCGGCAACACCATCAGGCCGCGACAACCAATCGCCTTGGCTTCTTTCGCCAGTTTCACCGCTTCGGCCGTGGACAGGGACGCAATGCCGGGAATCACCGGCGCGCGTCCGTCGAGCGCTTCGACCAGAGTGCGCAGGATCGCGAGCTTTTCATCGAAGCTCAGCGTCGCGGCTTCGCCCAGCGAACCCAGCGGTACGATCCCCTTGCCGCCGGCATCGATCATCTGGCGCGCGTGGCTTGCAAGGAAGACGTGATCGACCTGGCCGTCGGCGGTGAACGGTGTGGTGATAGCGGGCAGCACACCGTGCCATAGGGAAGCGTTGTTCATGCGGTCATTCCTCGATCGTTGCAAGGGAAAAGAAGTCGGTATCGCCCAGCGTGGATAGCCGGGCTGGAAATAGCGGCGGGCGTTGCCCGCCGCCGGGAAATCGGCCAAGTTCGGCCAGTGCGGCGCCGCAGACGCGGCCCTGGCACGCGCCCATGCCGCAACGCGTGGCGAGTTTGGCGCTGCGTGCATCCGTATAGCCGTCCAGATCGGAAAGCGCGACGTCTTCGCAGCGACAGATCAGCGTGTCCGGTGTGGCCAGCGCATGGACGCGAGCGTCGAGCGCGAAGTGCGTACGCAGCGCCTCGGCGAAAGCGCGGGCACGGCGTCGACGGAGTTGCAAGGCCATGGCGGCGGATCGTGCGCCGGCAGCGGCATGTCCGGCGATCGCTCCTTCGACGCGTGCGCTGTCACGACCGCCGATGCCGCAGACTTCACCCGCCGCGTAGACGGTGTCGATGTTCGTTTGCTGCCAGTTGTCGGTGGACACCTGGGGATGCGCGTCTTCCCATCGCAATTTGCATCCCAGCAGTTGCGCCAGTTCCACATTGGGTAGCAGGCCGTAGCCGATGGCTAACTGATCGCATGGAACCTGTTCGATTCCGTGGGGGCCGTCCAGTTCGACAGTGCGCACGGTGTTGTCGCCAAGGGCACGACGCACCACGCTACCGCATCGATACGGCACGGCTGCCAGCTGACCGCGAAGCAGGGCCGCCTGGATCGCCTTGGCCGGCCAGCGCCACAGGGAGCCGGCGAAACGACGCACCGCATCGGCACCGGCCTGTTCGTAAATGCCCAGTACGGTCGCGCCGTGGCGTTTTGCGGTGGCGGCGGCAGCCAGCAACAACGGTCCGCTGCCGGCAATCAGCACACGGCGACCCGCCAGCGGCCAACCTTGCTTGGCCAGCGCCTGCAAGCCACCGGCGCCGGTAACGCCGGGCAGGGTCCAGCCGGGGAACGGCAGCAATAATTCGCGCGCGCCGGTGGCAAGAACCAATGCGCCATAGTCCAGCCGGCTGCCGCGCCGGGGATCTTCCACCAACAGGCTGCCGGTCTCGGCGGCGACGACCTGCGTTCGCGCCAGCCAGTCCACGCGCGAATGCATCAGCGCTCCCTCGATGCTGCGACGAGCCAACGACGGTGCGGCATGTCGCACATCGTGACGCCATACCTGGCCGCCTGCGGTGGCCTGCGCATCGATCAGTCCAACCCGCGCGCCATGGCTGGCGGCGGCCTGTGCGGCGGCCAGCCCCGCAGGACCGGCACCGACGACGAGAACGTCGTAGTACTCATTCATGGGTGGATACCCGCATGCCGTCGTGCACCGGCCACATGCAGGCGCGTTGTTGCGCAATGCCGTCGATGCGTACGCGGCATTCGAAACACACACCCATGCCACACAGCGGCGCCCGCCACTGGCCGCTTATCGAGCGGCGGAATGGAATACCCAGCGTGGCAATGGCCGCCGCCACGCTGGCACCCGCAGGCACGTCAACGGGTTGATCGTCGACGAACAGGCGGATGGTCGAGATGGCATTCATGCCGCAACCCGCGCGGGATCGTAAGGAGTGGCGTCGATAGCGGTGGCGCGCCCCAGTAACTGGTCGACCACCAGGCGCGCACTGCCCAGCGACGTGGTGACGCCAAGACCTTCGTGTCCGGCGGCGACCCATAGCTGGTGCTCGTGCGGCACGCGGCCCAGATAGGGACGTCCATCGGGACTGACCGGTCGGAAACCGGTCCAGATGCGCAGCGCTTCGAGCTGACGTAGCGCGGGAAGAAACCGGAAACTCCGCGCCAGCATGCGGCGCACCATCGGCAGCGATACCTCGGGCGTCGAACTGCCGAACTCGCGTGAGGAACCGATCAGGATCTGTCCGGTCGGGCGCGGCTGCACATTGAAGGCGACACTGCTATCGGCATCGCCATGCGCACTGTCGGCATAGCCCAGTTCCAGCAATTGATGATGCACCAGGCCCGGATGGCGATCGGTAATGACCAGATGACCTTTGCGCGCGCGTAGCGGCAACGTGGGCAGCAGTTGAGCAAGAGCACAGCCGGTAGCGATCAGTGCGGGACCTTGCAGGCGGGTGTCGTCGTCCAGCCGGACGCCGTCATATTCGATGTGTGCCACACGCCGCGAATACATCTGGGCGCCGCGCTCGACCGCGCGATCGACCAGGTGCCGGGCTACCGCAGGGGGATAAACGACCGCTTCGCCAGGCACGCGCATGCCGCCGGCCAAGCCCGGCGCCAGCGCCGGTTCCAGCCGATACAGGGTGTCGCTGTCGATCGCTTCGGTTTCCACACCGGCGGCGGCCAGGCGTGCGCGCTTGGCCGGGATGCTCGCCAGTTCTCGTTCGTCGCTGGCCACCCACAATGTGCCGCAGCGGCTGAATTCGGCTTGCGGCAGGTTGCTCAGCAATTCCCACAGCTCAAGCGAATAACGCGACAGCGCGAGTTCGGCCGGATCGTCGTCCATCGCCACCAGATGACCCATGGCGGCGGCGGTGGCGCCACCGCCGATCGGACCCGGCTCGACGATCGCTACGCGCAGGCCTTCGGCACTGGCGTAGTCCGCGCATGCCGCGCCGATGATGCCCGCGCCAACGACGATCAGGTCATAAGTCTTCACGCCGCGCCGATACCCCAGGCCAGCGGGTCCGTATCGTCGATCCGCAACTGACCCTGCGCCGTGATGTATGCGCTGCCGGTAATCCGCGGTAGCACGCCGCGTGTGCCGGGCACGTACTGCGCCTCGAACACGCTGCCGAGAATCCCGCCCTGACGCCAGACCTGACCGGGTGCCAGTTTGCCGTCCGCCGCAAGGCAGGCCACCTTGGCGCTGGTGCCCGTACCGCACGGCGAGCGGTCGTAGGCCATGCCGGGGCAGAGCACGAAATTGCGCGCGTCGGCATCGTCCTGCCCGGGCGGCCCATTGAGTTCGATATGGTCGATCTCCGCGCCGTCGGCACCGGTAATGCCGGCTCGTTCGAGTGCGTTGCGGATCGCTTCGGTATAGACGGTCAGCTCGCGCTGATGGACCAGGGTCAAGGGCAGCGGGACATCGTTGCTGATGAAAAACCAGTTGCCGCCCCAGGCCACGTCGCCGCGCACCTTGCCATAGCCGGGCACATCGAGCACGGTGTTCGCGGCGTAGCGGTAGCTCTCGACATTGTCGATCGCCACCCGGCCGTCTTCGTACAGTTCCACGCCGACCATGCCCACCGGCGTCTCCAGCAGGTGACGTCCCGGTCCGATGCGGCCGAGGAAGCACAGCGTGCGGATCACGCCGATGGTGCCGTGACCGCACATGCCGAGGTAACCGACATTGTTGAAAAAAATCACCCCGGCGCAGGCGCGCGGGTCCTGGGGAGATACCAGCAGGGCACCGACCATGGTGTCCGAGCCCCGTGGTTCGCAGGCGATGGCCTGGCGCCAGCGGTCGTAGCGGTCGTGACAAAGGCGTCGCCGTTCGGCCAGCGTGCCGGTGCCCAGATCGGGAAAGCCCGCGAGCACGACCCGGGTGGGTTCGCCGCCGGTGTGCGAGTCGATGAAGTCGATGGTGTGCATGGCGTCATGCTCGCGTCACCGCCACCGGGCGTCTAGAAAGCCTTACTGTCATTGAATGCGGAATTCGGCATAACGGCCGGGTCGGAGTAAAACCCCCGCTTTTGGGGTCCCTACTTGCGCAAGCGGGTAAATTGCTGTTTATGATGCGGTGCACAAGCGCTTTGCGATGCCGCGAACGCCGTCGCCGCCGGTCGGGGAGCACATAACACGTATGAAGATTTCAGCCGATGAACTGGAGCCGCTATTCGATGCGCTGCCGGATGTGGTGTTCTTCGTAAAGGACGCCGCGGCGCGCTATACGCATGCCAATCTCACCCTGGTGCGCCGGCTGGGCCTGAAAGGGCGCAGCGAGGTGATCGGCAAGAGTGTCACCGAGTTGTTTCCCACCACCATGGGCGGTTCGTATGCGGCACAGGACAAGCGCGTACTGAGCGGCGAGGTGATCGAAAACCAGCTCGAGGTACACATCTTCAGCAACCGGGCAGCGGGCTGGTGCCTGACCTGCAAGCGGCCGCTGCGAGTGCGCGGCGAGATACGCGGCGTGATCGGCATCTCGCGCGATCTGGGCCAGCCGGACGGACGCCATCCCACCTACGACCGTCTGCGCCGGGTGCTCGACTATATGCAGCAACACTATGCCGAGGGTGTGCGCGTGCACACGCTGGCCGGGTTGGCCGATCTTTCGGTAGCTCAACTGGAACGGCATTTTCGCCGTGTATTTCAGCTCACGCCGCAACAGGTGCTGACTAAGCTCCGGATCGAAGCGGGGATGCGGCTACTGGGAGGCAACGACACCGTGGCATCGATCGGACTGGCCTGCGGTTTCGTCGATCAGAGCGCGTTCGCCCGTCAGTTCAAGGCCACCGTGGGCATGACGCCGCGAGACTATCGCGCCATGGCGGCACTGCGCGGTGAGCGAGGCGAACCCAGGCAAGGCGTTTCCGCTGTGTCGACCGACGACTATATACGGCGCTGATGCGCAACGGCCCGACGGGCGCAGCACATCCGTGCAAGAAATATTTCCTGCTTGCGCGCATAGTCGCGATAATCGCGCCTGGCTCCCACGAGCAACGGAGAGTTTTATGAACAGCTCCACGAATCATCCCCTGAGCGCTTCGTTCGTCGAAGCGCAGCGTCTGCGTTTGATCGCCCTTCGTGCGCAGTTGGTAGGGACGGGCGACGCGGCGGGTGCGGAGGAGCGATTGCTTCAGGACACCGCGGGCGGCGAGGCAGGCGACATCGAAGATGACGCCGAGAAAATGGCGATTCAGGAAAACGACGAAGCCGTGTTCCACCAGTCCGTCAAGCGACTGGACGACGTCAGGCGGGCGCTGGAAAAAATCGACGAAGGCACCTATGGCTTGTCGGACGATAGCGGCGACCCCATTCCCAAAGCACGGCTCGAGGCAATCCCCGAAGCCATCTATACCGTAGACGAAGAACGCGATCATGAGCGCTAACGAACATTTCGAAGTAACGCACACGGACGAGGAATGGCGCCGGTTGCTGACGCCGGAGCAGTATGCCGTCATGCGCGGTCACGGGACGGAACGTCCCGGAAGCTGCAGCCTCCTGCACGAAGAACGAACCGGCGCTTTCGCATGTGCCGGCTGCGGTCAGAAGTTGTTCGTCTCCGGCACGAAATTCGAAAGCGGAACCGGCTGGCCCAGTTTCGACACGCCGGCTCCGGGCTCGACCGAAACCACCGTCGACACCAGCTACGGCATGCAACGCACGGAAGTCCATTGCAGTCGCTGCGGCAGCCACCTGGGGCATGTGTTTCCGGATGGGCCGCCGCCTACCGGGTTGCGTTACTGCATCAATGGTGTGGCGTTGAACTTCGTGCCGGATTGATCCGAAGGTACATGTGGGCGCGGACTCGACAACGCTCCGATGATAGGCAAGACTTTGGGGAATGATGCGTTGGGCGCAGAGGCGAATTTGCCGCTCGACGACGACCCTGGATGCTGCACAAGGACAATAGATGAAGCCGATCCGACTATCGCTGCTTCTTTGCCTCTCCATGACGACGCCCGCTGCGTTTTCGGCGAGTTTCGATTGTGCGAAGGCCGCAAGTTCCACCGAGAAGCTGATCTGTAGTAGCACTTCGCTATCCAATCTGGACTCGCAATTGCAGATTGTCTACGAGAGCGCTGCGAACGCGGCTGCCGCGCCAAGTAAACCAGCACTTCTCAAAGAGCAACGCAACTGGATTCGCTATGTCCGAAACATATGCGAGAACGAGACTTGTCTGGGCGATGCGTACAAATCGCGTATTGCCCTTCTTCAACATAACGACAAGTACCTCGTCAACAAGACATCCTGTGACATTCCCGACGGAAAAACATGCCGCAGCGTCGTGTTCTATCGTGATCCAGCCGCGCGCGTGGAATCCTTCAACCGATCGCTGGTCGAACAAAAACAGGGCGGAAAAATCATCGGATGCAGCAAACTGGTCGACCTCCCGGTGGGCACCGCCAGTGGCAATCATAGTTTCGGTGGTATCTGTATTTTGCAGACGGGCACGTCGCGCAGCGATGTGAAGATTTGTAACGACGACATGGTCGGGCATTTCTCCATACAGAAAGTGGACGCGAAAAGTGCGTCGGAGAAGGACCTGATCGACTTCACCAATACCCAGTGTTTTGGCGGTTGAGATCACGACAAGGAGCGTTACCGTGACGGACATGACGACGGACCAATTGCGAACGGTGTTGTTCTCCACAGAGAACGGAAATAATCGGGCAATCCTCAATACCTTTAGTTATGCGGGGAGCGGAACGAGTACGTATTCGTTCGGCATGCTCCAGTTTGATGTCGGCAGCAATCATGGCAATGTGCAGGGATTTCTTGCTGAGAACGGTTTCTCGCAGGAGCAGATCGCGCAGCTATCGCAGCACGGTGGTCTCAGTGCTGCTGAGGTAAGTGCGCTGAACAGTCAGCTTCGGGCTATACCACAGGAAAGACTTGACACATTCACGGATAGCCAGCTGATAAATAGTGTTGGCCGCATTGGTGACCTTGTCACCACGGTGCAAGGCGCGAACCCGACGATCGGAAGCACCATCGCCAATAGCCTCGAACTGCAGTTGGCGTTGGCCGACTACGACAATCAGTTCGCGATCAGTGGCATCGGCGCGAATGCGCCACCTCGCAATAGCATGTTGTCGTACCTGGAAGGTAATCCCGTCACGCTTCCCGGGGCACATTGCAACTGGGTGACACAATCAGCCGAACCGATATTCAGAGATTTATCGACGCTACCCGCTACGGGGTTGACAATCCGACCTCCGTTGCCAATCGTGAGAGCCGCCTGACCGATGCATTGAACACGCTACCTCTGGATCAGAGCCACGCAGGTGGACAGGGAGCGCCCGGACAGCCTCAAGCTCAGCCTGCGCCACACACTGCTCCGCAACCTGGCCACGAGTCTCTGCATGAAGGTCAACACGACAGTGATGCGGTCCGCACGATGCAGGGACAACTAGCCGGGCTCGGCATCACTGGCCCGATAGTCGTCCACTGACCGCCGATGGCGATTTTGGTCCGGACACGCGGCATGCTGTGCAGTCATTTCAGCGCGCTCATCATCTGAACGATGACGGCATAGTGGGAACGAAGACGCTCGAGACACTGCAAGGCGCTTTGCACGATCAGGCACGTGAGGCGTTCAGTTCGTCGGCGATGCTGGACAACGCATCGCATCCCGGCAATCCGTTGTATGAGCAAGCACGAGCTGCCGTCCACGCATTGGATGCGCGACAGGGACGCACGCCAGACCATCTTAGCGACAACCTCGCAGCGGCCTTGACCGTAGCGGCGCGGGGGCAGGGGTTACAACGAATCGATCATGCTGTCCTGAATGACGATGCGAGCCGTATATGGGCGGTGCAGGGTGACCTCAATTCCGCGTTCAAGCAGTATGCCGATGTCGCGACTGCCCAGGCAGTGAATACCTCCATAGCACAGAGCAGCGCCGCTTGGAACCGGACGGCACAACCGGAGCATATTGCCGCTCAGACACTGCAGAATCAGCAAGTGCAGCAGCACGATTCGATACAGCGCTGAAGACCGTTGGCTGTGCTGCTTCGGTAGCTCCAGCCTCTAGTATTTTGTAAGGGCGCGATTTTTACTGCGCCCTCATCGTAAAGAATCAGGTACATGATCTCCGAATCGTTTCTTCAGACTTATCTCGGCTCGGTTGCACCATGGCTTTACACGGACTCCGTAGCCTGGACCGGCGTCGGCCTGGCCGGTGGCTTCCTCTTCAGTTCACGGTTTATCCTGCAGTGGTTGCAGTCGGAACGCAAAGGCCGTTTGGTGGTTCCATCCATGTTCTGGCACATCAGTTTTTGGGGCAGCCTGCTTTCCCTGATTTATGCCTTACACGTCGATAAATTACCCATCATTCTGAGCTACGTGTTTCTCCCGGCACTGTATGGTCGCAATTTATGGCTTCTACGCAGGGAAAAAAAACAGGGTAACGTTACTGCGGACTTGCAGTAGCGCAGCGACCCGGAAGCCGCTTCGGATACCTCACAACTTGATATATACCCGCTTGCGATCCATAGTCCACGCGATCGCGACCAGAGCCGCAACGATGCCGGCAACGACGAGATGTCGCGTTGTCCTTTCCGTAGCCACTGGCCCGCGCAAAGTCCAAGCAGACTGGTGGCGAGCGAGGGCAGGATGCCGAGTAGCCCTTCGGGGTCGTGTCCGCGGCCGGTGGAGACATCGAACGGGTAAACCGTATGTCCGAGTATCGCGGTACTGCTGGACCCGAAGGGCGTCACCCGGGGACGACAGGTCTTCGCCGTGAGCTATCCGACGTTCGCCGAAGCGTTGTCGCCGAACTCAGTCCCGACTATCACGCATTGTTGAAAGACTGACAGCCGGCCACGCGGTACGCCGTTACCGGCGATCGATCATGGTCAGTACTGAAAACACCATGCCGGTAAGGATCAGGGGCAATAGCGCCATCAATATAGTCATGCCCGGAACAGGGCCGGGTGTGGCGATGAGCTGGCTGACGGTGGCGCGAAAATCGGGAGCGTTCGTCACGAAGATCGTTCCGCCGAGGATCGCCCCCACGTACGGAGCGAAGTTCCACCGGGAACCGTGGACACGGCGGGCGGGCAAGCGGCTGACGACGCGATCGGTAAAGCCGTCGTCGGCCGGTACGTTCAATTCATCCACCAGCGCTTTACGCAGAAAGACGTCCAGAGCGTCGTTGGGTGATTCATGGGGTTCCAGCGGTTTTTTCATGGCGTGTCCTCTGTTGCCCATGCCGCAAGCGACAGGCGGAGTTTCGCCTTGGCTCGCAGAATGCGCGATTTGATCGTACCGATGGCGCTTTCGAGTATTTCGGCAGCTTCGGTATGGCTGCGGTCGAAGTAATAGCACTGCACGATGGCGCTGTATTCTTCGGTCGAAAGTTCGGCCAGAGCGCGCCGGACATCGTTGACGGCGGCAAGATTCTCCGTCACCGGTGCTTCGGCCAACCCAGCGGGTTCTGCAAATGTCGTTGTTGGCCCATTTTTCCTGCGCTGCATCAGGAACTGCCGGTAAGCGATGCTGTGCAGCCAGGTGGAGAACGAAGCCTCTCCGCGATATTGGTCCAGCTTGCGGTAGGCCAGCAGAAAGGTTTCCTGGGCGAGGTCGTCGGCGATGGCCTCATCGCCGGATAGCAGACGACGTAACCAGGCCCGCAAGGGCCCCTGATACCGACGCACAAGAGTAGCGAACGCATGCTGGTCGTTGGCGAGGCGTACACGGGCAACCAGTGCCCGATCGTCCAGCGGGTCGACTGGCACCGGCTTAGTCCGTCCTCACGCCAGTCGTCGTCTGGCCCTGGCTGCGGCGCCGCACATAGAACGTGAGCAGAAAGCCGAGGCCGATCAGCAATGGAATGAACGCGCCCGCCAGAAAGTCCTTGTCGGCCTCGACAGCCCCCACAGCGAGCAGGGCGACGCCCAGCATGGCCAGGATCGCGCCCCAGCGGAAATCGCTCCAGTCGTCCTTGCTGTCGAGCAGGTCCAGGTCAGGGGTATGGCCTTGTTCGAGCATGCGAATCGCGAACTCCTGCCGGGATCGATGCTTGCGCAACTTAAAGCGCAGCACCAGCCCGACTACGAATACTGGCCCGCCCAGGGCCAGTACGATGGTGAGTAGCCCGGTTAACGAATCGAACACGTCGCTCATGGCGCCTGCCTTCCTTTAAGTCTGCGAGTTAGGGGTATCGAAGCTTAGATGCAGTGGGAGGGGCCATTGGATTCATACAGGAAACCCGGGCAGGTTACGCCAGGCCGGCGACGTACGGTGCCTGCCTGTAAGCCGTCTTTGCAATGCCATTGAACCAGCGCAGTCTGAAATAGGCCGGTAACCCGAGAATCAGTGTCCTGCTGCTCACCGGGTGCAGATCGTTCTTTGCCGTATCCAGCGGCACATGGTGGTCGTGGTCGCTGGTGGCTTCGGGACGCTTTCCCATCCAGCTCACCCGGCTCCGCATGGAGCCGCTGCGCTCGCGCTTCGCCTGAATCGCTTCTTCATAAGGAAACGATACATCGCGATCATGTTCGCGAAAGAGCCCTTCCTGCCAGGCGAACAGCGATTGCAGCCGGGCGTGGTGACTGAAGTGGGGCACGATGCGCAACGGTCGCAGCAGCGACGCCAGCGTCAGGTCCGCTGCCGTGAATTGCGCGCCCACCAGAAAACCGTCTCGCTCTAGCCGATCCGCAATCGGTATCAGAAGCGCTTCAAGTTTCTCGTAGATACGATCATGCCGGTTGCGATGAAAGTGAAAGCGCAACGTCAGCATCATGCCAAGCACCGGGGAAGCGACCGTGCGCCACCCGCGACGCGCGAACAGGCCGCCCAGAACATCCGGCACGAACAACTGAGCGAGGGTCTGCGGGCATTCCATGATCAGCTGCGTATAGCCGAGCCGTCGCGCATATAAACCAAGCGTGGAATCGAGGCGAAGCATCCATTGCCAGACCTGGTCGCGTTCGACCGGATCGCTCGGGAACAGGGGATGTTCCGGATAGGTTTCGTCAAGGTATCGAATGATCGGCGACGAATCGCTTATGGCTATGCCGGTCGCCGTATCGTTAATCAGCGGTACGGTCTGGGGACAGTCGAAGTGCCGCATTTCTTTTTTGGTGAACGCGACGATGTCGATGCCGCGCCACGGCAGTTTCTTGAAGTCCAGCGCCCAGCGGACTTTTTCCACATAGTGCGACCAGTGCAATTTGTACAGATCGATCATGCCGTTCCCCTTGCGCGTTCCCCACGGATGGGGGCGCCCTTGCGGCCTTGCAAGCTGCGTTGGGTTGGGGGGAGATAACGGCTGTTTCAGACGAAGGCGCGCGCGACGTTGTTCAGTCCAAGGCCCAGTACGGCCAGCGCCGCCAGCCAGGTCATGGCGCGTGCCGGTACGCGCCGGGCGAAGGCGGCGCCGAATGGCGCGGCGAGCATGCCGCCGACGATCAGCCCGCCGACCGAAGCGAGGTGCGGCGCGCCCACGTGGAACAGGAAGCTGACGCTTGCCGCCGCGCTCACGATGCATTTGGCCACGTGCACGGTGCCGACGACGATGCGTGGCGTGGCGCCGCGCGCGATGAGCGCCGTGACGTTGATCGCGCTCCAGCCGCCGCCACCGATCGTGTCCGCGAGTCCCGCGAGGAAACCCAGCCACTTCGGACTGCGCGGATCGTCGTTCGTGACGCGCGCGGCACGCGCGCCGCGGGCGATCAGGAAGATGCCGACACCTAGCAGATAGGGTGTCAGCGCGAGTTTCATCCAGGCGGCCGGTACGTGGGTGACCACGTAGGCACCGATCGTCGCACCGATGAGGCCGGGCACGGCGAGGGTCCAGAGCAGGCGCTTGCGTACGTTGCCCGCCAGGTAGTGGCTCAGGCCGGACGCGCCGCAGGTGAAGGTTTCGGCGTAGTGCACGCTGGCACTGGCCAGGGCCGGCGGCAGGCCCAGGGCCAGCAGGATACCGGCCGAGACGACACCGAATGCCATGCCCAGCGCGCCGTCGACCAGCTGGGCAAGCACGCCGGCGGCGACAAAGGTAAGAAATTCGGAAAGCGGAGGCATGGTCGTCCGGCGGTGTGGCAAGGCCAGAGTATTCGCGTTCGCCTTCCGGCGCGTGAAGTAAGCATTCGCTATATGGATATACGAATGCATCCTTTCCGTCGCGCTTAGCTTGTTCTTAACCTTTGGACGTCCAGAAGCCCAAACGTCCCGAGGTTTATCCGTGAATGCCGTCGTCTCCACCGACCTTGAAGCCTTGCCGCTCGATGCGGCGACACGGGCGCAGCTCGCTCGCGTGGCCGATGGGCTGAAACCGGCCGAGCTGTACTGGGCCGCGGCGTGGCTGGCGGCACGGGCGGCGCCCCCGATCCAAGACGCGCCCGCACGTTCGGGCGGCGACACGCTGACCGTGATCTATGGCAGTCAGACCGGCAATGCCAGGCGGGCTGCCGAAGCGCTGGTTCGTAGTGCGGAATCCGGCGGCTTGCGCGCCCGGCTGGTTCGCGCGGATGCGTATCCGGTCAGGGAGCTGGCAAAAGAGCGCTTCCTGGCGATCGTGGCCAGCACGCAAGGCGACGGCGACCCTTCGGACGACGCCAAAACCTTTGTCGAGTTCCTCGAGAGCCGGCGCGCCCCCCGGCTGCCGGACCTTCGTTACGCCGTACTGGCGCTCGGCGATTCGAGCTATCCGCGTTACTGCGAGATCGGGCGGCGTCTCGATACCCGCCTGGCCGAGCTGGGGGCCGAGCGCTTTGCCTCGCTGGGCGAGGCGGACGTCGATGTGGAAACGGTGTCGGCGCCATGGGCCGCGGAGGCTATCGACGGTGTGCGTCCGCTGTTGACCACGACGAATGTCCTTAATTTTGCTCCGGCACGCGAGACGGTCGTATCGCCCCGATACTCCCGGGAGCAGCCTTTCGAAGCGGCCGTGCTTGCCAATCAGCGCATCGTGTCCCGCGACTGCGAACGCGACGTCCGGCACATCGAGATATCCCTGGAGGGTTCGGGCCTGCACTATGCGCCGGGCGATTCGCTGGGCGTGTGGCCGCGCAATCCGTTGGCACTGGTTGCCGATCTGCTTGCCGCCGCCCATCTGGCGGGTGACGAAATGATCGCCGTCGCGGAACGCCGCCGCACGCTGGCCGAATGGCTGACCGACGCGAAGGAGATCACGCGGCTGTCGAGGCCGTTCGTCGCCGCGCTCGCGGAGCGCAGCGACCGGGACGAGCTGCATGCCGTGCTTGACCCGGTGCAGGCTCCGGCATTGCGGGCGCTGCTGGACTCGCACCAGCCGCTCGACCTGCTGCGACGGTATCCCGCGACATGGACGGCCGAGACCTTGTTTGCCGCACTGCGCCCGCTATTGCCACGCCTGTATTCCATCGCATCGAGCGCCACCGCGGTCGGTGAGGAGGCACATCTCACCGTCGCCGTCGTCGATTACGAGGCCCATGGTCATCGTCACGTCGGCGCGGCGACCAGTCATCTCGCGCTGGCCGGCGACGATGCGAGCCTGCGCGTGTTCATCGAAACCAACGATCGTTTCCGCCTGCCTGCCGATCCCGCGACCGACATCGTGATGATCGGTCCCGGCACGGGCGTCGCACCGTTCCGCGCCTTCGTTCAGGAGCGTCAGGCCACAGGGGCGCGAGGCCGGTCGTGGCTGTTGTTCGGCAACCGGCACGCACGCCGCGATTTCCTCTATCAGGCCGAATGGCAGGCCGCCCTCAAGACGGGCGCACTGACCCGGCTCGATCTTGCCTTCTCGCGCGATCGGGGTGGCAAGGTCTACGTGCAGCAGCGCTTGCGTGAAAACGGTGCCGAACTTTATGCATGGCTTGCGGGCGGCGCGCACCTTTATGTCTGCGGCGACGCCCAGGCCATGGCGCCGGACGTCCATGTGGCCCTCATCGATATCGTTGTCGAGCACGGCGGGCGCGATCGCGCCGAGGCGGCGGCATGGCTCGACGAACTGCTTCAGCAAGGGCGCTATGCCCGGGACGTGTACTGAGATGAGCGAAAATCTTTCCGACTTCGAGCGGGTGAAGGCAGGCAGTCGCCAGCTGCGCGGTAGCCTGCGTGAAGCGCTGGCCGATCCGGTAACCGGAGGCATCGGCGACGACGATAACAAGATCCTTAAATTCCACGGTAGCTATCTGCAGGACGATCGCGATCTGCGCGACGAACGCCGCCGACAGAAACTCGAACCCGCGTTCGCCTTCATGCTGCGTGCGCGGTTGCCCGGTGGCGTGGTCACGCCGGCGCAATGGCTGGTCTTCGATGTACTGGCGCGCGAGCACGCCAACGGTACGCTGCGTATTACCACGCGGCAGACCTTCCAGTGGCACGGCATTCTGAAGGGCGACCTCAAGCCGACCATCGCCACGATTCACGACGCGTTGGCGACCACCATCGCCGCTTGCGGCGACGTGGTGCGTAACGTGGTGAGCACCGCCAATCCCGTGGAAAGCGAAGGCCACGCCGAAGCCTATGCGTGGGCCGCGCGCCTGTCGAACAAACTGGCGCCGCGTACGCGCGCTTACCACGAGATATGGCTCGACGGCGAACCGTTGATCGGCGAACCCGAGCCGGAGCCGCTCTACGGAAAGACTTACCTGCCGCGCAAGTTCAAGATCGGACTGGCCATTCCTCCGCTCAACGACGTCGATGTATTTGCGCAGGATCTGGGCATCGTCGCCGTCGTCGAACACGGGCGTCTCGCAGGATTCGACATCGCCATCGGCGGTGGCATGGGTGCGACACAGGGCGATCCGTCCACGTATCCACGCCTTGGCAGCGTCGTGGGTTTCGTCACGCCAGAGCGGTTGCCTGCGATCGCCGAGGCGATCGTGGCCGTGCAGCGCGACTGGGGCAATCGCGTGGAACGCAAACACGCGAGACTGAAGTACACGCTGGATCATCGCGGTCTCGACGCCTTCGTCCGCGAAGTAGAGGCACGCGCCGGATTCGCTTTCGAACCGGCGCGGCCGTACCGGTTCGACCACAACGGCGATCGCTACGGTTGGGTCGAAGGGCACGACGGGCGATGGCACCTCACGCTGCATATCGAGTCGGGTCGCCTGGCCGATACCGGCGAACGGCGCTGGCTGACTGGTTTGCGCGAAATCGCGGCGATCCACGACGGCGATTTTCGTCTCACCTGCAACCAGAATGTGATCGTCGCCAACGTGGCAGCGAAGGATCGGTCACGCATCGATGCACTCGTGGTCGCTCACGGCCTGGATGTGTATCGCGAGCAGAGCGGCATCCGCCGTCATGCCGTCGCCTGTGTGGCCTTGCCGACCTGCGGTCTGGCCATGGCGGAAGCGGAGCGCTACCTACCCGATATCACGACGCGTCTGGAAGCCCTGCTCGATACGCACGGTCTTATCGACGCGCCCATCTTGCTGCGTCTTTCCGGCTGCCCTAACGGCTGCTCGCGGCCTTATCTGGGCGAGATCGCGCTGATCGGGCGCGCACCGGGGCGTTACGATCTGCGTCTGGGTGCGGACTTTCGCGGGCAGCGCCTCAACCGCGTCTATCGCGAGAATGTCGACGAGTCGGCCATCCTCGCCGCGCTCGATCCGTTGTTCGGTGCGTATGCGGCGGAACGCCAGGAGGCCGAAGGTTTCGGCGACTGGTTGCTGCGCAGCGGGGCGCTGGATACGGAGAATCGTTCGATTTCCGTGGCGACCGTCGCATGAACGAGATCGACGCCATCAACGAGCATCTGGCCGATCTCGACGCGCAGGGGCGTATCGCCTGGGCGCTTGAAAACCTGCCGGGCGAACATGTTCTGTCGTCTAGCTTTGGTGCTCAGGCAGCCGTGTCGCTGCATCTGGCCACGTCGATCCGGCCCGATCTGCCAGTCGTCGTCATCGACACGGGTTATCTGTTCGCGCAGACCTATCGCTTCATCGACACGTTGTCCGCAAAGCTCCATCTCAATCTGAAGGTCTGTGCGTCGCCATGGAGTCCCGCATGGCACGAGGCCTCGCGTGGCCGGTTGTGGGAGCAGGGTGCCGAAGGGCTCGCGGAATACAACCGTGTGCGCAAGGTCGAGCCCATGCAGCGCGCGCTGGCCGAGCTAGGCGCGGGCACCTGGTTCGCCGGGCTGCGCCGCGGTCAGTCGCGAAGCCGCGCCTCGACTCCCTTCGCGCAGTTTCGCGATGGCCGCTGGAAAGTCCACCCGATCGCCGACTGGAGCGACCGCGATGTCGGGCGCTATCTCAGCGCGCACGACCTGCCATATCACCCGCTATGGGACGAGGGATACGTCTCCATCGGAGACACCCACACCACCCGTCGTCTTGAATCGGGCATGGACCCGGAAGACACGCGTTTCTTTGGATGGAAACGCGAATGCGGCCTGCACGATCCCGCCTGAACTACCCCGAGCAAAGACAAAAAACATGAATCTGCCAGCTCTCGCCACTCCCGCCACGGATGACTTCCGTCCTTTCCACCCCGTCGCGCCGTACGGCGGCGTCCTTCGCGATCTTGCCGCACCGCATGCGGAGGCGGACCTTCTGCGCCGTCGCAGCGCCTCATTGCCTGGCGTCGTCCTCGACGCGCAGCAGCTGTGCGATCTCGAGCTGCTGATCAATGGCGCGTTCTCGCCGCTGGAAGGGTTCCTCGGCCGGGCCGATTACGACAGCGTGGTTGAGCGCTTGCGCCTCGTCGACGGCACGTTGTGGCCTATCCCCATCACGCTTGGCGTGGACGAGGTAGTCGCGGCGACGCTGTCGGTCGGCGACGAATTAGCGTTGCGCGACGCACAGGGCGTGCCGTTGGCCATCCTCGAGGTAAGCGATATCTGGCGTCCGGATCGCGAGCACGAAGCACGCGAGGTATTCGGAACCGTCGACCGTCTGCATCCCGGTGTGGCCCGGCTTCTCGACGGGGCCGCGCCGGTGGCGCTGGGCGGCAAGGTCCGTGGGATTGGCCGTATCGCCCATTTCGATTTCGCGGAATTACGCGATACCCCGCGCGCATTGCGCGACTGGTTCGCGGCCAATGGATGGGACCGGATCGTCGCTTTCCAGACGCGCAACCCGATGCATCGCGCCCATCGCGAACTGACCTTGCGCGCTGCGGAAAAAGTCGGAGCGAGGCTGCTCATCCAGCCGGTCGTGGGCCTGACCAAGCCGGACGATGTCGATCATTACACGCGCGTTCGCTGCTACCGTGCGCTGTTGCCGCAATACCCCGCGGACAGCGTGAAGCTCTCGCTCCTGCCGCTGGCCATGCGCATGGGCGGACCGCGCGAGGCGTTGTGGCACGCGATTATCCGCAAGAACTACGGTGCCACGCATTTCATCGTCGGCCGCGATCACGCGGGCCCGGGAAACGGCGCGGACGGCAAACCCTTCTACGATCCGTTCGCCGCTCAGACGTTGCTGCTGGAACACGAGAAGGAGCTTGGCATCGCCATCGTGCCGTTTCCCGCGATGGTCTATGCGGCCAATCGGGACAGCTATCTTCCCAGCACCGAAGTCGTCGAGGATGACGATGTGCGCGACATCTCCGGTACGCAGTTGCGGAAGCATCTGCGCGAGGGTACCGAGATCCCCAGCTGGTTCAGCTTCCCCGAAGTCGTGGACATCCTGCGCGAGAGGCATCCCGCGCGCGCGGCGCGCGGTTTCGCGTTGTTCTTCACGGGGCTGTCCGGTGCAGGCAAGTCGACGATCGCGCAGGCCGTGCTTGCCCTGCTGCTTGAGCGCACGGCCCGCCCGGTCACGGTGCTGGATGGGGACGAGGTTCGCCGTCATGTTTCGCGTGGATTGGGTTTTTCGCGCGAGGATCGTGCGGCCAACGTCACGCGGATCGGTTACATCGCCAGTGAAGTCGTACGCCATGGCGGCATCGCGATCTGCGCACCCATCGCGCCGTTCGCCGATGCGCGTGCGGAGGCGCGGGCACTCGTCGAGGCGCACGGCGGGTTCGTCGAGATTCACGTGACCACGGACATCGGAGTATGCGAAGCGCGCGACCGTAAAGGGCTGTATGCACAGGCCCGCGCGGGAAAGATTGCCAACTTCACCGGCGTGAACGATCCATACGAAGTGCCCGAGCAGCCGGAACTCAGGCTGGACGGCGACGCCGCCAGTCCCGAAGTTCTGGCGGCGCGGGTACTCGAGTTGCTACGCAAACGCGAGCTTATCGATTAAGCGGCGTGCTCGCCGCGCTGCCGCCAGTGCGGCGCGGCGGGCCACGCACTGGTCGAATCGCCCGCGACGGCGCGACGTATGTCGCGAGGATCGAGGTGCGGCGCGAATCCGCGGATGAAATCGAGCAGGAAATCCCGCGGAACCAGTCCATCGCGCAGCACGATCCACGTTGTGCACTGGTCGAACAGGTGGTCGGCAGGCAGGGTAACCAGGTCGCGGTCGCCCGGTGTCACGGCCATTTCCGCCAGAATGCCTACGCCGAGACCTTCGCGCACATAGGTGCGGATCAGATCGCCGTCGCCTGCCGTCATGGCGATACGCGGATGCAGACCCGCCGCGACGAAGGTTCGCTGCAGCGACGAATCGGACTGCATCGACGACTCGTAACCGACCAGAGGCTGCGCGGCGAGTTCCTGCAACGAGGGCGGCCGTGTGTAACGCGCGAAGGGATGGTCCTTCGGCACCACGAGCATGCGATTCCAGCGATATGCGGGCAGCGCAATACCTGCGGGCGGCGGCCCGCCGCTACCACTGACCACAGCGATGTCGACATGGCCCGCGCTTAGTTGCGGCAGCACGCCGGCCTCGCGACCGGGATTCAGGTGCACGCTCACTTCAGGGTGGCGACGGGTAAACGCGCCGACGATATCGGGGAGGGCGAAGCGAGCCTGCGTATGCGTGGTGGCGATGCGCAAGCTGCCATGTGCCTCGTTACGCAGGTTGGCGGCGAGGGCGAGGACGTTGCCGGCTTCCGCAAGGATCGTGCGTGCGCGTTCGAGCACGCTTTCACCGGCAGCGGTAACGCCGTGCAGGCTTTTGCCGCGACGATGGAAGAGCTTGAAGCCCAGCTCGTCCTCAAGCTGGCGCAACTGCTTGGAGAGACCGGGTTGTGTGGCGTGCACGCGCTCGGCGGCAAGCGTGATGTTAAGACCCGCGTCGGCGATGGCGACGAGGTAGCGGAGCTGAACGAGCGTCATGGCTTGGAATCCACGGAAGGCCTGGGTCGATGATGAGAATCGCGCACAGGGCATGGATACATCGCGTGGGATGTCGGAGCAGGGTGGGCTTCGAAGCGGCGATGGCGTTTGACATATCAGACGTCTATACGTCCATTTATTGAATATGTCAAGTTTTCGTTACGTATAACGCTGCGGCATATGCTCGTGCCGACAAATCATTTGGGCAGGGGCCGGGGTGCTCCTATCGTCCAGGCCCCATCGTCGCGGTCCGTCTGCCATGTCGCTGTACCCCCTTTTCGCGGAGATTTCCGGTCTTTCTGTACTTGTCGTCGGCGGCGGCGCCGTCGCCGAACGCAAAGTATCCCGGCTGGTCGAGGCGGGCGCGTCGGTAAGCGTGGTCGCGCCGGTGTTGACGTCTTCCTTGCGCGCGTTGAGCGACGAAGGCCGGATCGTGCTCCGTGGCGCCGGGTTCGAGGATCGTCTGCTGGACGATGTGTGGCTGGTGATCGCCGCGACTTCCGACCGCGCGGTTAACGCACGGGTTGCCGCGGCGGCGCGTGCGCGACGGCTCTGGGTGAACGTTGTCGACGACGCGGCGTTGTCGACGTTCCATGTGCCGGCGGTGATCGACAGGTCGCCGGTCAGCATCGCGATTTCCACCAGTGGAGAAGCGCCGATGTTCGCCCGGCTCCTGCGGGAGCGGCTGGAGGCGCTGATCGACGATTCGGTCGGGCCGTTGGCGACGCTGGCGGGACACCTGCGCGCAAAGATACGGGAACGCTTCCCTGCGCAGGCTTCGCGCCGTGCTTTCTATGAATCGCTTTTCCACGGCCGGGTGGCCGCGCTGCTTCGCGCCGGCCAACCCGGTCAGGCGGCCGTTGCCGCCGACGAGGCGCTCGAAAACGCCAGTGAGGCACGGCTGGGATCGGTCGTGCTGGTGGGTGCCGGTCCCGGCGATCCGGGATTGCTTACCTTGCGTGGCTTGCGCGCACTGAACGAGGCGGACGTGATCCTGCACGACCGGCTGGTCAGCGCGGAGGTGCTGTCACTGGCACGGCGGGATGCCGAACTCGTCGACGTCGGCAAGGAGGCGGGCAACCATCACGTTAGTCAGGAGCGTATCCATCAGCTGATGATCGCGCACGCGAAAGCCGGGAGACGGGTAGTGCGCATGAAAGGAGGCGACCCGTTCGTTTTCGGTCGCGGCGGCGAGGAGCTTGAAGCCTTGCATGCGGCCGGTGTGCCGTTCGAGGTGGTACCCGGCATCACCGCGGCACTGGCGTGCGCGGCATACGCAGGCATTCCACTGACGCATCGCGACCATGCGCAGTCGTTGGTCCTGGGCACCGCCCATTGCCGTGGCACGAACGAGGGTCTGGACTGGCGCCGATGGGCCGGGAAAGGGCAGACCCTCGTGCTGTACATGGGCGTAGGGGAGTTGGAGACGATCCGCGCCAACCTGATAGCCCACGGTCGCGCGCCGTCGACGCCGGTCGCTTTGATCGAGAGCGGATCGCGCATGGAGCAGCGCGTCGTCGTGAGTCGCCTTGCCGATCTTCCGGAGGCAGCGCAACAGCATGGCGTGCGCTCGCCGGCACTGCTTATCGTCGGTGAGGTCGCTTCGCTGGCTACGAAGCTTGCGTGGTTCGGCGAACCGGTTCTCGATGGATTTCGTCGCGATGGGGAAGGGCCCCGTGTAGAAGCCGGGATGAGGGATGGCGCACTGGTCTGACCATAAGGTGTGACGCCCACTTTTCCCCTGGCAGCCTCTGTGTTGATTCGCAAGAACTTACTTATTGACGGTATGTATTCGCGCAGTAAATGATCCGTCGACCGCCGATCTCACATCGCGGTCAGCCACGGGGAATTCACGAGCGCTGGTTGCCGCCATTCTTGGATGGCGTGTAGTTGTGTGCGTGATTCCTTCCAGATGGATGTATGGGAAGGCTCGCGCGACACGGTCGCGCTCAGGGGACAATATGAGTTTGCGGGGTAGGGGCAGGTGCGTTCGCGCGACGGCTGGAATCCTTGGCATCTTGTTGACCGGGTTGTGTTTCGCCCAGTCATCCCCCGTCACTCCCGAGAGTGAGTTTCAGAAGAAGATCAAGATATCCCAGGATATTGAGCCGTTGGGCGAACATCCGTTCGGCGAGAACATCAGTCTTTACAACGGCGCGCTTTCCTTCGATCAGGTGGATGTCACGGCAGCCGGCACAGGACCGCTGATCCAGATAGCGCGTAGTTTCCGCACACCCGACCAGCCACCCGCCGGTGTGTACTACGACTTCATCGATAACGCATTCGTCGACTGGGCGTTGGAAACGCCGCGTATCGAAACGCTTTCCGCAGCCAGCGGCACGGGCAACCTCACTCCGCCCGACACGGCATCATGGTTTTTCATCAGCGACACGCAGCGTTGCACCAATGCCGATACTGCTCCCGATGAGTACGTAACGTTCAAAGGCACGGTCATCACGTATTCGACCGACCAGTGGTGGCACGGTTATCAGTTGATCATGCCGGGCAGTGGTGGTCAGGAACTGCTGAAGCGCGACGTCAACAACGCGCAAGTGCCCAGCATGACCAATAGCGGCGGCGCAGCGATCAATTTCCCGCTCGTAACCAAGGATCGCTGGGCAATCGGTTGTCTCGCGCAGACGTCCAATGGAAAGCCTGGCGAAGGTTTCCTCGCGGTATCGCCCGATGGCACGCGCTATTACCTGGACGTCTTGCTGTACAAGACGACCGATTCGATGATCTTTGGCGGAGGCGGCGCGCTTCACCGTCGTATCGCCAGCATGGCGGTGTCTTCGGCGGTGGACCGCTTCGGCAATACCGTCAACTATACCTACGATGCCAATGGCAACCTGACCAACGTCAGTGCCAGCGATGGCCGCCAGGTCCAGATCAATTACGAGACCTGGCAGAATCCCGCCAAGGATGGTTCCGGCAACTATTACGATCCGCCGGGCTACCGTGTGCATTCGGTGGTCTTGCAACCTGCCGCGGCCCACCCGCGGACCTGGACGTATACCTACAGTTCCGACCCGACCGTACCTCGCCTGACTGGCGTGACCTTGCCCGATGCTTCTGCCTGGTCGTTCAATCTTGGCGGCATTGCTCCGATACCGGGCGATGGCTACCTGATCAGCAACTCGGGCTGCGATTACACCCTGCGACCGCAGGATGCGGTCAGCTCCACGGCGTCGATCACGCATCCGTCCGGGTTGACGGGTACCTTCTATTTGCAGAGCACGATCCGCGGTCGGTCGGCGGTCCCTTATGTCTGCCTGAACAATGGCGGCAGCTATTCTCCGCGTTTCCCTGCGGTGTACAAGCAAACATCGCTGGTGAAGCGCGTGCTGTCGGGTCCGGGTCTGGCGACCCAGACATGGACCTATAGCTTCTCGTCGCCGAACGATAGCTGGTCCACCTGTACGACCTGCGCTACGACGGTGACGACCGATATGGTCGATCCCGATCTGCGCACGACGCGCTATACGTTCAGCAATAAATTCGATGCATCCGAAAGCATGCTGTTACGCACGGATCAATACAACGGCGACAGCACCACGGCAGTGCTTCGTTCGCATACCACAACCTATGCATTGCCGCCGACAAGTGGTGCGTGGCCATGGCCATGGCCGCAGACGTTGGGACGTTCTCCCGTACTTGCGGTGAATTCGATTCAGATGGGTAGCCTGACTCCGGTGAGCCAGTCGGTAACAACAGACAGCGGGAATAATTTCACGCGTCAGGTGAACTCTTTCGATGCGTTTGCAAACCCCGCATCGGTGACACGCGGAAGCGACGTCGCAGGCCAGGTGTCGATCACGGAAACAACGACCTATCTCAATGACCTTCCGCATTGGGTGCTTGGTTTGCCGCAGCAGGTGGTAAACAACAACACCGGCGAGACGGAGAGTCTCAATACCTACAATCTGGGCAACGTCACCTTGCAGTCGCGTGCGCGATTCGGTCAGACCTTGATGAGTTATGTCTTCGACGCCTCGGGTCAACTATCGAGTTTCACCGATCCGAACAATCACACGACCCATCTGAGCAACTACAAGCGCGGCATTCCGCAGACGATCGCTTTCCCGGATAGTACGGCGGAAACGCTGGCCGTCGACGATCTCGGACAAATCGGCTCGATCACCAACCAGGCCGGCAATGCCACGAGCTATGGCTATGACACGGTTGGTCGCGTCCAGGACATTACTTACCCGTCCGGCTGGTCGCCGAAGCACTTTGCCTATAACACCGAAGGTGCGTCACGAGGCATTGCCGCGGGTCACTGGCTGCGCACATCGAGTCAAGGCAGTTCGGTCTGGACGACTTACTTCGACGCGATGATGCGGCCAATCCTCGAATTCGATTACCGTGCAGGCGACGGCGCATTGCAGATCAGTACGCGCACCGATTACGACTGGCGCGGCAATAAGACGTTCCAGTCCTACCCAGTCAATGGTGGCCCGGACATCTCGGCGATTACCTCGGGGATAAGCACGTACTACGATGGCCTCGGACGTGTGGTTCAGACCATTCAGCCCTCGGAGCTGGGCGCGCTGACCACTTCGATGGCCTATCTGTCCGGCGCGCGTAAGCAAGTTACGGATCCGAAGGGCTACGCGACCACCACCAGCTATCAGGTGTTCGACGAGCCTTCCTACAACAACGTCATCCAGGTGCAGGCGCCGGAAAGCGTAGTACAGACCATCACGCGCGATATTTACGGCAATCCGCTGTCGATCGCCCAGGGCGGGGCGGGCTCCTCGGTCACCAAGACGATGACTTACGACAGTTATTACCGTCTGTGCCGGACCACGGAGCCAGAATCGGGCAGTGAGGTCATGTCTTACGATGCCGCCAACAATCTGGCCTGGAGTGCTTCGGGTCTGGCCATCACGGGAACCGGTTGCGGCCAGGAGCAGGTCGCTACCGCGGCACAGACGACTCGCGCATACGATGCGATGAATCGCGTGACTGGCATCGTCTATCCGGCTGGCACCGCGGCCTCGGCGATGACCTATACCGCCACTGGCAAGCCGTTAACGGCGACGTCCGGCTCGGTCATGTGGACCTATGGCTACAACAACCTCGATCTGATCAACGGGCAGACGCTCTCTGTCGATGGCTATAACTGGGCGTTCGGCTTCGGGTACGACGGCAATGGCGTGCTGGCGAGCACGGTCTATCCGGATGGCAAGGCTGTGACTTATCAGCCCGACGCACATGGCCGACCCACGTCGGCCAGTAGTTACGCCGCCAACGCTACCTATTATCCCGATGGCGACCTGGCTTCATTTACCTTCGGTAGCGGCGCGGCCTATAGCGCCAGCAAGAACAGTCGCAATCTGCTTTCGAACTTCTCTTATGGCTCCGGATCGACCGTGGCGGTCAGCGAGGATATGACCTATGACGCCAACGCGAACATCGCCCAGATCACCGACCTGACAAACAGCGGGCAGCGTACCAAGGTGCTTGGCTACGACACGCTCAACCGGTTGACCTCGGCGACAGCGAGCAATCTGTGGGGCACGGAAAGTTACACCTACGATACCCTCAACAATATCCGCTCGCTGACTACCGGCGGCACCACAAATACTTATAACTACGACACCACCAACCGGTTGGCATCGATAACCAGCGGTGCCACTACGGTCAACAGTTTTGGCTATGACAGCCGAGGCAACGTCACCAGTAAGAACAGCATGCCGCTGGTCTTCGACGAGGCCAATCGCCTCACGCAGATAACCGGCTACGACAGCTACCTTTACGACGCCGAAGGGCGTCGGGTGAAGAAGACGCCAGTGTCCGGTACACCAACGTATTACGCCTATAGCCAGGCCGGGCAGTTGCTGTGGCAGTACGACCCCTCGACGACCAATGCCACCGACTATATTTACCTTGGCAAAAAAATGGTCGCGTCGGCGCTCGTCGATACTTCCGCACTGACACCGTCCCAGGTTAACGTCACGTTGACCCTTCTCGGGCCACCCACGCTATCGACCGATGGCACGACTATCAGTGTCACGGTGGACATCGCGAACCACGGCACGGCAAAACTGACTTCCGCTGGAAGGGATCCCGTCCATATGGGCGCGCGAATCTTCACAACGGGTGGACAGGACACCGCGGCTTCGATCCCGCGCACGAATATTCCCGACATTCTTCCGGGTGGCCACGCCTCGGTAACCTCGACCATTCCCGCGAGCACGGTGATCGGCACTGGTAACGTCATTCGCCTGGTGCTGGTGCAGGAAGGCATTGCCTGGTTCGACACCTGGGGGACGGTGCCGATCGAGGTGGGACCGTTCTCCGCATGCGCGCAGACATCCGTTTATCTGTGCAACACCGAGTACGCGCTACGGGGTTCTGAAGTCGGTGTGGCGTTGACCATGGTTGCCGGTCCAACACTCTCGGCGGACGGCCAGAACTTGCTTACCACCGTGGATGTACAGAACAACGGCATCATCAACATCAGTAGTCAGGGTACGCACCCGGTTAACCTTGGCAATCACTTTGCCGATGCCGCGGGCAACACAATTACGTGGGACATCGTCCGGTCGGGATTGCCGGTGATCGCGCCGGCAAGCCACGCACAGGTGTCGATTGCAACGCCGGTCAGCGGGGGCGTGGGCAGTGGCAACCGTATCCAGTTCGAGCTTGTTCAAGAAGGGACTCACTGGTTCCGCGACTATGGATTCGGTCCGATCGCGACATCGACGTATGGCGATCTGACCGTGCCTGGTTCGTCCACATCTGGCGCTTACACGGTGCAGTGGACTGCGGTGCCCGGTGCGACCAGCTATCGACTCGACGAACAAATCAATGGCGGTGCGTGGACGACCGTGCAAACGGCGAATAGCTTGAGCTGGTCGACATCCGGGCGAACCCCGGCCAGCTACGGCTATCGCATGGCACCTTGCGGATCGTCTGGATGCGGTGCCCCCGGTGCGACACATGCCATCGGTGTTTCGCTTATACCGCCTGCGCCGGCAGCGATCAGTGTACCGGCAACAAGCACAGGCACTATTGCAATTGGCTGGTCGACGGCAAGCTACGCCACCAGCTACATACTCGAGCAGAGCTTCAACGGTGGTGGTTTTGCACAGATATATAGCGGAGCAAACAATTCGTACGCGTACGCGGTCGGCGCCACCGGAACGTACACATACCGCGTCAAGGCGTGTGACGCGGTGGGCTGTAGTGGCTACGGTCCGAGCGGTAGTTCGACGATCACTCTGCCACCTTCCGCCGCACCCTCTATCTCCGTGCCGGGAAGTAGCAACAACGGTTGCTATACAGTGAACTGGGGCGGCGTGGCGGGCGCGACAAGCTACACCATGCAAGAGCAGGTCAACGGCGGCAGCTTTTCGACTATCGGTAACGACGGGTCGGGCACGCTCAGTATCTGTGGCAAGACCAATGCGACCTACGGTTACCGTGTGCAGGGTTGCAACGCTAGTGGTTGCGGACCGTTTAGTGGCACGGCTTCAGTCACGGTTGCCCTGATTCCCGCGGTTCCCACCGGCTTGGCTGTCTCGCAGACCGGGCCGGCCACCAAGAAAACGATTCATCTGGCCTGGAACGCCGCATCGCTGGCGACGAGCTATCAGATCGAGGAAACGCAAAGCCCGGGTACACCGACGATCGTTTACAGCGGTACGGCGTTGACATACCAGACGCTGCTTCTTATCAGCGCGACCGTGAAATACAGGGTCCAGGCTTGCAATGCGAGTGGGTGTTCGGCGTTTAGCGGGTATGTGGTTACGCAGATCGTGAACGGCAATTGATGACATGACAATATCAACTAACCGTTTCATCGCGACAATTGTTCTGGTGTTAGTACTTTCGGCACCTGCGAAATCTGCCGAGAAGGTGACGTACTACTATACTGACGAACAAGGGTCGCCGCTCGTCACAGTCGATAGTGCATCGGGTGTTGCCGTAGCCACTGACTATCGCCCATACGGAGCTCAGACCGTGGGCGTACCGCAAGATGCCCCGGGGTATACCGGCCATTCGACCGATGCGGATGTGGGCCTTGTCTATATGCAGGCCAGGTACTATGACCCAGGTATCGGGCGTTTTCTATCGGTAGACCCTGTGTTTGGCGAGCTTGGAAATTTATTCACACCAAGCGTTTATGTTTACGGCAACGACAACCCAATTCTCAATTCGGATCCGTCTGGCATGGTCTGCGGAGGTAGTGGTGACGTTTCGCCAGAAGTTCAGCGTATGCGCGACACTTCCGATAGATGCGGTGGTACTGGTGTCCAGGCCGATATCGCCAGTTACCAGCTGAGTCAGTCAGTTGGTCGAGTGAGTTTGCCGCCGACTGCAACGGACAGCGAATATCGTCCTATCCTGGAAGCGATTGCCAAGGTTCCTGCAGTCAGTAAGGAAATTGAGCGCGAATGGCTAGCATCCCGACCTTATGATGCGACCGGTAAAAAAGAGCATGGCATGTACATCTCCCTGAATCCGGCAACACATATGCTGTCGATGCGATCTTTTTCGTCGAATCGAGCGTCTGGATCTTCGATCATTCCGGGCCCCAAACCCCTGAACGCGATTGTCTTCTTCCACACTCACCCTAACGATTCCGCTCAGGGCTGGATACAAGGACCATCGCCACCAGATCGCGCTTTCGCTGATAGTGAGCATCTTCCCGGCATTATTGAATCACACAGTGGTATGTACTATTTCGGTCCTCCCATCCCTATAAGGTGAACATCGAATGATATTTGTACAGACCAGACTCACGGTTTTTCTTTTCGTTACTGCGTCGCTTGCCATTTCTTCATGTAGCGCTACGTCGCGGTGTACGAAGCCGACGAATGAGCAGCATCTCGCCGCTGAGGAGGCAAAGACTTTTATTGCTCAGCGATATCCAGACTTCAAGGTAGGTGATCTATGCCTGATTGTTAGTGATGCGGGAAGCGAATGGGAGGTGACGTACCAACTCCCTCGCGGCATGCTTGGTGGTGCACCTGTGGTTGTCGTGGATAAGGCGACTCAACAAATAACGCGATCTTTCCGAACGCAGTGAGCATGAAGCGTCGACGCAAGCCTATCCCGCGCTGCAACCATCACGGAGTCGACGCCAAATGGATAGCCCAGCCTGGATCGAACCTGGCGGTGGTCCCTTAATATTGATGGCTGATGTTTTGCGGCCATATTGGCACGGGGACGAAGAATCCAGCGGAGACTATGCGCGAGCGTGTGCGGTTATGGACGAAATTGCCGCCGTGCCACTGTCGCTTTCGCAGGCACTCGTGCTTGGCGATGAGCCTGATCGCACTTGTTTGATCGGCATGGGGACAGATCTGCTAATTGTTCGCTGGCGAATGTCACCGTCGGAATCGGATCTTTTGTCGGCGTTGGAAATGCTTCGAGAGCAACTGCATTTTGCCGATTCAGGAACTTTCTCGACGCTGCCTGGGGGTCATGTTCTCTTTGATTCCGCTGACTCGGGTATTGAAGTAACAAGTTGCCTGAGGTTTCAATTGGCCTCTGCGCGCTACAAAATTCAGACCGCAAGCATGGAGACTAGTAATCGGGTTGGTGCACTCTTGCACCGCTTAGTGGCGATCGAATGAATCTCGAGCAGTCGTCCCCATAACAGTCGAAAGCGTATGGCGTTATGTCTGTCGGCCCAGGATCACTTTTGTGGCCGGGCTCCTGTTCGCGACAGTTCCCTGTGTTCATGCCAGAGATGCTTTCCTATCGATGGCAGAGTGGAATCGGCCACTCGAGTCCGTGGGTTTGCGCTGCGATGAGGACCTTTTGGAATATCGACTGATGCCGGTTGTAGATTCGAAACATGGGGCTTAAACGAATGGACAACCTAGGAACTGTCGTCGATGACCTCGCAACGACGATTGATTTCTTTCGCGAGGTAGGCCTCGAGCTTGAAGGGCGGGCCACGATCGAAGGAGAATGGGTCGGACGTGTCGCTGGCACTTGACGCCTTGGAAGTCAACGCGGCTGGGTTGCACGATCCTGTCAGGCGCCGCGCGCCGTCAGGCGCATGCTGTGATACCGGCACACATCGATAGCAGGGAATACCTGGCTATGTCCGTCCCGGAACGTTGCCCGGACATCTCGCAGACAACCACCCGCAGGCACGTGGACCGTGGTCGAGGTCAGGCCGCCTTGCAGTGGTTCGCCAAGAACGATGTTTTCGAAGGCGTTGCTTTTGGCGGGCGCGATGGCGAGCGCGGTCACGCTGTCGAAGGTGACATTCACCAGGGTAAAGAGCTGCGCCGGCTTGCTGTAGACAGCAGGTTGCGTGACATCCGCGGAGAGGGCGGTCACCGGGAGCATGGCTGCGGCGACGAGCATGGCGACGATAACGGCACGGGGCGAGTACATAGGGTTTCTCCGGGTAGGCGGGTGGGTGACGTGCCTATCGGGCCGGATTGAAGGTGCTCCACGCAACGCGTTCGGGACGAATCGTATCGGTGCGGGGGCGAATCGTAGTGCCGGAAGGGAATCGCTTCTCTGCGCCGAACGCTCCGCCTAAGATGGGCCGACTATCCATTTAGGCACTCTGCAATGAAGGTTCGTCTCGGCACGACGGAAATCGGTCTGTCCCGCTACATTGGCCTGTGGACGCTGGTGGTCGTGGTGTTTGCGATTCAGCGTTATCAACGCGACCTGCTTGGTGGGCCGACATGGTCGTTGCTCGACTACCTGCGCTGGTCAATGATTCAGTGGTACACGTGGGCCGCGTTGGCACCGACGGTATTCCGGCTGGCCTCGAGGTATCCGATCCGGGGTGCGGTGCGCCTGCGTAGTCTGGTCAAGCCGTTGGCTGTGAGCGTGGGTGTGACACTGCTGTCGCTGCTGATCGGAGCATTGATCTCCACATTCTTCGAGCCCAGCTCGTTCGAGGAGCAGGTCAAACAGTTCCTGGGCCAGCATTTCGCAACGGGCCTGCTCACTTACTGGTCCCTGTTCGCCATCCAGCAAGCCCAACAGTTCCACGCCGAAAAAATCCACCGGGAGGTGGAGGCGAGCCGGATGGCGTCGGAGCTTGCGCAATCGCGTCTGCAGGCGCTGAAGTCGCAGCTTCAGCCCCATTTCCTGTTCAATACCTTGCACGCCATCGCTACTCTGCTGAAGGAGGATGCGATGTCCGCCGAGGACATGTTGCTTCGCCTGAGCGATCTGTTGCGCGCGTTTCTCGAGGACTACGACGGTCAGGAGATCAGCCTGCGACGCGAGCTGGAGCTGCTGGATCTTTATCTCGGTATTCAGCAAATGCGTTTCAAGGACCGTCTGTCGACGCGAATCTATATTGCCCCGGGCACATTGGACTGCGCGGTACCGAGCCTGATCCTTCAACCGATTGTAGAAAACGCTATCACTCACGGCATCGGCGAGCGCGTGGGTGCGGATTGCGTTGAAATTGAGAGTCGTCGCGAGGGCGACAGCTTGTGCATCGAAGTCCGAAACCGCAACAGTACGCTGAAGGCAGGACCCACGGCCGTGCATCGGAGGGCAGGGCATGGCGTCGGCCTGTCGAATACGGCGCTTCGCCTGCGTGAGCTCTACGGAGATGCAGGGCAGGTGAAGTTGGACATGATCTGGCCAGAAGGGGTGGTATGCCGTATTCGCTTGCCCTTCCGTGAGATCGAGGATATCGATGACGCTCCCGAGCTAGTGACCTTATGAGCATCGCCGTTATTGTCGTGGACGACGAGCCGATCGCACGCCACGCGATCGTACGCCTGCTGCGCGACGATCCCGACATCGAACTGGTGGGCGAGTGCGGCGATGGCGTGTCGGCGGTACAGGCGATACGCAACCAATCGCCCGACCTGGTGTTCCTCGACATCCAGATGCCCGCGATCAACGGCATGGATGTCGTGGCAACCATTGGCGCCGCACGCATGCCGGCAACGGTATTCGTCACCGCCTTCGAACAATATGCCGTGCGCGCATTCGAGGCGAATGCCGTCGACTACCTGGTGAAACCGTTCAGTCGCGATCGCTTCGCCCAGACGCTGCAGCGCGCGAAGACGAGGCTGTCCGCGACGGATACCAGCACACGGGGTACCGAGTCGATCCAGCAGGTGCTCGACGCTCTGCGTCGTCGCGAGGGTTACCTCGAACGCGTTCCCGTACGCGTGGATGAGAAAATCACTTTCATCGACGTCGACGAAATCGTTTGGATCAGGGCCAGCCGCAATACCGTCGAAATCCATCTGGCAGATCGCGTACACGAGTTGCGGGAAACCATGACCGCGCTGGGCGAACGCCTGGATCCGAGGCGTTTCGCACGTGTCCATCGCTCCGTAATCATCAACGTTCGCCGGGTGCAGGCCATCCAGCCATGGTTCAACGGCTATCACGTCGTCACCATGGATACCGGCCAGAAATTGCGTATGAGCCGTTACCAGCACGAGACGTTCTTACGACTGGTTTCGATGAAGGAGTAAGTGAACCGGCGTGCCGATCCGCACTAGCTCAACAGCATCACCGCGCCTACCTCCACAAAATCGCTGACGCCGTGAGCGATCATCGGCCCCACCAGACTGCGCGAACGTTCCATTAGCCACACATAGATCAATCCCCAGACAAAGGCATAGATCTGCTGCGCGATGGCCTGGTACAGCGGATCGGAGAAGAAGCTGTTGTAGTGGGCCGCGCCGAACAGCAGTCCGACGATGACGCCCGAAACCGGTATGTCGAACCGCCCGGCACGTACCCTGCCGGGTACGAGCACGGTCAACATGCCGACCAGGACACCGCGAAAAATTATCTCTTCGTTCGGGCCTGCAAGAAGCATCACGGCAAGCCAGCCCGGCATGCCGACTGGCGTCATTTCATAGGTATTCGGCAATGCCGTATGGTTGAGCAACTGTGGCCAGTAATCGGCGACCAGCATGACCGCGGCCATGAACACGCCGATGGCCAGAGACAGGCCCAGATAGCGTCGGCTGGCTCCCCAGCGAAGATGCGGGTCGGCTTGCGGTAGCAGCGACCGCATAATCAGGACGGCCAGGAGTCCTGCGACGATCTGGAACACCTCTGCAAGGCCGACGAAGGCCCATACCTGATGGTGAAACCAGTCTCCGTAGTGCCTGAACAGCCAGCGCGCCGCTTCGCGTGCTGGCCATAACATGGCCTGCATCAGCACGGCGGCCAGAATGATCGGCCAGAGGCGGAACCTGAGTCCGGTGACTGCGAAGAACGGGCGCTGCAATGTCGAGTCGGTCATGGGCCGACGATGGCGTCATTCACGGCCCGGGTCTTGAACGAAGGTTGCAGACCGGTTTTTACGCCAGGCGCCGGGTGCTCGTCCGGTAAACGCTTTGATGTCGCGGGTCATGTGGGCCTGATCGGCATAGCCTGCCCATGCCGCGATGTCGGCGAGTTCGTCGGTGCCCTCGACGATCATCCTCCATGTCCGTCGTGCCCGGGCCTCGATGCGGTAGCGAGTCGGTGCAACGCCATAGGCGGATTGAAACCAACGGAATGCCGTTTCCCGCGAAACACCCTGTTGCCGCGACCAGGCCTGCACACCCATGGCGTCCGGGTCCGACAGCGCCTGGGCCAGAAGGTCCGGTGCATCGAGCAGTTTCGACCTGGCCGGTTGCCAGTTCAGCATTAACGCCGCCGTAGCTTCCAGCGGATCGCGCTCGGCCAGACGAACGAGCAGGTCCATGTCGTCGACCGTACCGCATGTCGATTGACGCACCGAATCGGGCATCGACAGATTGAGCAACCTGGCGCCGCGCGCTGCGGCCTGGTTCGCGTGCGTGGAAAAGGGGGCATGGAACAGAACGTCCCCGGCCTGTACGCGCCAGCGTCCGCATTCGCCCGCTTCCTCGTAACCGCCCTCCAGAACCAGGGTGGCATAGGCATGTGCGTGGGCATGCCAGGGCAGGTTGGTGCCCGGATTGAGCACGGAGTGGGGTGTGTGGGAAATACGGGGCATGGCTGCTCGGGCTACCTGAAATGCCAGTGTCGAGACAGTCTGCGGTAGCACAGCGAGTTCGACAACATCGCCCCCGATCCGGCTCAGCCGCGAAGGAAATTCTCCCAGTTGGCCGGCACCTTCCCGTTGGGGCCGGGCACCGGTTGACCTTGAGGGCGGGCATGTGGAGGAGGAAGCGGGGGACCGTCGAAAAATTCTTTGGTTCGATAATCGTAAAACCAGTCTTCACCCGGTTCGAAGCTGGTCAGCACCGGATGGCCCGTTGCTTCGAAATGCTTCGTGGCATGCTGGTTCGGCGATGCATCGCAACAACCGATGTGGCCGCACTCGGCACAACGGCGCAGGTGCAGCCACCATGCGCCCGTATTCAGGCACTCGACGCAGCCCGTGCCGCTGGGGCTGGAGTCCCGGACGATCCCGTCGTAGTCGTTCGTCATGATTGCTTCCCTTTAGTTATCGACGCTGCCGATCGCTACTTGATTTTCACGGCTTCGATGGCTGCCTCGTCAATGAGCGCCGCGACTTCCACGGGTTTCGACGCTAGCGAGGCATGACTCGCCTTCAATGTAATGACCTTCTTCGGATTCATGCGCGCGGACATGGTCTTCTGATTCTCGGGATTGATCATGCGATCGTCGCTGGATATCTGATACCAGACAGGCTTCTTCTTCCATGCAGGCGTGGTGATCGCGTCACCAAACGTGGAGGCGAGCGGGGCTTTCTGAGCAACCGCCATCACTAAACCTTCATCCTCGGAGAGGTCCTGCGCAAAGCTTTCGCGGAATTTCTCATACTTGATCCAGAGATATCCATCGCTGTCGGGAGCCAGATTCGCGAAGGCTGCCGGTGCGTGAGCCTGACTGATGCCCCCTGGGCTTTCGCCCGCATCGGGCGCGAACGCGGCAATGTAGACAAGGCCAATCACATTCGGCATATCTCCCATTTCCGTAATGACGGCGCCTCCATACGAGTGTCCGACGAGAATCACCGGACCGGCTTGTTGCGCCACCATCTTCCGTGCGCGCTCCGCATCCAGCGCCAACGAGGTTAGCGGAAGTTCGACAGCCCGAAGAGAGTCGTACCCCTTGCGCGACAGTTCGAGGATGACCTTGTTCCAGTGAGCCGCGCCTCCCCAGAAACCGTGGACCAGAACAATAGTGGGCTTGTCGTTCATGGCATTTTCCTTATCTGGCGCGGGCTAAAGGGCTTGGATGATGCACCTTATGAAATCAAGGGGGCGAGAAATTGAGTCGAACGGTCATGCTGGATTCTTTTCTGGAAACCGTGGCCGGGGCATCGGGCATGGGAGGGCTTCGGGGTGAACGAAATCATTATCGAGGTGGATTGATTGTTGACCCGCGCGGGCGCCTTATGGCGCTATAACATGTGTCGAAACCCCAATCAAAGGAGTGGATAGTGCCTTCCGTTATTACGCAGCCGGTTGCCGCCAGACTTACGCACGCCGCCATTTTTCTGGTGGTGACCTTAAAGCCGGATATGCAATGTAACGAACCCGTGCGAGCGCTTTGCGGCGATCTGGCATCTCTCTTGCGTGCCATCGGGTTTCGTAACCCGGACAGGCGCCTGTCGTGCGTCATGGGCTTCGGGTCGGATGCCTGGGACCGCCTTTTCGGAAGGCCAAGGCCAGCCGATCTGCATCCGTTTCGGGAAATCAAAGGCGAACACCACGCTGTCTCCACACCGGGAGACATACTCTTCCACATCCGTGCCACGCATATGGACCTGTGCTTTGAACTGGCGACCCAGATCATGTGCCGCATAGGCGATGCCGTTACCACGGTGGATGAAGTGCATGGCTTCAAGTACTTCGACGAGCGCGACCTGCTTGGTTTTGTCGACGGCACCGAGAATCCGGTGGATCAGGATGCCCTCGATGCCACGATCATTGGCGACGAGGATCCTGCCTTCGCAGGCGGGAGTTACGTCATCGTGCAGAAGTATCTCCACGACCTGAAGGCCTGGAACGCCGTGCCCGTCGAGCAACAGGAAGGGATCATCGGGCGGAAGAAGCTCTCGGATATCGAACTGGACGATGCCGCCAAACCCGCTTACGCACACAACGTCCTCACCACTATTGAAGAGAGCGGCGAGCAGCTGGAAATCGTGCGCGACAACATGCCATTCGGCGATGTGGGCAAGGGCGAGTTCGGAACCTTCTTCATCGGCTACGCGCGATCCCCGGCCCGGATCGAACAGATGCTCGTCAACATGTTCGTCGGACGACCGCCAGGCAACTACGACCGCCTGCTCGACTTCAGCAGGGCGGTAACGGGCACGTTGTTCTTTGTGCCGTCCGCGACGTTCCTCGCCAATGTGCCGGTGGAAAATGCCGATCCGTCACCTCTTGCACCTGGCGATAAGTGAGAGAGGAGCCGCTCATGCAGGAATTCGATCTCTACATCAACCCGAAGAAACCGACACTTGGCCTGTACGTGCGAAAGGGCGCAGGTCTTCCCGATCTGCCATGTGGCGTTGAAATCCAGGGTTCCGAATTCAAGCCAGTGCCGGGTAGTCCTGATGTTTTCGTCGCCTCCGCGCCGGAGCAATTCAAGCTGACGGTTACCGCTACGTTGCTTCCCGGCGGTGCTGTCGAACTCACCTATTCGCGTTACGTCGACGAGTCCGAAAACCAATTGATTTCCGCATGACGAGTCATGGTGGTTTGCAGACCGAAGACAGGGAAGGGCGCTCGAATACAGAGCGCCCTTTCGTCGAACATCAGGGATGCGCGTAGTAGCCCGGCTGGTCGATATGAGGGTTGGCAGGGATTCGTACAAAAACCGGCAATACCGCCTTTAAGTTATTAGTTCTTAAAGGATATCGTTACAAGGGCTTTGGCCAAACATCTGTTGGTTCTGATGCTCTGCATTGTCGTTAAGTTGGCAGCTCGCCAGTGTGGATGAAGTCCTGCAACTGCTCTCGGCTGACAATACGCGCGCGCTGAGCGGTTGCCTGCTTCATCTTGGCAGCACCCGGGGTGGCGCCTGCGCACAGCATAAAGAGGCCCATCGTCACCTTGGTTACCACCGACATGTCGGCCCTTTTGGCGAGGGCTACAAGCTCGGCTTTCTCCGAGTCTATAAAGCCCGTGAAACACACCTCCAGTCCCTTCTCGCGCTTCGGCGGAGCCGTCGCATAGACATGATCCCAGGCAGCGGTTTCGGACATCGCAGCGATCTCCGTTTCCAATAACCCGCGCTTCATCAGTATCTTGGTGACCTTTTCGGATGGCATAAAATTCCCCTGTCAACTTTGCCGGTGCGCACTCAACAATTGCTCGGTTTCTCTATTCGTAATCCAGGTCGGCCGGGTCGACACTGTGATAGACGTCAGCTGCTCCGTCGAGAACCATGATCCGTATGTTGGGACGGCCTGAATCAGGATGCACAACGCTAAGCACCTCGGCTGGTGCCAGCCAGCGGTACTCGCCATATTTTGTCTTGTTCATGATCTGCACGCGCAAGCCGGGCTTGACCTCTTCATGGTTCACTCGTTGCTTTCCTTCGCATCATTTGTGATCGGCGATTATGCGCTGCGGGGCTTGCCCGCCCGCAACCGAACATCTTGGGCCGATGCCCGTGGCAACGCGATGAAATCGCGCTCGCCCATAACGTCGTAGGTGTTTTGGAACGGGAGATAGATGTCGACCATCCAGGCATCCCCTTCTTTCCGACCGGCATAAGGATGGAGGATCTCCCCGTCCGATCGGCGCCGGTCGAAACGCAGCACGCCTTCATGCGGATAGTGGTGCGCATGCCGAGCTTCCATCATCCGCTTGACCGCGTCTCCCGGATAGCCTGGGTGGGCGTCCGTTCTATGTACTCGTACGGTGGTGACGAGTGCCTCTTCATGCGTGAGATGGCAGCGCTCGATATCTTGTTCGTCGAATACCACCTCTTTCGCGATATACGGCGGCCCCTGGTACCAGTCCGGGATGTCGCGATCCAAATGGATGGCCAGGACGGTCCGGGTGCCTACATCTGTACAGCGCCACCGAAAGCCGGCGCTCGCGACGAACTCTAAACCGATATGAAAATCTGCATGCTTCATGGCTACTCCGCCGCGGGTGCGTTGGGTGTGAGTTGGGTCAGCAGGGTTTCGATGGCTTGCAGGCGGTCTTCACCTTGCCGACGCTCCTCGCGCTCGGCAAGACGAGCGTCCCGTTCCGTCGCCAAGTCCACAAGGTGACGCTCCCCTTCCTGGCGGAGATGATCTCGTTCCACGGTCACCTGGACAATCTGCTTGCCCAGCGCGTCCACCTGCCGCTTCAAGTCAGGCACCTCGTCGGCCACCTTGGCCAATTGCTCATGGTCCCGCCGCAACGTGCGCAGGGCGTGATCGCTTTGGCCATGGAGTTCGGTGAGTCGTGCGTTGTCGCGATTGAGTTGCATCACCTCGTGATTCTTCGTGGTGATCAACTCGTTGGCCTGACGCAGTTCGACCTGCGACTGCTGCACTTGGTGTTCGTGACGACGAGCTTCCGTATCCCGCTGCTCCTTCGTGGACTGCCGAAAATGCTCCAGCGCCTCGCGCGCTTGGCTGTGCTTTTGCTCGAGCGATTGGATATGGCTCGTCTGCTCCGCCAACCGCGCTTGCAGGCCGGCGGCCCGTTCTTCGAGCGCTTTCACCTGGGTGTGCCGCTCCTGCAGCGCATCGGTCGTGACTTGGTGTGCCTGAGTCGCCTGCTGCAAGGCGGTTTCCATCCGCTGGAGGCGATCGCTCAGGGCGCGGCCTTCGCGCTCCTGGGCAGCCAGCGCCTCGGCGGCTTTTTGCACGGAGGCGTCGCAACGGGCTTGGATCTCGGCGATTCGCGTGTCGGCCTCCTCAGCCAACCGAGCGCTGAGCTGGGCGACAAGGTGTCGCAACGCGTCGCTGATCACAACGCCGGCGGGTGGCGTCGTCGTGCCCTCCGCCTCCAACTCCTTGAGATAACGGTGGATGGTGCTTTTGGAGCCGGTATTGCCAAGGGCGACGCGAACCGCGTCCACCGAGGGGTGCTTGCCCTGCGCGATAAGACTATCGCGGGCATTCTCAACTTCGGATTTGTACAAGCCAGCGCGCGCCATAGCCCTCTCCGATGAATAACGTAATGTATTACATACCATGTAATTACGTAATACTCAATAGCATGTGTTCAGCAAGTACATGATCAAAAGTGACATGGGATAATGTCGCATTATCCCGCGTTAGAAGGATTAAAGACGGAATTAGGGGCCACGGTTGGTACGAAATGACAATTCTTGGTTACTCCGGTGTCGCTGACAACTGTCGCAAGTTGAGTCGAGTGTGCTGGGGACATGACATGTTGTGATGTGTGCTCTTGCTGACCGTCGAGCGGCCATTTTCGAATGGGTTTGATCGATCGTCTGGTTAAGCGTCCGCTTTCGACCCAGGGCGCGTCTCTTGACAGCGAATCCCCTCTCTACGTGTAGGCGTACACCTACACGACCAGCATGTCATGCCTCGAACGTGTCGCAATATGTTGCGATATGTAGCGATATATTACGCATCGTTCCGACTGAGGTCGCCATTTGGCGGGTAGCTTGTGATTGTGACGCGCGTCGCATTCGTATAAAGCTGCGATCCGGGCGTCCAAGCCAACTCCTCCGCGGCCTGCCACCCGTCATTCGTGCGCTTCGTGATTCGCTGGCCGGCAGGCAACAGGGGAATGTCGATGATCCGATGTGATGTGCTGCGGCTTGCCCGTAGCGTGCTGATGGTCGTGTTTGTACTTGGCGCCTCAGTTGCCCTCGGGCAAACCGTCTCAATCGAGTCGGAATACAAGAAGCTCCTCCGGGTAAACGAAGACATCCAGCCCCTGGGGCCGAACGCCTTCGGCGAGTCCATCAGCACCTATGACGGGACGGTGTCCTTCACGCAGATCGACGTGGAGGCGAAGGGTACGGGGCTGCCCATCATCGTCGAGCGCACGATACGTGGCCGGCCAGAAGGTGGTCCCAATGCCTATGTATTCGAGCTAGCCCACAACGCTTTCAGCGACTGGGACATGTCCGTGCCGCAGATCGAGACGCTGTCGGCGGAAGCCAAGGGCAGTTTCGGCCCAGGGCATAACTTCGATGTGTGGTACTTCCTGGACGAGCCGAATCGGTGCAGCGCTCTGGATGCGGCCGGGCCGATCGATGTGGCGACGAAACCGGGCGAAGAAGGGGTGACCTGGGAGGCGGATGTCTGGTGGCACGGCATCCAGCTCAAGATTCCCGGTGCGGGGACGCAAGACGTTCTCAAGCGTGATGCAGGCAACAACAGAATCCCTCAGATGACACTGTCGAATGGCAGTGCCATGACGTTTTCGGGTGTGACGAAACAGAATTGGGTGCTGGGATGCCTGCCAGCCACGTCGAATGGACAGCCGGGCGAAGGATTTCTTGCGGTCGCACCCGACGGCACGAAGTATTGGCTCGATCGCCTCGTGTACCGCAACGCGGCGGGCATTGCTCATCCGGGTGGCGGCGCACTCAAGCGTCGCATGGTGTCCCTGCTAGCCACCCGCGCGGAAGACCGCTTCGGGAACGCACTGATCTATAGCTACGATGCAAACAATCGCCTGACGTCCGTTACAGCCAGCGATGGACGGAGCGTGACGTTCACGTATGCGCAGTGGCAGCATTCGGCCGGTATTTATCCGCTCGGTGAGCGCATCACGGACATTACCCAGAACGGTGCGACCGGCTCGCGCACTTGGCACTACACCTACGGTGGCACAGCCGATGAGCCGGTCCTATCGGATGTGACCCTCCCGAATGGGTCCAGGTGGACGTTCGCCAACATGATCGCCCTGTCGCTATCGTCAGGCGATCTTCGGCCCAACTACGACGGATGCCTGTATTCCGTCCAGGGCGCCTCGCCGCAGAGCACGGCGACGCTGACCCATCCTTCCGGGCTTTCCGGAACATTCACGCTTGGCGCCACGCTTCGCGGTCGTTCGGACGTGCCGAAGATATGCATATTCGAACGCGGCGCACAGTTCATTCGTACGCCACACGCTTACTCGTCACAAGCGCTCATCCAGAAGCAATACACCGGTGCGGGCATGGGAACGCAGAGCTGGTCGTTCGCCTATTCGCCGCCAAATCAAAGCTGGCACGACGACTGCGTCGCTAGCGGCTGCGCAACCACGGTATGGACCGACGAGACCGATCCGGATGGCAGCGCCATCCGCCATACCTTCAGCAACCAGTTTGGCGCGACTGAAACGCAATTGAAGCAAGAGGACACCTATGTCCAAGCCGTAGGTTCGACACTGGTTCGTTCAGAAATCACAGAATACGAAAGTCCCGCCGCCGGTCCATGGCCGACACGGCTCGGCGATAACCTTCAGGCCGGCGCGAACAAGGATCAGGCGGAAACCATCTCACCCGTCAAAAAGCGCACGATCCAGCAGGATGGCGATAGCTACATTTGGGAGGTTACTCCAGGGATGTTCGATGTGTTTGCGCGGCCTGTCCGGGTCATTCGCGGAGGAGGCATTGCGGGACAGACCGCGGTGACTGAGCAGACCACGTATCTGGACGACGCCCCGCACTGGGTGCTGGGGCTGGAGGCGCAGAAGGACAACCTGACCGAAAGCGAGACGATTTCCAGAACCGTTTACGACCTGGCACGAGTGACACCTTTGGAGCGCTATACGTTCGGCCGAAAGGTGATGACCTATGCCTTCGATGCACAGGGTAACCTTGCCGCCTTTACGGATGCCAATAACCGGTCAACCCACCTCGATAACTACAAGCGCGGCATCCCGCAGAGCGTCACGCATCCAGACAGCACCACGCAAAGCGCGATCGTCGACGACCTGGGACAAGTCACCTCGTTGACCGACCAGCTGGGCAATACGGTCAGCTATGCCTACGACGGTATTGGCCGACTGACGCAAATTACCTATCCGGCCGGTGACACGGTTGCCTGGGCGCCGAAGGTCATTACCTACGAGTTTGTCGGTAACGAGCGTGGCGTTGCAGGGGGGCATTGGCGCCGGACGAGCACACAAGGCGAACGCGCCGAGGTATCCATCATGGATGCCATGCTGCGGCCCGTGCTTTCCGGGCGCTATCGCGCGAGCGATGGGGCGCTTCATATCGCCACGCGGACGGCCTATGACTGGCGCGGCAACACGACGTTCGAATCCTACCCGGTCAACGGGGCCGTGGACCTCGCAGCGATCGGCATGGGCGTTGCGCATGCGTTCGACGTCATTGGTCGTGAAACGCAAACCCGGCAATCATCCGAGCTTGGTGATTTGACGACGGCGTTCGCTTATCTTTCCGGCGCGCGCAAACAGGTAACCGACCCCCGCGGCAAGGTCACCGTGTCGACCTTCCAGGTGTTCGATCAACCGTCCTATGAGACGCCCACGAATGTGTTGGCGCCTGAAAGCATCGAGCAACGAATCGTTCGTAATATCTACGGCGATCCCACCAGCGTGACCCAGCTCGGCGGTGGCCAAAGCGCCACGAAATCCTTCATCTATGACAGCGCACACCGGCTGTGCCGCATGGTAGAGCCGGAAACAGCGAGCACGGTTCTCAATTACGATTTGGCCGACAACGTGACATGGACGGCCAAGGGCGTAACGATTTCTGACACAGGATGCGGCCAGGATCAGGTCGCAACGCCAGGAGTAAAAGTAACGCGAGGCTTCGATGCCATGAACCGGCTCACGTCGGTAGCGTACCCGGATGGCTCGCCGGCGCGGTCGTTTACCTACGATGCCGCAGGCAATCCGGCGACCGCTACGTCTGGCCTGGTCTCGTGGACATTTGGTCGAAACAAACTCGGTCTGCTTACGACGGAGAACCTCTCCATCGACGGCTACAACTGGCCTCTTACCTATGGTTACGACGCAGCAGCGTCGATGAGCAGCGTTACCTATCCCGACGGGAAAGTTGTCGCGTACGCGCCGGACGCGCTGGGGCGGCCAGGTCAAGTCGGTCCCTACGCTGGCGGCGTGACGTATTTCCCCAACGGCGCGGTGCAGTCATTCACATTGGGTAGCGGGGCGACCTATGTCGCGCAGCAAAATCTACGAACCTCACTTTCGAATTTCACCTACGGCAAAGGAGCCACGCTGGCCATCAGCGAGGACCTAACCTACGATCCGGTCGCAAACATTACTGCCATCGCCGATCTCACCGTCGGAGGCCAACGCAGCCGCACGATGACCTACGACGATGCGAACCGACTTGCCGGGTCAACGTCGCCGAATCTCTGGGGAACCGACACGTATGGCTACGACTCGATCAACAATATTGCCTTGATCCTGACGACGAAGCCCGGAGCGGATGTCTCGAAGGTAATCTACTACTACGACACCGTTACGCACCGCCTCTCGTCGGTCTTACGTGACCGGGTGAGCACACCTTTTACCTACGACGACCGCGGCAACACGACCGGGCGCGGCGCATCGACGCTGCAGTATGACCTTGGCGAGCGCCTTACCTCCGTCGATGGGATAGCTACCTACCTCTACGACACCGCCGGCAGGCGCGTGCGACAAACTCGCACGGGCGCGTCCGCGTCGACTTATTCCGCGTACAACGGCGCGGGTCAGTTGATGTGGGAATTCGACCCGACGACGAAAAAGGGTACCGACTACATCTATCTCGGCAAACAATTGGTCGCCTCAACGCAGAATGTCATCGATACGATACGCGGTCGCGTCGACGGCGTTGCGATGGCGGGCGCCAACGCGACGCTCAATGGCTGGGCATGTTCCGACGGGAGTACCGCCTCGATTTCGGTGCGCGTCTACGTGGGTGGCGGTCCTGGCGTAGGAACGGCACTCGGTACCTACCTGGCTAACACGGCAAGTGAAGCGTCCATCGGGCTGGAATGCCACGCGGCGGGGACCGCATACCGCTATGCCATCAACCTCACCGACGCGGTACGAACCACGCATGTGGGCAAGACCATTTACGTGGAGGGCTTGTCGTCTCTCGGTGGTGACAGCGTTGTGCTTCAGGACTCGGGGGTCTATGTCGTCCCTCCGCCGGCGGCCGCACCTGCCGCACCGGCGAGTGTCACGGCCACTGTCTCGCCGGACCTTGGGTCCATTAGTGTGTCGTGGACGGCATCAGCGAACACGACGCGGTACGAAGTCGAGCAGCAGTTTAATGGCGGCGCATGGAGCGGCGTCTATAGCGGTACCGCGCTGACGACAACGATCGCTAACCCCGCTGATGGGGGCTACGTATACCATTCGCGTGCGTGCAACAGCGCTTTCTGCAGCACGTGGACACTATCCAACGCTGTCGTCGTCTCTCATCTGCCACCCGCGCCGACATCGATATCCGTGCCGGCCACCAGTAACGGTCCCATCGCCGTTTCATGGAGCGCCACGGCCTATGCCTCCAGCTATGGTCTGGAGCAGAGCATCGATGGGGGCGCCTGGACCACGGTCTATACGGGCGGCGGGACGTCGGCAGCATGGACTGCGACGAACTCCGGTAACTATGTGTTCCGCGCCCACGGCTGTAACTCGAATGGCTGTGGTGCTTACGTTACCAGTACGGCCGCGGTCGTCACGCTGGCCCCCAGCGGTGCGCCGGTAGTGAGCGCACCGTCCACCAACACCAGCGGAAGCTACACGGTTTCCTGGACGGGTGTGTCAGGTGCGACGAACTATCCCCTTTACGAAAGTATCAACGGTGGTGGCTGGACCCTCGTGCAGCAAAATGGCGCAACCTCCTGGTCTACCGGCGGCAAAGGGAACGGCACGTATTCGTACTACGCCCGGGCTTGTAATGCGGGTGGCTGCGGTCCTGGCAGCACTTCGGCCACCGTCACGGTGTCGCTGATACCGCCTCCGCCGACGAACGTCGTTGGGGAAGACGCATTCCCAAACTCGAAGACCGAGACCCTTACCGTGACATGGACTGCTTCGCCGGGTGCCTCGCGGTACGAGGTTCACTGCTACACCAATGGACAGCTGTGGAATACGACCACCACCTCGCAACTGGTCGAAAGGGGTCCCACGGGCGAAATTCCTCTCATGGGTTACGAGGTCCGCGCTTGCAATGCGGTGGGATGTTCGGCTTGGGCCGTTGCGGGCTCTGGTTTCTAACAACGCTATCGGCTGGGGATACATCCTATGGATTACTCGAGTTTGTTACGGCGTGCATCGACTATCGGCGCGACCCTGTTCCATCGACGGTTGCTGGTCTGGTTCGCCGCGCTGGTGGCATTCGCTACCGTACAGGCTGCGGCGGCGGTCGAAACGGTGACGTACTACTACACCAATCCGCAAGGGACGCCGCTCGCGACCACCGATAGCGCGGGGAATATCACGTCCGCATCCGAATACCGACCTTACGGGTCCCAGGTATCCGGTGTGGCAGCGGCGGGGCCCGGGTACACAGGCCACGTCAACGACCCCGATTCCGGGCTCGTTTACATGCAGGCGCGCTACTACGATCCGGCGATCGGCCGATTCCTGAGCGTGGATCCGGTCAGCGGCCAGGCCGGCGATCTGTTCGCCCTAGCCCGCTATACGTATGCTGGCAACAACCCGGTGGTGAACATCGACCCCGATGGTCGACAAATGTTCGGCCAGCCTCAGCACATAGACTGGGACGACCCGCAGATGCAACGGGGCGCTGCGGTCGTCATGCCGGAGCTGGGCTCGATGATTCCCGTGGTCAGCGTCGGGATCTGCGTGGCGAACGGGTGCAGTGGCGGTGGGTGGGCGTCGGCGGCCATCACCACGGTCATGCCGGGGGAAGGGACAGCCGCCAAGGGCCTTACGCTTGGGAAGCGAGCGTTTTCTCAGCTATTCGAAAATGCTTCACGAGGCAAGAAGTTCGAAAATCTCGTCAGAGATACAATTGCTATCGGCGAAAAACGATCCATACCTATGAATGGAGTAAATCGCGTCCCGGACGGGTTTATAGCAGGTGTGTCCCTCGCCGAAGTGAAAGCCGGTGCGAAGTTGAGCTACACAAGTCAACTGCGCGACTATGCGCAATTTGCAAAAGATCGTGGCATTCAATTCAACCTCTATACGCCGCCTGGAACCACCATGACGAAGCCGTTACTAGAGGCAATCAAAAGTGGTGACATCAACCACATTGTCATACCGTTTGGATGATCATGCCCAAAACGACCAAGCAATCCCCTGAAGGCCGCGAAATGACGCCGGAAGAACGTGCGGCGAGGTTACGCGCGTATGAGGATGTCGTTCGGGAGCGGATCGCGAGATGGAAGGTGGAACAAGCCGATCTGATTAGAGAGCTTGCTCAGGAGGGAGTCGTCGTCGATCTTGTCCATGACCTCGTGAATCGACCGAATAGCTACAGTCATGTTCTGCCGATCCTCGCCAAGCATCTGCAACGGCCCTATTCGCAGATCACTCAGGAGGTCATCAGCCGAAGCATGGCGATGCGTGAAGCCCATCCGTATTGGGACTTGTTTGCTCGCCTGTTCAGAAATCTTCCTCCCACGAACCCGGCTGAACAAGGCCAGCCAGAATATGGTCTCGCTGCGGCGCTTTCGTCTAGCATGCCCAAAGAGAAGCTCCCGGAAATGATTGAGCTTGTATCGGATCCGCGTTTCGGGATGTCGCGTGTGCTATTGATCCAGGCGTTGCGACGGAGTCGAGATCCCCGTGCCGCTGAAGCGATCGAACGCTTGAGGGATGATCCGGGCTTAAGCAAGGAAATTGCAACCTGGCGACGCCGGAAGAAACGTTGAGGTGCATATCTCCGTTCAATGGGCAATACGGTTTGTCTGGTCGTCGGGAACGATGCCAGCTCGATTTGGATGACCATGGCTAAGACGACCAAGATGCCCCCGGAAAGCCGTGAATTGACGCCGGAAGAACGTGCGGCGAGGTTACGCGCTTACGAAGATGTCGTTCGGGAGCGGATCGCCAAGGCCAAAGTGGAACAAGCGGATCTGATTCGCGAACTCGCCCAGGAAGGGGTCGACGTGGAGTTGGTTCAGGACTTGATGAACCGACCGAATAACTATGTCCACGTTCTGCCGATCCTCGCCAAGCATCTGCAACTGCCGCACTCGCAGCTAACACGTGAAGCAATCAGCCGAACTATGGCCATGCGTGAAGCTCATGCTTACTGGGACCTGTTTGCGCGCTTGTACCGAGAACTTCCACCGACCAACCCGGCTGAGCGAGGCCGGCCGGCCGACGGTCTCGCCGTCGCGCTATCGGCCAGCATGCCCAAAGCCAAGCTGCAAGAAATGATCGAGCTCGTATCCGATCCGCGCTTCGGGCCGTCGCGGATTTTGCTGATCCAGGCGTTGCGACGGAGTCGAGATCCCCGTGCTGCCGAAGCGATCGAACGCTTGAGGAATGATCCGGGTTTAAGCAAGGAAATTGCAACCTGGCGGCGCCGGAAGAAACCTTGAAGTGCATATCTCCTTTCAATGGGCAATACGGTTTGTCTGGACGTCGGGAACGATGCCAGCTCGATTCGGATGATCATGCCTAAGACGACCAAGCAACCCCCTGAAAGCCGTGAATTGACGCCGGAAGAACGTGCGGCTCGGATGCGTGCGTACGAAGACGTCGTCCGGGAGCGGATCGCAAAGTGGAAAGTGGAACAAGCGGATCTGATTCACGAACTCGCCCAGGAAGGGGTCGACGTGGAGTTGGTTCAGGACTTGATGAACCGGCCCAACAACTATGTCCATGTTCTCCCGATTCTCGCCATGCATCTGCAGCGGCCGTATTCGCAGCTCACACAGGAAGCGATCAGTCGAAGCATGGCGATGCGGGAAGCCCATCCGTATTGGGACTTGTTTGCTCGCCTGTATAGGGCGCTTCCTCCCACAAATCCGGCGGAGCAGGGGCGTCCGGCCGACGGTCTCGCCGTCGCGCTATCGGCCAGCATGCCCAAAGCCAAGCTGCAAGAAATGATCGAGCTCGTATCCGATCCGCGCTTCGGGCCGTCGCGGATTTTGCTGATCCAGGCGTTGCGACGGAGTCGCGATCCCCGTGTTGCCGAAGCGATCGAACGCTTGAGGGATGATCCGGGCTTAAGCAAGGAAATTGCAACCTGGCGACGCCGGAAGAAACGTTGAGGTGCATATCTCCGTTCAATGGACAATACGGTTTGTCTGGCCGTCGGGAACGATGCCAGCTCGATTCGGATGATCATGCCTAAGACGACCAAGAATCCCCCGGAAAGCCACGAAATGACGCCGGAAGAACGTGCGGCGAGGTTACGCGCGTACGAAGACGTCGTCCGGGAGCGGATTGCGAAGTGGAAAGTGGAGCAAGCGGGCCTGATTCGCGAACTCGCCCAGGAAGGGGTCGACGTGGAGTTGGTTCAGGACTTGATGAACCGACCCAACAACTATGTCCATGTTCTCCCGATTCTCGCCATGCATCTACAGCGGCCGTATTCGCAGCTCACACAGGAAGCGATCAGCCGAAGCATGGCGATGCGGGAAGCCCATCCGTATTGGGACTTGTTTGCTCGCCTGTACAGGGCGCTTCCTCCCACAAATCCCGCCGAGCAGGGCCAACCAGAGGACGGCCTTGCCGTCGCTTTGTCATCTAGCATGCCCAAAACGAAGTTGCCGGAGATGATCAATCTCTTGTCGGATCAGAGTCTCGGCGATTCGCGGGTCTTGCTGCTGCGCGCGTTGAGACGTAGTCGAGACCCACTTGCCAAAGAGGCAATCGATCGTTTGAAGGATGATCCCGCCTTGACCAGGGAAATTCATTCTTGGCGGCGTCGGAAGAAACCTTGAAGTGCATATCTCCGTTCAATGGGCAATACGGTTTGTCTGGTCGTCGGGAACGATGTCAATTCGATTCGGATGACCATGGCTAAAGCGACGAAGATGCGTTTCACCTCTGGCAGTGCAAGACTCGCTACATTCTCGAGCTGGCCCTCCTTGCAATAACGTGACTTTCAACCGCAAGTTAAATACGGCTTCTCCCAGCGCACGCCCATCCCCCGACGGTATAAAATAAGCAACGAAACAGCTTATTTATTCGTCATTTATGCTCATTACTGATCCGCCGAGCATGATTATCCTGGCCCGCACTCTGGCAAGCTGACCGGCCTGTCGACCGACGCCGACGAACGTGGTCGCGATGTCTCTGTATATACCGGCAGAACTCTCGCTACGCTAGCCGCTCCCATCCTAAGCTCGGAGCTACCATGCGATCGCCCGCCCGTCGTGCCCTCACCTCCCTTGTCTTCGCCTCATTGCTTGGCGGCGGCTCGGCCTTGGCCGCTCCCCCGCCGACCACCGGCCTCGGTGCGTCTTGGCCGAACGCTTCCGACGTAAGCTCAAGTCCGAACTGGCATGTGTATGTTTTCGAGCGTGGAGCTACGCGTTACATCCAGATCAATGATGCGAACGGCGTTGTGCGCGGTGCGTTCGCTCGCACTCCTTATAGTCTCGTGGGTCTGCCGATCGGCACCGACGCGGCGAACCTGGCGACGCCGGACGAACCGTTGCCGCCACCTGCTAGCGGAACCGGGGAGACGGTCTACAGGGGACATGGCATCCAGGTATTCGCCGCTCCGCAGCCCGGCGGTGCCGTCCGTCTTATGGCGGTTCCGGGAGACTGTAAAAACCCCGCGGAATGCAGCACGCCGGGACCGTAACTCGCAAAGGACCGGTGATGCGCCTATATGGCTCGTCACCGGTCTCGCGGCGCCGAGGCGGGAGATTGGGCAGCAAAACGAGGGGCCCGCGCCCCGAATAACAGGGTGCCGGAAATAACGAGGGCCAGGACAACCTGGCACTGAACCATCGCAGGATCGAGCAAAACCTTGCCCGTGGCCGCCAGAGCAACACTAGCGACCATGCCGCCGATCGCACTGCCGTGCCAACCGTGCCGCCAAGCCATCGCGAGGACGGGCAGCAGCATCGCGATCCGCGCTGCGTGACGCGCTACATCATCGTCAGTCGTGAGCGCGCACCATGCCAGCCCCGTCAGTACCGGAAGTGCCCACGTAAGCGTGTCGCGGAGTAGCGGACTCCGCCACGTGGCGGCGATTGTCGGGCGACCATGTGCCAAGACGCGTTCGTGCAGGGCCAATATCGTGGGTGTCAGCGTCAGAGCGCCGAGGTAAGCGCCTAGCAGCCACGCCCAAAAATAGACGTATACGGAGATCTCTGGCCAAGCGCCCGGCGAATTCAGCAGAGCCGTCATTAGGGTGACCGAGGCTTTGATCGCGGTCAGCACGGCACAGACCAGGGTGGCGCTCAAGACCATACCCATGCGAAGACGTCCATCCGGCGCATGCAGCGCCCACCGCTGACGGATAGGCTTCACGCAACCCATGCACAGAACGATCATCGGCACAGAGGCGGATACGGCCCAAGCGGCACCAAACTGCGGGATGCAAAGAATGGCGTTCTCGGCCATTGGAAGCACTTCGCCGAGGGCCAGGGCGGGCCAGTAGCGGACGGGCATGAGAAGAAGGCAACTCAGACGCAGACCTGCGGTAAGCACCCAATGGGAAAAGGTAACGTGGCGGGTGACTTCGTAACAGGCAGCATAGGCGGCTGCGATGGCGACGTGTTGCCCCCAAGCCATCCAGTGCGTCGTGCTTCCGTTCACGCCTTCCCCTAAATCATTTGCCGTGCGTCTAACGACATTCTGTGAAGCCCCACCATCGCATGCGCAAGGCACTCGTGGAGCAATTCTGCCGAATATGCATATCGGAAAAGTCGAAGTTAAGGGTCGCTATGACGGCGCTAATAGAAGGCCCGGCGCGACGGAGGGCCGCCAAGGACGCGTTGGTGCTTCTTTGGCCGGATGGAGACGAAAGCTCTCCCTTGTCCTAGCGGTTAGACCTCGTCTACCGTTCAAGCTGGACATGGCGACCGCCGAGCAGTCTTCTTATCTGAAGGCCACCATCGCGATGGATGCGTAAAAAAGACAGCACGCGCTATCTGTTGAAAAAGCGTCCGCTCCACCAAGAACGCGCACGCCTCCATGAATAGGTCCCGTCGCTCCGCAAGAGCAAGCCGCCACCGCCCAAGAAGGATGCGATCCCAAGAAAGAAACCGAGATCATACCCAACCCCGGAATTGGGGTATGCATACATGCGCACGTCCATGACGACGCTCGCGATCAATCCGAGGAGTGCCAGGTAACCGTGCACAAGTCCGGCAAGAAAGCCCGGCGCATTCTCCACGGGCGGCGGCTGTTCGGCACACCCAAACAGCAAGACAGTAGCGAAGGTCACAACGATCAGACGCATCGATGCTTCGAGAACCTCATTTTGACGGCCCATGGCCTGCTCCTCGACGAGTTTTCACCACGCTAATCGACAATCTCCGTTGTTACCAGTGCTACGTGATTGCCTGACGCACGCCATGGGCGTTATGTCACCAAGGTCGTCGCATGGCGAGCGAGGACGATAACGTCCATGTATCAAATTGGGCCATGACTCCCTCTCATTTGCCGTTTAAGTGCATGACATTTGGAAAGCTCGATCTATGGTCCTTCGACGCTATACCTCAAGATCGACAGCTACGCCATAGGAGTGGGTCATGCTCAACCGGAAAAAAGGTACTGCCAAATTTCTTTGCGCCGCATCGTTGATCGTTTTTGCAGGGGCGGCTCTTGCTCAGAACGCGGAGATTTCGAGCGACTCCGATATACAAATTCGGCCGGCCGCGATCGCACAGCAGATTTATAATTGCGACACTTATGGCGCTGCCTGCCCTTCGCGTTTTCAAAATGCCATGAATACGAGCAACTATTCAGGAGAGTGGTGGGTCGTCGACTATGTCAACGGTCTCGTGTGGCACTACGGCGTGGAGCGTGTGACTGGAGGCGCCTCACTCACGGACCTCGGGGTAGACGCGGGAACGCAGACCTATGTGACGGCGGTCAAAAATATGTATGCCGCAAACCATGGTACCTATGCGGTGTATCTGGAGAGCTATCAAAGCCCTTCCGGGTGGGTGATGGGACCACCTAACGGCATATGGCCTCAAGCCGTTCCGGGTGTCGCCCTACAGAGTTCAGGCTCGTGTCCGGCAGGTAGTCCGAATGGCCCTACCGACGACGGTTTCCTCAATGCCTACGACACCGTTACCAATGCATCGTACGCTGCGGCCGCTATCGCCAATTTGAACTCCGCCGTGAACAGTTGGCGGGCAAGCCCCGCTGTCTATGTCAACCAGCTCTACAACACGATGGGCTGGGTTATGGCAGGACTCACCAACTCATCGATAAAGATGCCCAACTGGTCGTTACGCATAACCGTGACATTTCATGACGGTAGTAAGCGGGGATATGCGTATGACGGTAGCCAGGATAGCTACCTACCCGCAGCAGGCACGGCGTACGACTGCAGCGGAAATGTGATTCCCGAAAATCGACGGGCGATTGCTGGGATCCCCCCGGCGACACGCGCGTCGTACTATTTTCCCACGCCATCGATCGACTTCTACAATTTCGTTCGCAATCTTGACCTCTACGGGATTGCCCATCCGACCGTGACGGTAGGAAGGGAGGCGACATGCGTCGAAAAAGGCGGCGGCGTTCTTGTTTGTAATTAGAGCTGCTGTTAGCACGCGTGCAATGAGAAATTAACCGCAGCAGGATCGTTCCTGCTGCTTTGGCGGACACGGCACGGTTCCATACGAACAGAACAGGCAACAGTCGCCAGGATGGGGACGCAGCAGTTCGCCACAGTCCGGGCAGCCATAGAAAAACCAGCAGGCGTTGGTGGGCATTGTTTCGGTTGAATAGTGGCCACAGGCTGGACCGGTCACGGTACTTTGCAAGATCGGCTCGTGCATGGTGTCAGGACTCCGCCACCACGGCCGTGCGGTGTTCGTCCCGCGCTGCCTCCCATACCTCGCGTGCGGCATCGGCATTCAGCACCATGATGCCAAGACCCACGACGAGGTCGGGCCATATCGAATGGCTGAGGCTCGTCATCACAGCGGCAAGGATGATCGCCATGTTGGCGAACGCGTCGTTACGGGCGGAGAGAAAAGCGGCGCGCGTCAGGCTGCCTCGATGCGATCGATAGCGCGTCAGCATCAAGGCGCATGAGAGGTTGACGATGAGCGCACCCAACGCGGTGATCGACAGCGGAATCGCCGAAGGAGGAACCGGAGCTTGGAATTTGCTCCAGGCCGCCCCCAGTGTGGCCAAGGCTGGTATGAGCAAGATGCCGGCCAATCCCATGCCGACCCGAGCCCGCGCTTTGACAGACCAAGCGAAGGCCACCCATATCAACAGGTTGACCGAGGCGTCTTCCAGAAAATCTACGCTGTCGGCGAACAACGATACGGAACCGATGCCAAGGGCCACGGCAAATTCGATCCCGAAATAGGTAAGGTTAAGTAGCGCCACGGTAAATACCGTGCGTCGCAGTGAAGCGTGGTCTCGGGTATCGGGTGACTGACTCATTCGTACGTACTCAAGGTGAGCGGTCGAAGATGCGCGGTCATCGCTCCTGATGTGCGAGCGCCCGACGGCAGGGCCGGCCAAGGCGCTCGAAAAAAAATGGCATGGGTGATGCCGTGCAGTCTTGCCGTTCCGGCTTAAGCAATTCTTAAAATCCGGTGAAGTCAGGACCTGCTCCCGGAATTCGAAGGTTTCGGTGCACGGCGCCATCGGCTATGGTCGATCCCAAGAGAATATATGGCGTTCGTTCACGGCATGGCCGACGATTCTTCCCATCCCCCCGGTGCACCCACCCCTCTGACGTCGCCTCTTCAGGCCGCGTCGCGGTCGGTTGGCGACTATGTGGAGGCGGGTCAGCGCGTGAATACCCAGCGCAGCTATGCTGCCGGCATCCGTCACTACGAGGTCACATGGGGTGGCCTGCTTCCCGCGACGCCGCAACGCGTGGCGGAGTATCTGGCGACGTACGGGGCAACGCAGTCGATCAATACGCTGAAGAGCCGTTTGGCCGCCCTGGCACACTGGCATGCCGACCACGGTTTCGCCGACCCGACCCGCGCCCCGATCGTGCGCCAGACCCTCAAGGGCATCCGGACCGTGCATGCGGTGCGGGAGAAGCAGGCCGAACCCCTTCAGTTGCACGATCTAACGCATCTCGATCACTGGTTTTCCGCCGCCATCGAAGCCGCGGACCAACGCGGCGACAAGGCGGCCGCGCTGCGCCTGCACCGTGATCGCGCGCTCATTTTCCTGGGCTTTTGGCGGGGCTTCCGCGGTGATGAGTTGCTACGGATCCGGATCGTCGATATCTGTCTGGTTCCTGGGGAGGGATTCACGCTCTACCTCCCGCGCAGCAAGGGCGACCGCCAGGCCGCCGGCACCACGTACCGCGTACCGGCGCTCAGTCGACTGTGTCCGGTGGCCGCGGTGCAGGCGTGGATCGACGCGGCCGCGCTCACCGAGGGATCGCTCTTTCGTGCGATCGACCGATGGGGTGTCGTTCGGCCGCGGGCGCTTCACGCCAATAGCCTGATCGGCGTGCTTCGCCGTGTCTTTACGAAGTCGGGTATGGCCTCGGCGAATAGTTATAGCAGCCATTCGCTGCGCCGTGGCTTCGCCGGTTGGGCCAGCGGCAATGGCTGGGACGTTAAATCGCTCATGGAGTACGTCGGCTGGAAAGACGCGCAATCGGCGATGCGTTACATCGACGCTCCAGATGCATTTGGCCAGCAACGCATTGAAGCCGCACTGGCGACGCTACCGCCGATAACTACGGTGCCACCCCTGCAGATTGCGCTACCGCCACCGATGGCTTCTCCCACCGTCGTTTTGATCCTCGTGCTGCGTCTGACGCCACGACGCAAAGGTCGGAGCGTGGCGAAAGCTAGACAGACGATCGAAACAATCTGCCTATCGGCTCATCAGGCCATCGCGCTCAACGAAGAGCGCACGCGCTACCGGCTAACTATGGAAGCCATCGACGACATCATTTTGGACGAAATCGCTTCGTCATTGATCAATGATCTCTATCGCATAGCGGAGAACCACGATCACCAGCTTGACGCATCGCTTCACGATGAAGGCGGCGAACGTCACTGGAATTAGCACGGCGCCTGACCCACGAAACCGGAGACTGAAGACGCATGACAGCGCCCCATGAAACCGCGTACCCCCGACTCCCTTCCGACCCCAATGCCCGCGAGCTGGAACTGCACTACACGCCCTCGGCGGACGACATAGCCTTTATCCACGGATTGAGCAAACAGCCCACCATCCGCCTAGCCGTGATGTTGCACTTGAAGGCCCTTCCGCGCCGAGGCCAGTTTGGGGCACTGAGCGAGATCCCGGAACGGATCGTGCGGCATGTGGCCGATGCCATGGGCTATCGGCGTACCTTCACGTCCAAGGACCTCGACGATTACGATGCGTCACGCATGAAGCGCGAGCACATCGCACAAGTACGAAGCTATGTGAATGTGCGGCCGCTCGGCGAGCCAGGGCGGCTCTGGCTGCGCGCGATCGCAGAGAATGCGGCGCAAACCAAACACCTGTTGCCCGACATCATTAACGTGATGGTGGAAGAGCTTTATCATCATCGTTATGAGCTACCGGCTTTTCGCACGCTCGACGAGATGGCTGCCGGCGCGCGCGAGGTCGTGCACGAAGCCCATTTCGAGCGCATCAGCGGATCGCTGCCGCCGTCGGCGCGCAAGAAGATTGACGAGCTCCTGACCGTCGCACCTGGACAGACGCATAGTGGCTGGCAGGCATTGAAGCGCGAGCCCAAGCGCCCGGGGAACAAGGAGGTTCGCTTCTACCTGCAGCACATCGATCGTTTGCAAAAGCTGGGGGAGATGATTCCGGCAATCGATGTTCCGGTGCCCAAGCTCAAGTATTTCCGCGCCATGGCGCGGGCGCTGGACGCGGGGGACCTAGCCGAACTGAAGCCGATGAAACGCTATGCCTTGGCCGCCATCTTTATTCGTTCGCAACACGGCAAGACGCTGGACGACGCGGCAGACCTGTTTATTCGACTGATGCAGAATCTAGAGAATACGGCCCAAAAAAACTTGATGACCTATCAGGTCGAACACATCAAGCGAACCGACAGTCTGGTCGCGCAGTTGAAAGACATTTTACAGGCCTACCAGGTCGATGGTACGGACAGCCAGCGTCTTTATGCCATTGGCGACGTGATCCCGGATCTCGCGCAGACGCTTGCCGAATGCGAAGAACACATGGCCTATGCCGGCAAGAATTTCCTGCCGTTCCTTACCAAGCCTTACGCCGGTCAACGCGCACTGCTGCTCAATTGCATCGAGGTCATGGATCTGCACACGTCATCGCAGGATCCGACCATGGACCGCTTGATCAAGGCGCTGGATCGGTTGCGTAACCAGCGCCGGGACGTAGTGGACGTGGCGTCGCTGGGACTGCACGCGGGCAGCGATTTTGGCTGGTTGTCCGCCAACTGGCGCCGACACGTGTTTCCCAAGGCGTGGGGCGCTGACAAGGCCGGCTGGATGCAGCGCCGCTACTTCGAGCTGGCTGTGCTGTTCCAGATCAAGGACGAGCTGAAATCGGGCGATCTCTTCGTTCCCGGCGGCGAGCGGTATGACGACTATCGCGAGGAACTCGTCGACGAGGCGACGTTTCAGGACGAACTGGCTAGCTATGGTGAAGTCTCCGGCATCGCAACGGATCCCCACGCATTTGTTAGCGGGCTGCGTGATCAATTGCGAACGAAGTGCCAGGAGGTCAACGCGCGTTTTCCAAAAAACGTCGACGCCGATATCGTCGATGGGCGACTGATCCTCAAGAAACTGCAACGCACCGAGTTGTCCAGGGCGATCGCCCTGGTGGATCACCTCATCACCGAACGACTCCCCGAGACAAGCATTGTCGATGTGCTGGTCGATGCGACCAGCTGGGTCGATCTGTCCAAGCATTTTAAACCCCTTGCTGGAACCAGTCCGCGCGTTCGCGATCTGCATCATCGCGTGGTGACTACACTATTTTGCTACGGCTGCAACCTGGGGCCCACGCAAACCGTGCGATCGGTCCGCGGCTTCAGTCGCCGCCAGATGGCATGGCTGAATCTCAAGTACGTCACGGATGACACGCTCGAACGCGCCACCGTCGACACGGTCAATCTCTACAATAGGTTCGAGCTGCCCGGTTACTGGGGGAGCGGTAAATCGGCGTCGGCCGACGGCACCAAGTGGAGCGTCTATGAGCAAAACCTGCTATCCGAATACCACATCCGCTACGGTGGCTACGGCGGCATCGGTTACTACCACGTGTCCGACAAATACATTGCACTGTTCAGCCGCTTCATTCCATGCGGCGCCTACGAGGCGATCTACATTCTCGACGGCCTGATCGAAAACCGTTCCGATATCCGCCCGGATACCGTCCACGGCGACACGCAAGCACAAAATTTCCCTGTCTTTGGGCTCGCTCATTTGCTCGGCATCGATCTCATGCCTCGCATCCGCAATATCAAGGACCTGTCCCTTTCCAAGCCCGACGTCCAAGCGTCGTATCCACACATCCAGTCTCTTTTTGGCGAGGGAAGCATCGACTGGAATTTGATCGAGACTCATCTGCACGACATGCTGCGTGTCGCAGTATCGATCAAGACCGGCAGGATTTCCGCCTCGACCATCCTACGGCGCCTGGGCAACTACAGCCGCAAGAACAAACTGTACTTCGCTTTCAAGGAACTCGGCCGGGTTATCCGAACTCTGTTTCTTCTGCGCTATATCGATGATGTGGACGTGCGCAAGACCATCCACGCGGCAACCAATAAAAGCGAAGAATTCAATAATTTCACCAAGTGGGTCTTCTTCGGCGGGCAGGGGATCATCGCCGAGAACATCCTACACGAGCAGCAAAAGATCGTGGGCTACAACCATCTGGTCGCTAATCTCGTGATCCTCCACAACGTCGAGCAGATGTCTCGCGTACTGGCCGAACTGCGGGATGAGGGGATCGACATCAGTCCCGAGGTGCTTGCCGGGCTATCGCCGTATCGAACGGCACATATCAACCGTTTCGGCGACTACACCGTCGACACCACTAGAGAAGTGACACCCATCGACTTTGCGCGGCGGATTCTCAGAGAAGCCGAGGACGCGGCAGCCGCCGCACGGACAGAAGATGCCAGAGCGTAGGAAAAGAGCTTCGGAGCGAGTCAGAAAATCTATATTGATCTATGGCTTAGGAGGTGAATTGCCGGTTTTTGGGCGAATCCCTGCCGACCCTCGATATCGATGAGAAGGTCGGGGCCGGTCGGCGTCCAGTCCAGCGTGGCGCGGGTCTGTACGCTTGAGGTCGGCAGGTTCGCGCTGGCGAACAGGGTGAACCAGCCGAAGTGTTCTGCCGCCTCGTCGCCGGATTTAGCGATGACGGGGATGCCGAGCCGGCGGCCAATCACCTCGGCGATGGCCTTGAACGGCACGCCTTCCTCGGCGATAGCGTGATACGGGCCATCGACGGCGCCGCGCTCCAACGCGAGCCGGAAGACGCGTGCAGCATCGAGGCGATGCACGGCGGGCCACCGGTTCAGACCGTCGCCCACATAGGCCGATACACCTTTTTCACGCGCAAGGCGGATGAGGATGGGGACAAATCCGTGATCGCCCTGACCATGGACCGAAGGCGGCAAGCGAACGGAGGTCGCCAGCACACCGCGTGCGGCAACGGCCTCGGCAGCTGCCTCCGACGCGCGAGGATAGTCGCCGCCCGGAGGAGGAGGACGGTCCGCTTCCGTGGCGGTGCGACCGTTGGCCAGGAATGCCGTGCCGGACGTGACGAGCAACGGGCGCTCGCTGCCTTCGAGTACGCTGCCGAGCACCTCGATGGCCTGCCTGTCGTCCTGCGCATTCTGCGCAAACCGGGAGAAATCGTGATTGAAGGCAGTGTGAATTACCCCATCGGCCGCTGCCGCGCCCCGGCGCAGACTGTCGAGGTCGCCGAGCGACCCATGGATCGCCTCGGCGCCGGCTGCGGCGAGTGCGGCCGCTCCTTCGTTCGAGCGGGCGAGGCCCAGCACCTGATGACCGTTCGCGAGCAGTTCGCGGACAACAGCGGAACCAACGAAGCCGGTGGCTCCCGTGACGAAGACGCGCATGCGATGTTCTCCCAATGGATGGAGAGCAACGTATCGTTTAGGATCATCCTGTTAAAGAGGTGACATTATCCCGGTATATCTTCTAATAGGTTGCGCATGACTCACGCGAACGACAGTCGGCTCGGCGACTATCTGAAGAACAGGCGCACGAAGCTGGATCCCGCGTCTTTCGGTTTCTCCGGTAGCCGGCGGCGGACAGCCGGGCTTCGCCGGGAAGAAGTAGCGCAGCTCGCCAACATCAGCACGACCTGGTACACGTGGCTGGAGCAGGGTCGCGGCGGCAACCCGTCAGCGGACGTGCTGGACCGCATCGCGAAAGCGCTGACGCTGACCGAGGTGGAGCGCGAACATCTGTTTCTGCTCGGCCTCGGCCGTTCGCCCGAAGTCCGATATCGCGGTGGCGACACGATTACGCCGCGCCTGCAGCGCCTGCTCGACGCACTTGCCTACAGCCCGGCGATTGTCAGGACGGCGACTTGGAACGTAGTTGCCTGGAACGACGCGGCCGCGGCCGTGCTCACCGACTACGGCTCCCTGCCACCGGAGCAGCGCAACGTCCTGCGCATGATCTTCTGCGATCCCCGCGTTCGCGCCGCGCAATTCGATTGGGAAAGCGTGGCCCGCTTCGTGGTGGGTGCCTTCCGGATCGATGCCGCGCGCGCCGGCGCGGCGGCCGAGGTGCAACCGCTCGTCGACGAATTGTGTCGTTCGAGTCCCGAGTTCGCCGCCATGTGGCGAGACAGTGACGTGCGAACCTACGGCGAAGGGGTGAAGCACCTGCGCCATCCCGTGCTCGGACAAATTGCACTCGAATATTCCGCATTCGCGGTCGACGGAAGGCCGGATCTTCAGATGATCGTGTACAACCCGGCGACACCGGTCGATCGGGAGCGGATCAGGTCTTTGATCGTAGATATGTCGGCAATCGGGGTGGGTGAGTTCGGTCATCGTTAACCGTTCGATCACAAGTAACCGGGGTTCAAGCCGTCACGCCGACTCTTTATTGCTTCGCCAAACCGCGACTAAGGGCTTGGTTGCAGAGGAGTGATGGGGGCATCCAGGGCATCGATCATGTAGGTGTTCACCTACAGACGCTGTCGTCTCTTCACGGCACAATCCATCTGCAAATGACAACATGCGACGCGTTTAAGGGGGCTGAAGCGTTGTCGTTGCCTAGGCAATGCCTTTCTTTCTGACCGCGTCTACGCCGAGTGGGAAATGATCGACTTTCGCTTCCAGGCAAGCGGATACGGTTAGTACATCTAGCGCCGACAAGTCACAGCTGAGTAGCTTAAGGTTGACGGAGCAATTCATGAAGATGTGTGATGCGGTCGTCTTTGATGTACGTTCGGTCTGGAGGGTCCGGTGGCGGTGCGCCCCACTGATGTTCTTGGCTGTGCTCTTGGTCTCGATAGCCGTGCCAGCAGTGCAGGCGACTGAAGAGAAAGTCACCTACTATTACACCGATCCGCAGGGTACCGTGCTAGCCACCGCTGATGAGGCGGGCAACATTCTGACTGGCTCGGATCGCCGGCCTTACGGCGAGCAGGTGATGGGTACTCCGCAATCCGGGCCGGGGTATACGGGCCATGTGGATGATCCGGACTCGGGTCTGATCTACATGCAGCAGCGTTATTTCGCCCCCGAGACCGGGAGGTTCCTGTCGGTTGATCAGGTAACGGTTTACACAAGCCCAGGCGAACACTTCAATCGATACTGGTACGCCAACGATAACCCGTACAAGTTCACCGATCCAGACGGGCGAGCGACCTATGCTTTGTATCGGCTGCAAAGTCAAAACGTCAACACAATCGTCACGGATGGAAAGGGCGGAATTCAATTGCACCTAGGCAATACGGCTGGCATGGGGCATGTTGTTCTTGAGGGCGTAACTCGCCATGAAGACACCCATCGAACGGATTTTCACGGTAATTGCGATAACACTTGCGGAATAATCAGTAATGCACCGGCAGGGATGGGCATCGGCATTATTGAGCCAGTCGAGGCGGCGGCTTCAGAAGTGCGAGCTTCCAATACGGAAGTTGATTATTTGAACAGCGAGAAGGGTAAGACCAGAAATCGGGATGAAAAGCCGGCTATTGAGCGCCGAGTCCAGCAAATGACCGTATACCGCGACGCGAACCAAGGAGTTGTTGATCAGGCTGCGACTCAGCAGCAACAACAGCAACAACAGCAACAACAAGAGCAACAACGACAACAAGAGCAACAACGACAGCAGCAAGGAGTCCTCTAGATGGGTGCTATGATGAATTGCGTTTGTCGACTGATTGTTGCTTTTCTCTGTACGACGATAGCTGCTGGTGCCGCACGCGCGGAAACTGGCGAAATTTGTACTGTTTTGCCTGTTCAAACGTCGGTTGCGAAAAATGGTTCAGAACATAAGTTGTTGATTACTATTGTCAACGTCACGTCGACCCTTATGGTGCTGGAGCCGTACTATTTTGACGCGGGCATGCTGCATATGCGCGCTGCCACAAAACCGGGCGAGGAAAGTCTCAGGCAAATTATTCCCTTGATTTCGCCCGGTATTGAGACTGTTAAAATTAATCCCGGTGAGAAGATTGTGAGGGAAATTTTGCTTGATGTGAGTTTTCCTGACCTTCAGGCAGCGTTGATGAAAACTGACGTGGAAGTTTCTTGGGAAGTTACCGTGAAACCGAATAATGGCTGTTTTTCCGAGCGCGTAGCAGCCTCGGTGATCCTTAAGAAATATGAATATAGCGGCAGCAAATAAGCTACGGCAGGACCCAAGAACAACTAACCCTCACCCGTGAAGCTAAAGCCCTCGATGAGGGCGTCAAGCTTTGCTGGCGGTGTATCGTGTTTGGGTAGGATGTGTCGATGGCTCGCTGAGCAGGCACACTGCCTTCCGCGATGACGCTGTCGCAGTACTACTGCCAATAATTTCTATTATTGGCTATCGCGAGCGGGGCATTAAATGGGTATGTATCGTGGTTCAAAACCGTGATACGGTAAACCCGCCGCTATGTCGCGGTATGTCTACCTTAAGGGAGTGCGTTCATGGATCAGCTAAATGTTGTGATGCACGAAAAGACAGAGAATACGATTAATCCTTTCGGCATCCTCATGGAAGGGCCGTTGCAGATTCAGATGACGGCAGGAAAACGTGCTCCCAAAACGATAGACTCAACGGATGTCAGCGGTTTCGGTGGCCGTGGCGGCGGTGATGGCTAACCGGATTTGAATGCCACATCTTGAGGTCGCTCATTAATGATGTAAAACCGCCTCCTTACCGGGAGGCGGTTTTTTTTATGGATAGAAATCATCATGCTCAAGGCCGATATTGCTTTGTCCGATCTTTCGCTCGATGCGGAGTGGAGAGATGGCTCCATCGCATTAGGAATGAGCCGGATCATTCCCTATGCGCACCCTATGCTCGAAACGGCGCTGGTACGGACGGAAGGGCAGTGGTTCGTAACAGTGAGGGAGCGCCTTGCCCCGGTGCCACCCGACAACGTCCCTGCATGCAGAGATGTGGATGCCGAGGAATTTCACAGGTTTTACCAGGAGTGCCTTCTGTGGCCGCTCGATTATGTATTGATCGAAGTTGCGCAGGCGGGATGCCGTATGAGAGTGCGAACCGGCGTGCTCGGTTCCGTACCGGTTTATTGCCGGGCCGCCAACGACAAGGTAACCATTTCCTGGGATTTCGCGGATTTCGTCAATGAGCCGCTGGCGATCGATGCGGAGATCGCAAGTCATCGGCTTGCGCTGAATACGGTCTATTCGGCGCGGCAGCTATGTGTTGGCGTCACGCTGCTTACGGAGCGTGCCTCATTCTATGTGGAGCCGGGCAAGGCGAGTTATCGATATCCCGCGCCGATGGAAGAAACCTCTCCGTCACCCTTGCCGGAAGGTCAGGATGCGTTGAAGGCATTCAGCGAACTTTTGCAGCGTGTCGTATCGGTTCGGCCGATAGCGATGGATCGGGTGTCGATCGAACTGAGCGGTGGCATGGACTCGGCCACCGTGGCCTGCGCTGTAGCGGCACTTCATGGACAAATGGCGAGCAAGGGAATTTTATTGGATGGCGACGTTCGCCAATCTCAGATTCAACGACGTCAATGGATAGTCAGCCGGCTCGACCTGTCCGATGAGACCGTGGAAATCGCGGCGTTTCCGCCAAATCTCGATCTGCAAAAGAATCAAACAAGAGGACTGTACTGGGAGTACTACCTGGAAGCGTGCACAGCCTTATGGGAATCGGCGCGAGTCCAGGGACACGATATGCTTTTCACGGGCATTGGCGGAGATGAGTTATTTCCAGGCTATGCCAATGAAAAGCAGGAAGAGGGCGGCGGGAAACCGGGGAAGGAAAATGGAGCCACGCACTACGCGGAGCGGCTTCTGACGCCCCGGGCATTAAGCGCAGCCCGCAGCATGCGGTGTTTCGATGCGCCGGCCAGTCCGGTACCGGCGACTGCGTTATTGGCTCATGCGTGCCGGGCGCCCGATCTGCTGCGACATGGTTTGTGGCCAGTCAATCCACTGAGCGATCCCGGTCTCGTAGCCTTTTGCCACCGGCTTCCCCGAGAGAGTCGGCAGGGCCGGGAGGTCATGCGGCAGTACCTGCATGCGCGCCTGGGCAGCGAGGTGTTCCCTCGTAGCTACGTCAAAGAAACCTTTGCGCGGGTACTGCCCGATCTGATTTCCCGGCAGGCTGCAACGATTGCCTCGCAGTTGCGCGATTGTGCTCTGGCCGATCTTGGTCTGGTCGATCAGAGAGCCGCGCTCGCACTGCTGGATACCGTGGCCGCTACACGGGCGCAGGCACCCACCGCGGCGTTGGCTTCGTTTCTCTGGATGGAGCGATGCGTTCGGCAGATACGCTGATTTGTCCGCCGTTCGGTAGTGCATCGACGCTGGATTATTATTGGTTCTTCACGCATGGTCGGGGAGGGCTCGGCTTCGCCATCGCGTTCGCGTTCGCGCTGGGACGCTTCGCGACGAGCCGTCGGCCACCGCCCTCGACGCTCCGTCTCCACCGTCGCTCGGGAAGGGATAGCCGCTGCGCGGCTAGTGTCTTAATGGCTGCGCCCCGTCGCGCCCGCGCGGCGGGCGGGGGTTTTCGATTCGGCTCCTGCCTCAGCGAAAACGGCGGACCGTCCTGGTCCGCCCCCTTCGGGCCTTTTCCGCCCGCCGCGCTCGGTTCCGCAAGTCGCGTCGAGGGCGGTGGCCGACGGCTCTTCCGGAGGTTGCGGTCGCGGCTTCCTCAAGCCACGACCGTGAGGCGGCTGTCCTCGACCGAAGCTCGACGAGACACCTCAAGCCGTCCCCGCTAATGCGTGAAGAACCTAATTTGATACGTGTCCGAATGGGACTGCGATTGCCGTTCTGACGGCCTCAGAGTGTCAGCCGCACCATCACCACGCCGTGGGGAGGTACTTTTGCCGAGAAGCTGCCTTTGGCGGTACCGAGGGTGCGATGCGCCCAAAGATCGCGAACCTGGAGTTTCAGCGCATCCGGATAGCCGAGGTCGCTCCAATGTGCCGTGATTTCGGCGGGTGCCTCGCTCCGATTGAACAGCACTACGGCGCGTTCGCCCTTATCGAGTTGACGTGCCCACACTTCGAGGTCGCCGTCGTCGCGCACGCGCTGCCCCGCGATGCCCAGGCGATCCTGATCGACCGCGATGACCTCGTGGTTCAACAGGATCGTCCGGGTGGCTTCGTCCATATGGGCGATGTCGTTTCCCGCGAGGAGCGGTGCGGCGATCAAGGCCCAGAGACTGAACTGCGACCGGTACTCGTCGTCGTTCATTCCGCCATTGCCGATCTCCAGCATATCCGGATCGTTCCAGTGCCCCGGACCCGCATAGGCATGTAGCGGTTCGGTCAGGTCCAGAATGTTGACCATTCCCAGGCTGGTACCCCGTCGACCTGCCCACGTGTCGTAGATGTCTTCGGTCGTGCGCCACAGATTGCCGATGGCCTGGCCCCATTCCCAGGGCATCGACTTGTCGTTGAAGGTGGGCCGGTTGATCCCCCAGTTACAGATCGAGAAGACGATGTCGCGGCCCGTCGCGCGAAGTGCGTCGGCCATCAGTGCGTACGCTTCTTCGCTGTCCCGCGTTCCGGTAAAGCACCAGTCGTACTTGAGATAGTCCACACCCCATGCGGCATAGGTGGCTGCGTCCTGGTACTCATGGCCCTGGCTACCCAGCCGCCTTCCACAGGTCTTGCTTCCCGCATCCGAGTAGATGCCAAACTTCAGACCTTTGGCATGGACATACTCGGCCAGCGCCTTGATCCCCGATGGAAACTTCACCGGGTCCGCGGTGATGTCGCCATGGCTGTCCCGGTCGGCCTGCCAGCAATCGTCGATTACCACATACTGGTAGCCTGCATCGCGCATGCCGTTTGTGGCCATGGCATCGGCCACCGCGCGGACGGACCTCTCGTCGATCTTGCAGGCAAACTTGTTCCAGCTGTTCCACCCCATGGGCGGCGTCAGCGCGAGTCCATTCGCGACCCGGGCCGGGTCGCGCGAAGGCCGGAACAGCGAAGCGTTCGGGCCGAATTCCTGGCGGAAAACTTTCTGTGTTCCCGGTTCGTTACCTGGCGGTGTTTGCGCTTCGAGTGCACCGCAGAAAACGTACAGACCGATGAGGATAACGGTGATGACGCGCTGCAATCGGCGACGCGACTTAGCCGGTGTCGATCTCCATGGGCGAGTGAACGGTACGGCGTTCACGGAGCCGCGTCTTTCGTGGGCGATCCGCCACGAGTGGGAAGAAGTGCGTTGGCCGCCGGCGCCGCTTCGGGCACGGCTTCATGGAAATCGTGCCCGAGAAGTGCGGCAACGGTCGACGCCATCTGAACAGCCTGAATCGTGGGGGTCTGCTTCATCGAGCCGCTGGAGGCGACCACGACGACCAGTACGTTCTCCGATGCTTCGATGCCGGGTGGTGTAACGACACCGGCGAGAGTCAGGAGCGTGACAAAGACAAGTGATGGCTTCATGAGCTTCCCTGGTGGCTTGACGCCGTGAAAGCCCATCACGGTAGTGAGCCGGTGTGCCGCGGGCTTGATGATATTGTGCGGAATGGATGCGGAATTCAGTCGAATGCCTCGTAGGCCTCATTCCCACTACGGCCGCTCGTCGATCTGTACGCCCATGACGTTGACGACGTCCGGCAAAAAGGCGTCCGCACTTTGTGCGCTGCCGGTGCCATCGGCACCACGCATCTTCCTTGTGCAATTGTTGCTATGCAGCTTGAATCGTATTCGAAATTACCTAAGTATCGGGCGGGGATATATTTGTACGACAATTGAATTTCTCTGGAGCCCGCAAGATTTTTTTCCTTAGTTCTGGCCAACCATGGAAGTGACTACGTATTCGAATCATCTTGGGGATCCATACCTGTGAATGGTTTAGTGCTCGCAATGTTCCGGACAGTGCTGCTTTCTGTTCTTGTCTTCTCGGTAGCGGCGAATGCCGCGGAGCCCGCTGCGGTTCCGCCGCAGATGGGATTCAATAACTGGAATTCCACACACTGCCGCGACGAGTTCAACGAAGCCATGATTCGCGGAATTGCCGACAAGTTCGTCGACCTCGGCTTGCGTGACGCTGGCTACCGTTACGTCAACATCGACGATTGCTGGGCGAACTGGCAGCGCGACAAGGACGGCAATTTGCAGGCGAATCCCGAGCGCTTTCCGGGCGGCATCAAGGCGCTGGCCGACTATATCCATGCGCGCGGCCTCAAATTCGGTCTTTACTCGAGTGCCGGCTTGTCGACATGCGAGCCCAACGAGAAAAATCGTGGTTTCCCGGGCGGGCTGGGTCACGAGAAGCAGGACGCTGCGTTGTTTGCTTCTTTCGGTGTGGATTATCTGAAATACGATAACTGCCACAACGAAAATGTAGATGCGAAGCAACGTTACCAGGCGATGGGCGATGCACTGCGGTCGACCGGACGACCTATCTTCTACAGTGTTTGCGAGTGGGGCGAAAACAAGCCCTGGCTCTGGGCAGGCGATCGAAAGGTCGGAGCGAGCTCATGGCGCACGACAGGGGACATCACCGACAAGTACTCGTCGATGGTGGATATCTTCAAGAAGAACGTCGTGCTCGATGGTTATGCCAGTCCCGGACACTGGAACGATCCGGACATGCTCGAAGTAGGCAACGGCGGCATGACCGACGTGGAATACCGCAGCCACTTCAGCCTGTGGGCAATCATGGCAGCACCGCTTCTGATCGGCACGGATCTGCGCAAGATCAAGCCCGATGCTCTTGAAATTCTCCTGAACAAGGAAGTGATTGCCGTGGACCAGGACCCGCTCGGTGTGCAAGGCAAACGCATACGCGAGGAGGGCGGTATCCATGTGATCGTCAAGCTGCTCAAGGACGGCAGTCGCGCTATCGCATTATTCAACGAAACCGATGTCGAACACGACGTGGCGGTTGGTGCTGAAGAAATAGGGCTGAAGACATCGTCCAGGTATCTGGTACGCGACCTCTGGCAACACCGTCAGGTACAAGGCGACGGATCAATCAAGGTTCGCCTGCCTGCGCATGCGACGGCGATGTATCGCATTAGCGCTCTGTAATCCCAGCGACGATCATCGTGTGCTCTTCGAATGCAAGGTTCGCACGATCAACAAAGCCAGAAGCGGTATCGCAATCGCATAAGCGTATTGCGTAAGCGTTACGCCGATGCCAAACGGAAACCAGATGGTCGGGACGCCGATCGAGCCTAGCTCGCCTGCAAATTGCGCCACCAGGATAAATGCCATCGTGGCAAGCGCCATGATACGCATCGGGCCACCGCGAACCATCCGCACGGCAATCAGCGCAAGCAACACGAGTAATCCGAGCCGAAAGACATGAGTCATCGCCATGACCTGCATCGCACCACCTACGATGCCTACCACGGTAAGCAGCAGGGTGGCTCCATCGATTGCTCGCGAGGAGCGTGTGTTCCAACGGTTCCAGGTATACGTCCAAGCGGCAACGCTAAGGGGCATCCAGAGTACTTTCGATAACCAGGCGTAGGTGGGCAGACTCATCAGATCGGTCCACGAGACAATCGCGTTGTCGAGGCGCTTCACTGCCGAAAGCGCGAGCGCGATGCAGGCAAACGCGATGAAGCTCGGGTGGCTGCTGCGCGGTCGAACCGCAAGCGCCAAACCGATGAGCGCAAACATGGCAAGGGGCTCGATCACTTCGACGATGTAGCCGGCGATCGTGCGCCACCATTGCACGTGGTATAGCGCATGGCTCTCTGGACGCGGTGCCAGCGTCGGCGCGACGTGTATGCCACCGCCATCGGCGTTGGCGTCGTTGCCCGGTTGCATGAACGCGCGGATGGCCAGTATCCCCCGGGTACCGGCCGCATCGGCGGGAAGCGCGAAAATCATCGGCCGCGTGCCGACGACTCTGGGGGATGCGCCAAGCCGCCCCGATCCGCCCAGCCGTACGCCGTTCCAGTACAACTCGTAACCGTCGTCGACGGCGGTAGGACCCAGGACATCCCACGCATGGTTTCCCGCCGGTACCGTCACCGTGCGTCGATACCAGGCATATCCCTGATAACCGGGGTGGCCGTGCGCCATCCATCCCCCGATATAGTTCGGCAGACCGACGTCGCCATCATGGCTGCTTGCCGGTGCGGTCAGGTCCATCGTTTCCCAGTCGCTGTCGTCAACGTCGGCATCGGCCCAGTGCGGATCGTCGCCGATGTGGAATCGCCATGCGCCATCCAGCAATGGGGCGGCGGCTCGCAATGCGGATGGGTCGGGGCGACCGCCGATCGCAAGGACAGCGATCACGCCGCCTAGCGCAACCAAGGTCACAAGGACGATCCAGATCACGAAAAGGCGGGGTGGCGAACCGAGCGCCTTTCCAGTAGAGGTCGCAGGCTCGGTGGATCTTGTTGCGCTTGCCATCTGCACTCTCCGGATTGAGCTCGACACAAATTACTATCTAAATTAAGTTGGATGGCTTAGTCGGCGCTCAATGTACGGGCGGCGCCGCTCTTTCGGTCTGCGGCATGCTGGTGCGCAGCAATAGCGCAAGGCCGATGCCCGCCAGCGAAAAGCAGGCACCGAACAGGAACGCCATCTGGTAGCCCGCGTTGAGCGCCGCCAATGTATCGCCGCCGGCCAGCTGCATCGCATGGGTCTGCGACACCGCCACGCTGGCGAGGATGGCCAGGCCCAGCGCGCCGCCCATCATGAACGAAGTGTTGACCACGCCCGAGGCCAGGCCCGACTCGCTGGGCGCGACGTCGTTCATCGCGGCCAGCAGCATCGGGTTGAAAGCGGTGCCGGCACCCAGACCGAGCAGCAGCATGCCGGGCAGGATGTCTATCGCGAAGTGCCCGTCCACCGGCGCACGCGCAAACAGCAACAGACCCGCCACCGCCAGCGCCAGCCCGGCCATCAGCGGGCCGCGGATGCCGAAGCGCATCACCATGCGCGCCGAGATGCCCAGCGAGAACACTGCCATGATCAGGTTGGCCGGCAAGAAGGCCAGGCCCACCTGCATCGGCTTGTAGCCGAGCACCAGTTGCATATACAGCGCCGACAGGAAGAACCAGGCGAACATCGACGCCGCCCACAGCACGGCGATTGCGTTAGACACGGACAGGTTGCGCAGGCGAAACAGCCGCAGCGGCACCAGCGGCACCCTGACCCGCAGCTCGATCGCCAGGAACACCGCGAACAGGATCAGCGCCACCGCCAGCTCGCCCAGCGTGCGAGCGGACGTCCAGCCGCGCTCGTTACCGTTGACGATGGCGTACACCGCCAGCATCAGTGCGCAGGTCACGCTGACCGCGCCCAGCACGTCCAGGTGGCGCGACACATGCCGGTTGAGCGCGGCCGGCAGCACGCGCAGCGACAGCACCATCACCGCGATGCCGATAGGCAGGTTGACCAGGAAGATCCAGTGCCAGCTCAACGTGCTGGTCAGCACGCCGCCGAGCATCGCGCCCACGCTGCCGCCGCCGGCACAAACGAAACCGTAGACGCCCATGGCCTTGGCCCGTTCGCCGGCCTCGGTAAACAAATCCATGATCAGTGACAGCGCCACCGAAGTAACCACCGCCCCGCCCAGACCCTGCACCGCGCGCGCCACCACCAGCGCCATCTGGCCATTGGCCAGGCCGCAGGCCAGCGAGGCTAGGGTGAACAGCGCGATGCCCAGCAGGAACAGGCGCCGATGGCCATACAGGTCGCCGAGGCGGCCGCCCAGCAGCAGGAAGCCGCCGAAGGTCAGCATGTAGGCATTAACCACCCAGGCCAGGCTGGAGTCGGCAAAGGCCAGGTCGGTTTTGATCGAGGGCAGCGCGACGTTTACGATAGTCGTGTCCAGCACGATCATCAGCACGCCCAGACACAGCACGACCAGGGCTAGCCAGCGTCGGTCGGGGGCGTTCGGTGCGGCGTCGGTAAGGGGTACGGGTGAGTTCATGGTTCCTCTCGCAGGTGGGGATTCATGAGTGCGACGAACTGGCTCACCCTGAATCGACATGCCGTCCCGGCGGACCTTGCGGCCCGAGGGGTAGAGCAGGGTGCGCTCACCGTACGCAACGATCGCATCGTCGGCTGCTGACCCCTGTCTATTTTTCCACGAATGACTTAAGGCGTGAGAGCGCCTGGTCCCACTGGTCGGAAACGAGTTCGATGTAGTTGCGGATATCGTTGACGGGCCCAGGATTGAGCACATACAGACTTTCGCGCCCCGATCGTTGGCTGCTCACGACGTTCGCGTCTTCCAGCACGCGCAGATGTTTGCTGATGGCCTGACGGGTCAGCGGAACGCCGTCGGTCAGTTGCGTGATGGATAGTCGCGATCCATCGCACAAACGGATGACCAGGGCGAGCCGGGTGGGGTCGCCCAGTGCGGCAAACACGGTGGCGGCTGCTGGCAACCGCCTGGCCAGTCGGGCTTGTACGCTAACCGGCATGAGTGGTTTCGATATGGCGCTGGATGTTCTGCATCTGCTGGGTCCAGCCTCCGTCATTCATGCGGAACGCTTCCGCACGACGTGAGGCGGGTATCTTATCGAAGCCGGACTCGGTGAGAGTGAGCACCGTCCGGTCACCCACAGGCTCCAGCCGAAATTCGACCAGTGTTGGCGTCTCGTCCGAGAAGTCCACGTCGGGGTCGACAGCGTAGGGATGCCAGGTGAACGAGAACAGGCGTTCCGGCTCCATCCTCTGTACGACTGCCCGCCAGGTTAAATGCTCGTAGCCCGGGTAAGTGATTTGGCCGATGGCTTCTTTGCCCAGCTCGAACGGCTGCTGGATCTTCACGCAAAACCACTTACCGAATTCACGGTGGTCGGTCAGGGCACGCCACACCCTTGAAGCCGGGGCATTCAGTTCGATGCGCTTCTCGATACGGTCGTTCATATGCAACCTCCTGGTTTCGTATGAGTGTGCTACGGCTCTGCCTGAAGCGCAACTTTTTTGTTGCGTATTTGACCGGCATTGCCTTAGCTCTGCTTTACCACGGTAATTTTTCCATTCGGCTCGAGCCGCGCGGCGGCGACGCGTTCGTCCGACTCGACACCGGCCGCATGGAGGGCACGATCCAGCGCCGCATCGGGGATGTTCTGCGACAGCAACTTGATACGCCACCGACGAGAACCAGGAGGATCCAGTCGCGCTCATTGCGCGTAAAGAAGCGGCGGCTTGCTGCAAATTTCGCGACGGCTCATCGTTGTGGATTTCGTGGTCGCGGAGGAGGTGCTGTTGGTCGTTTTCGGCTACCGGGTTGAGTGATCTGGTGGGTCGCTGGGGCAACGACGATTAGGCTTTATACTCTCCCTGCGCGGCGGTGAGTCCCGTCGCTGGGGGAGGGGGATGAACGAGGACCGTCGACGACTCTACGTGCGCGCCAAGCCGATTGCGCTGGCGGCTCTCGATGTCGCCCCCGCGCATCGCGATACTTACCTGGCGGTGCATTGTGGCGACGATGTTGCCCTCCGTGCCGAGGCGAACTGGATCATCGATGCAGCGGAATCCGCGGAGCCGACCCGGTCCGGGGCGCTTCCGGACAGCTTGCGCGGCGACGCGGACGCCATCATGCCGGCGGGCTACCGGCTCGTGCGTCCGCTGGGCGAGGGCGGCATGGGCGTGGTCTATCTGGCCGAACGCACGCTCGATGCAGGAACGCCAGGCGAAGTTCGTCAGATGGTGGCTCTCAAGCTCCTGCATTTCACCCAGAGCTTTGGCGAGGATGCGCGTGGGCGATTCTTCGAGGAGCGGCGGATTCTCGCTACCCTCAATCATCCGAACATCGCCCATCTGATCGACGGTGGACGAATGGCTGATGGCTCGCCCTTCCTTGCCATGGAATTCGTCGATGGGGAGCGCATCGATACCTGGTGCGATCGTTCTGGCCGATCGCTGGATCAGCGCATCGATGTTTTCCTCAAGGTTTGCGATGCCGTCCAGTACGCTCATGACCGCCTGGTGATCCATCGGGACATCAAGCCCGCGAACATCCTGATCGCGGCCGATGGCGAGCCCAAGCTCCTGGATTTTGGCATTGCCCGTCTCGTCGCTCAGGCTGGCAGCGAGACGGTTGCACTCACCCTGCCGGCGCAGCGAGCGCTGACGATGGCGTACGCAAGTCCGGAGCAGGTTCGCGGCCAGCCGTTGAGTGTCGCGGCGGATGTCTGGTCCCTCGGTGTCGTCCTGTATCAACTGGTGTGTGGAAAGCGGCCGTTCGCGGTCGACGACGCCATGTCGTTGCTTGACCTGTCGAACGCCATCGTCGCGGCACGTATTGTTCCCCCCTCGCGGCGTGGGTCGACGTTGCCCGAGGATGTCGATGCCATCGTGATGAAAGCGCTGCGCGGCGAGCCAGGCGAGCGCTACGCGAACGTCGCGGAGCTGGCCCGGGACCTGCGTCGATTCCGCGACAAGCTTCCCGTGGCGGCCAGACAGGGGCGTCGCTGGTATCGCTTTCGTCTGTTCGTGCGCAGGCACCGTATGGCGCTGGCCGCAGCGATGCTTGTCGGCGGCATGATCGCGGCCTTCGTCGTCGGTCTGTGGGCGCAGTTGCAGCGCGTGCAGGCCGAGCGAGACAAGACGCGGGCCATCGCCAGCTTCATGGGCGAGCTTTTCGAGAACGCCGATCCCACGCATACGCGTGGCGAGCAGATCACCGTGCGTGAGGTGCTCGATCGCAGTGCGGCCCGGGTCGCCGCACAAGCCGACATGCCAGCCGATATCAAGGCGGCACTGCTGCTGTCGATCGGGCGGAGCTATAACGCGCTGGATCAGGGCGGAAAGGCGATCCCCATCCTGCGACGCGCCGATGAGCTGTTCGCGGCGGCGCACGGCGATGCGCTCGATCGCGGACGTGTACTGGCCGCACTCGGTATCGCTTACGGTTTGCAGACCGACCAGCGTGCGGCGATCGATGCCGATACACGTGCCATGGCGCTGCTTTCCTCCACCGAGGCGCGGAACTCCGGGGAATGGCTGACGCTCAGGATCCATGTCCTGCGTCAGCATGCGAGCGCCAACGATCTTCCGTCCGCCGAGATCACGGCGGAACTGCGCAAGCTGGCCGCCGAATTGGACGCTCGCCGGCCGGCACTGCCCGCGATTCAGGTGCAGGTCCTGACGACGCTCGCGCTGTCGCTCAGCCAGGCGGGGCAGGACACGGATGCGATGGCTGCCGCGGGTAAGGCGTTGGCGCTGGCGCAGCGTCTGTACGTGAGCGATGACCCTGCCTTGCTTTCCGCCCGTTTCAACCAGGCGCTGGTCACGGCGACTACCGACCCGGAATCCGCGGTGCGGCTTTATGCCGGCATGATCGCCGACCGGGAGCGGATGCTGGGTGCGACGGGCGCCGGCATGTCGACCCTTCACGGCTACATGGGCAATGCGCAGTCGTCGCTTGGGCGACATGGCGATGCAATGGCCACCCTGACGAAGGCCTACTCGCTTTCGTTGGCCGAATCCGAGCAGCGTCCGGACTTTCAGAACGCGATTCTGGTCGCACTGGCCAACGAGTATCTGGAACTGGGGCGTGATGCCGACGCTGTCGCCACCTTGCAGCCGCACATGCCCGGGTTTGCCGAACGGGCAGCGTCCCATTCGCCGTGGGCTGTCAGCAATCAGGCCGAAGCGCTTGGCATTCTTGCGGTCACCGCCATGCATGCCGGCGACCTCAGTCTGGCGCAGCACGATTACGCGCGGATTCGATCCGCCGAGGCGGATCAGCAGGGTGGATTGCCGGAGGGTTGGGTGCTGAGCCGCGACAACGAAGGTGTGTTGCAGGTACTTCAGCATCGCTATGCCGACGCCCGGCGAACGCTGGACAGGCTGGATGCGTCCAACCGGAAAAATGCGATAAAGACCGATGCCGACGCTGCCTTGAACGCACGTCTGCTCGAGGTTCGCCTGCTGACCGCGGAAGGTCATGGCGCAAAGGCGGAAGGGATAGCAGCGAAAGCGATGGCCGATGCCGGAAAACGCCGCGATGGATGCGCGCTTCTCCTGCGCGACTTGCACGACGCCTGGGAGCGCGCGGCGGCGACAAGCGGTCATACCGTTCCCTCGATGGATTGTGGCGTGGCGGTCGGATCGCCGTCGCGCGTGGCGACCGACCGTCCCCGCAAGGCGCGAGAATGAGCGATCCGCCGCAGGCGGCGTTACGAAGTCGCTCGACTACGCCTTCCGTGAACTCTACGGGGCGCTGCACGCGCTGGTGGATCAGGCGACCGCGCCTGGCAATAGCCATCGGCAGCCACGTGCGCGCTTGTTCGGAGACGGTCATTCGCCAGGTGTTGGCCCCTGTTCGAAACACTCGATTAGCAGCTCTGTGAGTACGCGGACCTTGCGTGCGGGGTGCTGGCCGGGTGGACGGACGACATAGATGCCCGCCGAAGGCGGCGGGTAGCGCGTCATCACCGGGACCAGCGCTCCGGATGCGAGGTGCTCTTGCGTGAGACCATCCGGCAGCCAGGCGATACCGAGCCCAGCGACGGCCGCGGCGACGAGCGCGCTGCCGTTGTCTGCCTTGAAGCGTCCCTGCGGGCGCACCGTGACGATTTCGCCGCCATCCAGGAACTGCCAAGCCTCGGTGCCCTGCATGAGGGCCGCGTGGGCAAGCAGGTCGTCCGGCGTTTCAGGTGAGCCGTGCGCATTGATGTAATCCGGACTGGCGACCAGCTTTCCGTAGATCGGTCCGACGCAGCGGGCGACCAGATTGGAATCCGGCAGGTAACCCACGCGGATCGCGCAATCGAATCCCTCGCCGATGAGATCGACGAAGCGATCACTGTAGGCAGTATGGATGTGCAGCTGCGGGTGGCGCCGCGCCATTTCCGCAAACACGGGCGCGAAGTGGGTCGGGCCAAACGAAAGCGGCACGGCAACGCGTAGACGACCGCGTAGATCACCCTCGGGCAGGATCGTCTCGCGGGCTATGTCGATTTCCGCGCAGGCCCTGGCGGCGTGATCCCGGAACGTGCCGCCGGCTTCCGTGAGCGCCGCGCCGCGCGTGGTGCGTGCAAGCAACTGGATACCCAACTCTTCCTCGAGCCGGCCAAGCCGTCGGCTGACGATCGACTTGGAGACGCCGAGTCGGCGCGCGGCGAGCGACACCCCGCCGGCATCGGCGACCTCAACGAACGTCCGCAGTTCTTCGATATCCAACGTTGCGTTCCCGGTTTTTCGCTTCAGCCTGACACAAAGTCGTGCACTACGGCGTTCCAGTTCGCGCGACACAGTTGAGCAGGAAACACCGCTACCGCATCGTGTGGAGGAGTGACAAGGTTTGTCGCGGAGACACCGTGCCCGTTGGGTCGTGTCTCCCCGCACACCCCTTTCACTACAGGATGCAATCATGACTTTCCGTAACGGCCTTGCGTCGCTCCTCCGACCCGAAGACTCCGTCCTCGTCCTGATCGACCACCAGCCGTATCAGCTCGCCAACCTCAACAGCCACGATCCACAGATGGTGGTGAACAACTCGACCGCACTGGCGAAGGCTGCCAGGGCCTTCGGCGTACCCACCATTCTGACCAGCGTCGTCGCCGACCGCGGCGGCCTCATCTTTCCCCAGATCACCGATGTGTTTCCCGGTCAGGAGGTGATCGACCGGACCTTCATCAATACCTGGGAAGACCGAAAGGTGGTGGACGCGGTCAAGGCAACGGGTCGGCAGCAGCTGATCATCGCCGGTCTCTGGACCGAAATCTGCGTGGCCATGCCGGTGATCGAGGCGCTCGGCGAGGGCTGGGACGTCACGGTCATCACCGATGCCTGCGGTGCCGTGTCGGTCGAGGCACACCAGGTTGCCATCCAGCGCATGATCGCTGCCGGCGCGAACATGATGACCTGGGTGGCGCTGGCCGCCGAGTGGCAGCGCGACTGGGCCCGCACCGAGCACGCTGTCGAGCTGACCGAAGTGTTCAAGCAACATGCTGCGGGTAGCGGTATCGCGTACCTGTGGGAACAGCAGTTGCTCAACACGCCGGTACCACGCAACGTTGGCTGAGCCGGGCGGGGATGGCGTGATTCAGGATGCGCCGCGGTCAAGCAGCTGCATATTTTCATCACGCATTGAGATGAGCTGCCAACAGCGAGTGCGGCTCCCCTTAGGAGGAGGGAAGGGATCTCGCTAGACATCATGATGTCGTGATGTCATGATGTCTGGCATGAAAGGACAAACATCCACCTCGATGCCGCTTTACGCGCAGGTTGAAGCGGATATCTCCGAAGAGATTTCCAATGGCTTGCTCTCCGCGGGCAGTCAATTGCCAACGGAAGATGACCTGATTCGACGATTTTCGGTCAGCCGGACAACCATCCGTAAGGCAATCCAAAACCTTTCCGATCGCGGGCTTGTCGAAATCCGGCGAGGAACGGGCACGTTTATTGCGCAGCCCAAAATCACTCAGGAGCTGACGGAGCTGACGGGCTTTGTCGAGGACATGGATGTCTTGGGTTACATCGCGACCGCCCGCGTCATTGACCAGGCGATAGTCAATGCCGATGAAAACATCGCTACGCATCTCGCTTTAGCCGTGGGGACTCGCGTCATGCGCATACGGCGTGTACGCCTCGCCAGTGGCGTCGCACTGTCTTTGGATGAAACTTACCTGCCACTTGAGATCGGAGAGAAAATTATCTCGCATGATCTCGAGGCTGAGCCAATATTCAAACTATTGGAGCAACGCTACAACATTCCTCTCATCGAGGCAGACTACAAGCTCGAATCAGCCTCTGCCAGCAAGGACATCGCCGCCGCGTTGGCCGTGGAAATGGGTAGCCCCATCTTTCTGATCGAACGCACGTCCTATACCAGCGAAGGCAAACCTGTCGATTACGAGAAGCTGCACTATCGCGGCGACCTTATCCGTTTCCGAACCCGTTTGGCGCGCCGTAAGCTGATAGGGGCCTGAGAAGAAATCATGCACGCCGGATTCACTATATGGCTCTTTGCGGTATCGGTCGGCGCAAGCATCGTAGGGGGCTCACTGGGAATGGCCGGCGGCATCTTTATAGTTCCGGTGCTAACCATATTTGGTGGCCTGGACATTCACGTCGCCGTTGCTGCCAGCATTGTGTCGGTCATCGCATGCTCTTGTGGTAGTGCCGCATCATTTCTGACGAACGGCCTTACGAACGTACGCCTAGCCATCACGCTGGAAGTTGCGACCACTCTGGGTGCCCTGACAGGTGTATTCCTGGTTGGCGTCTTGTCAGCCTCATTTTTGTGCGCTCTATTCGCCGCAGTCTTGCTGGTTTCTGCGTGGCAAATGCTCAGTCGACGGCGCGAGCTGTCAACTGATACCGATCAAACTCAGTCCATCGACTGGGCGAGCAGCTTGCGGCTCCATTCGAGTTACCCAGACCAAATTCTCGGTCGTCGCGTGTTCTATCGAGTTTGCCGATTGCATGTGGGTCTCGCACTGATGTACGGGGCAGGACTGATCTCCGCATTGCTTGGCATCGGTAGTGGAGTTCTAAAGATTCCGGCAATGGACACGGCGATGCGGTTGCCGATTAAAGTGTCCTCCGCCACGTCCAACTTCATGATCGGCGTGACCGCGGCTGCAAGCGGTGTCGCGTACTTCTTTCGCGGCGATATCGACCCGGCGATCGCTGGTCCCGTAGCGCTTGGTTCCGTACTGGGGGCATTGTTCGGTGCCCGGCTTCTCTTACTTATATCTGGCGAAAGGCTCCGCTTATTCTTTGTTGTAGTGCTGATCGCGCTAGCAGCTCAAATGCTTATGTCCTCCTTCAACATACATTTGGCAGCACCTGCGGCATGAGGAAAGGGGACGCATGGAGTGGTGGTCTGGAGCGCCTTTTGGCAAGCGCGCTCAGTGCCGGCACCTGGCTAGGTTCGACCGCGATCGCCATAGGACTGATCCTTCGGCGCACTGATTGGTGGCATGGCATGTCCACTATCACTTGTACGCGAATCGTTACCGCGGGCATCGGTGTTTTTATCTTTCTACCAGTTGTTCGCGTCGCACTGATGGCCGCCACTTTTGCGCGAAAACGAGATTTTGTTTTCTTGACTGCGGCAACGATTGTTCTCTCTGTCATGGCGCTGGCCGTGCTACTTGGGATGCGCACTGTTTAGCCGTCCAAGCCTTGATGAAGCTGCTTACTTGATTTTCTTGAATGACCTGGGTGACGACGCGGAGCGCATGAGGCATCGGACGTGGGCGCGCCAGACTGTTGCGATGGAGCATCGAGAACCCGTGAAGTTTCTGATTGGCGACAAGACTGATCGTGCGCTTAGCAGTACGCTTGTGCATAAGATGTTTCTCTGCACGAATAGTTTTGACCTGTTCGCCGAGCTAGCGGCCCTGAACATCACGTACTTGACCATGTAGCCAATCGGATTATGGGCTATCTCGATCTTCGTACTTCCGTGCGGCCACCAACTGCACACATAGGTGAGGGTGATGAAGGTCTGAAGCTTGGCGGCTTCGGTGACGGTCCGGCGCAGCCTCGACACGGAAGCACCGGCCGTCAGGGCTAGACAGCTTGCCGCGACGAAGAATGAATCCGTCCCAGGCATCATCGAGGGCACCCAGGTCACCCATGCGTCGAAGCCTAAGCAACCTGACCACCGACCACGGAACCCGGTTTCGGCCGGCGTCCCAGTGGCGGACGGTGCGGACGCAAACGCCCAGATACGCCGCCGCCGTCTTGCGACTCAGCAGGCACGAAAGGCGCAGATCGCGGAAGCCCTCGGCACTGATCAGCCAAGGGCGGGGCCGGGAAGCACGGCGAGGACGACCCTTGGTCGGATCATCCGTTATTTCGCATAATGTATATTATGTCAAATCGTAGGTGGCGTCGGAAATTGGCAATCTGACGTCAATCCTGTCGGTGTCCCCTTAAATATGTCGCTATACCCTTAAATCCGACGTGTTCCCTTAAACATGTCGTTTGATCAACGCATCTTGCGAACAATCAGAGAGTTATCTAGCGAGCGTTGATCTCACGCTAGCAACCCACACAGGGCATTCGTCCCCGTAATGGAGTCGCTCCCCGACAACACGTCGTTTGCGTACCGGACAGATCTCTATAACAGCGTTCGGAGGTCGACAAAATCGTTCCCAACTTTGGCTACCGCGGACCGGCTCTTTCATGAGGCCACATCCCACCGGAGCTACCTCATGCGACGCGTCCCTCCGATACAACACTCCGTAAACCCGTTAGTCCGATTCGGTCAGATGTTAGCGGCTAGGCGAGAAGGTGCCCACGACGACCTGCCTGGTCGGTGTGCTGAGCTTTGGTTGGTTTGGGGAGCTCGGTACACCGTAGTGGCGCCTGCGCACAGCATGAAGAGGTCCACCGTCATCTTGACTACCGGCGGGCGCTGGGGCGAGGCGTGGATTACACCTCATATTGCGAGTCGCCGGATCCAGCCAGAAATAATGCCTGTCGCGATCCGCGGCACAGCCACCCGACAATCTGAAAGCCGCTACAACTCACTGAGCGGCAAAGCAGTGGGTTGGCAGTTCGGCCAAATTGGCGCGGCGAAGTCACTCATCGTCAAGCATGGTGGACGGCGAGGATGCCGTCCACCATGCTTGACGATTATCGGCGGTGATCGCCTAGGTTCACTACTGCCGGCAAGCTATCTTTGACCGACAACGTATAGCTGCGCGGAAGCAACATTCGCTCTGTATCCGCGATGGCATTGGATGCACCGCCGACGGATACGGTGTATACCCCGCGATCCACGCGCCACTGAGTGATGGAGGTGTCGTACCAGGCAAAGGCACGTGCATTGAGCGGTACTGTCACTTCCCTGCTCTCCCCCGGCTTAAGCGACACCCGGGCAAACCCTTTCAGCTCCTTGAGTGGCCGGGGCACGGCCGGCGAATTCTCGCCCACGTAGACCTGAGCCACTTCGGCGCCTTCGCGGGAGCCGGTGTTGGTTACCTGGAAACGCACTCGTGCCACGACCTGCTGATCGTCAAGATAAGGAATGTTTCCCACGGTGACGTGGACATCGCTGTAGCGGAACGTCGTATATGACAGACCGTAGCCGAATGCGAACTCTGGGGTAGTGCCCTTGGCCTCAAAGCCACGGTAGCCGTTGAGCAGGCCCTCGGTATACACGATGTCCGTGCTGTCGAGGCTGTTCTGCGGCTGCGGATAGTTCGCGAACGTCGGATTGTCGGTTTCGTACTTCTCGATGGTGATCGGCAGCTTGCCCGAGGGGTTGACCTTGCCGAAGAGAATATCGGCCAATGCCTCACCACCCATCTCGCCTGGGTACCAGGCATAGAGCAACGCGGCGACCTTATCCACCCACGGGCGCATGCTCACCCCTCCGCCCGCATGCATGACCACGGTAGTATGCGAATTGGCAGCCGCTACATTCGCGATCAACTCGTCCTGGGCTTCGGGAAGCGTGAACGGACGGTCGAATCCCTCGCCTTCGTACTCCGAGCCGAGGCCAGCCACGACCACTACCGCGTCGTAGCTGGCTAGGTCCGTGGTGGGCACCAGCGATGCCCAGCTGAATTGCACGCCTTGCAGACCGCCCAACGCGCCGAAGTAGTTTGGCTTGCGCTCGTACTGGATGGTCACGTCGTAGACCTGGCCGGCGGTGAGCGAGATCACGCCGGACGTCGGTAAGGTCGGCGGAATAGACGGCGTGATCGTGGTGCCTGCTCCGTTGTTGATGATTTCCTGCCCGTTCACCTGCAAGCGTACGGCGCCGTCGGCGCGAATCTTAAACACGTGATCGCCGCTTACGGTCGGCCGGATCCGGCCCGACCACACGGCCGCATCCGGAAAATCGCTACCGAACGGCGAGCTGCCGTTGTTCCAGTTGAGATTGAGAAGCGCGTCGTCGCGCGTCACTGTGTTTCCTCTCAAACTGTAGGCGCCGGTGAAACCTGAAACGCTCGGAGTGAGGCCCGGATCCAGCGACATGCGATCAATGTAATCCACGGTCGAGCCGGCGGGTGCGTTGGCTTTGATTCCGTTGATATCGGTAACGTACTCGTTGGCATTGATGTTGGCGCTGCCGAACCCCGCGGGTGGCGCACCTACCGCGCGCTGACCGATCACGGCGATGCGTAACGGCCGGACACCGGAAAGCGGCAGATTGCCGTTATCGTTCTTGAGCAACACGGTGCCCTGCTGAGCCACCTGTAGCGCCACCGCTTCGCTCTTCTGCCGATCCTCGACCGTCTGCGTGTTCTCGGTGGATGTGCTCCCCTCGTTGAATCCAAAAAGGATTATTTGTCTTACAATGCGGAGCACCTTGTCGTTGATCACCGATAGCGAAATGGTGCCCGCCTCGACCAGGGAGCGCAGGTTGCTTTCATTCATCTGGTTGCCCGCGGGCATGTCGATATCGACACCAGCCAATGCGGCCTTCGGCCCGTCGATGATCGCGTTGTAATCCGACTCGATGAAGCCGCGATAGCCCCACTGCTGCTTTACAATTTCGGTACTGAGATGCTTGCTCTCGCACGCCTGATCGCTGTTGAGGCGGTTGAACGCGCACATGATGTTGGCGGGCTTGCTCACCTTTACCGCGGATTCAAATGGCACAAGGTAGAGTTCACGGAGCGTGCGCTCGTCCACTTGCACGTTGATCTTCAGACGGTTCTCTTCTTCGTCGTTGGCCACGATGTGCTTCAGGGTGGCCCAAACGCCCTGCTGCTGGATGCCATCGATCACCTGCGGTGCGAGTACCGCACCAAGATAGGGATCCTCGCCCGACATGTATTCGAACGCGCGCCCGGCAAACGGTGTGCGATACATGTTGACACCAGGCCCGAGGATGTTCTGGAAGCCCAGTTGGCGCGTATCGCGTCCGAGCGACGAGCCGAACCGCCATGCGAGGCCTTTGTCCCAGGTGGAAGCCAAAGCCTGTCCCGCCGGATAGCTGACGCCAGCGGGACTGGAGAGCCTCACCCCTAGCGATGCATCGGTGGCGTAGATCTGTGGAAGATTGAAGCGCAATAGCGGCTTGATGTCCCAGGCCCCAGTGCCGCCGATGTAGTCGAGTTTCTCGGCAAGTGTCATGCGCTGAACAATCTGTGCGGCCAGATAATCGGCGGCCCAATCGCGCAAAAAGTCGGGTGCATGCCCCTTCGCTACCTGAGATGCGTGTTGCACCCGCTGGATCGCGGCACCCCGCCCTTGCGCTCCAGCGGCGACCTGCGCGTGGACCAGGTCGGCGACGCTGCAAGTAAGTGCCGCAGCGACAGCTATGGCAAGAATGATACGTTTCATGCAGCGCCTCTTCGATTCGCAGAAGAGGATTCCCCACAACGGTGCGACAAACCCAGATCGCCCTATCGCACTCGTAGGATGATCCTCCGATTTTCATGAATGTTCTGCGAACCCGTTGTTATCTTGTGCGACGCACAAAAAATGGCGTGTCCTGGGATGATACCCAGGCTACTCAAGTAGCCTTGCAACTGCATTTTCATTGCGCAATATCTCTCCTGAACTACCAAGAATGCGAAGACATTGAGGGCCCGCCGAGAATCATTAAAAAAGCGCATTTGGCGATCTAACATACCGATCATTCCAACGATTTCTAAATCACGTCGGCTCACTACGGTGGCTCATCGCGTCCGGTCGGTTGCAACCTCGTCTACCCGCCAACGTTCGCAGAGCAGCCAGAACTGGCCGGATACCGGTTGCCGATCAGTCTCGATATCTTCCGCGGACGCTACCGCCAGAGTGTCGAGCACCCGACCGCGATACCGGCAGACGAGGTGCAAGAATATCGGTTCCGATTGCCGACAGTGAACTACACCATCAAGCCGGGTCACCGGATCATGGTGCAGGTGCAGTCCTCATTGTTTCCGCTATACGACCGCAATCCGCAAACATTCGTGCCCAACATCTTCTTCGCAAAAGCCGCGGACTATCGAGTCGCAACCATCAGCATCGAACATGGCCAGGCAGGTGCGAGTGCCGTGCTGCTGCCGGTCGTACCTGCGTCGACGGCGTTGATGCGATCAGGGGAAGGCGAATAGTCCTAGCGGGGTAACCAACGCAAATGCTAGTGACTGCTGCTTTCGGCTCGGGTAATGCAAGTGGTAGCCAGAGACTGCCAGGTACCAATCTTGAAGCTCGCGCACAAGGTGTCCCTCTTCGATGTGGGGTCCGCCAACAGGGGCCCCGGCTCGATAACGATTGCGATTCTCTTGACCGGATCCATCGCTTTTCCCCAAAGGCCTCTACCATACCCTGTCGATGAAAACAGTTATGAACCGGCTTTCCGTACGAAAGTGCTCTGTACCCCGAGGGCTGAGGGGAACGATCTGCCCCTCATCGTGGCGCACGAACTGTCCCACGTAGATGAGTGCCAGAAATAGAGGGCCGATTTCATGGCCATCCAGACAATTGATTCACGTCGATTTACGAGCGCTGGCCGGCGTGGATGGGCGGCCTTACGGACAGCTGCGCCCGGTCAATCGTCCAGCACATCCTGCGGCTGACGATCCAACCATCCGTTAGGACGCTGCATGGCCCACTCGATCTCCCTTGCCAGCGCGTCGGAGATCGGATCCCCTTCCATCAGGGCTTGGAGTTGCGGCCCCGTCATGGTGGCGAGAATCTCCGCCTGCGCGGCCCAAGATTGGATCCCCTCACCTTCCAGTGTCTGGATCAGGTGGCGCAGGTTGGCCCGACGACGGGTTTGAAGGGAAAGGTCTGATGTGCTCATTCGGACAGTTCAAAGGATCAATTGGCCAATTTTGCGCCAAACACAAGCCGCTGAGTGCAACGCCGTTCGCGTCGCACATGAAACGGGCGGACCCCCTCGACGGCAGCGGTGTCGAGCTGACCGTCACCGCTATCGCGACGGCCATGATATCTAGGCGCAACGACGCCCACCCCGCCCAAGCCTGCCCCTACTCCAGCGCAGACGACACGAGGTCGAACAACTATTCGACCAAGGGCAATGTGAATCCTTATACAGGCCGCGCAGGGACGAAGAACCCGTACGGAGACTGACAACGTGCGTCATTACCGGCCTTCTGGATGCCTGTAGCGAGCCCGTCCGCATTTCCTGTGCCACCGTAGCCCACCTTCGCGGTGGGCTTTTCTTTGCTCTGTCCGTAACCCGTGCGAACAACCGGCGATCCGCACCGTGCTCAGCCGCGCCGCCCGGGCGGCCGTGAAGCGCGGCGTACGCCGGGGCGCTGTTGCGCCTAGCGGAGTTGACCCACCCAGAGGCTGCGTTGGTAATCCTCTCAGCAAGATCGCATGGGGAGATCGGACGGTTGCCCAACAACGCCGTGCTGCTCCAGGAGCCCTTCGACCGGGCTGAGTTGTTGGCCGCGATCATGAGGGCCTCGGATCTACGCCGGCCTCCTCCCTAGCATCCCTTGCCAGCTGCACTGCAACTGTGGCGTTTTCAAGCCCGGGCCAACATCGTCGTGGATTCGCCTCCGCCCCTGCGTCGAGACAGTCCGTCACCTACGGTAGAGACCGAGATCGACGCAACGGTCAGGTCAGGAAGACCGAAGTAACCTGAGTGCCCGATCGAGCGCCCCGCGAGTTCCGGGACAGCCAGTGCATAGCCAACTCTAGCCGAACAAATAAGCTGTCTATTGGGAAAAAAAGCAGCGGCGATGTTGCCGCCGTCCATTAAAGCCAAACAGTTTCAGTCCGCCTGGTGGTTTGAAGGCGAGGTTCGCGCTGACACCTGGAACGCATCGCCGCGCCCGATGCGGCCGATCACGAGGGCGAGGGGAGGTGACGATGCTACTTATCGAGGATATGCGCTTCGACGCCTAAGATGCCAGGCCGATAGCGAACTCGTGGCGACAGCAATTGTCGCTCGCCTGCGTCACGCCATCCGCTCACGAACTCGTTCTCTTGAGTCAAACCTAACACTGTTAGGCGTTTTCCCGGTCCACCCCTGGAACGCGCGAGCAAAGGAGTTGGGATCACTGAATCCGAGCAAGAATGAGATCTCGGCGCCAGACATCGATGTCTTTTGAAGATAGTGAAGCGCGAGCGAGCATCGAACAGCGTCGAGTGTCTTCTGATAAGTCGTTCCTTCGTCCCGCAGTCGGCGCTGCAAGCTCCGCGTGCTCACACCCAACTTCCGACCTACAGCGTGCATCGCTACTTCGCCAGCGGGGAGCGCCTCCAATAGAGTGCTGCGCACGCGCTCCACCATGGATGCAGATTTTTCCAGGTCCTGAAGCCGCTGCCGGAGTGTCGGCTCGAAGAACAACCACATCCGATGGTTTTCGGTGAGGAACGACCGATCGGCGTCGATTGCCGCGAACGACACTGTTGCGACAGGACCGTCCTTGACTGGTACACCGAAGTAGGCTGCGTATGCTGAGCGCATGTCGGAACTCATCGTCGAAGACGGCCATGCGACATATATCGGGACGATCGGGTGGCGCGTCGCCATTCGCGCCAATGCAACGAAGAAGACGATCTTGAAGGCGAGAAAAACCGCCGAAGGTGGCTCAGCAAGTGACGGGAATTCAAGGCGCACCTCGAGACGCTCGGACAAGCGACTCAGCTTGATCTCCAGGGGGGCTATGAGCTTTACGTAGATGGAAAGACGATCCAGAGCACTCGAAAGATTTCTGCTGCACAGAGCGGCAAAGAGTTCGGGTTCAAACCAATCCGACGACATGACATTAGCCAGCGCAAGCGGCGCAGGCGTCGACGGACTGACATACAGCGCTTCCTGCCCAATCGCTTCCCAGAGACGAAAAAACATGGCCGGATCTAGACGAACGTTCTCGTGGGCAAACAGGTCGGCCGGAAGGTTTGCGCGGCTCAATAACCTCGGTGTGGTCAAGCCGGCGTCTTGAATGAGCAGCCTCCAGCCTGGCCAAATTGAATAGCCGGGCAAAGGATTTCGCTCAGAAATGGCTTTCGGCTTAGGCGTCGTCATGCGGCGATGTTATCCCGCTGACGGCATGTCCGCACCAGCGAAAGGCGCCTATTGGAACGGTGCAACTGGCGCGATTGGCTGGTTCGGTGGCGGAGTTTGCGAGTGCGACCGGACGACCCGTGGCGCAAAGTGCCCTCACGCTCAGGTGTCCCGCCAAATGCCTAATCGCCCGAGCCTCCCTAATTGCCCGAACCTAGCAAGAGAACTCTCATGAAAAAGACCGTCCTTATCACTGGAGCAAGCTCAGGCTTTGGCCTGACGCTTGCGAACGCACTGCATGATCGCGGATATACGGTAATAGGAACCAGTCGGGAACCGGAGAGGCACGCCACGAAAGTGCCTTTCAAGCTGCTCCGGCTGGACGTAAGCAACGACCAGTCGGTTGCAGCGTTCGCGGAAGAGCTGTTCAAGCACGTCGCAAGGCTGGATATCCTCGTAAACAACGCGGGCTATATGGTGACCGGAATTGCGGAAGAAACCAGCGTTAGGCTCGGCCGAGAGCAGTTCGAAACGAACTTCTGGGGCACCGTAAAGGTAACTAACGCGCTACTTCCCAAGTTCCGAGCCCAAAAATCTGGGCAGATCATTACGGTGAGCTCGATCGTCGGACTTATCGGTCCACCGAACCTCTCGTACTACACGGCGTCAAAGCACGCGGTGGAAGGCTATTTCAAGTCGCTCCGCTTCGAGTTGGACGCTTTCAATGTCAAGGTCAGCATGGTTGAGCCGGTCTGGTTCAAGACGAATATCGGCCACAACGCAGTGGCGGCCAGCGGCCAACGCATCGCAGATTACGACGGTTATCGTCAGAAGGTTGATGCAGCAACGAAGAAAGGGCTTGACGCCGCGGAAGACCCGGCACGGGTCGTCGAGGCCATCGTGCGACTGACCGAAGCGAGGGATCCGCGCTTTAGCAATCCGGTGGGGAAGATGACCGGCATGATTCTCTTCCTACAGACCTATGCCCCCAAGATGTTCGAATCATCGATCTTGAAGAGCGTCCAAACCGCCTGACCGAGCTCGTTCTCTGGAGACGCGGCCGTCTTGTCCGATCTCAACTGGAAACACCCGTCATGAAGTACTACCTATGCAAATTCATTCCCCCTCGACCGGACTTCCTCGCCACCTTATCAGCGGATGAGCAACGATGGATGAAGGAGCACGGCGAATTTCTCAATGCGATGATGGAGACGGGCGCCATCATTGCCCATGGTCCGGTACTTGATGCGCAAGGAGGCTACGGCGTGTCGTTGTATCAGCTTGGTGACGACGAGGATGTCACCGCGCTCACTGCGCAGGATCCGATCATCCAGCATGGTGTGGGGCGATACGAGCATTTTGTGATGCCACACCTGGCTGCGGCCTCGCCCATGTCTTCGAGGGTGAGGAAGTAGATCGAGTTCTACGCCTTCGCGGTGGGGCGGCCGAGTTGCTCGGATAAGGCAATCAACTTGCGTCCGAAGAGCCTCGCTACTCCAAAGGAACCGGATTAGCGGTCTTCGCCTATCAGGCTAATACGACAGCCCCGGTCGCAGGTTGACTACGCCGGCAATTGCCGGCATGTGTGCTTTGCTGGAGTATCCAAATGGAAATTGAGTACAAACCGACCTTGCGGTTCGACGCCGTCGAGACTCGACTGATCAACGCCGCTGCGGGAAAGGCCGAACTTCGGTCTGCCGAATGGATGCGAAAGCTCATCTTAGATAACGCGCCGAAGCTGACGCTCGCCGATCCGCTGGCAGTCAGAGTGGCTGGTTTCGATGAAAGATTCGGATGGACCCTTATTCATTACAGTGATGCTCTTACGCATGCCGAGACTATGCGGGGCAGCGAGGTCGGAACAATCGCGGCATACATGAAAAGCTACCCGACGCACACGTACCCGTAGTGAATCAGGGCGCGTGATGTTTGTTCTGCGCTTCAGAACCCCGAAGTCCCATATGCGCGCGCGCTCCACCTGTGTGAATATGGCGGCCATTCGCCAGGCCAGGAGTCCGATATGATCAAGCGTATCCTCCACGTCGTCACCAACGTGTCCCACTATGACGACCCGCAACATCTGACCGGCCTGTGGCTATCCGAGCTGACACACGCGTACCACATATTTGCTGAAAAGGGGTTTGAGCAGCAGCTGGTAAGTCCTCGCGGTGGCATCTCGCCGCTGGAACCGAGGTCCCTGAAATGGCCTATGGCCGATCGATCCGTAAAGCAGTGGCTGGCCGACCCTCAAAGTCAGGCGCTATTGAAGACCACGGCCCGGCCGGAGGACATCAACCCCGCAGACTTCGACGCCATCTACTTTACTGGCGGGCACGGCGTCATGTGGGACTTTCCAGATAACGCTGAGCTACAGCGGATTACTCGTGATATCTACGAGCATGACGGTGTGGTGTCGTCGGTATGCCATGGATACTGTGGGTTGCTCAACACGCGATTGTCAGATGGCAATTTACTGGTGGCCGGCCGCCGGCTGACCGGATACGCCTGGACCGAAGAAGTGCTGGCTGGCGTCGCAAAAGATGTGCCCTACAACGCCGAACAGGCAATGAAAGACCGCGGCGCTCTCTACGAAAAAGCCTTGTTGCCCTTCGTCTCAAACGTGGTGGTCGACGGGCGGGTCGTCACGGGTCAAAACCCGGGATCGGCCAAGGCAACCGCAAAGCAGGTCGCAGCGCTGCTTTAATTCCTTAGACCCGTTCTGGTACCCGCGCGTACTGCTGAAGGCGGTAGCCGTTTGCGCCCTTAACTACGTCGCGAAACGTCGATCAGGCGGTCAATGACGTCGCAAACATGCAAATGATCGACGCTCTTCGCGACAGGCTTACCTGATTTCGCGTGCAATTTTAGAGGGTTGTAGAAGAAAAACTGTTCGCGACATCGTTAAGGACATCCCGACATGGTTGGTGTCGTTGTCGTTACCTGCTGATTGGTGTCGTCTTAGGGCTTGTTCATGTCGCACGGGTCATTGAGGTCGCGGATTCAATTAGTTCGGCGAAAACTCTTGCCGCCTCGGTCGGCCACCGCTGGTCATGCATGAGCCAAGGAACGACGAAAAATCACCCCCAGCGCCGGCGGATTGCGCGCGCGTAGGTGAAGTCCTTAGCAAGGTCGGCGACAAATGGACGATGCAGGTGGTCGTCAAGCTACGCGATGGCCCGTGTCGCTTCAATGAGCTGAAGCGCAGCATCAAAGGCATTTCCCAGCAGATGCTCACGCGAACACTTAGAACACTCGAGCGCGACGGAATGGTCACGCGTACCGTTTTCCCCACTAACCCACCGCAGGTCGAGTACGCGTTGACCAAACTGGGGCGCTCATTATCGGTGCCCGTGCGCCAATTAGCGCAATGGGTCATGTCACAGCTCGAAACCATCGATAGGAATCGCGCCCACTACGATGGTGCTAGCTAACTTCTGTCGTTCGTGCGAAGTGTGTAAGCTCCATCAGGCTTGCAGTTCGTCTGGTTCGCGAAGCCGCCGTTCTCGGCCATGACCAGAACGTGGATAGACACGCCCAACTAGGTATACCTGCACAAGGGCTAGTGATGACGACAAGAACCGTGCGCTTTGTCATTTGGGTCGCGGCGCTCAGCGTTGCCGCGACAGATAGCGCCGCTGCGCAGTCACTCGACGCGCCGCTGCTCGACCGCCTGGTGGGTAGATGGGTCTTGCGCGGTACGATCGCCGGTAAGCCGGTCGTCCACGATGTCGTCGCACAATGGGCGCTGGGACATCAGTACATCCAGATCCACGAGACATCTCGTCCAAGCTCGGTCGCGGCCTCACACGCATATGATGCCATCGTCTACATCGGTTGGAATCCGGATCTCCAGAAGTACTCCTGCCTATGGCTGGACTCGACGGGTGGCAACGGACTTGTCGCAACCGCTTTCGGCCATGCCCCGTCTGATCCTGCGCAACTTCGTTTTACCTGGCGCGATGGGGACGGCGAACCGACACTGACCAACACCTTTGACTACGATCGCGCGAGCAACACATGGCGCTGGACGATAGACAATATCGACAAGGGCAAGCACCGCCTCTTCGCCAACGTACAACTCACCCGCAAGTAGCGATACTGTTGAATCCCGGAACGACATATCGTCGTACTGCTACAGTGTTCGTGGTGAGTGGATGCCGACGGCGCGGCGCCTGTGGTCATCGATCGCGCGCCTGACCGACGCGCGCACCGGTGCGGGTGCCAGCCGTTTGCGGCGGTAATAGCGTCACGAACTGACGTTTGGACACTTAATCACGTCGCAAACGGACAAATTGTCAGCGCTGTTCACGACACGATTAGCTTAATTCGCTAGGAATTTCATTGATTTAGCGCGAGTGAGTCGTTCGCGACATCATTAAGGGTATCCCGACAACAGCGCTTTTACTTTGCCCGAGGCAGGCTTTGTCCCCTTAAGGCGTCGCTTCCGTCCGCTTGATCGCTTTAACGAGTCGTTCCCGAACGCCGTTGACGCCCCCGCTCTTGTCACGAAAAATCTAAGTTATTGCAGCGGCTTCGTATTTTTACGAAACGACATCTTTAAGGGGGGCCGACAAATCCAGTTTATGGGGAGTCGACACGTGCATCGCTCTTCATGGAGGACGGATTTCACCCTCTGGCGTTCGTCAGCTCTGCTCAGTCCAACGAAGCTAAGCGCCGTGACTAATCGTTAGCGAAACTCCGTTCATCGCTCGAATTACTGCGCAGACAATCTGCCAGGCCTCATCGAAGCTACCTGCAACGATGCCTCCACCGTAGGCAGACTGGCGATCTAACTTCCAGTGCTCGATATCGAACTCATCCCGACTCTCACTGACGCTTGCGGGAAAGCCCACACCTAGACTCGCGTGACTTCCATCTTTGTTGAATCGGAGCTCCAGCAAACGAATGCTCTCGACGGGCTCCGCGGGCGGCGTGAATGCAACAAGAGTGATCTTGGATCCGACGAAATCCGCGAGTGCGGGACGTACTTGATTCTCGATGGTTTCAATGAATATGTGATCGTAGTCATGCACCCACGTGACGCCGTTGTCTTCAACGAGAGATGGCGGCTGTGCGGGGAGGCGGCTTTGGTCATTGGGCATGAGAAGGATCCTTCGCTTATTGATTGATAGGCAGCCAGAAAACCGTCCGACAAGCGCCGCGTGGGGCGCAAGGAGTCCACCACCGATATCAGAAAGGCGCTTTTTTGATAGGTACCCTCTTTGAGGAGATCGATGCGATGGACCGATGCCCCCTTAGCCATGAATCGCACGGTGAGTGCCGCGCCCTTCCCCGCCGCCATAAACTCAATGGGTGTCACGACGGATTCACAGCGCCGCTACCGCTTTCCGCTGGCGCTTCGTAGAACGCGTTACAGCTGCAAAACATGCTGAGCGACATCAGTATTTGGAAAGTCGGATTGCATCGCTTAGCGAAACATCTCGACGATGCTCATACTCGCGATACCGATATAGGCCGCAGCCAGCACAATCGCAACGATGACAACCGCCACCGGTAGCTTCATTCTCGGGGAATGGATCGAGAGGAGACGCGTAGCTGACGAAATCGTCAGCTACGCGTCTCAAACCCGTCCATGGATTCACCACTTGGCAGTCCTGTCGCACATCGCTCCATGACGGTGAAACTGTCAGCTCAACGCACGGTATAGCCGGCGACACGCCAGGTGCGATCGGCATCGTAGTGAAACGACACCATCTCACGCACTGGCTGCTTCACGCTGGCGAATTGGGTGGAGAACACCACATTGAAATACTGGCCCGAAGGAATCGACTTGCCATCCGATTGCAAACGGCCAACCGCGCTGGCGGTTCGCGCCTTCACCGCACCGAGCTTGGTGCGATCCGCCGCAACCTTTTTCACAAAGACGTCTTTCTTCACGACGTCCTTGGCGACGATGGAAGCGCCGTCCCAGACATCGCCGATCTTGTCCTGATCGACCAGTTGGGCGACCTGCAAGGCCGCCTGCGCCATTTGCTGATTCTGCTGAGCGAGCTGCGCCTGTTGCTCGGGCGTCAATGCCGGCTGAGCAGCCGGATTGGCCGACTGCTGTGCATAGGTCATGGTGCTGGCAACCAGCAACAGAGCCGAAAGAAGTAATTTGGTACGCATGGCACGTCCTCCGCGATAAGCGATAAGCATCAGAGTTCCAACAAGGCCGCACAGATGGCATCCGGCCAAACGACGGATGTGGTGCATAAGGTCCCCTACCTAACGCGCGTCTTCTTTGGCGCGCACCACTACGTGATAGAAAATTACGGTGCCAGGCGCGTCAAAATCTTTCGAGAACCACTGCCGGTACTCAAAGCGCAGCGTCTGTTGCACCGATGAAGTTTTCGCGCCGGTTGCCACAAAGGTCCAGGTGCGCGTCCCGGGCTTACCGATCGCTGTTCCTTCTTCGACGTGATCCACCGGCTTACCCTTCGGCTTGAGCACGCCGCCCGACACCTCGGTCATGCCCCACGACATGCCGGTGCTTGGATTCTCCGGCAACTGCACGATGAAGGTCTGCCCCGGATCCAGCGTAATTTCCTTGCGATTGTCCGCATCTGTCACCGTCACCGGTTTCGATGTACTGGCCGCGTAAGTTGCGCCGCTCAGCTGAAATACCGCTATCGCCAGCCACACGCCGGCACCCTGCATGATCCGCGTATTCATGATCACTCCCGAGTGACTTGCTTTCGGGGCATCCGCTGTACGCCGCCCCTCCTCATCGATCAACATCGGCCGTGATCGGCACCGTGAATCACCTTGCCTACCAGAAGATTGGCAGTCCGTGTGGAACGACACGAGAGGTTGGAGTATGTCGCCACGGTGCCGATCACGGCCGATGTTGATTCGTTACTGCGCAGCTTCTGATCGATCGTTCGAGAACAAGTCGGTCCTGAACGGTGCCGTGAGTCACCAGGGGCACCAGGGGGGGCGGGAAGCCCGTGTTGAACGGCACGGCAGAAGGCGTGTCCTCCCACGGCACCGATCAGGACCGACTCGCATAACACTTATGGCCTGGCGACACCCGAAAGCTCCACACGCCGGTTCGGCGCCAGACATTCGATCAATTCGGCGCGACGCTTGAACTGATGGCACTCCGCCACCGGGTCGGCCTTGCCGCGACCCTCGGCCTGAATCGCCTCGGCGGGAATACCATGGCTCACCAGATAGTCGCGCACCGTTCCGGCGCGACGCTCCGACAACGCCAGGTTGTAGCTGTCCTTGCCGATGCGATCGGTATAGCCCACCACGTGCAAGTTCTGCACTTTGCTTGCCGAGCGCAGCTGATCCAGCACGCCATCAATCTTTTCGCGTCCCAAGGGCTTCAACTCGGCGCGATCGAAATCGAACAGCGCATCGGTCGACAACCGCAACGGTTCCTTGAGTGGCCTCGGCTGCTCGATCACCGCCATCGGTTTGTCGTGCTTCAAAAACTCCTTGCACGACTCAGGCGACCAATAGGTGCTCTGCGCAAGCTTGTGCTCATCGAACAGCACCTTGTATTCGCAGCTCACTACCTTGCCTTCCTTGCGAAAGTTCAACAGGTAATCCCACTCGCGCACGCCCAGTACACCTTCGTTGAAATGCGGTGGCCCCAGCAGATTCTGGATCTGCGCCTTGCTCACGCCCGGCTCGATCTTGCGCAGGTTTTCCACGTTCGGAAAGGTGCCGCCCTTCGGCCGCGCATCCTTTATATCGGGAAACACCAGCGACTCTGCCTTGCTGCCGTCCTTCGCCACGTTCTTGCTGACGGTGGAGGTTCCGCAGCCGGCCAGCGCCACCAGCGTCATGCTCAGGGCCGCCGCGACTATCCCTTTCGTTGCTGCTTTCATCAGGAACGTACTCATGATTTAAACCCCCATTTGAAGAGTGTGGATCGCCCCTGCGCCAGCACGATCCCATCCAGATGCCGGCCACATCGCGGCCGGCATCGTCAGGTACCGCGTTACCAGACCATCGCCGCACCGACGGCCATACCCGCATCGCCACGTGTATTCGCCGTGCCATTGAGCTTGTAGACCCAGCGACCGCTTTCGGAGATGGTGGACACGCCGACCGCCAGGCCCACTTCACCGTGGAAGCCACCCACCGCTACCGCCGCCGCGCTCTGGTTGGGCTGATACGCCTGTGGCAGACCCGACATCGCCATCGCCGCCGCCACACCGGCGTTGGCGCGATTGCCGATCCGGTTCAGGTTTTCGTTGACGGTGTTGAAGCGCTGATCGGTATAGCTCTTGGACCAGTTCTGTACCTGGTTGAGCTGACCCACGTTCACCGCATCCGTGGTCGCCGTCCCGGCCGCCACGTTGTGGATGGACGTCTGTCCCGTACCGTTACCCAGCGTCACGCTGTTGTAGTTGGTGGTGCCGTTGGCATTGACGTCGTACTGCACGCCACCGGCCTGCGCCGCCTTCAGCTGGCTCACGTTCACCGCATCCGTGCTCTGCGTGCCGGCGGACACGTTGACGATCTGTCGTTCACCGCCGACCGTACCCACCGACACCGTGTTGTCACGCGTGGCCACCGAACCTTCACCCAACGCCACCGAGTTGTTCGCGTTGGCCGACGAGTTGTTGCCTACGGCGGTGCTGTTGGCACCGGTTGCCGTGGCACCCGCGCCGCCAGCGGCCGAGTTGGTACCGGCGGCCGTCGGCGAGGCGCTGCGTGCGCCGGTCGAGTCGGCCTTGAACATGCCCGAACCGCCATTGTTGTTGATGTTGGCAACCTGCTGGTTGGTGTAGTTGTTCGCCTGAGTCACGGCGCTGTTCACCCCGCCCTGCAGCTGCTCGACATTCACTGCATCGTTCGCTGCCGAGCCATCGGCCACGTTGGTGATCTTGCGGTTGTTGCCCGTCGAACCCACCGATACCTCGCCCACCGAGTTACTGCTGCCCGCTGCCATATAGGCGCCGGTGTAGCCGGACTGCGCACCCACTGAGGTGGTCGAACCCGCACCCAGCGCCACCGAGTTGGCATTCGACGAAACCGCACCGCTACCCACCGCCACGCTGTTGGCGCCACTGGAGACCGCCGTCGGCCCCACCGCCACACTCTCCGAGCCGATGGCCTGCGAATCCGCCGCCGTAGAGTTGGCGTGGAAGTACTTGATGCCACCACCGTTATTGATATTGCTGATGGCCGTCGTGTTACTGGTCACCTGGGTATTGGTGGCAAACAACTGCGAGCCGTTGACTGCATCGGTCGATGTCGCCGAAAGCTGACCCGCCGCCACGTTGGCGATCTGCCGTTCGTTACCGGCCGAACCCACACTCACCACACCCACCGGAGCCACACCGGCGAAGTTGTAGGCGACGCCGCCGATGGTTGCGCCGGTCGTCGGCACCGCGGCCGCGGCCACCACCGAGTTCTGACCCAATGCCACGTTGGAACCCGCCAGACCGGCGGCGATGCTTGCCCCCTGACCCACCACGGTGGAGTTGGCTACACCATTGTCGGTCGCCTGGTTGCCAAGCACCGTCGAGGCTGCGCCAGTCGCCGAGGCACCAAAGCCACCGGCCGAAGCGTTCGCACCCGAAGAGACCGGCGCCGTGCTCGTTACCGAACTATCGGAAACAAACGGACCCGCCTTGCCGCTGGTGATGTTGTTGATCGCGTTATTCGCCTGGCTGGCCACACTCGACAGCTGCTCGACGTTCACCGCATCGTGCGGCGCCGAACCGTCGGCAACATTCGAGATCTGCCGGTACGCATTCGCACCCGAGCCCGAACCGACTGACACTGAACCTGCCACGGTGTTGCCCGCATTGTTGAAGGCAATCGAGATCGGGCCACTGGTAGAGAGTGCGACCGTGCCGTTGGTGGTATCGGCGGCGGTATCCACCGCATTCGCACCCAGCGCCACGCCACCGGTATTCGTCGCCGAAGCGCTCGGACCGATTGCTACCGAGTCCGTCCCCGTCGCCGACGAATCAGGGTTGGTGGAGTTGGCATGGAAGTACTTGATGCCGCCACCATTGACGATGTTGTTAACGGTCGAGCCTACCTTACCCACTTCGGTATTGGTCGCAAACAGCTGGCTGCCGTTGACCGCATCCGTGCTGCTGGCGCTGACACGCCCCGCCGCCACATTGGTGATCGTGCGCTCCGCACCCGCCGCGCCCACACTCACTGTGCTGCTCGGTGTGGTGCCCGCATAGGTGTAGGCATTGCCGTTGATGATGTCGCCCGTCGTGGCGACCGCGGCTGCGGTGGTGCTGCCGGAACCTAGCGCCACGTCACCGGCATTGTTGGCGACGGCATTCGGCCCGATCGCCACCGAATCCGTACCGGTCGCGGTGGAATCCGGCAGGGTGGAGTTGGCATGGAAGTACTTGATGCCGCCACCGTTGTTGATGTTGTTGATGGCGGTGGTGTTGCTGGTCACCTGGGTATTGGTGGCGAACAGCTGCGAACCGTTCACCGCATCGGTCGAGGTGCCCGAGAGCTGACCCGCCGCCACATGGGTGATCTGACGCTCGTTACCGGCCGAACCCACACTCACCACACCGGCCGGAGCTCCACCCGCGAAGTTGTAAGTGACACCACCGATGGTGTCATTGGGTGTCGGCACCGCGGCCGCAGCGACGGTCGAGTTCTGGCCCAGCGCCACGTTCGAGCCGGTCAGACCCGACGCGATGCTCGCGCCCTGACCCACCACGGTGGAGTTGGCTACACCGTTATCCGTCGCCTGATTGCCCACCACGGTCGAAGCCGCACCGGTGGCCGAGGCACCGAAGCCACCGGCTGTTGCATTCGCACCGGACGACACGGGCTGTGTGCTGGTCACCGAACTGTCGGAAACAAACGGGCCCGCCTTGCCGCTGGTGATGTTGTTGACTGCGCTGTTGGTCGCAAACAGCTGGCTGCCGTTCACCGCGTCGGTCGAGGTACCCGAGAGCTGGCCTGCCGCCACGTTGGTGATCTGACGCTCGTTACCCGCCGAGCCCACACTCACCACACTCGTCGGGTTGGTGCCGGCAAAGGGGTAAGCCGTGCCACCAACGGTGGCACCCGTCGTCGGATTCGCCGCTGCGGTCACCGAACCCGCACCCAGCGCCACATCATTCGCGTTGCTCGCCGTGGCATTCACGCCGATCGCCACCGAATCGGTGCCGGTGGCGGCGGAGTCGGTACCGGTCGAATTGGCATGGAAGTACTTCACGCCAGCGGTGGTGGTGTTACCCGTGATGGCATTCACTACGTTCTGCACACTGTTGTAGGTGTTGCCGCCGTAGCTGAAGCCGCCGGTGACTTTGCCGGTGGTCGGGTCGTACGTGGTGGTGCCACCGAACGTCGTTGCGGTCGTCGAGCCCAGCGTGTTCACACCGGTCACGACACTGTTGAGCTGCGAGCCGTTGATCGCATCGGTCGAGGTCGACGAGATCACACCCGCCGCCACGTTCTGCAACTGACGTTCGCTGCCGGCCGCGCCGATCGACACCACTGAAGTCGGTGCCGTCGCCGCCGCGGTGCCACCGTACTCGGCAAAGGTGCCGGTATGCGGCGCTGCCGTGGTTGAACCGGAACCCAGTGCGACATCACTCGCGTTGTTGGCGGTGGCACCGGAACCCAGCGCAATGCCATTTGCAGCGGAAGCCGTCGCCGTGTCACCCAATGCCATGCCGCCCGCCGCAGAAGCCGTGGACGCATTACCCAACGCTATCGAACCCTGGCCGGTTGCCGTATTGCCGCTGCCTTCCGCCAGTGCGCCGTTGCCACTGGCGGCGTTATTGGCACCCAGTGCGATCGCACCGATGCCGCTGCTCACACTCGATTGGTAACCGATCGCCGTCGAGCCCTGGCCCGCGCCCGATGTCACGGAAGCGGCATCACCAATCGCCACCGTACTTGCCGCCGCTGCGTTGACCAGGTTACCCACCGCCACCGAAGCCAGGCCCGTGGCTTGCGACTGATTGCCTACGGCGGTGCTGGCGAAGTTCGACGCGACGGTGCCGATACCCAAGGCAATGGCATTGGTCCCGCTTGCCGTCGCAGCCAGACCAAACGCGGACGCCTGACCGCCGGTAGCCGTCGCCGTCGCACCCACCGCGGTGGCATTGCCTGCAGAGGCAACGGCCCGATTGCCGACCGCCGTGCTGTTGCCACCGGTCGCTTCCGAGGTCACACCGATGGCGGTGTCCTGCAAACCCGTCGCTTTAGCCGCGTTGCCTACGGCGGTCGCATCGGTGTTGGAGGCGATGGCGCCGTAACCGAGCGCGGTACTGGTGGTTCCGCTGGCAGTAGCACGGAAGCCGAGTGCGGAACTGTCCAGACCGGTGGACTGGGCATTCGCGCCGACCGCCACCGTATTGCCGCCCGTCGCCAGGACATTCGCGCCCAGGCCGATATCGTTGGCAGTGGTGCCGGAACCACTGACACCCGCGGTCGCACCTTGCCCCATCGCGATGCTGTTGGTGTTGTAGGCGTTGGATACCGGCCCTACCGCGATGCTGTTGGTGCCGGCCGCGTTTGAATCCGCCAGGGACGAATTGGCATGGAAGTATTTGATGCCCGCGCCGCCGTTGGCGATGTTGTTGATCGCACTGTTGGTCGCAAACAACTGGCTGCCATTCACCGCGTCCGTCGACGTACCCGAGAGCTGGCCCGCCGCCACGTTGGTGATCTGACGTTCTTTGCCTGCCGCACCCACACTGAGCACGCTGGTCGGCGTTGTACCAGCGAAGGTGTAAGCCGTGCCGCCAATGGTGGCACCCGTCGTCGGATTCGCCGCTGCTGTTACCGAACCCGTACCCAGCGCTACATCGTTCGCGTTGCTCGCGGTGGCACCCGAACCCAGCGCGACACTGCTCGCGCCGGAAGCCGCCGCCGACTCGCCACCCGCAAAGGCATTGCCACCGGACGCCTTGCTGTTGGCGCCGATCGCGGTATCACCCTGCGCGGTGGCGCTGGCACTGCTGCCAACCGCCGTGGTGCCCTGCGCGGAAGCCACTGTGTTGTTGCCGAAGGCATTCGCGAAGAAGCCACTTGCCGCTGCGCTGGCACCGACCGCGGCCGAGAACTGGCCCGATGCCACCGCACCGCCGCCGAAAGCCTGCGAATTGCCACCGGTAGCTTGCGCGTTGAGGCCCGCGGCGATATCGCCATCTTTGCCGGCAACAGCGTTAGGACCAATGGCCACCGAGTCCACCCCGTTCGCCGCGGAATCAGTCGCGGTCGAGTTGGCGTGGAAATACTTGATGCCGCCACCGTTATTGATGTTGTTGATGGCGGTGGTGTTGCTGGTCACCTGCGTGTTGGTGGCGAACAGCTGCGAACCGTTCACCGCATCGGTCGAGGTGCCCGAGAGCTGACCCGCCGCCACGTTGGTGATCTGCCGTTCTTTGCCTGCCGCACCCACACTGAGCACGCTGGTCGGCGTTGCACCCGCGAAGGTGTAAGCCGTGCCGCCAATGGTGGCACCCGCCGTTGGATTGGCTGCCGCCGTCACCGAACCCGCACCCAGCGCCACATCGTTCGCGTTACTCGCGGTCGCACCCGACCCCAGCGCGACACTGCTCGCACCGGAAGCCGCCGCCGAGTCGCCGCCCGCAAAGGCACTACCACCCGACGCCTTGCTGTTGGCACCGATCGCGGTGTCATTTTGAGCGGTGGCGTTGGCGCTGCTGCCAACCGCCGTAGCGCCCTGCGCAGAGGCCACCGTGTTGTTGCCGAAGGCATTCGCGAACAAACCACTCGCTGCCGCGCTGGCACCGACCGCAGCGGAGAAGCCGCCCGATGCCACCGCACCGCCGCCGAAAGCCTGCGAATTACCACCGGTGGCTTGAGCGTTGAGTCCCGCAGCTATATCACCCGCTTTGCTCGCAACAGCATTCGGTCCAATCGCCACCGAATCCGTGCCTGTGGCGCTGCTGTCGGTCAAGGTCGAGTTGGTGTGGAAGTATTTGATGCCTGGCGTGGTGCTGCCGCCGGTGATGGCATTCACCACGTTCTGCACACTGGTATAGGTGTTGCCGCCGTAGCTCAAACCGCCGGTGACTTTGCCGGTGGTCGGGTCGTACGCGGAGGTGCCACCAAACGTATTCGCCACCGACGAACCCAGGTTGTTCACGCCGGTGACGACGGTGTTGAGCTGCGAACCGTTGATGGCATCGGTCGAGGTCGACGAGATCACACCCGCCGCCACGTTCTGCAACTGACGTTCGCTGCCGGCGGCTCCGATCGATACCACCGAGGTCGGTGCTGTCGCCGCCGCGGTGCCACCATACATGGCAAAGGTGCCGGTGTTCGGTGCGGCTGTCTTGGCGCCCGCACCCAGCGCGACATCGCCTGCGTTGCTCGCCGTTGCACTTTTGCCCAGCGCAACGCTGTTGTTGCCGGAAGCTGTGGCATTGGCGCCGACCGCTGTCGCAAAGGTGCCCGTTGATGACGCCGCTACGCCAAGTGCCGTCGCCGCCTGGGCGCCAGCCGTCGTGCCATTGCCAACCGCCAGCGAATCGGTGCCGCTCGCTGTCGATACAGCGGCAAACGATCCTTGGTTTCCTATTGAAATCGCCCCCAGGCCGGTCGCATTCGACGTGTTGCCGATGGCAAGACTCGAGGCGCCGCTAGCGATGGCGGATGCACTCAACGCTGCTGAATTGGCACCCGATGCAGCCGCTTTGTCGCCTACGGCGACCGCGTTGACTCCGGAGGCCGCCGCCGACTCACCAGCTGCAAACGAGTTGCCACCGGATGCGTTGCTGTTGGCGCCGATCGCGGTATCACCCTGTTTGCTGGCGTTGGCGCTGCTGCCAATCGCCGTGGTGCCCTGCGCAGAAGCCACCGTGTTGTTGCCGAAGGCATTCGCGAACAGACCTGTCGCGGACGCGCTGGCCCCCACTGCGGCTGAGAAACCACCCGATGCAACGGAACCACCGCCGTAGGCCTGCGAATTGCCGCCAGTGGCTTGCGCGTTGAGGCCAGCGGCTATATCACCGTCATTGCCGGCAACGGCGCCAGGGCCAATGGCTACCGAGTCCACACCGTTCGCCGAGGAATCAGGCGCGGTCGAGTTGGCACGGAAATATTTGATGCCGCTGCCAGCGAAGATGCCACCAACTGCGAGGCTGGTGTTCTCCAACTGTGTGTTGGTGGCAAACAACTGACTACCGTTGATCGCATCCGTGCTGGTCGCGCTGAGACGGCCCGCCGCTACATTGGTGATAGTGCGCTCCGCACCTGGCGCGCCAACGCTCACCGTGCTGGTGGGCGTGGTGCCGGCGAAGGTGTAGGCCGTGCCGCCGATGGTCGTTCCTGTGGTGGCAACCGCCGCAGCCGTGGTGGATTTTGAGCCGAGTGCGACATCATTCGCGTTGTTGGCCACCGCGGTATCGCCCAACGCGACGCCGCCGGCCGCCGAGGCCGTCGACGCATTGCCGAGTGCCAGCGAACCTTGCCCGGTGGCGGTGTTGGTATTGCCGATGGCCAGCGCGCCGTCGCCGTTGGCCGTGTTATTGGCACCCAGCGCGACAGCACCGGTACCTGTCGCCGAATTCGGATCGCCAATCGCCACCGCGCCATTGCCCTTGGCCGTCTGCTGACTACCGATCGCTACCGCACCGGTACCACTGACCACACTCGACTTGTAGCCAATCGCGGTAGCACCCGTGCCGGCTGCCGCTGCGATGGTATTGGTGTCGCCAATCACGACGGTCGAGGTAGCCGCCGTGGTCGAACCATTGCCGCCCGCGAAGGCATTGCCACCCGATGCTGCCGCCTTATTGCCAATCGCAATGTCATTGGCGCCGGAAGCTACCGACGACTGGCCGACCGCGAACGATTCGGTACCCGATGCCTTGCTGTTGGCACCCACCGCCACGGCACCTTGTGCGGTGGCATTGGCGTTGCTGCCGACGGCTGTGGCGCCTTGGGCGGAGGCCACCGTGTTGTTGCCGAAGGCATTCGCGAACAAGGCACTCGCCGCCGCATTGGCGCCGACCGCCGTGGAGAACGAACCACTGGATTTTGCGCCGCCGCCAAAGGCCTGCGAATTGCCACCGGTCGCCGCCGCATTGAAACCGATGGCAATGTCGTTGGTGATGGTGGTCGACGAGCCCGATACGCCGGCGATAGCAGCTTTGCCTAACGCGATGCTCTGATCGCCATAAGCCGTCGCACCGGCTGCCCCCGCAAATCCGTTGCCACCCGAAGCGGTAGCGCCGTCGCCGATCGCAACGCTGGAAGCACCCGAAGCCGTGGAGGTGTTGCCGACCGCTACCGCACTGGCCGCCGCGGCGTTCGCCGTCTGGCCGCCAGCAAAAGCGTTGGTACCCGACGACGTGCTATTGGGGCCGATCGCCGTGGCACCCTGCGCGGTCACTTTGGCACTGGTACCGATAGCGGTGGCACCCTGCGCGGATGCGATGGTGTTGTTGCCTATGGCATTGGCGAACAAGGCACTCGCCGACGCGTTGGGGCCAATGGCGGTGGAGAAGGAGCCAGTCGCGTTGGCTCCGCCACCGAAGGCCTGTGAATTGCCGCCGATTGCCTTGGCGTTGAAACCAATCGCGATGTCGTTGGTGATGGTCGTCGATGAACCCGAAACGCCTGCTACCGCATTTCGGCCCATGGCCATGCTCTGGTCGCCGTAAGCCGAGGAATTGCCACCCACGGCGGTTGCAAAACCACCGCCAGCGTTGGCGGCTACGCCAATCGCAGTGGTTGCCTGCCCGCTTGCTGTGGTGCCATTGCCGAGAGCCATCGCGTCGGTGTTGCTGGCGGTCGACACGGCGGCGAACGATCCACTGTTCCCAAGTGAGATCGCGCCAATGCCAGTCGCACTTGCCGAGCTGCCAATGGCCGTCGATCCACCACTGGCTCCACTGGCCACCGAGTTCGGGCCAATGGCAATCGAATTACCTGTGCTCGCCTTGGCGGTATTGCCGATCGCCACCGCGTTTCCGCTAGAGGCGGAAGACGAGTCACCAACCGCCACCGCACTGGCCCCTGCGGCGTTCGCCGTCTGGCCACCCGCAAAAGCATTGGTACCCGACGACGTGCTATTGGGGCCGATCGCCGTGGCACCCTGCGCGGTCACTTTGGCACTGGTACCGATAGCGGTGGCACCCTGCGCGGATGCGATGGTGTTGTTGCCTATGGCATTGGCGAACAAGGCACTCGCCGACGCGTTGGGGCCAATAGCGGTGGAAAATGAGCCACTCGCGTTGGCCCCGCCACCGAATGCCTGTGAGTTGCCGCCAGTTGCCTTGGCATTGAAACCAATCGCAATGTCATTGGTGATAGTCGCCGTTGAACCTGAAACACCGGCCACCGAGTTCCGCCCAACAGCGATGCTTTGATCGCCGTAGGCCGTGGCACTGCTCAAAGCTATCGAATTGCCACCAGACGCAGCGGCATTGAACCCACCGGCAAAACTGCCTTGGCCCGTGGCTTTTGCCTGCAGACCGTATGCAGAACCCCACTGCGCCGCAGTAGCACCCAAGCCAAAGGCAGACCCACCCGCACCGGTCACCGTGGTGAAGTTGCCATACAAGGTGACGCCAAAATTCAGTCCGCCATTGGCGGAACACCCGGCCACCGTTGCGAAATAGCCATTGCCATCGACCTGGGGCGCATTGGTGTACGTCGTGACACCGTCAGGCCCCGTATTAGTCAGGCCCGCACCGCCGCAAGCAGAGCCACCATTGGTAGAGATGGTGCTTGCATGGCCGGGCAGTGGCACTGCCAAGGCCAGCAGAGTAGCTGCCGCAACCAATGGCAACATCAACACAGAGGAGGCCCGGTTTACCTTGATTCGACGGGCAGCACCTGATGAGCTGCCGCGCTGATGAGAAGAAGCAAACTCTGAAGCCACCACCAGCGCATTCAAGCTCCGGTTCCATACCAGACGATAGATGCGATTCATAAAGCCCCCTCTCCTATGCCGAGCGCGACGGCGACGAGATGCGCAGTCCGAATGGATCCGCGCTCACTGAAAAAAATCAGAGGCTTCATTGAAGCGATTGCGCGCGTGTCGCAATGTGGCAATCCGGCAATCGCTTATATAATTTCGGCAGGACGAGGGACAAAAGCGGCAAGTTCATGCATGAATACGGCAAGGACGTCTAAATGGCTTTTTATCTATTTCGAGTGCGTGCTTCAGTAACGAGTGCGTGAGCTAAGACACCTTATATATACGTGGCGACACCGCTCTTGATTGGCGTCGAATCTCAACAGGCGCGCACCGCGACCTCCATCCCCTGCTCGCAAGGGGACACATCTACTGAGATTCAACGATAGTCAGAGCACTGCTTGCCTTAGGCATGCCCATCGCGCCCCTCCTCACGCAAATTCGGCACGCACTGCGCGAATCCGGCATGTCGGCCCTTCCGCTATACCAAGCACGCGAAGAATACGGTATCAATCGACACCGCATGCTCCCGCAGCGCAAGCGCATCGACTGCGCAGACACTCATGCCAAACGACATCCCTGAAGGGGGCGCGCACATGGATAGCATGGTCGACCAGATCAAGAACACATACGACGAACTGCCTTATATATCAGCCGCCTTCCCGCAAAGCTCGCCGGAACATTTGCGCTCGGTCGGGCATCTTTTCGGGTTGGATGCGCCGGCACTTGAGCACGCACGCGTGCTTGAGATCGGCTGCGCCGCCGGCGGCAATATCATCCCGTTCGCCATTCGCCATCCTGCCGCAAAAGTCGTTGGCGTCGATCTGTCGAAGGTACAGATTGAAGCCGGCCAACAAGCCATCCTGGCGATGGGTCTGGACAACATCCAACTGATCCACGGCAGCATCGCCGATTTTGACAAGACGCTGGGTGAGTTCGATTACATCATCTGCCATGGTGTCTACAGCTGGGTGCCCGAAGACGTGCGCGAGGCCATCCTCCGCGTATCGCGCGAACATCTCAGCCCCAACGGCATGGCCTATATCAGCTACAACGTTTATCCGGGCTGGAAAGCCAAGGAAATCGTGCGCGACGCCATGTTGCTGCGCGGCGGACCACGTGACACTGCCGAGGAAAAGCTGGCGTATGCGCGAGGGATGATCGACTTCCTGCACGACATGGCGCGCGAAGGAAGCGTTCTGAAGAAAGTCATGGACGATAACATCGAGATGATTCGTCATGGTCACACGAACTATCTCGTGCACGAGTTCCTGGAGCCGTGCAACGCCCCTTGCTACTTCCGCGATTTCGTAGCCGCGGCTGGCCAGCATGATCTGGCCTATCTGGCGGAAGCCGATGTCCCCTCCATGTTTGCTTCCAACTACAGCGCGAACGCAGTGGAACCCCTGTTGCGCGAGTACGGCGAAAGTCAGCAGGCCTGGGAGCAGGCGCTGGACTTTCTTACCAACCGCACTTTCCGGCAGACCATCGTCGTTCGCGCCGAACGGGCCGACAATATCAGCTATCGCATCGACAACGAGCGCATTCGCGCCTTCTGCCTGGCTGGGCATTTTGCGCCGCCGGAAGGCGCGCAGGAAAGCTGGCGCTCCGAGCGCGGCGTACTCATCAAATCACCCACCGACGCCGCCCACCGGGTCATGGAGGAGCTGACCGCCGCATGGCCATCCACGGTCCCCGTCACGACCCTGCTGAAACACAAGTTCGCCGCAGAGCAGGAAATACTCGACTTTATCCAGCAACTCATCATCTCCAACTCCGTGCGCTTCCGCCTCGATCCGGTCAACGCCTTAAAGGACGCCCCTAAAGCGCCCAAGGCCTCGGATCCGCTGAGGCGGCTGGGGAAGCTATTGGCTAGCACCAACATGCCGATCTCGCTGTTCAACCTTTGGCACGAGCCCGTCGTGCACATGGGCGTGGTCGAGCAAAAGCTATTGCCGCTGCTAGACGGGCGCCACAACGTCGTCAGACTCTGCGCCGCCATCAGGCTCAGCGAGAAGAAGAACGAGCTGAACTTCGTACGCGAAGGGCAACGCATCGTCGCTTCCGACGAACTGGCGCGTACCGCTGAGGAACATACCCACCGGGCGCTGCAATGGATGATTGCAAACGCCATGTTGGAATCGACAGGCGAACAGCTGGCGAGCTGACGACGCAACGCCACCTGGCAAGCAGTTCCCTTCCCCCTGCGTGCAGAAGAAGGAGGCCGGAAGGGGGTAAACCCTTGCGAAATTCTCCCCGAGCGCTGCCTCACATTGGAGTTGCCAATCCCCTGCAAGCAAGGGACGAGGCGAACGGTTTACGTCGCCGATTTCTCCAGGATTCGGAACCCCATTACTGATAGCTGGTCAGCGCATCGCGCGGAGGCGTTCGCATCAAGGTATCTCGCGGCAATTCGCCGAATACGCGGCGATAGCTATCGGCAAAACGCGATAGGTCCCACAGTCCGCAGCTCAGGGCCACGGACTTCACCGACTTCCTGCTGGCATCGGCCAGCACCAGACTGCGGCAAGCCGTGCACAGACGGAGCATGGATAGATAACGATTAGGCGACGTGCCCAGCATATCTTCGAAGGCATAGCGCAGCGCACGCTCGCTGACGCCGGCGGCATTGAACATTTCATTGAGGTAGATATCGCGACGCAGGTTGGCGCGCATGAACTGCTCGACGCGCTGGAGAATCAGATAGTGCGTGCGGCGGCCGCGCGAGCATTGGGGCCGATCCTCGGCGGCGGCCCCCAAGCCGGCACCAAGGTGATCCGCCACCAGGCGCTCCAGCCCATCGGTGTCGGGCATGGTATGTATCGGCACCGATGGGTCAGCCTGGATCAGCGATTGGCTTATCCGCTCGTAGTCATCGCGCAATCGCTGGCTGACGCTGTCGCCGGATAGGTTGAACAGCGACAGCAAGCGAGACGGCAACTCTTTGCTGTGCGGTTCCAACTGCACGTACTTGCTTCGAAAAAGCCTTAACGGCACCAGGATCAAGGTGACCCGGCTGCCCTCACTCAGCATGAACTCGCTGATGCCCTCAGGCAGCACGGTAAATGCCATGCCGGAAGCTAATTCGGTGCCATGGCACCAGCTTCCCTCGGGTGTGCTGTGGATATAACCGAGCATGCACCAATCGACAGGCAGCGCAAAGCGGCCACGAAAGGTAAAGCCTAACCCGCCACTGCAGAACAAGGCATCGTTCTGCACGTGGGATCCGTAAGCCGCACGCGGATTGCCCGATCCAAACAGTACGACTTCCATATCGCAAATCCTGAGCATATTGCTCAGGGCCATTAGGTCGCAGGCTTTCAGGTATCCATCGCGCTCTTCTTTGACCGCCGCCATTTGCACAAACAGCCCCCCTGTTTCGTACTATCCCGCAACCTATGAGCTGTCGGATAATACGGAGATATCCCTATAAAAATGCATTAAAACGGCAACAAATAATCGCCCTCATAACCCATGTGACGACTACTCGATTATTTCCAGGAATACCGCAAAATAACCTCATAATTAATGTAAAAAGTATGTGAATATTTTTTGTTACGTGTAAAAATATATAAAGAAATTCAATCATTTGCCGATTTTGTGTACTGAGTGATACGGCACCCCAAGGAAGATAAACCCCGACTGTCGCGAAGGACGCTGACGGCAGGAAGCGACACAGGGGACAGGGGCTATGGGTGCACGTGTTTGTTATCGACCTACACACGGATGGAATGCATCGTGCAGTAATGCGCGCTGGCCTGCTTTGGCCGCGGATGCGAATACTGTTGCGCGGCGGATCCTGCCGCGCTCCCTGGACTCCTGCACTCCCCTTAAGCAAACCCACGCCATCGATTCCGCACGTTTTGTGCTTTCGACGGTGGGTACGAGCACGCGGAGACATGTGTGTTCGATAAGTGGTCGGCTATCCGCCACCCGGCGGCGGATAGCCGCGAAAGGCCTCAACCGATGCGCTGACGCATGGGTTATCCGACGCAACGATCTGGACAGCTATAAAGCTGCCTACCTTTGAGGAGGTTGTATGAAAACGTCCATTCGCACTTTTTTGGCCGAGGAAGATGGGATCACCGCGCTGGAGTACGGGCTGCTGGCAGCCATAGTGGCCGCCGTCATCGTGGTTGCCTTCAAGGAACCGCTCATAACGCTCTTCAATACGATATTCAATCAACTAACGGCAGCCGTTACCGGCAAATGAGCGACCTAATCCCAAGCACCTGCGTTGGCTGTTCTCAAAATAAGGGCACCTGAACGCAGCAACCTCGGGCAGGACGAATATCTTGCACACCGCATCGGCCAGCGATGCGGTGGCGTGTCCGTCCCGCCCGACGAGTTCGGCTTGCTCACCAACGGATATCGACAGAGCCATCCCGATGCCCACACCACTGCAAGCGTTCGCCATTTTGTTGAGCGTCATGGTCGCCATCAGCGATCTGCATGCGCGTCGCGTGCCTAACGTACTGCTGCTCGGGGCGCTGTTTTGCGGGGCGCTGTATCTTCTGCTCACGTCGCTGTCGGCAGAGCAAGCATCGCCCTGGAGCTCCGCTTTGGGCTTGGTCATCGGTCTGGCGGTGCTGCTGCCGTTCTACGTGGTGGGCTGGATCGGAGCAGGCGACGTGAAATTTTTTGCCATACTCGGATTTCTGCTCGGCTGGCAAGCTTTGCTGTCCATTTGGGTGATCGCCAGTCTGCTTGGTGGCGTACACGCTATCGGCATACTGCTCGCGCGCCATTGGATACCGATGCAAGCGTGGCAAGACCGGCATGTCGCCTACATTGCGCCGTTGCAGTGGGCAGGCCAGTGGCGTCGCGGCATGCCTTACGCCGCGTACCTTGCGACAGGCGCTGTGGTCACCGTGATATTCCATGAGTCACTCACGCCGTGGCTATTGTGAATAGCCTCCGCGCTGTGGGTCGCAGCCCGGCATCGCTGCGCCGTCAGCGTGGTGTCGCGGCGATCGAGTTCGCTTTCGTGTTTCTCTTCGGCATGCTGCCGCTGTTGCTACTCACCTTTTCCGGCGTGATGATTTTTGCGGCACGGCAGTCGCTGTCGCTGGCGGCGGCCGAAGGCGCACGCGCAGCATTGCGCTACGGCACGGTGGCACAGCAACGGACTTACGCCTGCACCGCCGCCGCGCAGTCGATGGGATGGTTGCTTACCTTTGCCGGCCAGACGCCGGCTTGCGCGGCACCCGCCAGTACAGGTGCCGCACCGATCACGGTTTCGATGCCATTCGCCTGCTCCAACGGTGCGCAGTGCATTCAGGTAATCACCGCTTACGACTACGACGCGCATCCCTTCCTACCCGGCACCGGCCTGCTGTTCAAGGCGGTGATGGGCAGCGCCATGACCAGTTCCGCCACCGTCCAGTTCGGCGCTAGCGACGGCTGAGCACCAAAGAGGCACGGAAGACCCATGCAAAAGATCACACGTGTATTCGCGCTACTCCTGGTTGCCGCTGCGATCGTGCTGGCCGTCGTCGCCCTGGGTCTGAAGCCGCGCGCTGCCGCGCCAGCGCCGACGACGGCCAGCGCGGTCCCGCCGACCGCATCCGCGTCTAAGCAGAGCGGGCAACCCGTCGTCGTGGCGGCCATCGCCTTGCGTGCAGGCGCACCGATCGCATCCGACGCCTTACGCGTGGATATGTGGCCGCAGCACCCGGCAGGCGGCTTTGCGGACGCCGAGTCCTTGCGTGGCGAAGTTGCCGCGCAGGACATCCCGGCAGGCATGGCGATCACGTCTGCGCTACTGGCTCGCGGTATCGCGGTGCAACTCCAGCCTGGCGAGCGCGCACTGGCGGTGCCGGTGGATGAACTGGCCGGCGCAGGTAACCGGATCATGCCCGGCGATTTTGTCGATGTCTTTCTCAGCCTGAAAACCACGCGTCCCGGCACGACGGGTCTTGGCAATAGCGAGGACACACAGACGCGCTTGCTGCTGTCGCGACTGCGCGTACTCGCCTACGGCAGTCTGGATCTGCCACCCTCGCCTTCGCAGAACTCGCCGCCGGCAAGCAACGGCACCGACGCCAACAAATCGGCCAATAACAGCAACCCACAGCCGGCGCGCACCGCGGTACTCGCGGTGCCGGTGGGCTATACCGATCGCCTGTTGCTGGGCGCGCAGAACGGCAAGCTGTCGCTGGCATTACGTCATCCCGGCGACGTCGGCTTGCCCGACATCGAACTGTTTCCACAACCACGTTCCGTACTTTCGCCACGCGGCGATCTGGCATCGGAACAGCGCTCTTTGCTGCAGTCGCCCGAGAACCGCGCCTACGCCGGCATTGACATGGGCGGCCTCGCCGGACAGACCGCCGCACGACCGGCGCCACGCGGCGGCGGTGGCCTAAGCGGGCGCGGCCTTGAAATCATTCGCGGTACTCAGCGTGACGAGCTGAGCGCCACTCGCACGCCTTCGCCATGACCGGACGGATGCCTTCCATGACCCATCGCTCATCGCAGCATTCGCTCTGGCTCTACGGCCTCGCTGCAGTATGTCTGGCGGGATCGCCGGCGATGGCCGTCGTGGCGAGTGCCAACAATAGCGTGAGTCTGCAGATTCACGAGCAGCGGCCGTGGTCGCTGCCCGAGCGGTTGGAGCGCGTGGCGATTGCCAATCCCAATGTCGCCGACCTGGTGATGCTCAAAGGGCGGCGCGAAGCCTTGCTGGTTGGCAAGACTCCCGGGCAGACCACCTTGCTGTTATGGTTGCGCGGCGAACAGGCGCCGCAACGCATCGCGGTGGAAGTACGCAGTGCGCTGCAAGCCGGACTGACCGGCAGCGACAATGACGCACGGCTTACCGTGCAGGATGGCCAGGCGCTACTGCAAGGCAGCGCGACTACCGTGGTCGGACACGAACAGGCTCGTAAAGCGGCGTTGGCAACCGTCGGCGACAAAGGCGTGCTTGTCGACGCATCGACGGTAGCGAGCGGCGGCGTGGTGCAGGTCGAGGTCAAGGTCGTCGAATTCGACAAGAACGTGCTGAACCAGATCGGCCTGAACTTCAGCAATACCAACGGCGGTTTCAACTACGGCATCGTCAGCCCGAACATCGCCACGACCACCAATAGTGGCAGCGGAACCGGCACCGGAACCGGCACGAGCAACGCGCTGACCTCAGCCTTCAGCCTGGTGGCTTCCTCGGTGACCGGTAAATGGAATGCCACGCTCAACGTATTGCAGACCAACGGCATGGCCCGCGTGCTTGCCGAACCCACACTGGTCGCGCTGTCCGGCCAGAGCGCCAGTTTTCTCGCCGGCGGCGAACTGCCGATTCCCGAACCGCAAGGTCTGGGCACCGTCACCATTACCTACAAGCCGTTCGGTATCGGTCTGACGGTGACGCCGACGGTGCTCTCGCCAGACCGCATTGCATTGAAGATTGCACCCGAAGCCAGCGACCTCGACTACACCAACGCGCTGACCATCAACGGATTCCAGATTCCCGCCATCACGACTCGCCGTGCCGACACGACGGTAGAACTGGGCGATGGCGAAAGCTTCGTGATCGGCGGTCTGGTCAGTCGCAACATTCTTTCGCAAGTGGACAAGATCCCGCTGCTCGGCGACATTCCGATCATCGGCTCGTTCTTTCGTAACCTGCGTTACTCTCGCAAGGAGAAAGAACTGGTGATCGTGGTAACGCCGCATCTGGTGCAACCGCTGGCACGCGGCACCGCCATCCCCTTGCCGGGTGAGAAGGAAGCTCAGCCGAATCTGCCGGTATGGGGTTCGTGGCTGCTCCATCCCGCCGACTCCGACCAGCTCCCCGGTTTCTCTCGCTGAAGTGCAGGAGTCACGATGCAGGCCATCCCCGCCATGACGACCGCTACGCACTCCAATGATCTGCCGGAGTTGTTGTTCTACGCACCGAACGAAGTCCGCATGCAGCCCTTTCTGAGCAAGCTGCAAGGACTGGCCCGGGTGAGCTGGGAGAACAGCCGGCTGCGTGCGCCGGCACAGCTCACTCAACGCAGCGGCGTGCGACTGGTGTTGCTCGATTATGCTCCCGAGTCGGCCGCACATTCGTCCGACCTTGCACGCCAACTCACCGCGCTGATGCCCGATACGCCGCTGGTTGCCATTGGCTCGACCGCTAGCGAACACGCAGCCAGCGTACTCGCCGCCTGGCGCGCCGGGGTGCGCGACTTCATCGATATCAACGCGGCGCCGGAGGAAATCCACGCTGTCCTGCGCCGCGCGCTGACGCAAGGCCAACCAGCGCGCGCCGCGCTGACCTCAGTGACATCGCCACGCGGACGCCTGATCTTGCTGTTGGGTCTGCGCGCCGGTATCGGCACCAGCACACTGGCGACGCATCTGGGTGTACTGGCGCAGCCGACCGCACCGGAGCCCGATGGCGAGACATCGATCGACCTGCCAAACCAGGTGCTGTTGCTCGACCTTGGGCGGCCCGCGGGTGATGCCATGCTTTATCTTGGCGTGGCCAGCGATTTTCACTACGACGACGCGCTACGCAATGCCACTCGCATCGATCCCACCCTCACGCGTACCGCACTCGCTCACCACGCCAGTCGGCTGGCTTTGCTATCGCAGGCGCAGGACACGCTGGAATCGCCCATCGACGCCCCCGAGACCAGCTTGCTGATCGACCGTCTGCGAGGCATTTACAACCTGTTGCTATGCGACCTGGGCGGCCTGAACCATCGCCAGATTCCGGCGCCGCTGTTACAGGCCGCGGACGAGATCTGGCTGGTTGTCGATCAAAGTATCGGCTCGATGATCTCGCTGGATGCCGCTTTGCACGATCTCGCGCCAGGCAATCAACGCGATCCGCGCCTGGGTCTGGTGGTCAACCGTTATGACGAAGCATGCGGCATCACACCCCAACAGATCGCCGAGCGTTTCACTCTGCCCTTGCTGGCGACGTTGCCGGAGCGTTCGCGCGCACTACGGGCCACCGCCAATCAAGGCCGACTTTTGCACGAGACCGCACCGCGCGACCCTTACCTTCGCGCGCTCGCGCCGCTGATCGCCCGCTTGCGTCTTACAACGACTAACCCTGTCGCAACGCAACGGTGGAAATCATTTCTGCTGGGTTTGGGAGGCTCTCGATGGAAGACCAGGTGACACGCATGAACGGCATACCCCCCAAGAACACCAACCACCCGGCTGACGGAACGGCTTCGCATCGCTTCGATCAAAGCCAGCAGTTTCAGGATGCGCTCTCCGCCGCTCACGAATACCTGTTGAATCAAATCGAAGACCGCCGGCTGGATATCGGCTCCTGGTCGAAAGAAACGCTGATCAAATTTGTCGATGAAGAAACCGTTACCTTCGTGCAGGACTGGCGCATCCCGATCAACGAGACCGAAATGCGGCTGGTGGCGAATGCATTGGTGAAAGAGCTCAATGGTTTCGGACCGCTGGACGACCTGTTGGTCGATCCCACCATTGAAGACATCCTGATCAACGGTTATCAGGACGTCTATGTCTCGCGTGGCGGCGTGTTGCAGCGCGGATCGGTGCGCTTCTCCGACAACCGCCACCTTCTGCGCATCGTGCGGCGTATCCTTGCCCCGCTGGGTCGGCGGCTGGACGAATCCAACCCGATGGTCGACGCGCGGCTGCCCAATGGTGGCCGTCTCAACGCGATCATCGATCCGTTGGCGGTGGACGGACCGATGGTATCCATCCGCAAGTTCCGCAAAGGCCCATTCACGCCAGCGGAGCTGTTGGAGAAAGGCGCTTTCGACCGACCGGTCTACGCGCTGTTGCAGGCGATGGTGCAAGGCCGCTGCAATGTGTTGATCTCCGGCGGTACCAGCTCGGGCAAGACCTCGCTGCTGAACGCGCTGGCCAGTTTTATTCCGCACGAAGAGCGCGTCATCACGGTGGAGGACACCGCTGAACTGTCGCTCAACCATCCGCATGTGGTGCGCCTGGAAAGTCGCTTGGGCGGTTTCGATGGCGGCGGTGCGGTGAGCATCCGCGACCTGGTGCGCAACAGCCTTCGCATGCGTCCCGACCGTATCGTGGTCGGCGAGGTGCGCGGCGCGGAAGTGCTGGAAATGTTGCAGGCGATGAACACCGGCCACGATGGCTCGATGGCCACCATCCACGCCAACTCGCCACGCGACTGCCTTTATCGCATCGAAATGCTGGCCGGTTTCGCCGGCTTCCAGGGTAGCGAGGACAGTCTGCGCCGGCAGATCGCCAGTGCGATTGACTTCATCGTGCAGATCACGCGTCTTGGCAACGGCCGGCGCGTGATCGCCTCGATAACCGAAGTGGCGGGCGTCAGCGACAACATGGTCACCACCCAGGAAATGTATCGCCACGAGACCTATGTCGATCTGGATGGTAAAGAAGCCGATCGCTGGTCGGGTCTTGGCTTTCATCCGCATTCGCACAAGCTGGAGTCGTTTCGGCAATTTCTTCGCGATGCCAACGCCGGCATCGGTCCGCTGCCGTGACAGGACTGCTACTGACCAGTGTGGCTTTGTTGCTTGTGGCCGGCGCTGTCGAGCTATGGTGGGGCAGCACAGCGCGGCAGAGGCAGCGTAAAACCCTGACCCATCTGGAAGGCAAGCTGCCCGGTGGATCGGGCCTTCCGCCGCCACTCGCCACACGTCGCCCCAGCGACTCACGCACCGGTCACGACTTGCCCTGGAACGGATGGTTGGTGCGTGCCGGCCTGCCGACTGGCTGGCGCATACCGTTGCAACTCGGCCTGTCCGGCGTTGTGCTGGCGCTGCTCGCTGCCTGGCGCATCGGCACACTGTGGACGCTGCCCGTGATGCTGGGGATGTTCGCCGCGTTGCTGTGTTTATGGCTGCGTATGCGTATCGAGAAACGCCAGCAGCAGATCCTGCGTCAGCTTCCGGATTTTCTCGACGGCATGGTGCGCCTCGCCGCCATCGGCAACAGTCTGCCGATGGCGTTTCAGACCGCGACGGCCACTGTGCAGAAGCCCTTGCGCGAAGTGCTCGACCACGCCTTGGTATATATACGGGCCGGGCACGACCTCGACCGTGCCTTGCAACAGGCAGCGCAACCCTATCGGCTCGATCCGCTGGAGTTGCTGCACGTGGCGCTCGGTGCGGGCATGCGCATGGGCGGCAGGGCCGACCACATTCTGAAACGCATGGCGGACTTCATGCGCGACCTCAGCCATTCGCAGCAGGAATTGAAGGCCATCACCGCGGAAACGCGATTGTCGGCATGGGTGCTCGGTCTGCTGCCGTTAGTGGTCGCCACCTTCATGACTTTGGCCAATCCCACATTCTTCCGGCCCATGTTCAGTCAAGCGCTGGGTCATCACATTTTGCTGACCGCGCTGGCACTCGAACTGTTGGGTGTGGCGCTGCTTTACCGGCTGGCGAAATCACTATGAACATCGACGCACTACTGGCGATGGCCGCTCTGTTACTTGCCTTTGGCATGTCCCTGTTCGGCATGAGCCTGTTCGGCCGCGCGCGCCAGCAAGAGCGCAGCAACAGTGTGCTCGACTACGCATTGCATGCACGCGTGGCCGGCAGCGGGAGTAGCGCCGACACCGAGGTCCGGCTTTCACTCCGGCAACGCTGGCTGGGCTGGATTGCGTCGATCGGTCACCTGGTCGACGGCAGTGCGCTCGGCCATGCCCTGCTCGCGCCGGAAGACCGCTTGCTGCTCGACCAGGCGAACTGGAACACCGGCACCGGCCGCTCGGTCTTTCTCGGCCTGCGCCTTTCGTTGGCGCTGTTGCTGCCTGTCCTGGCGGTGCTCTGGCTGCAACCGCAAGGCCTGAGCGCCGTGATCACCCTGATCGTCGCACTCGCGCTAGGTATCCTCGTACCCAAGTTCGCATTGCGTACCTGGGCCGAGCGCCTGCGCAAACGGACCGAGGACGAATTGCCGCTATTGATCGATCTGTTGCGCCTGCTGCAAGGCGTCGGCTTCAGCATAGACCAGAGCCTGCAGATGATCGCCGACAGCTTCCAGGCGGTGCTGCCGGTGCTGGGCAAGGAGATCCTCGACGCCAATATCGCCTACATGCATGGTCGTCCGCGCGACCAGTCGTTACGCCGGCTGGCGGAGGCTTACTCTAACGATGACCTGCAAAGCCTGGTGCAGATGATCGTGCAAGTGCATCAACACGGCGGCGCGGTGCAGGAGCCCCTGCGCCAGTTTGGCGAACGTCTGCGCGAACAACGCAAGATGAGCATGAAAGAGAAAACCGGCAAGCTGTCGGTGAAGATGACTATCGTGATGATGCTCACTCTCCTGCCTGCCCTGATGCTGGTGCTGGCTGGCCCAGCGGTGGTTGCGCTGGCCGATGCGATGATCAAGTTGAAAGGACATTGAGCATGCTTCTGTTACATCGCGCGCACCGCATGATGTCGCTGCTGCGCTTGCCGGGCATGGTGTTTGGCTGCGTGTTGCTTGCGGGCTGCGCCACGGCGTTCAGCGGTTATCGCCAGCAGAACCTGCCCAAACTTACCGATGAGACCACACAACCCGCGCAGAACGATCGCGGCATGTATCTGCAACTGATCCGTCAGATGCAACAGCAAGGCGCCTATTACGCCTCACTGGCGCACGTGGAAGCGTTCCGCAAGCAGTACGGCGATTCGCCCGAACTGCGCCTGCTGCAAGCCGACGCATTGCGCGAGACCGGCCAGCCCGCCGCCGCGGGCAAGCTTTACGAAGGCCTGACCACCGGCACCCAGGTCGCGGCTGCATGGCATGGCCTGGGCCTGATCGCCGCCAGGGCCGGCGATCGCGACCGAGCCGAGCAGGCCTTGGCCAGCGCCGTTCAAATGGATCCGGTCAATGTCGCGTACCTGAGCGATCTCGGCTATGCCCGACTGCAAGCAGGCAACCTCGATAGCGCGCACGAGCCACTAGCCAAGGCGGCCGAGCTAGCGCCATCCAATACCAAAGGGGTTTCCAACCTGATCCTGTGGAACTTGCTGCAAGGACGCACGGCGCAGGCCGAGGCGATGATGCAGAAGGCGCAACTACAGCCAGCCAGTCGTACCGAAATTCTCAGGCTCGCGTTGGAGCTTCGCCGCACGCCGATCGCCGCTACAACCGTGACCGATCCACACCCGCCAACATCAACGGGCACGGATTCCGCGAGTACGACATCACGCATGGTCGGCATTCCCGAGGCCATGCTCGATCGCTTCGATAGCAACCGCGTGACCAAGGGGGCTCGGCCATGATTCAGCGCGCGATCACTTTGCCACCCAGGCCGTACCGGCGTGGGTATATTTTTGCCATTGTATGGCTGTTGAGTGCGGACGCTGTGCTGGCGCAGCAAACGCCACTCACCCAGAAGATGCTCGATAACCCCGAGACACCGGCGACGAGCGTTGATGCATCGTCATCGGCGACCACGACCCCGGGCACAGCCACTTACCCGGCCGCCGCGGCACCGACAGATACAGTGCACCCGTCCCGCGACTACCGGATCGGCGACGGCACACACGATCTGCTGCGCATGCAGATCGAAGGCAACCACGGCGGACGGCGACTGCCGATTCTTGGCGACCAGGCTAGCGCCAGCTACCAGCGTTACCTGAAAAGTTTCGAGCACGAGATTCCCGAGTTCTACGAGACCAAAGTATCCAAAGGAACCGACGGCAGCGGCAGCGGAAGATAAACGCCCATGGATACGACCTTTTCTGCAGCGCGAATCCGTCATGGCGTCTACCGCCAGCGCGGCTCCATGGCCGTGCCGATGATGATCATGCTGCTGGGCCTGGTAACGATGCTTGGCCTGGTGGAAGTCGGCTACCTGTACTGGGCCAAGCGCGACAACCAGAAGATCGCCGACCTGGCCGCGCTGGCCGGTGCCCAGCGTCTGCAAACATGCACCGGCGATAATGCCGATAACGCCGCCGCGCGAGGCAATGCCGTGACCGACAACCGCTTCGGCGGCACGCTCACCATCCAATGCGGCAACTGGGATCCGGTCAACAACACCAACGCCGATCATTTCGTCAGCGCGACCGGCACGGCGACCGTGAATGCCGTCAAGGTCGTCAGCCAACGCAGCGTGCTGCCCTTTTTTCACCAGAACGCCAGCCTGCCCACGGTTAGCGCGAGCGCGGTCGCTAAACGCACGCCGCCGATGGCGGTATTCACCGTCGGTTCGCAGTTGCTGCGAGTCAACGGCCACACACCGCTGGGCGACCTGCTCGCCCTGATCGGCGTCAATCTCGATAAAGCCACCGTGCTTGGCTACGACGGTCTGGCCCAGGTCTCCATCACTCCTTCGGGCCTGCTTGCCGCACTAGGCATTCCGGTCAGCGCGAACATCAGCGCGGGCGATTTCAACAACCTGCTCGCCGCGCACAAAATTTCGGTGGGACAACTGCTCGATGCCGCCGCTATCCTGATTGCTCAGAGCGGCTTTGCCAGCATCGACCTCAGCGCGTTGCGCAACGCCCTGGCAGCCAAGCTCAATATCAATCAGGCGATGATCCAGCTGGGATCGAACGACGGCACTGGCGGCAGCCTGTTCGCGCAGATCATTTCGCCGGATGGCTCGGGTTCCAGTGCGCTGCAAGCCAACCTCAACGTACTCGATCTGCTGACCACCGGTATCAGCATCGCCAATGGCAAAAATGCCGTCGCAATCGGCAATCTCAACATTCTCGGCGCCGTGACCGCACAGGCCAGCGTTATCGAACCGCCCTCGATAGGTATCGGCGGCGTCGGCACCAAAGCCTATAACGCGCAGGTCCGGCTGTACGTGACTGTAGATTCCGATCAGATACCACTCGTCGGCACGCTACTCAAAACCTTGCAGACGCGGCTATATCTTCCGATCTATGTTGATGTGGTCAACGCCCAGGGCACGCTCACTTCTATCCAGTGCGGTACTCAACCCGCCACGGCCACGATCCAGGTGGACTCCTCGGTGCTTCGAGCTTGCGTCGGCAAAGTCGATCCCAGCGTCAAGTTCTCACAGCGCGATGTCTGCGACAGCAGCCTGCAGAATGAAACACTACTTAAGCTATTCAATGCGACAGTAATCAACAACAGGATCCAGCTCAACGCGCTCAGCGATACCCAGAACCTTACTCTTGCCGCCGACGAAACGGGCTCGACCCGGATCAACCCGTTGGCGATCGGCGACACCGTCAATCAACTGGTCAACGCACTGTTGAATGTGCTGAGCAACATACTCAATCCGAGCCCATCGGGCACGACCGCGGGCAGCGTTGCCACCACACTGGCAACCACCTACGCGCAGGCGGCCAATCCTGGTGGCGGCTTCTACAGCGTCGACAACATTATCAGCCTGGTTCAGAACGGCTCAGCCGCATCCTCGCTGCCGGGACTGGGTAGTTGGACCGTACCCAATGGACAACCCTATCCCTGCGGTTTGCTGGGACTGGCGACGTGCTGGAAAGACGGTCCGGTATGGGCCGCCTATAAATCTACTGTGACGGGACAAGGTTTGGGCGTGCTCAACGGTCTGCTCGGCACTCTGCTCGGCGGCCTGCTGATCAATAACTGCAATGGCCTGGTCAGCGTGCTCGTCAACTACAACAACTGCGTCCAGAACAATCTCGCTTCGTACATCCAGACCGCACCGTCAGGATTACTCGACAAGTACACGGGCAACGGCAGCGTGACGGATCCCACCACCAACAACGTCACCTGCAACAGCGTTCTTTGCGTGCTGCTGCGACCCGCACTGGCTCTGCTCAAACCGATCCTCAACGGGGTCGGCGGATTGCTCAGCAACACCCTGGCCCAGGTGCTGGGTTTGGAGTTAGGCCGCACCGACGTACACGTGCAATCCATCCAATGTCACCCTGCCCAACTGGTTTATTGATGCCAATCACATGACGCCCATGCCTGCACTGACACGTCCACGAATCACTCATTTCCGCGTGCTAGACTCGTCCGGCACGTCGGCAGTACCGCCATGCATATGTGAAGTCCATGATCGGGGGATTAGGGGATGAATTCCAGTATTGGCCGCGTATCGGCCTGCGTTCTCGCAGCATTGATTCTCGCGCCGGGTCTCGCGTGCGCCGCAACGGCTACGCCAAAGAAACACCCCGTAGCGGTGGCGCCAACCCCAGCACCCGAAGCGACATCGGCCAGCCCGGCGCTTACAACGCTGAGTGCCAGCACAGTGGCTGAGTTGCACCAGCTGATAGACAACCATCAGCTGACCGAACTGCGCACCACTTATAGTGGCAGCTATGGCGCCAGCCTTCTCTTTCTGACCGACAAGCTGACCTACTACGTCACGCTGTTCCACGACAAAGAAATCTGGCGCGTCGTGCATACCGATTCGGTGAACGAGGCGGAGATCACCTACCGCTCCTTCAGTGCGCAGACCGAGAAACTGGCCCAGGTCGATATCGATGCCCTGCGCCTGCAGGCCGGTAAGCGCTACACCGATCGGCTGGTCGCCGCGAACGAAGAACGTCTCCGCAGCTTGCAGCAGGATGCCACGCGTCAACAGCAGCAGGCCCAGCAAGTGGTGGCACTACAGCAACAGGCACAACAGCAAGCCAGCTCACTGACCGACGAACTACGCAGCAGCAGCAATCAGCTCGATGCCGTGCAGCAGCGCATTCGCGCGCTGGAATTGCAACAGGCCAACCCCGAGTTGACGCTGCCATCTCCAGCGCCGACGCCAGCCACAGTGGCCATCACGCCGGTCGCAACCGACGCAACCGCCGGAACGCGTCCAGGCAACTAAAATCTGTCCATCGTTGGCCACTCGGAAGCGAACCGTTCTTAGGCGCGACTGTCTTCGCGCTCGGCCGGAAACGCGAGCCATGCGAGCGCACCGTGCGATTACTTCCGAATAATCGGTTCCGATGCAACCACACTTCCGGAATCTACCGTTCAACCGACAACGGATGCCGCCCTATCCGCATCCGACCGGCTGCGCTGCATGTATTCATGGCGCAGCTGTTCGACAAGCGCACGATGGTCCGGCAGGTCGTCGAGTGCACGAGCGGCCGCCTGCCGGATCATTGCGAATTCCTGGCGCGCCGCTTCCATGTGCGGATAGGCGCTGCGCATGGACTCGAGGTTGGTCTGGAACTCCATGCCGTATAGCACGTACTGCCAGCTGGCGGTCATGAACATTTCCAGGTCGCCAACGAAATCCAGCCGGTGCGGCGGACGCTGCTTCCACTTCACGGTTTTTCCTGAAGGGTTTGCGGGATGCTGGCGACGTCGGCGTTGTCGATCCAGAACGGCGAGTCACGCCGCTGGCTCAGGCAATAGTGCATCTTGATGAAATCGATGATGCGGTCGTAGCGTGCAACCATCATCTCGTTGAAATGACGTGCAGCACTTTCCATGTTGTCGGTGTCGCTGGGCAATAGGTGCGTTAGCAGGTAGGTCGCCAGCTCGACCAGCGCGATGCCGGTGGATTCCAGTGGCTCGACGAAGCCGCCGGCCAGACCCACCGCCACGCAGTTCTTGCGCCAGTGCTCAGGGCGGTATCCCGTCTCGAACTTGATGTGCATGGCCTTCAGGCCCTCGCCGGCACAGCCCACGTAGCGACGGAAGACTTCTTCGGCACGGTCGTCGCTGGTGTGCCGCGACGAATAGACATAACCGACGCCGCGTCTCTTCTGCAAACCGATGTCCCAGATCCAGCCTGCCTCCTGGGCGGTGGAGATGGTGTACGAGGGGATCGGTGCATCGGGGGTTTCGTACGGCACCTGCATGGCCACGGCGCGATCGGCGAACAGCACGTCCGCCCGGCTGCGGAAGGGGGACTGCATCACGTTGCCGATCAACATGCCGCGCAGGCCGGTGCAATCCACGTATAGATCGGCGGTGAGCTCGCCCTCCTCCTTCGTCACCACGCGCGCGATGGCGCCGTGTTCGTCCAGCTCCGTGCGCTCCACCGTCGCCACATGCCGAACCACGCCAAGCGCTTGTTGGCCGTGCTCGGCGAGCACGCGCGCAAAGCAGGCGGCATCGAAGTGGAAGGCGTGATTCATCGGCCCCTGATAGTCCGCATCCCTTGCGCGCTTGGGCGCGCGCGAGTGATCGACCAGCGTGCTCTGCATCGACACGGCGTCGGCGAACGGCATGCCCTCCGGTGCGGCACCCAGCAGCCAGTACGGCAACAACTCGGGGCCACCCGGACGCTGGCTGGGTACGTTGAATGGATGAAAGAAGTGATCCGCTCCGGGGGTTCCTGGCGGCCGTACCCAATGGCGATAGTGGATGCCCTGCTTGTACGTCGCGGTGGCACCTACCAGAAAGCGGCGCTCGTCGAGGCCGATGGCCGACAGTGTGCCGCGAATGGACGGGAACGTCGCTTCGCCCACGCCAAGCAGGCCGATGTCCGGCGATTCCACCAGATGCACCTGCACGCTCCGAGGGTCGACCGCGTTGACCGCTTTGGCCAGATAGCACGCCGCCAGCCAACCGGCGGTGCCGCCGCCCACGATCAACACTTTCTTCAGACATGCCATGGTGTGTCCCTGCCGGTCCTGCACGATGAAAAGAAAGAATTGCCGGGCCGCCCCACGCGGACCCGGCAAAAAAGCCATTCACAGGGAGAACTAGGAACGGCAAACGTCAGGCGGCATGTGCGTCATGCGGGCCGCCGTGCATCACGTCAGAACCACACGCCGAGCTGAACGCCATAGGTACGCGGCGCGAGGTACTGCGACACATACTGCAGCGAGCCGTCGGACATCAGGAAACGGCCGGCGCTGGTGCGGGTCTTCTCATCGGACACGTTCTGCACGTACGCGTTGACCCACCACTTGTCGCCCGGTTCGCTGTAACGCAGCGACAGGTCGCCACGCGTGTACGCTTTCTGCTTGTCGCCCGAACCCAGGTTGAAGTAGCTGAGCCACTGCGTGCTCTGGTACTGCGCGCTGATGCGTGGCGTGAGGCGTCCGCCGTTGGAAAGGTGGAAGTCGTGCTCGTAGATGGCGGTGAGCGACACGTTCGGTGCATGCGGCAGATCGTTGCCTGTGACGTTCATACAGTTGGCGAGATTGGATTGCGGTGGGCATGCCGGCAGGCCCTGGTAGTCGTTGGAACCGGCGTAGATCAGCGTGCCGAGCTCCTTCTTCGGAATGGCCGAGAAGATCAGGTTGAATCGATCGCCCTTCTGTTGATACGCCAGCTCCGACTCGAATCCGAGCACCTTGGTGCTGCCGCCGACATTGGAGAAGCCCAGGCCGTGGTTGCCGTCCGGATAGACGATGGGTGCGGAGAGCTGGAAGTTCTTGAAGTCTTCGTAATAGATGGCCGAGTTCCACGTCATGTGGCCATCGAGGAAGGTGAACTTGCTGCCGATTTCATAGTTGGTCAGCGTCTCGGGCTTGTACAGCGTGCCCGCGTCCTGCGTGCCGCCCGACTTGTAGCCGGTGGACACGCTGGCGTAGACCATGCCGTTTTCGCCAACGTCGGTATCCAGGCGCAGCAACCAGGTCGGCTTGCTCTTGCTGTACTTGGCGGTGTTTCGCTGCGAGATGGCGAAGCCGTTCGACGGATCCGGATACACGCCCGGAGAGATCGGCACCTGCGGCACGGTCGGGTCGTAGTTCCAACCCCAGTTGATACCGCCCTTGTTCTCCTTGTCGTCATGCGACCAGCGCACGCCGCCGGTGAGGCGCCAGTGGTCGCTGAGATGCCAGGTGGCCTGACCGAACAACGCGTACGACTCCACCGTTTCCTTCGGCTGGATGAAGGAACCCTGCCAGCTCACGGTGCCGTAGCGCGTACCGTTCATGATGGGGATGTCGAACCGGATGTCGTTGTCTTCGTAGCCGTAGTACGCACCGAGGATCCAGTCCACGGTCTGCGGCCCGACGGACTTCAGGTTGATTTCCTGGCTCCAGCTTTTGTAGTTGGAATCGTTGGTGCGGTCGTCCTGATAGACGCCATTGGTGGTGAAGCTGGTGGGCACACTGACACCGACGTCCTGGTCAAAGTCGCTCTTGCCGGAGTAACGGTTGTAGCCGGCGATGTAGCTGAGCTGCATGCCATCGTTGACGTTCCAGTCCATACGGCTTCGCACCGTGTTGGACGTACGGTGGAGGTAAGGCGCGGTATCGATCAGCGCGGACCAGAAATCCTGCCCCTGGCGCGGTGTCTGCATAAGGCTGAGGCTGGGCGTGCCGCGGTCGACGAAGTACTCGTACGACAGATTCCACTTGAACGAATCGCTAGGCTGCCACAACGCACTGACGCGCGCCGCTGACTGATCCTGCGTATTGTACTTATCGCCGCTCTGCACATACTGGCTGGGGTCGATCGGTTTGAAGTTGGCCAGCGTGCCGCCGGAGGCGGAAGAAGCGAGATACGCCTGCTGCTGCTGCGCCACGGTGGGCAGTTGGCTCGACGGATTCTGGTAATCGACGTAGCCATCGTGCTGTTCGTGCACCACGGCGACGCGCATGGCAAAGGTATCGCTGATGGGCAAGTTGAACGCGGCGCGCGAGCCGATCTGGTTGTAGTTGCCCGCCCCAACCTGCGCATTGCCGTAGAAGCCTGCGCCGATCTCGGGCTTGGCTGTCTGGAAGCTGATGGCGCCGGCGGTGGAGTTGCGGCCCCAGAGTGTGCCCTGTGGGCCGCGGAGCGCTTCGACGCCATCCATATCCAGCAACAGACCCGACGCAGCCTCGGCGCGTGGTGCGTACACGCCGTCGACGAAGGTTGCGACTTCGGGATCGGCGTATTCGGTCTTGGCGCTGTCGTTGCCGATGCCGCGCATGGTAAGCGTCACTACGCCATGATCGCCTTGCGATGTACCTTGCAGGCCTGGTACCAGTTTGGTCAGGTCCTGCACAGTCATTACGCGCTCTCTGTCGAGCGTGTCAACGGCGATCGCCGTAACCGCCACCGGCGTTTTCTGAAGCGGCGTTTCGCGCTTGGTTGCGGTAACCGAGACGGCATCCAGATTCGTTACTTTCTTGCCGGCGGCTCCCGGATTCTGGGATGGCGGTTTTTGCACGGTTGCATCCTGATCCGCCGCAAACACTGTACCCGGAGCAAGCGCGAGCGACATAGCGACATACAACAACTTGTGATGCAGATTCATCTGGCTCTCCCTGTAAATCGTTCGGATCAATGTTGTCCGCCGCACGCTCCGGCCATGACAAAAGGTTTCCCAACTCCCCCACCGGCACGCCATTAGCCCTAAAATGACAGCGCTGTCATTACTGGATAATAGAGCGCCATTGCGACGAATGCTTGCCGCATGGCAGCAAGTCAATCAAGGCAATCACAAACTCGTGCAGCACAGCCCCGCGGACCACTCGCCGAGCCTTTCAGCAACTTGATATTGATGCAAAGCAAGGCGAACTCGCGCCGGCGCAACGACCCGGCCGATATCGCGAAATCCACTCCAGCGCCAGCAGTATCGCCACGGTGAACAGCGGCTCGACCTTCATGGTTTGTCCCCTTGGGCCGGGCATGCCAACGTCCGGTCCGCTACCGTGCCGAGCGATACGTCGGCGATAGCAATCCGCCCGCCGGAATGACTGGACCATTCGAACGGCCGGTCTACCCTGCTCATGCTGGCGCCGGCGTCGCGGAAACATTTCAACGGAATGCCCAGACGCAACCATTGCCCTTGAGGCAACGCGGAAAGCTGGCGTCCGACTGGCACCCGACCACTGCAACCGGCACCGCAGCCGACCCCGATCGTCGACGTATCCTCTGGCGATATGGCATCGACCCTCAATGTGGTCACCAGCAACACGTCCCCATTGGTTTCGCGTTCCACGTCGAGTGGTGCGGGTGCCACCAGTTCAACACTCGCGGCACCGACTCCGGTACCGGACCAGCTCAGGCTGCGCGCGTCTTCCTGTGCCTTGTAGTCGAGCGCGCCGATGCGCAGGCTGCCGTCCGACGTGACGGCCGGCATGGCGACGACATTCATGGCCGCGCCGTTCGCGCCGGTCAGGCGCACCGCGAAACCCCGTGCCGGTTTGCCGCGGGTGAAGTAAACGCCGGCCGGCTCAGTGCTTAGTACGATCCCGGGGTCCTCAGACAAAGGACCCGTATTCCCACTATCGACATAGGTCAGACCGAAGCCGTAGGGGAACTGCGGATGCTCCCCTTGGGCGACGACCGGCACCTGTACCGCGCTACGCGGCCACGCATATGCCAGCTTGCCGTGGAAGTCGTGCGCTATACGACCGTCACGGGTACGCAGCAGTACGTCGGCGATGCCCTCGCCTTCGCTGCCCGGGAGCCACGCCACCACGAAGGCATCGGCGGCGTTGATCTCGCGATTCACCCACAGTGGCCGTCCGGTCAGGAACACCGCCGTCACGGGCACGCCTTGTCCACGTAGCCGACGAAGCAGGTCAAGGTCGTGATCGTTGCCCGGGTGGTATGCCAGGTTCGGCAGGTCTCCCTGGAACTCGGCGTAGGGATCTTCGCCAAACACCACAATGGCGACATCGGGCTTCTCCTTGTAGCCGCCATCCACCGACAGCTCGGCACGTCCGCCAGCCGCTTTCACCTGTGCCTGGAGACCGGCCCAAATGGAGGTGGCTCCCGGGAAATTCGCGTTGGTTAGACCCGTGCCCTGCCAGGTTAGCGTCCAGCCACCGTTCTGCTTGGAGATGTCGTCGGCACCATTCCCGGCAACCAGGATATGTTTGCGCGGATCAATCGGCAGCACGCCCTGGTTGTTCTTCAGCAGCACCAGTGACTCGCGTACCGCCCGCCGCGCCAGCGCGCGATGTGAGGGACTTCCGATGACCTGCGCCGATCGAGCCGCCAGCGAATTGGCCGATGGCGGCTGGCCATCGAACATGCCCAGGCGCATCTTGACTCGCAGAATGCGAGTCACCGCATCGTCGACGCGGCTCATCGGAATCACCCCGGCCTTCACCTCGGCCAGAGTGTTCTTGTACAGCCCTTTCCAGGAGTCGGGCGCCTCCAGCATGTCCAGCCCGGCGTTGTATGCCGCCGGACAGTCCTCGACGGTGCAGCCAGGCACCTGGCCGTGCGCGTTCCAGTCGCCCAACACGATTCCATCGAAACCCATGCGCCCCTTCAGCACGTCAGTGATGAGCGCCTTGTTGCCGGCCATCTTCACCCCATTCCAACTGGAGAACGAGACCATCACGACCTGCACGCCGGCCTTGATCGCAGGCGGATAACCGGCGGCGTGCACGTCGCGCAATATCGCTTCGCCGATCTCGGCATCGCCCTGGTCCTTACCCTCGCGAGTGCCGCCGTCGCCAACGAAATGCTTGGCGGTGGCGATCACATGCCCGGCATCCAGGAATTGCGGAGTACCCGGCTTGCCTTCCAGGCCGGCGATCACGGCGGCAGCGTATTGCGCGACCAGTGCCGGATCCTGCGAATAACCTTCGTAGGAACGACCCCAGCGCACGTCTTGCGGCACGGTGAGCGTGGGCGCGAAAGTCCAGCCGATACCGCTGGCCCGCAGTTCTTGCGCGGTGACCTCACCGATGTCGTGGATCAATGGCGGATCGCGCGTGGCACCCAGCGCGGAGTTTTGCGGGAAGAGCGTGCTGCCGACAAGGTTGTTGTGGCCATGCACGGCGTCGATGCCAAACAGCACCGGGATTGCCAGTCCTCCGTGCGATATGTCCATCGACGCGTGGTAAAACGCATCCGATAGCGCTTGCCACTGCGATGCCATGGGATACGGCTGTCCGGGCGGCTTGGAGTTGCCACCGGCCAGGATCGAGCCCAGGCGATACTCGCGCACATCGTCCGGAGTCACATACTTGATGTCTGCCTGGATCATCTGGCCGACCTTGTCCGCCACCGACATCTTCATCAGTAAAGCCTGGACCCGGGATTCGATTACGGGGTCAGGCGGCAGCGGCGAGTCGCCTTTTGGCCACCGTTCGGGGTGCACGATAGTCGCATCGCTGGCCATGGCGGGCACGGTCATGAGCAGTGCGCCCGCAAAAGACAGCGCCACGGAAACGCTTCGCAGAAACGGGCTCGATGGCTGCGGCAATGGCACGGCAACGCTCCAGGTTAGCGCACCGACGGTACGCGTCTGGGTCGCATGGTGGCAGGAATGACAGCGCTGTCAATTTGCTCTGCAACATAACTTTCGCTCCATTGGGTGGAGTGAAATGGTCTCAGAGTACGATGGCGGTGGAGCCGCGGATCTGCAGGGAGAAAGGTATCTGCACCAACCGACCGGGGCCGTGGCCGCGTAACACGCTTAGCAATTGCTCGGCTGCGATCTTCCCCATCTCGCGACTGGGCTGCTGAACGGTGGTGAGCGCTGGCCACAGCTGACGCGACAGCGGCGTATCGTCGAAACCGCAGACCGACAGGTCGTGGGGTAGCTTCAAGCCATACTCGCCCGCCGCCCACATCACGCCGGTGGCCATGTCGTCATTGGCAGCGAACACCGCCGTCGGCCGCTCGGTCAGTGAAAACAGCTGCCGCGCCGCCTCCACACCTGAGCCGAAAGTGAAAGCGCCCTGTACCACCAGAGCCGGATCCTCGGGTAGACCCGCGGCGGCCATCGCCTCGCGATAGCCAGCCAGTCGCCAGCGGCTGGCGCCATGGTCGGCGATGCCTATCACATGAGCGATTCGCCGGTGGCCCAGCTCCAGCAAGTGTTCCGTGATCGCCCGCGCAGCCCGCTGCTCGTCCATCGTCACGCCTATGATTTTGCCGCGCCGCAACGGCGACACGCTGGCATAAGGCACGTTGCGCTCGCGCAGGCGTTTCAGCAGGGGTGCATAGTCGGTGATCGGTGGCGTCAGCACGACGCCGTCGGGATGGTGGTCGGAAATCAACGCATCGAAGCGACGGATGAAATCGCCGTCGCGCATGCGCAGCGGGCGCACCATCATGCTGTAGCGATGCGCGTCGCAGGCCTCGAGCACACCATCCTGAATCTCGGCCAGATAGGTCGAGGCCGGGTTGTCGTTGTTGTCGTACAACATCGCTACCAGGAACGAGCGACTGCCCGCCAGACTGCGCGCCGACGGATGCGGGCGATAGTCCATCGCCTCCATTGCAGCGCGCACGCGCTGACGCGTGGCGTCGGTCACGTTGGCCTCGTCATTGAGCACGCGCGACACCGTCTTGGGCGATACGCTCGCTGCGCGTGCCACATCTTCGAGGCGTACCCGCATGGATTCTCCGCTGTTATCGCTATCACGCTGTCGATCGACTATGCCGCCAGAGCCCTCCGCTTTACAAGGACGATCGGCATTGCGACGAATAATAGGCAGGCGCTGGCTCCCGCACCGCGACGCATGCGCACCATGAAAGGCTGTCTCCGGCAACAAGGGCCGCCAATGCTGCGCCCGCAGCATGCGAGTTGCGTCACGCCATGACATAACTATTGCTGGAGGGAGGCACCCATGACCTGGATCAACCACAGCGCAGACCGGCTGCGCGCGTGCTGAGCATGCCGCCAGCGAACGCGGCCGCGCGGCACGACATCACCTACAACGAAGGTAGGCACCGATGACACGGAAATCCGCACTGTCGTTCTGGCAGATATGGAACATGTGCTTCGGCTTTCTTGGCCTCCAGTTCGGCTTCGCATTGCAGAACGCGAATGTCAGTCGGATCTTCCAGACGTTGGGTGCGGACGTGAACGATATCCCCGCCCTATGGATCGCCGCGCCGCTGACCGGGCTGATCGTGCAACCGATCGTCGGTCACTACTCCGACCGCACCTGGAGCTTCCTGGGCCGGCGCCAGCCGTACTTTCTGGTCGGAGCAGTGTTCGCCTCGCTGGCGCTCCTATGGATGCCGAACGCGCGGGCGTTGTGGGTGGCAGCCGGCTTGCTGTGGATTCTGGATGCGTCGATCAATGTGTCGATGGAGCCGTTCCGCGCATTGGTCGGAGATCAGCTACCCACGCAACAACGACCCGCCGGTTACGCGATGCAGAGTTTCTTCATCGGCGCCGGCGCTGTGATCGCCTCCATGCTGCCGTGGGTCCTGGCGCAGTTAGGCGTGAGCAATACAGCGACGGACGGCAGTATCCCCGATACGGTGAAGTACGCGTTCTATGGCGGCGGTGCGGTACTACTAGGCGCGGTGCTTTGGACCACCCTGACCACGCGCGAATACTCGCCTGTGCAGCTGCAATCGTTCGCCGACAACGTGGCGGATGGGCCGGCGGTAGATGTATCGCGCGCCTGGCGACCGGGCTTGTTACTGTTGCTGGTCGGTATCGCGGTACTGGTCGCGATCAGGCATTTCGCGCTGGAAAAAGAGGTTTACCTACTGGCCAGCGGCCTGATCGTGTTCGGCTTGCTGCTCATCTGGCTGAGCAGCACCCGCAGCCACGGGATGCTGCGCGAGGTGATGGGCGATCTGTATGGCATGCCCAGCTCAATGCGGCGACTGGCCGGGGTGCAGCTGTTCTCCTGGTTCGCGCTGTTCGCGATGTGGATCTACACCACCGCGGGCGTGACGCAGACGCTTTACGCCACCGCCGATACCGGCTCCTCTGCCTACAACGAGGGCGCCAACTGGGTCGGCGTGCTGTTTGCCGCATACAACGGGTTTGGTGCGTTGGCCGCGGTGGTTATCCCGCTGATGGTACGCCGGTGGGGCCTGCGTATCAGCCACGTGACGAACCTGTGCCTGGGTGGGGCTGGCCTGCTGTCGTTCCTGTACATCCGCGATCCACACTGGCTGCTCGCCTCGATGATTGGCGTCGGCTTTGCCTGGGCCTCGATTCTGTCACTGCCTTATGCGTTGCTTTCGGACAACCTGCCCACGGCGAAGATGGGCGTCTACATGGGCATCTTCAATTTCTTCATCGTGATCCCGCAATTGCTCGCCGCCAGCGTGCTCGGTCTACTACTGCGGTTGTGCTTTCACAATCAGCCAATCTGGGCACTTGGCCTGGGCGGCGTCAGCCTGCTCGCCGCAGGCCTGTGCACCTTGCGTATACCCGAGCCCAAGGGTTGCGCCTGAGCAGACACGCCCGGGTCGTCATCCGCGTTTGGGCGAAGGAATACAACGAAGAGCGCGCGAAGAAAGCATTGGGAGGTGGTCAGTGGCTACGGAGTGTGAGTAATCACGATCGGCCCACTATTTAGTGTTGAAGCAACATAGTGCCCCATATCTTTGTCAAGTTGGTCTAGTTGGTTGGCGCCAATCAAACCTATGAGCTGGTTGAAAGGGCCCGCAAGACCATTTGCCAAGGTCCGCCAAACGCTAATACAGCCGACAACTTTGATCTCATCGCGAACTGGGGGGAGGAGTGCGTTTACGGCTGCAACGACATGCTGGTCAAACACTTGGGTGTCGCTCAATGCGGCAACCAGATGAACAGCGGTCAGCTGATTTCCTGCCCTCGCAATCACACCGATGCAGGATGTGAATGTAGAAAAGGTAATCGTCTGCGCCGTGGCAAACATCCTTTCTTCGAGTAGCGTGGCATTTCCCGGGATCAATGGGTAAGCCATATCTCCTCTCCTGTTATTGAATGCGCAATAGGTCATCGATCCTTGTAACGTAAGAACCCGCGCGGCCACCGTTCAGTCCCGCCCCTTGACCGCGCTTTCTTTCGCTTCACCGGCGGATGACTTGTACTGCAACTTACGGTTGCTTACCCGACATTTCGTCTCGGCACGCTACGTTCTTTTTTTTAGTAATCACGGCCAGCGCCTCGCTAGGGATGGTCTGATCATCCCTAGTGAGCCGGGTCGAGTCGATGACGATAGCGCCCCATTTTGAACGCGGTGCCGCAATTTTCCACCGCGCAGCAACGGCGGGGTTGGTACTTACTGGTATCGAGGAATAACCAGCCGCACGAACTCGTATTAGCACAGCGGCGAAGCTGCTGACCGATGGACCGCCGATCAGATCCAGCACATCAGGCGAGATACGCTGGAGCGATAGCACAATTTGCAGGCGGAACTACGAATTTCGTTCATTTATTTATAAAACTGAATCTTTACCGGGCTAAAATTTATGTAGGAAAACTTCTTTTCGTCGGCAGTAAACACCACTCCGATCTGCAAATTTTCTATGCAATTCCACATCAAAACGCGCGCACGCGTACCGGGGGCATCTTCAAAACTGGGTCGTCCTAAAATTTGCGTGAGGAAGTCCGGGTTTTGCTCAAAATGCAAGCCGAAGGGCAACTTGCCAAGATAGGGCTTGAAGCCGTCGACATTGTGCGGCCCGTGCAGGCGAATGCCGCTTAAGAGCATATCTCCGACGGCAATCGTTTCTCCATAAAGCCTTTTGTAGCCATGCCTCGCACGAAATTTCAGGATATAACCTTCGTCGGCTTTACTTAACCACTCTTCGGGGTCTTGCTCGAATCTGGGGCGCTCATTGATGCCCAGGGTCGTCAAATAGGTGTCGAGAGGCCCATCTTGCGGCGACAAACCAAATAATTTCACCGCATCTTCAACAGCTATCATGAGATTGCCTTATCTCGATGCTAAAAAAAGAAACCGTTGCCGTCTAACGCCAGGCGTTGAGTCGCTGACTCTCAATGCCGTACGTACGTGCCTCCCTGCCCCATTTCTTCCGACGCGACGACAAGTCGATCGGCTCCATTCGTTTTGAGCTCAAGGCGCGGGAAGGCCTGGGGTGTGAGCGAACGGGTATCGACGCTAAACAGAAAAAGACGGCGCGACGGCTCGTCGTTGTCGAACCAGCGTAGTGCCTCGCCTCCGAACGGGAGCTTGATGCCCACACGTTTGATGGCGGAAGATTTCGCTTGGGCGAACACTACTTGATCGCCGGATTCGACGACTTTAAACATGGAACGTCCATCGGCAAAGTCCAGATGGATTTCAGTGCCCTTTATACGACCCACGGCGACAGTGATCGAACCATGTGCCGAAGGATCGCTAACGTCGTCCGCGAGAGGCACTGGAACCATACTTTCCGGCGAACCCGTGCCATCGTTCGATATCGTGGTAAGACGACGAACATCGATGGGACCGCCTTGCTTGGCGGATATCAGCGCTACACGCTCACCCGTGCGGCTCCAGCAGCCATGCGCAGCCAGATCCATCGCACCGGCGGAAAGCGCGTACTCAAAGGTTCCATCGGGCCGAAGCAGCAATTCCGAGCCTACCTCCATCACACCTTCAAGATAATAATGTCCCGCCAGTTTCGTATCGCCAGGTGCACACGACGCTGCGCAAGCCATGCTGCCAAGGCTCGTCCCGATGCATAGGCAGAGTATCTGAAGACGTTTCAAAGTTAGTTTTCGCATTGCGACTCCGTATTTTGCGGTAGTGGCTTTCCGTTCATGCCCTGCGCTTGACACCTGCAAGATGAGGACTCTTATGGGCGCGCATGCAAGCTCTATTTGTAGGTAAAGGACTACAGACGACCGGGTTCTGCAACATTAAACTCGGCGCGATCCATTGATTGCAATGGGTCATCAGCGGAAATCGTCCGCATTGGGGAGACGCACGTTATGACACACACGCTAGCGAAATTCGCTCTCATTGTTCTGCCATTTCTTTGTGTTACCGGCACTGCCCACGCTCTGGCGCAGAACGCCACGTCCAACAAATACTTCGACGAGAACGGGACGCTGGTTGGCCAGCAGATCCGACTTTGTACCGCTCTTAGTTATCACGCGGGAAATGTCCATACGGCGTACATGATCACCGAAGAAGTACCTTGCGGAGCAAATCCTTCACTGGATTACATCGTTCCCGGCACCATCATCACGGGGTATACGCTGCCGGCATCTCAAACCATCGGCAATGCCTGCGGAATCGCCGAATGCGCGTCGTCTGGCGTGGCGGAGCCTAGCCGGCTCATGAATAAGGGTTGGACCTGGCTGAACTTCTGGCAGTGAGATTTCAGACTCGCCTATGCCCGGCATAGGCGAGTTTTACATCGTAATATTGCCAGGCGGAAAGGTCGGCGCCATCCATGGCGCCTTATGCCGCGGTTCCCGCTTCTCAGTTCTCGCTATCGATCTTTACTTCAACACGCCGGTTCGGCGCCAGGCACGCGATGAGCTGCGTGTGCGGACCCTCCGGGCAGTCCTTCACCGGCTCGAGAGCGCCATGGCCCTCGGCGCGGATGCGTTCCGCGGATACGCCTTGCGCCACCAGATAGTTCATCACCGCATCGGCGCGCCGCTGGGATAATTTCTGGTTGTACGCCTCGCTACCCAGGCGGTCGGTGTAGCCAACGATGCGCACGGCCCGCCATTTGTCGCCCTGGTCGCGCAATTCCTTAGCCAGATCATCTAAAGACCGGTGTCCTGCCGGTGTCAGGGATGACTTGTCGAAGGCGAACAACGCATCGGCGGAAAGCACGACCGATCTGGCCGGCGTGCGCACCTCCGCAGCGGGTTCGGCGGGTGTCGATTCCGTGAGCAGCGCCGCGCACGACTCCGGCTTCCAGTAGAAGCTGCGCGCCAGCTTGTCGTCGTCGAACAGCACCTTGTACTGGCACACCGTCACCTCGTCGCTACCGGGCTTGCGGAAATTGAACACGTAGTTCCACTCGCGCACGCCCCATACGCCTTCGCTGAAATGCGGATAGCCGATCAGGTCGGACAGTTGTCGTTTGTCGAGCCCTGCCCTCACCTGCCGCAGATTGGCCAGATTGGGGAAGGTGCCGCCTTTGTGCATGGGTGTGGTGTCGTGGGTCGCCGGCCACACCAGTTCGCCGCTCGAGCGGCCGTCCTTCGCCACGTCGCGGCTGATGTTGCCGCAGGCGGCCAGTGCCAGTGCGAGCGAAACCAGGCTGATACCTTTCAACGATAGACGCATGTTGTTGATTCCTTGAATAGCGTTCATGGGTTCGCTCCTCCTCACCAGACCACGGCCGCGCCGACACCCGCGCCGGCATCGCCGCGCGAGTTGGTCGTGGCGTTGAGCTTCAACACATAGCGTCCGCTCTCGGTGATGGTCGACATGCCGACAGCGATGCCGGTCTCGCCGTGGAAATTGCCCAGTGCCACCGCCGCCGCATTCTGGTTCGGCTGGTAGGCCTGCGGCAGACTTGCCATGGCCATCGCCGAGGCGATGCCCGCATTGGCCCGGTTGCCGATGCGGTTGAGGTCGCGGTCTACGCTCTGGAAGCGCTGGTCGACGTAGTTCTTGGACCAGTTCTCCGCACTCTGGATGGCTTCGTTCAACTGGCCCACGTTCGCTGCATCGGTGGTGTTCACACCGGGCGCAACGTTGGTGATGGTTCGCTCGTTGCCGGCCGATCCCACCGATACGGTATTGGCTTGGGAAGCCACCGAACCCGCGCCGATCGCCACGCTGTTGTTGCCGCTGGCGGTCGAACCGGCGCCGACCGCCGTACTGCTGTTGCCCGATGCGGTCGAGCCGGCACCGGCCGCGGTCGAGTTGCTGCCCGAGGACGATGCTTGCGTGGTGTTGTCGGTGCTGGTCTGGAACGTGTTGTTCACCGTGGTGGTACCACCCTTCGGCAAATTGTTGACAGTGGTGGTGAGATTGTTGAACTGCGAGTACAACGCCGCCAACGTCTGGTTAGTGGCGTACAGCTGCGAGCCGTTGATTGCGTCCGTGCTGATTCCGCTGATACGGCCTGCCGCCACATTGGTGAGGGTACGTTCCGCACCTACGCTACCCACGCTCACCGTCGACCCCGGCGTAGCACCGGCGAAGTTGAACATAACGCCGTTGAGGGTGGCTCCGGCCGTGCCCACTGCCGCGTCCGTCTTCGACCCTGCACCCAGCGCGACACTACCCGCAAAGGCCGCCTCCGTTCCCGCACCCAATGCCATTGCCTGGATGCCGTTGGACACAGCGTTGGTGCCCAGCGCTACACCGTCGGCGAGGTTCACCGTGGCGTTCTGACCGATCGCCGTGCCGCCCGGCGCGGTCTGCTGCACGATCGCGCCGTTGCCCATGCCGATGCCGTTGTCGCCGTTCACCGTGGTCTTCGGGCCGATCGCCACCGACTCCGCGCCCGCCGCCAACGAATCGGAAGCCGTGGAGTTGGCGTGGAAATACTTGATCGGCGTGACAGAGAACGAACTCATCGCACCCTTCAGCTGACGCAAGGTCACCGCATCCTGATCAAGCGTGCCGTCGGCCACGTTGGTGATCTGGCGGAAGTCGGTAGCGTTGCCTACCGAAACTGCGCCTAACAGCGTGCGATCCGTCGTGTTGTAGGGAATCACGTTGGTGCCGACGAGAATCGAGCCCGAGGTCGGTGCGATCGCGCGGTCGGATACCGCTCCCGAACCCAGCGCCACACCGCCCAGCACGGAAACGCCCGTGCCCTGGCCCAGCGCAGTGGCATTGTCGGCCGCCGCGCTGGCACCCACACCGGCAGCCAGCGCGTTGAGGCCGGTGGCGCCGTTATTGGCGTAGTTGCCGCTCGCCGTGCCCCCATCGTTGACGCTGTAGTAGTGCGTTGCGCCGGCGACTACATTGTTATTCAACGTCTCCAGCGCCTGATTGGTGGCGAACAACTGCGAGCCGTTGATCGCATCCGTGCTGGCTCCATTCACCTGGCCCGCGGCCACGTTGGTGACGGTGCGCTCCGCGCCCGCGCTACCTACGCTGACCGTGCTGGTCGGTGTGGTACCGGCATAGGCGTAGCTGTTGCCATTGATGGTGCCACTCGCGGTAACGACCACCGCACCGGTGGCACTACCCGCGCCCAGTGCCACGTCGCCGACGTTAGTGCCGGCGGTGGCGCCATTGCCGATCGATACCGCGTTGGCCGTACTGGCCGTGGAAACCGGGCCGATCGCCACGCTATCCGTGCCGGTCGCATTGGCATCGGCCAGGGTGGAGTTGGCGTGGAAATACTTGATGCCACCACCGGTCACCGCGCCATTGATCTGGTTGAACACCTGTTGCAGCGAGTTGTAGGTGTTGCCGCCGTAGGTGACGTTGGTGGTGAGGTTGCCGGTGCTCGGATTGTAGGTGGTGCCGCCGCCGATGCTGGTGGCGATGGTATTGCCGAGGTTGGTCACCGTGGTGCCCACCGTGCCCACCGCCTGGTTGGTGGCGAACAGCTGAGACCCGTTGATCGCGTCGGTGCTGGCCCCGCTGATGCGGCCGGCGGCTACGTTGGTGACGGTACGCTCGGCACCCCCCGCGCCCACGCTCACCGTACTGGTCGGTGTGGTGCCGACGAAGTTATACGTCGTGCCATTGATGACGGCGTTGGCCGTACCTACCGCGACTGCCGTGGTCGAACCCGAACCCAGTGCAACGTCGCCCGCGTTGTTTGCCGTCGCCGTGTCGCCGAAGGCCAGCGAACCGGCGGCCAGAGCGCGGGTGTTGTTGCCGATCGCGACCGAGCCCTGCCCTTGTGCATTGTTGACGTTGCCCATGGCCACCGCGCCATTGCCGTTGGAGACATTGTTCGAACCCATCGCGATGGCACCGTTGCCGGTCGCACTGTTGGGGTCGCCGATAGCCACCGCGCCGTTGCCGTTGGCGGTCTGACCTTCACCCAGCGCGATGGCGCCCAAACCGCCAAGCACCTGCGAATTATGGCCGCCGGCCATCGAACCGGTGCCGGCCGCGGCGGCGACGGTATTGCTGTCGCCGATGGCGACCGTCGAGGCGGCGAGCGCCTTCGAGCTCTTGCCCATGGCGACGCTCGCCGTCGACGACGCCACCGATTGACCGCCGAGGGCAATGGCATTGACGCCGGATGCCACAGCGCCCGCAGTGGCATTGCCGCCTAGCGCGAGCGAGCCGGCACCCGACGCTGTCACCGCCGTGGCGACGACACTGCCGCCCACACCCAGCGCCGTGGCATACGTACCCGTGGCCTGCGCGAGCTGGCCGATGGCGGTGGATTCCTCCCCCGAGGCATTGGCGATAGAGCCGACGGCCGTACTCCATGTTCCGGTGGCGCCGGTCAAGTTGCCGATCGCCACGCTTTGCATACCCGTGGCGTTCGCCTTGTTGCCTAGCGCAAGTGCTTCGAATGTCGTGGTTGTGTTGCCATCGGGAAGCACGATACCCGAGCCTCCGCTCGCGTTGGAGTTCGCGCCAATGGCAATCGGGGAACCACCGTTGGTGGCAACTGCTTTGGCGCCTGCACCCATAGCCACGGCCAAACCGCCGGCCGTGCCGCCGGAAGCATCCGAGTTGGTGCCAATGGCGATAGCGGATGCGGACGACGATTTGGAGCCTGAACCCATCGCAATGGCATTCGCGGCGGAAGACGTTACGTCGGTGCCGATACCGATCGCGTTGTCCGCGGTCGCGCCCGTACCGGCGGCGGAACGCGCTCCCAGATAAACGGAATTAATGCCTGTCGTATAGGCTTGAAAGCCAACCGCGATATTGTTTTGCCCCGTGGCGAGCGAGGCGTATCCCACCGCGATGCCACCCAGTTGTTGAGCGGTCGCCGTCGAACCCAGCGCAGTGGCTCCGAGCCCATTGGCCTTGGCGCCATAACCCATGCATGAGGCGGTGCTGTTATAGGCGTTGTAAGGAGGTCCTGGCGTGCAGTCCACCGACTGCGCCTGCGCCAACGACGCAGCCCCTATCCAGCCCGACGCAAGCAGTACGGTGAAAACCGCCGGGCTCAGGCCTCGCAACGATGGACGGCGCTTACCTTGTCTCTGTCCGCTACCGCGATGGCACGTGGCTATCTCCGAAGCGACCACGAGCTGGTTCAGCGCGCGGCTCCAGATTTTGCTGTGGATCTTGTTCATACCTATTCCTTGTGTGGGGGACAGGAGCCGGAAGCCGGAGAGTACGAATCGCGGGCGCACGAACACCCTGGACGCGGAACCGTTGTGGGTTCCGCGTCTGCATTCGACGCGAACGAAGCGCGTTGCCCTGGTTTTTCCGCGCCCCTGTTTGCTTGCTTACGCGCGCGATCGCCGACCGCGTGCGATGGTCATGACGGGACAGCGTCCCGGATCAATCGCTCAGGCGAACTGTGGGGAAATCGGTCAGACCTGCCGGAGTGCGGGTGGCGCATGCAGGAGCGGCGCGTAGCGAAGAAAACTCTCTAACCAGGAGGCGTGAACGTACGGCGATTCAATCAGCGGCATTGGGTACTCCAACTATCTTTCCATTTCGATGGATACGTGTCCTTTGCATAAGCCACTTCCCCTCCAGGGAAGCTGCCTCACCCCCATCTGTGTCGCAACACCCGGCCTGTTCGCAGGATCGGTATGTGCCATCCGCCGCACCGGTCGGTGCGGCGGATGTATGTAGTCGTTGATAATCAGGCGGCCGTGTTGGCTTGCGTGAGGCGAACGCCGTCTTGCGGCGACGGAACATGCAATCCCGTGCCGGATACGTAAGTGTTCGATCCGCGAATCGCGATTCGCGGGCGTTCGCATCCCGATGCCCCCTGTGAGCACCTGTGGGTGAAACCATGCCTCCCTGGTCTTCCGGAAATACCTCGCGCCGTTGCTGTGAACGACATCTCGGGTACTCGGAATTTGTATCGATCTTATGCAGGCCCGATGCAAACTTGAAAGCGCCACCACAAAAAAATGTGACGCATATCACTGAACTTTCACGCATGCGTTTTGACTTACGCATTGTGGCCGATGATGCCATTGGCGCTACGCAACTTTGCTCGGCGCGAAGTTGCGATTTCGACCGATCGCGTTTGCTTTTTTTTTGAGAAGTGGCCGTGAAGACCAGGGAATGACGTGGACGTCTATCCGTACAAGCGGCAGGTCGATGACCTATGCGTCTTTAATATCCGCGCAGCGACAGACGACAGGTGCCGGCTGCACCCGGGACTTCCCTGGCCTACTCCGCGATCAACCGCGGCATCACCTCGGCCAGCGAGGTTCGCAGCAATTCCAGATCCATCTTCGGGTCGCGTGCCGCGCGCACGGCCAGGCCTTCCATCAGGCAAAGGAGAACCAGCGAGCGCCGGTAACTGAGTTCGGGCGCCATGCCCAGGCCACCTAATTCGGGCGGGCGTTCCAGCCACGCACGAAATTCCGCACAGCCGACATCGTCCGCCTGCTGGATGGCTTCGGCCACTTGCGCGTCGCGTGTCGCTTCCGCGCTGGTCTCCAGGAACAGCGCGGCATTCATCATGCGCATGTCCGGCCTGGGACTGCTCCAGGTGGCGAAGGCTTCCACCAGGGCTTCGGTCAGATCGATGGACTCGCCGAGTGCACGGATATCTTCGAGCTCGATTTCCGTCTGCTGTTCGATGATGGCGAGGACGATCGCGCTCTTGTTGGGAAAGTAGCGATAGATCAGTCCCGCGCTCATATCCGCCGCCTCGGCGATGTTCGCGATGCTGGCCGCGTGAAACCCATATTTGACGAAGCATTGCTGCGCGGCGGCCAGAATGCGCTCGCGTTGCGCCTTGACGCGCTGGCTTTGCGGCGCTTCGGGGACGATGGGTTTCTCGTGTTTGCTCATGGGGTACGTTCGTTCCAGCCGCCTCCGAGCACTTTATATAAAGTCACGCGGTTGGTCTGCTCCGCCAGGCGTGTGGCGATCAGTTGCTGCCTGGCGCTATAGAGCGCTCGCTGCGAGTCCAGGGATACGAGGTAGCTGTCGCGGCCGGCCTTATAGCGTGCGCGCGATAGCTCGTCCGCCCTGCCCGCCGCACGTACCAGTGCCTCTTGCGCCACTTGCTGCTCGTCCAGCGTACGCGTCAGCGCCAGTGCGTCGGCTACCTCGCGGAAGCCGGACTGGATGGCTTTCTCGTATTGCGCCAGGGCGATCCGCTGGTCGGCTTTGGCGCCGGCAAGCTGTGCGGTAAGGCGGCCACCCTGGAAGATCGGCAAGGTGATCTGCGGCATGAAGGTCCACGTGCCGCTGCCGCCCTTGAATAGCCCGGATAGCTCGTTGCTCGCGCTGCCGACGCTGCCGGTGAGGCTGATGGCCGGGAAAAATGCCGCCCGTGCCGCGCCGATGTCCGCGTTCGCGGCAAGCAACAGATGTTCCGCTTGCAGGATGTCGGGGCGACGCAGCAGCACATCGGACGGCAGATCCGCCGGCAACGCACCGATCATGGTCACGTCGTCGCTCATCCCTTTCGGCAACAACGCGTCGTTCGCCTGCCCGCCCGTCAACAGGCTGAGCGCGTTGGTGTCCAGCGCGACCAGACCGGTGTAGCGCGCCACATCGGCGCGTGCGGTTTCCACGGTCGTCTGTGCCTGACTTTCGTCCAGGCTGGAGGCCGCGCCCAGTTCGTGCCGCTGCCGGGTCAGGTTGAACGAAGCTTCCTGGTTGTCGCGCGTGGCTTGCGCCACCTGCAACGATTCCCGATCGGCGGCAAGCGTGAGATAAGCATTCGCCACTTCGGCAACCAGGCTCAACTGCGCGCTGCGCTGAGCCTCGCCCTGCGCGAGGTATCGCTCCAGCGCGGATGTGCTTAGCGAATTCACACGGCCGAACAGATCCAGCTCGAAGTCCGTCGTGCCCAGATCGGCCCGATACTGCTGGCTGACCGGCGACCCGCTCACGCCAGTGCGGGTGAGCGATCCGGTCGCGTTGATCGAAGGCATGCGGTCCGCGCGCTGGATGCGGTATTGCGCGCGGGCTTTCTCCACGTTCAGCACGGCAACCCGAAGGTCCCGGTTATTCCGCAGTGCCTGCTCGATCAGCTGGACAAGCCGGGGATCGGCGAAGAATTGCCGCCAACCAATGTCGGCCACCCGGCCCTGTACGGCACCGGCGGTTTCCGGCAACGGCCACGTCGCCGGGATATCTGGCTGCGCATCGGGCACTTTCGGTGCCAGGCTGACGCAGCCACCCAAAGCCAGCGCGATCGCCACGACGCATGCGGTAAGGATGGGCTTACTCATGGGACTGATCTCCCGTCGGTGTCGCGACATCGGTCGAAGCGTTCTTCTTTTTCACGAACAGGCGCTGCACGGTTACGAAGAACAGCGGCACGAAGAAGATGCCCAGCGCCGTACCCGCGATCATGCCGCCGAGCACGCCGGTGCCGATGGCGCGCTGCGCGCCCGAGCCCGCGCCGGTCGCCACGGCCAGCGGTAATACGCCGAGGCCAAAGGCCAGCGAGGTCATCAGGATCGGGCGCAGGCGCGTACGCACCGCCAGCATGGTCGCGGCGACCAGTTCCATACCTTTCTCGATGTTCTCCTTGGCGAACTCGACGATCAGGATGGCGTTCTTGCTGGACAGGCCCACCGTCGTGAGCATCGCCACCTGGAAGTACACATCGCGTTCCAGTCCACGGAAGAACGCCGCCGTCACGGTGCCGAGAATACCCAGCGGCACCACCAGCAACACGGCGGTGGGAATCGACCAGCTCTCGTACAACGCAGCGAGACACAGGAACACCACCAGCACCGACAAGACATACAGCAGCGGAGCCTGCGCGCCGGCCTCACGCTCCTGATACGACTGGCCCGTCCATTCCAGGCCGATGCCCTGCGGCAGCGTGGCCACCAGTTTCTCCACTTCGTTCATGGCATCGCCCGAACTGATGCCCGGTGCGGCCTCGCCATTGATCTGCATGGCGGATACACCGTTATAGCGTTCCAGCCGCGGCGAACCGTAGTCCCAATGCGAGCTGGCGAAGGCACGGAAAGGGACCATCGCACCGCTGGCGTTGCGCACGGACCACTTGTCGAAATCTTCCGGCGCCATGCGGAATGGCGCATCGGCCTGCACGAAGACGCGTTTCACGCGACCGCGGTCCATGAAGTCGTCCACATACTGGCCACCCCAGGTCATCGACATGGTGTCGTTGACGTCGGCGATGGAAAGCCCTTGCGCCGCTGCTTTCTTGTAGTCCACATCGATGCGGAACTGCGGCGTGTCTTCCATGCCATTGGCGCGGACATTCGCGAGCAGTTTGCTTTTGCCTGCCGCTTCCAGAAACTGATTGCGCGCCTTCACCAGCGCCTCGTGGCCGAGGCCGATGTTGTCTTTCAGATAAAAATCGAAACCCGCCGAGTTGCCCAGTTCCGGCACGGCAGGCGGTGCGAAGGCGAACACCAGCGCATCCTTGAACTGACTGAAGGTGCCCATCGCGCGGCCGGTTACAGCCTCCAGACTCAGGTCGGCACTGTGCCGCAACTTCCAGTCCTTCAATTGCACGAAGGCCATGGCCGCGCTCTGGCCGCCACCGGCGAAACTGAAACCCTGCACGGTGAACAGCGACTGCACCGCGGGGTCGTCCATAAACTGCTTTTGCACCTTGTCGACCACGTGGCCGGTTCGCTCGGTGGTGGCGCCCACCGGCGCCTGTACCATGGCGAAGACAAAGCCCTGATCTTCAAGCGGCAGGAACGATGTCGGCAGGCGCAGGAACACCACGACCATCGCTGCGCTCAACGCCACGAACACCAACAGGAAGCGCTTGCTGCGCCCCAGGATGGCGCGCACGCCACCCTGGTATGTCTGCGACGCCTGGTCGAAGCGGCGATTGAACCAGCCGAAGAAGCCACGTTCGGATGCGTGATGCCCCTTGGCGATCGGTTTGAGCATGGTCGCGCACAAGGCCGGTGTAAGCACGATCGCGACCAATACCGACAACGCCATCGACGACACGATGGTCACCGAAAACTGGCGATAGATCACGCCGGTCGATCCGCTCATGAAAGCCATCGGCACGAACACCGCCGACAGCACCATGGCGATACCTACCAGTGCGCCGGTGATCTGCGTCATCGACTTGCGGGTGGCCTCCAGTGGCGACAGGCCCTCCTCGCTCATGATGCGTTCGACGTTCTCCACCACCACGATGGCATCGTCCACCAGCAGGCCGATGGCCAGCACCATGGCGAACATGGTCAGCATATTGATGGAGTAACCCATGGCGGCCAGCACGCCGAAGGTGCCCAGCAACACCACCGGCACCGCAATGGTGGGAATCAGCGTGGCGCGGAAGTTTTGCAGGAACAGATACATCACCAGGAACACCAGCACGATCGCCTCGAGCAAGGTCTGGATCACGCCCTGGATCGACACCTTCACGAACGGCGTCGTGTCGAAGGCGATCTCCGACTTCACGCCACGCGGGAACGAAGGTGCGAGTTCCTTCAGCGCGTCCTGCACGCGCCCGGCCGTCGCCAGTGCGTTGGCACCGGAGGTCAGCGAGATGGCGATGCCGGTGGCCGATTTGCCGTTGTACTTGCTGGTGAAGCCATAGTCCTGCAAGCCCAGCTCGACCCGGGCGACATCGCCCAGGGTCAGCACCGAACCGTCGGTGCCGCTGCGTATCACGATGCTGCGGAACTGCTCGGGCGTCTGCAGGCGTTGCTGTGCGATCACCGTGGCGTTGATCTGCTGCCCCTTCACCGACGGATTGCCGCCGATCTGGCCCACCACCACCTGCTGGTTCTGCGCGCGCAGCGACGCCACCACTTCGGCGGGCGTGAGTTTGTAGGTATCGAGCTTGTTCGGGTCGAACCAGATACGCATGGCGTACTTCGAGCCGAACACTTCGATGTTGCCCACGCCGGCCACGCGGCTGAGCGGATCGACCACGTGCGCGGTGACGAAGTCGGAAATGTCGTCGCCGTCCAGACGTCCATCCTCCGATACGAAGGCCACCACCATCAGAAAGCCCGAGCTGGACTTGACGACGTTGAGGCCCTGCTGTTGCACGATCTGCGGCAACAGCGGCGTGGCGAGCTGCAGCTTGTTCTGTACCTGCACCTGCGCGATGTCCGGATTGGTGCCGTTCTCGAAGCTGAGCGTGACCTGCACATTGCCATCCGAATCGCTGGTGGCGGACATGTAGATCAGGCCATCGAGGCCTTTCATGTTCTGCTCGATGATCTGTGTCACCGAGTCCTCGACGGTCTGTGCCGAGGCACCGGGATAGCTGGCGTTGATCGACACCTGTGGCGGCGCGATCGCCGGATACTGCGATACCGGCAGGCGCAACAGCGACAGCACGCCAGCCAGCATGATGATGACGGCGATCACCCACGCGAAGATCGGGCGATCGATAAAGAACCTTGCCATGTCCGTTCCTTAGTGGGGGGCTTTGGCTGTCTGCGCAGCCGCTACAGGCGCGGTGCCCGCCTCGGTCGCGTGTACCGCCGCACCGGGCTGGACCATCTGCAACCCTTCCACGATGACTTTGTCGCCAGCCGACAGGCCGCTCTCCACCAGCCACTGATCGCCTATGGTGCGGGTGGCCTGCACGTCGCGCAGCGCGGCCTTGCCATCCTTGTCCACCACGAACGCGGTAGCGCCACCCTTGGGATCGCGCGCGATACCTGCCTGCGGCACCAGCAAAGCCTGCGCGTTGGTGCCCTTGTCGAGTACGGCGCGCACGTACATGCCGGGCAGCAGCGCATGCTCGGGATTGGGCACGATGACGCGCAGCGCGAAGCTGCCGGTGGTGGGATCCACACTGACGTCCGCGAACTCCAGCTTGCCGTCGAGCGGATAGCGGCTGCCATCTTCGAGCAGGATCTTTACCGGCGTGCCATTGCTTTCCTTCAGCGTGCCGGCGGCCAGTTGCTTGCGCAGCTGCAGCAGCTCGCCGCTGGACTGCGTGACATCGACGAAAATCGGATCGAGCTGCTGCACCCGTGCCATCGGATCGGCCTGATTGGCCGTGACCAGCGCGCCCTGTGTCACGCTGGATTTGCCAATGCGGCCGCTGATCGGCGACACGATGCGTGCGAAGGCGAGCGTCACCCCCGTACTTTCGACCGTCGCCTGGGCCGCGGCCACATCGGCCTCGGCCTGACGCCAGGTGGCGGTAGCGCTCTCGTCGTCCTGCTTGCTCACCGCGTCGATGCGAGCCAGCTCGGTAGTGCGCCTGGCATTGAGCTGCGCCGAATACAGCGTAGCCTTCGCCTTGGCCAGGCTGGCCCTGGCGTTGTTGTTATCCGCACGATAGGCCGCGTCGTCCAGCTGATATAGCGGCTGCCCCGCCTTCACCATGGCGCCTTCGGTAAACAGGCGCTGCTTGATAACGCCGTTCACCTGCGGCCGCACTTCGGCGACGAGATAAGCGCTGGTGCGCCCCGGCAATTCGCGGGTCACCGTAACGGGTTGCGGCTTGAGCGTGATTACGGTGACCTGCACCGGACCGCTCTGCTGCTGTTCGGCGTGGCCGCCCTTGCAGCTAGCCAGGGCCAGTGCGACAGCCGTCAGGACGCACACCGGAATCAGGCGCGTCGGAGTATTTCGGGGAGACATGAGGAACCTCGACCAGACCGCCTGGGGTGTGCGACATGGAAAAATGAATGACCGTTCTCATTATTGAACCAAAATCACACATTAGTCAACTAAACTAATGGCACGGGTAGAAAAAGGCCAACACAACAGAGGTTTATGGGTGTCGAGATAGTGCGCCCAAACCGCTGGCGGCGCCTCTGCCGTTCGTCATTCTGGCCTTCCGGCTCTTTGGGGAGGCTCCGCGAGGAAAGGTTGCTAGCCTCGAACGTAGCGCTGCTCGTCGATGCGGGCCACGCTGTAGGTTCCTCAGCCCTGGCCGTACTGGGCGCCCAACGGCACCCTGTCCTGACTTGTAGGTACTTTCCTACAAAGCGCGTTGGCCTGTCCTGACAATGGAGGCTTGAGAAATTTCTTACGATGGCAGCAGGAACGTGCCCCATCACAAGGAACTTCAGGGATGTCTACGCTAACCGGTCGCGTGAAGGGCTTCGGTCATCGCTTCAGCAGGTTTCGGTGGGGGCTGTGTCTGATGCTGATGCTGGGCTTGGCGCCACAAGCGTTTGCCGGTTCGCAATACAGCGGTCCGTATACCTACCGGACGTATGACGACCCGACGGGCAAATGGACCGACCATTCGGCGACCTCGGCCTCCGAAGCGGTTGAGCAGGCCAAGGCGTACCTGCAGGAGCACAGCAAGCCCGCAGGGCCGTGGACCTGCCAGGTCATCGTCTACAGCTTTCCCGACAACAACAGCTTCACCCTGGTCAGTCACCGCGACGGCCAATCCAATTGGAATGCGGATTGCAACAGCAACTTTTTCAACGACGAAATCCAGATCAGCGCCACGTATCGCGGCTATGACGTGGGGAGGAACCGGGGCGCTTGCGATTGCAGCGGCGGCAACGGCAGCGATAGCGGTCCCGCGCCAGGGTCGCCGTTGAAGAACGACCCGGTCAACGTGGGCACGGGCAACAAGTACGAGCAGGACACCGACTACACGGCGCCCGATGGCTATCTCACGTTTCGTCGGTTCTATAACAGCGTCGGCGGCGAAGGGTTGTTCGCCCGGCCACTGGGACTAGCTTGGCGCCATTCGTTTCAACGCGAACTCTATCCGGCCAATACCAATGGCGGCCGGGCCACGATCATTGTGGCCTACCGGCCCGATGGCAGTTCCGCACAATTCCGGCGGCCCTCGACCGGCACGACCTGGTTCAATGACTATGACACCCAGAATCGCTTCAGCGAGACCGACGACGCGGCCGGCAACGCGATCGCCTATACCCTGACCCTGGTCGACATTCAGCAGACGGAAACCTATTTCGCCGATGGCCGACTGAACCAGGTCACGGACGCGCGTACCGGCCAGGTGCTCTATGCGACCACCTACAGCGACACCTCGACACCGATCACCGTCGCTCCCAAGCCCAACCTGTTGATCGCTGTGACGGACGTCAACGGGCGCTTGCTGCACTTCACCTACGACGCGCAAGGCCGGCTACAAACCCTGACCACCCCGGATGGAGGGGGGGTGACCTATGGTTTTGATAGCGGTGGTGCCGTGTTGTCCTCGGTCACCTATGCCGATGGGGCGGTGAAGCGCTACCTCTACAACGAGGCGGACAAGACCGGTGACCACAACTGGCCCTTGGCCATGACCGGGTCGATCGATGAGCGCGGTGTTCGTCTGGAGACCACCACGTACGATGCGCAAGGCCGTGTGACCACGTCAGCGAAGGCCGGCGGAGCCGATGGTCTGACGCTGTCCTACCTTTATGAGGCGGGCATCAACGGCACCACCATGACCGGAACCCTGGGCGCGGTCACCGTGCTGAGCTTTAGTCAGGCGTTGGGGCGTGGGCAAATCCGGGACAGCAGCCAACCCTGCGGACCGTCGTGCGCACAACCCTGGAAGTTCGTGAGCTACGACTATGCCGATCATCCCGCGCAGTACAACGATTTCAACAACAACGTCATCTACACGACCTACGGCCAGACCGATGGTCTGCTGATCAAGCAGGTCGATGCCTCCGGTACACCCGCACAGCGCACCACCGAGACGACCTGGGACGTGCCGGCCCGCGTACCGCTGACCCGGACCGTCAAAGCCAAGGACGGCACGCTCGTTCGCTCCCAGGCTTGGGCCTACAACGACCGGCATCAGGTGACGGCCGAGTGCGACTTCGATGCGTCCGTCGCCACGAGCTACGCCTGCGGGTCGCAGGCGAATGCCCCGGCGAGTGTCAGCCAGACCCGCTACGCCTACTGCGACGCAATCGACACGACGCAGTGCCCGCGCGCCAACCTGCTGCTGTCGGTGGATGGCCCTCGGACCGATATTGCCGATGTCACGATGAACCGCTACTACCTGACCGATGATGAGAGCGGCTGCGGCACGGCGGGCGGTGCCTGCCACCGCGCAGGCGACCTCTATACGATCGCCGACGCGCTGGGGCATACCGCGACGATCCTGGCCTATGACAAGGCCGGTCGCGTGGTCCGACGCCGGGATGCCAACGGGGTGTTGAAAGACTTCGTCTACAACGCCCGTGGATGGCCGACGAGCATCACGGTTCGCGCACGAGCCGACGGCAGCGCCTCGGCGGACGACGCCACGACGCAACTGGATTATGAAGTCACCGGATTGCTACACAAGGTGACGGATCCGGACGGCGTGTTTGTCACCTACAGCTACGATGACGCCCATCGTCTGATCGATGTCGCTGACGCCGCCGGCAGCCACCTGCATTACACCCTCGACGCCGCCGGTAATCGCACCAAGGAACAACTCCTCGACACTCAGGGCACGGTGACCTGGTCGGTCTCACGGACGTACAACACGCTGGGCCAACTCATCCGCACCATGGATGGCAAGGGCCAGATCGTATTTGACGCCTCGGCAGCGAATGCTTATGACGGCAATGGCAACCTGATGAACTACACGGGAGCCAATGGGGCGCTGCAGTCCGATACCTACGATGCCCTGAACCGTCTGGTCAGCCGCGTCGCCGATGTGAACGGCACAAATGCGGGCACGGCGAAGACGACCAGTCGTTTTACCCTCGACGTACTGGATCGGCTCACCCAGGCCACCGATCCGGACAACCTCGCGACGACCTATGGGTTCGATGGACTGAGTCGCCCTACCTCGCAGAAGAGTCCGGATACAGGCACCCGAACGGCGACGTACGACGTGGCCGGTAACGCCCTCACCCAGGTGGATGCGAAAGGGGTGACGGTGACTCATGCCTACGATGCTTTGGGTCGGTTAACGGCGGATAGCTACGACGATACCCGGCTCAACGTGGCCTACCACTTCGACGAGGCCGACGGCGTCACGGGGTGCAGCGGCTCGTATGCAGTGGGGCGATTGACCCGCATCGTCGAGTCGGCGGTGACTACGACTTACTGTTATGACGCTCAGGGACGGGTAACCGAGCGGCGGCAGACGCAAGGGACGGTAACCGACACCACCAGTACGGTCTATACCCGCGCCGGGCGGGTGACGGCCGTCGCCACCCCGGGCGACACAGTGACCGAATACGACCGCAACGCCTTGGGACAGATCACCTCGGTAAAAGTGACGCCGGCCAACGGAACGGCCACTCCGGTGGTGACCGCCGCGACGTATCTACCGTTTGGCCCCCTGGCGTCTTATACGCTGGGCAACGGGCAGGTCGTCGCTCGCACGTACGACGCGAATTACCAGGTGACGGACGTCACCAGTCCGGCCTTGAACCTGCATTTCGTCCGGGGTGCGGCGGGCAACATCACGGCCTTGGGCGACACGGCCGGCGCGAACCCCTCGACCGAGACCTACGGATATGACGCGCTGTACCGTTTGACCGCCATCAACGATGCCGCCGGCAACGCCATTGAGGCCTACACGTACAACAAGACGGGTGATCGCCTGAGCAAGAGCGCGCCGGGACTGGCCACCGGGACCTATGGTTATCAAAGTGGCACCCATTGGCTGACGGCGACCGGCACAGCTTCGCGAACCTACGATGCCAACGGCTCGACCACGGGCAGCGCGTTCGCAGGCGCCGCATGGGGTTATGGCTACGATGGCCGCGGCCGGCTCACGCTTACCCAGCAGGGTGGCGCAACGGTGGGCGCGTATATTTACAACGCCTTGGGGCAGCGCGTCGCCAAAACGGTCGGCACGACCCCGCTTCGCTTCGCGTACGGCGATGTCGGCCAGTTGCTCGGCGAATACGGAACGGCGCATCGTGATTACGTCTGGATGGATAGCGTGCCGGTCGGCGTGGTGGATGGTGCCGCCGTCACGTTCATCCATGCCGATGCGTTGAACACGCCGCGCGCTGTGGCCGACAGCGGTGGTGCCACGCTATGGAGCTGGGCGCTAAAAAGCAATCCATTTGGCGAGGCGTCGCCCGTTTCCACCAATGGTTACGTACTGAACCTGCGATTCCCCGGCCAGTACTTCGATGCCGAGAGCGGGCTGAACTACAACGTCAACCGGGACTACGAAGCGGCGACGGGTCGCTACGTCCAGAGCGATCCGATCGGGCTGGCGGGTGGTGCAACTACCTATGCTTATGTCAGCAATAATCCGCTGATGTACATTGACCCATCGGGCTTGTGGTCTTTCTCATTCGAGGCTTATCTCGGGTTTGGCGGCGGTGTCCAGTTTGGCCGTGACCCCACGTCCGGCGAATGGTTCTATGGCGGTCGCCTTGGCGTAGGCGCGTCGATTGGTGGATCGCTCGATCCTTCTGGCAAGCGACCCGGCGCGGACGGTAAGGACTGTACTCATGGCTCAACGCTCGGAATTTTCAACCAGGGCGGAATCACTATTGGCCCGGCATCCTGGAATCCGATTCAAAACTCAGTCGGGTTGAATCTGGACAATTCGGGCAAGGGGTACGAGGAAGATGGCCCGGCCGACTCACCAACCTTCAATCGTTCCTCGGGAAAAGCTTTTGGGATTGGATGGTCGACCGGCATTGAGGTTGTAGGCCACTAGACATGAATGACTTTGTCGCTAATTTTAGAAGAATGCCTGGACCTCTGAGGGTCTTAACACTGTTCTCATTGATGTCACTGCTGCTTATAGCAGCGACGGTCGTTCCAGGCGGCGCCGTTGTCGGTCAGAGGAGGGTTGAATTAAAGGACTGGTGGATCAACGGCAGCGGGCTAGTACTTGCTGTAGCTGTTTGCTTTTTCTTCAGCGCGGGAATCTTGCTACTTAAAGCTCGACGGCTTGGTCGACTTGCCTACATATCAGGCTTCGCGGGGCTCTACGTTGCAGGCTATTTTATCGAGCTGATAAACGGCGTGAGTTACTCTCGCGACGACTATTTCTATGATCTTCTCTTTGCGGCTTCGCAAGTTATAGCTTTGAGCGCTTATTTTTTTCTGAACCGACGGGTGAAGAACTTCTTGGTTACTTAGCAAGGCTGCGCGAACTGATTGAGGCTACCGATGTCACGTGCCAGGAGAGAGCCGCTGAGCATGCGTGGCCAGGCGCTGGCCGTGACCCATTTACGCCACTGGTTTAGGTGGCTGGTGAAACATCACCACATCCTGACCAACCCGGCGGCCGATCTGGACCTGCCGCGTGCGCCGCGCGTGACCTTGCCCGAGGGCCTGACCGCCGAGCAGATGGACGCGGTGCTGGCCCTGCCGGACGTCGATGACGTGCAAGGCCTGCGCGATCGCGCGCTGCTGGAGCTGCTGTACTCCACCGGCGTGCGGCGACAGGAAGCGCGCAACCTCTCGATCTTCGATCTGGACTTTGGTCACGGCGTGCTGCGCGTGCGCCAGGGCAAAGGCGGCAAGGGCCGCCTCGTGCCCATCGGCGAGCGAGCCTTGGCGTGGGTGCGCCGGTATCTGGACCTGGCCCGTCCGCAGCTGGTGGTGGACGCCCCGGAAACCGCACTCTTCCTCAACCGCTTCGGGGAGCGCCTGGGCAACAACGGGCTGGCCACCACCGTGCGCCGGTATCTGGAAGCAGCCGGCGTGCGTCAGCGTGGCGCCTGCCACCTGCTGCGGCACACGATGGCCACGCAGATGCTGGAGAACGGCGCCGACATCCGCTACATCCAGGAGCTGCTCGGCCACGAGCGGCTGGACACCACGCCGATCTACACGCACGTGTCGATCGGCAAGCTGAAAGAGATCCACACGGCCACCCATCCGGGGGGCCAGGCTGGACCGCCTGCCGCCGCAGTCCGAGGACTGATCCTTACCCAACGAACGCCGCCGACGCTTGCCGGCGCGAACCCGAACGCGTACAAAACCGTCTCAAGGATTTTTAGCCAGGATGCCTCGCCCGCTCATGCCCGCCGTGCTCGCCAAGCCGCGCTGTATCAAGGCCAGCCACCGGCGTCGGCGCACGGGTGCGTCAAGGGTGTGGTTCCCCGGCCAGTACCACGATGCCGAGTCTGGAACGAACTACAACATGTTTCGTACGTATGACCCGGCCACGGGGCGGCACCTGCAGAGTGATCCGATCGGATTGGCTGGTGGCATATCGACGTATGCCTATGTGGGAAGCTCCCCTCTAAATGGTGCTGATCTATGGGGCCTTGCCACGCTAGTTGTAGTTGGCGGTCCCTCTCCGGGTTTGAATGGGGCAAGTGGTAACCCGTTTGTTCATGTCTCGATTGCGACGGCAGGTTCGGGCATCTATAGCTACGGCACAGCCACACCTTACGATTCAAGAAACATCACCGCACCAGGGTCAAGCGTCTCTACCTTCCTGCTTGATCAAGCCAGATGGCGCGATGAAACTGCATTCATAATCAATACCACACCAGAGCAAGAAGCACAGACTCTGGCGTACTTGCAGTCATTGAATGCGAGGTTACCGAAGGTTCCCGGGCCAGACAGTTCGGATACGTGCGCATCAAGGACCAACGAAGCTTTGAGGAAGGTCGGAATGTATGACCCTTCGAATCCTTACTCTCCATTTTACGCTAGCCCATTACCGGAAAGCAGCGCTTTGATTGGCAGCTTTTACGCCAATTCAACGGGTGGGAAAATCATATCGATTCCGGTTGGAACGACGCATCTTCCAGCGATTCTCAATCAATTCAACCCATGACCTTAGGCTTAAAACCCATGCGAATCCTCGCACTCGTTTTGCTCGCCCTCGGCGCAGCCTTTGCGTGGCTCTGGCATCGGGCTGAGAAAGGCTCAGAGTTGAGCCAGAAGCCGGACATTTCACGCCTTCAGGGGATTGAGTTCGAGCACCGTGGCAAGAACTTAGACAAACCCATTATTTTCGTCAAAGAGAGCGGAACCTGCTCTGTGGGCATTCTTGCCCCCGACAAACGAACACGAGCGTGGATTCTTCTTTATTCCCCTACGACTACAACGGCATTCCGAAGTGTGCCCGCTGCGTATTTGGTCACGCAACAGCAGGTGGAGACGATCGAAAAAGAATGCATGATCAGTCCGGAAGCGAAACAGGAATTGTTGAAGCATATGAATCAATCGGCGATGTAAGGATCACGCTATCAAGACGCTGAAATACACATGTACCTATGCAGACAATCGCCTTCGGCGAGCGGCAGCTGACGTCAACAACGGACCACGTGCTCAACCTGCGTTGTCCCGCCAGTACTTCGATGGGGAAAGCGGGCTGGGGCTACAACGTTCACCGATACTATGACGCCACGACAGGTCGCTATGTCCAAAGCGATCCTTTGGGACTCGACGCAGCACCTTCCACCTATGCTTACGTCGGTGGCAATCCGCTGCGCTACATCGACCTCAAGCATGCGACCCCATCAAATCCACTAATCCCCAAGGGTCGGACGTGGCGGTAGTCGTTGACATGAATGCAGTCCCTGTCTTAGGCAAATTCGGCAGGCATGCCGCAAATGGGCGCCCTGCTTGCCCGGGTGTCACCGGGCCTGCAATGGCTGTCATCGGCCAAAAGCGGAAGTCCTTTTCTCCCGAAGAGTGACGGGTACTGCTCTCGCTTGGCGATTGCCCCTGTAGGGCACCAGCAGCCAAGCGAGAAACAACGCAATCCTGTTCGCTGTCGCTTAAGGGGCATCGCTTACGTTGTGACCATCCGATGCAATGGTCGTCGTTCGCACGAAGCTTATGTTCTCCGCTACGACACCGGAAAGCTGGAAACCGGTAACGCGCCCCGCGCTATCGCGCTGGAAGGACAGTTTCTGGAAGAACGATTCGGGGCTGGCGAACATATCCTTTTGGTAAGGCTGCAAGGAAATGGCCGGGCGACGCGGATGGTAGGCCAGGAGTTGGCCGTGCTCGACGCGCAGTTCGTAAGTCGTATCGAGTTCGGTGCTGTAGTAGCGGCCGGTGAAATCGGCCAACACGACGGTGTCCGGCGAGAACGGCGCGAGTGTCACGCGCTTGGCTTCCAGCGAACCATGCAGGCCGATCCGGTAGTTGAAGCTGGCCGCCGGCCCCTTAGTCCCCGTCGGAAATTCGATCGCGATGTCGTTCTTCGGATCGAGCTGGAAGGCATTCGCCGATACAGCGGGCAGTTCGGTCCGCTCCCTGGAGCCCATCTGTTGGATGAACAGACGTCGCTTGTCGTTGACGATATGAAAAATCAACCCGGGGTACAGCTCGTACTCGCCGGCATATGCCGCCAGCTCCGCCGGACTGGGATGCCGCGCCCCGGCTGGCTTTGACGTCCGATAAGCCGGTCGCTTAGACAGATAGATATCGGCCACTGCGAAGGCGATTTTTGCCGTGTCGAAGTCTGTGGCGTTGCCAAGCACCGCTACGCTGAAACGTTCGCCGGGAATGCGCAGCAGGAAGCTGCGGTAACCGGCATCCCTGCCACCGTGGCTCCAGGTATCCATTCCCTTGTACTCGCGCCGCTCTTGGCCGAGCGCGTATGCATCGACCTTGCCGTCGGCCAGCACACCCTGCTCTTCCATACGCCGGATTACCGCCGGCCCACCCACGGATGGCGTCTCGAAATTCAGGGCCCAGCGGCTGAGATCCTCCGCAGTGGTCTGCAGGCCGGTCGGGCCGACGGTGGCGTAGTTCAGCAACGAACGGACATAAGCGCCTTTCGTCAGTCGGTAGGAAAGCGCGCGCCCAGCCACCTGTTCGTCCAGATCGTCCTGGAAGTGCGTGTGGTTCATACCCAGCGGACGGAAGATGCGCTCGTCGCTGAACGCTCGCAGGCTCTTCCCGGAAACCCGGTGCACCACCTCCGCCAACAGGCTGTAACCGGAGTTGGTGTACTGGTACTGGGTGCCCGGCACGAAGTTGCCACCCCGCTGCCTGAGCAGCAGGTTCATTACCTGCCCATCCGTCACCAGGTCCTCGGCGCGCCAGCCCGCGGCTGCCAGCAGCGTCCACTGGTCGCGCAAGCCACTGGTGTGGTTGAGCAACTGCCGCAAGGTCAGCGGTCCGAGTGGAGCCGACTCGGGAATGTACTGGATAAGCCGATCGTCGATCGACAGCTTGCCGTCCTGTTCCAGCATCAGGACAGCGAATGCAGTGAACTGTTTGGATAGCGAGGCGACGTGGAACACTGAGTTGGGTCCGACCGTCTGGGGCTGCTCCAGGTCGGCCATGCCCACCGCGACGCTTTCCACGAGATGGCCATCCAGGGTGATGGACACAGCGGTGCCGGGCCGGTCCGGCCGGTCCCACGGTTGCAACAGCTGCCGAACGGCCGCATGCGGATCGGTCGCCGCGTCGGGAAGAGTCGGCGCGGCTTCGGCACGTGCGGTGACGAGTGCCAGGATCAGCGCGAGGGTGCGCAGGAAAGACGAAGACATTCACAGACTCCTTCGGACAAGTAGATCCGAGGATGTCGTACCAGATCGGGCGCGGCGACCGACTTCGCAAAGTCGTACACGATTAACACAAAGCCGGACAGGAACTTAGCGAACCCGGTCGCGCTAGGTCGCGGATCGCTCGAGGTCGCTCATCAGCCGGCCCGTCACACGCCGCCGGTACGCGCTGGGCGTCGTGCCCGCGTGTTTACCGAACGCGGCGTTGAAGGAAGATTTGGAGTTGAAGCCCACTCGATGGGCGATCTCCAGCACGTTCAACTCGCCGGCGACGGGGTCGACCAGCAGAGTCGTAGCTTTCTCCACCCGATACCGGTTCACGAAATCGAAGAAGTGAATGCCCATCCGCTGGTTGATCAGGCTGGACAGCTCCCGCTGCCCCATACCCAGCCGCCGGGCGAGACTGCGAATGGTCAGGGATGGGTCGAGAAACGGCTCGCGGCTAGTCATATAAGAGGTCACGCGTTCGATCGCGATCGCGTCCTCTGGCGTGGTCGCGTCGACGTGGCGATCCTGGACGGCAACACGCTCGGCTTCGTCCAGGCCGCCCAAGAAAAGGGACTGCTTGAGCAAGGCTGCAAGGGTCATCGCGCAGGTGATCGTCACGGCCACCACGCTTACGAGCACGTCCAGTATCGTCAAGGCCCTGCTTTGGCCGGTCGCCCAGAGCAGGCTCTTGAGCAGCACCAGGCTGTGGGCAGTCAGGGACACGCCAAGCACCGTCGCCAACCATGTAAATATCCGTGTATCCGGATTCGAGCGGTTTTCGCGATAGGCGCGGCGATATTGCGCCAGCAGCAGCGCCATCAAACCCGCGTATACATAGAACTGCACGTGCAGAGCAGCGCTATTGATAGCCAGGTCGACCTCACGCCCGCCCCATGCGCCAGCCGTCCCGGCGTACCAGGCCATGGCCCGCGGAAAGAGTGAGAGTGCCGATGCGGCGACTGCCGCGCCACCGACGAAAAGATGGCCACGTAAACGCCGTTCCGGAAAGCAAAGCGCAACCGAATAGGCGTAGAGCAACGGCATCTGCAGAAACCCCAGCGGTAGTCGAAAGCCCAGCGCGTCGCGCATTGCCGCCGGAAGCGGGGCCGCAGCCCAGCCCAGCAGATCCACCGCAGTCAGCAATAGGAAGCCGGCAAGGAAGCGATTGGCTTTTCTCATGGGGCTGCGCGCGACCAGGAGGAACGCCGCCAGCAACAGGTGCAGACATACGGCTAGCAAGCCGGTGGCGGCCAGAATGACGTTGGGTTCCATGCGAAAAAGTTCTGTTCCAATCATAGGCGCTGGGGCATGGCGCGTCAGGCCCCTGTGCGTAACCAGGGGTGGCCACGGAGATGGGCTTGCACGTGCTGGCCTACAACATGAAGCGGGTGATGAAGATCCTGGGCGTGAGGCCGATCATACAGGCCATCATGGCTTGGTAATGCTTCATCTCCCGATGACGCATCGCTGGCAGAATCAACGTCGTGCGGCTATCAACGCCACGCTACCGTCCGTCGAGAAATAAATGCCGCAGTGCAATAAAGGCCGCCACGATGGCGACTTTTAAACCCATGGTCCGGACCATGACTTCGATAGGAATCGTCTGAATGAGCTTTTGACGCCGGCGGCCTAAACTGGTGACGCCCGGCGTTGCGCTATCGTGACCGTAGCCCGTGCATACTTCCGCATACATACCCGTCGTCCATTCAATGATTTTCGGCCGACGGCCGTTTCGCCCACCGGTACCTTCACGGAGTCTCTGGCAATGGCAGCACACGGCATCATTGTATGGTTGATCATCGGCGCATTGGCCGGCTGGCTGGCTGGTCTGTTGGTCAAAGGGGGCGGCTTCGGCCTGATCGTCGATATTATCGTCGGCATTGTCGGCGCATTTATCGGCGGCTGGCTGGCCGGTGTCTTAGGCATCACCCTTGGTGGTGGCTTGCTCAGTTCGATCATTACCGCGACGGTTGGTGCGGTGGTGCTGCTGTTTGTCTTACGCCTGTTCAAACGGGCCTGAGTCGATAACTTCGTTAGGGAAGCGCCGGCATCTTGCCGGCGCTTTTCCGCATGCCGCCGATCGGATCGACAGCACGACACTCAGGAATGATGCAGAGGGATATGCAATACGCATAACGCACTGCAGCGGATGCAACGGTCCAGCCACTTCGGCGTGACCGAAAATCGTCGAGCCTGTCGAACTCAAGTCGAATGTTTCAGCGCCACCACGGCCCGACGCAGCAGCTCGCGCATTTTCGGATCCATCGCAACCAGGCGGTCCACCGAGCGCAGCATGACGAGCGAAGCATAATCGCCCAGGGCCGCCTCGCCCCACTCCGCCAGCAGAATCCGACGCAACACAGGCAGGCGGATTTCGGCCAACGAAACGGCGTCGTCCGGGTCGACGGCGGTCACCAGATCGTGGAGGTCGCGCCTCATAGCCATTTCCCGGGCATCCGGCGCAGGCGAAGGACCGAGACTGAGATGGCATTCGATGCGCCGCAGCACATCGAGCAATGAACTGCGATGCAGGGGCAATCCCGTACGTGCGGGGAGAGGCATAGGTGGCCTCGCCGGCTGGGCCGGATCAGTATGACTGGACTTCGCGATGGCATCAGCCGTGCGTAAAGAGTGTTGTTGTGACGTCCTCATCTCGTATGTCCAGCCCCCTTCAATTGCAACTAGATCCCGACAGCCAAGCCCTATGGGGGCAAACACGGGCTTGACTGCCGCCGACGTAATCGCCGACACATACACGTCCCTGGTACGCGGAAAACCGCTGTGTGACGTGCCTGGAATCCTGGTCCGGCCAGGGAGCGCCATGCCGTCACATCTCGTGGTCGTAATTTGGGCGACTGGCATCGCGTTTTGAATCAGAAAAGTCCTAGACAATCTAAATAGTGACTTTTCACTCGCTCGACTTTCCGGAACGACCGGCACAGTCACACGGCAAAGCCGTCCGGGCAGCCATGCCGGAACGTATGCGGATTCTCGCGTGGAGGCGCCTGGAAAGGTTTCTAGAGCAGGCCGTTGGAGCGGGCGTAGTCGTATAACTGCTTGTCGCCGTCCAGACCGAGCTTGCGCATGGCGTCGCGCTTCTGCTGGCTGACGGTTTTCACGCTACGTCCGGTGCGGCGGGCGATTTCGGAGACAGTCAGGCCCTGAGCCAGGAATCGCACCACTTCGGCCTCGCGTGGCGACATCGAGCCCGGCTCGTCGCTGACCATCACGGCTTCTTCGATCTGTTTGCGCGTGCGTTCGCTGAGATAGATGCGTCCCGCGCCGATGACGTCGATCGCAAGCATCAACTCCCTGGTCATCGCCATTTTGTCGACGACGCCACCCACCCCGACCGCAAGCATGCCTTGCACCAGGGCCGGATTGCTGAGCATCGTGAGTACGAGGATGGAAAGCTGCGGATGGCTTTTGCGTAGCCCGGCCAACATGGACAGGCCGTCCTCGGAAAGCCGATCGTCCGGCATGGAGAAATCGGTGATGAGCAAGTCGCAGGGCTCGCGTGACAGCAAGCTGACCAGCTCCTGGCCATTGCGCGCTTCGCCGACGATGCGGAACCTGTCCCCGTAGCTTTGCAGCGCTGCTTTCAGTCCCATCAGGACAACGGGATGATCGTCGGAAATAATGACCCGCACTGCGCACCTCATCGTGCGGCTTACGTTAGCCCGCAACTCAACCGCCCATGACCGCGTATACATTCGCGCACACGGCATGGTTTGTGCACGAACGGCGGCAACAGTAACATGAACGCGTAGCAAGGCCTGCCATGAACTCAGTCAGCACCGCGGCGCCGAGGAGCGATATGCCGACCACGCTACCCCATCCGTTGCCCGGGATCGCTGCCTTCGACGCTTTGTATGGAGCCGCCTGGGTCGACAATCAGGCGACCCCCGTCTCTGCCACTACGCTCGTACTGGCCGCGCTACTGATCCTGGTGGCGGTGGTAGCGATGGGTCTTGCCTGGCTGCTGCAAGCCCAGGTAAGCAAGGTTAAGCGCCTGCATGCGGAACTCCTCACCCAACGTTCGTTTTCCGAAGGCGCCCTGGACGCATTGCCAGCATCCGTGGTCATCCATGACCTGGATGGGCGCATCGTCGGCACGAATGCGTACTACCGGCAGCACCCTGCCGCCGCCGAGGCGATGACGGCAGCCATTCTGGCCGACGGCTTCGGCGAGACAGCGCATGGACACGAACCTCGCGAGATCGACTACACCGCCGATGACGGCACATCGCGTCAGGCTCTGATATGGAATCGTCCGATCCTCGCGGAGAGCGCCGACCCCGTCGGTTCGATCAGTATCCTTATCGATATTACGGAATTTCGCGACGCGGAACGCGCGGCCCGGATCACCGACCGCGGCCTGCGCGACGTCGTCCAGCAAATCCCCGTCGTTGTCTTCACCATCCTCAAGGATACTCAGGGAGTGCGTCACCTCACGTTTGCCGCAGGCGACGTGCGCGCTTTGTTCGGGCTGGAACTGGCGGATCTGCTGGGAATGGGGGACGTGCTACAGGAGCGTCCGTTGCAGGGCCGTATTCATCCCGACGATATTGCCGCTTTCGGTCGCCTGATCTCTCCCGCCACCACCGGCCTGCAGCAACGCTCGCTCGATTTCCGTGCTTTCGGCCGCGACGGCCTGCGCTGGATCCACGCCACGCTTGCACCACAGCCGTTGCCAGACGGAAGCGTACGGCTGATCGGTTACTTCGTCGACACCACCGAACTCAACGCGCGCAACGAAGCCCTGCGCATTGCGCGCGATGTCGCCGAGCGCGCTTCGAAGGCGAAAGCGGATTTTCTGGCCACGATGAGCCATGAAATCCGTACGCCGATGAATGGCGTGATCGGGATGCTGGAATTGCTCGGACGCACGCCGATCGATGCCGAGCAGCGTGAACTGTTACGTGCCGTGGAGGATTCGGCGGACGTATTGCTGCAGGTACTGAACGACATTCTGGATTTTTCCAAACTCGAAGCGGGCGATCTCCGGCTGGACGAAACGCTATTCGATCCGCGCGTACTGGTCGACAACGTCATCGGTGTGATGACGGCGCGCGCGCAGACGAAAGGCCTTGGCGTCCATGTAGCGATCGATGCCACCGTCGCCGGCACGTTGCGCGGCGACAGCGTCCGTCTGCGCCAGATTCTGTTGAACCTGCTGAGCAATGCCATCAAATTCACGGAACGAGGCAGCATTGCCGTGCGCATGGTCGTGCTTGGCGACGATAGCGAGCATCAGCACCTGCGCATCGGCGTCACGGATACCGGCATCGGTATTCCAGAAGAGAAGCAGGCCACGTTGTTCAATCCGTTCACGCAAGCCGAGGCCTCGACCAGCCGGCGTTATGGCGGCACCGGGCTGGGCCTTGCCATCTGCCGGCATCTGGCCGAACTCATGGATGGCTCGGTCGAGCTGAGCAGCGAACCCGGCGTGGGAACGACGGTGGGATTCGAAGTCCGCCTGCCCGTCGTACGGCGAGAAGTCATCGCACCCGCCGGACTGCACGGGCGCCATGCGGTCGTGCGGATCGGCTCGGTTGAAACGGCCGCGGCGTTGAGCGAGCACCTGAAGTCCCTGGGCATGACGGTGGAACGATCCGCGCCATCGCAATCGTTGCGCGAAGGCATGGCGGCGAGCCTGCTGTTTGTCGATCCCGACGATAAAGACAGCGAGACCCGGATCAGCGCCCATGTCATTGCCGTCACTGGCGATGCAGGTCCCTCGACGGTGAGAGACGAACGGTTGTTCCTCAGCGCGAACCCGCTGAAGTGGCAATCGCTGGTGCGCGCCTGCCTTGCCGTACTCGAACTGCGCGACGACACGTCGCCGGAAAACGATGCACGCTTCTCCTCCGGTGCGATAGCGGACGTCGATCCGCTGCTCTTGTCCCTGAGCGGTATGCCGGCCGATCGCGGGCACATTCTGGTCGCCGAAGACCATCCGGTGGGCCAGAAGCTGATCCTTCGCCAGCTGGCGATCCTCGGTTTGAGTTGCGAAGTGGTGGACAACGGTCGCGACGCTTTCGAAGCCCTCAGCGGAAACGAATACGCGATGCTGCTCACCGACTGCAACATGCCCTTGATGAGCGGATACGAACTCGCCACGGCATGGCGCCAGCACGAAGCGGAGATCGGTAGCCAACGACGCCTTCCCATCATCGCCATGACCGCCAATGCGCTGGCCGGGGAAGCCGTGCGCGTCCGCAACGCCGGCATGGACGACGTCCTGAGCAAGCCGCTGCAACTGCTTCCGCTCAGCCAGAAAATCAGCCAGTGGCTGCCGGAACAGCCTGCATCCATACGTTCCCACGTATCCAACGCGTATAACGCCACACCGCTGGCCAGTCTGACGGGCGACAACGAGGAGTCAGGCCTGTACGCCGACATGCTGCAGGCCTTTTCCAGTGCCAGTCGCGACGACCTGCTTGAACTGCGCCGTTGCGTCGACAAGGACGACACGGCGGCGGCGTCCTTGAGCCTGCATCGTCTGCTCGGCGCCCTGCAACTGTTTAACGATGGCGCATTGCTGAGCCAGGGCAAACAGTTGCTTGAGTCCCTGCATACGGAACGGGCGAACGAAACGCTCTCGCAATTGCCCGGTTTTGCCCTGGAAGTGGAAGCCCTGCTCTCGCGCCTGAATAGCCAACTAGCTGAATAGACAAGTCAATTAGCTATTTCCTTGAGACTCCACGACAATGGCGAGGTATTTACGCCGCATCAGGCTTGGCGAATCCGGATGGTTCGGCGCGTCTGCAGGGATCGAGCGGACGAGCGTCTGGGGGCGCAACAGGAATGAGGTTATGACACACAGGGTTTGGGGTCGGTCCCAGCTTAGCCGCTGGTTGTTTGCTGCATCGCTTGCTATCGCTTTCGCTCCGGCCTTTGCCGCGCCGGTTGCCGACTGGAACTACCGGGTACGTCCCAATGACACGATCTGGGATCTGGCCGGGCATTACCTGAAACCGGATATCCCCTGGCAGAAACTCCAGGATTACAACAAAGTCGCCGATCCGCTTCATCTGCCGCCCGGTATGACGCTGCATATTCCGGTGGCGTGGCTGCGACTCGAACCCGCCAGGGCCAAGGTAATCGCCGTCATCGGCAATGCCACCGCCACCCTGCCCGGCACCGCGCAGGCGATGCCCGTGACGCAGGGCATGTCGTTCGGTTACGGCGCTACCCTGGTGACCCAGGGCGATACCAGTCTCACTCTGGAGTTCGCGGACGGTTCGCGCATTCTCGTGCAGAGCAACAGCGAGCTCGCGCTCGATCGCCTTAGCGCCTATGGAAACACAGGCATGGTCGACACGCGCGTGCGTCTGCAGCGCGGGCGCATCAACAGCGACGTTACTCCCATGAGCGGGAACGCCGCGCGATTCAGTGTGTCGACCCCAGGCACGATTTCCAGCGTGCGTGGCACCCACTTTCGCGTGATCGCCGATGCGCAGACCGACGCGGCACGGACCGAGGTGACCTCGGGCAAGGTCGACGTCGGCAACGACAGGCGGCATGTGCTGGTGAAGACGGGGCTCGGCGTAGCCACCATCGGAGGCGCATCTCCGGGACAACCGCAAGCGCTGCTTCCCGCGCCGGCACTGTCATGCCCGACAGTACCCATCAATCGATTTCCCTACGAATTTCAGTGGCAGCCATTGGATGGTGCGCGGCATTACCGCGTGCAGGTAGCGTCCAGTGCGAAATTCGAGGCCCTGCTGATGGACCGCGTCGTCGACGACACGCATGCGGTCATTCCCGATCTGAGCGATGGCACCTACGCGATTCGTGTGCGCGGTGTCGGTACAGGCCAGCTCGAAGGCCTCGACGCCATCTGCTCCGCTGTCACCATCGACAGCCATCCGCAGCCGCCGCTGATCGTGTCGCCACAACCCGATACCCGGGTGCGCGATACCCGACCGTCATTCCGTTGGACGGAAAGCCAGCAGGCAACGTCCTACACCTGGCAGCTGGCCAGCGACTCCGCGTTCGAACACCTGCTGGCCGACCAGCCGCAGGTGACGGGCGGCGACGTGCGCCCGCCGCATTCGCTGCCTCTTGGACGCTACTACTGGCGCATCGCCAGCCGCGACAACACTGGCAAAGTGGGCCCTTACACCCCCGCACTTCCCTTCGACCTGGTATCCGAGCCGCCCGCTCCCGTGCCCGGCGAACCTAAGCACTCGCATGGCGATCTGATGCTGAGCTGGCCCGCGGGCCACCCGGATCAGCGCTATAACGTGCAACTGGCGCGTCATCCGGAGTTCGTCCAGCCGGAAGTGGACACCACGATCGATAAACCGGAAATCGACCTCAAGAACCTGTCGTCGGGCAAATGGTATGTACGGGTGCGAACCATCGATACCGACGGCTATGCCGGACCCTGGGGCTCGGTGCAGAAGACGCGCATTCCATGCATGGCGTGCCGTTGGGCCGCGGCAGGCGGCGGGGCATCGTTGCTGTGGTTGATACTTTGACGCCATGAATCACGGTAGCCGAACTGATGAGTGGAACCCCGCCGATGCCGCGGCAGCCGCGGCAGTCGACGATGCGCTCTGATCAGCTCGTCGTAGGTCCGCTCGCCGTACTCGGGCGTGTGCTGATCTGGATGATCGGCGTCGCCTCGCTCACCCTGATCATGGCGAGCGGCGCGGCCACCCGACTCGACAACGCGTTCTACGATCTGCATATGCATCATTGGTCGTATCGGACCGGCGACGCCGTGGTGATTGTGGCGATCGATGCGAAGAGTCTGTCCAGGCTCGGCAACTGGCCGTGGCCGCGCGCGGTGCATGCCCGGTTGCTCGATCGCCTCACCGATGCAGGCGTTCGCGGTGTCGGTATCGATATAACCATGGCCGAGCCCGACATCAATCACCCGGAAAACGATCGCGCGCTCGCGCAGGCCATTCGTCGAAACGGGCACGTTGCCATGCCCGTGTTCGCCGAAGCCGCCGAACTCGGTGGAACGCTGGAAGAGATGCTGCCCACGCAGGAGATCGCCAGCGTGGCGTCTGCCTTCGGTCACGTCGATGCCGCCAAGGACGACGACGGTGTCATTCGTGGCGCCTATCTGAAAGCGGGTTTGGGGCGTCCGTACTGGCCGGCCCTCGCCCTCGTCGTTTATGACATGGACCGGAAAACGCAAAAGCCAGTACTACCCAGCCTGCACAGGCCGGATACGGATACAGAGTCGCCTTACCAATGGATGCGCGACGACTATGTCCTGCTGCATTTCGCCGGACCGGCCGGTAGCTTCGACCAGGTCTCCTATGTCGATGTGCTGGAGGGCCATGTCTCGCCCGCGCTACTCAAGGGACGCTGGGTATTCGTCGGCGCTACGGCCTCGGGACTTGGCGACCTGCTGGACACCTCGGCCTCGGGTGGCGACGAGCGCATGGCCGGCGTGGAATATCAGGCCAACCTTCTCGAATCCGTCGAGAACGGCAGCACGCTGACGCCATTGAATTTCACGAGCCAGTTCGTCGTCGGAGCGGCATTGCTGACGTTGCCACTATGGCTCTACGGTCTGCCCGGATTTCGTCAGATGTGGACGATTGCCCTGGTCGCCCTGCTCGCCTGTTTCGGAACGAGCGTTGCACTCTTGCGGATAGTGGGATGGTGGTGGCCTCCCTTGGGCTGCGTGATCGTTATGGCTGTCGGCTTGGGCGTCTTCTCGGCGCTGCGAAAGTTCAGGGATCGTCACGACGCTTCGAGATGAGGTTGTATCAGGGCCTCGAACCACTCGATGAATGCATTGAGCCGACGCGAACGTTGGCGACGATGAGGATAGATGAGCGACACCGGCATGGAGGCCGCGCGATACTCCGGCATGATTTCGACAAGCTCTCCCCTTTCCAGGAGATGCTGCACATCGAAGCGCGGGATCTGGATCAATCCCAGGCCTGCTACGCAGCAGGCGATGTAGCTCTCCCCATTGTTGACAATCACGCGACTGGGCGCTGGCAGCTGCTGCTCTCTTCCCGAGTCCAGGAATTCCCAGGGCAGTTCCCGCCCGGTGGTTGGCGAAGCGTATCCGACCGACCAATGTTTCTTGGCCAGGTCGCCGGGATCCGCCGGTACGCCGTGCTCGCGCAGATACTCCGGGCTCGCGCAATTGATGAGTGCGATCTGTCCCAGCGGGCGAGCCACCAGGCTGCTGTCTTGCAGCACGCCGAAACGCACCGCGCAATCCACGCCTTCGTGCACCAGGTCGATGACGCGGTCGGTCGAACCCAAAGCCAGCTGCAGGCGGGGATACCGGCGCAGCAAGCCCGGCAACGCCGGGGCAACCAGGCGACGGGCGATGCGACTGGGCATGTCCACGCTCAGGCGACCCGAGACTTTGCGCTGGCTCGCATGGAACAACTGATCGATCTCTTCCGCATCGGCCAGGAACCGGCGCACATGCTCCAGCAGCTGCATCCCATCGGTGGTCAAGCGCACCTGTCGCGTCGTTCGATGCAACAGGCGCGCACCCATGGTCGTTTCCAGTTGCTGGATGGCGGCCGAGATCGAGGCGCGCGGTATATCCAGCACATGGGCCGCCTTGATGAAACTGCCCATCTCGGCAACCTGGATGAAGACGCGGTACTGATCAAGTCTGTCCATGGGTTCCTTTGACACAGATCTTTTGGGCCGAGGGATCGATGCCGGAGCGATCAACCGGCAAATGATGCTCCGATGCCTCTCCGCATGCGACAGCGTCCCTGGCGCCTGTGGCCGGGATGGCTTACTTGGTCGTGTAGCCGCCGTTGACGAGGATGGTCTGGCCCGTGATCCACCAACCGTCGCTGACGAGATGGCGGATGAACGGCACCACGTCTTCGATGCTCGTCAGGCCTGTCTTGCTGAACGGCGAGAGCGCTGCGGCCGTCTTGTGGTACGCCACCGCATCGGCGCCTTCGGCGGGATAGAAGAACGGCGTGTCCATCGGGCCCGGTCCGACCGCGGTCACCGAGATGCCGCGTGCGCCGAACTCCTTGGAGGCTGCGCGGGTGTAATGCTCGACCGGCGCCTTGGTGCCTGCATAGGCGGCATAGAACGGCGTGTAGGCGCCCAGCAGTGAAGTCACCACGGTGACGATCTTGCCGTTGTCGTTGAGGTTCTTGCCGGCTTCCTTGAGGAAGAAGAAGGCGGTCTTGGAATTGACCGCTGTCATATCGTCGTATTCGGCCTCGCTGATTTCCGTGATTGGCTTCTTCAGCACTTTGCCGACGGTGTTGATGGCGATGTCCAGCTTGCCCACCGCCGCGATGGCGTCGGCAAACAGCTTTTCCACGGCACCGGCCGTCGTCAGATCGGCCTGGATAGCCACCGCTTGCGCGCCTGCGGCCTGGAGGGCCGCAACGGTCGCGTCGGCGTCGGCCTTGCTGGCGGCGCTGTTGTAGTGGATGGCCACGGCTTTTGCACCCTGCCCCGCCAGGTCGCGAGCGATCAGTCCGCCGAGGTTCTTGGCACCGCCTGCGATAAGGACGGTTTTGCCTTGGATGGAATGGTCTGCCATGTAAATCTCCAGTGCGTGAGCGGAGATCCGAGTCTAGGCGGCAATGTCCGGGGAATCAGCCATCCCGATCGGGATGGATTATCCAGAAAACAGATCCAATCGCACAGGGGAAATCCAAGGCGTGCAATAGCCGCTACGCGCGAGGAAACGATAGCGAATACGTTATCGCCGTACTTCGACGACCTGTCTTTCATCCGCGGTCCTGGCCACGACCGTCGTGCCGGGATCGCCGCCGATGGTCAGGGTCTGGTCCGCGATCGTCGCTACGTCGGCGCGGTGCGAGACGACGATCAGGATGGTGCGTGGCATGCGACGTTTCATCGTGGCCAGCACGGCTCTCTCCGATGCCGCATCGAGTGCGCTGGTGGCCTCGTCCAGCACGGCGATGAACGGCTGCCGCAGCATGACCTGGGCCAGCATCAAACGTTGCAACTCGCCACCCGATAGCCGGCTCGAGGCCCGGTCCAACGACGTGTCGAGACCCTGCTCGGAATGAGCAAGCCGGGCATCGAGGCCAACGTCCAGCAACGCGTTTTGCAACATCGCGTCGCTGGCCTCGGGCGCTGCCCACAGCAGGCTTTCGCGGACGGAAGACTGCCATGGCCTGACGTTCTGGCTGACGTAGGCACCGTTCCTCACCCACTGCCGATAGCCATCGAAATCGATGGGCCGGCCGTCGACGCACGCCTCGAATCGTTCGGGCGGGGTCATGCCCGCCAGCACGTCGACCAGACTGCTCTTGCCGATGCCGGAGTCGCCGGATATCAGGGTCATCTCGCCCGGTAACAGCATCAGATCGACGACATCCAGTCCGGCGAGCGGCGGCCGCACCCGTACGCGGTCTATCCGCAACGTGCCGACAACGGTCGTTTCGGGCGGCGATGCGGCAGACGCATGCGCCGTGCCCAGGCGCATATATCGCTGCCATAGCTCGAATGCCGGCGCCGCCGAACGCAATTGCTGGAAACTCTGCCGGGTCGAGACCAGATAAGGCAGCAGGCGCCCGAGCAGCAGGCACACCGCAATCAGCGACGCCGAATCGATGCCGTGCCAGCGCTGCGCGAGAACGAAGACGCCGGCGATGCCCGCCGCCGCCAGCAGTTCCAGCAGCAACCGTCCGGAAGCCACCAGTTCCAGTTGTCGCGCGTAGCCATTGCAGAGCCCGGCGGAGATCGCGCCATAACTCGCTTTCTCCGCACTCTCGCGTTCGAACGAACGGACGTGCCGCAAGCGCCGTGGGAAATCCTCGCTGTGCCAGAACAGCCGGGTCATATCCGCGACGTACTGCCGGCTTACCCGCGACTGCTCGCGACCGAAGACGCGCGAAGCAAGCAGACCGACGACCATCGGCACGGGTGCCGCCAGCATCAACGGCGGCGATACCCAGAACGCGAACGCCAGACTGACGGCGGCGGTGATCCCGGCGACCAACAGTTGCTGCAAGGCACTGAAACCCTGCACGACGATCTCGACGTTGTACGTGAGGACATTGGCGATCTCCGCGGATGTCGCATCCGCCAGCGACGCCAGCGGTGCATCGATTAGGCGCGCATGCACACTGCGCCGCAGATGCATGCCGTAGCGGCCGACCAGTCGCGCGCCGAGTCGCGCCGTCTGCCAGCGTAGCAATGCGAACGCCACGGTCGCGATAGCGAAGGCCATGACCCGCATGTCGGTCCGTCCATGCAGATCGAACAGTCCGCCGCCGAACGGCAATGGCTGCCCCGGTTGGACCAGCGGCACCAGCAGCACGGCGGCGAGGCTGCCGGCCAGTGCCGAGCCCAGCGACAACGCGACATAGATCGCTGTCTCGATCAGATCGTCGCCCGTGAGTGAACGCACGAGGGATAGCAACGGCCCTTGCCCGGTGTCCTTCGCGGTCGACGTATCGACCGTCGCCATCACGCGCTCGCCATGCGGCGCGGCGACAGCAGCGTCAGCAACGCATCGGCGGAATCGCGCGGATGCCGTCCACGAAGCAGTCGGTGCATACCCATGCGCATCATTTCCTGTTCGAAGCGACGCCAGCCCGGTTGCGCGGCGGCATACGGCTGATCGGCGGACAGGCGTCCGGCGATCTCGTGCCGAGGTACCGGACTCAGTAATGCATCGGGAGCGTCCGCTGTCCGGTTCGACACCAACACGGCACCGACCAGCGTCATGGGAGTGGCGACGGATCGGCCCCGACCGAGGCGCAGGTCGGCCTCGAACTTCTCGACGCCGCTACGACGACGGATCACCGGCGATTCACCGATCCAACGCCGGGTTTGCTCGTCGCCGACGAAACGCAGCGCGTCGTCGCGGACATGCAGGTAATTGGCGACGCCGGTGGCGAGCATGGTGTCCGGTTGCACGAAGACGGCATCCTCGGCGAGGAAATCCATCCCTTGCAGCAAACCGTGCAACGCCAGCGTCGACTTGCCCGCGCCACTGGCACCGAGCAGCAGGATGCCCCGCCCATCCCTGCCAACGCAGGCGCCATGCAGCGGCACCAGATCCATCCCGCGCGCTGCCAGCAGGAACACCGCGAATTCGATAAGTTCGTAACGCACATGATAGGGATGGTCCAGCATGTCCTCGGACACCACCACGAGCGCGCGGCGTTGTGCGGGCGACACCATCACATAGTTCGACGCATCCATGACGCCACACAGCAGGCCCGTACCGGATTGCGTGCGCACGGGCGGAGGTTCGTCGACGGGCCGGTCAACCTGTCGCGGCACGAGACGCAGCTCGACATGAAACATTGGCGGCGCCGCATAACGCCGTTGCGGCGGCAGCCCGCCATAAGCCGCCTCGACCAGTCGCAACAAGGCTTCGCTCGCGCTGTCGAAATGGAAATGCCCACCGAGTATGTCCTTGCGGACATTGAGCGGCGGTGCGGATCGTTCGTGAAACGGATCGGCACCGGTATCGCCGATGTCGTGTTGCGTGGTCGGGGCCATTGTCGTCGATCGAAGTGTGGGCCGATCCGGCGACGTGACGCGCGGCCACCAGTCCTCCGGACATGTAGCCAGTAAGTGCCCGGACACGTGGGAAAGGTTGTGCCGCGACGGGCCAGCTTTTTTGGTTCTTCACGCATGGTCGGGGAGGGCTCGGCTTCGCCATCGCCATCGCGGTCGCCGTCGCGCTTGGACGTTGCGGGGAGAGCCGTCGGCCACCGCCCTCGACGCTCCGTCTCCACCGTCGCTCGGGAAGGGATAGCCGCTGCGCGGCTGGTGTCTGATGGCTGCGCCCCGTCGCGCCCGCGCGGCGGGCGGGGGTTTTCGATTCGGCTCCTGCCTCAGCGAAAACGGCGGACCGTCCGGGTCCGCCCCCTTCGGGCCTTTTCCGCCCGCCGCGCTCGGTTCCGCAAGTCGCGTCGAGGGCGGTGGCCGACGGCTCTTCCGGAGGTTGCGGTTGCGTGGGGGAAAGCCGCGCGTGACGCAGGACCGGTGGTGACCGTATCCGGTTCGGTCCGTCACGTGCTCGGCTCGTGCTCTGCCCACAACAAACCGCAGTCGCTGGTGCCGTGGCCGGGTTGGCCCTTGGGGCCGCCTTAGCCGAGGGCCGCGATCACCCACTGACGGAGCGAAGTGGCACTACGGCCCGCTCCCGCAGGGACGGCGCCGAAGGCCCCAAGGGCCAACCCGGTCGCGGCTTCCCTCGACGCACGCGCGTGAAGCTCCCGCAGTGCGTGAAGAATTTTTCCCCACGCAAGGCAACCGATCATCCACGCCGGGGCACTCACGGGCAATCAGCGAAAGACATCGGGATCGATGCCGTCGCGCTCCCCATGATGACGATCGAGGCTCCTTCGAGATGCTAAAGATTCAGGTCGGCCACTCCTACTTCCTTCGCTACGACCGGAAGCAGTGGGAACGCGGCAAGCCGTATCCCCCGCTCGCGACGATTCAGGTCGCGGCCCTGCTCAGGGAAATGGGGCACGAGGTATCGTTGTTCGACGCGATGCTCGCCAGTGGCGTGGAAGATCACGAAGGCGCCCTGCGCGCCACGCGTCCGGAACTGGTCGTGATCTACGAGGACAACTTCAACTTCCTCACCAAAATGTGTCTCGGCCGCATGCGTGAGGCGGCTTGCCGGATGATCGGCGAAGCGCGCGCTTACGGTGCTCGCGTGATCGTCGCCGGCTCCGATGCATCCGATCATCCGGAAGCCTTCCTCGCCGCGGGCGCGGACGCCGTACTCGTCGGCGAAGGTATCGCCGCGCTGGCCGAACTGAGCGGCAGGCTCGAACGCGATCCCGGCCTCGACACACCCGAGTGGGTCGCTGGCGTTCCCGGCGTTGCCACGCGCGTGCAGGGACAGATACAACTGACCCGCGTCGGCGTGATCCCGCCCGATGCACGACTGGTCGGCCGTCCTGCCTGGGACCTGGTCGACATGGAACGCTACCGCACGTTCTGGCACGAACGGCATGGCTACTTCAGCCTCAACATGGCCGCTTCGCGCGGCTGTCCGTTCCGTTGCAACTGGTGCGCCAAGCCGATCTGGGGCAATCACTACAAACAGCGCCCCGCCGAAGACGTGGCTGCCGAGATGACCTACCTCAAGCACACGTTCGCGCCCGACCACATCTGGATGGCCGACGACATCTTCGGCTTCCATGTCGACTGGGTCACCGGGTTCGCCGCGCATCTGCGCGCGTCCGATGGCTCCGTTCCCTTCATGATCCAGACCCGTGCCGACCTCGCCAGCGAACGGATGGTCGCCGCACTGGCGCAGGCCGGTTGCGCCGAAGCCTGGATCGGTGCGGAGAGCGGCAGTCAGCGCGTGCTGGACCGTATGAGCAAGGGTACCAAAGTGCCCGATCTGATCGCGGCCCGGGAACGGCTTGGCGAGCACGGCATCCGCGTGGGCTTCTTTATTCAGCTGGGTTACCTGGGCGAGGAACTCGAAGATCTTCTGGCAACGCGCGCGCTGGTGGCGCAAGCCGCGCCGGACGATGTCGGCGTCAGTGTGTCCTATCCGCTACCGGGCACGACGTTCTACGACGAGGTGAAGGCGCAGTTGGGCAAGAAAACGAACTGGCGTGACAGCGCGGATCTGTCCATGATGTTCCGCGGTGCCTACGACTCGGATTTCTATCGCCGCGTGCGCGACCTGCTGCACGAACAGGTCAACCTGCAACAGACGAAAACCGGCGAATCGGCCGAACGTCGTCGGCAGGAGCTTGCCGCGCTCGATGCGCGCTGGGATGCGCTGATCGCCTGCGAGCATGCGCATCGCAGCGAAGAGCCCACGATGTCTCCTCCGATGGCAAGGCAGAGCATCGCCTTGACGCTGCTTTAGATCGCCATGCTGCCGCCACTGGGTCTGGTCAGGAAAGGGTTGCGTCGCACCACCGAGGCGCTCGCCGAGGAACTGGCTTTCGCACGACCGGGCGCCGCCACGCCCGACTGGAATGAACTGGAATGGCGGCTAGCATCAGCGGCGGCCGCCGCGCACGGTATCTCACCGCTCCTGTCGCAATGCTCTACATGGCGGCATCCCGCATGGACGCAATTTCTTGTCGCCCAGCGCGAACACGTCGAGCATCGTCATCGACGCATCGCGTCGCTGCTTGAACGTATCGACGCCAGCGCGCGTATTGCCGGACTGCCCATCGTTCCTCTGAAGGGCTCGGCATTGCATGCCATCGGCCTCTACGCAGCGGGCGATCGCCCCATGGCCGATATCGACCTGCTGGTCCGCGACGAGGATGTCGATGCGGCCACCGCGTTGCTGACCGATCTTGGCTACGTCGAGTCGTTCGTGCAGTGGAAGCATCGCGTCTTCAAGCCGGCGACGGGCGAGCCGGTCATGGGGCTCGGCGAGCACCGCGATACACCGGTCAACATCGAACTGCATACGCGCATCCAGGAGCGCTTGCCGATCACCACCGTAGACATCACCGAACGCATATATCCAGCCGATCCCCGTCCCGGCCTGAATCCGTATCCGTCGAACGGTGCATTGATGAGTCACCTGCTGCTGCATGCGGCGGGTAATCTCTGCGGGCGCAGCGTGCGTCTTATCCATCTGAACGATATTTCCCTGCTGGCGACGCGGATGGTCGCGCGCGACTGGGAAGTGCTTTGGGCTGGCGGCTCGCCTTGGTGGGCCCTCCCACCGCTACGTCTGGTTTCGCGTTACTACCGGCGCGCAGTCCCCTTGTTCGTACTGGCCCGCCTACAGCGCGAGTGCCCTCCCCTGTTACGGATGATCTCGCGCAGCCGCACACTCACGCAGGCGTCGTGTTCGGCACTATGGCTGCACGCGTTGCCCGGCATCGAATGGGCGCGGTCGCTGCGCGAAGCCGGCCACTGCCTGCACAATCGTTTCCGGCCGTCGGAGGAAAACATCAAAGAGCGCGCCGACATGGTCCGTACGCAGCTGTGGCTCAAGGGACAGAGCTGGGTCACGCTGAGCCATGGCCGGCGCATCCTGACGCGACTCACGCGTCCGGTGCCGCGGATGGATACGCTCTACGTGGTACGCGCCGCGCTTGAACATGGCGCATCGTCGACGTAGATCTTAGCGCCCGGCGAGAAGCGTCGCGTACAACGTTTCGAACGATCTGACAGTGTGATCGGCATCCTCGGCGATCGCCCGGCGCTGCGCTTCATCGGCAAGGCGCAGCCGCAGTCCTTCATCGGCGAGCACGCGCTGTATCGCCACCGCGAGTGCGGCCCAGTCGCCGACGGGCACGGCCAGCGCCGCCTTCGGCGACCATTCGACCAGGTGACCCACGGCCGTCCCCACGGTCGGTACGCCCGCCACCGCCGCTTCCAGAAGGACGAGCGGTCCGGCTTCGTGCAACGACGACATGACCAGCAAATCGGACTCGGCCATCAGCGGACGCAGTTCCCGTTGCGTGCGGAAGCCCACGAAACGGACGTGCCGTTCCAGTCCGAGTCGATGAACCAGGCCATCCATCTCACCCTGCAACGTATCCACGCCGACGACGTCGATAGTGAAAGACAATCCCGCATCGGCCACGGCCGCCAAGGCGTGCAACAACGTTGTCTGGTCCTTGACCCGGTTGATGCTGGCGACATGGATCAGTCGCGCCGGTCCGGCATCGCGTCGGCGTGGCGCGAGCGGTGGCCACGCCCGCAGGTCGACGCCGAGCGGCACGCGCCGGGCTTCGAGACCAAGCGCACGCAGCGAATCGACAATCGGCGAGCTGGCCGCCGTGATCGCGTTCGTAGCGCGCAGCACGATGGCCTCGCGCAGCCGGCCTTTCCACTTCCGCCGTCCGCCGTAGCCGATGGCGTGGAGCGCGACCAGTTCGCCGCCGGCGATGTGGACGAGACTGGGTCGCCGTAGCCATCTCGCCGTGGCGACCGCGATCAGGCTGCAGTCGCCTGAGAAAATGGCGTGGATAAGATCGAACGGTGCGTGGCGATGCTCGGCCCGGATCGCCGCGATCGCACGCAGGCGCGGCCATCCCTCGCCGATGTTGTGGATCTGCGCGCCGAGCAGTTCCCAGCGCGCCGCCACGGCTTCCTGATGCAGGACGAAGACATGGACGTCGTGCGTGCGCGCGAGTCGTTCGATCAGCGCCAGCAGGACCGGAATCACGCGAAATTCACCCGTACGGTCGACGCCGCCGGGCACCACCAGAGCGATCTTCATGCCGCGTTCCGCCGCCGATCGTCGAGCAGTTGCGCGTATGCGTCCGCCCATTGGCGACCCACCGCCGCGAACGACAACGTGGCGTCGAAGTGAGCCCGCACGCGTGCCGGCGATGGCCGATCCACCGCCATGCGGACCAGCACTTCGGCCAGCTCAGCCGCATCGCCACGCGTCCAGTGCCCGCCGATGGCGTCGCCGGTCAACGCGCGGAACGCGGGAATGTCCGTCACCACCGGTGCCACGCCGCAGGCAAGCGCTTCCAGCAATGCGTAGCCGCAGCTTTCGGCGAGGCTGCCGGAAACGAACAGGTCCGCGGCCTGCATGCAGGTTTCGATACGTGCATGTGTCAACGTGCCGAGGAGATGGACGCGCCCGGCGAGTCGCGGATCCTGCGCGACTCGCCGCTGCACATCGTCAAGCAGCGGCGCACTGCCGAAGGCGAACCACAACTGCACGTCGGGCAGACTTGCCGTCGCCAAAGCGACGCCCTCGAGCACGGTGAGCGGGTCTTTGCCGTCGCTCAGATGCCCGACCGAAAGAATGCAGGGATTGCCACGGAGACCCGTCGCGGCACGCGCGCTGGCCCGGTTGCCAGGCACAAAACGGCTACTGGATTCCGGTATCGCAAACAGCCGGGTCCGCGATCCGAACAGGTTGGCGGCGACGAACGGCTGCGCCAGGGCGGGTGCGGTGAATGCGATACCCGCGGCAGCGGCGTACCAGGGCCGCCACCGCGAACGTCGCCACCACGGTGGCGGCCGATCGGCATGGTCCTGGATCAGGATCGGTATATCGGGCAGGCATCGCGCCAGTTCGAACGCGTCGCGAGCGAAGCCCAGACTGTGCAGGTGCAGGACGTCCGGTGCGATGTCGCGAAGAAGGCGAGCGAAATGACTGGCACGCCTGGCTGCGGAGGTCATGCCTCGGGTATCGGTGAAGCGATATTCGACGCCGCGATGCGTCAACCGCGCATCGCATGCTGCGGCCTGAATTACGGAGATCCGGGTACCGGCGCCCGCAGCCGCCTCGGGAATGTCCGCCAGCGACGGCCAGCGTTCGAACACGTCCGCAGGTGCGCCATCCGCAGGCGCGGGCAACACATTGATCTGCGCGACATGCACGCCTAAAGACCCGACACCTGCGGCATCCGCAAACGAACCAGCCGGTTCGCGAGAGTAAGCTCCCAGGGCCGGTCGTACTTCCGCTGGCGGTAGCGCCACGCGGCCATCGCACTCAGGCTGCGCTTGGCCCAGGTGGGCGAACGCAGGTCCTGCACGGTTGGGAAGCGGCAGCGCAGCACGGTCACGAAATCGTGGATATGCCGGCGAAGCTCGTCGGTCAGCCACGGCGCATCGGCGTGGCAGGCGTAATCGACCCAGCGTTTTTCCATCCATTCTTCCGGCGTCTTCGGAAAGACCACCGGATCGCCGTTGAGATCGAGCAGCGCCATGCCGGGATGCTTGCCGCGATCCTTTTCGTGCTTGCTGCTTTCCGGCAGCGGTGTGTAGATGTAGACGATGATTTCGGACGCCGGATTGATCCGCTTCAGTTCGCGGATGAACTCGAAAGTGTGCTGGGTTTCCTCTGCCGTGTTCTCCGGTGGCGCAACCATGAACGACAGCTCGGGAATCACACCGTGCCTTCGACATAGCTCCGCGACTTCCAGCGTCTGGTCGGGCCGTGTGCCTTTGCGGATTTCCTTGAGCATCTGCCCGCTGGGCGATTCGGCACCGATGTACGCCATGCGCAAGCGGCTCTTGCGCACCAGTTTCCACGAGCTTTCCGACAGGTTGAGCAGCGCATCGGAACGGGCGTAGCACCACCACGGCATCTCCAGTTTCGCCATCACTTCGAGCAACGGGATCATGTCTTCTTCGCGGTCGAAGAAGTTGTGATCGAAGAACTGGATCGAATCCGCGCCGAGTTCGTACTTGAGATAGCTCAGGTCGCGTTCCAGCCGCGCCGCCGCCGGCAATGCCGTCGTTCCGCCGAACATCGCCGCCACACCGCAGAACGTGCAACGGAAGCGGCAGCCGATCGACGCCTGGTGCGCGGCCGTACGCCGGCCGAGGAAGGTGCGGGCCAGGTAGCGCCGCGGATCGCCGAGCTTGTCGTAAGGCAGCACGATGCCGCTGTCGCCAAGCGAGAAGCGACGGTTCGGGTTGTGCACCACCGCGCCATCGTGTTTCCACGACAGGCTGCCGATCTTCGCGAAGTCCGGCTCTGCCCTGCCCAGCGCGGCGATCAGTTCGGGCAGGCTTTCTTCGCCCTGCCCGCGGATCGCATAGTCGACATAGGGCGCGGCCAGCGTGGTATCCGCATAGAGCGTCGGGAAATAGCCGCCCCAGATGATCGGGGTTTGCGGAAAGCGCTCGCGGATCGCTTTCGAGACGGCGATGGAGGGCTCTATCTGCGGACCGCCCATGACGCTGATCCCCACCGCGTCGAAGTGCGTGCGCTCCATGGCGCGAAGTGTTTCGCCGACCACGTCGCGATCGACGTTGCCATCGATGATGTGGCTCTCGCCCGTCCGGTCGAGGGCTGCCGCCAGATGCAGCAGCGACAGCGGGAACCGTGCGCTGGACGGCGACGTAATGGTCGGATTGACCAGCAGCGTCTGCGGGGAGTGAGGCATGGGTCGGGATGGCATGTCGTGGAAACTCATGGGAGGCGCCTGAGCTGGAACACCAGCGCGACGGGAACCTCGAGCGCCGCACTATCGAAATGCGCGCCCGGTGGAATATCGGCCGGATCGAGCATCGGTTCCGCGACGCGTTCGATCGCAAGCCCCAGGGCGGTACATGCGTTGTGCCAGTGGCTGTAGAGGTGCTGCTTATGCCGCACCGCGTAGCGCTGGCCGCCGTGCCTGAAATCCCGCCGCCAGCCGAGTGCATGGCCGATGGGATGGACGTCGCTGCACAGCAGACGGCCACCGGGACGCGTGACGCGGCGCAGTTCGGCCAATGCCTGTTGCAGACGATCGAGATGGCCGACGACCAGACCGCATACCGTGAGGTCCGCGAAACCGTCCGGTATCGGTAACGAGGTAAGGCTGCCCTGCCGCAGCGCGACGTTGGCGACAGCGGCATGTGCGGCCAGCGCCTTGCGCGCTCGTTCGAGCATCGGCGGCGACAGATCCACGCCCGTCACGTGCGTCGCCCCGCGATCCAGCGCGTGCAGCACATAGCGTCCGCTGCCGCAGCCGGCATCGAGCACGCTACGGCCGTGCAGTTGTCTGGGCATCAGGCTGAGCATCGCGCGTTCCTCGGCAAGCATGACCGGGTTGTGCGCGTGCGGCGGGTAACTGTCCGCCCAAAGGGCATACGCATCGACGGGTTCGAGCATCGGGACACTCAGCATGGGATGCACCTCGCCGCGGTCGTGACATCGGTGGCGAGCGCCAGCCCCGGTTCGAGGGCAAGCAGCGCGGGATCGGCCAGGGAACGGGCTAACAGCTTCGGCTTGCCGTCGAGCGTCACTGCCACGGCATCGACGCCGGCGGCCGCAAACCAGTCGGCGAAGTCGGGATCGGCGATGCGCGGCAGGCCGTCGCGCACGACGGCGCGAAGCTGGCTGCGTCTCAGCCCGACGAGACTGTCTGCCGGATCGCCGCCACGATCCTCGACGATCGCCATGTCCGCCGGGGCACCGACGGACAGACTGCCGCGTCCGGCAAGACGCAGGATGCGTGCGGCTCGTGTGGTGACCAACGCAAGCAGGGAGGTCGCGTCCAGCTCGTCGTGTGCGGCGGCCATACTCAGCTCGTCGAGCAGGTCGCGGGCACCGCTCAGGCGCGAGTCGCTACCCATCGTCAGCCGGCCGGCTTCGCACAGACGGCGCGGATCGAGTGTTCGTCCCAGCAGTGCGCGATTGCTTTGCGGACACCAGACGACGGCCGCGCCGCAGGCGATCACGCGATCGATATCCGTTTCGAGCAAACCGACGCCATGGATGAGTACGGTGTTTGGGGCCAGACAACCCAGCGCGTCCAGTTGCGCGAGCTCCGCCTGCGCCGTTTCGTCGGTGCCTTCGGCGAGATGGATCAGCCAGGGGCGATCGGCGGGCGTGGCGGCGAAACTCTGGCGTACCGGCGGACCGTAGTCGGGACCGGCCAGCGTGTAGCTCCAGCCATGGTCGCGCAGCAACGCGACGGGAAAGTCCGCGTCGTCGAGTGCCGGGTGCCAGGGATCGTGATGCGCGACGCAGGTCGTGCCGGCGAGCAGGTTCTTCAGGGCGCCGTGGCGAAGACGCAGGCTTTTCGGCACGTTCAGTGCAGCGATGACGACGGGGTCCTGAAAGTGCGACTGGAAGGCCGCGATCCAGGCGTAGCTGTTCGGAAAAGGCGCGGCGTGACGTAGCGGCGGAACGCCGTTGACGTGCAGGTGGTCATGCGCGTTTATCAGGCCCGGAAAGATCAGGTGATCCCGCAGATCGACCGGGTACGCATGCGCGCCCGGCGACGCACCGATATGGCCGGCACGAACCGGAAGCGGCGCATACGACACGCCGTCGGGCACGAGGGAAACCGCGCCGACAAGATCGGTATCCGACGAAAAATGGTGGCGAAAGACGTCCATCGACTCAACGCCGGTGCATCACGATCAGGAAATGGTCGCCCATGTCGCGCAGCAGCGGCGCGGCACCGAGGCGGTCGTCCAGGCGACCGAGCCGTTCGTACCAGTCCGGACGGCGACGGTAGCGTTCGACCATGTACGGTGGCGGCATGAACAGGCTCAGCGCGCGATAGCCGCCCAGCGAGAACGTTCCAGCGAAGGCACGATAGAACTCGCGAGGCAGGTAGTAGTACGTCCAGATCGTGTGCCGGTTCATACCGACCGCCGTCGCACCGCGCGCGGCGCGTACGGCTGCACGACGGAAACGTCCACGCAATGCGTAGTGCCCTACTTCCCATGGACAGACCCTGCCCATCACCGAAAACACCAGCGTGCCGCCCGGCTTGAGCAGGCGCGCGCATTCGCTCGCGACGGCGTGCAGGTCCGGCGCGCAGTTCAACGGACCGAAGTTCGAATAGATCGCGTCGAATTCGCCGTCGAGCCGGTCCAGCTGCTGGATGCCCAGATGCGTGGCCGTCACCCGCGATTCGAGCGCCGCGGCGTCGGCGCGTGCGCGCGTTCGTTCGACCATCTGCGGCGACCAGTCGGTGGCGACGACGCGGAAGCCGCGCCGCGCGAACTCGATCGCGTCGATGCCCGTGCCGCAGCCGAGGTCGAGCAGACGGCCGCCCGCCGCGACCTTGGCGTGCACGGTGTCCCATAGCGTGACTCGCATGCGCTGGATCAGTTCATTGTTGCCGCGGGGACCGTCGTAATCCGCCGCGACACTGTCGAAAGCGTGCTGCGTTTCCAGCAGCTGCGCTTCGTCTAGCGTGTGTTGCCCACTCATGTCGATCTCCGTGCCCAGACCAGTGAGTGCCTCGGGACACGTCTTTGGTTGAATCGGATCGCAAACGATCGCATGGCGAGCAAGGGCGTCACCGGCGCGTCCGTCGCATGGCATCCCTTCCCACCGCTGCCAAACCGCCGAGGAACAATCCGGCGAGGAGGCCGATGCCCCAGATCAGCACGGGATTGGGAAACGCTTTCCGCTCCGGCACATAGATCGGCCAGGGCATCGATGTTTCGAAGGTGTAGTTGGGAACGAGCCGGGCGACCAGTTCGCTACGCGCCTGCTGCAAGGCGCGGATGTCCTCGTTCTTCGATGCGAGCAGCACGCTTGCGAGACCCGTGCCTGTGCCGGCATCGCGCGACAGGCGGTCGCGATCGGCCTGCGCGGTCCGCAGGTCGGTCTGGATCTCGTCGAGGCGCTGGTTCGCCAGCCGGAGCGGCACCTCGCCGATTTGCCGATGGATGGCTTCGAGCCGCGTGACCGTCGCGGTGACCAGGTCGGCTGCCTGCCGTGGCGAGTACGCCCGAACGCGCATCTTGATGAGGTTGGCATAAGGCTCAGGATCCAGCTTCATGCTCTTCCGGTACAAAGAAGCCTCGCGCGACTCGACGGTGAGTCCGATGCTCCTCGCTACTTCGTCCTGAAATGCCACGGTCTCCAGGCGTTCGATTACCCGCAGCAACGACTCGACCTTTGGGTCCTGTCCGGCAGGTGCCGGCGCGATCTGCCCTATCTGTATCCACGCCGTCGCTTCCCACTGGTCGCGCGCGATGCGTGTATAGGCAAAGGTAAGCGCCAGAACAACGATCAGAACGGCCACGAACCAACGCCACTGGCGCAGCAGAACCCGCCACATGTCGATCAAGTAGATGTCATCCTGTTCCATGGTTGCTCACTGCTGAAGTGGAGGGAAAGTCGTGGGAACGGCGATCGGGCAACCACGCCGCGATCACCTGCATGACCAGGCACAGGCCGATGAATCCCGCGTTGGTCAATGTGTATGCCTGCGGTGCGAACGGCGACATCACGCAGACGTAGGCCACGCGAAGGAAGATCAGCAACGAGAAAAGGGACGCCGCCGGGCGGAGCCGTCGGGCACTCCACAGCAGCAACGCATACAGCACGCCGATCGCGAGTACGGCACCTGCAGGACCCATCGCCATCGCAAACGGAAAGAACTCCGTGCCCACGTTGATGTTCGGCGCATCCAGCGGAATATCCGTTCCCGCGGTGGCCACCGATCCGCTCAGGGGAACCAGCTGGTTGATGAGGAAATCGGCATTGGCGTAATGCTTGGCCACGATGGCGCCGAAGTTGTACGGACCGGCGCTGATGTACAGCAGCAGCCATTTGATGCCCTGCGGCATCGCGCGGTACATGTCGCCGAACGGCAACGCCACGGTTTCGATCGAACCGGACCGCAGCATGCCGAGGACCGAGAACCCGCCGCCGCCGGCAAGCGCAAGCACACCGATGGTCTTCCACGGCAAGGGCCGTGCCTCGTCGCGCCTGAAGATAATCACCAGACCCAGCGCCATCAGCGACGCGAAGAGCCGGTTGCGGTCGATTACCAGGATGGGAAAAACGATGCCCGCGACGATCAGTGCATTGCGCAACCAGCGTTGCCTGGCGCAGAGCAGGCCGATCGACGGTAGCGTCCAGCACATGTCGGAGATGTGCCTGACATGCTCGCGCCCCCCTTCCATCGTGGCGTACGACGCCGGATTGTCGATCAGCGGAATGGGAAACAGCGTCAGGTCGAGCAGGCAGAACACGATGACGACACCGGCGAACGCCAGCGCGACGAAGGCATCGCGGGTGCCCGCATAACGGCGCGAACGGAAGGCCGCCAGCGGCGGCAGGCGAACACCCGAGAACGCGTCGACGAACAGGATGGCGGCGGCGCTGAGGACGAGGATCAGGATGCCGTCCAGATACCCGGTCGGCAGATCGTAGGTAAGCAAGGTGAGCCCGCAGGCGAACAGGATCGGCAGGCAGAGGTAGACCGAGGGCCATCTCAGCAGCTGTTTCATGCGCGCTCCACATGGTGATTCGCGGAGGCGAAGCGGAACTTCGATGCGACGACGAGGCAGGCATAGGCCAGCAGGTGCAGTGCGACGCGCGCGTGCCTCTTCTGCAGGAAGGCGATCTTGGCACCGATGTAATAGGACTCCGCCCGCAGCAAGCTCCGGCACGGTTCGTCGAACAGCTCGGTCCGGCGAATCGCGACCTGCCGGGCCTCGGAAAGGTTCGCGATACGTGTCGCCGTGTGCCGGGTCTTGCTCAGGTTAGTATCGTGAAGCCGGTACGCACAGACGCTGACATCGATGAAGCCGAGCGCATCGCGGGCCGCCAGGCGAAGGAACATGTCCCAGTCGTCGATGCGCAGGCCTTCGGTCCAACGGGACACGATTTCCAGCGCACTCTTCCGGAGCAAGGTCACCGGACCGCCGATCGCCCAGCGGGTAATCACGGCGCGCCTGATGCCTTCGTCGGACCGGTATAGCCGTTTATCGGCACCGTGCAGATCGCGCATGCCGCTGTCGTGCAGCTTGTTGTCCTCTCCGTCCACGACAATCGAATCGCCGATCACCGCGCCCTTACGCGGATTCGCCAGCAGATAGCGGACCTGCGCATCGAGGCCGCCGGGCAGAAGGTAATCGTCGCTGGACCCGAGCCGGAGCAGTTCGCCATGCGACCGGGCGACCAGTTCGTTCAGGGTCGCCGCAATGCCCTTGTTCTCGCATCGCACATATTCGATCGGCAGGTCGTCGGCATGCAGGGACACCCACTCGGCAATGCGCTCGCCCGTACCGTCGGTCGAACCGTCGTCGATGATGATGAGCTCCTTGGCCGGATAGGGATCGTCCAGCACGCTGTCGAGGAAACGCTCGACGAAGCGCTCGTGATTGAACGCGGGAACCAGTACGGACACCAGTGGCATCGCCACCGCATTCTTCGTTGGATAGGCGGACATCGTCAGAGTTCTCCCAGGTAACGGCGAACGACCAGGACGTTGAATACGAGATAGGCCACGTAGTTGATCGCGAACGCGTACATCGCGCCGATCAGCCCGACATGTGCCGTGAGTACGTAGACCAGTACGAGGTAACTGGCGGCGAAGACACATTCGGAGATCACGAACAATCGCGTCATGGCTTTCGCCAGCATCACGTAGGACAGGATGAACGAGGCGATCTTCACGATGTCGCCGACGAGCTGCGGTCCGTACAGTGCATTGGCCGAAGCGAAGTCCGCACTGAACAGCACCTCGGTCACCCACCCCCTCAGCGTGTAAACCGCCGCCGCGAGCACGACGACCACGGGTAGAATGTAGCGGTACGCGTTGCGCAGCTCGATGACCAGTGACGCGCGCGCCTTGGTCGATGCCAGCTTGGGCAGGTAGTAAATGTTGATCGCGGTCGTGAGGAACAGCAGGTAGGCATCCGAGACGCGGCTCACCGCCTGCCAGTAACCCACCTGCTCCCAGCCGAACTGCTGTGCGAGGTGGTCGCGCACCGCGATGTTGACCAACGGGGGCAGCAGCGCGGAGCTGAGCGTCATCACCGAGAACGTCGCCAGACGTACGACCATCTCGCGATCGAAACGCATCCGCAGCATGTCGTGCTGAAAGTATGGGCTTCGCCACCACGTGGGCAGCCCGACGACAAGCCACAACACCTGGCCCAGTACGAGTGCCAGCAAGGCACCGTAAAGATGCAGCCAGCGCGACAGCCAGATCGCCATCGCGATGCCGAACGCCGAACCAAGCACCTGGATGAACGCCAGGCGGCGCACGTCCATGAAGCCGTTGATCACGGCGATGATGTAGTTGAGCAGCGCAATCCCGAGCTGGGCCACCGCGAGTATGCGGATCAGGTTCTCGTAGCGGGGATCGTCGAGTAGCCACAATGCGAGGCGGTGACTGAACAGCAATGCGGCGCAGCCCATCAGGCACGTAGCGCAGAGCGAATACCAGAGCGCTGCCGCGAGGAAGCGCGACAGCCGCGCGGGATCGTCGCGGAACTCGGCCACGTATTTAACGATGGCGGCACTGATGCCGCCGCCGGCCAGCACGGCCAGCAACGACATCAGGCCCATGAACTGGCCCAGCTTGCCGACGCCTTCGGGACCGGCGTACCAGGCGACCAGCTTGATGACGACCAGGCCCGCGACCAGGCGCGCACCGGTGCCAAGGGCCGAATAGAAGCTGGATCGGACGATGTTCATGTGGCGTCGTCGAACGTCAGGCAGGCCGCGATCACCCGGTCGACGGAAGCGGCATCGAGTGTCGGACCCATCGGCAGGCTCAGTACGTCGTCGTGCAGACGCTCCGTTACCGGCAAGCGAAGGTGTCCCAGTCCGGCATAAGCCGGCTGCTTGTGCGGGGGGATGGGATAGTGGATCTGAGTCTGGATGCCGTTTGCGTGCAGATGCCGCTGCAATGCATCCCGGAACGGACTGCGCACGACGAAGAGATGCCAGACGTGCCGCTCTTCGTTCGTCACCTCGGGCAACACGATATGCGGATGGCGGATGCCATCCCGATAGCGGCCCGCGACATGGCGGCGCCAGGCCGTATCGCGGTCGAGGTATGCCAGCTTCACCCGAAGCAACGCGGCCTGCATCTCGTCGAGCCGCGAGTTGAGACCCGGATGGAGGTGGCGATACTTCTCGGACGATCCGTAGTTGCGCAGGGCCGCGACACGCTCCGCCAGTCGCGGGTCGTCGGTAACGATCGCCCCGCCATCTCCCAGTGCGCCCAGGTTCTTGGTGGGAAAAAAACTGAATGCCGCCGCGTGGCCGAATGCGCCCGCCTTGCGACCGGCGTCCGATGCGCCGTGTGCCTGGGCCGCGTCTTCGATCAGCAGCAGTCCATGACGGCGGGCAAGCGCTTCGAGAGCGTGCATATCCGCCAGTTGGCCGTACAGATGCACGGCCATGATCGCGCGCGTGCGCGGTCCGATGGCCGCCTCGACACGTGCCGGATCGAGATTGAAGGTAGCTGCGTCCGGTTCGACGGGCACCGGCACCAGCCGGTTCTCGCTGATGGCGAGGAAGCTGGCGATAAAGGTGTTGCCCGGGACGATGACTTCGTCGCCGTCGATCAACGCACCGAGCTGCTTATAACCGCGCAGGATCAGGGACAAGGCATCGAGGCCGTTGCCGACACCGATCGCGTGGCCGACACCGCAGTAAGCGGCGAATTCCCGCTCGAACGCCGCCAGCTCGTCGCCGAGCACGTACCAGCCCGAGTCGATCACGCGTGCCGTCGCCGCTTTCAACTCATCGGCGTAGCGCGCGTTGACGTCGCCCAGGTGCAGAAAAGGGACGTCCATCAGAGCGTCCATTCGTAGAAGTCGTGCACGACCGCGCGTGCGCCGAAGGATTCCTTCTGCGCGATCAGGCCGCCATTGAGTACCGCCCCACCCTGCTCCGTCGATACGCCAAAGGTGAAGTGGACGCGGTCCGCGTAGACGCCACCGATCAGTTCGCCCAGAAGGAGACTGAGCGCGCCCAGTCGCAATCCCTCCTCCGACGCTGCCATGTATTGCGTATGCGCCACCCGGCCGAAGTCGTAAACGACGACGCCAGCCAGCAGGACATCGTCGCGGCGGGCTTCGTATAACACGATGTGACGCGGGAAGCGGGAGCGCAGCAGGGTCAGTTCGTCCGCGCTATGCGTCGGACCGGCCTCGTGCTTGCGCAGCGTTTCCGTCAGCACGGCATGGAACCCCGCGAGATCGTCGCTCACGCGCATCTGGATACCGGCTTTCCGTGCCTTGCCTATGGAGTGCTTCCGCCCCTGCGAGAAGTGGAACGTGTCCCGCAGCGAAATTGCCGATGACACATCGCGCCGTATCAGTCGCGCGCCGAAGCGATACAGGGCGTAGAGGTCTTCCTCCGCGTGATACGTGTGATACACGTGGGGCACAGCTTTGTAGACGACGCGTTTTACACCCTGCGACCGGTAATGGCCGCCCACCTGCCCGAAGACATCGAGCGTGGCTTCGGTACGCATCGCCGGACTCACGATCAGGCCGGCATAGGTGAGGCCACCGTGGCTCACGATGCCGTCGTCATGGAGGCTGGCCGGCAGAACCGCCACGACTTCGCCGTGCCGCTCGACGACAAGCGAACGGTCGACGAAACGCTGGGCGTGGTAATCCATGTAACCGCGCCGATGCAGCAGATTGCCGTTACGCGAACGCGCCACCAGATCGTCCCACGCTTCCGCGTCGGCCGGCACATAAGGCCTAACCGTGAACATGGATGACTCCATTCGGGCGGACATCGCGCGCTTCGGCCACGCCGAAGCCGTCCACGCCCATGTCGTTGCCGTTGTAGAACATCAGCAGCGTGTCGCGTTGACGGATCAGCGCCGGATAGCAGATGACGCGCGAATCCCAGCCGTCGGCGGAAAGCGCCAGACCCAGCGTTTCGTCGCGGCGGTCCCAGTGGATGCCATCGTCGCTATAGGCCACGCCGGGAAAATATTCTCCACTCCGGTTCCCGTGCGTGAAGTACATGACGTACCGGCCATCGATCCGGTACACGCGCGGCCGGCCGATCCGGTACTCATCGTCCTGCGGCAGCAGGCAGACGTGGTCCTCGCGCGGCAAGCGGGCAAGATCGTCCGTTTCCAGGTAACGGATGTGGTATCGGGGAAAGGGATGCCCGGCGATGGACTCCCAGTCGTTGCCCACCGCGTACCACAAGCGCCAGCGTCCGTTCTCGTGGATCGCCGAATGCACCGCGCCGATCGTGCCGCGGCCGGGCGCACGATCGAGGATGGGGGTTTCCTGCACGCGTCGGAAGTGGTGGCCCCCGTCGATGGAAATCGCCAGCCCCGTAAAGGCGAGGAACTTGGCTTTGGCGACCCGCTGGAAACCGACGTAGAACAGATGCAGACCATTGGCCGTGTCCACGACATCGCCCAGGATCACGCCGTTGTCGTCGAAACAGCCGTCGCGACCGATATCGAGCGCCGGCTCGGCACTGACGTTCACGACGACCGTGGGATCGTCTGCAAATACGTCTACGTAACCGATCCGGCTGGCACCGTCCGCGTCGCGGAATCCGGCATAGATGCGGATCAGGTCGTCGTCGAGTCGATACGGCGTCGGCGTGAGCGCCGAATGCCGCATCCATCCGCCCACGCCCTGGCGCGCGGTGTCGAACACCAGGCCTTTCTTGGTCCACTCGACCATGGGCGCCTCAGAGCCTCACGTCGAAGCTTGATTTATCGGGCACCGCACGCGCTGGCGAGCCGACGTAGATCCGGCCCGGCTCCGTATCGCGCGTTACCAGCGATCCCGCGCCGATGAGATTGTCGGCGGCGACCTTGACATGATCGTTGAAGGTACTGTTCACGCCGATGAAACTGCTTTCGCCGATGTCGCAGTAGCCCGAGATCACGGCGTGCGAAGAGACGAAGACGTGGTCGCGCACGACGGTGCGATGGCCCACGTGGTTGCCGCTCCAGAGGATGCAGTTCGCACCGATACGGACGAAGGGCTGGATGACGTTGCCCTCGAAGATAAAGGTGTTTTCGCCGATGTCGGCCCCGCGCCAGACGAACGCCCGCGAGCTGACATACGTGGCGAAGCGGTAGCCGCGCCGTTTCGCATCGAGGTAAAGACGCGTGCGCAGGCGATTGAGCTGGCTGGCCGGAATGGCGACGAACAGGTCGACGTCGCCGGGCGGGTATTCGACCTCGAGCGTCTCATAGGCGACGACGGGTCGACCGGCGAGTACCGGCTGCGCGATGTAATCGCGTTCGACGCTGAAGGCGACGACGTCGCGATCGCTGTCGTGTTCGAAGTATTCGCAGGCGATCATGGCGAACTCGCCCGCGCCGATCAGGACTAGCGGGCGTGCCATGCCGCACCGCCCTCCGCGTACGCGAAGCCGTTGACCTCGCGCAGGAATTCGTCGTAGTCGGTGATGTAATCGGTCGCGTCGTAGTACTGGTCGGCGAGCACCATCAGCACGCAGTCGTCGCTGAAGTCGTATAGCTCGCGCCAGACCATGCTGCCGAGCAGGAGTCCTTGCGACGGATCGTCGAGCACGACCTCTACCGGTCCGGTGCCGTCGTCGAGCAGGAAGGTGACGGAACCGCGCACGGTGACCGCCAGCTGGTGGAGATGGCGATGCGCGTGTCGTCCGCGATGCACGCCCTCTTTCGTGGCGAACAGGTAATACACGCGGCGTATCTCGAACGGGACATTCCGTTCCTCTTCCAGGGCAACGAGCATGCCGCGGTGATCGCCGTGCGGCTGCAACGGTATGCGTTCGATTTCCATGCTCGGGACCAGGCAGGTGATTGAGGACGTCTCACGGGGTTGAGTGCCGTTGGTTTTGTAAAAGGTTGCATCGATGGGGATGCAACCTTTTGTCGCCAGTCCGGCACTCAATGCGCATTGGGTCGCCTCACCGTCGCAGGACATGCGTCGGGCGGGCACGGGGATTGGCAGCGCGTAAGGGCAATCGGTATGACGCTGGAGAAAACGACTTCGCCGGAAGACGCAACAGCGAGGCATCCACGCCGGCTGGTGGCATTGCACTGGCTTACCGTCCTCGCCGTGGTCGCGGCGGCCACGTTCATCCTTACCCGCGATGAGGTCTCCGGTCGCGCGCTGCGCACGTGGCTGCTCGAAGGCCATCGCCACGCGGGCCTGATCGTATTGGTTCTGTTCGTTGTCCGCGTCGCGGTGCGCTTTCGTCTCGGCAAGCTCCCGCACGATGGCAATACGTCACGGCTCGTCCGCATGCTTGCTGCCTCGACTCACGTGGCCTTGTACGCGTTGCTCCTCGGCATGCCCCTGCTCGGCTGGGCACTGAGCGGTGCGCAGGGCAACACGGTCCATTTCTTCGGCATCGCGCTGCCGGCGCTGGTGGGTGAGGACGAAGATCTCGCGGACAGATTGCAGGCCTGGCACCTCGACGCAGCGTGGGTGCTGCTCGGTCTGGTCTGTCTGCATATCGCGGCCGCGCTCTGGCATCACTTCGTCCTGCGCGACGGCGTGCTCCGCAGGATGTTGCCCGGACCTCGCCCATGAAAGGTGCGCCTCCTTCATCCATCGCCGCACCCTATCGATCACAAGGAGTTTTCATGCCGTCTTTCCTGCTCCGGTTCGCGATGCGCCGGCCGACACACCGCTCGCTGTGGAGCGGCATCGCCCTGCTTCTGCTGATGGCCAGCCATGCCGCCCACGCCATCCCTGCCTATGCCCGGCAGACCGGATCCGCGTGCGCGGATTGCCATGCCGGTGCCTATGGTCCGCAGCTGACGCCTTACGGCATGCGCTTCAAGCTCAACGGTTACACCGATACGGATGGCAAGGGTTTCAAGGTGCCGGTATCCGGGCAGCTCACCGAAACGCATACGGCACCCGCCCGCGGCAATAGCACCACCAACCTGACCGAAGGCGATCTGTATCTGGCCGGACGCCTCACCGACAACCTCGGCGGTTACGTCAAGATCGAGGCCGACCACACCGGGCACAACACGCACAACACCAAGCTGAGCAACGTCGACCTGCGCTTCGTCGCCAGGGAACTGAAGATGCGCGGCAAGGACCTGACGCTCGGCGTGAGCGTCAACAACAGCCCCGGTTTCCAGGACCCCATCGCCGCCCTGCCGAACGCGGCGCTGATCGGTCCGCCCGGTGTCACGGGCACGCTGCTCAATCCATCCAGCCCCAATACGCTGACCGATCGCGTCATCGGTGCCAGCGTTTACGGTCTTTACGATTCGGTCTGGTATGGCGAGGTCGGTACGTACAAATCGCTGCCGACATCGCAGCAGGACCGCCTCGGTTACAACATCAACGGCGATCCCGGAAAGCTCGGGGATACGGGGTATTTCCGCTTCGCATACATGAAGGACCTGAAGCGGCAGTTCTTCTCGGCGGGCGTTGTCGCGCTGACGACAAAACGACAGCTACCCCGATCCGGACCCAGCGACGACCTGACCGATCTCGGTTACGACCTGACCTATCAATACCTCGGCAACCGGGAACACATCGTCCAGGCGAGCTACGTCAACATCATGGAGCGGCGTCATTACGGTACCCGGCTCCTCGGACCGGATGGCTTCGTCGCACCGGGCCGCGCGACCGTGCACGATCAGACCGCGACACTGACCTATACCTTCAGGCAAACCTACGGTGTGGTGCTGACGCACATGCTCAGTACGGGGCCGCGCGACGCGGTGCGCTACACGCCGTACGGCGATCCCAACGCCACCAGCAACCTCATCACGGTGTTCTGGGCGCCCTTCGGCAAGGACGACTCGTACACGACCATCGCGAATCTGAAGATCGCGGCAACGTGGTTCCGCTTCACCCGGTTCAACGGTCGCTACACGAACATCTTCGGTGCCCCACCCGGTGCGCTTCCCACCAGCGCGGGCGACCTCAATGCGTTCTCCGTCTCCGCCAGCCTGGCGTTCTGAAACCCTACGGGAGTCCATGTGTGAGTAAGTTATTCCTGGGCCCATCCATGCGGCGCATTGCCGCCGCCGGCCTCTTCGCCGGCTGGATGATGGCCTCCCCCCTCGCCGTGGCCGGCGATCCCGCCGCGGGAGCGGATGTCTACAAGTCGGAATGCGCCGAATGCCACGCCGTCAAAGAAGGGCGCAACAAAAAAGGCCCCAGCCTGTTCGGCATCGTGGGACGCAAGGCGGGCAGCGTGACGGACTACAACTACTCCGACGCCTTGCGCAAAACCACGTGGGTCTGGTCCGCGGACCAGTTGCACACCTATCTGTCGCAACCGGCGAAGCAGGCCAATCCCGGCACCAAGATGAAATACGATGGCCTGTCGGATGCCAAGGATCTGGACGATCTGCTGTCGTACCTGAGCACTCTTCACTGAAGCCCTCTTCATCACCGACCCTTCGAATGACGACGTGATATTACGCAATCGCCCCGGGTTTCCGCACAGGGGAAACGCCTCGCCGTGGTGGCACGCCACGACGAGGCGTTCGCGCGTCCGTCGTCCCGGACTCGGATGGCTCGCGCTGACCTTCGGTTTCGTGGCGCCATTGCACGCCCAGTCGGTCGGCACGACCGGCACGGTGGCGATCAGTTCGCAGCTGGTCGATCGCGGCGTGGCGATCACGCCGTCCACGCCCATCTTGCAGGGCGCCGTGTCCTGGAACTATCCCTCGGGGTGGTCGCTGGGCCTGTCCGGCAGTACCCGGCTGCGCTCGCCGGGACGTTTCGTCGAGACGCTGGCCCAGGCGGCGCACTCCTGGACGGTATCCAGCGACTGGCAGATGCAGGCCGCCGCGATCTATTACCGCTATCCGTCCAACGGACCGTGGCATGTCTACGACCGTGCGGAACTGGCGGTCAACTGGATCTATCGCGATATCCTGACCGTCGGCCTGTCGGGTTCGCAGCTGTTCCACGGCGCGGATCACGGCCCGCGCGGCGCGGCCGATATCGGCTTCCGCTGGCCCCTGGCACCGCATCTGACCCTGTCCGCCGGGGTGGGGATCGCCCAGACGCTGGTCCGGCCTCGCTATCCCTACTATGCGGAGTCCGCCCACTACGCGTATGGTCAGGTAGGACTGATATGGGCCAACGGCCCCTGGCGAGTAGAACTGGCGCATATCGCGAGCGACCAGGAGTTACGGCGCGGGCAACCGGGCGTCTCACCATGGACGGCGACGATCGCACGGTCCTTTTGATTCCACAGGCAACCTTTTTGCCCCGATCGGGTACTTACGTGCTCCATCCCACGGTTCCCGCGAGCCCATGAACGACGCCGAGAACGACGCCGACGCCACCGACCGGTTGCTCCTGCAGCGCATGTCGGCGGGCGACCGTGTCGCCCTGACCGTCCTGTATCGCAGTTACCACGGCCGGCTGTGCCGCTTCCTGTCCCGACTGACCCGGCGGCCCGACATCATCGAGGAAGTCATCAACGACTGCTTCTGGATCGCCTGGCAAAAGTCCGCCAGCTTCCATGGCGACTCGCGGGTATCGACCTGGATCATGGGCATCGCCTATCGCTGCGGCCTGAAAGCCTTGCGCCAACACGGCAGCGAACCGGTCGACGAAGACAGCCTGCCGGAGGATCGCATTCCCTCCCACGATCCCGACGACGATCGTGTACTGCGCGACTGGCTGGGCAAAGGACTCGATCGCCTCTCGGTCGACCAGCGGGTCGTGATCGAACTGGTTTACGGCGTGGGGCATTCGCTCGACGATGTCGCCGTCATCATGCAGTGTCCGGTTGGCACAGTGAAGGCCCGGCTGTTCCACGCGCGGGTGAAGTTACGTAACGTCCTCCCCGGCCTTGCCGGAGAGGTGTCCACCACAAAGGAGAGCGTGCCATGACGTTCCCGACGGATAACGGCAGGGATTGCAGCCGTGCCTGGGAAGCGATGCCCTGGGTGCTGCTCGACAGTGCCCCACAAGAACAGAACGAAGAGTTGATGGCCCACCTGTCGACCTGCGAATCGTGCCGCGCGGAATTCGCGCAACAGGATCGTTTGCGCCGTGCCGTGTCGTTGCCTTCGGATATCCCGCTCGACGCCAACGTCGGACTGAAACGTCTGCTCGCCCGTCTGGACGCACCGCAGGAGGAACCCGTCCGCGCTCGCCCGGGCGGCTGGTTCACGCGTGCGCTCGTCGCCGCGGTCCTGCTCCAGGCCGTGGGCCTCGGCGCGCTCGGCATCCGGCTCTGGTCGGAAGAAGCCAACCCGGCATATCGCACTCTCAGCCAGACCGCTGCGCCGGTTACGGCGGGCGCGATCCACGTCGTGCCCGACACGACCATGAAAGTGGCCGACTGGGATGCCGTGCTGCGCAGCCTGCACCTGCAGGTCGTTGGCGGTCCCAATGATGTCGGCGCGTATACGGTCGTTGCGACGGACCCGGCATCGACACCGGAACAGACCTTGCGGTTGCTGCGCGGCACGCATGGCATCCGCTTCGCCGAGCCTGTCGCCGGTACGCCATGACGCGACGTTTCCTCGCCCTTGCGGCCTGTCTGATCGCCCTTGCCGCCTGCACGCCCACGCGCCCCGACGACCGGGCCGCGACGGCACGCCCCGCGAGCAACGGCGTGGCGTCCATGGACAGTCGGCGCGACATCGTATTGGCGGTTGCCAACCCGCTGGAGCCCGCGGCGACGCATGCCGGTTCCAGCGTGCTGGGCTACACGCCGGCCGGTCACTACGGCGCCGGCCAGCGCGCCGTCACCGTGCTGGCCGACCTGAAACAACACTACGGACTGCACGAGGTCACCGGCTGGCCCATCAAGGCCCTCGATCTTTACTGCGTCGTGGTGACCCCGGCTCCCGGTGTGGATCGCGACGAACTGATCGCCACGCTCACGAAAGACGAGCGCGTACAGCTCGCCCAGCCGCTGCAGGACTATGCCGTCTATACGGACGAGAAAACGCCTGCGGCGCACCACTACAACGACCCCTACGCCGACCTGCAACGCGGCTTCGTGGCAACCAGTGCCGCGCTCGCGCACAACGTCAGCCAGGGCGAAGGCGTGCATATCGCTATCGTCGACACCGGCGCGGACCTGACCCATCCGGACCTGCAAACGCGCATCCACGATACCCACGACGCCGTCGACGACGACACGGCCGCATTCAATCGCGACGCGCACGGTACCGAGATCGCGGGCGTCATCGCCGCCGTTGGCGACAACCATCAGGGCATGGTCGGCATCGCGCCCAAGGCGACACTCAGCCTCTACAAAGCGTGCTGGTATCCGGCCGACGGTCACGGTGCCGCGCGTTGCAACTCCTTCACGCTGGCCAAGGCGCTCGCGGCGGTCAACGACACGGATGCACGCATCGTCAACCTCAGCCTCGGCGGTCCGGCGGACCCGTTGCTCGGCAAACTGCTCACGCACCTGTTGAATCAGGGTCGCATCGTGGTTGCGGCACTGCCGCCCGATGGCAACGTTCGCGGATTCCCCGATAGCGCGGCGGGTGTCATCGTCGTACGCTCCGGCGCGGCGACGGCGCCACCGCCGGGTGTCCTCAGCGCACCCGGCAACGACATCCTGACGACACAGCCTGGCGGAAGTTACGACTTCACCTCCGGATCGTCGCTCGCCGCCGCCCACGTGAGCGGCATCCTTGCACTCCTGCTGTCGCTTGCCCCCGATATGGACGCCCAAACGGCGCGCGACCTGCTCCTGCGCAGCAGCAAGATGTCCGATGGCGTACTCGAGGTCAACGCAGCCTCCGCGGTGGATGCCCTGATTCGCGAACGGAAAGGTGCCCACCGGCAGGGATGAGTGGCATAAGGACATTCGCTGGGTGGCTCGTGTTATTCGTGACTTGGTCGCCTCACGCTCGTGGCTCGGGGAAGCCGCGACCGGGTTGGCCCTTGGGGCCTTCGGCGCCGTCCCTGCGGGAGCGGGCGGTAGCGCCACTTCGCTCCGTCACTAGGTATCGCGGCCCTCGGCTAAGGCGGCCCCAAGAGCCAACCCGGCCACGGCACCGTCGACGGCGGTTTGCTGCGGGCAGAGCGCGAGCCGATGCACGTGATGGGACGGGACCAGATACGGTCACCACCGGTCATGCGTCACACGCTGCTTTCCCCCACGTAACCGCAACCTCCGGAAGAGCCGTCGGCCACCGCCCTCGACGCGACTTGCGGAACCGAGCGCGGCGGGCGGAAAAGGCCCGTAAGGGGGCGGACCAGGACGGTCCGCCGTTTTCGCTGAGGCAGGAGCCGAATCGAAAACCCCCGCCCGCCGCGCGGGCGCGACGGGGCGCAGCCATAGAACACCAGCCGCGCAGCGGCTATCCCTTCCCGAGCGACGGTGGAGACGGAGCGTCGAGGGCGGTGGCCGACGGCTCTCCCGTAACGTCCGAGCGCCAAAGCGATGGCGAAGCCGAGCCCGCCCCAAAGTGCGCGAAGAACCTCTTTTTCCCCTACGATTGCGGCCCGTTTGTTGGTTACCGCTGGATATCCGCGGTGTGAGGAGAGTTTCGTCGTGTCCCACTATTCCGGCCCCCTGCTCACGCGCCCGATCGCCGAGGCACTGCTGACAGCACGCGACGCGGGTGCGAGCGAATGGACCGGCTCGCTGGATCTTGGCCGCTCGAATGGCAACGTTACGCTGCAACCAGATGCCTGGCAGTGGCGGGACCAGAGCTATCCGTATCCACCCGCGCTGAAAGATCGCACGATCTATTACCGGGACGGCGACACCTACGAGCCGGTGTCGCGCTTTTCCGGATCGCTGATCAAGCTGGTACCCACGCCATGGGGTGCGCCCACCTTCGAGATCGACGGCATCAAGATGCTGCCTACCTCGAAGGAATCGCCGGTTGACGACGCGCGGCGCAAGGTGGCACTCGTCGAGCCGCGCGATAAGGCGGTACTCGATACCTGTGGCGGTCTGGGTTACTTCGCTGCCTGCTGCCTGGAGGCTGGCGTTGGAAGTATTCAGTCGTTCGAGAAGAATGCGGATGTGCTGTGGTTGCGGACGCTCAATCCGTGGTCCCCTGACCCGCAGGCGTCCGACGCCGGCGGTCGCCTGCGGGTCACTCATGGCGACGTATCGCAGGCGATCATGCAGATGGCCGACGCTTCGATGGATGCGCTGCTGCACGATCCGCCGCGCTTCGGCATCGCCGGCGAGCTTTATTCCCTGGCGTTCTACGAGCAACTCGCGCGCGTACTACGCCGCGGCGGTCGTTTGTTCCATTACACCGGCAGCCCGAACAAACTCACCAGCGGTCGCGATGTTCCGCGCGAAGTCGCCAAACGACTGGAGAAGGCCGGCTTCAAAGCGCAGTTGGCGCTGGACGGTGTACTCGCGACCCGCCGTTGATCGCACCGTCGCTACCCGAACGCTCGCCAGCTATTTCTTGGGTGGAAACCACACATTGAGGATTTTTCCTTCGCGCACTTCGTAAATCGCGATGGCCTCCGGTGTGCCCTTGTCCGCGGGCAGGCCGAGGATGCGCTCGTGGTCAACGACGATGGGACCGTTGACGATCCGCGTGACAATCTCCGCGCGAAACGCAGTGGGCATCGTTTTCAGGAATGCGTAGGTCTTCTTCAGCTCGGCGATGCCGTGATGAACGGGGTTTTTCCCGGTGAGGTCGTAGATGCTGACATCGGGTGCATAGCAGGCGGCGAAAGCATCGATATCGTGGGCGTTATAGGCCGCCAGTTGCACATTGACCACCTGAGCGGGGTCTGCGGAGGTGCCGCACGTTGCGGACGCCGGGGCGGCGACGCTCTGTGCCGAAGCGGACGCGCATGCGAGAAACAATCCGAGCACGCCGCACGCGATCGCGATGGATGGCGTAAGCGGCGGGCTGATCGTAAGGCGTGACAGGTCTACCATCGGAGGCCGCCTTCGTGAGGTTGTGCTGTGCGCCCGATGCTTTCAGAGTTCACGGGCAACTTCAAGTGTCGGGCTCGTCAGGCCTGTCGAAGGAACCGCTCGATACTGGTTGCCAGTGTGAGCGGCACTTCATTCATCGGATAATGTCCCGCATTGGCAAGTACTTCCAGTTCCGCTTGCGGATACCAGGCCAGATACGTGGAGCGCATCAAGTCCGCGTGGAATGTCGGATCGTGTTCGCCTATCAGCACTTTGACTTTATGCGGCTGTCCTTTGACTTCCGCGCTGAAATTCGTATTGCTCCATGCATTCAGATACCCGGCGAACGCTGGCGTGGCGGAGTGTTCCACCGAGTATGCAGCCTTCCAGTTTACCCATGCGCGTGAAAGACGCTGGCCTGTACTTCGATCGATGATCGCTCGACGGTTGTCGACATGCTCGGCTGCTCCGTCGAACAGCGTTCGGCGCACCGTGTCGAACGCTACCCCGCAGGACGGAACCGGGGCGACAGGAACGAGCATGCGTACTCGCTCCGGAGCCAACGTCGCCACGCGCTCGATCGCCATGCCTCCCATCGAGTGACCGATGAGGCTGAACGTGTCGAATCCGAGATCGTTTGCAAGCGTTAGCGTATCGGCCGCAATTTCATCCATGCTGTAGTTCCCGCCAACGGATTGCATGCCTCCGTAGCCACGGTAATCCATGAAGACATAGGTGAACTCATCGACACTGAGCGCCTCTTCCATGGGGGAAAAAGAACGGCAGTCGCCAAACCAGCCATGAAGGACGATAACGGGATGAGGTCCGCTACCTACGCGGTGCATGGTATTGATCACATGGTTTCCGGAAGCGATCGATTGCGCGTGTTGCGCCAGGCAGATGCATCCAATCGTAGAGTGCGCCGTGCGTCTCCCGCTTCCGGTATCGGGCCAATAAGCGCAGGAATCGGGCCACTTCTGTCACCGACTCGTGCCGGATCTGTCATGCGTAACTATGGGCAGCCTTCGACACATCGTTGCCGAGCCATCTGCCGAACAGGTCGTTGATGAGGGCTTCCCGATGTTCGGTAAGGTAGAAGTGATCGCCGTCGAACCTTTGACAGACCAGATCATGCGCAGCCCACCGATCCCAGGCCAGCATCCTGTCCGGATGAACATGGACATCGCGGGACCCGGCATATGCCGTCATCGGGAAGCGAACGTCGCAGCCATTCGGTACAACATAGTCGTCGATAAGATTGAAATCCGCGCGAAGTATCGACAGCACCATGTCGAGATACTCGCGGTGCCCGAGAATTTCCTTCGGCGTACCACCGAATCCTTCCAGTAGCCGCAACAAATCGGCATCGCTCAGTTGTGCGCGCGAGATGTCCCTTCGGCACAGTTGCGGTGCGGGACATGCGGAGACAAAAAGATGCTGTGGAACGGTCCGTCGGTGTTCGTGCAGTTGCCGGGCCAGCTCGAAACCGACCACGGCACCCAGGCTGTGGCCGAAGAATGCAAAAGGCAGGTCCAGAGGCAGCACCTCCACCAGCATGTTCGCCAGTGCCTGCATCTGGTCTACCGGTTTCTCGGCTATGCGCGCTTCCCGTCCCGGCATCGCCACGGCCCATACCTCGGTATCCGGAGGACAGTACTTGTGCCACTCCCGAAACAAGGATGGGCCCCCGCCTGCATGATGGAAACATATCAGGCGGCGACGAGCGGCCGGGCTCGCGCCAAAGCACCTGAACCAGCGGCCGGGATGCTTCACTTCCGTTCGCATAACGGTGGCCTCCTCAAGTCTCGGCGTGCGCCAGTACGATGTCGTTCTGACGATGCTTCACCGCCAGCCATATCCGCCAGAAATACAGTGCGCCGATGATGGCCTCGAATACCGATCCGATGACCCAGCACGTTGGCAGGAAGTTCGCATCTCCGACATGTCCGGTCGTCACGACGTATATCGTCGGAATACTGATGGCCCACATCAGAATAAATCGGGTGAAAAACAGGAACCTCGTCAGCCCGAAGCTTTCCATGACTGCCGCTCCGGTCATGGAGAAGGTGAACGCCAGCGAATAGGTCCACAGTATCTGTGAGGTCGCGATCGATGCCCTTTTGATTTCCTCCGGCTTGCCCATCAGCCCGAATGGGCTCAGCAATATCTCGGGCGTTGCTATCTGGAAAAACGAAATCACGACGACGTAGATCAACTCGATCGTCAGTGTGACGAAGAGAATCCGGGGTATCTGCGGATAGTCGCCTTCGCCGATAGCCTTCCCGCACAACACGCTACACCCGATACCCAGTCCGATAAGGGGAATGATTCCGATGTAGTTCACGGTCAGGTTGATGTTGTTGGCGGCAAGCGCAATCGATCCCAGTCCGGCAATGATCCAGATAAACGCGGCATTCCCGAGGTTATCGATGCCGGCGGAGATGCCTATGGTGAAACCCTTTTTAACGCGCGCGAGAATCTGGCCCAGTATGTGGTCGCCTCGTTTGACGATAAGTTTCTTCACATTTACCCATACGTCGCTGGGCATGAAAGACAGATAGCAAGCCAGAATCGCAAGCGTGCCGAACAGTGTTCCGATAGCCGAGCCCCGCATGCCAAGCTCGGGCAATCCGAACTTGCCGAACACCAGTCCGATGGTCATGACGATGTCCACGGCCTGTCCGATCAGTCCGGCGATCAGGGTGATGCGGGTTCTGCCAATGCCGTTGAAGTACGACGAAAGCGACATATTGAATGTCATCACGCTACCGAAATAGCACGACCAGTACAGGAACTGCGACTCCAGGTGGGTAATGCCCGGAGGGCGGTTGCTCAGGAATGGAATCATCTCGATCAGCGGTGCCATCAGCAGCAGGATAACGACGAGTGCGGCGCCGACGAATATCCCGATGGCAGCCTGATAAGCCGCCTCGCCCTGTCCGGATCGCCCGTATGCCTGCGCGACGCACGACCTTGAGAATCCAACCGCCGAGGTAAAGAAAGCGACGATCGCCATCGCGGTATAGATGGCCGGTCCGGAAGCTGCCAGGGTGTCGTTCGAGTACCTCGCCAGGCAAATTCGATCGACGAGCAGCATGAGCAGGTTCCCGACCATCGAGCCCATTAATGGAATCGAGACGTTCAGGATTTTCCTGGCTATTCGAAAATCGAAGCCAACCCTATTCCGATTCAATGCGATGCCCCCTCGGGATGCGACGTCATGGGTGTGGAGCGATGGTCAGACACGAAGCTTGAGTCGCACGGGTACCGCGCTGGGACCCATGAAGAAGTTCATGAGCTGCTCGACCGGCGGTGCGTCGGCATCCAGTTCCAGTTCGAAGTTATGCATGATCATCGATACCACTACCTTGATTTCCGTCAGGGCAAGGAAGCGACCGGGACACAGGCGTGCACCGCCGCCGAACGGGAAAATCTTGCGTGAAGGATCGTCGTCCCTCTGCGGTTTTTGCTCGAAGATCCAGCGCTCCGGAAGGAACTGCTCATTTTGCGGGAACTGAGCTTCGTCCAGTCCCTCGCCGATGGTGGATACGATGATGGCCGTATCCTTCGGGATAAAGGTATCCGCGACCACACAGTCGGCATTGCTGCCGAGACCGATAAACGGTGCGACGGCCCTTAGCCGCTGGGTCTCGTTATGTGCCGCCTCGAGATACGGGAATTGCTTCATCAGTTCCCAGTCGCGCACGAGCGGTTCGGCACCAAGCACCGCATCGGTTTCGTTGGTCAGGGCGGCAGCGGCAGCAGGATTCCGTGCCAGCAGATTGATCATCCACGCGATGGAGTTGGCCGTCGTATCTTCGCCGCCAATGACACTGAGGGTGGCATTCTCGATGAGATCCTGATCGGTGAAGTTCGATTCGGGGTTGTCGCTTGCGGCGATCATCGCCTGCAGCATATTGGTGGGCTTTTGCCGCAGGTGTGGCTGCTGCTTCATAAGCTCGCGCGTGTTCCTGACGAATTCAACGACGGCCTGCTCGACCTCGACCGCGGACTTATCGGCTGCACGATCCACCGGAAGCTTGAGATAGCGCCAGTAAGGAATCAGCGCGGCGTTACGACTGCCCAGTCGCCGGAACAGGTTGTCGATATTGCGTTGCAACTGATTGTCGTCGTCGTTGACCGCATCGATGTCATGCCCCATCGCGATACCCACGACAATATCGAGCGCCAGAGCTTTCAGGTCGCGACGCAGATCGACGGGCTTGCCGTCCGCCACCGCAGCCTTCCAGCGCGTGAGCATCCGTTCGGTCATGAATGTCATCGTAGGGAAGAAGTTGCGCACCACCTCGGCATTCAGTCCTCCCATGACCAGCTTGCGCTGCTTTCGCCAGTCATCGCCCTCCGCGGTAATGACGCCCTTGATGTTCAGTTCGCCCATGATCGTCTTGAGGTTTCTGGTTCGCCTGAAGCCATCGGGACGTTCTTTCAGCAAGCTGCCGACAGCGGTGCGATCCGAGACGATCACGAGCGGGCGGCCCAGGATATTGAGGCGATAGATCGGTCCGAACTCACGAATCCATTTCGCGAGTGTCAGGTGCAACTGATGTCCACCCACCTGCAGCAGGTTGCCGAAAAATGGTTGACCCTTGGGGCCGGGCAGGTCCGCAATCGTGCGCGAGTACTTGAGCTCGTCTATGTTTTCCACATCCGATTCAGGGGCTAACGTGTTTGAATCCATGAGGGTATTCCCGGGTGCATGGTGTCTTTCCTGACTATCTCGTTGCATCTGCTTGTCAGGTACCGTGTGCTTGGACTGCTATCAATTGGCAAACGACAATTCGGCGCTAGGAGAATGGCGCTTGATCCTGGCGGATATGTCGCGCGCCAGTTTCTCGATGTATGGCGGCTTCACTATCGACAGATGGCTGCCCCCGATCTTCGTCACTTCAAGGCGTTCTCCTAGCAGATCGCCCCAACCCAGCGTCATGTCTTCGCCCTCGTCGCGGTCCGTGGCAAAGAACGTCACGTTCGTCACCGCGGGACGCGCCTGGTAAGTTTCCGCCGCTTTGGCGCTGGCCTGATAGAGAGCCAGCATTCGCTTCATCAGTGGCATACCGATGTGCGCCGGAAGAAGTGCTTCGCGTTGGCACACGGCGATCATGGCGCCGATGTCTTTGCATTCGGCCAGTGCGTTCAATTCATCGTAGGAAGGATGCAGACGAATGTCGCCTATATCGGGGCGTTGATCGACGACCCAGTGCGTCAATGCCATGCATTCGTCGAACTCGACGGTATCTTCCATCCGCCATTGAGCACGCAGGTATGGGCTGCTGCCCGTATCGATCATCCCTACGAAGTTGACGGTTTCGCCAGCCGCAAGCAATTGGTGGGCGACTTCGTAAGCGATCATGCCACCCAGCGACCAGCCCGCAACCATGTATGGGCCAGAGGGCTGCACCTGCCGCATCGCATCGACGTAGGCGGCCGCCATATCCACGATGCTTGCGTGCGGCGTCTCGCCGATGGCGAAGCCGCTCGCCGCCAATGCATAGACAGGCTGATCGGCCTCCAGATGCCGCGCCAGGTCGAACGCATACTGAACTTCTCCGCCGATGGGGTGAATCAGGAACAGCGGCGTCGAATGGCCGTGCGATCGAATCGGAACAAGATTCGGATGGCGGGTTGCCGTCCTGCTCGAATCGACGAAGGCAGCCAGTGCGCTCAGGGTGGGATGGGAAAACAGGTCGCGCAGTTCAATATCGATGTCGCCGCGCTTGCGCAACCGCGAAACCAGTTGGACCGCCAGCAAGGAGTGACCGCCCAGCGCAAAGAAATCATCCTGTATGCCCACTTTTTCGACTGGCAGCAGGTCGACCCAGATGTCGGCGACGATCTGTTCGGTAGGGGTGCGTGGCGCCACATGTATCGTATCGTTCTGCACCCTGTCCGGTGCCGGCAGCGCGGCGCGGTCGACCTTGCCGTTGCGGGTCAACGGCATGGCGTCGAGCGCGATGAAATACTCGGGCACCATGTAATCGGGCAGCGTTTGCAGCAACGCCGTACGCAGGGTTGCCGTTTCGGGCAATACCTGTCCGTCGTGCGCCACCAGATAGGCCACCAGTCGTGGGATATGCCGCTCGTCCGGCCGGGCCAGCACGACGACATCGCGTACGGCGTCCAGCGTACCCAGCGTCGATTCGATTTCGCCCAGCTCGATACGCAGACCGCGGATTTTGACCTGATGGTCGCTGCGGCCCAGATACTCGATCTGCCCGTCCGGCAGGTACCGGGCCAGATCGCCCGAGCGATACATCCGCGCTCCGGGCGCGACACTGAACGGGTTCGGGATGAAGCTTTGCGCGGTCAGATCGGGACGGTTGATGTAGCCACGGGCCAGACCGATACCGGCGATATACAGATGCCCGACCACCCCCACCGGCACCGGGTGAAGCGCCTCATCGAGGAGATGGATCTGGATGTTCGCGATAGGCTGGCCGATCGGCACGCAGGTCAGCGCGCTGTCTTTCGAGCACGGCCAGTACGTGACATCGACCGAGGCTTCGGTCGGGCCGTACAGGTTATGCAGCGCGACGTGATCCCAGGTCGCAAAGAAGCGCTGCTGCAATTCCAGCGGCAGTGCCTGCCCGCTGCACATGACCTGCCGCAACGACTGACCGCAACCGGCCGCCGCTTCGTTGAGGAACACCTCCAGCATCGGCGGCACGAAATGCAGCGTGGTGATGCATTGGGCATCGATCAACCCGGCCAGATAGGCCACGTCCTGATGCCCGCCGGGTCGGGCGACCACCAGCGTCGCCCCTTCGATCAGCGGCCAGAAAAACTCCCAGACCGACACGTCGAAGCTGAAGGGGGTCTTCTGCAAGACCCGGTCGGCGGCGCTCAGCGGATAGGCTTCCTGCATCCATTGCAGGCGATTGACGATGCCTTGCTGGTCGATACCCACGCCCTTGGGCGTGCCGGTCGAGCCGGAGGTGTAGATCACGTACGCCAGGTTGCCCGGCTGGGTCTGATGGTCGAGGTTGTCTTCCCCATAGGCATGCAGCACGTCGGCCTCGCTGTCGAGGCAGAACACCGGCCGGTCCGGCAATGCATCGCGCACATGCCGTTGCGTGAGGATCACGACGGGTCGGGCATCGGCGACGATCGTCGCCAGCCGTTCCGGCGGATAGGCCGGATCGAGCGGCACGTAAGCACCGCCGGCTTTCAGGATGCCGTACAGCCCGACGATCATCGCCAGCGAGCGCTCGACGCACAGCCCGACCAGTGTGTCCGGTCCGACGCCCAGACCGCGCAGATGACGGGCCAGGCGATTGGCTTGCGCGTTGAGTTCGGCGTAGCTCAACGAGACGCCGTCGAAGACCACGGCGGGATGGTCCGGGCTGCGCCGGACCTGGGCTTCGAACAGCTGGTGCAGCGTTTGCGTGCCGTTCGGATAGACCGTGGCGGTGGCGTTGAACGTGTGCAGCAGCTGGTGGCGTTCGTCGTCAGAGAGCATGGTCAGCTCGCCGACAGGCATGCCCGGATCGGCCACGATCGCCTGCAACAGTGCGGTGAAGTGCCCGGCCAGCCGTTCGATCGTGCGCGCCTCGAACAGCTCGGTGCTGTATTCGAAACCGCCCTGCAGCCCTTCCCTGCCCTCGGTCAGGGTCAACGTGAGGTCGAACTTCGCCGTCACGCTCTCGCTGTCCAGCACATTCATCGACAGACCCGGCAAGGCCAGCTCGTCCATCGGCATGTTCTGCAGGACCAGCATTACCTGGAACAACGGCGTATAGCTGGTGTGCCGTTCCGGCTGAAGGGCCTCGACCAGTTGCTCGAACGGCACATCCTGATGGGCATACGCATCGAGCGTGTGCTGTCGCACTTGTTGCAGCAGGTGGTGGAAATCGCGCTGCGGATCGACCGTCGTGCGCAGGACCAGCGTGTTGACGAAGAAGCCGATCAGATGCTCGATTTCGGTGCGGTTGCGATTGGCGATCGGGGTGCCGATGCAGATATCGCTTTGTCCGGCGTAACGTGCCAGCAAGACATTGAACGCGGCACACAGCGTCATGAACAGCGTGCTTTGCGTCTGGTGACCGAGCGCTTGCAGGCGCGCGACCAGCGTCGCCGGTAAGGCGAACGGCAACGTGGCCCCGCTGTGATCGGACAACGCCGGCCGCGGCCGGTCCGTGGGCAGCGTCAACAGGGGCGGGCTATCGGCCAGCTGCCGTTTCCAGTAGCTCAGCTGCCGCTCCAGGACGTCCCCGCTCAGCCACTGCCGCTGCCAATGGGCGAAGTCCGCGTACTGAATCGGTAGTTCCGGCAAGGGCGACGGCTGGCCTTGCGTATAAGCGGCGTAGATTGCCGCGATCTCGCGCACCAGGATGGAAAGCGACCATCCATCGAAGACGATATGGTGCATCGTCAGAAGCAGCAGGTGCTCCCGATCGTCGAGCCGCAACAGCGCCCCTCGAATCAGAAGATCCGTTTCCAGATCGAATGGCGTTCTCGCTTCGTCCGCCGACAACCATTGCGCCTTGGTCTCTCTCTCCCTCAACGGCAAATCGGACAGGTCGTTGATTGCCAGCGGCAACGCCATACAAGGCATGATGACCTGCACGGGCGCCCCGTCGCGACCTGCGAAACAGGTGCGCAGTGCTTCATGGCGGCGCACGATCTCAGTGAGCGCGCGGGTCAGCGCGTCTACATCGAGATGCCCGGTCAGGCGCACGGCGGCCGGGATGTTGTAAAGCGCGTTCTGCCGTTCCAGCTGATCCAGGAACCAGAGGCGCGTCTGCGTAAATGACAGCGGCAACGGCATGTCGCGGTTCACGGGCAATAACTGCGGAGCGCCGATGCCACTATCGGCTTCCGCCACCATCGGCATCAACGCTGCAATGGTCGGTGCTTCGAACAAGGCACGCAAAGGCAATTCGACTTGCAGCGAGATCTTTATCCGCGACATCAGCTGTGTCGCCAGCAGCGAATGCCCGCCCAGCGCGAAGAAATCGTCGTGTATGCCAACTTTGTCCAGCTTCAGGATGCCGGCCCAGATGTCGGCCATGATCTCTTCGGTTGGCGTACGCGGCGCGACATATCCCTCGTCGCTGCGCGTCATGTCCGGCGCCGGCAAGGCGTTTCGGTTGATCTTGCCGTTCGGCGTCAGCGGCATATGATCGAGCGCGATGAAGTAGCTCGGCACCATGTACTCGGGCAGCGTCTTCGACAGGATAGAGCGCAGTTGCGCTTCATCCGGCACCGCTTGTCCCTCGTGCGCCACGAGATAGGCAACGAGCCGCTTGTCGCCCGCGTTGTCCTCCCGTGCCAGTACCACCACCTCGCTGGCCAATGCCTGTAGCGCGGTCTCGATTTCACCCAGTTCGATGCGGAAGCCGCGAATCTTTACCTGATGATCGATACGTCCCAGGTATTCGATATGGCCGTCCGTACGGTAACGAACCAGATCGCCGGTGCGATACATGCGTGCGCCCGGCGTGGCACTGAACGGGTTGGGTACGAATTTCTCCGCGGTCAGGTCGGGCCGCTTCAGATAACCTCGTGCGAGTCCGTCGCCGGCAATGAACAGTTCGCCGGCTATCCCGATCGGAACCGGATTCCATCGGGCGTCGAGAATATAGGTCTGCGTACCGGCAATCGGCCGGCCAATGGACACCGGCGCGGCGGAGCCATTCTCTACCAGCGTGAACGTGGAGTACGTCGTGTCTTCCGACGGGCCATACAGATTGAAGACCCGTTCGACCGATTCCCGCCGATAGAGCGATTGCGCAAGCGAATTGGCAAGCGCCTCACCGGCCAGGTTGACGACTTTGACCGATGCCGGAAGGCCCTTGCTGCGGTGTACTTCCGCCATGGCCGAGGGCACGGTATTGACCAGGGTGACCGGAAGCGCGGATGAATTTTCCGAGAAGTCCAGGATGTTGTCGACCAGCCAGCTCGAACCGCCCCGACTCAACGGAACGAAGATCTCGAAGATGGAAAGATCGAAGCACATCGAGGTCGACGCCAGCACTTTGTCGAGACTGTCCCGGTCGAAGGTGGCCAGGGCCCAGTGGATGAACGCCGTGGCGTTCCTGTGCTGGATGGCTACGCCCTTCGGTTTTCCGGTCGACCCGGACGTATAGATCACATACGCCAGATGATCGCCGTGGGTGCTATGTGCGGGATTGTCGTCGCTGCAGCTTTCAAGCAGGCTGCCTTCGGCATCGATGCAGAACACCGACGTTCCGGCCACCGCCGGCAGGCTCGATTGCAGATGCCGTTGCGTCAACAGCACCCTCGGCTGGGCATCCACCAGCATCGTCGCAATCCGCTCCGGCGGATAGGCGGGGTCGAGCGGCACATACGCACCGCCCGCCTTCAATACTCCAAGCATGCCGACGACCATATCGGGCGTGCGTGTCATGCATATCCCAACCAGCACATCCGGGCCAACGCCCAGCCTTCTCAGGTGATGCGCCACTTGATTGGCCCGACTGTTCAGTTCCGTATAGTTAAGCGCAATTCCTTCATGCATGACCGCCACGTTGTCCGGCGTGCGTGCCGCCTGTGCCTCGAACAACGCCTGGATGGTCGTTGCCTCGTACGGCAAACTGGCAGCGGTATCGTTCCATTCGGCCAGAATGCGGTGGCGCTCATCGTCGCCGAGCATAACCAGATCCCCCATGGGACACGTCGGGTCCGCCACGATGGCGCGCAGCAAGCACGTGAAGTGGCCAGACAGGCGCTCGATGGTCCCGGCGTCGAACAGGTCGGTGTTGTATTCGAAGTTCCCGTACAGACCGTCCTTGCCTTCGGTCAGCATCAAGGTCAGATCGAACTTGGCGGTAACGCTTTCGCTCGGGACGAGTTCCAGTTGCAGACCCGGCAATGCCAGCCGGGTCATCGGGGCGTTCTGTAACACCAGCATGACCTGGAACAGCGGCGTATAGCTGGCATGGCGCTCCGGTTGCAGCGCTTCCACCAATTGTTCGAACTGCACGTCCTGATGCGTATAGGCATCGAGCGTGTTCGTCCGTACCTGCTTCAACAGCGCGGTGAATCCGAGACTCAGATCTACTTGCGTGCGCAGTACCAGCGTATTGACGAAGAAGCCGATCAGTCCCTCGATTTCGGCGCGGTTGCGATTGGCAATCGGTGTGCCGATGCAGATGTCGCTTTGTCCGGAGTAACGTGCCAGCAGGACATTGAACGCCGCGCACAGCGTCATGAACAACGTGCCCTGCGTTTTTCTGCTCAATGCCTGCAGTTGATTACTAAGCTCCACCGGAATGACATATGGCAGCGACGCGCCACGTTGACTCTGCGTCGACGGGCGCGGCCGGTCGATCGGCAAGGTCAGGAAATTCGGGCTACCCGTCAGTTGCTGCTTCCAATAGTTCAGCTGCCGGTCCAGGACATCGCCGCTCAGCCATTGCCGTTGCCAGTTGGCAAAATCGACATAGCGCATCGGCAGCTCTGGCAGCGAGGAGGGCAAACCCAGTGCATGACTCGCATACAGCGCGCTGACTTCCTTTACCAGAACTCCCATCGACCAGCCATCGGAGACGATGTGATGCATGGTCAGCAACAGCAGATGGTCCTGGTCTTCGAGTTGCAGCAGGCTGCCCCGGATCAGCGGTCCGGTTTGCAGGTCGAAGGGAATGCGCGCTTCGTCGAGCATCAACCATTGCACCCTGGCGTCGCGCTCCTTGCTTGCCGATTGGCGCAAATCGTTGGGGGTGAGCACCAGGTCCAGTCGCGGCATGATTTTCTGCACCGGTGTTCCTTCGATGCTTTCGAAGTACGCGCGCAGCGCATCGTGGCGGTGCATCACATCGTTGAGAGCGGCCTGCAGCGCTTCGCGATCGAGTTTGCCCCTCAACCGCACCGCCAGCGGGATGTTGTACGCCAGGCTCTGGCCTTCCAGTTGATCCAGGAACCACAGGCGCTGCTGCGCAAACGAGAGCTGAAATGCCTCAGCCGGTTCGACGGGTGTCGGCGGCACATCCACGCTTTCGACACTCGCCGGCACGATCTGACCGACCATGTCGGCCAGCGTCGGTGCCTCGAAAATCGTACGCAGCGATGTATCGACCTTGAAGGTCCCTGCAATCCGCGACATGAGTTGCGTGGCCAGTAGCGAGTGGCCGCCAAGCTCGAAGAAATTGTCGTAGACGCTGACCTGCTCCAGGTTCAACACATCCATCCAGATGTCGGCCATCTTCCGTTCGTCCACCGACCGCGGCGCCACGTAGCCGGCGTCGCTGCGCGTCGTGTCGGGTGCCGGTAGCGCCTTGCGGTCGATCTTGCCGTTCGACGTAAGGGGCAAGCGATCGAGCGCGACGAAGTAAAGCGGCACCATATATTCCGGCAGGCTCTGCCGCAGAATGGCGCGCAGCTGCGTCGCATCGGGCACGCCCTGCTCTTCGTGCGGTACCAGGTAGGCCACCAGACACTTGTCGCCCGGATTGTCTTCCCGGGCAAGGACCACGGTTTCACGAATTTCCGCTATCGCTTGCAGTTCGGCTTCGATTTCGCCCAGTTCGATGCGGAAGCCACGAATCTTGACCTGGAAGTCGTTGCGGCTCAAAAACTCGATGTTGCCGTCGGGGAGGTAACGTCCGAGGTCGCCGGTTTTGTACAGACGGGCGTCGGACTGACCCGCCGGGACGAACGGATCGGCGATGAATCGTTCCTGTGTCAGGGCGGGCAGATGGAGGTAGCCAAGGGCGACGCCGGCACCGCCGATATAGAGTTCGCCTGCGACGCCGACCGGGACGGGCTGCAGATTACCGTTCAGCACATAGATGCGGGTGTTGCCGATGGGCCGGCCAATCGGGATGCTGTGGCCCGGGACGACCTGCGTGATGTCGTACGTCGCCGCGAATGTCGTGGTTTCGGTCGGTCCATAGCCGTTGATCAGCCGCTTCGGCGGATGGCTCTGCAAGACCTTTCCGATAATGTGCGGGTCGAGTGCGTCGCCGCCCACGATCAATGCGCGCAGCTGCGAAATCGCCCTGCCCAGGGCTTGCGCGTACTGGTTGAACAATCCCACCGTCATCCACATGCAGCTAATCTGCTGCTCCTGGATGAGCGTGGCCAGCCTGGCCGGCAGCATCAGATCGTCGTGACCGACGATGACGATGGCCGCCCCGGTTTGCAGGGGAACCCAGATTTCCAGCGTGCTCGCATCGAATGCCGGGTTCGCCGCGCAGGCGAACCGGTCGCCGGCCTGTAGATCGAGATAGCCATTGTCGATCGCGAGACGCTCGATGGCCCGATGCGGGATTTGCACGCCCTTGGATTGGCCGGTCGAACCCGAGGTGTACATGATGTAGGCACACGCGGAACCGTCGATGGCCGTAGGCAGGTTGCGCTCGGACTGTCGTGCCAGCGCGCTCCGGGTATCGGCCAGATCGAGTTCCACTCTCCGGACGCTATCCGGAGTGACTATGCCGCTACGCGTAACGATGCAGCGTGCGGCGCAGTCGTTGAGCATGTGCGCCTGGCGGTCGACGGGAAGCACGGCGTCAAGGGGAACGTAGATTGACCCTGCTTTGACGACGGCCAGCTCGGCAATGATGAGATCGACGCTGCGGGGCAATGCGATCGCGACGGCGTCGCCATCCCGGACACCTTCCGCGCGCAGCAGATGCGCCAACTGGTTGGCGTGCCGGTTGAGCTGGTCGTAGCTGTATCGCGTCTCGCCATCGACGACGGCCAGAGCGTCGGGCGTTTGCCGCGCCAGTTGCTCGAAGCGCTGATGGATGCAAAGTGTGCCCGGCCGGATGTCGCGGCGAACCGGGACGGTGTCGTTAAATACATGGAGCAACTGGTTGCGCTCGGCCAGCGGCATCACTTCCAGACTGTCGATACGCGCATCGGGGCGGTTCTCCAGCGCTTCCGTCAGATGCTCCAGTACCGTGTGTACGTACTGGCATAGCCGCTGCGCCCGCTGGGCATCCGGTATCTGGATGGCCAGGCCAAAGTCATCGCCGGCATCGTCGATCGAAAGCACGCAGGGATAATTGGTGCGTTCCTTCATGCCGATCAGCTGCATGCCCGCCAGATCGTCGGCGCTGACTGCGTCCGCGCTGACGTTGTGACGATAATTGAGCAATGCCGAAAACAACGGCGCGGGTGCCGCTACGCCACTTGCACGCTGGGCCAGTGCCAGCGATGCGTGCTCATGACGCAGCAACTTCGTCAAGAGAACGTGCGTATCGCGCACTCCGTCGATCACACGCTTTGCCCCCGTCGGTATGCAGACAGGGAGCGTGTTGATGAACAGACCGAGCACTTGATCCGCGCCCTCGCCGCTTTGCATGCGGCCAAACAGCACGGTGCCGAACACCACGTCTTGCCGCCCGGAAAGCAGCGACAATACCCGCGCCCACGCCAGGTGCATCAGGCTGGCGGTGCTCACGCCGAGCTTTCGCGCCTGCTGTCGCAAACGACGTGCCAGTACCGGCTCCACCTGAAGTCGCGCTTCGGCGATATCCGCGCCATCTCCCTGTACGTCCAGCAGTCCGAAGGGAGCGGTAGGTTCGTCGACGTGTGCCAGCATCGAACGGAAGAATGCCTCGTGTTCCGCCTGGCTGACGCCCGAGCGGGCCTGGGCCACGAAATTGCGGTAAGGCAACGGTGCGGACAGCATGTTGCCGTGCCCATCGAGAATGGCCCTGAGTTCCCCGGCCAACAACTTAAGCGAGGTATTGTCGTCGATCAGGTGATGCAGCATGACTTGCATCAGCCACCGGCCACGCGTCGGATCGTCGGCGACGAAGCCCCTGATCAGGGGAGCATTCCGCACATCCAGCCGATAACTCAGCGGGTTATAACGTGCGCCCAGTTGCGCGGCTACGTCGTCGTCCCCGGCCAGCGATACGTCTTCGATCGTCAGCGGCGCATGCCGCCACACCACCTGCACAGGCTCGGCCAGCTCCTCCCACAGGACGGCGGTACGCAACACGTCGTGCCGGGCGATGACCGTCTGGAGGGCCACCACGAAGTTGTCGAGGTGGCTGCGCGTTTCGAACGCCAGAAGCATTTCCATCACATAGGCGTCGCGTTCTTCCGCCATCAGGTGATGGAACAGAAGGCCTTCCTGCGCCGGCGACAACGGATAGATGTCCTGAATATTGGCCGCGCCGCCCGGCACGCTGCCGACGATCCTGGCAATGTCCGCACCGCTTAGCGTTGCCAGCGTGACCATGTCCGGCGTGATATGCGTACTTCCTTCCGGAATGCCGTTGGCGGGTACGACGATGTTGCCGCCACCCTTTTCCGTAGCCAGGGCCAGCGCCGCCACGGTCGGTTCGACGAAGAACGTCTTGATATCGACCGATAGCTCCACGCGACGCATCCGTTCGATAAGAGCGATAGCGAGCAGCGAATGACCGCCCAGTCTGAAGAAATCGTCGAACACACTGACCTTGTCCAGTTTCAGGACATCGGTCCAGATGTCGGCGACGATCTGTTCGGTAGGGGTACGTGGCGCCACATGTATCGTATCGTTCTGCACCCTGTCCGGTGCCGGCAGCGCGGCGCGGTCGACCTTGCCGTTGCGGGTCAACGGCATGGCGTCGAGCGCGATGAAATACTCGGGCACCATGTAATCGGGCAGCGTTTGCAGCAACGCCGTACGCAGGGTTGCCGTTTCGGGCAATACCTGTCCGTCGTGCGCCACCAGATAGGCCACCAGTCGTGGGATATGCCGCTCGTCCGGCCGGGCCAGCACGACGACATCGCGTACGGCGTCCAGCGTACCCAGCGTCGATTCGATTTCGCCCAGCTCGATACGCAGACCGCGGATTTTGACCTGATGGTCGCTGCGGCCCAGATACTCGATCTGCCCGTCCGGCAGGTACCGGGCCAGATCGCCCGAGCGATACATCCGCGCTCCGGGCGCGACACTGAACGGGTTCGGGATGAAGCTTTGCGCGGTCAGATCGGGACGGTTGATGTAGCCACGGGCCAGACCGATACCGGCGATATACAGATGCCCGACCACCCCCACCGGCACCGGGTGAAGCGCCTCATCGAGGAGATGGATCTGGATGTTCGCGATAGGCTGGCCGATCGGCACGCAGGTCAGCGCGCTGTCTTTCGAGCACGGCCAGTACGTGACATCGACCGAGGCTTCGGTCGGGCCGTACAGGTTATGCAGCGCGACGTGATCCCAGGTCGCAAAGAAGCGCTGCTGCAATTCCAGCGGCAGTGCCTGCCCGCTGCACATGACCTGCCGCAACGACTGACCGCAACCGGCCGCCGCTTCGTTGAGGAACACCTCCAGCATCGGCGGCACGAAATGCAGCGTGGTGATGCATTGGGCATCGATCAACCCGGCCAGATAGGCCACGTCCTGATGCCCGCCGGGTCGGGCGACCACCAGCGTCGCCCCTTCGATCAGCGGCCAGAAAAACTCCCAGACCGACACGTCGAAGCTGAAGGGGGTCTTCTGCAAGACCCGGTCGGCGGCGCTCAGCGGATAGGCTTCCTGCATCCATTGCAGGCGATTGACGATGCCTTGCTGGTCGATACCCACGCCCTTGGGCGTGCCGGTCGAGCCGGAGGTGTAGATCACGTACGCCAGGTTGCCCGGCTGGGTCTGATGGTCGAGGTTGTCTTCCCCATAGGCATGCAGCACGTCGGCCTCGCTGTCGAGGCAGAACACCGGCCGGTCCGGCAATGCATCGCGCACATGCCGTTGCGTGAGGATCACGACGGGTCGGGCATCGGCGACGATCGTCGCCAGCCGTTCCGGCGGATAGGCCGGATCGAGCGGCACGTAAGCACCGCCGGCTTTCAGGATGCCGTACAGCCCGACGATCATCGCCAGCGAGCGCTCGACGCACAGCCCGACCAGTGTGTCCGGTCCGACGCCCAGACCGCGCAGATGACGGGCCAGGCGATTGGCTTGCGCGTTGAGTTCGGCGTAGCTCAACGAGACGCCGTCGAAGACCACGGCGGGATGGTCCGGGCTGCGCCGGACCTGGGCTTCGAACAGCTGGTGCAGCGTTTGCGTGCCGTTCGGATAGACCGTGGCGGTGGCGTTGAACGTGTGCAGCAGCTGGTGGCGTTCGTCGTCAGAGAGCATGGTCAGCTCGCCGACAGGCATGCCCGGATCGGCCACGATCGCCTGCAACAGTGCGGTGAAGTGCCCGGCCAGCCGTTCGATCGTGCGCGCCTCGAACAGCTCGGTGCTGTATTCGAAACCGCCCTGCAGCCCTTCCCTGCCCTCGGTCAGGGTCAACGTGAGGTCGAACTTCGCCGTCACGCTCTCGCTGTCCAGCACATTCATCGACAGACCCGGCAAGGCCAGCTCGTCCATCGGCATGTTCTGCAGGACCAGCATTACCTGGAACAACGGCGTATAGCTGGTGTGCCGTTCCGGCTGAAGGGCCTCGACCAGTTGCTCGAACGGCACATCCTGATGGGCATACGCATCGAGCGTGTGCTGTCGCACTTGTTGCAGCAGGTGGTGGAAATCGCGCTGCGGATCGACCGTCGTGCGCAGGACCAGCGTGTTGACGAAGAAGCCGATCAGATGCTCGATTTCGGTGCGGTTGCGATTGGCGATCGGGGTGCCGATGCAGATATCGCTTTGTCCGGCGTAACGTGCCAGCAAGACATTGAACGCGGCACACAGCGTCATGAACAGCGTGCTTTGCGTCTGGTGACCGAGCGCTTGCAGGCGCGCGACCAGCGTCGCCGGTAAGGCGAACGGCAACGTGGCCCCGCTGTGATCGGACAACGCCGGCCGCGGCCGGTCCGTGGGCAGCGTCAACAGGGGCGGGCTATCGGCCAGTTGCCGTTTCCAGTAGCTCAGCTGCCGCTCCAGGACGTCCCCGCTCAGCCACTGCCGCTGCCAATGGGCGAAGTCCGCGTACTGAATCGGTAGTTCCGGCAAGGGCGACGGCTGGCCTTGCAAGAAAGACCGGTACAAGGCGGCCACTTCCCGCACCACGATGCCCATGGACCAGCCATCCGAGACGATATGGTGGATCGTCAGGAGCAGAACGTGTTCTTCGCCGGCAAGCCGGACCAGACGGAAACGGATCAAAGGACCGGCGGTGAGATCGAAGGGTTTGCTCGCTTCGTCCTGCTGGAGAAGGCGTGCCTGTGCCTCACGTGCCGTGGACGGCAAGCCGCTCAGGTCGGTGACTTCCAGCGGCAGCGTCCATGCCGGCGCGACGATTTGCACGGGCTCATCGCCAACGATCGCAAACGAAGTGCGCAGGACGTCGTGACGGCGCACGATCTCGTTGAGCGTGCGGGCCAGCGCATCCACGCTGAGATGTCCGGTCAGGCGCACGGCGGCCGGGATGTTATATACCTCGCGCCGCGACTCGTACTGATCGAGAAACCACAGGCGCTGCTGGGCGAACGACAACGACAGCGGCGCATCCCGCGAGATGGGCTGTATTGCCAACACCATCTCCTGTTCGCCCGGTGTTCCCGATACGGGAGCGATCAGCTTCATTCTCTGGACGAGCGACGCCACGGTCGGCGCTTCGAAGATGGTGCCCACCGGCACTTCGATTCCGAATTCGGCGCGAATCCGGGATGCCAGCTGCGTCGCCAGCAAGGAATGTCCGCCCAGCTCGAAGAAGTCGTCGTCGATATCCACCGACGGACGGCCGAACAGTTCCTGCCAGATACGGGTCATCGCTTGTTCGTGACTGGCCGCCTTAATAGATGCGTCGGCCGTCGGCGCGACCGGCGCCATGGCGTCACGTCGCACGATCGGCGTCCCCTGGCCTGCGACTGCGAACGCTTCCGGACTATCCGGATAACGGACATCGGTCCAGTAGCGTTCCCGCGCGAATGGATAGGTGGGCAGACTGATGCGACGGGGGTGGCTGCTGGCTGTCACGTATAAAACGTTCCAGTCGAAGGTGAAGCCCTTGACCCACAGATCGAGCAGCTTGCCGAACTTGCCCTTGGCGACCCACGCCTGGACCGTCACGTTCATGTCCTCGTCGTCCGAAAGCATCGCCAAGGCATTGCGTTTGACCTGACCGCGCCAGACGCCCTCGACGTCGACGTCGACGGTGCCAGCGGCGCAGGCCGTCAACTTCCGTCGCAAGTCGTCGAGCGAATCAACCAGCAGGGCCAGCCGCTCTTCCATCGCTTCGCGGCCAACTTGCAGGGTGTAAGCCACATTGGCCAGCGTCAGGTCGGCGGCGACGCGTGTCGGCGCGATCGCGGCCAGCAGCCGTTGCACTTGCTCCTGCAGCCTTTCCCGATTGCGTGCCGACAGCACGACCATGGCCGGGCCATGGATCGGCTGCGTCGAAGCCTGATCTGCGACGGGCGGCGCGATGTATTCCTCGATCACCACATGGGCATTCGCACCGCCCGCGCCAAACGAGGAAACCCCTGCGATTCTCGGAAATTCGCGCCGTTGACCGCCAAGTTCCAGCAGCGGACGCAGCCAGGGCGCCAATACCTGCTGCACGACAAAGGGAGTGTCGGCAAATTTAATGTTCGGATTTAGCGTTTCCGCATGCAGACTCGGCACCAGGATCCGATGCTTCATCTGCATCAATACCTTGCTGATCCCCACGAATCCGCTTGCACTCTCGCTATGTCCGACGTTCGACTTGGCCGATCCGATGGCGCAGTACTGCTTGTCCTGCGTTCCCTTCCGGAATGCCCTGGACAGCCCGGCGATCTCGATCGGGTCGCCCAGGTTACTGCCGGTACCCTGCGCTTCCACATAGCTGACGGCGCGCGCATCGACACCGGCGCGTTGCAGGGCGTCGCTCACCAACTGCGCCTGCATATTCGGGTTGGGCACCATATAGCTGTTGGTCTTGCCGCCCGAATTGATCGCACTACCCTTGATCACGCCATAGATATGGTCGCCATCGGCAACCGCGCGATGAAGCGGCTTGAGCACGAGCGCTCCCACCGCCTCGCTGTCCACGAACCCATCGCCGTCGGCGGCAAACGACTTGCACTTGTCGCCGCTGGACAGCATCCCCATCGAGGACAGATCGATCAGATGGGCCGGTGCGACGATCAGATTCACGCCACCGGCAACGGCCACGTCACTGTCGCCGCTACGCAGGCTTTCGATGGCCAGGTGCACCGCCGTCAGCGAGGACGAGCACGCGGTATCGACCGCCATGCTGGGGCCCTGGAAATTGAACGCATAGGACACGCGATTGGCGATCGACCAGAAGCGCACGCCAGTCGCGTAATTCTCATTCATGACGCCGACAAACAGGCCGATCTTTCTGCTCTGGCTCACACTTTCAGGCGTGTAGCCGGCATCTTCGATGCTTGCATGCACCTCCTGCATGAACAGCCGCTCCTGCGGGCCGATCAGCTGTGCTTCGCGCGGCGTGATATTGAAGAACAGGCGATCGAAGCAATCCACATCGTCCAGCAGACCTGCCCACCGGGTATAGGTCTTTCCGGGTTGATGCTTACGCTCGTCGAAGAACCTGCTGTTGTCCCAACGCTCGGGCGGCACTTCCGAAATGCAGTTGCGACCCGCAGCCAGGTTGTCCCAGAACTGATCGACATCGGCAGCGCCGGGGTAGCGTCCGGACAGGCCGACGATCGCCACGTCGAAACGGGGTGCGGTCGCCGGTATGCTCGCCATCGTGGGGGCCACTTTATATACGCCTTCGTCCGCACGGATGCGATTTTCCTCGCCCATCGCGGGAGGGAGTACCGATATCTGGCTCGTCGTACGCGTTCCGTTGGAAGCGACGACAACATCCAGTCCCGTCCAACGCATCAATGCCTCGGCGTCGGTCCGGATGAAATGCTCGACGAGGCTCTCGATGTTCTGGTGTTCGAAGAGCAACGTCGTACCGACGTTGTCGGCACCGAATACATCGCGCAAGGCATGGGTCAGTTCCATGACGAGGATCGAATCGATGCCGTACTTTTCGAAGTTGACGTTCGCCTCGATGGCGTCGACGGGCAACTTGATGCCTTTTCCTATCAGCTTCTTGAACTGCGCGATGCTCTTTTCACGCAACAGCGTATTCACGGCGAGGCCTGCTTGTGCCTCGTCGGTCTTCCGGTTGCTGGAAGGGGTAACGCCCGTCAAATCGGCCATGTCAGAAGTGATCCGGTCAATGTTCGTGTCGCGTGTGGGCTTGGGATCGAAAATGCGCAAACTGAATTGCCTGATGCGGACGCAGACAAGACCTGTCCGGTCGCACAAGTCGATATCGATTTTCTGGACCGCATCGCCGGCGGACGTGCCTTCGCTATAGCGCACGATCGCCCACATGTGGCTCGTGCAAGGTGCCAGGACGTCCAGCGTTTCGAGCGCGAACGGCAATGCAAGCAGCGGTGCACTTGCTCCCGCTGTCGCTATCTGAAGACCCAGCGATGCTTGCAAGGCAGCATCGAGCAAGCTCGGATGCAGAACGTACTGGTCCAGCGACGACGCTACGGATACAGGTAACGTTATTTGCGCCAGGACCTGCCCCTGACCGACGAATACGTCGTTCAGGCCGCGGAAGCCCGGTCCGTAACGCAGGCCTTTCTGTTCGAGCAGGGCATAACATTGCGCGGTGCCGAGATGCGCCATAACGCATTGCTCGCGCAGTGCGTCCAGATCGTGGCAGGCTCCGATATCGGTGGTATTCGCTACCGTCAGTACGGTTCCCTGGCCGTATACGGCGGCCTTCTCCCCGGTGTCGCTGTAGATTTCGTACCGGATCGCTCCGCCCTGTTCCGGGTGAAGCGCCAGATGCAGGGTGAGTCCCGTCGCTCCCGCGACCACGGGCCGTGCCCACATCACCTTGCTCAGCGATAAACCGCTATCCAGATGCGTCGCTTCGCGTGCGGCGGCGAGCGCCATTTCGAGTTGGGCCACACCCGGAAGCACGCGCATATCTTCAACACGATGATCGGCGAAGAAGAATTCCTCGCCATGGAAGCGGCTGCTGAAACGCTGTCCCGACAGGTCCGATGTATTGCGATGCAGTAAGGGATGCAGCACGCGATGCATATCGCCGGAAACCGGTACGTTCGAGCGCGAAGCCATGCCACCGGAAACCCAGTACTTCTCGCGCGCGAAGGGATAGCCCGGCAGAGGGACTCGGTTGGGCTTGTGGTTGCCATAGAGGCTGTTCCAGTCGAGATCGTATCCCTTTACCCACAGGTCGAGCAGTTCGCCGAACTGGCCGTTCTCGATCCAGTTGCGAACGGTCTGGGCCGTGTCTTCGTCGGCCGAGAACATGGCCATCGCGTCTTTGTTGCGCCTGACCTGTCCGCGATAGAGCTCGTCCATGCTGTCGCCAGCAAGGAAGTGCGTCAGTTTGTCGTGCAGTTCGGCGAGTGAGCCGGCCACGAGACCCAGTCGTTCCTCCATCGGCTCGCGTCCGACCTGAAGCGTATAAGCGAGATCGGCCAGTCGGACTTCTTCCGGCGAAGAGACAAATGCCAACAGCTGTTGTGCCTGTTCGCGCAGCTGCTCGTCGTTGCGCGCCGATAGCACCACAGCGGCCGGGCCGCTTGCGACAGAAGTCGTCGTCGCCGACGGGATGTATTCCTCCAGCACGACATGCGCATTCACTCCACCGAAACCGAACGAGCTCACGCCGGCGCGGCGCGGCACGGCCTGTCCGCGCGCATCGCGTACCGCTGTCCATTCGCGTGCTTCCTGCACCACATAGAACGGACTGCCGTTCAAGTCGATGTACGGATTAAGGCTATCGCTGTGCAGACTCTTCACCAGCGTCTTGTGCTTCATCTGCAGCAAGACCTTGATCACACCCGCCACACCGGCGGCCAGTTCGAGATGGCCGATATTCGTCTTGACCGAACCCAGCCCGCAGTGCGCTGCCGCCACGTCGCTCTCGCCCGTCGCCGCGTACAGCTCTTTGAACGCGGCCTTCAGGCCATTGATCTCCACCGGATCGCCCAGCGGCGTACCGGTGCCATGCGCCTCGATGTAAGTCACGGTGCGCGGATCGATACCCGCCTGCTGGTGGGCCTTTCGGACCACTGCGGCCTGCGCCGTCGGATTGGGCGCGGTCAGCGAGTTGGCGCGGCCGCCGTGATTCTCCGCCGTGCCGCGCACCAGTCCGTAGATATGGTCGCCATCGCGCTCGGCGGCGGACAACGCCTTCAACACCAGCATCGCGACGCCTTCGCCGCGTACGTAGCCGTTGGCTTCGCTGGAGAACGTCTTGCAACGACCGTCTTCGCTCAGCATCCCGGCCTTGTTGAAGCTGATATGTGCTTCCGGTGTCACAATCGTGTTCACGCCGCCAACGATGGCGATGGACGATTCGCCATTCCGGATGGCCGCCACGCCGCGCCGCAGCGCAATCAGCGAACTGGAACAAGCCGTTTCCACCGGCTCGCTCGGGCCGTGCCAATTGAGCAGATAGCTGATGCGGTTGGGACCGACCGAAGGCACCCCGCCCGTCGAGGCATAGGCTTCCCCTCCCAGATTGGCGCGATTGAGCAGCGTGCCGTAGCCGGTTGCTCCGGTGCCGACATAGATGGCCGTGTCGCTGCCGGACAGCGCTGGTCCGGCATAGCCGGCATCTTCCAGTGCCTTCCAGACGTGAGTCATCATCAGACGCTGTTGCGGATCCATCAGTTCCGCTTCTTTGGGCGAGATGCCGAAGAACATCGGATCGAATTCGTCCACGCCGTCGATGAAGCCGCCCCATCGGATATTGGTCTTGTTCTCTTCGCGTAGCGGGTCGCCGTGCCACGCCCGCCAATCCCAGCGCTCGGGCGGAATCTCGCCGATGCAATCCTTGCCGTCGCGCAGGTTGCGCCAGAAGGCATCGATGTCTCGCGCCTGCGGGAACTGCCCGCTCATGCCGATGATCGCGACCGGTTCGTCGATCGCCTGACTCCGGCTTGCCGTTGTCATACTGAAATGGCTCCGCCCCCGTACACGGGAGCGCTCGGGCGCCGGTGCCATGACCGCTGGTGCGGCACCGGTTGCCATTGCAAACTGCGGTACCAGCGCCGTCGGGTACTCGTGCACCAGATGGCCGGCCAGACCGTCGAGCGTCGGGTACTCGAAGAAGATCGTCGGCTTCAGTTCGAGCCGGTAGTGCTGGTTCAACGCGTTGCCGAATTCGGTCAGCGATACCGAATCGAAACCGTATTCGCTCAGGGTCGTTTCGCCGTCGATATCCTCCGGCTTGACCTTGATCAGCGACGACACCATTCCTACCAGTACCCGTTTCACGCGATCCTGCAAGATGTGTTCGGGGAACGTCTGGTCGTCGTGAGTTGTGGGCACTACCGCTGTTGTTTCAGGTGACTTGCCCAGCACTACCTGGCGGATGCGAGCCGCGTCGCCCGCCACCACCAGCAACTGATTCAGCCCACTCGCCATCGCCTGTCGCAAGGCCAGCACCCCGCTATCGGTGGACAACGCATGCATGCCCAGTTGCTGGATCAGCATCGTGCGTGTCGCCGCATCCGCCTGCATGCCGCCTTCGTCCCACAGCGGCCAGTTCACCGACAGCGTGTTCCCGTGGCGCTGTCCTTGTGCCACCAAATCCGCGCGATGGTGTGCGAAGGCATCCATGAACGCATTGGCCGCCGCATAGTCGGCCTGCCCCACATTTCCTACCGCGCCGGCGATGGACGAGAAGCAGATGAAGCAGTCGAGCGCCATGTCGCGGCTGGCGTCGTCGAGATTCAGCGTACCGGCCACCTTGGCGCTGAACACGTCGTGCAGTTGTTGCCGGGTCTTCCTGGCGATGAAGCTGTCGCGTACCACGCCGGCACTGTGAATGATACCGTCCAGACTTTCGAACTCTTCCGGAATACTGTGCACCAGTTGCGTCAGGGCGGCGGCATCGCTGACGTCGACTGCGTGGTATCGCACCACGGCCCCAAGGGTTTCCAGATGGCGGATGTTGGCCTGAATGCCTTCGTTCGGCGCCGATCGGCCGGTCAGGATCAGCACGGCGTTCCGGGCCTGACGCGCGATGTCGCGGGCGAAGATCAAACCCAGTCCGCCGGCGCCACCGGTGATCAGGTACACGCCGTGCGCTTTCCACGGCGAGGCGGCTTCCGGCGTCGCCGTGCGTTCGGCCCAGCCGCCGATCTGGCGCTCGCCGTGGACGTAACGTACTTGCTGCGCGTTACCGTCGCGGTTTTCCAGCAGCGCCTGCACGATGTCCTGACCGCTTTCGACGCGGATGACCTGACCGACGAGGCGCGGATTTTCCAACTGCGCCGTGCGCAACATGCCGCCCAGTCCCGCCATGGCCTGGCCTGTACCCCAACTCGGTACCACTATCTGGATCAGGTGCCTACCGCTCTGACTGCCCAGCGACTGGATCTGTTCCAGAAGCATGCCAGCGGCAGATTCATAGCACTGCGCCATATCCCGATTTGCGGGAATGGTCAGACAGACCGCGCCCGGCAAGTGCGCCTGAATGCGATCCGCGTCTACTGCGTCGATTCCACATACCAGCAGCAGGTGCCTTGCGAACGCGCGGTCCGCGGAGCCATTGATCGCGGCAGGCTGCGCCGTCCATTCCGGGCGAAGCAGCAGCGTCTGGATACCTCCGTCAGGCACGGCCATCGGTACCGTCGGTTCGGATTCGCTGCGCGTGGCGCTCGCCGTCGACGGTCTCAGGCTGAACTGCCTGAAGCGCACGCATACCGCACCGCGCTCATCGCACAGATCGATATCGAGCCGCTGTACTGCGTCGCCTGTCTGGCTGCCGGCGCTGTGCCGGACGACGGCCCACATGGCGGTCGTGCATGGCCTCACCACTTCAAGGGCACCCAATGCAAAAGGCAGCATCAGCGTTACGTCCGCCGCCGTACCCAGTTGCAGGCCCAGCGTCGCTTGCAGCGCCGCATCCAGCAAACTGGGATGCAGCACGTAGCCATCCATCCGCACAGACGCAGGTAGCGTGATACGCGCCAGAACTTGCCGCGCCCCCACGAACAGTTCGCTCAGACCCTGGAATCCCGGGCCATAGTGCAAGCCCATCTGTTCGAAGCGGGCATAGCACGCTTGCGCATCATAGTTTGCCTGCATGCATTGCTCGCGCAATGTCGCCAGATCGTGGGTCGCGGATGCGTCCGGAGCTTCCATCGCAACGGTCAGGGCCACGCCCCGGCTATGCACCACGGCTACGCCGTCTTCGCCTTCGCTATACATTTCGAAGCTTACGTCGCCGGCTTCCTCGGGGTGGAGCGCGATATGCAGTGTCAGCCCATTGGCGCCCACCACGACCGGACGCACCCACACCACATCGTTCAATGCGATATGAACCGTTTCGCCGATCACTTCACCGACCGCACGGCGCGCCATCTCCAGTTGTGCGACGCCCGGCAGAACCCGTGCGCCTTGCACCACGTGATCGGCGAGGAAGAATTCTTCCCCGCTCAGGTGCGTGCTGAAGCGCAGCCCGGCGACGTCCGAGGTATTGCGATGTAGCAGCGGATGTAGCGCTTCGCCGTTGCCGGACGAGATGACCGCCTGTCCTTGACTGGTCTGTATCCAATAGCGCTCGCGGGCGAACGGATAGGTCGGCAGACTGATGCGACGTGGCCGATCGGCGCCGTACAGACGTTGCCAGTCGAAGGCGAGGCCTTTGACCCACAGGTCGAGCAGCTTGCCGAACTTGCCCTTAGCGATCCATGCCTCGACGATGGTACCCATGTCCTCGTCGCCGGCCAGAGCGGCCAATGCATCTTTGTTCCGTTTGACCTGACCGCGATACAGCTCGTCAATGACGGTCTCACCGGTGGCATAGGCGCCCAGCTTTTCGCGCAGCTCGGATAGCGAGTTCACCGCCAGCGCGAGCCGTTCCTCCATGGCTTCTCGTCCGACTTGCAGCGTGTACGCCAGATCGGCCAGTGCGATATCCGCATTCGTCGCGATAGCTGCCAACAACAACTGCACCTGTTCGCGCAGCCGGTCTTCATGGCGTGCCGACAACACGATCAACGCCGGGCCGCTCGCTGCGTGCGAAACGATCGGCGCAATGTATTCCTCGATCACCACATGGGCATTCGCACCGCCCGCACCGAACGACGAAATGCCCGCGATTCTTGGCAATTCCCGCTGGTCCAGCATCGGCCGCGGCCACGGCGCGAGTTCCTGCTGCACGACGAACGGCGTACCGGCGAAGTCGATGTTCGGGTTCAGTACGCTCGAATGCAGACTCGGCACCAATTGCCGGTGCTTCATCTGCAGCAGCACCTTGGTCACCCCAGCGATACCCGCCGCGCTCTCGCAATGCCCGATATTCGATTTGGCCGAGCCGATGGCGCAGAACTGGGTGTCCTGCGTCCAGCCGCGGAATGCCTTGGACAGTCCCGCGATCTCGATCGGATCGCCCAGACTCGTGCCGGTACCGTGGGCTTCCACGTAGCTCACCGCGCGGGCATCGATGCCACCCTCGCGCAACGCGCGCTCGATCACCTTGGCCTGCGCGTTAGGGTTCGGCACCGTATAGCCGTTGGTCTTGCCGCCGTGGTTGATCGCGGTGGCCTTGATCACGCCATAGATGTGATCCCCATCGGCCTTCGCTTGCGCCAGTGGTTTGAGCAGCACGGCACCGACGCCCTCACCGGGCACGTAGCCTTCGCCACCCTCGCCGAAACTCTCGCAGCGACCCTTGCCGGAAATGAACTTGCCTTGGGCCAGCATCAGGTACTTGTTCGGGTGCACCGACACGTTCACGCCGCCCGCGACCGCGACCGCGCAGCCACCGCGTTGCAGGCTCTGGCAAGCCAGATGAATCGCCGTCAGCGACGACGAGCACATGGTGTCCAGCGCCATGCTCGGACCGTTGAAATTGCAGAAGTACGAAATCCGGTTCGCGATCGATGCCGGGCTGCCGGGTATGGCGAGGGAGCGTCCCCGCGCCTGCTCTTGCGCGCCGTACAGTTGGTACTCCTCGTACATGACGCCGACGAACACACCGACGTTGCTGTCCTCGGCCACGTTGTCGCGGGTGTAGCCCGCGTCTTCCAGCGTGGCGTGCACGCATTCGAGGAACAGCCGTTCCTGCGGATCCATCAACTCCGCTTCGCGCGGCGAAATGTTGAAGAACAGCGGATCGAACAGGTCGACGCCATCGATGAAGCCGCCCCATTTTCCATAGGTCTTGCCGGGCTTGTTACGGTCTTCGTCGTAATAAAGCGTGTGATCCCAGCGTTCCGATGGGATCTCGGTAATGCTGTCCTTGCCGTGGCTCAGGTTGGCCCAGAACTGTTCCAGGTTGCCTGCCTGCGGATAGCGTCCGGCCACACCGACGATCGCGATTTCACTGATGCCGGGATCGGTACCGCGCAACTCGAAACGCGAACGGCGATGGATCGCCTGTACGACCTTCCTGTCGCCATGGGGTCTTGCCAAGACGGCCGGCGCCGGGACGGCGGTTCTTTCACCGAACAGCTCAATCAGCTCGGCGCGCCAGGATTGCAGGAAATAGTCGGCCAGCGCCGCGATGGTCTGGTATTCGAAAAACAGTGTCTTTGGCAATGATCCGAAGGATTTTTCCAGTTTGAGAGTCAGGTCCATGACCAGGACGGAATCGATGCCATAGGCTTCCAGTGGCGCGTTCGCATCGATTTTGTGCGGCGGCAGTTTAAGCGTGGCCGATAGCAGCCGGACCAGATGGCGTATCGTCTTTTCGCGCAAGTCTTCAGCCATCGGCTCGGCACGATCCACCTCGGCCACCACGACGGCCGGCTTCACCGGCATATCTTTCAACAAGGTTGCTTTCAGCCGGTCTATTACACCTTCGGCCACCAGCACCTGAGGCAGCCCGCTCGAGATGGCCTGTACCAATGCCGCACAACCGCTGGCACTACGCAGAGGCGTCATGCCGGTTTCCTGCAGCAGGTATCGGCGCGTGGCGGCATCGACCTGCATGCCGCCTTCGGCCCATAGCGGCCAGTTCACGGATAGCGTGCGTCCGTGGCGCAGGCCCTTGGTCACCAGATCGCTGCGGTAGTGCGCGAACGTATCCATGAAGGCGTTCGCTGCCGCGTAGTCGGCCTGTCCCACATTACCGAGCGCACCTGAAACAGACGAGAAGCAGATGAAGCAGTCGAGCGCCAGTTCCCGGCTGGCCTCGTCGAGGTGGAGAGTGCCGGCCACTTTGGCGCGCAGCACGTCGTGCAATGCCTCCCGGGTCTTCCGGATGATGAAACTGTCGCGCAGGACCCCCGCACTGTGGACGATGCCGTGCAGGCCGCCGAAGACTTCGGCAACGCCGTGCACCAACTGCATCACAGCGTCGCGATCGCCCACGTCGAGCTGGCGGTATTGCGCCGTCGCGCCCAGCGCTTCGAGTTCGGCGAGTGCGGCCTGCGTTGCATCGGTCAGCGGCGAACGCCCGGTCAGGATCAACGTGGTGCCCCTGGCCTGACGCGCGATATCGCGAGCGAAGATCAGGCCCAGACCGCCCGCGCCGCCGGTGATCAGGTACACACCCTGCGCCTTCCACGGCGACACGACATCCGGTGTCGACGGACGTTCGGCCCAACCGCCGATCTGGCGTTCGCCGTCGACGTAACGCACGTGTTGCGCGTTGCCTTCACGGTTTTCCAGCAACGCCTGTACGACATCCTGACCGGTTTCGATGCGGATGACCTGACCGACGATGCGCGGATTTTCCAGCTGCGCGGTGCGCAGCATGCCGCCCAGGCCTGCCATGGTCTGATCTATCCCCTGCCCCGGCACGACCACCTGAATCAGGTGCTGTCCCGGCTGGCTGCTCAGCGACTGGATATGTTCCAGCAAAGTGCCGGCTGCGGATTCATAGGCATATGCCAGATCCCGATCCGCGGCAAAGGCCACGCAGACGACGCCAGGCATCTGCGCCTGCACGCCATCCGCGCCTGGCACATCGAGTCCGCACAACATCACCAGGTGCCGTGCGAACACGGGGCTCGCGACGCTATCGGTTGCGACAGGCTTGGCTTCCCATACAGGAGTCGTCAGCAAGGTCTGCAACGCCATGCCGGGTTCGGCGATAACCGTCGATGCCCGCAACTCGAGCTGGTTGAAGCGAACGCATACCGCGCCTGTTTCGTCGCAGAGATCGATATCGATCGTCTGCGATGTATCGGCTGCCGTGCTTCCGGTGCTGTGACGCACGAAGGCCCACATGGCGGCGGTGCAAGGTGCAAAAACCTCCAGCGATCCTAGCGCGATGGGCAACAACAGCGGCTGCCCGTCCATATCGTCAGTCGTTTGAATCAGCCCAAGAGTGGCTTGCAGCGCTGCGTCCAGAAGACCGGGATGCAGCGCGTAGCCATCCATCTTCGCCGAAGTGGGTAACGTGATCCGTGCCAGGACTCGCTGCGGCCCGACGAATAGCTCGCTCAGCCCCTGAAATCCCGGGCCGTAGTGCAGGCCCATCCGTTCGAACCGGGCATAGCATTGCGCCGCACTCAAATAGGACGTCGTGCACTGCCGACGCAAGGCGGAAAGATCGTGCACTACCGTTTCGCCAGACTCCGCATCCGCGACAACGATCGCCGAGCCCCGGCTATACGTCACGGTTTCGCCGTCATCGGCGTCCCGGTAGATCTCGAAGCCGATGTCGCCATCGTCTTGCGGAACCAGTGCGATATGCAGGTCGACTCCGTCCACGCCGGCAGCCACCGGCCGCGTCCATGCAATGTTCTTCAATTGCAGGGTGCAATCCTCTTCGATCGCTTCGCTGACTGCGCGTCGCGCCATCTCCAGTTGGGCGACACCCGGAAGAATACGTACGCCCTGCACCACGTGATCGGCGAGGAAGAACTCTTCGCCGCTGAAATGGGAGCTGAAACGCTGCACCGAGAAACTGGAGGTATTGCGATGCAGTAGCGGATGCAATATCCCTCCCGCCGCTGACGTGGCCATCGACTGCGGGGTTGATAGTTCGATCCAATAGCGCTCGCGGGCAAACGGATACGTGGGCAGGCTGATGCGATGTGGCCGGTTGGCGCCGTACAGGCGCTGCCAGTCGAAGGCCAGACCCTTCACCCACAGATCGAGCAACTTGCCGAACTTGCCCTTGGCGATCCATGACTCGACGGCGGCGGCGATATCGTCGTCGCCGGACAGAGCGGCCAGTGTGTCTTTATTGCGTTTGACCTGACCACGGTACAGCTCATCGATCGCGGTCTCACCGGCGGCATAGGCGCTCAGTTTCTCGCGCAGCTCGGATAGGGTGCTCACCACCAGCGCGAGCCGCTCTTCCATGGCTTCGCGTCCGACCTGCAGCGTGTACGCCAGATCGGCCAGTTGAATATCCGGCTCCGTTTCCGGCGTAGCGAGGATCGCCAATAGCGATTGAACCTGCTCGCGCAGCCGCTCATCGTCGCGCGCCGACAGCAATACCATGGCGGGACCGGTCAGGATTGCAGCCGTCATCGCTGGCTGGATGTATTCCTCGATCAGTACATGCGCGTTCGCACCGCCCGCACCGAACGACGAAATGCCCGCGATTCTTGGCAATTCCCGCTGGTCCAGCATCGGCCGCGGCCACGGCGCGAGTTCCTGCTGCACGACGAACGGCGTACCGGCGAAGTCGATGTTCGGGTTCAGTACGCTCGAATGCAGACTCGGCACCAATTGCCGGTGCTTCATCTGCAGCAGCACCTTGGTCACCCCAGCGATACCCGCCGCGCTCTCGCAATGCCCGATATTCGATTTGGCCGAGCCGATGGCGCAGAACTGGGTGTCCTGCGTCCAGCCGCGGAATGCCTTGGACAGTCCCGCGATCTCGATCGGATCGCCCAGACTCGTGCCGGTACCGTGGGCTTCCACGTAGCTCACCGCGCGGGCATCGATGCCACCCTCGCGCAACGCGCGCTCGATCACCTTGGCCTGCGCGTTAGGGTTCGGCACCGTATAGCCGTTGGTCTTGCCGCCGTGGTTGATCGCGGTGGCCTTGATCACGCCATAGATGTGATCCCCATCGGCCTTCGCTTGCGCCAGTGGTTTGAGCAGCACGGCACCGACGCCCTCACCGGGCACGTAGCCTTCGCCACCCTCGCCGAAACTCTCGCAGCGACCCTTGCCGGAAATGAACTTGCCTTGGGCCAGCATCAGGTACTTGTTCGGGTGCACCGACACGTTCACGCCGCCCGCGACCGCGACCGCGCAGCCACCGCGTTGCAGGCTCTGGCAAGCCAGATGAATCGCCGTCAGCGACGACGAGCACATGGTGTCCAGCGCCATGCTCGGACCGTTGAAATTGCAGAAGTACGAAATCCGGTTCGCGATCGATGCCGGATGACCCGGTACGGCAATAGCCCGTCCCCTTGCCTGTTCCTGGGCACCGTACAGCTGATATTCCTCGTACATCACGCCGACGAACACACCGACGTTGCTGTCCTCGGCCACGTTGTCGCGGGTGTAGCCCGCGTCTTCCAGCGTGGCGTGCACGCATTCGAGGAACAGCCGTTCCTGCGGATCCATCAACTCCGCTTCGCGCGGCGAGATGTTGAAGAACAGCGGATCGAACAGGTCGACGCCATCGATGAAGCCGCCCCATTTTCCATAGGTCTTGCCGGGCTTGTTACGGTCTTCGTCGTAATAAAGCGTGTGATCCCAGCGTTCCGATGGGATCTCGGTAATGCTGTCCTTGCCCTGGCTCAGGTTGGCCCAGAACTGTTCGAGGTTGCCTGCCTGCGGATAGCGTCCGGCCACGCCAATAATGGCAATCTCACCGATGTCGCCACCGGCATCCTTGCCTGTCCGGCGGCGCGTCTCATAGCGCGACCGGCGGCTCATCGATACGGATGCAGGTTTATCGATCCTGATCGCCGAAGGCACGGACACGGCGGCCGCGACGACGCGGCTTTCACCCAGCAACGCAGCCATAGCGGCATGATGATGCTGCACGAAGTATCCGCTCAATGCGGCAATGGTCTGATATTCGAAGAACAGCGTTTTTGGCAGTGGACCGAATTGCTTCTCTAGGGCGCGCGTCAAGTCGAGCACCAGGAGGGAATCGATGCCATAGGTTTCCATCTGCGCCCGTGGATCGATCCTGTGGGTCGGCAGCTTCAGTGTCGTCGACAGGAAACGTACGAAGTAGCGGGTGGCTCGTTCCCGGATATCGTTCAACACGTCATCGTCCGACGCATCGTTTGCGATCAGCGCGACAACCTTTTCCTTCGGCGGCAGTGGCGCCGGCTGCGGTACTGAATCATTCACCGGGTAGTCCTTTCCTTGGCTTATCGTGTCCATGGCGTTCGCATCGCGGGCAAAACCATCCGTGGACGGGGGATTCAACACCCTCAGACCAAGCCTCCTGAATCGCAGGCACGGCACGCCGTTGTCGTCGCACACATCGATATCGACCGTTTGCACGGCATCGCTGCCTGCACGGTCGACGATGGGCCGAACGACCGCCCACATGCGGGTCGTGCAGGGAGCAAGTACGTCCAGCGCGCCCAACGAGAACGGCAGCATCAAGGTCGAACCGTCCGCATTTGTGCCCAGATGCAAACCGATCGATGCTTGTAATGCGGCGTCGAGCAGGCTCGGATGCAGCACGTAGCTATCCTTCGACACCCGGACCGACGCGGGCAGCGTTATCCGGGCCAGTGCCAGTTGTTCGCCGACGAACACTTCGATCAAGCCGCGGAAGCCATCTCCATAGTGCAGGCCCAGTTTGTCGAAGACCGCATAGCATTGTCCGGCGTCGAGATGGGCCTGCGTGCATTGCTGACGCAGGGCCGCCAGATCGAGGCTCGTCGGGGCGACATCGTCGATGGCATCCGTCACCACGCCGCGGCCATAGACGATCTCATCGTCTGCGACTCCGGAATGAATCTCGTAGCCGATGTCGCCGTTGTCTTCCGGATACAACGAAATATGCAGCTCCATGCCCTCGCTGCCGACGACCACGGGGCGTGACCATACGACGTCCCTCAGATGCAGCTTGCCGGCGCCGTCTATTGCCTCGTTCGCGGCAAAGCGTGCCATTTCGAGTTGGGCTACGCCCGGCAATATCCGGCTATCCAGCACCACATGATCGGCGAGGAAAAATTCGTCCCCGCCAAAACGACTGCTGAAGCGTGGCCCCGACAAGTTCGACGAATTACGCTGTATCAACGGATGCAGCGCGGCATCCACACGGGACGCCGCTGGCAGATGGATATCCCCGGCCGGTACCCAATAGTTTTCCCGGGCAAAGGAATACGTCGGCAAACTGATGCGACGGGGCTTGTGGTTGGCGTAAAGGCTGGTCCAGTCCAGACCGTACCCTTTTACCCACAGATCGAGCAGCTTGCCGAATTTGCCTTTTTCGACCCAGCTCCGGACGGTCTGGGCCATGTCTTCGTCGGCGGAGAACGTGGACATCGCGTCTTTGTTGCGTCTTACCTGTCCGCGATAGAACTCGTCCATGCCGCCGTCGCCCGCGAGGAAGCGCGTCAGCTTGTCGTGCAGTTCGGCGAGTGAGCCGACCACGAGACCCAGCCGTTCTTCCATTGCTTCGCGTCCGACCTGAAGCGTATAGGCCAGATCGGTCAGTCCGATCTCCGACTCCGCTTGCGGCGAATCGATGAACGTCAGCAGCGATCGCACTTGTTCGCGCAACCGTTCTTCATTGCGCGCCGATAGCACCACAGCGGCCGGGCCGCTTGCGACAGAAGTCGTCGTCGACGGGATGTATTCCTCCAGTACGACATGCGCATTCACTCCACCGAAACCGAACGAACTCACGCCGGCGCGGCGCGGCACAGCCTGTCCGCGCGCGTCGCGTACCGCTGTCCATTCGCGTGCCTCTTGCACCACGTAGAACGGACTGCCGTTCAAGTCGATGTATGGATTGAGGGTGTCGCTGTGCAAACTCTTCACCAGCGTCTTGTGCTTCATCTGCAGCAAGACCTTGATGACGCCTGCCACGCCGGCCGCCAGTTCGAGATGGCCGATATTCGTCTTGACCGAGCCCAGCCCGCAGTGCGGCGCCACGACGTCGCTCTCGCCCGTCGCCGCGTACAGCTCTTTAAACGCGGCCTTCAGGCCATTGATTTCCACCGGATCGCCCAGTGACGTGCCGGTGCCGTGCGCTTCGATATAGGTCACGGTGCGCGGATCGATACCCGCCTGCTGGTGAGCCTTCCGGACGACTGCCGCCTGCGCCTTCGGATTGGGCGCGGTCAGCGAGTTGGCGCGGCCGCCATGATTTTCCGCTGTGCCACGCACCAGACCGTAGATATGGTCGCCGTCGCGCTCGGCGGCGGACAACGTCTTCAACACCAGCATCGCGACGCCTTCACCGCGTACATAGCCGTTGGCTTCGCTGGAGAAGGTCTTGCAGCGACCGTCCTCGCTCAGCATTCCGGCCTTGTTGAAGCTGATGTGCAGCTCGGGGTTGACGATGGTGTTCACGCCACCGGCGATAGCCATGCCGCAGTCACCCCGCTCGATCGCGAGGATCGCCCGCCGCAGCGCAACCAGCGAGCTGGAGCAGGCCGTTTCCACCGGCTCGCTCGGGCCGTGGAAATTGAGGAAATAACTCATCCGGTTGGGGCCCACCGAAGCGACCGCCCCGGTCGAGGAATACCCTTCGATCGCCGCCCTGGCCCGACTGATCAGGTTGCCGTACCCACTAGCCATGGTGCCGACATAGATGGCCGTGTCGCTGCCCGAAAGCACCGGACCGGCATAGCCGGCATCTTCCAGCGCCTTCCAGACATGGGTCATCATCAGACGCTGCTGCGGGTCCATCAGCTCCGCCTCTTTGGGCGAGATGCCGAAGAACATCGGATCGAATTCGTCCACACCGTCGATGAAGCCGCCCCACGTGATGTCGGTCTTGTTCTCTTCCGGTGCCCGGTCGCCGTACCAGGCCTGCCAATCGCCGCGCTCGGGCGGAATTTCGCCGATGCAGTCCTTGCCGTCGCGCAGGTTGCGCCAGAAGGCGTCGATGTCCCGCGCCTGCGGGAACTGACCGCTCATGCCGATGATCGCAATCGGTTCGTTGACCGCCTGAGTCCGGCTCGCAGCCGGCGTCACCATGGGCGTGGCGAAACGCCGCCGCCCGCGTGAGCGGATACCTTCGAACGCTGGTATCGGCACCGCTACGGCGGCCGTCGCAAGTGCTGCCGTCGTGCGGTTCGTTACCGCCTGCTGCGGTGCCAGCGCCGTCGGATACTCGCGCACCAGATGGCCGGCCAGACCGTCGAGCGTCGGGTACTCGAAGAAGATCGTCGGCTTCAGTTCGAGCCGGTAGTGCTGGTTCAACGCGTTGCCGAACTCGGTCAGCGAGATCGAATCGAAACCGTATTCGCTCAAGGCTGTCTCGCCGTCGATGTCCTCCGGCTTCACCTTGATCAGCGACGACACTATTCCCATCAGTGTCCGCTTCACCAGATCCTGTAACGCGTGGTCGTCATGGTGCGTCTTCGCACCGCTGTCGTTGGTTGCCGTCGACGGCAACCCTGCGGCTGTTTCCTGCGATTTTCCCAGCACTACCTGGCGGATGCGAGCCGCGTCGCCCGCCACCACCAGCAACTGATTCAGCCCACTCGCCATCGCCTGTCGCAAGGCCAGCACCCCGCTATCGGTGGACAACGCATGCATGCCCAGTTGCTGGATCAGCATCGTGCGTGTCGCCGCATCCGCCTGCATGCCGCCTTCGTCCCACAGCGGCCAGTTCACCGACAGCGTGTTCCCGTGGCGCTGTCCTTGTGCCACCAAATCCGCGCGATGGTGTGCGAAGGCATCCATGAACGCATTGGCCGCCGCATAGTCGGCCTGCCCCACATTTCCCACCGCCCCGGCGATGGACGAGAAGCAGATGAAGCAGTCGAGCGCCATATCGCGGCTGGCGTGGTCGAGATTCAGCGTACCGGCCACCTTGGCGCTGAATACGTCGTGCAGTTGTTGCCGGGTCTTCCTGGCGATGAAGCTGTCGCGTACCACGCCGGCACTGTGAATGATGCCGTCGAGACTTTCGAACTCTTCCGGAATACTGTGCACCAGTTGCGTCAGGGCGGCGGCATCGCTGACGTCGACTGCGTGGTATCGCACCACGGCCCCAAGGGTTTCCAGATGGCGGATGTTGGCCTGAATGCCTTCGTTCGGTGCCGATCGGCCGGTCAGGATCAGCACGGCGTTCCGGGCCTGACGCGCGATGTCGCGGGCGAAGATCAAACCCAGTCCGCCGGCGCCACCGGTGATCAGGTACACGCCGTGCGCTTTCCACGGCGAGGCGGCTTCCGGCGTCGCCGTGCGTTCGGCCCAGCCGCCGATCTGGCGCTCACCGTGGACGTAACGTACTTGCTGCGCGTTACCGTCGCGGTTTTCCAGCAGCGCCTGCACGATGTCCTGACCGCTTTCGACGCGGATGACCTGACCGACGAGGCGCGGATTTTCCAACTGCGCCGTGCGCAGCATGCCACCCAGGCCCGCCATGGTCTGGCCTGTACCCCAACTCGGTACCACTATCTGTATCAGGTGCTTACCGCTCTGACTGCCCAGCGACTGGATCTGTTCCAGAAGCACGCCGGCAGCCACCTCAAAACGATGAGCAACATCGTTGCCGTTAGCCGGTTCGAGGCAGATCGCGTCGGGCAGGTGAGGCTCCAGGTCGACCGCATCCCCGCCGCACAACAAGACGACGTGCTTCGCAAACGCATCGCCGCTCGCCGGCGACGCCGGCTGCGTCGTCCATGTCGGTTGCAAGAGCAAGGTCTGGATTGGTTTGCTGTGCGCCGCGCTCGCCGTTATCGGCCTCAGGCTGAACTGCGTGAAGCGCACGCAGACGGCACCCTGCTCGTCGCACAGATCAACGTCGAGCCGTTGCACCGCGTCGCCTGTCTGGCTACCGGCGCTGTGCCGGACGACGGCCCACATGGCAGCTGTGCATGGTCCGAGCACTTCGAGGGCACCCAGCGCAAAAGGCAACATCAGCGTCGCCCTGCCCGCGTCCGCCGCCGTACCCAGTTGCAGACCCAGCGTCGCTTGCAACGCCGCATCCAGCAGACTGGGATGCAGTACGTAACCGTCCATCTGCGCGGACGCGGGCAGCGTGATACGTGCCAGAACTTGCCGCGCCCCCACGAACAGTTCGCTCAGACCCTGGAATCCCGGGCCATAGTGCAAGCCCATCTGTTCGAAGCGGGCGTAGCATTGCGCCGCACTCAGATGGGATGCGGTGCATTGTTGACGTAGGGCGGACAGGTCGTGCACTGCCGCTGTCCCGGATTCCGCATCCGGGACAGCGGTCACCGAGCCCTGACTGTATGTAACGATTTCGCCATCATCGCCTTCGCTATAAATTTCGAAGCTGAGATCGCCGGCTTCCTCGGGGTGGAGCGCGATATGCAGTGTCAGCCCATTGGCGCCCACCACGACCGGACGCACCCACACCACATCGTTCAATGCGATATGAACCGTTTCGCCGATCACTTCACCGACCGCACGGCGCGCCATCTCCAGTTGTGCGACGCCCGGCAGAACCCGTGCGCCTTGCACCACGTGATCGGCGAGGAAGAATTCTTCCCCGCTCAGGTGCGTGCTGAAGCGCAGCCCGGCGACGTCCGAGGTATTGCGATGTAGCAGCGGATGTAGCGCTTCGCCGTTGCCGGACGAGATGACCGCCTGTCCTTGACTGGTCTGTATCCAATAGCGCTCGCGGGCGAACGGATAGGTCGGCAGACTGATGCGACGTGGCCGATCGGCGCCGTACAGACGTTGCCAGTCGAAGGCGAGGCCTTTGACCCACAGGTCGAGCAGCTTGCCGAACTTGCCCTTAGCGATCCATGCCTCGACGATGGTACCCATGTCCTCGTCGCCGGCCAGAGCGGCCAATGCATCTTTGTTCCGTTTGACCTGACCGCGATACAGCTCGTCAATGACGGTCTCACCGGTGGCATAGGCGCCCAGCTTTTCGCGCAGCTCGGATAGCGAGTTCACCACCAGCGCGAGCCGTTCCTCCATGGCTTCTCGTCCGACTTGCAGCGTGTACGCCAGATCGGCCAGTGCGATATCCGCATTCGTCGCGATAGCTGCCAACAACAACTGCACCTGTTCGCGCAGCCGGTCTTCATGGCGTGCCGACAACACGATCAACGCCGGGCCGCTCGCTGCGTGCGAAACGATCGGCGCAATGTATTCCTCGATCACCACATGGGCATTCGCACCGCCCGCACCGAACGACGAAATGCCCGCGATTCTTGGCAATTCCCGCTGGTCCAGCATCGGTCGCGGCCACGGCGCGAGTTCCTGCTGCACGACGAACGGCGTACCGGCAAAGTCGATGTTCGGGTTCAGCACGCTCGAATGCAGGCTCGGCACCAGTTGCCGGTGCTTCATCTGCAGCAGCACCTTGGTCACGCCGGCGATACCCGCCGCACTCTCGCAATGCCCGATGTTCGATTTCGCAGAACCGATCGCGCAGAACTGCGTATCCTGCGTCCAGCCGCGGAATGCCTTGGAGAGTCCCGCGATCTCGATCGGATCGCCCAGACTGGTCCCGGTGCCGTGCGCTTCCACGTAGCTCACCGCGCGGGCATCGATGCCACCCTCGCGCAACGCGCGCTCGATCACTTTCGCCTGCGCGTTAGGGTTCGGCACCGTATAGCCGTTGGTCTTGCCGCCGTGGTTGATCGCGGTGGCCTTGATCACGCCATAGATGTGATCCCCATCGGCCTTCGCTTGCGCCAGTGGTTTGAGCAGCACCGCACCGACGCCCTCACCGGGCACGTAGCCTTCGCCACCCTCGCCGAAACTCTCGCAGCGACCCTTGCCGGAAATGAACTTGCCTTGGGCCAGCATCAGGTACTTGTTCGGATGCACCGACACGTTCACGCCGCCCGCGACCGCGACCGCGCAGCCTCCGCGCTGCAAGCTCTGGCAGGCCAGATGAATCGCCGTCAGCGACGACGAGCACATGGTATCCAGCGCCATGCTCGGACCGTTGAAGTTGCAGAAGTACGAAATCCGATTTGCGATCGATGCCGGGCTGTTGAACACCGCGAGATTGCGGCCCCTGGCCTGCTCCTGCGCGCCGTACAACTGGTACTCCTCGTACATGACGCCGACGAACACACCGACGCTGCCTTCCTGTCCCGCACCGGCATGTTGGGTGACGCTGTCTCTGGTGTAGCCAGCGTCTTCCAGCGTGGCGTGCACGCATTCGAGGAACAATCGTTCCTGCGGGTCCATCAACTCCGCTTCGCGCGGCGAAATGTTGAAGAACAGCGGATCGAACTGATCGACACCGTCGATGAAACCGCCCCATTTGCTGTAGGTTTTTCCGGGTTTGTTGCGGTCTTCGTCGTAGTAGAGCTTATAGTCCCAGCGCTCGGACGGAATCTCGGTGATGCTGTCCTTGCCCTGGCTCAGATTGGCCCAGAACTGTTCCAGGTTGCCTGCCTGCGGATAGCGTCCGGCCACGCCAATGATGGCGATCTCACCGACATCGCTGGTTGCCGTAGCCAGGTTGACGCGCGCCTCATCCTGGAAACCGCGCTGTTGCATGCCAAAGCGGGGGCGACGCGTCGCTACCGTGCTGGCGACTGGTGTTTTTTCTTCGCGCGGCGACGTCGCTTCGGGGGCATCGTGCGACGTTTCGCCCAGCACCTCGCTCAAGCGTACACGGTGATTTTGCAGAAAATGACCTGCCAGCGCGGCAATCGTCTGGTACTCGAAAAGGAGTGTCTTGGAGAGCGGGCCGAATACTTGCTCCAGCGTTCGGGTCAGGTCCATCACCAGGATGGAGTCGATACCGTAAGCCTCCATCTGTACGCGTGCATCGATGCTGTGAGCGGGCCGTTTGAGCGTGCTCGATAACAGCCGAACGAAATAGCGTACGGCTTTCTCCTGTAGCTCGTCGGACGGTGCGTTCGACGCTGCGGCCGCCAGAGCGACGGGCTTCGCTGCAACGGATAGCCCGGACCTGAAACGACGTATCGCACCTTCGGCCACCAGCACCTGCGGCAGGCCACTCGATAGCGCTTGTTCCAGCGCGGCACAGCCGCTGGCACTGCGCAGGGGAATTAACCCGGTTTGCTCCGTCATGCTCTGGCGCGTAGCGGCATCGACCTGCATGCCGCCTTCGTCCCACAGCGGCCAGTTCACGGCCAGCGTGCGTCCGTGGCGCTCCCCATGCGCTACCAGTTCGGCACGGTGGTGAGCAAAAGCATCCATGAAGGCATTCGCTGCCGCGTAGTCGGCTTGTCCCACGTTTCCGAGCGCACCCGACGTGGATGAAAAGCAGACAAAACAGTCGAGTGCCAGCTCCCGGCTGGCCTCGTCGAGATGGAGGATACCGGCCACCTTGGCGCGCAGCACCTCGTGCAACTCGTCCCGGGTCTTCCGGATGATGAAGCTGTCGCGCAGGACACCCGCACTGTGAATGATGCCGTGCAGGCCGCCGAAGACTTCGGCAACGCCGTGCACCAACTGCGTTACGGCGTCGCGATCGCCCACGTCGAGTTGGTGGTATTGCGCGTTCGCACCCAGTGCTTCCAGCTCGCAGAGCGCGGTCTGCGTTGCATCCGCCAGCGGCGAGCGCCCGGTCAGGATCAACGTGGCACCCTTGGCCTGGCGCGCGATGTCGCGAGCGAAGATCAGGCCCAGACCACCCGCGCCGCCGGTGATCAGGTACACGCCCTGCGCCTTCCACGGCGTCGCGGCATCGGACGAGAGCGGCCATTCGGCCCAGCCACCCACCTGACGCACACCATCGACGTAACGAATCTGCGTCGCCTGACTATCGCGGTTTTCGAGCAATATCCGCACGACGTCCTGACCGGCATCGACGCCGATGACCTGACCGACGATGCGCGGATTTTCCAGCTGCGCCGTGCGCAGCATGCCACCCAGGCCCGCCATAGTCTGGCCGATCCCTTGCGTCGGTACGATCACCTGAATCAGATGCTGCCCCGACTGGCTACCCAGCGACTGGATATGCTCCAGCAAGGCACCGGCGGCGGATTCGTAACACTGCGCCAACGGGTCGTCTGCGCCGATGTCAATGCACGTCGCGCCGGGTACCCTCGATTGCACGTCGGACGACGTTACGCCACCACACAGCATGACGAGATGCCGCGCGTAGTGTGAGGCACTGGCAGCGATAGCCGGCTGCGCTGTCCAGTCGAGGTGCAGCAGCGCCGTCCGTACCGGCTCTTCGGATCCGGCATGGGTCGACGCGCGCGCACAAAACTCGCCCAGGCGCACGCATACCAATCCAGCTTCGTCGCACAGCTCGATATCGAATTTCTGCAGCGCATCGCCCGCGGCATTGCCGGCGCTGCGACGTATCACGGCCCACATACTCCCGATGCACGGAGCCATGACGTCCAGCGATCCGAGCGCGAAGGGCAGCATCAGTCCAGCGTCATCCCATCCGCCCGCGTCGTCGGCCTGAAAGGCGATCGTCGCCTGCAGCGCCGCATCGAGCACACTGGGATGGAGAACATAACCTTCCCGCAACGAATTTACTGAATCCGGCAGCGTTATCCGCGCCAGGGCGAGTGCTTGTCCGACGAACAGTTCGCTCAAACCACGATGGCCAGGTCCATAGTTCAGGCCCATGCGGTCGAACGCGGCATAACATGCCGCCGCGGTCCTGTGGACTCGCGCACACTGCTGACGCAGCGCGGCGAGGTCGTGCATCACTGTTGCGCTTTCAAGGGCGGTAACCACCGAACCCTGGCTATACACCACGGCCTCGTCGCCATCGGCGTCGGCGTAAAGTTCAAAACTGAACTCACCGTTGCTTTCCGGAAACAGCGCAATGTGCATGTCCTTTGGCTCGGACCCGACTACGATGGGCCGTAGCCACACGACGTCTTTCAAACGCTGCTGCCCCGTACCTGTGACGGCGTGGCCCACCGCACACCGGGCCATTTCCAACTGCGCCGCGCCCGGCAACGTGCGTTCGCCCTGCACGACGTGGTCGGCGAGGAAGAATTCCTTCCCGGTAAAGCGACTGCTGAAACGCAGTCCGGAGACGTTCGACGTATTGCGGTGCACGAGCGGGTGGATGACCGCCTGCGACGACGACATCGACGTTTGCGCCGGCTTTGCCTCTACCCAGTGTTTCTCCCTGACGAACGGATAGGTCGGAAGCGCGATGCGGCGGCGCTTGCTGGCGCCGTGCAGGATCGTCCAGTCAAATGCATACCCTTCGACCCACTTTGCCGCCACCGCCGGAAGATCCCCATCGATAAGCAGCGTGGCCAGCGAGCTGTCGCTTACCGCGTCGTCCCCGGCAAGCGCAGGCACTTCGGCCGACAGTTGCCCGGTAAAGACATCGCCCGATCCGGACGATTGCGCCAGCCAATCTTCCAGGCGCGTTTGCAGCGTTTCGAAGGAGTCGACCACCAGCGCCATACGCGCGGCCATGGCCTGCCGTCCCACTTGCAGCGTATAGGCCAGATCGGCCAATCCGGCGCGACGGACTTCGGCCGATGCCACAGCGGCGATCAGTCGATGCACGCGCTCGCGCAGTACGGGCATGGTCCTGGCCGACAGTACGACCAGCACAGGCGGTTGCTTCGCTACAGCACTGTTCTCGCCTGATATCGCATCCTCGGACTCGAGATACTCCTCGACAATGACGTGGGAATTCACACCGCCAAAGCCAAAGGAACTGATGCCGGCGCGACGAGGAATCGCCTGTCCGTTGTCGGCGACCAGGGCCGGCCACGGCTGCGCCGTGTCGACGATAAAGAACGGGCTGCCATCCAGCGTGATGCGTGGATTGAGCTTCTGGTAATGCACCAGCTGCGGGAAGGCCTGGTGCTTCATGCACAGGATTGTCTTGATCACCCCGGCCAGACCGGCGACCGATTCCAGATGGCCGATGTTGGTCTTGACGCTGCCGATACCGCAGGAATGCTCGTTCAATACTTCCCCGCGATCCGTCGCGACGCGGGAGAACGCCATTTTCAGGCCTTCCACTTCGATCGGGTCGCCCTTGGGCGTACCTGTCCCATGCGCTTCGACATAGCCGATGGTGCCGACGGGCACGCTTGCCTGACGCAAGGCTTCGGCGATCACGTTCGACTGTGCGGACGATCCGGGATAGGTCACTGTCCGCGCGCGGCCGCCATGATTCACGGCCGTGCCGCGCAGTACGGCGACAATCCTGTCTTTATCGCGGATGGCTTTGTCGAGCGGCTTGATCAGAACCATGGCCGCGCCTTCGCCCCGCACGTAGCCATTGGCACGCTCGTCGAAGCTCTTGCAGCTGCCGTCCGGCGACAACATGCCGGTCTTGGAAAACGAAATGAAATGAGTCGGGCTGCATAGCACGCTCACTCCGCCAACCAGCGCATGGTCGCATTCGCCGCGACGAATCGCGTGCGCGGCTTTGTGCAGCGCGACCAGCGAGCTTGAGCATGCGGTATCGATCGGCATGCTCGGGCCGTGCAAATTCAGGAAATACGAAATTCGATTCGGGATGAGAGCGGTATGCGTTCCCGTGGAGACGTGCCCCTCGATCGCATCGAGTGCATTCCCGAGGTGGTCCGCGTAGTCGAAATTGAACACGCCGACATAGACGCCGGTGCGGCTGCCACTGAAGACCGCAGGGTCGTAGCCCGCGTCTTCGATGCATGACCATGCCTGCTCCAGCATGATCCGCTGCTGCGGGTCCATGACCTCGGCTTCGCGCGCCGACACACCGAAGAAATCGGAATCAAATAACTCCACGCCATCGACAAACCCACCCCACTTACTGATGGACTTGTTCTTTTCCCGCACATCGGTCGAATAGAAAGCATCCTTGTCCCATCTGTTTTCCGGAATCTCGCTTATGCTGGACAGGCCGTTGCACAGGTTCTCCCAGAACTGGTCGTAGTTTTCGGCACCGGGAAAACGGCAAGACATGCCGATGATGGCGATATCCCCGCCATCGCCACGATCGACACCATGACCCTCCCCTTCTTTGTCCGTAGATGGCGACTGGCTATCCTGGGGCGGAATCTGACCGACATTCATGATCGTGCCTATCCTGTGGTGTTTGCTTTCGGATGCTGGTTCCGTCAACCCGATCGGCCGGGTTGAAACGGCGGGCCCCCTCGCCCGGGCGACGCCAATCGGGTCACCCATTCCCCATCGATGTTTCAGCTACTGAGAAAGCGGGCAAAGGACCGCGTCAGATGTTCCGCCGTGGCATCCATGATCTTGATTGCAATGTGATCCACGTGCCGCTTGGTCCATTGCTCAAGTTCCGTCCCTTTTACCCATTGATTGAACGAGCCCAATGCCGGTCCCGTCTGGATCTGATAATTCACCCGATCGTCGCCCTTGCCTTCCATGGCAATGCGGGTGCAGTAGGCGAAGTACCAGCGAAACACCAGCGCCATCTTGTGCTTCGCATTTGCGTCGGCCTTGGCAATTTCGTGGTCCAGGTTTACCGACCTGAAATAACTTGCCGTCTCGTTCCATATTTCATCGAACGTCTTCTTGAAGAACGTGCTTTCCAGCTGGTGCCGGGTACGCGCCGGTATATCGTCCAGGCTATCGTAATGACGATATAGCGAAAGCAGCTTGTTCGCCCGCGCCGGGAAGAAGACGGACTTCTTCATCACCTGAACCTGCGCGCCAATTTCGAACATGTCCCCCGCCGGCGCATATTCGGTGTCCTGGATGTCCATTTCCTGAAGCATCGACTTTCCGTCCGGGCTCATACCCGCTTCCACGGTGCATTGGTTGATCGAGCCGGTCGCGACGAAATCGGCGCCAAGCAGGAATGCCGCGGCCGCGGCTTCGGGGCCACCGATGCCGCCTGCCAGTCCCATGCAAATGGGTTCCATGTAGCGATGCGTCCGCTGCATATCGTCACGGAGTCGCAGCAAAGGTGGCAGCATCACCGCCACGATGCCGCCATCGGTATGGCCGCCGGAGTCGGCTTCGACGCAGATGTCGTGACTGACGGGAATGCTTTGCGACCATTCCGCCTGCTGCGGCGTTATCTGGTGGCGCTCAAGCAACCTCTCCACGATCGCGGGCGGCGACGGACTCATGAACGCCTTTGCCACTTCCGGACGGGATACCTTCGCTACGATGCGATGGTCGCAAACGATCTCGTTACGCGTATTCGTACGCAGCCCCTGCAAGCGAAACTTGACCAGGGCGGGCGTCATTTGCATGAAGGCCGCGGCCTCGATGTTCCTGATTCCGTACTTGAGATAGAGATCGACCACCGCTTCTTCTTGAGAGGGGTATTCATAATTCGCCAACAGGTTCATGCCGTACGGCTGACCCGCATTCAACTCGGCCTGTATGCGTACGATGTTCGCCTCGATCTTTTGCAGCGAAAGCCCGCCCGCACCGAAGAAGCTCAGGAAGCCCGCCTTGCCCATCCTTACAACCAGCTCGGTGGAGGCGACACCGCGATACATCGCGCCGGCCATATAGGCGTACTTCAAGCCAAACCGGCGCTGAAACACCTCGCTGCCAAGCGACGTTGCGTTTACCAGAATCGGCGCGGCGCGCTGGTCTGTTTCGCGAGCCACTTCGACTGCGCGCGCATTCGATACCCGCTCATCCGCCACGTTACCCATGTCGGGATCGTTCACGGGTTGGGCGTCCGAAACATCGTCGAATATAGGTGTTTCCGTGGTTCGTATGTCGTGCACCATTTTCGAAAGTACGTTTCCTCCGATTTCCTGGAACTCGATATCGCCTTTCCCCATCACATAGCGAATCGAGTCCACCCATTGCACCGACGTCGCGATCTGACGGGCCAGCGTCTCGGCAATGCGAGTCGGGTCATAAGGACGGGCGGTAGCATTGGCGATCACCGTAACTTCCGGTGCCGCAAACGAGAATTGCTGCAGGAAGCCGGCGAATTCGGCTTGCGCCGAGCGCATGTGGCGGGAATGGAATGCCGCGCTGACATTCAACGTCACGCAACGCAGCTTCATTCGCGAAAATAGCTCGGATGCCGCGGCGAGTGCGTCTTTATCGCCGGCGATAACCGTTTGCGCAGGTGTATTGAAGTTGGCGATATCGATCTGGCCGAGGTCATGCGCATCGAGCATCGCCCTGATTTCCCTGGCCGACGCGCCGAGCACGGCCGCCATCCCGCCACCGCTGGCCATGCCCATCAGTTCTCCCCGTTTTTTAACGAGGCGAAGCCCCGTTTCGAAAGAAAACACCCCAGCCGCCAGCAAGGCGTTGTACTCACCGAGACTGTGCCCTGCGAAGAAATCCGGCGGCGGACCGGCTTCGTTGGCGGCATCCATTGCTCGCTGCCGGAAGTAATGCAGGGCATTGACGACAAACAACGCTGGCTGGGTGTACTGCGTCTGCGACAAGAGCCCTTGCCTGTCGTTCAGACACAGATCTTCCAGCGAGTACCCGAGAATGTCGGATGCTTTCCCAACCTGTTCCGGAAAGAGTGGAAAGAGGTCCTTGCCCATGCCCCTGAACTGGGAGCCCTGGCCGGGGAAGATGATTGCCTTCATTTTGCGTGACTCCGGGATGCGCCTGTTCTGTACCTGTCCGTCTCGATGCGACGTCAGTTCACTCAACCGGTCCATGTCGCCACCGAATGGCGACATCACATGGTGTATCTGTGATTTCGAATCGTCCGGCAATCCATACTTCAGGAACGTCGCCATCGTTCCGCCCGGGCTGACATCGATATAGCGATAGCTGTCCTGCGATTCGATCAGGTCAAGGGTTTGCGAGAAGAGAATGGGATCGCGCACGACCGACCAGAAATGACCGGTGGGCAAGGTGTGCAATACCGTGCCGGTAGCGCAACAGATGACGGGAACGTTGCCTTGCCCAAATGGAAGCGTTTGCAGGAATGCCTGATATGGCTTTCTGGCGGTATCGATCCAGCGCGAATGAAAAGCGAAGCCGACCGGAAGCCGCTGGAACGCCACGCCATGCCCGCGAAGACCGGCTTCAACCGCCGCGACGTTCCGTTCCGGTAATGAGATCACCGAGTGCGTCGTGAAATTGCGCGCTCCGAGTTCGCAGAGCGCAAGCAATTCCGGCGTGAGATAGCGCTCCGGCTCGCCCATGACCGCGATCATGCAACCAGGCTCGCCATATTCTTCCAGCGCGATCGCCTGCTCGATCACCGCGAGTAACGCGGCATCCGGATCGATGCAACCTGCCACCGCGGCAGCGGCAAATGCACCCAGGCTCGCGCCCAGAACCATATCGACTCGCACGCCATGGTCGATCAGCGACTTCGCCAATGCATACTCCACCATGAAGATGGCGCAGTGACTGTGCAAAAGACGATTGAGCGGAATATCCCTGGTATTGCGTTCCGCAAACAGCACGCTCAGTACCGATTCGCCGCAACGTTCGCGCACCACGCGATCCGCGTGCCGCATGGTGGTACGAAAGCTCTTATCGCGCTCAAACAGCTCCCGGCCCATCTGAAAATGATGGGAGCCCTGCCCTGAAAAAAGAAGTATGGTTTTCACAAGCGACGCACCCATCCTGGGCCATAGTTCCGCCTCGAAATCACACCATCCACCAAGGTCTGGGTGAGTGGGCGAATTTGAAATTCATGGCAGACCGCGCAACCACTCCCCCCCTGGGGCGTGCGGACAAACTGGAACATGGCGTCCGGAAGTAAAGACAAACGAACAGCAGACGCTCATCTGGCATGTCAATGACCCAGGATAGGATGCAGTTTTTATATTTCACTTAGCCCCTCGCGACGATGCCGCTCGCGATGAAGCTAATCGGACTGCATGGACTCCATCCGCGCGCGAAGTGAAAGTGGACGCATGTCTGTCCATACCTCGCTGACGAACTCAAGACAGGATTCTTTCGAGCCTTGTTTGCCGGCTTTCATCCACCCTTGCGGCAACGCCTTAATCACCGGCCAGATCGAATACTGACCTTCCTGGTTGACGACCACTTCGTACATCGCTTCTGACGGACTCGAACTGGTAGACATGCGCGCTCCTTTGCTAAAGAAAGACGCAATCGCCTTTACCGCGCGATTGACGTGTCACTACCTGGAAACGATGGCTTGTACGGGGGTTTGGGTATCGACCAGCCCATCGGAAAGATTGGGTAATCGGAGCGATCTGAAGCTGCCGCGTTCGCATTGTTCCGCCGGAATATCGGCGTGTCGGCAGGAAGGCCCGGGTCGTCCCCATTACGCATCAGCTTGACCCCTTGAGTCCATTCACAAGATTGCATGGAGCAGGCCCATGCCACCGAATTCCCTGTCCTCTTATTCTTCGAAGAATACGGGCCGCATTGCAAGCGGCATGATCTTGCGATTAATCGCAAGAACTTATTATTCAGTCAGGACTAACTAATTGCACGCGAGAGACTTTTCAGTTCGTGCCCTGGATCACGCTCGTACCGAACTTTCCCGATTACTGTTTGCGGTTGCCGAAAATATTCAATCTGGCATTCTCTGCGCCAACAGCACGTTTATCGGATAACCCTTTCCCGAACTATCGGGTAATTGCATCCAACTCAGCATTAGCTAAGCGCCCGGTAATCGGAAGGTCACGCCCGCCTCCTAAGTTGAAAGAGCCACTCCATGCAGATGGAAGCGCATTTTTTGCGCCAGTGGACCTTTTTTCTTATCGGGGCATAACTAGTGCAACCCTCAAAACTGCGTCACGCATTGCTACGTGGCATTCATTGCACCGCACTGGTGAGCTTGAGCTCATTCTGTCTGCCGGGCCTGGTTCTGGCGAACAGTCCATCTCCGCCGGACAATCGCTCGGCTACGAGCACGGATACCCACGGAGACGCCGCAAGTACCTCGGCGAACGACGATGCCGAAGCCCCGGATCGCGTGAAAAAGGACGTGAAAGACCTGCAGGGCGTGCACGTTGTCGCTCCGCGTACCACTGAGGAAATGGCACGAAAGACTCAGGAAAACGCGCCCAACCTGATCAACATACGTACCGGCGACGAAATCCGTGCGTTGCCCGACGTCAACGCGGCCGAAGCGGTTCGCCGTATTCCCGGCGTCTCGCTTGAAACCGACGAGGGCGAAGGTCGCTACGTCAATATTCGTGGATTCGATGCCGATCTGAACAGCACGACCTATGCCGGCGTGCGCTTATTGCCGACGAACAATGCGTCGCCCTTTGGCGGCTATCGTGGCGTGGCGCTGGATTCCATTCCTACCGGCTTTATCGGTGCGGTCGCCGTGACCAAGTCGAATCTGCCGCGCCAGGATGCCGAGGCGTTGGGAGGGACGATCGAGGTCTTGCCGAAGACGGCACCCGACGAACAGGGTCCGTTTCTCGAAGGCGACGTAGGCGGCGGCTATGAAAAACTACGCGGCACGCCGGTCACCAATTATTCGCTCGCCGGTGGCGGACGGTTTGGTCCGTTCTCCATCGTTCTGACGGCATCGAGCCACGTCGATTCGCGCGGTATCGACGATGTCGAGCCCGCCTACTTCAACGACAGCGCGCATCCCTATCAGGCGGTCAACGACATCGAGCAGCGCGACTATGAGCTGCATCGCCGCCGGCATGGTTACGCCATGGACCTGGGCTATCAGCTGGACGACGACAATCAGTGGTACTTCCGTGCCTTCGAAGCGGGCTATACGGAGGAATACAAGCGTCAGTACATGGATGTGATTCCCGACGGCAATACCACCACGCAGGCCAACGGGGCGTTGCAGGACACCCTGACCTTTCCTGGCGCCATCACCAAGTCGCTACGCGACGAAAAGGAAACCTCCCGGGAACGTTTCTATATGCTTGGCGGCAAGAATACGCTTGGCGATACGACGATCGACTATCACGTCGCTTACGTCGAAGGTACGTATAAGAAGCCGTACGACTACAACTCCACCTTTACGTACAACTCGCCATCGATGTCGGCCGGGCAGATTTCCTATAGCCCGACCGGACCCGGCCATGTGCCTCTGTACACGATCACGGGTGCGCCGGGCTATCTGGACCCCGCGAACTACACGCTGAGCGCGATCAACAACAGTACCGCCAGCAATTTCGACCGCGAGCTGTCGTATGCGGCCAACTCGAAGACACCGGTCAGCTGGGGCAACCTGACCGACGAGTCGCTCAATTTCGGCGTGAGCATCCGTCAGCGGCACAAGCAAACGACATCGCAGCCTTATGCCATCGACACGACATCGCTTCCCCTGACCGCTGTCTCCGGTGGCGTCAACGAGACGTACTACGACGGCAATTACCAGAACGGCGTCGACATTGTTCCGGGAGCGCTGCAGCAGATATTCGGTTACGGCACGATCGGGCCTGGCGAAGTGCTGAGCAGTCAGAAGCAGTTCCTCGACGCACATGAGGACATTTACGCCGGTTACGGCGAGTACACGGCGACTTACGGCAATCTGGGCATTCTGGGTGGCGTGCGCTATGAGCAGACCCGGGATCGCAGCAACGCATTCTCGGCGGGAGTGGATGCGGATGGCAATTCCTTCGCCACGCCGCTCAGCACTAAACACAGCTACCACAACTTCTTCCCCAGCCTGCAGTTTCGTTACGAGCTCGCGCCGGACACGATCCTGCGTGCCGCATACTCCTCCACCATCGGCCGGCCCGGCTTCAATCAGGCCAATCCCGCGCTCAACGTGGATCTCGGATCGGGCATCGTCACTACCGGCAATCCCCAGCTGAAACCAGCGAAGGCCAACAGCTTCGACCTGAGCATCGAGCGTTATCTGCCGGATGGCGGTATTGTTTCCGCGGGAATTTTCGACAAGGAAATTTCCGACTACATCGTTCCTATTCAGACCACGCAGACGTTCGATAACAGTCTCTTTCCCGGCAACTCGCAGCCGCTACGCGTCTTTACCTATAAGAACATCGGCTCTTCCTATGCGCGAGGCATGGAACTGAACTGGAGCCAGCAGTTCCAGCACCTGCCGGGCTGGCTCGACGGCCTCGGCGCGGCGGCCAACTACACCTGGGTCGATTCACGTATTGAAATCCGGCCCGGCGAGTATTCGCTGCTGCCGTCGACGTCGAAGAACACGTGGAACGCATCGGTGTTCTACAAGCGCGCAGGCTTCATGCTCAACCTTGCCGCCTACTCCGCCTCCGCCGACCTGTTCAGCGTCGGCACCGACCGCACGAGCGACGTCTACAACGCGACGCGTACGTCGATGGACTTCAGCGCCAGTTATCAGTTTCCCGAAAGCTGGACGATCTATCTTTACGTGAAGAACCTGCTCGACACGCCACATGCGTTCTATCAGGGCACGACGGATCGCCCCATCCAGCGCGAATTCTACGGACTGACCTATCTGGCGGGTGTGCGCTTCCAGTTCTGATCGCCCCCATTGCAACATTCAAGGACAACTCGATGAAGACTATTGCACGGACTATCGCACTCACCGTTCTTCTTGGCGCTCCCTTATGCGCGGCCGCGGCCACCCCGCAGACTTATCAGGTCACGCAACGGTACGCGCTGGGCGGATTGGGCAGCTGGGACTATCTGACGCTGGATCCCTCGTCTCACAACCTTTTCATCGCGCGCGACGACCGCCTCATGGTGGTCGACACGAGCAATGGAAAGATCGTGGGCGAGATTCCCGGCATGGAGCACGCGCACGGCGTGGCGATTATTCCGAAGCCGCATCGGGCCTACGCCACCAGCGGCCATGGCAACTTTGTCAGTGTGATCGATCTCGATACGCTCAAGGTGACCGGCAAGATCGCCGTTAGCGGCAAGAACCCGGACGCCATCATCTACGACAGCGCGTCGCGCCACGTTCTGGCCATGAATGGCGACAGTAACTCGATCAGCGTCATCGATCCGGATAGCGGCAAAGAGCTGAAGACGATCGCGCTCGAAGGAAATCCCGAGTTCGCGACGAGCGATGGCGCCGGCAACGTCTACGTCAATCTGGAAGACAAAGGCGAGCTGGCACACATCGACATCAACGCCGGCGTAGTCAAACACAACTGGTCGCTGGCCCCGTGCGAAGGCCCCACCGGCCTTGCCCTGGACAGCGCGCACAAGCGTCTGTTCTCGGTATGCGCGAACGGCTGGCTCATCGTGACCGATGCGAACGACGGCCATCAGGTCGCGAAAATCCAGGTAGACAAGAAGCCCGATGCCGTCGCTTACGACGCACAGACGCAGACCATCTTCAGCCCGGGTCGCGAAGGCATCCTGAATGTCATCCATCAGGACGACGCGGACCATTACACCCCGGTCGCGACCGTTCCCACCATGAAGTACGCGCGCACGCTGGCGCTGGATCCGGCTTCGCATAGCCTGTATCTCGTCGGGGCAAAAAGCGCGGAACGTGGCCAGCCGGTAAGCGACTTTACGATGTTGGTCGTAGGTGCGCACTAAGTCCCCGCATCGTCGATAAATCGATGCTGTAAAGAAGGTTGCTCGCGTCGTCATCTTGGGTGACGACGCGAATGACTGGCCGCGCCCTAACGTCCGGTCAGTCATAGCGCCCTTTCTTCTCGCGTTGCGCTCTTTGCACGTCCCGGTTCAGTTTTCCGAACTGGCGGTTCCGATCGTGACGTTCCTTCAGCGTACTCGATGCATGCGCCGATTCGCGTAACAGCTTTCTGTAGTTGACGAGCCGACGGGCATCCAGACGACCATCGGTAATAGCCTGCTCGACGGCGCAACCGGCATTGCCTTCGTGACTGCAATCGCTGAACCTGCATTGCACCGCGAATGCCGCAATATCGTCGAACACGGTGCTCATCCCCGTTTCGACGGCACCGACACGCAGTTCGCGCATGCCCGGCGTATCGATCACCCATGCTCCCGACGGCAACGCAAACATGTCGCGTGAGGTGGTGGTGTGCCTGCCCCTGGCATCGTCCTCGCGGATGCCGCCCGTTGTCTGCGTGTCGCTGCCAACCAGCGTATTGGCCAGTGTCGACTTGCCCACGCCGGACGAACCGACGAAGGCCACCGTTTGTCCGTGTTCCAGCCATCGGGCCAGTTGCCCGACGGAGGCTGTCGAGGTGGCATCGATTGCCGCGATGGCGACGTCGGCCGCTATCGTGCGTGTGGCATCGATGTAGCCGTCGACATCCGCGCACAGGTCGGACTTGGTCAACACGACGACCGGTTCGACACCCGCCTCGAAGGCGACCGAAAGATAGCGCTCCAGCCGCGACAGATTGAAGTCGTCGTTGCACGATGTGACGACGAACAAGGTATCGAGGTTGGCGGCGATCGTCTGCGTGCCCTGCCCGGTGCCAGCGGCGATACGCGCGATCGACGAGTGCCGTTCGATCGTGCGCAGCACCCGCGCGGCGTCCATTTCGAGCAGTACCCAGTCGCCAACGGTAGCGGCGGATTCAAGGTTGTGGGGAAGGACGACCGTGGCCAGGCCGCGGCTGGACAGCACGGACAAGCCACTGCGATGCACGCCAACGACACGGGCGGGATAACCCGCCTCGAAATCCTCGAGCGTCAGATGCTGGGCGAAACCCGGCCGCCAGCCGAGCTGGTGGAGCGAGAAAGTCTGAAACGACATGCGTGGAACCCCAATGAATAGCGAAACGCAGCGACCGCCCTTGCGGGAGGTCGAACGAAAGCCGGGGTCAACACGCGAAACGAATGGGGATGTGCCGGAAAGCGGCCATCCGGACGAGCGGATTTAGCGCAACGTCGACCCGGCGAGGATGTGAACTTCAACATTCATGATTTTCTATACCTCGCTGTGGTTGGGTGGACGGGATGCGCAGAATAGTGCCGCGCATCGCGGTGTGCAAGTCCGGCATGACGAATGTCGATGTATGCCGTGCCGTTTTCCCCTCGGGAACCGACCGATCGCGGAACCGTCAGTTCTGACGGATGGAGTGCGTTTCCGGCGCGGCCGCGGGCCGGGCGAAGTAGTCGCGCGTTTTGCGCCCGAACATCACGAACCCGAGGTAGGCAAGAAACCCGACGCCCATCGCAACGTTCGCGATTTGCGCGCCCGCTTTCTCGGCCGCGCCATTGAGCGGGAACAACGGTGTGGGATCGGGCGTGAGGAGTGCCTCGAAACCCACGGCGCAGAACATTACCGCGAAGCAGACGGTCACGCCCCGTCCCCATGAGGGACGCTTGAAAATGGCATATAGCGTCAAGGCGGACAGAACGATCTCGACGATAAGCCTGAGCCACCGTCCCGCGTACCCAAGCACGGAAATTTCTCCGGTGCCGACCATCTCGAATCTGCCTGCGATATGGACAACGCCGGAAATCGAAAACAGCAGTACCAGGCCGCTGATAACCAGCGTAAACAGAATAATTACCGGCTTCCCGCGCATGCGCTCCCCTTGTTGGCGTCCGTGCTGTTGTCGCGAATCTACCGCATCGGGTGAGCTTGCTAAAGCGCCATGGGCCGGTCGTGCGATCCCAGCGGCAGCCGTTCGGCCATTTCCGCCTGCAGGAAATCGATAAACCGGCGAACGCGCGCCGGCTGAAATGTATTGGGGTGGTATAGCGCGTGGATCGGTGCGGGCGCGAACCATTCGTCCGCGTGTACGAGTTCCAGACGCCCTTCGCGTACATCCTTCGTCACGGCCCATAGCTGCCGGTATGCGAATCCCCTGCCCTGGATCGCCCATAGCCGGATGACTTCGCTGTCCGTGCACTCGTGATAGCGCCTTACCCGCACCGTCGTTTCGCCGAGGCGCCATTCGTTGCGCGGTCCGGCGCTGGTCGTAAGCACCAGCGCCGGAAGATCGGCCAGGTCTTCGGGACGCGACGGCATGCCGTGCGCCGCGATAAAAGCCGGCGACGCGCAGACGACACGCCAGCTGTTCGCCAGGTGGCGGGCAATGAGATGACTGTCTTCGAGGGGACCGACTCTTATGGCGACATCGACATCGTCGGGAACGAACCGCGATAGCGAGTCCGATAGCGTCAGGACAATACGGACGTCGGGATGGACACCCATGAATCCATCGAGGATATCGATCAGCAGATTGCGCCCCAGATCGGATGGCGCAGAGATGCGCAGCGTGCCGCTCACGCCATCGGTACCGCTGCGAACGGCGCGCTCGGCTTCCTGCATGGTGTCGATGACGATCCGGCAATAGCCGATATAGGTCCGGCCTTCGTCGGTCGGACGCAGTTGCCTCGTCGTTCTTTCGAACAGCCGCGCGCCCAGTGCCGCTTCGATGCGTTGTACGCATGCGCTCGCGGCCGCGGGCGACAAACCATTGCGGCGACCTGCCGCGGACAGGCTGCCGAGGTCGGCTGCATCGACGAGAAGCTGCATGTCGCTCAGACGATTCAATGCTGCCGATCCCTGATGCGGAAGGCCGCGGGCATCGCATCATCTTCAAATAGGATTTGAAGGTCAATACAGATCAAGGCCAATTATCAAATCCACATGCCGGCGCCACGATGCCTCACGCCCTCCCTCACCCAAGGTGATCCCATGCAGCGCTTCAAGACGTCCCTGCTCGTTTCCCTCCTGGCGCTGGCCACCGCATCGCCGATGGCCATGGCGGCCTCGGGCGGCGATACCGCCGGCGGCCCCATGCCGGTACCGAAAGACCTCGTCGGCGCCTGGACCCTCGTCCGCTGCGACAACGTATATCCCGACGGGCATCGTGTCGAACTCTACGGCCCGAACCCCGAGGGGCTCTGGCTGATCGACGCCGACGGCGACTACATGATGCATATCGTCCGGGCGAAGCGGACAGCGTTCGCGGTAAACGACAAGTCCAAAGGCACGCCCGACGAATATCGGGCGGCGTCGATGGACAGCAACTCCCATTACGGCCACGTGAGTGTCGACGGGATGGTGATGCGAACCCATATACAGCGGGCGTCGTTTCCGAACTGGGATGGAAAAGGTGGCGACACGACGTATACGCTCAAAGGCGACGAACTGACGTACACCGTGGCCAAGCCATCGAGCGGCGCTGCCGAAGGCGCGCATGGCGAGGTCGTCTGGCGGCGGGTGCATTCGTAACGCCGACGACCGGTCGTCGACCCGGAATCCGGGCCGGCGGCTGCCGGTGACGACCAGACCGTTATAGGATGCGAGCCTGCATTCAGGCTCCTATTCATCATGACGATTCGCTGGCTCGGTTCGATGTTGTGCGGTTTGACGCTATGTGCCTGTTCCGCGCAAGCCCCGTCGCCAAAGGTGGCGTCGACTCAGGCCGCCACGGCGGCACAGGCACAGGCACAGGCACAGGCAGCCTATCCTCGCTGCCCGTCTTCCGCTGGGGCCGGTAAGTGCTTCGATCTGTCCGATGGACTCAATCCGTATGAGTTCACCGCGAAAGATTACAAAGCACTTGCCGTGCCGCTTCAATCGCAGGGTCACGCCGCGACCGCGTTCGGACTGCCCGGCGCCGATACATTCTTTAACGACATCGCCGTGAGCTCGTCCGGCCGCGTCTATGCCGTCGGCGGCCCGGGCTTGCAGGTGGCCACGAGCGATGGCGATTCCGGTAACTGGCATGTCGCGACGCACATGCCATACGCCAATACGCTGAACGGCATCGTGCTACGCGATGCGGATCGCGCCTTTACCGTTGGCGATTCCGCAGCGATCCTGCGCACGCAGGATGCCGGTGCGCACTGGGAAGCCTTCAATACGACCGTCCCCAGCTACAAGGATCCCCAGTACAAAGCCTTGCGCCTTGGCGGCGACGACCGGGGTAAAGCCTATGCCGTCGCCTTCGCCGATGCCGACCATGGTGTCGTGGTCGGTCAGTCGGGCGTTCGCGACACCGTCGAAGCGGGCATCCTGCGCACCGGCGATGGGGGCCAACACTGGGAGCGAGTCGCGCTACCCAACGCGCCCGAGAACGTTGCCTTGCAGCAGGTGACCTTCGCGAATGCGCAAAAGGGATGGGCCATCGGCAGCCTCGGGACGGTCCTGCGCACGGACGACGCCGGTGCCGGATGGACCGTCGTGCCCCTCGGCGGCACCGATGTCCATCTTATGGGACTGAGTTTCAGCGGCCCCGACCATGGCTGCATCGCTGGCGGCTACAAAGTGTGGTGCACATGGGACGGTGGACAGCAGTGGCAGCCGGCGATTGTCGACGTACCGAAAAAGCTCGACGAAAACGAAGCCCTGGCCATCACGCGCTTGCGCATGCGCGATGCCGACCACGGCTGGTTCATAACGCGCGACGGCCTGATTTTCACCAGCGAGGACGGCGGCCGGCACTGGAAGCTATGGATGAATGTGGTCGAGGCTGCGCACGGCAAGCTGGAGGGGGTCGAACTCTGGGGGCTGACGATGGCACGCGATCGCGCATGGGTCGTTGGCATCGGCAGTTTCGCGGCGCCCTCGGAAGGGAAAGCATCGCTCAGCAGTTCGCCGCTTATTATTTCCTGGCCCCTGTAAGCGGATCGATATCCGGATTCAACGCACCAGCAGATCGATCATGCGCGCGGCGAACCCCTTGTAGGGTGGCTTGAGTTTGTCCGACAGCGGCCAGCGTGCCTGATGCAGTACCGGCATCATCTTGCTGAAGGTCACGAAGCCGTCGTGCCCGTGATAGTGGCCCATGCCGCTGGGTCCGATACCGCCGAATGGCAGGCTGTTGCAGGCATTGTGAAACAGCGTCTCGTTGATGCAGACGCCGCCAGCCACTACCCGCGACAGCAATTTTTCGGTGTCGGCCCGGCTGCGGCTGAAGAAGTACAGCGCCAACGGTCGATCGTGCGCATTGATATAGGCAATGGCCTCATCCAGCGTGCGATAGGTTTTGACCGGCAGGATAGGCCCGAAGATTTCTTCCTGCATTAATTTGGCGTCGTCGCCGGGATCGATCACCAGGGTCGGTGGCAGCAGGCGTTCGGCTTCGGCGCGGGCAACGTCCTTTACGTTCGCCAGAGGAATCACTTCGACATGGCGTGCGCGGGCATCGTCCAGGTAACCACGCAGGCGGCGGTACTGGGCTTCGTTGACGATACTGGTGTAATCCGGATTGCCGTCGATCTCGGGGTAACGTCGTGCCACTTCCTCACGCAGCGCCTGTACCAGCTCGTCGCGGCGCGACTGCGGCACCAGTACGTAATCGGGCGCGATGCATGTCTGCCCGGCATTGAGCAGTTTGCCCGTGGCCAACCGCGTGGCGGCTTGCGCTATCGGAAAATCCTCGCCGATCACCGCCGGCGACTTGCCGCCTAATTCCAGCGTCAACGGTGTGAGGTTGGCCGCCGCGGCGGCCATGACTTTGCGACCCACCGCTGTTGAGCCCGTGAACACCAGATGATCGAACGGCAGCGCGGCGAACGCACTGGCGACATCCGCACCGCCCAAAGCCACCGCGACACGATCGGTGGGAAACACGTCAGCCAGCAATTCGCGCAGAAATTCACTGGTGCGTGGCGTGTGTTCGGATGGCTTGAGATAGGCATGGTTGCCGGCGGCAATGGCCGTCGCCAGCGGCACCAGCGCCAGATTGACCGGATAGTTCCACGGCGAAATCACGCCCACCACGCCGACCGGCACGTAACGCACTTCGGCATGCGCTGGCCACAAACGCCAGCCGGCGCTGCGCCGCTCCTTGCGCATCCACTGACGCAGGTGCGCAACCATGTGGTCGATCTCGGTAAGCACGGTCATGCCCTCGCCGATCAGGCTTTCATGCTTCGAGCGATGGCCGAAGTCGGCGCTGACCGCGGCCGCCATGTCGTTCAGTCGCGCTTTGTACGCGCTGCGCAATCGCCGCAGATCGTCGCGACGCTGCATGTAATCCGGGCGTTGCTCCGTCCAGGCGCCGCGCAATTGCTGCAGCGTGGGTTGCAGCGTGGCGACGGGGGTTACGGCGATATCCATGAAAACTCCTGGGCCAGCATACGAACGAGTGATGCCATGTTAGGCGCATGCACAGCTTAGGCGGCAACCGCTCCCGGGCATGGGGACGAATCGGGTCAATTGCCGGGGATGCTGCGCTGCAGGGAACGGCGGGACGAAAGCCGGCGTAGTATGGGGACCATCGCGGCCACTATGGGGATCGAACGTGCCACGCCCCAAGCTTGATCCACGCCAGTTCGCACCGGAAATCGCGCCGCTGGCGCTGGCGGAACTGACCGAACTGGTGAGCGAACTTGGGGTCGCGCCCGAGCGTTTATGCGCGGATGTAGGCATCAGCAGCGCCGACATGTGCGCCGGCGAGCTGATTTCCAATCGCCAGGTCGGGCGCCTCGTCCGACGCGCCATACAACTGACCGGCCGTACCGATCTGGGCCTCGAACTGGGACGGCGCCAGAACATAAGCCACTTCGGCCTGCCCGGCTTTGCCATGACCGCGATGCGTACGTTCGGCGAGGCGGTCGAACTCGGCGTGCGTTATCAAGGGCAAAGCGGTGGCCTGATGGACGTCACCTTTGAGCTCGACGACAACTTTGCCTCCTTGATAGGGCAATCGCGCACTCGCGACCCGGTGGTGGAAACGTTCGTGGTCGAAGAGCTGTACGCCAGCGTGATGGTACTGGTCCGCATTCTTCTGGGTGGCGACTATCGTCCGCAGGCCCTCGAGCTGACCTATGCCGCACCGCCACACGCGGCACGTTATACCGAGGTGTTCGGATGCCCGGTGCGGTTCGGACAACCTCGCAACCGAGGCCTTTTTCCGCGCGAATGGTTTGCGCTGCCACTGGCCAGCCATTCGCCGGTAGCAGCCGCAGAATTGCGTGCCCTGCTGGAAACGCGCGCGCGAAGTCAGCACACACCCAATACCGTGGCATCCGTCGAACATGTGTTGCTGCAGACCGGCAACGTGGCGATGTCGGTGGAAGAAGTCGCGGCTGCGCTTGGCCTGAGCTCGCGTACTTTGCGCCGGCGCCTGAGCGAAGCCGACACGTCGTTCCGTATATTGAGCGAACGGCTGCGTGCACTCGAGGCGCAGCATTTGCTGCGCGATGAAGGACTGACGGTGGCGGAAGCCAGCGAGCATCTCGGATTCAGCGATGCGCGCGCATTCCGGCGAGCTTTCAAACGCTGGGTAGGCGAAGTACCGGGGGCCATGCGGCGCCATGCGCGCGCATAACAGCGGAAGCGCAACGGAATTGGCCGCTAGCGACCCCTGTAGCACCCATAAAGCCTGTGCTGAACTAAGGCTCTAGATATTTCGAGCCAGCACTCATGTCCGAAAGACCGTCACCGTCCGCCGCTGAACCCATGCATCCGCAGCCTTCGGCGACCCCACGGAAACGCGGAATGCTATCCCGTCACTTCACGCCGCCAGCACCGCGCACGGGTCTGGACGATGGTCTGCACGGTACGCAGCCGGCGTGGAAAAACTGGTCCGGCCAGCAGCACGCCCAACCTTCCGCGAAGTGGTTGCCACCGGACGAAGATGCGTTGCGTCGGCAAGTACGCGATGCCACCAACGTACGCGTCGTCGGTGCGGGCCATTCATTCACCCCATTGGTACCGACCTCCGGTGCGATCCTGTCGCTGGATCGCCTCAGCGGCTTGATCAGTCACGACGTGCAGACGCAACAAGCCCGGATGTGGGCCGGTACCCGCCTGTTCGATGCCGGCCCATTGCTGCATGGCATCGGTCAATCCATGCCGAATCTGGGCGATATCGACCGGCAAAGTCTGGCCGGCGCACTTTCCACCGCGACGCACGGCACCGGCATTACCCTGCCCTGCATCGCTGCCGGCGCTACCGCGCTGCGGCTGGTGACCGCGCAAGGCGAGATACTCGAATGCAGCCGCGATAGCGATACCGACCTGTTTCGCGCGGCCACGGTATCGCTGGGTGCGCTCGGCGTAATCACCCAGGTCACGCTGCAGAACATGCCTTCCTTTCGTCTACGCGAGCGCGTGCGGCTGTTACCGCTGGATAAGTTGCTGCCCGACATGGACGAGTGGGTCCGTCAGCATCGGCACTTCGAACTCCTGGTCTTTCCGTATAGCCGTCTGGCTATCGTCAAGACACTCGATGTCACCGAACAGCCGACCTCGGGCGAAGCGCAAGGTGCCGACTCCGACGATGCCATGCTGAGATTGAGTTGCGAACTTACCCGTTGGCTGCCTGGCGTCGGACGGCGGCTGCAACATATGATTGGCCGCTTCATTCAACCCACCGAACGCGTCGACTGGTCGCACAGGATCTTCGCCTCGTCGCGCAACGTGCGCTTCAACGAGATGGAGTATCAGGTGCCGCTGGCCACGGGGGTATCGTGCCTGGATGAGGTTTGCACGGCGGTGGGCAAGAGTAAGGTCGACGTGTTCTTTCCGATCGAATTTCGTTTCGTAGCCGCCGACGATTATTGGCTGAGCCCTTTTCAGGGCGCACAAGGCGAAGCGCGCTGCTCGATCTCGGTGCATCAGTATCACAAGCAGGATTACCGGCCCTTGTTCGCCGTGGCGGAACCGGTTCTGCGCCGCCACCGCGGTCGCCCGCACTGGGGCAAGCTGCATACCGTCGATGCCGCGGATCTGCGTTCCCTGTATCCCGACCTCGGGCGCTTTCTCCGTCTACGCGACGAACTCGACCCGCGCGGAAAGTTTCTCAATCCGCATCTGCGGCAAGTGTTCGGAATGGCAACGTCATGACCCGGGACCGCTCGCCAGCGATTCATGCCAGCCCTCACGACGACTATTTCAATGGCCTGCAAAATGCGTTGAATCAGGCGGGCATCGCCCGTCCAAGCGTGGTGATCGACCGGGCACGCATGCGTCGCAATGCTATGCGCCTGAAGGCGTTAATCGCACCGGGCACGCAACTGCGTCTGGTCGAGAAATCGTTGCCCGTGCCAGCGCTGCTGGACGAGCTGATGAAACTGACCGATACCCATTCGCTGATGGTGTTTCATGAGCCACAGTTGCGTCAGGTGGCACAGCGATTCCCAGACAGCGACGTGCTGATGGGAAAGCCGATGCCGGTGCTTGCCGCACGGCATTTCTATCAGCACCTCGGCCATAGTTCTTTCGATCCGGCACACCAGCTGCAATGGCTGATCGATACGCCAGCGCGGTTGCAGGAATATCTGGAACTCGCGCGCGGCCTTGGCACGAAGTTACGCGTGAACCTGGAGATCGATGTCGGCCTGCACCGCGGTGGCGCAAACGACCCGGCGGCCTTGCGCGTCATGCTCGAACAACTACGTGCCGCGCCGGAGCATCTCGAATTTTCCGGATTGATGGGATACGACGCGCATGTCGGAAAATTGCCGGCGCTCGTGGAAAGCCGCGATACCAGTTTCGCCAAAGCGATCGCTGCCTATCGCGCCTTCCAGGCGACGGCGCGCGCCTGCTACCCCGAACTGGCACCGGCGATGTGCTGGAACGGCGCCGGCAGTCCGACCGTTTCCCTGCATCGGCACGACTCGCCACTCAACGATGTGTCCGCGGGTTCGGCATTGCTCAAGCCGCTCGAATTCGATATCGATCTGTTGGCGGAATTCGAGCCGGCGATATTCATCACCACGCCCGTGCTCAAGGCCCAGGACGGTACGCGTCTGCCGGGGCCGGCATGGCTGTCGAAGCTGCTGTTCGGCGGACGCGCGCGGCGTGCGCGCAGCTATTTCATCTATGGTGGCGGCTGGCCAGCGCAACCGGCTTCGCCCGTGGGACTGCAGCCCAACAAACAGTTCGGACTCAGCTTCAACCAGTCTATCCTCAACGGACCGCGCGAGCATGCGCTCGCCGTGAACGACACCGTGTTCTTTCGCCCGTATCAGTCCGAAGGCAGTTTGCTGCACTACGGTCCGGTACACGTGATCGACGACGGTCGCATCGTCGATGCATGGATGCCATTCGGAGAGACCTGATGTCGTCCCCGCGCAATACCATGATCGCTACGGCGGCGGGTTCGTTCTTGTTGCTCGACAGTCTTCGCGTCTGGTTGCCTTCCTTCACCACCATCTTCGGTTCCGCCGGAACAACCTCCGATATCACTTTGGCCTTGTTCGGTCTGGTCTGGATCGCGCCCGCGGTGCTGATCGTGCCGCTCGCCACTTCACGCGTAGGGCGATGGGTAGCCCTGATTGCCGCCGTTGTCGCGGTTATCGCGCGAATCCTGTTGCAGGCTGGCGCAAGCGACGCATGGCAACTGTATGCAAGTTGCGTGGCGATATTCGCGGGGTTCGCCTGGCTGGTGGCGATCGCTTCGCGCGGCTGGGCGCCACGTGACGTGGCCATTGGCCTCTCGATCGCGTTTGTCGCTACGACGTTGATGGAACTCGCGACCCGTACCGTCGACCTGACCTGGCAACCGGCATGGTCCGGTTGGCCGATCCTGTCCGTTGACGCGGTGTTGCTGCTCGGTGGTTGCTGGGCTTGTCGTGACGTGTCCGGCAAGGGTGGCGCGGCCTTGTGGATGGCGATGATGCCGGCGCTGGTACTCGCCGGCCTGATCAGCACGACGATCGGCCGCACCTGGGCCGGCGTCTACTGGCCACCGCCGTGGTGGGGTGCCGCGCTGGTGGGTACCGGCGCGGCGGCAGGCGTGTTGGCGGCATGGCGTGGCGGCCTGATGCGCCAACCGTGGCTGACAGCGGGATGGATCATGCTTGCCACCGCACTGGCGGACCTGTCACGCGATGGCGAAGCGTTTCCGGTCTGGATCGCCCTTCCACAGGCGTTGTTGGCGCTGGCGATTCCAGCCGTGCTCGCACACGCCGCGCAAGCGCGCGAGCGTGGCGGAGTGCGACGCGGTATGGCGGCATATGCCGGACTGTTGGCAAGCCTGCTGTTATTGATCGCTTACTACGTCGCGTTCGATACGGAAGTTCCGATTTCGCGCCCCGTCTTCGTGCTGGCGATTGCCGCCGTATTGGGTGTCGCCGCGTTGGCGGGGGGCCCTGCTCGTCCGGTGGCGTTGCCACGCGGCGCATACATCGGCGTCGCTATCGCTGCCGTGCTGTGTTTCGCCACGGCGTTCGTGACGTCTCCCGCGCCGCCGCTACCGGCCGCTGCCCCGGCCCGGTTACCGCTCAGGATTCTGACTTACAACATCCGCTACGGCATTTCCAATGGCGGCCGCTTCAACCCGGATGTGCTTGCCGATGTCATTCGTGCCAACGCCCCGGACGTGGTGATGCTGCAGGAGGTCGATCGCGGCTTTCTGCTCAACGGCAGCCACGACGTGCTCGCCCTGCTGCAGCAACGACTGCACATGTACGCCTATTACAATCCTGCCAGCGAACCGCTGTTCGGCGACGCGATCCTGAGCAAATGGCCACTGAGCGATGTACAGCCTCTCGCTCTGCCTGCCTATGACGTGGCGACACGTCCGGGTGTACTCAGTGGCGTATTGCGTTTCAGCGATGGCCGCGAGCTGATTCTGGCGGTAAGCCATCTGCACGAGAAAGACACGGGTGTCGATATCCGCCAGGTCGCCGATCTCGCCCAACGGGTATCCCGGCTTTCCGATGCCGGGCGCAAACCGCTGGTGCTGGCGGGCGATTACAACCTCGATCCCGGCGACGCTCGCCTGCAACCGCTGCTGCAAGTGTTAGGGGATGGCCTGGCACCAGCGCGACCGTTGTTGACCTGGCCATCCGACAAACCCTCCAGGCAACTGGATTACCTTTTCCTGTCCAGGGGTTTGAAGCTCTCCGCTGTCACCGTCCCGCCGACCACCGCCTCCGATCATCGGCCGGTAGTCGCCACGCTCGACCTGACCCGGTAGAGGCCCCGGAAGTCTGCTTACGCGGGCCGTCTTCGCCGCGGCCCGCCAATGGCCGCAAGAACTCCCTGTACGACCAGCATGGCGATCAGCAGACAACAACCCAGTGCCCACTGCCCGGCATCGGCAATCGGCTCGAACGCGGCGATGAAGGCGGCGGCCCCGGCGTTACCCATCAGGAAAAACAGGCTGGCCGCGGTGCCCGCATGTTCCTCGCCGGCGCTCTTCGCCACGACCTGGATCAGCAATGGCAACGGTGCCAACAGGGTGGCGCCCAGCAGGATGCCGGCAAGACCCAGCACCACCGGCGAGCTGCTGGTAAATAACACCACGGTGACGCCGATCGAGCCCAGCGCGGCGATCAGCATAAGCATGCGCAAGCTCAACCAACTGGAAACGCGTTCGATCAAGGCCATGCACACAATCCCGCTGACCAGCATGCACAGTGCGACGATACCCGCCGTCTGCGGGTCGATCCCATGCCGATGCAGAATCGATTCCAGCCATGTCGAAATGGCATTGAAATAACCATTGGCCAGGAAGAAGTACGCCGTGACTACCAGGAACGCCGGTGCACGCAACATCGCCAGCATGCCGGAACGCCACGATGGTCCAGGGCCCGGCGTGGCGACAACCCCACGCGGGTCGGCTGGCACCCATAGCAAGGTCGATGCGGCCAGCGCACCCAGCACGGCCACATCGAGCCATAAAGTCCGGAATCCGATCACCGGCACCAGCACGAAGGCCAGACCAAGGCCCGCGAATATCGCCATGCTGGATATCTCGGTGGCTCGCAGGCGTTCGTCTTCGTCGAACCATACCGCGGCCAACCGGGCGACCAATGCCATGACCAACGGCTGCAGCACCGAGAACATGACCTGCCCCGCGAGCAGGAACCCGTAACTCGGCCCGAGTATGCGCAGCAACGCAGCCAAAGCCATTCCTACCGCACTGATGCGCAGCGATGTTCGCACCGGCACACGATCGAGCAATAGACCCGCCGGCAATGCCAGCGGTATAAACAGCAGGGGAAACACCAGCGACAGGTTTCCGATCGCACTGGGCGACACCCCGTACTGACTGGCGATCTCAGTGGTGATCGGCGCGAAGCGCAGCCATTCGAACTGCATCAATGCCTGTAGCGCGGCATAGATCGTGAGCGCGCGATAGCGCATGGGAATCATCTTGGCCCTGCCCCTGTCTTTGGCATCGGTTGCGGACACATATGCATCGTCGCAGATCGGTGCTCAGTCCAACACACCGCCGAAGGACGCCAAAGGGCAAATCGTGCCAAAACCTTTCGATGGCGGTCAGGGAACGTTGCGAATCCGACGTACCAGTACGCCGCCGAGCAGGGTAAACATCGCGGTGGCCAGATACAGCCCGGGATAGCCGCCCAGTCGCGTCACCAGGATCGCCGCGATAGCCGGCGCCATCACCTGCGGGGCGGAGTTGGCGATGTTGATGATGCCCAGATCCTTGCCGCGATCGGTCGCCAGCGGCAACACCTGGGTTATCAAGGCCTGGTCGACCGCGACGTAAATGCCATAGCCAAGCCCCAATACCGCCGCAGCGGCCCGCACCAGCAGCCAGGTGGGTGGTGGCATCAACATCAATGCGGCAACAGTCATCACCACGCTGGACAGGATCACATGGATCTTGCGGCGACCGCTGCGGTCGGAAAGCACGCCACCCGCAAAGGCTCCGACCAGCACGCCGGCCGTGTAGACCGTCACGACGATCAACAACCCGTCTGCCGAGGTTTTTCCCGGAAACAGTTGCTCGTAGTGCAGCCGGTCATGCAGGAAGTACAGCATGTACAGGGTGCCGATGGCATTGCCCAGATTGATCAGAAAGCGCGTTGCCCAGGCCCAGGCGAAATCCGGGTATTCACGCGGGCTGATCCAGAAACCGCGCGCGAATGCGCGCGCATCCCACACCGGACGCTCGTCGCGTCGCAACGGACTATCGCGCACCAGCCCTACGAATGGCAGCGCGCACAGCACCAGTACCACGGCGACCAGAAGATAACCTTGCGCGATATCGTGAGCCAGCAGGGTTACCAGCAATGCCCCGGCGACGACGCCCAGCGGCTGGGTCACGCCCACCCAGGCACTGCACACCGCACGCTGCGTCACCGGCACCTGGTCCGGCACTTCGGCGGACAACGCGGCAAGCATGGCATTCAGCGCGAACTGCACGACACACCACCACAGCGTAATGCCCGACAGGGTACGTTGCTGGCCCAGCACAACCAGCGCCAATGCGCCGACCAGCGCACCGCCGATATTCCACGGATGACGCCGGCCGAAGCGTGAAACAGTCCGGTCCGACCAGGCACCGAACAGCGGATTGGCAAACAACGACACCAGCGCGCCGATACCTGTCACCCAGCCCAGCGCGGACTCTTTGTGCGTCGGCGCGAGAACTTCCATCTGCTGAGCCAGCAGGATCTGAATCGGTGCGAAAAAGGCCATCCATATAGCGAGATTGGATAGCGCCATACTGACGAAGAACCGCGAGCGTACCGGTGCGACAGGTTCGGCCAGTGCACTGGAGGAATGCCCTGTTTCCATCTCGTGCGTGGCGCTTTTGTTCATCGCTGGGCTGCTATCAGGTGGCGATACCAGTCGAACGAAGCCTTGGGCGTGCGCTTCTGTGTGGCGTAGTCGACATGCACCAGTCCGAAGCGCGGCCGATAGCCTTCAGCCCATTCGAAGTTGTCGAGCAGCGACCAGACAAAATAGCCGCGCACGTCGACGCCCGCGTCCATCGCGCGTCGCAGCGCTTGCAGATGCGCCTGCAGATAGGCGATCCGACGCGGGTCGTCGATACGACCTTGCACGTCCACGATGTCGGGAAATGCCGCACCATTCTCGGTAATGAGGATCGGAGGCAACCTGGCGCCATAACGCTTGCGCAGATGCAGCAACAACTCGCCGAAGCCGTCGGCATCCACCGGCCAGCCCATTTCGGTGCGCTCCAGGTGCGCGGGCGGTTCGGCCGCCTCGATTGGCACGACACCACCCTTCGGCCCACTACGAACATACTGCGGGTTGTAAAAATTGATGCCCAGGAAATCCAGCGGTTGCGCAATGGTCGCCAGATCGTTGGCGAGCAACGCCGACCTGTCCACGCGCAGCAGGCGCAGCTCTACCGGATAGCGGCCAAACAGCAGTGGATCGGTATGCATTCGCAGATGCAGGATTTCGAGCAAATGGGCAGCCCATCGGTCCCTGATGCGGCCAGATGCCGGTCGCGTGCGCGCCATGCTCTGCGCGATACCGATCTGCGCGCTTGCCGGCAGTGCCGCACGCAGGGCTTGTACCGCCTTGCCATGCGACAGCAGCAAGTGGTGTACCACCGGGAAGATGTCCAGCCCCAGTTGCCGCCCCGGCGCATGCGTACCGATGGCATGGCCTAGCACGGTGTGTTCGAAGGTTTCGTTATGGGTGATCCAGCACGACACGCGATCGCCGAGGCGTTCGGCCACGATACGCGCGAATTCGGCGAAGCGATCGGTCGTGTCCCGGTTGAACCAGCCCCCGTCGTCTTGCAAGGCCTGTGGCAAATCCCAGTGGAACAAAGTCGGCGTCGGACTGACGCCTTTCGCCAGAAGCTCGTCGACCAGGCGCGAATAGAAGTCCAATCCCTTCGGATTTACCGCGCCACGACCGTTCGGCAGGATACGCGACCAGGCGATCGAGAAACGATAGGCGTCGACGCCGAGCGTGGCCATCAGTGCCGCGTCTTCGGGATAGCGGCGGTAGTGATCGCAGGCGGTTCCGGCCGTATCGCCGTTGGCGATGCGGCCGGATTCGCTGCAGAAGGTATCCCAGATCGAAGGACCGCGACCGTCTTCGCCTAAAGCACCTTCGATCTGATAGGCCGACGTAGAGACGCCCCACAGGAAATCCCGGGGGAAACGCAGTTCATTGACGGACATGCTTGCTTCCGCGGGGCAATAGATGGGTCAGAAATCCACGCCTACCTCCACCCCCAACGTACGCGGCGGAGTGATGTAGGCGAACGGAGTGCCAAGGATGCTCGCGCTGATATTGTTGATGCTCTGCACATAGCGCTTGTCGAATACATTATTGGCGTACAACGCGACGCTCCATGGCACACGCGACGAGGACCAGCCGATACGCAAATCGGTACGGTTCTGCGCAACGCCAAGCGTGAATGCCGGCGTGGACAGGCATTGTCCCTGGGCCGCCGAATCGCTGTTGCAGCGTTGCTTCCCGCGATAGGCCTGCTGCACGGTCAGATTCAGATCGCCGCTGGCGACATCGTGCCAGACATATTCCGCACCCGCCGCGGCCGACCACAACGGCTCACCCACCGCCTGACCGGACAGGCTGACGCCTTGCGGGTCCACGTAGTGTTGATAGGTCGCATTGGTGTAGGTCGTCGCGAGGTTGAAACGCAGGGCATGAGTGGCTTGCCAGTGCGCCTCGAGTTCGAGCCCTTTCGCGTGCTGATCGCTGGTCGTGACTTCATATAGCGGCAGCGCTCCGTTGCCATTGGAAATCAGGCTCAGCGACTGCAGGTTGGAATAGCGGTAGTAGTACACCGACGCATTGAACAGCAGTCGATAGTCCGGGAAATAGCTCTTGAGGCCGAATTCATAGTTCCAGACGCTTTCAGGCTGATACACCGCATCGACCTGTTGCGCATTGAAGCCGCCCGCTTCGTAGCCCTTCGCCACCGAACCGTACAGCATCATGTTGGGGGTCAATTTGTAGTCGAGTACCACGCGCGGACTGAAATCGTTCCAACTACGCTTGACGGCGAGGGGAGCATTGGTCGCGATGGGGCTGGCGAATTCGAGGTTCTGCTGGAAGGTCTCGATCGGAGGCACCCCCGGCATATCGAAAATCCCGAGTGCCTGCAATTGAGCCAGCGTCGCGTCAAGTTGCGTCGCGGTGCGCACCGGGTTGTACCAGCTGAAATTCTTTTCGTCGCGGGTGAAGCGCAGACCGGTGGTCAGGTTCAGGCGATCGCTCAGATGCCAGATCACGTCGCCATACAGTGCTTCAGCCGTATAGCGCCCGTGATTGATCATATTTTCCTGCCACGGGTTGTTGAGCAACAACCCCGGCTGTCCCAGCGCAGCCCCCAGAGGGCCGTACAAACCGCCCGGCGCCACGCCGGTATTGTTCAGAAGCGTATCGATACTGTCGGTCAGCAGATTGACCTGGCTATCCTGACGCGCGTTGTCGTGGTAGTAGCTCACGCCAGCCACCCAATCGAGCAGGTCGTTTTTGCCGGACAGCTTGAATTCCTGGGACCAGCTGGTGTTCTGCTCGATATTGTTGGTGTCGAGATAGAGATAGGGCTGGTTGGTACCGTCGCCGTCCTCGAGGTTGAACGTGGAAAAATGTCGATAGGCCGTGATCGAACTCAGGTCGCCGAATGGAAACGAATGATCGACAAACAGACTCACGCCATCGAATGTTCGCCTCTCGTTATTCCCTTTGACGTCGTTGTAGACCGGCGCGTCGATGGGGTTGAGATAGGTTTGCGGATCGGCTGGAAACGGCAACACACCCGGCGCCGCCGGCACCGGAACCAGGCCGATCGCCGGGCGCGCGGGCTGGTTCAGTTTTTCGTGTTCCCAGGAAACGCGGACCTTGGTATCCCCGGGCGCATTCCAGCGCAGTTGGCTGCGTATGCCCCAGTCGTCGTTCTTGTTGTAGTGCTGGCCATTGGCTGCATCGCGCAACCAGCCGTTGCTCTGGGTATCGACAAAACTGAAACGGGCCGCGAGGTCGGGCGCGATCGGCGCATTCAGCACACCGTCGACATAACGCGTGCCGTAGTTACCCAACCGCACTTTCGCTTTACCTTCCCAGTCGTCTTCGGGTTCGTTCGTCACCACGGAAATGGCGCCGCCTGCACTGTTGCGGCCAAACAACGTACCTTGCGGTCCCTTCAGCACTTCGACGCGTTGAATATCGTTGAAGGTGAGTAGCGCACCCCCCGTTTTCCCGGTGTACACCCCGTCTTCGTAGATGCCGATGGGCGAGTCGGTACCGATGCCGAAATCGGTGACCGTGATGCCGCGCAACGAATAAACGGGCTGGGTCGGCTGCGAACCATCGACGAACAGACCGGGAATGTAACCGTTCATTTTGGACAGGTCGGTCGCGGCCAGCGCATCGATCTGCTTCTGGGTGACGATCTGCACCGGAATCGGTACAGCCTGCACTTCCTGCGTGCGGCTTTGCGACGTTACCGTGATATTGCCCAGGGCCACCGCATCTTTTTCCTCGGCGGACGCCGGTGCGGATTTCGTGACCCTGGCCTGTTTGGGTGCGTCGGCAGCCGGTTGATCCAGCGCCATGGCGCTGGCGCAAAAACATAACGACAGCACAGCGCCGTTACCCAGGACGCTGCGCAGACACACGGCTAGCTTTCGTTGGCGAATAGACATCAAGACATCCCCTCGGCGATCTCGTAGCGGCCCAGACAGCGGGTTGTCCTGGCGAGATCCACGCCATCGTCCCCGCATGAATTCGTTTCCGGCGAAAGCGATATGGCACCGCCCCCTCCCCTATCGGCACGAGTTCTTACCGCTTTTCGCCGTGCTGCACGAACAGCGCTGAATTGTCATGCCCCCGCTATCTATGGTGATTCACCATGGGTAGGTGTCCGTGAGGACGGTTCGGGCCGATTCAACGGCTGGCTTCCCCCTATGGTCCGGAACGCCTGGCCTCGCCTGCAGCTCCATGCAAGGCCACGCCTTGCGTTACATCATGAGCGTTTCGCTCGATGCGCTACGGGGACAATTACGGTCAATTGGGATTGCACGGAGCGGGCATCCTTGCCTGCCCCGCACGATTCGACTTATTCCGGCGCCCGCAGAACCGCGGCACGTTGGGCAACACGCAGCACCGCATTCAACCGTCCGTTGTCGAACTCGGCATCGGATACCGCGGGATCGCCGGGATACACCTCAAGCGCGATATCCGGCGGCAAACCGGTCACTTCGTAACCGACGCCATGCGGATCGCGCAGGACGGCATTGGATGTGGACAGTATCCAGCCGTTGGGCAGACCTTTCATGAAATCGCCGGTCAACGCGCCCTGCGTGGCTTGTCCGATCTGAACCGTTCGGGGCAGCACCCGCATGCCGAGCGCGAGCCACTCGCCGGCGCTGACCGTCTCTTCGCTGGTCAGAACGAAAACTGGCTTGAGATAGCGACCCTGCCCTTCGGGCGAAACCTGGAATGACTGCGGGGCCACTCTATAAGCCCCGGGTATCCGCACCGTAAAGGCAAGCCGGCGGCGATCGGCGAAGCGCCCCGCAACGTCCAGTCCGATCTGACCATATCCACCGGAGTTGTTGCTGATATCCAGCACCAGTGCTTTCGTGCCTTTCAGATCGTTAAGTGCCTTGTCCAGTGTCAGACGCATAAGCTCCAGGTCTCGGCCGAAACCGGAGTCGGCCTCGTATCCCTCCATGCTCTCGATCGACAGATAGCCGACGTTGCCGTCGAGAACACCCCACATCACGGCATCGTCTTTCAGGGCCATATGACGGGTTGCCGGATTCAACGTGGCAAATACCCGCTGCTGCTGATCCTTGCGCCAGTTGAGGAACCAGTCGGAAAACAGAGGTGCGTTCTCCCGACGCGCCCGCGCCATCAATCGGTAACCGGTCGGCTTGGCTTCGGAGCCGAGAATAAAGCTCTCGTCGCCCACCGAGCCGATGATGGCCGTGTGCGCATCTTCGAAACCGGCCAGAAGGTCGGTCAGTACACCCTTGAGTTCGGCGTCGTTGCGAGCCGCCGCGGCGCGCGGCCGCAAGAGCGCCTTTCGCTTCGCCCAGTCGACCTGGCGTTCGCTACCGAACGGATAGAAATCGACCAGCGTCAAGGCGATCGCATCGAACGTGTAGAGCGAAGTGCTGCGATCCGTGGCGCGTGTGCATACCGATGGCACGGACCCCAGTTTTTCCGCGTGGAGCTGGTCGGTCCCGCCGGGATACAGGTCGGCGGCGAAGGCGGTATCGACGGGACGACGCGATTGCGCGTAGTAAGGAACGGTCTTTCCATCGCCCAGCAAGACCAGCAGCGCGGGGTCCTGCCAGCACAAGCCGCCTGCATAGCTGTAGGCGACCATATGCTCCCGATCGATATCGAGTATGTAACCCGAGCCGGGCACGTTCCACGCTCCCCGGATGTCGACCGCATTGACTTGATTCACCATTGACGGACGAAAAGCGCTTGCGGGAAACGCGGGCAAGCCACTGGCCGCCCATGCCGAAGCGGTAGCTAGCGACAAGCCACCGATCACGAGTGCCGTCATCGTGCGACGGCGGGAGGTACTGGAGCCTGCGCGCGTAGTCAGGACGCGATATAGAACCGTCATCATCACTTGTTTCCTCTGGGGTGTGTGGTGGGGATAAAACGAGCTGCTTTGGCTATCCGCAGACGTGCGCGTACCTCCACCGGAGTGGCATTCGTTCACTGGACGAATGGTTCGAGACTGCCGCTAGGCTTCGTTTTGGTACGGCTCTGGCGCCGATGCGCGCTGGCGATAGATGCTGGGTGTTTGTCCGATTATCTTTTTGAACGCCGCGTTGAACGTCGAACGCGACTGGAAACCGACGTCTTCGCTGATGGTCAGGACGCTGCGTTCGCCATCGGTCAGTTGGGCGCAGGCATCCTCGATTCGCCAACGATTGATGTAGTCGAAAAAACTGCAGCCGAGATGGATGTTCAAGGTCTGCGATATGTAGTTCTGCGGTACGCCGGTTCGATCGCTCAGACTCCGCAGGGTCAGCGAAGCATCGCGATACAGCCTTGCGTCATGCATGGCTTGCTGCAACTTGGCCGCGATCCGCACCAGGTCCACACCGGTCAGGGCCGAGCGCGCGTATTTGGGCGGCGCCGGTACGGAGGCCTCCTGCGCGCTTGCGCGATCCCCTTCGTCGGCGAAGATCGGCGGCTGTGCCAGGGCAAGAAAGGTCAGCGGATAGACCCAGAGCGCTTCGATCAGATTGGCGGCCGTGTCGCCGATGAGGTGGTAACCCAGCAACGGTTCGGAAAACGTATCGACCACGCTGGCCGCCAGCGCGACGCAAAGCAGCAGCAGGACCCAACGCAGCCAGGAGAGTGTTTTGTCCTCGATGTTGGAGAAGAAACCCTCCACCACGCGCATGTGCCGGCGCAGTCGCAGGAAACTCGCCAGCAGGTATGCCGCCGCATACAGCGGATAAGCCAGTATCGCCAGTTGCAGCGGCACGCGCATCGATGCCGCGCTGGAAGCGATATGCAGGTAGCCGACGTCGAGCACCGCCGTTTGTTGTGCCGCTTCCATGGCCAGGTACGGCACCGTGCAGAGCGACGCCGCCAGCGGCCCGACGGCCAGCCATCGAAGATGGCGCGACTCCGGCGACCTAGCCGCCGATGTCAGTGTGTGTGTGTATAAATAGAGTAGCGGCGGCAACGCATACATCCATGGCAGATAGATGCCGACCACCCAGGTCTGCTCCCGCAGGATGCCGAGCAACTGCAGAATATCCACCAGCTCGCAACCGGCGGTTCCCAACAGGAACGCCGCCAGGAGGACCGCCGCCGACCGCGGCGAGCGTGGAATCGCCACCAGCCAGACCGCCACGAAAAGCAGATGAGCCCCGAGGACTGCCTGCAGCACTACGTTGATCTGTGCATCCGTGCTCACCGGGATAATCCTTCTCGCGTTAAACCCCGGACACTAACGTGACCCTCGCGACACCGTAAGCGCCGAAATGCATGGGGGTGTAGCCAACGGAGTACTCGAAGCATCGTGATGGTGCCGGCGGTAAGCATGGGGATAGGGCGTTATCGCCAGGTCGCGCGCTTGGGGGGAAGCCCGACCGGCTGTTGCCGCACCGGTATTGGATGCGATGGAGGCGCCGTTGTCGTCCGGGCCAACACTCCCGTACATGCGCGGGGACCGGACCTCTCACTATTCTTCCGTCTGGCGTCGCTTCGTATTCACACCCCCTGGCCCAAGCTGCCTGCGGTGCCCGGCCGTGAATCCAGCCGTCGGCCCCCGCCTGTCCGGCAGCTTCGATAACAAAGGGATACCCCGGGCGGAGCGGTTCGTCTGGATTCCCCTGCGAGTGGTCGATCCGGCCCGGTCATATTCATGTTGCGACGTGCCCATGCTCTGATGGTTCTGGCGATGATCGGGCTCGTGCTCGGCGCCTGCTCGGCCCCGCGCAGCGATGCCGCCAAGCCGCCGTCGAAGGCCATGTCGCCCGCCACCGGCACGCCGACCGGGCTCTACGTCCATGCCCAGGTGGACCAGCACCAGGACCAGTCCGGCTTCCGGCTGCTTACCCTCAGCACCAATGCGCTGATGAGCCGCATCGTGCTGGCCGACCACGCGCAGCATTCGATCGACCTGCAGTACTACATCTTCGACAATGACGCGACGGGCCGGCTGGTTGCGCAGCGTCTCCTGAAGGCCGCGGATCGGGGCGTGCGCGTGCGCCTGCTTCTGGACGACATCAACGTACGCAACGAGATCGATATGCTGGATGCGCTCGACGCGCATCCGAATATCGAGGTCAGACTGTTCAATCCGTTTTCCACACACGACCCGTCTTTCGTGTCCCGGGCCGTGCAATTCATGCTCGATGCACACCGGCTCAACCGCCGCATGCACAATAAGTCGTACATCGTGGACGGCAATGTGGCGGTCGTGGGTGGCCGCAATATCGGCAACGACTATTTCGACGCCGGCGACAGCACCAACTTCCGCGACCTGGACCTGATCGCCATCGGTCCGGTGGTGAAGGAAGCGTCGCATGCCTTCGACGACTACTGGAACTGCGACGCCGCCTATCCGGTCACGGCGTTTCAGGGCAAGCGTTCCAGTCTTTACGATCTGGCGAAACTGCGCGCCGATCTTGCGCGCGACGCGCGAGCCTTCGCGCAATCGGACTACGCGCAGGCGACGCTGGACGAGCTGCCGAATGGGCCCTCCGCGGACCGCCCCGGCTCCTGGTTCTGGGGGGATGCCACCCTCGTCGCCGATCAGCCGGAGAAGATCGCCACCGACCACGATGAACCGGCGCTGCGGATCGGCCCGCGGATCAGAGCCATGACCGATAGCGCGCGACAGGAAGTATTGCTGATGTCGCCTTATTTCATTCCCGGCGATAGCGGCACGCAATATCTGGGCGGACTGGTCGCGCATGGCGTGACCGTCAAGGTGCTGACCAATTCGCTGGCCTCCACCGACGAGCCAGCCGTGCATTCGGGCTACGCACACTATCGCCGCGCCCTGCTCGAAAGCGGTTTACAACTCTACGAACTCAGGCCCGCGGCGGGCGCGGCCCAGCCAGCAACCGCCAGGGGAACGTCCTCCGGCGTCAGCCTGCACGCCAAGGCTATCGTGGTGGATCGGCAGTGGGTATTCATCGGCTCGATGAATATGGACGAACGCTCGAAACTTCTGAACACGGAGATGGGCATCATCGTCGACTGTCCCCCGCTTGCCGAAGCGGTGACCCATTTCTTCGATACCGCCATCCTCCCTGCGAATGCTTACCACGTGGTCCTTGACGGCAGGGATTCGCGTCATCGCGGCACGATGCGTTGGCAGGCCAGCAATGGCGACAAACCGTTGCGTTACAGCCATGATCCCGATGCTACCGCGCAACGCCGCCTGGAGGTAACGCTGCTCAGGATGTTGCCGCTCGATGGAATGCTCTGATCCGCCCGGCCGACAGGAAGACAACCTCATGCTTCTTGCAACACAGCGCATAGCCGGCGACCGCCGGTACCGGCGTCGACTCGTACGACGCATCGTGGCGGCATGGCTATTGTGTTTTGTGTGGCTGACCCCGGCGTTCGGCCAGAACGCCGTCGAACAGCAGAAGATCGACTATCTCATTGCCTCCGTGGCGTCACTGAAAGGCGCGACCTTTATTCGCAACGGCACGTCCTACGATGCGGAGAAAGCCGCGGCGCATATGCGGCTGAAACTGCGCTTCGCGGGTAGCCGCGTGAAGACCGCCGAAGACTTCATCGTCTATTGCGCCACCAGCTCGTCGGAGTCCGGAATCAAATACACCATCCGGTTTCCCGATGGACAAGTCGTCGATTCGGCAACATTCCTGCGCGGCAAGCTCGCCGAATACCGGCCCGATCCATCCGCCGAAAAGCCCTGATGCCCCATGGCGATCGAAGCGCAAGAAACGGAGGGTGATAGACGATCGGCATCGATATTGTTCGTGCATGGAGAAGCACACGGCCTCTCTTCCCTGCCGACAATTCAAGGAATGCATCATGTCCAAAGAAGACGATAACAAGACCATCGTAGGCCGCTGGTTTACCGAGTTCTGGGGAGACACCTACAACCCCGCCGTCGTGGACGATCTCGCCGCGCCGGATATGCTTCTGCAGTATTCGCTGCATGAGCCACGTCGCGGTCACGACGACATTAAGGCATTCATGGCCGACTTCCGCGAAGCGTTTCCGGACCTGTCTTTTGCCGGTGCCGCCGACCTTATCGCCGAAGGCGACTATGTCGTGGGACGTTGGGTGGGCGGCGGTACGCACCGTGGTCCGGCGTTCGGCGATTTCCTGATCGGTTCGCTCCCTGCCGCCACGGGCCGGACGATGCGCTTCACGGGCACGACGGTACTTCGTCTGGAAAACGGCAGGATCGTCGAAGAGATCGGGCTGGATGACGGCGTGAAGGCGCTGCAGCAGCTTGAGCTCATTCGCGCCGTTTGATCGAGGGGAAAGGAAGGCCGGGATGTTCCGGCCTTTCGCTTCGCAGGTATCGCGCGCAGGCGCGTTCCCACAGAGAACAAGATCAAAGAGCACGCGACCTGCTGCGCGCGACACCGCCAGCTTACCCCGCAACAACCTCGAACGGCCGCATCATCTCGTTCGCCTCATGCTCAGCCAGATGGCAATGCCAGGCATAACGTCCGGCATAGCCATCGAATGTCGCAACAATACGCGTGACCATCCCGGGATACGCCTGCACCACGTCCTTCCAGCCACGCTCGTGTGCCGGCGGTGCCTGCGCGGGACCGACATAGCGGAGGGTCTTCGATTGCATGTATTCGTCGACGTCGTACGGGCGCCGATCAAGAATCTGAAAACGCACGAGGTGCAGGTGGATCGGGTGGGTGTCCTCGGTGAGATTGACGAGGTTCCACATTTCGGTACTGCCGAGCACCGGTTTTTCCGTGACCGGCTCGTGCCAGCGTTTGCCGTTCAGCAGCATCAACATTGGCGTGGCGACACAGTCGCTGTATTCGTCCAGTGTCAACTCCCGCGTTTTCGTCGCGCTCGTTTCCGTTACCCGCGGAAGGTCGCGCAAAACGTCCGGCACGCGACTATCGTCGTTCGCGTTGCCCTGCCCTACCTGAAAGCGCATCAACGGCAGCGCGTCGTTCATCAGCTCCACCGCGCCGCCGCGCAACGCGGCGAAGTCGATCACGATATCGGCGCGCTCGCCCGGTGCAAGGAAGATCGCCTTCATCGTCGCAGGTGCGGCAAGCAGGCCCTGGTCCGATCCGATGACCTGAAAGGGTCGCCCATCTTTGAGACGCAGGTGATAGAAGCGTCCGTTCGCCGCATTCAGCACACGCAGGCGATAGCGACGCGGTTGCACGTCGGCGCGCGGCAGAATGACGCCGTTAATCAGCGTGAGGTTGCCGAAAACTTCGGGTATCCATGGTGCCTTCGCGTCGCCGGAGTCGGGATAGTAGAGACGGCCGTCCGTATGCAACAGGCGGTCGGCGAGGACCAGCGGAATCTCCTGCTCGCCCGAAGGCAGACCGAGCGACAGCTCGTGTTCGTCGCGTAACAGATACATTCCCATCAGCCCGGCGTACATGTTCAGGCGGTTAATGCCCATCGCGTGATCGTGGTACCAGAGCGTCGCCGCGTCCTGCGCATTAGGGTAATGGTGTTTGCGCGACTTGCCGGGGACATACCAGTCTTCCGGATAACCGTCGTCCGCACGCGGTACCTTGGCGCCGTGCAGGTGGACGATCGCCCGCACTTCCGGTTTGTCGGCCTCGGCACCGCAGATGGCGTGGTCGACCGGCAGGAAATGCTTCGCTGGCAGCGCGTTCTCCCAGACCACGTCGAATGCCTGACCCGTGCGCGCCTCGATCGTCGGGCCGGGATAGTGGCCCCCGTAGGTCCACAACGTCGTCGTCGGCAGGTCGCGATGCAGTTTCTGCGATGACTCCGCCATACGCACGTGCAACGGTTTGCCAGTTTCCGGATGTAGCGTCGGCGGTATCGGCAATGCATCGACGAAGGGCGCGAGTTTGCCCGGATCGACCAGTCCCGGCATGCGGGTGGTATCGCCCATCGGATGCATGCACAGGTCGTTACCCACCTGTCCCGGCGGGGCCGCGTGCATACCGTGCATGTCGTGAGCGAACAGCCGCGACGGGAGCCAACCCGCCGCGGTCGTCCACGCCGCCGCTTTCAGGAAGCGGCGGCGATCGATGGCATCAACCATGCCCGCCGTTCTCGAACGGCCAGTACGGCCAGCCCGCGTGGTTCTTCGGCTGACCGGTGGATTCGTCGAGGATCAGCTTGCGATCGAACAAACGCGGTATCGAAAAGTCGAACATGCTGTCGAGACGGCCCGCCTGCGCGTCGGTGGAGCCGCCGCCGATGCGCTGGCCGTTGAGCCAGTTGTCCTCGATGAAGCGCGTGATCGAGCTCTGGTCGGTCAGCGTGTGATCGACCGCGTTCTCGCGCGCCCACGGCGAGATCACCAGCAGCGGCAGACGCGGACCGAAGCCGCAGCGACCTTGCGCCGGCGTCGTGCCGTCCAGACCCGGCAGCGTCGCGCGTCCCTTGCACAACCCGGCTCCGTCGAGGGCGTCGGTCGTGCCGCTGGAAGCGTTCGTGCGCGGCGATGCCTGGTGGTCGTACCAGCCGTCGGAGTCGTCGTAAGCAATGACCACGGCGGTATCGCGCCACTTGCCACTCTGCTGCAAGGCGTTGATGACGTGGACGACGAAGGTCTGTTCGTCCAGTGGATCGGAATAACCGGCGTGTCCGTCCTGGTAAGCCGGCGCCTTGAGGAAGCTGACGGTCGGGAGATTGCCCGCTTCGAGGGTGTCGTAAAAATCTTCGATGTCGTACTGGTGATTGGCAGCGTCGCCGCTCTTGCCGATCGTGGCGACGGAGCTGGGCCGGGCATGCGTCGGGTTTGCCGTCGTCGGGTAGTACTGGAACGGCTGGTGATGCGGGCTATAGTCGTTCGAGGTCACGTTGGTGACCTTCGACAGCGTGCGGCGCGTACAACCCGTGCTGCCGTCGGCATTGCTCCGGGTCAGGTCGAAACCGCCCTGAAAGAAGCCCCAGGTGATGTCTTTCTCGTTGAGCAGGTCGCCGATATTGCGGCCGCCCATCGTCACCTGGTTGGCGGTCGGCGAAGCGCAGACATCGCCGATCGGATCGGGATCGCCGATCATCGTCAGACCGCCGTTGCCGTCGTCCGTCTCGGCACCGGTGCCGTTGAGCGTGTCGGCGACACCGGCCGTCTGACCGGCGATCAGGCTGAGCGCACCGGGCGTCGATGGACCGAACACCGTGCCGTAACTATTGTCGTTGAGCGCGTAATTCTGCGCATAGTTCCAGAAAGCCGTGACGGTATTGCCGTCGTAATAGCCCATGACCTGGCCCTTGCCTTCCTCGGACGGGTCGCCGCCGGGCAGTACTTCGCCGCGGCCGGTGTACTGCGGGAAGAGATCCATCTTGCCGCCGTTGAAGGCCCGCTGTTCGGAGGTATAGCCATGGTCCTGATCGGCCGTGGCGGCCTGCGCGCGGGCAAGGCGGAAGGGATTGATCGCGGCGGTGCCGTTGCCCGGATTGGCGGCGTTCGGATTGTGGCTGAGCAGGTTCTGGGTCAGTCCGTTGACTTGCGGCGTGAACGGCTTCGCATAGAAAGCCGGCTCGCCCTTCCCGTTCGCGGCGAAGGGATAGGTACCGAAGTAGTGATCGAAGGAGACGTTCTCCTGGAAGATCACGACCAGATGCTTGATCGGGGTAGCGGAACGCGGGTTGTTGCCGCGACCGCCGTGACCCCAGCCGGAATTCTGACCGTTGCCGCGCGCATCGGCGGAGACATCCACCTGCTGCTGCGCTGCGACGATCGAGGCGGCGGATAGGGTAAGCACGCAGGCAATGCCTGCGGCCAGTAACTTACGCATGACGAAGCTCCTCGGAATATATTTCGGCCGAATTGCACAGAGCCGCATCCCCTGTCATGCGGTGTCGTCAGCGTAGGTAGCTGTTGTGACAGGTGTGTAACAGACGCTCGGTTTTTTTGTGGTTCCTCTCGCACTATGGAGACGAACTCGCGCTTATGGTCGCTCTTTGGCGGGTGTCTCGTGTTGCTCGTGACTTGGCTGCCTCACGCTCGTGCGTTTGGGAGGCCGCGACCGGGTTGGCCCTTGGGGCCTTCGGCGCCGTCCCTGCGGGAGCGGGCCGTAGCCCCCACTTCGCTTCCGTAGTCAGTCATCGCGGCCCTCGGCTAAGGCGGCCCCAAGGACCAACCCGGCCACGGCACCGTCGGTTGCGGTTTGTTGTGGGGAGAGCGCAAGCCGAGCAGGTGATGGGACCGGACCAGATACGGTCACCACCGGTCATGCGTCACGCGCGGCTTTCCCTCCACGTCACCGCAACATCCGGAAGAGCCGTCGGCCACCGCCCTCGACGCGACTTGCGGAACCGAGCGCGGCGGGCGGACAAGGCCCGAAGGGGGCGGACCCGGACGGTCCGCCGTTTTCGCTGAGGCAGGAGCCGAATCGAAAACCCCCGCCCGCCGCGCGGGCGCGACGGGGCGCAGCCATTAAGACACTAGCCGCGCAGCGGCTCTCTTTTCCCGAGCGACGGTGGAGCCGGAGCGTCGAGGGCGGTGGCCGACGGCTCTTCCCGCAACGTCCGAGCGCAAAAGCGATGGCGAAGCCGAGCCCCGGTCAGGAAAACGGCTTGTCGATCGATACGGAACGTTCCGTAAACCATTCGGCGCCGGTAGCCGTCACGAAGAAATGATCCTCCAGTCGAACACCGAACTCGCCGGGTACGACGATCATCGGCTCGTTGGAGAAACACATGCCCGGCTGCATTTCCGTGCGGTCGCCGCGGACGAGATACGGCGCCTCGTGCACCGATAGTCCGATGCCATGACCGGTCCGGTGGGGTACGCCGGGTAGCTGGTAGCCGGGACCCAATCCGGCACGCTCCACGACGGCGCGCGCGGCCTGGTCGGCACGTTCGCAGGGTTCGCCGGGACGTGCCGCATCGAACGCCGCCTGCTGCGCTTCTTTTTCGAGGTTCCACATGTCCCGTTGCAACCGGGTCGGCTCGCCGAACACGTAGCTTCGCGTGATATCGGAGTTGTAGCCCTGCACCGCGCATCCCGTGTCGATCAGCACCATATCGCCTTCCGCGAGCACGTCGTCCGACGGCAAGCCGTGCGGGAAGGCGGTCGACGGGCCGAACAGGACAATGCAGAACGTACTGCCTTCGCTGCCGATCGCGCGATGGGCTTCGTCGATGTAACGTCGTACCGTGCTGGCAGCGATACCTTTGTGCAGGATACCTTGCGCACGACGCTGTACTTCCAGGGTGATCTGCTTGGCCTGACGCATCAAGGCAAGTTCGGCGCCGGACTTGAGCATGCGACAACCGTCGACGATCGATGCAGCGTTAACGAAGCCAACCGATCGCGTCGCGTGTTTCAGCGCATCGACCATGGCGTATGGCAACGCCGGATCGATGGCGAGTTTCCGGCTGCCGTTCTCGCGCAATACGCCGGCAACCAGGTCGTAAGGGCTTTCATGCTCTTGCCAGAGACGCACATCGACATCGATTTCCACGACGGCGTCCAGCGATCCCGCTTCGAAGGCCGGGCAGATCAGTACGGGGTCGCCTTCCAGCGTCAGCACCATGCCCAACAGGCGTTCGATCATGCCCCACGATATGCCCGTGAAATAGCGCAGGCTCTGGCCGGCACCGATCAACAGGCTGTCGACGCCGGCCTGAACCATGAGCTGACGGGCGCGAGCCAGTCGTTGCATCCGCTCGTCGACGGCGATGGCGGGCGCGGGGTGGGTCCACCTGGGAATATCGAGGAGTGCTTCCCGAAGGAAAGTGTTGTCGATCGAGCGGGTCATGGTCGTCATCCAGAGTCTGTCGCGGGTTCGCGGTGAGGCGATCCCGGTACGTGGTTCGGAATAAAGGATTCCGGATCGCCACGCGGCATGGTCGCCGCGTGGCTCCGTGAAGCTCAGTACTGGTATTGAACCGTTACACCGATCGTGCGCGGCTGGTTGATCGCCACGCGGCGGGTCGTCGGCAAGTCGGCCGAGATGGCGACCGGCAGATCGGTTTCGCCATGCTTGTCGAACAGGTTGGTCGCGTACAGCGATATGTCGAAGCCGTTGCGACCTTCTACACCGACGCGGATGTTGGTGGTAGCGAAGCCCTTGCGCCGGTAGAAAGGACTATTCCGGTCGTAAAGGAAATTCGAGTCGCCGACATAGCTCATGTCGGCGCGTGCGAAGCCGTCGTAATCGGCATTGACGCGACGGCGATACTCGGCGCCAACGGAACCGGTAAAGCGCGGGACATTGACCAGACGGTCGCCGTCTTTCGCCGAGGTGCCGGGAACGTCGTTCTTCAGATGCGCATCGTTGTAACCGAAGCCCGCGCTCAGCGTCACCGCATCCACGGGGAGGAATTTCAGTTCGAGTTCGGCGCCCTGGCTTACCGCGTTGCCGAAATTCGCGGTGATGTTATAGCCGCAACCGAGCACGATCTGCTGCTGCACGTGGTTCCAGTCGATGTGATAGACCGACGCGTCGACGAGCAGGCGACGGTCCATCCATGCACTCTTGAAACCCAGTTCGTAGTTCCAGAGGGTGTCCGGGTTGTACTTGTTGAGCTGGGACTGGCTCAGGCCCAGCCCCGCCACTTCCGTACCGCACAGCGCGGCCGGTGCGGGGTTGTTCGGGCCGCCGGGACGATAGCCCTCGGACGCCGTCGCATAGACCATGTTGTCCGCATCGATCTGGTACTGCAGGGTGAACTTCGGTGTGCTGCCGTAATCCTTCGAGCTGCTATGCACGCTGCTCGGACCGCCATTCAGGAGACCATCGCCACTTTGCGAAAAGCCCTGCTTCACCTCGAACGCACGGATACCCGCGCTCGCCTTCAGCTTGTCGGTAATGTTCCAGGACAGCTCGCCGAATACCGCGTACTCATCGAGCGTGGCGTTGCGCGCGCCGGCATATATCGTGGAGTACGCCGGGAACGGGGTGCCGAAGGTCTGGTTGAATCCCGCGGGATAAGGAATGGAGGACGTCAATGGCGCTCTGACATCGTGATAGAACGCGCCAAGGATCGCCTGCACCGGACCGTCGATCTTGCTGGTCGCCCTCACCTCTTCCGTGAATTCCTTGTTCTTGTAGCTACCGTACATCGTGACCGGATAAACGCTGGGCAGCCCGAAGAAATAGTTGATGACCTTCGAACTGTCGTCGCGCAGGCTGATATCGCGGGTGAAGTAAGACGTGGAGGACATCAGCTCGAAGGTATCGAACTGCTTGTGGATGGCAATATTCGAGATCGTCGACTTCTGGACATTGGCCTCGTCGACGTCGCGAACCTGATAGGGATTGCCCAGCGAGGCCGGTATCTTGTCGTAGGTAAACGGCGAGCCGAGCTTGGAGTACTGGTAGATCACGCTGGGCGTGATGGTCAGCGTATCGTCCGGCTTGATGAGCATGGCGATGCGTGCGCCATACGTCTTATAGGTGTTGACGTTGTCCTGTTTCTTGCCGGATGGGTCCGCCGCAAGGTAATTGGACGGACTGATGGGATAGCGATCGATGTAACCGTCGTCGTCGCGGTAGTACGCGGACACGCGCAGAGCCACCTTGTCCTTCATCAGCGGAATATTCAGCACGCCGTTGACGTTGGCGTTCGCGCCGCCATGATGCGTGCCGGACACGTCGGTCTTGATGCGGGCCTCGACATTGTCCAGATCGGGCTGATTGGTCACGTACTTGACCGTGCCGCCCATGGAACTGGAACCATAGATGGTGCCCTGCGGCCCACGCAGGACTTCGACGCGCTCGATATCGAACACCGACGGATCGATCACGCCACGTGTCGACAACAGGGCAGCGTTGCTCGATGCCGCGATGGGCACGTCGTCGAGGTAATAGCCCACGGTGGCAGCAGAGCCGGCGCTGGAAGAAATACCCCGAATAATGAGGTTATTTTCGCCGGGACCGGACGAGGCGACCGTCAACGAAGGAGCGATGCGCGCGAGATCGACAAGACTGGTGACACCCTGGCGTTCGAGCTGCTCGCCCGTCAGCGCCGTCATGCTGATCGGTACTTTCTGGATGTCCTGTTCGCGCTTGGCGGCCGTGACCGTGATGCCCTCGAGCGTCTGCGGCGTATCGGACGCCAGTGTTTTCTTCTTGTCGGCCTTAGTCTGATCGGCACCGGTTCCGGCGGCATCCTGCGCCTGGACCCCATCGACAGTCAGCGCAGCGCTCAGCAGGGCTACGTAAAGAAGGGTGTGCCTGAGATCGTGTTTCATGTGACTCCCCGGATAGCGGCTGAAAGAAGCGGCCTGTAAGACCTGCATACCTCCCGCGCACGCCTGTCGTACAGGCGCGTTCGCGGTACATCGTGTGTGCGTTGCTACCCCGGCCGCCGAGTGGATGAATCCACTGGAACGGCCCACGTCCGGTTACTGCCAGATGTCCCTGACCGGCTGCGCCTTCATTCCCCTGGCACCGGATATCGCCTGGCCGCCTGCTTAATCGCGCGTTTGCGATTCATGGCCCTGCCCGATTTCGATCAGATCAAAAAGTTTTGATGGAGTCAAGCGTTTTAGGTTAGGATCGAAACGCGGGTGCCAGATAGCTTGCAAAGGGTGCCGATGCATTCCAGTCGGGTACATTTACTGGTGTCGTCGGTAGAGCTGATTCGTTCAATGTTCCCGGGATGCCATGAAAAACTTATCCGTCCTTTTCTGTGCCGCCGGTGCAGTCGCGATGGCTGCCACCGTGTCGGCTGAAACACCTTCCATGTCGACGCAGCAGGCTATCGGGCAGGCACTGGATGCCAGCGCCGCTGCCTGGTCGGCCGGCGACCTGAAGACCTTCATGGAGCTGTATGAGCGCGCTCCTAACACGCGATATGTCAGTGCCAAAGGTATCGTCGAAGGTTACGACGCGATCGAGGCGATGTACGCGTCGCGCTTCAAAACGCCCGGCACCGCCGGCATGGGCAAGCTGACGCTCGAGGTGATCGACGTGAAGTTGCTGGGTTCCCAGTACGCATTCGTCATCGGCCGCTATCACCTCAAGCCGGAAACCGGCGACACGGTATCGGGCCTGACCACGTTGCTATTTCATAAGGTCGGCTCGCGCTGGCTTATCAGCGCCGATCATTCGTCGTAACCATGGCGAGCCAACAGCCTGCGCCGGAGAAAACCGTTGGACTGAGCATCGGCGCCGCGATCCGCGATCGGCGCCGCGGCCTGGGCCTCACGTTACAGGGCCTCGCCAACGGTTCCGGTCTTTCGATTCCGTTCCTTTCGCAGGTGGAACGGAATCTCGCCCATCCTTCGCTGCTGTCGCTGGAAGCCATCGCGCAGGCACTGGATGTCGATGTCGACTATTTCGTGGGCGTGCCGACACCGGGCCAGATCGTTTGCCGGGCCGATGAACACGATCGTATCGACCTGCATTCGCCAGTGGTTTACGAGCGGCTGAGCGGTCGTCACGCCGAGCGCAAGATGGAAGCGCTACGGCTGATCGTTCCCGCCGGCCTTGCCGCGCCCACGATCCACCGCGAGGGCGAGGGATTCTGGTACATCCTCAGCGGTACGCTCGAGATGACCGTAGGCAGGAAGAAATTCGTGCTCAACGCCGGGGATAGTGCCCATTTCGACCAGCGTCATCCGTACAGCATGCGCAATACCGGCAAGTCCGACGTCCGCATGATCTGGGTCGGAACGCCGGCCATATTCAAGGATTGAAGATGCCAGGAGCGGGGGGGATGGGTAATGGGGGCGCACTTCCGGCGATCGGCTGAGGGAACGACAAGCGCCCGGCAGACGTTGCCTCCGCCGGGCGCTTGTCGTTCCCTCAGCCGATCGCCGGGTCGACGCCCCCACTACCCATCCCCCCAACCCCCGCGGAAGCCTTACCCAGAGCGTCCCTAACGACTGGCGCCCACCTTGCGTAACGCTGCCGCGGACTCGTCATTGCCTTGCTTGAGCACGACCCGCAAAGGCGTATTGCCTCGTACATCGGTGTGGTTTGGATCGGCACCGCGTGCCGCGAGCAGGGGAATGAATTCCAGACGGCCGAACAGCGCGGCGAAAGACAGGGCCGTTTCGCCGGAGTTGTTCGCCTGATCGATGGGGCAATGCGCGTCGAGCAGTCGTTTCGCAATAGCCGTATGACCTTTGTATAACGCTCCCATCAGCGCGGTATTGCCGTTACGGTCACCGCGACAGGCGTCGGCACCGATGCCCAGCAGATAGTCCAGCGCTTCGGGCTGCTCGTCGTAGGCGGCCAGAATCACGGCGGTATAGCCGGACGATGTCTGTGAATCGATGGGGTAATGCGCTTCGCTGAGCGCACGAAGGATATCCGTTCGCCCTACCCTTGCGGCATCGAACCACGGCTGGTCGTAGCGATGGGCATCGACCCATTGGGCGTTCGGTATTTCGCGAATTCGGTCGCCATGGATCAGCAGTCGCAGCGCGGGAAAACAAAAATAGGCGCCGGCGGCAATAAGAATGGCGAGTATGGGCAGCACGACGTAAAGCGTGCGACGTCGCCGGAGCGGACGAGAGGACATAGCGGTTTCCCGGGAAAGTGACGACATGACTCCGGGCCGTAACGCGCCGGAGTCATGTCATGGAACGTCAGTCCTTCAACTGCGCCGCCGCAGCCTTCACCCGCGCGACATCGGCACGGGTCGCCTTCGCAAGGCGGCTACCGTAGTCCGGATCGGCTTTGTAGAAATACGAAAGCATCGTGTACTTGTTGCTTTCGTTGGTCACATTGTTGAGATCGGCACTCAACGTGGCGATCAGGTCGGACTTGTCCTGTGCCGATAGCGCACGGTAATACTCGCCGGCCTGCACGAAGTTGCGCGTCTTCGCGATCGCCTGTTGCTGCGTGGTGCCGCTCAATGCCGTACTCACGAGCCTGGCCTGCGGATCTTCCGGTACTTCCTTGACGCCCGAGGGCTCGAAGTTGATATCGCCCTTGCGGCCACTGATGTTCATATTGCCGTCCTGGTCCTCGTTGTTCACGGGAACGGCGGGACGGTTGATCGGCAGGCTCTGGTAGTTGGCGCCCAGGCGATAGATCTGCGTATCGGCATAGGCGAACAACCGGCCCTGCAACATGCGGTCTTCCGAGGCTTCGATGCCCGGCACCATGCGCGAAGGCGCGAACGCCGACTGCTCGGTGCTTTCGAAGTAATTGTCCGGCACGCGGTTGAGCGTCATGGTGCCGATCTTCTTTTCCGGGATGTCAGGCCAGATCTTGGTGTCGTCCAGCGCATTGAAGTCGAACCGGGCGAGATCTTTCGGTTCGAGCACCTGGATATACAGATCCCACTTCGGATAATCGCCGGCCTTCAGCGCCTTGTAGAGATCGTTGGTGTGGTGGTTCCAGTCCCCGGCAAGCGACGCCGGCACATCCTTCGGACGGATGCTGTGCAGGCCCTGCACACTCTTCCAGTGGAACTTCACGTAGTGCACGTCGCCCTGGGCATTGACCAGCTTGAAGGCATGCACGCCGAAGCCATCCATATGCCGGTACGAGTCGGGCATGCCTTCGGCCGAATACAGGCGCGTGAGCATCGCGGTGGCTTCGGGCGTATGCGCGAAGAAATCGAACGCCAGATTGGCGTCCTGTACGTTGGTTACCGCGCTGGGCTTGTTCGCGTGAACGAAGTCGGGGAACTTGATCGCGTCGCGGATGAAGAAGATCGGCATGTTATTGCCGACGAGATCCCAGTTACCCTGCTGCGTATAGAACTTCACTGCGAAGCCGCGTGGATCGCGCGCCTGCTCGGGCGAGCCGCGGTAATTCATCACCGTTGAAAAGCGTACGAATACCGGCGTCGTCGTGCCCGGCGTGAATACTTTGGCCTTGCTCAGCGACGATATATCGGCATCCGGCTGGAAAACGCCGAAAGCACCGGTACCGCGCGCGTGCACAACCCGCTCGGGGATACGTTCGCGATCGAATCGTTGCAGTTTTTCGATAAGGTGCGAATCCTGCAGAAGCACCGGACCGTCCGGCCCTGCCGTCTGCGAATTCTGATTGTCTCCAACGGGCGCACCAGCGTCGGTGGTTAACCGGGCATCCTGTGCACTGACTGCGAATGCGCTGCTGGAGACCAGGGCTAGGAGGGCATATTTCGCCACGAAACTACTTGTCGTTTTCAATGAGACGTCCTCTTTGGCGGGTTGCGCTATCGCGCGCTGCATTAGCACCTCCGCGGCCATGGAACGTCCAATTGATTGTTCGGATCAGCCCGATAGGCAACAACGATTCATATCATTCGTTGTTGTAGAAAATTCTCATGACTATTTCGTCAGCAATCGAAGATCGACCGCATTCGCCATGGCCTGCATGCCAGCCGCGTTCGGATGAAGATGATCGCCGGAGTCATAGCTGGCGCGCATAGCCAGCGGATCGGAGGGGGCTTGCATAGCCCGATCGAAGTCGATGACGCCATCGAAAGCACCGCTGCTGCGTATCCACTGGTTGCAGGCCTGACGGATCGCCTCGTGTGCCTCGGTGTAGTATCCGGCGCCTTTGTTCGGAAGCATGGTGCCGCCGACGATGCGTACGCCTGCATCGTGCGCCTGCCGGATCAGCTTCCGGTAGCCGTCGATCAGGTCCTGTGCGGTCAGAGGGCCGCCATCCGGCCCGGCATCGTTGCCGATATCGTTGATCCCTTCCATCAGGATGACCGTCCGCACGCCCGGCTGCTCGAGCGCATCGTGGCCGAACCGCTTGATGGCACTGATGCCCTGCCAGATATTCGGTACGTCCGTAAGAACACGGTTCCCGCCGATGCCTGCGTCCACGACGCCCATGGGATGGCGGTCGTCGGCAAGTCGGCGCGCCAGGTAGTCGGGCCAGCGGGCATACGCGCCAACAGGCGTGTTGTAGCCGTCGGTAATGGAATCGCCGAAGGCCACCACGGTACCGTCGGCACGGGAAACGATGTCCAGACCGGACAGGTAATACCATGAGGTGGTCAACTTGATGTAGTTGCCACCGTCGGCATCGCCGGAGCGATCCCCCGAACCGGATTCGGACAGATAGGTCGTATCGAACGCGTCGGAATGCCAGGTGGCCGAACTGGTAGCTTCAGGGAGATACATGCTGACCAGCAGGTTCTGCCCGGCGTCCACCGTCATCGGGATCGGGTCGCTGAATACTTCCGCGCCGGCCGGGATGGTGAAATTCGTGGCAAGCCATACGGTCACCGGACGCAACGAGCCTGCGACGGCTTCGGCGCCATGGGCCTGGGCGGCGATACTCACCTTCCCTACGACCAGCGGCGTCGTGCCGCGCAGGTTGGACAGGTGCAGGACCAGCGACGACCCGCCGACACTCGCATGCACGACCATGCGAATGGTCTGCTTGTCGAAGGCCGGTCCACCGATGGTCACGCTTGGCGCCCACGCCGCGATGCGCTGGATGTGTCTGTACTGCTTTTCCGCAAGCGCACCGCTTGCCGCGCCTGTTGCCGCCAGCAGCATCAGGGTCATCAGCCCGATCTTCTTGATCGTCATCGGTGTCGCCTCTTCGCTGGTTTGCTTAACCGATCTCCGGCCCGATAGTGATGGATTCGCCGGCTTGCAATGAAATCTTCTTCGACTGCGCGCCGTACTTCAGTGTGGTTTGCGTGCCGCCGACACTATGCAAGGTAACGGCGGTGACTTTACCGTCGCGCCAACGCAGGTCCACCTTGAATCCACCGCGCGCGCCGATGCCGCTGGCGCTTCCACTGGCAGCCCATGCCTTCGGAAGCGCAGGGAGCAGCTCGATCGAACCGGGCCGCGAGTACAGCAGCATTTCCAGCATCGCCGTGGGAGTACCGAAGTTGGCATCTATCTGGAAGGCATCGGAGTTCTCGTCCAGTTTGTAGAAATCGAAGAAGTTCTGCGAGGTACCGTTGCCGTGGTTCTTCGACGGCAGCAGATTGGTGAGCAGCAGCTGATAGGCGTTGTCCGCGTTCTTCAGCCGTGCCCAGCAGATCGCGCGCCAGGCGCAGCCCCAACCGTAGCCGGTCATGCCACGGGCTTCCAGCAGTCGGGTCACACCGTCGATCAGCGCCGGCGGACTCGTGTCCGTACTGATGCGATCGCCCGGAAAGAAGCCGATAAGCGGCGACAGATGGCGATGCGTCGTCTCGCCAAGATTGTCCGGTGTCATCCATTCTTCGAGCCAGCCGGTTTCGCTGCTGATCTGGGGCAGATATAGCCGAGCCTGCAATCGACCGATCGTCACGGCATAATCGGCATCGCGTCGCAGCAGGCGACTTGCCTGCCGGTAGTTTTCGAACAGATCCCAGACCAGCTCCTGCGCATAGGTGATGCCTTTGGCATTCGTCGGCCCCTGCTCCGGCGACCAGTCCGAGTCGTCGATCAATACATCGCGTTTGAGCCCGGTCGCGGGATCGGTCACGTTTACGGTCAACAGGCGCGCCTCCCAGAACTGACAGGCCCCTTTCAGCAACGGATAAATGCGCGTCAGATAGTCGCGATCCGGTACGTACTGATAATGCTGGTACAGGCTGTTGCACAGCCAGGCGCTCCCCGCCGGATGCCACCACCAGCCGTTGCCGCCATAGATGTTGGTGGAAATAGCCAGGGTCCAGCCGGCAAGCTTGCCCGAGCTATTGCGGAAGCCATTGCTTGGATCGTTGAAGAATTGCTGCGTGAGTGCCGTCCACGAATCGAACTGATCGAGGCAGTACGTCGCCAGTGCATCGAAGCACGACGACAGGCCTGCCCTGTCCGGCAACCAGTAGTTCATCTGTATGTTGATGTCGGTGTGGTAGTCGGCCATCCATGGCGGCGCGTTGTCGCTCAGCCACAACCCTTGCAAACCGGTCGGCAGTTTGTCGCGCGATCCGGCGATGGTGAGGTAGCGGCCGAATTGCAGATAGGTCGCTTCCAGTTCCGGATCGGCCGCCGCGCCGGCTTCGGCACGCGCCTGAAGACGTGTCCAGCTATCCATGCCGCGCTGTTCGTTGCTCGACGCGCCGAGATCGACGCTCATCGCATCGAAAAGGCAGCGATGATCGGCTACATGCGTGTGCAGGAGCACCTGCGACGAGAGCTTCAGCGCCGCATCGACCTTGCGCTTCGCGAGCGCAAGAGGGTCCAGCGCTGGATCCATATAGCCTGTCGCATGATTCGGCGTGTAGTTTGTGCCTCCGCAGAAGACCACGGTCAGGCTCTTGCATCCGTCGAACCGGAGTGTCGATCCGCTGGACGCGACCTTGCCCGACGAACCCGCTGCTTTCACGGTCGCAGCGTACTTCAATCCGTTGTCCAGCGTGCCGGCGAAGTAGCTGGAAGGCTTGCCCGCCTCGCCATGCGTGGTTTCATTATGCGTTCCTTGCAGATCGATCGCCCCGTTGTATACGCCGCCACCGCTCTGCGACAGATGGACAACGACGATATCGTCCGGATGACTGGCGAAGATTTCACGCACATAGGCGACGCCGTCTTTTTTGTACGAGACGCGGACATAGCCGTTGCTCAGGTCCAGTTCGCGACGGTAATCGGTCAGGCTGGAAAACTCGTGTCCATCCACCGAAAGATACAGCTTGGCCAGCATGACCAGACTGCCGAAATCCGACGTCGCATAGCCGAACTGCCCGTTGCCATCCAGCGAAGCGTTCCGCCCGCCCAGCCACATCGAGCCATCGGTCAGGTAAAGGAAATCCCGCATGGGATCGCCGCCGACCAAAGCCCCGAGACGGCCATTGCCAATGGGTAGCCCTTCGCGAAGTACATCGGCTTCGACGGCGGGCGTGTCGTACCAGAGCCCGAACTTGCGCCCCGCAAGCAGCGGCGAAGGGCCAGTGGGACGTTGAACCGCCGCGCACGCCGTGAACGTCGGCAGGCCAAGTACCGGAAGCAAGGCCGTCAGGGTGCCGGTCATTTTCAGGAAGCGCCGCCTTGCGGCCAGCGCTTGCGGCAAATCGTCGGGCGGTGTCTGTCCTTCGTTTTCTTTCTTCATAGCCGACCACATGTCTGCGTCGTGCCGCCGAACGATCCGCTCGAATCGACCCATGGCGCGACAACGATACGATCGAGATCCGGTGCGTTGCCGCTGGGATTGCCCATCTGGATCGTGTTCGTTCCGGCCTTCAGCTGGACGCGTACGATCGTTGTCGCAGGGTCGTCGAACGAACTGCCGTTCAGATCCAGCGGCTGGGATTTGCCGCCATTGACCGACACGAACAACGTGCGTACGCCGTTCGTCTGATAGTCGATTTCAAGCTGATACGTGCCAGCGGTGGGGACGGTGATGTTGGAGAAGGTCACCGTATTCACCGCGCCACCGCCGATGTTTCCGGCTTTGGAAAGACCGGATGCATAGTTGCTGAAGCCCGCCGTCACGGCACCGCCCAGCGTGGCAGCTTCCGCCTCGTAGGTCGTCCCGGTCGGCAGGACGGCATCGCCGTTGCCGCTGACAACGATGCGGTCGAGATCGGGCGGATAGCTGGTGGGATTGCCGAACTGGATGCTGTTGTAACCCGCCTGCAAGCAAATCGGAACCGTGCTTGAGGACGGCAGAAGGAAGCTGCTGCCGCCGGAGTTGAAGGTCTGGAACGGACCGTTGCCGACTTTGAACAGGTAGGAGCGCAACCCGAGCGTCAGCGAATCGACCCGCATCAGATACACGCCGGAACGACGCGCATAGACGTTGTTGAATATCACCGTGTTGCCGGAGCCAAGGCCCAGACCGCCTACTTTCTTTCCACCCGAGCAGCCGTCGCAACCGGAAACGACAGCGCCGCCGGCCAGCGATGCGGATTCGGCTTCATAGCTTGTGGAAGGCACGGGAGGCACACGATCGACAGATGACCGGACTTTCAGCAAGCGCACGCCGTGACCTTCCAGCCGGGTCGAAAACTCGCCCCACGATGGGCCGAGATCGGCATGTGCCCACAGGTCGCGTACTTGCCGCACGCCTGCGAGTCCGAGCACGTTCCACGGCAGCCTGGCCACGGTCGGCGTCGCGTTCATGTTGAACAGCGCGACGTTGTAGCCGCCGTCACCCAGATCGGTAACCCATACCTGCATATCGCCGCCGAGTACCTGTTTGGCGGGCTTGCCGGACTGATTGACTGCGATGACCTCATCGTTCGTCGCCAGCTTCTTGCCGAAATCGTCGATCTTCGTCAGATCGCCGCCCAGGTACAGCGGCGCATTCGCTATCGCCCACAGCGTCATCGCGGATCGCTTCTCGTCCTTCGTGAGACCGTCCAGATCGCCGTCTCCGATATCGAGCGAATCCAGGTCGTTCCAGCCAAGCGTGGGGCCAGCGGCGTTCTGCCATGCGGGCAGATCCCTGAATCGCTTGTAGATGCGCGGCCAGTTGGAAAGCGTGGCGCAGCGACTTTCGCATTCGACGTCGTCGTCGATCCGGCGCGCATTGGAGAACTGTTGCCAGGTGCCCAGATAGTCCTGACCTACCGCCCACGAAACCGTCAACCAGATGGGACGCCCGCTTTTCGCGATCGCTTTGGACCATGCTTCGACGTCGGATCGATTGTCGATACGGAGGTCGTCGTTGTACGAACCCGGCGTCACGCCGTCGAGCTTGATGAAATCGACGCCCCATGACGCGAACAACGCCACGACGGAGTCGATGTATTCCTGCGCGCCCGGCTTGGTGAAGTCGATTTTGTAGTGATAGGGCGATGTACCCGATCCACCGAACGCGTTGCCGGCGGTGTACGGCACCGTCAGGATGTCCTGGATGCGATACGGCGTCCCGAGGATCGGCGAGTTGGCAAGAACAGCGGGCTCTTCCACGCCCGGAATCCAGTAAATGCCGGCCTTCTGTCCGTTGCGATGGATATGATCGATCAGTCCCTTGAGGTCGGGAAATTTCACCGTATCCGGCGTGGGACGGCCGTTTACGTCGAAGCTGCCCTGCCAGCCCGAATCCATGTTGATGTAGTTGTAGCCATGCGCCTGCAGTCCCGAGGAAAGCAACGCATCGGACTGCGCGACCATGCTGGCCTGGGTGAAGAATTCGGAATCGATCGTCTGCTGGCTGAAGCTGCTCCAGCCGAGATACGGCTTCTGGGCAATGCCATTCACCTGCGCGCTTGCCATCGACGCAAGCCCGAGCAATCCACAGGCCAGAACGCTACGTGGAAAGAGGGAACGGATGACTCGATGCAGGGAGGGGCGGCCGTCGCGTACATGATGGGCCGGGATGTTCGAATCGTGAGGCGCAAATACACAGTCTTCCATCGAAGAATTCTTCCTTCAGATATGAAACGCACACGAGCGGGCGTTCGTCGATATCCCCCGGGCATCTCGACGAAGAGTATTTGTCATACAAATAAAAAGTAAGCCCGCGCGGCTTCCACTGTCAAGCAATCTTTGCCGAACGAAGTGAGACGTAGCGCATGGGTTCGCGCGCGCGGGTGATAGACTTCCCGCCCTTTCGCAAAACGACATGCAGAACGACATGGAAGGCTTCGCGTAACAGCCATGAGCGACATCACCCATCGCATTCACGGCGTCGCCGGCGACCATGTCGCTCCCGATTGGCCGCCCATAACCCGCAGCGAAGTCGACGACCTGCTTCGGGGTTATGCCGTGTCTGGCGCGATCCACGGTATCGAGTGGCACAGCCCTCGCCCGTTATCGGCGGCATGTCTGGTGCGCACCGAAACGGCGACACTCTTCGTCAAGCGGCATCATCGCCGCGTCCGGACCGTTGCCACGCTGAGCGAAGAACATCGCTTCATCGCGCATCAGCGAGCGAGGGGTATTCCGGTGCCTCGCGTCATGTGCGATCGCAATGGAAACTCGGTCGTCGCTATCGACGTCTGGGTTTACGAAGTGCATGAAGCCGCTACCGGCATCGATCTCTACAGGGACGTATTTTCATGGTCGCCACTGGCTAATGTTGGCCATGCATTCACTGCCGGCCGGATGCTGGCCGCCATGCACGATGCCGCAACGGATTATGTTGCTCCGCAACGCAATACGCATATTCTTGTCGCCCGCTGCGACCTCATCGCGGCTCCCGATCCCATCGCCGCGTTGCAGGCACAGCTTCCCGATCGCCCGGGTCTGGCCGCCTGTCTGAATGAGCGCGACTGGATCGCGGACCTGCGACGTGCGCTGGCGCCATGGCATGGTCGTGCCCAGCCACGTATCGCACGGGAACCGCGACTGTGGACGCATGGCGACTGGCATGTTTCGAACCTCTTCTGGAGCGGCGACCGGGGCGATGCGTCTGTCGCCGCTGTACTGGACTTCGGGCTGGCGGCCGAAACCTTCGCCCTGTTCGATCTGGCGACAGCCATCGAACGCAATGCCATTGCATGGCTACAGCTCGAACAGCCCGATGCGGCGCACATCGATATCGCTCTTGCCTTGATCGAAGGCTATCGCCGGCGTCGGCCTCTGGACGCCGGCGATATCCACTTGCTCGCGGATATCCTGCCGATCGTCCACGTCGACTTCGCGCTCTCCGAAGTCGAGTATTTTCATGGTATTACCGCGTCTTCTTCCGACGCGGACGTGGCCTATACGGCGTTCCTCCTCGGCCATATCGCCTGGTTCCACACACCGCCGGGGCAGGCTCTGCTGCAGGCCGTCCGCGCGCTGGCCGGCTGATTCGTGGTTCAATACGCGTTCTAGAAGCGGGGGTGCCTGGCGTTGCCGGGCTGAGATAGTCCCTTAGAACCTGATCCGGTTAGTACCGGCGTAGGGAGCTTAAAGATTCAGGTCGCCCCCGGTGACCGGATCTCCGTCGCTTCGTCCGTATACCTCGACGACGACCATGATCAATCTCCGCACCACCTCTACCCTGCTTCTTCTGTCTGCCACGGCGCTCGTGCATGCCACCGACGAGCCGGCTACGCCACAGACCACCACGCTCGCTCCCGTGGATGTGAATGCGAAAGTCGCCAATGGCTATCGCGCCACCGATTCGCAGCTCGGTTCGTTCGGCGTATCGTTGCACGACGTTCCCGCGTCGATCACGGTCATGACGCGCGATCAGATCGACGACCGGCAGCCGCGAAGCCTGAGCGAACTGGTCCGCAGCGATGCCGCGATCGGCGATAACTACGCGCCGATCGGCTACTACCAGGATGTATCCATTCGCGGCTTCCCCCTGGATCTGGCGACCGGTTTCCGCTTCAACGGAACAATGATGTCCGCCGAGCAACCGCTCGCGCTCGAAGACAAACAGAGCGTCGAAGTGCTCAAGGGACTTGGCGGTATCGAAGCGGGCATCGTCGCACCCGGCGGCCTTATCAACTACGTCAGCAAACGGCCGGAGACCGTACACACGGTCACCGCCGGTACCGACTCGCACGGGTCGACGTACGAAGCACTGGACCTGGGCGCGTGGCTCAGCCCGACCTTCGGCGTGCGCGTCAACGCGGCAAACGAGAAAACGCACTCGTACATCGAACATGCGAATGGCCGCCGCAGCTTTGTATCGCTGGCAGCCGACTGGAAAATCGGATCGAAGACGACGATCGAGCTGGACACGGATTACCAGCACAGCGGCCAGCGCTCCGCATCGGGATACCAGTTACTGGGTGGCACGGACATTCCTCGGCACGCCTCCCGTACGCGCTTGCTCGGTTACGAGCCCTGGCAGCAACCCGTCGGCATCGCGGCAAGCAATACGTCGCTTCGCGCGAACTACCGTTTCAACGAGCAGTGGAACGCGCAGATCTCGGCGGGTCACAGTCGCACGAAAATCGATGACAACGTCGCCTTCGCCTATGGCTGCTTCTACGCCGAGTCGTGCGCAACGGGCGCTACGCCCGGTTACTTCTTCGCCCCGAACGGCGATTACGATGTCTACGATTACCGCAGCCCGGACGATACGCGACAGAACGACGAACTGCGCGGCGTATTGAGTGGTTCGTTCGACACCGGCGCAATCGGTCACGAACTGAATCTGGGCATAAGCGCCTTCCATCGGACGGTGGATCATCGCCCCTATGTTTACGACTACGTCGGTACCGCGAACATCGCCGATGCGCAGCCACCTTATTTTCCGCCATCGCCGAACGAACCCGGCCCATCCGCGCGTCGTCTCGACAGCTGGCAGCGCAGCGTGTTCGCGACCGATCGCGTGCACCTCGGCGAAGCGTGGCAGATTCTGGCAGGCGGCCGCTTCGTACGTCTTCACGAACGTGCTTACGACGACGCGGGTGCACCGCAACGCGATACCCGCTTCCAGAAATTCCTGCCGCAAGCCGCATTGATCTGGCAACCGATCGCGCCGCTGACCACCTATGTCAGCTATACGAAGGGGTTGTCTCTCGGCAATGACGCCCCGTACTGGACGTCCAACGGCGGGACGACATTGCCGCCCCTGCTCTCGCGACAGATCGAAGCCGGCGCCAAATACACATGGAGCGATGCGCTCGATCTTCAGGCCGCCGTATACCGCATTACCCAGTCGTATCAGTTCGCACAGCCGGACACGTCGGCCGCGGGATTCACCTTCGTGCAGCGCGGTAACGAAGTACATACCGGTATCGAGTTGAATGCGGCCGGCAGGATCAGTACGAATCTTCGCCTGACGGCCAGCGTCAACGTGATCGAGGCGCGCGCGCACGACACCGGCACGCCCGCGTTCGAGGGGCATCAGGTCGTCAACGTTCCCCGCCTGCGCACGGCCGTATATGCGAACTATCGCCTGCCGTTCGCCCCGCAGCTGAGCCTGCTTGGCGGTTGGCGCTATGCCAGCGCGAATACGGCGACGGCGGATGGTCTCGCGCGTGTTCCGGCCTATCACGTATTCGACGCGGGGCTGCGCTACGACATGGACATAGCCGGACATGCTCTGACGTGGCGACTGAACGTGGACAACGTCTTCAACCAATTCTACTGGCGGGACACAGGGACATCCGGCGGCGATCGCTACCTGTTCCCCGGCGCACCTCGCCTCGCCCGGTTGTCGGTTACCTATGACCTCTGAAATGTCTCTCTACGAGGCGGGTGCGGCGCTCGTCAGCGCCTGGGCCGTCTGGCTCACGGCTCGCCGGCGACCGTGGTGCTACCCGATCGGACTGGTATCGGTCCTTGCGTACGCGTGGATCTTCACCGATTCGAAGTTGTACTCCGACGCGGCACTGCAGATTGTATTCGCGCTACTGCTGGTTTACGGCTGGCACCGCTGGTTACGTAACCTCGACGACAACGGGCTCGTGCGGATCGCGCCCCTGTCGCGCCGGGAAGCGACAATGCATTTGACGGTGGGCATCCTCGCGGCACTCCTCCTCGGCTTCGTCATGCATCGATGGACCGATGCCTCCCTGCCCTGGCTCGACGCGGCCCTGGCCGCTTTCAGTCTGGTCGCGCAATGGTGGCAGGCGCGCCGCCATGTCGCGGCGTGGTGGCTGTGGATCGCGGTCGACGTCGTCTACGTCGGCGAGTATCTCTACAAGTCCCTGTTCATTACCTCGATCCTGTACGCGGCGTTTGTCGTTCTTGCGGTGATCGGGTTGCGTACCTGGCGCCGGGAGCGCCACGTCGGGCAATCGGTCGTCGCACAGGCATAGTGAAGGTTCATCACGCCTTTTCGGGCGGGCGGCTCGTCCGAACGCTGCGGTCACTTAGAGGAAAGCATCGTGTCGATGCATTGGTCTAGCTGACCGCATGCCGGTCCCGTCCCATCGCGTGCTTGGCTCGCGCTCTCCCCACAGCAAACCGCAACCGACGGTGCCGTGGCCGGGTTGGCCCTTGGGGCCGCCTTAGCCGAGGGCCGCGATACCCCACTGACGGAGCGAAGTGGCGCTACGGCCCGCTCCCGCAGGGACGGCGCCGAAGGCCCCAAGGGCCAACCCGGTCGCGGCCTCCCCGACGCACGAGCGTGAAGCGGCTGCCCTCGACCGAAGATCGACGAGACCGTCAGGATGTCCCCGACAATCCGTGAAGAACCCTAAAGACCAGGACCGGGCTTGCAGGCGAACAACGTCGTTCGCGTCACACGTTATGTGCAGGAAACGCACCGCGGTTCGCGTGACAACGTTGCTAGCTCGCAAGGCGGTGATAAGCTGCCGGGCTATATAAATAACGCCAGAAAACAGGTGCTCCGCCTTGAGTCAGTCGCTACCCCACCGCCATCCCGTCGAGGCTCCTGCCGACCGTCCGAACAGCGATGTCCGCGTCTTTTTCTACCTGCTTTCGCTGTATTTCCTGATCATCATTCCGATCCTGCGTGCGAACCGGTACTTCAACGACGATCTGAAGCGGGCACTGATCGGGCGTACCGGCTGGGATTCCAACGGTCGGCCGCTGACTACACTGCTGATGAAGCTGCTGCAGAGCTACGACCGTGCACTGGTCGATATATCGCCCCTGACCCAGATCGCCGCTATCGCCGTACTTGCATGGGTCGGGGTGCTCATAGCGCGCAGATATGCTATCCGTTCGCCGTGGATGGCGGCGCTGGTCGCCTTCCCGTTGGGAGCGCAGCCATTCTTCCTGGAAAACCTGTCGTACAAGTTCGATGCCCTGAGCATGGGGCTGGCGATCTACTTCGCGTTGCTGCCGATCCTCGCGCTTAAAAATCGTCGCCGAGGCTGGTGGTGGGGCGTGCTGGCGATTTTCGCCAGTCTCAACTTCTATCAGCCCGCCATCAATGTCTACCTGATCTTCGTCCTGCTGGACCTGGTCGTCAGCCAGCTTCACGGAATGACGCCGCGACTGTTGCTGAAACAGTTCCTGTCGCGGGCGTTGCAGGCAGGCGCAGGCATGCTCGTTTACCAGCTGATCGTGGGGATCCACATCAACGGCTGGGTAAAAATCAAAAGCGAAAAAATTCACGGATTCCAGGATCTGCCCGTACTGAAAACGAATTTCGTCGATTTCTATACGTACATTGCAAAATGCTTCAACGAACAATGGTGGATGTATTTCGGCCCGGTTCTGGTTTTGCTGGCGTTCTTTCCCGTGGCGATCGGCCTTCGCTACATGGCCCGCGTCCGCTCCACGCATCCGGCCTGGGTCGGCCCCACCCTCCTCGTTACCAGTTTTCTGCTGCCACTGGCGGTGCTTGTCTGCGTACCCGGTCCGATGCTGCTGCTATTGAGGCCGGAAACCGAACCGCGCGTGTTCATGGGCGTGGGCGCGGTACTGGTCGCCGGACTGATCGTCATGCAGGCGGCCATGGCGCAATGGCGACGATCGGACAAGTGGGCTCTGGCGGTCGCCTGCATGCTGGCCCTCGGCATGTGTTCGTTTGCCAGCGCCTATGGCAATGCCCTCGGCGAACAGAAGAACTACGAAGACCGGATCGGCGCGCGTCTTGCCGACGACCTGGCCGATTTCAGGACAAGCCACGGCATCCATACTTATCTTCTCGACGGCTCGGCGGGTTATTCGCCGATAACGTCGCATGTCATCGAACAGTTTCCTCTGGTCCGGTGGCTGGTTCAGCCCTACATCGATGGGGACGAAACGTTTCTGACCCCCTATTTTCTGATGTATTACGTATCGGATATCGCCGATATGCGCTTCCGTGCCGACGATGCCGCCATGCAGCGGGTATCCGGAGTCCTGACGAAAGCCTGCCCGCTGCCCGTGATACGCAGCACACAGGCTTACGACGTTCGCCTGGTCGACGACATCGCGGTGGTGTCGTTCCGATCCGCCAGCGCACGTTGTTCCGCCGGCAACGCCAGGACCGATGTCTCCGGGGAGTCCGACGCGAAATAGCACGGGACCGGGCCGCAGCGGGTACCCGGCTCGTCCAACACAACGCATTCACGTCATCGAGATGAAGCTTGCCCGCGGGACAATCCGAGGCGCTGGTGAGCGATACGCGCAATCCAACGGTCGCTTTCATGCTTGGGGGAAGAGACGTCAATGACGCGCTCAAACGCAAAGGAAAAGTCTTCGCGGTCGTTCGATAGCGGTAAGGGTAAATCGTCGTTAATGAAAAAGCTGAGCGCCGGCCTCATCACCGGTGCGGCCGACGACGATCCCAGTGGCATCGCCACGTATTCCCAGGTCGGCGCGGCCTATGGTTACGCCACGATCTGGAGCCTGCTGCTGGTGATGCCGCTTATGATCGCCATCCAGGCGATCAGCGCGCAGATCGGGCGAGCTTCCGGGCAAGACATTGCCTCGAACATGCGCAAGCACTATCCGCACACGCTGGTCTACGTGCTGATCTTCTCCGTCGTCCTGGCCAACATCATCAATCTGGCGGCCGATATCGGCGCGATGGGCGCCGCATTGAAACTGCTGATCGGCGGACCGGCGCTTCTGTATGCCGCGGTCTTCGCCATCGTCTCGCTGCTGCTGCAGATTTTCGTGCCCTTTTCGCATTACTCGCCCGTGCTGAAGGTGCTTACCCTGAGCCTGTTCGCGTATGTCGGCACGGTGTTCGTGATCCACGTACCGTGGGGCGAGGTGATAAAAGGCATCGCGATCCCGAAGGCGACGTTCGACGCCAGGTATGTCGTCGCCATCGTCGCGGTACTCGGCACGACGATCAGTCCCTATCTCTTCATCTGGCAGGCCGCACAGGAAGTCGAGGAAATCAGGGGCGAATCCTATCGCACAGCTTTGAAATGGGCGCCATGGCAAGGACCGGGCGCACTCGCCCGCATCCGGTTGGATACCTCAATCGGCATGATTTTCTCCAACGTCATCGCGGGCTTCATCATCCTCACCGCCGCGGTTGTGCTGCACGCGCATGGCAAAACGGATATCCAGTCCTCGTCGGAAGCGGCCGAGGCTTTGCGCCCGATTGCCGGACGCTTTGCCTTTGCGCTGTTTGCGGCAGGCATCATCGGTACCGGGCTGCTGGCGGTGCCCGTACTGGCGGGTTCCACCGCTTTCGCGGCAGCCGGTGCCCTCGGATATCCCTGCGGTCTGGAGCACAAACCCAAACGCGCGAAGTTGTTCTACGGCGTTCTGATCGTCGCCAGCCTGGTCGGTATAGCGCTGAACTTTACCCCCATCGATCCGATCAAGGCGCTCTACTGGAGCGCCGTCATCAACGGCGTGGCCGCGGTGCCGATGATGGTCATGATCATGTTCCTGAGCATGAACAGAAAAGCGATGGGCAAATACACGCTCAATACATCGCTCAGGATCTGGGGCTGGATTGCTACGGTCGTGATGGCCATCGCTGCGGCGGTTATGTTCCTGACGTGGGGAAAGTAAGTTCCGATGACGCATCGTCTCCTTCGACGCAGGGTGGATAGTCGCGTCCCGCCAGTATTCGTTCGTGCCATCTTCATGGCGTCCCTGGCGTGTTTCGCCTCCCGTGCCGTTGCCGACGATACGTCCTATCTGGTTCCGCAATTACTCGGTGCCCAGTACACCTTCATCGAGCAATGGCAGAACAGTCTTCACGCACCCTACTCCGGCGGTCTCAGCCTGAAACCCGGCGGGGATCAGGCGCGCTCGCATACGTTCGGCGTCTATTTCGGCGTTCCGCTCGCCGATCATCTCGCCTTTTATCTCGACACTCGGCTGAGTTTCAAGTTGGGCCTGATCGCCGTCAACGACGATTTCGATCAAAGCCGGTACGCCAACTCCACCCGGACTCAGTTCATGAACTGGAGTCTGTTCAATAGTCCCGCATGGGACTTTGCCGCGGACACGCGCGGCTACACCGTCGGTGGCGTGGCTACCTTCGTCACCGGGCCATGGACGTGGCGTTACGGCATCTACCAGATGCCGACCGAAGCGAACGGCGACAAACTCGAAGGGCCGATCCACCGGGCGAACGGTCAGAACGCTCAAGTCACCTGGCAACGCGATCCCGATAGCGCGAGCGTCTGGCTGATGCTGTACCGGAATCGCGCTCGAATGGGAATCTATGACGACGCTTTGAGAGATGCGCGACTTGCGCATACGGTCCCGGATATTCATGCCGACGATCGGGAGGGTCGCCACAAGTTCGGCGCCGCTATGGGAGCCGATCTCCCGCTGGCCGATCGTGGCGATACCGGATTGTTTGCTCGCGCGGCCTGGAACGACGGCAAGACCGAATCGTTCGTTTTCACCGAAGCCGATCGGAGCGCGAGCGTCGGCGCCCAGCTTTCGGGGGCGCACTGGCATCGCGTCGACGATCGGCTTGGCGCCGCATGGGCGGTCAACGGTCTGTCACCCGGACATCGCGCCTACCTGACTGCGGGTGGCTCGGGCTTCACGCTGGGAGACGGCGCGTTGAACTATGGTACGGAACAAATCTTCGAGGCTTATTACAACGCTGCCATCACGTCCTTTGCATTCGTCACCGCCGACTTCCAGCTGATTCACAACCCCGGATACAACCGCGATCGGGGGCCGGCGCGTTTCCTCGGACTTCGCGTGCATCTCCAGTACTAGCGGAACCATCCGTTCGCTTCGCTGCCGGACAGCATGTCGGCGGTCATCGTTTCGTACGTTCCCAGATCGATGGCCTCACGCGCGATCCTTCGCGTATGCGCCATCGCCGATTGCAGCGGGCCGCATCCGAGACTCACGCGACGCACTCCCGCTCTTTGCAGGTCCGCGACAGCGGGTATGCCTGCACCTCCTGCATAAATGTTCAGAGGGACCGGTATCTGTCTTGCGAGGTTTTCTATCTCCTCAAGATCGGCCAGGCCCGGCACGAAGATACCGTCCGCTCCGGCTTCGACGTACAGGAGCGCGCGACGAAGCGTTTCCCTGAAACGTGCCGCGCGATCTGTATTGGGGACACAGTACGTATCGGTGCGTGCATTGATAAATAGCGGCACGTCCCTGCGTTGTGACACTGCCTTGATGTGAGCGATCCGTTCGCTCAGCACGGACGGATCCGTCAATGTCGACGTACCGGGAAGCGTTCCATCCTCGATGTTTATGCCGACGATGCCGAGTTGAAGCAATGCGTCGACCAATTCGCCGCTGTCTTCCGGTGTCGGCCCGTATCCGCGTTCGATGTCGACAGTCACGGGCACCGACGTCACCCGGCAGATCCGCCGGCAGGCGGCGATCAGATCGTGCACCGGCAATTGCTCTCCATCGGAAAAACCGTGCGACCAGGCGATGCCGGCGCTGGTGGTTCCCACGGCTTTTGCGCCGGCCTCTTCGACGATGCGGGCACTGGCCGCGTCCCATGCATTGGGCAGCACGAGTACCGTATCGCCCGCATGCATCTCGTGGAATTGCCGCGCCCGTTCTGCCTGTGTTTCGTTCATGGTCGACTGCTTTTTGCCCTGCCCGCCATCCGGGCAGCTATAGAAAACCATGGGACTAGCCGGGGCGCTGTCGGAATCTTTAGCTATATGCCGCCGGGCCCGCTTTCCCACAACGGGACGGCCTGTGAGGGTAAGCTGTCCGGGCCATGTCAAGCTTCGAAATCGACACTTTGCTGACCACCAGCACGCTGACGCTTCGCAACGTCCGCTGCCATGGGATGTGTCGCCATCGCAGTGCGGAAGAGTGCGTGTCCTCGACGCACCTGGTCTTCCCCTATCGCGGCGTTTACACGCGGCATGTCGGAACGGATCAGGCCGTTGCCGATGCGAATCATGTGCTTTTCTTCAATGCAGGCGAGGGTTATCAGGTCGCCCATCCGGTCGCCGGCGGCGACGCCAGCCTGTCGCTGAGCCTGTCCGAATCCCTGCTCGAGGAACTGGCACCGAAGACACTCCTTCACGGCGGCGCGGACATCGGCTTCCGCCGCCAGTACCAGCGCATCGACCCACGCGCCCAGGCACTGGTCGCCCTGCTCCGGCATAACCTCGAGAACGACGGCATCGAATCGCTGGAAGCCGAGGCACTCCTGCTGACGCTGGTCTGCCGAAGCCTTGGACCGCGCACCTCCCGCGAGCCCGCGTCGACGTATGCCCGTCGCCGCCTCGCGGACCGGGTCAAGGTTCTGCTCGCCAGCGATCTTTCGCGCCGCTGGACCCTGGCCGACATCGCCGGCGAAATAGGCGGCTCGCCGGTTTACCTGACCCAGGTGTTCAGTCAGGTCGAAGGTATTCCGCTATATCGTTATCACCTGCGTTTGCGTCTCGCGCGCGCACTGGATCTCATCGCTGGCTACGAAGACCTTTCCGCGCTGGCCGCGGAACTCGGCTTTTCCAGTCACAGCCATTTCGCCACGGCCTTTCGTCAGGCCTATGGCCAGTCGCCGACGGAATTCAGAAAGTCCGCGCAACCGTAACGGCTAAAGATTCCGACAGCGGCATCCACCACGTCGTGGTTTCCTGACGATGCCCCGATACGAGGGCTCCCAGGAGAAACGAAATGACTGCGAAAACATGCGCTGCGTGCGACTGCGAACTCGATTCGACGGCGATTCTCGTCACCATCGGCACACGTGTCGTCGAGGTGTGCTGCGACGAATGCGCGGAGAAACTGCGCGAAGCCAGCACGCGGGCCGGGTAAGGACGCGTATCTATTTCAACGCATGGCTACGGTCGCATCGGGCGGCGCATCAGATCGCTATTTCGCATGATCTTGCGGATTCGGCTCGGGCGCACCGTCGCCAGCCTCATGTTCATGGCTGTGGCCGTCGCCATCGTCGCCCATATCCATATCGTCGTCCGGCGGTGCCTTGGCGACTATCTCCTTATACGCAGCCGGTGTCATACCGGGCAACTTCTGCAAAAAGGCGACCATGCTCCAGATCGTCATGTCGTCGTGGCTGCCGCCCCACGCCGGCATGGCGCTCATCTTGATGCCGTGCTTGATGGCCCAGAACGCTTCCCTGGGATCGATGCGAGCCTGCGTAAGATCCGGCGGCCGCGGGTAAAGACCAGGGCGGATTTCGGAATCCTTCATACCGGGCTTGAGATGGCATTGGGTACACATCGCAGCGTATTGACCGGCGCCTTTCAGGATCAGCTGCGGATCGCTCAGGTCGGGAACCTGGATGTCGCGCGCATGCCTTGCGATCGACTGCGAGCGCACGGTCTCCATGATCGCCAGCACGGGCCGGGTGTGATGGTCGTCCGCGCCGACGTTATAAGCACCCGAGTAAATGTAGATCGCCGCGCCTGCCACGGCGATCGCGCCCGCACCGAATAACGTAACGATTGCCACGGTCAGTTTCTTCATGGCGGCAGAGTAATCTCAAGCGTTGGCACGCCTCAACTCTGGACGTGGCTACACAAGGGTCCGACGCATCCGAAGCGGTAACTTGCAGTACCCCTGACCCGGGTATCCGTCATGCATGCCATCCTTGCCGCCTGTTCAGGTTGACAGTTGTTAAGGCGGTAGGTATGGTTCGCGCGCCCTTGGGTCTCCCAGGGCACTCTTTCCGGTTACCTACCTGCGAGAAATGGACAGTTACCCTAGTCGAAGCGTCAAGATCGAATGCATTCGTTCGATGTTGACGCCATCCGTACACAACTTGGACGTCTGCGACCGCATCCGGTCGGCTGGCGCTTTCCTCGACTAGGAAAGTCCCGCTGACTCCTGCGCCGTTGCCGGTGAACAGGAGTCATGCCATGAACTTCTTCTGCTTCCTTTTCGGGCCCGCTCGCCGCGCCCGCCTCTTGTCCGTGCTTTCCGTTTTCGGGAGCGGGACATGAAAGGCACATTCGCCCTGCTCGATCTGGCGGGCTACGTCGCCCTGCTGCTGTGGGGCACGCACATGGTCACCAGCGGCATATTGCGCGGCTACGGCAGTGCGCTGCGTCGCTGGCTGGGCCGTTATCTCGGACATCGACCGGCGGCGTTCGCGTTCGGCGTATGCCTTACCGCGCTACTGCAGAGCAGCACCGCCACTGGCCTGATGGCCACCTCGTTCGCGGCCAATGGCTTTCTCGGGCTCGCGCCTGGCCTGGCGGTGATGCTGGGCGCCAATGTCGGCACGACGCTGATCGTGCAGGTGATGTCGTTCGACATCTCGGTTCTGGCGCCGGTACTGGTCTTGCTCGGTTTCACGATCCATCGCCGTAGCGACGATGCGCGTTTCGAAAACCTGGGTCGCGTGGCGATCGGACTGGGCCTTATGCTGCTTTCGCTGCATTTGCTCGTGGCTTCGCTGGCGCCGGTGGAGAACGCGGACGCGTTGCGTGCGGTGCTGCAAAGCCTGGCCAGCGAACCCGTGCTGGCGATGCTGGTCGCCGCGCTGCTGACCTGGCTCTGCCATTCCAGCGTCGCGATCGTGTTGCTGATCGTGTCGCTGGCCAATGCTGGCGTGATCGACGCGTCCGGTGCACTGGCACTGGTGCTTGGCGCGAATCTTGGCGGCACCATACCCGCACTGCTGGATGCGCATAGCCCGGTTGCCCGTCGCCTGCCCCTGGGCAATCTGCTGGTACGTGCTATCGGTTGCATCGTCTGCCTGCCGTTGCTGCATCCGCTGGCGCAGTGGCTGGCGCCGCTCGGTGCCTCGCCGGCGCGCATCGCGGTGAATTTCCACACCGCGTTCAACCTGGGACTGGCGTTGGTGTTCATCGTCCCGGTCGAGCAGCTGGCACGGTTGCTGATGCGTTTGTTGCCGGAGCCGCCGCGCCCGAACGATCCCGGCGTGCCGCAGTACCTCGACGAAGGCGCGCTGGATTCGGCCAACGTCGCGCTCGCCAACGCCGCACGCGAATCCATGCGCATGGCCGATATGGTCGAAGGCATGCTGAAAGGACTGGTGGAAGTGTTCGGCAAGGACGATCGTGCGCGTGCCGCCGCGATCAGCCACATGGACCCCTGGCTCGACCGTCTCGGTATGGCGATACGCGGATACCTCGCCGATCTGGGCGGCGAAGCGCTGAACGAAGAGGATGGCGAGCGCAGCCAGGAAATCCTCGCCTTTGTCATCAACATCGAACACATCGGCGATATCACCGCGAATAACCTGATGGAGTTCGCCGCAAAGAAAGCGGAACGCGGACAGGACTTCTCGGCCGACGATATCCAGGACCTGGCCGCCATGCATAACCAGGTGATGGAAAGCCTGCGGCTGGGTCTGACCGTTTTCCTGCGTGGCGACCTGCGTGCCGCGCAGGAACTGGTATCGCGCAAGGAAGTGCTGTGGCGTCTGGAGAACGACGCTTCCGAGCGGCATATTCGCGCGCTGCGCGAACGTCGCGACGGTGGCGGCGGCGGCGATGTATATCTGCGCATCCTGCGCGACCTGAAGCGTATTCACTCGCATCTGGCCGCGCTGGCTTATCTGCCCCTGGAACGCGCGGGCCTGTTGCGGGACCGGCTGGTACGCGAGTCGGTCGCTTCGCGACCCGTCGTATGAGCGGACAAACGAAAACTGAGGAGACGAACGACCTTGGACCCTGACCCTAAAAGCGATTCAACCCCGAATCACCGATCGCACTGACGACGTTTCTGCGCACGCTCAACCGAGCGACGCCCGGGCGCGGCGGCCGATGACGATCGGAACCGCGGACGGGTGACGCGCCGGCGGCCTTCGATGGCCGCCCGCCTTCCCCTCCGTATGTTTGCGCCGTGGTCTCACGACCGCGGCGGGCTGGCTTGCGCCCTACATAAGAGGGGAAATCCCCATGTTCTTCCGCCCGTTGAAAACACTACCCACCCTGTCGCTGGCATTGACGACGTCCCTGCTCCTGGCAGCCTGCTCGCGTGGCGCCGCCGATCGCCAGGAGGTTTCTCCCGCCGTCGTGGTCGAGCATGGCGTGTTGCGCGTGCCCGAAAAATCGCCGCTGCGCACGCGACTGAAAGTACAGCCGGTGGTGCTGCGCGACCTGGCGCATCCCCTGGTGTCTCCGGCCATGATCGAAGCCGATCCGGCGTACACCGTCAACATCCTGTCGCCGCTGACCGGACGTGTCGTGGCATTGAAGGCCGGTCTGGGCGATCGCGTCGTTCGGGGTCAGGTTCTGGCCGTGATCGCGTCGGGCGACTATGCGCAGGCGACTTCCGACAAGCAGAAAGCCGGCGATGTTCTCGCTCTGGCCAGGAAGACGATGGAACGCGCCGAGGGCGTGAAGGACGCCGGAGGCGCCGCGCAGAAAGATCTCGAGGCGGCCCGCAGCGCTTACGTGCAGGCACAGGCCGAATACAACCGCAGCGAAGTGCGCCTTGCTTCGCTCGGCGATATCGGTGCGGGTAAAGACGGGGCCCGCCGCATGACGATCGTCTCGCCGACGGATGGCAGCGTCACCTCGTTGTCGACGGCCGTGGGCGCGTTTGCCAACGATCCGAACGCGGTCCTGATGACGGTGACCAACTTGCGCCATGTGTGGGTAACCGCGAATGTCGCGGAGAACGAAGCGACCCAGATCGCGCCGGAACAGCAGGCCGACGTGACATTGCCGGCGTGGCCGGGACGGGATTTTCACGGCACAGTGCAGTCCGTGAGCGCGGTGCTCGATGCCGATACGCGGCGGATCAAGGCGCGTATCGCCGTGCCGAACGACGATGACGCGCTGAAGCCGAACATGTTCGCCACCGCCACCTTCCGGGTTCCCCAGGCGAAATCGCTGCTGGTTCCGCAGTCCGCGCTGCTGATGAATAACGAAAGCGTGTCCGTCTTCGTCGAAGTGTCGCCGTGGGCCTTTGTGCGCCGGTCCGTCGAACTGGGTCGCGACGAAGGCGACGAAGCGCGTGTCGTCGCGGGCCTCAATCCGGGGGATCGCATCGTCGTGGCCGGCGGAGTGCTGATCAATGATTGAGAAAGCCATCGAATGGTGCCTGCGCAAGCGCACCCTCGTCTTCGTGATAACGCTGTTGGTGATGGCCTTTGGCTATTACGCCTGGACCCAAATGGCGATCGAAGCCTACCCGGAACTGAGCGACGTCACCGCACAGGTCACCACGCAGGTCCCCGGACTGGCCGCGGAAGAAATCGAGCAGCAGATCACCACGCCGCTGGAGCGTGCGCTTGCCGGTACGCCGGGGCTGGTCTCGATGCGTTCGAGCAGCACGTTCGGACTCTCGTTGATCACCCTGGTGTTCCGCGATGGCGCGGAAGACTACTGGTCGCGTCAGCGGGTTACCGAACGTCTGTCCGGTGTCACGCTTCCAGCCGGCGTAACGCCATCGCTGGACCCCGTATCGGGACCGGCCGGCGAGATCTATCGCTATACGCTGGAGTCGGATACCAAGAACCTGATGGAGCTGTCGGAGCTCCAGCGCTGGAAGATTATCCCAGCGTTGCAGCAAGTGTCCGGCGTGGCCAATGTCGACAACTTCGGCGGTTTCACCAAGGAGTTCCAGCTCGAGGTAGAGCCGCAGAAACTGCTTCAGTACGGCGTGGGCATGAACGATGTCATCGCCGCCATCAGTGCCAACAACACCAATGCCGGAGGCGGCCGCGTAACGCGTGGCGAGCAGTCCTATGTCATTCGTGGCGAGGGCCTCATGCGCTCGCTCGAGGACATGGGCAGCATCGTTGTGACCCAGCATGACGGCAATCCGGTTCGCGTCCGCGATCTGGGCAAGCTTCGCTACGGCCACCAGATCCGCGAAGGCATTCTGGGCAAGGACGGCAATCCGGACACCATCGAGGGCATTGTCAACCTGCTTAAGTACGAGAACCCCTCCGAGGTACTCAAGGGCATCCACGCGCGGGTCGACGCACTGAACGTCGAACTTGCCTTGCAGGATGTGCGCATCGTGCCGTTCATCGATCGCGACGAACTGGTGCAGGCTACGGTGAGCAAGGTATCTCACACCGTGCTCGAGGGTGTGGTGCTGGTATGCATCGTGCTGATCCTGTTCCTGGGAAGCCCGCGCAGCGCGATGGTCGCAGCGGTGACCATTCCCTTCGCGCTGGTGACCGTATTCATCGTCATGCACTTCACCAAGATGCCGGCCAATCTGTTTTCGCTTGGCGCGCTCGACTTCGGCGTCATCGTGGATGGCGCCATCGTGGTCACGGAAGCGATCCTTCGCAAACGCGAAGCGCGACCGGATGCATGGCTGCACGAGACCGATGTTCTCGCCGCGACCAAACAGGTAGCACGGCCGATTTTCTTCGCGACCCTGATCATCGTAACGGCCTATGCACCACTGCTGGCCTTCGAACGTGCCGAAGGCAAACTGTTCTCGCCGATGGCGCATACCGTGGGCTATGCCTTGTTGGGTGCACTGCTGTGCGCGCTCGCGCTGGTACCCGCGCTGGCCTATCTTGCGCTGCGCAAGCCACGCAAAATGTTCCACAACAAGCCGCTCGAACGCCTGCAAAACGGATATCGCAACCTGCTGGAGCGGCTGCTCCGGCACCCGCGCATCGCCTATGCCACGGCAGGTCTCGCGCTGGTGGCCGTGGTGTCGCTGGGCATGAGCATCGGTCGCGAATTTCTGCCCGACCTGGACGAAGGTACGCTATGGGTGCAGGTGCAGCTGCCGAGCGGGTTGTCGCTGGAGAAAGCGAGCGAGATGGCCAGCGAGTACCGGCGCGTGGTCGGCGAGTTTCGGGAGGTGAGCTACGTCGTCACCCAGCTCGGTCGCAACGACACGGGCAGCGACCCGTGGACGCCGTCGCATATCGAATCCGGTGTCGGTCTTAAACCATACGATTCCTGGCCGTCGGGCGAGAGCAAGGCCGATTTCGTGCGCCGTCTCAACGATCGGCTGAAACAGCTGCCCGGCATCTCCGTCGGCATCAGCCAGCCCATCATCGATGGCGAGAACGACATGGTCGGCGGAGCACACAGCCCATTGGTACTGCGCATCTACGGCGACGACTTCGGCGAGCTGCGGCGTATCGGCGGCGAGATCGTGGATGTATTGCATAACGTTCGCGGTACGGCCGATGCGTCGATCTTTCAGGAACCGCCGATTCCGCAGCTGACGGTGAAGGTGGATCGCGACGCGGCAGCGCGTTACGGCATCAATGTCGCCGACATCAATACGCTGATCGAAACGGGCGTCGGCGGCGCACCGATCACCCAGGCGTATGTGCAGGATCGCGTCTATAACGTCACCGCCCATGTGCCGCACCAGGTGGCGGCGAACCCCGAGGTGCTCGGTCAGCTGGTGGTTACCGCGCCTTCCGGTGCGAAAGTGCCACTGGCGATGCTTACCCGGATTACGTTGCAGACCGGCGAAAGCACCATCGCGCATGAGCAGGGACATCGTCAGTTGACCATCCGCATCGACAACCGCGATCGCGCTCTTTCCGAGTATCTGGCCGATGCGCAGGAAAAGATCGGTAAGACCGTGCACTTCGACAAGCAGAAGTACCGGCTGGAGTGGGCGGGTCAGTTCGAGAACCAGCAGCGTGCCGAAGCACGCCTGATTCTGGTCATGGGACTCGTGCTGGCGGTGATGGCCGTGCTGCTGTTCGCGGAGTTCGGCAATCTGCGCCAGGCCATGCTGGTGCTGGGCATCGTGCCGCTGGCGACACTGGGCGGATTGATTTCGCTACATGTCAAAGACGAGACACTGAATATCGCCACGGCGGTGGGCTTCATTGCGCTGTTTGGCGTGGCGGTGCAAAACGGCATCATCATGGTGGCCAACTTCAACCGCATGCGCCGGGACGGGCACGGCGTGCGCGATGCCGTGCTGCTGGGTGCCTCCGAGCGCTTCCGTCCGGTCTTGATGACCGCCACCGTGGCTAGCGTGGGCATGTTGCCCGCGGCGTTGGCTACCGGCGTCGGCACGGACGTGCAGCGCGGCCTGGCCACGGTCGTGGTCGGCGGTCTGGTGATCGCCACGTTGCTCACGCTCTTCATTCTTCCCACGTTCTATGACGCACTCGAACGTTATGTCGAGCGTCGTCGACGCTCATCGCCACCGGCGAAGGAGATCTGATCATGCAGACCGGAATCGCGAAATCGACGTACGCGTCGGATATGCGTCTGCTGCTATCCCTGTGCGCAGGCATCGCGCTGGCGGGTTGTGCCGTCGGTCCCGATTATCGTCGACCGGATGCTCCCCATGCACAGGAGTACGCGTCGACACCGCAGCCGGAAACGACGGTATCGGCGCCCGTGCATGGCGGCGAGGCACAACACCTGGTGAAATCGATGGACATCCCGGGTCAATGGTGGACGCTCTTCCGCTCGCCGTCCCTGAATGCGTTGATCGACGATGCGCTCGCGCATAACGCCGATGTGGAGGCGGCGAAAGCCGCGCTTCAGGTCGCGTGGGAAAACGCCTATGCGCAGCGCGGGGCGTATTTTCCGTCCGTCGGCGCGGGCATCAATCCCACACGGCAGGATATCGCGACGGCTCTGGCGAGCCCCGCCGCGTCCAACGCCAGTCTTTACAGCCTGACCACGGCACAGGTAAGCGTGTCCTATGCCCCCGATATCTGGGGCGGTACCCGGCGTCAGGTCGAATCGTCGGTAGCGCAGGCCAACACGCAGCGCTTCGAACTGGAGGCCACCTACCTCACGCTGACGAGTAACCTGGTCAATGCCGCCATCGAGGAAGCATCGCTGCGCGCGCAGATCGATGCGACGGGACGGATCGTCGATGCGCAGAGGAACATTCTCGACACGCTGCGCCGTCAGCAGGCGCTCGGGGATGCCGCCGAAACGGCGGTGGCCGCACAGGTGGCCGTTCTGGAGCAGAGTCGCGCCGCGTTGCCGCCGTTGCAGAAACAACTCGGCCAGCAGCGCGACCTGCTGGCCGCCCTCACCGGACGCATGCCCGACGACACCATCGATGCACGGTTCGCACTGGACGATCTGAAGCTTCCTGTCGAACTGCCGCTCAGCCTGCCCGCCCGACTGGTCGAGCAACGTCCGGACGTGCGCGCGGCGGATGAGCAGTTGCATGCCGCGAGTGCGGCCATCGGCGCGGCGATAGCCGACCGGCTGCCGAATGTGCAGATCGATGCGACGCTGGGCAGTGCCGCGGAAAAGGCCAGCTCGCTGTTCACTGCCGGCACCGGTTTCTGGAGTCTCGGTGCGAACCTTACGCAACCGCTGTACGACGGCGGTGCGCTGAAGCACAAGCAGCGCGCGGCGGAAGCCGGCTATCGCCAGGCGGCGGCGCAGTATCGCGGCACGGTGATAGCGGCAGTGCAGAACGTCGCCGATGTACTACATGCGATCCGCTCGGACGCGGAGGCGCTGGTGGCGGCGGAACGCGCGGAACGCGCCGCGGCTCGCAGTCTGGATATCGCGAGGCGACAGCTGGATCTGGGCGATATCAGCCAGAGCACCATGCTCTCCACCGAACTTGCATGGCAACAAACGAACATCGCCCTGATACAGGCCAGGGCGGCCCGATTCACGGACACGGCCGCCCTTTTTCAGGCGCTGGGTGGCGGGTGGTGGAATCGGCACGACACGTAGCGATGGCGGATGTCCGGCGAGAGACACGCTCGCCGGACATCCGACGTCATCCTATTGTATGGAATGCAGTCCGAACGGATTCCCTTCCGTATCGAAAACCAGCGAGATGAAACCGTACTCGCCGATCGAGAACTTCTCACGCATGACCCGCCCACCCGCGGGGACGGTACGAGCTGCCTCGACGGCACAATCGGTGCAGCTGAAATAGACCAGCGTGCTGTTTCCACCCGACGGCACTTCGTTCATTTTGACCAGGGCACCGCCAGCGCCCGTGTTTTCGGTGCTCCTCGGAAACGCCCACATCTGCGGGTCGGGCACATTGAGCTTCTCCAGCTTGACGTCCAGAACCGACTCATAGAATTTCCGGGCACGTTCCATGTCCTGCACATAGATCTCGAACCAGACGACGGGATTGATTTTCATGGCATTCCTCTCTGCGATCGGGTTGACGGCAACGGAGCCAGGCGCGGCTCCCAGATGAGACGACGAACGGGAAACGCCCAAATCGACACGGACGGGGTCGCTCGTCCGTCCAAGCCAACTGATATTACCAACGGTCCTGTACAGAAACGGTCGGCGGTCTTTGCCGGGCCATACCGCCCACTTGACAGGACCCGCCTCCAGCTGCGCTAAGATGGCACCGCCATGCGCACACGTTATCGCCTCAGCCGTCGTCGCCGGATCCTCTGGGTGGGGATGGCGATGTTTTGCCTGTTGTTCCAGCAACTGGCGATGGCCGCTTATGTCTGCACCCTGCCTACGGCGCCTGCCGATACTGCCATGACAGGCGATTGCGCGGCGATGGAGATGAGCCCCACGGCGAAAGCATCTTCCGCGCACCACAGTCCGGACCCGCGTTGTACCGAGCATTGCGCCGACCATGTGTCGGCAACGCCGGACGCGCGGCTCCCGATGGTCCCACCGCTGCTGCTGCCTCCGGCATCTCCCGCACTGGCAGGCACGATCGTGCATCTGCCCGAGCGGATTTCGTTGCCGGATCCTGCGATGCATCGTCCCGATCCACCGCCTGCGCTGCGGTTCTGCTCCCTGTTGATTTAGCCCCCGATCGCCCTGGATTCATTGGCCGTGCGTGCACGGCTGTGTTCGTCCGCGATCGGAGTTCAACATGCTTTCCCCTATCGACTGCGTTCGTGCCTTTTCGGCGCGACGTGTACGTTGGCTGTCTTGTGCGGCCATCTATCTATTCGCATTGCCCACGTGGGCAGGCGATCCCGCAACGCTGACACTGGCTGCCGCCACGCGGCAGGCCATCGAGCACGCACCGATGCTGGACGCGCGACGCGCGCAATCGGAATCGGCACGTCAGGAAGCCGTTCGCGCGGGTGCGTTGCCCGATCCCCAACTAACCTTCGGCATCGACAACCTGGCCATCCAGGGCCCGGGTGCGTTGACGGCCGGCGGCGACAGCATGACCATGCGCACCGTTGGCATCAGTCAGGCGCTGCCATCTCGCAGCAAGCGTCGGGCCGAGCGGACGATGGGATATGCCCAGGCGGCTCTGGCCGTGTCGGCGGAGTCGGCCACTGCCTTGTCGATCCGGCAACAGGTCGCCGATGCATGGATTGCCGCTTGGGGCGCGCACCGCGAGAGGCAAATGTTGCAGTCCTTACGCAATGCATGGACGCAAGATGTCGATGTAGCGAAAGCGCGACTGCGCGGAGGCACCGGCAGCGCCGCGGATGTACTCGCCGCGCGCATGAGTGCGCTCGATCTTGAAAACCGCATCGACGAAACCACAGCGCGCGAAGCACAGGCGCGGGCGGACCTGGCGCGCTGGCTGGGCTCTCCTGTCGACCAGCCGCTGGCGGATACGCCGGATTTCTTCATGCTGCCCTATGACGAACCGACCTTGCTGGCCACCCTCGATCGTCAGGGCAATCTGTTGGGCTGGCCGGCCCGCGAACAGGTGGCCGAGGCGGCACTCGACGCCGCTCGCGCCGACAAGCGTCCCGCATGGAACGTAGGCGTGAATTACGGATCGCGCGTGCGTGGCCTCTCGGACATGGTGTCGTTGCAGGTGGGCGTGAGCCTGCCGCTGTTTACCCGCAACCGACAGGACCGGGGCATTTCCGCCCGCGCGGCCGATCTCGACGCCGTTCGCGCGGAACGCACCGATGCGCGCAGTCAACAGACCGCAGTCATTCGAGCGGCCTGGGCGCAATGGATATCGCTCGGCCAACAAGTGCGCCGGCATCGCGACGAATTGCTGCCGCTGGCCGAGGATCGCGTCACCCTCGCCCTCGCGGCCTATCGCGGCGGCGGCGACATCCAGCCTCTGCTGGAAGCTCGCCGCGACGAGATCGCCCATCACACCGACTACGCCCGCATGCAGGCCGATTTCGGTCGCGCCTGGGCCGCGCTGGCCTATCTGATGCCTGAAGGAGACACGCCATGAAGCGGACCCTGCAAATCGCGCTCGTCGCGCTCGTACTGCTGCTTACGGCGACACTCGCGTACTGGACCGGTCGGCGACACGCCCCCGTCACCGCGGCCGCGTCGTCATCTCCGTCGAAGGCGACGCCGCGGTACTGGTACGACCCGATGGTGCCGGACCAGCATTTCGACCACCCCGGCCTCTCGCCGATGGGAATGGAAATGGTCCCCCGATACGACAGCGCCGGGGACGCGAAAGATGTCGTGCGGATCGATCCCGCGACGGTACAAAACCTCGGCATACGCACCGCTTCGGTCGAACACCGTGTGCTCGATGGCGACGTGCAGGCACCGGGCAGCATCACGTGGGACCTGCGTCAGGCCATCACCGTAAGCGCGCGCGTCGATGCGGTCGTCACGAAGCTCGACGTACGCGCTCCCTATACGACGGTGACGGAAGGCACGCCTCTGGTCGACCTTCTCGCGCCGCAGTGGAGCAGCGCGATGGCCGAAACGGAAGCGCTTCGGGATGTGCGGTCGGCGGATGCCAAAGCGCTGCGCGGCGCCGCACGGCAACGTCTTCAGGTACTGGGGCTGTCCCCGGCGGATAGCGGCCCGGCGCGTCGAAGCGGTAGCGCGATTACCGTGCACGCGCCCCGGCGTGGCGTGGTCACGTCGCTCGAGGTCCGGGAGGGCCAGCGCGTGAATGCCGGACAGACGTTGATGACCATTAACGGCATCGACACCGTATGGATCGAGGCCGCCCTGCCACAGTCCGAGGCTGGCACCATACACGCGAACACGCCAGTGAAGGTGCGTGTCGATGCACTGCCGGGGCGCGTGTTCGAAGGCAAGGTCGAAACACTGTTGCCGGATATCGACATGGCGACACGTACGCAGCGCGCCCGGATCGTGCTGGAGAATCCCGAGGGTGTGCTGAGTCCCGGCATGTTCGCCCACGTGCAGCTCACACCGGGTCAGGGAACCGCCGTTCCGGTGGTACCCGACGAAGCGCTGATCGCCACGGGTGGCCGCACGCGCGTGATCGTCGCCGAAAACGAGGGACATTTCCGCCCGGTCGCGGTACGCACCGGGCACACCGCCGGCGGTTACACCGAGGTACTGGAGGGATTGCATGGCGACGAGAAAATCGTCGTCTCCGGACAATTCCTGATCGATTCGGAAGCGAGCCTGTCCGGCGCGCTGGATCGTCTGGATAGCGATGCCAGGTTACCGGTACGTACGCAGAGCGCTCCGATGTCCGGTATGCCAATGGGAGAGGGACGATGATCGGTGCCCTGATCCGTACCGCGATCGCGCATCGTGTCTTCGTGCTGCTTGCCGCGCTCGCACTCGCCGCCATCGGCGTGTACTCGGCCCTGCATACTCCCGTCGACGCATTGCCGGATCTCTCGGACACGCAGGTAATCATTCGCACGAGCTGGGCCGGTCAGTCGCCGCAGATCGTGGAGGACCAGGTCACCTATCCGCTGGCCACCACGATGCTGTCGGTACCCGGAGCGACCACCGTGCGCGGCTACTCGTTCTTCGGGGATTCCTACGTCTATGTCTTGTTCGACGAACATACGGATCTGTACTGGGCTCGTTCGCGCGTACTGGAGTATCTGAGCCAGGTACGCGACCGCCTGCCGTCCGGCGTCAATCCATCGCTGGGTCCCGACGCGACGGGGCTGGGCTGGATTTACGAGTACGCGTTGGTCGATCGCACCGGACAACACGATCTCGGTCAGCTACGCAGCCTGCAGGACTGGTTCCTGCGCTATCAGCTCAAGACCGTACCGGACGTGGCCGAAGTCGCCAGCCTCGGCGGGATGGAACGTGCGTGGCAGATCGTGCCCGATCCGCGGCAACTGGCTGCCCGGGCGATAACCGTGGATCGGCTGGTCGAGGCCGTCCGCACAGCCAACGGCGCCAATGGCGGGTCGGTCATCGAGCAGGGCGAGGCGGAGTTCATGGTGCGCAGCGAAGGCTATCTGCGCACACAACAAGACTTCGAGAGCGTGCCGGTCGTTGCGAATAAGGATGGCGTGCCTGTGCTGCTGCGCGACGTCGCGACGGTCCGTCGCGGCCCCTCGTTCCGCCGGGGTATCGCGGAACTGGACGGCCAGGGCGAAGTGGCGGGCGGCGTCATTGTGTTGCGCTCCGGAAAAAATGCCCGGGCGGCTATCGATGCCGTGAAAATCCGGCTGGACGAACTCAAACGCAGCTTGCCTGCGGGTGTCGAAATCGTACCGACTTACGATCGTTCGCAACTGATCGATGCGGCGGTGGAGAATCTCTGGGGCAAGTTGCTGGAGGAGTTTCTCGTCGTTGCCCTCGTATGCGTTCTGTTCCTCGGTCATTTGCGCTCGGCGCTGGTCGCTGTCATTACGTTGCCGCTCGGCGTGCTGACCGCTTTCATCGTGATGCACATGCAAGGCGTCTCGGCAAACCTGATGTCGCTTGGCGGTATCGCCATTGCCATCGGCGCGATGGTCGATGCGGCGGTCGTGATGATCGAGAACGCGCATAAGCATCTGGAACATTGGCGCGAACGCCACGACGGTGCCGAGCCTCAGGGAACCGCGCGCTGGACGTTGATTGCGGACGCGGCCGCCGAGGTCGGACCGGCACTGTTCGTGAGCCTGCTTATCATCGCGTTGTCGTTCGTTCCGGTGTTCGCCCTGGAAGCGCAGGAGGGACGGCTGTTCAAACCGCTCGCATTCACCAAAACCTATGCGATGGCGGCGGCCGCCGGCCTTGCCGTGACGCTGGTGCCCGTGCTGATGGGTTATCTGGTGCGCGGACGTATCCGCGACGAGAACGACAATTCGCTCAATCGCGGTTAGATCGCGCTGTACCGGCCGATACTCGATACCGTCCTGCGCCATCCGAAAATCACGCTGGCACTCGCGGGCCTCTTGCTGGCCAGTACGCTATGGCCATTGAGCCGGGTCGGCAGCGAATTCATGCCGCCGATGGACGAAGGCACGCTGCTGTACATGCCGACGGCGTTGCCGGGCCTGTCCGCCGGCAAGGCATCGCAACTTCTGCAGCTCACCGATCGCATGATCAAGACAGTACCCGAAGTCGACCACGTGTTCGGCAAGGCGGGGCGTGCCGAAACAGCGACCGACCCGGCACCGCTGGAGATGTTCGAGACCACGATCACCTTCAAACCGAAGAGCCAATGGCGCCCCGGCATGACGATGGACAAACTCAAGGTCGAGTTGAACAACGCGGTGCACGTGCCGGGGCTGACGAACCTGTTCGTTCCACCGATCCGCAATCGCATCGACATGCTCGCGACCGGGATCAAGAGCCCGATTGGTATCAAGGTGCTCGGTTCCGATGCGAAGACGCTGCAAACGGTGGCCGACGAGATCGAAGCGGTCGCGCGCCGGGTACCGGGCGTAAGTTCGGCCATCGCCGAGCGTGCCGCCAGCGGTCGCTACGTCGATGTGCGTATCAGGCGCGACGATGCCGCACGTTATGGCCTGACCCAACAGGAAGTGCAGTCCCTGATTGCGACCGTGGTCGGTGGCGATCCCATCGGTCAGACCGTCGAAGGACGGGAGCGCTATCCGATCGTGCTGCGCTATCCGCGAGCGGAACGCGATTCGATCGCCGCGCTGACGCAGCTGCCCATCGTGGCGGCTAACGGCGCTCAGCTCACGCTGGGGCAGATCGCCGATATCCAGGTGACCGCAGGTCCGCCGATGCTGAAAAGCGAGAATGGTCGTCTGACCACGTATGTCTATGTCGATACGGCGGGCCGCGATCTCGGTGCCGTCGTTACCGACTTGCAGCATACGGTCGCGCGGCAGGTTGCGTTGCCTCCCGGTACGACGGTGGCATGGTCCGGCCAGTTCGAATATCTGGCGCGTGCAATGAGCCGGTTGACCTGGGTAATCCCGACCGCGCTGGCGATTATTTTCCTGCTTATCTATGCCGTCTTCCGGCGCATGAGCGAGGCGGCGTTGATCATGGCAAGCGTGCCGCTGGCACTGGTCGGCGGACTCTGGCTGATCTGGACACTCGGTCACGCGATCTCGGTAGCGACGGTGATCGGCTTCATCGCACTCGGCGGTGTTGCCGCCGAATTCGGCGTCGTCATGCTGTTCTATCTTCGCCATGCGTGGGACAGGCAGCTCACGCTCGATCCGCATGCCGGTCCCGTCGAACTGGATGAAGCGATCCGCGAAGGTGCCGTCCAACGCGTGCGTCCCAAAGCGATGACTGTCGCGGTGATTCTCGCGGGTCTGTTTCCGATCCTTCTGGGCCACGGCGCAGGCTCCGAAGTCATGCAACGCATCGCTGCACCGATGGTGGGCGGCATGCTCACCGCGCCCCTGCTATCCATGCTCGTCATTCCCGCCGCATTCCAGCTGCTGATGCGGCGCCGGCTGCGTCGATCGAGCCGATGCAATCCTGGTCACGATGCCGACGAATAAATAACGCCAGCTCGGTCGCAGCAGGATAGCTCCTGCTGCTTTGGCGAAGTTTGCCTCGTGATGTACGAAAAAATCCTATTGCATGGACGTATAAATTGCCAACGGAATCCTAACCGGAGCAGCAAGAACTTACCGATCCGACTCGTTCTCAACTGTACCGCTTAGTTCATGTTTTCCAGCGGTTTCACGCGCAAGAAATCCCGTAAGAGTCCTGTAAGTAAGTATGCTCAAGCTGGCTTTTTCGCTCGAGCGATATTCCGTGCCGTCCATACCGAAAATCGAACAACTTCCGGCCCCGGTGGGTACGGCACATGTTTCCCGTCACGGTCGCTTGCAGGAACGCAGGCGACATGCGACGCGGCGTGTCGTCGACTGGATTCTGGGTCGGGGCACAGCGGTATGTCAGCAGGGAACACTCCCGACGACAGGCATTCATCGAATCCTTGTCCTGCGACCGAACCATCGCCTGGGCAACATGCTTCTTGTGGGCCCCCTGATTTCCGAACTCGAACGCCTGTATCCCGGTGCCGAAGTGGATATCGTCGCCGCCGGACCCGCGGCCCACGCCGTATTTTCCACCTATCCGACCGTGCGTCGCATCGTCAGTTTTCATCAGCGGATAGTGCATCACCTGCCTATGACCGTCGCGCAACTGTTCGGTATCCGGAGAACCGTATACGACGTCGCCATCGATGCGGGTGGCGGATCGCAGTCCGGACGTCTTCTGCTGGCCTTCGTGAAAGCACGCTACAAGATTGGCACCACCGATCACGCTTCCGAGGAAGCACTGCGGCCATTGCACCTTGCCCAGCGTCCGGTCCATCTTCTGCGACACGCTTACGCGGGCGATGCATCCGGTGCGTGGCCTGTCATGGATATCCGCCTGACCGACGACGAGCGACGGAAGGGACGAGATCTTCTGGCAAAGATACTGGGCGACACGAGCGTTTCGAGCGATACCTTGACCGTAGCGATTTTCGCCAATGCGACTGGCCGTAAATGCTATGCGGAAACATGGTGGGCGCAGTTTATCCAGGAGCTCACCGACCATCATTCCAATGTACGCATTGTCGAAGTGGTTGCCGCTCATGCGGTGTCGCAACTGAACTCGAAGCACGCAACGTTCTATTCCCGCGACCTGCGCAAGATGGCTGCGGTCATCGCCGCCGCCGACGTATTCCTAAGCGCCGACTGCGGAGTCATGCATCTGGCCGCAGCCAGCGGTACGCGTACGCTAGGTCTCTTTTCCGTAACGGACCAGCGAAAGTACGCGCCGTATGGTGCCAGCAATGCAGCGATCGACAATCGCGAAGGCGATCCCGGTGTCGCGGCCCGGATCGTTTCGGCTCATCTGAGCGGGTTGTTTCAATCGCTTTCCGAAGAACGCCACTGATCGCAAGCAGGGTTGCCGATACCTGCCCGCCCTGCGTTCAATCCTGAAACGGTCGATCGCCCAACGATTCGGCCATGTAATCCAGAAACGATGCGATTCGTGCCGACAGCGCCGTATTGCGGTAGTAGACCGCGTTGATCGGCTGCCGGATGTCCAGCGTCTCGCGAGCGAACAACTGCACCAGCCGCCCCTCCTTCCGGTCCACTTGAGTCATGAAGTCGGACAGGCAGACGATTCCCTGGCCCTCCAGAGCCAACTGTCGCAAGGTCTCGCCACTCGACGACCAAACGGCCGGGTGAACATGCAACTGATCGCCGGTGCGCTCCCGCAACGGCCAGTCGTTCAGCGTTTCGGGCTGGTTGAACCCAAGCAGCGTGTGCTGGGCCAGATCATCCACTCGCCGGGGCTTCCCGTGTTTTTCCAGATAGGCCGGACTGGCCAGCACCCGCGTGCGGCTGCTGCCGAGCGGTCGTGCATGCAACGTGGAATCCTTGAGCCGTCCGATGCGGATAGCGACATCGGTGCGACGTTCGATCAGGTCCGTGATGCCTTCGTTGCTGTTGAATTCGAGCTCGACCTCCGGATAGCGCTCGCGAAAGCCCCCAACCAGCGGAATCACCACGTGCAGCATGAAAGGCGTCGCCGCATCCACGCGCAGCCGGCCAGCGGGCTTCTGACGCCGGGCCGACATCTGTTCCTCGGCCAGCTCCACGGATTCGACGATGGCGCGGGCATGCTGCAGGAAGGCGCCGCCTTCTTCGGTCAGTTCGATACGACGGGTCGTACGCCGGAGCAACGTGGTCTGAAGTTTTTCCTCCAGGCGTCCCAGGGTACGACTGACCCCGGATACCGTCTGATCGAGCCGCTCCCCAGCCGCGGTAATCGAGCCGGTATCCACGACAGCGATGAAGGCTTGCAGCTCGTCGAGTGTCGTTTTCATTGTTGATCACAAAGCAATTGTGATTGGCTTATAGCATGGTTTTCAGCAAGAGAAAAAATGCCTTCCCGCCGAACTGTTCACTTCGTAGCGCCGGCGGGAAGCGCATGCCCAGCGTCGACGGCATCGCTATCCGAATGCTTACCGAAGCGTCGCGACCACTGATCGAACCAGAGATAGACAACCGGTGTGGTGTATAGCGTCAGCAGCTGGGAAACGATCAGACCGCCGACGATGGAGATACCCAGCGGCACGCGCAGTTCGGCGCCGGCACCGTGACCCAGCGCGAGCGGCAGCGCGCCAAGCAAGGCTGCCAGCGTCGTCATCATGATCGGCCTGAAACGCAGCGCACAACCTTGCCGGATAGCATTCATGGCATCCATGCCTTCGCGCTCCGCGACCAGCGCGAAGTCGATCATCATGATCGCGTTCTTCTTCACGATGCCGATCAATAGGATGATGCCGATCATGCCCATGACCGAGAGATCCTGGCCGCACAGCATCAACGCGACCAGCGCGCCCATGCCGGCCGACGGTAGCGTCGAGATGATGGTCAGCGGATGGATGGCGCTCTCATACAGCACGCCCAGCACGATGTAGACCGTGACCAGTGCGGCGAGGATCAGCCAGGGCTGGCTGCTCAGCGAACTCTGGAATGCCTGCGCCGTGCCCTGGAACGAGCCGGTCACGGTGGCTGGCATGCCCATGCTCTGCTCGGCCGCATGGATAGCGATCACCGCTTCGCCCAACGACGCACCCGGCGCGAGATTGAACGACAACGTGATCGCGGGGAACAGACCCTGATGGTTCACCGTGACGGGCGATACGCCGTGCTCGATCGTGGCCAGCATGCTCAGCGGCACCAGTTGCTGGGTGAGCGTGGAGCGCACATACAGATGGGCCAGCGCGTCGGTGGATAACTGCAGGCTCGGGTCGACTTCTTCGATCACGTGGTACTGGTTGGTCTGCGTAAAAAGCGTGGCTATCTGGCGCTGGCCGAAGGCGTCGTAAAGCACGTCGTCGATGGCCTGTACGCTCACGCCAAGTCGCGCCGCCGTGTCGCGATGGATGTTCAGCGTCGCGGTCATCGCCGAGGGCTGGCGGTCGGAACTGATATCCCGGAGTTGCGGGAGTGCGTTCATTTTCTTGGTGAGTTCGCCCGCCCAACGATCCAGTTCGGTGACGTTGGCGCTCTGCATGGTGTACTGGTACTGCGCGGCGCTGGCCCGGCCGCCGACCTGGATATCCTGGCGCACCTGCATCTGCAGTTTCACGCCTTCGACGTTCTGGGTCGCTTTCTTCAGGCGTGCCATGACGGTGTCGGCGCTGGCGACGCGCTGCCCGAACGGCTTGAGGTTGATCATCATGCGACCCTGACTCAGGGTCGGGTTCGAACCGATCCAGTAGTACGCGTTGTCCACGTCGGGGTCGGCCATCACGATATTGCCCAGCGTCTGGATACGTCCGGACATGGCGTCGTAAGAGATGCTGGACGAGGCCTGTGCGGTCGCCATGATCAGGCCGGCGTCTTCCTGCGGGAAGAAACCCTTGGGGATAACGGTGTACAAGCCGATGGTCGCGGCAAACGTGAGTACCGCGATACCGAGCACGATGCGCCGGTGATTGAGCGCGATATCCAGCGTGCGCGCATAGAAGCGCGTCATCGATTCGAAGAAATTTTCCAGCCACAGATACACGCGGCCGTGCACCTGGTCGTGATGCGGACGGATCAGCCACGCGCACAGCATCGGCGTCACGGTAAGCGAAACGATGCCGGACACGACGATCGCCGCGCTGACCGTCACCGCGAATTCGCGGAACAGCCGGCCAACGATGCCGCCCATCAGCAGGATGGGAATGAAGACCGCGATCAACGAAATAGTCATCGATACGATGGTGAAACCCACTTCGCGCGTACCGTCGATAGCCGCCTGCACGCGGCCCTTGCCCATCTCCATGTGACGAACCACGTTCTCGATGACCACGATGGCATCGTCCACCACGAAGCCCACGGCGATGGTCAGTCCCATCAGCGACAGATTGTCCAGGCTGTACCCCAACAGATACATCACGCCGAAGGTCGCGATCAGCGACAGTGGAATGGTCAGGCTGGGAATGACCGTCGCCCAGAGATTGCGCAGGAAACAGGCGATCACACCGATCACCAAGGCGATGGTGATCATCATAGTGATCTGCACGTCGGACACCGACGCCTGGATGGTCTGGGTGCGATCGCCGACGATCTGCACCTTGACCGACGGCGGAATGGATGCGGTGAGTCCCGGCAACCGGTCCTTGATGTTCTGGATCGTGTCGACCACGTTGTAGCCGGGCTGCTTGTGCACATCCATGATGATGGCGCGCTTGCCTTGCAGCCATGCCGCTTCGTGCACGTCCTCGGCGCCCTGCACGACCTTGCCGATATCGGCTATCCGGATCGCGGCGCCGTTGCGGTAAGCGACCACGAGTTGAGCGTACGCGTCCGGATTGACGATCTGGTCGGTGCTGTCCAGCACGATGGTCTGGCTCCTGCCGTTCAATGTGCCTTTGGGCGCATTGACCGTCTGCGTGCCGACGACGTTGCGCACTTCGTCCATGCTCAGGCCCAGTCCGGCCACTTTGTCCGGATCGAGCTGGATGCGCACCGAGGGACGCTGCTGTCCGTGGAAATCGACCAGACCGACGCCGGGCATCTGCGAGACCTGCGGCGCGATGAAGTCCTCCATGTAGCGATCCAGCTCGGTCGTCGGCAGCGTGTCCGAGGTGAGCGCGATCGACATGATGGTGAAGTCCGCCGGATTCACCTTGTGATACGTCGGCGGGTTCGGGAGGCTCTTCGGAAGCAGGCCACCGGCGGCGCTGATGGCGGTCTGCACGTCCTGCGCCGCACCGTCGATATTGCGCGACAGGTCGAACTGGAGCACCACCTGGGTCGTGCCCAGCGAGCTGGACGACGTCATCTGGGTCACGCTCGGCACATTCGCCAGCGAGCGTTCCAGCGGCGTCGCCACGGACGATGCCATGGTGTCCGCACTGGCGCCGGGCAAACTCGCACTGACGCTGATGGTGGGAAAGTCCACTTGCGGCAACGGCGCTACCGGCAGCATCCGGTAGGCCACCAGTCCCACCAGGATCAGGCCGATGGCAAGCAGGCTGCTGCCGACGCGGCGGCGAATGAAGGTATCGGAAAAGCTCATGTGGAAGCACCCGTCGCCACCGCGCTGGAAGGCACGATGCTCACCTTCGCACCCGGCGTCAGCAGCGACTGGCCATCGAGCACCACCGTATCGCCGACGCGAATGCCCTCCTCCACGACCTGCAGATCGCCATTGGCGACACCCAGTCGTACCGGACGCGACTGCGCGGCATGCTGCGCGTCCACGACATAGACGTATGCACCGTTCTGATCGCGCTGCACGGCTCGCGAGGGAACGACAACCGCATGCGGCTGCACGCGGAGCAGCAAGCGTGCGGCGACGAACTCGCCCGGCCACAGCGAGCGGTCTTCATTGACGAACTGCGCCTTCAGCATGATTTGCCCCGTACCCGCATCGACCTGGCTGTCGACGAACACGAGCGCGCCATCGGCCAGGTGCCGACTGCCGTCGCGCGTGCTCACGGAAACCCGGGCCTGGCCTGCCGCCTGTGCGTCCATCACGTCCGGAAGCACGTCCTGCGGTACCTGGAAGGTCACCGTGATCGGCTGGATCTGCGTGATCGTGACCAGTCCGGTCGTATCCGTGGCATGGACCTGGCTACCCTGATCGACCAGACGCTGTCCGACGCGTCCCCCGATCGGTGCCGCGATGCGGGTGAAGCCAAGCTGCAGACGCGCGCCGTCGACAGCGCCGCGATCCGACGCTACCGACGCAAGCAGGGACTGCGCCTGCGCCTTTTGCGCATCCAGTTGCTGTGCCGGGACGACTTGCAGACTGGACAGTTTGGCGTAGCGCTGCAGGTCGAGTTCGGCATTGGCGCGCTGCGCGTCGTCCTTGTGCAGATTGGCCTGGGCCTGATCCACCGCGGCCTGGAACGGACGCGGATCGATCTGTGCGAGCAGGTCGCCCGCCTTGACCATCTGCCCCTCTGTGAAAGCGACCTTATCGAGCTGGCCATCCACGCGCGTTTTCACGGTCACCACATTCAATGGCTGCACCGTACCGATGGCACTGACCCATACCGGCATATCGCGCTGTTCGGCCTGACCGACGCTGACGGGCACCGCCGCGACCTTCGGTCCGGGTGGCTCCGCACCCTGCGAGCGCGACGCATAAACGAACGCCAGCGCAATCGCGATGAGGACGATGACCGAGCCGGCCACGATAAAGCGTCGCGAGCGACGCGGGCGGACAGGATTCGATACGGGCAGAGACGACATGACGGCAGTCCATAGGGAGCCATACGGGCACAACCGGAGCATGCCGGTCCGCGCCTGCACTCCCTTTCGCCGTTACATTAAAAACAGTTAAGGCGGTAAAAACTCAGGTGACGGGGGGCGTCGTCGATAGCACGTAGCCCACGCCCGGCAACGTGTGCAGCAGCGGCGACGCATCCTGCTCGATCTTCCGGCGCAGGCGGTAAACATGCATGTCCACCACGGAACCCTGCGGGTCGAAGTCGTAATCCCATACCGCTTCCAGCAGCATGGTTCGCGTCACGACCCGGTCCGCATGGCGCATCAGATATTCCAGCAGCAGATACTCCCTGGGTTGCAGGGCGATGAGACGATCGCCGCGACGCAGCTGACGGGCAAGCACATCGAGCTGCAAATCGCCCACCTGAAGTACATGCCCCTCGCGGGACCGGTCGCCGCGCCGTGCCAGAGCCTCGATGCGTGCCAGTACTTCGACGAAGGCATAGGGCTTGACCAGGTAGTCGTCGCACCCGGCGTGCATACCCGCCACGCGGTCGGCCGTCCCGGCCATGGCGCTCAGCATCAGCACGCCGATGCGGGGATCGTCGCGGCGCAGCGTGCGCACCAGTTCCAGCCCATCCATGGCGGGCAGGAGCCGGTCGACGATCAATACGTCATAGATGCCTTCGCGCGCCATCGCCAGACCCAGCGCGCCGTCGCCAGCCACGTCCACCACATGGCCGCTTTCGCTCAATCCACGAGCCAGATAACCCGCCGCGCGTTCGTCGTCCTCGATGATCAGCAGTCGCATGCGCTGGAAGCCTTGTGTGGCGTAACTTGTACGGCGATTCTTAACGCGAATTAATCTTCCGGCCAAAGCCGGCTACGGATTGTCCTGCGACACTACTCCCCCGGAAAGGCGGATATCGAATGAACGGGTCGCCGCAGCATCCCATCGCACCTTGGAGAAACCGATGTCGCGCATTCTAGTGGTCGAAGACGACGCGCAGACCGCGATGGAAATCGTCGACGCACTGGTCGATCACGGCTTCAGCGTCGACCATGCCGCGGACGGGCGGCAGGGTTTGCTGATGTCCATGGCTGGCGGTTTCGACGCCATGGTCCTCGATCGCATGTTGCCCGGCACGCCGGATGGATTGGGCGTTCTGGCAACGTTGCGGGCCACGGGTGCGCAGATGCCGGTGCTGATTCTCAGCGCGCTATCCGCACTGGACGAACGCGTGCGGGGCCTGCGTGCCGGTGGCGACGATTACCTGACCAAACCGTTCGAAGCGGTGGAACTCACGGCAAGGCTCGATGCCCTGCTCCGCCGTCGCCACGTACCGGGGCAGCAGACATCGCTGCGTGCCGGGCCGCTGGAAGTCGACCTGCTGACCCGTGGCGTGCGTCGCGAAGGCGAAACCATCAGCCTGCTGCCCCGCGAATACGATCTGCTGACCTTCCTGATGCGGCACGCCGGCCAGGTGGTCACCCGCACGATGCTGTTCGAAGAGGTGTGGGGTTATCGGTCCGAAGAGCGCACCAACGTGATCGATGTGCATATCAGCAAGTTGCGCCAGAAGATCGATACGGACAATCGTCCCTCGCTGATCCAGACCGTACGCGGCTCGGGGTACATCCTTTATGCGGCTGACTGAACTGCGACGCACGACGGGCTTCCGGCTCGCGCTGATGTTCCTGTTGCTATTCGGCACGTGCTCGTCGTTGCTGTTCGCCTTCGTGTACTGGCAGACCGTGGGCTATATGGTGCGCGAGCAGGAGGGCTGGCTGCGTCGCGAATCGACCAACTTCAGCTCGCTGTCCACCGACGATCGCCTGCTCAGGCTGCGCGAGCATATGCGTGGCGATCCGGGGATGCGCCGGCCGTTCGGCGAGTTCGATGCCACGGGCCACTGGCTGGCCGGCAACCTGCCCTCGCTACCTGTGGAGATGCGGCAGACAGACAGGCCGGTGAATTTCCACATGATGTATGCCGGCGCCCGCGTTCCGTTCCGCGGCTATTCCACGCATCTTCCGGATGGTCACTGGCTGGTTGTCGCACAGAATGTGCACGAACCGTACGAGTTCGAAGAACTCATGGTCCGCGCGATGTTCGGCGCGGGCCTGCTGACGTTGATCTTCGGTCTGGCGGGAGCCGTCGCGGTGGGGATGTCGTCGATGCGCCGCATCGATGCGATCACGCTCGCCATCCGGCGCATCGTCACCGGGGATCTTACGGAGCGCCTGCCGGTTCAACGCGGAGGCGGCGATCTCAGCCGGCTCACGCATGAAGTGAACGGCATGCTCGACGACCTCGAGCGACTGGTGCATGAGGTCAAAGGCGTCTGCGACAGCATCGCCCACGATCTGCGTACCCCGTTGACCCGGCTGTTAGGCGGTCTGGAACGCGCCTTGCGTCGCGCGTCCACCGTCGACGAGTTCCGCCTGTCGATCGCCGATGCGATCGACGAGGTCGGTAGCCTTCTGCATACCTTCAACGCCCTGCTGCGCATTTCGGAAATCGAGGCCGGCGCGCGACGCGCGGGATTCACCCGGGTGTCGTTGTCCACCGTGCTGACGGATGTCGTCGAGTTCTATCAGCCATTGGCCGAAGAGAAACGGCTGTCCCTGCAATTCATCGACGATGCCGCGTCCGTTGCGGTCGCTGGCGACGCCAGTCTGTTATTCGATGCCGTCAGCAATCTGGTCGACAACGCCATAAAATTCACGCCACCCGGCGGAACCATCCAGGTACGCCTCGATGCCGCGCATCGCCAGCTTAGCGTCGTCGACAGCGGCCCCGGCATTCCGCCCGGCGAGCGTAAAGCCGTACTCAACCGCTTCCATCGCAGCGAACCCAGCCGCAGCACGCCCGGCAACGGACTCGGCCTGAGCCTCGTCGCCGTGATCGCGCGCCTGCACGACATGACCATCGAGATTTCGGACGCCACACCGGGCTGTCGCATTTCGCTCTCATGGTCCGGAACTGAGGGCTAAGTCATTTCTCCTCTTCCCAGTTCCAGGTCTTCTTCGCCAGGTCGAAGGTTCCGTCGCGTATTGTCGTGTCGGCATCTGCGTTCGGATCGGTCGCACGGGCCACGATGTGTACCTTGATCGAATGGTTGTAGACATAAATGCCCACGGAGTCTCCTTGCAGAGAGACTCCTGAAATAGTGAGACTTGTGGCGGCGGGCAAGTCGAACTGGACGTACTGGGAATCGTCCATCGCGTGAGTACGCAACGTCTCCGCGCCGATGTACTGACCGTTGTACGACGATTTAAACGCCGAACCCGCAGGAATGCGTACGTCCGCCACATCGAAATCGCGCGACAACGCGCCCTCGTAAACAACGGCCGATCCTTTGCCGTCGACTTTGAACGAAGCCTTCTTGCCGGCAACGACAGGGTATCCGTCGAACACCTGGTCCCGCGCGAGCGGGCATTCGAAAACACCGAAGTAGGTAAAATGCCCCTCGGCACAGTCCACGCCCGACGCTCTCCATGCACGCTTGACGTCGCCGAAGGCGTCTATCTGGCCGTTATACGTATTGAACGTGATGACGACTTCGCTACCGGACGGTATCGGGATGCCATCGACCGTGCCCTCCGTGGAAAGCGTGCAGGTAACGACCTCATTCACACTCGACGTATCGAACGAGTGACTGAAACCGCCCTTATCGCAGGGTACCTTATGAATAGTGGCCGGCGCGACGAGCGTACCCTGCGCAAGATACGGCGTCTGTCCATCGTCACCGGTGCGCCCGACCGAGAAGTCGCCACCGATCTTCAGTCCGAACAGCGTCGTACCCGCGGGCACCGTTCCGCCCATGACCGGGTGCGGATCGTCGTAATCGCGGATGACGGTGGAGCCGGCGGGAAAGGATATCCCCTCGAATGTGGCAGGCGACCCGAGATGCGACGTATAGAGCCTGACCTGGAGGTCGCGGTAGGACTGCTCGACCTCTCGGTGGTTCATAAGCAGCGACACCTGGAGCACCGTTATCCCTGCGAGGCAAGCCAGCCAGATACGCCAGCTCTTACTGCGGCGAATGGACGATTTGATGCCGAGTAGCGCAACAATGATCGTTACGAGGGTGCCCAGCACAAGAATAGCCAGCACGAAGAAAACAAGATCGGATATTTGCAGCATCAAGCGGGAGTCCCTCTGGATTCAGACGAGCGGACGCTACGATCCGCCAGTGGTGCGACGTTGAAACGATGCCGGTAGTCGGCTGGCGATAGTCCCATGACCTTGTGGAATACCTTGCGAAACGCGCCGGGGTCCTGGTAGCCGACATCCCATGCTATCTGCTCCATGCTCCGGTGACCGAGTTCCAGCAACTCGCGCGCTTTGCCGACGCGCAGATGCTGGCAGTATTCCAGCGGTCGCAAGCCGGTGGCTTTGAAGAAGCGGCGCTGGAACGTCCGGTCCAGCAGTTGCGCCTCAGTGGCCATCGCGGCCAGTGTAATGTCTTGTGCAGCCCGTGCCTGCAACCAGTGCTGCACTCTCAGTATGGCTTTGTCGCCGTGCTGCAGCCGTGGCGAGAACGTACTGTAGTAACGCTGCTCGCGTCCGGGCGGATCGATCAACAGAAAGCGCGCCGTTTCGACCATCACCGTTGACCCCAGCAGACGATCAATCAATCGCAGCCCCAGATCGGTCCATGCCATCAGACCACCGGCGGTGATGATGTCGCCATCGTCGATCACCAGCTTTTCGCCCTCGACCCGCAGTTTGGGAAAGCGTGCCGCGAGATTCTCCGTCTGGGACCAGTGGGTGGTTACGCTGCGTCCGGCAAGCAAGCCCGTTTCCGCCAACAGGAAAGCGCCTGCGCATACGGACGCCAGGACCGTACCGGTCGAATGCTGCTCTTTCAGCCAAAGGGCGAGGTGTTCTGTCGCCTCCGGAGAAGACGCGGCGCCGAGGCTTGGCGGCAGGATGAGGAAGTCCGGTTGCCCGTGGTTTCCCGGCTGGCTTTCGAAAACCCGTTCTACCCGTGTGCCGCGCGCGGACAACTGCCAGTGGCTTACCCGAAACGGCGCAACGTCCCGCGGCCTGTGCGTCAGCATCATCCGGTTAGCCACGTCGAACAGGTCGGTCAGGCCAAGCACGGCCGCCAGTTGCGCGCCGGGATATATCAGCAGCCCGATCTCGGCCGACGGATTCGCCGCCGATCCGGATAGTGTCGTTTTTGCCATGAAGAATGTCATTTTTGCCAATCGTCAGCCTGCGCCCCTCTCATTAATCTGTCTACTGCCGGGCACAACAATCTTCATGAAGAATCGCAGGTAACTCCATGTATTACAATAATATTCATCGCGCACTCATTGTCATCGACGTCCAGAACGAGTACGTCACCGGCAACTTCCGCATCGAGTATCCCGACGTAAATTCGTCCCTCGACAATATCCGTCGCGCGATGGATGCCGCGGACGAGAACGGCATCCCGATCGTCGTCGTACAGCATGTTTCCCCGGAGGGCGCTCCGATTTTCGCCAGGGGGACGCATGGCGTCGAACTGCATCCCGTCGTTGCAACACGCCCGCGTGCCCACCTGATCGAAAAGACGCTGCCCAGTGTCTTCGCCGGGACAGACTTTCATGCATGGATCAAGGCGAACGCCATCGACACCCTTACTGTCGTCGGATATATGACCCACAACTGCAACGATTCGACGATGCGTCAGGCCATGCATGAAGGCTTAGACGTGGAGTTCCTTCCGGATGCCGCGGGTTCCCTGCCCTATCGCAATCGGGCGGGCGCGGCGACCGCCGAGGAAATCCATCGCGCCACCACCGTCGTCATGCACTCCGCGTTTGCGGCTGTTATGTCGACCGACGAATGGATCGCCATGCTCGCCAGTGGAGCGGCGCCGGAGCGCGACAACGTCTTTCTTTCGAACCAGCGGGCGATCGCACACCGGTCCACTTTGGAGACGGCGGCCTAGTCAGGAGGAAGCCGGCCCCGAAGGCCTATTCGCCAACATCCTCGATCAGGAATATCCATACGCTTCTGAAACCCAGCTCGGGCTTCCATTTTTTGTCCATAAGAACGATGTTCCCGACGCCAAAACGATTGAGGGCATTCAGGGAATATGACCACCACCCGCCATAGCCCCTGACCTTGAGTCGAAAGCATTTGGTATGCCAAAACGCCCAAAAATCTCCTACAACGCAAGTGATATTCCGGTCGACATGTCGGGAGTCTAGCTTCGGAAACGTAATGTACGGCGACGTATTCCACGAACGATTGAACGATCATCAGAGAAATTCAACATGTTCGCTGCACTCGAGTTCGACCATGACTTGTTCAGGCCGCAGATCAAGTGGATTGTGGTCGAGTGCTCGGGAATCGGGCGCAAATGCGGTGGTCCCATCGCCTATCCGCCACGGCGCGACCGGGCGTATTTCATCTCTCCGGACACCGCCCGAGAAGACGCCGAAGCGTACGCCGACTTCAAGAACCGCCAGGAGCAGCGATGCCTCAACAAGGTGGAGCGGGCGGCGCTGTTGCTAGCCCGGCATGGCAAGCACCCGACGCATCATCGCGCTTACCCCTGGGACCACCTGCTACTGGCAGACAATCCCTTATCCTGGGCGGTCTTCGAATGGTCTGGCAATGACAACATCGACGGCCAACGGATTGACGCGGCATACTTTACACATGCGCATGAAGTGGGAGTCGATGCCATGGCATTCGCTTTTCTGCGCGAGAAAAACCGGAGCATGCGAACGAAGCAAGCAGGCCAACAAGCAGCGGCAAGCGCTCGCTCATCCACCTGATACGCTCGCCGGGTGCCCCTGCATCGTCACCGGCAAAATCGCTTCGCCAGGTCGGCCTGGTGCGGGAATAGCGCGAGGAATTCTTCTCTCGATGCAAGATCGGAGTCCTCATATTCGAAGCCCGGCATGACAACTTCGCTGAGCAATCCATAACTGGCGCCAGAACGAAGTTCCGCGGCTTTCCAGAAGCCACCCGGAACGATCAGCTGCAACGTTTCGCCAGCGGAAAGGTCGGGGCCGAGCACATGTTTCGTCGTATTTCCCGCTTCGTCGATCAGCCAGTAGTGGATGGGCGATCCCGCATTGAAGAAGTGAATGATCGGGGACATGTTTTTATGGAGGTATCCCCTTGGGCTGTCGTCGGTCAACATGTAATAGATGCATGTGCCGAGACTTCTCATTCCCTCCATGGCCGGCCGATCGGTCGCGATCCGCATCGGGTGCTGAAACGTTCGTGCGAAATATCCGCCTTCGCGATGCGGCTGCAAGGAGAGCTCGCGAATATAGTCGGACTTATTCAAGGGTGTCTCCGGTAAGGGGTGCGTGTCGGATAGAAAAAGCCAATGCCTGCTCTCCGATCGGACCCACAGGATAAGCCGCATCGAGAAAGCATTCTGCACGATACCCCCTGGAGATCGACCGTCCAGGCGACGCGTTCTCGGCGACGATGGTTAAGCCTAAACTCAGCCAGACCGTCCAATCTCATATCGCCGAGAGGCGTAGTGACGGGTGCGGGCTTAAGGAGCTGGGCCATGAATCAAGCGACATCCAGAGGCACGGCACACGTGCCTGTCCTCATGTACCACAACATCGCGCGCGCGCCGCGCGACTTGCAGGTTTTCCGCAGCTTATACGTGGACCCTGGCACGTTCGCCCGCCAGATGTGGTTGCTGCATCGCCTCGGTTACACCGGGTTATCCATGTCCGCGGCCATGCCTTACCTGCGTGGAGAACGTCAGGGTCGGATCGTCGTCATCACGCTGGACGACGGCTATGCCGACAACCTGGAAGCCGCGCTCCCGATCCTCTCCCGGTATGCCTTCAGTGCAACTGTCTACGTGGTAAGCCAGAGTATCGGGCGATATAACGAGTGGGACGCGGAACGCCTGGGTATTCGCAAACCCACCATGACGGTGGAAGAATTGCGTCGCTGGAACGAAGGCGGCATGGAGATCGGCGCACACACGCGAACCCACCCACGATTGACCGGCTTCAACGACAACCAGTTGCACAACGAAATCGACGGCTGCAAAGCCGATCTCGAAGATCGTATCGGCGTGGCGGTCACCCAGTTCTGCTATCCATACGGCAATCTGGACAATCGTGTCGCCGATGTCGTCAGACAGGCCGGATACGTAGCGGCGACCACGACACGCCGCGGCCGCGCCACACCCGACATGGACCTGTGGCAGCTGCCACGGGTGCAGATAGCGCGACACCACTTCTTGCCGCAGTTCGCCATGCGCGTACTGACAGGCTATGAGGATCGGCGCGCGTGAAATTTCTTTTCGTCGGCACGAATCAGGAAAACACCGGGGCCTCTACGCACTTCGTCACCCTTGCCCAGGCGATGGAAGAAGCGGGGCATCAGGTAGGAGTCATGGCGTGCCCGGGCGGGTTGATCGCGCAGGAACTGGCCGGATCGCACGTCCAGGTGGACAACGCGATGTTTCGCAATGCTTACGACCTGCGTGGATACGCGAGGGTATTCGCGGTGACGAAGCGTTCGAAGCCCGACTACCTCGTCGGCAATTTCGGAAAGGAATACTGGCCGCTGATCGTCATCGGGCGACTGCTCGGGATACCGGTCGCGCTGTTCCGGCACCGCATACCTCCCATGAAGCGGCTGTCGGCGTATATGCTGCCGCGACTGGCGCATCGGTTCTTTGCCGTCTCTAACTATGCCCGCCAGGCCTACCTCGATCGAGGCATACCGGCGGAGCGGGTGCATATCCTCTACAACCCGGTGAACACGACGCGATACCGGCCCGATCGCCAGCAGCGCAGCACTATTCTGCGCACACTGGGTATCGACGACGAAGCGATCGTGCTGGGCTACTCCGGCCGTATGTTCGCCGGCAAAGGACTATTCGTCCTGCTCGAAGCGGCTACGAAAGCCATGGAGCGAGAGCCGCGACTGCATTGCCTGTGGCTTGGCGACGGTCCGGACCTGAAGGCGTTACGCGATCGTGTCGCCGCGCTTCCCACGGCGAACCGCCATCATTTTCCCGGCTGGATCCACGACATCGCCCCCTACTACAGCGCGATGTCGATGCTGGCGTTTCCGTCACTGACGCCGGAAACCTTCGGCCGGGGGTCCATCGAGGCGCAGGCCGCGGGCATCCCGGTACTGTGCAGCAATATCGGCGGCCTTCCCGAGACGCTGCTTCCGGGCGTTACCGGTCTGCTGCTGCCGCCTGGCGACGTCGATGCATGGCGCGACGCCATCCTGAAGACATGCGAGCCATCGTTTCGATTGCCCATGGGCAGCGCGGCGCGCGAATACATGCTGGCGCATTTCAGCACGATCGTCATCGCTGCACAGTTCGTGGGTATCCTGACGGACAGTTAGAAGCCGGGGCAACGCTACCGGCCGTTGGCTGCTTCCAGCGGCGGTAGCGACCATTTTCCGTCGATGGCAGCCTTACCCGGACCGTAAACGCGTCCTACTGCGCTATACGGACCTGATGGCGCGGGAAGCCAGTTGCTTTCCTTGTCCTTGCCCGGCGAATCGTGGCCGACATAAAGCGTGAGCCCGCCATCCGCATCGTACTTGACGCCCGGCGTACGGTCGCCGATGGAATAGCGTTTCAGTGAATTCGCGTAAAGGAACCGCTCTGGCAGCGTGTACAACGTAACCGACCAGAAGAACTTCGCCGGCGGCAACTGGGCTTTCCCGAAGTGAATCTTCGAAGGCTTCCTGCCATCGCCGAGGTAACCACCGTACCAGGCTTCCTCGATCGAGTTACCGTACAGGCCTTTTTCGGCGGCGATCGCCCGCGTCATATAGTTGTTGCCGAGAATGCTCCGGGCACCGAACAGACCGTTCGATGAAAGCGTGGCCTTTGCTGTCGATGCCATGGCCGCCTTGGCATCCTCGATGCCGCGATCGATGGCTGCGAGCAACGCCGGATCGATTCTGGAAGCATTGAAATCGGCACCGGGCACGATGCCGATTTTCGCAAACCGCTGGAACAGCGCCGTTTCCGATTTCTGGGGTGGTTGCGTGAACTGGAGCAGGAAGTTCAGATACGCAATGAAGTCATGGGAGTGAACTCGCGCGGCATCGTACGGCGGGAATGCGACGTCCGGCGCGGGCTCCGGTGCCCGGCGATGGAGAAAGCCGCTCAACGGCTCCAGCTTCATACCGGACTGGATGCGCTGCACGTTGGCGATATCGTCCGGTCCGTCCAGCGCGGTACGCGTCAACGTCATGACGAGGGACGTTTCCGAAGGAAAGACCGCCGCGATGCCGGGCGGCTTCGCCCCATGCCATCCCGGTCCGGCGATGAGATAGCTCCCTGCCCCGTTGCCGGTCGCTCGCGAGCCGATGTACGCAAAGTTGTACGTGAACAGGTCGACCCATTGCTGCACGTAGTACCGGCTGTCGGGAACCCTGGGCACGGTCACGACCCATGGCTCGGCGCGCAGGTCCAGCCACGCCCACGAATACGGCGTGTCGTTGTTGGGCGTGACCACGTCGTGGTTGTCGGGCGTATAGAGCTGCGAATAGTGCCGGAACTTGCCAAACCCTCCGACGTACTCGGGTGCGGTCTTGTCCGCGACCTGCTTGTACATAGTGTTGTAGTTCTCGAGCATCGGATACGCATAGATGTATGCATCCTTGGCGATGGCTTCTGCGTCGGCGAGGCTCACACTCCCCGAGGCAGCTTGTGGCGACGCCGATACCCTGCCGGGCCCTGGCCATAGTGCGAAGGCAGCGAACGTGGCAATCAGAAGCACGAGTCGACGAAGCATGACGAGGCCTTCCTGCGAGGGGTGGCTTCGTTATCTCACGGGGTCGAATCCTCTTCCTCCGCAGTTTTACTTACGGTCCGTCCGTAGAACCCCCAGACACTCGCGATGGCTTGTAGGGGAAGGACTACACGGCTGCCCCACTTTCGCTCCCTCCCGAAACGTGAAGACATAGCCATCTTCGTCGAGCATTCGAGCGCAACCTCTTGTTTCTATAACGAAGCTTTTTACGAGTGTCGCAAGCTTCCATTACGTAACTTCTTACGTTCGCAAGTATGCCTTGCCCGGCTCGTGGGCCTCCGATAGATTTCGCGGCCAGAACACCGCAAACAGGGGGTGGTGCACCCGCACCGCTACGGTGATCTGGCAGGGAGCAAGGGATTGAAGCTTCGTACGAATGTCTCGCCACAGGCGAGGCCAGGGTATCGTTCGCATCGGAAAGCGGCGACACGCGCGGGCGTTTGCGCGTTCGTTTTTTACTGCGCACAGGCGACGGCCGCCCCACCTCCTTCCCCCCCTTCTTACGATTGCCTCATCGAACCGGCACAGACCGTCGAGGTAGGAACCCCCGTCGCCGGGTTGCTCGATCGCGTGGCGGTGAAACGGGGCGACCGGGTAACGCGTAACCAGGTACTGGCCACGCTGGAGTCCCACGCCGAACAGGCGGCGGCCGACCTCGCCCGCTACAAGTCGCAGCTGGCCGGTCCCACCCAGGTTGCCGAGAGCAAGATCGAGTTTTCCGGTCGCAAGTACGATCGCCGGCGCGATATGGCTGCCGAGAAACTGATGTCGCCGCAGGATCGCGACGATGCCGAAGCAGAACTGAAACTCGCCAAAGCCGAGCTACAGACAGCGAAGGAAAATCGCGAAATCGCGCGTCTGGAATACTCGCAGCAGAACAGCCAGCTCGCCCTGCGCACGATTCGTAGCCCCTTCGACGGGGTCGTCGTCGACCAGATGATCTGGCCCGGCGAAGTCGTCGAACCCGGCGCGACGAAGCACGCCATTCTGAAACTCGCGAAGCTCGATCCGCTTCGCGTCCGCGTCGTAATGCCCATGCGCGCCTTCGGCGAACCGAAGGCCGGCGGCGTCGTGCGTGTCGTTCCGGAAATTCAGCAGGACAAGTCGTACACCGCACACGTCGCGAGTATCGATCGGGTGATCGACGCGGCCAGCGGCACCTTTGTCGTATTGCTCGATCTGCCTAATAGCGCGCTGGACCTTCCGTCCGGCGTGAAGTGTAAAGCCACATTCGCATCCACGGCGCCGTAAAGGCGTCGCAACCGGTTTTATCTATCCGTCGTTAAACAACGTGCCGTACGCGTGCCATCGCACCGACGCACATCGAAGGGATCAGTCATGGAAACGTCGAGCCGTCCGTCCAGCAAGGAAGTCGCGAACACAGTCGCCGAGCACGATACGGCGCCCGGTCCCGCCATCCGCTTCGAAACCATCGAACCACGCGTACTGCTTTCCGGCGACGTGAATCCGGCCGCCATATCGATCAACGGATCGTTGACCAATCCCGGCCAGGAAAACCACTACCAGTTCACCGTACAGGACGATCGTCGCGTCGTTTTCGACAGCCTGACGAATCGAAGCGATATCAGCTGGACGCTGACAGGCCCGGGCGGCCAGCTCGGCAGCTCGAACTTCGCCGCGACGGATGCCAGTTACCAGTTCCCCGCGTTCGACCTCCGGGCCGGCACCTATACCTTAAGTGTCAACGGAACCAACGATGCGACCGGCAGCTATGCGCTGCGCATCGTCGACGCACAGGCAGCGGCCGACCTGACCATCGGACAGCCGACCGCCGGCACGCTGACGAAGGGCAACGACACCGCCGTTTACCGTTTCGACGCAACGGCCGGGCAGAAGTTTTCGCTTGGCGACGGCACGCTCGCGAGCACCGGCCAGTACAAGCAGATCAACTGGCGCCTCGTCGATCCCTATGGGCGTCAGGTGAACTCGTCCCAAACCCTGTCGTCGTCGGCCCAGGGTTTCACGACGGCATATAGCGGCCAGTACCTGCTGTTGATGGAGGGTACGCAGAACAACACCGCCGCGGTGGATTTCTCCTTCAACCTGCGCACCATCGCGGATGTCGACACCAACATTTCGTTCGATCAGGCAGTGAGCCTGACGACGCCGGTCGACGGACAGGAATTGCGCTACCACTTCCACGTGGACCAGGCGCAATCCGTTATTTTCGATAACGTCGGCGGCACCGCCTATTACTGGTCGCTGACCGGTCCTAATGGCAAGGTGGTCACGAACGACTACAGCGGATATGCGGCCAATCGGGATGCGCTCCAGCTCGTTTCGGGCGATTACACGCTTACCGTTACCGACTACACCGCAACCCAGGGTGCCAGCGGCTTCACGCTGCGCAGCGTCGCGTCCGCCACGCTATTGTCCGATGGGACCGCCGTCGCCAACTCGCTGGGCGTCGCCGATGGCATGCGTCTTTACAGCTTGGACCTCGTCCAGGGACAGTCCTATGACCTGAGCGGATGGTCCTCATCGTCCGGCTACATCAGCTGGCGCCTGCTCGATCCGTATGGCCATCAGGGCATCTCGGGCAATTCCTATACCGCCAACACGCGCTTCACGGCGACCGCTTCGGGTCGTTTTACGCTCGCCGTGAACACAGGGTCCGCGCAGACGAACTACGGCTTCGCGTTCCAGGCCGTGCCCGATATCGTGACCGTGCTCGATCCGGCGTCGCCCGACTTCCCCGCGCGTATCGCCGGCGCGGTGACGCTGCCCGGACAGCAGTCGGTCTATCGCTTCCACCTGGCCTCGGCGACGACGCTGGCTTTCGATGCGATGCAGGCCAGCACGGGCATCGCCTGGACGCTGACCGGCAGTTACGGCAGCGGCTTCACCCGCCGCTACCTCGGCAACGGATCGCTCGACAAAACGGTCGCGGCACTGCCGCCGGGCGATTACACACTCACCATCGATAGCGACAGCGGCAAGACGGGTTCCTATGTCTTCGCCATGAACAACCTGGCAGCCGCTCAGACGCTGACTGCGGGAACGGGCGTCGACGTCGCCATGACCGACGGCAGCGACAATCGCGCCTATCGTTTCTCCGCGCATGCCGGCGATAAATTGCAGCTCGTGGCATCCGCCGTTACCGGAGGACCGTTGAACTGGCGCATCGTCGATGCCTACGGTCGCGACGTCGTGACGGCGAGCCGTCTCGACGGCACGGAATCGGCATTTACCCTCGCCTCGGACGGCGACTACACATTGCTGGTCGAAGGTCAGGGCGCGCTTGCCGCGGCGGCATCGCTGCATATGCAGTTGAACTTCATAGGCAATACGCCTCCCGTCGCGCTGCCCGGCGGTCAGCCGCTGGCCTTCGGCAATGTCGTCGCGGGTACATTGGCTACCTGGGACGCGACACAGGTCTTTCGCTTCACCGTCCCCGCCGACGGCGTATACGCGTTCGACGCGCAGAGCCAGACGAATGCGATCTGGTCGCTGGCCGGACCGTACGGGACGGAAGCCAGCCAGGTCCAGATCTACGGCGGCGACCGCACGCTTTTCCTGCGCGCGGGCGACTACGCACTGACCGTGCAGGGTGCGCTTTACCCGTCGTGGTATTCCGGCAACGGCGCTTATGCCTTCCAGATGATCGACACATCGGCCGCGCCGGCACTGGCGCTCGGACAGCCGACCACCACGACGCGTTCGCCCGGTACGGCAGCGGTGGCCTACCGCGTCGATGCCGTCGCGGGAACGACGCTTGCCCTCAATGGAAGCAGCACCGGCAACTCGCCGTCCTACCAGCTGATCGATGCCTATGGCCGCGTCGTCGCCGGGCGCAGCGACCGGGCGGTTCTCGGGACATTGTTCGACATCACGGCGGGCGGTACCTATACATTGCTCGTCGGCGGCCCCTCGTACTCCAATACGAACGGCCGCGACACTTTCACGCTGGCGCAGGTCGATCATCCGTCGAATCCGCTGGTACTCGACGATGTAGTGACCGGCACGCTTGCCGCGCGCAACACCGCGGCGACTTATACATTCAGCATGGCCAGCGCGGGGTGGATCACCTTCGACGCGCTCGGCGGACTGCCCAGCGACAACGTGCAGTGGCTGCTGTCGGCGGGTAACAATTCGATCAGCGGCTGGAACAGCACGCGCTACGACGCATCGCCGATCTGGCTCGCGGCGGGCGACTATACGCTCGACCTGCGCAACGTTCAGGACACGGCGACCGCCTTCCGGTTCCGCATCCTCGACGCCAATGGCGTGCCCGATATCCAGCCCGGCTCGCTGGTCAACTCCACGGGCAGTGGCGACCAGATCCGGTCCTATCACCTGCATGGCGAGGCCGGCGACCGGCTTTACTTCAAGGGAGGAGCAGCCGACACATCGATAGGCTCCTGGAACCTGCTCGGTCCCGACGGACGCATCGCCGCAAGCGGTTATTACTTCTCGGACAGCCTGAATATCCCGCTGACACTGAGCGGCGACTATCTCCTGCAGCTGACTCCGCGCAACAACAACCCGAATGTTTCCGTCGCACTCCCCTTCACGATCGGTCGTCGCGATGTCGTCACGGCGCCTGCGACGCTGGACATGCCCATCGTGGGGTCCATCGCCACGCCGGGGCAGACGATCGCTTATGGCTTCACGCTGGACGCCACCACGCTGCTGACGTTCAACCCGGGCAGCCATGCGACGTCGCTGCACTGGAGCTTGTCCGGACCGCGCGGTACGGAATTCACGTCGCGCGACTTCGACGACGTTTCCATCCTCCTGCGTTTGCCGGCCGGTACGTACGTACTCACGGTGGAAGGCAACGATCTGACGACAGGTGCATTCTCGTTCGGCATCGGTACGCCGGCCAGTCAGCTACCCATGACCCCCGGCACCGCCGTCGAAACGACGGCAAGTGCCGGCCAGAGAACGGTCTATAGCCTGAACCTGAGCGAAGCCGACTACCGCAGCGCGATGACGACCACGCGCACCGACACGCAGTGGGATCTTTTCGACGATTACGGCAATCGCGTGTGGTCCGGATCGGGCTATTCGTCGGCGCAGACGATGCATCTTCGTGCGGGCCACTACGCACTGGTCGTACGCGTTTCGGCCAGCGCCACCGCTCCCGTAACGACCGACCTGAACCTGTACGCGCTCAGCACCGGGGCCGTACAACCGCTGGTACCCGGCACACCGGTACACGCCACGATCGGTGTCGTCGGCCAGAGCCTGGTCTTCGAATTCACAGTCGACCATCCCGATCACGCGTTGCTCGACGCCCTCGTCACCCGCGACGACATCACATGGACCCTCGACGGTCCGACGGGACGCGTGCAGTCCTCCGGAAGCCTGTACGACTATTTCGGCAGCTACATGGCGCTGCCAGTCGCGGGCACCTACCGGCTGACGATCCTGCCCAACGGACTCACCACGGGCAACGTCGACTTCAATCTGATGCTCCTGGGAAGCGTTCCCGCACTCGACGCGGCAGCACCTCTGAACATTTCGCTACCGTCCACCGCCGCCGGCGTCTATCGCGTCGATGCCGGCACGCGCGATTACGTGCAGCTCGCCAACGCGGCGAACGCAGGACGCTTCAACGTCCTGCTACTCGATGCCAATGGCAACGGTATCAATGGCTGGCAATCGTTGTCGCCGGGCTCGCACCTGGCTCTGGCGATACCGTCGAGCGGCACCTGGTATGTCCTCGTAAACGGCATCGACGACAACGGCAGCGCCATCGCATCGGCGATCGCGCTGACACAGGTGCATGCCTTGCACGGCGACGCGACGATCGGTACGACGCTTTCCGGCACGACCGTCGACACGTCGATTCCCGACACCTGGCGACTCGCGCTGGATACGCCGACGCGCATCCTGATCGGCGGCGACAGCCGGCAGACGGCGTCATGGACCCTGCGCTCGGACAGCGGCACTGTCATCGCGACGGGTAACCTCGCAACGGCGTTGCCCGTATCTCTTGGCGCGGGCGTATACACGCTGGAAATCGGTGGCGACGGCACCGGCACACCCGGTGCTTACAGTGTTGCATTGACCGATGTCGCTACCCTGCCCCTTCTCGTCGCCGGCAGTGCGACGAATGGCGTCCTTGCCGACGGCGGCACCGCGGTCTGGCGCGTAGCGGCGACGGCCGCACTCGCCGACCTTGTGCTCGCGACGGCCGGCAATGTCGACGTGACTGTCTACGACGGGGCGGGACGCGTGGTGTTCTCGGGTCACGGCCCCTTCGATCGCGCCGTTCTCGCGCATGCCGTAAGCACGGGCACCGACCGGGTCGTCGTGGTGCACGGCACGGCGGGAGCCACATATTCGCTGACGTCCACCGAAACGGCCATACCGGTCGGCGTCGATCTTTCCGCCGTATCGCTTGGCAACGCATTCTCGGGCGATCTCGCGCATGCCGGCGACGCAACCACGTACCGGCTCATCGTCGGTTACGGACAGACCATTCCGCTGGGCAAACTGTTGCGCGACCTCGGGTCGCAGGGCGTGCACTGGCGCATCTCGGCGGGCGGCGCGGCCTATGGCTGGAACGACGCGGACCCCACCGCGGCGAGTCTCGTACTTGCCGCGGGAGACTATGACTTCACCGTCGAAGCCCTCGTGGACGGCGCGCACTTCGCATGGCAAACGCTCGATAGTGCGGCAGCGACCTTGACGGCCGACGGCGACAACGCCGTCACAGTGGCGGCTGGCCTCGATTCGGGTATCTATCGCCTCGATCTTTCCTCGCCGCGCGCGCTTCACCTCGGCCTGTCGCTGGGCAATAACGCAAGCTGGAGCCTGTACGACGCACAGGGGCGCCTTGTCGTATCCGGCGTCAGCGGTACGCTTGTCGATACCGCGGTGCTGGACAACGGCGCATACACGTTGCTCGTCGAGCGCACCGGCGATCTTTCCGCCGCCGTACGGGGCACGCTGACATTCGGGCAGACCGCGCCATTGCCGCTGCCGTTGCCGGCCGTGCTGAACGACCATCTCGCCCATGCGGGCGATATCGCCGTCCATGCCTTCAGCCTTTCCACCGGCTCGTATATTCATCTCGGCGATATCGGTACGTCGGGCGCCCTGCGCGCGAAGCTGACCCTGCGCGGAGCGGCAGGCAGCTGGACGACGATCGATGCCGTGACGGGCGATCTGCGGTGGCTGGCGGCAGGCGACTACGAGCTGTCCCTGCAAGCGACGAGCGACGATACCGTCGCCGCCATCCAGCTACTTTCCTACACCGTGGCACCGGCGCTGAACGCCGGCGGCATCACCGACACGCTGACCGTTCCTTCCGCCGCCGCGCTATGGCGCGTGGACGTACCGGTGGGCCAGAACACCCGCATCGCCTTCACCGCGACCGGCGCGGACATGCGCTGGATGCTGGTCGACGCCAATGCGAGCATCGTTGCCCAGGGGTTCGGAAGCGGCACCTTCGATCTCGGCCCCATCGCACCGGGCAGTTATTCCGTCCTCGTGCTGGGTGGCACCGACAACGACAACGCCGGTTACAGCCTCACTGTGGGCGCGTATGCGCCAGCGGCCGTCGCCCTTGGCGATATCGTCCAGGGCGTCACGCCCGACGTGCCGGGTGTTGTCACGTATGCACTCAGTCTGCCCGCGGGCGGCACCCTGTTCGCGTGGAACGACACGGATAGCGCTCAGTTCGCTGTCATCGACGCATGGGGCAACGAAGTCGCGCACAGCGGCTCCCCCACCGTCCTCTCCGCAGGCGATTACACCCTGCGGATCACGACGAACGAACCGGGCGAAGCGTATCGCTTCGAACTGACGAACCTCGATGCCGGCATCGTCCCCGCTCCGCAGCCTGTCGCCACGTCGCTGGCCGCCGGACAAGACACCGCCGTTTACGAATTGCCCGCGGGCGCGCCGCTGTCCTCAGTGTCCCTGATTGTCGACGATGCGGATGCCGCCAATATCGGCTGGCTGATCGTGCACGGCAGCACCATCGTCGATAACGGTATCGGCGGGATCTCTGGCGTACGTCGCCTGGACGGCGATGGGTACCGGCTGATCGTGCGCCGCATCGGCGATCGCAGCGACGCCATCGCCTATTCGGTCGGCGCGGTCGCCGTACCGGTCGTCGTGCAGCCGCTGGCCCTCGGCGCGAGCGGCCAGGTCGTACTCAGCGACGACAACGGTCACCTGCAGTCGTTCTCGTTCTCGCTGGACTCCTCGCGACACATTGCCGTCGTACTGCCTTCGGGCTACGACCTCCAGTCTTACTACCGCATTGTCGATGCCTCCGGACAGACCTGGCTCGACTGGACGCGTAGCGGCAACCAGCCGCTTCCCCAGCTTCTGGACAAGGGCGACTACCGGATCGAGTTCGACAGCAGCTCGCATGGCGGCGGTGGCGAAAACTTCTTCGCCGTGCGCTCGACGGAATCCTCGACATCCCCGCAGTCCGTTACATCGGTTATTCGCATCGTCGACGTCGACAACGCCCCGCTGCTGGCCAGCGGCCACGATGCCTCCGTATCGATCGATGGTTCACTCGATACGCACTACATCCGCATCGACGGAAACATCGGCGATACCGTCACGATCGTCGGCGCGCTGACCGGAACGGGTTACGCCAACTGGGAAATCTACAACGCGTTCGGATCGAGCGTTGCGTACGGCAACAACAATTCGACCGTCAGCTTCACGCTCGACTATCCGGGCACGTATTTCCTGCGCGTCCCGGGCACCAATAGTCCGGTGACCCTGTCGTTCTCGCAGACGAACGTCCCCCGCGGCACCACAGTACCCGCGGCGATCGTTCTTCCGGTCGATACCGCGACATCGGTATCCCTTCCCGCCGATGCCGCGCAGACCTATACGTTCCATCTCGACGGTGCGTCGTTCGTATCGATGCAGACGACCGCCTACCTGTACCAGGTGTCCTGGTCGCTACAGGATGCGAACGGCATCGTGCTGGATGGCGACACGTCGCTGACCCAGTCGTCGTTCTATATGCGTCTGCCCGCCGGCGACTACCGTCTGGTCTTCGCCAACTCGCTCGCTACCGTCAACACGTTCGATTTCACGCTGGCCACGCAGGGCAGTGCGACGCCGGCGACGGCCAACGGAACGGTGTCCGGCCCTGTCGGGCTGTACAGCCTCACCGTGCAGGCGGGACACCGGTACGGCTTCGTGCGCGCCGAAAACGCCCGTTATGTCCTGTACGGATCCGATTTCGGGATGCTTGCGGATCTGACCGGCTACCAGAACGAGAACGACGGATTGAAGTGGTTTACGGCCACCGCCGATGGCACCTGGTATATCGACCTGACCAACCACGGCTATAACGACGTCTCCGTTTTCCTGGTGCAGCCCACTCCGGTGACGGTCGGAACAGTGGAAGAAGGCTCGGTCGCACCGATGGGCGACGTCCTGTCGCGCACGCTGCATGTCGACCGGCCGGGTACGTACTATATCGGTTTCACGCACATCAGCGACAACGTGACTCTGTCGATCGATGGTGCGGATGTCAGCGGTCACTGGACCTTCGGGCAGGACAGCATCATGTACGCGCTGTTCACCCTCGGTGCCGGCGATTACGACATCGAAATCGCCAGTGGCAGGGGCATTTACAACTGGGGTCTCGACTACGGGTTCCTGGCCTTCGACATGGCCAGCGCCACATCGCTCGCACCCGATGTCGCCAGCACGCTCGCGTTCTCGAATGTCATGCCGACGTTCGCCCGCATCGACGGCCTGCAAGGGCAGCGGATGTATCTGCCCGCATGGCCCGCGGGTGCGGTCACCGCGAGCTGGTCGCTGCTCGATGCCGCAGGCAACGCCATCGCCAATGGTGCGTCGGATGCCCCCGCATTGTTCCCCGCCCTGCCTGCGGACGGCACGTATTACCTCGTCTGGACGCGCACGGACGGGTCCACCGATCCGGCCAGTGTCAATGTCACTCTTGTAAGCAACGGCTCCGACGCGCTGCCCGTCGCGACCGTGGGCGGCACGTTACACATCGTTCCCGATCCCGCGCATCTGGATCGCGTGCAGGGCGTGTACCGGATCGATCTGTCGCAGGCGACGCAGTTCATCCTGACGGCGCCGGCCAGCAATTGGCAGGTGGACTGGACGCTGTCCTCCGAGGACGGCACGCAAACTTACGGAACGTGGCCCGCCGGCAGCCACGACATCTCGCTGCTCAACCTCGCGGCTGGCCGATATGTGCTGTCGTTCCTCGCGGACGGCGATGCGACGCCCTTCGATATCCGGGTCGTGGACGCCGCCGCGGCCCGTCCCATCGCGCTGGACGAACCGGTAACCCTTGAAGCAGGCGATACGCAACCCGGCCTGTATACGTTCTCCACCGACCGGCAGACGACCCTCCACTTCGACGCAGGCAACTTTGGCAGCAAGGAAGGATTCGACGGAACCTGGGTGCTTTACGACACCTTCGGCCATCTCGTCCGTTCCTCCGACATGGCCGACAACAACAGCTTTGTCGTCGGACCGGGCCGTTACCTGCTCAGTGCCGAAGCTCACGAGTCAAGCGGAACGCCCGCGACGGTCTCGTTCTCCGTTGCCCACGAGCCGACGCCGTTCGGGACGAACACGGGGATGTACTACGAAGATTCGGTGTACTTCTCGGTCAATGCATCCACGCATGTACTCGCCGACATCACCCAGATGTACGGACAGGCGCGTCAGTGGACGCTGCTGCGCGATGGCCAGGTCGTCGCCAGTGGCACGTTCAGCAGTTCCAATGCGGGTGGCGGCGCGCTGTTCGAAGTAAACGCGGGCCATTACGAGCTTCGCGTATCGACCGGCTATGGCAACTACCTCGGTCTACGCCTGCTCGACCTCGGCGCCGCGCAGGTCGTGGGCGATGGCGGAACGGTCAGCGGCTACGTATCGAACGGTTATGCGTCCGCATATACCGTCCAGGGCCTGGCCGGCGGCACGCTCGCCCTGTCGGGGGGATACGACGGTTCCACCTGGACGATTTACGACGCATTCGGTGCGCGCGTGACGGACATCCAGCCCGGTCAGGTCTCCGCGCCGTTGTCGCGTACGGGTACCTATTTCCTTGTACGCGACGCATACGGCAATGCGGGCAACGTGTCGTTCAACAACACCATCGCCCTCGGTTCCGTCAGTCGCGACATCGCGATCGGCACGCCAGTCAGCGCCCAGCTTCCCTCGAACGGCGGTCTGAACTTCGCCTTCGACGGTCAGGCGGGTCAGCTGTTGTGGCTTACCACGCTGAACAGTCAGCTCTACGGCCACGCGGACGTCTACGACAGCCACGGTGTGCTGGTCTATTCGCAGGATATAAACGGAGCCACGAAACAGGCCATCCGGCTGAACGCCGACGGCCGCTACGTGCTGCGTCTGAGCAACACCTATTCCTCGAACCCTTTGCGCTTCGTGCTCACCGACCTGGCGGGTGCGCAAGCCCTCGCCTCCGGGGTCATCGCTTCGGGACAGCTCGATACCAATACCGGCGTGCTCGCCTATCGCGTCACGGTGGATGCCAGCGGCCGGATCGTATTCGATCCGGGCACGGGCAACACCAACGGATCGCCTGCCTGGAAGCTGATCTCGCGTTACGGACAGATCGTGGCGTCGGGCAACATGTACAACATGAGCGGCTCTCTTGCCGTGCCGCCGGGCGACTATGTTCTCGTCATCGATGGCGAGGGACGGATATCCGGAACCGCCAGTGTCCGCTTCTCCCTCGATACCACGACATCGCCGCTGCCCCTGAATACATCCGTGTCCGGTACGTTGCCCGCCAACGGCGGCAGCGTCAGCTACGCGCTGCACCTGGACGAAGGAAAGCTGCTGACGTTCGACACGCTGAGCGCGGACAAGAACGTGTACTGGCGTCTGCTGGGCCCCAACGGCAGCGTACTGATATCGGGTAACACGCTGGGCTATTACAACAATTACTACTCCTACTCCCTGAATCCGTCGCTGTTCGTTCCCGCCGGCGATTACACGCTGCTTCTGGACAGCAACACGACCGCGTCCGGAAACTACAACTTCCGTGTCATGGACGCCGCCAGTGCCACGCCAGTCGCCGTCGATACGACGATCCAGACGCAGGTAGCGACATCCAACGCCGTCGCGACGTATACCTATGCGCTGGAAGCGGGCCAGCACTACTACCTCGACATTCTTCCCGGCCAGCTTGCCAACGATACGCAGGCGACACAGGTATACCTGTCGCTACGCGATCCGTTGGGCAGGACGGTCGTCTCGCCCGCAGCCATGGGATCGTGGCGTTCCGTGTATGACCAGGCAGCTGGCGTCTACCACTATTTCATCGACGGCGCCGGCTTCGATCTGGGCAAGATCACCCTGGGCGGCACGTATACGCTGTCGCTCGAACGCATCGACGGGTACGGCGTTACGTCGACCCCCGTCGCGTTCCGCATGGTGCACGTCGTCGATCCGCCCACGGTCATCCTCGACACGCTGATTACCAACCCCGCGCCGGATCTGACGATCAACACCGTGGCTGTCGCCCCCGCGAGCGACATCCACAGCGGCCAGACCGTCGATCTTTCGTGGACCGAGGAAAACCGCGGCACGCTCGCCACCGGCGGTAGCTGGAACGATCGCGTCATCGTGCGCAATACCGCGACGGGCGCCATCGTCCTCGACATCGTCGTGCCCTACGACAGTACAGATCCGTCCAACACCGGCATCGGTGTCGGCGGCGCCATCGTGCGCCATGCGCTACTCCATCTTCCCGACGGCAGCGACGCGACGGGCACGTTGTCGATCACGATCATCGCCGACTCCGACAACCTGCTGAAAGAAAGCAATCCCAGCGGCACGGGCGAAAGCAACAATACGGCGCACCTGGATATCCAGGTCACGCTCGCCCCGTATGCCGACCTCACCGTCGGCCAGCTCGTCCTGACGCCTGCGGGCGGTTTCGTACCCGGCCAGCAGGTCGCGGTGGACTGGGTCACCTCCAACAGCGGCAGTACCGCCGTGGTTGCCCCGTTCAGCGAAACGCTCGAAGTGCGCAATACGTCGACCGGCCGTGTCGTGGCCACGGTCACCCTGCGCGAGCTGCTTGGCGACGGCGCGTTCGCCGCCGGCAGCAACCGCGCGCGACACGCCACGTTCAACTGGCCCGACGGGATCGACGCTGCGGGCAATTTCTCGATCCGGGTTATCGCCGACTCGCTCAACGAGATCGCCGAAGCGAATGCAGCGGGTACCGCAGAAACCAATAACGTCGCCTCGTTCGCGACGGTCGTCGGTCCCGACCTTACCGTGCGCAACCTGCAGATCGTCAGCACGACCGTGCAGGCCGGCGGTATCGTCACCATTACCTGGGAAGACTGGAACGACGGCAGCAGCCCGACCGCCGCGGCGTTCAACGATCGCATTACCGTCGCCCGCGCGGACTCGGGTCTGGTACTCGTCGACGCGACGCTGCCTTACGACCCGGCCACCCTCGTGGACGGTCAGCCGAACGGACCGATCGGCCCGGGCGGCCACCGTCTGCGCAGCTACACCTTCCGTCTGCCCGACGGTCTGCGCGGTGCCGGCAATCTCGCCGTCACCGTCACGGCCGATCAGAACACGGCCGGCGTCGGCGTGCTGTACGAGGCCAACCTCACCAACGATGCCGAAACGAACAATTCGGCAAGCGGCAGCATGGTTTCCGCGACGACCGCCTATGCGGACCTCACCGTCGCCGACGTGTCGGCGCCCGTGAAAGCAACCGGCGGACAGACGGTCAACGTCAGCTGGACAGTCACCAATCGCGGACAGGCCGCCACCGGCGATTCGTGGACCGATGAAATCGTGCTCAGCACCGATGGCATCATCGGCAATGGCGACGACATCGTCATCGGCAGCATCCGCCACAACGGCGCACTCACGGCAGGACAGAGCTACGCCCAGACGCTGGCACTCACGCTTCCGCTGCTGGCCGACGGACGCTATTTCCTCGCCGTACGCAGCGATGCACGCGGCGAAGTACTGCAGCCGGATACGCGCGCGCATACCGTCAGTGGCGCGAATGCCATCGATGTCGCGGCGGCCTATGCCGATCTCGGCGTCACCCAGGTCACGGCACCCACCGTCGCACAGAGCGGCGAGAACGTCCTGATCAGCTGGCAGGTGACCAACAGCGGCAATGCGCCAACCAATCTCTCGCTGTGGAACGACCGCGTATATCTTTCGCGCACGGGCGTTCCCTCGGCCGACGACATCGTGCTGGCCGGTTCGGTCGTGCATGCCGGTGTGCTTGCCGTAGGCGACAGCTATACCGCGACGGCGACGCTCAGCCTGCCGCGCGACCTCGTCGGCGATTACTACATCCTGGTCCTGACGAATCTCAACGGCGTCGTCGTGGAGAACGGTCACGTCGGCAACAACACGAAGGCGTCCGCTTCGGTGCTGCATATTTCGCTTGCTCCGGCGGCGAACCTCACCGTGACCGACGTCACGGGACCGACCGCACTGCGTCCCGGCGACAGCGTTTCGGTCGCGTATACCGCGCACAACACCGGCAATGTCGCGACGACCGGCGCATGGCGCGATCGCGTGTACCTGAAAGCCGCGGACGGCACGCTGACCGAAGTCGGCAGCCGTTTCTACACCGATGGCCTCGATGTCGGTGCAAGCGCGGCGCGCAGCATCGACGTCGCGGTTCCCGCATGGTTCGCGGAAGGCACGTATACGTGGCTCGTCCGCACGGATGCCGACGACACGATCTACGAACGCAACGGCGAATCGGATAACGACACGGCCGCTACCGTTCCGGTGGTCGTCGCACGCCCCGACCTGACGGTGTCGGCTGTTTCGGGTCCGACGCTGGTGCTATCCGGCACGACGGTGACCGTCGGCTGGACAGTCTCCAACAACGGCGGCGCCGCCCTCGGCGGCTGGATCGACCAGGTCTTCCTTTCGCATAACGGTACGCTGGTCAAGGTCGGCGAGATCGCGCACGCCGGTGGACTGGCCACCGGTGCGACCTACAATGCATCCGCATCGTTCGCGTTGCCGCTCGAAGCGAGCGGCGACTACGACATCGTCGTGGTGACCGATGCCGCACGCGCGATCGACGACCGCTCTCGCGACAACAACACGTACCGCAACGGGCTGACGGTCCAGATGGCGGCCCATGCCGACCTTGCGGTGAGCGCCGTGCAGGCGCCCGCCACGCTGATCGCCGACCCGGCCACCCTGGCGGTGACCTGGACGGTGACCAACCAGGGTACGGGTGCGGGCGACAGCACGGGCTGGACGGATCGCATCGTACTCTCCACCGACGACATCCTCGGCAATGGCGACGATATCGTCGTCGGCGAAGTGCGCCACGACGGCGCGCTTGCCGTGGGTGCAAGCTACAACGGTCAATTCAGCACGATGCTGCCGCCGGGCACCACCGGTCGCTACAAGCTCTTCGTCGTGACCGACGCGGCGCATACCGTGTTCCAGAATGGCGCGACCGCCAACGACGCCGCGTTGCTCGACCACACCGTCGACATCATGCCGAAACCGTATGCCGACCTCGTCGTGCAATCGGTGGGCGCGCAAGGCGCCGCGATCAGCGGCCAGTCCCTCACGGTGACGTGGAACGTCGTCAATCAGGGTATCGGCATTACCGACACGTCGGAATGGCGCGACCAGGTCTGGCTGAGCTCGCTGCCCGATGGCACCGGCACCATTTTCCAGCTCGGCAACGCGGACCATATCGGCCAGCTCGCCATCGGCGACAGCTATACCCGCAGCATCGTCGTGACGATGCCTAACGGCATCTCGGGCAATTACTACCTCAACGTCAAGACCGGCGGCCCGTTCGAGTTCGTCTACAACAACAACGACACCGGCCACAGCATCGCCCTGCCCGTGCAGCTGGCACCTTCGCCCGATCTCGTGGTGCAGACGGTCAGCATGCCGGCCGCGGCGGTCGAAGGTTCCGTCGTCGACGTGGCATGGACCGTTATCAATAACGGCACGGCCACGGCTACCGGTCCGTGGGTCGATACCGTCAAGCTCGTGCCCGTCAGCGGCGATGGTGCGACGATCACGCTCGGCAGCTTTACCTACGATCGTCCGCTCGGCGCGGGTATCAGCTATACGCGTACCGAACAGCTGCGCCTGCCGTCGAAGATCGAAGGTCTGTACCGGATCGAAGTCATCACCAACGCCAATCTCGGCGGCGACGGTGCGCAGGTTTACGAGTACGGCACCGCGCGCCTGAACAATCTGCTGATCGCCAGCGACGCATCGCAGATCAGCTTGCAGAGCCGTCCGGATCTGCAGGTCGGTAACGTCGTCGTACCCGACCACGTCACCGCCGGCACCACGGTCGGCATCCAGTACACCGTCGTCAACCAGGGCCCGATGCCCGCCAACGGTCACTGGCGCGACAAGGTTTATCTGTCGCGCGACGGCCTGCTCAGCGGCGACGACGTGCTCGTCGGCGTTTTCGACAATGGCAGCGCGTTGGCTCCGACCGGCAGTTACACGAACGCAAGCGGCACGATCGATATCCCGATCCAGTACCGCGGCAACGCCTACCTGATTGTCGTCACCGATGCGGACAACGTCGTCGACGAATACCCGAACGAACAGAACAACGTTCGCGCCGCTCACTTCTACGTGGACCCGGTACCGTTCGCCGATCTGGTCACCAGCAACGTCACCGCACCCGATCAGGCGGTGCATGGCGCGACGATCCAGGTCGATTACAAGGTCACCAACTCCGGCAGCGCGACGACCCGCGGCGTATCGGCCGATATCAACAGCTGGACCGATACGGTATGGCTGGCCAAGGACCCGCGTCGCCCCGGCGCGAACAAGGGCGACGTGCTGCTCGGCTCGGTCGTGCACACCGGCAATCTGGCCATCGGCGCCGACTATCTGGGCACCCTGCGCGTCACGATTCCGGACGATACCTTCAGCGGCAAGTACTACATCACCGTCTGGAGCGATGCGTACGACAGCATTCTCGAGGACACGCTCGCCTCCAATATCAATCCGGACGACCCGAACCAGGTCGACAACAATAACTACAAGGCCCGCGCGATCAGCGTCCTCGGCATTACGCCGCCGGATCTGGTCGTGACCCAGGTCACCGCACCCGCGACGGTCGATGCCGGCGGGACAATCACGTTCGGCTATACGGTGCAGAACCAGGGCGATCTGTTCACTGGCGGCTGGACCGACTCGGTCTACGTCGCGGACAACCCCGATCTGTCCAAGGCCACGAAGTTCTGGCTGATCGGCAGCTATACGCAAAGCCGTACGCTGAACAACGGCGAGAAGTACACGGTTTCGCAGACACTCCAGCTCGCCCCATCGGTGAACGGCGGTTACATCGTCGTCCGCACGGATGCGTACAACAACGTCCGCGAAGTCAACGAAAGCAACAACGTCACCGCGATCGCGTCGAATGTCGTGGCCCATCCCGCCGATCTGCAGGTGACCTCGATCGTCACCCAGCCGCAGAACTGGTCGGGAGAGCTCACCCCCGTCACCTGGACGGTGACCAACAAGGGCGAGGCGGTATGGCCTTCGACCGTCGGCTGGGTGGACTCGGTCTACATCAGTACCGATCCGACGTTCATACCCAAGCGAGCGACGGCGCTCGGTGCATTCACGCATTACAACCTCGCGGGCCTTGCCGCCGGCGCGAGCTATAGCGTCACCGCGAACGTGCAACTGCCGCCGGGTACGGACGGCAAGTACTACATCTATGTCATTACGGACAGCATGCCGGGCGATACGCTCAGCTCGCCCGTGCCACAACCGAACGCCGCGACCGAACAGCTTACCGGCACGATCAACGCGAACGACGTTCTCTACTACGGCAAGTCGGTTTACGAAGGCACGCTGGGCAACAACAACATCGGTAGCGGCAGCCTCGCCATCACCTATCGCGAAGCCGATCTGCAGATCGACGGCATCACGATTTCCAATCCGGCGCCGCAATCCGGCGAGCTGGTCACCGTGACCTGGGTCGTCACCAACCGTGGCGACCGCGCCACGCGCGTGTCGGGCTGGTCCGATGGCGTCTATCTGTCCAACGATGCGTCGCTCGACGCGTCCGATACACCCTTGCCGGAAGGCTCGCTTTACGACAATCCGGGACGTGTCGTGGGCATCTCGCTCACCGATGCCAATGGCAAACCGCGCTTCCTGCTGCCGGGCGAGTCGTATACGCAGTCGGTAACGTTCCATTTGCCGCAGTCGATCAGCGGCAACTTCCACGTCATCGTAAAAGCCGACACCTCCACGCTGAAAGACTGGCTCTACAGCGAGCCGAGTTCGATCCGTGCCGGTCTGGACGTCGTCGCCGGCGACGGCCCCGGCTCGGTGCTGGAGTTCCGCGACGAAGGCAATAACGTCTCCTCGATCGCCCTGCCGATTACACTGGCTACACCACCCGATCTCACGGTATCGAAGGTCACCGCACCCGATCATGTCGTGGCCGGACAGTCCTTTGTCGTCGACTACACCGTGTACAACGCGGGCGGTGCGACGCCCAGCGACCAGAGCGCATGGAACGACCTGATCTACCTGTCGCGCGACCGCTTCCTCGACGTCAACCAGGATCGTTACCTCGGTTACCTGAGTCATTCCGGCGGTCTGAGCGCCTCCGGCAGCTACGACGGCCGCTTTACCGTCACCGCGCCGGGCGACCTCGACGGTCCGTACTACGTCTTCGTCATCACCGATCCCGCGCGTGCCTTCGGCTCGGGTCCGAGCGGCAAAGTGCTGGAATTCGGCAACGACCAGAACAATGCCACCGCCGCTGTCCAGCCGATCATCGTCGAGACGCCGCCACCGGCCGACCTCAAGGTTGGCCAGGTCGCGGTGCCCCCGCTGGCCCAGGTTGGCCAGCCGGTCACGATCACCTATACGGTGAGCAACGACTCGGCCAATACCGCGCACGGTCAGTGGACGGATGCGATCTATCTCTCGGCGGACAACACCTGGGGACTGGACGACATCCTGCTCGGCAAGGTGCTGCATGTCGGCGATCTTATCGGCCAGGGCAGCTATACCGGCACGCTCACAGCCAACCTGCCTCCGCTGAAGGACGGCACCTGGCGCATCATCGTCCGCCCCGATCTCTACAACGAAGTCTTCGAAGGTGCCATTTACTACGGCCCGAACGGCCTGGTCATGGCACCGGGCGAGGCAAACAACCTCACCGCGTCGGCTGCCGTGATCCAGACCCAGGTACCGCGCATCGACGTAGCGAGTCCCGCGGCGATCACGTTGTCGGATGGGCAGACCCAGCTCTACAAGGTGAGCGTCGCGGCGGGCCAGACGCTGCGCGTATTGCTCGATTCCACCGCGCAAGCCGGCGACAACGAGCTGTATATCCGTTACGGCGACATCCCGACCACCTATGCGTACGACGCCTCGTACAGCAATGCCTCATCCGCCGATCAGCAAGCGATAATCGCCAGCACCCTGGCGGGCGACTACTACATCCTCGTACGCAGCCGTGGCGGCCACGCCGTGCCGGCGACGCTGCGCGCCGACCTGTTGCCGTTGTCGATCACGAAGATCACGCCGGATTCGGGCGGCGTCAGCGACGATGCGCATCGCTGGGTCACGCTGGACATTTACGGCTCCAGCTTCCAGCCCGGAGCGCTCGTCAAGCTCACCCGCCCCGGCGTCTACGAAGCCGAACCCGATCGCTGGCAGGTGCTGGACGCGACGCATATCCGTGCCATCTTCGACACCCGCGCCTTCCCGCTCGGTCTGTACGACGTCACGGTCATCAATCCGAACGGTCAGAGCATCACCGAAGCGAATCGTTATCTCGTGGAGCGCGGTATCGAGGACGACGTGACCATCGGTGTCGGTGGTCCACGCAATCTCGAACCGGGTGACAGCGCGACCTATACGGTGTCGTTGCAGAGTCTTACCAACGTCAACACGCCTTACGTCCGTTTCGATTTCGGCGCGGTGGAGATGGGTTACAACCAGTACCTGCTCGACGGCCTCAACCTGCCCTATGCACTGTTCGGCGCCAACGTCGGCGGTTCGCCTTACGGCAACATCGCCGGTGCGCCGGCGAACACCATGGGTTACGGGCAGACACCTTCGACGCAGTCGCGCACGGATATTCCGTGGGCCTCGCTCGACGGCACCCTGAACACCAACGGCTACAACCTCGCACCGGGTTATGCCTTCGACGTAGCTGCGCATGGTTTCGTCGGCATGACCTTCCGCCTGCAGACCTATCCGGGTCTGACGGCGTGGCTCAACCGCGATTTCGACGGCTTGCGCGACGCCTTGTATGCGACGCATCCGGACTGGAAGAAGCAAGGCATCCTCGATGCCGGCGTCAGCGGACTGGACAAGATTTCCGCCGGCCTCACGGCCCGCTTCCTCGCTGCCGATCCGCAAGATCGCATCAGCAAGCTCGAGATTCTTTCCGAATCGTTCCAGATGAACGTGGTGGCGTCCGCGACCGCGCTGACGCGTGCGCAATTCGTCGCCGAACAGACGGCGTATGCGTTGCGTTTGCGTACCGCCATCCTCGCCGATGCCAGCGCACCGGTGAACCTGTCCGTGCTCGCCGCCGACGCGTCGACCTGGGTCAACGGCTGGCTGGCCGCGCTGGAAACCGCGGGCATGCTGACACCCGAGAACCAGGCGCCGCCGATCACGACCAACCCGCAGGTCGTCAGCCTGAATGCGACCCTGGCCGCCGGCATCCTGCTTTCGCGCGCCGGCGACAGCTATCGCACGCAGGCCGACCTGCTCGGATTCTTTGCCAAGGTGCAGCAGTGGTATGGCGATACGGCCGCCTATAGCGGCGATCCGAAAGCCGCGAAGGGACCGATCGACCATATCGAAATCCGCGAGGACGACGAAGGCGACTACGTCGAAGTGCCGGTACCGGCGCTGGCCAATCCGGCCGATTACGACCAGCACGTGGGGCGCACGCTGCAGTTCGAGAACTTCCAGATTTTTGTGGGCGGCCGCTCCGAACTCGAGTACCTGCGTTCACAGGGCTTGCTCGACGAAAAGTTCAATCCGTTGCCGGGCAAGGCCCTCAATCTCGCCCAGTATCTGCAGATCATCGCGCAGCAACGCGGCGCGGCCGACGCCGCCATCAGCGTGCAGGGTCCGCAGGGACGCAGCACGGCAAGCGACGGCAGTGTCTATGTACCGGCCGGGACCCCGCTGCCGTATACGTTCGCGTTCGCGAATCCGACCCAGCAAGGCGTGGGCCAGATCCGCATCGTGACGCAGCTCGATCCGTCGCTGGACCCGCGTTCGCTACGCCTCGGCGATCTGAAGCTCGGCGACATCAGCATCCACGTTCCGGCGGATCGCGCGAACTTCCAGGCCGATTTCGACTTCAGCGGCAGCAAGGGCTACGTGCTTCGCGTCAGTGCGGGCATCGATGTCGAATCCCGTATCGCGACATGGCTTATCCAGGCCATCGATCCGGCCACCGGCGAAGTGATGCAGGATCTGACGCGTGCGCTGCTCTCGGGCAGCAGCGCACAAACCGGTGGTTTCGTCAGCTTCACGGTTGCCGCATCGGCGACCGCCGTATCCGGTTCGCGTATCGCGACGACCGCACGCATCTTTTTCGACGGCGCGCCGCCGATCGACAGCGTGACCGTGAACACGACGCTGGACGCCAGCGTGCCGCATACCGTCGTCACGGCGACGAGCCTCGGCAACGACGTCAACGGCGCACCGACCTATTCGGTGAAGTGGAATGCAAGCGACGATGCGAGCGGCATCCGTTTCGTTACCGTGTATGTCGCGACCGATGGCGGCGACTTCCGCATCTGGCAGCGCCAGGTCGGCCCGGACAAGACCGAAGCCGTCTTCACCGGCGAAGCGGGCCACCATTACGAGTTCCTCGCCGTCGCCACCGACAACGCGGGCAATCGCGAAGCGGCCAATGTCACGAACGCGGTCCTGCCCGACGATGGCGGTCGCCAGCAGGTGCTGGATGGCCTTGGCGTGACGCCGGGCGTCGAGCAGAGCCCGACCGTTCCGCAGGCGGCACCGGATCGCAACTACCCGGCCAATCCGCTGTTCACCGATGCGGCCCAGCTCCTGCCGGGTCAGGTATCGACGAGCAATGCTGGCGATCTGGGCAACGTGCTTGCCCCGTTCGTTTCGCGCGGCTTCGCCGACGGCTTCGCTACCGGCGCCGCCGATATCGGAGCCATGGCGATGGTCGAACTGCCCGACCACAGCGTCCTCGTCAGTGCGGGCGCCCAGCGCAACGAGGTTTACCGTTACGGCAAGGACGGCGGTCACTCGGTGACGCCGCTCTTCGTCCTCGACTCGCCCGTACTCGACATGGCCGTCGACGCGCTTGGCCAGCTATGGGTCATGACCGGCAACGAGCTGCTGCAGGTCGATGCCGGCAGCGGCGCCATCGTGCGGCGCATGCAGGGCCCGACCGGCCAGCCGTTGACGCATGCCCTCGCCATCCAGCCGTCCACCGGCGACATCTTTGTCTCCTCCGGCAGCGGCATCGAAGTCTTCCATCCGAACGAAACCAATCCGAACCGCGCGTGGCAGCACTTCAGCAATACGCGCGTAGGCGATCTGGCCTTCGGGCCGGATGGACGTCTGTGGGGCATCCGCTGGACCGGTAGCGACATCGCGGCCGCCGATCCCAAGGGCAGCACGGATATCGTCAGTTTCCCGATGTCCGGCGCCACGCTTGGCCGTGCGGAACTCGAGTACCGCCTGACCGGTGTGGTCAGTTCCATCGCCTTCGGCGCGGCGGGCACGCCGCTCGACGGATTGTTGCTCGCTTCCGGCGCCCTGCCGCAGCACGTGCAGGTCGCCGGCGTCGCCGACACCACGCATGGTTCGACGGTGTGGATGATCGAACTGAACTCCCGCCGCGTCCTGCAGGTCGCCGGCGGCGGTACGCAGGGCGAAGCGATCGTCGCGACCAGCGACGGACGTATTCTCGTTGCGCAGACCAACCACGTCGACGAAATCGCCCCGGCGCATGCGCCGAAGGTACTGGCGACGAGCGTACCCGATGGGGCGTTGGTGCCGTTGCCCGTTGGCGAGATCGCGGTGCGGTTCGATCAGGATATGTGGCTGGGTAGCGATCCGGCTTCGGCGCTCGCGGACCCGACCAGCGTGTTCTACGCCACGAACTTCACCCTGCTGTCCAGCGAGACGGGTGCGACGGCGATAACCCCGAAGACTATTCGTTGGGATGCCGTCACGCATACAGCGTATCTCGATGTCAGCGGGATCGCGGCGGGCCACTACCAGCTGACCATCAACGGCAACCTGCGCAGTGCCAGCCACCTGGCCATCGGGCAGAACACGGTCAGCGGTTTCACCGCGCTGCTGGATATGAGCAGCACCGTGCAACTGGCGTTTACCAATACGCGCGCCGACCACACAACGGGTGCCGTCAGTTACGACGTCAGCATCACCAACATCGGCACCGACGACCTGCATGGGCCGTTGATGCTTTTGCTGGATCCGGGCGCCTATTTCGCCTCCGGTATCGATGGTGCGGTTCAGGGCACCGGCGCACAGGCAGGTTTCTGGATCCTCGATCTGACCAGCGCGTTGCAGGCGATGGGAGGCAAGCTGGCGGTAGGTGCCACCCTTGCCAATCAGACCGTGACGGTGGTTCCGGCGAATTTCTTCGGTAACGCCGGCGTGCTCGCCGACCTGGCGAAGTTCAATCTCGGCCATGGTATTTACGCGGTTCCGCAAGCCAATCTGCCACCGACTATTCCGGCGGTAGGCAGCACGAGCAAACCCGATACGTTCAACCAGCCGGCGACGATCGGTCAGCCCTGGAGTGCCACGCTCGAAGCCGTCGATAACGACGGAACGGCCTTCCATTGGGAAGTCGTGCAGGCACCTGCCGGTCTTTCCATCAGCGCCACGGGCGCCTACACGGTAGATGCCGACGGTCACTACCATTCCGTCGCGACGCTCAGCTGGACTCCCGGCGCGAACGCCGATGCGGACACTGTCGTGGTCGTGCGTGTACAGGATGGGCGTGGCGGCGTGGCACTCCGTGTGCTTCATGTCGTCGTCCAGCAAGGTAACCGCGCGCCGGTACTGGGTCAGCAGAGCGACATCGTACTTGCCGAAGGTACGACGCTCTCGCTTCCGCTGCGCGCCGCCGATGCGGACGGCGACGTCCTGACGATGAGCGTCGCGAACCTGCCCCCCGGCGCTCAGTTCGACGCGCAGACCGGCTTGCTTACGTGGAATCCGACGTACTCGCAGGCAGGCATCTACTCGAACGTGACGATACGTGTCAGCGATGGAAAGTCGACGGTCAGCGAGACCTTCACGATCACCGTGACCCAGGCTCAACCCAACCCCGTACTGGGAGCCGTTGCGCCGCAGGTACTTCGCGAAGGCGACGCGTACGCTCTTCAGCTGGCCGGCTCGTTACCGGGCGGCACGGCGCGCGCCGATGGATCGACCGTCACGCTGAGCTACAGCGCGGCATCGATTCCCGGTGGCATGACGCTGAACAGCGATACCGGCTGGCTCAGCTGGACGCCTGGCTTCGACCAGCACGGTTCGTACAGCGTCAATGTCCTGCTCACGGCCACGTTCACCGCGCTCGACGGCACCGCTGTGACGCGTACGGCGTCGCGGGTGGTGAACTTCAGCGTCCTGAACGCGAACGGCGCACCGGTATTCGACAGCAACGTGGGCAGCCCATGGAATGTTCTCGAAGGCCAGGATCTTCGCATCAGCGTCTTTGCCTTCGATCCGGACAATCCCGGTTTCGCACCCAAGGTGCGACTGGGCACCGGTGCTCCCGCGACGGATCAGGGCGACGCTGTCGGTCCGACGGTCACCTATCAGGTACTTGGCCTGCCCGAGGGCGCAACCTTCGATAGCGACACACTGGAGATCGTGTGGACGCCCGGCTATGCCCAGGCCGGTACCTATCATGTGACGGTTATCGCCACGGACGATGGCGATGGCACGGGAACGCCGGCGATCAGCCAGGTAACGATTCCTATCGTCGTCGCCGATACGAATCGGGCGCCTTACATCGCTCCGATCACCAACGCATTCGTCGACAAAGGTGCCACGCTCGACATTCCGGTGAATATCACGGACATCGACGGCAACCCGATTCAGCTGACCATTTCCGGCCTGCCGCGTTTTGCCACCTACACCCAAAATCCGCCTGGCGCGGACGGACACATCACCGGGACGATTCATTTCGCGCCCGGCGACAACGACCGGGGCGATTACACCATCACGCTCACCGCGCAGGACAACGGCAATGGGGATCCATCGCGCGTACTGGCTCAGTCCGTCAGTTTCGTCGTCACCGCGCGCAGCCTGACCGAACCGCCGACATTCGCGTTGCCCGACCAGATCGTCGCCGTCGCCGGCCAGCCGATCAGCTTGCCGGTCGTCGTCGGCGATCGCGACCAGGACGCGTTGACGTTCGGCACGGCAGGTCTGCCGGTCGGCGCGACGCTTGTTCCGACGGGCGTATACGGACAGGCGATCTTCACCTGGACGCCGACGGCCGACGATCTTGGCGCGCACGATATCGTGTTCACCGTGACCGACAGCGGCCTGCCGCCACAGGATCAGGGCACCACGAATCCGGCATCGCCGGTACCCAATGTCACCCGGCATACCGTGCGCATCATCGTTCGCGCGACAAACACCGCACCGCAGCTCCTTGCGGTGCAGTTGAACGGTAACGTGGTCGCCGATTCCGTCGCGCCCTCGGTCCCCGTCGTGCTTTCGGCCAACGAAGGCGCGGCGATGTCGCTCGACCTGTTCGCACGCGATGCGGACAGCGACCTCATCAGCTGGACCGCGACGGGCCTGCCTTCGGGCATGCAGATGTCCGTTCCCGCGGGCGGCGGCCACGCGACGCTGAACTGGACACCGGGATTCTTTGCCGCGCAAAGCGACAACACCGGTGGCAAGAGCCCCGGCATCTATCGCTTCACCGTGTCGGGAAGCGATGGCGCCGCCGTGTTTACCCGCACCTTCGAACTGCACGTCGCCAACGTGAACCAGGCACCGGTCATCCTTCCGATGCCGCTTCAGCTGGTTAACGAAGGTGCCACGACATCGTTCACGCTGCGTACGATCGACGTCGACGGCGACCCGCTGCATATCAGCCTGATCTACGACGAAAACACGCCGGCGGGCATCATTTTCAACGCGGCAACCGGCGAGTTCGAATGGACGCCGGGGTATGACACCGTCAACAACGCATTGGGAGGAAGCCGCGACTTCGCTTTCAATTTCACCGCGACGGACGGCAGCCTCACAACCACGCAAACCGTGCATGTCCGTGTCTTCGACACCAATCGCGCGCCTGCCCTGTCGGTATCGAGCCACGCCATTACGGTAGGCCAGGACTGGAGTATTCCGGTCGAACTCGGCGGCACGGATACCCTGCGCGGCATTCACGCTTCCGATGCGGACGGCGTCACGCAGACGCAAGGACTGGTCGTTGCCTTCTCGGGTCTTCCCGATGGCGCCGTCTACGATGCGCAGACGAAGAATCTTCGCTGGACGCCCGGCCCCGGCCAGGTCGGCGATTTCGTCATCACGACGATCGTTTCCGATGGGCTGGCCACGGTTCGCAAGACCTTCACCGTGCGTGTCGTCGCCGATGCGTCGGCCAACGCACCGTCCATTCTTGTCGACAGCGTGCCGGGAACACCCGCGCTTCCCGGTCAATCCATTCTGGTGACGGTGCGCGCAAGCAGCTTCAGCGCCATCACCAGCATGGTCGTCCAGGTACGCGGAACGGGGCTTGCCAGCGACACGTGGCAAACCGTTGCACTCGATTCCAGCGGGCGTATGCGCCTGACCGCCACACAGGCCGGCCTGATCGACGTACGCGTAATCGCCACGGACGCGGACGGATTCGTCGGAACGCGCGATAGCCAGTTGCGGATCAGGGACGCGAACGATATCGCGGCACCTGTGCTCGCATGGAGCGGCACTCTTTCCGGTGGCACCGCCACGGGTAAACCGGTCGAGGTCACATCGCCGCTCGCCCTGGCCGCCTCGCTGAGCGAACTGCAGCTCATGGGCTACCGCCTTGAAATCGCTTCGGCCGACAGTGACCAGTGGCGGGTACTTACCCGTGCCGATCTCGCTGCGTCCACGGTCGACCAGTCGTTGACCCTGGGTACGCTGGACCCGGCCGCTTTCGGCAACGGCGTGTATCGCCTGCGCCTTACCGCCTGGGATCTGGCAGGCCGCACCAGCCAGATCGAAACGCGTCTTATCGTCGATACGACACAGAAAAATCCGACGGTCGCCGCGATGGGCGACACGACGTACCAGCTCGGCGGTCATGCGTTTACCGTGACCCGTACTCCAGCCAATGGCACCGGCGCCGACTTCGGCAACTGGTCGATGGCCGGCTTCGACACGGGCCTGTCCACCGACCAGCTCGCCATGACGGCGACCGGTAGCATGGCATCGTGGGTGGAAGGTGCGCGTGTGTGGTTGCAGATGCCGGCGAATCTCAGTGACGGCAATGCTCCGATGCGTTACCTCAGCTTCGACCTCGCCACCATCGGTACGCCGATGGTCGGAAGCGCGAATGCACCCATCACGTATCGCGCATCCTTCGGTCAGGATCAGGGCTGGTCGCTCGATGCGCTGGGCGGCGACACATTGCAGCGTCAGGGCACGCATCTGTACGACCAGATCACCGGTCTTCCGTGGCAACCGGCCGGCTATGTACTCACCGCACCGGACGGCACCCGCTACAGCCTCGATACCACCGGGAAAATTACGGCGATCGCCTTCACCGACGGCACGCAATGGCTGGTATCGGATGCGGGCATTGCGCTCGTGGGAGGCGATGCCTCGGCGCGCATCACCATGGTTCGCGACGCACAGGGCCGTATCGTGCGCATGACCGGTCCTGTCGATACCGCGGGTCACTCTCGTACCACGGTCTATCTTTACGACACGGCCGGCCGGCTCTCGCTCGTTCGCGCGCTGGATACAGCCGATACCGGGCACGCCTACGGTTACGACAGCAACGGCCAGCCTTATCCGGACGTCGTCACGGCGAATCTCGGCACAGCGGCGAACTGGTTGGGCAACAGCGGTGGTAACACCTGGTCGGGTAGCCTCCCCAATCAGGGAACGACAACACTGGGCTTTACGGTACGCGATAGCGAGCTCGCCTCCAGTGTGAAGATTCCCGGCACGACCGGCGCGATCGTCCTGGCCATCAGCGTCGCTTTCGACGACGCCAGTTCGACGGTCGATGTGGTGGGTGGCACTATCCTCGGTCGCGTGCTGCACAACGGCGTGCTTACGCTGCTCGTGCGCGTCGACGAAGCGGGCCTGAAGCTGATCCGGCTGACCGGCAACGGTCACGCCACGGTATCCCTATCCGTCGCCGGCGACCTGAACCACGATGGTCGCATCGACGGTGCCGACACCGCGGCATTTGCTACCGACCTCGCCGGCGGCCTGGCGGCTGGCGATATCAATGGCGATGGAAACATCGATCAGGCCGACCGGCAGTTGCTGTACGCGAACTACGGATGGCGCGCGAATGGCGCACCCGAGGCATCGGCTTCGATACCCGCGGTGCTCACACACACGGACCTGGGCGTTGCCATTCCGCTGTCTTCGATCGCGCAGGACTATGAAGGCGATACGCTGTTCTGGAAGATCGTCGGCGTCACCCACGGCAGTGCGCGACTCAGTGCCGACGGCCTCTCCGTCATCTTTACACCGGAGCCCGGTTATAGCGGCGTCGCCGCGATTTTCGTCAGTGCCGACGACGGCTATTCGAGCAGTGCGCCGATCCAGCTCAACGTAACGGTGAGTGCCGCCAAACTTACGGGCATCCATCTGGAACCCGTTGGCGAGGTATTGCCGGGTCAGGCCGTGCATGTAAAGGCCACGGTCGATTTCGAGGATCAGGCAGGCGTCGACATCAGCGCGGACTCCGGCTATCTCACGCTCACGCTGGGCAATCTGAGTGGCCTGGGCGTCACGGGGCCGGCGGCTGTCACGGTCGACGATGCAAGGGATTTCCTTGTCACCGTCGGAACCGGTCCCGTGCTGCTGATTGCGTCGCACGTTCGTGCGGACGGTTCGGTGGTCCGTACGGTCGAAACCTTCAACGTCGCCGCGACGGGCATCACGGACGCGCAGCCAGACGCGCCGTCGCCACTCGTCACGCCCGATGTCTATCCCGCGACGCTGGCGATGGTCGAAGGCGGTACGCGCCAGATCAAGGTGCATGCCACCGATCCTTACGGCGATGCGGTCGTCGACGTGAGCCATGGTCAGGTCCTGTATGTCTCCAGCGACGAGACCGTGGCGACCGTGGATGCAAATGGTTTTGTCACAGCCGGCGCGGTCGGCGTAGCGCGTATTTTCGTGGTCTATGTCTACACCGGTCGGCTGTCCGACGGAACGATCCTCACTCAGTCGGTCGCCATGGGCGAGGTGTTGATCCATGTGGACAAGGCCGCGGTTCAGACGACGCCGCAGGCCATCGAGATCTCACATGATGCGGGTGGCGTCGTCAGCTCCACGACAGGCGAGACGGTTCTCATCGGCGCAGGCGCGCTGCCCGTCGATACGGCCGTATCCATCTCGCGTATCTCGCTCGACGATCCGTCCCTGCCCGGCGCGGGTGGCATCCCCGGTACGGGCGTGCTCGTACCGCTGGCGGCCTTCCATCTCGACCTTGGCGGCACAAGCTCGAATTATCCGTTGCAGCTTGCGATACCCGTGCAGGGTTCGGGTCTTGCGTCGGCCGGCGATGAAGTGCTGTTCCTGCGCAAAGGACAGGTACCGGGTCCCGATGGAAACATGATCGATACGTGGTGGATCGTGGACAACGGTTTCGTGGGAGCCGACGGTGTCGCCAGGACGGCCAGTCCGCCCTTCGACGGCGTGGACAGTTCTGGCGAGTACTACGTCATGCGCGGCATCCCCGGCGTTATTTCCGGGCAGTACGAACTGGCCATCACTGGGGGAACCTGGCTAACGTTCGCAGGCCTCGGTCTCACCATGGGCGGCGGATTGGCCGGTACGTTGATGTATTCCGGTCTGATCGATTCGCTGGCCCAGGCCGCGACGTCGCTCTTCGCCGGTTCGTATCACTTCGGCATTCCGCAGTCCGCCAACATTCCGCTACCCCAGGTACCACCGGGCCAGATCGGCAAGATCAACACCGGCGCCGCCCTGCCTGCTGTCCAGACACCCGATGGCAGCGTCGCGTTGCCGAACATTACGGCGATCGTTCCGGTTGCCGGAACCGACCAGATCACAATCACAATTGCCAGCAATAACCCGGGAGCTTTCGCGGGCACGCTGGTCTTGAGAGCGATCCTGGCCGACGGCACGCCTATCGACGTCAAGACGGGAATTCCAGGTACGACGACCGGCAATATCACCGTGCAGGTGCCCGCGGGCATCGCGATCGGTTCCGTACGCTGGCAGCTGGTGCGACAGATTCCGACGAGTGCGTTTACGTCGTCCGGCACGCTTACCTCTGGATCGCCCCGCGAATTCAAGGGCAATCTGTTCGGCGTGTCGCCGCTGCCGAACATTGTTGCCGTCATGACCCGGACCGGTATCGACTTCCTCCGCGAGAACACCGTAGTGGGCCAGGTCAATCTGCTCGAACGACTCGGCTCGACCGCTCTGGCCGAATACATTACCGGCACCAAGGTGCAACCCATTGCATTCTCCGACGACTACACGCGTTGCTACATCGGGGGTAATGGCGTCATCTACGTGATCGACACGATAACGTTCCGGATTTTCGACACGATAACGATCGCGGGAGGCAAGAACATCACGAGCCTGCTCGTCGCCGGAAATCGCCTGCTTATCGGCGAAGGCAGCAACTACGGTTCGGGTGCTGGCAACTTCCAGCTGCGCGCCATGGACATCGACCCGGCAAGCAAGACGTATCGCAATGTGGTTTCGATCCAGGGCACAGGCATCGAAACGACGGTCTACGGCGTTTCGTCGATGACGATCGGCCCGGACGGGCGCACGCTGATCGTCGCGACACCTAAGAACGCGAACTCGACGATGCTCGGCGACAAGACGAAGCTCGGCAACGTGCTTATATTCGATCTGTCCACGCTCAAGATGGCGACCGGCCGGATCGATACGCCGATCACCGCATCGCTTCCCGGCGATGGCTTCAGCGGAAAATCGCCGCAGAGCATCGTTGCAACGACCGATGCCGATCACTATCTCGTCACGAATATCGAGGATTACAACCGGGGCCTGTCGACCCTTGTCCTCACTCGCGACAAGTCCGGGCATGTCATATCCGCCGTCATGAACGCGATCGACCTGTCGCAACCGACGAACGCCATTATTTCCGACCGACTCGACATACAGCGAGCGCAAAGCGTGGTGCTCGTCGTTCGCGACGGTGTCGAATACGCCATCGTTTCGGACGATAACTACAACTTCAACGATCCGTACTACCGGGCGATGTTCGAGGCCCCGGACTTCATCTACATGCCATTCGGTCCTCCGATCGCGGTGGGTGGCAGTGCCAGTGCGAAGAAAGTCTCGGTGGGCGGCAAGCTGGGTATCATTCGCGATCCGTTCGGCAAGAGCGGTGCGCCCCAGTATCTGGGCGCCACGTTGCCGCTGGACGGTTACGGCATCATCAACCTCAGTCTTTCCGCCGACGGAAAGGTCCTTGTCGGCCAGCTGAAAGGAGGCTTCGGCACGGTCAATCCCAACCAGCAGAACCCGAACCTCGATCATTCGTGGAGTATCGACGCGCTGCTGGATGCGACGCTGGCGATGAACGACAAGGATCGCCTGTCTCATCACATCAAGATCGGCGAAAACGGAGAGCAGAACATTCCGTCTCCAACAGGTGGACCGATCGGCGTACCCGCCGGTACCGAAACCAGTAGCGGCTCCACCACTACCACCACCACGAAGTTCATCACGGGCACGGGCAGCCAGAACGGAACGACTCAGGACCAGGCGTTCTCCCTGACGATTCCCGGGTCGGCGCACCAGCCGACTTACGTCACCGTCGAAGTGGACAGCGAGATCGGCTCGTTCCTGAAGGCCGGTGCGGGCAGTCTCGGACTGACAACCCAGAACTTCACGATTGCCGCCGGTTCCAGCGCGTTCATCTCGGCCGATGCGATGACTCTTGCCGAGATGTATCCGGCCAACAAGTTCTCGTTGCTGACCGGCGACGAACTCTACGGCGGCCAGATCAAGGTCACGATCGTCACCAATGGCGTGAAGACCGTGAAGATCTACCAGATCGTCCGCTGGGTCGATGCAACCGATGCGGTCGCGGCGCTCAAGATGATCGATCCGACTAACCCAGCATTCCAGTCGGGAGGGATGCTGGCATCCGAAGTCGTCAACACGGCCAGCGCGGTGTTCGGAAACACGCTGGCGGACGGTGCGGGCAATGTCGTCCGGATCAAGGAAGTCACCATGCATCTGTCCAGTTCGATGCATCTGGATATCGGCGATGACGGAATCAACTCGGAGTTCACGTTCGGTGCGGCCCAGAACGGCGCGGTGCAATGGAAGTTCGACCCACTGGCAACCGGAACCGGGTTCGACAACATGCACGCGTCGTATTCCTACGATACGCTGAAGATCAGGAACGCAGACGGTACCCTCATCGGCGCCCTCGATGTCCGGGGACGGAAAACCAAGCCGGTTGAAGTCAACCTTAATCTGGACGGTCTGCGCGCCGAACTCCTGCGTATTTTCAGTACACCAGGAGTCATTACCGGCACGCCGGCAACCGGCTATACCTACCATGCCGCCGCTCCGGCTACGGGGTCCAGCACAGGTGTATGGGCAGCAGGGCCCATTCCACTCAGCGCGACGTTCGTCAGCACATTCGGTGCGTTCCTTGGCGGTTATACGCCATATACGGGCACGGGCCCCAAGACCGTCATTCAGATCGCCTTCGACCAGATGGTCGCGGGGATCGTCGGCGATGTCGCCGCGGCGATGCGTCAGGTGTACGCAGGCGTGCCCGGGATTACTTTTGTCAACAATGGCGGTGCGACCGGTTGGACGAAAGGTCCGACGATGCTCTGGGGCGACGCAGGTCAAAGCGTCTATGGCTACATGGACCCGAACGTCAATCCTTTCTATCCATACGACTCGAAACGGCACTTCCCGCCCGATCCGGGTTGGATCGATACGATACTTATGACCAACCGGCCCGGCACGACCGGAATCCCTGTCGTCGCCAAGGAGTGGGCACTAAGCGACGCACTGAATATGACGGTGCCCGATATCGTGTACGTCGCCGTGGGTCGAAGCATGTCGTGGACGGGGGGTACCACCTTCGGCGCTTTCCTTGTCAACACGATGGCACATGAAATGGCGCATACCTTCGGCGTAGGCGAGGACTATTTCGTTGGGACTCCGGCTTCGCCGGGAGTTCCGGCTGTGTATGGACAGCAGTTCGTCTATCCAGGCGTATCCGGCGGGATACCAAACGTTATGGGTTCCGGTGGCGACGGCGATGGTTTCCTGCAATTCCTGTCCGAACAGAAAACCATCCTGAAGGTAGCTGTCGGATCCCAGTCGAGCACCGTCAATTCGTTGCAGGCAGCTATCGCCTTCTACAAGGCGACGATGAACCTGTCGGCATCCCTTACGGGCACTCCGCGCGCCAGCGACGGTGCCATCGCGGCCGCCGGTGCCGGATCGACCAGCCTCGCAGCTCAGGTCATTCCGTACGATGCGGTAGCGGTAACGCAGGCCCAAACCTCGTCGGTATCCCAGGCCAACGTGACCTTCAATCGCGGCGCAACAGCCACCGATACGTCAAGCGCGGCGGTTCCCACACTGACAAATGGCGAAGTGCTTTCGCTGACCGAGGCCAGCGATCGGCAGACGGCGGTAACCAGGGCACTGGTGGTCGGGGAGAACGATCGGTTCCTTCGTTTCACGATCTCCGATCTCGCGCTGGGTGCAGCGGGTGGTTCGCCGCTGGATGCCTTCGAGGCACTTCTTCTCGATGCGGTCACCGGTCGTTCGCTCGGCGGCGCCATGGCGCTGTCCCGCACGGACGATATGCTGAACGTGCAAGGCAATGGGCAGCAATTCCTTGCCAGCGGTATCGCTTACGTGACCCATCCCGACGGCAGCCGGACCTATGTGGTCGATCTGCGCGGCATTCCCGCCGGCACGGCGCTCCTGCTGTCGTTCGATATTCTCGGGTTCGGGCCGCAGGATAGCCACGTCACTATCCGCGATATCGGATTGATGGGCGACCCGAAGGCTACCGACGACGCCGTGACGCTGAACGAGGATACGTCCGCCCGTATCGATGTCGTCGGCAACGATGTCAACGCGGACGGAGCGACGGCGGTCGTCGTGAACGGTCCCACGCACGGCACGCTGAGCCTGAATGCGGACGGCAGCTTCGGCTACACGCCCGATGCGCTCTGGTACGGCACCGACACGTTCACCTATGTCCTCGACAACGGCAAAATCCAGTCGAACGTAGCCACCGTGAACCTGACGGTGCAGAAGGTGAACCATGCACCGGTGACTGGCGATTTCGCCGTATCCCTGAAGGAAGATGGCAGCGCGATCGTCGATCTGGCGAGCCATGCGTCCGATATGGATGGCGACACGCTCGTCGCCCGGATCGTGGATGGTCCGTTGCATGGAACACTGGTACGTAACGCCGATGGCACGTTCTCGTACACGCCGGCGGCCGGCTTCCATGGCACCGACGCGTTTACTTATGTGATGAACGATGGCAGCACGGACTCGACACCTTCGACGGTCTCGTTGAACGTCGAGCACGTGAATCATGCACCGTCCGCGCACGATGCAACGTTGCAGTCGCTTGAGGAACAGACAGCCACGGGCAATGTCCTGTCTTATGCTACGGACACGGACGGAGACCCGCTGGTTGCCGAACTCGTAAATGGTCCTTTACACGGCACGCTTCAGCTCAATGCGGACGGCAGCTTCACCTATCGTCCGAATGATCTGTACCGCGGTGAAGATACCTTCAGCTACCGTGTGAGCGACGGCTCGATTACCTCGGCCGTTGCCACCATCACGATCGTGATGGCGCCGGTGAACCACTTGCCGGTAGCGCACGACATCGCCGCCACCGTGGCGGAGGACGGTTCGCTGTCGATCGATCCACGTACGGCTGCCACGGACGTCGATGGCGATACGCTGGCGGCTTCGATCGTCGACGGTCCGCTGCATGGCACGCTGGTTCGTGGATCCGACGGCCTGTACATCTACCGGCCGGACAGCTACTACGCGGGCGAGGATCGCTTTACGTTCTCCGTGAACGACGGCACCGGAAACTCGAACGTCGCTACCGTCACGCTGACCGTGACGGCGGTGAATCATGCCGCCGTGGCAATCAACGATACGGCTGTAACCGATCAGGATAAGACTGTCACGATCGACGTTCTCGCCAACGATACGGATATCGACAACAGCACCGGACTCAACGCGGGTGCGCCGCGTCCGGCAAATGCCGGACTTACGGCGCGCATCGTGGGACAACCGGCCAACGGTTCGGTGACGGTGAACGTCGATGGCACACTGACCTATACGCCGAAGCCAGGCTTCAGCGGCACGGACAGCTTCACCTACGTCGCCAACGACGGCCAGGTGGACTCGGCGGTCGGGTCGGTGACCATTACGGTGCGCCAGACGAATCACGCACCCGTGGCGAACGACGATGTGTTCAGCGGCGTGCAGGGCAAGACCATCGTATTGAACCCGCTCGCCAACGACGTGGACGCCGACGGCGACGCGCTCTCCGTGGTAGTGGTATCGGGTCCGGCGCATGGTGTACTGACGCGAAATGCGGATGGCTCGCTGAACTACGTTTCCGACGGAACCTGGAGCGGTACGGATACCCTTACCTACCAGGCCAGCGACGGCAAATCGTTGTCCAACGTGGCAACGGTGCGTCTCGTGGTGTCGGCGGCGAACCAGGCACCGATCGCTGCGAACGACAGCGTTCGCGTTCATAACAACCAAACGGCAGTCGTGAATGTACTGGCGAACGATCGCGACGCGGATGGCGATGTGCTCAAGGCACGTATCGTCAGCGGTCCCAAACACGGCACATTGACGGCCAATGCCGATGGCACCTTCAGCTATTCCGCGGACTGCTGGTACACGGGCACCGATACGTTCACTTACGTGGCCAATGACGGCAAGGTCGATTCGAACATCGCGACCGTTACCGTCACGGTGCTTGGCCCCAACCTGCCACCTCTGGCTTTCGACGATGTCGCCGGGGTCAACGAGAATGGCTCGGTACGTATCGATCCGACCGCCAACGACTGGGATATCGACGGCGACCCGCTCACGGCCCTGCCCCTCTGCGGTCCCAGCCACGGCACGCTGGCGCTGAATTCGGACGGCACGTTCACTTACACACCGAACGCCAACTGGTACGGTCTGGATGGATTCACCTATCAGGCATTCGACGGTCAGTACCGATCGAATCCGGCCATGGTGTGGATACATGTGGCCCATGTAAATCAGACCCCGGTAGCGAACGACGATGCATTCACCGCACGCGCCGGCGTGGCCACCGTACTGAACGTCCTGGCCAATGACACGGATGCCGACAACGACAGCCTGACGACAAAGCTTGTGAGCTCGTCGAAGAGCGGTGTGTTGACGCGTAATCGCGACGGCAGCTTCAGCTATACGGCAACGGCAGGATTCGTGGGCACGGATACGTTCACTTATACGGCGACCGACGGCTCGCTGACGTCGAAACCGGCGACGGTGACGATTACCGTGCTTGCGCCGAATCACGCTCCGGTCGCACGCGACGACAAAGCAACGACCAGCGCAGGTGCGGCGGTACGGATCGATGTGCTGGCGAACGACACGGATGCGGATGGCGATCGTCTTGCCGCCCTACTCGTCTGTGCCCCCAGTCACGGCAAGCTGGTTCTGAACGGCGACGGCAGCTACACATACACGCCGGACAAGGGTTGGTATGGCACCGATAGCTTCAGCTACCGGGCAACCGATGGCGATGCGCGATCGGGCGTGGCCATGGTCAACATCACCGTGCAGCCCGTAAACCATTCACCTACGGCACAGAGCGCGACGTTCCAGGTACAGAAGGACGGCAGCGTACGTATCGACTTCGACTGCCTGGTCAACGATCCGGATGGCGACTGCCTGACGCTCAGTCTGTCCAATCCGTCGAAGGGCACGCTCAGCCGCAATCGCGACGGTAGTTATACCTATCGTCCGAAGAGCGGTTTCACCGGCACCGATGTGTTCACTTATTCCGTAACCGACGGCAAGCTGTCGGCAAGCGGCACGGTGACACTGGTCGTATCGAAGAATCCGCCCTGCGGCAACGCGATGAGCCTTGTCTTCGACGCGGCGCCAGGTGACGCTGGCAACAGTTCACAAGCCGGTGGCTACATCGTCCTCAATCAAGGCTCACGATCGTCGGATGTCCCGGTCATCGACTGGAACGCATCCACCGTCACCTCGGGCACGGCGGTATCGGGCATCGACTGGTGGCAGGACGTATTCGAAGGAGGACGTCCCCGCGCGGACGAACTCGCGAAACAGAGTGGCTTGATCGTAAAACGCGTCTGACAAACGCGTGCAGCGGCGGCAAACCTGGCGGCGGACGACCGGCGCCGGGTTCCCATAAGATAGGCCAGTGACAGCAACGACCAGGACAGGAATATGACAGCCAGCTCGAATGATGGCGGCGGCCGCAAAACGGGAAGAAGCGCTACGGTGCTCACCGGCGCCTATCTGCTCGCCGCAAGTTTGCCCCTGTCGGCGGCAGATGCGCCACCACCGCCACCCGCTCGCCCGCACATCCCTACGTTTTACTATCAGGGGATCACACCGAACGAAGTGATCGAAGCCTATGAACGAGCCTTCGCCCATGCGGGATTCGTCATCAAAACACGAACGACCCAGCACATCAGCCGGGTAAGCGAGTCGAAAAACCGGACGTTCGCGCTAGCGTCGGTCAAGGCTCCTTATTACGCCGAGTTGATGTTTACCTTCTCGTACGATCCCACAGCAGGAAAATCCGGACGTACCGGAGTCGCGCAGCAAGGCAGCGCCTTTTCGTTCGGCGGCGCGCTCGACGCACAGCGGGAAATAGAAGTGCAGCACGCTCTTGGCCAGGCGGGCAATGATGCCCAGCGCGAAGCCGAAGAAGAGATCGGTGCCTATCATCTGCACGAACTCGACATAGGGAATCACTGAGAGTGCCTGGCATGGGGACGGCTATGAAAACTCAAAGCGACAATCGCGGCACTGGCCCCAGGCACTTCGTCGGTATCGCCGGCCTCCTTCTGACCATTGGATCCGTCCTGAGCGACAGGAGCGTCGCGACAACCCCCGTCGTCCCCATGACGGAGTACGCGGGCATAACGGCGATCGAGCTGCTTTCGACTTACGAAAACGCATACGCGGCAGCGGGCTTCCACGTCGCCGAACGCTCGACGCATCAGGAAAAGGACGGCAGCATTGTCACTGCCGTGAAATTCGAGTCGGACCGGGCAATCCCCCCAGGACGACGGAATGGATGGGTGACGCTGATCTTCATAACAACCGAGCGATGCGCACCCTGCTGGGTCCAGCGCGACATGTTTATCCCTGGCAACGTGTCGGAGTACGCCCCGAAGGAGTGGGTCGAGGCCCAACATACCTTCGGTGCCGCCGATGCCGCCGCGCTGACTGAAGTAAAACGCAAACTCGGCGTGATCGTCACGCCGGTATTTCCTCCCTGAACGCTGTTATCGCAACGCCGGATCGATAACCACCGAATGCAGCCCGTCGCGCCGTACTTGTCCCGGCCCGAACTGCACCACCTTGCCCTCCTTCAGCACTACCGAATAATCGGTGTGCGCGACGGACATGCGGGTGCGATGGCGATCCAGGTAACAGAGTACTTCGAAGTCGGTTACCGTGCGGACCGAGTCAGGACGGCCGAGCGTTTCCACGACCTGATCGCGCGAGGAGCCGACGTCGATCTGCGTGATTCTGCTACCGGTGGTCTGGCAGCCCGTTGCCACGATCGCGAGGGCGACCGTTCCGATGATGCGTTTCATGTTTTCCCCCTTGGAAACCGCCCGGCGATTGTACCCGGACACCGCCTCCGCGGGTTTGTGAAGATACCCCTCTTTGCACTTGGCACCGGACCGGGGCGGGTGCGAAAATGCACGCGTACAGGGGGAAATCGCAAAGCGTCCGATCGCATGCCCGGCCATCAGCCGGGGCGTGCGTCGTGCCGTCTCAGGGCCATGACGGTCCGCCTCTCCCTGCGCGTGCGAAGGGACTTGAGGTGTACGTCGTCAACCGTTACCGCTTACCGATTTTCGCCATCGCCTGCCTGGTCGCTTCGTGCACCGCCGTCGCACAGACGGTGACGCTGGGCGAACTGTTCTCGCTTGCCCACGACAGCGAACCGGGCTATCGCGCGGCGCAGTCCAACGTGGATGCGGCGCGCGCGCGCGAACGGCAGGCGCTGGGCGCCATGCTTCCGCAGATCACCGCCACCGCCAACACCAACGGCAATGGCCGTCGTTACAACACGCTCGATACCCATACGGCGACGCTACGCGATCACTACCACAGCAACGGCAATCAGCTGAGCCTGAACCAGCCCCTGTGGCGGCGGGCGAATACAGTCGCTTTGCAGCAAGCGGGAAAAGCCGCCGAACAGGCGAGCTATCAGCTGGCCGACACCGAGCAGCAGCTTTACCTGAAGCTGGCGACCAGCTGGTTCGACCTGATGGAGGCACGGGACGCCGTCGATTTCTCCACCGCCCAGCGGGACGCGCTGCGCGCCCAGTGGGATATCGCGCGACGAGGGGCCGAACTCGGTGCGGAGTCCGAGCCCAAGGCCGACGATGCCCGGGCGAAGTACGAGGAAGCCGCGGCCGACGAACTCTCCGCCGAGATGGACCTCGCCGCCAAGGCCGCCGCGATCGAACAATGGATCGGTTCCAGCGAAGGGCTCGTCCAGCCCTGGCTGCGCGAGGACGCCAGCATTCCGGATCTGCTCGGTGACGACGCGGATGCATGGCTCGCGCAGATCGACAGCCACTGCCCCGCCCTGCGTGCCGCGGCGACGGCGGTTGCCGCGGCGGAAGACGAAATTTCGAAACAGCGCGCGGGCTACCAGCCGACGCTGGACATGGTCGCGACCTTTGGCAACACGGATCAGAACGTCGGCAACTTCCCCGGACAGCCGGGTTACCGCATCCGTCAATTGGCCATCGGCCTTCAGCTCAATGTGCCGCTCTACTCCGGTGGCGCGCAGTCGGCCAAGGTCGCGGAGGCCATCGCCATGCGCGAAAAGGCCCGCGACGATCAGGAGTCCGCGCGCCGGCAAGCGGTACTCAATGTAAAGACGGCGTTCCTCGGCTGGCGGGCGGGTCGCGCAAAGACCAACGCGGCGCGCACCGCCATCCATTCGGCACAGCGTGCCCTTGCGCTGGCGGAACGCGGCGCGCTGCATGGCGTGAAAACCGACGCCGACGTGCTCACCGCGCGACAGCAGCTGGCGGGCGCGCGACGCGACGTGCGCAAGGGCGCGTATCAGCAACTCACCTCGTTCATCAAGCTCAAGGCAACGCTCGGCGACCTGAGCGGTACCGACATCGATGAACTGGACAGTCTGTTCGTCGCGGTTCGCGCGGATCGCGACCGCATCGCCGCGGAGACCGGTCCATGAACGCCGTTACCGAACAACCGGATCAGGACGTCGTCGCGGCTCTTCCGGCGATACCCGCATGGGAGCGCTTCGTCGCCGCGCGCACGTCGGACGTTTTCTGCGATGCCTGGCTGACGCTGATCTGCGAAAAGTTTCCCAGCGTGGGCAAAGCCGCCGTACTGATCGAAGCCAGCGACGGCCAGAATTACGTGCCCATCGCGGTCTGGCCCGCCGTCGATGCCGATATGGCCCGCATGGGACCTGCCGTCAGCCAGGCATTGAGCGACCGTCGCATCGCCGTCTTGCCCGCCGCCGATGCACCGGGCGTATTGCATGCCGCGATACCCGTTATGTCGGGCGAACGTATAGCCGGCGCGGCGGTGTTCGAGCTGCCGACCGATCCCATCGTGCTGGCCGCCCTGCTGCGCGAAGTGCATTGGGCCAGTGCGTGGCTGACCCATCTGCTGGGCAAACGCGAACTGGACGACGCGGTGGAAGCTAGTCAGCGCGCCTCAGGCATCGTGCACATGCTGGCCACGGCGCTGCGTCATGTGCGCTTCCAGCAGGCAATGTTCGATCTGGTGAACGAACTGCGCCGCCGTTTCGACTGCACGCGTGTCGCTATCGGGCTGGTTCGCGACGCGCAGGTGCGGCTTGCCGCCCTGTCCGAAGCGGCGACGTTCGAGAAGTCCTCGCCCCTGGTGCAGGCCTATCGCGATGCGATGGCCGAAGCCACGGACCTCGCGCAGTCGGTGGAAGCCAGCGACGGACGCGACGGGCGTCCCGCGTCCGGCTACCGCGCGCATACCGAACTCCTGCGGCGCACGGGCGCGCATGTCGTCCTGTCCGTTCCCATCGTGCAACACGCCAGGACCATCGCTGTCGTGACCTTCGAGCGCGAAGGCACTCCGCTGGATGAGACGCAACGGCGCTGGATCGACGCGTTCGCCGCCCTGGTCGCGCCGGTCGTCGAACAACGCATGCTTGCCGAGCGCACGTCGTTCGGCAGGATGCGCGACGAAGCCGTACGGTTCTGGCGCAACCTTGTCGGACCGCGATTCCTCGTGTGGAAAGCCGTGGGGGGGCTCGTCCTCCTTGTCACCGTCGCTCTGGTCTGCATACCGGTCGACTATCGCGTATCGGCCAAGACCGTCACCGAAGGCGAAATCCAGCGCGTCGCCGCCGCACCGTTCGAAGGTTTCCTTGCCGAAGGTTTTGTCCGCGCGGGCGATACCGTTCGTAAGGGGCAGCAGGTGGCGCGCCTGGACGATCACGAATTGCGCGTCGAACGCATCCGCTGGGCCAGCGAGCGCGATCAGTACGACAACAAGTTGCGCGAAGCGATGGCCGGACACGACCTGACCGCCATCGGCGTAACGAGCGCCCAGCTTTCCGAAGCGCAGGCGCAGCTGGACCTGCTGGACGACAAACTCGACCGGGCAACGGTACGCGCGCCCTACGATGGCGTCATCGTCAGCGGCGACTTGTCCCACGACATCGGCACGCCCGTGGAAGCCGGCAAGAAGCTGTTCGAGATCGCGCCGCTGGACAGCTACCGCATCATCCTGGAGGTGGACGAGCGCGACATCGCACCCATCCGCGACGGACAGCACGGCGAGCTGGTCATGAACGGTTTCGCCGGTCATGCGATGACGATCGACGTACTTCGCGTGATGCCTGTGGCAACGGCCGAGGACGGCAAGAATTTCTACCGCGTCGAGGCCCGGCTGACGAAGCCGTCGAACCTGCTGTTGCCGGGCATGGAAGGCGTGGCCAAGGTCGACGTCGGCCGCCGCCAGCTCGGGTGGGTGCTGTTGCATGGGGCGCTGGACTGGCTGCGTCTGCAACTCTGGACGTGGGGTCTCTGACCGGTCATGGCGCGCAGCCCTTTCAGTCCCTCATGGCATAGCGTCGCGTCGCTTCGACCGCGTCTTACGCCTTATGCGCGTATCCAGCGCGTCGTGTTCCGCGGACGTCCATGGTACGTCGTGCAGGACCAGACCGGCGGGCGCGTTTACCGGCTTTCCGCCGCCGCGTATGCCTTTCTTGCAGGGATGGACGGCAACGCCACCGTCCAGTCGCTGTGGGAACAGGCGAATACGTCCGAGCTGCGCGATGCGTGCACGCAGCCGGAAATCGTCGATCTGCTTTCGCAGCTGCACGGCGCCGATCTGTTGCAGACCGATGCGGTACCCGACTCGGCCGCGTCGCTGGAACGGCACAACAAGAAGCGTTCAGAAACGATCCGCCAGTGGCTCATGAATCCGATGAGCCTGAAGTTTCCGCTCGTCAATCCAGATCGCTTCCTGACGGTGCTGTCGCCGTACTTCGCGTGGTGTTTTGGTCCCATTGGCGCCGTACTCTGGGCACTGGCGGTGATTCCCGCGCTGTTCCTGGCCGGCGTGCACTGGACCGATCTCACGCATAACCTGTCGGATCGGGTGCTCTCGTCGAGCAATCTTCTCGTCATGGCTTGTGTTTATCCGGTCGTGAAACTGCTGCATGAACTCGGCCATGGCTTCGCCGCAAAACGCTGGGGCGGCGCGGTGCGCGAACTCGGCCTGATGTTTCTTATTTTCGCGCCGGTTCCCTACGTCGAAGCGTCGTCGTCGGCCGCGTTTCCTTCGAAGTACCGGCGAGCGACGGTCGCGGCGGCGGGCATGCTCGTCGAACTGTTCCTCGCGGCCGTCGCGCTGCATGTCTGGTTGCTCGCCGAGCCGGGTGTCATGCGTGGCGTCGCCTTCAACGTCATGGTGATCTGCGGCGTCTCCACGCTGGTGGTCAACGGCAATCCCCTGCTCCGTTACGACGGTTACTACATCCTTTCGGACCTGATCGAGATTCCCAATCTCGCCCAGCGCGGGCAGGCCTGGTGGACCTATCTGATCGATCGCTACGCCTTCGGCTCCATGGACGCCACGCGCCCGGACGAAACACCGTCGGAACAACGCTGGCTGACGGTCTATACGCCGCTCGCCTGGTGTTACCGCACGTTCGTCACCGTTTCCGTGATCTTCGTGGTGGCGGCCAAGTTCTTTTTCGTTGGCACGATGATGGCGTTGTGGAGCGCCTATGGCCTGATCGGCGCGCCGATCCGCAAGGGCTGGAAGCATCTGTCGACCGCTGGCGCGCTGCACCGGGTAAGAACGCGTGCGATGCGCCGCACGTTCGCGTTCATCGGCGGTGTACTGGTGTTGCTGCTGTTCGTGCCGGTACCGCTGCATACCCGTGCGCTGGGGGTCGTCTGGCTCCCCGAGCAGGCGATGCTGCATGCGGGTGGCAATGGTTTCTTCGTACGCTGGCTGGCCGCCCCGGGCGCGCAAGTCAATGCGGGCCAGCCGCTGTACGTGCTGGACAACGCACAGCTTCGCGCCGAGCACGCGGTCGATCGCGCGAAGGTCGCACAGGCCGAGGCGCGTTACGACGCCGAGCAGTTCACCGACCCGACGAAGGCCGCGATCTCGGGACGTCAGCTCGACGAGGCGCGCGAAACGCTCGCCCGCATCGATACCCGGATGGCGAATTTGACCGGCTTCGCCGGCGAGGACGGCCGTCTTGTCGTTGCGACGGCGCAGGATATGCCGGGACGCTATTACAAGAAGGGCGAGCTGCTGGGCTATGTGTTGCAGGATCGCCAGCTGATCGTGCGCGCCGTGGTGCAACAGGACGATATCGATCTGGTCCACGCGCGATTGTCCGGTGTCGGCCTTCGGCTGGCGGACTCGTTGGGCATCGTATGGACCACCCGGGTCATCCGTGCGTTTCCCGGCGGCGTCGACGAGTTGCCGACGGCGGCCCTGGGTCTCAATGCCGGTGGAACGATCGCAACGCATCCGAACGATTCCAAAGGCGTGAAGACCATCCAGCGGGTCTTTATCGTCGACCTGGCCCTGCCCCAGGATTCGCGGCCGGTGTTCGGCGAGCGCGTGCAGATCCGCTTCGACCACGGCTACGAACCCATGGCACTGCAGGCGGTTCGGCGCCTCCGCCAGGTCTTCCTGAGTCACTTCGGTGTCTGACGTACGCGCACTGCTGGCCGGGCGCGAGGTCGAACTCGGCGACGGTCCTTATCTCGAACGCGTGGATGCGAAGCGCGCACCGTGGGAAGCGCGCCTGCGCACGTGGCTTGCGAAACTTCCCCGCTTCGACGGCCGCCGCGCGCAACGTTTTCTCGATGCGACCAATGCACTCGAAGAAGCCACGCGAGTCTTCGACGACGACACCCTGCGCACGAACCTGGCCGCGGAAGCACGGCGCATGCATCGGGAGGGCTTTACGGATGCGTGCCTTGCGGCGTCGTTCGCACTGATCCGCGAGGCGTCGCGGCGGACGCTGGGCATGCGTCATCACGATGTCCAGTTGCTCGCCGGTCGCACGCTGTTGCAGGGTCGTCTTGCCGAGATGTCCACAGGCGAAGGCAAGACGCTGGCGGCCACGCTTGCGGCGTGCTCGGCGGCCATGACCGGTGCCGCGACGCATGTCGTCACGGTCAACGACTATCTCGCCGAGCGCGACGCCGAACACAATACTCCGCTGTTCGATTTCCTCGGGCTGAAAATCGGCGTGGTCTTGCAGGACATGAGCGTCGCGGACCGTCGCACGGCCTATGCTTGCGACATCACCTACGTATCCAACAAGGAACTGACGTTCGATTACCTGAAGGACGCCATCGCCATGGGCGAATCGTCGCGCACGCAGCAGCGTCTGGCCGAATTCGCCGGCGGCCGCGCGGGCGAACCGCCCATCCTTCGTGGCCTGCACATCGCCATCATCGACGAAGCCGACAGCGTACTGATCGACGAAGCCAGTACGCCATTGATCATCAGCGAGACCTTGCCCGACGATCTCGACCCGACGATCTATACGCGCGCGATCGAACTGGCCGCGTCGCTCGAACGCGACGTGCATTTCGCGGCGAACCACCATCGGGACATCTGGCTCACACCGGGCGGCAAGGTGCACGTGCGCGAGGTCACCGCGGAGTTCGGCGGCATGTGGCGTTCGGCCATGTGGCGCGAGGAGTTCGTACAGAAAGCGCTTTCGGCGATCCACGGCTTCCAGCGCGACCAGCACTACATCCTGGCCGAAGACAAGGTTCAGATCGTCGACGAGTCGACCGGTCGCGTCATGCCGGATCGTACCTGGGAGCGCGGCCTGCACCAGATGATCGAATGCAAGGAAGGCTGCGAGATCACGGGCCAGCGGCGAACGCTTGCACAGATTACCTATCAGCGTTTCTTCGGCCGTTATCTTTTGTTGTGCGGCATGACCGGCACGGCACAGGAAGTCGCCGCCGAAGTGAAAGGCAGCTACGACTTGTCGGTGACCCGCATTCCGACGCATAAGCCAACGCGGCGGCGAAACCTGGGCGATATCGTCTGCGCCAGTTCGGATCTGCGCTGGGAGGCGGTCGCACGACGCGCGGTCGAAGTCGCGAGTACCGGACGGCCGGTACTTGTCGGGACACGATCCGTCGAAGCGTCCGAACGCCTCGCCGCCCTGTTCGGTGCCAGCGGCATCGAACATGCGGTGCTCAACGCGCGGCAGGACAAGAGCGAAGCGGAAGCCGTGGCGCAGGCCGGTTGCGCGGGAAGAATCACCGTGGCCACCAACATGGCCGGACGCGGCACGGACATCAAACTTGCGCCGGAGATCGAGCAGGCCGGCGGCCTGCATGTGATCCTGACCGAGTTCCACGAGTCCGCACGCGTCGACCGTCAGCTGTTCGGCCGCTGCGCACGGCAAGGCGATCCGGGGACGACCGAAGCGGTGGTCAGCATCGACGACGATCTGTTCGCGCGTTTCGCACCGGCGCCGCTTCGCGCCATCCTCGCATCGCTGGTGCGCGGTGAGCACGCGAGCGAAAAACTGCTGCGCCGTTATGTCACCTGGCTACAGGACCGCGCGGAACGTCACTATCGCCGCCAGCGTACCGACACGCAGCGCAGGGATGCGGAATGGGCGCGCGCACTGGGCTTCGTGGGCAAGAGCCGCCGCTGAACGCGTCGCGGTGCATTCAGGACAAAGCAGCCTTTATCAGGTCTTCCGTCAGTCGTAGTGCGGAAATTTCACGCGCATAAGTCGCGGCCTGCCCCGCCCATAACGGCTGGAAGTCGCCGATGCCTTTCGGTTCGGTGGCGGCGCGCAACGGCGCAAGTGGCTGCCCGGCGAGAGGAAAGGATGGCGCGAGATCGCTCATCGGCCCCACTTCGGACATAAGCCGGTTGTAGATGCCGCGAGCCGGGCGCCCGGTGAATACGTTGGTCACGGCGGTACTGTTATCGCCCGCGCTACGCAGCGCGGCGCGATGCACGGATACGGTCAGTGCCTCCGGCGTCAGCAGATATACCGTGCCCAACTGCACCGCGGAAGCACCCAGCGCAAGCGCCGCCCGTATGCCGCGAGCATCGCCGATGCCACCCGCGGCGATCACCGGGATACTCACCGCATCCGCGACTTGGGGCACGAGGGCCATCGTGCCAGGCTGTGCACTCATATCGTCGGTGAGAAAACTGCCGCGATGACCGCCTGCCTCGTAACCTTGCGCGATGACGGCGTCGCAACCCTGCCGCTCCAGCCAGCGCGCTTCGGCGACGGTCGTCGCCGACGACAGGACGCACGCGCCGGTCGCTTTCACCCGTGCCAGCAGATCCGCGGCTGGCAGGCCAAAGTGAAAACTGACGACTTCCGGGCGCAACTCCTCCACAAGCGAGCACATGGCATCGTCGAAAGGCGCCCGGCCACCGGGGGCCGCGTTTTCGGAGGCCTGCACACCAAACTCTTCCATGTACGGGTGCAGACGCTCCCGCCACGCCGCCATACGCGTGGGATCGGCAACCGGTGCGGCATGCGCGAAGAAGTTGAGATTGATGGGCGCACTCACCACCGATCTGAAGGCGCCGACTTCCTTCCTGACCGCGTCGACGGAGATCGATGCGCATGGAATCGCACCCAGTCCGCCTGCCAGCGCCACGGCGACGGCCAGTGCCGATCCCCCCGAACCCGCCATGGGTGCGAGAAGAATCGGTTGTTCGATTTGCAGGAGATCCAGAATTCTCCGATCGGTCCACAGGCTCATGTCGTCCCTTCGCGTCGATGGCTATCCGCAACGCTGAATTATGCCGCATCCACACCCTGGATCGCGGTTGATTGTCGGCGCGACGTGCGCTCGAAGAGGTGCAGACCTCGCTAGCGGCCCTTGCCGGCCGGGTGAGCCGTCGCTACCCTCCGGACGAGGCAACTTGGGGGAAATAGGCATGGCTCGTCGTACATTCGCAATCGCCGGTGCAACGGCGATTATCGTCGTGCTTGCGCTCGCTGCCTTCGTCGTATCGAAGAAAGACGCGCTCAGGGTCGCCACGAATTCCGTCAGTCGCTCGCTGTGCACGGCGACCTTCGTCTCGAACGTCGACCCGGACAAAATGTTCCAGGAAGAACAATTGCCCAACATGCGATCCATCGCCTGGGCAATCCACTACCACGTGGATCGCGACGCGCGCCAGGTACGGACGCACATTCTTGGCGGATTCGGCGCGCGAGCCATATTCCGGCCGGGCCTGGGCTGCCTTCTGGTCCATGGCAAGCACGACGTACCGGATCTCGCTGGCTTCGCGGATACCTCCAAGATCGAACACTCGTTCGTCGACACCGGCGTCGTGGAACCGACCGATCCTGCCATTCGCACCGCGCTGGACCATGCGTTCGCCGAACCCGATCCACAGCATCTTCGCCAGACCAAAGCGCTTGTCGTTCTTCACGACGGCAAGCTCATTGCCGAGCGATATGCACCCGGCTACGGCCCGGATACGCCGATCTGGGGCCACTCGCTGTCGAAGTCGCTGACGAGTGCCCTGATCGGTATCCTGGTGCGCCAGGGCAAACTCAAGCTCGACCAACCCGCTCCGATCGCCGCGTGGGCTTCTCCGGACAACCCGCATCACGCCGTCACCATCGAACAGCTCCTGCGAATGGACAGCGGACTGGGTTTCGATGAGACCAATGGCCCCGAAAGTCCGACGACGCGTATGTGGTTCCTCGAACGCGACATGACGGCATTCGCGGCGAAACTGCCCATGGAACATCCTCCCGGGACGGTCTGGGGATATAGCAACGCGAGCTATGTACTGCTGTCGCGGATCGCCGTGGATGCCGCTGGCGGCGGTGGCGCGGTCAACGCCGAGCGACTCTTCCGGCGAGAATTGTTCGCGCCGCTGGGCATGAGCACGGCGGTCATCGAAACCGACATTCGCGGTACGCCGATCGGCTCCAGCCATGTTTACGCATCGGCACGCGACTTCGCGCGGTTCGGTCAGCTGTATCTCGACGACGGCATGCTGGGCGAACAGCGGATCCTGCCGGAAGGCTGGGTATCCTTCAGTCGCTCGCAGACCCTGAAGACCGGTTACGGCGCGGGCTTCTGGACCAATCTGGTCAACGAAGGCACCGTGCCGGTCTGGGATGCACCGTGGGGTATGCCCAAGCTGCCGAAAGACATGTTCTACGCGCGCGGTGCATTCGGACAATACGTCGTCATCGTGCCATCCGAACACCTCGTGGTTGCACGGCTTGGTATCAGCGTCGAGGGAGGCACGGGTATAGGCGATGTCATTGCCGAGATTATTGCGGCGTTGCATGGGGCTCCTGGCTGATCCTTCAGGGAGAGGGCTCGGCTTTGCCATCGCTTTTGCGTTCGGGCGCTTCGCGAAGAGCCGTCGGCCACCGCCCTCGACGCTCCGTCTCCACCGTCGCTCGGGAAGGGATAGCCGCTGCGCGGCTGGTGTTTTAATGGCTGCGCCCCGTCGCGCCCGCGCGGCGGGCGGGGGTTTTCGATTCGGCTCCTGCCTCAGCGAAAACGACGGACCGTCCTGGTCCGCCCCCTTCGGGCCTTTTCCGCCCGCCGCGCTCGGTTCCGCAAGTCGCGTCGAGGGCGGTGGCCGACGGCTCTTCCGGAGGTTGCGGTCGCGTGAGGGAAAGCAGCGCGTGACGCATGACCCGTCATGCCGCATCCGGTGCGGTTCCGTCACGTGCTCGGCTCGTGCTCTGCCCACAACAAACCGCCGTCGACGGTGCCGTGGCCGGGTTGGCCCTTGGGGCCGCCTTAGCCGAGGGCCGCGATGACTAGTTGGAGCGAAAGCGGCGCTACGGCCCGCTCCCGCAGGGACGGCGCCGAAGGCCCCAAGGGCCAACCCGGTCGCGGCTTCCCCGAGCCACGAGCGTGAGGCGACCAAGTCACGAATAACACGAGCCACCCAGCGGCTGTCCGCAACCTAAAGAGCGGCCAGACGCGAGAGATCGCCACCGTAGTGCACGAAGAACCTTTAATTTGCAGCAGTCATATAGTATTCACGAATACTTCACCTTCCTGAAGGTCTTCCATGCGCCGCCTTACCTTGCGTTTCCTTGCGGCGACGCTGCTGTTGCTTACCCTCTCGCGACTGGGTCTTGCCCTCTGGCAACACGCGCGCGTTTCGGATGCCGGCGGGCTATGGCCGGTGATCTTCGGCGGATGGCGCATCGACCTGAGCCTGCTTGCCATGATGGTCGCGTTGCCCGCGATCCTCTCCCCGTGGATGGGACACCGTCCGCTGGCGATCCGGGTTACCGCATGGTGGTATCGGCTGTGCTGGTTGCTACTGGTGCTGCTGGAAGTCGCCACGCCACAGTTCATCGTCGAATACGACACGCGCCCCAACCGTCTGTTCGTCGAATACCTTTCCAGCCCGGTCGAAGTCGCTTCCATGCTCTGGCATGGTTACAAACTTCCGATCGCCCTGGGCCTCGTTGCCTGGGCGATTATCGGATGGCTGGGCTGGCGGATGCTGTCGCCGCAACTGCGCGATGCACGGACGAACTGGATCGCGCGCGTACCGATTTCCACGCTCATCTTCGTCGCATGTCTACTGGCTGCGCGCGGCACACTGCAACACCGACCGATCAATGAGGCCACGGTCGCCTTCAGCAGCGACAGCATGGTTAACGCGCTGCCTCTGAACTCGTTCTACAACGTCGCCAATGCCATCGACGACATGCGCAGCGAGCGTTCCTCGGCGGACGTCTATCCGCCAATGGATGTCGACACGATGAATGCCGAGTTGCGGCGTAGTACGGGCCTTGACGGTCCGGCGTCCGATGCGCGCTATCCGAGCATGCATCGTCAGGAGGCCAGCACGAGCCATCCGCGTCCGCTCAATCTGGTCATCATCGTGCAGGAGAGTCTGGGCGCGCAGTTCGTCGGCAATCTCGGCGGACGGGACCTGACGCCGAACATCGATGCATTGAGCAAGGAAGGCTGGGCCTTCAACCGTGCCTATGCCACGGGAACGCGCTCGGCGCGAGGATTGGAAGCGATCACGACGGGGTTCCTGCCGACCACGGCGGAAGCCGTACTGAAGCTCCCCCGTTCGCAACGGGATTTCTTCACCGTCGCCGCGCTACTTGGCAGGCAGGGATTCCATTCGCGCTTCATCTACGGCGGCGAAGCGCACTTCGACAACATGCGCGGCTTCTTCTTCGGTAATGGCTTCAACGAGGTGGTGGATCGCAGTTCGTTCGTCGATCCTGTTTTCGTCGGTTCATGGGGAGCGTCCGACGAAGACATGTTCAACGAACTGCACAAGCGCCTGCTGAGCGACGGCGACAAGCCGAATTTTACGGTGGCCTTCAGCGTGTCCAATCACACGCCATGGCAATATCCCGCCGGGCGTATCGCGCCGATCGGCAATCCGGCCAGTGTGGAGAACACTGTACGTTATGCCGATTACGCCATCGGCAAGTTCTTCAACGAAGCGAAGAAATCGCCTTACTGGCAGAACACCGTATTCCTGCTCATTGCCGACCACGATGCACGCGTGCACGGTGCGAGCCTGGTGCCCGTGGAGCATTTCCATATCCCTGCCCTGATCCTGGGCGGCCAGGTACCGGTACGCAGCGACGACCGTATCGTCAGCCAGATCGATATGGCGCCAACGCTGCTCTCGCTGATAGGCATTTCCAGCACCCATCCCATGCCCGGCGCCGACCTGACGGTGCGCGATCCGCATCGTGCGATCATGCAGTACGGCGACAACTTCGGTTATCTCAAGGACGACCAGCTCGTGGTCTACGAACCATTTAAGCCGGCTTCCCAGTTCACTTACGACGGAAAATCGACGCTGACGCCCGCAACCGTGGATCCGATCCTGGCCAAAGAAGCGCTCGCCAATGCATTGTGGCCAAGTTGGGCGTACAAAGAGCAGCGTTACCGTATGCCCGACCGGTAAGATCGCGGCATTCCCTCAAGGCATCCCCGAGCCGACCATGCGAATTCACGTTGCCGCCCTGTTCCTGTTCCTGCTGCCGATGGTCGCTTCGGCGCAGGACGCGCCCGCACCCGCGACCTCGGCCGTCATGCTCGACGCGGTAACCGTCAGCGGCGAACAACCCGGTCCCGGCCTGTGGAAGGTGTCGCGCGGCGAGCACGTGATGTACGTACTGGGCATACTTTCGCCGTTGCCTGCACGCATGCAATGGCGATCGACCGAGGTCGAGGCAGTCATCGCCAGTTCGCAGGTCGTGTTGCGTGCGCCGTCGTTGACGATCAAACCGAAAACGAACTTCTTCGGCAGGCTATTCCTTCTCCCGTCGCTGATCAGCGTGCGCAACCTGCCAGACGACGGGACATTGCAGAGCACCGTGCCGGCTGGCGACTATGCTCTGTGGTCGACGCTGAAGCTGCGCTACATCGGCAAGGATCGCGGCATCGAACGCTACCGGCCGATCTTCGCCGCGCTGGAGCTGTATAAAAAAGCCGTCGAAGCGATTGGCCTGAAGCAGTCGACAGGCGTTGCCGGTACCGTCGTCAGTATCGCGAAAACCCGTGGCGTACCCTTGCAATCCGTGCGGTATACGGTCGAGATCGACGAACCGAGAAAGGCCATCAAGGCGTTCAAGGCGGCGGAACTCGACGATGTCCGCTGTTTTCACCAGACGCTCGAAAACATCGACAAACGGCTCGACACCTTGACCGATCGCGCCAACGCGTGGGCGACGGGAGATATCGGCGCGCTCCGCGGCATGCTTGCCCAGGATCGCGGGGATACCTGCCTGAATGCCGTCACGGAAGCGGGAATCGCAAAACGCCTCGGGCTGGACGATGTGGTCGGACATATGGAAGGCCTGTGGCTTACCGCGGCGGAGCAGGCGCTGGCAACGAATTCGCAAAGTTTCGCGGTACTGCCCATGGAACTGATCGTGGCGAAGGACGGCCCTCTTTCGAAACTGAAGGCACGCGGATACACCGTCGCCGCGCCGGATGACGAAGACGTACCGGTCCCGGTCCAGAAGTGATCGTCCGGATGGCATAGACCATCTATCGGACGGACCGGGCAGACCCGAAGTGATAAAAAGCAAGGGTCTTACAACGAGGTAAAGCGGCCATGGCCGTCCATTCCACGCTGCATACGGTTCGCGAACGCGCCGCATCCCTGCCTGCGATCCGGCATTGGCTGGAAGCTCGCTACGCGCGCGAGTTCTTCGCCCATTCCGCACTGACGCACAATATGTATCGCGGCGTCTTCGAGACGTTCGCGCAGGCGCAGGCAAGCATCGCGCAGACCCGCCCCTCGGGCTACGACAACACCCCGTCCGCGGAGCTCTATCGCGAGCGCACGCGGCGGGTCTATATCAACGATTATCCCGCGATGCTCTGGTTCTCGAAGTTGTTCGAGGCCGGGTGCGCGTCGGTGTTCGATCTCGGCGGCCACATCGGCATCGCCTACTATGCCTACCAGCGCCATGTAACGTTTCCCGAAGAAATTGCCTGGCGCGTGCTGGACGTTCCCGCCGTCAACGCCGCCGGAGCCGCCTGGGCATCGCAACACGATAACCTGGGACGCCTGACATTCACGGCACATCGCGACGACGCCGACGGTGTGGATATCTTCTTCGCGGCCGGATCGTTGCAATATCTCGACTACACGCTGGCCGACCTGCTTGGCAACCTGCAAACGCTTCCGCGTTACCTGCTTCTCAACTCGGTGCCGATCCATCCGTCCGCCTCGTATTTCACCGTCCAGAACATGGGTACGGCTTGCTGTCCGTACCGCATCACGAGCGAACGCGACTTTCTACACGGCCTCAAGGCACTTGGATACACACTTCGCGATCGCTGGGAAAATCCGCACCGCAGTTGCGTCATACCGTTCCACGACGACCGTTCGCTGGATCGCTATTTCGGATTCTGCTTCGAACGCGAGGCCTGAACGTCCCTTGCGGGAAACGATCCGTTCCGGCTGGACCTCCTGTAATTGCCGTGTCGAACCCATACACTGAGGGGATGAACGATCATGTCTCGATTCCCCGCCAGCCCGTGCTCTTCATTTCCCACGGATCTCCCTCCTTCGCCGTCGAGCCGGGCGAACTGGGTCCGCGGCTGCGCGAGACAGGACCTTTGCTTGAGAACGTACGTGCGGTGCTGGTGGTATCGCCGCACTGGCAGACGGATGGCGTACGCGTAACGACCAGCAAGCGCCCGTCGACCATTCACGACTTCGGAGGCTTCCCCGAGGCGCTTTATCGTCTACGCTACGACGTGGCAGGCGCACCGGATGTTGCCGCCGAGGCAGCGAACCTGTTGAACGATGCCGGCTTCCGGGTAACGCCCGATGCCGTGCGCGGTCTCGACCATGGCGCGTGGGTGCCGCTGTCGCACCTTCTCCCCGACGCCACGATTCCTGTTATCCAGGTGTCGATGCCGCATGATCTGGACACCGCCGGTGCGCTTGCCTTCGGGCGTGCACTTGCGCCATTGCGGGATCGCGGCGTACTGATCGTGGGATCGGGCAGTCTTACGCACAATCTGTACGAAGTGCGCCGGACGACCGACGAAGCGCCTTACGCGCGGCGATTCGCCGCGTGGAATCGCGATGCGATCGGCGCCCGCGACATCGAAGCGGTGGTCGATTACCGTAGTCGGGCACCCGAGGCTTCCCGCGCGCATCCCACGGAAGAGCACTACCTGCCGTTGCTTGTCGCGCTTGGCGCGAGCGATACGTCGGACCCGGTGTTCCTTATCGAAGGCGGCATGACCTACGGTGTCCTTTCGATGGACTCCTATGCCTGGGGATTCGACGATGCGCAGGCCAGGCATATGATGCGACTAGCCTGACGCATCCGGGACGGCTGTTAGACTTGCCGCCATCCCAATCACAGCTGTATCGGCCCGCCCATGTCCCATACCAAGCTACGAATCCTCGTCGGCTCGCATAACCCCGTGAAGATCAACGCCGTCCGCGGCGCGATCGCGCCGCTCTATCCCAACCGTATCGTCGAGTGCGAAGGCATTCATGCGCCATCCGGCGTGCGCGATCAGCCGATGACGCAGGATGAAACGCGCGCAGGCGCGCTGAACCGTCTGGCGTATCTCAGGGATCGCGGTGGTGCGGATTTGTATGTGTCGATGGAGGGCGGCATCGACGTACTAGAGGATGGGCCGGCCACGTTCGCCTATGTCGCCGTAGCGGATGCCACGAGGCTATCGGTCGGACGCTCCGCGGCACTCTCCCTGCCCGCGCACGTATACGCGGCGCTGGAAAGCGGTGACGAGCTCGGCATCGTCATGGACCGGCTGTTCGGCACCGACAACATCAAACAGAAAGGCGGCACGGTGGCGTTGGTCACCAACGGAAACGAGACGCGCGAAAGCGTGTATACGCAGGCTTTGGTACTGGCGATGGCGCCCTTCCTGCATCCCGAGTTCTACGACGCCCGGGGAACGTCGCCGGGCGCCGTCGTTTCTTCCGAATAGCGAATCAGCTCCGCCGTGTTCGTCACGTGGAGCTTCAGAAACGCATTGGCCTTGTGAGTGCTTGCCGTCGACGTCGAAATACCAAGTCGCGCGGCAATCTCCTTCATGGACATCCCTTGCCTGATCAGCCCGATAACTTCGTCTTCGCGTGCGCTCAATTTTGCACGCTTCCCGCTCGATCGATCCGGCACATGGGCGTCCAGTGCCGTCTTCATGATGGGAGACAGATACGCCCGCTTGTCGTAAGCGGACCGAATCGCGTAACGAAGGTGTCGCGGCCCGTCGCGCTTGCTGACGATGCAACGTACGCCATATGCGGCGATATCGCGCAGGATCGGAGCCTCTTCGATCGAGGTAAGCACGACGATTGCAAGCGCGGGATACTCCGCGCGCAGGGAACGTAGCAGACTCAGTCCATCGTCGCCTTCGCCTACGGGCATGGCGTAATCGCACACAAGTACGTCGCCCGCAACACTGGAAAGCATATGGTAAAGGTCCGCGGGGCTGCCCACCATGCCGACCACGCTCATGCGCGAGTCTTCCTGGATAGCCATGCGCACCCCGTCCCGCGCGATCGCATGATCGTCCGCGATCACGACGTGAATGCGTTCCATGCTCATCGATTGCGTCCTTTTTTCATTGCGTTACGATTACGATGGACGTCCGGACACAGCGAGCCCTTCCATGACTATCCGAATCGTTGTCGCCGATGACCACCCACTTGTTCATGCCGCCATCTCGCGACGGCTGCGCGCACTCGAAGGTATCGAGATCGTGGGTACCGCCCAGAATGCGGGCGATCTGATCGCGTTGCTTGAAACCACACCATGCGATGTCGTGGTAACCGACTACGCCATGCCCGACAAGGATGAACAGGCCGATGGCTTGCCGCTGCTCGGCGAAATAGCAAAACGCTTTCCGCAGATACGTATCGTGCTGCTCACTGGCATCGACAATGCCGAACTGCTGCGCACTATCGTAGCCAGGGGCGTCGTCCGTATCGTTTCCAAGGCCGACGAAGCCAGCGACATCGACATGGCCATCAAGGCGGCGCTTGAGGGCGCACCGTATCGATCCGCGTCCATCGCCCGCCTGATCGCGAGCGGTATGCATGCCAGTGCCGATCGTCCTTCGGCGCACCTCACTCCCCGCGAAGCGGAAGTCGTCCGGCTGCTTGCCGAAGGGCTTACCGCAACGGAAATCGCGAAACTTACCGGTCGCAGCCACAAAACCACCAGTGCGCAGAAGGTGTCCGCGAAACGCAAACTGGGATTCGAACAGGACGCCGACCTCTTCCGCTATGCCGTAACCAGCGGCATGGTCGCCGCATCCGGTGCGGCCAGAACGCGTAGTCATGACGACGAGAAGAAGTGATCCTGGCCGATCGCGATTCATAGGGATGACGGCGGCGCGCGGCTGCCGGTGTCGATACGGTTAAGTCGCGCCCTATATCCATCCAGCCGTTCGTCGATACGTAGCTGCAATCCCTGCAAAACAGGCCCGATATCGTCCAGACCATGCGTTTCGATCCAGCGCTCCAGCTCGGCGCTGTGTTCCGCGAGCATCTGTTCGTTGGCCATCAGAAAGGCGCCCTTCAGCGAGTGCAGGCGGTCGAGGACGCCGCTTTCCTCATTCGCGCTGACGGCCTGCACCAGCCTTTCCCAGTCGTGGATAACCGAGCCCATGAGTATTTCGATCAGCTCGGCCGAGCCATTGTGGGTATCCGGATGGAAAGGCCACGCCTCATCGGGCAGGTTTCTGCGCAGGGTGTCTTCCAGCTGGCTCAGTGTCACCGGCTTCAGGAGCAGTTCCGCCACGCCCTGCGCCGCGCAACGACCACGCTCCTGAGCATGTGCGTCGGCGGTAACGGCGATCACGGGAATGTCCGAGCCCCGCCTGCGAAGCGCATGCGCCAACTCGCAACCGTCCATGCCGGGCATCTCGATATCCGTGAGTACCGCCGTGTACGGATAGTTGTCGCACATATCCAACGCCGTCTTGCCGCTATCGGCTTCGTCCGTTGTGTAGCCGAGCGTCGAAAGCTGCTGTCGAAGCAGTTCGCGCCCGAACGGATTGTCGTCGACGACGAGTACCCGTCCAGCCGCCGGTGTATGCGCCACGCGCTTCATCGCATCGCGCATCGCGCCCGGACCGCGTCTGGCCAGGAGAATATCGAGCAATGCATCGCTGGCGTAGCAGGACACGAATACCACACCACGGTCATATCGTGGATGCAGTGGGCCGTCACGCGAAGCGCGTACGACGCGGGCACCCTTCGCCACCATGTCGCGCGCCTCTGTCGCGCCAAGCACCCACTGGTCGCCCACGACGACGATATCGCCGATATCGCCGGATCGCAGGTTCATTCCTTCGACACTGGCAAACACCTCCACGACGGCGCCACGGGCGACGAGAAAGGAAGTGCAGGCGGAGCGCCAGACGGCATCGGACGAAACGAGGCGGATCGACTTGCCGTCGAGCCGCGGAAAGCCATTGTCTGCGGCGGAGACCTTTAGCGGGAGCATGAACGAAAATGTGGAGCCTTCGCCCTCAACACTATCGACCCCGATCTTGCCTCCCATCAGTGTCACGAGTTGTCGGCAGAGCGCGAGCCCCAGTCCAGTACCGCCGTAGCGACGCGAGGCGGCGCCACCTGCCTGGGCGAATGGCTCGAACAGGCCCTCGATCTGCGTGCTGGCCAGACCGATCCCCGTATCGGCTATCTCGAATCGCAACGCCGTTATGCCGGCACCGCGCGAGCGCGGGTCCCGCGAAGACCGGACTCTTACCGTAACGGCACCCTCGGCCGTGAATCTGATCGCGTTACCCAGCAAATTGTTCAGTACCTGCCCGATACGCTGGGCATCGCCGACATAGGACATATCGATCGACACATCGATGTCATGGAAGAGTCCGAGGCCTTTGCGCCTGGCAAGGGGAGCGAACAGGTGCAGACTGTTTTCCACCAGCGCTCGCAGGACGAATGGCGCCGGCTCGATGTCGAACAGCCCCGCTTCGATTTTTGAGAAGTCGAGCACATCGCCGACAATTTTCAGAAGCGAATCGGATGCAACCCGCACACGCGCGATATGCACAGCCTGTTCGCGGTCCATACCGCCATTGGCGAACAGTTCCAGGTGTCCGATGATTCCACTGAGCGGCGTTCGTATTTCGTGACTTATCGTTGCGACGAAGGCCGATTTGGCCGCGCTCGCCGATTCGGCCACGATACGGGCATGTTCTTCCGCCGCACGGGCGTCGCGGAGTTTTTCCTCGAGCTCTGCGATACCAGTCACGTCTCGCGCCACGCATAGCAGTACGCGATGACGACGATAGGCCGTCGGTCTGGCGGCGACGAGCAGCGTACGCGTCATGGCAAGAGTCGGGCGATACTCGACGCGAAACTCGCTGCCATGCTTGTCCGCGGAGCGGGCATCGCGCTCGCCAAGACGGCGATCCATATCGACAATGCGCGTATACAGACTCACGCCTGCCACGTTCGCCTCTTTCGCGAATCCATCCATCACGGCGTTCCCGAGCAGTGGATGGAGCGTATCCAGATCGATCAAACACAGGCCGACGGGTGAGGTCGATACGATGGTGCGGCTCAGTTCCTCACTATCGAACACGTGTTCGGCATCGCGCAGCGCAGGCGCAAAAACCCGTCGATCGATATGTCGAAGCCAGAACCACAGCACGACAAGACAGACCAGCGCAGCGCCCCCGAGACAAGCCAGCCACATGCCTGTCGCACGCAGAATATCCTTCAGCGAAAAGACCTGCACGACAGACCAGTCGATACCGTGCAGATTGTCCGCGGCCGCGAAGCGGGTACCCGATCGTACGAACACAGGTTCCCCGTCCGTCGCGACAGCGAGCCCCCCTCGCTTCGCGCGGGCGACCTGCTCGCCGGTATCTTCCGGGCTCATGCCCAGGCCCGCAACGACGTTGCCGGAGTTCGTCACCACCAGCGACGCGCCGCGGAGATACGGCGCCACACGTCGCTGTATATCGGAGAAGGCTTCGAAAGCGACGATGCGCCACGCCGGTTCGCCGTTGGCCACCAGCGTCAGCACGCCGACGATCGAACGCTCGCCATTGAGCGGGTTGATCCCCGAAAAGGAAATCACGGGATCGCGTGCCGATCGTGCAGGCAGATGCTCGTCGTTCAAGCGGAGACGAGCGAACAGATCGCGCCGCGTCGCCAGGCCGAATCGCGCGGAAAGCTGCTGTTCGGAAGCGGCGCGGGTAAAGGTCATCAGTGATCCCGACGGGTCGTATCCGTACACGGACAACGAGCCCGGAGACTCGACTTCCGTGACCGTGGCCGCCGCCAGCGACGAGGTTTCGTGGATCAGTCCGAGATACGCCGCGATGTCTTCCGGCGGAAGACGTCGCGCGTTCACACCCAGCACGAGCATCGGCACACCCGAATCGCCTGCCCGGATGACGGCTTGTTCGCCATGGTCGAAGAACGGTTCGACGTACGCAGTACCGGCACGGGTAAGCAGCTCCCGACGTTCGCGCCAGACCAGCTCCATTCCGTACAGGCTTCGCGCGTAACCTCGCTCGCGCTGGATCAGGTAGGTATTGACCGCGGTCTTGTTGTCCTCGAGGATCTGGCGTTGTTGGGCGACGTAACCCTGTATCTGCTGCCACCCGCTTCCGGCCATCATGACCACGATCAGCAATGACAGCAGGAAGCCGCCTCCATAGAGCAGGCGCCGGTGATATGCACGCAACCCAGCCAGCATCTCGTCCGTAGCAACACGACTTACATCGCCTACACCGTTGCCCTGCTCGACTTCCACCATCCGTTTGCCCCTTGCCTGCCGGTTACTTCCGTTGCCGGAAATTCCTCCCTGTTTTTCGATGCGTCGGGGCCTCAAACCGCGGCCCGCACGAGGAAAGCGCAAAGCCGCCCCGTATTGGAGCAGTGCGCGGTCACCACATGAATCGAAAAAGTCTTAAGTCAACAACGCCAGCGTCCCTGCCTTACGTGGACGCTGACCACAGCCCGGGTGCGCCAGGGAAGTCGTATGGACGACATCGCAGGCAACCCATCCCGGTCGGGCTCGGCGACCTCGTTGCAGGGGTTCGGTCGCGTCACGCCAGGTTCTGCGGCGTCACCCGATAACCGGCGGTGGCGCATACGTTTGGGCAGGTGCAACGCCACAGTGCCTCCCCCGCGGATGCAGGGCCGAAAATCGGTCTGGGCAGCGGTCGCTTGCGAGCATCGGTCCTGGAGGCACGCCTGACAATATAACTTTCGTTGTAGGCGCACTCGTTCACACACCGCTAGCGGCGTGGTAGCACGGGGTCGGGATTCTCCCCTGGGGCGGAGAAATCAGTGCGTTGGCGGCTTCTGCGCGTCGCGCCGCATCTCGGCCTGGGTCTTGAGGTACTGGCCGATATCCTTCTCGGAAACCTTGCCCGTTTTCTGAGTGTCGATTTCATCGAAATGCTTCGACACAAACGGCATGGCCTTTGCTTCGTCGCGGGTCAGGAAGCCGTCCTTGTCCTTGTCCGCTGCGGTAAAGTTCTTTTGCATGGCCGCTATTTTGTCCGCGATATAGCCCGCGCCGTTCTGCGCTGCGACGGGGGCCGCGACAGCCGAGACAAGAAAACATCCGACGAGCAGCGACGTAATCCGGATACGCGACATGACAGCCTCATACATGACGGGGAAGACCTCACGCTGCCACGTGACGACGGTGGGAAGCAAGCGGCAGCGCGTGAAGACGTGTCCATCGTTGCGCGCGCCGGTCAGCTCCCGGCCAGGGCGGCATCCACCATGGCCTGGGCTTCTTCCAGGATACGATCGAGGTGATCGCGCCCCTTGAACGATTCGCCATAGACCTTGTAGATATCCTCGGTGCCCGATGGACGGGCGGCAAACCACCCATTGCTGGAAATCACCTTGATGCCGCCGATAAGCTGATCGTTCGCCGGCGCACGATTCTGGATCTGTATGACCGGTTCGCCAGCGAGCGTCTTCGACGTTACCTGTTCCGGTGTCAGCTTCGACAGTTTTGCTTTCTGGGCATGTGTCGCCGCGGCATCGATGCGCGCGCTGGCCGGGTCCCCGAGATCGTGGGTAATGCCCTTGTATATCTCGCCCGGGTCGCGACCGAGCCTTGCCGTCATCTCGCCTGCGAGGAGCGCGGCCACGATGCCATCCTTGTCGGTGGACCAGGCAGAGCCGTCTTTCGCCAGGAACGAGGCCCCCGCGCTCTCTTCGCATCCGAACCCCAGGCTGCCGTCGTAGAGCCCCGGGACGAACCATTTGAAGCCGACGGGCACTTCGAGCAACGGCCTTCCAAGCCGTTTCGCGATGCGATCGATCAAAGCGGTACTGACTACCGTCTTGCCGACCGCAGCGTCGGTACGCCAGCCACGACGATGCCGGAACAGGTACTCCGCAGCGGTTGCGAGATAATGATTGGCCGGCATCAATCCAGCGCTTCGGGTGACGACGCCATGGCGATCGTGATCGGTATCGCAGGCGAATGCCACGTCGAAATCGTCCTTAAGGCCGATCAAGCGCTGCATCGCATAGGACGACGACGGGTCCATGCGGATGCGACCGTCCCAGTCCAGCGACATGAAGGAAAAGGTCGGATCGACGGTGTCGCTGACCACCGTGAGGTCAAGCTTGTAGCGCTCCGCGATCGCCGCCCAGTAGTGCACGCCGGCACCGCCGAGGGGATCCACCGCCATATGGACGGAGGCAGCGCGGATCGCGTCGAGATCGAGCGCGTGTTCGAGGTCCGCGACGTATTCCTGCAGGAAATCGTGTTCGTGCGTGGTGTCCGCTCTGCGCGCGACATCGATGGTGACGCGCTTCACCTCGCGCAGCCCTCCTTCGATCAGCGCATTCGCGCGGGCCGCGATCCAGGATGTGGCATCGGTGTCGGCGGGACCGCCATGAGGCGGGTTGTATTTGATGCCGCCGCTTTCCGGCGGATTGTGCGAGGGCGTAATAACGATACCGTCGGCACGACCATGCTCCCGGCCGCTGTTGTACCGAAGAATCGCATGCGACACAGCCGGCGTCGGCGTGAATTCGCCGCCTTTGGAAATCAGGGTGCCGACGCCGTTGGCGGCAAGGACTTCCAGCGTGCTCTCGAATGCCGGCTCCGAGAGCGCGTGCGTATCGATACCGACGAAGAGCGGGCCGTCCACGCCGTCGTTTTTCCGGTATTCGCAGATAGCCTGGACGATGGCCCATACATGGGCTTCGTTGAACGAGCGATCGAACGACGAGCCACGATGCCCCGACGTGCCGAATGCGACGCGTTGCTCCGGAACCGCCGGATCGGGAGTCAGGTCGCGATAGGCGGCGAGAAGTCGCGCCACGTCGACGAGCGGCGCCGAAGTCGCCGGTTTACCTGCAAGCGGACTGATGCTGGAACTCAAGTGTTTCTCCTGCCGACCGCCGATGCGGTATCCGGACATTGTAGGTTGCCGCCGGCCCGGCGGTTGTCAAGTTTGCGTGCAGGTCCGGCCTAACGGTCCCGGATCTCTCCGACGTGCAGCGTGCCGTCCTCGGCGAACGCGATCGTGCTGATGCGGGCATCGCGCATGGCAAGCACGGCCGATTCCGTCGTGCCCATCGCATGGGCCGTCTCGTCGGACTGGATCGAACGGAACGCGCGACGCCTTACCCTGCCCCCGTAGCGGAAACGGTTGTACAGCGACCAGGCGATGACGATCAGCGCGCACACAGCCGCCAGTAATAGCAGTTCGATCAGGTCCGTAGCGCCCTTCCCCCTGGACTGTACGAACATCTCCACGTACGTCGTACGGAAACCGAAGCCCCAGGCCACCAGCGTTATCAGCGGCAACCAGAGGAAAACCCAGAAGGCCCATGCCACGAGGGTAGCCAGACCGAAAAACACGCGCTGCGCCGGACTCTGGCGATCCGGCCGCTGGATAATGATCGCTTCGGCTTTCATCGGATCCCCCTGTCAGGACTGACCCAGACGGCCTTGGTACCCTTGCGCTTCAGCAGCGCCTTGGGAAAGGCGACGATCGACGTGGCGGTGTTGAGTACCCAGTAGATCAGCGGATACCAGATCATCCAGTAGTAATTGCGACCTACCCGGGTTTCGTACCGGCGGTCGACGATCAGGCTCACCAGAAACTGGATAAGACAGGTAGCGCCGAGTACGACGCCATGCCAGTGGGGGAGCAACGTATCGACGTATAGCGCCGGCGGCAGCTCGATGAATTTGCCGGTCACCCACAACGTGAAGATCGCGGCCATGTCGTAAGCCCACAACAGGCTGAGCAGATACTCCAGCGCCACCGGCCACATGCGCCGCTGTCGCCAGCGCAACAATAGGCGGGAGTAGCGAAGAAGCACTTCCGAGCCCCCCTGCGCCCAGCGCAACCGCTGCTTCCAGAGGCCACGCACGGTTTCGGGCATCAGAATCCAGCACAGGGCATTCGGTTCGTAGCGGATATCCCAGTGGCGCATCTGCAGCCGCCAGCTGATATCGATATCCTCGGTCACCATGTCGGTATTCCAGTAACCGACATCGTGCAGCGCGCTCTTGCGGAACGCGGCGATCACGCCCGAAACCGTAAAAATGCGGCCATAAACCCGTTGCGCCCGCTTGATCAGGCCGATGATCGACGAGAACTCGCCGACCTGCAGCTTGCCCAGCAAGGTGGAACGATTGCGGATGCGCGGGTTACCGGTCACGGCGGCCACGCGCGATCCGTCGTTCATGTGGTACATGAGCCAGTGCGTGGCGTATTCGTCGAGCAGCGCGTCGCCGTCGATGCAGACGAAATAGTCGCCACGGGAAGCCAGCGCGGCCATGCGCAATCCCATCGCCTTGCCCTGGTTGCTGGCCAGGTGGATGACGCGCAGATTCGATACTTCGCGTGTCAGCTGGTCGAGCTGCGCCCCGGTATCGTCCGTCGAACCGTCGTTGACCGCGATGATCTCAAACGCGGGATAACGCTGACCGGAAAGGTGCGCGATGGTTTCGCGAACCTGTGCGCCCTCGTTATGGCACGGAACGATCAGCGTGACGAAGGGATAATCGGGAAGCTCGGGCGGGGTCACGCGCAAGGGCTCGTTCCGCTCCCAGCGGAAGAAATAAATAAGTCCGCCGCTCATCCATATCAACGACATCGATAGCGGATAGAAAAAAGCGAACTCAAGTAACCAGTGAATGATGGTTCCGCCCATGGCTACCGATCCGGCAAGGGATAGGGATAATCCGCGGCGGAAATCGCGGGCCGGATGGTCTCGAGCTTCGGATGGTCCCTCAGGAAATCGTCGGGGTAATAGCCGAGATGAAGCGCTCCACCCGTTTGCAGCAAGCGTAGTCGATGGGCGATCGTCGCGGAGGGAATGGGCTGCTTACGAGTCCAGTCCTCGGTGGCTACTTCGAACAACGTGCGATCGAGCGCACCCGGCTGGGCTTTTACCGACGCCAGCAGACGCCGGAACCAGGCATCCGAAGGCGATTCGTTATCCAGTTGCGGCATCGCCATCACAGCGGTGACGTCATAAGCCGCGACGAACGCCTGAAGACTCTGCGCAAACCACCCTTCGGCTTTTGGGTCGACGATCGGCCGGGCATAGATATTACGCGCAGTCAGCACCAGCGGACGCCAGCGCCGTACACGCTCGGCCAGTTCTTTGGTGAAGTCCACAAGACGCTGGGTACGCTGCGTGGCGCTGTCGCCTGCCCAGGGCCCGAGTTTGTCGGTATCGCGCAGGTAGGCATCGTCGGAAAAAAGGATGCCTGCCGAGTCCGCGTGCCGTGCGAGATCTTCGTAGACGTCGCCAATCATCGCGCGCACTTTGGGATTCCACGGAGCAAGACGGAAGTGGTCTTTGTCCTTCGCATCGCCGGCACCGAGCGAAGGAAGCGTCGCGCCATCGGGAAAGCGGAACGCCATGACCGGCAACCACGCGAATACCTGCACGCCGGCGCGCGTGCGCAACTGCCATTCGACGCGCGAATAGAGATCGGCCCGCATCGGCAGATGGCGATTCGGGAAGTACACCGCATCGGCTACGCCATCGCCGTCCGGATCGGCATAAGCCTGCAGCCATACCTGCGTGGGATGCATGCGTTTGATGCGATCCAGTAGCTTCGACAGGTTCGCATCCTGCTGCACCGGATCGGGATCGTAGACGTAGTCCAGGTCGACCTGGACCGCGCGAATCGGATCGACGCGCGGCGGATGGCGCATCAACCACGCCAGATGAATAGCGTCGATGTTGTCGCTGATCAGGAGACGCGGAATCGTGTGCGACGGATCGAGGGTCGGCAGCGCATCGTCGAGACTCATCGATACGCTCATACCCTCTTCCGCTGCGATTTTCGTCGCGACGAGGTTATACGCGCCGTAAGGCCAGACAATGGCACGCGGCCGATGGCCTGTCCGGGCTTCGATCTCGTCCGCGCTCTTCTTCATGTCGGCGCGGATGCGTGCACCGTAGGCAGCTTCGTCCTCGTAGTTTTTGCTGTCGGCGAAGTAACGCGCGGTCACGGCGGCAGGCGGCTGGCTACCCTGAGGATTGCCGTCGATGCCGTGATGCAGGTCGTAACTGTGCGAAGCGAACTCGACCAGATCGCTGGACTGGATTTCCTTGACCTGATCCCAGGTGATAAAGCATGACCGGTCGCATGTGCTTCCGTTGTACGGCATGGTCTTTCCGTCGGGCATGTCGATCCAGGCACCGACGAGCGCGGCTACCGCCGGGTAGCGATAGGCGCGCAGCAAGGGATAGACCCGCGTATAAAAACTACGCAAGCCATCGTCGAAGGTCAGCAATACCGGGTGATCCGGCAATGCGGCACCGCCATGACTGGCCGCGACGACCTGTTCGAGACTGACGACGTGATAGCCGTTCGCGCGCAGCCAGTCGAAGTGCGATACCAGACGGTCCGAACTGATCGCATCGGGATCGCGGTCGGCATCGCTACGCACGTCGTCGCGAACATCGTGATACGCCAGCACGATGAGCGTGTTCTTGCCCGGCGCCGCCGGTTCGGCCGCCGCGCCAGAGGCAATCACCATCAGGAGCAGGAAAACAACAAACTTGCGTAACGTCATGTCATTCGCCCCAGTGCATCGTCAGGTCCAGCACGACGCGGGACTCGCGTTTGCCGTCGTATGGCTGATTGTGCCAACCCACGCCCCAGCCGAAACCGAGGCCTGCGCGCGGCTCGAAAGTCTGCCCGTAGCGCGCGCTGGCCTGCCAGCCTGTCGCATAACCGCGTTGCGCGTATTGCCCCACGGCAACGTCGATACGTTGCCGCCACGTGCGGTCGTAGAACTGGTGGAGCAGGTTTTCCAGCCGTCCGGTAACCGCCCATGACGTGTCGTGCCTGGGATTGAAGTAAGGACGGTCGGGCAAGGTGTTACGCGAGCCGCCCAGTTCCAGGCCACCGTCGAGCGTGAGATACGGCGCCGTGTAAACGCGCTGGACGAGCGCCGCCTGCCACGCATTGCGTTTATTGTTGTCACTGAAGCGACCCTGCGAAGCGGTGAACTTCACCTGGGTAAGTTCACTGGCGCGCCAGATGACCGCGGTATCCAACGTTTTGGCCGATATACCGTAATACTGAGCACGCAATGGCACGTCCGAACCCGCGGAACTCCAGTCGGCGGTCACGGTCCAGTGGTCGCTGATCGCGTACTTCGCACCGGCTTCGATGGCCGTGCGGCCGACGAAACGATCGGTGGACGGCAGCGCTTGCACATAGGCTTCAAGACCACGCGCGTAGCCGCGCAGGCCCAGACCGACGCGCTCGCGCTGCACATTGCCCTCGGGCAACGCCGCGGAGGCATAACGCGCGATGCCGAGCACGCGCCAATGATCGTCGATAAGCGGACTGGCGATGGTCGCCTCCGTCTCCGCGTCACGGTCGCCGTAGTCGGGACTGCTACCGCTACCGTTCGCATGTGTGATGTCGAACTGCCAGCCGCGTTCGCGCTCCCAGGACAATCGCTCTTCCTTCACGCGATTGCTGCGTGGCGCCAGGGTTTCGGTATGGCGCAACGACGGCTCGACGCTCGCGTAATCGTTCAGCGTGCGGTTGGCGTTTATGAGGCCGAGGTCGACGCCGGTATCGTTGGTATCCAGCGTTCCCGCGATCGCAAGCGTGTCCGCGGCTTGCCGCGGCCACCCGCGCGAAAGTTCGGACAGGCCCAGTTCGCGCCGGATGGCGGCATTGGCGGGCGCTTCGTCGCTCATGAGCACGAGACGTCGATGGGCTTCGTCGAGCAGGCCGACATATTCACGCAACAGTGCCGCATTCAGATCGGCATCGACCTTGCGTGAATTCTGTATCGGAGTGGGCGTTACGGGACTGCGTATCCAGCGCGGCTCGCGTTCGGCGAGCGTATCGATCGTCTCGAAGGCCTTCGATGTGCGGTTCGATTCCATGTACGCATACATCAGGGGGATATGCGGATCGGTTTCGATCGGATCGTATGGACCGGGGTCCTGACGGATGCTGTCCTCGAGCAGTGCAACGGCTTCCCTGGGGCGATGTCGCTGGAGCAATGCATCGGCCACCGGTCGCTGCGCATACGCGGGAACCGTGACATCGGTCGCGCGCATCTCGTCGTACGCGGACACCGCTTCGTCCGCCCTGCCCGCCTTTTCCAGCGCAACGAGGCGGTCGATGCGGGCGCGGGTGGCGATGTCCTGCATATCGGGACGTTTTTCGGCAATCAGACGATCCAGGTCGGCGACCGCTGCGTCGGGCTCGGCGTAAGGCACGCGCGGATCGACCGGCTCGGCATCGGCCCAACGGATTTCGTGCGCCACCACATCCGCACGCAAGCGCTGCATCGCGACGGCTTCGCGAGGCGATCGTTCGTTACGCGCCAGTTCCTCCGCGCGAACGGAACCGCCCAGTTCGGCGAGCAGGCTCGCCTCCTGCGCGCGCGCGACGCGATCGTCCGGCCAACGGGCCAGGATGTCTTCACATAACTTCAGGGCATCGAAACGGCGACCAGCCGCGCGTTCGTCCGCGATGCGCCGCATAAGGTCGTCGCGCGACACGAATTCGCGGACTTGCGTTGCCCGAACCGCGCCGGACATCGACAACAGGGCAACAGAGATGGCAACAGCCAGTCCTGTGGCATGCATCCCGGAACGTACACTCACCACTATCCCCTTACCATGACATCGCCAGGTGCCCTTCCTGGTGCCATTACAAACCCTAACCAGTTTAACGTGAACGCACCCGGAGCGCGTCACGCGACCGGTCGCCTGCCTGCACATTCCTGCGCGACCCATCGATCGAATGCTCCATGCGGCATGTCACGAAAGACGGGCAAGTTCCAGGCCACGCCCTTTGTTCGACCTCGCATTTTGCCAGATATGCGCCATCCTTCCGTGAATAGGCTGCGATATAGTTTCCACTCTCCCGCCTCCCGGCCTTCCCGTGAACCTGCCTGCCGAACGCGACTCCCAGCGCACGCCGCTCGAAGACTTCGTTTTCGCGCACAAGCGTCTTTTCGTCGTGACGGGCGCCGGTATCAGTACCGATTCGGGCATTCCGGACTATCGCGACGGGGCCGGCGCGTGGAAACGCAGCCCGCCGATGACCCTGCAAGCATTCATGGGGACGGCGCTGGCCCGGGCCCGATACTGGGCCCGCAGCATGATCGGATGGCAATCCTTCGGCCGCGCGCGCCCCAATATCGCGCATCGCGCACTTGCCGCGATGGAACATGCCGGCCGCATTGAGTTATTGCTGACGCAAAACGTCGACGGGCTGCACGAAGCCGCCGGCAGTCTGAATGTGGTCGATCTTCACGGACGACTCGATCGCGTGCGTTGCATGAACTGCGGGGACATTCGCCCGCGCAACGCGTTCCAATACCGGCTGATCGAGGCGAATCCCGACTGGCTGGAGGTCAGCGCCGCCATCGCCCCCGATGGCGATGCGGATCTGGACGGTGTCGATTTTTCGCGGTTCAACGTGCCGCCGTGCCTGGTCTGCGACGGCATCCTGAAACCGGATGTCGTGTTCTTCGGAGAGAACGTCCCGCGTGCACGCGTAGATACCGCCTGGGCGCACCTCGACCGCGCCGACGCCATGCTCGTCGCCGGTTCGTCGTTGATGGTCTATTCGGGATATCGCTTCGTACTGGAAGCATCGCGGCGCGGTCTGCCCATCGCGTCGCTCAACCTGGGCGTAACCCGTGCCGACGATTTGCTGACGCTGAAGATCGAACGACCCATAGCCGAAGCACTGGCCGCTTTTTTGTAGGAGCCCGCTTGCGGGATCCTACAAAAAAGCGGTTAGCGGCGGGCGCGGAAGAACTCGCGAAGCATCGTCGACGCCTCGTCCGCGCAAAGGCCACCCTGCACCGAAACACGGTGATTGTGGCGGTCCGATACCAACGTATCGAACACGCTGCCCGCGGCGCCGGTCTTGGGATCGGCAGCCCCGTATACGACGCGCCCCACCCGTGCATGCACCATCGCCATCGCACACATCGAGCATGGTTCCAGCGTGACGTATAGCGTCGATCCCGGATACCGATAGTTGGCCAGCGCCTGACCGGCCGCGCGCAGCGCCTGAATCTCCGCATGCGCCGTCGGATCGTTCAGGGAAATGTTGCGATTCCAGCCTTCCCCGACGATGGCGCCGTCGACTACCAGCACGGCACCCACGGGCACTTCGCCCTCGGCGTCGCGTGCGTGCGCGGCCAGTTCGAGCGCACGGGCCATGAACGCGCGGTCATCGTCGGAGAACAGGGAAGCGGCGGACGCTTCGAATGGCGAGGTATCGGACATGCCCTATTGTAAGGCAGCCGCCATACCGGCGAGCCTGGCAATCGTATTGAGGTTTCGTGCCGTGCCTTTCGCCGCGGCGGGAATCTTCAGTTTCGACGTTCCCATGCCGCTTCCGTAACTGACATAGATTTCCCGAAGACCGAGGCCCATGCGCTCGTCGCGCACACCGGTAACGCGATCGAGTGCGTCCGCGGGGGGTGCTTTGTCCATGAAAATCGCGACGGTGCTATTGGGCGGATCCTTTGGAAACGGATTCGCGGCGAGTACCGCCGCCATTTCGCTCGCGCTACGGACGACGACGTCGACCGCCTTGCCGGCATAGGCCGCCAGTTGCTCCTCCAACGCGGCCTTGACGCGCGCTTCGGCCATTCGCGTCGTGAAAACCACATTGCCGCTGGCGATGTACGTGCTTACCGTGCCGAAACCCGCGCGCTCGCACATGGCCTTCAGTTCGCTCATCGGCAGCTTTCCGGTCCCGCCGACATTGACTGCGCGCAACAGGGCAACATAGGCGGTCATGGCGTTTCTCCGGGCGGTTTCGAATCCGCCGACGGGCCGAGCAACCGGTCCCAGGGGGCCGGTTCCGTCCATAGTTCGGCCAGGAAATCGATAAAGGCGGCAAGACGTGCTGGCACGGGATCGCGGCGCGCACGCACCGCGCTGATGGGTGTCCCGGGCTCTTCCCATTCCGGAAGCACGCGCAGCAACGTCCCCTGACACAGATCTCCGGCAGCATTCCACGTCTCGCGCAACGCGATGCCCATGCCTGCCGCGGACCACACGCGCAACGCATCGCCGTTATCGCTGCTGAGATCGCTGTTTACGTCGACCTGCTCCACCAGGCCGCGACCACCGATCTTGCGCAACGACCAGCGGTTATCGCGCAGACCCGGATACGCGAAGAGCAAACACCGGTGCTGCCGGAGGTCGCGTGGATGTATTGGTTGGCCATGACGTCGAATGTAGTCGGGCGACGCAACAAGAATGCGCCGGCTGGTTGCCAGCCCCCGCGCCAGGAGCCGCGAATCGGCGAGGCGGCCGAAGCGGATCGCCAGGTCCAGATCGCTGGCGTAAAGATCGACCACTCGATCGGTCAGGTGCAGCTCGAAGCCGACCTGGGGATGACGTTCGCGAAACAAGGCAATAGCCGCTGCCACGTAGCGGCTTCCAAACAGGACGGGCGCCGTGACGCGCAGCATGCCGAAAAGTCCATCGTTGCCCTGACGCGCAACGTCGCCCGCCTCGTCAAGTAAAGCCACTGCCGCACGTACGCGCTCGGCGACTGCCCTTCCTTCGTCGGTGATTTTCAATCGCCGCGTATTGCGTTCGAAGAGGCTGGTTCCCAGCGCCGCTTCAAGCCGGGCCATCTGCTTACTGACAGTGGCCGGCGCGAGGTCGAGCGCACGCGCGGCCGCGGAAAAGCTCTGACAGTCCAGCACCTTGAGGAAGACCGTCAGGTCGTCGAGGTTGCGCAGAGCCATTTGTGCCATTCCGCCATAGGTGTGACGCGATCTTACACGCCGTGGCGAACGCCGCCGTTCGGAATGATGCCATCGATAAAGGAACCCGGCTCCGCGCGTGGCAATTTTGGCCGGGTTATCCGTGCGTTGGCATGGACGGGGTGATTCGAACCGACCATTCCGTCAACCGGGAACGATCTTCGTAAGGTTGAGCATCACCGTGAGCAGTTCGATGGGCGATTCGGAGAAACCGTGATGCAGGTAGAACGCCTTTGTTTCGTCGCCCAGGGCGTGATACAGCATCGCCTTCATGCCGACCTCCCTGGCGAGACGAACGCTTCGAAGAACCGCATCCTTGAGCAACCCCGAACCGATGCCCTGGCCCGACCCATCCCGGTGAACGGCCAGCCGCCCAAGAACACTTACCGGAATAGGATCGGGCATGTTCCGGCGCAGCGGTCCGGGCGCTTCGGCATGCGCCACGACACCCGTCGATAAAGCGTAATAACCCACGACGTCCCGCTCATGGCAGGTGACATAGACACGGGAAGCGCGCCGTATTGATTACGTTGCGCGCGTCGTTTCAACCAATCTTCGAGGGAAGGCTCGACGCATCGAAATGCATCGAGTCGATGCTCTTCCGTCAACGGCATGGGGACAGTGAGAGTCCCGCCCGTCAAAGATCCCATGGCGCCTTGCGTCGCAACAGGTCGTTCAATGCATCGAGGCGCTCCACAGGAGCATCCAGCACTTGTTCGAAACGGCTGAACTGTTCGGCATCGAGCGAACACACCGTCTGATTGAGCAGTACCTGCTGCGCTTTCTCGAACGCGGCTTCCAGCATGAAGTCCGTACGATTCTTACCCGCGACTCGCGCCGCCTGATCGATCAGGGCCCGTTGAGGCGTCTGGATTCGCAGATTGATGGTGGAGCTACGTGGTGCCGCGGCCATGGTTGCCGCCCCTTAGTGTGTTGACGTTGTATACACGCAAGAAGCTCGACGCAAAACCACCCACGGAATGGCTATGGGTGGATGGCCTTGACCATCCACCCATAGCATGCAAATCACTCCCACTCGATCGTCGCGGGCGGCTTGCCACTTATGTCATAAACAACACGAGATATACCGCGCAACTCATTGATAATTCTAGTTGATACGCGATCAAGGAAGTCGTACGGCAGATGCGCCCAGTGCGCCGTCATGAAGTCGATGGTCTCGACGGCGCGCAGCGCGATGACCCACTCGTAAGCGCGGCCGTCGCCGACCACACCCACCGAACGTACTGGCAGGAAGACGGCGAACGCCTGGCTGACGCGATCGTAAAGGCCGTGCTTGCGCAGCTCTTCGATGAAGATCGCATCGGCGCGCTGAAGCAGGTCGACGAACTCCGGCTTGACCTCGCCAAGGACGCGTACGCCAAGGCCGGGCCCCGGGAACGGATGGCGATAGACCATGTCGCTCGGCAGACCGAGTTCGACACCAATGCGACGGACTTCGTCCTTAAAGAGTTCGCGCAACGGCTCGACGAGCTTGAGCTTCATCGTCTCCGGCAGGCCGCCCACGTTGTGGTGGCTCTTGATGACGTGCGCCTTACCCGTCTTGCCGGCGGCCGATTCGATGACGTCGGGATAGATCGTGCCCTGCGCGAGCCACTTCACGCCTTCGAGCTTGTGCGATTCCTCATCGAAGACCTCGACGAACAGACGGCCGATGACCTTACGCTTGGCTTCGGGGTCTTCGACCCCCGCCAGCGCGTCGAAGAAACGCTGCTTCGCATCGACGCGGATGACGCGCACGCCCATGTGTTCGGCCATGGTCGCCATGACCTGGTCGCCTTCCTGGAAACGCAGCAGACCGGTGTCGACGAAGACACAGGTCAGCTGGTCGCCGATCGCTTTCTCGAGCAGCGCGGCAACAACGGACGAGTCGACGCCACCGGAAAGACCGAGCAACACTTTGTCGCTGCCGACCTGTTCGCGCACGCGCGCAACGGCGTCTTCGATGATGTGCGTCGCATCCCACAAAGTGGCCGCGCCGCAGAGGTCGACGACGAAGCGACGCAACAGCTCCAGGCCCCGCTGGGAGTGAGTGACTTCGGGATGGTATTGCAGGCCGTAGAAACGACGCGTCTCGTCGGCCATCCCGGCGAGCGGCAGGCTGGGCGTGGCAGCGATCGCGGCGAAGCCGGGCGGAATCGCAGTCACGCGATCGCCGTGCGACATCCACACGCCAAGCGTCTCGCCGTCGGCGACCACGCCTTCGAACAGCGCACTGCTGCCGAAGCGCAGGTCGGCCGGGCCGAATTCGCGGTGATGACCCGCCTCGACCTTGCCACCGAGCTGCTCGGCCATGGTCTGCATGCCGTAGCAGATACCCAGCACCGGCACGCCAAGCTCGAACACGCACTGCGGAGCCCGCGGCGAGTTTTCTTCGGTGACCGATTCGGGGCTGCCGGAAAGAATGACGCCGCGCGGTGCGAAAGCCGCAATGTCGTCGGAAGCGTGGTCCCACGCCCAGACTTCGCAATAGACGCCGATCTCGCGGATCCGACGGGCGATCAGCTGCGTGTACTGCGAGCCGAAATCGAGAATGAGGATCTTGTCGCTATGGATGTCGGTCATCGTAAATTCCAGCGAATGAAAATCTGCGGGTTCCGCGCGCCACTGCGCAGCGTTACCCGGAAAGCAAGACGCCCGGCGAGTGTCGGGCGTCCTGTAAGCCTGGAAGACGCGCTATGCGCGTCAGTCCAGACGGTAGTTAGGTGCTTCCTTCGTGATCTGGATATCGTGCGGATGCGCTTCGTGCACGCCCGCGCCGGTGACCTTCACGAAGGTGCCCTTCTGGTGGATTTCTTCCACCGAGGCCGCGCCCATGTAGCCCATCGAAGCACGCAGGCCGCCGATCAGCTGATGGACGATATTGCTCAGCGAGCCACGATACGGCACGCGACCTTCGATACCCTCGGGCACGAGCTTGTCGGCGTCGGCTTCGTCCTGGAAGTAACGATCCTTGGAGCCGAGCTGCATCGCACCGATGGAACCCATGCCGCGATAGCTCTTGTACTGACGGCCCTGGAACAGTTCGACCTCGCCCGGCGCTTCTTCAGTGCCGGCAAACATGGAACCCAGCATCACCGACGACGCACCCGCCGCGAGGGCCTTCGGAATGTCGCCGGAATAGCGGATACCGCCGTCGGCGATAAGCGGGATTTCACCCTTCAGCGCCGTGGCGACGAGATCGATCGAGGTGATCTGCGGCACGCCCACGCCGGTGACGATGCGCGTGGTGCAGATGGAGCCGGGACCGACGCCGACCTTGACGGCGTCGACACCCGCGTCGAGCAACGCGCGCGCCGCTTCGCCGGTAACGATATTGCCGGCGATGACCTGGACCTGTGGATAGCGCTTCTTTACCCAACCGGCACGGTCGATGACCGCCTGCGAGTGACCGTGGGCGGTATCGACCACGATAACGTCGACGCCCGCTTCGACCAGCGCTTCGACGCGCTGCTCGGTATCGCCCGCGACACCGACCGCGGCACCGACGACGAGACGCTCGTGGGTGTCCTTGGCGGCGTTGGGATTGTCGCGCGCTTTCTGGATGTCCTTGACCGTGATCAGGCCACGCAACTGGAACGCGTCGTTGACGACGAGGACTTTCTCGATGCGGTTACGGTGCAGCAATTCCAGCACGGCGTCGTGATCCGCACCTTCCTTGACCGTGATCAGCCGGTCTTCCCGGGTCATGATGTTGCGGACCGGATCGTCGAGCTTGCGCTCGAAACGCAAGTCGCGGCTGGTAACGATGCCGACGAGCTTTTCGCCGTCGACCACCGGCACGCCGGAGATGTTGTGCGCACGGGTCAGGCGGAGGACTTCGCTGATGGATGTGTCCGGACGGACCGTGATCGGGCTGCGGATAACGCCCGCTTCGAACTTCTTCACCAGGCGCACTTCGGCGGCCTGCTGATCGAACGTCATGTTCTTGTGGATGATGCCCATGCCACCGTTCTGCGCCATCGTAATGGCCAGTCGTGCTTCGGTGACCGTGTCCATGGCCGCCGAAACGATGGGGATATTCAGTCGCAGGCCACGGGTGAAGCGCGTGGAGGTGTCCACATCGCGCGGCATAACCGTGGAGTGGCCGGGAACCAGAAACACATCGTCGTAAGTGAGTGCCTCGGCAAGGATGCGCATAAGCATTAGTCCCGCGAGTAAATCGCGGCATTATACCTTGCAAGTGCACATTTTTACAGGACGTCTATGACAGGTCGTCAATGGCTTCGGCTGCTTCCAGCGTGTTTTCCATCAGCGTCGCTACCGTCATCGGTCCAACGCCTCCCGGCACCGGCGTAATCCACGAGGCGCGTTCGGCGGCAGGCGCGAACTCGACATCGCCGACGAGACGACCGTCGTCCAGGCGATTGATACCCACGTCGATAACCACCGCGCCCGGCTTCACCCATTCGCCCTTCACGAGGCCCGGCTTGCCGGCGGCCACTACGAGGATGTCGGCCTGGGCGACAAAATCTTCCAGATTCTGCGTGAACTTATGGCAGCAAGTTGTTGTACATCCAGCAATTAAAAGCTCAAGCGCAAGAGGGCGACCGACGTGATTGGAGACGCCGACGATCACGGCGTGCCGGCCACGTACCGGGCGATCGGTATGACCCAGCAAGGTCATCACACCCTTGGGCGTGCACGGCCGCAGGCCGAAGCGCCGCAGGGCGAGACGGCCGACATTGACGGCCTGGAAGCCGTCGACGTCCTTACCCGGGTCGATACGGTCGACCAGGGCGTCTTCGTCGATATGGTGGGGCAATGGCGACTGTACGAGGATGCCGTGAACGGCCGGGTCCGCGTTGAGACGGTCGATAAGCGCGATGAGATCTTCCTGCGTCGTCGATGCCGGCAGGTCATAACCGAACGACGTGAAGCCAATCTGATCGCAGGCCTTGCGCTTGTTCTTCACGTACACCGCCGATGCGGGATCCTCGCCCACCAGCACCACGGCCAGACCGGGACGACGCTTGCCCTCGGCGACACGCTTGGCCACGCGACGACCGATGCGATCGAGTAATTCCTGCGCGATGCGCTTGCCGTCGAGAATACGTGCGGTCATTGTGTTCGTTTCGGGGGCGGATCGCGCATTATCGCCTCTTGGGCCCCGAACCGACAGTAAGAATTAAACACATGGATACGACGACCCCACCGACCGGCGTTCTTCCCTACCCGCGCGACCTTACGGGCGACGGCATATCGCTTCGCCCGTACCGGCAGGCCGACGCGGACGCGCTGGCCGACGCCGTTCGCGAATCGGTCGATACCGTGGGGTACTGGCAGGACTGGTGCCATGCGGACTATGGCCTCGAAACGGCTCGCGCATGGATCGAGCATTGCCTCGAAGGGTGGTTCGTCGGCGATCACTACGCATTCCTCATCGTCGATGCGGCAACGGACGAATTCCTGGGCGGCATGGGTATAAACCAGATCAATCGCGAACACCGGTTCGCGAATCTTGGTTACTGGGTGCGCCAGAGCCGCCAGGGACAGCGCATCGCTACGCGCGCCGGACGCCTTGCGACCCGCTTTGCTTTCGATGCGGTGAAAGTCACGCGGCTGGAGGTCGTCGCTGCCGCCGCGAACGTACCCAGCCGGCGAACCGCCGAATCCATCGGGGCCTGTTTCGAAGGCATCGAGCGCCATCGTCTCGTGTTGCGCGGCGTGGCCGTGGACGCGGCGATGTATTCGCTGATTCCGACCGATCTTGACTGAAGGCCTTTAACCAGCGGCGGCGCACATCCGTTCGAGGTCGACATAACCGTCGAAGTGCGCGGATGTGCCGCACCCCGGGCAGTCCGGATCGCGCCGCAAACGCAACTCGCGAAAGTGCATGTCGAGCGCGTCATAGGTCAGCAACCGCCCAACCAGCGGCTCGCCCATGGACAACAACAGCTTGAGCGTTTCGGTAGCCTGCAATAGCCCAACGACGCCGGGCAATACGCCGAGAACGCCCGCTTCGCTGCAATTGGGTGCATCGGCGGCGGCCGGCGGCTCGGGAAACAGACAGCGATAACACGGCGAATCGTCGCGACGCGGATCGAAAACACTGAGCTGGCCGGCGAAGCGTTCGACGGCGGCGTAAACCATCGGAATGCCGAGCCGGCGCGTGGCGGCCGCGAGCAGATAGCGCGTCGCGAAATTGTCCGCCCCGTCGATGACGACGTCCTGGTCGCGAATCAGTGCCTCGACGTTTTCCGCACGGAGGCGTTCCTCGCGCGTGTCGACAACGATGCGCGGATTAAGCCCGAGCAGCGTCATGCGCGCCGATTCCGCCTTCGAAAGTCCCACACGCGCATCGGCGTGCACTACCTGTCGATGGAGGTTGGAACGTTCGACCCGATCGTCGTCGACCAGCGTGATGCGGCCTACTCCAGCAGCGGCGAGATACAGCATCGCTGGCGCACCGAGGCCGCCCGCACCGATCAATACCACGCGCGATGCGGCGAGCTTCGCCTGCCCCGCTTCACCGACCTGCGGCAGAAGCATCTGCCGCGCGTAACGCTCGCTGGCATCGGCATCGAATGCGCCCGATGCGACGGGCAGCCCCGCCGCCTTCCACGCTGCGAAACCGCCAGCGACAGAGGCAGCCCGGGCGTAACCCATGCGTTGCAGTGCTTCGGCCGCAAGCAGCGAGCGCTGGCCACTGCCGCATACGAGAAGCATGTCGCGGGAACGATCGGGCTCGGCCTGCTCGATGCGCAATTCAAGGAAACCACGCGATAAACCGAGGGCGCCCACCGGAGACCCGGAGGCACGCTCGCCATCTTCGCGTACGTCGACGATCAGCGCCCCGGCCAGTTGACGCGCCATGGCTTCCACGACGGGAACCTCGACGATCCGCCCGCGCAATGCCGCGAGCCATTGGTCACGGTCGAACGCGTCGGTCACGAGGGTCTCCCTTCAATGGACGCGCGACTACTTCTCGCGGCGTTTTGCGTTTCGGATCATACGCTGGCGGCGAGCCGCCTGACTGTCCGTCAGTACGTTCTTCTTGCCGGCGAACGGATTCTCGCCATCGCGGAAGTCGACGCGGACCGGCGTACCTTCCAGCTTGAAGCGCTTCCGGAAGAAACCTTCCAGATAGCGACGGTAAGCCGGCGCGATATGTTTCGTGCGGCTGCCGTGGATGACGATGGTCGGCGGATTGGAGCCGCCCGGATGCGCATAACGCAGCTTGGGAGCGTGGCCGCGTACCAGCGGCGGCTGGTAGGCCTCGTAGGCTTTTTCCAGCGTCCGAGTCAGTTCCGACGAACTCATGACGCGCGTGGCCGCGGAATGCGCGCGCACGACGGCCTTCATCAGTTCGCGCAGGCCCGAACCATGCAGCGCCGAAATGAAGACGGTTTTCGCCCACTCGACGAACTGCAGGCGACGCTCCAGTGCCCGCTGACACTGCTCGCGCGCATACGTGTCCATGCCGTCCCACTTGTTGACGGCAATGACCAGCGCGCGACCTTCTTCGATGGCATGACCGATCAGCGTGAGGTCCTGATCCGCCAGATTCTCGCGGGCATCGATCAGAACGATCGTAACCTGCGACGCAGCAATGGACTGCAATGTCTTGATAACACTGAATTTCTCTACAGCCTCCTCGACACGAGCGCGACGACGGACGCCGGCGGTATCGATCAGGGTGTACTTCTTGCCGTCGCGCTCCAGCGGCACGCGGATCGGATCGCGCGTGGTGCCCGCCACATCGGAAACGATCAGGCGATCTTCGCCGAGCAGACGGTTGATCAGGGTGGACTTGCCCGCGTTCGGCCGGCCGACGATGGCGACACGGATGCCGCTGTCTTCCAGACCCGGGTCGTCGTCGCGATCGTCCGGCAATTGCGGCAACGCGGTTTCGACGAGAAGATCGATGCCACGATTATGCGCGGCCGACATGGGCAACGTGGACGCGATGCCGAACTTGGCGAACTCGCCCAGCGAGGCCTGCTCGTCCGTGCCGTCGACCTTGTTGACCACCACGACGATGGGCTTGCCGCTGCGACGCAGCTCGCCAAGAATCGCGGCATCGAGCGGCAGGATGCCGTCGCGTGCATCGACGACGAACACCAGCAGGTTGGCTTCGGAAATAGCGAGGCGAACCTGCTGGGCCGTAAGGCCTTCGATGCCTTCGTCGATACCGGACAGACCGCCGGTATCGACAACGACGAAGGGCCGATGCGCCAGGCGGCAAACGCCATAATGGCGATCGCGCGTGACGCCGGGCATATCCGCGACAAGAGCGTCCCGGCTACGCGTCAGCGCGTTGAAGAGGGTCGATTTACCGACATTGGGACGACCGACCAGAGCGACGACGGGCAACATGGGAACGCATTAATCCTGTTAATCAGGGTGTCGCGATGCGATAGGCGCCAATATGACCCTCGACATCTTCGACATAAACGGTATCGCCAACCACGAGAGGCTGGGCGCGGATGGCTTTCTTCGACAGGCGTTCGCGGGCGGAGATCTTGCCATCGGTGGTGCTGAGCCAGTGGACGTACCCTTCGGCATCGCCAACGACGGCATAGTTACCCTGCACGGCCGGACCGGTGACCCAGCGGTACTTCAGGGCATCCTGTTTCCAGATGTTCGCACCACCGGACTTGTCGAATGCATAAAGGACGGACTGGTCGTCGGCACCAAACACGGAGTTCTCATGTGCGTCGAGCGACGTGAACGTGGAGAACGCGTGGTTCCACAGCGGGCGGCCGCTGGGGCCGTCGACCGCGACCATCTGGCCGTGATAAGCGGCACCGTAAAGCGTGCTGCCATCGAGCACGATGGCGCCGTCGGCATCGCTCAGGCGATCGATCTCGGTACGGCCTTCGCCACTGGAGAGCGTCTGCTCCCAGAGCTTCTCGCCGTTGTCCAGACGCAGCGCCACCAGCTTGCCGCCGTCGGTCCCCATGAACACCACGCCGTTGGCTACCAGCAGGCGACCATTGCCGCGCAGGCTGAGCAGCGGCACCGAGGACTGATCGTAGGCCCAGCGACGTTCGCCGCTGGCCGCATCGACGCCGTAGATACGGCCGTCGTTGGTGCGGACCACCACCAGATCGCCAACGATCACCGGAGCGGTGATGACTTCGGAGGACAGCTCGGCTTCCCAACGACGGGTGCCGTCTTTCGCGTTCATGCCATAGAGATGGCCATCGAGCGTACCGACGACCAGCAGATCGCCGGAGGCCGCGGGGCCGCCCGAAAACAGTGCGTCGGGACGCTTCTTGTCGCCCCAGCCGAACCAGCCATGGGTCCGTGTGCTCTTGTCCCACAGTTTTTTGCCGCTGGCGGCATCGAACGCGCCGATCTTGCCATCGGTGCTGGCAGCGTAGAGCACGCCGTCGGAGAACGCGGGACGCATGCGCACGCCGGTGGCGGCTGCGCCGTCACCCAGACTGGACTTCCACAAACGGGTGACATTGATCGTTGGCTTGAAATCTTTCGCCAACGGTGTCGGTGGCTCGACGTTTTCCTTCTTGAAAGAATGGCAGCCGGACAGTACGACCAGCGAGGTCAACGCAATAGCCCAAAAACGTTTCATGCACCCTGCTTCCCGGCCGCAGCCAGATCATCGAGTTTCGTTTGAACGACGCCGCGTTGCGGCGCACTTTCGCCCATTGCCGAGAGCGCAGCCTGGTAGGCCTTGCGCGCATCGTCGGAGCGTCCAAGCTTGACCATCGCGTCGCCGCGTAGTTCCTGCTTCAGTGAAGCAAATGCATTACCGGCGATCGAATCGAGGGTAGCGATAGCGTCGTTCGGCTTGTTCTGGGCGACCTGAACCTGTGCAATGCGCAGTTCGACCAGCCCCTTGAGCGTGTCGCCCTTCGCATGCGTCTTCGCCCATTCCAGGTCGGTCTGGGCGGCGTCGGCCTTACCTGCGATAACGTTGCGCTGGGCGCGTTCGCCGACCGCGAAGACCGCATAGGACGTGTCGCCGAAGTCCTTGGTCAGCGTATCGGTGCGCAACTCGATCTCGTTCGCCTTGTTAAGCGAGACGGCCAGCTGCAATGCCTCGTATTCGGCTGCCGCGGTCTGGTCGTGTTCGGCGCGATGACTTTTCCACTTCTGCCAGCCGAAGATCAGCACGAGGCCGAGCACGATGCCGACGAGAATGGATACACCGTTTTTACGCAGCCATTGCTGGACGCGTTCGCCCTGTTCGTAGTCGTCGTAAACGTCGAATGCCATGCAATCACCCACTGCGCTCCGCGCAGTAAAAAACTATTGAGAGCCGTGAACCCGGCCAGCGGAACCCGCGGACCGGAATAATAGGCAAGCATAACCGAAAAGCGCCTCCGAACGGCGTCGGAGGCGAGTACCGGGCCGCGCAAAGCGGCTCGGGAACGGGCGTCAGAGCGTAACTGGCGTGGCCTTGCCGTCGCTGATGTCGACGCGGAAACGCGCGACGTTGGCGCGGCGGAACGTTTCAAGCTGAATCGGCTGGCCGTCGATGGTGACCTGGGCGCCGGCGGCATTTCCGATGCGCACGTCGAGAGCCGACTCGCTGGAATACGATTTCTGCGTGCCGGCAGGCAGCAGGCCATATTCCAGGCGGGAACCATCGGCGGCCGTGACTTCCACCCAACTGGCCGAAGGCAGGTTCAGCGTAAGGCTATGACCGACCCCGATGGGAGCGCTGGCCGCGGGGGCGGCCGGCTGACGGTTGGCATGGTCGAGCGACGGGAACATCGCCATGGACGCAAGCAGGGGCTGTTCGTCCGGGTGCATCTCGGGAGCGACGGGAACCGGCTTTGTATCCGTTGCGGCCACCGCGGCCGAAGAACTGGTCCCGGCCGGAGCATCCTGCTGTGCTACCGGCGAGGCATCCAGCGGCGACAGATGGGCCATATCCCGGTCCAGCGTGCCACGTACGCCGAGCCAGACCATCGGCACGACGATCACAGCCGTCAGCACCACATAGGTGGCAGCGGTGAGATAGCGCTCGAAGAGGAAGCGCGAATGCGATACGCCACCCGTGACGACAAGATCGGGCTGACGTGGCGTCAGACGCGCCAGCTCGGCCTGGATGGCATCCTCGTCCAGCCCGACGTGACGGCCATACTTGGTGAGATAACCGGCCAGATAGACCTGGTAGTCGATACCGCCGTACTCGCCTGCTTCCAACTGGCGTAACAGCCGGCTCGGCAGGCGCAGTGCCTGTCCGCATGCCTCGATCGTGAAGCCCCGTGCTTCGCGAGCGGCACGCAGGCGCGCCCCGAATGCCATGGCATCGGGCAGATCGATCAGTACGCGGCCGCTTTCCTGCGGATTCGATTCAGTTTTTTGCTCCACGGCATCCTCCATGGGTGCGTTCACATCGAGACCGGCGAAGAGATCCTGTTCGCGGTCGTCGTGCCCTGGTGTATTCGACTGTACGGATGTCATTTAAGGTGCGCTGGCGTCTAGGGCGCGCGCGGGTTCCGAATCCGGGAACCTGTCGCGCAGCCGCTTGGCATAGTCCCGGGCAACCTCCCCATTGCCCAGACGGAGCTCGATATCGTGACCGAGCTTCAGCGAATCCGGACTGACCGCCCCGAGCGCCTCGTAGCGCTGCAGGAAAGCACGAGCACGGAATGCATCGTTCTTAAGGTACAACACGTGGGCGACCTGATACAGGGTATCCACGTTGGACGGATTCTTTTCCAGCGCCTTGCGGAACCAGACCTCGGCGCCGTCCAGGTCCTGGGTTTTCAGAAGGCACGTACCGGCATTGGCCATGGCCAGGTCGGGCGTGGCATAGAAGGGATCGGCCAACGCGCGCTGAAAATAGCCCTGCGCCTCGGGAACCTTGCCTTCCTTGCACAGGAATACAGCGAGATTGTTGTTCGCCGCACCCTTCTTCGGTTCCAGCTCCACGGCGCGGCGATAGTGCAGTTCCGCGTTCGCGTTATCGTTGATACGTTCGTAAAGCACGGCGATGACGGTATGCGCCGGCGGATAGTTCGGGTCGAACTGAAGCGCCTTGTTGAGCTTCTCGAGCGCGCCCTGCAGATCGCCATTCTGCATATAACGCTGACCGAGCTCGGTGTGCACCTGTGCACCCTCTGAGCGCTTGTCCGCGCTCGTCGGTTCGCGAAGGCCCCCGCCGCCGCCGGCACAGCCGACGCTTGCAAGAGCAAGCGCCAGAATCATTCCCCACCGCTCAAGCCGCATTCACCGATCCCTCTTCGAGCTTCTTGCGGAATTCCGCCTGCCGGCGGGTACGATCGAGCACTTGCCCCTTCAACTGCCCGCACGCCGCATCGATGTCGTCGCCACGCGTGCGACGGAGCATGGTGAGCACTCCTGCGTTGAGCAATTGCGTCTGGAAGTCGCGGATGACCGTCGGGTCCGAGCGCTCGAAACGCGTACCCGGGAACGGATTGAAGGGAATAAGGTTGACCTTGTTCCGGCCGTGCACGCGACGCATGAACTTGATGAGCTGGCGCGCATGTTCGGGCTGGTCGTTAACGCCCTTCATCAGCGTGTATTCGAACGTGATGTGCGTACGCGGCCGGCGTTCGTTGTAACGATCGCAGGCAGCCATCAGCTCGGCCAGTGGATAACGCTTGTTGAGCGGCACCAGCTCCGTGCGCAGCTCGTCGTTCGCCGCATGCAGCGAAACCGCCAGCGATACGTCGCTTTCTGTCGACAGGCGGTCGATCATGGGCACGAGGCCCGCGGTCGAGAGCGTGACGCGCTTGCTGGCCAGTCCAAAACCGAGATCGTCGCGCATCAGGCTCATCGCGGCGACCACGTTGTCGAAATTGAGCAGCGGCTCGCCCATGCCCATCATCACCACGTTCGTGATGCGACGCTGCTGGTGCGGGACGTTGCCGAGATGCTTGGCCGCCACCCAGACCTGGCCGATGATTTCGGCGGTCGACAGGTTTCGGTTGAACCCTTGTGTGGCGGTGGAGCAGAACTGACAGTTCAGCGCGCAACCTACCTGCGACGATACGCAGAGCGTGCCGCGGGTGGGTTCCGGGATATAAACCGTCTCGATGGCGTTACCGCCATCCATGCCCAGCAGCCACTTGTGCGTGCCGTCGATCGCCGCCTTGTCGAACATCGACTTCGGCGGGCCGACGTAGCACACGGCCGCAAGCTTTTCGCGCAGGCTCTTGCCGACATCGGTCATGTTCTCGAAATCGTTTTCGAGACGATGGTAGATCCACTTCATCACCTGCTCGGCGCGATAAGGCTTCTCGCCGAGTTGCGCGAAGTAGTCGCGCAACCCCTGGCGATCGAAGTCGAGCAGGTTGACCTTGTCTGCAGCCTGATTCACGTCATTGCTCAGCGCGGAAAGACTTCTGTCTCGGCGAAGAAGTAACCGATCTCGATCTTCGCATTCTCGGCCGAGTCGGAGCCGTGAACGGCATTGGCATCGATCGAATCGGCGAAATCGGCGCGGATCGTGCCCGGCGCGGCTTCCTTCGGATTGGTGGCACCCATCAGGTCGCGATGGGCCAGCACGGCGTTCTCGCCCTGCAACGCCTGGATCACGACCGGACCGGAGATCATGAACTCGACCAGCGCATTGAAGAAGGGACGCTCCTTGTGCACGGCGTAGAAGCCTTCGGCTTCCTTGCGGGACAGGTGCTTCATCTTCGAGGCGACGACCTTCAGGCCGGCCTTTTCGAAGCGCGAGTAGATTTCACCGATGACGTTTTTGGCGACGGCGTCGGGCTTGATGATCGAAAGGGTGCGCTCCAGCGCCATACGGGTCTGCTCCGGGAAAAATATGAAGGGTGCCCCCCATTGGGGCGGTTACCAGTAGTTTGAGGCCAAACGCGTCGCGAATGACGTACTTAGCTCACGAAATCTTGACAGATTCTAGCTCAATCGCAAGGCATTTGCAGGGCGAACCCTCTCAAGTTTGACCCGGCGCACAGGGCGGGCGTATTCTCAAACGATCGTTTGATACGACCCGTATCTCGCTGGAGGAACCCGACATGAGCACCTCACCGTTCGCCTCCCGGGAACGCACCACCAAGGAACGCATCCTTGGCGCGGCCGAAGCCCTGTTCGCCACCCACGGATTCGCCGGCGCGTCGCTGCGTCAGGTGACCGCGGCGGCCAAGGTCAACCTCGCCGCGGTCAACTACCACTTCGGCTCGAAGGACAAGCTGATCGAGGAAGTATTCCGTCGCCGTCTCGACGAGCTGAATACACGCCGCCTTGCCGCTCTCGCCCGCATTGCCGGCAAGCCGGAAACCCAGCTCGAGGACGTTCTCGACGCCTATATCCGTCCCGCCCTGGACCTGTCCCGCACGGATGGCGGCGGCGCCGCGTTCGTCCGCGTACTGGCCCGTGCCTACGCCGAACACAACGAAACACTGCGGCGCTTCCTGTCCGAAAACTACGGCCACGTGCTGCGTCAGTTCGCCGGCGAGTTCGGCCGGCTGCTGCCCGGCCTGGCCAAGGAAGATATCTACTGGCGCCTGGACATCGTTACGGGCGCGCTCACTTACGCCATGGCCGACTTCGGCATCATCCAGCGCAAGAACGACGTCGCCGAGCGCGACCACCGCGAACAGGCCGCCGAGCATCTGATCCGCTTCGCCGCCGCCGGCATGCGCAACCCCTCCTTCAAATCATCCACGGCCACTCGCTGACCGCGGACTTCCTCCTCGCAAGTGTCTGCATTACCGGAGATCACCATGACCGCAACACCGTTACGCATTCGCAAGGCCGCGGTACTCGGCGCCGGCGTCATGGGCGCGCAGATTGCCGCTCACCTGACCAATGCCAACGTGGAAACCGTGCTTTTCGACCTTCCCGCGAAAGAAGGCCCGAAGAGCGGCATCGCCCTCAAGGCGATCGAGAACCTCAAGAAGCTCTCGCCTGCCCCCCTGGCGGACAAGACCCGCGCCGCCGCTATCATCCCGGCGAACTACGAGGACGACCTCGACCAGCTGAAGGACGTCGACCTCATCGTCGAGGCCATCGCCGAGCGCATGGACTGGAAGCTGGATCTGTACAAGAAGATCGCTTCGCACGTGTCGCCGACCGCCGTACTGGCCAGCAACACCTCGGGCCTGTCGATCAACGCGCTGGCCGAAGCGCTCCCCGAAGAGATGCGTCACCGCTTCACCGGCGTCCACTTCTTCAACCCGCCGCGCTATATGCACCTGGTCGAGCTGATCCCGACGCGACTGACCGAACGCAATGTCCTCGACGGCCTCGAAGCCTTTCTGACGACGACGCTCGGCAAGGGCGTGGTCTATGCGAAGGACACGCCGAACTTTATCGGCAACCGCATCGGCGTGTTCTCGATCCTGTCGACGATGTATCACACCGAACAGTTCGGTCTCGGCTTCGACACGGTCGACGCCCTGACCGGTCCGGCCCTGGGTCGTCCTAAGAGTGCGACCTACCGCACCGCGGACGTCGTCGGCCTGGACACGATGGCCCACGTCATCAAGACGATGGCCGATACGCTGCCGGACGACCCGTGGCACAAATACTTCAAGGCGCCCGTCTGGCTGTCCGGCCTGATCGAAAAGGGCGCGCTCGGTCAGAAGACCGGTGCGGGCTTCTATCGCAAAGCCGGCAAGGACATCGTCGTCCTCGACCTGGCGAAGCAGGACTACCGCGTCTCCGAACAGAAAGCGTCCGACGAGGTCGCCGCGATCCTTGCGGTCAAGGACCCGGCCGAGAAGTTCGGCAAACTGCGCGCGTCGTCCGATCCGCAGGCGCAGTTCCTGTGGGCCGTATTCCGCGACCTGTTCCACTACAGCGCGTTCCATCTGGCCGATATCGCCGAGACCGCACGTGACGTCGATTTCGCGATCCGCTGGGGTTACGGCTGGAAGCTCGGTCCCTTCGAGACCTGGCAGGCCGCCGGCTGGCAGCAAGTCGCCGGCTGGATCGCCGAAGACATCGCCGCCGGCAAGAGCATGAGCCATGCGCCCCTGCCCGCCTGGGTCACCGACGGCCGCAAGGGCGTGCACGGCGCCGACGGCTCGTATTCGGCCAGTGCGTCGGCCGACAAGCCGCGCTCCAGCCACCCGGTTTACAAGCGCCAGCTGTTCCCCGATCCGCTCCTCGGCGAGACTTTCGACCAGGGCACCACCGCATGGGAAAACGAAGGCGTGCGCCTGTGGAGCCACGGCGACGACATCGGCGTCATCTCCTTCAAGACGAAAATGAATACCGTCAACGACTTCGTCCTGGACGGCGTGCAGCGCGCCATCGACGAGGCCGAGAAACAGTTCAAGGGTGTCGTGCTCTGGCAGACCGCCGAGCCGTTCTCGGCCGGTGCGGACCTGAAGGGCGCGCTCGGTCTGCTGCAGTCCGGCAAGCTCGCGCAGTTCGAAGCCATGGTTGCGAACTTCCAGGCGACCAGCATGCGCATCAAGTACTCGCTGGTGCCCGTGGTCGCGGCGATCCGCGGCCTCGCGCTTGGCGGCGGCTGCGAATTCCAGATGCACTCGGCCCGCACGGTCGCGGCGCTGGAAAGCTATATCGGCCTCGTGGAGGCCGGTGTTGGCCTGCTCCCGGCCGGCGGCGGCCTGAAGGAATTCGCCGTGCGCGCGGCGAAGGCCAATCCGGAAGACCCGTTCGAATACCTGAAGAAGATCTTCGAAACCATCGCCATGGCGAAGGTGTCGGCGAGCGCGCTTGAAGCCAAACAGATGGGACTGCTGCGCGATGACGACGTCGTCGTGTTCAATCCTTACGAACTGCTCTACATCGCGAAACAGCAGGCATCCGCGTTGGCCGAATCCGGCTATCGCCCGCCGCTGCCCGCCCGTGCGATTCCGGTGGCCGGCGATGTCGGCACCGCCACGTTCAAGGCCTCGCTCGCGAATCTGGCCGAAGGCTATTTCGCCTCGCCGCACGACATCGACATCGCCAGCCGCATCGCCGACACACTTTCGGGCGGTCGTATCGAACGCGGTTCGCTGGTGGACGAGGCGTGGTACCTCGCCCTCGAACGTCGGCATTTCGTGGAACTGGCCCAGACCGAAAAGACCCAGGCTCGTATCGCACACACCATGACGACAGGGAAGCCGCTGCGGAACTGACGCGCCACGCGCGCAGACATTCCCATCGACCTCCCTTCTGACAGGACATAACCATGAGCAAGCAAGTTCAAGACGCCTATATCGTCGCCGCCACCCGCACCCCGGTAGGCAAGGCGCCCCGTGGCGTATTCCGCAATACCCGTCCCGACGACATGCTCGCCCACGTCATTCGCGCCGTGATCGAACAGGCGCCGGGCATCGACCCGTCGATCATCGCCGACGCCGTGATCGGCTGCGCGATGCCCGAAGCCGAGCAAGGCATGAACGTGGCGCGCATCGGCGTACTGCTGGCCGGCCTGCCGCAGAGCGTGCCGGGCGTCACCATCAATCGCTTCTGCTCGTCCGGCGTGCAGGCCATCGGCATGGCCGCGGATCGCATCCGTCTCGGCGAAGCCGACCTGATGCTGGCCGGCGGCACCGAAAGCATGAGCATGGTGCCGATGATGGGCCACAAGATCGCCATGAATCCCGCGCTCTTCGAGAACGACGAAAACCGCGCCATCGCTTTCGGCATGGGCATCACGGCCGAGAAAGTCGCCGAGCGCTGGAAAGTCAGCCGCGAAGACCAGGATCAGTTCGCACTGCAAAGCCATCAGCGTGCGCTGGCCGCCATCGCCAACGGCGAATTCAGGGACGAGATCACGCCGTTCCAGCTGGACGACCGTTATCCGGACATTCGCAACCACAGCGTCCACGAAGACCGCCGCATCATCGATACCGACGAAGGTCCGCGCAAGGACACCAGCATTGAGGTTCTCTCGAAGCTGCGCCCGGTATTCCGTAACGGCCAGTTCGGCGGCTCGGTCACGGCGGGTAACTCCTCGCAGATGTCCGACGGTGCCGGCGCGCTGTTGCTGGCCAGCGAGAAGGCGATCAAGGACTACGGCCTGACACCGCTGGCCCGTTTCGTCGGCTTCTCGGTCGCGGGCGTTCCGCCCGAGATCATGGGCATCGGTCCAAAGGAAGCGATTCCCAAGGCACTGAAGCAGACGGGTATCACGCAGGATCAGCTCGACTGGATCGAACTGAACGAAGCGTTCGCCGCGCAGGCGCTGGCGGTCATCCGCGACCTCGGTCTCGATCCGTCGAAGGTCAATCCGCTGGGTGGCGCCATCGCGCTGGGCCATCCACTGGGCGCCACGGGTGCGATCCGCGCCGCGACGCTGATCCACGGCATGCGTCGACGCAAGCAGAAGTACGGCATGGTGACGATGTGTATCGGCACCGGCATGGGCGCCGCGGGTGTGTTCGAGGCGCTGTAAGCAGTCAAAGAACCCGCGGCCATCCGCGGGTTCTTTTTTGGTTCTTCAGAAGCCGAGCCCTTCCCCGTAGTGCATGAAAAACCAACTTTCAGGCGAGTCGCGTACCGTTCGGCACGTGCCGCTCCGTCGTCGTGACGACGACACCTTCGTCGGTATGGAAACCCGTCAGCAGGAATTGCGAGCGGAACGGGCCGATCTGCTTTTCGGGAAAGTTGATCACGCCAACGATCTGCCGACCAACGAGTTCGTCCGGGCTATAGATGCCAGCGACCTGCGCGCTGGTCTTGCGCTCGCCATAGGTCCCGAAGTCCGCCCATATCTTGTATGCCGGTTTGCGCGCTTCCGCGAATACTTCGACGCGCACCACCGTACCCGCCACCATCAGGACTTTTTCGAAATCGGTCCAGCTAATTTCCTGCGTCATGCTCACCCTTCCACTCGCCGTTTGAACCAGTCGGCCATCTCCGCATTCCAGTAGCTGGCCTGCGCCGCAAGATAACCGAGAGGGCGGTAAGTCGACACTAGCCCGAAGTCCGCGAAGGTTTCGCAGCCATCTTCGTTCGAGGCAATAGCGTCGGCCAGCGCTTCGCCGGCGGCGCATGTGGGCGCAAGGCCGTGACCGCCAAACGCCTGGGCGTACCAGAGTCCTTTGGCACGCGCGCCGACCTGGGGCATTTCATGGCGGGCGTAACTCATCAGGCCCGACCACGCATAGTCCACGCGTGCGTCCGCCAGCGACGGAAACACCCTGCCCATATCGTGGCGAAGCAGCCGTTGCACGGCACGCGCCGAACGATTGCGGATAGAGATGCGACCGCCCCATAACAGACGCGTATCGGCCAGAGGGCGGTAGTAGTCGAATGCGAAGCGTGTGTCGTAAACAGCGGCGCGCGTGCGCAGGCATTCCGTCAGGCGGTCGCCAAGCGGTTCGGTCACCATCGCATAGGTGGCGATCGGCAGCACCGAACGATCGACCTTGCGATCGAGCCCCGCGAGATATCCGCCGCACGCAAGCACCACGTGCTTGGCGGTTACGGCACCTCGCGCGGTATGCACGGTCCATCCTTCGCCACGTCGCTCCAGCCAGCTCGCGGGACTGCCTTCGTGAATCGACACGCCGGTAGCCGCGGCGACCCGTGCGAGCCCGCGCGCATAAGCAAGCGGATCGATATGCAGCGCGTTACGCTCGAAAAGACCGTCGTGGTAACGCGGACTGCGAACGAACTCGCGCATCGCATCGGCGGGAAGCCACTGCCAGTCCGTACCGAACTGTTCCGCAAGCAATTGCTGTCGTTGCCGCAACACCCCGGGATCGCGAAACCAGTTGGCCCAGATAACGCCCGCGTCGACGGCGTCGCATTCGATGCCGAGCTTGTCGATCCGCTCGCGAATCAGATCGACGGCCGCCACGGTGCGCCCGTAAAGCGCGCGGGCCTTTTCGGCCCCGACCTTCTCCAGCAGCGCGCGCTCGCCCAGCGAATAACCGGCGAACACAAACCCGCCGTTACGCCCCGACGCGCCGAATCCGATGCGCTCGCCTTCCAGAAGTACGATATCGCGCACGCCACGGGCCGCCAGTCCAAGCGCGGTATTGAGTCCGGCGAAACCGCCGCCGACGACCACGGTCGATGCGTCCACGCGACCGTCGAGCGGTGCGTATCGCACGCCCTCGCCGTCTTTGGCTTGGTAGTAGGAACGAATCAACGGCAGAGCCCCCGCTCTCAAGACCGCAGGCAAGACCGATTGTTGTACGTCAGCGCCTGGCAAGGAGCAAGTGGCCTTGCTCCTACACAAAAAAGCAAAAGACGGTATCTTTCGCGCATGTACTTCCTGGCGCTCCGACCATGAGCCTGCTGCCTCCCATCGACCTCACGCGCTGGATCGACGAAAACCGCGCCTTGCTGAAGCCTCCCGTGGGCAACAAGTGCATCGTCGACGGCGACTTCATCATCATGATCGTGGGCGGCCCCAATGCGCGCACCGACTATCACTATGACGAGGGGCCGGAGTTTTTCTACCAGCTCGAAGGCGAAATGGTGCTGAAGGTGCAGGACGAGGGGCAACCGAAGGACATCCCCATCCGCGCGGGCGAGCTTTTCTATCTGCCGCCACGTGTCCCGCACTCGCCCCAGCGCATGCCCGACTCGATCGGACTGGTCATCGAACGCCGCCGCCTGGCGGGCGAACGGGATGGATTGCTGTGGTTCTGCGAACACTGCAACCATCTGTTATTCGAAGAATATTTCGTACTCGATAGCATCGAATCGGACTTTCCGCCCGTGTTCGATCGTTTCTATCGTTCTCTCGAAGCCCGCACCTGCAGACACTGTGGAACGATCCACCCGGCTCCGTCCCGCTTTGCGGCGAACGAGGCCTAGCCCCCGTCCCGCTCCAGCCATTTCCGCGCCATGCGCCGGAGCGATGCATCGCTTGCCTCATCGTTGGCGATAGCCGTTATGTCGCGCCACTGGAGATCCAGCGACTCTTCGCCAACCGCGAATTGCTCGTCGTCCGCGCGCACGATATAGCGGACGTCGTAGTGCCAGTGCTCGGGCTCGTTGCCTCGCGCCGGAATGCGATGGCGATCGACATCGAACATGGCCGGCTCGGAACGCAGGGCATCGATGCCGGATTCCTCCTGCGCCTCGCGTAGCGCCACGCGCTCGAGGTCCACGTCGCCATCGGCATGACCGCCCAACTGGAGCCAGCGATTCAGCTTCCGATGATGCGTCAGCAGGACGCGCTGGCTATCGCCGCTTACCAGCCAGGCCGACGCCGTGAAGTGAGCTGCTGTGTGTTCGCGATGAAATGCATCCACGCCGACATCGAGCAACTGCGCGAAATGCAGCGTATCCGTCTCTTCGGGCCAGCGCACGGCATAGCTCGCCAGCGAAAAACGCAGGTGGGATAAATCGTTCATAGCCCGACGCAAAGCCCTACTTGTTTGTCAGTGCAATTTTGGCATGGAAATTCAGATTAGTCTGATATCGGGACACGACCTCCGCTAACTAGCATCGACTCATGCGCACGATGCGCACCCTTTTCGCAGCATGCGCTGCATACGTAGGGAAACGTCGATGTACCCAAAGAAGTACTTGCCTGCCCTTCTCCTGATGGCCTTGCCCATGAGCGCCGCTGCGGAACATTCGCTGGATGGCGTCAATTTCACCGGCCCACTCATTACGCCGAATCCCAACGCGCTGCCCGTGGGCGTGTTCAACATCGAGCCCTATCTGATCCACACGAAAACCACCGGTCTATACGACTCACGCGGCGACCGGCACCGTACGGATTCGTCCACGCGCCAGTGGCAGGTCGCACTGCCCATCAGTTATGGCGTCAGCGAGCGCCTGACCGCGCAGGTCACGCTGAATGCGGTACACGCATACACCGACGGCCGCCACAGCAACGGAACGCGTATGGGCGATACGTCCCTGCGCTTCAGCTATCTGTTGCAGGCACCGAACGCCGACGGCACGCGCCCTGCATTCGCCGTCGCGGTCGCCCATCGCTTCCCGACCGGCGCCTACCACCGACTCGATACCAACCCGCTCAATGGCACGGGCAGCGGCGCGCAGCGCAGCACGCTTTCGTTCCTGGGCCAGCAGGTGGTCTGGATGCCCAACGGACGCCCGCTTCGCTGGCGGGCCAATGTGAGCTGGAGCCCGGTACCGCCGAAGGTCGACGTCAACGGAACCAGCGTCTATGGCACGGAAACGGATTTCCGCGGAAGGGCACGGCCGGGTCACTCGCTTTCCGCATCGGCGGCCGTCGAATACAGCGTCGACTCTCGCTGGGTACTGGTGATGGAAGCGGCCTGGAGCCATGCCGGCGCAACCAGCGTTACCGGGCAGCGCATGCCCGGACTGGCCGCGGAAAGCTTCCGTTCTCCGATCCAGTCGGACTGGAGCCTCGCGCCAGCCGTCGAATATCACATCAGCCCGACGATCGGAATCATCGCAGGCGTGCAATTCAACGTCGCCGGACGCAACACCGCCAGCTACGTCAGCCCGCAGGCTGCCGTGAACATGGTCTTCTGATGATGACATCCAGCACATTTCGCAACCGCCGCAAGTCATGGTCGGCGCCTCCGATTGCAAGCCCGCAGGCCTTGTGTCTGCCCGCATTGCAGCTTGTACCGTCGCGCCCCGCTAGGCTATGGTGCCCCGTCAACGCCTCCGGGCTTGGGCGAGCCGGCCGTGGCGTGCGTTACGGTCTTAATAAGAAAAGGCAACAACACGGCTGTAGGGGAGTAACATGCTGAAAAACTTATTCGCGACGCATCCTATCGAGGCCGCGCCGCACGTCGATGCGGGCGAACACATCGAGACGGGCGCACACAGCGGCAACGGCGAACTAAAACGCGTCCTTACCGCACGCCACCTTGTCATGCTAGGCATCGGTGCCGTCATCGGTGCGGGTATCTTCGTCATCACCGGTCAGGCTGCCGCCCTGCACGCCGGTCCCGCCCTTGTCATCAGCTTCATCATCGCAGGCTTTGCGTGCGCACTCGCCGGCCTCTGCTATGCGGAGTTCGCGGCAATGCTCCCGGTATCGGGCAGCGCGTATTCGTACTCTTACGCCACGCTCGGCGAATTCGTCGCCTGGTTCGTCGGCTGGAACCTCGTGCTCGAATACCTGTTCGCGGCGGCGACCGTCGCCGCAGGCTGGTCGGGGTATTTCAACGAGATGCTCGGTATGATCGGACATATGGCGGGAACGGATCTGTCCCTACCCATTCAGCTTGCATCGGCGCCGTTCAAGTTCGTCGAAGGCCACATCCAGGCCACCGGCACAATCATCAACCTGCCGGCCGTTGTCATCATCGCGGCGCTCAGCGGCCTGTGCTATGTCGGCATCACGCAGTCGGCCTTCGTGAACTCGATCATCGTCGCGATCAAGGTCACCGTTATCCTGCTGTTCCTCGCCTTCGCGATCCAGGTGATCAATCCCAGCAACTGGCATCCGTTCATCCCGCCCAACGAGGGTGAGGGTACGTTCGGCTGGAGCGGCATCTTCCGTGCGGCGACCATCGTGTTCTTCTCCTACGTCGGTTTCGACGCGGTCTCCACCGCGGCGGGCGAAGCGAAGAATCCGCAGCGCGATATGCCGATCGGCATTCTGGGTTCGCTGGCGGTCTGCACGGTGCTGTACATCGCCGTGGCCCTGGTACTCACCGGCATCGCTCCGTTCCGCATGCTCAATACACCCGAGCCGGTTGCTACGGCACTGGGTCTGTATCCGCAGCTGTCGTGGCTGAAGGCTATCGTGGTGCTCGGTGCGATCACGGGTCTCAGCTCGGTCATCCTCGTCATGCTGATGGGTCTTCCGCGCATCTTCTTCTCGATGGCCAAAGACGGCCTGCTGCCCCCGGCCATGGGCAAGGTGCATCAGAAGTTCCGTACGCCTTACATCGGCACCATCATCGTCGGCGTCGCCGCCGCGGCCATGGCTGGCCTGTTCCCGGTCAGCGTGCTCGGCGAACTGGTCTCGATGGGTACGCTGCTGGCTTTCGCCACGGTGTGCGTCGGCGTGCTGATCCTGCGTTACACCCGTCCGGACCTGAAGCGCAGCTTCCGCGTACCGTTCGTGTGGCCGATCTGCGTCATCGGTGCCCTCGCCTGCGTCTACCTGTTCTGGCAGGCGTTCGAAGAGCACTGGCGCCTGATGCTGGGCTGGATCGTCATCGGCCAGATCATCTACTTCGGTTACGGCTACACCCACAGCAAGCTACGCAAGCACAACGCGTAAGCGGCAGACAAGGAAGGGCCGGCATACGTGCCGGCCCTTCTCATTCCGGATCCGCGTTTTGCGGCTATCCTCGTCACGTTCATCATTATCCGGGCTATCCATGCTCCAGCAGTTACTCGCCAAGAAAGCTCCCCAGGCCGAACCCGACGACGCGCACGGTCCAGCGCTTCGCCGCACACTAGGCCCCTGGGGCCTCACCGCGCTTGGCATCGGCGCCGTCATCGGCGGTGGCATCTTCGTCATCACCGGCGTTGCCGCCGCGGATCACGCCGGTCCCGCGATCATTCTTTCCTTCATTCTGGCGGCGATCTGCAGCACGTTCACAGCACTGTGCTATGCCGAGTTCGCCTCGATGATCCCCGTTTCGGGCAGCGCCTATTCCTACGCTTATGCCACGCTGGGCGAAGGTGCCGCTTGGTTCATCGGCTGGAACCTCGTACTCGAATACGGCGTATCGGCTTCGGCGGTCGCGGTCAGCTGGACGGGTTACTTCGTCAGCCTGCTCGACCATGTAGGCATCCACATCCCACCCTTCCTGACCAACGCGCCACTGGACTATGTCGACGGGCACCTCGTCGCTACCGGCGCCTTGTTCAATCTGCCGGCGGTAGGCATCGTTCTGGCGCTGACCTGGCTCTGCTACGTCGGTATCCGCGAGTCCACCGGCATCAATATGGCCATGGTGCTGCTGAAGGTCGCGCTCATCGTCATCGTCATCATCGTCGGCGCACGCCACATCGATACCAGCAACTGGCATCCGTTCATTCCCGAAAGCCAGGGCGGCGACAAGTACGGCTGGCACGGTGTGCTGCGCGGCGCCGCCATGGTGTTCTTCGCCTATATCGGTTTCGAAGCGACATCCACGGCAGCGCAGGAGTCGAAAAATCCGCAGCGCGACATGCCCATCGGTACGCTCGCCTCGCTCGGTATCTGCACGATCCTCTACATCGCCATGGCGGCGGTGCTCACCGGCCTCACGCCGTACGGCCAACTCGGCACCGCCGAGCCCGTCGTCACCGCCATCCGCAGCCATGCGGAACTCGGCTGGCTTCGCGGTGTGGTTGAAGTCGGCGCGTTGATCGGCCTGTCGTCCGTCGTGCTGGTCATGATCATCGCGCAGCCGCGCATCTTCATGATCATGGGACGCGACGGTCTGCTGCCGAAGGTCTTCACCACCATTCATCCGAAGTACCGCACGCCGCACATCAATACCGTCATCACCGGTCTCGGCATCGCATTGCTCGCGGCGGTGTTCCCGCTCAACGTGCTTGGCGACCTGACGTCGATGGGCACGCTCATCGCGTTCTGCGCGGTGTGCGCCGGCGTGCTGATCCTGCGCAAAACGGCACCCGATCTTCCACGCACATTTCGCGTTCCCTGGGCTCCCGTGGTGTGCATCGCGGGCATCCTCAGCTGCATCGCACTGCTCTTTACGATGAGCTGGTACAACTGGACGCTGATGGCGGTCTGGACCGTGCTCGGTATGGCTCTGTACATGGGCTATGGCTGGAAGCACAGCCGCCTGCGCCGGGGTAACAGCAAGCTCTGAATGGCAGCAGGTTAATGATGCAAGTGCATGAATATAAATGCATTCACATTCATGAATCATAGTCATTTAGCTGCCATTGGCCGGTCACGTCCCGGGAGGAGTATCATCCCGGTTCCGCGGGTTTTACTTGGCAGTGGGCCCCGGATTGCCGCCCAACGCGTCAGGCGGGTCAGCTCCTCGGCCTGGCGCGCTTGGGCAGCATTTTCTGCCCGTACTTTCTTACGGGCAAAGAAAAGGCCGGCCTGTGGCCGGCCTTCTGGTTTGAGGCGAACTCAGACTGCCGCTTTCGCGGCGTGCGAGACGCACCAACCCTTAGCGGCAACCGCCTTCCCCGGGAACAGTTGACAGGGACCGAACGCGTCGCCTGCCTTGCCCTGATAGAAATTGCAGTTAGCGCAGGTGTCCCCGGCCTTATGCTTCGGATCGGTCGACGTACCGGCGTCCTCTACGTACTTCAGGGCCGCGGCGGTCGGGTCGCTGGTAGCGAGGTGAGGCAGATCGGCAGCGAGCGCCATACGCGGGACGACGCCCACCACGGCGGCAGCGGCCACGGTACCTGCGGCCACCTTGAGGAAGCGGCGCCGGCCCTCATTATTCTGATCGTGTTGCGACATAGGTAAACCTCCGTCGATGGTATGCCGGCCTGCTCACGCGGCCGGTCCGTCGCAAATCGTACGCCTGCCACGGGCAAGCCTGCGAGAATGGCTCGCATTCCCGATTTCGTCTGGCCAGACACCCACCAGCCCCATGTTATAGTCGGCCTCGTTTTGGACGTCCAAATAGTCATGTCGAAAGCCCATAACCCTATCGATCCGATCCTGTTCGCCGAGCGCGCCGACGCCATCGCGGATGCCGCGCGCGACCTGGCCGCCTTCGGCTGGACTCCAGCGACGAGTAGCAATTTTTCGATGCGGCTCAACGATGACCTGGCGGCGATCACGATCTCCGGGCGCGACAAGGGCCGACTCGGTCGCGACGACATCATGACCGTCGACATGGACGGACTGCCCGTCGGTACGGAGGCGCGACCGTCCGCGGAAACCGCCCTGCACACACAGATCTACCGCCGTTATCCGGATGCCAACGCCGTGCTGCATACGCATTCGCGCACGCAGAGCGTCGCCTCCAGACTGTTCGCCGAAAATGGCGTCGTTCGCCTGGAAGGCTGGGAACTGCAGAAAGCGATCGCGGGCTATACGACACACGAAAGCGTTCTCGATATCCCCGTCTTCCCGAACACCCAGCACATGCCCGAACTGGTTGCCCAGGTCGACGCATGGATCGACAGCGGCAAACCGCTCTACGCCTACCTGATCAACGGGCATGGCATCTATACCTGGGGCCGCGACATGCCCGAGACCCGCCGCCATCTCGAAGCCCTCGAATTCCTGCTGGGCTGCGAACTCGACCTACGGAGGCTTTCCCCATGAGCCGTTTGCGTATTTACGACGATACGAAACACGAAGCGCCCGTTGCCATCCATAACAGTCACGCCGATATCTCGGCGGCGCTCGGAAAGGTAGGCGTCCGTTTCGAACAATGGGCAGCCAGGCAACCGATCGAACCCGGCGCGACGCAGGACGAAGTCATCGAAGCCTATCGCGGCGACATCGAGCGCCTGATGAGCAGCGAGGGCTATCAGTCCGTCGACGTCATCAGCCTGAAACCCGATCACCCGGACCGGGCGACGTTGCGCCAGAAGTTCCTGAGCGAGCACACGCACAGCGAGGACGAAGTACGGTTCTTCGTGGCCGGCGCCGGCCAGTTCACACTGCACATCGACGACCGTGTTTACGAGGTGTTGTGCGAACAGGGCGACCTGATCGGCGTCCCCGACGGCACGCCGCACTGGTTCGACATGAGCGAATCGCCCTACTTCGTCGCCATTCGCCTTTTCACCAGCAAGGATGGCTGGGTCGCGACGTTCACCGGCGAGGACATCGCCGACCGCTTTCCCCGCATGACGCCGCACGCGTCTGCCGTCGCCGCCGTATCCTAGACGTCGACGCTCGTTTATCCTGCGGGTTCGTCCGACCCGCAGGCCCTCCCCATGTCAGAAATCCGCGTCATTCTTACCGATATCGAGGGCACCACCAGCTCGATCGACTTCGTGCGCGACACATTGTTCCCGTACGCCCGCAAGCGCCTGCCGGCCTTTGTGGAAACCCATGCCGACACGCCCGAGGTGCAGCACTGGCTGCATGAGGCGGCGAAAGAAGCCGGCATTGTCGAGGCGTCACGTCAGGAAATCATCGATCTGCTGCTTCGCTGGATCGACGAAGATCGCAAATCCACGGCGCTGAAAGCGCTGCAGGGCATGATCTGGCGGGAAGGCTACGAAAACGGGGAGTATCGTTCGCACATGTATCCGGAAGTCGCAAAGCGCATGCGCGAGTGGCGCGCCGACGGACTGCACCTGTACATCTATTCGTCCGGCTCGGTGGCGGCGCAGAAGCTGCTCTTCGGCTACAGCGAGAGCGGGGATCTGACGCCATTGCTGGCCGGCTATTTCGATACGGAAACCGGGCCGAAGCGCGAGACCGCGTCGTATGCCCGGATCGCCGAATCCATCGGCGAAAATCCCGATCACATCCTGTTCCTGTCGGACATCACCGCCGAACTCGACGCCGCCCGCGAAGCCGGCATGCGTACCACCTGGCTGGTTCGCCCCCCGCAGCCGCTACCAGCCGCCGCCGATCACACGCCCGTGGCGGACTTCGATGCCATCACGTTCTGAACGGGGCGCACGTCGCGCCATTCCGGTCCTTCTGGCTTTCGCCGCCGGCGTCCTTGTCATGCTGGCGGTCGCCCGGCTGAGTCCGGTGCCCGAGGTGCCCGTCCCGGAACGGACCGCAGTAGCCACGCCGGCGGCGACTGCGCCTGCCCCCGCCTCGACCTCACCCGAGACCGACGACGACACCGTCCAGACGGAGCAATGGCCCAGCGACGGCCCCACGCCCGAGCAGGTGATGACCGGCCAGCCGAGCGAGCTGCGTAAGGCGCTGGCCCACCTGGCGCCACGCGAGCCGGGCCATCCGAACGTCTACGCCATCGCGTTCGCGGCCGACGCCTCCGAAGATGTCTTCCGCAACGAAGCGGAATACCTCGACACCCTGATGACGCATCGCTTCGGAAGCGCCGCGCATACGCTCGTCCTGGAAAACCATCCCGACACGCTGTCCACACGGCCGCTGGCAAGCTGGACCAATCTCGAAGGCGCGCTCGACGGACTGGCCTCCGTGATGCATCCGGACGAGGACATCCTGCTGCTCTACCTGACCACGCATGGCGGCGACGATCATTCGCTGCTGGTGGACATGGACCCGTTACCGCTCGACCAGCTCGATCCCGACGGACTCGCCGACATCCTGGCCAAACATCGCTTCCGCTGGAAAGTAATCGTGGTCAACGCCTGCTATTCGGGCGGCTTCGTCCCGAAATTGCGCGGTCCCGGAACGCTGGTGCTCACGTCGGCACGCAGCGATCGCACCTCGTTCGGCTGCGGAGTCGATTCGGACATCACGTACTTCGGCCGCGCCTGGCTGGCCGACGGACTCAATGCGACGCCGGACTTCATCGAGGCATTCGGGCAGGCACGCACGGAGATCGCAGGCTGGGAGAAGCGCGACACACTCACGCCATCCGAACCGCAGATCGACACGGGTAGCGGCATCGCCGACCATCTTGCCGCCTGGCGCAAGGCAACGCATATCGGTCAAGCGGTGCCTTTCACCGCGGCGAAGTAACACCGGTCACCGCTTCCCCCCTCAACGTCGTCCCTGCGCAGGCAGGGACCCAGTGCGATGCATGGGGTTGTCGCGAGAACATCCGAACAGCTCCGCGCGGCCACGTAGGCACGACGACACGTTAGTCATGCCCTGCTTCACCGTTTCGTTGGCTTTCGCGCGCACGTGCGCTCCCACGGAGAGCGGCGTCAGCCGATCGTGAAGCGATCCGCATCCATCCATGCGGGGAAGCGCTCGCGATGAGCACGCAGCGGCGCCGGGTCGAGCGTCACCGTCACGACCTGCTCCTGCGGCCCCAGCTCGATCAACGGCTCGCCGACCGGATCGACGATGACGCTATCGCCGGCATAAGGAAGCTCGTTGCCGTCCGTTCCGACGCGATTGACGCCGACGACATAGGCCAGATTCTCGATGGCTCGCGCACGCAACAGCGTGCGCCAGGGTTGGCGACGCGGAGCGGGCCAGTTCGCGACGAAAATCGCAAGGTCGTAGTCCATGCCACCCTCGGCTTCCTCGCGTCGACCGTTGCGCAGCCATACGGGAAAACGCAGGTCGTAGCAGACCTGCGGCAGGATGCGCCAACCCTTCAGCTCGACGACCAGCCGATCGTTGCCGCCGCCATAGCGCGTATGTTCGCCGGCCATACGGAACAGATGACGCTTGTCGTAATACGACAGCGAACCATCCGGGCTGGCCCAGATCAGGCGGTTGTACACGGTCTCGCCTTCGCGAATGACGAGGCTACCCGTCAGCGTGGCGCCGACTTCCGCCGCCAGCGAACGCATCCAGGCAACACCCTCGCCATCCATCGTTTCGGCGTTGGCGAGCGTGTCGTTGGTGAAGCCGGAGAGGAAGGTCTCGGGCAGTACGAACAGATCGCTGGATACGGCACCGCGCACCAGTTGCCCGTAGTACTCGCGATTTGCTTTCGGGTCGTGCCAGCGCGTAGCGCCCTGCACAAGGGAGATGGTCAGAGCTTGCATAGGCGTTCCGCGGCGGCCTCCATGGTCGCATCGTTCTTCGCGAAGCATAGCCGGACCAGCCGGGTGTCGGGCGCCGTCTCGTAGAAGGGCGTCAGCGGAATCACTGCCACTCCGCCTTCGCGGACCAGATACTCGCTGAAATTGATATCGTCGATGTCGCGGATAGCCGTGTAGTCGACCAACTGGAAATAGCCACCGGGCACGTCGAGCAGCTTCAGGCGCGACGGTGCGAGCAACTCGCGAAACCGGTCGCGCTTGGCCTGATAGAAGGCCGGAAGCTCAAGATAATGCTCGGGGCTGGATTCCAGGAATTCCGCGAAAGCCCACTGCGCCGGACTGAACGTGCAGAACGTCAGGTACTGGTGCACTTTGCGGAATTCCGCGGTCAGTGCCTTCGGCGCGATGGCATAACCGACCTTCCAGCCCGTGCAATGGTAGGTCTTGCCGAACGACGACACGACAAAGCTGCGCGTGGCCAGTTCCGGATGACGAAGCACGCTCTGGTGTTCGGCACCGTCGAATACGATGTGCTCGTAGACCTCGTCGGAGAGCACGAGGATGCTCGTGTCGCGCACGATGGCGGCCAGCTCGTCGAGATCGGCGCGCGAAAGCACGGCACCCGACGGATTATGCGGCGAGTTGATCAGGATCATCCGCGTCTTCGGCGTGACCGCGTCGCGAACACGCTGCCAGTCGATACCGAATTCCGGCAACGTCAGCGGAATATGGACCGCCCGCGCTCCCTGCAGATCGATCGCGGGCTCGTAGCTGTCGTAACACGGGTCGAATACGATCACTTCGTCGCCAGCCCGCACCACGGCGGCAATCGCGGCGAACAATGCCTCGGTCGCGCCGGAAGTCACGGTCACTTCGGTATCGGGACTGACCCGATGACCGTAGAGCCGCTCGGTCTTCAGCGCGATCTGTTCACGCAGCTTCGGAATGCCGATGCCCGGCGCGTATTGGTTCTTACCCTCGGCCATGGCGCGGGTGATCGCATCGCGCAACGCTTCGGGTGGCTCGAAGTCGGGGAATCCCTGACCCAGGTTCACCGCCTTGTGCTCGAGCGCGAGCTGGCTCATGACGCTGAAAATCGTGGTGCCGACTTTCGGCAGCTTGGTATCGATCTGCATTGTGCCTTCACATTTGGACGGCCAAATGGCGCCCCCGTGCCGCCATGCTAGCACGAGGGCTTTCGGAGGCGAGAGGCCTCAGCGCAAGCCGCGCTTCTTCTTGGCGTTCTCGCATTCCTTGTGCTGGTCCATCTGCGCCTGCGGAAGACGGTCGGCGAGGAAATCCACGAAGCTGCGGATAGCCGGCAGCAGGCCACGGCGGCTGGGGTAGACGAAGTGCAACGTGCCCTGCGCGGTGCTGTATTCGGGAAGTACCCATTCGAGTTCGCCCGAGCCGATCAGCGGCGCACAGTAGTCTTCCGGCATCAACGCGACGCCGCAGCATTGCAGCGCCGCGCTCATCAGCACCGAGAAATCTCCGCTGATCAGACGCGTACGAACCTCCACGGCGGCCTTCTTTCCCTGGGAATCCACCAGTTCCCAGACCTGCGCACCTTCATGCTCGTACATCGAAAGCGCGGGCAGCGCGGCCAGGTCTTCCAGTGTCTTCGGGCGGCCATGGGTATCGAGGAACTTCGGACTGGCGACGAGCAGGTTGCGCGCGTAGCCAAAGCTGCGCAGGACCAGCGTCGCGTCGGAGTCGAGCTTCTCGCGAACGCGGATAGCGACATCGAAGCCTTCGCCGATCAGATCGACGCGGCGGTTGGTCGCCGTGAGGCGAACCTGCACCTTGGGGTGTTCGAGCATAAAGGCGGGCAACATCGGCCCCAGCACATGCTGGGCAAGCGACACCGGGCAACTGACCCGGACGACGCCGCGAGGCTCGGTTCGCAATTCGTCGACGGCGTCCTGCGCCGCCCTTGCCTCTTCCAGCACGGCGCGGCAATGCGCGTAGAAGCGCTCGCCGATCTCGGTGACCACGAAACGGCGGGTGGTGCGCTGGAGCAGGCGGACGCCCAGACGATCTTCCAGTTGGGCGATACGTTTGCTCAGCCGGGATTTCGGAATGCCGAGCGCCCTGCCCGCCGCCGAAAAACCGCCGTGCTCCACCACGGCCGCAAAGAAATACAGATCGTTCAGATCCTGCAGTGCCCCTTCCATCGCGATCCCATCGTTTCCCATTCAGAACGATCAGTCTACATCGGGCGGGCTAATCGTTGCATTGTCTGCCGAGTATCGTGCGTTGCCATACCGCCACGGCGGCCAGGCAACGAGGATTAACGTCATGAAACTTCTGCATATCGATTCCAGCGCTCTGGGTGTCCATTCCGTGTCGCGCGGCCTGACGGCGGCCGTTGTCGCGGAATTCAAGAACAACCACGCCGACCTTGAGGTCGTCTACCGCGACCTGGCCGCCGCGCCGCTGGCCCACTGGACGCCGGTCGCCGACGCCGCCGATCCCGCCTCCATCGAGGCCAATCGGGTCATGGACGAGTTCCTGGCCGCCGACGTCATCGTCCTCGGCGCCCCTATGTACAACTTCGGCATCCCCAGCACGCTGAAGGCATGGATCGACCGCATCGCCGTCGCCGGCAAGACATTCCGCTACACGGCAAACGGCCCTGAAGGCCTCGCCGGCGGCAAGCGTCTCATCGTCGCTTCGTCGCGTGGCGGTATTTACAGCCAGGGCACGCCAGCAGCGGGCCTGGATTTCCAGGAAAACTACCTGCGGGCCGTATTCGCCTTCCTCGGCATCAACGAAATCGAGTTCGTCCGTGCCGAAGGTGTGGCGATGAGCGCCGATCACAAGGACGTCGCGGTACAAGGCGCGCTGGCCGGCGTTGGCAGCTTGCTGCGCAAGGCGGCGTAATCTGCACAAGCGTCGATATGCTTGATCGACGCTTGCTTGTGCAGGAGCCGGACATCACGCCGACGATTGCTTGCCCGGCTTTTTCTTCGGCATATTCTGCGGCTCGGTCGCACCGCCCTCGCCCGGCAGCTTCGGCTTGCCGCGCGAGGGTTTCAGTTGTTCTTCCGGATAACCCGAGTTGGGCTGCTTGCCCTGGTCTTTCATGGTATCGCCTCGTGGAGTCATGACTTGATGCGTTGCTGGCACGCGGCGTGGCCGCATTCGCACTGACCGCTCATAGCCTGACTTTCCACGGCCAACCTGCAGGCTTCGCTGCAATATTCCTGTTCCGCCGGCACGCGACAATTGCATGCGTCGTGATCGCAGGGCTTGGTTTCCTCACTCATCGCCGAATGCCTCCAGCTGTTCAAAGAGGTCAGTGATCAAGATTGCGCGGCAACCCGTCTATTTTTCGTCATCGGCCCAGGCATGTGCCTTCACCAACAAGCCACCGAGACTGCGTACATCCTGAAGATTGTGCGCGGCGACGCGTTTGAGATCGGTCGACGGTCCGCCCCGCAGATAGGTCAGCCATGCACGCGGGGCTTCGGAGCCGGGCAGATCGTCTTCGCGAACGACATTCAGCAACTGGCGCTCCGCGGTCGCCATGCGACAGTTCGGCCATACGTGACGATAACGCCGCCGCATCGGGTGCAGCAGATCCACATGCGGCAGCCCGAGCAGCGGATTCGTCATCCGCGCCAGGCGATAGCGTGTGGCCAGCAAGGGGGCGTCGTAAGATTTTCCGTTGTAGCTGACCAGCACGGTCTCCTCGTCGAGCCACGCCGCGAATGTACGCAGCATCGCCGGTTCGGCACTCATCGCCGTGATGTAGAGCTGCCGCACGCGCAGGGTTTCACCGTGCCAGTCCGCCGCTCCGATCATGAAGGCGCGCGTGCCCGTACCACCGGCAAGACCCGTGGTTTCCGTGTCGAAATGCACGAAGCGATGGCGTGCGGCGGGCTCGATTTTTGCGAAGGACAGATCGAGTATGGCCGGCGCATCGGGCCACACGAAACGCTGCTCCAGATAACGCAGACCCGGCGCGAGTTCGTCGCCGGGAACATCGCGGCTCGCACTGCGTGTCGTCACGGGCAGGCCGAGCCGTTGCCGTACTCCGGCCATCCGGCGCAAAGCGTCGATGTCCGGTCGCGCAGGCACCGATGGGCGTACCGTCGACGTGACGGGTGCGCCGGCCTCGCGACGCAAGCTCGCCAAACGAAGCGCAAGTTCGCTCATGCGTTGGCACCGAGCAGACGAAGCACGCGTGCCGCGAGCATGCGAGGCGTTTCCTCGCGATGCTCGTCGGCGGCCAGCACCGGCCCGACGCACGCGGGACAGCCGGCCTTGCATTCGCAGCCGTCGACCGTAGCAAGCGCGAGCCGGATCAGCTCCGCCGCCCGATGGAACAACGGTTCGCTCAGGCCGACACCACCGGGAAAATTGTCGTAGAGATAAACAGTGGGCAGGAAACGCTCCAGCGTATCGATCCTGTCCAGTCCACCATCCGGCGCGCGAACCTGCCCACGGCCACTGGCATCGACATGGGCCGACCATTCGCCTTCGCCACTACCTACGGCTTTCTGCAGATCGCGCGCCTCGGCCATGACGGCAACGATGGCCGCGGTGTGCAACGCATACCCTGCGCCAAGAAATCCGTCCAGCGCCGCCTGGCGGGAAGGAAAAGCCTCGTCGAGCATCGCTTGCGGCAACTGCCACCATACCGCCGTGGTGTGCAATTCCTGATCGGGAAGATTCACCGGGCCGTAACCGATGTTTTCATGCGTGTAGTAACGGATCTTCTTGTACCCGGATACACGGCGGATCACATGGACCTCGCCATGCCGCGCACTTCCCTCGCCCGCTTTCGTGCCATCGAAACACTCCAGTTCCTTGAGCCTGGTGTAGTCGATGGCATCGGTGTAGTAGTCGACGTGCGTGCGCGTGCAATACGCCTTGCGCCCTTCCCAGTCGAGCCTTTCGATCTGGTAAGGCACGGACTGAACCATGTGGATCGCGCCTTCGTACAGCGTCAGGGCAGCTGCCGAATAGTCGACCTCGGCGATGATCGTCTGCCGTCCGCCGGTACGATCGACGACCACGAAGTTGCCATCGGCTACCGACCGCAGACTGACCGCTATGGCGGGATAGCTGTCGGCGATCCACTCCCAGCGGTCGCCTTCGCGGTGCAGCACCTCGCTTTCGGCCAGTACCTGCAGATACGGCCCGGCATCGACCGGCCCGAACGTATCGCCGCCCACGAAAGGCAGCTCGAACGCCGCGCAGCGGATGTGATCGAGCAGGATCAGCGGCTGATCGGGCTGGATACGCGCGTGCTCGGGACTCGCCTCCGTCAGAAAGGCCGGATGGCGCATCAGGTATTGGTCCAGCGGCGCACTGGTCGCCACCAGCACGCCCAGCGACGGCTGCTGGCGGCGTCCCGCACGACCGAAACGCTGCCAGGTTGCAGCGATCGAACCGGGATAACCGTTGAGCACCACCGCATCCAGGCTACCGATGTCGACACCCAGTTCCAGCGCCGAGGTGGATACGATGCCATCCACGTTGCCCGCACGCATCTCGCGCTCTACCTCGCGCCGCTCGGTCGGCAGATACCCCCCGCGATAGGCACGGATGCGCGCGGGCTTTCGCGGATCGTGGTCGAAAACATCTTTCAGATACTTCGTCAGCACCTCCACCATCAACCGCGACTGGGCGAACACCAGCGTCTTCAGCTTCGCCTTGATAGCGACGCGCGCGATGAGGTTCGTCTGGGAGCGGGCCGATGCGCGCAAACCCAGGTCGGGATTGATCACGGGCGGATTCCATAGCAGCACGTGCTTGTCGCCACTCGGTGCCCCGCTCTGTGCGATCGCGATCACATCGTCTTCGATCAGCGCCTGCGCATGCTCCGTCGCATTGCCGATGGTGGCCGAACACAGCACGAACTGCGGACGCACACCGTAAAACGCGCAGATGCGCCTGAGCCTGCGCAGCACGTTGGCCAGATGCGATCCGAACACGCCGCGATAGGTATGGATTTCATCGATAACCACATAGCGAAGATTCTCGAAGAACTGCGCCCATTTCGTGTGATGCGGCAGGATGGCCTGGTGCAACATGTCGGGATTGCTGACCACGATGTCGCCGTGCAGCCGGATCGCCTGTCGGGCATCGCCGGGCGTATCGCCATCGAATGTAAAAGCCTTCACGCCAAGGTCGCCGGCTCGGTTGATGTCGAGCAATTCGGCGACCTGATCCTGCGCAAGCGCCTTGGTCGGAAACAGGTAAAGCGCTTTTCCGCCGCTTTCCAGCACGGAGGCGATCACCGGCAACGTGTAGCAGAGTGTCTTGCCCGATGCCGTCGGCGTGGCCACCAGTACGTGCCGGCCGGCGCGCGCGGCGTCCCACGCTTGCCGCTGATGGCTGTACAGACGGTCGATGCCGCGCGAACGCAACGCGGTGGCCAGACTCTCGGGAAGGTCGTCGGGCAGCGGCACGAACGCGCCTTCCCTACCGAAGACGGTGAACGCGGATGCCACGCGATCGCCGTACTTGGCGGTAAGGCGACTGGCCAGCGCATGACCGTCGAGTGCCGTTCCGACGACAGCGTCGCCCTCGTCGGAACGTAGGGTGGAAAGGTAGGCAGCCACGGAGTGCGCTCGACGACAGACAGGGCTTCCGTTGTAGAGCCGCGTCGTCTCAGATCCTGCGACGCTTTGCGAGAACCAGGGACGCCCCAACAAAGTTCTTCGCGCACTGCGGGGACGATCTCGTGCGGCTCGTCGTTCTTTGGTCGAGGACAGTCGCCTCACGCTCATGGCTCGAGGAAGCCGCGACCGGGTTGGCCCTTGGGGCCTTCGGCGCCGTCCCTGCGGGAGCGGGCCGTAGCGCCCACTTCGCTACGTCAGTGGGTGATCGCGGCCCTCGGCTAAGGCGGCCCCAAGGACCAACCCGGCCACGGCACCGTCGACGGCGGTTTGCTGAGGACAGAGCGCGAGCCGAGCACGTGAGGGGGCGGGACCGGACGCGGTCACCACCGGTCCTGCGTCACGCGCGGCTTTCCCCCACGCGACCGCAACCTCCGGAAGAGCCGTCGGCCACCGCCCTCGACGCGACTTGCGGAACCGAGCGCGGCGGGCGGACAAGGCCCGAAGGGGGCGGACCCGGACGGTCCGCCGTTTTCGCTGAGGCAGGAGCCGAATCGAAAACCCCCGCCCGCCGCGCGGGCGCGACGGGGCGCAGCCATTAAAACACCAGCCGCGCAGCGGCTATCCCTTCCCGAGCGACGGTGGAGACGGAGCGTCGAGGGCGGTGGCCGACGGCTCTCCCCGCAACGTCCAAGCGCGACGGCGACCGCGATGGCGAAGCCGAGCCCTCCCCGACCATGCGTGAAGAACCAAAAAAAGCGGCGCCGTTTCGGGCGCCGTTAAAGGGGGGCAATCGAGGTTAACTGCCCACTGCCCGAGGTCTGCCGACCCCGATCAGGAGCACCTGTAGTGAAGCAGGTACGTGTCGTGCCGTCTGTAGGCGATGACCTACAAATCGATGATTTAGGCGTGAAAATGCCGCGATTGGTCGTGAACCCGTGAGTTGCGTGCGCACGTCGAACCGCACAGAAGCCCGATGGCGTCCTGTGTAGCGCAATCCGGGGGGCGGCCCGTCGCATACGCGTCACGGGCCGGTTGTCGCGGGGGTGTCAGGAATCGATTTCCAAGATCTTGTCGACGCGGCCGTTCCTGATAAAAATCTGCACTGTCTTATGGTCGACGTCGTAGTCGAGGCGGTCACCTTCGTAGCCACCGGCGGCCGCCTCGATGGGACGTGTGCGCGAGGGCTTGCCCGCCACCTGGTAAACCTTACCTTCCGAGTCGCCCACGGAAAGCACGCTGGAACCTATCCGGACCGTGCTTCCGGCGAAGGCGACACCGGCAACGCACAAAGCGAGCGCAAAGCTCGCTGCCATCCCTGCTTTCATCGCATACCTTTTCATCGAGTACGTTCCGATCTGGCGGTGTCCAGCCACTCGGCATGTTTGATACCACGCCCCATGGCGGCATCTACCGCACTGCGTTCATTTTCGAAATCGTCGAGGAGGGAGATCATCACGAAGTCCTTCGGACCGATATAGGCAGCGGGCTCGACGATGTAGGCCGACTTGTACACGCCAGCCGGCGTTTGCATGCTTCGCACTTCGACGCAGTAATGTCCAACGATCCGCCGATGCATGATTGCCTCCCCGTCCTTTGCGGCATAGTCCGAAGCCACGACACGGGTCACGGAATATCAGCCCGGAGCGTGCTTCTCAGCCGTCAGACTACCCCCGTCCGGCGAAATACGGAACACCCTGGTTTCGCCCGTGCCCAGCGTCGCGTCGGCGTCCACCCGGGGGGCGTCGCAGGCGCCGTGCGGCAGGAGGCTCAGCTTTCGGCTACCGGAGGGAAGGTGCAGCGTAAGTTGTTGACCGACCTCCATATCCGCGACCACCTTGTCGTCGACATAGATAGCGCTGGAGCACCCGGCTCCCCACAGGTCGTGGTCTCTTATAAGTGTCAGGGTCGCGTCGCCCTCGGTCGGGTCCTGATACTGATAGACCGTGCTGGACATCGCGTCGTGAATGTCGGTGTGACGCTGGTTTTGCGTGGCGCAGCCCGCGAGGGCGACTACCGCGAGAACGAGGGTATAGGCGGGACGCATGGCGCGCTCCTTGGCGGGGATGCCCCGAAGCATTGGGTGGACTATGTGCACGATCGGTGAAACCGGCCTGCCGACTTACTCTTCCATTCCGATCAGACGCTCGATGTCCTCGATGGCGAACTGCTTTGCCACGCGCACCCGCTCCCGCTGCCCCATCAGTCGGCAGGCCGGGCCAAGCTGTTTGCTTCGTCGCAGCCGTCCATCGCGACTGATCTGGTAACCGTCCGGTCCGTATTCCACGAGGTAGGTTGCCTGCTGCCCCTGCGAACGTCGGTATTGCGTCAGTTCCATATCGCCTCCCGATGAGACCGCTCACGGCCGCCCACGCATAGTTGCGGCCACAGCTGACCGCTTATCGAGACGCAGATCACAAAAAGCTAGGGTCCGATCGCCTCGAATGTCACGCGCGACGCGCTGAATTCGATCAGCGTATGCAGCGGAAATGCCTCGGCCACGCCGCTGACGCGACTGACGGCTTCCTGCAGGTCCGGGTCCTCGTCCATGGCCTCGATGCTCCTGACGGACGAGAGTTCGGCGATGACCAGTATGTGGCCAGCCTCGGTACGGGAAATATAGACATCCTTGCGGGTCATCAGCCCCTTTTCGCGGGCGATGTTCAGGGCTTCGCGGATCCGTTCCACGACGTCCTCCTCGCGGCTGCCCGCGAGCAGCCTGACGCCAATTACGAACGTACGCGCCATAGCCCCTTCCCCCAAAGGATCGACAAAGTGTGGTGATTCCCAACCGCACTGACAAGTAGCAATCGCGGTTAGCGGGACGGCCCCGCCGTTCGCGGCACGTAGCACCCCCACAGTTCGGGGTCGGTATCCCAGGGCGCGGTGACTTCCCGTTTATCCAGATAGAAACGGACGAGTCCCTCGAGTTTCTCGCGCTGACGGAACAGATAGCGCAATTCGGACCCGGTGTAACCCGGCATCGACATATCGACCGGTCCCGAAGGACGGCCGCCCGCGTGCGAACGGTCTGTCTTGTCGACAACGCGGCGCATGTCCAGGCCGTCGAGGGCGAAGTGCACGGTCGCCTGGCGCGCTCCCCGCCAGTGGATACCTTTGTCCTTGAGCAATTGTTCGAGCGCGAACTTGCTCATGTGCTTCGTGGCAAGCCAGGTACTGTTGGCGACGCTCCATGCGGGCGCGAACCGTTGGTTTCGCTCCGACGTCCGGATGGCCAGGTTCCGTATAAGTGGCGCAACGATCGAATACTTCGGATGGTCGAACAGGTCCATCAGGTAAACGCACGCGTAGAGCAACCTCGGATCCATCGAGGCCGGATCGTCCGCGTCGCGCATGCCCATGCGGCGATGCAGTTCGGCAAGCATCGTGGACTCGTCGTCCATGGTGATATTGCCCGCTCGTCGCAGACCGTATTCGACGATGTAACGGATACCGCTACGCGGGTCGGCGGCACTTCCCAGCATGCCGTTACACCGGCCAACGAAGCTGATATGCGGCAACGGCCCCATCGGAATGCAACACAGGACGTATCGATAGTGATGCGGAAAGGCGTAGCGGTTAATCGTCGCGCTCAGGCCGAAAATCATGTCCCCGTGCTCGGGGCGAAATTGCGTATCGAAGTGCACGATGGCGTTCCTTGCCCGTGGGGACTCGTTTAATAGACGAGAGGCGACCCGAAGGTCGCCTCTTCAGTCGGAAGCGCGGAGCTTCAGAGGCAGGAAATCGCTTCCTCGCGATAACGACCGTCATAGTCGCCCTTGCCCTTCTGGATTTCGTACATCACGACCTGTGCGCCGGCGCCGCTGGCCTTGACGTCGATGCGCTCATGGGCGCTGGACTTGCTGTCGTCGGCGGTGATGCGGCCTTCGTCGTCCTTGCTGTTGCCCTTGGCATTCGGCGTGATCGCCTGCCACTTCGGCTCGACGCACTGCACATACGCCTGGACACTCTTCGACGTATGGCTGCTGAGCTTGGGCAGGGTATCCGTCATGCCGCGCGTAGCACAGCCGGCAAGGGCGACACAGGCGGCGATCGCAAGAACGTGTTTCATGCTCGATTCCACGGTTAGGTTCCGCCGATTCTAACGCGAGATCAGATGCCGGTATCGCCTGCGTGCGTGGTTTCGACTTTCGCCAGCTGGCCGACCGGGCACTTATTGAGGAACGCGGAGGACGAAAGCCAGCGCCTGTCGGGGTAATAGGCGAACACCATCTGCCCGTCCTTCATCGCGTCGATCAGCTTGTGCGCGACAGCGACGCGAACCGCCGGGCAACCCCAGCTGCGACCGATGCGGCCCGCCGCCCTGGCCATGGATTCGCTGACGTAGGGTGCCCCATGAATAACGAGGGCACGATCGAGCGCGTGATCGTTCACACCGGGTTCCAACCCATCCATCCGCAGCGAATAGCCGTTCTTGCCCTCGTACGCCGACGACGTACGGAACAGGCCGATGCTGGAAGCGAGGCTTTCCGGCGCATTGGAAAAACGCGTCGAAAGCGCGTCGCCGCTATTGCGGCCGTGGGCCACCAGCTCCTGGAACAGAAGCTTTCGTTTGACGGTATCGAACACCCACAGCCGCGGTTCCGACGAAGGCTTCGAATAATCGATCACCGCGAGCTTCTCCGACGGGGCCATGCCCTGTCCCTGAGCGCATTCCGATGCCCGGACAGCGAGTCCGATCACCTTGGGATCAGCGGAGGGAGCGAGGCGGGCCAGCGCAGCGCCAAGGGAATCGGCGCGTGCGGAAGTGGCGAGGGCGAAGCAGGCGACCAAAGCCAGAGGCGCCAGAACGGCGAGCGAACGTTGGAATTCAATCATGCAACCGACCGGGGCAAACTCAGGAGGCATCCTAACGCGCCGATCATTTATCGACCACATTGTCGTCACGTCGCAGTCATTCATATATGTGAAGAACTGAGACAATGCACACGAATCACAGGAATTGATTGATCATGTCTATGGAAAACTTCGTGTCGCGCCGCATTGCCATCGCCATTCTCACAGCGGGTCTTGCCTTCACCGCCCACGCGCAGGTTCCCTCCTCCGCCAGTTCGGCAGCGGCGCCACCGCCGATCGTCGCACCCGCGGTCAGTTCGTCGGTTACCGCGGCACCCGCCTCGCCGGCAGCCGACGACCCCGTCGCACAGGCCATCTACGCGCGCATGCAGCAGATGACGCCGATCGGTGGCGGCCCGTTGCCGCGATCCGATGTCACGCTGGGGAAAGCCGTGGGCGATTTCTATGCGCAGAGGCATTACACCGCGGCGTGGACGGACAAAACGAATGTCGACCAGTTGCTGGCGGGACTCCGATCCATGGACAACGACGGTCTCAACCCCGAGGACTATTCGCTGTCGCAGCTGACGTCGCTGCGCGACGGACTCGATCCGGCCAGTGCCTCGCCGACGCAGAAATCGGAGTTCGATGTGCTGGCCACCACGGCTTACATCACGTCGCTGGTGCAGCTCGCGCGCGGCAAGGTCGATCCGGTCAGCCTCGATGCCACGTGGAATTTCGATCCCGTCGCCATCGATCCCCAGCAGGGGATGACCATGATCCAGACGGCTATCGAAGAGCGCAGCATCGACCAGGTCTACGCCATGGCCCGGCCGCAGAACGCGCTGTATGCAAGCCTTCGCGATGGTTTGACCCGGATGCGCGATATTGCCGCCAAAGGCGGCTGGCCCATTCTCACCGACGGTCCGGTGCTCAAATCCGGCATGACCGATGCGCGGGTCGATGCGCTGCGTACGCGTCTGGTAGCGGGTGGCTATCTCGATCCCACGCTCGCCACCGGCAACACCTTCGACAGCCCGCTGACCGATGCCGTCAAGCGCTTTCAGGCCGATCAGTACCTGGATGCGGACGGTAGCGTGGGCGCGAGTACCATTGCCGCACTGAACGTACCCGTCCAGCAGCGCATCGAGCAGATCCGCGTGAATCTCGAGCGAGCGCGCTGGCTGCTACACGAGCTTCAGGGTACCTTCGTCGTGGTCGACATCGCAGGCTACAAGATCAGCTTCTATCGCGACGGCAAGCCGGTATGGCGTTCACGCGTGCAGGTAGGCAAGCCCTATCGAAGCACGCCGATCTTCCGTTCGCAGATCACCTACATCACGTTCAATCCGACCTGGACCGTACCGCCGACAATTCTGAAGAACGACATACTGCCCAAGGTCCGCCAGAACCCGGCCTATCTCGCAAACAACCGCATCCGCGCGCTCAACGGCAGCGGTCAGGTGGTGCCCGTCTCCAGCGTCGACTGGAACAATCCGCGCGGGATCACCCTTCGTCAGGATGCCGGACCCGGCAACTCGCTGGGACGCGTCGTCATCCGGTTCCCGAACGCTTTCTCCGTCTACCTGCACGACACACCGCACCAGGAAATGTTCGCGCTGCAGAAACGCGACACCAGCTCCGGCTGCATCCGCGTGGAGAAACCTCTCGAACTGGTCCAGTTACTATTCAACAACGACACGAAGTGGAACCGCGCCGCCATCGACGACCGCATCGCCGCCGGCAAGACACAGAACGTGACCCTGCCGGCCTCCGTCCCCGTATTGCTGGCGTACTGGACGGTCGACATAGCCGACGACGGGCATATCGCGTTTAAGCCGGATGTCTACAGCCGGGATCAGCCGTTGCTGCAGGCGCTCGACCGTCCGCCACCGGTCAAATTGCCCTGAGTTCAGGGCAGCTCGCGAACGAAACAACGCTCTATAATCGGCGAATGACTACGCTCTCCGCCCCGGCTGTCCCGGCGCTGCTCGACCTGCTACGTAATGACGGGTATGCCTTCGTTACCCACAATGCGATGCGTCCGCTGCTCGACAGGGCAAGCGGACTGAACGACTGGAACGAATTCGCGGCAAGCTGGAACGACCTGGCACCCGATGCCTACCTCGCCGCGCATGGACGCTATCGCCGGCGCAGGCATGCCACGTTCTCGGCCGTACCGGGTGGTCCCGTCACTCCGGAACCGCATCAGGCGCATTACCAGGCGCTGAAATACAACACGCTGCAAGGCGATATCGAGCGCTGGTTCGAACCCGTGCTGTCCACCATCGCGGCAAGCGCGAGCATGCGGTCGATTCTCCGGTTCTGTCACGATTTCTTCGGGGCCCTCGCGCCCGATGTACCGCGCTGGCACATCGAGGTACACCAGTTCCGCATCGAGGCGAATGCACAGACTGCCGGCGAGCCGACACCCGAAGGCAGTCATCGCGACGGCGTCGACTACGTGCTGGTACTACTGGTCGACCGGCACAACATCGCCAGCGGCACCACGACGATCCACGCCCCGGATGGCCGGTTGCTCGGCGACTTCACCCTGACCCGACCGCTGGACTGCGCATTGATCGACGATCCCCGCGTATTCCACGGCGTCACGCCAGTAACCCCGCTCGATGCCTCCGAGCCAGCCCACCGCGACGTTCTGGTCGTCACCTTCAGAGCAGCACCTCCGGTGAGGAAGATGTCAGATCCGGCGATGCCGATCAGGAGAAGGGACCAATCTTGAAGATCATGCTCGCGATCGCCATCAGGCCCAGCGCAAGCATCATTGTCGCGACGATGAGGGTCAGCGACACGGGATAAGGGCTATCGCCGTGGACCAGTCCACCGCGCACCATCGACGTACGCTCCTGACGTAGCACGCCCATGTACCGCAAGTGATAGACGATGCCGAGAAACAGCATGACGATGCCCAACGCCACCAGCGCAATGCCGAAGTTCCGCGGTGCATGGCTTCCTGGCGCAAGAACCGCCGAATCGCGCAGGTGAGCGAAGAACTGCGAGATGGTGAAGCCGAAGCTGATCAGTGAAATGGATGTGCGCATCACCGACATCAGCGTCCGGTCGGTACTCATGCGCGTGCGCTGGAACGACATGCCGGTGCGCCGCGCCGACAGCTCCACAGAGGCATCGTGGCGACCGTCGATGGTAGCCGCCGGCACCATGTCATAGACGTATGAATCGCTCATCGCTTGAATCCTCGCCTCGTTATTGATCGTACCGGTCGTGCGCGCTATCGCCAGGCGCTGCCGACCTGGATGTAATACGCGTGATCGCCCTGACTCCACGCCCAGTCCACACCCACGTACATGCCCAGCAGGCGCGCCACCAGATAACGCACGCCAACACCTTTCGATGTTTCCGTGGACGCATCGCCAAAATTCGTCTTGCGACCCCACGAACGGCCCGCGCCACCGAATGCAAGCGCGGCCCAGCGCGACGTCATGTTCCAGCGCAGCTCGGCTTCCAGCATCGCAACCGACCTGTCCTGATAGCGTCCGTACGAGACACCGCGAAGATCGACCGATGGCAGTTGGTAAAACGGCACATTGCCACGCACGGTGCGATAGTCGACGCGAGCACCAAGCACCCAGGACTTGCCCAGCGGAAAATAGGCCAGCGTATGTGCGCGATAAGCCTGATAGGCGGTATCGCTGCCGATACCGGGCGCATAGAACGTCCCCTCTACCATCGACAACCAGCCTTTCGACGGCGTGAGCGAGTTGTCCCGCGTGTCGTATTCGAGAACGGCGCCCAGACCCGACGAGCGCTTGGCGAATTCCTTGGGGGTGAAGAACTGCCGGTCGCTCTCGATGTTCAGTTTGCTGTCCAGGTCGATGTAGAGCCAGCGCGCGGACAGATACATCGGCGTATTACCGAGGCGACGGGAAACCTGCTGGAACGAAAAAATCCCGTCGAGGTTGTAGCCGATCTTATGCGGCGCAAGGAACTGGCCCTGCGTATAGAAGTCCAGATTGACGGACGCTTTGCCGACCGCCCCCTTATAGCGCCAGCGATCGTCCGCGAAATGAAACTCGCCGGCCAGCGCATAACCAAAGGTCCCGTTCTCCGTCTTCAATCCGCCGAAACCATAGATATTCGGCGGAATCCGTTCGCCCTTCGCTTTCGATTCCTCAGACTGTTTCGCCGGCTGAAAGAACACTACGCCGACGCCGCCGCCATTGCCGACAGCCGGCTCGGTCACGATGATCGGAACCAGCAGCGCGCCCTTGTGCTGCAGCAACCAGCGGGACATGTCGAAGTATCCGTCCTTCTGGTCGTGGACCATGCTCCACCACGATTCCTTCGCCGGTTTGGTCGCGGCGGCCGTTGCGGGATCGCCGCCCCACGCGGATGCGACGCATGTCGCCGACGCCAGTCCAAGGATCAGCACGAGACACACCGCGGTCATTCGTAGGGACATGGGGAAATCCGGCAGCCGCATCACGCGCCGATGCCCCGACATCTTCCGGCGCGCGCACGGATGTCGACAGCGCAAATCCCACCCATCGATCCCCGTAGTTCTACTGGTCCGCTTTTACGACCAACTACGCTTGGGCAACGTCTCGCGCATACGCATCATGGTGCTCCACGACACGGAATCGGGCGAAGGGACGGAAGCGATGTACTGCTATCGCATCGAAAGACGCCATTACTTCGCCCTGGCGGGCACCGTCGTCTTCGTCCTGCTTGCCCCCTATACCACCCACCGCATCGTGCACGCAGCACGTGGTGCGGATCGAACGCTGCCTGTCCAGCCGGCCCATTCGACATCCATCGGCGACGCGCTATCCCACGGAGCAAAAAAATGACACGCAGGCAAGTTTCCTTTGCATTCTTCGCATACGCATGGACGGTGGCGGCTCTCGCCGCCGACCCGCTTCCCTCATGGAAGGATACCGCTACCAAACAGGCCATCGTCGCCTTTGTCGACAAAGTTACGCTGCAAGGCGGCAGCAACTTCGTACCCACCGAACAACGCATCGCCGTATTCGACATGGATGGCACGCTGATCACCGAAAAGCCCGTACCCGCCGCTGCATTGCCGATCGTCGGCGACATCAAACGCGCGGTAGGACGCCGTCCCGAACTGAAGAAGAAACCCGCCATCGCCGCTTTGCTGCGCGCCGATCTGGCCGGCGTAGCAGCCACGGGCGAAGCGGGACAGGCGGATATCGTCGCCGCCGCCATCGATAACCGCACTGAGGAGGAAGTCGCGGCCGACATGGCCCGCGTCCAGTCGAGCGCAAAGAATCCACGCTACGGCAAACCCTATACCGAGTTGACCTATGTCCCTATGATCGAACTGCTTACCTATCTTCGGGCGAACGGTTTTCAGACCTGGATATCCAGCGGCACGCCTGTCGCGTATACGCGTGGATTGTCCGCCGCACAGTTCGGCATCCCGCCCCAACAGGTGATCGGCAGCAGTCTGAAAACGAAATTCTCCGAACGCGACGGTCGCAGCGTGCTCGTCTACACAGGCGAGGTCGACCATGTAAACGACAAGGAAGGCAAACCACCCGGCATCAACCTGGCTATCGGCGCGCGACCGATCTTCGTCGGCGGTAACGTCGGCAACTCGGGCGATATCGCAATGATGCGTTATTCGAAAGATCGGCAGGGGCCGTCGTTCCAGCTACTCATCAATCACGACGACGGTACACGCGAGTTCGCATACGCGGAGAAAGACGGCTATTCGTTGAGTTCGGCAAAGCACTATGGTTTCAACGTCGTGAGCATGCGCGACGACTGGGCAACGATTTTTTCGACATTGCCGGAAGCGAAAACGCCGGGCCAGTGAAGCCCGATATCTTCGAAATACTATCCGCCGAAGGATTGCGCTCCGTCGCTACCGGAGGTGGCGATAGCTTCCCCGCACTTAACGGCGATGCTTTGCCGGCTCGCCACGAAGCGCACGCAACGCGTCGCGAACCGCTGCCGCCGCCTCGTCTTCGGCAGCCTCCGCGTAGCTGTGTTTCACGGTGCCCTGGATACGTCGGACCTCGTTCCCCGAGCTGTCGCGAATGACTGCGTCGGCGGTAAAACACGTTGCTTCGATCGTGTCCTCGTGAGGTACGCAATGGATCTCGAAGGTATAGTCGGGCGTAGTGTGCATGTCCGTCCTCACTACTTATCGCGCTCGATCACGAAGCCACCCACGCTGACGCCCATGCCGAAACCTTCCCCGGCACCGTGCAGCGCAAGCGACACCGTGCCCTTCGTCAACACCTGAACGTCGCCGCTCTTTGGCAACCCCGCGCTGGCATCGGCTTGTGCATACGTGCCAAGGACGTCGTCGATACTCACGAGGTCGGTGAAGTCGCCGATGCCATCCGTGACCTTCGATTTGCCGACGGTGAGGCCGCCGCCGTTGGCGTGAATCGATACCTTTAGCGTCTGGCCGTCCTTGCAGGTCACCACGCCCTTTCCGCTGGCATGCTTATAGATAAGCGACCACGACGAAAGATCGAAATGCATCGTGCAATCCAGGCCGGCGGCAAAGACTGGCGCGGCGCTTGTCGCGGCCATCGCGAAGATGGCGCAAATCATGGGCATGCAGCGATTCATGGCGTGTTCCTTCCTGGGTTCATGGAGAGGCGGGCACTTCGGTCCAGCTCGAATCCGGATCGAAACGCTTGATCGACGTCGCGGCTTTGTCGCTCGTGGGCCCGAGATCCTTCTGGAAAACCTGGCCATCGTGACTGACCATGAACGTCATGACGCCGGTTTCTCCATATCGCACCGGCCATGCGACCAGCGCAAATCCGTTGATCATCCGTTTGCCGCTCATGTAGTCGTACGCACCCCCGGGCGCCGAAGGGCCTTGCGCCGTCAGGATGCGGAAGTGGTAGCCGAGATAGCCGTCGCCATCTGGCGGCGTAGCGAAGTACGGTCCCAACGGACTTTCCGGTTCGCCCTTGACCGATGCCCAGTACAGTCCGTCGTGCTTCCCCGCCGTACTCAGTAGTTTCTGCGCGTACTCGGGAGCGCCGTCGCCGTTGCGGTCCGTCGTGGCGTAATCGCGTTGCGCGTCGTAACAGGCAAGCAGTGCCTGAATCACCGACAGCTCGTTGTGACCGATCTGTCGCGCGACGATCTCGTCGTGCCCTGCCCGGGTATCGAACGACCATCCCGATGCGCCATGCACCAGCGGAATCGGCAACGTCCAGCCTTCCTTGCCTACCGACAGATGGCTGACGCCTTTTGCGTCGTCGATACGATGCGCCTGTGCGTAATCGTCGACGAAAGCGTCGACATCGTCGCGATCCACGCCTTCTACCGGTATGTAGTCGTGCCAGTTGGCTCCGAATACATGCGCGAGTGCGCCTTTGTCGCCACTCTTCAACGCCTGCACCAGTGCTTCTGCGGCTGCGTCCGCGGTGGGATAGCTCGCCGCTGCCGCAGCGGCCCATGCTGGCCACTGGAACGCAAGGAGTATCGCCGCCGCCAGCACCCGCACGTCCCGCTTCGCATTGCTTCGATTCATCGCACGCTCCTATCGGCCACGAAAACCGCCGCCGCGCGCGGGGACGGGACGATTGATCTGACGAGCCGCGCCTGCGTCGGGCCGAGGAGCCGAGGCATTCCTCATGCTGTTCTGGCCGCGCTGGATCTGCTCGGGGGTGCTGCCCGGCGTTCTTACACCGGAAAACGCATTGGCTTGCGGCGTCTGTCGAGCCGTTCCGCCATTCGGCCGCGACGCCGCGCGATCGCCCGCGGCATTGCGGGTCCCCTGCCCCTCGCCCGGACGCCGCGCCGATGCGGCCGCGCCGTTGTTCGTGCGGCTATCGAAGCTCTGCATGGCACGTTGGCGACTGGCGTCGCGCGACGCGTCGTGGCCGCGGAAATCCTGACGCTGCTGCGCGCCGGCCACACCCTGGCCGAACTGCTGCCGGCTGTGCGGATCCCGATATGGCGTACCGCGGCGATTCGCCGGATTGTGATTCCAGTTGACGTTGCCGTTACCGGAAATCCGGTGATTCACATTGATGTTGTTGTAGCGATTGACGTTGATATTGACGTCGTGATGACCCCAGTCGAATCCGCCCCACAGCGAATCGGCGATAGCGATACCCGCGCCGAAGGCCAGCCCGGCAGCCAGGCCGGTAGCGACGGGATGGTAGTAACCGGGCGGCGGTGGCCAGTAGGTCGGCGGATATGTGGGATAAGCCCACGTTCCATAAACCACGGTTGGGTTGTAGCTGGGGACGTAGACGATCTGCGGATTGGCCGGTTCGATCTGGATGATCGTGGTCTGCGGCGTCGACTGCTGCACGACGACCTTCTGCTGTTCGTTCGACTTCAGGTTGCCCGCTTTCTGCGCCTGCGCACGCAACCGCTGCACGGAAGCCATCACGTCGTCGGGCTGGGCCAGGAACGCATCGCCGATATTCTGCACCCAGTCCGGATGCGCACTCATCTGCGCCAGCACTTGGGGAAACGCAACGAGCGACTGGACGCTCGGGTCCCATGACTGCGACGCCACCTGTTTGACGGCAGCGTCGCCCTTCGCGTCCGGATGCGACTTCGACCACGCCGCCGCGTCGGCCACGTCGCCCGGATAGGTCGATGCCATCAATATCTGGGACAGCAATGCGTCCGGGTATAAGGCCACCGGCGCGACGAACTGATCGAGCTGTTCGTTTTTGAAGATTTTCTGCGCATCCTGGGCCGCGACACCCGTCCCGAACGCGAGAAGCATCATCGCGCACACCCACGCCAGCACCCGCCACCTCGTTATGGTCTTCACGTGCGCAAGCCCTCCAGTCCGGTCACGCGATGAGATTCGCCCGACGGGCGCCAGGCGGATAGCGCAGTTGTGCGCAATCCGTCTCCGCAAAAGTACTTATGCGGGTACATCTACCGGGCAGCCTTAGGTAAGAGTTCGGTTCGGACGTGTGCGTCGAGGTCGTAGGCTGCGGCGATGGGGCACACGGGGACGTTCGATGCACACTGGAATCCTCTTTGCCGAAGCGATGCACGTGGACATGCTGCGGCGCATGCGGCTGATCCGCAGCGAAGATCGCGTCGAGGCGTGGAAGCGCATGGGCATCGTCGTGGCCGTCGGCTGGTTGCCCATGGCCATACTCGCGGCCGTACAAGGCGGCCTTCACGGCGGCATGCATGACCATGGGGACCATTTCGGGTTCTTCACGGACATCGCCGTGCATGCCCGCTTCCTGCTGGCCGCCCCGTTGTTTATCGCATCGGAGTACATCGTTCTTCCGCGGCTGGAATCCATCGGCCGGCATTTCCGGGAGTCGTCGCTGATACCCCCTTCGCAGATGGAAACGTTCGATGTGCTCGCGGCCGATACGAAGCGCCTGAGCGCCGGCGTATGGCCATCGCTGTTCCTGCTCGCCTTCGTGTACATACTGGTTTTCGCACTGGCGGCCGTCGTACCCTCCGACGTCATGCCAGCATGGCAGCGCTCGGCAGACCGGCAGGGACTTTCGCTGCCTGGCTGGTGGCATTTGCTGGTGGCGCTTCCGATGATGCTGGGCCTGATCTTCGCGTGGCTCTGGCGCCTGCTGATCTGGGTGAGATTTCTCTGGCGACTGTCGCGCATGGGACTCTGCCTCGTCGCGGCTCATCCCGATCACGCCGCCGGCCTGCAGTTCCTCGCCTTCTCGCCGCGCATCTTCGCGCCTGTGGCATTTGCGATGAGCGTCGTCGTGGCGGGCACGCTGGCGAACAAGGTGCTTCTCCTCGGCGCGTCCCCCATCGGCCACGAGATGACTCCGGCCATCACGGCGGCGGTCATGCTCCTGGTTTTCGCCAGTCCGCCGCTCGTGTTCAGCCGCGCACTTCTCGTCACCTGGCGGAACGGCGTGTTCCTTTACGGCGAGCTTGCCTCCCGCATGGGCCAGACCTTCGAATCGCAATGGCTGACTTCGCAGATGACGGTCGACACATCCAGCCTGGAACGTCCCGACTTCTCGTCGACGACGGATCTTTATGGGATCGTCGGCAATGTCTACGACATGCGCCTCATGCTGTTCGACTATCAGGGACTGGCTGCGCTGGCGATCAGCGGACTCCTGCCGTTCGTTCCGGTCTGGTTGAGCGCCATACCCATGTCGACGATCGTCCACCATCTGGTGGACGCGCTCTTCTGATCGCTTATTGCTCGATGACGAGCGTGGTCTTGCTATCGCGCTTGATCAGGCCGGGACCGAACTGTGTCACGAGACCGTCTTTCAGGATCACGGTGTAGTCGGACGAGGAAAACGAGAAGCGGCTGCGATGGCGGTTAAGGTAGCTCATCACTTCGAACCCGATCACCGTGCGGACGGCGTCGGGACGGCCCAGCCTGTCGACAACCTCTTCGCGAGGGGTACCGACGTCGAGCTTCGCGATTTTGGTGCCCATACCCTGGCAGCCGGCAAGCGCGACGGTCAACGCAAGCGTTCCCAAGAACCGTTTCATCGTAACCCCTCAAGACGTCCGGACTAACCATGGAACCTCATGGTGTCCGATGGTACCGCAAGATTTCGCTCGCGCTACCGGCTACGTCGTACGGGTGAACCCATCGGCGCTCCAGCCCTCGCTTCCGACACCATGGTGAACGAAGAAAAGACCCTCGGGATCGTACTTGTGCTTCGCCGCTGCCAGCCTCGAATAGTTCGTGCCCCAGAAAGCCGACTGCCAGGACGCCTGAAAATAGTCGCTCTCCGATACGTACGCTCCCGCATCCGGCACGACTTTCCGCAACGCCTCCGCTGCCGCACCGACGTGCTTCGCATCGTCCCGTGCCTTGGCGATATCGACCGTGGCGCCGGGCATGCCCGGATACGCCGGCGAGCCGCTACTGCCGATGATGGCCAGCGCGAAAGCTTCAAGCATGGCGGGATTCGTGGCCGTATCGCGCGACCTGGCAATCGCATCGTCGCCTCCCCCGGCCAGCCCTTTGTTGAAATGCAGCTCGACATCCCATTTCCCCGCCGCGGCAAACAACGCATCGACGAGCTCGGACTGCCGGTCCTTGCGTAACAGGCTCGCCGGCATCCAGATCGACTGATAGGCATGAATGAACCAGCCGACCTGTCCCTGGTCCCCTTTCCAGAGCACGCGATTGCGCGGTGCTTCCGGCCTGTCGTCGGCGACCATCAGGCCCGGTGCGTGCTCGCGGAAAAATTCGGCGTCCCAGAAATGCCGGGCGGGCAGCACCAGCACCTTCAATGAATCGACGAAGGAATATTCCTTATGCTCATTCACCCAGTCGATGAGGGGTTGCCATGTTTTCTGCGCCTGGGCTTTATCCAGCCCCTGGAAAACCATCGAAACACGCAGGACACGGTCGCCGCGCAAGGACATTTGCTCTCCCCAGTGCGGATTGAACAGACTGGCCTGATAGAACTCGATCGCTTTGGCGATCAATGCCCGGTAAGCCGTATCCGACGATGCCTGGATCGCCCCGAATACCGCTCCGAAAAATTCGGGCAACGCGTGCGTACGCAGCGTGAGCCGCGTGACCACACCCAGACTGCCGCCGCCTCCACCTTTGATAGCCCAGAACAGTTCCGGGTTCGTGCACGCATTGGCCGTGCGGACGACGCCATCGGCGGTGACGACTTCGGCCTCGATCAACCCGGCCGCCGCCGTGCCGAACTGCTTGGAAAAACTGCCGAAGCCGCCGCTCTGTACCAGCCCCGCGACGCCGACCGTCGTGCATCCGCCTCCTTGCACATAGCGATTTCCCTGGGTCGTCACCGCATCGTAGGCGTCGATCCACATCGCTCCCGCGCCGACAGTCACAGCCGGCTGCGGTGCGGTGCCCACGCAGCCCTGCGCGACGAAAGCATCGTGCGACGTCACGGTATTCATCGCCCGCGTCCACACCAGTAGCGAATCGGGCGCATCCGAGGTTCCCTGATAACTATGGCCGCCGCCCTTCACGACCAGACGCAGATGGTGTTCGCGGGCGAAGTTCACCGCGGCAGCGACATCGGATGCGTTCCTTGCCGCAACGGCATAGGCGCTCGGCTGCGAAAGCCACGCATCCGCCCAGCCGCTGGTCTGGGTGAGCGCGGGCTGATCGCCGATATAAAACGGATTCTTGATGTGCTGGAGCGCTTCGTTGCACGAGGCACCCGATCCATCGGTACCGCAATGCGCGAATGGCGACTCCAGTTTTAGCAGATGGCCGTCCGTGACCCGGTTCAGTCGATCCCATTGCGCCACCGACGGCCAGCCCGCATCCCCCGGCCGGACGCGCGAACGAAGCATGCCTGCCGCGCCACGCGCCGCCGCCGCGCATATGGAAACCAGTCCGCCGGGTAAGACCGCAAGCAGCAGCGGTGTCGCCATCGCGGCTTTGAGAAGGTCACGTCGTTTCATAGGGGGTCCGTTGCCTCTGCGAAGATGCCAGCGCGATCATGCGCTCACGCGGCGCGCGGCGGCGCGCAAACAGGGACGAACCTCCCCAGCGCGGGGACGAAACGCGCGGCGACCGCGGTCAGACCCGCATCAGCAGGCTCGACGGGACCTGATCCACGTAACGCCGCGTCCAGGTCAGCCGGCTGCCGTCGTCGAGGACCAGCCGGTACTCGCCCCCCGGCCACGGCGCGACTTCTTTTATCGTCGCAAGGCGGACCAGCGTGGAACGATTCACCCGGACGAACTTCGCCGGGTCCAGTCTGGCCTGCATACGTTCCACAGTGCCGCGTAAACGGTAACGCCCGCGATCGGCGTGGATCACCAGATAATTGCGATCCGCCTCGATATGGCCGATGCCATCGACCGGCAGCAACCCGGCACGACCGTCCGCTTCGACGAGCAGGTGTTCGGCGAAGTGAACGGGCGCGGGCAGTGCGTTCAGCAACCGGTCGATCCGGCCGCCCATATCGGCGCGCGGCGTCAGGCGTTCCTGAAGCCGATGCACCAGACGGTCGAAACGTTCGGGGCTCACCGGCTTCAAAAGATAATCGAAGGCATGCACCTCGAAAGCCTGCAGCGCATAGTCGCCATGCGCCGTGACGAAAACGATTTCCGCCGGCAGCGGCTCGCCGAGCGCCTGAAGCAGCTCGAAGCCATCCATGTCCGGCATGCCTATGTCGAGGAAGACCACGTCCGGCCGATGCGTCGCGATCGCAGCGAGTGCTTCGCTGCCGCTGCCCGCTTCGCCCACGACGACGACCTCGTCCACGGTATCGAGGTAACGCCGCAGCTTTGCCCGCGCGGGCGCCTCGTCGTCCACAAGTACAACCCGCAGCGTCACGGCGCACGGGCCATGGACAACGGCAACCAGATCCGCACCTGCATCCCGCCCCCTTCGGCAGGCGCCAGTTCCACACCCGTCGCCTCGCCATACAGGTGATTCAATCTGGCCCGGACGTTGCCCAGACCGATACCGTGTCCCCGATGGCGCGGCGAACCATCGCCGTTGTCCCGCACCAGGAACTCGATGTATTCCTCCCGTCCGGCGATACGAATATCGATGCGACGCCCCGCGCCACCGCCGTGCTCCACCGCATTTTCCACCAGCGGCTGCAATAACAGGAACGGCACGCTCGACGCGGCAAGCCCCGGTGCGACATGCATACGCACATCCAGACGATCGCCGAATCGCGCGCGCTGGATGTCCAGATAAAGCTCCAGCAGGCGAAGTTCGTCGCCAAGCGCATGCTGTTGCGCGGACGTTTTCAGCGTCGCCCGAAGCAGTTCGCCGATGCGGGCAAGCATCTCGTCCGCGACGCGGGGATGCTCGTACATGGACGCCGAAACGGCGTTCAACGCATTGAACAGGAAGTGCGGGTTCAACTGGAGTCGCAATGCTTCGAGACGCGCATCGGCAAGCGCCGTTTCGAGCTGCGCCGCACGCAGTTCGCGAGTGCGACTGGCGCGATAGTGGTCCAGAAGCCAGGTGATGTAGACGATCAGGACATAGACCACCACATCGCTGCCGAACTCCATGGCATAGCGCCAGGGCATCGAACCGTAGTCGTACGAACCCAGTCCGATCAGCGGAAAGATCAGGCTACGCGATCCCCAGATCACGCTGGTATGCAGCACGGAAAAGGCCAGAAGCGACGCAAAATGCCACGCGTATCGGCGCGGCCACGGGTTGCGGTCACGGATCCAGCGCGCCGCAACTACCACGGGAAGAACCAGCAGGCCCGCGCTGAAGGTCCCGGTCAACTCCTCGCCAAGGCGTTGCCAGAAGCGTCCAGGCAGGCGGTTGGCTATCTCGTTGAGGTAAAAATGGAATGCGTGAAGCGTGCCGATAGCCGTCAGGATCGCCAGCCATACGAGCGGCCGACGCCAGGCGTAAAAGCGTGACGGGCGACCGGACGAAGAGGCTTCCGCGACAAGCGTACCGAGCGGGTTAACAGGCAGGTCCATTCACGCATCCTGCAATCGAATGGTCCGGTCGACAATCCCCGGACAGCCCGGTCCACGAAGAAACCGGCCTGGCGCGCTATCCTTTGCCCTCCCCAGCAGGCCGCAGATGGATCGCCATGTCCGGATTTTCTTTCGATGCCGTGCTTTTCGATTGTGACGGCGTACTCGTCGATTCGGAGGCCATCACGGCTCGCGTGCTTGCCGACATGCTCGGCGAACTCGGCTGGCAGGTCAGCCTCGAAGAAACGATGCGCATTTTCATCGGCAAGGCGGTAAAGGACGAGGCGGCGACCATCCTGGCCCATACGGGCTTTTCGATCACGCCGGAATGGCTGGCGCAGTTCTGGGTGCGCCGCAACGTGGCGCTGGAACGCGATCTCGAAGCCATTCCCGGAGCGGTGTCGACCGTACGCACCTTGCACCGGCAGCTTGCCGGTCGCATCGCCGTCGCCTCCGGTGCCGACAGGCGCAAGGTCGAGCTGCAACTGGCCAAGGTCGGCATCCTCGACTGCTTCGAGGGCAGGATTTTCAGCGGGCATGAAACGCCACGCAGCAAACCGCACCCCGACGTCTATCTGGCTGCCGCCAGTGCGCTGGGCGTGGACCCGAAGCGCTGCGCGATCGTCGAGGACACCGTGACGGGCGCCACGGCCGGCGTCGCGGCCGGCGCCACCGTATTCGGCTACAGCCCGGGAGGCCCCGGACACAGTGGGGCCGATGCTCTGCGTGAGGTCGGCGTCGCCTGTGTGTTCGACAGCATGGAGCACCTGCCCGCCCTGCTTGCCGACTGGACCTCGTCCTGCGAGACGGATTCGCGTCAGCGCAAAGATCCGGCGTGAAGACGCCTTTTACGCCGTAATATGGTCCCCGGGGGAACACAGGGGGCGCGATGGGAACGGCCGGTCATCTCGACGTCTATACGCTGGGCATCATCGGCCTGGCGGTAGGCGTCACTATCTCGCTTAGTTTCACCCTGCTCAGCATGGTGCTGCGAGGCATGCTCGCGCTGCACATATGGGCCGTGTCGTTCTGGTTGCTCACGCTTGCCGGACTGGCGCAGGGCTACGATGAGAACACGACGTTCCTGTCGACGATTATCGGCAGCGTGCTTATCGCCGCGGCCAACGGCCTCATGCTCATGGGCATTGCCTATCACATCGGCTATCCGCTGAAGACGCGGTGGCCGGTGGCCGTGATTGCGCTCTTCCTTGCCATACAGGTCGCGTTTCTCATCGATCCGCCGGCGCAACAAGTGGAAGCCACGGTGTTCGGCCTCAAGAGCATCGTCTGGGATGCATGGATGGTCTGGCTGCTTCTCCGGCGCGCGCCGCCGGAGCTGCGAATCAGTTGTGCGTTCACCGCGCTTATTTTTATCGTGGACACCTTCTTCTACATCGCCCGGGCGGGTGCATCGATCTATCCGGACATCGAATCGCACGTCGTGCTGGCCACCCTGCTCACGACGTCCAATTATCTGTTCGGTATCCTTTGTACGTTCCTGTTGAGCACGGGCTTCACGCTGATGCTCGCGCAGCGGCTCACCCACGACCTGCGACGCGCCGCCGATACCGACGGACTGACCGGCCTGCTGAATCGCGCCGCCGTGGTCAGCGAAGGGTCGCGGCTGATTGCCGACTGTCGCAACCGCGGACGCGCAAGCGCCGTACTGATGTTCGACCTGGATAATTTCAAAGCGGTGAACGATCAGTGGGGGCACGCGGCGGGCGATGAAGTGCTGAAGCATTTCGTCCATGTCATCCGTGCCGCGGGAGTGCCCGGCAATGCCTTGTTCTCACGCTACGGCGGCGAGGAATTCCTGCTCGTCGTGCCGGAGATCGGCAGCGAACACGCGATCGAACTAGCCGAACTCATGCGTTCGCGCGTCGCTGGCGAGCCTGCCCTGTTCTCGCGGCAGGCTATTCCCTTTACCACCAGCGTGGGTGTATCCGCATCGCCGAGTCCGGAGCTGAATTCGTTGATCGAATCCGCGGACGCGGCGCTGTATCGCGCAAAGCACGCGGGACGCAATCGGGTGACGGCGGCATAGACGGGTCCTGGAACGACGCAATATCCCGGGAATAAAGGTACCCTGCCCCGATCTGTCAGCCCGGGAGCGTGCCATGTCTTGCCGTTCGATCGTGTCGTTCTTCTGTGCCTTTACGATGCTCATGTTCGCCACGACCGCCTTCGCGAAAGAAGCCGCACCGGCGTCACCCGTGAACGGCGTTCGCTTCATCAATCCGCCCACCCTTTCCGCACCGACCGGGTACACGCACGTCGTGGAAGTGCCTGCTGCGGGTAAGACGCTTTATATCTCTGGCCAGGTGGCATTCAACGCGAAGGGCGAGCTTGTCGGTCCCAACGATTTCGCGGCACAGGCCGAACAGGTTTTCGCGAATCTCGACGCCGCCCTCAAGTCGGCCAACGCCACCTATGCCAATGTCGTCCGCCTGACCATTTACGTTACCGACGTGAGCCAGCTGAAGTCTCTGCGTGCGGCGCGCGACAAGTACGTCGACCTCAGGCATCCACCGGCAAGCACGCTTGTCGAGGTCAGCAAGCTGTCGCGGGACGGACTCCTTCTGGAGATCGAGGCGATCGCCGTCGTGCCGGCGCCCTAGGCCTGTTCTGACAAAGTTCTCGAATTGGGAACGAGCAATTAATTACTCGCGTTTTTTCAGATTCGTCTCGTAGCTCCGGGACACCGCCCTGACGACACTCCCCGCTTACCTCACCGCAAGCTGGCCGATCGCCTACTTGCGGTGAGTACGTGTATCCGCTTTGAAGGCCGTGCCGGGGCTGTAAGTCTGGACAATCACATTCAAGGACGCGTGCCGGACAGCGCACGCGGAAGCTAGGGGAACGGCATGGACGCACTAACGGAAGGGTTCACTGGGTTTCTCGGACCGATGGGAGCCATCGCCTTCGCCGATCCGGCGAACCTGGGCGATTTCCTGTTCTTCGAACTGATCTACAACTACCTGAACCACCAGATCGCCACGACCGGCATGGACCTGATGCGCCGGACCATGACCTGGGCCAGCAGCGTTGCCCTGGTCCTGACCACTCTGTGGGTCATGCTCCTTGGCTACCGCCTGACCACCGGCCAGCTCCGCGAACCCGTCGCCCATGTCGTCGAGCGGATGGCGCGCACGGCCTTCATCGTCGTCACCGCCACGACCATGGGGATGTTCGGCGAAAACCTGCACGAATTCCTGACCGTCGATGTGGGCAAGGAAATCAACTACCTGGTCACGGGCGATTACGAGGAATCCTCCAAAGCCATCGACGAAAATCTTGCCTATACCCAGGTCGCGCTTGCGGCTATCGACGCGGTGCAGGTCCCCCAGGGCGACGACGAAAACCGCGAGCAGAAAGCCCACGCCATGCTCTTCGCCGGGTTCGGTACAGCGAGCCCGCCCATGGCGGCTGGCGCGATGCTTCTCCTCTATCAGTTCACCCTCGCGCTCTTTATCGGGCTGGGGCCGTTATTCATCCTCTGCCTGATCTTCGATCAGACCAAAGACCTGTTCCGTAAGTGGCTGATGTACGGCATCGGCACCCTGTTCTCCATGGCGGTACTGAACATGGTCAGCGCCATGGTGCTGAGTCTGTCGTTGCGTGTCGCCACCGCCATGTGGGGATCGAAGTTCGTCAACGATGCCATCTATGGTTCGGACCCCGAAGGTCTGTCCAGTCAGGCGCTGCAACAAGGCGGCCTCGGTCTTCTGTTGACCGTATTGATCGTTTCCGTTCCACCGCTGGCGGCAGCGTTCTTTCAGGGCACGGCCGGCCATTTCCTGTCGTATTCCGCGCTCGATCCGAAAAACCGGCCCGGGCCGCAGGGGCAGCCGGCGGGGTCGTATACGCCGCCGCAAGCGAGCACTGGCTCTGCTCAGGCAACGACGAATCCCGGAGCTTTTAATCACCCCTTGGCAACGACGCGCCCTACGGGATCAACACACGCTGACGTCATCAAAAGGTTGGATGAATGAAATCATTACTTTTAGGGACGAAAATCGCGACGCTGCTTTGCTTTTTCCTTGGCGCGATATGCGTCAGCGGGTCGATAAAGGCGGAGGGAGGATGCGCGCCAGGGTCCTACCCCATGCCAGCGCCGTCAGGACAAGGAATCGTCGGGTGCGCACCGATTCCGGGTTATGGCGCTGGACCCGCTACACCGCCCGCACCGCGATGGGTCTCACGATGGGGCGCCATTGCCACCGATACGACGACGGCCAGTCTGGGTTCTGTCACGGGCGAATCCAGCAAAGAGCGCGCCATCCAAGGGGCTCTTGCGCATTGCGCAATGAACGGCGGAACCAAGTGCGAGCTTGGTATGGCATATGACAACGAATGTGCGGCGATGATCCTCGGTGAAAAGGAACTAAGTATCAGTGCCGAAGCGACATTGGATAAGGCCATCGATTCAGGACTTTCGCGTTGCAAAGCAATCGATACCAATTGCCGCATCTTCCACACCGCATGCAGCTTCCCCGAGCAAATTCCATGAGAACGATGCTGCTCAAATCGCTCGCCATTGCGCTGCTCGTCTATTTCGTCGCTTACGACATTTTCAATCCAAAACCAGACGTCAAGAAAAATCCAAGCCCGAAGATACGTTATGAGGTCACCGTAGCGATTGACGGCGCGCCCGGCCCGTTCGATGAAGTTAGGGGATTCGCGCAATACGACGTAAGCAACGATTCCTGCATTCCCGTTACTGGTGGCCCGATGAATCCATTGCGCATTCCTCCAAGTTCGGAGCACATCGATATTGCTTTCTCTAAAGGCGCAGACAACCTCTATCGAGGCAGTACATATCTCGACGGCATGATCGATGAAGACTACTTCGACCTCGGCGTATGCAAATGGTCCCTGACGGCTGTCTCGATCCTGGCGAAGGTCAATAATCTAACGCTTGATGCAGGAATTTGGCGTGCCGAGTTCTTGTCTCAAAAAAAGGAAACAACCTACTTTAATCTGAATAACTACAAAAATAGTCAGAAGGAACTAGCGCCATTTGGCGTATCTGATCTCTCCCTAGTCCCGTCTGAACTCCAAAATGAATTCTTTCCGGTCACGATATCGGCCAAGGAGGCTATTGAATGAAAACCACCACACGTGAGCATGCGGTTCTAAGCAAGGATAGCTACAAGAACTATCAGGTTGACGAGGTCGACCCGAGCAAGAATAGACATCTGATTGACAACGTTAACTACGAAGTGATTGCCACAACACGGGGCCACTTGACAGGCTACCAAGGTACGGCATATCGCAACAAAACAACGAGCAAGGTCATCATCGCCCATCGCGGCACCGAAACGTCGATGAAGGGCGTGGCTCTGGATGCTCTAGTTGATCTGGGTATGATCGTCACAGGCCATAACGCCCAGCTGGACGAAGCCCGTGCATTCACGAACCTTGTACTGAACAAAGCCAAGGAGAAGGAAGGTCCGCTCTTCGACCGCGCCAACATCACCGTCACCGGCCACTCTCTCGGTGGTGCTCTTGCCGAAGCCACCGCCTACGAATTCGGCCTGCGCGGCGAGACCTTCAACGGTTACGGTGCCGTCGATCTCCAGCACGGCATTCCCGAAGGCGGCGATCAGGTCATCAACCATGTGCGGGTCACCGACGTGGTCAGCGCGGCCAGTCGGCACTTCGGCTCCGTGCGCTACTACGCGACCGACAGCGATATCCAGCGACTGACCGATGCGGGGTATCACGACCACGCGACCGCAACGAGTCTCCGCAATCCGTTCACCCCGATCAGCTTCGCCGCGCACACGATCACCCACTTCGCACCCGACGCGCCGGACGCCGCCCTCTCGGACCTGTCCGAGGCCAACGAACAAAACGCACGCGATCACGCACGCGCCATCGGCCTGTTCCGGGCCGATATCCATGCCCTGCGCGGAAACACGGTCTCGTCGCTTTGGGAAGCCGCTCATAAGGCACAGACCCTGCATGGCATGGTCGGCAAAGTGACGTCGGACCTGTGGAAGGGCGACGTCGACGGGGCCATGCACACCGTCGAGACGATCAGGCAGCGTGGCGGCATGGTACTTGGACAAACACAGGCCACCGTCACCCAAACGATGGGGTTAAGTGCCTCGTTGGCCGAACATGCCTACCAGCGCACCACGGACACCATCGGGCACAGCCTCGATACCGCGCATCGCGCCATGCTCCACACCGTATCGGCGATCGGGCACCGCGTCGAACACGCCGCCGACACGGTCGCCAAATCCGCCAGCGAAGGGGCGCAGTACCTCGGTCGCGAGGTGTCGCAAGGTGTCGATGTGGCCCAGCAGGCCGCGCAGCGCACGACTCATGTGGTCGCCGAGCAGGTGGACCGGGGTGTCGAGGCGACGGTTCACGGCGCGCAGTACGTTGGCCGCGAGATCGCGCACGGCGTCGAAGTCACCCGCGACGCGATACAGCGTACCGCTGACGTTGCCGTGCAGCAGGCCGACCGTACCGTCGAGAAGACGTGGAACGATGCCCGCCATCTGGGCCATGAACTCGGTAAAGGTATCGACGTGGCCCAGCACGCCGTGCAGCGCGGCGCGCAACACCTTGGCCGCGAGGTCACTCAGGGTATCGACATGGCGCAGCAGGGCGTCCATCGCGCCGCCCATGCCGTGGCGGAGCGGGTCGACCACGGGCTCGATGCCACAATCCATGGCGCGCAATACGTAGGGCGCGAAGTCACGCAAGGCATCGATAGGGCCCAACAAGGCGTACATCGTATGACTCAGTCCGTGATGGATCATCGCCATGGCGATGCGCCGGACATTGGTGAACGGCGAGAACAGGATCACAGCTCCGCGCCTACCGCCACCGCACCCGAGTCCTTTATCGACCGCATGTATGCCGCTTTTGAAAGCGGTAATGAATGGGCCATTCAAGAGAGTCTTCAGGAAGCGGTCAACTCGCAGGTAGGGCGCGACCTTCGGGCAAGTATCCAGGCGCAGGTCGCCGCGGACGAGCTGGCGCGCATGCAGGAGCAGATCATCCGCGAGCAGGCCATGGAGTTACAGAAGCAGATGGACATGCAGATGCAGATGCGTCAGCGCGGTCCAGTGCTCAGTCGTTGAGTAAACAAGGAGGTCATAAGTGATGCAACAGGACCATATCGAAGGGGTCGTAAAGAAGGCCGGTGCGCTCATGGAATCGTTCGAGCGACGATGCGCGGATGCGAGTGCGCGACATGCCGCCACGACGGACCGGCTTCAGTCGGCCGTCGAGGCCATCCATGGGGTGGTTCAACGGTCGAGCGAGCAGATGCTTGGAGGCATTGCCAGCATGGTCACCGACAAGGTGAGCAGCGGTCTCGATGCGGCGATGGACGATTACAAGACAAGAATGAAAGAAGGCGGCGACCAGTTTCGCGACCGGGTGAATGCCTTGACGGAGCAGATGGGGCAGTTGGAACGGTTGTCCCGTCATCTGATGTGGAAACTCGCGATCACCGTCGGCGGTGCCCTGCTAGTGATCGTGGTCGGCGGTGGCGCGGTTCTCTGGCATTACGGCGGACAAATGCGGCAGCACAAGATATCGGCCGAACTGATGCGTGCCTATAATCAGGCCGATGTGAATCTGTGTGATGGCAGGCTATGTGCGAACGTCGAGTCGCGCGGGAAGAAGTTTGGCGACAAGGGGCAGTACATGGTGGTCAAGCCGCGTTAAATCTTTGGACTTGCCCAGCTCCAGTAGATACTTTGACCCTATGATTCCGCTTCCAACCCAGTACGGCCATTACACGCCATTACCCAACTGGCCTCCGGATCTTTTCGTCAGCGCAACGCGTGGTAGGCGTCGCCACTGAATTCGCACGCACCACGCACGGCCGTCATAACGGTGTCCGTTCCATCGGGTATTTCGCCATGGGTGGTAATGAACGCGCTCCCAAGCTTGTGAAAGAATGTGTAGAGCGAAATGCCTTGGGGATCATCTTCGACCAAAGCGGCGAACATATCCTTGTTCACGGAGACGATCCGAGCTTCTTTAACCGAAGGTGGAATCATATCCATCCCTTTTTTTGACATCCGCGCGAATCTTCTGGGTTGCTGCGGACTCGTTCCACACGATAGTCATCGTGCGGCGCGAAGCCGAATCCACCACGATGGTTAGAGTGTTGTCAAAGCTGTCGTCCTTAGGGCCGACGATATGCGGCTCCGGCGCCTTTTCGTTGTTTATCCTTGCATGTAAGCGCTCCCAAAACGGCACGCCGTAATGCAGCGTCGAGCCCTTCAGGTCGTGGCATGTGATGGTCAATATCGGGCTCGCGGACGCTCCGACGGGCAGACAAATGTATATCGCCATCCCGACTATCATGGTAATTCGATTCATTCCCCGCCCCTCAAAGGCCGCCTGTGCGGCTACCGTAACGGCAACTTACCGCAAGTTTGGAACATGGACCAATGCAAAGGGCTACTGATGGTCCGCTTTTGATCTACAGCGGCTCTTCCGGATGGTCCGGTTTGGGCAACACCAGCATGTGCCAAGTATCAGCATGTTTTCACGACGGTGCCGGAACGCTGTTCAGCCATCACCGGAATCCGCAACAACAGCTACGAATACGACGGCACGTCCGATGGACCGCTGCCGACCAATCGCTAAACACGCCTCGGAAAGATCCGCAACGACGATCTGCGTGAGCCCTGACCTCATGTTCTACGATTACGATGTCGCGGATGCCTATAATCTGCTGCCCCTGTGCACCGAAGACAGGGGCAATGGCCGTAATATGCTCGGAACAGAACCGCTGAAGCCCCGGGGTAAAACGTGAAGAACCATTCGGCACATGTCCTTCTGGCGACCTGTTTTTCCGGTTGTCTCGCGTTGAGCTCAAGCGGCGCGCTCGGGCAGACCGCGGCTCACGCTCCCACGGCCAGGACCGCTCTGGTATCCGCTCCCCGGGGCGGCGACCGTGCCTCCATGGAAACCATGCAGATTCCCAGCCATGGAACCCTCCTGAATGCGCTGGTCTATGTCGCGGCGGGCGCCGGGCCGCATCCGACCGTGATCCTGTTGCATGGCTTCCCCGGCAATGAACGCAATCTGGACCTCGCCCAGGATATGCGCCGGGCAGGCTGGAACGTTCTTTACTTCAATTACCGCGGGTCGTGGGGCACGCCGGGAGATTTTTCGTTCTCCCACGGCATAGAAGATACGGCGGCGGCACTGGCCTACCTGCGGCAACCGGCCGTGGCACGTCAGCTGCGAGTGGACCCCGCGCGCATTGTCCTGATCGGGCACAGCATGGGCGGCTTCATGACCGTGCAGGCCGCGGCGGCGGACCCCGCCATCAAAGCCTTCGCGACGATCTCGGCCGCCGATCTGGGAGAAGCCTTTCAGCAATTGCTGAGCAAGGACAAGGAACAGACCGCCGTACAGAAAATGAGCGAAGGGCTTGCCCACGAAGGCATGGCGCCTCTGAGCGGGTGTACGCCGGACGGGCTGGCCCACGAGCTTGCCGATCACGCCGCCACATGGACCTTCCACTCGAAGGTCGAGGCGCTGAAACAACGAACGGCGCTGATCGTCACCTCCGACGATGGCCTGGCAAAGCCAAGCGAAGCCTTCGCTGCCGATCTGGGCAAGGCCGGAGATGCCCAGGTAACGGCCGTGCATCTGCCCACCGATCACGCCTATTCCGACCAGCGCATCGAACTGTCGCGCGTCGTGCTGAAGTGGCTTGCGGCTCTTCCCAGGTAGTTCCTTAGTATTATTGCCTTCTATAAGGAGCCTTCATGCGCATTCCACTGCGACGAGCTTTCGTTTCTGTCTTTTTTCTCATCGCCACGCAGGCGGTATTTGCGCAAACGCCGAAAACCGTGTTCCTTGACGACCTGACCTGGACCGAGCTGCGCGACCAGATTCAGGCGGGCAAGACCACCATCATCATTCCCATCGGCGCAACGGAGCAAAGCGGCCCGGACGTCGCGCTTGGCAAGCACAACGCGCGAGTGAGGGTGCTTTCGCAACGAATTGCGGAAGGACTGGGCAATGCGCTCGTCGCGCCGGTCATAGCCTATGTGCCCGAGGGAAGCTACGCACCGCCGACATCCCATATGCGATTTCCCGGCACCATCACCGTGCCGGACGACGTGTTCGAAAAAACGCTGGAGTCGGCGGCGAACAGCTTTAAAATCCACGGATTCAGGAACATCGTCTTTCTGGGCGATCACGGCGGTTACCAGAACGATATAAGGCAAGCCGTCGCCCGGCTCAACAAGACATGGTCCGGTTCGACTGCGCGGGCATTCGTCCCGCCGGAGTATTACGCTACCAGTTCGGACGGGTACTCGGAAATCCTGCGTAAGCACGGCTACCGCGATACCGAGATCGGCACACACGCGGGGCTCGCGGACACCTCGTTGCAGCTTGCGGTGGCACCGCAGATGGTCCGGCAGGATCGACTGCGAAGCGGTCCGAAGCTCGGGTCTGCCGACGGGATCTACGGCGGCGACCCGCGTCGCTCGACAGCCGAACTCGGTCAGTTGGGCGTCGAGGCGATCGTGTCGCGAACCATCGATGCCATCAAGAAGGAGACGGCGGGTCGCTAATGAATTCGCCGGTGCGTTGATTCTCTCCACAGTTACCACTCCCCCTCGATTAGGGAAATGCCATGTATTTGTGTTCTCGTCGTTTGTCGCGCCTCGCATTGTCTGCCGGTGTCGCGTTGGCTGGCTTGTCCGGCGCCGGCGTTGCATCCGCCGCGTCGGCTATCGCCACGGTGCCCGGCATGCCGCCCGTGGTGAATGCCAAAAACCTGTACAGCGAAGCGGGTGCAGGCCATTTCAGTCCGGCGGTGGCGGGTGCGTTGTCGCGGGTTTATGTGCCGAATCTGCGTTCGAACGACGTCTATGTTATCGATCCGGCAACGCTCAAGGTGGTCGACCGCTTCAAGGTCGGCTTTAGCCCGCAACACGTCGTCCCTTCATGGGATCTGCAGACGCTGTGGGTGGCCAACAACGCGGAAGGCCGGCCCAACGGAAGCCTGACGCCGATCGACCCGAAGACCGGGAAGCCAGGCCAGGAGGTCATGGTCGACGATCCCTACAACATGTACTTCACGCCGGACGGCAAGGAAGCGATCGTGGTAGCGGAAGCGCATGCACGGCTGGACTTTCGCGATTCGCATACGATGGCTCTGAAATCGAGCCTTCCCGTCCCGGAGTGCAAGGGCATCAATCACGCCGATTTCTCGATCGATGGCAAGTACGCGCTCTTCACGTGCGAATTCGGCGGGAGCCTGGCGAAGGTCGATCTCGTCAACCGCACCGTCGTGGGCTACCTTCCGCTCAATAAGAAGGGTATGCCGCAGGACGTCCGTGTCTCCCCGGACGGCAAGGTATTTTACGTCGCCGACATGATGGCCGATGGTGTTTTCGTGGTCGACGGCGACAGCTTCACGAAGATCGGTTTCATCCCGACCGGCATCGGTACGCATGGCCTGTACCCGAGCCGGGACGGCACGCGACTGTATGTCGCCAACCGCGGTTCCAATCGCATACATGGACCGAGCCAAAGCCGTACCCATAGCCACGGCCATGGTAAGAGCCATGCCAAGGGCAGTGTGTCGGTGATCGACTTCGCCACCCGCAAGGTCCTGGTGACCTGGCCCATTCCGGGCGGCGGCAGCCCCGACATGGGCAATGTCAGCGCGGATGGCAAAATGTTGTGGTTGTCCGGCCGCATGGACGACGTCGTCTATGCGATCGATACGACGACCGGTGCGGTCAAATCCATTCCTGTCGGCATGGAACCGCACGGTCTTACCGTCTGGCCGCAACCGGGCCGTTACTCGCTGGGCCACACGGGAAATATGCGCTGATCCCATCGCATCCACGCGTCCGGCAGGCCCGTCCTGCCGGACGTTGCCCTTCCTCATTCCCGGCGGCGAAAAACCATGCCCACCTCAGAGACACTAGAACGATTTATCGCACGCGTTGAAGAGAATGCGCATGCCGAGGCTTGCGAGGAGTTCTATACCGTCGATTCGTCGATGCAAGAAAACCAGTCGCCGCCGAGAATCGGACGAGAGGCGCACGTGGCAAACGAGCGAAGCGTCATGGCCCGAGCCAGGTCCCTCACGTCCCGCTGCGTTCGTCCCGTGTTCGTCAGCGGCGACAACGTCGTCATCCGCTGGATTTTCCATTTCGAATGGATGGACGGAACGGTCACCCACATGGAGGAGCTGGCCTATCAACGCTGGGAAGGCGAACGCATTGCCGAAGAGACTTTTTTCTATGACCCGGCCCAGCGCATACCAACGAAGAATCACGCCTAGCCGCAGCGGTCGAACCAACGCATTGGGCTGCCGCACGCGGGACTGAACGCACCACGCGCTGCCATATACTGAGCGATAGTTCGAGAGAACAATCATGATTGCCACGTTTATAGATAGCTTGTTGGCGCGCATGTCGGCGAAGCGGCACACGAGTCCTCCTGCCGACTCCAACATCCGATACATCGACACGCCGGTTGGCACGGTGCGCGTTTACGACTCCGGCTCGACCATGCCATGCGTGGCGATGGTTCCCGATGGCCCCAACGTCATCGAGCACTACGAAGCACTGATCCATCTGCTTTCGAAAACACTGCGCGTGGTGTGTTTCGACATGCCCGGCTTTGGCCATTCCCCACCGCGGCATACTTACAGGCACTCGCTGGATCACGGTGCGCAAGCGGTCCTTGGCGTGCTCGATGGCCTTGGCATCGATAAAGCCACTCTCGCATTCAGCTGTGCCAACGGCTTCTACGCCCTGCGAACCGCGAGGATGGCACCAGGGCGCATCGTCAATCTGGTCCTTTCGCAGACGCCATCGCTTACGGCCATGCACGCCTGGACAACCCGGGTCATACCGGGACCGTTGCGTGTTCCCGTCGTGGGACAAATAGCGGCGTGGATCTTCCGAAAGAAAGCCGCCGCCAGCTGGTACGGGGTCGCGTTACCTCAAACGACGGACCCGCGGCCCTTACGGAAAAAGTCGCTCGACGCGCTTTCCGATGGCGCATGCTTTTGTCTGGCCGGCGTCGTTCAGGGGCTGGCGAAAGAAGAGATGGCATCGTTATGTGGAGTCACCGTGCCGTGCACGATGATATGGGGTGAGAAAGATCGCTCTCACCAGCACACCGATCCCGGCTCCCTGCACGAGTGTGTCCCGCACGCCGATATCGTGCGCTTTCAGGATTGCGGGCACTTTCCGGACATCGAGCAGCCCGAACGATTTGCCGAAATCCTCATGAATCGAATCGCCGCTACCGAATATCCGGCATTTGCGGCACGTCGCGATCGGCCCGCATAGGCTTCAGGACATCGAAGAGGGTGTATCGCGCCCGGAATGCGGGGCGCGATCGGTGGCCTACGAGCCTCGCTAGAGTTTCGGAATCCTGATGCGGCTGACCATGAGCGCACCCGATACGGCAAACGTCAGCACGAGGGGATGCAGCTCCAGTACACCGATCTGCCACTTACCCAGCCACAGTCGTTCGCCAAGCGCGCCATACCATGCCGCGACAGCCAGCATGGCGACGAGTATCAGGGTCGTCGGTATCGGCGTGCCCTCGAAGTACTTCACCTTGTCGCCGCCAGCCGAGAGTTCCTCGGCGGTAACGTTGTACCGGGCCAGCCGCGATACGCCGCATGCAACGAAGGTGACCAGTACCACCCGGTCCAGCGAGCCCTGCATGCCGCAACCGTATGCGATCGCCGCGGGAAGGACGCCAAACGAGACGACGTCCGCGAGCGAGTCCAGCTCGCGCCCCATCGCGGAGCTCTTCTGCCGCCAACGGGCGATGCGACCATCGAGTACGTCGAACGTCAGCGCGACGACGACAAGGCCGCAGGCAAGATAGATATGCCAGGTATCCCCGTATTGCAGATACGACATCATGGAGAAAAGCGCGCTCACGCCGGCCACGGCGTTCCCCAACGTAAACCAGTCGGCCAGATGGAACTCGCGAATCATCGAGAAGGGCCGGGGCTTATGCATGGGTCGGTAACTTATGTGGCTGAAATACCGGCGCATTCTGCCATAGGTCACCCGGCAACGCCCTACGGCGTTCTACCCGCGTACCGCCATCCACTCGCGGGCCAGCAGCGCGAAGATCATGTCGTCGACCCATTCGCCGCGAAAAAAGTAGCTTTCGACATGGTGCGCTTCCTGACGGAAGCCCAGCGACCGGCACAGCGCAACGCTGGCGGTGTTGCGAGGATCGACGGAACCGACCACGCGCCGATAACCCCACTGCCGGAACGCGAGATCGATACCCGCGTGCATGACTTCGCGCGCATAGCCCCTACCTTGTTCCGCAGGCTTCAGCGAAAGACCGAACTCGATCGGGTCGTCCTTGCCTGCCGGGAAATGCACGCCGAAATCGCCGATCAGTTCGCCGGTCCGCCGGCTGCGGATCGCAAGCTGGCACCAGCTATCGGGTTCGCCGAAGAGGTGTAGCGCCTGCTCCGCGATAAAAGCGGTGGCCTCGCTTTCGGTGGCCGGCTTCCAGCCTTGATATCGAGCCACCTCGGGATCGCCACGATACGCGAACAGGTTCGCCGCATCGTCCGGACGGAGCGGGTCGAGGATCAGCCGTTCCGTTTCCATCGCCGCACGCTTGTTTTCCATTCCCGCTCCCCGTGACCCGATCGCCTGTGCGGCCGGGAGCGCAGTATAGAACCGATGGCGGCAACGTCAGCCCGCGAATGCCTTCGCAATGGTGTCCGTATCGCGCCGGAGCAGCGTTTCGTTGAAACCCAGCGCCAGACGTCCGTTCTCGATCTGGTCGATCCGGATGCCCAGCTTGTCCAGCCGCTCTTCGAGACCTTTCTGCCGCTCGGCCGACACCTCGACGAAATGGATATTGGTGCCGTGTTCGACGCGATGGACCGTGAAGCCTTCCGTCGCGCCCAGTCGATCCAGCAGGCGGTCGCCCGCCTGCCGCACGCGCGCAAAGCGTTGCTCGAATCCGTCCAGCGCATCAAGCGCCAGGAGCGCGGACTGCCAGCCGTGATAGATCGTGCCGCCGAAGACGTGGCGGGTCGCCCGGGCCTGTTCGATCTGCGCCTTCGTGCCGGCGAGAATGGCTCCGAATGGCGCGCCGAGATATTTGTACAGCGACACATAAACCGTGTCGAACAAAGCGCAGTAACGATCGACCGAGAAACCTTCCGCGCCACTGTTGAGCAACAACCGGGCACCGTCCAGATGCATCCCGATGCCCTTCGGGCGGGCGAACGTGGAGATCTCTTTCGCGACCTCGTAAGGCACCATGGCACCGTCGGCACGACGCACCGGGCTTTCCAGGGAAATGGCACCGACGGAAAGCGGATACGCACCCTTCTCGGTCAACGTAACGGCCGCCACGACCTCGTCGAATGTGGGCGATGCCTTGGCCCCACCCACCGTAAGCAGGTTGATATTGCTGAGCGTCGTGACCGCATCGCTTTCGTCGCGGTAGACGTGGCTTTCCTGCTGGACGATCGCGCGCCGGTGTTCGCCGCATAGCAGACGCAGGGCGACCTGGTTGGCCAATGTGCCCGTCGGCATGAAGGCGGCATCTTCCTTACCGAGCAAGGTCGCGAAACGCCGCTCCAGTTCGCCAACGGTACCGTTGGCCAGGTATGCATCGCTGGTCTTCTTACGCTGGGGATCGGAGCCCGTGCGCCGCTGTTCGAGCAACTCGGCCATACGGGCAACGACATCGCGGTTATAGCGCGGCACGTTGTCGCCGAAAAGGAAGATCGAGTGATTGATGCGATCCGGATCACCGGGGAGCTTCGGCGAGGCGGCAAGAGCATAGGCAGGCAACGCCGCCCCCGAGATCAGGCTCGCTGTTACGCCAGTGGCGAGGGACGAGCGGAGAAAATCGCGACGCTTCATACCGTAGATCCTTGGCCTGGAGAAAGCCCGCCACCGGGGCCATCCGACGTTATCAGCGGCAAGGTCTCGGGAATACATGACGAAAGTCATCGTCGATCGTCCTGGCCGACGACCACACTATGGGGCTATCGGAACGTCATGGCCTTGACGTATCTTGGCCTCCTGACTGCGAGTGCCCCGGGGGAGCGTGCGTGGATCCCGGTTATTTTCTTCAAGGCCGAGGAATTGCATGCTTATCCGTCACCGCGTCATGACCCGACTCCTTTTTCTCGTCGCGCTACTTCCCGGCACCCCCGTCCTGGCTGTCAGCCTGGACCCGGCCGTGCTGCCGAAAGTGCAGGCCGCGACTTTCGAAGTCGTGCTGCCGAAGGCCGACGAATCCACGGTCACCTACGAGAAACCGTTGCCGCTGGATCTGTTGCCGTTCCAGTTCCGCAACGACAAATACGTCTCGATCGGCACGGCATTCGCGGTAAGCGACGGCCATTTCGTCACGGCCTTCCACGTATTCGCCGCGGGCATCGATAGCGTGTCCGGCGCCCCCGCGCTGCGCGACTCCGGCGGCCACGTCTATGCCATCGACCAGATCACGCGATTTTCTCCACAGGAAGACTTCGTCGAATTCACCGTACGCGACGCGCCGAAGGTCAAGCCGCTGGCGATCAATCGCAACGCGCCGCTCAACGATGTCGTCTTCGCTGTCGGCAACGCATTGGGAACCGGCGTGGTGATCCGCGACGGCCTGTACACATCCGATACGCCGGAAGAACAGGACGGCCGCTGGAAATGGATGCGTTTTTCCGCTGCCGCATCGCCGGGCAACAGCGGCGGTCCGTTGCTGGACAAGTCGGGCAAGCTTGTCGGTGTCGTGCTGGCGAAGTCCCCCGGCGAAAACCTCAACTACGCATTGCCCATCAATCGCGTACTGGATGCCTCGACGACAAAGGCGGACATCGACCGCCGCGAAAACTACGTCCTCGACATCATGGACGATGCCCAGACCGGTAACTTCCGGGGAAGCATTCCGCTACCCATCGCGTACCCGGACTTCATGGCGACGTACCTGAAGCAGTACAACGCATTCATCGAAGGGCAGCTCAAAGCGCTTCTGGCCAAGAGTGCGGACACCTTGTATCCGCGCGGCGCAGGCTCGCATCGCCTGCTGGTGGACAGCCAGGACATGGATACCTTCCCGTCGATCGTCCGCCGCAGCGCGGGCGGTACGTGGAACCGGGTGGAAGCGGAACATGGCACCGACCGGCTGGCCGACAACGGCTATCTGGAACTCGGCGCCTCCGGCAAGAACATGCTCTTCCACCTGCGCAAACCGGACAGCGTTTCGTCGGCCAGCCTGTACGGCGATCCGAAACTGATGATGGATCTGCTGCTGAAAGGCACGCCGCTCAACCGCGACGTCGGCAACCAGAAGATCAAGATCCTGTCTCTGGGCAAACCCGTCAGCGACGAACTGCATGTCGACCGCTACGGGCGCCGCTGGTATATGCGCGTGTTCGCGCTGCCCTATATGAATGGCATCATCGTAATCGCCGCCCTGCCCGTTCCCGACGGTTATATCGCGATCGCCCGGATGGCATCGGCCAGCGACCGGCACGCGCATTCGATCGATCTGGAAGCCATGACCGACTTCGTCAGCGTGGGATATGGCGGTAGGTTCTCGCAGTGGAAGGAATTCCTGTCGAGCAAAGCACCGCTGCCCGATGCGCTGCGCGATACGACGTTGTCCGTCGACTACGACAAGCGCTTCGACTTCACCTCGAAACCGATCCAGATCCAGTTCGGCCCGAACCTGCAGAAAATCCAGCCGGACAGCAAACTCGTCGTAGCCTTCGCCGTGGTTCCGGACGGCGACAACTACGTCATGCGCGTCGGCGGCGTCGTGGCCGCGGCGGAAGCGGCAAAACGCGACATGGTTCTGGTCAGCCGCTACGCGAAGCCGTTCGACGATTCCGAGGAATCCGACAAGACCGCCTGGCAGCGCATACTCAAACGCGAACATCCGCTGGATCGCGTCCCTTACACCGATAGCGACGTGAGCTTCGTGGGCACGGTCGTCGGCGCTCCGTCGCCTTCACCCGCCACATCGCCCGACCACCTGTATTCCGTCACCATTGCCGTCGAGGGCACGCATCCTCCCACGGCACTAAAAGACAAGCTCAATACGGCGATGAAGGGACTGACGACCGACAACAAGTGATGGCGCGACGAGGGCTTAGCCCAGGTGCCTCGCCGCTGTCGCCCGAGAACGGCTGGATCGCCGCCCAGCGGATCGAAGCATCGGGCGGCATGTTCATCTGACGAATGGGGTGGAGTCCTGCTAACGTGCGCCGACACGACACGGAGCTTCCCCCATGTTTTCGACCCTGCTCGCGCTTGCCACACTTGCCACGCCCGACTTCGCCGACCGCATGCTCGCGGCCAAGAAGCTGGAAGCGACCGCCGATGGCACCGCGTATCAGAAACTCCTGTGGGACAGCATCACCGATCAGATGACCGTGGCGCTGGAAAGCTGCATCGCAAGCAACGCGCCGGCGGACCGTTCGCCGTTCACCGTCGTCGCGAACGTCGGTACGGATGGCAGGGTATCCGGTGTGGCGATAAAGCCGGCGACACCCGTCGCCGGCTGTTTCTCCGGACAATTCGCTACGTGGCTGTTACCGGTACCGCCGAAGCTACCCGCGCCTTATCCGATCGAGATCGACGTCAGCCTGACGCGCTGAGTATCTCAGCGCAGCATGCCGAGCACGGCATCCGTGCTGCGCACACGCCCGATGCGCGGGAAAATATTGGCAACCGCGAACTGGTGATGTTCGCCATTGCCCGAACTCATCGCGTCTTCCGCGAACACGATGCCGTAACCATGCTCCCAGCCCGAGCGGGCCGTGGATTCCACGCCGATATTGGTGGAAATACCGGCCAGCACGACGTTCGCGATACCGCGACGGCGCAGCTGCAAATCCAGCTCCGTACCGTAGAACGCACCCCACTGACGCTTGACGATATCGATGTCCGATGCCGAAGGCTTCAGCGCATCGATGTCGTCCCACCAGTTCGCAGGCAGGCTCGCGGCGGGGTTCGGCTGATCGACCGGCAGCTTCAGCGCGTCGGCGAAATCCGCCGAAAACCCGACGCGCACACGCACGATGGGAGCGCCCAGTTCACGAAAACGGTCGGCAAGGCGCACCGCCCTGGCCACGACCTGATCCCCTGTATACGGCCCCTGCGCGTAAGGCAGTATGCCCTGCTGGAGATCGATGAGAACCAGGGCTGTCGTGCGAGAATCGAGGGTATCGTCGGTCATGGGATAACTCCGCGTGGCTGTACCGATGGAAGATATGTGAGGATTGCCTCACCTTGGAGTTTATGAGCATGTCCTCACAAAAGGCAAGTCCGCAGGTAAAAGCGCCTCGTCGCGAGCGCGGACACGCGCGTGTCGAATCCCTGCTCGAGGCGGCCGGCGAGACATTCGCGGAAAAAGGTTACGAGGCGGCGACCATGACCGCTATCGCAAAGCGGGCGGGCGCTTCGATCGGCTCGCTTTATCAGTTTTTCCCGACCAAGGAACTGATAGCGAAAGCGCTGCTCGACCTGCACATCGATGCGCTGAAGCAGCGCATGCTCACGCTGCGCAACAAAGCGGCGGACGGCATGGAACACGCGGCGCTCGCGCGCGCATTGCTGCGGTTGCTGAAGGATTTTCGCCGGGACTATCCCGGTTTCGTCATGCTGGCGGAAGCGCCGGGTATTCCCCTGGACTACCTGCTGGCCGTGCGCGGTAACAACCGCGCGGCCGTGGCCACGATCCTCGAAGCCCATCTGCCCGACCTGACCGAAGCGCGCGCCCGCGTGGCGGCTTACGTCGTGCTGCAACTGATGAAAACCTATGTCGCACTCGCGGCGGAGCCGGGCATGACCGGACGCACAGCGGTTCTGGCGGAGCTGGAAGCGGTACTGACCGAACAACTGACGCGACTGGCGTCTGAATAAACGTCGGGGCGGGGCATGCGAATACCCCGCCCCGGGGATCAGTCGAGATCATCCGGGTGCGGACCGATGCGGTTGCCCGCGTCCAGACCGTCGATCGAGCGCATCTGTTCCGCACTGAGATCGAAGTCGAAAACCTGGAAGTTTTCGGCGATGCGCTCGGGATTCTGCGACTTCGGAATAACCATGTAACCGCGCTGGATATGCCAGCGAAGCACGACCTGGGCCACGGACTTACCGTGCTGCTTCGCCAGGCCGGCCAGGACCGGGTTCTTCAGCATGTCGCCGCCCTGCCCCAGCGGACTCCACGATTCGGTCACGATGTGATGATCGGCATTGAACGCAGCCACTTCGCGCTGACCGAAGTCCGGATGCAGTTCGATCTGGTTGACGACGGGAACGACGCCGGTCTCCCCGATGATCCGACCGAGCTGCGCCGGCTGGAAATTCGACACGCCTACGGAACGTAGGCGACCCTCTTCGCGCAGACGGATAAAAGCCTTCCACGTCTCGACATAAAGGTCCTTCGACGGTACCGGCCAGTGAATCAGGTACAGGTCGGCGTAGTCGGTGCCCAGCCTTTTCAGACTCGCATCGAAGGCTTTCAGCGTCTTGTCGTAACCCTGGTCGGCATTCCAGAGCTTGGTCGTGAGGTAGATATCCTCGCGCGCCACACCCGACCGGACGATCCCCTCGCCCACGCCGCTTTCGTTTCCGTAGATCGCAGCGGTATCGATCGAGCGGTAACCCGCCTTCAGCGCCGAAGCGACGGCATCTGCCGCCAGCGCGTCGTCGATCTGCCACACACCAAAGCCCAGTTGCGGTGCGCGGCGTCCATCGTTGAGATCCATCATCGGAACGTGTTGGGTCATGCGACGTCTCCTGGTCAAAGTTTAGGATGATGGCGCCACCTGCCGCTCAATCAACCCCGACGGCACATAAAAGGTTCTTCGCGCACGAGGGGACGATCTCGCGCGGCTCGTCGTTCTTTGGTTGAGGACAAGCCGCCTTACACTTCTGCTGTCGGGGAAGCCGCGACCGGGTTGGTCCTTGGGGCCTTCGGCGCCGTCCCTGCGGGAGCGGGCCGTAGCGCCGCTGTCGCTCCAACCACTCATCGCGGCCCTCGGCTAAGGCGGCCCCAAGGACCAACCCGGCCACGGCACCGTCGACTGCGGTTTGCTGGGGGCAGAACGCGAGCTAAGCACGTGAGGGAGCCAGACCGGATGCGATCACCACCCGTCATGCGTCACGCGCTGCTTTCCCCCACCCGACCGCAACCTCCGGAAGAGCCGTCGGCCACCGCCCTCGACGCGACTTGCGCAACCGAGCGCGGCGGGCGGACAAGGCCCGCAGGGGGCGGACCAGGACGGTCCGCCGTTTTCGCTGAGGCAGGAGCCGAATCGAAAACCCCCGCCCGCCGCGCGGGCGCGACGGGGCGCAGCCATTAAAACACCAGCCGCGCAGCGGCTTCTTTTCCCGAGCGACGGTGGAGACGGAGCGTCGAGGGCGGTGGCCGACGGCTCTTCGCGAAGCGTCCGAATGCTACGGCGAAAGCGATGGCAAAGCCGAGCCCTCCGCGAAAAAGCGTGAAGACCCTCAATCACCACGCGATTGATAATGCGTAGACACGTAGTTATCGAGGATAGAAACGAATTCGCTGGCGATATTGTCGCCACGCAGCGTCATGGCCTTCTGCCCATCGATGAACACCGGCGCGGACGGTGCCTCGCCGTTGCCCGGCAACGAAATACCGATGTTCGCGTGCTTCGATTCGCCCGGGCCGTTCACGACGCAGCCCATGACGGCCAGCGTGAGGTTTTCGACGCCGTCGTACTTCACGCGCCATACGGGCATCTGCTCGCGGACGTGGGACTGCACGGTCTTCGCCAGCACCTGGAAGAACTCACTGGTGGTACGTCCGCACCCCGGGCACGCGGTGACCAGCGGCGTGAACGAACGCAGACCCATCGTCTGCAGCAGTTCCTGCGCAACGATGACTTCGCCCGTACGCGACTGGCCCGGTTCGGGAGTCAGCGAAATGCGGATGGTGTCGCCAAGGCCTTCCTGCAGCAGCACGCCCAGCGCGGCACTCGATGCCGTGATGCCCTTCGAGCCCATGCCCGCTTCGGTAAGGCCCAGATGCAGCGCGTAATCCGCGCGCAAGGCCAGATCGCGATAGACCGCGATCAATTCCTGCACACCGGAAACCTTGCAGGAAAGAATGATGCGATCGCGCGCCAGGCCGAGGTCTTCGGCGCGGGCGGCGGAGTCGAGCGCCGAACGGATCAGTGCCTCGCGGACGACATGGCTCGCATCCCATGGGTCGGAACGCAGCGCGTTCTCGTCCATCAGCGTGGCGACCATGCTCTGGTCCAGCGAACCCCAGTTCGCGCCGATGCGCACCGGCTTGCCGTAGCGGATCGCCATCTCGATGATCGAGGCGAATTGCGTGTCCTTCTTCTTGCCGAACCCGACGTTGCCCGGATTGATCCGGTACTTGGCCAGCGCTTCGGCGCAGGCGGGTTCGCCTTCCAGCAACTGGTGACCGTTGTAGTGGAAGTCGCCGATGATCGGCACCGACACGCCCATCATGTCCAGGCGCTCGCGGATGCGCGGCACGGCGGCCGCGGCCGCTGGCGTATTGACCGTGATGCGGACCAGTTCCGACCCCGCGCGCGCGAGCTCGGCAATCTGTTTTGCGGTGGATGCCGGATCTTCGGTGTCCGTATTGGTCATCGATTGCACGACGATCGGTGCGCCGCCGCCGACAAGGACGTTATCGATCAGCACGCCGACGCTGGGTCGACGGGCACCGGCTTCCGCGGGACGTGGCCGGGGGGACTGGGACTGGGTCATGGCGTTGGGGTTTCGAGGTCGGGTCGGCGGCCGATGCCGCGATGAATGGACCCAAGGATAACGCATCGACATGACCGGCCGCGTTCAGACGCGTCGCAACGCGGCCCGCAACAGGCGTGCCTGAAGGCGATCCGCCACGGTTTTCGCTGTGTCCAGCCCCATCCGGGCGACCGCCTCGTCCTCGCCCTGAACCGGCTGGCCAGGCGCCACGAGGGCGCCCGCCAGCGCGAGACGGCCCTGAAGAGATGTCGCACGCGCGCCGAGCCACCCCAGGGCCGGCAGCAAGCGACGCTCGACATCGGTGAAGTCGCTGCCGAAGGGGAACGGGTCCAGGAGGCCGTGTTCCCGCAGCGGTCGCAGCGCGTTGCGCAGGCCATCGGGCGTGTGGGCACGCCACGGATCGGGAATGCGGAAATCATGCGCCAGCTTGCCGGCGGCCCTGGCTTCCTCCGCCAGGTCGTCGACGAAGCGCGCATCCGCGATGCCCAGCATCGCGATCACGCATTCCTCGTCGCTACGGCCGCGCAGATCGGCCATGCCGTATTCGGTGACGAAGACATCGCGCAGGTGCCGTGGAATCGTTTCGTGCCCGTAGTTCCAGCGGATGTTGGAAACGGCTTTGCCGTTCTTCGAGCGCGTGGATCGCAGTAGCAGAATGGAGCGGCCACCGGGCAGTTCGTGCGCCATTGCCACGAAGTTGTACTGGCCGCCGACGCCACTGACGACCGCACCGTCCTCCAGACCGTCGGATACGGCCGCACCGGTCAGCGTCGCCATCATGCAGGTGTTGAAGAAACGCGCGTCGCGTCGCTGCAGGGCAGCCAGCACCTGATGATCGCCGTAGAGATGATTGACGTTGGACACCCGGCACATGTCGATGGCATCGGGATCTTCCGCTTCGCTGCGATGCATCCACGCATACAGGTCGCGGGACCCGAGCAGGAAGGCACCGCGCAGATAGTGGCCGCCGGCGACACCGACGTCGATGCCAGCCGCCGCGTCGCGCTCCTTCGCCAGGTCGTCGTAGGCGCGACGGCGCAGCACGCCGGCACGCTGCAGATACATGAACCCGTCCATCACCATTTCGCTCGCGCCATACAGGCCGGTAACGAAGCATTCGCTGCCGCCCCAGCTGCGCATGGCGGCGCGCGTGAATCCTTCGCCGTCCAGCGATTGCAGCGCGGCCCGCCAGGTTTTGTTCTGTTCGTGCCGCAACAGCAACGCGCGCACGATCGCGTCGGACAGCGCGCCGATGCCGATCTGCAACGTGCCGCCGTCGCGGACCAATGCGCTCGCGTGCATGCCCAGCGCGTATTCCGCGGGTTCCACGGGCGGTCGCGGTACGGCGAACAACGGCGGGGACACCGCCGGCTCCAGCAACATGTCGAAGTAATCGGGCGACACTTCCGCGTTGCCGCTGACGAAGGGCATGTCCGGATGCGCGACGGCGATGCACAGCGGCCGGGGTTTACCCGCTTGCGCAAGGCGATCGAGGAAATCGAGCGTCAGGTCCGGGTTGGACGAAAGACTGACCCGCATACCCGCACCGTCGTCCCGCACCGCGACCAGTTGCACGAGTACGTTGATGTCCCGCTCGACCAGATCGCGAGCCACGTGCGTGTAGTTCTGGCTGATGTAATCGCGTTGCGCGCGTCCGGACTGCAGCAGCGCACCGGACTGCATGTAGAACTCGTGCACGCGGACGTTGGCCGGCAATGCATTCCGGGCCTGTGCAAGTGCGTAGTCGAGGTCCTCGAAACCGGCGCCGAAGTGACGTTCGAGGAAAGGTCCGAGGAATCGCGCCTGCAAGCCTTTGCCCGCCGACGGGCGGGTCAGCGACAACGCCGTGAACAGGGTCATCGACCGGCCGGGCGTGCCATTCACCGCGCGATAGAGCGCATTGAGCAATCCGTGCGGCTTTCCCAGCCCGAGCGGAGCCGCGATCCGCGGATGACCGCCAGCATGGTCGAGGATGGCCGCGACACAGGCCCCGGTATCGGATACACGCGATAGTGATGGCATGTGACGGATCATGCCAGAACGCGCAAGCATCCCGGATACACTGGCCCTTATGACCCGCCATCGATTCACTTCATGAATGCACGGCACCCGTCGTCCGGCCTTACGGGTCGGCTCTTCGCCGAACAAGCCTTAAGCCGTAGCGCCGGCGCTCCGCTGGTCGGGGGCAATGCCGTCGAACTACTGATCGACGCGCGGGCCCATTTCGATGCCTGGCTAGCGGCGATCCGGGGCGCCAGGCGCCACGTTTTCCTCGAGAACTACATCATCCGCGACGACGAGATCGGCCGGGAGTTTCGCGATGCTCTCGTCGAGCGCGCGCAGGCCGGCATCTTCGTCGCCGTCATTTCCGACTGGGTCGGGGCACTGGGCCAGTCGCGCAGCGCATTCTGGAATCCGTTGCGCCAGGCCGGCGGCGAAGTGCGTATCTACAATCCTCCCCGCCTTGGCTCGTCGTTCGGCTGGATCAGCCGCGATCACCGCAAGCTGCTCGTCGTCGACGGAGAGGTGGGATTCCTGTCGGGCGTCTGCATCAGCGCGAAATGGCTGGGCGATCCGGACCGCGACGTTCCGCCCTGGCGCGACACCGGCGTATCGCTGCGCGGACCGGCCGTGACGGAACTGGAGCACGGATTCGCCGATAGCTGGTCCACCTGTGGCGAGGCACTCCCGGACGACGAACGGCTGCGGCGCAATGCGGACCCGCTCGCGGCGGGCGACGTGTCGTTGCGGGTGATCGCGACCCAGCCCAATACGGCGGGCATGTACCGGCTCGATCAGATGATCGCCGCGATGGCGCGTAAAACGCTATGGCTTACCGACGCCTATTTCGTCGGCGTGGCACCGTATATCCAGGCACTGTCGGCGGCGGCGCGCGATGGCGTGGACGTCCGTCTGCTGGTCCCCGGTTCCAGCGATATTCCCATGGTCGCCAGTATGTCCCGCGCGGGCTACCGACCGTTGCTGAAGGCCGGTATCCGCGTTTTCGAGTGGAACGGCTCGATGCTGCACGCCAAGACCGCGGTCGCCGACGCCCAGTGGGCGCGCGTGGGTTCGTCCAATCTCAATATCGCCAGCTGGCTCGGCAATCGCGAAATCGACGTCGCTATCGAAGATTCCGGCTTCGCGTCACAACTCGCCGCCCAGTACGAACGCGATCTGCAGAACGCCACCGAGATCGTCCTGAAACCGAAACGCCGTCGTCATGGCAACGAACAGCTCAGCAGCAACGAACCGCGACCGCCACGCCCGCGAGGGGCAGGCGGCAGTTCGGGTCGCGCCGCCGCCGGCGCGTTGCGTCTGGCGAATACCGTCGGCGCCGCTCTCAGCGGTCATCGCGTGCTTGGCGATACGGAAACCGGGCCGTTACTGGCGGGTATCGCGGCGCTGACCGTCCTCGTCATCGTCGCCCTTCTGTGGCCCGCCGTCATCGCATGGCCGCTTGCCCTGCTGGGCGCATGGTTCGCGCTGAATCTCGGCATTCGCTGGCGGAACCTGCGCCAGCGACGCAAGCAGGATGTCGCACAGGATCGACTAACGCCTCCTTAGCTCGCGCGGCTGCGTTCCGCTCCGAAGCTGCGCGACGCCTGACGTGCTTCACGCAATCGCCTTCCATGAGCAGCGAGCAAGTCGCCCCGCGTGATAATCCCCAGCATCGTATGCGGTGCCTTTTTACTTACCACCACCAGACGGCCGACATCCATCTCGACCATGTGATCGGCAGCCTCTCGCAGGGTGTGATCCTCGCGCACCACCAACGGGGCCCGCTGGATCAATGCGCCGATCGGCGTGTCGCCATCCAGTGCTACGTCGTGGAAGCAACGACGCGTCAGAACACCCATCAAATGTCCGGTGTCGCCGATCACCGGAAACCCCTGGTGCTTCGTCATCGTCTCCGCCGATGCCAGCCAGTGACGGATTTCGGCCACGGTCTGGCTTGCGCGCAAGCTCACGACATCCCGGCTGCAAGCATCGCCTGCGTAGATCTGATCCAGATAGTCGGCGGCGTATTCGGAAGGAACTCGCACGCCGCGACGCGCGATCTTCTCGGTCATGATGGTATGTCGCATCATCAGCCCGGAGACGAGATAAGCCGCCGCACAGGCGCCAAGCAGGGGCAGCAGTCCGTGTGGCTGTTGCGTCGTCTCGAAGGCAAACACCACCGAGGTCAGGAATGCACGCGACGCGCCGGCGAAAATGGCCGCCATGCATACCAGCGCCGCCATGCGGGGATCGACATGCAGCCAGGGAGCCCATGCCACCAGCGCCAGGCCGAATACACCCCCCAGCGCACTACCGATCGTAAATAGCGGCGCCAGGGTACCCCCCGACGTGCCGCTCCCGAGCGCGACCGACCACGAAAGCAATTTCAACAGGCAAAGCGTCAGCATGCCTCCAAGACCGATCTGTCCCGTAATAACGGCAGCGATGTTGGCGTATCCCACACCGAGCGTCAGCGGCATGAAATAACCGATGATGCCCACCACGATGCCGCCCAGCGCCGGCCACCACATCCAGTGGATGGGCAGTTTCTCGAAGCCGTCTTCAATCGCGTAGGTCAGGCGGGTAATACCGACGCTGATCACACCGATGATCAGACCGAGCACGATATACGCCGCCAGCGCAGGCAGCCCGGGGGTGGCGATGCCATGCATGGGGAACATGGGTTCGCTTCCCTCGAGTACGTAACGGACGCCCGTACCGATCACCGCCGCCAGCGCGACGGGGATCAGGGAGCGAGCGCGACGCTCGAACAACAGCAGTTCGATCGCCAGCAGCACCGCTGAAACCGGTGCGGAAAATACCGCCGCCATACCGGCCGCCGCGCCCGCTGCCAGCAGCGTTTTGCGTTCGTCGGCGGTGACATGCATCCACTGGGCGACAAGCGAACCCAGGGCACCGCCCGTGGCGATGATCGGACCTTCCGCGCCGAACGGTCCGCCTGTGCCGATGGCTATCGCCGATGAGACAGGCTTGAGCCAGGTGATGCGCGGCGGAATGCGGCTTTCGTTGAGCAGCACCTGTTCCATTGCTTCGGGAATACCGTGGCCACGAATGGCGCGCGAACCCCAGCGCGCCATGACTCCCACGATCAGTCCGCCAATGGCCGGCACCACGATGACCCAAGCACCAAGATGATTCCCCGCAGGACTGACGAAGTCGTAGCTCCAGCGGCCGTAAAACGCAAGATTAGTGAACAAACCGATCAACGCGGTAAGCGCCCTGGCGACCAGGGCAACGGCCGCACCAAGCAACATGGCGACGAGGCTGATCCAGAGCACCCGATTGTCCAGGGGGCGGAACTGCCGGGGCATATGAGCGCGAGCGAGCGTTTCGTCGAGCGAGGGGGCAAGCGGCAACGCCGCACGGCTGTGCGGATCCGCGTTTGTTTCACGCATGGCTATTCCAGAAAGTGACCGCGCAAGGCTACGCGGATCTGCGTCCGGTAGCTGGCTGGAAAATGAACGGCCGAACTGACGCGGTGAAGCCCGCGGTCAATACGATCAGGACGGCTTGCGCGGACGGAATTCGAGGGGCTGTACGTCGGACGTTGCTGCCGTCGGTCCGCAGCTGTTGCACGAACCGCAACCGTCGCCGCAGCTACCGGTTGCCATGGCCGGCTGAAGTCGCCGACCCAACGCGCGCATCCATGTCGCGCGTCCGGACCGGTTGAGGCTGGCCGACCAGTTCGCCTGCCAGCGTTTCACCGTGGCGGGCAGCAATTTGCGGAAAGCCACGACGGCACTTATCAGGACGACAAGTCCGATGATGACCGCCTGCACGATGTCGAATGCGGTCATGACAGCGCGCTCGCGATCTGGAAAGTAGCGAGCGACGCGAGATACGCCAGACCGAACAGATAGCCGGCGGAAATCGCCACGTTGCGCCACGAATTGGTTTCGCGGCGGATCACCGCCAGCGTGGACATGCATTGCGGCGCGAACACATACCAGGCAAGCAGCGAGAGCGCCGTGGCCAGCGACCACTGATGGGCGATCAGGGGCCCGAGCTGCGCGGCGACGGTGTCGTCGCTGCCGGACATCGCATAGACGGTACCCAGCGCGGCGACGGCGACTTCGCGCGCGGCAAGACCCGGTACCAGCGCGATGCATATCTGCCAGTTGAAACCGATGGGCGCGAAAACGTATTCCAGAAGGTGACCGATACGGCCGGCGAGGCTGTAATCGATAGCCGGTTCCGTCGCGCCCGGCGGCGGCCCGGGGAAGCTGGACAGGAACCACAGCAACACGGTCAGCGCGAGAATGATGCCGCCCACGCGCTTCAGGAAGATCTTCGCGCGTTCCCACAGACCGAGCGCGATATCGCGCACGTTCGGCAGGCGGTACGACGGCAGTTCCATGATCAGCGCGTGTTCGCTCTTGTCCTTGCGCATCCGTTTCATCACGAAGGCGACGCCGAGCGCGCTGAAAATGCCGGCGAAGTACAGGACGAACAGCACCACACCCTGCAGGTTGAAGACGCCGAGCACCGTACGGGCGGGAATGAATGCCGCGATCAGCAGCGTATAGACGGGCAGGCGCGCCGAGCAGGTCATCAGCGGCGCGACCATGATGGTCGTCAGGCGGTCGCGTGGATCCTGGATGCTGCGCGTCGCCATGATGCCGGGAATGGCACAGGCGAAACTCGACAGCAGCGGAATGAACGCCCTGCCCGTCAGTCCCACCTTGAACATCATGCGATCGAGCAGGAACGCGGCACGCGGCAGATAGCCCGATTCCTCGAGTATCAGGATGAAGAGGAACAGGATCAGGATCTGCGGCAGGAACACCAGCACCGCGCCAAGGCCGGCGAAAATGCCGTCGTTGAGCAGGCTGTGCAGCGCACTGTCGGCCGGAAGGAACCCCGTGACCCAGGCGCCGAGCGCCGCCACGCCGGTTTCGATGCCGTCCATCACCGGCTGTGCCCAGGAGAACACGGCCTGGAAGATGAAGAACATCAGTACGCCAAGGATCGCGAGGCCGAAAACCGGATGCAGCGCCCAGCGGTCCAGCGCATCGTCGATGGCCACGGTCTGGCGCGGCATGCTGACGGTGGCCGCCATGATCTCGCGAACCTGCCCATGCAGTTCCTCGACCGTGACGTCCTCTTCCTTTGCGGCGCCAGCCAGCGTTACGTCGCGATCGATGTGTTCGATCAGCGCTTTCGCACCGCCGCGCCGCACGGCGATGGTTTCGACCACGGGCACGCCCAGGCGGCGGCTGAGTCCGGCGACATCGATGACGATGCCGCGACGGCGCGCGGCGTCCATCATGTTCAGCGCGAGTACGACCGGCCGGCCCAGACGGCGCACTTCCAGCACGAAACGCAGGTGCAGGCGCAGATTGGTGGCGTCGGCCACGCAGACAATGAGATCCGGGGCGGCTTCGCCCGGATAGCGCCCGTAACAGACGTCGCGGGTGATCGCCTCGTCGGGGCTCGTCGCCTCGAAACTGTACGCGCCCGGCAGATCGAGTACATGAAGCGTGCGACCGGACGGCGCGACGAAGCGCCCTTCCTTGCGTTCCACCGTCACGCCCGCGTAGTTGGCGACTTTCTGCCGGCCGCCGGTCAGTTGGTTGAACAGCGCCGTCTTGCCGCAGTTCGGGTTGCCGACAAGGGCGATACGCATTGCCGTGGCGCTCATGCCTGACCGTCCAGTGCCACGGTGACACGGGCGGCTTCGGAGCGGCGCAGCGCGAAACGCGTCGAGCCGATCTGCACCAGCAGCGGATCGCCGCCGAGCGGCCCTCGCGCCACGATGCGCACGGGTTCGCCGGCGACGAAGCCGAGATCGCGCAATCTCTGCGCAATCAGATCGGCGGGATGGGCTTCTTCGACTTGTCGAACCACGGCAGGGGCACCTTTCGGTACGTCGGACAGGCGCACGGGGCGTACTCAAATAAGAACTGTTCGCATTGTATGCCTTTGTGTTCGCCGCTGCACGCAAGCGGGGATTGGGGGTGGGAAGTGGGGGCGTGTTTCCGGCGAGCGCGTGAGGGGACTCGTATCGTCCGGCGGACGCTGCCTCCGCGTGGCGCTTATCGTTCCCTCAAGCGCTCGCCGGAAACACGCCCCCACTTCCCACCCCCGCTCTTCCCCCCAGCCTTTATGATTGAACGACCTAGCCCGGGAGCCACCCATGTCCGCCGTCATCGTCCAACGCGAGGGCTCCGTCGCCCGCATCGTCATGAATCGCCCGGAAGTGCACAACGCTTTCGACGACGGCCTGATAGGCGATCTCACCGCCGCTATCGCGGCCGTAGGCAGCGACGACACGGTTCGCGCGGTGGTGCTGACCGGCGAGGGCCTGAGCTTTTCGGCCGGTGCCGACCTGAACTGGATGCGCGGCATGGCCGCCGCCAGCGAAATGGACAATCGTGCCGACTCGCTGAAGCTGGCGAAGCTGATGCGCGACCTGCAATTTCTTGCGAAACCGACGATCGCGCGTGTCAACGGCGCGGCTTACGGTGGTGGCGTCGGCCTGATCGCCTGCTGCGATATCGCCATCGGCGCGGAACACGCGAAGTTCGCGCTGTCGGAAGTGAAGCTCGGCCTGGTGCCTGCCGTTATCTCGCCTTATGTCATCGCCGCGATAGGCCTGCGCGAGGCACGCCGGCTTTTCCTTACCGGTGAGGTTTTCGACGCGGAGCTTGCTGTGCGCATGGGACTGTTGCACGAAAGCGTACCTGCCGAGAAACTCGATACCACGGTAGCGCGTTGCGTGACCCTGCTGGCCAAGGGCGGCCCGGTGGCGCAACACGAAGCCAAGCGCCTTGCGCTGGACATGGGCGGCATGACCGAAATGCAGGCCCATCACGTCGACGAAAAAAACGCGGCGCTCATCGCCCGTCTGCGGGTGTCGTCGGAGGGACAGAGCGGCCTGTCGGCCTTTCTCGCCAAGACCACGCCGCCCTGGATCGCGGAATGACGAAGGTGCGCGTCGCCCTTGCCTGCGTCGCCCTGTTCGCGGCGCAGGCGGCGGGCGCCGAGGAGACGAGCGCGCTCGCCACGCGGATCGACGCCCATGTCGGGCAACCCCGGTTCGCCGCCGCGTCCTGGGCCATCGAAGTTGCCTCGCTCGACGACAACCGCATCGTGTATGCCCACGAAGCGAACCGGCTCGTCCAGCCGGCGTCCACCGCCAAGCTGTTCACGGCAGCTCTGGCTCTGGACACCCTGGGCGCCGCTTATCGTGTCCGTACGAGCCTGCTGGCCTCGGGCAAGGTCCGCGATGGGGTGCTCGACGGTTCGCTGGTATTGCGCGGCGGTGGCGATCCGACGCTGGGCGTCGCACCCTCCAGCAACGACTGGCCGGAACGTCTCGCCGCCGCGGTGGCGCAGCAAGGCATTACCCGGGTCCACGGCGACCTGATCGCCGACGACACCGCTTTCCAGAGCCCGGCGGCGGGCAGCGGCTGGGAAGCCATCGACCTGCAGAGTTATTTCGCCGCACCGGTCGCCGCGCTTAGCGTCGGCGAGAACGTCGTGGATGTCACGGTGAACGCGGCGACCGCCGCTGGCCGGCCCGCGCACGTCGCATTCGAGCCAGGGGACGCCGCCATGCCCCTGAACAACCGTATCGCTACCGGCGCGACGGGATCGGCGGCGGACCTCAATCTGTATCGCGCTCCCGGCGCGAGCGCGGTGGATGCCTTCGGCTCCGTGCCGGCCGGTTCGCCGTCGACGCGCATACATATGAGCGTCCCGGACCCCGCGCGACTGGCGGGCGAACGGCTGCGCCGGGCACTGCAAGCGCGTGGCGTCCGCATCGACGGCAGCCTGCGCGCGGTGCACTGGCCGTCGCACGATGCCGTACTGACCGGTAGCGATCAGCGGGAGATCGCCGCCATCGACTCCCCACCCATGGGCGAGATTCTTCGCTCCGGGCTGAAGCGTTCGCAGAACCTTTATCTCCAGGCGATCTGGCTGCTATGCGGCGTTCACGCGCCGGACCCCGATGCCGTCGGATTTACCAGTACCGAGACACACGCGTCGCATGCGATGACCGAATGGCTTACCGGACTCGGCATCGGCCCCGCGACGACCCTGCTGGAAGAAGGTACAGGGCTTTCTCGCCGCGATCTGACCACCGCCGGCGCACTGGTCCGTCTGCTCGTGCATATGGACGGCCAGCCGTCCGCAGCGACCTTCCGCGATGCGCTGCCCGTGGCCGGCGTCGATGGCACGCTCAGGGGGCGCATGCGCGGGACGCCCGCCGAAGGCAACCTGCGGGCCAAGACGGGGAGCATGACCTTCGTCAATGCGCTGGCGGGGTATGTCACCACGAAGGCCGGGCAACGACTGGCGTTCGCGATCGTGCTGAACAATTATCAGCCGCCCGATGCGGAGGCGTTGCCTTCGTCGTCGGGCGATGTGGATGCGATTGCGGTCATGCTGGCGTCGCTGGACACCCGGCTGTAACCATCGCGCGCAGGCGCGCGATGGGTGCTTGCCTTACCCGACCACCTTCGGCAAATCCTTCCCGATCTTCTCCGGCGTATCGGTCGGCGCATAACGCTTGACGACCTGCCCGTCCTTGTCGACCAGGAACTTCGTGAAGTTCCACTTGATCGTTTCGCTACCCAGAATGCCCTTGCCTTCGTGCTTCAGCCAGCGATAAAGCGGATGGGCTTTGTCGCCGTTGACGTCGACCTTGGAAAACATCGGAAAGCTGACCTCATAGGTCAGCGAGCAGAAATTCTTGATCTCTTCCTCGTTGCCGGGCTCCTGATGCCCGAACTGGTCGCAGGGAAAACCCAGGACTTCGAAGCCACGCTCGTGCCATTCCTTGTAAAGCGCCTCCAGCCCGGTGTACTGGGGGGTGAAACCGCATTTGGAGGCCACGTTCACCACGAGGAGAGGCTTGCCGCGGAACTCGGCCAGCGAACGTTCGTTGCCGTCGATATCGCGGGCCGAAAAATCGTAGATGCTCGTCATCGTCTCAGGACCTCCACAGGGCGTCCGGGCATTGTACGCATGATCCCGGGCGGGTCTCGTCCGGTACACTCCCAGCCTGGTTTTCACCGAAGGCCCCACCCGCTCGTGATCCGATTCGCCGCCGTCACCAAATCCTACCGGGTCAACGGAGCGGACGTGTCCGCGCTGCATCCGGTCGACCTCGAGATCGCGCCAGGCGAAGTCTTCGGCATCATCGGCCATTCCGGTGCCGGCAAGTCGACCCTGTTGCGGCTGATCAACCTGCTGGAGCGGCCCAGTTCGGGCCAGGTCTTCGTCTCCGGCAAGGATGTGACGCATGCCGAGGGCGCCGAGCTGCGCGCGTTGCGCCGTCGCATCGGCATGATCTTCCAGCATTTCAACCTGCTGTCCTCGCGCACCGTCGCGCAGAACGTGGCGTTCCCACTGGAACTGCACGGTCATGCGGATACCGCTGGCCGGGTCCGCGAGTTGCTGGCGCTGGTCGGCCTCAGCGAGCATGCCGAAAAATATCCTGCCCAGCTTTCCGGCGGCCAGAAGCAGCGCGTAGGTATCGCACGCGCCCTGGCCAGCAAACCCGAAATCCTCCTCTGCGACGAAGCAACCAGCGCGCTCGATCCGCAGACGACGGCCTCGGTGCTGGAGCTGCTGGCGGACATTAACGAAAAGCTCGGGCTCACCATCGTGCTCATCACGCACGAAATGGACGTCATCCGTCGCGTGTGCGACCGCGTGGCGGTACTGGACGCCGGGCGCGTCGTGGAGTCCGGCAGCGTGGCCGATGTGTTCCTGCATCCGCAGCATCCGACCACGCGCCGTTTCGTCGCCGAAGCCGAGCACGAAGAAGGCCGCGGCCCCGACTACTCGGGTGTGACGGGACGGCTGTTCCGCCTGTCGTTCCGTGGCGACACCACGTACGCGCCGCTGCTTTCGCAGGTGGTGCGCGACACGGGTGTCGAATACAACCTGCTTGCCGGTCGCATCGAACGCATCAAGAGCATGCCGTACGGCCAGATGACGCTCGCCATGCGTGGCGACAACCTCGAAGCCGCGCTGGAACAACTGCGTAGCGCCGGCGTCGACATCGAGGACATCGCACGATGACTCCCTTCCTGCATAGCCTGTTTCCGAATATCGACTGGGTGGAGATCGCGCAGGCCTGCCTCGATACCCTGGTCATGCTGGGCGGCTCGTTGCTGTTCACCGTCGCTATCGGCCTTCCGCTGGGCGTGTCCCTGTTCCTTACCGCGCGTGGGCAACTGCATGCGAAGCCGCGCCTGTACGGCGTGATGTCGTTGCTGGTGAACGTCCTGCGCTCGGTTCCGTTCATCATCCTGATGATCCTGCTGATTCCGCTGACCAAGGCACTCACGGGCGTCAGCATCGGCATTCGCGGCGCGATCGTGCCGCTGGTCATCGGCGCGGCGCCGTTCTTCGCCAGGCTGGTCGAAACCGCTTTGCGCGAGGTCGACCGTGGCGTGATCGAGGCCAGCCAGGCCATGGGCGCCACCACCTGGCAGATCGTGCGTCGCGTGCTGTTGCCCGAAGCCCGGGCCGGCCTTATCGCCAGCGCCACCGTCACGGCCGTGGCGCTGGTGGGCTATACGGCCATGGGCGGCATTGTCGGCGCCGGCGGCCTGGGTGCCCTCGCCTACCAATATGGCTACAACGGCTACAAGCCGGACTACATGCTGGTCACCGTGACCCTGCTGATCGTTCTGGTGCAGATACTGCAGATGCTCGGGGACCATCTCGTGCAACGGTATTCGCGACGCTGATTCGAGGCGCTTCGCGCCATGCCCTCACCGGGTCCCCGCCTTCGCGGGGATGACGATGCGGTGAGGCGCAAAGCGCCTCGGCTAATCCTGCTTTGCATCCGGGCGTATGGACGTCTATGCTGATGCACCGCAGCATTCGCCAGGACGCCTCATGAAGAAGCTTATCGCCCCGTTCGTCGCCGCCGTCGCGCTGATCGCCGCCGGCTGTTCCGGCGGCGACAAGGCCGCTGAGAGCACGCACCTGTCCGTTGCCGCGACGCCGGTGCCGCATGCGGAAATCCTCAAGGAGATCAAACCCCTGCTTGCCCAGCAAGGCGTGGATCTCGACATCAAGGTCTTCACCGACTACGTGCAGCCGAACACGCAGGTCGCGCAGAAGCAGATCGACGTCAACTTCTTCCAGACCGAGCCCTACCTCGACTCCTACAACCGCGATCACAAGACCGACCTGGTCAAGGTCGTCGGTGTACACATCGAACCGTTCGGCGCCTATTCGCGCAAGTACAAGTCGATCGACCAGCTTCCCGACGGCGCCAACGTCGTCATCCCGAACGATCCCAGCAACAACAGCCGCGCGCTATTGCTGCTGGCCAGCCATGGCCTGATCACGCTGAAGAATCCCAACGACCGCCTGGCCACGTTGAAGGACATCGCCACGAATCCGAAGCATCTGGCCTTCCGCGAGCTGGAAGCAGCGATGTTGCCGCGCGTGCTGGACGAAGTGGATCTGGCGCTGATCAATACGAACTATGCGCTCGCGGCGAATCTGAATCCGGTCAAGGATGCGCTGCTGATCGAGGACAAGGATTCCCCGTACGTGAACTTCCTCGTGGCGCGTCCGGACAACAAGGACGACCCGCGCGTGCAGAAGCTGGCGAAGGCACTGACGAGTCCGGAAGTGAAAGCCTTTATCGAGAAGACGTATCACGGAGCGGTGCTGCCGGCATTCTGATACGCCTCACCCGTCCGGCAACGCCGTCCCTGCCCCCCTCACCATCGTTCCTGCGCAGGCGGGAACGATGGTGAGGGGCAGGAATGTCAGGGCAAGCACCGCCGCATACGGCTTCGCATACCTCACGCGATATCGAACACCCGCCGCAGATACGCCACGTACTCCACGTCGTCGCTTATATTCTTCCCCGGCGTATCGGAAAGCTTCGCCACCGGCTGCCCGTTGCAGCGAACCATCTTGATAACAACCTGCAGCGCATCGGGACCGACGTCGTTCGTGAGGTTCGTACCCACGCCAAAGGCAAGCTGACAGCGTCCGCGGAAATGCGCGTAGAGCTTCATGACTCGCGGAATATCCAGCCCATCGCTGAAGACCAGCGTCTTCGTACGCGGATCGACGCGATTCGCCACGTAATGCGCCAGCACCCGTTCGCCCCACTGGAACGGCTCGCCCGAATCGTGCCGCGCGCCATCGAACAGCTTGCAGAAATACATGTCGAAGTCGCGCAGGAAGGTATCCAGTCCGTAGACGTCCGATAGCGCGATACCCAGGTCGCCGCGATACTCCTTCGCCCAGCCTTCGAAAGCTGCCACCTGCGAATCGCGCAGGCGCGGACCGAGCGACTGGAACGCCTGCAGGAATTCGTGCGCCATGCTGCCCAGCGGAACGAGACCATGCCGCATGGCGAGCCATACATTGCTGGTGCCCGCCAGTTGCCGGCCGAGTTCGTCCTTCAGGATCGTCAGCATTTCGTCGTGCCAGGCACGCGAGAAGCGACGACGCGTGCCGTAATCGGCAATACGGCAGGTTTCGTAACCGTCCGTATCGCGAAGCAGTTCGATCTTCGCGCGAAGGCGCCTGCGTCCCTCGGCCAGATCCATATCCGGATACCGTGCCGAGAAATAGATCTCGTTGACGATGGCCAGGATCGGCACCTCGAACATGATCGTATGCAGCCACGGGCCAGCGATGGCAATCTCGATCTCGCCATCGCCTTTCGCCGACGGCTCGACGCTGACGTACTTCGCGTTGAGGTGGAACAGGCCGAGAAAATCGACGAAGTCGCTGCTCAGGAAGCGCTGGCTGCGCATGTACGCCAGCTCGTCGTCGGTAAAGCGCAACGTGCACAGCGCATCGATTTCCTCGCGGATTCTTTCGATGTGCGGCACCAGGTCCACATCCGGCGTGCGGCACTTGAAACGGTATTCCACCTGCGCCGCCGGATACTGGTGCAGTACCACCTGCATCATCGAGAACTTGTAGAGATCGGTATCCAGCAACGAACGGACGATCATGCGGTAGCTCCCGTCGCGGCAATCTGTTTGTTCACGGCATCGACGAATGCGTCGGTTCCCGGCCACGCCGTGATCCGGCCGAGCTTCCTGCCGCGATGGAACAGGAAGAACGCCGGAATGCCATGCAGACCGAAGCGCGTCCCCATGCGCGGATCGTCGTATACGTTGTCGTGGAGCCAGCGCACGCCAGGCCATTCGAATCGCTCCGGCGTCAGCAGCATCGAACGCTTCGCGATATCGCAGTTGGGACAGTCGCGCCCCCACAGGAACAGGATCGCGATGCGGTTGTCGTCGACGCCGAGATTGGCGTCCAGATCGACATCGGCGATGCGCTGCATCGGGAACCGGTCGAAGAACTGGGGAACGGCGCTGTCTGCCATGGCGGGACTCTTTGCGTATTGCGTACGGTAACGCACCGATATGGGGCGTAAGCGACGATAATCGAGAGTACCGCGACTTCGATCGCGTGGAGACGAGGATGACCGCCGTGCGCGCTTTGTTGGGACTCATTCTGTCGCTGGTCGCGACCGCGGCTCTCGCCGCCACGCTGGAGATCGATACCGGCCACGGCCGGCGCACGTTCGATACGGCTGCCTTGCTCGGGCGCTCCGACATACGGACCATCGACGTGCCCGGCGATGTCTCCTACCACCGCGCCATGCGTTACCGTGCGATCCCGCTACGCGCGCTACTGGGCGACATGCCGCCCGACGCCCATCTCCAATTCGTCGCCCTGGACGGTTTCGCGGCGGAAATTCCGGCGGCCCAACTCCTTAACGACCGTGGCGCCGAGCCGTGGCTGGCCGTGGAAACGCCGACGGCACCCTGGCCGAAGCTCGGTGCCGACAAGCCTGGCGGCGGCCCCTTCTACCTCGTCTGGCTGCATCCGGAACGCGCTTCGATCGGCCCGGAACAATGGCCGTACCAGATCGCATCGATTCGCCTGCTGAGCGACCCGGCCGGCCGTTTTCCCGCCATGCGTCCGGACGACGGTCTGCCCCGCGACAGCGCGCCGGTACGCGGCTTCGCCGTCTTCCAGCGCAACTGTCTGGCGTGCCATACCCTCAACGGTCAGGGCGACGCGAAGCTCGGACCGGATCTGAACATGCCGCACAGTCCCACGGAATACTTCCGCGAGGACATGCTGCGTTCGCTGATTCGCGATCCCTCGTCGTTGCGACGCTGGCCGCAGGGCAAGATGCCCGGCTTCGGGCGCGACACGCTGAGCGACGCCGATCTGGATGCGCTGATCGCCTACCTGCGGCACATGGCAGGCAGGCCCAGGCCGTAGTCAGGCGTTCTCGCCTTCCTCCACGCCGAGATTCGTCGACGCGCGGTTATAGATATCCACATCGAGAATGCCGCGCTCGCGCGCAACCAGGACCGGCACCACCATCTGGCCGGTGACGTTCGTCATCGTACGCATCATGTCCAGGATGCGGTCGATGGCGACCAGGTAACCGATGCCTTCCAGCGGAAGACCCGCCGAGCTGAGCACCAGCGTGACCATCACGATCGCGGTGCCGGGCACGCCCGCCGTACCGAAGGAACCGAGCACGGACGCCAGCAGGATGATGAAGTATTGCGAGGCGTCCAGGTCCAGGTGGAAGTACTGGGCGATGAACACGGACGAGATGGCCGGATAGATCGCCCCGCAGCCGTCCATTTTGATGCTCGCGCCCAGGGGCACGGCAAAGGCGGCGTATTCCTCTTTCACGCCCATGTTGTGCACCACGCTGCGCAGCGCGACCGGCATCGCCGCGAAACTGGACGACGAAGTAAAGGCCACCTGCATGGCGGGGAGTGCCGCGCGGAAGAACCGGATCGGATTAAGGCGATGGGCCATCAGCAGGCCCCCGTATACGACGAAGATCTGGATGGCGCAGGCCAGGTAAAGCGTGACCACGAAGGTGGCCAACGGCAACAGTTTGGCGAAGCCGTAGCTGCCCACCAGGGCCGCGATCAGGCCGAAGGTGCCGATCGGCGTAACTTCGAGCACGAAACGGGTCACCTGGATCATCGCGTCGTTGGCCTCGCCGGCGAGCGCGCGCAATCGCGAGGACTTCTCGCCGATGCGCACCAGCGCCAGCCCGAGCAGGCCGGCGAAAAAGATCACCTGAAGGATTTTCCCCTCGGTCAGCGCCCGGAACGGATTGGCGGGAACCACATCCAGCAATACCTGTACGGGCGTCGGAACCACCCTGACCTTGTAATCGCTGGCCATGGTCAGCTCGCCGACACCGAGGCCGGGGTTCGTCAGGTGAGCGATCGCCAGGCCCACCACGACCGCCAGTGCCGCCGTGATGGCGAACCAGACGAAGGTCCGGCCACCCAGGGCGGCGACGTCCTTTACGCCATGCAGGCTCGACACGCTGTGCAACACCGCGAAGAACACCAGCGGCACGGCGATCATCTTGATCAGCGTGACATACAGCTCGCCCAGCGGCGCGAACCATGTCTGCGCGGCCGGGCCCATCAGCCAGCCCACCAGCGCGCCAAGCACGAAACCCGCCGCGACCCGCTTCCAGAAGCGGATACGGAACCAGAAAGAGAAAAGCGCCACGCTGTGTTTCCCCGTTGAGCAGGGTCCGACCTTACACCGCGAAGCCATCTGGCGGGAACAGCGAACCGGACGCTGTGTTTCCTCTCGCGAACGCTGAGGGGGTTGCAAGCGGTCCGTCGGGACCCAGCTCGTACGCAACTCCGCATCCTTCCAAGGCTTCACTTCCATGCGCAATCCGACCGTATCCCGCTCGCTGTTCGAGCCCACCCGAGCCGGCGATATCGAACTGGCCAACCGCATCGTGATGGCGCCGCTGACGCGCGACCGCGCGGGAGCCGGCCGCGTGCCGACACCGCTGATGGCCGAGTACTACGCGCAGCGCGCCGACGCCGGACTCATCGTCGCCGAGGGCACGCAGATTTCCCCGGAAGGCCAGGGCTATCTCGATACTCCGGGTATCTACAGCGCCGCCCAGGTGAAGGGGTGGAAGGTCGTGACGGACGGCGTGCATGCGCGCGGCGGCCGTATCGTGCTGCAGTTGTGGCACGTCGGACGCGTCTCGCACGTCAGTCTGCAGGCCGGCGGGGAACAGCCCGTGGCGCCTTCGGCGATCCGGGCGAAAACCAAAACGTTCACTGCGGCGGGTTTCGAGGACGTCTCCGAGCCCCGTGCCCTGGCTGCGGGCGAGATGCCGCGTCTCGTCAACGACTACCGCCGCGCCACCGAACTGGCGATGGACGCGGGTTTCGACGGCGTGGAAGTCCATGCCGCCAATGGCTACCTGATCGACCAGTTCATGCGCGACGGCAGCAATCGTCGCGAGGACGCATGGGGCGGCGGCATCGACAACCGGACGCGACTGCTTCGCGAGGCGGTCGCGGCGGTGGCGAGCGTCGCCGGCGCCGGCCGCACAGGCGTGCGCCTCTCGCCGGTCACACCGTCCAACGACATCCGCGACTCCAGTCCCCAGGCTCTTTTCGAGCGGGCGGTCGACCACCTGGCGCCGCTGGGCCTGGCCTATATCCACGTCGTCGAAGGCGCCACCGGTGGCGACCGCCATGTCGAACCCTTCGACTACGCCGCTTTACGTGCGCGTTTCGGCGGCACATGGATGGCTAACAACGGTTACGACACCGGTATGGCCAATGCGGCGCTCGCCAGCGGATACGCGGACCTGATCGCTTTCGGGCGATGGTTTATTTCCAATCCGGATCTCGTGCGTCGCCTGCGCGAGGGTGCGCCGTTGAACAAGCTCAATCCGGCGACGCTGTATGGCGGCGGTGCCGAGGGCTATACGGATTATCCGGCGCTCTGAGGCAACGACAGCCATCAACATCCACTTTTGTAGGAGCCCGTTTCGCGGGCGAAAGCCAACAGGGCGAGGACGCTGGATGCTCACCTTCGCGAGCCCGGTCTACGGGCTGCGGATGCCACGCACATCGTCACCGCTCCGTTGGTTTTCGCCCGCAAAGCGGGCTCCTACAACGGCGGCGTGGCGGGCAACGGTAAAATGGCGAGCGCCTTGAGCTTCTCATCGCGCTCCGCCTTCTTCAGCTTCGACAACCGCCGCACCCCAGCGAAGAACACATCCCAGTCACCGTGCGCATCGGCGAACACGCGCGCGAACGACGCCGTCCACTGATCGTAAAGCCCGAAGGGCAAAAGCCGTGCGTTGTTGATCGGCGCGGCTACCCAGCGATCGTAACGGCGATCGCCCTTCCCTTCGGTATCTCTCCACACGGCGTAGCGCTCCCGGAAATCGACGATTTCATTCGCCTTTCCCGCGCGTTTGACCTCGATGGAAACATCGCTCGTATAGAGCTTCGCGAGCCGGTCCCGCAGATCCATCACCTGCTGCGTGAAAGCCTTGGACAGCACGGCGCCCGTCTGGTCCGGCGGCGGCAACCCCTTCGCCTGTCGCCACTGCCGCACACCTTCTTCCTCGACGAAACTGGCATACGACTCGTTGAAGGCCGTGTCGTCCTTCACGTATAGCTTCTGGTGCGCCAGTTCGTGAAATATCGTTCCCACCAGCTCGTCGTCGTCCCAGCGCAGCATGCTGCTCAGGATGGGATCGGCGAACCAGCCCAGCGTCGAATACGCGGGCACATCGCCGACATAGACATCGTCGCCCTCGTCGTGCAGCCGCTTCGCCTCTGCGTCGGCGAGGTCTTTACTGAAATACCCGCGATATGCCACGCAACCGGCGACAGGAAAGCAGTGCGTTACGGGAACGAGCGACAGCTCGGGCGTGGCGAAAACGTTCCAGACCACGGCCGGACGATTCAGCTCGACGAAATAGGTGTAACTGCGATTGCGCGGCAGCTTCAGCGTGGTCGACGCGAACTCGCGTGCTTGCCCAGCCGTACCCAGCCGTGCCGCCGTGCGCGCATCGGTCGCCGGATCGGCTACAACACGCGCTATGGACCGGCGGTCGAACAGCAACGAAGTCTGCCCGCGCGCTACGTGCGCGTAATAGCGAACTGAAGTGCAGCCCGAACAAAGGGACATGAGGATGATCAGGACGATCGCGAAACGGCGCGGTAGAAGCATCCCGCATTGTGCCGCAACGGATCGCTATTCGCGTTCCTTGGGAGACTGTTTCCAACCGCGATTAGGCGCGCCTTCGGGTGCCTCGCGTCCCACGGGCCTGCTTTGTGGCCGGCCGCCGTCGCCACCGGGAGGCGGTGACGGGCGATTGCCGCCACCCTGACCCTGCCAGCCACCCGGAGGCGGCCTGTGGTCGCCTCCGCCGGGCGGACGATTACCGCCGCCCTGCCAACCGCCAGGCGGAGGACGATGGTCTCCGCCACCGCCTTGCCAACCGCCAGGCGGCCGCGAGCCGTGATCGTCGCGATCGTTTCCGTTCCAGCCACCCGGTCGACCGCGGTCGCGATCACGATCGCGGTCGTAGTCGCGACGACGATCGTAATAGCGACCGTCCCGTCCGTCGCGATACCAGATCGTGGAAACGCCGATGCCCGAGTTATAGCAACAGCCGTAATAAGGGTCGGCATAACCGTAGCCGTAGCCCGGCGAAACCACCGTCGTGGTTTCGCTGCCGTAATAGGCATCGCCGCCACCGCCGTTCCGGACATAGCGATACCCCGTGTCGTAACAGCCCGAGAGCAGTGACGCGGAAGCAATGGCGAAACAGATAGCGACGGCGCGGCGCATTGTCGTACCCCTTGGAGTGTCGACTACGACACTAGGCGCGTGTGGTTGAACGGCCGCTAAAAAACGGGAGCCGCGACGCGCGGCCCCCATCCATTCGTTCAGCCTTTGCGTTTGTCCTGGTCGCCACGCTCGTGTGCCGTGGTGGCGTAAGTGGCTTCGGGCGAAGGAGCGCTGGGCGCATCGTGGACGTCGGCTTCGGGCGAGTAAGCGGGCCTGGATGCGTCGTCGGTAGGCCAGGAGGGACCCTGCGCCACACGCTCGCGCTTGGCGTCGAGCAGCGCCTGGATGTGCGCTACGGCCTCTTCCTGAGTGATGTGCTGCACCGGCTCGTCCGGGATCGGGGCGACGGGGACTGGCTGCTTGCGCGCCACGGCCTTCGCCGGCGACTTCGAAACAGGTTTGTGTTCCACGGTATGCGCACCGGCCTCGCGGTTGCCGATTGGCCGGATTGCAGGCTTCTTGATCGGCGCCGCTTTTGCGGGCTTTACGGGTTTCGCGACGACGGTACGCGCGCTACGGGCCGGCGCGGCCTTCTTTACGGGTACCTTCTTTACGGGCGCCTTGCGAACGGCGGCTTTCTTCACCGCTACCTTCTTTGCGGCGACTTTACGGACAGGCGATTTTTTCGCCGTGGCCTTCCGGGCAGCCGGCTTCTTCGCTACCGACTTCCGGACCGCCGATTTCTTCGCGACGGTCTTCTTCGCTACGCCCTTGCGAGCAGCGGTTTTTTTCGTTGCCGCCTTTCTTGCGGACGTCTTCTTCGCCGGCGCCTTTTTCGCAGCGACCTTGCGGCCCGCTGCCTTCTTCACGGCGGTTTTCTTTACGGACGATTTCTTCGCTGCCGCCCTCTTCGGAGCCGCCTTCTTCCCGGCGGCCTTTTTGGCGACCTTGCGAGTAGCGACCTTACGCGCGGGCGCTTTGCGTGCCGCGGCTTTCTTTACCGCGGTTTTCTTTACCGCTGCCTTTTTTACCGCGGTCTTCTTCGACGCTTTCTTTGCCGCGGACTTCTTCGCGGCGGACTTACGGGTAGTAGCCATGCGCTCATTCCTCCTGCGGTGGTATGCGACGCGAACTACCCGCGCTGGGGAAACTCGCGTTCGTCCGGAAGATGCCTATCGGAGAGGGATGACGTTCCGGTGGCTCATCATCACTCACTCAACGCGCGAAGTCACATCTCCCGCGCAGCTGCAATTCAGGAACGGAACATCAACGGAACGTCGGCTGGCTGATCTGGGCGATGAAATCGCCGAACACGGACGGATCGATGAGCAACGTGACGGCTATGCCATACGCGCCTCCCCACAGATGCGCGCTATGGTTGACGTTGTCGCCGCCACGCCGCTCCATCACGATCGAATAGGCCACGTAAAGCACCGCATACAGGATTGCCGGCATCGGAATCACGAAGACGAGGATGCGTGTCCAGGGTGCCATGAGGATGAAGGCGAACAGTACCGCGGAGACAGCGCCCGACGCGCCCAGGCTGCGGTACGACACATTGTTCTTGTTTTTCAGGTAGGACGGCAGGATCGAAACCACCAGACCGCCGATGTAGAACGTGACGAAGCCCAGCGGGCCCATGTGGGCGTTGTAGAAGCCTTCCATCACGCGGCCGAAGAAGAACAGCGTGAACATATTGAAGAACAGGTGCGAACCATCGGCATGCACGAGCCCGTAGCTGACCAGCCGGTAATATTCGCGGCTGCGCGACAGCGCGGGAGGCCAGAGGATCAGATCGTTCATCAGGCGCACGTTCCTGAACGCCAGGATGGATACGACAGCGGTAACCAGGATGATAAGCAGGGTAATCATGCGAAGAAGCGATTCCGTACGCGAGTCGACCGCGCATCTTCGCCGTCTTGGGGGCCTCTTGTCGATCTTCGGGGCGCATAGGGGTGTTCGGACGGCTATCATGAACGATCCCCGTCACGCCCCGATCCCGACCCCATGTCCCTCATCCGCTACATGCAACTCGATGTTTTCGCCGCCCGGATGGGCGGTGGCAACCCGCTTGGCGTCGTCGTCGATGCCGCCGGCTGGACAGACGACCAGATGCAGCGCTTCGCGCACTGGACGAATCTGGTCGAAACCACCTTCCTGCTGCCCGCGACCGCCCCGCGTGCCAGCTATCGCGTCCGCATTTTCACCCCCACGCGCGAGATCGCGTTCGCGGGCCATCCCACCGTCGGCAGCGCGCATGCCGCGCTCGACAGCGGGCTGATCGTGCCCGATGGCGACGGACTGGTCTGGCAGGAATGCGGCGCCGGCACGCTGCCGATCCGCGTCGAAGGCCAGGGTAGCGGACGCGAACTCTTCGTCCAGGCGCCAAAGGCACACGTTCTCAGCGAAGGCGGCGACGCCGAAGGCCGCCTCGCCAGCGTACTCGGTGCGTCGGTACCGGGCGCCCTGCCCCCCGCCTTCGTCGAAGGCGGCCGGCGCTGGTGGATCGCCGAATTCGCCGACGAGGCCGCCATGCGTGCATGGCAGCCCGATCACGCGGCCATCGCCGCGCTCGCGAAAGCCAGCGACAGTCTTGGACTTTGCGTCTTCGCGCGCTCGGGTTCGAGCCTTGCCGTACGGGCCTTTCCCGCAGGCGTCGGTATCGTGGAAGACCCCGCCTCCGGTGCCGCCAACGGCCTTATCGCGGCGTATATCGCACATGCCGAACCGCAGGGACCGCTTGCACGGGGCTACGAGGTCAGCCAGGGACGCGAAGTCGGCCATGACGCCCGCATCCTCATCCGCATCGATGGCGACGCGGTATGGGTAGGCGGCCGGACCAATACGGTCATCGACGGCCATGTGCACTGGAACCGGGCCTGAGCGATGAAGATATGGGTCGATGCCGACGCCTGCCCGGTCGTCATCAAGGAAATTCTCTTCCGCGCGGCCGAACGCGAGAAGATCGATGTCACCCTTGTGGCGAATCAGTGGATTCGCGTGCCGGCATCGCGCTTTATCCGCTCGATCCAGGTCGGCAGCGGCTTCGACGTGGCGGACGGTGAAATTGTCCGGCGCGTCGAGGCGGGCGACATGGTGGTGACCCAGGACATTCCGCTTGCCGCGCTGGTGCTGGAAAAAGGCGCGCTCGCACTGAATCCGCGCGGTGAGCTGTATACCGCCGAGACCATCTCGCAGCGCCTGTCGATGCGTAATTTCATGGACGAACTGCGCGGCTCGGGCGTGGATACCGGTGGCCCGCCGGTCTTCCATGCGCGCGACCGCCAGGCGTTCGCCAATCAGCTGGATCGCTGGCTGGCGCAACGCAAGCGCTGAAGCCCCGCTCCGTTGTGCAGGAGCTACGTCGCTATGGAAATGCGGTTTATAACTCGTCCAGCCGCAGGGTCAGGCATTTCGCCGCGCCGCCGGATTTCATGAACTCGTCCAGCGCTACTTCGATAACGACGAACCCCGCATTCTCCAGCCGCAGCCGCAGATCGGCGCTGGCGCGGTTGAGTATCACGATTTTCCCGAGATTCACGGCATTGCAGGCGAATGCCAGCGCATCGGCCTCTTCGACCGCGATGCGCTTGTCCGGCGACACATACGTGTCTATGACGCCCAGCGATGCCTCGTCGAATGCCGATGGGAAATACACCGTGTAGCCTCCCGCCAGAGGACAGAAACACGTGTCGAGGTGATAGAACCGTGGATCGGTAAGCTGTAACGGGAGCACCTCGACGCCGAGCAACTGCGCCAGCGCAGGCGCGGCCTCCCGGTCCGAGCGGTGTCCGTGCCCCATCCACAATCGCCGGCTCGCGCCGCGATCGAACAGCGCGTCGCCGGCGCCCTCGAAAAATACGCCGCCAGGCAGGTCGACGATATCGAACCCGTGACGGACGAACCAGGCGCGGTCATGCGCTTCTTCGTCGCGTCGTTCGGCGAAGCGGAAGCGGCTCGGGACAAAGGTATTGCGGAAGACCAGGCCGGCATTGGCGGCGAAGGTCATGTCCGGCAGGCCTTCCGCGGGTGGCTGCAGCACGACGTCGGCATGTTGTGCGACGGTTTCGCGCAGCGCGTCCCACTGGTGGCCCGAACGCTCCGGCGTGGTGTCGTGGACGTGGTGGGTCATCCACGGATTGATGACGTAGCTGACCTCGAAGAAGGTCGGCGCACACATGAGGACGCGCGGCACGGTGCGCTCGACCATCGGAGACATCGCTTCTGCCATGAACGGACTCACCGATCGGAAGACGAGCCCCGATCATGGCAGAACGACCGCGAATTCAGCCAGACAAACCGTCGACGATGGCATTGACCGACTTCGGCGAGAAATGCAGTTCTTTCAGCGCCTCGGCGAGGCTGTCCCGGGAATTGACCTCGCTTTCGACCTGCTCGCCCACGCTGCTGGGCGACACATGGACGAAGTTCTTGCCGTCCTGATAGGCAATGCCTTCGTCGTGCACGTTCTGTTTCGTCAGCACCTTGTATGTGCCGTCGCCCGACTCCCTGACCGTGATCGCGCGACCTTCCAGCTCGCCCTCGTACACCACCTTCCAGCTTGCCGTCATAACCACACCCCGCTGCCGCACCCAACGTGCCGGTTCATTCTGGCGAATACCGTGTGGTGACGATTGTGAAGAACGAACCTCAACGATCTTTCAGGTGTGCCCGGCCGGCCGCGACGCGCGCCAGCGCCGACCAGTCCAGGTCGCCGTCGCCAGCTGCCATGGCTTCCAGCAGGTTGTCGTGCACCACGCTGGCGAACGGCATCGGCACGCGCTTTGCTTCGGCGGCACTGCGCGCCAGCCCCACGTCCTTGAAGCCCAGCGACATCTTGAACCCGGCGGGCGCGTAGCGTTCCTCGGCGATCAGGCCGCCATAGGTCTTGAAGATGGGCGAGGCGAACAGCGAACCCGTCATCACTTCGAGAAAATCGCCCGCCGAAACGCCATAGGAACGGGTCAGCGCCGAAGCCTCCGCCATGCTTTCGATAGCCGTGGCGATCATGAAATTGCCGGCGATCTTCAGGATATGCGCGCGTATCGGGTCGTCGCCCAGCGGCCAGACTTTCTGGCCCAGCGTGTCTAGCAACGGCTGGACGCGCTGGATGGCGGCAGGGTCTCCAGACACGACGATATTCAGATTACCGGCGGCGGCAACCTCGGGCCGGCCGAACACGGGCGCCGCGACGTAACCGATGCCGCGTTCGGCATGGGCCGCGATCAGTTCCTGTGCCAGCGCGATCGAAATCGTGGCGTGGTTTACATGCACGCTGCCGCGCGGCATCGCATCCAGCACGCCACCGCCTTCGATGACTTCGCGCACGGCGGCATCGTTGGCCAGCATGCTGTGGACCACTTCGCCGCGCGCAGCGTCGGCAGGCGTCGCCGCGACACGGGCTCCTTTCGCCTCAAGCGCCTTCGCGGCCTCCGGCGATCGATTCCACACCGTTACCCCATGGCCGGCCGCCAGCAGCTGGGCCGCCATGCCGGCGCCCATGGCACCCAGTCCGATGAATCCGATACGCATTGCCTGATTCCTCTGTCTACAGGGCCGAACCGGCCGCATGGCCCGACGCCCAGGCCCACTGAAAGTTATAGCCACCCAGGTGCCCGGTCACATCGAGCACCTCGCCCACGAAGTACAGGCCCGCGTGCTGCTTCGACATCATGGTGCTGGAAGACACTTCGTCGGTGTCCACGCCGCCCAGCGTCACTTCGGCGGTGCGATAGCCTTCGGTACCGCTGGCCACGAAAGGCCAGTCCGCCAACTGTACGGCGATGTCCCGCAATTCCGCGTCACGATACTGTTTCATCGGCCGGCTACCGAACCACAGCTCGCACAGACGCTCGGCCAGCCGGCGCGGCAGCAGCGACGAAAGCACGGTGCGCAATTCGGCCCCCGGACGTTCGGCCCGCTGCGCGGTCAGCGCCTCGAAAGCATCCGTGCCCGGCAGCATATCCAGGCGCAGGTCGTCGCCTGGCTGCCAGTACGACGAAATCTGCAGAATGGCCGGCCCGCTGACGCCACGATGGGTAATCAGCATGGCATTGCGGAACGACTGCCGTCCGCAACGCGCCTCCACCGGCAATGCGACCCCCGCCAGTTCCGCGAAGCGCTCCTGGTGCTTGCCACTGAGGGTCAACGGGACCAGGCCCGCACGCGTCGGCAGGACCGTATGGCCGAACTGGCGCGCCACGTCGTAGCCGAATCCCGTCGCCCCCATGCTCGGGATCGACAGACCGCCCGTCGCGATCACCAGGGCATCCGCCCGGACGTGTCCGAGCGGCGTTTCCGCCGCGAAACCGCCTTCCACCGCGCGAAGCCGGCTGACCGGACAATTCGCTTCCACCCGCACGTCCGCCGCCGCGCATTCGTCCAGCAGCATGCGCACAATCTGTTTCGACGAATCGTCGCAGAACAGCTGGCCCAGTTCCTTCTCGTGCCAGGCGATGCCATGGCGATCGACCATGGCGATGAAATCCCACGGCGTATAGCGCGCCAATGCGGATTTGCAGAAATGCGGATTGTTCGAAAGATAATTCTGCGGGGTAGTGCCGGTATTCGTGAAATTGCAGCGCCCGCCCCCGGACATCAGGATTTTCTTGCCCACCTTGTTGGCATGGTCGACCACCAGCACGCGCCGTCCGCGCTGCGCGGCGACAATGGCCGTCATAAGTCCGGCGGCGCCTGCGCCGACGATGAGGGCGTCGTATTCCAAGAGGGGATTCCCGAAGAGGCAAATGCATATGTTAATGCCTGCAGGGCTGGGCCAATGCATTCCCAATCGCCCCATCCCATCCATCCAACACCGTCGCCCCTGCGCAGGCAGGGGCCCAGAGCGACCGCATCCGTTGTGGCATGACGCGACCGATCGCGCTCAAAAAGCGTGAACGGACGTGCTCGCAAAAAAAGTCCGCAACGCACTGGGCCCCTTATGTGTCGATTCCCGAGCCGAATGGCGCGAGAATCCCCGACTGATCATCGGTGGGAACGAGGTGACGCCCATGGGCTCCTTCGGCATCAAGCCGGCAAGGCAGATTCGCGCCCTCGTTCCGTTTCACTCGCCTGAAGCTGGAACGGTATCTTAGGCCCGCCATAGTGGCGTGAGCCTGCACATGTAAGGATCAGCCTGGCGGGTCGTGATGATCGGATGCGAAAACTTCTGACCTAAGGACTCAGCTGATGACTCAGCCCATCGTGGGGATCGATGTCGCCAAGGCGACGTTCGACGTAGCACTTCCTCTGGATCGACCGGGGAAGTACCAGACCAAGGGCAAGATGCCGCAAACCCCGGCAGGTTTTAAGCTGTTGAGCGAATGGCTGGCCCGGCATGCGCCCGATGCGGCCGTGTGCATGGAAGCGACCGGGGTGTATCACGAGGCCTTGGCCATCTATCTGTACGAACGGGGGGTGACCGTCTTCGTGGTCAATCCGGCACAGGTCGCCGCGTACGCCAAAAGCGAACTGTCGCGGACCAAGTCCGATACCACCGACGCCAAGCGAATTGCCCGCTTTGCGATCGCGCAAAGGCAACTGACCCGTCCCCTGCGGCCCTGGCAGCCGCCGACCCCGGCGCAGCGCAAGCTGCGCGCCCTGATCTATCGGCTGAACGATCTGGAAGGGATGCGCCAGATGGAGGCCAATCGGCGGGAGGTCGCCGACACCTCGGTCCGCCCCTCGATCGAGGAGATGCTCCAGACACTGGACCGGCAAATCAACGCCCTGCGCCGGGAGATTAACGACCACATCGACTCGGACCCGGACCTGCGTCGGGACAGCGATCTGCTCGTATCGATCCCGGGCATCGGCGAACTGACCGCCGCCTTCATCCTCGGTTGCGTCGGCGATCTGCGGCGGTTTTCCGACCCGCGCAAGCTCGATGCGTTTGCCGGACTGAATCCGGCGATCCGTGAATCGGGGAGGTGGAAAGGGCGCAGCACGCTGTCCAAGCTCGGCCACGCCCTGCTTCGAGCCAAGCTCTTCATGCCAGCCATGACCGCCATCCGATGCAATCGGGCTATCCAGCATCTCTTTCAGCGCCTGACCGCGCGCGGAAAACCGCGCAAACTGGCTCTGGTCGCAGCCATGCGCAAACTACTGCACATCGCTTGGGGCGTGGTCCGATCCGGCAAGCCTTATGAGCCGAACATCGCCCTTGCATGAGCGTGGCCAAGACGGTATCTGCCTGCGCAGGGGCGACGGTGAGAGATCGCGGCATTGCCATTAGAATCGACGGCGAACCCATCCAAGGACATTCCCATGCCTTCCTTCGACGTCGTCTCCGAAGTCGACAAGCACGAACTGACCAACGCCATCGACCAGGCCAACCGCGAGCTTGCCAATCGCTTCGATTTCAAAGGCACCAGCGCGAAATTCGAGCTCGAAGGTTTCGTCGTCACGCAGACCGGCGACAGCGATTTCCAGCTCAAGCAGATGCTCGACATCCTGCGCGGCCGGCTCGTTACCCGTGGCATCGATATCCGCTGCATGGAAGAAGGGTCCGTCGAGACGAACCTGGGCGGCGCGAAGCAGAAGATCACGCTGAAGCAAGGTATCGAGCAGCCGATCGCCAAGAAACTGATCGCTACGATGAAGGAGGCCAAGCTGAAGGTGGAAGCCCAGATCAACGGCGACAAACTGCGCGTTACGGGCAAGAAGCGCGACGACCTGCAGACCGCCATGGCCCTGCTGCGCAAAGCCGACGTCGAACTGCCGCTGCAGTTCGAGAACTTCCGCGACTGATTAGTGCGTCGCCAGACGGCTGCGGTTGCGGCCGTCGTCCTTTGCCTCGTACAGCGCTTCGTCGGCGCGCCCCAGCAGCGAATTGAGCGATTCGGGCGCGCGCCATACGGCCACGCCGGCGCTCACGGTGATCCGGATGCGGTATTCGCCGTGAACGATGACCATGCCGGCAAGCGCGCGGCGCACGCGTTCGGTCACTTCCAGCGCGTGTTCGGCAAGCGCGCCCGGCAGGCACAGGATGAACTCCTCGCCACCGAAGCGGCCGGCCAGGTCGTCGGCACGGCACATCGACGACAGCACCCGCATCGTCTCGCGGATGACCGTGTCGCCAGCCAGATGGCCGAACGTATCGTTGACCGTCTTGAAGTCGTCGATATCGACCAGGACCAGGCTGAAGGGAATGCCGTCGTTCGCCGCACCCATGCGCACGCGCTCGGCCTGTTCGAGGAAGCGCCGGCGATTCAGCGACCCGGTCAGTTCGTCGGTACCGGCCAGATGGTTCAGGCGCTCGTTGGCCGCTTTCAGGTCGCGCGTCCGCGCATCGACTTCGGCCTGCAAAAGCACCGCGCGACGACGCAGGTACAGCGTCCGCAAATAAACCAGGCCGAAGAAAGCCGCCACGCCCAGGAGCACGACCGCCAGCAACACCCAGGTACTTTCGTACCAGCGCGGCGTCACGACAACGCGGATGGCGGTTTCCACCGTGCGCGCATCCAGGCCACGCGTCGTGGCGCGCAATCGCAACGTATACGTCCCACTGGCCAGATTCGTGTAGATCGCGCTCGGCGGAATACCGCGCGCCACTTCGTTCCAGCCGCCATCCGCATCTTCCATGCGATACGCGTAGCGGGTTTCCAGCGGTGCCCGGAAGTCGAGGAGCGCGAAGTCGACGCGAAGATTCCTGCCGTTCCCGCCAAGCTCCAGCCTGCCATCGTCGTCGGGAATATTCCGGAACGGAATCGGCACGTCGTTGACGGCGATATGCGTCACCGCCAGCTTCGCCGGCGGCGTATCCGGCGCCGTCCAGTAAGGACGGACGACCGTCAGGCCACCCAGTCCGCCGAACATCAGTTCGCCACCGGGCGCCTCGGCCGCCGCGCGATGGATATAGCTCGGAATGCGCAGGCCATCGCGAATGCCCAGATCGGAAACCCGGTGACTCGCGGCGTCGACCATGACGACGCCGTTGGCCATGGAGGCCCATATCCGGTTTCGCTGGTCGATCTGCAAAGCGTTGATCTTGGTATTGGGCAAACCTTCGCGCGCGCCGATCAACCCGAATCGGAACGGGCCATGCGGCTTGAAGTCGTCGATATAGGCAAGGCCGCCGAACGTACCGATCCACAGGCGATGGTGCTGATCGAACATCACCGAGCCGGTGTAATCCTGCGGAAGGCTGTCGCCGTCCTTCGGATCGTGCCGCAGATTCGTGAAACCGGACGCACCATCGAACAGAATGCTGATGCCGTTGATCGTTTCGAACCACCACGCCTCGGGCATGCGCACGATATAGCGGACCTGGTCTCCCACCAGGCTGCCCGGATCGTTTGCCTCGTGGCGCAGTTGCTCCAGCGTCCCCTTGACCGTGTCGTAACGGAAGAGACCGTCGTAGCCGCCGATCAGAATGATGTCGCCATCGCGCTGCAACGACAGGATCAATCGTCCGTCGAGACTCGGCAGCATGGAACTGGTCAAGGCGAAGGTATCGGGATCGATTCGCGAAATGCCCTGCGCGCCCGCCCAGATGGAGCCGTCGGGTGCCACGACGAACGCCTGCACGTCGCGCTCGGCCTGTTCGCCGCCCAGCTGCAGATGACGCATCGTGCCGTTGGCCAGATCGAGGACGTCGATACGCCCCATGCCCAGTCCGAGCCATACGCGCCCGCGCGGATCGACGAACACCGAATGCACGTTGGCATTTGAAAGGGTGTGGGTTTCCAGCGGCGACGGCAGGACCGAAAACACCCTGCGGCCATGCGGGTCGTAGCGCGCGGCGCCAAGTTCCGTGGCCACCCAGATATTGCCGGACGTGTCCCGAAGCAGATCGCGGGTAATGTCGCCCGGCAGCGAGGATGGCATCGCGGCGTCATGCGCCAGCGTGCGCAACCTGCCGGTATTCAGGTCGTAAACGACGACACCGGCACCGTCCGTCGCGGCCCACAACTCGCCCTGTTCGGACTCGAGGAAGGCGCGCACGGTACGCCGACGGGCCAGGCCATTCTTTCCGGAGAACCCCGGAACCAGATGCGCGGCTCCCGCTCTGTCGATATAGATCGCACCCGACTGCCCCGTACCGACCCACAGCCGGCCGGCGGAGTCCTCGTGCAGCGCCCAGACCTGATCATTGAGAATCTCCTCGATCGCGGCGCCCTGCTGCGTATAGCGCTCGAAATGCCTGCCGGGCTTGCGGACGAACAGACCGTTATCGGCGCCAGCCCACACATTGCCCTGACTGTCTTCGGCCACGACGAAAGTACGGGCGACCATGCCCGGCGCGTCTCCGTCCCGGCCGGATTCGTGGGTGACGTGCCCGGTAGCGATATCGATCCGGTCCACGCCGTTTTCGGTCGCCAGCCAGAATGCGTTCGGTTCGCGTGCTTTGGCGATCGAGAATATCTTGCCGTTCGACGTGCCATCCCGCCCTATCGGATAGACGTGGAACCGCGTCGTTTCCGGATCGAACCGGACCAGACCGCCCGCATTGGTGCCGATCAGCAGGCCACCGTCGTCCAGCGGTTGCAGGGCGCGCACATAGGCATCGGGAAGCACCGCCCCGCCGTAAGAATCGGGCTCCTGTCCGAAGACCTGCATGCGATAGCCGTCGTAACGGACAAGGCCGCCGAATGTGCCGATCCAGATCAGGCCGCGCTTGTCCTGCACGATCGCCGTGGTCGTGGAGTGCGGCAGGCCGTCTGCGACCGTCACGCTGTCAAACCATGCCGTTTCGAATACCGCCCAGGGATCGACGGGAACGGAGGCCGCGCGCGCGAACGGCATCGCCAGCGCAAAGCCGGTCAACAGGATAAAAAAGCGTAGCAACCGCCGCGGACTCAGAACACTGCGACGTGGTCGCAGTTCAATGGGCATAGGCGGTCATGGATGGTTTCAGATATTGAAGGAACGCATCGGCGGTCATCGGACGGGCAAAGAAATACCCTTGTCCTATATCGCAACCCATATCGCGGAGCCAGTCGGCCTGAGCTTCCGTTTCCACACCCTCGGCGATCGTCTCCATGTTCAGCTTCTTGGCCAGGCCAACGATGGCCTCGGTAATTTCGCGGTCCGCGAGATTGTAGGCGCTGCCGCGTACGAACGACTGGTCGATCTTGATCGTACCCACCGGCAGCTCGCGCAGGTGACCCAGGTTCCAGTACCCCGCACCGAAATCGTCGATCAGCAGCGCGAAACCGTGCGAACGCAGTTTGCGTAGCTGGCGCAGGGTTTCTTCCGGCTGCCGCATGGCGCTGGATTCGGTCAGTTCGAAGCGTATCCGCATCGGATCGACCCCGAACGACTTCACGGCGCGATGGAGCGTGTCGACAAACGCCGGACGACTGAGTTCGTGCATCGACAGATTGATGGCGACATAGTCGACCCGGGTACCGACGGCATCCCAGTCGCACACTTGCTGAAGCACGCTGTGCAGCATGTATTCGCCCAGCGCGTGGATCAGCCCGGACCGCTCGGCCACCGCGACGAAAACGGTGGGCGGTACATCGCCGCGGGTCGGATGATGCCAGCGCGCCAGCGCCTCCACACCGGCCAGTGCCCCGGAACGCAGGTTGCGCTTGGGCTGGTATTCGACACTGAGCTCGCCGCGCTGCAAGGCTTCGCGAAGCTCCACGGTCAGCGCCAGACGTTCGCGGGCCTGCTCGTGCATGCCTTCCTCGTAGAAACGGAAGTCCGCCTTGCCGGTTTCCTTCACCGCGTACATCGCGGCGTCGGCGTTGCGCAGCAGCGTTTCGGCGTCGCGACCATCGTGCGGTGCCACGGCCACACCGATACTGGGGGACACGGCCACCAACTGGCCGGCCACGTTCACTGGCTGAGAGACCAGGTCGAGCACCTTGCGGCAGACCCGTACCAGGTTTTCCATGCCGCCGTAGGACTGCACCACCACCACGAATTCGTCGCCGCCGAAGCGCGACACGGTGTCGCGTTCGCGGACGCTGCTGCGCAGCGACGTGGCCACGGCGCGCAGAAAGCTGTCGCCCGCCTGGTGCCCCAGCGTGTCGTTGATGGATTTGAAGCCATCCAGATCGATGAACATCACGGCGAGCGCCGGCTTTTCCGTCGATGCAAGTGCCTCCTGCAGTTCGTGCATGAGGAATGCGCGGTTGGGCAGGCCGGTCAGCGTGTCGTGATAGGCGTGAAAGGCGAGCGCCCGGCGCGCCTGCTCGCGCGGATCGCGCAGGCGCTGGGAGCGGTGGCGGCGCTGGAAGATCAGGAAGAAGACGAAAGCCGTCACCATGACCGAAACGGCCAGCAAGGCGATCGTCCATTCGGCGCCGGCGCCGAATGCCAGGGCCCCCGCGCAACGCGGGAGGTCGCCCGGAGTGGAAAAACTCGCGCGGACGCAGTTCGACACGGCGGTGCCCAAGCCGTTCTCGACAAGCCGTTCTGTCAGCACGCCACACTCCGATTCCGATCCATCGACCTCAACCGCTCATCTCCGCGGAACGCCGATCTACGGTCTCACCCCAATCGATCAAGACCGCGGCACTCGTGACCGGTCGGTCCAGACGCCGCGGATATGCATACCCGGTGGAATAACGGCCACCCCCGCGTGCGACTTTAGCGTGCCCTGACAAACAATGCAGCGTGTTCCGCCCCATCCCCGTGCGCCTTCACGCCTTGCCGGCCACCACGTTCACGGTGATGGCGATGATAATGACGTTGAAGAAAAACGCGATGACACTGTGCCCCAAGGCCACCCGGCGCAGCTTGTGGTCCGCGATCTGGACGTCGGAAACCTGGAAAGTCATGCCCAGTACCATGGCGAAATACAGGAAATCCCAATAATCGGGGACCTTGGTTCCCGGGAATTGCAGCGCTTCGACTTCCACCGTGGCGTCGCTGTAGCAGGCGTGTGCGTAGTGCAGCGCGAACATCGTATTCATGAACAGCCATGACAACAGCAGGCTGAAGCCCGCCACCGCGATGCCAAGCAGCCCGCTGGCGCTGTCCGAGCGCAGTTCCACCCCGAGCGCGACCAGCACCACCACCGACAGGGCCACGCTGATCCATAGCGCCGTCCAGCGCCCGGGATCCTGTTCGCGGGCCCGGACCCGCATTTCCTCGATGGTCGCCCCTGCGAACATGGGCATGGTACTGCCGAGGAAGGTCAGGGCCGCGGCGTCGAATCCCAATAGAAAGCCCAGGCTGGGGCGCATGCCGCCGGCGATCAGGCTGCCCGCCAGAAGGACGAAGATCGTCAGGGCGATGGTCCAGCGCGGCCTGAGCCGGAAATGCGGGGTAAACCGCCGCCATCCGGAGATGCGTTTACGTGGACTCATGCCGGGCCGGCCCCTTTGCTACCGTCGATCAGGTCGAGCAGGACGGCATGGAGATCCGCCGTGCCATAGGGCTTGCGGAGCAACGGCCAGTCGCGCCAGCGCTCGTCCAGCCCGACGTCGTCATAGCCGCTGCTGAAGACGAACGGGATACCCAGTGCGACCAGCACTTCGCCGACCTGCTCGCCGCTATCGCCCGCCACGTTCACGTCCACGATGGCCATATCGACCGTATGGGCGGCGAGGAAGGCCAGCGCGGCCTCGACGTGTCCAAAAATGTGCACCGCCGTACTTCCGGCATCCAGGAGCCGGTCTTCCAACACCATGGCCAGCATGGCCTCGTCCTCGACCAGCAAGACGCTTCGTCCCTCGAGAATGCGTTCCGCCAGGCTCATTGTCCTTCCCATCCCTAACTGCATGCCGGACCGCAACCAGTCCGGCATGCAGTGTATCCGAGCGCGCTCAGGGCGTGGCTGGCAGATACCGGTCGAACCACGAAAGGGCGCGGGCAAGCACATCGCGTTTGTTTTCGTCGCGAGCGAAACCATGGCCTTCGCCCGGATAGACCACCAGCGACGTCGGAACGCCCTGTGCCTTGAGCGCGTGCCAGAACTCGAAGGACTGCGGCGCGGGCGTTTCCGCATCGCGCTCGCCGACCACGATCAGGGTGGGCGTCTTCGCCTGGCGGATGAAGTCGATCGCCGAACTCTTCGCATAGACGCCCGGGTCGTCGTAAACCGACGCGCCGAAGTAAGGCGTCATCCACTGGTCGATCAGGTTCTGACCGTAATAACTCTGCCAGTTCGAGATACCCGCACCCGCGACCGCGGCGCGGAAACGATGGGTCTGGGTGACCGCGAACATCGTCATGAAGCCGCCATAGCTCCAGCCGGTGAGACCCAACCGGGCATCGTCGATGGGATGGGTCTTCTCGATCGCGTCGACGCCCGCCAGCACGTCGCGCAGGTCGCCGTAGCCGAAATCGCGGCGGTTGGCCTGCACAAAGGCTTCGCCCTGCCCGTAGCTGCCGCGCGGGTTGGGCATGAACACGAAATAGCCCAGGGCCGCGAGCGGTGCGCCGCCGTAGCCGGCCGCCGGCCAGCGGGGCAGCACGGCGCTGGCCGGACCGCCGTGGATCGCCACGATCATGCCGTAGTGCTTTTTCGGATCGAAGTTAGCGGGATAGAGCAGCCAGCCCTGCACATCGTGTCCTTCGTTTTCCCACGCGATGGATTCGGCCTTGCCCCAGGTCGGCTTCAACCCGGCATTGAAACGGGTGACGGACTGGGGAAGCGAACTGCCATCGAGCTTTGCCACCTGAACCTCGGGCGCCGTGCCGAAGGAACTTTGGGTAAACGCGGCACGGGTGGCTGCCGTATCCAGCGAAAGCGACATCGAAAGCCGCCCGTCGCCGATGCTTGCCGGCACGCTGAACAGCGTCTGCTGCGTCAGCGACGTGCCTGCGGCGTCCATGCGATAGGCCGACACACGACTGACGCCGCCCGCCACTTCCGAAACCACCAGCCGGTCGGCTTCCGGCCACGCGAGCCATGAAGGCGTGACTTTGCTACCGGTCGTCAGGTTGACCGGCTCGCCACCGTTGGCCGCCACGCTGTAGATGTCGCCGCCGGTAGCCCCCTGATCGCTCATCAGGCCGCCGACGAACGCGATGCGCGAACCATCGGGCGAGAAGCTCGGCACGGCCATCTGCAAACCGTGCAGCGAACCGGTTACCGTGGCGGTGTCGACGACGACCGTTGGCGACGAACCGGTAGCCGTGCCTTGCGCATAGAGCTTAGCCACCCACCAGTTGTTATCTCCAGGAGGCGGTGCCGCGACATAGGCGATGCGCGACGCATCCGGCGACCAGCTGAACTCGTAGACGTGCAGACCGTCCGGTGTCAGCAGGCGCGGCTCGCCACCGGCCGCGTCGATGGAAGCCACCTGCTGCACTTCGACACCGTCCACACCCACCTCGCCGAGCTGCGGTTTCGCCGCCGCGGTCGCGCTGGCACGGCGCGTGGCGCCCGGCACATACAGAAAGCCGAGGGTCTTGCCGTCGGCCGTCCAGGACAGCGCGTGGACATAGCCTTTCAGGTGGGATACCTGAGCGGGCGCATTCTTTGCCTGCGTGTCGACGACGTAGATATCGTTCTGCTTCCCCTCGTCGGCGCCCGGCGCTTTGCCCGCGCAATCGGAGAGGAAGGCCAGGTGCCGGGAGTCCGGCGCCCAGATCGCGGCGGTCTCCCGGCACGCGCCCGCCTTGAAGGTAGTAACGCGATGCGCATGGCGGCCATCGACGTCGGCGACTTCCAGCACCGGCTTGCCATCGGTCTTCACCGTCCACGCAAGCTTCCGCCCATCGGGCGACAGCGACACCGAGTCGATGCTGCGCACCTTCTCCAGCGACGTCAGGATGGCTTCGATCCGTGGATCGGCAGGCTTCGCCGCCGGAGCCGCCGCATCGGCGGCCTGTACCTGCGCGCCGGCCACGAAGGCCAGCGTCGCGAACGAAAGGGTCCAGGTTCTGGACATCGACATGACATATCCCCTAGCGAAGCGCTTAAACGCCGAACGCTAGCACGCGTCCTTCCGTGTCGTCACCGGACGAAGGTCATGTCAGGAGCTTGTCGTACTCCGGGTGGCGCCTGAACCAGGTGCTTGCGTACGAGCAGGCCGGGATGATTTTCCAGCCCGCGGCTTCGGCGGTCTTCGCGGCGAAGAGCGTCAGTGCCGAGGCGATACCGCGTCCGCCAAGCGACTGCGGCACTCCCGTGTGCGTGATCGTCATGATTTTGTCGCCTAGCTGGTATTCCAGCACGCTGACCTGTCCCTCGACCGTGGCCCTGAAGGCCCGGTTCGCGGTGTCGTGAACGATTTCCAGGGGTTGGGCGCTCATGTCTTCTCCTGTTCGTTGCGTGACGCGAGCCCGGTGATGTGCTCCGCTTCGGATTACGCTCGAGAGCGCTCCTACAACAAGCTTTTCGTCGGGTGGACGATAAGAATGCTCGCTCCGGCATGCGACTTCCACACCCACGCCACGCTGGAGTCGTAAACTCAGGCACCCGTAACGGATCGATGAGGCGCAAGGCCGCGTGCTGACCATTCACCAACATGGCGAGGGCTCCGTGCCCCTTCGGTGGCAAAAGGACATGCCCATCCCCCATGGCATTCTCTGGCTGGACCTGATCGATCCCGACGACGACGAGCGGGAATGCGCGAGAAAGGTCACGAACCTGCGCATTCCTCTCCGTCACGACATCGACAGTCTTGCGCTGTCCAGCCGCATCCGTACCGATGACGATGCGATGTACCTCAGCGTCCCCTACTTCGCCGACTGCGAAGGACATCATGCGCCGGCGCCCCTGGGCATCGTCGTGACCGCGAAGGTCCTGCTGACCGTGCGCTTCGCACCGTCGAAGGCATTCGATCTCGCCGCCAGCAACAGCGACGAGCATCCCTGGACATCCAGCGCGGACGCGCTCGCCACCTTGCTGGAATCCATCGTCAACCTTGCCGCCGGGCGCATGGAGGCGGTCGCCGTCGACCTGAGGAAGCTGTCCGAGCGGGTCTTTACCCGGACACGCCTGGGTACCGCCGCGCTGCGCAACTGCATGCTGGACGTCGGGCATCTGGAAGGTCAGCAGACGCGCAACCGTTCTTCGCTGCTCGGTATCCAGCGCATCGTATCGTTCGTTCGCAGCAAGTCGCCCGAATGGATGTCCGACGATGTCGAAGTTCGCCTGCGCGTCGTGGACCACGACCTGCGCACGCTGGACGAATTCGACGATCAGCTGACCAACAAGCTCCAGTTCCTGCTCGACGCCTCGCTCGGCTTCATCAATACGGATCAGAACCATGTGATGAAGGTGCTGACGGTCGCTTCGGTCGCGACCATTCCGCCGATCATCCTGGCCGGCGTATGGGGCATGAACTTCAAGCACATGCCCGAACTGGACTGGTACTGGAGCTACCCGCTGGCACTCGCCGCGATCGCGATCAGCACGATCCTGCCCGTGCTGTTCTTCAAGTGGCGCGGCTGGCTATCGGGCGACTGACTGTATGAGCCCTCCCCTCTCTTTCCTGATGGGCCCCGTCAGCGGCCAGATACGTCGCTGGGTACTCAGCGCATTTCCCCGCGATCCGGCCAGCGGTATCGATTACGACCACCCGGTGGGCGATGCCGGCCTGTTCGGCCCCAACAGCGTCACCTGGAAAATCAACGCCGATTTTCCCGGCATGCTTTCCGGCGGCCTGTGCGCACTGATGCTGCAGACCCTGCATCCGCAAGCACTGGCGGGCGTATGGGACCACTCGAACTTTCGCGAAGACCTGGTCGGCCGCCTGCGCCGCACGACGGCTTTCGTCGGTGGAACCACCTACGCCCCGACCGCCGACGCGCATGCGCTGATCGACCGCGTGCGCCGCATTCATGGCCAGGTGCGTGGTGTCACCGAAGCCGGCGTTCCCTACTCCGCCGACGACCCCGACCTGCTGACCTGGGTGCACGTCACCGAGATGAGCAGCTTCCTCACCGGCTACCGCCGATACTGCCGCGCGGACCTCCCACCCGGCGCGGCGGATGCCTACTACGACGAAACGCGCCGGGTCGCGGAAGCGCTGGGAGCGCGTGACGTACCGGCATCCGAACGCGAAGTGGAGGCGTACTTTGCCGCCATGCTCCCTCGCCTGGTCTATGGCGAGCGCTCGCGCGTCGTCCTCGACGTGCTGTCGCGCATCCTGCTTCCGGTCCCCATGGCCGGGCTGTCCCGCGAACTGTTCCTCGGCGCCGGCGCGGCCCTGCTTCCGGCCTGGGCCGAGGACGCCCTTCAACGCACCGCCTCGCAGCGTCGCGGCGCCCGCCTGGCCGCACATACGTTGAAAGGCATGTCGCCGCTTTTCCGCCGCGCACTGAAGGACGGCGTCGCATCGCGGTCCTGCCGGCGCGTGGGCGTCACCCCCGAACTGCTGACCCGCTGGTAGGGACCCCCTCCTGCCGAAAATCCGCCTCGATCCGGATGGCATGGCGCCATCAGGCAAGGAACTACGTCACAAATTGGCACATCGACTTGCATTTCGACTAAAGTAAGGGGCTGCGTTGCCGCTAAAGGACTAAGGAGAGATGTCCTCAGGCGCGACAGTACGTGGTTGAACACGGGGCGTTGAGCGCATCTACTCGGGGGAGGAAGCCGTCGGTGCCATCAGGAAACAACCCAGCGAAGAACCTTCCCGAGGCCGATGCCTCGCGTCGGGCCGTGCCGGCATGAGAGGCACATGGCCCTTCGCTTCCGACGCCCTGCCCGAATCGCGGCTGCTCGCCTCCGTGGCCGAGTTCACGCATCACCGTGATATCGACGCCCTGGATCACAGCCTGGTCCTCTCGCTGGCCGAGCTGGTCACGGTCGGGTCGGTCGCTCTGTGCAAACGCGGCGACGATCCCCACCATCCGATCGAATCGTTGGTGGTGTGCACCCGGAACGACGAAGACACACTGGTCGTGAATGCGGTCGGCACGCACCAGGACGCCGTACTCGCCGAAAGCCTGATCCGCAGCATGGATACGCTCCAGGCCATCAGCGAAATTACGCCCGACGGCGTATCGCGCCTGATCGTTCCCGTACAGCGGGACCACGTCGCCATCGGCGCGCTGATGCTCGAATCGGGCGAACCGCTGGACGCCATCCGTCCCCTGATCGACGGCTTCTCGCGGATTTACGGCAACTACATCGCCCTGCTCAACGAGAGCGAGCGCGACAAGCTCACCGGCCTGTACAACCGTCGCAGTTTCGAACAGCGCCTGCGCCGGCTGCTGAAATCGCATGCCGAACGCGCGCTCAGGCAAGACAACGAGCGGCGCACGGCCGTCGACGATTCGCGGATATGGCTCGCCATCCTCGACATCGACCACTTCAAGCGCATCAACGACACCTACGGCCATGTCTACGGCGACGAAGTGATCCTGATGCTCGCCCAGCGGATGCGTGCGTCCTTCCGCCAGTCCGATATCCTGTTTCGCTTCGGCGGCGAAGAATTCGTCATGCTGATCACCGCTGTCGACGAGGCATCGGTAAACGCGACGCTCGATCGCTTCCGCCAGCACATAGCCGATCACAACTTCCCTCAGGTCGGCAACGTCACCGTCAGCATCGGATACGCCCTTATCGGCGAACACGACTATCCGGAAATCGTGCTCGACCGTGCCGACAAGGCGCTGTACTTCGCGAAGCAGAACGGCCGCAACAGCGTGTATGGCTACGAAGCGCTGACCGAACGCGGCGAACTGGCGACGCCGATGCCCGCGGGAAGCATCGACCTGTTCTGAAGCGACGCCCTTACAGGCGTCGGCCCGTCACAACGGCGCCGAATCGTCGTGCAACATGGCGCGGCGCACGATCTTGATCGGCGCGAAACCCTGCCGCATGAAATCGTCGTGGAACCGATGCACGTCGAACTTCGCCCCCTGCTTTGCCTGTAGATCGGCGCGCAGCTTGAGGATCTCGAGCTTGCCGAGCGTGTAATAGAGATAAGTCGGATCGGACGTGCCACGCTTGGTTTCGATCAGGCCAACGCCGCGAGACTGATAGCCTTCCTTCACGAAAAAGTCGACCGCCTGATCGAACGTCATCTGACCACTATGCATCTTGATGCCGACGATGAAGCGCGCGTTGCGCAGCAACGCATCCTGTAACTGACCCAGTTTCAGCAGTTTCTGCTGGCGCGGATCGTTCGGATACAACGCCTGTGCAAAGCCTTCGTCCAGCATCATCTGCTCGCAATAGTGCGCCCAGCCCTCGGCGTTGCTGTTCGCACCCACGAGCTTGCGCACACGATCGTCCACCTGGTGCATCCAAAGGAACTGGATGTAGTGGCCGGGATAGGCTTCGTGCACGGCAACGCTGCTGATCACCGGATAGCTGAACTGCGCCATGAAATCGTCGGTGCGCTGCTTGTCCCAGCCCGACTCGGGCAGCGTGACGTTGAAATACGCTTCCTTGGCGACGGTTTCGTACGGTCCCGGGGTGTCCATGGATGCGAACGTCGTCGCGCGCATGAAGGGCGGCGTTTCTTCGAGAATCGGTTTCACCTTCGAGGGAATCGTGATGATGCCCTTGTCCTCGATGAAGCCTATGAGCTTGTCGAAACTGGCGCGGAACGTATCCAGCAGCTTGTCGCCCGGCGGATGATCCGCGGCGAGGTCGGCCAGCACCTGCGCGGGCGTTTTGGTCGGATCGAGTTCCTTCGCCACGCGCGCGAACTCGCGCTGATTGGCGCGCATGTTTTCCATGTCGATGGCGATGAGCTTGTCGAGCGGCGTATCCACCATCTCGTCATACGCCAGTTTCTTGCGATACGTGTCGGCTCCGATCCGGAAGTCGCCCTTCGAGCGCGGCAGGACGTCGTTCTTCAGCCAGGTCTGGTAGTCGTCGAGCGCCTTGATCACGGCACCGTTGGATGCATCGAACGCCTTGCGAAGCGCGGCGTCCTTCACATCGACGAACGCGGCGGGGACGTCGTTCTGGAAGAACGTCAGCAGACCCGGCAGCTGCTCCAACGCAATCTCCGTGTAGATCTTCGGGGGATTGACGAGATTGGTCCGCGCCGCGGCCAGTGTGTCGAGCATGTGCTTCTCGCGCGAAACCAGCGAGCGCATGCGATCGTCCGGCGAGGCGAACTTGCGCGCCATCAGTGTGAACGCGCTACTCGCGATGCCGCTTGAGTAGAAGTCCGGATTCTTTTCCCAGGGCTTGATGACCGTCAAGGTCAGCAGCTGGCCTCGCACGCTGTTCAGCAGCAACTCGCGATCGCCAGACACCTGTTCGCCAAGCGTCTTGGGCGCTACGGCCGTGAAACGGGACTCCCATTCGCGCAGCGCCTTTACCTGCGCATCGATACCCGCCTTGCTGGCATCCTCGAGCTGTCCGTCATAGCGATGGATGCCTGCCGTGGTGGCGGCGGTGGGATTGCTCGGAAAGTAGAAACCGTCGAAGTAAGTGTCGGCGAGCGCCATGAAGGTCTTGTCGCTCTGACTGGCCGGCTGGACCGCCTGAGCCGGCTCTGCGGCATGCGCGAACGTGGGCAGCGCGACAACGAGGGCGGCACACAGCAGCGTTCTGGACAACTTCGGCATGACGTATTCCCGGTGGCGTGGTCGACGCCGGAGTGTACGGCCGGAATACGCGGCGCCGCCAGCATGGCGACGCCGCGTGCTTGCGGTCTTACTTCACCACGCCGCAGACAATGCGCGCACCGCCGCCGCCCAGCGCTTCGGGATGATCGGAATGGTTGTCGCCACCGGCATGCACCATCAGCGCATGACCCTTCAGCTCCGCCAGCGTCTTAAGACGCGGGGCAAGAACCTCCGTGGTACTGCTGCCATCGGCCGTCACGGTCAGCGCGGGAAGATCGCCTTCATGACCCGAGTCGGAGTAAGGACCTTCGTGTTTGTTGGTCTTCGCTGGGTCGAAGTGGCCACCGGCGGCAAGCGCCGCGCCCTTCTTGCCGTCCTTCTCGCCCGGCTCGCAGCTCGGATTGGCGTGCAGGTGGAAACCGTGGACGCCCGGCGCCAGCCCTTTGAGGTCGGGCGTGAAAAGGAGGCCGTACTTGCTCTCGGTCACCGTGATCTTGCCGACGGCGGCGCCGACGCCATCGGCGGTGACGGCGTTCATGGGCACGTCGAGGGTTTTGTCGGCGGCGAAGGCGGTCGAACACAGAAGCAGGCCGGTCAATGCGTAGGCGATCTTGTTCATCGTGGGGGTTCCTCGTCCGTTAAGTGAGACACCGATACTGCAGGATCGGTGTAGGGAGCGTCTATCGCTGAATCCCTTCCCTCGCGTTTACGGAAACGCCTCCACAAGACTCACCGTCGCCCCTGCGCAGGCAGGGGCCCAGAGCGACCACGCGAGGGCTGCTTAAATGCGCACGATCGCGCTTTAAGGGCATGAACGGATTCTGTCGCGAAAACCGATTGCACCGCACCAGGTTCCTGCCTGCGCAGGAACGACAACGACGATGGATGTCGAGGCAAAGTCGCTACAGCGGTGTCTCCTGCCTCCTGGCCGCCATTCCGGCGCGCTCTTAAGCCCGCTGCAACAAATCCCACCGGTTTCCGTACAGATCCTCGAACACCACCACCGTCGCATAACTCTCCCGGCGCGGCGCTTCGATAAAACGCACGCCCGCCTCGCGCATCCGTGCGTAGTCGGCATCGAAATCCGTCGTATGCAGGAAATAACCCACCCGCCCGCCGGTCTGCCTGCCCACGGCAGCGCGTTGATCGTCCGTGTCGGCAACCGCGAGCAGCAGGCAGCTGCCGTTCGCACCGGACGGCGCCACGCGGACCCAGCGCTTCGAAGGCGATAGCGCGGTGTCCTCCAGAAGCGCGAATCCGAGCGCGCCGGTGAAATAGGCGATGGCCTCGTCGTAATCGCGAACGAGAAAAGTGACGGCCGACAGTTCCTGGCTCACGGGGCCTCCGATGAAAAGATACGTGCGATATCCGCCGCGTCGAGCGCGCGCCACTGCCCCGACGGCAGACCGTCGAGCGTAAGACCACCCAGCGAAACACGTTCCAGCGCCTCGACGTGATTGCCCACGGCGGCGAACATCCGGCGCACCTGGTGATAGCGGCCCTCGGTGAGCGAGACCCTCGCTTTACGCGGCGTCAGAGCCTCTAGCTTCGCAGGCGCGAGCGGATCGTTCTCGCCTTCGAGCATCAGCGTGCCGGCAGCGAAGATGTCGCCTTCGTCGCCACGCAGGTCCGAGGCCAGCGTCGCTTCGTACACCTTGGTCAACCGCGATTTCGGCGAAATGATCCGGTGCAGCAACGGACCGTCGTCGGTAAACAGCAACAATCCCGATGTTTCGCGGTCCAGCCGCCCGACCGTCGACAGCACGGGATTGCGCAACGCGAAGCGCGGCGGCAGCAAGTCGTAAACCAGACGACCCACATCCTTGCGCGAGCAGGTAACGCCAAGCGGCTTGTTCAGCAGGACGATCAGGCCTTGCGGCGGATCGAGAGGTTCCTCCTCGAACAGAATGCGATCGTGTTCGACCTTGTCGTCGGCGTACAGCACCTCGCCATCGACATCCGTGACCAGGCCTTCGCGAAACATCGCGGCCACCTGCTTACGGCTGCCATAGCCAAGATTGGCCAGAAGTTTTACCAGTTTCATCGCACACCCCGTGCTTCGATTACTTTGAATCCATCGCGTTCGATGACCGTGCGCACCTGCACGAAACGCGCCGCGAGCGTGCTCTCGTAAGGCAGGTGCCGGTTGGCCACCATCCACAGTACGCCGCCGTGCACGAGCGCATCCGCGGCGCGTTCGATAAACGCGCGACCAAGTTCGGGCTGGTCCGCCCTGCCCTGATGGAACGGCGGATTGGACACGATGGCGTGATAACGGCGGTCGAGCCCGGCGGTGACATCGCGCCAGAGGACGTCGAAACGAACGGGCCTGTCGTGCCGCGCCGCGGCGGCTTCCACATTCATTCGCGCGGGTTGCAGTGCGCGGGCCTCCGCCTCGTAGAGATCGATATCCGTCACGGCGGCGCAACGATCCAGCACTTCGCACGACAGATACCCAAAACCTGCACCCAGGTCGGCCACGGTCCCTGAAAGATCGGACGGCAGCACCTCGGCAAGCAAGGCGGACGCCACGTCTAGCCGGTCCCAGGCAAACAGGCCGCGCCGGCTGACGAAGCGGTCGCCGGCGATGCGAACCGGTTCGTCCAACGCCAGCCAGGCGTGCATCAGCGCGTCGTCGACGACGGCGCCAGGCCGGGTCCAGAACACGCGACACTTGTGCTTGGATATCTGCGTGACGCCCCCGGCAAGCGTTGCCAGATCGCTTTCGGCAGTGCGTGCGCCTTCCGCATTCGGAACGCTGGCGACGACAATCCCGCCCGGCGCGACCTGCCGAAGCGCCCGGGCGAACAGCGCGCGCGTTTCCTCGCGCTGGCGCGTGGGCAGCACCAGCACCAGCGGGAACGCATCGTCGGGCGCATCGGCGACCACATCGAACCCCGAACGCTCCAGCGCGTCGGCGAACGGCCGGAACGATTGCTGCATTACCCAGCCCGGGCGACGCAGTTCGCGCGCACGGAAGCCGTCGCGTGCACGCAGGAACAGCACGCGGCCGTCCGCCGGGAAACGCAGGTCGCCGGTGTCGAAGGGAACGAAAAGCGCATCGAGCGCCACGTCGGAATGAAGGACTGGGGCCACGAGGTGCCTTGGGGCAGGAGGACGACCGGCGATTCTAGCGCATGGCCCCTCCCCGGCCGTCGCGTGTCGGCAACAGCTCTCCGTGGGCTGGCTCTCTGTGGCAGCTCTCCGTGGCAACTCTCCGTGGCAACTCTCTGTGGGAGCGCGCTTGCGCGCGAAAGCCAACGGAGCGAGGAAGCCGGATACTCACATCCGCGAGCCCGATCTACGGGCTGCGGATGCCACCCTCCGCATCGCCGCTCCGTTGGCTTTCGCGCGCAAGCGCGCTCCCACAGAAAGCTCCCACGGAGAGCAGCCTCACTAGAAAGCCTTCCCACAACAGAGCCTTACTACAGAGAGCTAGCTGGCACCGAGGGTTTCGGGTATCCCAGTCCGGCCCGGCTACGAGCTACACGACAACATCGAACAACCGGCCTTTTCGCGCGCCCAGTCCGGACGGCGCGCCGCGAACGCGTCCTTCCCGGGCTGTTCGTCATACGGGTGCCGCAATAATTCGAGCAGCTCCAGCACCCCGCCACCGTCTCCGTCCGTCGCACGGTCGATCGCCTGCTGAGCCAGGTAATTGCGCAGCACATAAACCGGGTTGGCCGCATTCATCAGCGTCCCGCGCTGCTCGACGGGTGCGCCATCCTCACGCAAACGCACCGAATAACGCGCCAGCCAGTCCCGGAACGACGCCTCGGTCGCTTCCCGCTTTCCCGCGTCGTAGAACACGTGAGCAAAAACCTCCGGGTCCGGCGCCAGCGGATCGAACCGTCCCAGTGCCCGGAAAAACAGCGTCATATCCATCTCGCCCGCCGTCAGCACCTCGCGCAGTGACTGCGCCAGCGCTTCGTCGCCTTCACGCCAGTCGGAAAGGCCGAGCTTGGCGGCCGTAAAAGCGGAGTCGTCCGCCCCGAACCTGGCGGCATAGCGACCCAACCCTTCCTGCAACGCCTCGACGCCCGAAAACAACGGCGACAGCGCCTGAGCCAGCCGATGCAGGTTCCAGTAAGCGATCTGTGGCTGCTGGCCGAAACGGTAGCGGCGATGCTGGCGGTCGGTCGTGTTCGGTGTCCATTCCCTATCGAAGTTATCGATCCAGCCATAGGGACCGTAGTCGATCGTGAGACCAAGGATCGACAGGTTGTCGGTATTCATCACGCCATGGACGAAACCGACGCGCATCCAGTGCGCCATCAGCGTCGCCGTGCGCTCGCACACTTCGCCGAACCAGTCGCCGAGAACGCGCTCGTCATAGGTTTCGGCGATCCCGTAGTGAGGAAAACCATGGCGGATCGTATGGTCGACCAGCCGGCGCAACAGCGGGACATCGTTCCGGGACGAGGGCAGTTCGTACGATCCGAACCGGAGGAACGACGGCGCCACGCGACAGACGATCGCGCCCGGCTCGGCCTCCGGATGCCCGTCGTAGAACATGTCCCGCATGACGCTGTCGCCCGTGGCTACCAGGCTCAGCGCGCGCGTGGTCGGCACGCCCAGATGGTGCATCGCCTCGCTGCAGAGGAATTCGCGAATCGACGAGCGCAATACCGCCCGGCCATCGGCCCCACGCGAATAAGGCGTGCGCCCGGCGCCTTTCAGCTGTAGCTCGTAGCTCACGCCGTCCCGACCGATAGCCTCGCCAAGTCCGATGGCCCGGCCGTCGCCAAGTTGCCCGGCCCAGTGCCCGAACTGATGACCGCCATAGTTCGCCGCGTAGGACTGCATCCCCGGCAGTAACTCATTGCCCGCGAACACCCTGGCGAATTCGGGATCCCGCGCCGCGTCGGCGGGCATGTCCAGCAGCGCCAGCACGTCCCGCGAAACCGCGATGACCCGCGGTGCGGCAACCGGGGTCGGAGAGACGAAGGAATATGCGGCGCCCTCGACCTGCCTCGGCCGGCCGCCCGATTCGTCGTCCGCCGGCAACTCGCGGACAAATGCATTGTCGAAACGCAGTGATCGCATAGGGGTGTCGAGGGTATGGTGGGGAACGAACAACCGATATCCGGGCGACCGCGCGCAATGCAAGGCGCACATAACGCGCCCGGCTCAGGCACACTGTGCGCCCGCGCCCTTCCCGATCACGGCCTCATGCGACCTCGACGCCATACGGCCGCCCTGCTGGCCGCCCTCCTGAGCCCCGGCCTCATTGCCGCTCCGGCGACTACCGTGCCGCGTAGCGACAAAACCCTGGTGGAGCTTATCAACGGCACCATGGGCACCTTGCCCAACGCCATGGATACGCTTTCCAGCCGGGTTCCCGGTGGCCTGCAGCCGACGGACGACGCACCGCCCCAGATCGTGCGCAGTGCCGCCTTCATCACCCGGGATGGCTATCGCGTCACCGCTTTCGAGGCCCGCGGCAACGAAGATGGCGGCGACGTCCCCATCGTACGGTTCACCAGCATCCAGCTCGAACAGAAGCCGTGTTTCGGACGGACCGACGCCGCCGCCAGTTTCCACGGCACGTCGTCGGAAACGAACCTGCCGGCCGCCCCAGCCATGCTCCCCAATCGCTATCTGGTCATGCAGATGCCCTGGGGCCGCCTGTCGTTCGGTAGCTCGCTGGACAGTGGCGGCTGCATCATCGCCATCGTGGGCGACGCCACCAACGGGGTACCTACGATGCCCGGTCCGCTGCCGCTGCCGCTGCCGACCACCGTCCCCGGCATGCCCGACCTGCGCCGCAGCTGGCCGACCCCGGCCACGCCCTACCCTTCGCAATCGTTGTAGGAGCGCGTAGCTAGCGTGAGCGGTGGCCGCTCATTTCGGCGCCTGCGTTACGCGGAAGCAGCGCGCAGATCGGCGCGGCGAACAGCGAGACGATCGTTACCACGAGGAAGGCGACGCTGAAGTCGCCGATCTGCGCCTGCGTATGCCCACTGAACGTGACCGAGGCATGCAGCGAAGCGGCCGCGACACAGATACCCAGCGACAGCATAAGTTGCTGGAAGGTCGTATAAAAGCTGGTCGCGCTGCTGAACCGCTCGCTGGGTACGTCCGCATAGGCAACGGTGTTGTACGCCGTAAATTGCAGCGACTGGAAGAACCCGCCGATCAACAGCACGGCATAGATGATCCACAACGGCCAGTCAGGCCGGAAGGCCGCGCACAGGGCGATAAACGCCAGCGACAGCACCCCGTTCCATACCAGCACCGAACGGAAGCCGAACCGCCGCAGCAATGGAGCCGCCGTCGCCTTCATCGCCATCGCGCCCAACGCGGAGACGAAGGTCACGATACCGCTGTGAGCGGCGGACATGCCAAAGCCCAGTTGCATCATCAACGGCAACAGGAAGGGAACCGACCCGGCGGTGATGCGGGTAAGCGATCCGCCGACGACCGACAGCCGGAAGGTCTGGAAGCGCATCAACGACAGGTCCAGCAACGGATACCGGGTCCGCCTGGCATGCCAGATATACAGCGCTCCGACGGCCAGCCCACCGGCGACCAGGCCGGTCGAACCCAGCGGACTGGTCGCTCCGCGACTGGCCAGCTCCAACCCGAAAACCAGGCACGACAGCGAAATACCGGACAGCACGAAGCCCATACCGTCGAACGGCGTTCGCTCCGCGGCGCGGACATCCGGCACGAAGCGTGTCGCGAGAATGAAACCCACGATGCCGATCGGCAGGTTGATATAGAAGATCCAGCGCCACGAAAGCCAGGTAACGATAAGACCGCCCAGCGGCGGCCCGATCACCGGTCCGATCAGCGCCGGAACCAGCAGCCACGACATCGCCGAAACCAGCTCGTGCTTGGGTACCGAACGAAGCAGGACCAGCCGCCCGACGGGCACCATCATCGCGCCGCCGATACCTTGCAGCAGCCGCGCCAGGACCAGCATCGGCAGATTGGGCGCGATACCGCACAACATCGATCCGAGGGTAAACAGGACGATGGCCGTACGAAACACATCGCGTGCGCCATAACGGTCGGCGACCGCGCCGCTGGCGGGAATGAACACCGCCAGACTCAGCATGTACGAGGTAAGCGCCACGCTCATATGCAGCGGCGAGACGTCGAACGAAGTCGCCATGCTGGGCAATGCCGTCGCCAGAATGGTGCCGTCGAGCTGCTCCATGAACATCGCGCTGGCGATGATCAGGGCAATGGTGCGGAAACCTGGAGCGGGGCTCATCCGGAAAGACGCGGCGGGGAGGCGCATAGTCTGCGCCCGTTTACCTCAGTCGTCGAGGATGCGATCGCTCCGGAACACCCGTTCGCGACCGTCCAGCGGGTCGACGAAGCGCAGTTCGCGCGCCAGCAGGCGCAGGGGATTCGAAAAATCGGCGGGATCTTCGGTCATGGGATCGGGGTAAAGTGCGTCGCCAATCAGGGGGGCCCCGAGCCCCATCATGTGCACCCGCAGCTGATGCTTGCGTCCGGTCACCGGCTGCAATGCATAGCGCCAGCGATCGCCGTGGCGATCGATCGTGTCGATGCGCGTCCAGGCGTTCGGTTCGCCGTCGACCTCACGCATCCGGAAGAACGGTTCCCCGCGTTCGATCCGCGTGGCGCGCGTCAGCGGGAACGTCAGACCAGGCAACGCGGCCGCCAGTGCTTCGTAGGTTTTGTCGATCCGCCGTTCGCGGAACAGGCGCTGATACGCGTCCCGCGTGGATGGGCAGGCCGAAAAAAGCACCAGACCGGCCGTACCGCGATCCAGACGATGCAAAGCGACCAGGTCCGGATTGCCCAACGCGCGCACCACGCGTCGCGACAACGTTTCCTCCACGAACCGGCCGGCCGGCATCACGGGCAGGAAGTGAGGCTTATCGACCACGACCAGATGATCGTCGACGTGGACGATCCGCTCCGCGAAAGGAATGACCGCTTCGGTGCCCACATCGCGGAAATAGCGTACGAGCGCTCCTGCACGGAAAGGATCTCCGACGGCGATCGGCAGGTCGTCCGCACCGAGAACCCGCCCTTCCCGCATCCGCTCCACCCACGCATCCCTTCCCACCGAAGGAAAACGGTCGACCAGAAAGTCGAGCACCGTATGCCATGCGCCTTCGGGAAGATACACACGGCTGGCGGCGGAAAGATCGGGAGAGGACGCAGGCATCATGTTGCGTACTTTAGCTTCGCATCGCGCATACGCGCATGGCTTACACTTGCGACACAGTTGAACGGGCAACCCCGGGGACAAACGACAGCGTGATCGGCAAGTTCTTCAAACGGATTTTTGGCGGCCGGATTTCCGACGGCCGGCATGCTCGTCGCGCGCCCGAGGCAGGCTATGCCCTGCGCGAAACCCACCTAGCGATCCCCGAGATCGACGAACCCGCGGCCAATGCGATGGCGCCCGAGGAGATCGAGCACCGCTTCTACCGGCTCATTCTCGGCATCGACGAAGCGTGCGAACCGATACTATCGGGCGCCGAACAGGCCGCATTGCGACGCATGCGCGAAGCTTTCGGCGGCGACCGTTTCGACGTGGCGCAGCTGCCGCGCCTACCGTCCGTGGTACCCCAGTTACTCCGCTCGCTGCGCAACGACGACGCGGACAGCAAACGGCTGGCCGAGCAGATCGCGCGCGACACCGTCCTCGTGGGTGAAATCATCCGCGTGGCGAACACCGCGTATTTCCGCACCACGCGCCCTGTATCCAGCCTGCCCCAGGCGATCGTGCTCATCGGCCAGGACGGCCTGCGTCGCGTCGTCATGCAACTGGTCATGCGCCCCATCCTGCATTTCGAAACGAGGCGTTCGGGCAATCTGACCGGCGAACTGCTCTGGCAGCACGCCGAGCGTTGCGCGCATGCATGCATCTACCTCGGCAAGGGCACGTGCGATCCGTTCGAAGCGTATCTGGCGGGACTGGTCAGCCACACCGGCGCGCAGGCCGCGATCATGGCCCTGGAAACCTATGCCGACCTTGGCGGCCAGCCCGCCTCGCGCCCCTTCGTCGCCGCCGTGGCGCAACAGATCGAGCGCCTTTCCCTGCATGCCGCGCGGCACTGGGTCTTTCCGTCGCGGGTGGTGCAGGCGCTGGCCGAGCGAGCCGATCCAGCCGACGCGGGCGCGCAGACGCCACTCGGACGTTCGCTGCTCGCGTCGAGTCGGCTGGCCATGCTGGACGTCCTGATCGAACAAGGCGTCGTCGATGCCGACACCACCTTGCTGGCGGTGTCTCAGCAGCGCATTCCCCAGGAACAACTGCTGCGCTGCCAGGAAGACCTCAGGGCCGCGTTCTCGCCGGTCGAGGCCTGAAAAGCGGGGATGGGGGATGGGGGATGGGTAGTGGGGGCGTGTTTCCGGCGATCGCCTGAGGGAACGACAAGCGTCAAGCGGACGTTGCCTCAGCCGGGCGATACCCACTCCCTCAGGCGATCGTCGGATCTGCGCCCCCACTACCCATCCCCCATCCCCGCTTTACCACTTACTTATGCGCCGACGGATCGGCGGTCGTCGCGGTGGCCCAGATCTGGTTGGCCACGTCCTCGGACGTCAGCTCCAGCAGGCGCGGAATCGTCGCCTGATAGTCCAGATCGGTGGCGGTCGTCTTCACGGGTACCGCCTGGCGCACCCTATAAGACTTCAACACCACCACGCCGCGCGACGTCACGCGGCAGGTCGCCTGAAGGTCCATCGTGGCCGTGGCCGGCGTAGCGTCCTTATCCACCGACACGCTGGCCTGCACGCCGCGGCAGCCGACGATCAGGTCGGTGTAATACTTTGGCTGCAATGCCTTGCGCAGCTGGGCTTCCACACCGGCTGTCAGTTCCGGCGTCGGTTCGATCTTCACGCTGTGGTCCAGTCCGCTGACCGGCACGATGTTCGTGGCCGGTTCGACCGTCAACCACGGCGAACTCGGACCCGCTGCGATCACATTGTCCAGGCGCACAGGCACCCGGTCGTTCGCTCCGCCGCAGCCGGACAGCACCGCAACGGCCGCGATGGCCATAAGACGTTTCATTGCATTCCCCCCAAACCCCGTTCGAACCCGCGAATCTACCGGCTGCCATGCTGCATAGCAACGGGGCGATAGGCGTGTCTTACACCAGGGCCTTTATGTGACGTAGCGCACATTTTCGCTATCATGGCGACCACACACGAACGGAATCCGTTGATGGTCGGCCCGAACCATGCGAACAAGCGCGACATGGATGCGCTCTCTCGCCTTTCCTGGCACGACTTCGAGCACCTGCTCGCCGAGCACTATCGCGACCAGGGATACCGCGTCGAACACTTCGGCACGGCAGGTTCGCTGAAAACCCTGGAAGGCAGCGTCGACCTCCGCCTTCGTCGCGGCGCCGAGTTCGTGATCGCGCAGTGCCGTCACTGGGACGCCAAGGAAGTCTCCGCAAGCGACGTCCAGTTGCTGCTCGGCACCATGCTCAACGAAGCGGCCAACAGCGCCGTACTTATCACGCGCGGACAATTCACGCCCGACGCGCGCAAGGCGGCATCGCGTCAGCCGCGCTTGCGCCTCGTGGACGGCGAAATCCTCCGCGTCATGCTCAAGCTTCCGGAACATCTCGGCGCGGTCCTTCCCGAAACCGATCCGGTGCGTGCCAGCGGCAAAGGGGCGAAAGCCCGCGGGACGAAACGCCGCACGGCGCCGGAAACGTCGCGGCTGGGTCCGATCCTGCTCGTCGCGGTCATTGTGCTGATGCTTGGCATCTTCGCGTGGCGCGTCATGAATCCGCCGAAGCGTCCCGTCGAGGCCGCCGCGCCACCGGTCGCCACGCCCGAACCCGCGCAACCGCTCGTTCCACCCGTGGTACAACAGCCCGTCGCGCCACCTCCGGTCGTCCCCGCCGCACCACCGTCCGTCGTTCGTCATCCGGACGATCGCGAAACACCGCACAAGAGCGAAGATGCGATGAAGGTGATGGAGCAGAACACAAGGGAAGTAGGCAAGCCATAGCTCGCCCACGCGTAGGAGCCCGCTTGCGGGCTCCTACGCGCTCAAGGCATTACAAATGCCGCAGCAAACGCGGAAGCCAGCGTCCATAAGGGCGGCGCGAACGCATGATCGTCGCGGTCGCCTTCGCGAGATCGTCGCCAAGATAGAGGCCGCCGCCAAGCACCGGGCGGGTTCGCGCGCAAACCGCCACGCCCTCGCCACGAAGCATCGGATCGTCCGTTGCGAGTACATGATCGATACCGGCATGCACGGCAAGCGACGCCCCCATCGTCACATCGCCGTCGTACATAAGAACCGTGGCGATACCCTCGCGACGCAACGCTTCGCAACAACCGCGAACCCCCGGCCGCAATTCGTCGCGCCAGCGGACAATCCCAAGCGGACGGTCCGCATCGACGACGATCCAGCTTTCGTCGCCGCTGGCGGCGTATTCGTCGATACGTTCGTCGAACCACGCCGGCAGATGGCTGCACGACGCATCGAGCCAACTTTCCACGGCAGTACGATCGCCCTTCCGGTAAGGATGGCCTTCGACATCGGCGCCACTGAGATGCCGTTGCGGCGTATGCGCCAGCGTGCGCACGGCGCCTCCGGCTGCCGGACGTGCCAGTCCCGCCAGCAGGCAACCCTCCGGCGACGTATCGCCTATGCTGGCCAGTGCCGCTCCCTGGGCGAGATCCACCATACCGACTCCGGGTGCAGGCACGAGTGCGAACGCACGGCGCTGACCCAGTGTCACCACCCCGCGGCGCTCGAGTACCAGCATGTCGACACCATGCGACACCATGCTCATGCCGCCATCCGCTCGTGGCCAGCCAGATAACGCAGCGCGATCGACAAAGCCATGTCCACCCCCGCCTCCCGATCGCCGGGAACCACGACGGTCACCATCGCGGGATGACTCCCCTCGCCGTCGCGGTCGTGTATTTCGATAAAGGGCACGGGTAGCTCGCCGAGCGCATCGGTCAGCGACGCGCCGGCCGCATCGCCGTCCTCCGGGACATCCATGTCCAGCAACACCAGCTCCGCGCCTTCCCCGCGAGAGGAACGCACGCATTCGGTCACGGCACGGACGCTGTCGCACACGCGCCAGACCAGCGTCTGCCCCGCCGCTCTTGCCCGTGTAGCCAGCGCGAGCGCATCGGCATCGCTACCCGCTGTTTCCGTTATCACCATGATCGACATCGACGCACGCCTCTTTGGAGTGGGGTCAATGTAGACGCACGGGGTGTAAACAAGCTGCCCGTCAGCGGCCCGTTTCGAGTAATCAATCCGTAAAACTCCGCCCTCGGGTAACGGATGGATTCCTGCTGGTCTGCTGGATGGACGTCGCCGATAGCATGCGCGCGCCTGCCCTTGCGACAGGTACGACACCGTAGAGTTACGGCACCGAAGCAGGTACTTGTTCGCTGTTCGGCGCTTCACGCGTCCGCGAATACTGGTGTCTCCACCCCAAAGGCGAGACGAACCATGGTCACATCCCCACTCAATGCACAACGTCTGCGTATCGCTGCCCTCGCCATCGCGATAGCGTTTGGCGGTTTCACCATGGCACACGCACAGGTTCAGGCTTCGGACACGATCCATCTGACGGGCGAGATCGTGTCCGTCGACCAGAAAACCCGTCACGTGACCGTACGTGGTGCCGACGGCCGGCAGGAAACCGTGGAAGTCGGTCCCGAAGTCCGCAATCTGGACAAGGTAAAGGCCGGCGACCAGGTCAATGTCGAGTACACGCGCTCGCTGCTACTGCAGCTGGAAACCAGCGGAAGCGTAGGTGCCACAGCCAGCGAATCGGTAGAGCGCGCGGCAAAGGGTTCGAAACCCGGCGCGGCGGGCGCCCGGCGCGTCGTGACCACGTCCAAGGTTATTGCGGTGGATACCAAGGAGAACACCATCACGCTCCAAAGTCCGCAGGGCGATCAATACACGCTTGGCGTCATGGATCCGAAGTGGCAGGAGCGACTGAAGAAAGTGAAACCCGGTCAGTTCATCAAGGCCACCTACGACGAAGGCCTGGCGGTTTCGGTAACGCCGAAATCCTGAGCGGGTAACGACGGGAGCGCGTGACGCGCTCCCGTCGACAGCTCACTGCCCGAGCAACCCGATGGACGCGGGGAGCAGGCCAAGCTGGATCAGCGCGGCCATCATCATCTGGATCGACAGTCCCACGGTCAGCGAACCGATGATCGTACCGAACAGCTTGAACGGCAACGGGCCGATGCTGCGCACGATGGGACCGGCGAACAGCATCGCCAGCAGATGCAGGACCATAACGCCGACCAGAAGCAACACGATGGCGACCGTTCGTTCGGTGCTGTGGCTCGAAGCCAGCAGGATAATGAGGGCGGCGAGTCCATACGGCGTGACGATCATCGGCACCGCGGTTTCGAATGCGCCCGGCACGCGGGGCACCGCGGGCGTATGGCCTGGCGCGGCCGGTGGCGGTGCGACGGGCGCCTCGCTGGTGTACTGCCCCAACACGGTCTGCAGCGATACGAGGAAAAAAATCACCCCGCCGGCGAGCAGCATGGCGGGGATGGAGATATGCCAGTTGCTGCGCAGGCCGGCACCGAGAAAACCGCCGATCAGCACCGCCACCGTCGCCAGCGCGAACGTCTTCCAGGCCAGGTTGTGCCGGGTCTTGCTGTCGAAGAACTGTGCGCGTGCGTAGTAAGCCGCGGGCGTTTTCAGCGGCGGACCCACGGTGATGAAAAGCAGCATGAACGCGTCCGACAACGACAGGATGGGTACTGCCGCACCCTGGACGGCCGTCGCGACAGGCTGGAACAGCATCAGTGCGAAACTCATGGCATATCTCCGTGGATGCTTGTGTCGATCGAACCGACGCAGCGAAAACCGACGTGACTGGTCGAGGTATCCACCGGATGCGGATAGCGCGCGGCGGGACGATAACGACGGCAATAGCTGGGCGCGCACAGATGCGAGCCGCCTTTCAGGACACGCCGGGGAATAGGCGGACCGGCGGACCGCGGGTCGTGACTCTCTGCCTCTTGACCGCCGCGTGGATTGGCCGGCACACAGCAGGCTTTCTGGACTTCCTGGGTATGCGCGGCCCGATACCAGTCGGACGTCCATTCCCACGTGTTCCCGATCATATCCACCAGGCCAAATGGATTCGGCGGATAGCTACCTACCGGCGAAGTGCGTTCGAATCCATCGGTTGTCAGGTTCTCGAAAGGGAACATCCCCTGCCAGTAGTTCGCGAGCATGCGGCCGTCCGGATCGAGCCTGTCGCCCCAGGCGTAATCGCTCTGATCGAGGCCTCCACGCGCCGCGAATTCCCACTCGGCCTCGGTGGGAAGGCGCTTGCCCGCCCACGCCGCATACGCTTCGGCATCGCGCGCGGCGATGTGGACGACGGGATGGTCGTCCAGCCCGGAAAGGTCGCTGTCCGGCCCGAACGGATGACGCCAGTCGGCGCCAAGGACAAAACGCCACCAATGCTCGATGCGCAGCGGCACCGGACCGTCGGGCTTCACGAATACAAGGGAACCCGGTTGCAGCATCGCCGGATCCGCGCCCGGATAGTCTTCCGCGCGGGGCGGAATTTCGGCGTACGTAAGGTACCCGGTGGCTTCGACGAAACGGCGGAAATCGGCATTCGTGACGGGTGCGCGGTCGATCAGGAAAGCATCGACGCGCACGCGATGAACCGGCCTTTCCTCCGGATAGAAATTCTCCGATCCCATGCGGAAGGTTCCGCCCTCGATAAGGATCATGCCGTCTCGCGATGCGGCGTTCCGCGTCGTCGGCGCGGTCATCACACAAGCCATGCGCGTTTCCTCTTTCAGTAAGACGGTGGCGGACGGTTGGCAGGTTCGTCGTCCGCCGATCGTTCGGCACTCCATGGCCAGTGTCCTTCCACTTCCAGAATCAACGACCAGCTGAGGAAGGTCCGCACCACCACGAGCAACCCGAGCGCCATCACGCTCTGGATGGTCGAGTCCAGCGCGACGGTACGCACGATGTCCGCGGCAACCAGTATTTCGAGGCATAGCAACAACGCCCTGCCGACGCTGCGCTTGTAAATGTCGTAGTGGGTTGCCCGGTACGACGATCGGGTCAACAGCCCATGCAGGTAAATAGCGGTAGCGGAAAGGATCGCGACGACGATAAGCACGATGGCAAGCAACTCGATACCGAGTGCCGACCATTCGATCAACGTATGCGCGTTGAAGGTGCCATCCATCGTGACGTTCCTTTATGGCCGTCCGGCCGTGCCATGGCATCGTCGCCCGGCCGGGCGTAACCCGACAGCGAGGAAGTACGGGAGGCGCGATAGTAAAACTACGGATATGCGATCGGATATCAGGTATGCCCGACCATCCCGGCCAGCGACATCGACACGAATATTTCGCCGCGCAGCGCGGCATCGATCGCATCCACCAGATCCTCTCCCGCCGACGCCTTCAACACATAACCACGGCCAATCGACAGCGCCTTGCGCGCAAGTGCGGGATCGTCATGCACGGTAATGAATACAACGCCAAGCGACGGTCGTTGTGCGATAAGTATCCTGGCGGCATCGATACCGTCCAGCCCGGGCATGCTGATATCGGTAACGACGATGTCGGGCATCAACCGGCTCGCGGCGGTCACCAATGCCTGCCCATGTGTTACGACACAGAGCACCTCGAAGGCATCGTCCAGCAGCAGCCGGATTTCCTCGGCCACCCTTGGGTGATCTTCGGCGAGGACGATCGTCGCCCGTGTCATGGGATTCCTTCGCGGCGTGGCCACGAAGTGCAGATTCCGCCTTCGGGAAAACTTACGTAAGCGAAAAGAACCCACAGAAGCATTGCGTAAAACTACGCTCGATCCCGCCACGGGTCAGAACAACAGACCTAGATCCTCCGAGCGGCGCACCAGTTCCAGCGTCGAATGCACGTCCAGTATCTGCATCATCGTGTACTTGTGCGCCTCGACGGTACGCACCGACAGGCCCAGTTCCGAAGCAATCTGCTTAGAGCGCAGCCCCTTGCCCACCAGACGAAGCACTTCGCGCTGTTTGGCCGTCAGGTCGTGCAACTCCTGCAGCCGTCCGCGCAGGTAACGGGCACCCAGAGACGGCGTGACATAGGTGCCTCCGGCCAGCACCTGGCGCAGGGCGTTGAGCAGATCCTCGCCCGCCGAAAGTTTCAGCACATACCCATTGGCACCGGCGCGCATGGCGGCGGCGGCCAGTGCGGGTTCGGCATGCATGGTCAGAAAAACAAAAGGAGTGGTATTGCCTTCCGCGCGAAGCTCCTTCAGCACATCGAGCCCATTGCCGTGCGGCATATTGATGTCCGAAAGCACGAGATCGGGGCGTTCGTTGCGAACGACTTCCAGCAGGGAACGGCCATCGCATGCCAGCGCCACCAGATCGAACTCGTCGTCGAGCAATCGTTCGATGCCTTCCGCCACCATACGGTGATCGTCCGCAAACACGATACGGGAGACAGTCCCCGGCCCTACGTCGGCAACGGAATACGTATACATACATCCACTCCCTTTCCAGGTGACGTGCGCAACTCGAAGCTTCCCCCCAGAAGCTTCGCTCTCTCATCCATGCTAATGAGACCAATTCCCCTGCTTTTCCCTACTTCCGGCCGATGCGGGACGAAGCCCACCCCATCGTCGGAGACAAACAGCGTCGCTTTTACGGGATCGACCGTCACGGCCACGTATACGCGGTGTGCAAAGGCATGGCGGACAGCGTTGGCCAACGCCTCCTGCACCACCCGGTAAAAACAGAGCGAAACGTCTCCCGGAAGGTCGTTGGCCTGTTGATGAACTTCCAGTTGAATCGCAGGACCATTGTGATGACGTTGTGAATTGCACAGCGCATCCAGCGCGCCGGCCAGGCCGGTCTGCCGGAGCAGACTCGGATGAAGTTCATGGGATAACTGGCGCACGTCGTCCGACAGCGACATCAGCTGAGACTGGATGCGCGCCACGTCGGGCTGGCAGGCCGGACCGACTTTGCGACGCAACGCAGATAGTTGGATCGACGAAGCGGCCAACCGCTGATTGATGTCGTCGTGCAGGTCGCGGGCCAGACGCGCGCGCTCCTGCTCCTGCGTAGCGATGAGCCGCCCGGCCAGTTCGCGTACTTCGCGATTGGTCTCGGCAAGCTTGTCGCGAATGGCCTGACGCTGCTCGATGAGCACACCGAGCGAAAGCGCTCCCGCGGCCATCGACAACGACCACAGCTGCACACTGAGTGTCGTGAAAGGCGCCGTCGTGGCAAGGAAAGGTCCCCTGCCATCCACCGAAAGCTGTGCCGCAAGAAGGGCGATCACCAGAATGGCGACGGATGCACCTGCCGTCCGAGCCACGGCGCACGCCCAGATGATGATCGGCGCAGGCGCTACGAGAAGTAGCGGACGAAGACTCGGTTCGTTGCCGTAGGCATACCAGAGCAATCCCAGAACGCCCGCCGCTGCAATCATGCTGGCCACGTGTACCGCACTCGGCCAGTTGCCGTGACGCAGACCGATTCCCGCCGAGACCAGGCTGATCCATGCCGGTACGTAGAGCGCGTAACCCAGCGCATGTGCCAGCGCGATGTTCGGCCAGTCGGAAAGCACGGCGCCACGCAGCGACGTGAACTGGCTCAGGTAGAAAATCGCCAGGGCGGACGTCAGCGGCAATACGATAAGCGCCACACCGGTGAAGGCCAGCAGCCGACGGAAGTCTTCCGTCGCGGGTACCTTGCCCGGTACAGCTAGCAGTACATGCGCCGCGACGGGACACAGCAGCATCGGCGAAATAGCCACGAGGGCCGCCTCCCACGCGGGAACGCCGAACGCGACAGCGACAGTCACGATACCGACGAACGTGCCTACGACGCACCATGTCCATGCGACGCGCGGCGCCGTCAGAAGAGCGGCAAGAAGCACGGCGCCGGGAAACCAGGCCATGTGCGTCCCGTCCCGATGACTCCACATAGCGACCGACAGAAGCTGCGCAACGGCGCCACCCGCGAACGCGCCAGCTCCCCATAACCACGAAATCTTTCCTTCGATTGCCGCCGCTTGCACGAGTGATTCTCCCGTCCCTTTCCAGGGTTACGCGATAGACGCACCTGCCGCACGTGAAAGCCGAAACCCTCCCCTAGGGGGTTTCGATAACGCATCGACTATACGCGAGGATGAACCCGATCAGCATGCCAAACTACGTAACTGGTTCGCATTTTCCAATAGGTAGATATACCTAGTTGCGCCGGCCTCTTCTTCGCTGCCGCACGTCTTTTCCGGAGTAGACACTGGTGACCACACCGGGGCCCCTTCGGAAGAGACATCGCATGTGCATGCGCCATCTGTTGCTCGTCGTCGCCGGCCTTTGCATTTTCATCGCCGCACCGCTGTCGCGCGCGACCACGCTGGACCCATCGCCATGCATCGGACTGGTGCTCGGCGGAGGCGGTGCGCGCGGCGCCGCCCATATTGGCGTGCTGGAAGTGCTGGAACACGAGCACATTCCGATCTGCCGCGTCGCGGGCACCAGCATGGGCTCGATCGTCGGCGGCATGTATGCGGCCGGCTATACGCCCGAAGAAATGCACCGGGTCGTCACCGAACTCGACTGGAAAGATCTCTTTTCCGACGATCCGGACCGGGTCGAGGAACCGATGCACCGCAAGGACGCCGATTACCGTTACCTGCTCAATTTCGAAGTCGGCTACAAGAACGGCCACATCGTGACGCCCGCGGGCGTCGTGCAGGGACAGAAGCTTCTGTTGCTGCTGCGACGCCTGCTGGTTTCGGCATGGGACGTCCATGACTTCAACCAGCTATCGATTCCCTTCCGCGCCGTGGCCACCGACATCGTCGCCGGCAAACCCGTCGTTTTCGCCAGCGGCGACCTGCCCCTGGCGATACGCTCCAGCATGTCCGTACCCGGCGCGTTCGCTCCGACCAACGTGGACGGCAAACTGCTGGTCGATGGCGGCCTCATGGACAACGTGCCCATCGACGTCGTGCGCGACATGGGTGCACAGCGGCTGATCGTTGTCGACGTAGGGTCGCCACTGGCGGAAGAAGAAACGCTGACCAATCCGGTCGCTCTGCTCAACCAGATGGTCAGCGCACTGATGGCTGAGAAAACCGATCGTCAGCTCAAGAGCATGGCGCCGGACGATATCCTTATCAGACCCGCTCTCGGCAAGCTCGGTGCCGGCGAATTCAACCGGGCGCGCGAAGCCATCGCGATCGGACGTGCGGCGGCCGAAGCCGCCCTTCCCCGACTGCGGGAACTAAGCGCATCGCCAGCGGCATGGCAGGCTTTCGAGGCATCCCATCGTCAGCGCGACTTCGATCCGAAACTCGTCGCGTTCATCGACGTGGACACGAAACATACCCAGACCGGAACGTTTGCCCGGAAACAGCTGGAACCGGAAGTCGGCAAGCCGTTCAACCCGGACAACCTGGAAAAGACGATCGGCAGCATCTACGGCCACGGCAACTATCAGCAGGTCGACTACCATCTGGTGCGGCGTGGTGAGGACCGCGGCGTGCTGCTCACGCCGACCGACAAACCCTGGGGGCCGATCTACGGCAAGTTCGGCTTCCAGCTGGACGACGACTTCAATGGCCGCAGCGAATACCTGATCTCCGCCGAAGTCACCGCCACCAACCTCAATAGTCTGGGAGGCGAATGGCGTAACACGCTCTGGGCCGGACGCATCGGCGGGCTGCGTTCGGAGTTCTATCAACCCTTCGGACAGGGCGCGACCGGGTACATCATGCCCTTCGCCGCGATCCGGAACGAGGACGTTCCGATATTCGACAACAACGGCGACCACCAGCTTGCCGAGTATCGCATCAAGCGCCGCAATCTCGGCGTGGAGGCCGGCTGGTCGCCGGCATCTTACTGGCGTGTCTCGGCATCCGTCGTGCGTGGCAAGGACACGGGCGATCTGCGGGTGGGCACACCTACCCTCTTTCCCAGCGGCACGTCCGACTTCGCGATGGGCCAGATCGGACTCGACTGGGACAGTCTCGACAGCGCGCAATTTCCTACCCGCGGCACGCATATCAATTTCGTCTATGAAGCCTATCGCCAGGCGCTGGGCGGCAAGGTGAACGGCGACGTCGCACGCCTCGTCGCCGACTGGATTCCCGACTGGGGCATGAGCACGGGGCGTTATCACCTGCTGCTCGGCGTACGCATGGCAAGCACACTGGACAACACGAACTTCATCGAAACCCAGAACTTTCTCGGCGGATTCCTGAATCTTTCCGGCTACACGGAACGATCGCTCTTCGGAAACCAGGCCGCGCTGGGCCGGGCGGTGCTGTACCGGCGCACCGGCAGCCTGGATGCGATTTTCTCGACGCCTATCTACATAGGCGCGAGCCTGGAGGCTGGTAACACATGGCACAACAAGAACAATGTGCGCCTGGATTCGCTGATCTATGCGGGAAGTATTTTCGCCGGGGTGGAATCGCCACTGGGCCCGGTGTTCTTCGGGCTCGGGCACGCGGCCGGCGGACACACCGCCGTCTACCTCACATTCGGCTCGCTGCTGCGACCGAAGCCCTGACAGCGACCACGTAAATTTACGCAATCGCATCCGGTGAAAGTTCGCTTACCCAACCGCTCGACGTTGCGCAATCTGATCGTATGGCCACCCAGGTGCGAACATCATGAAGAACCGACTTGTCTGCGCGATCGCATTTACGACTGTCGCCATGTCCGGCAGCGCCGGCGCCGTGGAGGGGGCGATGGGTCGCTCTATCACCGGTGCGCAGATCACGCCGTACGTCGGCATCGTTCCGCCAACGCCCGGCCTTAACGTTTCGATCAGTTACGTCAACTACGACGGCAATATCGGTGGAAACCGCGCCGTACCCATCGGCGGCGTGGCCGCGCTGAACCTGCATGCCAAGGTCGATCTCTACGCCGCGACGTTCGCTTATATCTGGGACACCGGCAAAGGTCGATGGAACTACGCGAGCATGTTCACCGTGCCTTATATCCGTCCGAGCGTGAGCGCCGACCTTTCCGTCGGCCGGCTGAATTCGCGTACGAACGACAGCGCATCGGGCCTGTTCGATCTCTACTTCGCGCCGGTCATCGCCAGTTATCACGTGAGTGAGGTCGAACACTGGTCGTTCGGTCTGTACATCTATGCGCCGACCGCCGACTACCAGAAAGGGCGGCTCGCAAACAAAGGCCTGAACGTATGGACGTACACGCCCGCGGTCGGATACACGCACCTGTACGACAAGGGAAGCATCGAACTGAGCTTTCTTGCCGGCGTGGACTTCTATTCGAAAAATAACGATACCGACTACCAGAACGGATCGGTATTCCGGCTCGACGCGCTTGCCATGAAGCGCACTCCCAGCGGCTTCGGCTACGGCCTGGCTTTCGGATGGCTGCAACAGATCGACAAGGACGAAGGCCCGACCGCCGACCGGCTCAATGGATTCAAGGGTCACTCGTTGGGCGCGGGCCCCGCTCTCAACTACAAAAAATCGTTCGGCAAGGAAAGCAGCATCGATTTCACGCTGCGCTGGCTGAAAGAATTCGACGTAAAGGATCGTCTGCGCGGCGAACCGCTCGTGCTCAACGTCAACCTGGCATTCTGACGCCCGCCATGCAGGAGGGTTTTCCTCGGAAAGGGGTCGACCACGTCCGGCTTCTGATCGCGGATCATCACCGTTGCGTAGCCGAAGGCCTGGCCGCGCTGCTCGCGCCGCTGATCCGCGATATCGCCGTCGTATACACCGGGCGCGACATGCTGCATCGCGCCACCACCGGCCGTTACGACATCGTGGTGTCCGAGATCGGCATGCCCGACATGCCAGGACTCGCGCCGTTGCATGCGCTGAGCGAGCGGCGATCGGTGGCGCGCTTCGTGGTGCTCTCCAGTCACGACGAGGCGCTGGTCGTCCAGGAGGCCATGCAGGCGGGCGCCTGGGGTTACGTACTGAAGCAATCGTCCAGCGGCGAACTCATCGAAGCCATCGGCGAAGTGATGGCGGGACGCCGCTACCTGAGTCCCGGTCTGATGGCCGCGCTGATCAATGCCCCCGTATCCGTGCAGAAGCTGACGCGGCGACAGCGCGAAGTCCTGGATCGCATGGCCGAAGGCCGCCGCGCAAGCGACATCGCCGCCGAGCTGGGCATTTCGGTACGTACCGTCGAAAGCCATCGCCAGTCACTGCTTGACCTGCTGCATGTACACAGCGGCGTGGCGCTGGTGCGCGAGGCGATCCGGCTGGGCCTGGTCCGCGATCCGTCTACACCGTTCACTGCATCGTCCGGAAAAAAACTTTCTCCGTAGAAGTACGCAGACGTTGCCGGTAGCTCTTCGCTGGCGCGCCATTGCCCGCCCAAGGTCAACTGGTCACATCGTTTTCCTGCTTGTCGGTCCCTGCGGTCATCGCCCTCCCCTGGCCGGTCATCCCGCCGACAAGCAGGATCTTTTCATTCCACCCGGTCATCGAAGGAGCAGCCATGAGAACGTTGCCTGTGCTTTGCCTCACCGCCGTCGTGGCCATCGCCGGCTGCTCGTCGGTCAGCGTGACCAATCAGTGGAAAGATCCCAGCTGGTCCGGGCCGCCCGCGTCGAAAGTTCTCGTCGTCGGTATCGCGCGCAGCGACACCATGCGCCGCCTGTTCGAAGACACATTCACGCGCGAACTCACTACTGCGGGCGTTGCCGCTTCGGCCAGCTACTCGCAGATCCCCGCGGGCGAAGGCGCCGCCGTGAAGCTCGGCGATCTGGTCAAATCCACCGGCAGCCAGGCCGTGCTGACCACGCGCGTTCAGCGCATCGAACAACGCGTCAACGTTTCACCGAGTGGCCCAGGTTATGGTGGCTTCTATGGCTGGTACGGCGGCGCATGGGCGTCGGCGCCGGAGGTCACCCAGTACGAAGTCGTCACGCTGGAAACCAGCGTCTGGGACGCACGCAGCGAAAAGCTGGTCTGGACCGTCACCACGCAGGGCCTGGGAACGAGCGACATTCCCAAAGCGACGAGCCAGCTCGCGCAGACGCTGATCCCGAAGCTGAAAGCCGACGGAATCATTCGCTGATATGCAAAATCACACATCATCGCGAAGCCTCGTACTTCTTTGCCTCCTGACCGGTACCGCCGCCGCTCAGGAGGCAAAGCCCGACGATGCGAGCATCGCCGAAAAGCTATCCAATCCTGTCGCGTCGCTGATCAGCGTCCCGTTGCAATTCAACTACGACAGCAACATCGGTCCCGGCGAACGCGGACACAAATTGCAACTCAACATCCAGCCCGTCATTCCGATCGCGCTGAACAGCGACTGGAACATGATTTCGCGCACCATCCTTCCGGTCGTGAGCCAGGCGGACATCGCCCCGGGAAGCGGCAGCCAGTCGGGTACGGGCGATATCACCCAAAGCCTGTTCTTCTCGCCGAAAAAACCGTTGTCCAACGGCGCCATCTGGGGCATCGGACCGGCGTTCCTCATACCGACAGCCTCGAACGATCTGCTGGGATCGAAGAAGTGGGGCATCGGCCCCACGGCGCTGGTGCTTCGCCAGAAACACGGCTGGACGGTCGGTTTCCTGATGAACCATATCTGGTCGGTAGCGAGCGTAGGCGGTCACAAGGACCGGCCGCCACTCAGCGCCACCTTCCTGCAACCTTTCCTTGCCTACAACACGCCCACGGCATGGACCTATGGCGTGAACCTCGAATCCAGTTACGACTGGCATAGCCACGAATACACGGTACCGATCAACTTCAACGTGTCCAAGGTCGCCAAGATCGGCAAGCTGCCGGTGAGCTTCGGTGGCGGCGTGCGCTACTGGATTTCCTCGACCGATACAGGCGCGCATGGCTGGGGTTATCGCTTCGTCGTCACGATGGTTTTTCCCGAGTAACCGTTCCGGAGACAACACTCATGCAGATGATTCGGCACATTCTTGTTCTGGCCACCGCGCTGTGCGCGACGTCGGCCACCCTCGCCCAACAACCCGTCGCCTTCCCCGCCAAGGGCCAGAGCAGCACGACGCAGACTAACGACGAGGCCTATTGCCGCAACTGGGCGCAAAGCAAGACGGGTATCAGCGCGCAGACGGCAGACCAGGCACCGGCTCAACAGACCGGTGCCGCCGTCGGTGGTGGCGAACGCGTACGTGGCGCGGTACGCGGTGCCGCGGCGGGTGCCGTGATCGGAGGCGTCGCCAACGATAACGCCGGCCATGGGGCGGGCGTGGGCGCCGCGGCAGGCGTGGTGGCTGGCGGCGCGAGAGCGCGGCAGGATCGCCGCGCTTCCAATGCGGCATCGGCGAATCAGCAGTCCTCGACCCTGGCAACGTTCAACCAGGCATACGGGTCCTGCCTCACCGGCAAGGGCTATACCGTCAAATAAGGATTCCCGGCATGACGAATGCATCGATCGCCGCGTCCCCCGACGAGATTCGCGACATCGCGCGGGACGCGTATATCTACGGCGCACCGATGGAAGACTTCTATCGGGTGATGTATGCCTTCTCCATCCTGAAGGGCAACCCGGAATACAAAGGGCCCTTCAACAGCATCCTGAATATCGCGCGTGTTTTCACTCCGGAGGACAAGGCGTTCGTCACTCCAAATTCCGATACTCCATATACGTTCCTCGGTCTGGATCTGCGCACGGAGCCGGTGATCATCACCGTACCGCCGATCGAGCCGTCGCGTTATTTCGTATTCCAACTGATGGATCTGTTCACGTACAACTTCGCTTATATCGGCACGCGTAGCACGGGCAATGGCGGAGGCAACTATCTCATCGCCAGCCCGGGCTGGAAAGGCGACGTGCCGGACGGCATCGCCAAAGTGCTTCATTCGGAAACACAGCTGATCAGCGTCGTTGGCCGGACACAACTGTTCAACGCGGACGATCTCGAAAAGGTCGAACATATCCAGCAGGGTTATAACGTCCAGACCCTGTCGCACTATATTGACCGGACCGCGGCGCCCAGGCCACCATTGCACGACGACTGGATCGCGCCCCTGAAGCCCGACGAGCAGCGCCGTTCGGTGCGATTTTTTTCGGTGCTCAACTTCATCCTGCGTTTCTGCCCGACACCCAAAGGCGAAGAGCCGCTACGGGCGCGCTTCGCCCGCATCGGGGTCACCGGCGACACGGCCTTCCCCGATGTCGACAGCCTTCCCGCCGCCACACGCGATGCCCTGCTGTCAGGCATCGCCGATGGACAGAAGGCGATCGTCGAACGGCGTGCCAAAGTGGGTAGCGACATCAGCGGCCTGTTCGGCACACGCGAGTTTCTCGACGGCGACTACGTAGCGCGCGCGGTCGGTGGCCAGGTCGGTATCGGCGCGAATTCGCGCGAAGAGGCCCTGTATCCGATCTACGAAAACGATGCGGACGGCAATCCGCTGGATGGCGCCAGCGGGCGCTATACGCTTCGCTTCGAACCCGACAGCCTGCCACCGGTAAATGCCTTCTGGTCGTTGACAATGTACGACATGCCGAACCAGTTGCTGGTCGCGAACCCCATCGATCGTTATCTCATCAATTCGACGATGCTTCCGTCGCTTCAACGCGATACCGATGGTGGACTGACGTTGCGCATCCAGAACGAGCCGCCCGCCGAAGGCAAGAGCAACTGGCTACCCGCACCGAAAGGTCCGTTCATGCTGGCTCTTCGTTACTACCTGCCCAGGCCCGAACTCCTGAATGGAAAGTGGGTATCGCCCAAACCGATACGGGTCGCGTGATAACTATCGGACGATCGCGATCATCGCAAAAACGACGATGATCCCGAGAATGAGGATGACCGCGGTTTCGCTCAACTTCGAGGTCGCTCGCCATCGGCACGTAAAGCCATGCAGATAACGGCCGGTCCACAGGACGCCCAACACAATGGCCGCCGCCGGTTTGGCGCTATGTGTCGAACTGTTCATAGCGCCAAGCGCGAGAATACCCAGAACCATGCAGCCCAGAAGCCGTATGCGATCGCTTGCCGCAGGTGCCAGCAGGATGCAAATCAGAAGGTAGTACGGCCACGACACGAAACCGTCTGGCCAGTACCAGCCGGCCCATGAGATCACGAACAGGGTAATCGCGATCAGGATCGGTCGATGACGCGGCGTCACACCCAGCCGGGTTGCCACCGCCATGCGTTGCCGGTCGAACCATGCGGCTCCCTGCTGATGCCACAGACGGCCGCCGATGTTCACGGCGAACGCAAGCAGCAAGATGGCCGGTATCGCCATGATGAAAATGATCGGTGCACCGTCCAGTGGATGGGGCGCAAACGCGCGCGCGCTTGCGAACAGGGCCGCAAGAGCGATCGCCGTGGAGATCACCGGCGCCAGCATCCACACCTGCAACCAGTTCGGCCGGGTTGCGCTAACGCGCTCCCAGAACGCGAGGGTGTGGGAACCCACCACGTTTCCGACCGCGGTATATCCGTAGTGTCCGATAGCCCGTGCCAGAGCCGCCATGCCATCGTCGCGATAGCGCTTCGATTTCACCAGCCATCGCGCGCGCCAGCCATTCGTATGCCTGCGCAGCATGACAAGGCGTCGCACGGTTTCGTCGGTGCGCTCGTTTTCCAGCCACTCGCCCAGATTCCGCGTCGCCAGCCGGGTCTCCAACCCATGCAGGTCGATGCCTTCGGTCTCGAATCTTCGCTGCGAGGCGTAGTCGTCCCAGTCGAAGAAACCGGCAAAGATCTCGACCGCCTGACGTGCCGGAATATCTTCCTCCGTCAGGCGACGAACCAGTACGCGGGACACCGCCGCCTTGAAGTCCAGCGGTAGCAGATCGTCGCGCGCGCTCAACCATATTTCGAAGGATCCCCACGAAACATGGTCCTTGCGCGCCTCTGCCATCAGCAAACCCGCGACATCGTACGGCGATGCGTGCACGGGCGATGCGATTGATTCTGCGCTTTCACCGGAAGCGTATTCCGGGGTGGGAACCGCGGGTTCGCGAATGGGCACGGCACGTGTGGACCCGCTATGCGCTGTTCCGAACCGCGCAATCAGGCCTTCGTAGGCCTCGCGCAAACGCGCGAAACCCTGCGGATCGTCCTCGGGACGGCATTGCTTCAGCCGCGTACCGTAGGCACGTTTAATCTCGCGCATGTCTGCGGTTGGCGCGATGCCGAGAACGTCCCACCACGAACCGGTCACACCGGCGAATCCGCTTCGACGCTGGACAGGAGCTCGTCCATTCTCTTCTGCGCCGAACGGATACGTAGCGGGTCCTGCGTTTCCAGCACGCCGCGAAAACCCTGCAACCATTCGGTCAGCATGCGGCGTACTTCGCCCGTGCGCTCTTCGTAGAGTCGCTCGGCGCGCTCGATCAGCGTCACGTTTACCTGGTCCTCGCGCGGATGGATCTTCAGGTGCGAGAGCAGCACCAGCCGCCGCGCGACCTCCGCGTCGTCGAGAACGCCGGGATTGTGCAGGATCACCAGCTGGTGGCGTTCCTGCGTGGATTGCACGAGCGCTTCCACCTGGATGATGCCGCTGACGTCATAGGTAAAACGCACGTCGACGGGCGTGTCCTGCGCGCGAGCGCGCGGCAACGGCACTTCGATCTCGCCGAGCAGCACATTGTTGACCACGCGCGGTGCCTCGCCCTGGAATACGCGCAGTTTCAGCGTCGCCTGATAGTCGGTAACCGGATGAAATGTTTCGACGCGACTGGTGGGTACGACGGTATTGCGCTCGATGACCGGCGCGAACATGCCGCCCTGATGATGGCCACCCTCCCCTCGTCGCGTGATCTCGATACCCAGCGTGTAAGGGCAGACATCGGTCATCACCACTTCGCTGAGCGCCTCGGCACGCGACAGCAAACCCGCCATGACCGCCGTGCCGCGGGCGATGGCCTCGTCGGGATGAATGTGCCGCAGCGGCAGACGGCCGAACATACGCGTGATGAGACGACTGACCATCGGCATGCGCGACGCACCGCCGACCAGCAGGATGTCGTCGAGATCGCCGCTGGAGAGTTTCGCGTCGCGCAATGCCCGCTCGATGGGTGCGCGCATGCGCGCCATCAGCGAACCCGCGCGTTGCTCGAACGTCGGCTCGTCGATGCTGAAAGCATACGTGGCGCGAGCCAACTCGACGGATGCGTCGGTCACCGGTCCCTGCGACAACCGGCGCTTGATTCGTTCCATCCCGTCGCGAAGACGTGCGCGATCGGCATCGTCGAGCGTACCGGCATCCAGTGCATGGTTGGCGCAGAACTCGTGCATCAACACATCGACGAAGTCTTCGCCGCCCAGATAATTGTCGCCAGCTGTTGCATGCACTTCCATCACGCCGTCGAATATCTCGAGGATCGACACGTCGAAGGTACCGCCACCCAGGTCGAGCACCAGAAAGCGCGACTCGTTGCCGCGCTGTTCCAACCCATAGGCCAGTGCCGCCGCCGTGGGTTCGTTGACCAGCCGGTCGACCCGGATACCGGCAAGCGCGCCGGCATTGCGCGTGGCCTTGCGCTGGGCATCGCTGAAATACGCGGGCACGCTGATCACGGCCTCGGTCGCATCCACGCCGAGTTCGGCACGAACGTCCGCCAGCAACGACTTCAGGACCAGCGCCGACAGCTCTTCGCTGCGAAAGCGATGATCGCCCAGCTGCGTGACGCGGTCGGTGCCCATATAGCGCTTGAACGCCGCCACGGTGGACTGCGGATGCGACACCAGACGTCCTTGCGCCTGCGCCCCCACGAGCACGATACCGGCGTCGTCGATACCCACGACCGAAGGCGTGAGGAATTTGCCGTACGCGTTGGGGATCAGCCGCGGACCATCGTCCGTCCAGACGCTTACCAACGAATGAGTGGTACCCAGATCGATTCCTACCAGCATTGTCCGACCGCCCTCTGTCCGGTCCTTCCAGTGCCGATGAGAATAACCGACCGAAGAGGTACGGATGCGTTGCCCTTGGGTATCTGTCTTGACCCATCGGACAATTCGTATCATTCTAAGTTACATGAAAAAGGACACCCGACTTTCCGACGTCCTGCACGTCCTTCTCCACATGGCCGAGCACGACGGACCGGTCACCTCCGACACCCTGGCCCAGTCCATGCGTAGCAATCCCGCCGTTGTCCGCCGCACCATGGCTGGCTTGCGCAGGCAGGGACTGGTCCATTCCAGCAAGGGGCACGGCGGCGGATGGACGATCGCGCGCGACCTTGCTTCGGTCACGCTTCGCGACGTTTACGAGGCCCTTGGCAGTCCTCCCATCTTCGCGCTCGGACATCGCGCCGAGAACCCGCATTGCCTCGTCGAAGCCGCGGTGAACGACGCCATGAAGGACACCTTCGATGCGGCGCGGGCGATCCTGCTCGGCCGTCTGGAAGAAGTCACGCTCGCCGAACTCTCCGCCACCTTCCATCAACGCTATGCGATGTGCCAAAAGGAAAACCACCATGCCACATGATGTCGTCATCGTCGGGGGCAGCTACGCCGGACTTGCCGCGGGGCTGCAGCTGGGTCGCGCGCGCCGCGACGTTGTCGTGATCGACGGCGGCGAACGACGCAACCGCTACGCGGCCACCTCGCACGGATTCCTCGGTCAGGACGGCCAGCCACCCGCCGTCATCGTGGCGCGAGGTCGCGCGGAACTGCTCGCTTATCCCACCGTGACATGGCGCGACGACCGGGTAACGGACGCCCGATCCGTCGGGCCGGATTTCGAAGTGACGCTCGCATCGGGCAGCACGATCCGGGCGCGCCGCATCATCCTCGCCACCGGTGTCGTCGATCATCTTCCCGACGTGCCCGGCCTCAGGGAGTTATGGGGCCGTCGCGTGTTTCATTGCCCGTATTGCCACGGTTACGAACTGGGCGAGGGACCCATCGGCGTACTCGCCAGCAGCGCCCTTTCGATGCACCACGCCATGATGCTTCCGGACTGGGGTCCCACGACGTTTTATACGAATGGCGCATTCGAACCGGACGACGAGGAACGCGCGGCACTGTCGCGACGGGGGACGGCGATCGACGAAACCGCCGTGCTTTCGCTGGACGAACATCCGGAAGGCGTCGACCTGAACCTGGCCGATGGACGCCGTGTCCGCGTCGCCGGCCTGTTCGCCATTCCGCGCACGGAAGTCGCCGGCCGTCTTGCGCAGCAGCTGGGCTGCGAATTCGAATCGGGCCCTCTCGGCGATTTCATCAAAGCCGATGCGACCAGGGAAACCTGCGTGCCCGGTGTATTCGCCTGTGGCGATGCGGCGCGTGCCATGGGCTCGGTGACCATGGCCGTTGGCGATGGCGCGATGGCCGGTGTCGGCGCCCACCAGACGCTGATCTTCCGGAACGATGTGCGTTCGGCGGCATAACGACGGTGGCCGGTAATCCGGGCGAAGGCCCGGACGCCATCCGGGCCTTCGTTCGTTCAGGCCGGCATATGACAGACGGCCTCGACGTTATGGCCGTCCGGATCCAGCACGAACGCGCCGTAGTAGTGCTCGTGGTAATGCGGACGCGGACCCGGCGGCCCGTTGTCCGTTCCGCCAGCGGCCATGGCCGCCTGGTAGAACGCGTCGACATCCGCACGGGACGCCGCTGCAAACGCGATATGCACGCCGATACCCCCCGGTGCGTGAGCGTTGCCGATCCAGAACCACGGCTTCTGGCCGGTGCCGAAACCGACGTGCCCACTGGAGCCCGTCTGTTCGGGCGTGACCTCCATGACCAGGCCGACGCCAAGCGGCGCCAGCGCCCGCAGATAGAACGTGCGACTCCGGTCGAGGTCGGTGGCGTTGATGCCAAGATGATCGAGCATGGACGATTCCTTCCGTAGGGTGGCGACGTTCCGCGAAGCATACGCGGACCATGAAACGCACGCCGCCGAATTTGTCTTAATGTCTGGCGAAACGTCACGGCATCAGCGGCAACGGAATCCCGGTGACGAGCTCGTCCTCCGGCGTCGTGTCGGAAATACTGGCCGGGAAGCGCGAACTGACCGTCGCGCATATCAGTCGGCTCTCGAACCGGTTTGGGCTGAGCCCCGCCGCGTTCTTCCGACCACCGAGCTACCCCGGCACTTCCAGCGGGTCGTGTTCCACGTCCATCCAGCCCGTCGGTTTGCCCAAGGCCCATTCGATACGCCGCGCCACCAGGCAGTCGATCGGGCGCTTCGCCTTCATACGGGCCAGTGCGGCGGCATCGACGCCGCCGATGCGCAGCGCCTGTTCCTCCAGGCCTTCGATACCCTGAGCCCTCATGTCGGCCAGAAGGGCGTCGAGGTTGGTATGGCGAATCCGCTGGCGGTGCATGAGATGCCCTCCCGGTGTTCTCGCCACCCTATCGGCCGGACGGCGCGAATCTTTAGCCCGCCGACATCGTCCCGGGAACTCCCGGGCCCGTGTTACCGTCCAAGTGTGTGCACCTGGGCGCGCCCGGCGCGTTGTTGCACCTGTCCCCGGAGCCGAACATGAAATCCTCGCACTTCCTCGCCGCCCTTGCCCTCAGCCTGATCGCGACCGGCGCCTGGGCGCAGAACACCGGCAAACCGCTGAACCTGAAGCTGCCGCCTACCGACTTCCCCCCGCCGGCCAGTACCGCCCCGGCGCCGGCAAAGGATGCCCCCGGCACTTACTACGGCGACCACAGCACCCGGATACAGACCGACGACGAGTACGCCGACGGCACACCTCGCTGCGACGACGCCACCTATAACAAACCCCAGGTCCACGGCAGCGTCAGTACGGGCGTGGTCAGTTCCAGCCGCGGTGGCAGTGGCAGCTACCAGGCCGGCACGGTCAATCTCAGCCAGCGTTTCGGCGACTGCGATCACCCGACCGGCGGCGTGAGCATTTCGGTGGGCGGCGGGACCGGGCATTTCTCGGGACGAGGACGCTGAGCGCTCCGTGGAAATCCGTCTCGACGATCTGACCGGCGACGCTATTGCCGTACTCCTGAGCGCGCACGTGGAAAGCATGTCACTGCATTCGCCGCCGGAGAGTATTCACGCGCTGGACCTCGATGCCCTGCGCAAATCCGGGATCACCTTCTGGTCGGTATGGCGGGACGACGAGCTGATGGGTTGCGGCGCCATCAAAGAGCTCGACCCCACCCACGCGGAAATCAAGTCGATGCGTACCACACCGGGACATCTTCGCAAGGGCGTCGCTGCGTTTCTCATGCGACATATTCTCGACGAAGCCCTCCGTCGCAACTATCGATGCCTAAGTCTGGAAACCGGCTCCGCCGAAGCCTTCCTGCCGGCCCATCGTCTGTACGCCAGTTACGGATTCGAACCCTGCGGACCGTTCGCGGATTATGTGGAAGATCCGTATAGCGTATTCATGTCGAAAACCCTCTAGCCACCAGCCGCCCCCCCCCCTGCAGAACGGCGCGGCACCGGCATTTTATTGCGAGAAAGGTAGAGGAAAGGCGCCGGGCTCAACGTTGCCTCCGATCGGCGCGCCAGTGGCCCGCCTGCCATGCCAGCGGTATCCTGATCCCCCGGTTCTGGCCGCCCATCGCGCCACGACCTGCCCCATGGCCCGATCCCCCGCCCTGGCGCGATACGAACTGATAACGGTGCCTGAGATGTTCGAGTTGTGGTCCCACATGATCGGCTGGCTAAGCAGCCATGGCGTGATCCCGCTGTTGACGCTGCTGCACCTGAACGGCCTGGCCGGCGACCCGAACGAGATCTCCGAGGCCGTGCTGATCTCGGTCCTGCAGGTATCCATCATCGCGTTCGTCTTCCGTCCGCTGGAGACGCTGATCCCCGCGGAGAAATGGACCGATCGCCGCCTTACCCGCGTCGACTACCAGTACACCTTGCTGATGCTGCTCGGCATCTTCCCGATGTTCACCTACCTGGTGCTCACGCCGTTCAACAATTATTTCGGCGGTGGCGACAGCGGCGGCGGTGACGATTCGCTGCTGAGCATCACCCGCTGGGTGCCCGCGCTGAACGACCATCCGCTCGTACTGTTCCTGGTCTATTACGTCATCTACGACCTGGTCTATTACTGGATGCACCGGCTGCAACATGCGCTGCCCTGGTGGTGGGCGCTGCACAGCATGCACCACAGCCAGCGCCAGATGAGCTGCTGGACGAACGACCGCGGCAGTCTGGTGGATGGGTTCCTGCAGTCGATGGTACTTGCCGTGGTCGGCCTGCTTATCGGCGTGGCACCAAGCGAGTTCGCATGGCTGATGCTGCTTGGCGAACTGGTGCAGAACTTTTCGCATGCCAACGTGCGCATCGGATTCGGCCCCGTGTTCGACCGCATTTTCGTCGCCCCGAAATTCCATCGGCTGCATCACATGCTTGTCGATCCCACCCGGCCGAACCTGCACAACTGCAACTTCGGCCAGGTCTTCTCCGTGTGGGATGTGCTCTTCCGCACCTCGCTATACGGCGAACCGCCGCGTCAGACCGGCGTCGGCGATCCCATGGTCGACATCGACAACGAATACGGCCTGATCGGACTGCACTGGTCCGCGTTCAAGCGCTTCTGGGGCGCCGTGCGCACGCCCGCCGGCTGGAAACTGGGCGAAGTCGCCTTCGGCCCGAACTACAAGCCGATTCCCGTCGACCAGCTGGATATGCATGCGCTGGGGCATCACGTGCTGCAGCCGGGCGGCCACGCCCATGAGGCCGCGAGCGGAACCGAAAGCGGTGTCGACGAGACCGACGCCGACGCCGCGAAAGTTCCTGCGGGATAAGCCCCCTTCCAGCGCCTGCGCGCCATGCCCTAAACTCCGCTGGCGCCAGGAAAGCGCTATCAGGGGAAAACTCGTGGTCAAAGAACTCGTCTATCGTAACGAGACGACGCTGCGCGCCATCGCGCTCGTCGTGTCCGTCATCGTGTGGATCGCACTGCTGGCCGGCACCTTCGGGATGCTGTTGCTCTACCTGCTTCTGTTCGCACTGTTCTCCGTCGTAGCGCATTCCGCACTGATCGCGCATCTGCGCGGCAACGGCATTCGCATCACGGCACAGCAGATGCCCGACCTGTACGACCGGCTCGTCGCCTGCACGCAAAAACTGAGCATGACCGAGGTGCCGGAAGCCTATCTGGTGAACGGCAATGGCGTACTCAACGCCTTCGCCACGCGCTTCCTCGGCCGCAACTTCGTCGTCCTGCTTTCCGACGTCGTCGACAGCATGGAAGAGCGTCCCGGCTCGCTCGATTTCTATATCGGACACGAACTGGGACACCTGCGCCAACACCATCTGACCTGGTCCAAGGTGCTCGCGCCCGCTCTGTTCATGCCGCTGCTAGGCGCTGCCTATGCCCGCGCCCGCGAATACACCTGCGACCGTCACGGCCTGGCCGTCTGCGACCACCCGGAAGATGCCCAGTACGGGCTCGTTGCCCTGGCTGCGGGCAAACGTCGCTGGCGTTCGGTCGACCTGGCCAGCTACAGCGACAGTGCGGCCGCCTCGCCGGGATTCTGGATGTCGCTGCACGAGCTGGTCGGCGATTATCCGTGGTTGAACAAGCGCCATGCATGGCTGCGTGCACTCGGCGAGCAGCGCACGCCGAAACTCGGTGCGCGCAATCCATTCGCATACATAGTCAGCCTGGTGCTTCCGCGCGTACCCGGCATGGGCATCGCCGGAGGCTTGATCGTCGTCTTTTATGTGGCGATCCTCGCAGCCATCGCCATTCCCGCGTATCAGGAATACGTCGGTCGCGCCGCAACCACGGTCGCTATGAGCGAAAGCGCCCCCTATCGCAACGCGGTCAATGACTATGTGGTCGCACATCAGCAATGGCCGGCGTCGGCCGCCGATCTTGGCGTTGCGCCTTTCGTTGGCGATGCCAATATCGCGAGCATCGATATCGGCGCCAACGGCGTGCTGTCGATCCAGTTCGTCAAGCCACCGCTGCACGGGCATGTGCTTCAGCTATCGCCATATGTACGCGGCGGAGTGATTCATTGGTCGTGCGGCGGCGACGTGGCACCGAAGATGTTCCCGCTGGAGTGTCGGGCGGCGAACTGAGAAATCGACCCGCGAATCCGGACGCTGGAGGCAATCTCTGCCCCGGCGCCCGGAATCAATCATGCAAATCAGCGCACGAACATAACCACCTTGCCGATCGCGGACCGGCTTTCGATGAACACGTGCCCCTTCGCCCCTTCGCTGAGTGGAAACCTGGCGGCCATCGTCGGCACGACCGCACCGCTTCGGATCTGGGCAAAGAGTTCGTCCGCACGCGAACGGCGCACCTGTGCGTCGGTCAGCACGTTCCACAGATCACCACCGGTAAGCGTGAGCGAACGGTCCATCAGAAGCCTCGGATCCACCGGATCGGGATCGCCGGCCGCCATACCGTAGAAAACGACGGTACCGCCCGTACGGGTCGCCGCGAGGCTTTCCCCCAGCGTCCGGCCGACCGAATCGTAAGTCACGTCGACGCCTGCGCCATGGGTCGCTTCCCCGACGCGATCCACGAGCCCCTCGTAACCGATCGCAACCGCCGCGCCCGCATGGCGAGCCGCGTCGCGCTTGGCCTCGGACGACGCGATGCCGATCACACGAACGCCCTTGGCCACCAGCATCTGAACCAACAGCAATCCGACGCCACCCGCCGCGGCGTGAACCAGCGCGACCTGCCCCGGCTTCGGATGAAAACTGTCGGTCACCAGGTACTGCGCGGTTAGCCCCTGAAGAAGCACGGCGGCGGCCGTCTCGCACGAGATATCGTCGGGAAGGGGAATGAGCTTGTCGGCATCCACGGCAACGAGTTCGGCGTTGGCGAACGGCATATCGGCAAACCCTATCCGGGTTCCGATGGGGTAAGGCCCACCGCTCGACGCGACAACGCCAGCCCCTTCATAACCCAATATCCAGGGAGCCGGCCCCGCGAGGTGGTACGTGCCGTTACGTCGGTAGACGTCGGCGAAGTTGAGACCGACGGCCTCCATGCGGACCAGAACCTGTCCCGGGCCGGGCACCGGATCGGCCACGGCATCCCATCTGAGTACGTCGGCGGTACCGAACCTGTCGAAAATAAGCGCGTGCATGGATGAGCCCGTGGAAGTCGATAGCTACATCTTATGGCACGTGTCGCCCCTAGGGTTGCGCATTAAGTTGTACCGAACGGGGAAGGGAAGTTTCAGCCTCGTGCATCGTTCGCTGATGGAGGACGGGGCACCGAAAGAGTGGACCGTCGTGGTGGTCCCGGATTCGGGCACGGACGGTCTGACGGGTCTTAGTGAATCGATGCTGATCACCATCACCGGTGGAAAGCATTTTTACGATTTCAGTTATACGTTGCCAGTGCTCAAATGACACCTCTACCGCATAATTGTCCCATCGGCGAAAGAGACGATTTTCGAGGCGAGTAAACAGCCGTCCCTGATAAGCGCAATGCCTTCGTGACTCCACCATGTCTGACCGTTCCTGCCAGATTCCACGAACAAGGTGACCTTCTCTCCTGGCCGAATGACTTCGGCGATGCTTTGCCCCCACATCGGATCAGCCCCCATCCTGAAGTCCATGGTGGCGCCAAGCTTCCACGTGGCGGGAACGGGCTCGCAAACAAGCATGTCGGTTGCATGCACGATAGATGATGCCGACTGGGCAATCGTTGCAATCAATACGAGCAACAGTAGTCGCATTCAGGCCTCCATGAAGTGGGGTAATGGGTCACTATGGGATGAGGTGATGGCTGTGGATTTACTCCTGCTCGAAGCGAGCGATATCGTCGAGCATGCGCTGCACCTTGTTGATGCTGCTGCCGACGCCACTATTGTCGAGCGCGCGCCTGAAGCGCTCGTGTCCCGGCCGGCGCGACCACCACACGAGACCGTACAGCACGACGAGCGGGACCGTGCTGCTGGCGATCATCCACCACACCACCGACGGCGCGTTCAGCCACAGATCGGCACCCAGTCCATTGAACAGCACCAGCACGAAGGGAATCCAGATGAGGCACCCGGTGATGCCCATCAGCAGTGCTTCCTTCAGCCGCCATGCGCGCAGGTCCGCCAGACGCCTCTGAATATCGATCACCGGCGCGGCGTAGTCGATGCGGCCCAGCAGATAGAAGTTGCGTGCGGCGGAAAGCACGTACATCAATCCATAGGCATGCAGCAGAAGGCCGCACAGCATCAGGTGAAAACTGTTGCGATGCGTGACCCAGAATGGTGCGAACAACAACATCATGCAGGCGCCGAAGACGATCTGGAGAACCAGTCCCCAACGTAGCGGCCGCAGACCGCGCTGTACCTTGTCCAGGCGTTCGCCGCGAAAGATCCGCAGGTTCAGCGCGTGCTGTCGATCAAGCCGGCGGTCAAGCGCCTGCCAGGCGAGTTTCATGTCATCGAGTTCCATGCTCACGCTCCCGTTGCGGCGGTCATCTGCCCGCGCAGATTCTGTTTGACGCGGCTGATCTTGGTCGCCACGTTCGTCTCGCTGATGCCGAGGATGTCGGCGATCTCGGTGTAGCTGCGGTCTTCCAGGTACAGCAGGATCAACGCGCGATTGAGCGGATCGAGCTTGCCGATGAAGGCGTACAGCGCGGTGAGCCGCTCGTCGTGTTCGGCGACCGGCTCACCGCCGTCGATAGTGTCGAGGTGATGTTCGTCCAGCGACTCGAAACGCCCGGCGTTTCCCTGCTCCCGTCGTACATGCGAGATGCCGACGTTCAGCGCAATGCGGTACATCCATGTACTGAACTTCGCGCGGCGTTCGTCGTAGCTGGAAAACGAACGCCATAGCTGCGTGCCGATCTCCTGTGCCAGGTCATCGCGATCCGCCGCGTTGTGCGCGTAAATGCCAGCGACCTTGAACACGATCTTCTGGTGTTCGCGCAGCTGCTTCTCAAAGCGTTGTTGGAGGTTCCGGTCGGCCATCGCGATTCCCACTGTCACTCCATGATTCGCACGGCCGCGGGAAAAATCACAGCGTCTGCCAAAACACGTGATTCCGGACTCCGTCACGGATGGCCTGATGGGTTTTAGTGGGGCGATATCGGACTCAAAGCTCCGGCACGTCGCCTATCGAAAGCAGAACGACCGGGTCGCCCCATTCCCCGGCTTCCGGGTCCGCCGATTGCTCGAAGGCGATGACGCCAAGGCAGGTCTCGGCCAGGCGCTCGGCGCGGCGGCGTGCCTCTTCGGCTGTCTTGTAAGCCACGGCGGGCATCGCCACGACCTTGCCGCGCTTTCCCGTTTCGAACCCCTGAACGATGTATTGCGTTTCCATAATGACTCCTTCGTCGCCCCATAGCTTGGCACATCGACGAAGGCATTCTCAGATCAGTTCGTCCTTGACGCACTGCACTAACGAAGCGGGAACGTCGCATTCGGGTACATCGATAACTTCTTCCCTACCGACCAACGTGCGCGAAATGCGATACCTGAAGGTGTCGCGAGCCGGCGAATCGTCGTCCTTCGTCTTTGGTTCCTTATAGGCATCGAACAACGCTTCGATCGTTCTCCGATCGTGCGCCGCCAGATCGTTCAGCCCGATCTGTCCCCGGCTCACGATCCGCGAACCAGGTGTCCCGAAGCCCGCCAGGCCTCCAACGCGTTCGACTTTCAGCACGGTCATCAGATTTTCATCCGCTAGAGCCCGACATCCAACCAGGCCTTGTCTACCGCGTTATAGACCGTCGCGTCGGCCGGGAAAAGCTTCCTGGCCTGCTCCCGGGTCCTGTTGGCGAAGACTTTCATCTTCATCCGTGGACTTGGCGCGTACGCGGTTAATACCTGGTACCAGATACGACCGGCTTTCTCCCAGCTCTTTCCACCTATAGCCATGGCCGCCTTGTAGAAGGCGACGTTCGGTATACCGCTGCTGTAGTGAGGGTCCATGCCGGGCTTGTACGCCGAGTAGTGGGCGGGCTGCGGCGAGAGACAGTGTTTGGCGCCGGGGTCCGACATATCGCGAAGGCAGGTGATTCCTTTGGCTATGGCGCCGGGACCCATGATCGCGCTGCCAATCAACCAGTCGGCACGTCCCACGGTTTGCTTGCCGCTCCACTGACGAAACATCGAGCCGAACACATCCGACACGCTCTCGTTCAACCCGCCCGCTTCGTCCGTATAGGACAAATGGGAACTGAATTGCGTCACGCCGTGAGTCAGCTCGTGACAGATAACATCGTTGCTTTTCGTAAAGTCGAGAAAAATATTGCCGTCGCCGTCGCCATAGACCATCTGCGTGCCATTCCAGAACGCATTCGCGTACTTCACACCAAAATGGACGGACGACTGCAGGGTCATCCCGAGACCATCCACCGAATTGCGCCCGAAAACATTCTTGTAGAAGTCGGCCACCGCCGTGGTCTGCACGAAAGCGCGCTTCGCGCTTGCATCGGCGGAGGAGCCGGGGCTGAGTACCGGCGCGCCCGGCAGGCTGGTTCCATTCGCACAATCGAAGACCGTGACCGATGGCGTGGCGGCGACGGTCGCGTTGGCCGAGAGCGAACGGGCCGCCAGCGCATTCGCTGTGCAAAGTAGAGAACGCACTTTGCGCCAATGGGGCTCGAACTCAGCCGTACTGGAGAAAGTCCGCCGTTCGCCGACAGACAGGCTTCTGTCTTTCGAAAGACGTTCGAGAATCTCGCGAGGAACAATGAAGCACTGGCACGTCATAAGACCTCCAAGCTATCCACACCAGGGCATGCCGCTACGGCAACTTCTCCACGAACTTCGCGGTGACGGCGGCGAATCCCTTCTTCGTCGGATGGAGTTCGTTGGCCCACATATCCTTGTAATCGGTATCGCTAAGCGTACTTCGCAGGTCCACGTGTTCCACATGGCCGAAAGACGCGTCCTTCGTGAGCTGGATCAACATCGTATTGAACCGGTCGATCAACTCGTTGACGAGCGGCTGCCGCTCGCTCATTTTCGCGTAACCCTTCTGACGAAAGCCCGGCTCGAGCCACGGGCCCGGCAACAGCCAGAAGCCACCGAGAAATCCTCGCCCATCGGGGACGGCATAACCGTAACCGTGGACCAGAATCGGAATCACCTGCCCCGTAAGTTCCCGGCAGACCTTCGACACCGACGCCAGAATGGTGGCGTAAGCGTTGAACAAGCGCTGATCGATAATACCGCTGACCACCGACTCGTTCAGCCCTCTGATACTCGACGCAGCATGATTCAGGAGCATGGCGAACTCGTCGCCGGCAATATCGTTGCCGCCACCGGATAACAGAATCGCCTCAGGCACGTCGCCGCGTGCGACCACCTTCTGAATCCGCCGCGTGAAATCGTCCAGCTGACCGTCGGAATACGCCATGTCTTCGACCCGATCGCCGCGACGCGCCACCGACTCGACATCGTATCCGTACGAATCTTCCAGATCGCTCAACACGTCATGCAACGGATAGTCGAACCACGAATCGCCTTCCGCGACGATGACGCCGACGCTCCGGCCCGCGGCTACCGTCGCGGATCGTTCTACTCCCGCGCTCGCGTGGTGCCTTGCAATGACCTTGGCGCGACTGGCCGCGAGCTTCTTGCGTCGCGCCAAGGTCGTATCCGCCATCGACTCACCGACGTCGAAGGCTGCCGTGAGGACTCGTTTTGTTGCCATCGGGCTCTCCTTACTCAACGGATGGGCAAATCATAAGCCCGACGGCAACGTCTCGTGGTTAAGATTTCGCCCGGCTCACTGCTTCGGACGCGCCACCCCATACATCTCCCACGCGATCTTCTTCTGCAACGCGTTGCGATCGTCGCCTTCGACATACAGGTCGAAATGCGTCTTCCCTTCCAGATAGCGGAAGTCGCTCTTCGCATGCAGTCCGTCCAGAACCGCCTGGAACTTGTGCGCCGCACCGTCAAGATAGAACGTATCCGCCGTGCCGACGATAAGATGAATCTTGCCGTCCAGATCCTTCTTCAACGACGGCCAGTTCTTCTGCAAGCGTGCCGCTATGTCGTAGTTGTCGTGCCAGTAAGCGACCACTGCGGGATTCACGTTGCCCGTATCGCGGTCGAACATCGGTTCGGGCCGGCCATCCGCACCACGTGGCGAGAATACCCACTCGAACGAAGCCAGCTGACCGCCATACGGGCCGATCACGCGTTCCAGCTTCGCGAATGTTTCGAATGTGGCGATGACCTTGCCCTTATCGCGGATAAGCGGCACGGCGCTACCGTCGGCGCGACGGAACATGTTGGCATTCGGCGCGTACAGATCGACGCCGGTGAAATCGTGAAAGTCGCTCGGATCGGGCGATGTCGACCATGTGCCTCCGAACACGGCGGGATAGCGCGTCTGCAACCACAGCGTCGCCCAGCCTCCCGACGAGTGACCGGTGAGGAACCGCCCGCTTGCTTTGCCGTCCATCCGATAACGTTTCTCCAGCGTCGGAATCAGCTCTTCGGTAAACGCCTTGCCCCAGGGGCCGTTGTTCACCGAATCGGCGAATTCGTTCGTGCCGGTGGGACCGGACTGATCGACGAAAACCCAGATCATCGGCGGCATCTGCTTCTTGACCATCGCCGCCCAGATCGTCGCCATATTCACGCCGAACCGGTTGAAGTTACCGGTATAGCCATGGGTGAAATAAACGACGGGATAGCGTGTCGCGGCCTTCGGGTCGTAGCCCGGCGGGGTGAGTACGCGGGCGCGGATCGACACGGGCCGACCCCAGAACGCACTGAGCGACGGGCTGATCAGCGACTCGTCCGCGGCGTGCTTCTGGGCTTCCGGCACGGCATCGCGGACCTCCTGTGTCACCCATGGCGGCATCACCCACGGGCCGGTCTTGTCCGGTACCGCTTTCGTCAGTTTCAACGGGGGAATGGCCCCACCCGGAACGACGTGCACGGGCACGACTTCGCTGATGAGATCGCCGGCCTGACGGCCCGTGTAGTTGTAGCTGCGATCGACGTCGAGCACCGCCTGGAACAGATAATCGCCCGCAGGAAGCTTTGAAAACGCATCGGGAAAAGCCACGCCATCCGCATCGACGTCAACGCTCGCCCCCGGCGTTATCCGTGTGATCTCGCGTGCTGCGATGGACACCGACGAAGGCATGAACGGATTCATGTCGACTTCCGTCACGTTACCGTCCTTAGCGCCTTCCTTGGCGGTCGAGGCCAGCGTGGCGAACACCAGAAGGCGACCGGAAGTCGCATGATCCGATGCGCCATCGAGGGTGACGCGAACGATACGGTGCGCGATCGGCGCCTCGTCGGCACGCAACCATGGCGCACACGTGAATGTCATGACCAGTGCCAGCGCGGGCACGAGCGAACGTAGCTTCATGGATATCCCCTTCGTTGAAGTTTTGCGCCGCACAACGGCACCGTATTGCCCGTGCACTTCCGGCCACGAACGACTTCCGCCAGACGTAACGTACCGTAGCGGACTCTACGACGGTTTTGCCAGGGAACATAAGGCACCCTCCTGTAGGAGCCCGCTTGCGGGCGAAAACCAACGGAGCGGAGAAGATGTGCGTGACATCCGCAGCCCATGGATCGGGCTCGCGGAGGTGAGTATCCGTCTTCCTCGCTCCCCGCAAGCGGGCTCCTACAAGGGCATGGCGAAGCAAAACGGACCTGTACGGAAGCTATCGGCTTTATGAATCGTAGCCATCGGGCACCGTCTTCCTGGGTCAACACACCCCCAGACGGGCCGTTTTTGGTCCTACCTCGACCGGGAGTGCCCGTTATGAAAAAGCTGATGCTCGCAGCCAGTGTCCTGATGCTTTCCGCCGTGCTTTCCGGCTGCGTGGTCGTCGCGCCACGCGGCGGGTACTACCATCACGGCTACTGGGACCATGGGTACGGCTGGCGTCGTTAATATCGTCGTTGCCCGGCTGGGTCCGCAACGGGAATATGGATGAGTCGTACATTGCTCGCGTTGCTGACACCCGAAGCGGAACCGCTCGTGGATGAGCTGCGTCAGCGTTACGATCCGGCGGCGAGACGGGGCCTCGGCTTGAGCGGCCTTTTATCCCCCAAGCCCGTGGCGAGCGATACTCGAAACGACGGTCAACACGAAGATCGCGAAAAGCAACGCCGCCACGAATCCTATTTTTACAAGCACGCTAAGTGTCGACGACGATCCAAGTATCGAAACGAATACCCGTAGTACGCCGGTTATCGCGAGAGCCTGCAAAAAAATCGCGCCCAACAGAAACCCACCGTCGGCAGGGTTACGCGCCTCCAACCCAAAGCTGGCGAGCAATATAAGAGAAACGACGAACACACCCAGCCATACCAGCCAGGACCCACTGCGCGCGACGCCGGTGCCGAGGGTGTCGTGGCTAGCTGGAAGCGGCGGCGGCACCTGACCCGTCTCGCCATCCATAGAAGAGTCCGCATCGGCCATCGCTTCGGCTCGTTTTCTTGCATCGAGCTCAGGTGCAGGCTCGAGGGTAAGTTCGGCATGAGCCGACAATCCTGGACTGTCGCCTTCGTCCGGCAAAGGGATGCCCCGGCGGCTAAGTTCCGCGCGCGCCAGCGTGACGGCATCGGTATTCAGCTTTCCCGAAGCAAGTCTTGCCAGAATGATTTCACTGGAAGTGTCGCGGAAATCCTTGAACAGCGCTTCGTCGATCGGTAGTTCCGTGTCCATGCCAGCCCCCTCGCTCGCAATCGATCCGCAGGTCACCCTCATCCCGCGGCGATCATAGTGAACAGGTTCCCGGCCAAAATCCACTGCGCTGAGTTACGACGCGAAGCCTCCTTCCTGTAGGAGCGCGCTCTTACACGAACGATGGCGGGCGGTCCGACAGGGCTTTGCCGAAGGCCTCGTTGGGCTTGTCGCCCATCATGAAGGAGAGCGCGTCTCCCCTTGTACGGAATCCAGCTTTTCGTCCACGGCTGCCCGTTCCACGTGACCGACTGGATGTACGGGCGGTCTTCGCCGTTTTCCAACAGTGGGGGGCAGAGTATGGCGACTCCCTATGCTGCACTGCCGTTCTTGAGTACTAATCAACATTGGGAAGAACTGAGGCATACCTCTCGAGACGGTACAGAGCGCATATCCCATACCCGCCTGGGCTGACTACTACGCCTTTGCAGGGATAGTGCGTATCGTTGCGCTCAGGGATCGCGAAGCCGCCGTCAACGAATATCCGTTCGACTTGGAGCAACTGATGAAGGGAATACTTAATAGGCTTATAGTTTCAATTGCGCTGTTCTCTCTTTGGGGTATGGCTAACGCCCAATCAGAGAAGGTCACCTACTACTACACGGATCCGCAAGGTACAGTCCTTGCGAAGACCGACGGCGCTGGCAATATCACTGCTAACGCCGACTATCGGCCCTATGGCCAAGTCGCTTACGGGAACGCAGATAACGGACCGAGCTATACAGGCCATGTCTACGATTTCGATACAGAACTCGTGTACATGCAGCAGCGCTACTACGCTCCCGAAGTTGGGAGGTTTCTCAGCGTTGATCCGGCTCCAGTAAAGAGCGCTGCGACTCAAACCTTCAATCGCTATACTTATGGGGCAAGTAATCCTTACAAGTTTATCGATCCCGATGGAAGGACTGTCACCTGCTCCGAAAATTCCTGCACCATCGAAAGCAAGACGATCTTCGAGGCTGCGGTGGATTACTCAACCGTAAGCGTAATCTATCTCCAGCGGCTAATCGAAAACGCTGTCGCGAATAATTCATCGCAACAGTGGCAAGAGCAAGGACCAACAAGCACAAGCCAATCGGATCACAGCGGCACCGGCGACGCCGCGCCGGCACTCCCGACTGGACTAGTTGGCGATGCGCCTCGTGCTACGGGTAAGAATGGTGGCGCAGCAGTAGGCACCTCGCTACCCGCGGGCAAGTTCGCCGATACAGTCAAAGATCTTACTGGCGACTCACTAGGGCAACCTGATAGTCGGGGACGAAGTACAGCACCAAATGGTGTATCCGTGCGTACTGGTGGCACTAGTGGTCCAAGAATCGACGTTCCGGCGGTCGGAACCAAGCCTCCCGAAGTCATTCACTTCCCCCAGGACACCCCCATCCCGGACAATCTGAAGCCCATACCATGAGAAACTGGAAAACATTCATTCCTCAGCGCCAAGACCTCGAAACTTTGGCGAAGCTTCCTCCTGGAAAATTGTTCATCAGCTCCCAGAACAAACCGGCATGGAACAAAGTTTATATTCAAGCTACGGAAGGCAAATGGCTGTCCCTGTCCTGGGATTACGTCGATGTGGAGTTCAAGTTTGAGATCTACTGCCTTTCAATCGCACAACACGCCACGCCTTCTGCCGACGACTTTATTCAGGCTGGCGAAATACCCGATTTTTCGTCTATCAGGTTTCTACTGAAATCAGAGTGGGTACGCCCCGCCAGCTCGAACGAAGTGCCCGATAATTTTGAACAGGTCATAGAAGAGAGCGGCTTGGCAGCGGATGTACCAAGATCGGCATCTGCAGTTGGGACATCACTCCACGGCATTGTCTTCATCAGGCATGACGGCAAGCCGTGTCTCTTGGTCGAAATCGACGAAAGTCAGAGCTATAGCATCCGCACCGTCGAAAACTGCGAAGCTATTGCTGCACTGACAAGTAAGTACGATTCGCTATCCTTTTCAGAAGTACTGGCATGGCACCCACAAAGCGGCGAAGCGTCATGATCTCTGCGTACTGAGCTATCGCAGTTACGCACTGCTCGATGAGCAGGCCGTAAAAAGAATGATTGCCGCCGCCAGTGGCGCATTGGCCGCTCGACTTTTACAACAGACATACCTTTCCTCAATAGCGACCCGCCCTACAGGAGTGCGCTCAAGCGCGCTCACACGAACGACGGCGGGCGGTCCGACGGAGCTTTGCCGAAGGCCTCGTTGGGCTTGTCGCCCATAATGAAGGAGAGCGTGCCTCCTGCCGTTAGTTCCTTGTGCGGAATCCAGCTCTTCGTCCACGGTTTGCCGTTCCACGTGACCGACTGGATGTACGGGCGGCCTTCGCCGTTTTCCGTAGTTTCGATGACCAGAGTGCGGCCACCACCGACCTGGACCTCGGCGCGATCGAGCAGCGGGCTGCCGAATACGTAGTTGGTGCTGACCGGGTCGACCGCGTAGAGGCCCATTGCGCTCATCACGTACCACGCGCTCATCTGGCCGCAATCCTCGTTGCCGGGCAGACCATCGGGCTCGGGCAGATACATCGTTTCCAGCAGCATGCGCACGCGGGCCTGCGTCTTGTGATGCGCGCCGGCGTACGCGTAGAGATAAGGCATATGGTGCCCCGGCTCGTTGCCGAAAGCGTACTGGCCGACCATGCCGGCGATGTCGGGCGGTGCATTTTTCGGCAGGCGCGGGTCGGCGCTGAACAGTCCGTCGAGCTTTTCCTCGAATGCCTGCTCGCCGCCGAACAGTGTCATGTAGTTATAAACGTCGTGCTGATTGAGGAAGGTCGCCTGCCACGCGTTCGATTCGGTGAAATCGCGCCAGCGGTCCGAATGGCCGATGGCCACGGGATCGAACGGTTCCAGCCAGGTACCGTCTTCCGCGCGAGGGCGGACGAAGTTCGTCTTGTTATCGAATACGTTGCGGTAGTTCTGCGAACGTTTGCGCAGCAACGCGGCATCGTCGCCATGGCCGAGGGCGTCGGCCATATGCGCCACGGCCCAGTCGTCATAGGCGTATTCGAGTGTTTTGCTCGCCGCCTCGCCTTCCTTGTCGCTGGGGATGAAGCCGAGCTTGCGGTAGTACGGCAGGCCGAAATAATCGTCCTGCATGGCGCGGCGACGGAATACCGGCCAGGCCTTCGCATAGTCGATACCGGTGAAACCCTTCGCCTGCGCTTCGGCAACGACCACGGCGGAGTGGTAACCGATCATGCAGACCGTCTCGACGCCCTGCAGCGGCCACACGGGCGCACCGCTCGGGCTTTCCACCGCCAGGCGGACGAGGCCGTCGACAAGGTCCGGCACGCGCTCTGACTGGTAGAGCGTGAACAACGGATGCTCCGCGCGGTAGGTATCCCACAGCGAATAGGTGCTGTAGTTATGCCGCCCTTCGGGCAACGTGTGTACCGCCCTGTCCATGCCACGGTAACGGCCGTCGATATCGCTGAAGACGGTCGGTGCGAGCATCGTGTGGTAGAGCGAACTGTAGAACGTGCGCTTGATCTTGTCCGACGACGAGGCAATCTGGATGCGCGAGAGTTCCCTCTCCCAGTCGGCCTCGGCATCCGCGCGAACACCGTCGAAATCCCAGCCGGGAATCTCGCCGTCGAGATTGCGCATCGCACCTTCGATGTCGACGCCGGAGATACCCACCTTGACCAGCAACGGCTCGCTCGACGCTTTGTCGAAATGCAACGCGGCCTTGAGATGATCGCCCTTGGCCGAGCGCGTGCCCTTCGCCAGTGCATTGTCGTTCTCGTACAGCGTCGCGCTGGCAATGGGCCGCGAGACCTTCAGCGCGAAATAGATAACACGCCCGCTCGCCCACTGGTAAACGCGACGGCCACCAACCAGCGTGTCGTTGCCGACCAGCTTCAGTTCGACATCGCTGACCTTGGTCGGCGTCTCCATGTCGTCCTGAAAGCCGTGCGTCATGTCGATCAGCAAATGCGCGTCGCCGTCTTTCGCGAAGGTGTAACGGTGAATGCCCGCGCGCAGCGTCGCCGTCAGCTCGGCCAGGATGTCGTGCGCCGTGAGCTGGGCGCGGTAGTAACCCGGCTGCGCATGCTCGCCCGTGTAATGCGAACGGTAGCCCTTGATCCCCGTCTTGAAGCCCTTCGGCTGCTCGCCAGCCCCAGGCCGTGCGCCATCGAAACGGGACACGTAATTCACGCCGTCGAAATCGCGATCGCCCGGTTGCAGACGCACCGGACCCATCGACGGCATCACCAGCACGTCGAGCATGTCGCTCGCGCCGGTACCGGACAGATGCGTATGCGAGAAGCCCATGATCGAGCCGTCGCCCTGGTGGTAACCCGACGAACCGTCCCATTGCGCGTTGTACGTATCGGGGCTCAGCTGGACCATGCCGAAGGGCCGCGTCGCACCCGGATAGGTATGGCCGTGGCCACCGGTGCCGACGAAGACGTTCACGTAACGGGCAAGGCCATCGGCCGTCGTGTCCAACCCCTGGGCGGGCGCGGTCAGGCCGCGCTGCACGCCGGCGGCCAGCGCGGTGAGGGAGCCGAGCTGACCGATCGCCGTGAAGGCGGCCATCCCTTGCAGAAAACGTCGACGGGTAACCATGTTTCGCTCCAGACAGGCGGCGCGTCAGACGCGCCGCAGGGTATCGGGGTGTTTATCGGCGAGGTGTACGACGAGTTCGCCAAACAACGTATTGGCCCACGCGAACCACGCGCGGGTGAATTGCTTCGGGTCGTCCTGATCGAACGCCTCGTGCATGAAGCCGGTGTCGGCATGCGTCGTCTTCAGCCAGTGCAGGCTCTGGCGCTGTTCGGCCGCGTCGTCGGTAGTGAAAGCTTTCATCATGATCGACATGGGCCAGATCATGCGCAGGCCTTCGTGCGGGCCGCCGATACCTTCACCGGCGGAGCCCTTGAAGAAGTATGGATTCTGCGTGCTCCAGACCCGGTCGCGCGTGCGCTTGTAGCGTGCGTCGTAGGCGCTGCTTTCCAGATACGGCAGTGCGAGCAGGCTCGGCACGTTCGCATCGTCCATGAACAACTGATTGCCGTAGCCGTCGACCTCGTATGCCCAATAGTCGCCCTGCCCGTCTTTCACCACGCCGTACAGTTCGGCGGCGGCGGCGATCTCATCGGCCAACGTCTGGCATTCGTGCGCGAAGGAGATGTCGCCAAAGAATGTGCCGTGCATCTGCGCCAGCCGACGCAGCGTGACCACGGCGAACAGGTTGCCCGGGATATTGAACGGATACAGCGTTGCGTCGTCCGAGGGGCGGAACATCGCGTGGATCAAACCAACCGGGCGGGTCGGGTTGCCGTAGCCGTGCAGGAACTGGCTCTCGGTCGGATTCGGCGACTGGCGCTGGAAATGATACGGACCGGGACCATCCTTGCGCTGCTGCTCGCGAAAGGTCCGTACGATCAGCCGCGTCGCCGCGCGCCAGTCGTCGTCGAACGGCTCGCGATCGCCGGTCCGTTGCCAGTATCCATGGGCAAGCCGCACGGGATAGCACAGCGAGTCGATCTCCCATTTGCGCTCGGCCACGCCGGGACGCATATCGGTCACGTCGTTCTGTGCCCATTCGAGTTTCGACTTGCCATGCGGATCGGGCAGGAAGGCATTCGCATACGGGTCGATGGCGATACAACGCGCCTGACGGCGAATCAGGCCACGGAACATGCGCCGCAGTGCCTCGTCCTTCGCCGCCAGCTGCACGTAAGGCCACACCTGTGCCGAGGAATCGCGTAGCCACATCGCATCGATGTCGCCGGTGATCACGAACGTATCGGCGCGACCGTCGAGCGTGCCGACCTCTACCGTCGTATCCAGCGTATTCGGAAAGCAGTTCTCGAACAGCCAGGAGAGTTCCGGATCGCCGATTTTCGCCTTCGTGCGGGCGATCAGCTGCTCCACGGCGGGACTCGTGAACTTGCGTTTGGCCAACGGTGGCCGGCGGCTGACGAAGCCACCCGCGCGGGCGGCCGGTCCCACAGGCGCCGCCATCGTCAGTCCTCCAAGCATTGCCGCCGCGGGCGCCATGGCCAGCCACTTGACGATGTCACGACGACTGCTGTTCATGGCGTATCTTTCCTTGTGGTTTCCTTAGCGGCCGGCTGCGTGGCATCGACAAGCGAACGCACGGTCAGCGCGCGGCGCAGGCTGTCGAGGTCGGCGTTGCCTTCGACCTTCAGTTCCACACGCTCGCCCGGAAGCAGGTCGAACGCGTTGTCGGACAAGCGACCATCCAGCTTGCCGAAGTCGATCCATACCCCGCGCGCCAGATGTTTCGCATGCACGCTGACCACGATGCCGTGACCGTTGTCGCTTACTTGCGCGTCGAGTTCCGGCTGGGGAAGCGCCAGCGTGCGCGCCGCGCCGAAGTACAACAGGTGACGACTCACCGGCGCGCCGTTTTCCAGCAGCTCGAAGACGACGACCGTATGTTTCGGGTCGGCGCCCTTCAGAAGTTGCGCGTCGGTAAACGTCGCCGCCGACGTGCTGGCAAGCGCGGTGGCGTTAAGCGCGCGGCTCTCTTCGTGCAGCACCTTGCCCTGCATGTCCAGCACACGGGTACGCAACTGCGCCTTGAACGGCACGGTGCGATCCGAAACCGCGAAGACTTCCGTGCGCCCGTCGCGACGGATCGGCACCACATCCACCGGCGCGTAGAAACGCCTCGCGCGATACTGCAATGCCTTCCAGCGGCCGTCATAGTCGACGCTGGACCACGATGGGCCGGGCCACACATCGTTGAGCTGCCAGTACAGCGAACCCATGCTTTGCGGCCGTGCGCTACGCAGGTGTTCCGCCGCCAGCTCGATGCCTTCGGCCTGCATTACCTGACTGAGATAAACAAACGAGGGGAAGTCCTTCGGCTCACCGTATTCCTGGCGGATATAGAGCAGCAGCCGCTGGTTGCCATCGCCGTTGGCGAACTTCTGGTGCGCACGCATTACCTTGGATTCGGCGGACATGTCCTCGGGCTTCGTTACCGTTTCCAGCGTCGCGATGGACGGGAACGATTGCAGGCCGTATTCGGACTGGAAGCGCGGCGTCGTGTCCAGATAGTGAGCGATAGGCTCCGAGCCCGACCAGACTTTCCAGTAGTGGAAGTCGCCATCGTTCTCGACGTTGGCCGGACCGTCGAAGTCGGTACTCGGCGAACTGGCCCAGTACGGCACGTCGGGCGAAAGATCGTTGGCGATCTTGCGCAGCGTATGGCCGAACAACTCGCGCATGCCATCCTCGATGCGCTTGACCTCGGCGGCATCGATGGACTGACGGAAGGTTTCGCGGTCGGGCCAGGACTCCCAGCCGGTCTGCACTTCGTTGTTACCCGACCACAGCACGATGCTCGGATGGTCGCGCAGACGCAGCACCTGTTCGGTCGCCTCGATGCGGACGTTCTCGCGGAAGGCATCGTCATAGGGCGTGATCGCACCGCCGAACATGAAGTCCTGCCAGATCATCAGGCCCATGCGGTCGGCTAGCGCATAGAACGCATCGTCCTGATATGTACCGCCGCCCCACATGCGCAGCATGTTCATATTGGCGTCGTGTGCGGAACGCAGGATCGACTCCATCCGCTGCGGCGTGACGCGCTCGGGGAAACTGTCGAACGGGATCAGGTTGGCCCCTTTGGCGAACACCGGCACGCCGTTGACCACGAAGGCGAAACCGCGGCCCCAGCGATCCTTGTCGCGGCGCAGTTCGACACTGCGCAGGCCGATGTCGCGCTCGGCGATGACCAGCGCGTCGCCGCCTGCCTGCACGCTTGCGCGCACGTGGTAAAGATTCGGATCGCCGTAGCCGGCCGGCCACCAGCGTTGCGGATGGTCGATGCGCACGGGGACGACGACGTGGTTCTCGCCTGCCGTCAGTTCGGCATGCCGCGTCTGGCTACCCTTGGTGCCGTCCGGAGCGGTCCAGTCCACCCGCACGTCGACCGCTTGCGCACGATCGGCGCGAAGATCGAGCTGCGCCTGCAACTGCGCGACGTTGGCATCGACCTTCGGCTGCGCGACGTGGAAGTCCGCCAGTCGCAGATTGTCCCAGCTTTCCAGCCGTACCGGCTGCCAGATGCCCAGGGTCACGTAACGCGGACCCCAGTCCCAACCGTATTGATAGTTGGCCTTGCGGACGTAATTGGATGTCTGCTTGCCCTTGGGCTCGTCGCCGAAGGCGGAGTCGAACTCGCCCGGTAACGCATAAGGCTGCTTCAGCAACCATGGCTGCAGGCGCGCAATCGGCGAATGCAGGTGCACCAGCAGCGTATTGCTGCCCGGATGCAGCTGCTCTTTCACCGGAATGCGCCAGCGGCGGAACATGTTGTCGGCCGAGAGCAGGTGCTTGCCGTTGAGCGACACATCGGCAAACGTGTCCAGCCCGTCGAAGACCAGCTCGACGTGGCCGCGTTTCAGGCTGGCCGCATCGACGTCGAACGATAACTGGTAGTCCCAATCGGCGAGGCCAACCCATTGCAGGCTGGCCTCGTTATCGCGATAGAACGGATCGGCGATGGTGCCGGCCGCGAGCAGATCTGTCTGCGCGCTACCGGGCACCCGCGCCGCTTGCCAGCGTGCCGCCGCGGGATGCGCGGCGGCAGCGGACGACGATGGCGCGAGGCGAAACTGCCACCCCTGCAGGAGCGGTCGTTCCGTCAGTGCCTGCGCACTGGCGGAACTTGCGACGAAACATGCCGACAGCGCGAGCAGCGCACGCCAGCGTGCGATCACAGCTTGAAGCCCAGGTTCAGCGTGTAGGTGCGGCCGTTCTTGTACGCGTTGAGCGGCTGACTGGGGGTGTTGTTGTAAACGAAATAGGTCTCGTCCAGCAGGTTCGTGGCATCCAGCGAAACGCGGATGTGGTCGTTGATCTGGTAACCGACCGACGCGTCCAGCTCGCGGAAGATGCCCGTGATCTGCGCCGACTGCAGCTGCGCGATCTGCGTGAAGTACGCCGAACGCCAGCTATAGGTGATGCGCGCGTTCCACGGACCCTGCTCGTAATACGGGCTCAGGTTGAACGAGTTCTTCGAGTTGTACGGCAGCGGGAAGCTGTTGCTGGTATCCGCATGCGAGTACGTGTAGTTCGCCAACATGCCGAAACCATAACCGAAGTTACCCTGGTAGGTCAGCGACAGGCCCTTCACCTTGGCGACGCCTGCGTTGATCGGCTTCTCCATGGAGTAGACCGCGTCCTGCAGTGTCGTGAGGTTGAAGTGCGTTTCCTCGACGTTGGTGTTGAGGATGTAACCGGAGATGCGACGGTAGAAGGCTTCGGCGGACAATACGCTGTTCTCCGAGAAGTACCATTCCAGCGATGCGTCGTAGTTGGTCGACTTGTACGGCTTCAGGTCGGTATTGCCTTCCGAGCCCGTGAGCGTGCGATCGTCCAGTGCGACATACGGTGTCATCTGCTGATAGCGCGGACGTGCGATGGCCTTCGCCGCGGCGAAGCGCAGCACCAGATCGTCGCGCAGGTCATAGCCGATATTGAACGACGGCAACCAGTCGTGATAGCTGCTGCGCTTGTTCACCGGCGTGTACTGATTGCTGCCGATGCTGTTGTAACCGTCGACGGTGTCGCGTGTGCGGTAGTAGCGCATGCCCAGGTTGCCGCGATAGCTGTCGCCGGCGAAGTCGCCCTGGATGTAGAACGCGCGGTTCTGCTCCTGAATGGAATAGGTCGCCTTCGGGTCCAGCGGTACGCTGGTCACCAGGCTTTGCACGTAGTCTTTCAGGCCACCACGACTGATCGTCGTCCAGTTGGCCATGCTGCCGGTGCCATTCAGACCGCCGAGATAGCCGTCCGGGGTCATGCCGCCCTGAAGATCGGCGAGCGAGACGCCACTGCCATCCGGCGACGGAATCTGCGCGGCGTAACCGTCCTGACCGTTGTAGTGATTGGTGGCCTTGATACCGACCTCGATCTGGTTAAGCGGACCCCAGGAGACATCGTGGGCGAAGTCGGCCTGGAAGTAACGCTCGCGGTCGTAGCTGGGCGCGTAGCTGTAGCCGGCGCCGTGCGCGAGCATCTGCGACGGATTGTCCGGGCTGTTGTAGTTGATCTGCGGATGCTGGCCCGCCAGATTCCAGTTGTAGCCGCCGTAACCCCGGAACTGCGCGTTGTAGATACCGTCCGAGCCACCGGTGGAACCGGTGTAACCGATCTGGCTCGACGCGGTCCAGCCATCGCCGTACCAGTCGGCGCGCAACTGCGCGGTACCGGTATTGACCTTCGAGAAGCGCTCGTAGCCGTCCAGATACGTCGGCGCATTCGGACCGTACGAACCACTGGTGGCGATGCCGTTGGTGAAGCCCAGCGCATTCGCATCGGCCGCGCTACCCGACCAGTCGCCATAACGGCTCTGGTTGAAGTTGTTGAACTTCTCGGTCACGTACAGGCCCGTGAAGTTCAGTTCGAAACCGTCGTTCGGTTTCCACTGCAGACCGGTGGACACGCCGTCGCGCTTGCGTTCCTGCTGGAACCACGCCGTGTTGATCGCGGTCGGATAAACGCCCTGCGCGTTCGGCGCCACGACGCCCGGGGCGAACTGGTGGCTGGGGTTCGTATCGGTGGGATCGTTGACGCGCTGGTAACCGAAAATCTCGGTGCCCTGGCGATCGATGACGCGATCCGAATGCATGACGGAACCGAGCACGCCGAAGGTATTGGCGTCGTTCTTCCAGCTATAGAACAGCGACGCATTCGGCTTGCCCTTGTCCGCACGGTCGTTATAACCGTAGCTGACATTGCCGGTCAGCGTATTCGCCTTCAGGTCCAGCGGACGACGCGTGTTGACCACCACCGTACCGCCGATGCTGCCCTCGTCGATCTTCGCCTGCGGGGTCTTGTAGACCTGGGCGTTGCCGATGATTTCGGACGTGAGCAGGCTGTAATCGAACGAGCGGCTGTCCGGATTGTTCGGGTCGGACGTCCAGTTGGTCGACGCAAGCGTCTGGCCGTTGAGCAGCAGACGGTTCAGTGCCGGGTCGGTGCCCAGGATGCTGACCTTGTCGCCTTCGCCGAAGTTACGGTCGACGCTGATGCCCGGCAGGTGCGAGAGCGATTCGGCGACATTGGTGTCCGGGAACTTGCCCACGTCCTCGGCCGAAATCGCATCGACGATCGAGTCGGCATTGCGCTTCAGATCGAGAGACTTCTGCAAGCTCGCGCGGATACCCGTGACGGTCACGCCTTCGAGGGTCGAGGCCACCTGCGGATTCGCGGCGTCGGGCGTGGCGGGGGTGTTCTTTTTCGCCGTCTTGGCGGGCGGCGTGGGGGTCGTCGTGCCCGAGTCCTGCGCCATGGCGCTGCCCGTAGCGAACAGCCCAGCCAGGATGGCCATCGAAAGTGCGCTGATCCGGTGGTTCACATCGATTTCCTTGGAAGATGGCGCGAGACCCGGACAGACTTGCCCGTGGCATCGTCCCATCCCTACCCGCGTAATTTTTAGGCCGAACGCGCCCGCGCGAGCATTCGCCCACGTTGTTCGCGTTCGTCCTTGTGGATTCGTTCTTGCCCTGCGCCCATGCGCGGTGGCGATGGTCCGCCCGTACGTTCGATGCCGCGTCGTCGTCACTGTTGCAGCGGTGTTACGGAGCGAATTTTTAGGGGTAGCTGACAACGTTGTCAACCGATTTTTTAACTCGATCTAAAGTCCGCAACAATCAATTAACTTGCTGTTTTTAATTGATTTATTCGAACGCGTGAAATACTGCATTGCGGAATTTCTCATTCAGGATTTGGATCGATCCATGTCTCGGCCAACCGCTTGCTCTATGTTGCTAGATCACTATTTCCAAAGCAGTTTTTTAAACCGGGCACGGCTTTGGAGGAAAACGGTCCCGATGGGACGCATCCATGCTGCGGCGCAACCAAAAATAGCCGACCGAACGTATCGTTCCATCCAAAAAACCGACGACCAAACCAACAAAACGAAGAAGCAAAGCCCCCACGCGCTTCGGTCGGCCTAACCATCTCCGCCCCCGGTTGCAACGCCAAAACGACCAAGCATGAAATCGACAACGCTACGTAGCTTTGCCGTCGGACGGCGATCCTGCGCGTAAATCAGATACATGGGAGAAGGCATAAGTGCCCAGGCCGGTAATACGGGTAGCAAACGGCCGGTGGAAAAATCGTCGGCGAGCAGTGCTTCTGGCAGCAACACAATGCCTGCGCCATGTATGGCAGCCATGCGCAACGCATCGCCCTGGTTCGCGGTAAATCGGCCTTGAACAGCGACATCGCAAATGTCGCCGCCGGGTCCCAGCAGACGCCAGTGATCGTGCCGGTGCCAGTACGACAGACCTAAGCAGTCGCGCGCGTTCAACTGTTCGGGGTGTTCGGGTACGCCGTGCCGGGCGAGATAGGTCGGCGAAGCGGCCAGCACGCGGCGATAGGGCTGTAACGGTCGCGCAACGACGCCCGGCTCGTCGATGTCGCCGATACGGATGCCTAACTCGTAACCTTCATCGACCAGGTTAAGCGCGCGATTGTCCAGCGTCAGTTTCACGCTTACGTCGGGATGGTGGGCCATGTAGTCGGTCAGCGCCGGCACCAGGCAGTGGCTACCGAAACTGACGGGCGCAATCATCCTCAGCTCACCGCGCGGACTGGCCTGTAACTCCGATGCGCTGGCTTCCGCGAGATCCACTTCCGCCAACACGTGCTTGCAACGCTCGTAGTAGAGCCGGCCTACATCCGAGAGCTGTTGCCTGCGTGTGGTTCGATGAAGCAAGCGTGCGCCCAGCCGCTGCTCGATGGTACGGATGTGCTTGGCAACCATGGTCGCCGAGACCTGGCTGGCCTCAGCCGCGGCACTGAAGCTGCCGCTTTCCACAACCTGTACGAACATCTCCATACCGGCCAATTTGTTCACGATTAAAAACCTATGGGTTTTAAACGGGTCAAATCATGGCATGTTTATCAACACCACGGCAGGGGCGCAATCTTTGCGCATCGCCTCCTTCCGGGGGCGCCCATCGGAGAACTGTCATGCCCACCCTGCACCTGGAAATGCACCCCGGCCGTACGCTGGAACAGAAGCGTGCTTTCGTTCGTGAGGTAACACGGGTTACCGTCGAGACACTGGTATGTCCACCGGAAAGTGTCGATGTGTTGATCACCGAAGTGCCGCGCGATGCCTGGGCCAAGGGCGGCAAGTTGATTTCGGATGGATGAGCCAGCTAGCGGAGTTCATCTGAACCGTTTGCTGGAAGGCGGGAGCTCAACCGCGGAGCTTGGCGATCTGCGCGCGGGCCTCGCCGATAATCTCTTCGTTGGTATGGGCATGTCCCCAAAGGCCCCATCCACCTTGCGAGGCTTCCGTCAGGAGCACCCAGGTTCGTTCTGTCAGAGTCGAGTCTCCCGCGGCAAGCGCTACCAGATCGGTGAGCTGACGCACGACGGCTAACTGCTTCTCCCGGTCGAGGGCGCCGAAGTTGGTCAGAACCTGTACGCGAACGTAGTTGCTGTCGCCATCCACATTGGCGATGGCTCCGACGGGGAGTTCGTGGACAAAAGCCGCCGTGTTTTTGCGAAACATGGGAATGTCGGGGACTTGCTCGACCGACTTAACGACCGCGGCAGCATCGATCGCCAGTTTGTGAGGGTCGGCAAAGGTGCCTTTGGCGGCATAGATATCGATCATGGGCATGAAAGTGACTCCTCGAAAGATTGTGATGTTTTCACCACCTCGCGGCGGTTCGAGCGGCCATGGAAGACCGTCCTGAAAATCACTTTGGACTGGCTTTATTCAGGCGAAATGGCCTGGAGCAACTGTTGACGCGCGTCCTCCAGTATTTCGTTGGCGAGGACTGGATCAGTCCCAACGACCGCGCGCGAAAGCACCAACGATCCGACCATCTGACTGAAAAGCGCGATCGCCTTTTTTTTCTTCTCTTGCAAACTTTCGCCGTCGATCACACTCGCCAGCAGATCGAAATTCCACGTCAGTCCGCCCGCATAGGATTGCCGCGCTTCCTTGCCGAGTCGTCGCACATCGCCGGCGAACGCGGTCAACGGACAACCCTCCTCGATATTGGTCAGGTGGCCCGGGGACAGGTACCAATCGATGTACTGCTTCATGGGGTCGATCGCCTGCGCCTTTGACGCCTGGATACCGGCCACGAGCTGAGCCGCGCCATCCTCCATCGCCTTCTCCATGACGGCTGCAACCAGCGCGTCCTTCGATTTGAAGTGGTTGTAAAAGCCGCCCTGGGTAAAGCCCGCAGCCTTGGTCAGCTCTGCCAACCCTACCGCGGCCACCCCGCGCTCACGGAAGAGCTTTTCCGCGGCGGCAACGATAGCGCCTTTATTTTCAATGGCTTGTTGCTTCGAAACGCCCATGCATCCACTCCTCTTCGACGAACTCTTCACGATTCGCCCCAAATAACAATGGTGATCACCATTGACAATCATTTACTGCCAGCCGACTATATCTCATGTCAATGGTGATCACCATTGTTAGCCATCCCCGCGCCAGGCAGCTAAACGCACCGTCACTTGAGTCATCAGCATCGAAGAGGAAACCGCCATGTCAAAGACGTCGCCCGAACAGAACAAAGCTCTTGTCATCGAAGCATTCGACACGCTGTTCAATCAGCGTAACTACGATGCCGCCCAGCGCTTCTGGTCCGACAACTACATCCAGCACAGCGCACATATCGAACCGGGCCGCGAAGGCTTGTTCAATCTGATTCGCAGCGTTCCCGGCACGATGCGTTACGAGCATGACCTGGCCATGGCCGAAGGGGATTACGTCATCGTGCACGGACGTTTCTCCGGTATTGGCCGTCCGGCGGCGTGGATCGCCGTGGACGTCGTCCGCCTCGAAGACGGTCGGCTCGCCGAGCACTGGGACGTATTGCAAGACGAAGCAACACAAACCGAATCCAAGAGCGGATTGCCCATGTACGGCAACCACTTCCCTGCCTGATCCCCACTCAAGAAGAACTCTCATGAAACTCAGTGGCAACACCATCTTTATTACCGGCGGTGGCTCCGGTATCGGTCGCGGACTGGCCGAAGCGCTGCACAAGCTGGACAACAAAGTCATCATTGCCGGCCGGCGGCGTAGTCATCTCAACGCCGTGATCGCAGCCAATCCCGGCATGGAGGCCGTCGAACTCGACATCGCCGATCCTGCCAGCATCGCTCGTGTGGCGACACAGTTGATCGCCGATCACCCCGAGCTAAACGTTCTCATCAACAACGCCGGCATCATGCAACCCGACACCGTTGCCGGAAAGATCGACGACGCGCTGTTGACCTCGACCATTTCAACGAACCTGCTGGGACCGATCCGCATGACGTCGGCGTTGATCGATCATCTGAAAAGCAAGGACAACGCCGTTGTGGCGTATACAAGTTCCGTTCTTGCCTTTGTACCGATGGCCGTCACGGGCATCTATTCGTCGACCAAGGCGGCGCTTCATTCATACGTGCTGTCGCAACGCTTCATGCTCCGTAGTACGGGAGTTCGCGTTCTTGAGATCGCACCGCCCTGGGTGCGCACTGAGCTCATGAACAGTCAGGAAGCCGAGCAAGCCATGCCGCTGGATCAGTTCATTGCCGAAACGATAGCGATTCTTGGCACGGATGCGGACGAGATCGTGGTCGATGCGGCCAAGCCGTTCCGCGCCAATGTGGGGCCGGACGAGCACCACTTCGTCAACAGCTTTAACGACCAGACACTCGCGCTCTTTGGTGGTGCCTAAACCGGCGGTTAGCGACATGCAGGTTTGAGCCGCACCATGGAGGGGGGAAACCGGGACGGAAGTAATAAGTGGACATATAACCACCTCCGTCCCCGTTTCCGTCGCTACCAAGACTTCCCGTTCACGCCGACGGTTCGAGAAGAAACGCCGTGACTTCTTCCGAAAACTCCATCTGACGTCCGTCGATCGCCACCCAGCGTGGCACTTCATTCGGGTCTGCGCCCGGCGGCCACACAGCCCGAGGCATGCCATGCGCAACGAGCGCGCGGGCACAACCGAGCCAGTCACCGTAGCCAGGGGGCTGGTTGCATGAGGCCCAGGACAGCGTGCCCGCCACATCACTGCCGTAGCCGTGCGCTTCGGTCCAGCTCGCGCCGTGTTCGAGCAGACATTCCGTCATTGAGACGTTGCCGCGAAAGACAGCCCAGTTAATAGCGGAGCCGCGGAAGGGTTCGTCGCCACCCCTGGTCGCCACGGGCCAACCGAGGTTCACCATAAGCCGTACGGCTGAGTCGCACTCGCTCATCGCAAGCTCCGGAAGCTGCCTGAGTCGGAAGGGCCCGAGCCTGTCGAACATGTCCGGAATGCGCGCAAGCCAGCTGCGGGCTTCTACTTCGTCGCAGCGGGCACATGCGGCAACGAAGGCATCTTCGTCCGATAGCTCTTCCGCTACACCGGCGTCCATGAGCAACTCTGCGATTTCGGTCAGACCCAGAGACAGTGCGAACGTATAGGTCCCCTGCCCGTCCGGAGTTCGTGCATGCGCATCCGCTCCCGCATCAAGAAGGGCCTTCACCAGTGCGACCGGACAACGAGCACGAATGGCTCCAATCAGCGGCGTAGTGCCCTGCCCCGTTAACTCGTTGGGGTCCGCCCCATGCTGTAGAAGCAGATGTAAGGAATGAACGCTTGCATGCGCAATCGCATTGCCGAGCGCATTGGTGCCCGCTGTGTGAGCACCGTTCTCCAGAAGCAAACGCGTGCACTCCGGGTTCTCGACCGAGTGGTAGAGCGATTCGCCGTCGTTCGGGTCCGCACCCGCAGCGAGTAAAATCCGCGTCAGCCCGGTGTCTCTCATCTGACCTGCCGCCCCGTACAGCGCGCTGAGTCGCTCTTCGCCAGGGTCGCTCAGCGAATGTGGCGGCCACCGATTGCCGATGGACTGGTTCGGATTCGCCCCGGCCTCGAGTAGCACGCGCGCGCAGCGCCTGAGACCCTCACCGAAACCGTCGACACGCACCAGAGCGGAGTGAGTCACTGCCACGAGTGGCGGCATGTTCAGTGGGCCGCCAGCACGATTCACCCACGAAGGATCCGTGGCGATAGCGCCACGGATCGACGCCTCGTCGCCGACGGCGCATGCCAGATATGCATCGCCATGCACCAGATCGGGTTGTTCCGCAAGAATACGTACAGCCAACTTCGTCCGTGCGCCGAAGGTGCTGCCGGTGACATCGCCCGCATAAACCAGCCGTAACCAGTACTGTATTTTTGCGACGCGATCGCTCATGCGAACACGTTGCCACTCGACGTAGTGTTTCAGCTCGTGCCAGCTGGGGAAACCGTATTCGCGTGCAATACACGACTGCGCGTCGTGCAAACGCAGCTGCATCGCGCCGAGCTCTGCGTTGCTCCGGCCGTGCGCGGCGGGTAACCACGTGCGGAAACGCTCGAGTGCCGCCGTATCGCCCGCGCGGCAAAGGCGCAGCAGATCTTTGGCTTGCCTACGAAGATGGTCGAGATGGGACTGCTCGGGAAGTGAGCTCATTGGAAACCTCAATGCATGGATCGCCGACGGTCCGCAACACCGGCTGCATAAAGGTTTTAGGTACGTTGAATGGCAAGTGGGTTCAACCCTACCCGCGGACCCGGTTGCGGCTTGCTCCGCGGAGAAATCCTAACCGAACAAAGCGGGTGGGTATAGCCCTCAACACGGAAACCGGGATGGAGGTAACAAGTGCGTTTAACCACCTCCGTCCCTGAGGTATCGAAACCACGCTTACCTACCGTACCACTTCCGTATCAGTTTCCGTCCAGTAAGGTCGATGAGGTAATGTCGCTCGGTAACATGCTCTTCATCGCCCGCGAAGAGCTCCTCGGCGGATAACTGCTTTCCGATTAACGTTACTTCGGTCCCCAGCGTGTCCCGCCTAACAGAGAAGCGGTAGGCATTGAGATCACACCCGTCGGATTTGCAGGCTTCGACAGCACGGAAGACGGCCTGAGAAGATTGATAGTCCAACTCATAATCCTCACTCATTGCACAGATGGGGAATGAAGCGGCCCCTACCAATATCAGCAATGCAAAAACTTGGAAGTTCGCATCCATAGACTGCCTCTTATCTTTTCATTGCACTGGTTGTTCCCGTTGCCGGGTCGTACTGCTGATACGTTCCACCTGGGGTAGAAAGATAGGATTTCCACCCAGGAAAGAGGCCATTGGCAACTTTGCTGTTATCCATATCCGTCTTTGAAAAGCGGTCAGAATTGTACTCGTCTTCAGCCGCAGAACCGACTGGAACGGGTTTTCCGTCCGGTCCATGCTTCGCATACGATCCCCTGGGCAGTCCAGAGTGCGTGCTTTGACTTTCTTTTTACCCCGCCGAACCCGGCGAGGATGGCACGACACCGCGAACTTGCCACGACGGATGGCACGCCACCGGCTGGTGCGCCAACGGCGAACCATCGCCCGGCGCTGGGCGGACGCGCAGCGCGCGCTTAGCGTCCGTCGGTGCCTCTGACTCTCCAGAATCATGTGGTAATACAAGACGCGACTCCGCAATTTCGCAGTCGTTCAGATGATTTTTTTTCGCGTAAATAACTTCCATATTGATCGAATAGCGATCGCAAGCGAGAGTGCTATGGCCACGCATAGAAACAGCATCATTGAATTGAAAGACCCAGGCATTTCATGCTGAAAACTAGTCAGCCAGATCGTCTGAATCAGCCAAGCTCCAAAGAACAGCAACGCGCTGATGGATACGAAGAGGGCAAGGACCGTGAGTTTCATCGTTTTGGACTCAGAGAGTTGGCATTAGGCGTAATGGCTTGTGCAACCTGCAGTGGGAGATCACTTGTTGTACAAACGTATGGCAGTCGTTCACTCCCGGTATAAATTTACCGAGGTCTCGACCAGGGCTAATCATTTCATTTACGCAAGACTCATCCATATCATCGGGCAAAGGAATCGAATACGCACCGGGCTGGTTCGACTGCCCTGTATGGTCGATGGTGCCTACGTTGGTAAAAGGTGCATCCGGCGGCTCGCCCTGACCCGGGACTCCGCCACCTGCCGGCCCCATTCCGGCCTCCTCGGTATCGGTTTTGATCCACTGATGCGTGATGCCAAGATCAAGCATCAGTGGCCCTGCCGGGCGTCCCTAGCTGTCTGCACGAGAGCTGCTATAGAGCCGATCCGGCGTTGCCGCTGACGTCGGATGTCCATGTACTTATGAGGCCTTCCCAAGCGTCGACGGAAATAGCATTAACGACGTTGCAATGTGCCATGAGGGATTCTATCGACCCATGGTCCTCAGAGTACGTCAGCGCAGTAGGGTTATCGCCGTCAACATCAACGATGAGGGCGTGCCTTATCGCAGCGTCAGGCTCACTTGCCCAAGTGATTCCTATAAGTGATACGCAAGCTGACGACGCAGCGGCACTGATTCGTTCTAGCGGTCCAGCAACTCTTTTTGCGATCCTGCGATGACGAGACGGCACGACGGATGTGCTCAGCTCTTCCCATTCGGCGCGAAACAAGAACTCGATGGAGTACATCGTGATCGCATCTGGGTCACGTCTTGGTGGACTAGCCATCTCGTTGTCTTCCCGGAAGAAAATTCCGAAGCATTCGAACTTAAAAGCAACGTCCTGATAGTCGACGGACGCAATAAATCGTTCGCCACGGGAGGTCTGAAGGTGCCACGACGAGTTGGATTTGTCGCCGACCCGCATGAGCGACAGAGGTTCCTTATCGATAAGTTTGTGCAGAGACCCCTTCGCGGGTACAAACGCCAGTTTGGTCACCATGGCCATGCTGTTCCCTCTGGAAAATGAATGGTTTCAGGAGGCTTTTGCCCGTTGCCCGGAATATCAATGCGAGGGCCCTCGCCTGGCTTCCCACGCCGTGCACGAATTCCATTCGGGCAGACTTGCTGGCCACCAACGTCGACCGACTCGCCACCGGTCAAGTCATTCCATGTATCAGGAAATGCATCACTTGGAAGGTCAGTGTTTGTGCGCTTTCCAGTACTGGATTCTGGATTGTCGCCGACCAAACCAGTGGGCAGATCAGGGGCTCCATTGTGAGTTGCACTCCAAATCGCGTCGCTGAATTCCTGGTTGTACGCATCGTTGATGAGTGAACCACCCATATATCCCGCTATGGCTGCTCCAGCAACCCATCCCACCGGATTGCTTCCGATCGCCGCATCCGCTGAAGCTCCAGCTAACGGTAGAGGGACATCGCCTGCGTTCCGTCGAGTGCGCAGCGCGAGTAAGGCCTGTGATGGGGGCCGCTTCATGGCCAACATTACACATCTTGCCGTCTTCCCCTGTGCGCCGGAGCGCGAGGCAACGCGTCGATACGCGGCCGGACTGCCGTTCGCACATCGACGCATCAAGTCGCAGACGGTTGCGCATGTTCGCGCACGCGCTGTAGTGCGAAGGTTTACACCCTAACGGCGTCAGATAAGGCCCGGCGAGGCATCATGTAGTTGCCGTGTAAACATCACCACGTGCATCATTTCTGCAATTACTCAGCGGCGCCATGGACTTGCGGCACCTGACTAGGTGCGTATGGTGTATGGCGGATCGGCTTAAGGGTTAAGGGGCCAACGCCGGCCAAAACCACCCCTAAAAAACCGCTCCGCACACGCCAGGAAGGTCAGGCACGATCACGTGGCCCAGCGGGCCACGGAGTGATGCACGGATGGTGCAGCATGGGTGAAACGAGGATGCGGAGGTAGTGCATCGTGATGCAGGGATGCGGCAAACGTAACGCGACGATGACGCATCCGGTCAAGCGGGGTGCGGCGCGTACCATGCACGGACCAGCGCGCCGTACATCACGCGGACTCGCGTGGTCACCGTGCGATCGCCGGCCCGGACAGCGACGATGTCGTCGCGCAACTGGGACATCACCAGCTCCAGGTCAGCGAGGCGTTGCGCGTCAGGAAGACCGCGCGACGCCTCTTCCCGGAGGTCCGAGGCGATCTTGCCTCGGCATGCGTGGAGGATTTCGCACGCGCTCGATCTCTCAGCATCATCAGTGGCATAGCTCATCAAGCTTCCTCCTAGCACGTGTCATCGGTAGCGCCATTCAGCTTGCTACATGGCACGACTTGTTGTCACGCCCCGGCGAACCCACGCTAGTGGACCATCCTTCCGCCACGAATTTCCTTGGTCACTCTTCAGTAAGCCGACACAGCGCCGATGCACGTCCGTCTTTTCTTGTTATGCGAACGTGTAATCGCGTGATCACTGTCCTGCATTGTTATTTTTACTTGTTGGTAGTGAATCGCCATGATCACGTTTGACCACATCCCCGTGATCATTGAGCCATTCCCATGCGACCTTTCCATCCGCGGCATAAAGTGCTCGGAATATCACGCGGCCACGCTCGGATGCGAAGAAGCTCCCCTTCGTTTTCCCTTCGACTCCTCGGCATGATTTCGATAATCCATTAGGCCCCCATGGGGCGTAGACAACGTTCACTGCGGGTCGGCATTCAAAGCCGGGCTCCTCATCCAATGCTTCGCGATCTGACCTGCCGCCAGAACACGATGCGGTAAGAATTGTTGCAACGACCATGATCAGCGTTCGAGTCATCATTTGAATGGATCACTCATATATGGACTAGGAACCGGCAGGCCTGGGCCTTGCGGACCAAAAGGATCTTCGCCATGAGCTTGATGAAGTACATCTTGGACGAATGAATGACAGTAATTGACCGGCGGCACGAAGTAGCCCAAATCCTGACCGGGAGCGATAAGTCCATTGACAATTCCCTCATCCGCTCCCGGCACTGGCATGCATTCTGCGTTCGGCCCGGTGCTTCGGCCCGTATGATCGACGGTCCGCACTCTCGAAATCGGGGAGTCATATTGATTCCCCGCATTGGCGCCTGCCGCTGCTGTACCCATGCCAGCTTCCTGCGTGTCTGTTTTGATCCAGTAGTGATCAATTGGGCCGAGGTTTCCATTGAACGCAGGATCCCGACATACATCCACTTCCAAGCCTACCAAGTCCTTAAATCTCAAAGGACTATTCCGAACGTAGGCATATGTGCTGACTCCCGCTTTCAGCCCAATCGGGTCGCTCTGGATATAGCGCCCCGTCGCCGGCTCGTAGTCACGATTGACGTTGTAATTCAGCCCACTCTCAGCATCGAAGTACTGGCCAGGAAAACGAAGATTGAGCACATAGCCAAAGCTAGATGTCGGCGGCTGGTCGCCGAAGGGATTGGCCTGATAAGGCAATTGCCACTGGGTAACACCGTTAGCATCTGTGGCCGCGCGGGGCGTTCCTAACCCATCCGCATGGATGTAGCTCAGTGTCGCGGCACCAACAACGTTATCGACCACAGCCACTGGCAGATCGTCCAGCCAGAGGTAATCACGATTGTTCGTGCCGTATTCACCGATCACCCGGCTATTCTGGTCGTACGCAAAGCGTTGATTGACCGCCTGCGGTAGCGTGGCCACCTTCGAAACGCGCTGCCCCAACGCGTTATAGACATAAGTGCCCACCGTAACGCCACCGCGCTGCACTATGGTCAATCGGCCTCGTCCGTTATAACCGAATCCGAACGCCTCGCCTCCCACCGCGTTGCTCGTGGTATTCCCATTGGCATCGTAAGTACGAGCAGCACTCCCAATGGTAGTAAGCCAGTGTGTACCGCTTTTGTAACCATATATTCCGGTCGCCAGACCAGCTGCGGCCTTGCTCAACCGATCACCTGTCTTGTTGTAAGTGTAAGCCTCGATCGCTGTCCCGGCAGGGTCGTTGATGGATGTCAATCTATACAGCGGATCGTAGCTATATGTTTCAACGGCCGCTCCGCCATTCGCCTGAATCAGGGCTGTTACGTTGCCGGATGCATCCCGGGCAAAATGAAGATCCACCGCGGGACTGACGACATCGGTAATCGCATAGTTCGCGTCGTAGGTCCGAGTGACCGTTTGTCCGTTACCCAGCGTGTAGCTGGTGACCGGCCCGAACGGCAGATACGCGATGCCGCTGACCACCGTTTGCCCCACCCCACCCGACGGCGTCAATGACACATTACTGATGTGGCCACGGATGTCTCGCCCGTACTGGGTCACACTCAAGCTGGGTCGAACGATCAGTCTCAAACGATCCGCGAGCGTGTAGCCATAGCTCATAACGTCCGTCTGACTACCTTGGGTCTGTCGCTTTTCGACAACGTTGCCGCGCGCGTCGTAGCAATACACCGTGGTCACCGCATTCTCGATCATCCGGGTCAGGCGCCCCACCGGAGACGAGCCGATGCAGCCGGTCGTCGCGTTGGCTTCGTCGTAGGTGTAGGTGACGTTCAACGTCGTATCCACGTAACTTGCCGAGGTCACTCGGTTAAGTGCGTCGTAGGCAAACGTACCGACAATGCCCTTGGCATCCGTCCGGGTAAGTCGGTTACCTGCCGCATCGTAGGTTTGCGTAGCGGCGCCGGTATCGGGACTGTGGATGCCCGTAAGATTACTCAATCCGTCGTGGTCGTAAAGGGTGTTTAGTCCATCGGGGTCGCTAATACCCTGAATGCGATCCAGAGCATCATAGCTGGTAACGCTTTGCGTGTTCTGCGTTGCCGTGTCCGTGCCATTAGCATTGTCGGTGGTACCCACCACGCGATTGAGCGCGTCGTAGGCGAGCTTCTTCTGGATACCCAACGCATCCGCCGCATGTACCACGTTGCCGTTTGCGTCATAGCTGTCGACATAAGATGCCGCATAGACCGTGTGGTTCAACCCGTCCGTAACATCGCTCAATTGACCGAGAGTATTGAAGGTACGAGTCAGACTGCGACGTATGGCGCCGCTGACGTCGAAGGTCTGCTCCTTGATCCGGTGACCTGCGGCATCCAGGGTGTAACGGACATGATTGCCCGCGCCATCGGCGACGTCGATCAGGCGATGCGCATCGTCGTATGTATAGCGCGTCACGACACCGTCGGCATCCGCTTTCTGCGTGAGATTGCCGACCGCGTCGTAAGTCCATTGAGTTGTTGCATCCCCCAGGGACGCCGATCCATCAGCATTAACCCGAACGCTCTGCGTCAGTAACCACCCCCGGGCGTGATATGTACGGTCCTTGATAACCCCGTTGGCATCTCGCTGGCGAATCACGCGGCCATTTTTGTCGTAGGCCAGAATCGTGCTCACATGCCCCAATGCATCGGTGACCTGGTACAGATCACCGGCTTTGTGGCAGCTGCCGCCTACGACTCCGCAACCGGTTTCGTCCGAGGTCAGGTAGTAACTGTAATGGGTAACATCACCAGCGTCGGTGCGCGGCCCATCCAAGGTCAAGGCCAGACCGACGAGTGGGCACTGGGTGCTATCCACCGCATCGCAATAGGTCATCACCGAACGGCGTACGCCGGTGGGCACGCTTCCTGCCGGAGCGCACACATAACTCGCCGCGGCAGACACCGCAGGATCGATGTCGCAGGTTGCCAGAGTCTGACCGCGCGCGTTATAGACCCAGGCACTCTTAGCGACTACAGCGCCACTTACATCGAGCGTGGTGCGCGTCAGCGGGTTATGAAGAACACTGTCCCAGGTCGTGTTGATCGTGCGTTGCACCGATGTCCCTTTGGCCTCGATGCGCTGGGTTTCGAGACCGGCGGTGTTATATGTCGTGCTTGTCACATTGCCGTTGAAGTCGGTGAAACTGGCCGGCCAGCCGTTTGCATCATAGGTCCTCGACTTGTAAGGCTGATTGCAAGCCACACCGCAGGGCTTCGAACTGCTGCCGACTTTTATCGCGCCCAGGACATTGGTGAACGAGAGTGCCGTAGTCTGCCCAAGCGGAGTCGTTATCGTGTTGCTTCCGTAATTGATGGAGTAGCCGTCAATGCCACCGACAAAGGTCGACGAAATTGCCTGATTCGCGCTGTTGTAGCCGGTACTCTCGAAGCGAATGCCCTTTTCGTCGACCAAACCTGTCATCGCATTCGGAAGGCTGGTGTTCGAGGTTAAAGATTGTTCGTTGTAGATATATTGACGAATCTTGCTATCGGGATAGGTGACGGAAGTCAGATTGTTATTGTCACCATAGCCATAGTTGACCGTGCCGCCATCAGGCAACGTGAGCTTCGCCAATCGCGCGCTACTGTCGTAGGTCAGATTCAGCGATCGTCCTTGCGGATCAACGACCGATACCAGAAGACCCGACACCGGAGCCTGGGAAGGCGGCGTGGTTGACGTGCTGTAAGCGAAGGTGGTGACGGCACCTGAGAGATCGGTGATAGACAGCAGCGCACCCGAGGTCGAGTAGGTCTCGAACTGCTTCGGGCCACCCATGAAAACCATGTACCCCGTCGCCTTCCCCGTGCTGTCGTCGGTTTCAACCAGCGTGTCGGGACTGTCCGCCGGAGAAACCCATTTACCACTGGCTCGCTGAAAGGTCTCCCGGCTCCCGTCGGGTCGATCGAGCACGATCGATGCTGTCGTCGCGTTCGTCCCGGGCGTAGGAAGATAGATCTCTAGCGACCGGTCGAACGAGTGACGCCAGCGTGCACCAAGATTGGCCGGAAGAAGCTGCGCCTTGCTGTTGTAGAAACGACGAAAGGTCAACGAGCTTTCGGAGCGATAGTCGGTATCCTGCTGATACTTGTTGCCGTTGTAGGCGTTGATTGGGTCCCCGACAAAATTCGATCCTGGACACATGCCTACATCCTCGGAACCCTCACCGCTCCCTCCCGCAGGACCGGAACCACCGCCACCACCGTTTCCGCCATTCAGAGGATTGCATCCACCTGCGGCCTTTGTAGGATCGTTGGCGTACTCCGTGGCCCATACGCTGTAACCGTAGGTATTGGGCTGGAATGTAACGTTTGCCACGGCCGACGTTTGATTTGCATTGCCATCGGTGTAATCAACATAGATGGTGCAGGTCGGACAGCCTTTAAGGTAGTAGTTGGAAAGCGCGGTCACGGCCGCTCCAACCGTGGCGTAGTTGCCACCAGCCACCCCATTCGTGTTGTAGGGCGGCCCGTAGTAAGACCGCGATTGCGCCTCGCTGGCCATACCTAGCGACAAGGTCTGAGCCAGCACCACTGCAAATACGAATGCTCCCCAACGTCGAACAATCCGACCGAATATCCCTACCATGATCCCCACCCACCCTGGCGAAATTGTGGCGGGAAGTATCGACCGCTTTCACGACAACGAATGTAGGTGTGGTGCCATTCGCGTGTAGGAATTCACCTACAAAGACGATACTCGAAAGATTCGTAATTAATTACGAATCTTTCGAGTAGCGATGTCTGCATCTACCCATTGGGTAACATATCCACTTCAAACCTCTCGTCTACCGAAACGAAATGGGTATTCCGCGGGACAGAGTTCATAAGTGGATTTAACCATCCCCATTCCGATTTCAATTTCAAACACTCAGCGCGCCCCCGACGTCACCCGCCAGACGGTGTCGCCGACATCGTCCGCGATCAACAGCGATCCGTCCTTATCCTGCGCCAGGCCGACCGGTGCGCCGTAAAGCTGCGACTCGTCGGGCGAATAAAAACCGGTGACGACGGGCTCGGGAATACCCACCGGCTGGCCCTGCTTGAAAGCGACAAACGTGACGCGGTAACCGCTCAGTGGCGAGCGGTCCCAGCTGCCGTGTTCGCTGATGAACGCACCACCGTGATACTTGTCCGGTAACGCGTTGTTGTCGGAGAACAGAAGCCCCAGCGGGGCCACATGCGATCCCAGGGCGTAATCCGGCTTGATTGCTTTTTTGACCAGGTCCGGCCGCTGCGGCATAACGCGACTGTCGACGTGCTCGCCGAAATAACTGTAAGGCCATCCGTAGAAACCGCCTTCCTGTACGGAGGTCAGATAATCCGGCACCAGGTCCGCGCCGATCTCGTCGCGTTCGTTGACGATGGCCCAGAGCTTGCCGGTCTGCGGCTCCCACTGGATCCCTGTCGGATTGCGCAGGCCCGACGCGAAGATGCGGCTGGCGCCGGTGGCGACATCGACCTCAAGCACATCGGCACGCCGATATTCCACGGCCAGTCCGTTCTCGGTGATGTTGCTGTTGGACCCGACACCGACATACAACTTGCTGCCGTCCGGACTCGCCAGCAGTGCCTTCGTCCAATGGTGGTTGATGGTGCCCGGCAGGTCCGCAAACGCCACGCCGGGCACCGTGATCTGCGTTTCCCCTGCGGTGTAGGGAAACTTCACGATGCCGTCGGTATTGGCAACGTACAGAGAATCGCCGATCAGTTGCACACCGAAGGGCGAGTGCAGGTTCTCGATGAACACGTGCTTTTCCCATCCGCCGCTGGCACCGCTCGTTCTGCGCAGCAGCGTGATCCGGTTGCCGCCCTTGCCACCTTTGCCCGATTTGTTCTTGACCATGCCGGCAATCAACTGCTTGGGCGTCGTCACCGGTTCCGTGCCGGGGCCATTGGATTCCACCACCAGGATGTCGTCGTTGGGAAGAACGTAAAGCTGGCGAGGATGCATCAGGCCGCTGGCGATCGCTTCGATCTTCAGTCCATCCGCCACTTTGGGTGTTTGACCTTGCTTCCAGCCAGCCTTGTCCGGCACCTGCATGGGCGGCACCAGGAAGTTCTGAGCCTTGGGCAGTGTCGGGTTGTTGCCCGACTGCTGGGCGGGTTCAAACGATGCTTTTTCGCTGCATGCACCCAGGATGGCCACGCATGCCAGCGCCAGCGCGCTGCGGTAGAGAGTCTTATTCATGGATAAAATCTCCCGGTGCGGAGCGCTTCACGGCAACGACAATATGGCCAATGGACAGAAGGACGACCGTGCAGGCCGAAAGCCAGACGCCCGCAGGAACGATCGAATAGGCATCGCGGCTGTGCACGAACGCATTGACGATCGCCGCGACGATGGCAAACAGATTCAGCCAGAAGTCGAGCTTGTCGGCCCCCGTAGCGGTTCGCCGGGAGGTGATCCAGACCTGCACCAGGTTGATCAGACGCGGGATCACCGCAAACAGCAGGCCGATGGCGATCAGCCAGGCGGCGCCTTTCACCCACATGATTTCCGCGCTGCGGGCATAAACGATGTCGAAGATCAGCGCGGCGACGAAGAACCCGAATGGGATGGGATTGAGAAGTCCGTAGATGGCATTGGCCAGGACGGAACTACGCGGTGCGGTGCGGTAGCTCATGGGGTGCTGTCTCGATGGGAGTGGCGGGATAAGCGCGGACCTGAGGCTTTCAACAGTGCTGCTGCCAGCGTGGGGCTGACGGAGGCTAGCCTGCCCGGTGTCTAGGGTATGTCTGGATGGCGGGCGTGTCTTGGGTTTACCTGCTCCCGTGGAAGCCGGCATGGTGGCGATAATTGGGCTCAATCCCCATGGAACCGGCCTGTCAGGCTAGTATCATCCCTTTCACAGGGGCGGGTTCCTCCCCCAACGGGCCCACCGATCTATCGGGCCGCCACGGCAAATGTTCCGAAGCATATTGAGCAACGCATGACGTCATCGACCGATTATTCTTTCCGCAAATTCCAGGAAGAGCTACGTGCTCTCGACGGCAATGCACCGACGCGCGTTGAACCGACGCGCGTCGAACCAAAGCCCATTGAAACAAAAAAACTAAGCAAGAAAGAGCTGGAAGCGCAGCGATTAGCAAAAGAAAAGGCGGAATTTTCGGCGCTACGTGAAAAATACCAGTGGAGCGTCGCAGACGTGGTGTCATTCTTTCCCGAAGAGGAAGGCATTGGTTATTTGCAAGCATTGCTCCAAACCCCGCATCAGAAGAAACGGGGACGGAAACCCAAAGCCGGCATATAGTCGTGCAAATAGCGGACGATAATGTCCGCTGTCTAATATCCGTTGTCTGCCGAAATCGACTGTCAGCCGGTGCAAAACCATGATAGGTTCGAAAATGCCGCCATACCGCGGCATTTTCACTGAATGGAGTGCACACATGGAACAGCTGAACGTTGTTTTGCACGAAGATGGGATGAACGGCATTAATCCTTTCGGAATTCAGGTCGAAGGGCCGTTACAGAATCAGGCAACAGTAGGGAAGCGCGAGCCCAAATACCAGGGCAGCACTGATGTCAGTGGTTTCGGTTCCCGTACTGGGGGCGACTTCGGCTAACCGGAGTCAAGCGCCATAGCTTCAGAATTATTCGCAGATGATATGAAGCCGTCTCTTTATCAAGAGGCGGCTTTTTTATGGATAGAGGTTAATAACGTTCGCGGGCATTATTGAAGACACGGAGATAATAAGCGGGCTCAACCGCATCCGTGCCAGCACCCCGTTATTGATCCACCGGCTTTGCAAGAGTTGCCAACAAGGCTTTGTCCAGGCTTGCAGCCACACCCACGCTTCGACCCGCCAGATTCGCCACCGAGTAATGCACCGAACTACCCAGAACCTGGGCGGCCTCGGATAGAGTCAGGCCGTAATCCTGAGCCAGCCATTGCACCAATCCAGTGGTAGCGGCCCGGGTCGCATCATCGATGGAACCGGCCTGCCCCAACACCATGATTTGCGTCGGTGACTCCACCCGTGGCATTTGCACGGCCTTGCCGTGGATAACGTCCACCACGATCTCGACGTCCATCGATGTTTCCAGAGCGTATTGGGAAGTTTCGCCATCGCCCTGAAGGGCATGAGCATCTCCGAAGTACAGCAACGCACCCGGCTGATAGACCGGCAGATAGACGGTATTACCCTCGATGACCTGATTGAAATCCATGTTGCCGCCAAACCTGCCGGTATCGCCTGTGGACATCGCCGCCGACCCAAACCCTGGCGCCACCGCCATCCCACCCAACATGGGTCGCACCGGCACGCTGTAGTTAGCCAGGGCCGACGTGGGATTCAGGGGCGAGGCCAAACCTCTTTCCAGGTCCAGCTTCCAGCGGATGGGTTTGCCAAGGTCTTGTGCTTTACCTGCCAGCGACTGACCGAGCGCGCGGCCCACGACACTATCGAGGCTGTCGGCGTAGTTCCGGTTGAGCCGGAGGCGCTTGATGTGAACCGCCAGGGTATCGCCCGGCTCGGCGGACATCACATAGAACGGGCCAACCTGAGGATTGCCAAAGAGCGCGCGCGTCACGCCCTTCTCGTCCACTCCGCCCGAATCGACGGTCCGGGTGCGAATCCCATCGCCCGGCCAGACGGTCAACACAGGTGAGCGGCTCGCGGAGAACTCATTGGAGTAATCCTTGGGTGCGTACTCGTACATCGTGGCAGATCCGCTGGGCCGCTCCGGCAACCGGCGCCCGGTAAAGGTGTGACTGACTCGCTTGCCGGGATGGTTGGTGTCCGGGTCGTCCGCGACGCCAACCATTTCATTGCCTTTAACTCTGGCCTTGAGGTTGTAGGTCGCCTTGTCCGAGTCGGTAACGGTAAAGACCAACGTGTCGCCATGACGGGTGCCGAGCAACGTGTCGCCATCGAAAACGCCGGTGAGGGTGTTTCCGTCATGGTCGAGCATCAACGTTTGATAGCTCGTGTTGCCCCAGAGGTCTGTCTTGACCAGCCAGGCCTCTCTTTTGGATTCGCTCGCGAAAGCAGCCACCGGAAGGCATAGAGCGAGCAAGGCGATATGAGGAAACATGGCAGCTCTTCGTGCAAGGCGGGTGTTCAGCGTAACTGCGAGAAAGCTGCCGCCACATGTGGCTGAAGGCCCAGAAGCCCGGATAAAGAACAAAGCGGAAACCGGAGCGTCCACTCATCCGTCCCGGTTTCCACATGCAAAGAAAACGGCAATAGCGCGCCCTACCCGTCCGCGTTGCCAGCTCGCGCAATCAAACGCACGACATATGCCTACCCAGCCAACTCATGCCCACGCACACCTCCACTCATCGCCCGATACAACTCAGTGATTTCATCGATGAGATGGCGCAACGTATAAGCCACCTGCGCAACCGTGCCCGGCTCGATATCGATCGACGGGACATCGATCAGCAAGTCAGTCACGCCACGAAGCCCAGCCAGCCGGTCGGACAGCAACGCATCGACGTCACGCAACGACAACGATGCGTGGGCTTTGCATGTGGGACAGGGAATGGTGAGGTCTTCGCCAGAGGTGGCGACTGCGATATCGGACGCGTCTACGGCGTCATTCTTCTTGGTCATGCGGCATCCTCTTCCATGGATGTCCGCCACCCGCGGGAATGCGGGTGGCGGGCGTGCCAGGTTCGAAGCCGTGATTGGTACGGTCGGGACAAGCCCGCCCGGCACGCCCGCCGTAAACGTTGGGGGCGCAAGCATAAGCAACGCTGAAAGGAGTCGCTTGAGACGACACCTTTCCGCGCCAACCCGGGCTTCGATACCCGATCGCCGATGTGCGGCGACGCGATGAGGATCGCGGCGATGATGCGTAGCGTCAACCCGTTTGGATAAAAGAGACCGAATTTTCAGATTAGTCTGAGTGAGCGACGCTCTTCGGTTCGCACGCTCAGCTTGAACCCCTCTGACTATTTCTCGCGTGCTTTCCAACCGGGAGGCCACAAAAGCTTGTTGATCTCAACGTCAAGGTCCGCAACCGAACTGTCGACGCCACGAGATATCGCCGCTCCGGGTGGAAGCATCCGGGCGACTCCTCCGTCGACAAGAAGGCCACATGATCCGTCGGCTACTTGCACAGGTACCGACAGGCTGCCGTGCATTACATCCTTCACCAAGGCATCAAGCTTTGCGTGTTGACTCGCCGACACAATCGACTGCCTGGACAATGACTCATCATCGAAGGCGATCATCCGCTTTCCATCCTTGCCGGTACCGATGACTACAACCGAACTCGATTGAGCCCCGTAACCTGCCGTCCACAGCACGATGAATGGTTGTTTGTAGTCGATTGCAATGCGCGACAGGCCTTGACGAGCGTCGTCGATCGAGTCGGTAAAGCTTGCCTTGCATCGAGCCGACACACCACTTCCGGCGACGGGCTCTACTCCCAAAGCACCGGCATCGATCCATTGCTTAAGCACCGCGCTATCAGGTACAGAAACCGATGCCGACTGCACAGTAGTAACCGCCATGGTCAGAGCCACACCAACAAGCAGAAAAAATGCGCTCCGACCTTTTTGTTGAACCTGCAAGCGATGCTCAATCCTTGGCACCAGCCACCGTGAGTGCCTCGATCAAATCCTGATTGTCGGTGTCCCGAGCGATCGAAAGCGCGGTTTCGCCGTCATTGTCTCTGGCGTTGGGATCGGCGCCCATCGCGAGAAGGGCAACGACAACATCCATTCCATCCTCTTGATTGCCTGCCTGTTCGATAAGAGGTGTGCGGCCACCCACATCCCGTGCCTCAACATCGGCTCCCCTCTTCACGATCACTGCAACTGCATCCGGATCGGTGACGATATGGAGGAGTGTTATCCCGTCGTCGTTTCTGGCATTGATATCGGCACCGTTCGCCAGGAGGAGATTCAAGATCTCCTCTTCGAAATACATGTCGAGGAGGTGGATCGGTTGAAACTCGTATTCGTCGACGGACGTGGCTAGCGTTGCATCTTTGGCGAGCATCGTTCTGACCGTTTCGATATCGCCCAGATGCACCGCATTGTGGAACGTCTTAATTGACACAGTATCCATTGGCAATGCCTTGCTCGTTTAAAGATGCAGGATAGTCAAAAGGTACGCCAGCAGTCGAGATACGGGGTGGTTTGTAGCTTCAGCGGAAATTGCGATAGCCGCCAAAGGGGACGCCACAGAGTATGCTGGTCCTGGTTCGATGGACATCGTAATGTGAAACCGTTGGATCACATTCCAATACAGGACATGTAGAAGTGACCAGAATGATCGATTGGCTCTTCGAGGCATGCCGAGAGCTGGAGCTACACATTGACACTGGTCTCGTCATCGACCTACCAAGTGGGGTGAGGATAAATCCTGCAGCGCGTATCCGTGATCTAGGCGGTGTTGAGGGCATGCTGATTGTCGATAATTACGACCAAGTCGAGCCTCATGCAGATGAAATTGTCCGTGCCGGATACGGATTCAGTGTTCTGGATGAGCCCCATCGTGGAGAGACTTTCGATCTTTCTAACTATATGGGCATGTTCCGGGAATGGGGATGGAAAGGGTCGGCAGCCAACCAACCGAAGTGGATTAATATCCATAACTGATTGCCAATTCCGGACGCTTTGTTGCCATGCAGTTGATGCAGTCCACCCAAAGGGCAGAAGTGCTTTACTGTCCAGTTCGCGATGTTCGCCAGCCTTCCGGGCACCCTAGATTTCCCCCATCACCTTGATAGAGATGACGCAGTTCCCATTCCTGCCCAGCTCGAATGGTCCGGTGCTTGTTGTATCTCCACGCCAGACCAGTGTTGGGTAGCGCGCTTCCGCAACAATTTTCTCCAGCGCGGCATTCTTCAATCCGCATGCTGGCAGCGACTGTTTGTTTACCGCCAAGAGGAAGTTGATTGCATCAGTCTGGAGAGTGATTTCGCTCTTGAGAGAGTCCACTTCCATCGACTTGTCGAACACACGTAGAAGGAGCGCCGCGATTAGCGCAGTGACGATAATCCGGATCGACCATAGGACGTATTTCCGGCTCATTTCGCCAGTCCGGCATCAAGTACGTCACGAGCGAACTTGTGGCAAAAATTCATTTCGGTCTTCCCGAATGGATTGAGCGAGTATGGGTGTTCGCTCATATGGGTTTGCCGGTACGTTGCGAAATTCACCATTTTTTGCCAGTTGGCGTCCTTGCTGTAGACAACAGGGATCGGCGTGTATCCGTGCCCGAATCTCTCCGATACTGTCCCTAGCACGGCGTTAAGCGAGGCATCGGTAGGATCACCGTACTTGTCGAACTGGATCGTACCGACATCATACGGTCCGCGAACGTCACCGTATTCGCCACCATAGTGCCCAAGGTCGTAGTACATCGTACGACCTGTCCTCGGATCAATCGCCACAGACCCAGAGTGCCCGAGCGGCGCCGATGATGCAGCCGGTCAAGCCGGCGTCGGTGCGTACCACGTACGGACCAGCATGCCGTACATCACGCGGACACGCGTGGTCACTGCACGATCGCCGGCCTGCATAGCGGCGATGTCGTCGCGCAGCTGAGACATCGCCCGCTCCAGGTCGGCGAGGCGTCGCGCGTCAGGCAGCGCGCGGAACGCCTCTTGCCGAATGTCCGATGCGATCTTGCCTCGGCACGCGCAGAGGATTTCGCAGGCGCTTTGCATCTCGGCATCGTCGGTTGCGTAACTCATCAGTTTCTTTCCTGGCACGTGACATCGGTAGCGCCGCTCCGCTTGCTAACCGTTCCGCTCGTCATCCGCGAGATGGACACTTGCTTTATCAAAAGCTACTGCCTCCCCACGAGTTACTTTGATTGCTCGTTCGCCAGCCAAGTGAGTAAGTCCTGGATAGTGTCGACCGATGGCGGACGATTTGCCGTCTTTTTGCGAATCAAGTCTTCGAGCGCGTCCTGTGCGCCGCCCAACTGCCAGCTGTCGACCTTGAAAATCTCAGCAAGGCTATCTGAAGGTCTGAGTTGACCGGGACGGACACCGAGTTCCTCTGCAATCGTGCGAAAAACCTCTTCGAACAGGGCGAGCGGTGCGTTCGTATTCGACGTTGCACAGAGACGCTCAAGGTTGGCATCTTCCCGTGTCCCAAATAGTTTGGTTCGCGAGTGCCGCCTGAAATACATGATCAAGGCGGCCAATGCGACAACGGAAATAACAACTATGGTCCACGTCAACGTCATGGTGAGTTCTCAGGAATCGCGTAGATGAAGCCTTCCAGAATGACAGTCGCATCGTAGAAGCCTATTCCGACGGTAGCAACGCCGATTAGTGCTGCACTGGCCCTTACCGCTGGAGCATTCGCGCCGGGTACGCCAAAACCACGCGGTACGCTGGTCAGCGGATTGGTTGATCCGAGAAGTGCAGGCCGCCCCCCTGTCGCCGGAGCAAGAGATTTAGGCCAGAGGCCTCCGGCCAGACCGGCCGCGTAGGGCCCCACATTAATGACATGATCGGCAGTCCAATCAATATATCGGTCGCGATAACGGTTCCAATATCCGTCGTCGCACGAGTGACCAGCCAAGGGCGAGCCAGGATTCCAGAAGTCAGGGTTGTACATGCTGGCGGAGTCATCCCTGCCAAGCGGATCGCTGTTGGTCAGCGGACGTCCGCTGGTGTACAGGTAAGTCGAAGTGCCGCCAGCGAGCCCAATCGGGTCGCTCTGGATGTACCGTCCCGTCGCCGGTTCATAGTCGCGGTTGACGTTGTAGTTAAGCCCGCTCTCGGCATCGAAGTACTGCCCGGGAAAGCGGAGATTCAAGACAAATCCCGTCGAGGAGGTCGGCTGCGTCTCGCCAAAAGGGTTCTGCGCATACGGCCAACTCCAGACGACTGTCCCCGATGGCGATGTGACAGCGCGCGGCGCCCCAAGAGCATCCGCCGTAACAAACGCCAAGCCTGCGCCATCGAGAACGCCAATCGCAACGCCGGAGACGCCGACATAGTCCCGAGTCGACGTGCCGGATGCCTCGGCAAGCAGCTGGCTCGATTCATCATAGACGAACCGTGTCGAGGCGCCGCCTACCGACTTGGAAACCCGCTGCCCGCCGGCGTTATATGTGTAGGCCCCCACGGTCAAGCCGTTCTCTTGGACCACCGTCATCCGGTTGCGCCCGTTGAATCCGTAACCCCATGCGTTGCCGGCAAAAGCGCTCCCGGTCGTGTTGCCGTTAGCGTCGAAGGAGCGCGAGCCGGCTCCTATGCCAACGAGCCAATGCGTGCCGGACTGATAGCTATAGGCCCCCGTGGCAAGTCCCGGGCCACCCTTGTTCAGGCGGTCACCGGTTTGGTTGTAAGTGTAGGCCTCGATGGCGTTGCCGCCCGCATCATTGATCGAGGTCAGCCGGTAGAGCGGGTCGTAGCCATAGCTCGCAGAACCGATCCCTGCCTCGCTGACCCCGGTGATGTTTCCTGTCGCATCGCGGCTGAAGTGCAGTTCGAGGGCCAGGGAGACGATATCGGTCACCGCATAGTTGGCGTCGTAGGTCCTTGTAACCGTCTGGCCGTTGCCGAGGGTGTATGAGGACACCGGCCCGAACGGCAGCCAGGTGATGGTGCTGGCCACCGCCTGCTCACTGCCTCCCGCGGGCGTCACCCAAACCGCGTTGATCTGCCCAAGCACGTCATGACCGTAGCGAACGACTGCCTCACTTGGCCGGGTCTCCGTCGCCACCCGGTCGGCCAGCGTGTAGCTGTAGCCAAGCGTATCGGTTGCCGTGCCCTGAGTCTGTTTTTTCTGCACAACGTTGCCATGCGGGTCGTAGCAGTAAGTCGTCGTCACGGCGTTTTCGACAATGCGAGTCAGCCGGCCGACAGGGGCCGACGCTGCACACCCGGTGATCAAGGACAAAGGGCGGGGCATACTGCTGGAAAACCCTTCGACCGGAGAGCAAGTGACAGTTTCAGGTGTGGATGACTTCAAGGCCTACCACCGCCTCGGATGGCGGTGGGTCATTGCCAGCAGCGATCAACTGGAAATGATCCATATGCAAGCCTGGTATTTCCAAGCGCGGCATTTCCCGCGGCTGTCTTGGACCAGGCTGACTGCCCCGGAAGGCGAGCCATTTATTACTAGCGACCGCGGCGTTACATGGATCGTGGATGGTCTTGCTGACACTCCACCGGCGGCCCTGCGACGTCATGCTGCCCAGGTCGTCGCCCCACTCTCCCAACACGTTGCGCTGGTTGGCCGTCATACGTCCCAGACCGACCCCCTTCGAGTGAGCCCGCGTGAGGTCAATCGCTTCATCACCTGCTCCACGTCAGACTGGATTGCTGGACCCAACAAAGAGATCGTCGAACTTGCCTTGCGAGATAGGGCTGAGGCGACGTAGACGCTGCCAGAAAAATGAGGTTCACATGGATTTCCCATTCGCCACCGATTGGCCGGCCCGATCATCCAATCCCCTAACCATTCCATGGCCTGGCCCAGGTAATCCCGCGGCGATCCGCGAACTGTCTTCACCGTTCGAGTGGTTGAGCCTCATTAGCAGTTGCGACCTCCATCCCGCCGTTCCCTCTACGGTATTGGCGAAGTTCGCACGCGGCCAAAAACTCTACGCATTGGGCTGGCTGGAGTTCGATTCAATCAAAGCCGGAGAACTGGCGGCGATCATCGCCCTTGAACTGGCCATGATGGATAGATACGGAAAATCGGTGAAGGGCAAATCAACTAGGAAGCCTACGTTTGGCCCCCTGCTGAAGCACATGATTGAGGTTGATGGGCTGGAGGCCAGCGCCCTGCCATCCATACGCCGTTATGGAGGTAGATCCATTCCGTTGGTGACGATACATGGCACCGATACGGCAGAGTTGCACCAAACCACCCTAGTGAGGATCCGCAACAATCTCGCGCACGGCGATCCCTTCGATGGCTTACCCTGGGGCGGCCTGCTGGAACTGGTTCAAGACCTCATCGAGTATGCCTACAGAGACTTGATCGCGGACGCCACTGAAACACATCCTGCGGGGACGAAAAGGCATTAATCACCACTCCGGTGAGGTTGAATACGGCGCTAGCCTGACCATCAGCAGGCCACTGCCGAACATCATGGCCGCATTCGATTGATTAGATCGAGAGCGTATTTGATCCCGTAAGCCCGAAGCAGCCCCGTGTTCAACTCGACGTAAGCACCAGTTGGTTTGCCATCGCTTCCAATAACGGGCTCCGGGTGCGTTCTGAAGCCCGAGATGACCCCGGAGATTCGCACGCCTTTGGGTGTATTCGGTGCGAGGAAGGTCACCGGTCCTCCTGAAAAGCCCTCATTCGACAGGGTGTCTACGAACAAAACTTGCGGATCGCCCCCGCCAAGACTGGAGGCGGTGCCTCGCTTAATTAGGGGACATGGATTTCCACCGAGTTGCTGCCCGACGTCTTCGTGCATTTTGTGCGGAAAACCCAAGATATACACGTCCTGGCCCAGGACCAGCCCGTCGACAGTCGGCATCACCGGCAAGTCGGGCGGGGTCAATCGCTCGTGTAGCCGCAGCACAGCAATGTCAGCCTCGCCTCTACAGAAAGCGAAGGCATGCACCGCATACGGCGTCCATTGGTTGTTTCGGAACAGCAGGATTGCATCAGTGCTCTCAGCCTGGTCGAACAGATGCTTGGCCGTGACGAGGTATTCAGATCCTTCGACATCAATGGTGAAGGCTGTCCCATATTGGGCTGCCTTAATGAAGAAGACCCGGTAGAGAATGTTCGCCTGGATGGGATGCATGGATCGACCAAAATGAGTGGGTATTCAGCACCGAACGCTGAGCCTGCCAGGACACTCCGACCCTGTGAGGCTGATACTACGAAGCCGCAACAATAGACACCGCAATGTTCATTTCCAAAAGGACAAAGTCACCAGATCTCAGGCTAATGCGCCAGTCCCCCGCCCGATCCAGGTGCACGCCGAGACCGGTTGCCCACGTGAGCGATTTTTCGTTCACCGCAATGGCCGGAAGATCAAGAGGCTGTGCGGAAGTCTCAATTCCGTCGGGATTCGACAAACACAATCGCAATCCACGGATGTGGCCCTCGGATAGATTTTCCCAAGTTGCCACGCAAACGATCGGCCAGACCGTATCAAATGGAAATGTTGGGACAAAAAACCTTGACCATCCCCCTCCCAAAACAAAGACAAGCCCGTCGCGCATCTCCACGCTGTTGGCCGTAAAAAGCGTCGATATCTGGAAGCACCCATCGTCGATGTCGCTCTGGGATATCGGAAGCCAATCGTCCGGCATGGACCAAGATGCACCGGCCGCGCCACCCCGAGCGCGCAACACACGCTTGATCTGACCATCGCTCGATCTGTGCGTAATGACAGTATCGCCGCCCGCCGACCCGTGCTGACCGGGAAGATAGCCTGGCTGACCACCCTCGTCGGCACGACAGCCGTCATGGAGTAAGTCTGTCCAACAACGAGATCTGTCAGTGAATGTCCCAAAATGCTCATGCCATGATCCCCGGCATCCGGGTAGTCAAAACTTTCGGGTTCTTCCGGTGATGGCTGCGCTGAGGAGATTTCGCTCTTCGATAGCCGCTCCTTCATCTCGGCTATCCGCGCATGGAGACGCTGGATCTCCACCGCGTCCTCTTCGGTGCGATGCTTATAGAGTTCGAGCCGGTGCTGATAGAGAAAGTGGATGACTATCCAAGTGCCCGAAGCGACCAACGTCGCCCACGTTGCAAACAACCACGGATTGGCGGCCACAACTGCCCAGTGCTGCTGTAAGAACTCCATGTTTCCCCCTGGTTGATCTCGCGCGTGGTGGATGGCCACGCCATCTGGACAGGTCCGTGCGAGCAGACTACGTGTGCTTCGCCATTTAAGGGTTGCTCCGCCTCCTCCGCGGAGGCCGCCGCTGTGTCTCCCGGCTGCTTAGTCGCTCCTGGAACCGCCGCGCGAACTCCACAAACGGCACGCCATAGAGCGTAGTGAGTTCCATAACCTGTATCAGGTCAATGCCACGTTGCCCGACTTCGACGGCCGACACGTAGGACTGGGGCCGGTCGCCCAGACGCTCGCCAACCTCAGCCTGCGACAAACCCGCTTCCAGACGCATGTCCTTTAGCAAAAGTGCGAGTTCGGCGTGCTCGGGGCTATGTCGTGACGCGCGTTTCATGGGGCCAGCCTCTGAAGGTGGCCCAGAAGTTATTACCCGTATTGCAGTTATCGGAAAGTCATCTTTTAACTCGTTAAACAGATATTCTGCGGCCGTGGGGACTAACCCACGTCACGGGGAATCCGAATGTTTGTCCGCTCTGCACCGCCAGCCGGGCTCTGGCTAGTAACTCTTCTGGCTGGGCTGGTCTTGGCCACCCTCGCCACGCCGTCGTTTGCCCAAGAAACGGGCTTCTCGGGCTGCGATCGGCGCTCACTCAATTCCCGGCCGATCAGGTAGCGCACCAGCTCGCGGCGGTCCGGTGCGCTCACCATTTTTTTCGCAGGGCATCCTTGATGACTTCGTTCTCCAGAAGCTGCTCGGCTAGCAGCTTCTTCAAGCGGCCGTTCTCCGCCTCGAGATCCTTCAGCCGTTTAGCCTCAGGCACGCTCATGCCGCCAAACTTGCTACGCCAGAGGTAGTACGACGCCTCGCTGAAGCCATGCTTGCGGCAGAGCTCCTTGACGGGCACGCCAGCCTCGGCTTCGCGCAGGAAGCCGATGATCTGCTCGTCGGTAAAACGCTTCTTCACGTCCAATCTCCTTCTCGTGGGGGATTGAACTCGAAACCGGCGCGCTACTCAAATCTGGGGGGACGTCGCATCGACAGCCAGCTGCAGGCCGCATCCATCACACCGATCGCGGCATGCTGTATAGCTCGGGCAATTACCGTCGCCTGATGGCCAGTCACGGCCTACTTCCCAGCATGAGTCGACACGGCGACTGCTACGACAATGCGTGCGCGGAAAGCTTCTTCTCGACGTTGAAGAACGAACTTGTCCATGGCCAAGTCTATGCCACACGCGACGCGGCAAGGATGGCCATCGTCAGTTACATCGAGGGCTTCTACAGCCGCAAACGGCTGCACCAGACACTGGGCTATCGAACGCCGACGGTTGTGGATGATGAGGCTATGATTGCTTAATTAACGTGTCCGAAAAAGCCGGGCCACCTCAGGCTCCGGCCCGGCTTCCCGGCTTCACTATATATATAGTCGATCAACCAGATCTTCCAAGGCGACGCCCGCCTCGTTCAGATCATAGTTCTCATCGAATCCAATTCGATTAAGGACATCCGAGCAGAGCTCCCGAAAATCTCCCAGCTCTTCTTCTGAACCTTCTAAAAACGGAGGTACCCCTTCGATTAGCAAGTTATTCGAAGCCTCTACCGTTTCATAACTAGCCCTAATCAATTGCACCTGTAGCTCAGTTATTTTTATCTTCATTGCCTGGCTTCCTGAAGAAGCTTCTCTGCTAGCTTGGAGGATGTTGGATTTACCGTAACTATCTTTCCAGTATCAGGGTTAATAGTGACTGTCGCTTTCTCCCCAATATTCTTGAAGCTTTTTCGGCCAAGACTATCAACCACCGTTTCGGTCGTTTTGAGGGGATTCTTTACCGCATCCAAAATTGCGGAAGGCTTTACACCACGCTCAATTGCACGATCATCGCGATCGTTCGCTGATCGCACCCGGGGATCGCAGCCTAGCCCGCTCCTACAACAGGTGGGCGTTCTATTGGATCGCTGACGCGTTGCCCTGGCTTGCCGTGTGCTTTTGCAAATGCTGCGAGAATCCATGCGCCACCCCATATGCCAAGTAGAGCCTGCACCGTGATCACTACGACCGAGACCAGATGGATATTGGAGCGGACCTCGACGGCTGCTGACGAGAACATCACGTAAACGATCAGTGCGGTGTATATGAGACCAAATGCGCTGGCTCCGCCGGCGATCAGCAGACTGGGGTGGAACGTTCGTTTGTACGCGATCCATTGCAGGCAGAGCATTGCCAGTTGTACGAGGCCGCCCATGACTATCAAGTAGATCGAGATGAGTAGTACGTGTTGCATGGTCGACGGTTCCTTTCTGGCCCCATCAAGGGTGTTTCCGATGGGTGTTTTGGATATTGTCGCGATCGTTCGCTGGGCGCACACAGGGATCGCGCTCGAGAGCACTCATACATAGAGCAGTTAGCTCTTCCGGCGTTTGCCTGGAATTAGCTGCCACACGAGCATGGCTGCGCCCAGCCCAGCAATCGCCCAGGTCATCGGACTACCTTCGGCGTAGGCGCCCCAGGCCCCCACCAGAAGCAAGCTTGCCGCTGCCAGCAACTGAATACCTCGCTGTGCGTTCATCAATCCGCGATTACGGATCGAGACGAGCTGTACCTGGCTAAGTTCTTCGGCGATCGGTCGGCAGTGATCCGAGCAGGCGATGCCGTTGGTTACTGGCTGCGCGCACGCGTTACATACGCCGCGAGCGCAGCTTTTGCACAAACCGATGGCGGCCGTGTCCTGATGGATATAGCAATGCATGGCGTCCTCCCCCTGTCCCCAATCCCTCGGTTTGCATCCACGCGACAAAAACAACATGGATGCTCGCGATTACGCACTTCGTCTTGCTGCAAAGAAAAGGGTCGCGACATGCCTTGTCGCGACCCTTCTTTTGTATATGGCGGAGAGAGTGGGATTCGAACCCACGGTAGGCTCACACCTACGGCAGTTTTCAAGACTGCTGCCTTAAACCACTCGGCCATCTCTCCAAATTGTCCGGGCGCCCCTGCCGCCCTGCCCGGCGATTGTACCCGCTCAGGCGATAACTTCGAGTCCACCCATATACTGACGCAAGGCTTCAGGCACGGCGATGCTGCCGTCGGCTTGCTGGTAGTTCTCCATGACCGCGACCAGCGTGCGGCCGATGGCCAGGCCCGAACCGTTTAGAGTGTGGACCAGTTCGGGTTTGCCGGTGGCGGGGTTGCGCCAGCGGGCTTGCATGCGACGGGCCTGGAAGTCTTCGCAGTTGGAGCACGACGAGATTTCGCGGTAGGTGTTCTGGCTGGGCAGCCAGACTTCCAGGTCGTAGGTTTTGGAAGCGGCGAAGCCCATGTCGCCGGTGCATAGCTGCACTTTGCGGTACGGCAGCTTCAACGCTTTCAGCACGGCTTCGGCATGGCCGACCATTTCTTCCAGATGCGCGTAGCTGTTTTCCGGCGCGACGATCTGGACCATTTCGACTTTTTCGAACTGGTGCTGGCGGATCATGCCGCGGGTGTCGCGGCCGTAGCTGCCGGCTTCGGCACGGAAGCACATCGACTGCGCGGTGAGGCGCATGGGTAGTTCGTCGGCTTCGACGATGCTGTCGCGCACCAGGTTGGTGAGTGCGACTTCGGCGGTGGGGATGAGGTAACGCTTTGCGTCGCCGACGTGCGTCGAGAACAGGTCTTCCTCGAACTTCGGCAACTGGCCGGTGCCCTGCATGCTGTCCGCGTTGACGATCAGCGGGACGTTGCATTCCAGATAGCCGTGCTCGCGTGTGTGCAGGTCGATCATGAATTGACCGAGTGCGCGGTGCAGGTGCGCGAGCTGGCCGCGCATGACGGTGAAGCGCGTGCCGCTGAGCTTGGCGCCGGCGTCGGCGTCGAGCCAGCCGTGGCGTTCGCCCAGTTCGACGTGATCCTTGACGTGGAAGTCGAACGCGCGCGGGAGTTCCCAGCGCAGGATTTCGACGTTGTCGTTTTCGTCCTTGCCCTTGGGTACGGACTCGTGCGGGATGTTGGGCAGGCCCAGCGAGATGTCGGCGAGCTTCGCCTGCACGTCGGCCAGCGCGTGTTCGTTGGCTTTGAGCTTGTCGCCGATGCCGGCGACTTCGGCCATCAGCGCGGCGACGTCTTCACCCTTGCCCTTGGCCATGCCGATGGCCTTGGACCGGGTGTTGCGCAGGTTCTGCAGCTCCTGGGTTTCGGTCGACAGCGTCTTGCGCTCGGATTCAAGGCGCTCGATCGTGGCGACGTCGAGTTCGAAATTCCGGGTGGCGCGAAGGCGTTCAGCCGTTTCGGCCAGTCGGCCGCGCAGGAGAGCGGGATCCAGCATGGGTCGGTTCCATCGGGTAAGGCGTAGCCACGGATTATCGCTGTCGGACGCCCTTTGCCGCAACGAACGGGGCGATCAGTGGCGTAACTCGCGGTCCAGCGCCTTCAGCATCTTGAGCCAGCCCTCGATGCTGCGCTCTTTGTCCTCGGGCAGGACGTCGTGGCCCAGCATCAGGAGGCAGCCTCCTGGGGCGGGCTCGATTTCGATGCTGACATGGACGGGGCGCTCGTCGTATTTCGGTACGGCGAAGGTGAAGCCCAGGATGATGGGACGTTCGATGCGCGTGTATTCGCCGGTGTGCAGGATGTCTTCGCCGCGGCGCCGTTCGACGATGCGCCATTTACCGCCTTTGACGGGGTCGATGCTGACTTCGAGCATTTCGCCTTTTGGCGTTGCAAAGAGCCATTCGCCGGCCGTTTTCGGGTCGAGCCACGCGTCGAATACGCGTTCGGGTGTGGCTCTGAATTGGTATTCGACTTCGAGCATGTCCATGGTGTTGTGCGTGTCCCGCTGCCTATGAAGGGTGCCGACGTTGGCGCAACGGGCTTACGAAGGCAAGCGGTCGCCGCGTCCCAGCCACCACGCCATGGCCGCACCGGCCAGCAGCCAGCCAAAACCCTGCTCCAGCAGCGAGCCGAAGGTAAAGGCCAGCGGGAAGCGGTACCAGTTCCAGTAAGGGACGCTGATGCTCAACCAGGAGAAGACGCCGAAGGCCACCGCCAGCATGACGCGGCGGCGGCGCACCGGGGTGCACCAGAGCATGCCGACGGCAACCAGGATGGCGGCCAGCGTGTCGGAGATCCACTGCGTGGGCAGCTCGCGCACCATGTTGGTCGAGTCCCTGCCCTGCGGCTGGTAGACGATGAAGGCATAGGGGTTGGCGGCGGAGCGCTCGGCGTAAGCCTTCACGGAGGCGTCGTCGTGGCGTTTCATGTCGAACCACGGAAGGACGTAGATGCCTTCCTGTTGCGGGAGACCGGCTCTGAGGGCGTCGATGACCTGGCCTTCGGATGCGGGGGCCCGCATGGACAGTTCGCCGATGGGCAGGGCCATATGCGCGAAGGCGCCCCAGATGAACATCACGACGCCGCCTATCAGACCTGCGATGAGGATACGCATGGGACCGGCCTCCAGGTTGGGTTTCAGGCTCAGGGTACGCCGAGATTCGGGGGTTAGGTATGGGTCGTTTGGGCTAGGTGGGGGGCCGCTTCGCCGCTTCGTTGGCTTTCGCGCGCAGGGACGCTCCCGCCATGGATATATCGACCTCTGCATTTTCCGTGGGAGCGTGCCTGCGCGCGATTCCTGCGAAGCGAAACGCTTAGTCCTTGTCCGAACGGGCGGCCTTGCGCGCGGCACGCAGCGCTTCCAGCTTCTCGCGCAGCTTCGCTTCCAGCCCGCGCTCGACGGGCTCGTAGAACGTCATGTCGACCAGCTCGTCGGGCAGGCATTGCTGATCGAGCGCTACGCCGCCTTCCACATCGTGGTCGTACTGATAGCCCGTGCCGTAGCCCAGCCCTTTCATCAACTTGGTCGGCGCGTTGCGCAAATGCATCGGCACGTCCAGCGTGCCCATCTGACGCACCGTAGCCTTGGCTTTGTTGTACGCCATGTACGCCGCGTTGCTCTTCGGCGCAATGGCCAGCCAGATCGCCAGCTGCGCAAGACCCAGCTCGCCTTCGGGACTGCCGAGGCGCTCGTAGGTGTCCCACGCATCCAGCGCCATGCGCCACGCACGGGGTTCGGCCAGACCGACGTCTTCCACCGCCATGCGCGTCATGCGCCGCGCGAGGTAAAGCGGATCGCAGCCACCGTCGAGCATGCGCGTCAGCCAGTACACGGCGGCATCCGGATCGGACGAGCGCACGGATTTATGCAGCGCCGAAATCTGGTCGTAGAACTGCTCGCCGCTTTTGTCGAAGCGACGCGTGCGGTCGGCCAGTACCTGCGTGAGCGTGACCTCGTCGATGCGATTGTCGATGGCGAGTTCGGAGGCGATTTCCAGCAGCGTCAGCGCGCGGCGCACGTCGCCATCGGCGGCCGAAGCGATCAGCTCAAGCGACGCATCGTCGACGTCCAGTGCCAGTTCGCCAAGGCCGTGCTCTTTATCGGCCAGCGCACGGCGCAGCGTGCTGACGATGGCATCGCGGCCGACCGCATCCAGCACATGCACGCGGCAACGCGACAGCAATGCGGAGTTGAGTTCGAACGAAGGGTTTTCGGTAGTGGCGCCGATGAAGATGATGACGCCGCGTTCGATATGCGGCAGGAAGGCATCCTGCTGCGTTTTATTGAAACGATGCACCTCGTCGACGAACAGCACGGTGCGTCGACCCTGCGCGAAGTTGCCTTCGGCTTCGGCCAGCGCCTTGCGTACATCCGGCAGGCCGGACATCACGGCGGAGATGGCGCGGAAGTCGGCATCCGCATAGCGCGCTACCAGCAACGCCAGCGTGGTTTTGCCGCAACCCGGCGGACCCCACAGGATCATCGAATGCACCTTGCCCGCTTCCAGCGCGCGACGCAGCGGCTTGCCTTCGTCCAGCAGACGCGACTGGCCCACGACCTCGTCGAGGGTACGCGGACGCATGCGCTCGGCCAGCGGCTTCAGCGCTTCGGGTTCGGCAAAAAGGCCGGGTTCGCGGAACTGGGACGACATGGCGGGCACGGGTAGCGTAACGAACGGCCATTATCGCCGTTTCGTCGTGCACGTGGTCTCAACAGGCCTAAATCGTTGTAGGAGCCCGCTTGCGGGCGAAAGCCAACGGAGCGGCGAAGATGTGCGCGACATCCGCAGCTCATAGATCGGGCTCGCGGAGGTGAGCATCCGCCTTCCTCGCCCTGTTGGCTTTCGCCCGCAAGCGGGCTCCTACAACGGCATATGTCAGGGGGCTGTATCGCGCGGTTTGCGCAGCAGACTCACCGCCATGCCGGCCACCAGGGCCGCACCGCCTATCAATACCACCCATAGCAGCGGCTTGGTCCAGTCGTAGGGGACTTTCGGCGCTTCCAACGCCGACGGGCCCGCCGCGTCCTGGCGCGACCCGATCGTCGCGACGGCGGGCTTCCAGTCGTCCCCATTGGCCGTGCGCAGGCTGGCGATGGCGTCGGTCACCGGGTAGTCCGGGCGACGGGCCATATAGCTGCCCACCAGCAAACGGTAAGGTGCCTTGCCTTCGGGCAGAAAAACGAAACGATCGGGCACCCAACCGGCGGCCAGCTTCGGCGGCTTACGCAGTGCCACGGCACTGTGCAGACGAATCGTCAGCCGGCGTTTCGACTCGAACGTCACGACGGGTCTGGCGTCGGCGCCGCCCTTGGTGACGGAGAGTTCTCCCAATGCCTCGGCGAGTCCGTCCTCGGCGATCGAATGCACGTCGAAACGGGCAACGCTGTCGTCGCTATCCAGCGCAACGCGCACCGAATCGACGGGCAGCGCCGCTGGAAGGCGATAGAAATAATCGAAACCGCCGGTCTTGCTCGCCACGGATGCCGGCGTAGTGATCACGCCATCCGCCCACTGGCGCCGCTCGTCTTCGGTACCGGCGGTATCGAGCACTTCACCCGTGATCTTCACCGTCGACGCGGCGGCATCGCCGTCCGTCCAGGGCGCTTCGCCCTGCGTGATGCGAATGCGGAAATAGCGCGCGGGATTGCCGCCGATGCGCAGCGAACGCTCGTCGACCGTATCGTCGCCGCGCTTCAACGTCACGACCGGCATGTCGGTCGCGAGCCGGTCCCAGTGCTGCAGATCGTCGCTGCCTTCGACGTTCATCGAAATACTGGCGTCCACACTCTGCGGTGCGAACAGCAAGGTATCGAGCGTGATGGAACGCTTCGCGTCGATCAGCCATTCGCTGGGCTTCGTGGACGCGGCGGCCTTGCCCGGATCGATGACGATATCGCCGTTGGCGTTGCGCTGGATGCGCGCACCCTCGGCTCCTTCCGCGGTCACGGGCACCGGCAGCAAGCGTGCCGAAAATTCCACCGGCTTCGGCGAAGGCGGCGCGGCCGTATAACGTCCGAACGGAACGCCGCGGCCATCCGCATCCGCCACGACGACGTCGGCAAGACCGGCATTCAGACGCGCCCATGCATACGCATCGGCAGGCAGATCGACTATATAGGCGGAGGCACCGGGCTCGATGGTAAGCGGGTAGCCGTAGGCATAGTCGCCCACCGGGGCGGCATAGACACCCGTGGCAGCGGTCAGCAGGCCGATGCAGCAAACACGAAGGTCACGACGCATGGGACGACTCCGGAGGAAGGTTGGCGCTCTGGCGCGGCGGCGCCGGCGCGAAATAGCCGATGACGGTGCAAAGAAGACCGTAAGCGATGAACGAGGCGATGCCGAACAGGTTGCCCAGCTGCGCGCGGTCCACGATCAATAGTTTGGCGAGCACGATGCCCATCGTTGCGGCGCCGCCCAGCCAAAGCATACGCAGGCCACGCTTCGATCCCCAGACCCAGGCGACCACGCCGATCACGCTCCATACGACGGTCAGCGACAACTGCGCCAGATGCGAAGAGAAAATCTCGCCGCCCCATGTTACGCCACCCAGTTGCGACACGGCACGCAGCGTGAAGCTGGTGGCGATGGCGAACACGGCCGCACCCAGCGCGACCGGCCGGGCGGCACGCAAGGCAGCCGGCGTATCGGCATCCACGAACCAGCGGGCCAGCAGGAACAGCACGGCAAGCAACAGGAGGTCGACCGGATTCACCACCGGAATAAACGGCAGCGGACTGGCATCGCCGCTGGCGAACAGCGCGCGCAATCCGATGCAGCCGGTAACGACCATGGAAGAAAATACCAACGCGTTGCGCGTCGACGCTTCGAGCTGCGCCAATGGAAACGCCAGGCGTCGCGGCCATGCCAGCGACAGCGCGAGCAACGCCAGCACCGGCACGAGCGGCACGACCAACTGCCAGCCTTCGAGCAGCCAGTACGACGTGTCGATGGCCAGTGCGATGCCGATGACCAGCGTGGCGACCCAACGCCACCACCAGATGACATGCGCCGCCACGGAAGCCAGCGTCTGCACGGCCAGCACACGTAGCGTGCGCCATCCCGTCAGCGCGCCGATAACGACAGCGGCCAGCCAGTAACCGGCGAAGGGCTGGATGCGTGCGCCAAAGGTCCAGAGGACGACGAGCACGCTGCCTGCGAGCAACAACGGAACCATGTACGTGACCACGCCTCGCAGCGCTGTTTGCACGACATGACGCGAGCCTTCGGCCACCAGCCACGCGGTGACCGCGAGAAGCACGAAGACCTGCGGTATCGCAAGCAATGGGGAATGCGTGAACCGGACCATCTCGGCGAACACGCCGCCAAGCCACCAGAGCATGGCCCAGAAGAAGAGTGCGACGGACGCGAATCGTGCGCCGCCCGACGTTCCCTTGCGGTCGAATTGCGACACGCTGAGGACGGCGGCGGCGACCAGCAGCAGTACGCCGATGAACGCCGCGTTGAGTATCGGCGTTGCCGCGTAGTGATTGTCGAACAGACTCGACCACAGCCAGCTCAGCGCGGCGAACATCTGCAAACCCACACCGCTGAAGCGCGGCAGTCGACGGCCCTGACGGAAGCCCAGCCAGACCAGCCCCGCGCCTTCCAGCGCGAACACGCTGGAAGTCACGCTGGCGCTGAGCGCCAGGGGCACGGCGATGGTCGCGAATGCGACGGCGAGTACGGCCCATGTTTCGCGCAGCACGACCATATCGTCGCGACGGCGGACGGCCCATGCGATAGCGATGTAAATCACGGCGACGACCAGCGCCGACAACGCCAGCGGTTCGCCGTGCCACTCGAGCAGCGCGCCTTGCAGCAGCAGGCTGGCAAGCGGATTGCCGAACATCAGGCAGCCATCCAGAACGGCGCGCTCGCGACGTGGCGAACGCAGCACATGCAGCCATGGAATGACCAGATAGAACAGGAAGTTCAGGACCAGGAACGGCTCGGTACTGGCGAACAGTTCCGATCGATAACTGAGTACGCCCCAGACGGTACCGACACCGAACGTCGCGATGAAGCCCAGCACGTTGAGTACACGCCACGCGCGCTTCCACGCAATGCCGAGAATGGCGACGTTGAGTACGGCGTAATAACTGAAAAGCGCGACATGGTTGCCGCTGCCCGTGGAGATGAGGATCGGTGTAGCGAAGCCGGCGATCAGACCGAGCACGGCCAGCGCGAGTGCATCCTGCAACACCGCAAGCACACCGATAGCCGCCACCAGTACGACCAGCAGACCGAACGCGGCCATCGCCGGCACCAGGTCGTACAGACGATACGCGGCGAAGATGGTCATCACCAGCACGCCGATGGCGCCACCCTGCAACGACAGGGCGAAGCTGCGCCGCGATTCGCGGTGCTTCCAGCCGAAGGCGACACCCGCGATGGCGGCGATGGCGATCAGCGCGAGGCGCACGGGGATCGGCACGCTCAGGAAGCCCTGATCGGTGGCGTATTTCAGCGACGCCGCCACACCGGCGAAGAGGACGAGCATGCCGATCTTGACCGGCACGTTGCCTTCGGTGAACCAGCGTTTGATACGGTCCGCCAGCCAGTCGGCACCGGAAGGTCCGGCCGGCGGTACCGGCGCGGCGGGCGCGACGACCGCGGGCGGCGGCGTGACGCGCGCAGCCACCGGCACCGGCACGGGAGGCGCAACAGGGCGAGGCACGGGCGGCGGTATCGATGCGGGGGGCGGCACGGCGGACACGGGAGGCGGAACGGCAGCCGCCGTCGGCCAGGCGGCCACGCCTTCGTCACGCACGGGTGGCGCCACGGGCGGACGCACTATGGCGACGGGGGTCGCGGCATTCAGCTGATCGAGCCGTCGACGGGTTTCGTCGAGGTCGTTGCGCAGACCGCCGATGCGAGCCCACAACAGGCCTATCGCGAAACCGGCAACCGCCCCTTCGTAACCCTGCCCCACGAGGCCGCCGATAACGGCGCCCACGATCGCCCAGACGATATACATGCGTTAAACACTCCCTGTACGGCTCCCCGCCGCCCGGCGCAGTCTTGCACGGGCGCCGTTAAAGGGGGAAGCGGAATCAGTTCTTGATCGGTTGAGTCATCAGAACCGGCGCATCGCCGATGACGTCCGCGCCTTCCGGCGGGGTGAAGCTGAAGGTACTGGCGGGAAGCGCCCCATTGCGCACCCATCCGGCAAAACGAATGTCGGTCGTATTGCCCAGCTGATCGCGGAACATCATGCGTGCGAGGCCGTTGGCGTCGAAACCCAGGTCGGCGAAAGCGAACTGCGGGTCCTTGCCTGTCGAGGTAAGACGCAGCCAGGTCAGACCGTCGCGCTCGCCCTGCTCGGTGACTTTGAAATCGCGGTCGAGCTGGCTGATGTCGGTGAGGACGGTGAGCGGGCTCTGCGATTCCTCGGTGCTCTGCTTGCGCACCGTGACCTGTTCCAGATCGGGATCGAACAGCCATACGCGGCTGCCGTCGGCGACGATGGTCTGCTTGTACGGCGCCGTTGTATCCCAGCGGAACTGCCGTGGCGCTTCCAGCGCCATGGTGCCCGAGCTGGTCTTGCCCGGATCGCCATTGGCCGACGACATCGTCTGGCTGAACCGGCCCGAGAGCGAATGCAACCCCTTGGCGAAGGTATCCAGCCGCTCGCGCGCGGCGCCCGCCGCCACGACGGAAAGGCTGCACAGGGACAGGACGAGCGACAATGCCAGGCGTTTCATGGAATGGGTTCTCTGGGATGTCGGCGCGATCATGCGCGGTCGCTTTCGAACAAAGCCTTAAGCATATCGATGGCCTCGGCCGGCGATATCTTGCCGGCCTGCATCTGGGCGTTGATGTCGGCAATGGCCTTGCCGTCGCGGTGCCAGAACGGCGCATCGTGCGTGGCCACGTGGGCCGGCCGGGCTTCGTTGCCGTACAGGTGAACCTCGGCGATTTCCGGCTGCTCGGCGAAGATCACCTGCAGCGCGTCGTCGATACCGTTGGTATGGCCGCTGGGATAGTCGCGCACAATCGTGCACCACTTGCCCTCGCCTCGCAGTTCCACGCCCGGGATCGACGGGTTCAGTTCGAAAATGGTGGCGACTTCGTCGAGCACCTCGGCCGACGGCTCGAGGTCGCCCGAAACGAGCAGGGTCCAGGGACGTTTACGAAACGCGCCCGCTTGATTCGCATGCATGATGCATCAGTCCTTCGGAGGCGGTGGCGCGAGTACTTCGCGGTTGCCGTTGTGCTGGGGTGCCGACACGATGCCTTCCTGCTCCATCTGCTCGACCAGTCGCGCGGCGCGGTTGTAGCCGATGCGCAGATGGCGCTGCACGCCGGAGATCGATGCACGACGGGTTTCGGTGACGACGCGAACGGCACGGTCGTAGAGCGCGTTGTCGCTGTCGCTATCGCCGTCGCTTTCCTGCGGCAGGCCCGAGTCGTTGATGAACTTGCCGTCGGAGGTGGACTGGACTTCCTCCAGCACACCTTCGACGTAATTCGGCGCACCCTGAGCGCGCAGCCATTCGACGACGTTATGCACTTCGTGATCGTCGACGAACGCGCCATGGACGCGCTCGGGCGTGGCCGTGCCCGGCGGCAGGTAAAGCATGTCGCCATGACCCAGCAGCGCTTCGGCGCCGGACTGGTCGAGGATGGTGCGCGAGTCGATCTTGGACGACACCTGGAACGCGATACGCGTCGGGATGTTCGCCTTGATCAGACCCGTGATCACGTCCACCGACGGACGCTGCGTGGCCAGGATCAGATGCACGCCAGCCGCACGCGCCTTCTGCGCGAGACGGGCGATGAGTTCTTCGACCTTCTTGCCGACGATCATCATCATGTCGGCGAATTCGTCGATGATGATGACGATATGCGGCAGCGGTTCCAGCGGTTCGGCGGCCACGCCCGGCATATCCGGATTGGCGCGGAACAGCGGATCGAGCAGCGGCTGGCCCGACGATTCGGCGTCGCGCACTTTCTTGTTGAAGCCGCCGAGATTGCGCACGCCCACGGCAGCCATCAGCTTGTAGCGGCGCTCCATTTCGGCCACGCACCAGCGCAGGGCGTTGGCGGCTTCCTTCATATCGGTGACGACCGGCGCGAGCAGATGCGGAATGCCTTCGTAGACCGAAAGCTCCAGCATCTTCGGATCGATCATGATCATCCGCACGTCTTTCGCACTGGCCTTGTACAGCAGGCTGAGCACCATCGCGTTCACCGCGACGGATTTACCCGAACCCGTGGTACCGGCCACCAGCAGATGCGGCATCTTCGCCAGATCGGTGACGACCGCCTTGCCGCCGATGTCCTTGCCGAGCGCAAGCGCGAGCGGCGATTTCATCTGATCGTATTTTTCCGAACGCAGGATCTCGGACAGATAGACGATCTGCTTCCGGGTATTCGGGATTTCCAGGCCAATGACGTTCTTGCCCGGAATGACGTCGACCACACGCACGCTGACCACGGAAAGACCGCGCGCGATGTCCTTGTCGAGGCTGGACACCTGGCTGCCGCGCACGCCGGCGGCCGGTTCCAGTTCGAAACGGGTGATGACCGGGCCCGGATAGACGCCGACCACCTTCGCTTCGATGCGGAAATCCTTGAGCTTCAGCTCCACCTGACGCGACAGGACTTCGAGGGTTTCCTCGGAATAGCCCGGCCCCTGCGGCGGCGCTTCGTCCAGCAGCGACAGCGGCGGAATCTCGCCCTGCACCGACGGACCGGTGAACAGCGGAATCTGGGTTTCGCGCGTGGCGCGTTCGCTTTTGACCACCATGGGCGCGGGCGTTTCGATACGCACGGGCTCGCGTCTGGCCTGTTTGACGGCTTCGGCTTTCTTGACGACTTCGCGTTCGGCACGCGCGGTGCGCGCGGCCATGACATCCGGCGCCTTGCGCATCTTGCCGCCGAACCAGCCGCCGAAACGCACGACGCCCTGCCCGGTCGTATCCATCAGACGGAACCACGACAGACCGGTGGCCAGCGTGACGGCGACGAGGAAGATGGCGAGCAGCAGCAGCGGTGCGCCGGTGTCGCCGAAGGCCCTGAGTACGCCGCTACCGACCCACTTGCCCACGATGCCGCCGGGACCTTCCGGCAGCACGGGGAAATGCAGGTTCAGATACACCAGCGCGGGGCCGGTGATAAAGAAGAAGACGAATCCGATGAGACGCAGCGACGGCTCCCAGGGAGCCACGTCGCGCTCGCCGCGATGCCGCAGCACCTGCACGCCAAGGGCGAGCAGGAGCAGCGGGAAGCAGTACGAGACCAGTCCGAAAATGTAGCGCAGCAGGTTGGCGATGTTCGCGCCGACCGCGCCACCGAAGTTGGTGGCGCGCTCGGCTTGCCCCATGTGACCCCAACTGGGGTCCTGATCGTTGTAGCTGATCAGGCAGACAAGGAGATACAGGGCAAGCGGCAACAGCAGCAGCGCCCCGGCTTCGCGCAGGCGCCGCTTCAGCTCGTCGCTGAGACCGGCACCCTTGCTTTCTTTCTTTACGACCTTCGCGCTGCGCGCCACGTATCAGCCAGCCTCGTTCTGCGGACGGGGCATCATGCCATGCCCTTGAGGGCCGGGTGCACGATATGGCCGCCTTCGATGTTGATACCGGCCGCGAGCGGTGCGTAGTCGCGCCATTCCTTGCCGGCGGCCAGACGCTGCACGTACGGCAGGATGGCGGCCGAAATGGCCTGCGACGAGGTCTGCGGCACGGCGCCCGGCATATTGGTGACGCAGAAATGCGTCACGCCGTGCACGTCGTACGTCGGCGCCTTCCAGGTGGTCGGGCGCGAGGTTTCGAAGCAACCGCCCTGGTCGATGGAGATATCGATCAGCACGCTGCCCTTTTCCATGGTCTTGACCATGTCTTCGGTTACGACACGCGGGGCCTTGGCGCTGGGGATCAGCACGGCGCCGACCACGATGTCGGCCGTGGCGACTTCTTCGGCGACCGACGACTCATAGGCGTACAGCGCGGTGACGTTGGGGCCCAGGGCCATCATTTCGGCCATGCGGTCCGGACGCTTGTCGAACACGACGACGTTGGCACCGGCCGAGGCGGCCAGCGCGGCGGCGTTGCCACCGGCGGCGCCGGCACCCAGCACGACGACCTTGCCGCGCGGCGTGGAGGCCATGCCGCCCAGCAGCTTGCCCTTACCGCCGTTCGGCTGGTGCAGGAGCGTGGTGCCGATCTGGGTGGCGATGCGGCCGGCGATGACCGACATCGGCAGCAGCAGCGGCAGGGCGCCGTTCTCGTCGACGGACTCGAAGGCGACGCCGGTCAGGCCGATGTCGAGCAGCGACTTGGTCAGCGCCGGCTCGGCGGCCAGATGCAGATAGCAGAACAGCAAGTGGTTCTTCTTCAGGAGCTTAAGGTCGCCCTCGATGGGCTCCTTCACCTTCACGATGAGTTCGCCGGCGTCGTACAGCGCGGCGGCATCGGCGACGACCTTCACGCCGACGTTGGAGTAGTCGGCGTCGCTGAAGCCGCTCTTGGAGCCGGCGCCAGCCTGGATGAACACCTCATGGCCACGGCGCACGAGATCGGCGGCGGCGGCGGGAACGAGGGCAACGCGGCCTTCGAGGGTTTTGGTTTCGGAGGGGATACCGATACGCATCGTGACGATCCTGAAAAGACAGAGTTAGCCACCATGTGTGGTCATGGAGGCACCTTATGGAGCGAACGTCTTGAATCGCACGCCAGTCTTCCCCATTCTTCCGGGTCGACACTTTCTCACCACACCTCGATACGGCCTGAACTTAACGCCGCAAGAGGCGAGCGGTACGACTGAAACACGCCGCCAGCAAACCTGAAGGATTATACATGAGCACCCCCAAGCACAGCCGTTTGCTGATCCTCGGCTCCGGTCCGGCCGGTTATACCGCTGCCGTGTACGCGGCGCGCGCCAACCTGAAGCCGACGATGATCACCGGCCTGGCCCAGGGCGGACAGCTGATGACCACGACGGAAGTCGACAACTGGCCGGGCGACGAAAAGGGTGTTCAGGGTCCGGAACTGATGCGCCGCATGGCCGAACACGCCGAGCGCTTCGAAACCGAGATGGTTTTCGACCATATCCATAGCGTCGACCTGGCCAGGCGCCCGTTTGCCCTGAAGGGCGATGCGGGCGAGTACACGGCCGACGCGCTGATCGTCACCACCGGCGCCACGGCCAAGTACCTGGGCATCGCTTCGGAAGAGAAGTTCAAGGGTCGCGGCGTCTCCGCCTGCGCCACCTGCGACGGCTTCTTCTTCCGCGATCAGGACGTCGTCGTGGTCGGCGGCGGCAATACAGCCGTCGAAGAGGCGCTGTACCTGTCCAATATCTGCCGCAAGGTTTACCTCGTGCATCGCCGCGACAAGCTGCGCGCCGAAAAAATCATGCAGGACAAGCTCTTCCAGAAGGAAGCCGCCGGCAAGATCGAACTGCTCTGGAACCATGCGGTCGACGAAGTGCTTGGCGACGACTCCGGCGTCAACGGCGTGCGCGTGAAAGACGTGAATACCGGCACGAAGCGCGACCTCGAGGTCACCGGTTTCTTCGTGGCCATCGGCCATACGCCGGCCACGGGCATTTTCGAAGGCCAGCTCGACATGCGCGACGGCTATATCAAGATCAAGTCGGGCATCGACGGCATGGCCACGTCCACGTCGGTCCCCGGCGTATTCGCCGCGGGCGACGTGGCCGACCATGTCTATCGCCAGGCCGTGACCTCGGCCGGCTTCGGCTGCATGGCCGCGCTGGACGCCGAACGCTGGCTCGACCAGCAGAACCTGATCTGACCCGTTCCGGGCCCCGCCACCGCGCGGGGCCCGGTAACCGGCACGTCATGACGGACGTACGCTTCCTCGACGGTCTCTCCTCCATCGTCGCCGACGACTGGAACCGCCTCGTGCCGGACGGCAACCCCTTTGTCTCGCACGCCTTCCTGCATGGCATGGAATCGAAGGGCTGCCTGCGCGAGGACTACGGCTGGAAGCCATACCATCTGGCGATCTACGAAGGCTCGCGTCTCGCCGCTGCCGCGCCCATGTATCTGAAGGGCAATTCGCACGGCGAATTCGTGTTCGACTGGAGCTGGGCGTCCGCGTGGGAACGTGCCGGCGGGGACTACTATCCGAAGCTGCTGGTCGCATCGCCCTACTCGCCCGTTCCGGGCCCGCGCCTGCTCGTCGCCGACACGCCCGTCGCCGAAGTGCTGCGCAATCAGCTCACGGCCGCGATGACCGACGAAGCCGACCGGCTGGGACTGTCCTCGATTCACGCCAACTTTCTCGCCGAGGCGGATCTCGATGCTTTCGACGATCGCTGGCTAGCCCGTTCGGACTGGCAGTTCCATTGGCACAATCGCGGCTATGTCGACTTCGCCGACTTCCTCGGCGCGCTGACGTCGAAGAAGCGCAAGAACATTCGCCAGGAGCGCAGCCATGCGCATGCATCCGGGCTGACGATCGAAATGCGCGGTGGCGACGAACTCGACGATGCCGCGTGGCGACAGATTCATCAGTTGTACGAATCGACCTTCGATATGAAGGGCAACCATGCCGCGCTGACGCTGCGTTTTTTCCAGTACATGGGTCGCAGCATGGGTAAAGGCGTGCAGATCGCACTGGCCCGGCATGAGGATCGCATCGTCGCGATGGCGCTTTTCCTGCGCGGTGGCGACGCGTTGTACGGACGCTACTGGGGAGCCAGCGTGGAGGTTTCCGGCCTGCATTTCGAGCTTTGTTACTACCAGGGCATCGAATACTGCATTCGCGAAGGTATTGCGCGATTCGAACCCGGCGCACAAGGCGAACACAAACTCGCACGCGGCTTCCTGCCGACGCAGACGCACTCGCGGCACTACATCGCGCACGAAGGTTTTCGCCGCGCCGTCGGCGATGCGCTGGCGCATGAAGCCGAGGCGCGTGCCGCCTATCGCGACGAACTGATGCAGCACTCGCCGTACGCCGACCGATGATCCGCCTGCCGCGATTGCATCCCGCGCTACCGGACGTCTTTCCCGATCCGGAGGACTCGCTCGACGAGCCGAATGGCTTGCTTGCCTTTGGCGGCGATCTTTCGCCCGAGCGGCTGGTAGCGGCGTATTCGCAGGGCATCTTTCCCTGGTTCAACGAAGACGAGCCGATTCTCTGGTGGTCGCCCGATCCGCGTTGCGTGTTCCGTACCGATGGATTGCATGTGAGTCGCAGTCTTCGGCGACAGTTGCGTCGCGATGGCTGGACGGTCACCGCCGATCGTGCGTTCGCCGATGTCATGCGTGCGTGTGCCGCGCCACGTGCGGGACAACCGGGTACGTGGATCGGCGAGGACATGTTCGTCGCTTACAGCGAGCTGCATACGCGTGGTTATGCGCATAGCGTTGAAGTGTGGGATGGCGATGCACTGGTCGGCGGGCTGTATGGCGTCGCTATCGGCCGGCTGTTTTGCGGCGAGTCGATGTTCAGTGCGCGCACCGGCGGTTCCAAGGCGGCGCTGGTGGGGCTTTGCGATCTGCTACGCGAATGGGAGTTTCCGCTGCTCGATGCGCAGGTGACGAACGATCATCTGCTGAGCATGGGAGCGATCGAGATTCCGCGAGCGAAGTTCGTCGCACAAGCGCGACGATTGAGCGCGCTGCCGGGAAAACCCGGTACCTGGCGAGACGTTATTTTGTAGGAGCCCGCTGGCGGGCTTGTGCCAGGCAAAAGATCAATAGCGGTGCGAAAGCCCACAGGACGAGGAAGACGGATGCGCACGTCCGCGAGCCCGGTCTACGGGCTGCGGATGCATATCCCACCTTCGCCGCTCCGTTGGCTTTCGCGCGCAAGCGCGCTCCCACAACGAGCAAAGTTCGCGCTGTTGATCTCTGGGAGCGCGCCGGCGCGCGATGCCGACCAAGCGCGGCTTACGGCCGCGCCGGGAGCGTCTGCACCGGCGTCGATCCCCCGGCACGCGGGGTCGCTGAGCTTGCCGCCGGCAACAACGGCCGCAGCGATTCGAACTTGCGCTGGTACTCGTCCGTCACCTGCCGGGCTTCCTCCCCGTTGCTCACCACCCGCGGCGTGATCAGCACGATCAGCTCCGTGCGGTTGCGGCTGCGCGTGGTCGTGCCGAACAACCGGCCCACGATCGGCAACTTGTTCAACCCCGGAATCCCCGTGTCGCTCTGGTTCTCGTCCTGCTTGATCAACCCGCCCAGCAACACCGTCTGCCCGCTCTGCACCGCCACCTGCGTGGCCACCTCGCGCTGCTGGATCGGGAAGTTCCCGGTCGTGGTGTCCTTCACCCCCGGCGCACTGACCACCTGACTGATGTTCATGTAGACCAACCCGCCCGGGTTCACGCGCGGGCGCACGTTCAGGATCACCCCGGTGTCCAGGTACTGGACCTGGCCGATCTGGTTGTTCGTGCTGCCCGTGGTGTTGATATAGGTCTGGTTGACCGGGATCTGGTCGCCCACCTGGATGTGCGCCTTCTGGTTGTTCAGCACCACCAGCGAGGGCGCCGACAGGATCTTCGCGTTGCCGCTGGTCTCCATCGCCCGCACCGCCACCGACAGGTCGTTGTTGGTGAACGAGTAGAAGAAACTGTTCGCCGGGTTGTACACGTTGCCGCCGTTGCCCAGCGCCCCCTGCCGCTTGTTCCCCGGCTGGCCGACCGAGCCGTTGGTCCCCCCGGCCAGTCCTTCCAGATACCACTGCACGCCGAAGGTGAACTCCCCGGTCAGGGTCACTTCCAGAATCCGCGTCTCGATCTGCACCTGAAGCGGCACCGCATCGAGCCGCTTGATCGCCTGCTCGATCTCGGCCCACTGCGAGGGCCGCGCGCGGACCATCAGCTGGTTGTTCGAATCGACCGAGGTGATCCGCACCCCGTCCTCGGTGGTCGCCCCGCCGCTGCGCCGGCGCGAACTGCCGCTGCTGTCCTCGCCGCCCAGACTGTTGCTGCCCTGGGTCGTGCTCCCGAAGCCGGTCCCGCTGCTCCCCCCGCCCAGGCTGCCCGTCGTACTCCCGCCGCCGCCCAGCGAACTGCCCGTGTTGCCGAAGCCGCCCGCCGTGCTGCCCATCCCGCTGCCGCCACGGTTGCCCAGGTCGCTGTCGCTATCCCCGCCGCCGACCGTGCCCGAGGTCAGCCCCGGGCCGACCTTGCCGCCGCGATCGGACGACCGCCCGCCCGAGCCGCTGCCGTAAATGTCGCTGAGGTAATCGGCCAGGTCCGCCGCCTGCACGTTGCGCACGTCGTACACGAACAGCTGCGGCTCGTTGCCGCCGCCCCGGTCGATCCGGTCGATCCAGCCGCGCACTTCCTCCAGGTACGCCGCCTGCGGGCTGATCACCACCAGCGCGTTGGTCCGCTCGATCGGAATGAACCGCAGCATCCCGGCCATCGGCGTGTTGCCCTTGTCGCCGAACAGCTTGTCCAGCGCCGGCATCAGTTCCTTCACGTCCGCCCGCTGCAGGCTGAATACCCCCACCGACATCCCGCGCAGCCAGTCCACGTCGAACGTGCTCACCGTGCGCTGGTAGTTGTCCAGCTCCGCCGGGGTCCCCGCCATCACCATCACGTTGCGGGTCGGGTCGGCCAGCAGCACCGCGTCGGCCCGCGCAAACGGCTTGATCAGCTTCTGCATCTCCACCGCCGAGATGTAGTGCAGCGGAAACAGCCGCGCCTGCAGCCCGCCCTGCGGCGCGGCCGCGCCCAGGCTCGGCACCAGGTTGCCGGCCGCCGCGTCCTTCGCCGGCATCACCACATACCGCCCGCCCGTGCGCACCAGCGCGTTGCCGGTCCACGACAGCAGCGTCTCCAGGATCGGCAACGCCTGATCGCTGGTCACCGGCTGGGAGGTGGAGAAGGACACGTTGCCCTGCACCCCCGGGGTGATCGAATAGTTCTCGTGCAGCAGGTCGCCCAGGATCGCCTTGACCACCGACTCGACCGGCTGGTTCTCGAAGTTGAAGGTGACGCTGCCCTCCCCGGCCACCACCGGCCTCGGCTTGGCCAGCCCCTGCGGGCGGACGAACTGGCCGCTGCCGGTGACGATCTCCGGCGCCACCGCCGCCCCGCCGTTACGCGGCGCATTGACCGGGCCCACCGCCAGCGACGGCGGCACCGGCTTCTCCGTCCCGGCAATCGCTTCGCGCTGTAAGGAACCATCGTCACGTGGTTGCGGCAGGGTCGAGCATCCGGCTAGGACGACCGCAAGCGCCGAAGCGCCGATCAGAGAACTTCTGAGCATGGAACAACGTACTCCCTCGTTGGTCGCGGCGCGCGCACCTCCCAGGCGGCGCGCCGATTCCCAACTCTACTGTAGGAGTATGACTTTGTGGGAACGCGCATCCATCGCGTGCGAATGTAGGGTTAGTCCTGCGCCCATTCCGCGTGGAAGCTGCCCTTGTCGTCGATACGCTCGAAGGTGTGCGCACCGAAAAAGTCGCGCTGGGCCTGAATCAGATTGGCCGGCAGCTGTTCCGCGCGATAGCTGTCGTAGTAGGCAACGGCCGCCGAAAACCCCGGAACCGGCACGCCGGCGCCGATCGCGGCCGTGACCACCTCGCGCAGCGCTGCCTGATATTCGTGAGCTATGTCACGAAAATAAGGACCGAGCAGCAGGTTCTTCAGCTTGCCGTCGTGCGCGTAGGCATCGGTGATCTTTTGCAGGAAGCGCGCGCGGATGATGCAGCCCGCACGGAAGATCTTCGCGATCGCGCCGTAGTCGAGCGACCAGTCGTTCTCGTCGGAGGCGGCGCGCAGCTGCGCAAATCCTTGCGCATAGGAAATGATCTTGCTCATGTACAGCGCGCGGCGGACGGATTCGATGAATGCCTTGCGGTCGCCGGCGAACGTTGTCGCTGCGGGTCCCCGCAGCGTCTTGCTGGCGGCGACCCGCTCGTCTTTCATCGACGAAAGTACGCGTGCGAAGACCGATTCGGTGATGAGGGTCAACGGCACGCCCAGGTCGAGCGCGCTCTGGCTGGTCCACTTGCCCGTGCCTTTCTGCGCGGCGCGATCGACGATCATGTCGACGAGCATCTTGCCGGTCCGGTCGTCCTTCTTGCGGAAAATCCGCGATGTAATCTCGATCAGATAACTATCGAGTTCGCCCTGATTCCACTCCGTGTAGACATCGGCCAGTTCGTCGTTCGACAGACCCAGCACGTTCTTGAGTACCGCGTAGCTTTCGGCAATCAGCTGCATGTCGCCGTATTCGATGCCGTTGTGCACCATTTTTACGTAGTGACCCGCACCGCCCGGTCCGATGTAGACGACGCAGGGCTCGCCATCCGGCGCCTTCGCCGCGATTTCGGTAAGGATCGGCGCGACAAGGTCGTACGCATCGCGCGGCCCGCCGGGCATGATCGACGGGCCTTTCAGCGCACCCTCTTCACCACCGGATACGCCCGTGCCGATGAAGTGCAGGCCGCTCTTCGCCAGCGCCTCGCCACGACGGACAGTGTCTTTGTAATAGGTATTGCCGCCGTCGATGAGGATGTCGCCCTTGTCCAGCAAGGGCTTGAGCGATTCGATGGTGGCGTCGGTGGCTTCGCCGGCTTTCACCATCAGCAGGATGCGCCGGGGCTTTTCCAGCGAATCGACAAACTCCTGCAGCGTATAGGTCGGCACGAGCTTTTTGCCCGGGCTTTCGGCCATCACTTCCTCGGTCTTCTCGCGGCTGCGGTTGAAGATCGATACCGCATGGCCCCGGCTTTCGATGTTCCAGGCCAGGTTGCGGCCCATGACGGCCATGCCGATAACGCCGATCTGCTGCTTGCTCACCATGGGTTTCTCCGACGACTGATCTTAAGGGACATGGGGTCCGCGGACGGGAGCGCAACCGCCAGTATGCCCACGACGATGTCGAGGCGACTTGAACGAACCCGCCGCCAGGCAGCGATCTCTTGGACTAAAGGGTAGCGCCGTCGTACCGGGCGGCTCGGCTATCATGGGCGGCGAACAGACGCTGGACCTCAAGGACCAACAGATGGCATCGAACGACGTCAAGAAACAACCCCGCGACAAGCGCTACCCGTCCGCGCACGAAGCGCTGGCCGGACTGGTCGCCGATGGGCAGACCATCGCCGTCGGCGGCTTCGGTTTGTGCGGCATCCCCGAACTGCTGATCGAGGCGCTGCGCGATTCGGGCGTACGCAACCTGACCGCGGTGTCCAATAACGCGGGCATCGACGGTGCGGGCCTTGGCCTGTTGCTGGAAACGCGCCAGATCCGAAAGATGGTGTCTTCTTATGTCGGCGAAAACCGCGAGTTCGAACGGCAGTACCTGGCCGGCGAACTGGAAGTGGAATTCACTCCGCAAGGCACGCTGGCCGAAAAGCTGCGCGCCGGCGGCGCAGGCATTCCGGCTTTCTTCACCCGCACGGGTTACGGCACGCAAGTGGCCGGGGGCAAGGAAACGCGCGAATTCGACGGCCATATGTACGTGATGGAACATGCCATCCGCGCCGACGTGGCGCTGGTCAAAGCGTGGAAGGCCGATCCGTCGGGCAACCTCGTGTTCCGCAAGACCGCCCGCAATTTCAATCCGATGGCGGCGACGGCCGGCAAGGTCTGCATCGCCGAAGTGGAAATCATGGTGGGCATCGGCGACCTCGATCCCGACCAGGTGCACACGCCGGGTATCTATGTGGACCGCATCGTCCACAACCCGAACCCGAGCAAGCGCATCGAACAGCGCACCGTGCGCGCCTGACCGCTAAGGAATCAAAGAGATGGCCTGGACCCGTGAACAGATGGCGCAGCGCGCCGCCCTTGAACTCTCCGACGGCGATTACGTCAACCTTGGCATCGGCTTGCCGACGCTGGTCGCCAATCACCTGCCGGACGGCGTCGATGTCTGGCTGCAGTCCGAAAACGGACTGCTCGGCATCGGCCCCTTCCCCACCGAAGAGGAAGTGGATGCCGACCTCATCAATGCCGGCAAGCAGACCGTCACGGCCCGCCCGGGTGCCTCGTTCTTCAGCAGCGCCGATTCGTTCGCGATGATTCGCGGTGGCCACATCGACATTTCGATTCTCGGCGCCATGCAGGTCACCTGCGAAGGCGACATCGCGAACTGGATGGTGCCCGGCAAGATGGTCAAGGGCATGGGCGGCGCGATGGATCTGGTCGCTGGCGTGAAGCGCGTGGTGGTCGTGATGGAACACAACGCGAAAGACGGCTCGCCGAAAATCCTGACCGAGTGCAACCTGCCGCTGACCGGCAAGGCCGTGGTCAACCGGATCATCACCGACCTGTGCGTGTTCGATGTGGACGGCGGTGGGTTGACGCTGATCGAGCTCGCGCCCGACGTCGATGAGGCTAAGGTTCGGGACGCGACGGGGTGTTCGTTCCGGACAGCGTTGGCGGCCTGACCGGCGGCCTTCTTTTAGGTGACGCCTACCGCTCTGTTGTAGGAGTCCGCTTGCGGGCGAAAGCCAACAGGGCAAGGAAGATGGATGCTCACATCCGCGAGCCCGTTCCGTGGGCTACGGATGTCACGCACAGCATCGCCGCTCCGTTGGCTTTCGCCCGCAAGCGGGCTCCTACAACAGAGCGATCAAGGTCCACCGTATCGGAGGCGCGAGATGCTCGAGCGCCAAAAAGAAAGTCGCCCCGCAGAGGACGCGTCAACATCGGCTTCGGGGGGGAGGATAGCCGGATGTTGCGGATTAGCGTCGATGCGGGGCGAGGGACCTACCGACCCAGGGGGAGGGGTTGGTGGTAGGCCGAGGAGAATATTATCCTCGATCCAAGTCCCGATCCAATATATATTTCGACCGATACTTATACGGTTTCCGACTATGTTCGATCTGCGGCAACTGCGTTATTTCGTCGAAGTGGCCGACACCCTGAGCTTTACTCAGGCGGCCCAGCGGCTACACATCTCGCAGCCGCCGCTTTCGCAGCAGATCCAGTCGCTGGAAAGCGACCTGGGGGTGCGCCTGTTCGACCGCACGAAGCGCCGGGTGGCACTGACCGAACCGGGCCGGCTTTTCCTGATCGAGGCCAGGGCGATCCTTTCCCGGGCAGACGCCGCACGCACCCTGGTAACCGAGGCCGCCGCCGGATTTACCGGCCACTTGCGACTGGCCTATTCGGTCTCCGTATCATTCCATCCCGCGTTGCCGGAAACCTTGCTCCGTTTCACACAAGCGGCCCCCGGCGTTAGTGTCCAGCTGGGCGAGATGTATACCGGGGCCCAGTACGACGCCCTGCTGAGCGGCCAGATCGACGTGGGACTACTGCGGGCCGAGCCCTCGGGTGTCGGCAATGCGCGGCAGCTGAACGTCGAAATCATCGATCGCGAGCCACTGGTCATCGCCATGCCCGCGGGGCACCGCCTGGCCAATCGTCCCTCGCTGCGCATGTCGGAACTGGCCGGCGAACGCTTCATCGCACAGCCACGCATCCTGGCGGCCACCCTCTACGACCGCCTGATGCTGCTGGCCAGCAAAGCCCGCTTCCGGCCGAACATCCGCCAGGAAGCCCAGTTGGTCACGGCGTTGCTGCCTCTGGTGGCGGCGGGTCTCGGCCTCGCCCTGGTGCCCGGCTCGCTGCGGGTCGTCCATCTGGCGGGCGTCGCCTTCGTTCCCGTGGACGATCCCGACGCCAACCTCTTGCTTGCAGTGGCCAGTCGCGCGGACAATACGTCCCCCGTGCTGGAAAGCTTTCTACGCACGGTCCGGGAATCGCGCGTGTCGTTAGGCTTGTGCTAAGTCGATGGCTAAGCTAGAATTCCGGTTTTCCCTCGTTCGTAGTTTTAGGAGCTGGCCGTGAAGGTGCTTTCCTCTTTGAAGTCCGCGAAGTCGCGTCACCGTGACTGCAAAGTCGTGCGCCGTCGCGGCAAAGTGTTCGTAATCTGCAAGAGCAATCCCCGTTTCAAGGCTCGTCAGCGCTAATTGCAGCTGCGACGGGTTTTAAAGAAAAGGCCGCTTATGCGGCCTTTTTTTATGGTCACTGCAGCCCTCTGCTCCCACAGAGAACAGAACAATGCCGCGGCTAGAACAACGCCGCCGCCTTGCTCAGTGCGATCCACACGCCAATCAGGAACGGGATGCCTACGGCCAGCCATGCGAGTACGCCGATGCCGCCGAATGATCCACGCGCCGCATCCGCCACACTGCTCTCGGTCGCCAGCGCTTCATGTTGCAGCGAACGCTCATGGCGCAGCTCGTCGTCCGTCATGTGGTTCTTCGGATCGACCGGGCGAACCAGCAGATTGCAGATGAAGCCGACCAGCAGCAGCCCGGCCAGGATATAAAGCGTCCGGTCGTAGACGAGATTCTTCGCCACACCCGCACCCAGTTGCGCCTCGCGCACACCTGCGATCAATACCGGCCCCACGACACCCGCCACCGACCAGGCCGTCAACAGGCGACCATGGATGGCGCCGACCATTTGCGTACCGAAGATATCCGCCAGATACGCCGGGACCGTCGCGAAACCGCCGCCATACATCGACAGAATGATGCAGACGGTGGCAACGAACAGCGCCGCCATACCCAGATGCCCAAGAGTCGGCAGCAGGCAATAGAGCACGACGCCCAGCGCGAAGAAAATGAAGTACGTCGTCTTGCGACCCAGATAATCCGACGCGGATGCCCAGGCCAGACGACCCGCGCTGTTGAAAAGACTGATGAGACCGACCAGACCCGCCGCAGCCGCCGCGATCGCGGCTTTCTGCGCCACGGTGAGCGCGGATGTGTCGGTGACGCCAACGAGCCGCCCGCCGAATACGTCCTGCAACATCGGACTGGCCATGGAGATCACGCCAATGCCGGCCGTGACGTTCATGCACAACACGCCCCACAACAGCCAGAACTGCGGCGTTTTCCATGCACGATTCAGATGCACGTGATGAGCGGAGATGAGACTGGACTTCGCGGCCGCCGGTGCGGGCGCCCAGCCGGCGGGTTTCCAGCCGACGGGCGGAACGCGGAATCCGAATGCGCCCAGCGACATGGCGACGAAGTAAATCGCGCCCATGCACATCAGCGTGGTGGCCACGCCGGGCACGTCGTTTACCTTGAAGACGTCCATGAGTTTCACGGCAATGGGCGCGCCGATCATCGCACCGCCGCCGTACCCCATGATCGCGAAACCCGTGGCAAGGCCACGCCGGTCGGGAAACCATTTGATCAGCGAGGATACCGGCGTGATGTAACCCAGCCCCTGCCCTACGCCGCCCAATAAGCCGCAACCCAGATACACGAGCCACAACTGGTGGATAGCGACACCGATACCACCCAGCACCAGGCCGCCGCCCCAGCACAACGCGGCGATGAAACCCGCCTTGCGCGGACCGGCGTGCTCGAGCCAGCCGCCCCAGATCGCAGCCGCTAGTCCGAGCATGGCGATGAAGGTTTCGAAGATATGATTGACCGACGGTACCGTCCAGTTGCAGCTCGTCGTGGTCAGCTGGTCGATGAACCCCTGACTGGCGCAGACAGCCGCATCGGCTCCGGGCACCAGCTTCGTCATCGGCAACCAGAAGACGGAGAACCCGTAGGCCATACCGATGGACAGATGGATGGCCAGCGCCGCGGGCGGCACCAGCCAGCGATTGAACTTCGGACCCGCAATAGTGCGTTCGCGCGCGAGCAAACCCGGCGCCGCGTTGGCGCCCTCAGTGACGACCGACATGCTTACCCCCACCCATGAGAATGCCGTTGTTAGCGCATCTTAAGTGGGTTTGCCAGACATACCACCCGACGATGGTCGAATGAGGGGCGCTACAAGCCGCCGCACCCTTAACTACGAAGCTTCGGCGTCGACCCGTGGCGCATCCACGAGGCGATACTCATGCGCGGCACCGTGGCGGTCATGACCTCGTGCTCGATGTAGCGCGAAAGGAAAAGGACGAGCGTGCCCGCGACAGGCATGATGTCGCGAGGTGCCTCGCCGTCGAAATAGAGCCGGAGTGCGCCGCCATCGGCATCCAGCCAGTTCTCGTTGAGATAGAAAACCGTCGAGACGATTCTGGAAAAGTCGTCGCCCGGACAGTCGAGGTGACGCGAATACCCTGCCCCGGGCTTGTACAAGGCGTAGTGAGCTTCGACATCGGCCATCCGGACCATGAGGCCCCGCGAAAGAAAACGCCTCAGCGCATTCAGTCTCCGTAGATAGGCACGCTCTCCGGTCGAAAGACCGGTATCCCGCAACCATCGCGTATGGTCGCCCCGGCTCGGTCCGTGCCGCGACTCCCTGGCGACGCCGGCGAGCTGCAGCCCATCGGCATCGGCGAATCCCCTGCAGCTTGCCGCCAGCGATCGCGTCGTCGCCTGGTCGAGGAATCCCTCGATCGTGCACCAGCGGCTGTCGATGAGGCTATCGATAACCGCATCGTCGAATGGTGCCGATAGCCGCATTGTGATTGTCCGTCCGCCACTTCGTCGAAGACACTCTTCAACGCCAGCGCGCCGCCCACCATACGCTATCGGGGGTAAGCGATGCGGTTATCCATGCGTCGACGCGCTGCTTTCCTCCACGTGACCGCAACAGTCGGAAGAGCCGTCGCCCCCCCCTCGACGCGACTTGCGCAACCGAGCGCGGCGGGGCGCAGCCATCAGACACAAGCCGCACAGCGGCTCTCCCTTCCCGAGCGACGGTGAAGCCGGAGCGTCGAGGGGGGTGGCCGACGGCTCTCCCCGCGGCGTCCCAGCACTACCGCGATGGCGAAGCCGAGCCCTCCCCGAAGTACGTGAAGAACAAAAAAAGGCCGCTTGCGCGGCCTCTTTAATATCGCCGAAACACCGGATCAGGTGTAACGAACACCCGTGATTTCGTAATTCTTTACGCCGTTGGGCGCGGTGAATTCGAAGCTGTCGCCTTCGTTCTTGCCGATGAGGGCGCGAGCGATCGGCGACGACACGGCAATCAGTCGCTGCTTGATGTCGGCTTCGAGGTCGCCAACGATCTGGTAGGTGACCTTGTCGCCCGAGTCTTCGTCTTCGAGATCGACGATCGCACCGAATACGACACGCTTGCCGGCACCGAGACGCTCGGTGTCGATCACTTCGGAATTGGACAGGCCGGCTTCCAGTTCGCTGATGCGTCCTTCGTTGAAACCGTGCATCTCGCGAGCCGCGTGGTACTCGGCGTTTTCCTTCAGGTCACCGTGCGCACGCGCCTCCGCGACAGCGGCGATGATCTCCTGACGCTTCGGGCCCTTCAGGAATTCAAGCTCCGTGCGCAGGCGCTCGGAACCCTTCTTGGTCATGGGAGGACGGCTCACGAGTGAAGCTCCTTGTGCAGTTCCTGCAGGCTGTTGACTTCGCCATTGGCGTGGAAGTCCAGCGAATGCACGAGGGCACGCGCACCGGCAACGGTCGTGGAATACGTCACGCGCTGCTGGAGCGCTTCGCGACGGATGGAGAACGAATCGGAAATCGCCTGCTTGCCTTCCGTCGTGTTGACGATATAGACGACATCGCCGTTCTTGATCAGATCGACGATGTGCGGACGGCCTTCCAGCACTTTGTTGATGCGTTCGCAGGCAACGCCGTTCTGCTTCAGGAACGCGGCCGTGCCTTCGGTCGCGACCAGCGCGTAACCGCGCTTGGCGACATCCTGGGCGATCGGCAGCAGGCGATCCTTGTCCGCGTCGCGCACCGACAGGAAGACCTTGCCTTTCGGCGGCGCCTTGATACCGGCTGCCTCGTGACCGCGAGCGAACGCGGCACCGAACGTGCGGCCGACACCCATCACTTCGCCGGTTGAGCGCATTTCGGGACCGAGGATCGGATCGACGTTCTGGAACTTCAGGAACGGGAAGATCGCTTCCTTCACCGAGTAGTACGACGGAATGACTTCCTTCGTCGCGCCCTGGTCGGCAAGCGTGCGACCGGCCATGGCACGCGCGGCGACCTTGGCGAGCGAGACACCCGTGGCCTTGCACACGAACGGCACCGTACGCGAAGCGCGCGGATTCACTTCGAGGATGAACACATCGTCGCCCTGAATGGCGAACTGGGTGTTCATCAGGCCGATGACCTTGAGCTCGCGGGCCAGCAACGTGACCTGGCGGCGCATCTCGTCCTGCACTTCCTGCGACAGCGAGTACGGCGGCAGCGAGCAGGACGAATCGCCCGAGTGCACGCCGGCTTCTTCGATATGTTCCATGATGCCGCCGACAAGCACGTTGCCCTCCGCATCGGCGACGATGTCGACGTCGACTTCGACCGCATGGTCGAGGAAGCGGTCGAGCAGCACCGGGGAATCGTTCGACACCTGCACGGCTTCGCGGATGTAACGCGACAGGTCGGCATCGTCGTAGACGATTTCCATCGCGCGGCCACCGAGCACGTAGCTCGGACGCACGACCAGCGGGTAACCGATCTCGCGCGCCAGGGTCAGCGCTTCGTCGGCATTGCGCGCCGTACGGTTCGGCGGCTGCTTCAGCTTCACGCGTTCGATCAGCTGCTGGAAGCGTTCGCGATCTTCGGCCAGGTCGATCGAGTCGGCACTGGTGCCGATGACCGGCACGCCGGCGGCTTCGAGCGCACGCGCAAGCTTCAGCGGCGTCTGGCCGCCGTACTGCACGATGACGCCCTTCGGCTTCTCGAGGTCGACGATCTCGAGCACGTCTTCCAGCGTCAGCGGCTCGAAGTACAGGCGATCGGAGGTGTCGTAATCGGTCGACACGGTTTCCGGGTTGCAGTTGACCATGATGGTCTCGAACCCGTCCTCGCGCAGGGCGAGCGCCGCGTGCACGCAGCAGTAGTCGAACTCGATACCCTGGCCGATGCGGTTCGGACCGCCGCCAAGCACGATGATCTTGTCGCGGTTGGTCGGGTTGGCTTCGCACTCTTCCTCGTACGTGGAAAACATGTACGCGGTGGTGGTGGCGAACTCGGCGGCGCACGAGTCGACGCGCTTATAGACGGGACGCACGCCGAGCGTGTGACGAAGACGACGGACAGCGGCTTCGTCGGTGCTGGCCAGTTCGGCAAGGCGCGCATCGGAGAAGCCCATGCGCTTGAGTTCGCGCATGCGCGGCTCGTCGAGCGATGCCATGCCCTGGCGCTGGACTTCGCCCTCGGTCATCACGATGTCTTCGAACGCGGCAAGGAACCAGGGGTCGATGCGCGTGAGGTCGTGGACTTCCTGCAGGCTCAGGCCTGCACGGAATGCATCGGCGACATGGAATACGCGGTCCGGGCGCGGCTCGCGCAGTTCGCGCTTGAGCGTCTGGAATCCTTCTTCGCTACCGATATCGAGGCCGGTCGGGTTGAGGCCGTTCTTGCCGATTTCCAGACCGCGAAGCGCCTTCTGCAGCGATTCGTGGAAAGTGCGGCCCATGGCCATCACTTCGCCGACCGACTTCATCTGCGTGGTAAGGCGCGCATCGGCAGCCGGGAACTTCTCGAACGCGAAGCGCGGAATCTTGGTGACGACGTAGTCGATGGAAGGCTCGAACGACGCAGGGGTAAGACCGCCCGTAATGTCATTCTTCAGTTCGTCCAGCGTGTAACCGACGGCGAGCTTCGCAGCCACCTTGGCGATCGGAAAGCCCGTGGCCTTCGAGGCCAGCGCCGACGAGCGCGACACGCGTGGATTCATCTCGATGACCACGACGCGGCCGTCTTCGGCATTGATACCGAACTGGACGTTGGAACCGCCGGTGTCGACGCCGATCTTGCGCAGCACCGCGATGGATGCGTTACGCAGGCGCTGGTATTCCTTGTCCGTAAGCGTCTGTGCCGGCGCGACCGTGATCGAGTCGCCGGTGTGCACGCCCATCGGATCGAAGTTCTCGATCGAGCACACGATGATGCAGTTGTCCGCGCTGTCGCGAACCACTTCCATCTCGAATTCCTTCCAGCCCAGCACCGATTCCTCGACGAGGACTTCGTGCACGGGCGAGAGCTCGAGACCGCGACCGATGATCTCGACGAATTCTTCCTTGTTGTAAGCGATGCCGCCGCCCGAGCCGCCGAGCGTGAAGCTGGGACGGATGATCGTCGGATAGCCGACGGTCGTCTGGATTTCGAGCGCCTGCTCCATCGAGCGCGCCACGCCTGCCTTCGGACAGTCCAGGCCTATCTCGGCCATGGCCTTGCGGAACAGGTCGCGGTCCTCGGCCATGCGGATGGCATCGCGCGACGCGCCGATCAGTTCGACGTTGTACTTCTCGAGCACGCCGTTGTCGGCCAGATCGAGTGCGCAGTTGAGACCGGTCTGGCCGCCCATCGTCGGGAGCACCGCATCCGGGCGCTCCTTCGCGATGATGCGCTCGACGGTCTGCCAGTTGATCGGCTCGATGTACACCGCGTCGGCGGTGTCCGGGTCGGTCATGATCGTCGCCGGGTTCGAATTGACCAGGACGACGCGGTAACCCTCTTCGCGCAGCGCCTTGCAAGCCTGGGCGCCGGAGTAATCGAACTCGCAGGCCTGACCGATGACGATCGGACCGGCGCCGATGACGAGGATGGTTTTTAGATCTGAGCGCTTTGGCATGGGTTTCTCGCTTTCGCAGGCGTTGGGGTCAGCGGGTGGCCGTGAGGCCACCCGGGCGGCAAGGCGGCGTCAGGACGCCTTCGTCTTGCCGTGCTGCTCCATCGAGGCAATGAACTGGTCGAACAGGTAATCGAGGTCCTGCGGACCCGGGCTCGCTTCCGGATGGCCCTGGAAGCAGAAGGCCGGCCGGTCGGTAAGCGCGAAGCCCTGCAGGGAACCGTCGAACAACGAGGTGTGCGTGATGCGCACATTCGTCGGCAGGGTCGACGCGTCGACCGCGAAGCCATGGTTCTGCGAGCTGATCAGCACGCGGCCGCTATCGTGATCCTTCACCGGATGATTCGCGCCGTGATGGCCGAATTTCATCTTCAGCGTCGTCGCGCCAAGCGCCAGCGCCATGATCTGGTGACCGAGGCAGATGCCGAAGAGCGGCAACCTGGTTTCCAGGATGTCGCGCGTGGCGTCGATGGCGTAGTCGCATGCGGCCGGATCGCCCGGGCCGTTGGCGAGGAACACGCCGTCCGGATTCATGGCGAGGACGTCCTTCGCGGGCGTCTGGGCGGGCACGACCGTGATGTCGCAGCCACGGCTGGCGAGCAGGCGCAGGATGTTCTGCTTCACGCCGAAGTCGTAGGCCACCACGCGAAAGCGCTTGGGCGCGTTGTAGAAGGCCGTCTTGTCGAGGTCGTACACACCTTCGGACCACTGGAAGGTCTTCGTGGTGCTGACGACTTTCGCGAGGTCCATGCCATTCAGGCCCGGGAAGGCGCGAGCCTTCGCCAGCGCGGCCTCGGCATCGATGCTCTCGCCGGCGACGATGCAGCCGGCCAACGCGCCCTTCTCGCGAAGGATGCGGGTAAGACGACGGGTGTCGATACCGGCAATGGCGACGATGCCCTGACGCTCGAGATACGCGGGTAGCGGCTCGACGCTGCGCCAGTTACTGGCCAGGCGCGGCACGTCGCGCACGATCAGGCCCGCCGCATGGACGCGGTCGGACTCGACGTCGACCGGGTTCGTCCCGGTGTTGCCGATGTGCGGATAGGTAAGGGTAACGATCTGGCGCGAGTAGGAGGGGTCCGTGAGGATCTCCTGGTAACCGGTCATGGAAGTGTTGAAAACCACTTCGCCGACGGTTTCACCGCGGGCACCGACCGCGTGGCCGTGGAACACGCTGCCATCTTCGAGGGCAAGCAGAGCGGGAGTACGCATGAGAAAGGCCGCCTTCAGGTGCAGCAAGGTCCGCAAGCCAGCGTTAAGCGGCTCGTGGACCTTGGGGATAAGGATCGTGGGCGGGACAGAATGATAGGTGTAGCGGGCCTTTCTGTCCACCGTTACCGTTGCGTTGCAGCAACCATTATTACAGTGAGCGGTGCCACGGACGATACGCTGTAACACGGATACAATGAACGCAACGACATATCCCGAAGATACCGATCCCATGCTGCTCGATCCCGCCCGCCTGGACCGCTCCGACACCGACGTCCGCAGCGAGCCGTTTCCGTTCATGATCGCGCACGGCCAGTTACCCGACGACGCGCGCAGTGACCTGGAGCGCGATTTCCCGCAGTACACCAGTGCCGGCTTCTTTCCCTACGATGCCAGCGACTGCGGCCCCTCGGTGAACGAGCTGGTCGAGCAGATGAGCTCCCCGGCCTTCGCCGCGGCCATCGGCCGGCACCTGGGCATCGAAAACCTGGGCCAGTATCCGACCCTGATCACCCTTTGCAAACTGCTGAACCGGCGTCACGGCACCATCCACACCGACAGCAAGTCGAAGGTGGCCACGGCGCTGATCTATCTGAACCAGCAGTGGCCCGATACCAGCGACGGCTGCCTGCGCTTCCTGCGCGGCATCGACAACATCGACGACATCGTCGCGCCCGAGCTGAAACCGCTGTTCGGCGAATTCGCCGTCTTCCGCCGCACCGAAAACTCCTTCCACGGGCACCTGCCTTACGAAGGCGAGCGACGCGTCATCCAGGTCGCGTGGCTCACCAGCGAAGAGGAAAAGCTGCGCAAGACCAAACGCGGCAAGTTCTCGCGGGTTTTCAAGAAGATCTTCGGCAAGTGGGATCGCCGGCTGGGTGCGGGCCGGGACCGGAGCGCTTCGCATAAGGATTAAGCGCAGTACGACCCTGTAGGAGCCCTCTTGCGGGTTAGTGCCAAGCAAAAGATCTAATGGCGGTGCGAAAGCCAACGGAGCGGAAATGCGGTGCGTGACATCCGCAACCCGCAGATCGGGCTCGCGAATGTGAGCATCCGTCTGCTTCGCTCCGTTGGCTTTCGCCCGCAAGCGGGCTCCCACAGGGCGTGCGGTATCTTGCTAGCTCGTGAAATGCCAGGCCACGTAGGCGGCGAACACGCCGTATAGCAAACCGATCGGCATCAGCCAGCGCGCGCTTACGTCACCGCGACGGAACATGATCCAGAGGAAGACGACCGCGACGCCGGTGATCGCACCGGCAACGATCAGCGGTGCGTCGAATAGCCATGGCGTGGCGAACAGGGCGAGCGAACTCGGGATCGTCGCCTGGATCATCATCGCGCCCGAAATATTGGCAAGCGCCAGCCGTTCCTTGCCCTGACGTACCCAGATCAACGCGTTGACGGTTTCCGGAAGCTCGGTGGCGACCGGGCTGAGTACCAGCGCTACCAGATGCGGCGACAGCGCGAACGCCTCGCCGATAGCCTCCAGTTGCCCCACGAAGGTTCGCGAGGCGATGGCGATCACGACCAACGCGAGCAGGGTCTGCGTCGCCACCCACGCCATGCTGGGATCCGGCACGCCGGGGCGGAATTTCAGGGGTTCCAGGTCTTCTTCGCCTTCCGGCGCACTGTCGTCGTCGCGCATCTCCCGCCACACGTAAAGACCGTACGAGGCGATGAACAACACGCCGAGCCAGGGTTTCCATGCGAACGCCACCAGACCCAGACCCACCTTCACGACGAAGATGCCGAGGAACCAGGACTGATCGCGCGCGAGACGCTTGTGGTCGACGCGGATGCGATCGTCGGCGCGCTTCAGCCGTCGCTGATTCAGAAACAGTGCAAAGCCGACCACCGCATAGGCGATGGTTGCCAGGACCAGCGGGCCGCCCAATGCCGCACCGACACCGATGTCTTTCGCTTCCGGCGTCTTGCCGAACATCACGGCGACGAAGGTCACCGCGCTTTCAGGCAGTGCCGTCCCGAAGGCGGCCAGGACGGTACCCGTCGCGGTGGCGCCAAGGCTGAGCTTGCGCCCGAACCATTCGACGCCATTGACGAAGTACTCGCAGGCGAAATAAATCGCGCCCGCGGAAACGAGAAAGAGGAAACATGTCAGAAGCATGCGTTTGTCTGAGCCGGGCGAGCGTATACCGATGGCGCAACGACACCGCTCGCCCGGCTCGGGTGAGCATGTCGATGGCCAAAGGTCTCGCCGGGCGGACCGTCACCGAAGTGACGATTACCGTTCGCACCATGGGGCACAAGGCCGCCAAGTCTGTTGACGCGAACTCCTCAGGGGGAACGAGGATGGCTACTCCCCAATGACATCGGGGCGGATGTTAGCACGGGGCGCGATCCTCCGCCCCTCCCCCTCCCTGTAGGAGCTCGTTTGCGGGCTTGTGCCAAGCAAAAGATCAATGACGGTGCGAAAGCCAACAGGGCGAGGAAGACGGATGCTCATATCCGCGAGCCCGATCTGTGGGCTGCGGATGTTGCACACAGCATCGCCGCTCCGTTGGCTTTCGCCCGCGAGCGGGCTCCTACAAAAAAAGCGAGCGGGAGACGGCTAGATTTTCGAGGCGATCACATCGTCTATCGACCATGCGCCCGGGGCGCGGCCGGCGATCCAGGCCGCCGATTCCAGCGCACCGCGGGCGAAGATCGAGCGGTCCGTCGCGCGATGCGACAGTTCCACGCGCTCGCCCTGCCCCATGAGCATCGCTGTGTGTTCGCCGACGATATCGCCACCACGGACGACGGCGAAGCCGATCGTGCCGGCTTCACGCGCGCCGGGACGGCCTTCGCGTGCGTAGACGGCCAGTTCGTCCAGCGTCGCGCCGCGTGCCGCGGCCGCGGCTTCGCCGAGCGCCAGCGCGGTGCCCGAGGGCGCATCTTCCTTGCGTCCGTGATGCGCTTCGACGATATCGAGATCCCAGCTCCTGAGCGCCGACGCGGCTTCTTTCAGCAGACGGGTAAGAACGGCAACGCCAAGACTGAAATTGGCGGCACGCAGCACAGCGATGCGCTCGGCTGCCTTGGTCAGCCGCTGATCCAGTTCGCCGTCGAGGCCAGTGGTGCCTGTGACCAGCGCGATACCGTGGGCTTCACAATGATCGAGCGCGGCAGCGAGACCCGCCGGACCGCTGAAATCGATGACGACGTCGATGGCCGGTGCCGAGGCCCAGCCGGAGACGAAACGCAACTGATGAACCGCGTCGAGGAAAACGGGCTTGCCGGCATGAACGGAATCCGGCGTGACCGTGGCATGCACCAGTTCGAACCGCGCATCGCCGCGCACGAGGGACAGCAATGCCGTCCCCATGCGCCCGGAGGCGCCGCTGATGGCGAGACGTAGGGCACGGGTCATGCAGGGAACTCCGGGATCAAACACGCATGCTAGCAAGAGTGCCGCGCCATCGCTCTTTTGTGCAGGAGAGCGACGGCGTTGGCGATCAACCCGTAACGCGCGACCAGAACTGCTTGACGCCATCGATGAAGGTCGTCGAGCGTGGCGTGTGCTTGCCCGCATCGGCACCATCGAACGTGGCTTCCAGCTGTTGCAGCAGTTCGCGCTGCTCCTTCGTCAGGCGTACTGGCGTCTCGACCACGACGGTGCAGATGAGATCGCCCGTACGGCCGCCCCGCACCGATTTCACGCCGCGTCCGCGCAGACGGAATTGATGCCCGGTCTGGGTTTCGGGTGGCACATCGATCGCGATGTCGCCTTCCAGCGTCGGCACGTTCAGATCGGTACCCAGTGCGGCCTGCGCGAAACGGATCGGCACTTCACAGTAAAGATCGCTGCCGTCGCGCTGGAAGATGGCGTGTTCGCGCACGCGCACTTCCACGTAGAGATCGCCTGCCGGCGAACCCGCCGGACCGGCCTCGCCCTGCCCCGTCAGACGGATGCGGTCGCCATTGTCGACGCCTGCGGGAATGCGTACCGACAACGTGCGCGACTCTTCGAGCCGGCCTTCGCCATGGCACTTCTTGCAGGGCTTCTCGATAGCCTGGCCGCTGCCGTGGCACGTGGGGCATGCCTGCTGGATGGAGAAGATACCGTTCTGCATGCGCACGCGGCCGTGACCGTGGCACGTGCTGCACGTACGCACTTTTCCGTCTTCCGATCCGGTGCCGTTGCAGTGCTGGCAGTTGACCTGGGTGGGCACGTCGATCTTCTTCTCGACGCCGAACACGGCTTCTTCGAGATCGAGATCCATGATGTAGCGAAGATCGGAACCGCGACGCGCGCGCTGCCGGCCGCCGCCACCGCCGAAGATGTCGCCAAACATATCGCCGAAGATATCGCCGACGTCGCCGAACCCGGCGCCACCGCCACGACCGAAGCCACCGCCTTCGAACGCGGCGTGGCCGTACTGGTCGTATGCCGCGCGCTTCTGCGCATCGGCAAGAATTTCGTAGGCCTCTTTGGCTTCCTTGAATTTTTCCTGCGCTCCCGGATCGTCCGGGCAGCGGTCAGGGTGACACTTCATCGCAATGCGACGAAACGACTTCTTGAGCTCGACCTCGGTGACCGAACGTTCGACCCCAAGGATTTCGTAGTAATCGCGCTTGCTCATTTGCTTATCAACCGGTCGCAACGCGACATTCCCTGCCTCCAAAAAACCACGCGGGCCCACGGGGGCCCGCGCGGATTCTACTTATTGCTCAGCATTCATGCTTCACGGATTTATTTCTTGTCGTCCTTGACTTCCGTGAACTCGGCATCGACCACGTCGTCGGGCTGGGCCGAACCGCCACCCGGTGCCGACTGGTGCCCGGTGTCGGCTTCCGCACCGCCGGACTGCGCCGCGGCGTAAAGCGCCTGGGCGACCTGCTCGAGGTTGGCAATCTTCGCCTCGATGGCCGACTTGTCGTCGGTGTCCTTCACCTTCTCGAGGTCCGAGACGGCGCTATCGATGCTGGCGAGCTGCTCGGCCGGGATCTTGCCGCCGTGCTCCTTGAGCTGGCTGCGCGTACCGTGGACGAGTTGGTCGGCCTTGTTGCGCACCGAGACCAGTTCCTGGAACTTCTTGTCTTCTTCGCGATTCGCTTCCGCGTCCTCGACCATCCGCTTGATCTCGTCCTCGGTAAGGCCCGAACCGGACTTGATCTCGACCTTCTGCTCCTTGCCGGTCTTTTTGTCCTTGGCCGACACGTGGATGATGCCGTTGGCGTCGATGTCGAAGGTGACTTCGACCTGCGGCATGCCACGCGGCGCGGCGTCGATGCCGGTGAGGTCGAACTTGGCCAGCGACTTGTTGAACTTGGCTCGGTCGCGCTCACCCTGCAGCACGTGCACGGTCACCGCGGTCTGGTTGTCGTCGGCCGTGGAGAAGGTCTGCGATGCCTTGGTCGGAACCGTCGTGTTCTTCTCGATCAGCTTGGTGAACACACCACCCATCGTCTCGATACCCAGCGATAGCGGAGTCACGTCGAGCAGCAGCACGTCCTTGACCGTACCGCCCAGCACGCCGCCCTGGATCGCGGCGCCGACAGCGACGGCCTCATCCGGATTGACGTCCTTGCGCGGCTCTTTGCCGAAGAAGTCCTTCACCGCTTCCTGCACCTTGGGCATGCGGGTCTGACCGCCGACCAGCAGCACTTCGTCGATGTCCGACACACGCAGGCCGGCGTCGTTCAACGCGGTGCGGCACGGTTCGACAGTGCGCTTGACGAGGTCTTCCACCAGCGATTCCAGCTTGGCGCGGGTCAGCTTGATATTCAGATGCTTCGGGCCCGACGCGTCCGCCGTGACGTACGGCAGGTTGACGTCGGTCTGGTGCGACGAGGACAGTTCGATCTTCGCGCGCTCGGCGGCGTCCTTCAGACGCTGCAGTGCCAGCGGATCCTGGCGCAGGTCGATGCCCTGCTCCTTCTTGAATTCCTCGACGAGATAGTCGATGACCTTTACGTCGAAATCTTCGCCGCCCAGGAAGGTGTCGCCATTGGTGGCAAGCACTTCGAACTGCTTCTCGCCGTCGACTTCCGCGATCTCGATGATCGACACGTCGAACGTGCCGCCGCCCAGATCGTAAACCGCGATCTTGCGGTCTTTGTTGTCTTTTTTGTCGATGCCATAGGCCAGCGCGGCCGCGGTCGGCTCGTTGATGATGCGCTTGACGTCGAGGCCCGCGATCCGGCCCGCGTCCTTGGTCGCCTGGCGCTGGCTGTCGTTGAAGTAGGCCGGCACCGTGATGACCGCCTCGGTGACGGGCTCGCCAAGATAGTCCTCGGCGGTCTTCTTCATCTTCATCAGGACCTTCGCGGAGATTTCCGAAGGCGGCATCTTTTTACCGTCGGACGTTTCCACCCACGCGTCGCCGTTGTCGTGTGCAACGATCTTGTAGGGAACGATCTTGATATCTTTCTGCACTTCGGCGTCGGTGAACTTGCGACCGATGAGGCGCTTCACCGCGTAGAAGGTGTTCTTTGGATTGGTCACGCCCTGGCGCTTGGCCGGCGCGCCGACCAGGACTTCACCGTCCTTCGTAAAGGCGATGATGGACGGCGTGGTGCGATCGCCTTCCGAGTTTTCGATGACGCGTGCGGTCGAACCTTCCATCACTGCGACGCAGGAGTTGGTCGTACCGAGGTCGATGCCGATGATCTTGGCCATGTCACGTTGCTCCAAAAATTTTATGCGGCCCCCGCGGCCGCGACTGGTTTCTAGGTGGGGCTAGGCCCCAATGTTTCAATACTTTTCAGACGCCGCGGCGCTGCGTGACGAACGCGCGCCGGGTATTCGTTCAGTCGGCGTCTTTCGCTACGACGACCAGCGCCGGACGCAGCAAACGGTCATTCAGGACGAAACCCTTCTGCAGAACGCTGACCACGGTGCCGGGAGCGTGCTCATTCGAATCGATCGCCTGGATCGCCTGGTGATGCTCCGGATTGAACGCCTGGTGCAACGGGCTCACGATCTTCAGACCATGGCCATCGGCGACCTTGTTCAATGCCTGCAGCGTCAGTTCGATGCCATGGCGCATTTTATCCAGATCGCTGTTTTCCACCGCCAGCCCGCTATACAGGGCGTCGTACACCGGCAATAGCTCGCTCAACAACTTTTCGTTGGCGAATCGACGCGCCTGGTCCAGGTCCCGCTGCAAACGGCGGCGCTGGTTTTCCAGCTCGGCACGTTCGCGCAGCACCGTTTCGCGCATCTGCCCGAGTTCGGCTTCCGCCGCGGCGAGCTTTCCGGTAAGGGCATCGAACTCGGCGGCTAGCTCGTCGCCTGGCAAGGTACCTTCCTGCACCGGCTCGGGCGCGTGGGATTCGTTGTTCTGCATGTGGACTCCAAACGTCAGCTACTTAGACCCGATCCTTCAGGATGGGCCGATGTTTGCGGAAAAATCCGCCTCCCGGGGCGGTTTATGAGGTCGCAGCCGCGCGATTCAAGGCGTCGCTGAGCAGTCCGGCTGTCGCCTGGACCACCGGAATGACGCGCTCATATGCCATACGCGTCGGTCCAATAACTCCGATCGCGCCAAGCATGCGGCCGCCTGCGCCGTAAGTGGCTGTCACCACACTGCACCCGTCGAGGGCGGAGAAACCCGATTCTTCACCGATGAAAAGTCGGACACCCGGTGCCTTGACGCACATTTCCATCAGCTGAAGCATGTCGCGCTTTTGCTGGAAAGCGTCGAATAGATCGCGAAGCCGCTCGATATCGGCGAGTTCGGAATAACCCATCAGATTCGTCTGGCCGCTGACGAGGACATCGTCGCCCTCGCCATCGGACGCGAACGAAGCAGAGGCCAGCTCGACCGTGCTGGCCAGCAGGCTGTTGAGCTGGCTGCCCGCCTCGCGCAGTTCGATAAGCAGGTGGGCGCGGATGTCCGCCAGGCGGAACCCGGTGAACTGGCTGTTGAGATAGTTGGCGGTCTGCTCGAGTTCGCCCGCTTCGATCGGCTTGGTCAGCTGGACCACCCGGTTTTGCACCTGGTTGTCCGAAAAGACGAGGATCACAAGGACGCGTGCGTCGGGCAGTCCGACGAAGTCGATGTGCCGCAGCGGAAAGTCGGCCTGGCGCGGGACGGAAACGACGCCCGCGAAGCGCGTCATCGCCGACAGCAGGTTGGACGCATTGCCCAGGAGATCGCGCGTACTGGTCTGGTGCGGCGGCAGTTCGCGCTGGAGGAAAGCCATGTCCTCGCGCGCCAGCGGTTTCAGTTCCAGAAGGCTGTCGACGAACAGGCGTAGCCCGCGTGGCGTGGGGATCCGGCCCGCCGACGTGTGCGGCGAAGCCACCAGCCCGGCCTCTTCCAGGTCGGCCATGATGTTGCGAATGGTGGCAGGACTGACTTCCAGCCCCGACGACCGGGCCAGCGTCCGCGACCCGACCGGCTCGCCGTCGGACAGATACTGGGCGATCAGCGACCGCAGCAGCCGTCGCGCGCGAGCATCGATGTCGTGACCTTGGAACGGATTCATGCGCGAGGCGGCCGGTGGAATGTCCAGTTATGACGCTATGAATAAGGTCTGGCAACGCAGGTTGCAAGTCCGACGCACGCTGTCGCGATTCCTGCGACTCGCAGCCGCTACAATCGCCGGCGTCCCGTCGCGCTCCCGGTGCCCATGCTCACCTCGCTGTACGTCCGTCAGTTCGCCGTCGTCGAAGAAGCCGAAATCGCATTTGGCCCCGGTCTCACCGTGGTCAGCGGCGAAACCGGTGCCGGCAAGTCGTTGCTGGTCGATGCCCTCATGCTCCTGGCCGGCGCCCGCGCCGATTCGGGCATGGTGCGCTCGGGCAGCGACCGGGCCGAACTCGCGGCCGAATTCGATCTCACCGGTTTGCCTCTGGCCGCCGACTGGCTGCGCCAGGAAGAACTCGACGACGGCGAGACCTGCCAACTGCGTCGCGTCATTCGCGCCGAGGGCAGTTCGCGCGGGTGGATCAACGGACGCCCCGCCAGCCTCGCGCAAATGTCGACACTGGCCTCGCTGATCCTGGAAATCCACGGACAGCACGAGCACCAGGCCCTGCTTTCGCGCCAGCACCAGATGGCGTTGCTCGACGCCTATGCGGAAAACGAAGAACGCGTGGCCCGGGTCCGCGATACGGCGCGCGCCTGGCGCGACGTCGGCGCACGCATTCGTACGCTGTCTGGCGGCGATGACCGCGAGCGCCAGATCGAACTACTGGCTCACGAACTGGAAGAACTGGACCGCTGGGCGCTGGCTCCCGGTGCCCTGGACGATCTGGAGGCCCAGCACCGGCGCCTGGCCAATGCCGGACGGCTGGCCGAAGGTGCCAACGGCGTCGTCGAATGGCTGGACGGCGAAAGTGAATTCGCCATCGGCCGCGCCCTGCTCCGTGCGCACGCCGAGCTGTCCCGGCTGGCCGAACTGGATGCCACGCTCGCACCGATACTGGAATTGCTCGACAGCGCGCAAATCCAGGTGGGTGAAGCCGTCGATGGTCTCGGCCGCTACGCACAGGACGTCGAACTCGACCCCGAACGCCTGGCCGAGGTCGACACCCACCTCACTCATCTGCATGACCTCTCCCGCCGCTACCGGCTACCGATCGGCGAACTGACGACCAAGGCCGACGACGTACGCGCGCGCCTGACCGAACTCGAAGGCGCGGGCGACGCGCTGGACCGGCTGGGTCGCGAACGCGACAAGCTGCTGAGCGACTATGTCGCCGCCGCGGGCGATCTAAGCAAGTCGCGCCTCGATGCGGCAACCCTGCTCGGTACGGCCGTCGCGGGCCTGATGGGCGAGCTGGGCATGACGGGAGGCCGTCTGGTGGTTCAATTGGAGGCGACCGAAGGCGACGATCCCGATCCGCAGGGCCGCGAACGTTGCGAGCTGCTGGTCAGCGCCAACCCCGGCCAGCCGCCGCGTCCGCTGCGCAAAGTCGCCTCCGGCGGCGAACTTGCTCGCATCAGCCTTGCCATCGAAGTGGCGACGCTGGGCAACGATCAGATCGGCTGCATGATCTTCGACGAAGTGGATACGGGCATCGGTGGCGCGGTCGCCGAAGTAGTCGGACAGAAACTCCGGGCACTGGGCGAAAGCGTCCAGGTGCTTTGCGTGACGCATCTTCCGCAGGTCGCCGCGCAGGGTCATGCGCATCTGCTTGTCTCGAAGCAAAGCGATGGCGACTCGACCCATACGCAAATCGAAGTATTGAATGCCGGCGGTCGCCGCGACGAACTGTCGCGCATGCTGGGCGGCGTCGAAATCACCCGCGAAACACGGGCCCACGCGAAGAAGATGCTCGACAGCGCGCAGGGCTGACGACAAGGGAATCGCTGTTGCGGTGAGTTCCCTCGCCCGATCAGGAGCGGATAAGTCCCCGCTCCGAGGCCATGCGGTAAAGATCCAGTTCCGATCCCGCGCCAAGCTTGTTCATGACGGCCGCACGGTGAATGTAGATCGTCTTCTGACCGATACCGAGTTCGGCCGCCACCTGTTTCGGGGCGCGGCCAGCCGCGAGAAGCAGGAATACTTCACGCTCGCGGGCGGTCAGCCGGTTGACCGGGTCCAACTCGATGCTTGGACGTTCCGAACGACGCTGGCGAAGATCCGAACTCAGATATTGCTGGCCCGTCATGACCGAGCGCAGCGCTTCCACCAGCTCTTCCGGTGCCACGCCCTTGGTCACGTAACCGCTCGCACCACGACGCAGCGCTTCGGATACGTAGGGCTCGCCGTCGTGCATGCTGAGAACGACGATGCGCATGTCCGGAGAAATGCTGGCCAGGTGTTCGATCAACGGCAGACCGCTACCGTCGGGCAGCGACAGGTCGACGGCCACGAGGTCGGGCCTGTGTTGGGTAACGGCTTCCACGGCTTCGTCGGCGTTGCGGCATTCGGCCACGACGTCGAGATCGGGCTCCAGTTCGATGAGCCTTTTGAAACCTTCACGCACGATGGCGTGGTCGTCCACAAGTACGATTCTCAGCATGAACGGACTGTAACAGGCGAACCGTACGCTTGGGGATGCACATGACACCGAATCGAAACGAACGGACGCCATGTAACATTCCGCCATGCGCCCAACCGTCCTCCATCGCTACGCCGGACCCCTGCTCGGCTTAGGCTACTTCGCCCTCTGGATATTGCTCTGGCCCACGGAGCAACCTTACTGGGTCCTGCCCTTCGGCCTGCGCTTCGGCGCGTTGCTGCTGATGCGCACACGCGACTGGGGCTGGATCATTGGCGCGGAAATCGCCGGCAGCGCCGTCTGCGAATGGCGCAGCGGGATGCCGATCGGCGGCATGGGCTTCCTGCTTGGCGATGTCCCCGAGCCGGTCATGGCGGCCATCTGTCTCTGGCTGCTCCGTCGCGCCCACCTGCACGCCAGCCTGAATACCCCCGAGGACGTGGCGCGCCTCCTGCTCTCCGCGATGGTCACCGCCACGGTGGCTACCGCGGGCAACGCCGCCATGATGGCGTCCCTCCACCCCGCCGCGCCGGTGGAGATGCTGGGCAGCACCTTCGGTAGCGACCTGCTTGGCAACTATCTCGGCGTTCTGCTGGTGGTGCCGGTGCTGGTGCTGATCGCACGCGAACGCCCGACACAGGCGGCGCTTGCCGAACTTCTTCTTGACGGTTTGCTGGTCATGCTTCCGTCGCTGGCGATCCTGGTCACGCTTTCCGAATATTCGCCCCAACCCCAGTTTGCCCGCGTACTGTCGCTGGCCCCCGTGCTGTTCTTCGCGTTCCGGCACGGCTGGCGCGGCGCCGGCCTGGCGATGCTGATCACCAGCGTGGGCCTGAATGTCACCGACGATATGGTGGGCCGGGGCGCGCCGACCGCCGCGGCGCATCTGTTCCTGGCCGTGGCGGGCACGGGCACGCTGATGCTTGGCGCTGCCACCGACGCCCTGCGCCGCAGCAGCGAACGGGTCGCCCAGCAGAACGTGCATCTGGCTTCTGCGAACCAGCGACTGGATCAACTGGCGCGTCAGCTGCGCGACGCCGCCCGCGGCAATCTTCAGGCCGAAGAAAGCCAGCGCCGGCACATGGCTGCCGAGCTGCACGACGAACTGGGCCAAAACCTCACCGCCATCCAGACCCATATCAAGCTGGCGCAAGGCCGGCTGGGCCAGGCCGGCCTGGAGGATATCGGCACCTCGATCAACGGCATCCTGGCCCATATGCGACGGGCACTGCACCGGATGCTGGACAGCCTTCGTCCTTCCGTCCTCGACGAGTTCGGCCTGCTGCGCGCGCTGGACGAGGGCCCGCTTCGGGACATGCTGGCCGCCGCCGGCATTCACTACCGTACGGACCTGAGTGGCGACCCGAGGCTTCTGGATGACGACACCCTGACCGCTATCTATCGCGTCGTCCAGGAAAGCGCCACCAATGCCGTGCGGCACTCCGGCGCCAGCGAGTTCCGTCTGCGGCTTCGTATTGGCGTACGCGGAGCCGTCACTCTTGCGCTTCTGGACATACGCGACAACGGTGCGGGACTGCCCCCGGCTCCGGCGCCCGTCCGCCTGGACAGCGGCGGACGCGGCCTTCAGGGCATGAGCGACCGTATCACCGCACTGGGCGGCATCTTCCGCATCCGCCCCGAAATCCGGGGCCTGCATCTACGCGTTCTGCTGCGAAGCGGTCCCGTCTCGGAACAGCTACTACCGGGCGTCTCCGGGTAGCTATAGGAAATTTTCCGATACCGGGTCGATGAACGCTTCGTTACGATCCCATTATCGATGTGGGGGAGCCGCCGTCGAGAGACGGCGAGCCCAGGTCGGTCGTGGGGACGACTGGCCTGATGAGGCGACAGGATGTCAGCCTCGCCGGTGTACTTGGGTGTACCGGAGATGCCGCGAGCAATTCGCGATCTCCGAGCCTTGGGAAAGCCGGATAAGCCGCCGGTGGACAGGAGTCCACCGGCGGCGTTTTTATTTGTGCGCTTGGTAGGGCTGCCCGATCTCCCGAATGCCGGACGCGAACGATCGCGGCGCCCCCCCCCCCCTTCCCGGACACCACCTCGTCATTCGTACTTATCTGTGCCCGTCTTCGCAGGGATCGCGCTCGGGAGCGCTCTTGCAGCGCCCCCTGAAATGCCCCCGCGACGTGCTTATTTGCGCTTTTTCGGGCGCACGTAGAGCACCAGACTGTGATCCTCGATCACATATCCATGGCGTTCGGCGATCTGATGCTGGAGACGTTCGATCTCCTCGCTTATGAACTCGATGACCTTTCCGCTGTCCACATCGATCATGTGGTCATGGTGCTTGCCACGGTCCAGTTCGTAAACGGCCTGCCCGCCTTCGAAGTTGTGCTTCATCACGATGCCGGCGGCTTCGAACTGGGTCAGGACGCGGTAGACCGTGGCCAGCCCGATGTCCTCCTGGTTCGCAAGCAGACGCTTGTAGATATCTTCGGCGGTGAGGTGACGTTCGTCGGCCTCTTCGAAGATCTGCAATATCCGCATGCGCGGGTGGGTGACTTTCAGACCCGCCTTGCGGAGCTCTTTCGTTTCCTGATCCATAAGACCCCCTCGCGGTGCCGTAAGGCGCTTAGTGTATCATCGACAGCTTCACGATCCGGACGTAACTACGCATGCAAAAGTTCATCCGCACGCTGGGTTTGGCCATGATGGCAGTTGCCATCGCGGGCTGTGGCCTCGTCTATACCCCCGACGTGCAGCAGGGCAACCTGCTCGACAAGAAAAACGTCGATCAGCTCCAGCCTGGCCTGACCAAGCGCCAGGTGCTCGTCCTGCTCGGATCGCCCTCGGTCAGCTCGCCGTTCGACCAGAATCGCTGGGACTACGTCTCGACCTTCTCGCACCGCGGCGGCGCACCGACCAAGCGCACCCTTACCCTGACCTTCAATAACGACACCCTGGTCCGCACCGAAGGCGATTTCTTCGCCGGCGACGCGACGCAGCAGTTGAAGGACGCCAAGAAGTACAACGCCAACTACCCGGTGGATGAAACCCAGGGCGACAAGTCCAAGACCAAGGACGACAACAAGGACAGCGGCGGCTTCGGCGTGGGCGTCAAGGGCAGTACGGACGACGACACCAAGAAGTGACGATCAGGCGCCGCGCGATGCGCGGCGCCTTCTCGCATCCATGGGATCTATCGTCAACGGACGATAGATCTCGACACGGTCTCCCTGTTCCAGCAAACGCGTGACATCGACCCGTCGGGAGAAAATCCCCAGACGATCCGGGTCCACCGACAGCCTTGGGGGAAGTCCCGACGCCCGGGCCAGGTCGATGGCCTGCCCTACGGTCGTACCGGAAGGCACGCTCAGGGGAACGATCACCTGCCCTTCCGGCCCGGCGTAAGCCACTTCGATGGCGAGACGATCAACCATAGGTTCGGCGAGCCTCGTCGCAGAAATCGTCGACCATCCGGTTCGCCAGTCCCTGGAATCCGAGTTTCAGCACCGAGCCGCCCAGGCCCGAGTATTCGAAATCCAGCTCCAGCGAAACCTTGCAACCGGATGCTCCCAACGGATGGAAGCCGAACACGCCGTCCAGCGATTTGAACGGTCCTTCCACGAATTTCATGGTCATTCGCTCCGGACGCTCGGCGACATTGCGTGTCGTAAAGCTCTGACGCAAACCCGCGAATTTCAGGTCGAGGCGGGCGACGAGTACGTTGCCGTCGCGCTCGATTACATGGGCGGCGTCACACCAGGCAAAGCGCTTTGGGTATGCTTCCACATCGTTGACCAGGTCGAACATCTGCGCCGGCGTGTACGGCACCAGTGCGCTACGGCGAATCTGAATCACGAATACCTCGTCTTGGCGCGCTTCAAAGCTTCATCATCCGGCCGATGGACTGACCGGCCTTGTATCAACGACTCGATTCCCCGATTTTAACGGACATGGCAAAAGCAAAAGCAAAGGACACCGAAAAGGACGGCGGCGGCACGATCGCGCTGAATAAACGCGCACGCCACGAATACCACATCGACCAGCGCTACGAGGCCGGCATCGCCCTCCAGGGCTGGGAACTGAAAGCCTTGCGGGCAGGTCGAATCAACTTCGGCGATGGCTGCTATGCCATTGTTCAGCATGGTGAAATCTTCCTCATCGGCGCATCCATCCCGCCGCTGATCAGCGCGTCGACCCACGTCATCGCGGAAGACCGGCGCACCCGCAAGCTGCTACTGCATCGCGAGGAAATCGACCGCCTGATCGGCGCCGTCGAACGCAAGGGCTACACCCTCGTTCCCACAGCGATGTACTGGAAGAACAACAAGGTAAAGGTCGAAATCGGCCTCGCCCGCGGCAAACAGGACCACGACAAACGCGATTCCGAAAAAGAACGCGAGTGGAGCCGGGACAAGCAGCGCGTCATGCGCGCGCACAACAAGCTTGGCTAGCGAGGTCGGTTACGCGCATTCCATTGGCTATCGCGCAACCGACCCCATATACTGTCGTAGGCTTTCATTAGCTTTCTCCTCGGGGGTGTTCTGGCTTCGACGGGGGTAGTGCGATTGCTTGGTGCATGCCGAGGGGGCAGCTTTCCTCGTTAATCCAGCAGCAAACTTATAGTTGCCAACGACGACAACTACGCTCTCGCCGCTTAAGGCGTAAGCCCCGAACCCACTTGTGCTCGTGCTTGTCGGTGTAGGGTCACTATCACGGGATCGCCGAAGACTTCTGACTGTGGGTCTTAGGCAAGAATTAGCAGTCTGGTTTGCCGGCGCGCTTAGCACGCCGTGCTGTCGGCAAACGAGATCCAACGGTGAGCTAAGCATGTAGATCCGGGGATTAAACGCCTTCGGACGCGGGTTCGACTCCCGCCACCTCCACCAATATGGCCCTCTAAGTAATTGAATTGCTTAGGGGGCTTTTTCGTTGATGGGTGTGGAATGGTTTGGAATGGCCTACGTTTGGTCCGTTTTTGGTTCGTTTTTTTGGAGAGCTTGATGACCGCATGGAACCTGCGCGCCCTGTCAGATCACCGACGTTCCCCCAGATTTGAGTAGCACCCCGGTTTCGAGTTCAATCCCCCACGAGAAGGAGATTGGACGTGAAGAAGCGTTTTTCCGAAGAGCAGATCATTGGTTTCCTGCGTGAAGCCGAGGCCGGCATGCCGATCAAGGATCTGTGCCGCAAGCACGGCTTCAGCGAGGCCTCGTACTACCTGTGGCGAAGCAAGTTCGGCGGCATGAGCGTGCCCGAGGCCAAGCGGCTGAAGGACCTGGAGTCGGAGAACGGCCGCCTTAAGAGGCTGCTGGCCGAGCAGCTTCTGGAAAATGAGGTCATCAGGGAAGCTCTGCGAAAAAAATGGTGAGCGCACCGGACCGGCGCGAGCTGGTGCGTTATCTGATCGGCAAGGAACTGAGTGAACGCCGGTCGCTGGCGATCGCCGGCATGAGCGCAAGCGCTTACCGATACGAACCGCGGCCCGACCCCAACGTCGAGCTGCGCGAGACGATCTGCGCGCTGGCTAATCGCCATAAACGCTACGGCGTCGGCATGATCTACCTCAAGCTCCGCCAGGCCGGACAGATGGTCAATTACAAGCGAGTTGAGCGCCTGTACCAGGAGGCGAACCTGCCGGTGCGTCGGCGCAAAAGGAAAAAGGTGCCTCCGGCCGAAAGGCAGCCACTGCTCCGGCCCGCGGCCGCGAACGAGGTTTGGTCCATCGATTTCGTCTTCGATCGCACCGCCGAAGGGCGCGTCTTGAAATGCCTGACGATCGTCGATGACGCCACGCATGAAGCTGTCGCCATCGAGATTGAGCGGGCGATCTCAGGTATCGGCGTAACGCGTGTCATGGATCGCCTGGCCGTCACTCGGGGGCTGCCGAAAATCATTCGCAGCGACAACGGAAAAGAGTTCTGCGGCAAGGCCATGGTCGCATGGGCGCACGAACGCGGTGTGCAGCTGCGATTGATCGAGCCTGGCAAGCCAAACCAGAACGCATACATCGAATCGTTCAACGGAAGGCTTCGCGATGAATGCCTCAACGAACATTGGTTTCCCAGCCTGCTGCATGCCCGAACCGAGATCGAAAACTGGCGACGGGAATACAATGAAGAGCGACCGAAGAAGGCACTCGGCGGACTGACTCCCGCTGCTTACGCGAAACAGTTACATTAATCCCGGACTCAAAATCGGACCGCTACTGAAGGCGGGGGGACGTCGTGCTTCGGATGCTATCCATTAAACACTGCTCCTCTAAGAGTCGATCCGGAGCTCGTGTGCTCGTCACGGCCATCGCCATTGCTTTCGTAGTTGCAGCCTGCGCTTCTGCGCCGGCAACAGTAGAAATGGAACCAAAGTCGATTGCCAATCAGCTAGGTCTTCCGGAGTGTCGGGTATCTGTGCCACTGAGTCAGTCCGAGGTTATCGAAGACGCGAAGAGGATTGGCAATCCAAATCCAGAAAAATATCCGGAGTGGATCGAAATGACGTCGAGCATTCGACCAGGAGATCAACTACGTCTGATAAATTGTTTAAGGGCGAGCCAATACAATAATGTTGGAGATCCGTACTATTATGCGTTGATTCGCGATGGGAAGATCATTTCAAAATTCCATATCGGATTTTTCAATTAGGAAGAGATTACAGATTCACTCCCTACGGCCCCACAAAGCACGAGCAGGCTGTTGAAACCTCCTTGCGTCCCTGGCTGGCTGCGCAACCACATCAGGGTGAATCACGTATGAGCAACTATGGCTGGCATCCTCACATCGAATCCGGTCTTAAGCTGGATATACGTCGCATGTTCGCCTGCCATGTACTGCGCGCGGGTTGTCAGTCATCAGGCAACTGGTGCTGGACCGACTGGACTGCCCAGGGGATCGTAAGCAGTGGAATTTCCTGTTCCTCGCTGGCACATATCGCCGATGCGCAGACAACCAAACATAGCAAGATGAAACATCTAAAATATCTCATGGATTGCTCGTTGGCTCCGGCAGCAAGAAGTTGTTCTGTAACAAAGGGGCGTTCACTTCTCGTGAGGCGAATAAACTTGAGCAATCGGTGAACGCTCAGCAACCAGCAATTGACGCTGTAAGGCCAGCCGAATGAAGCTTTTCTCACTGCTATTGCTAGTGCTTTTCATGCTGCCAGGGACTGGCTCCGTTTCGGCAGCAGATAACGTACTGGACATCCAGATGCTAAACGCCAACCGTGAGCAATATGATGGCCAGCAATTAACGCTACACGGCTTCCTGGTTATCGGGCCAGAGTCAATGTACTTGGTGCAGCGCTTAGGCTACGACAAGGACTATTGGGCAAGGAACTCTGGTTGCCTGAGCCTTCTCAATACGGGCAATCTTGGCGAGAAAGAAAGTTTATATAATGGCAAATACGTCGAAATTAGAGGCTTATTTCGTGCAAACAACTACTCATATGGCATCAGCCTGTCCGAATGCGGATTGACCGGTTTGGACATTGATGGTGACCCTGGCAAACACATAACGATAGAGAGTCACAGTCGCGAGCGGCGGCATTAATCATTGTGGCATAGCGGCCGCACATGTGACGGAGCATATCCCTCGGGACTCAAGTCGAGATGAAGGCGGCCGAAAACCTGTAGGAGCCAAGGCGCCAAGGCGCCAAGGACAATTATGAATGACGAAGAGTTTGATCGCCAAGTGCAGGCAGCGATCGGTAGTAAGAAGCGGTGGGTGCACCGGATAAGTCGTCCTGTCCTGCCGATTTCCGCAGGGCTTTTCGGTGCCGGGCTCTACCTGATCCGAGCGAAACAGGAATACGACACCGGAGCTCTCCTCATAATGATGGGCATCGGTATTGCCCTGATCGGAGCGGTGGTACTCATGGCCCTGGCACTTGCCATAGGGTCAGCTGTGAAGAAGATCGACTACACCGACGACCTATAGGCTTCGCCCAACTGGACTAGTTGTCGACATTTCTCATCACAATGGTCCACCGCGGCGGCAAGCCCTTGAGCTGGTTCGGTAAATAGCTGGACGAGTATGGCCTAGTTCGCCGCCATTGGGCCAACCTCCTCGCGAACGCGGCTGGCCAACTTTCGATTGAGCATGATGCAGTTCTCGGCCTGCGCCGATCGCTGCGCCCGCGTCCGTAGTGATGCGTGCAGATTGGCCATACCGACAGCGATTTCCGGAAATTTCCGATTGAATTCACGAATCTTGGCCAGGGCATCCGCCCGATCCTCGCCGTCGCCGCTTTGCGTGGCCATCGCGAAGGCATTCACGAGCGACTGTCGACGGTCCTGAATCGACAGCCGGTAGTTCATGAAAGCGCTGTTGACGCGCTGCTGCTCCGCGATTCGCGTCCGGCTGGAAGCCCATCGCCTGAATCAGCTGCTCCGGCGTACTGACATCGGTCACAATTGGGTCGCCCCGAAGGTTGTTCACGCCCTCGCTGGCGAAGCGCACAGCTTGCATGCCGTCCTTAGCGAACTTCGGCAGCATTGTCTCGCCCCCACGCCAAGTGTGGCCTTGCCCAGGCCTATCGTGCCGGCCAGCAGCCCGGTCATGCCCAGGACGCCGGTGAGCGTCCGGCGCGCCAGCTGCCTGACCTCAGGGGTCTCGCCCTTCATCGCCTTATACAGGTTGCGATAAAGCACCCAGCTCATGCCTAGGCTGTAGCTCTTGAACTGAGTGACCACCTTCGCGACGTTACCCTGCATATAGCGCGCACGGTTCGCATTGCTGAAATCGAAATGCGTGCCGTTGACGATCTCGTCCGCGTAGCGCACGGCGTCGTCGACCGATTTGGCGCCTTCGCTCAATTTGAGAACGATATTCGAGCGGAACGGCAAAGTGACGGCATCGCAAAAGCTAAGGAAAAAGGGGGCGCTTTCGGACGGAAGCGAGCCCTGACACCCGAGCAGTGCAAGCGGATCAGAACGCTACGGGAGGAGGAGAAATTCTCCGTCCCTCAGCTGGCAGAACGGTTCAATGTCGGACCTGCAACTATATATAGAGCGCTTCAGGAATCGGTCTGACCAAAATGGATCGTTGGTGGGCTCGGCTGCTGCTGGCTATGCTGGAAAGGTCCGCTTCTGACCCAAAGCAGACCTCCAGACATCCGTCAGTTATAGGCCGGGCTGTCGTAGGAAAGGTATGAGGCCAGACGGGCGTCCCATGGTTCGGTTGATACGACTAGTGGCTATCCTGTTTGACTAGTGGCGCTGGGAACGATGCCCCCGAAACGGTCGCGTCGTCCGGCCCATACGAGCGCCACGTCAGGTTGTAGTTCTGGCCCTTGGGCGTGGGCAGCCAATTGCCGTCCGGTGCGACGGCAGGTTTGTCCGATCCGAAGTACAGCGTGAGCGAACCATCCTTGCCGTATTGCAGCTTCGATTCCCTGTTGAGCAGGAAACGATTCTTAGGATTGGGAATGACGCGGAAATCCTTGGAGTCCACCGCAATCACCGACCAGAAATACTTCACATGCGAGGCAGGGAGATCTTCTTTCGGGAAGGTCATCGTGTAGGTGGTACCGCCATCGAGCCTGGCACCAGTACCGTCGCTGTCGGTCTTGAAGTAGACGGCCTCATCGTTTGAATTGGCCCAGATACCAGCAAAGTTTATGAGGGTGCGCGTCATCCAGTCATCGCCGTACTTGCCGATGGTCGACGGCCGGTTCCAACCGTTCTTGGTCGTGCCAAGCTTCGTGAAAGAGGCCTCGAATTTCGGCCACGCCACCGTTTCGATGGCCTTCTGCACGCGATTCCGATCGCTCGCGGTCAGGCTGATCGTCTCGTCCACCTTGTGCCTGATGCCGTCCATGCCCGGATTGATATCCGGCTCGCTGTCCAGCACGGCTTTGGCGGTGTCGAAAGCCTCCGCTCCGGGCAACTTGTCGTTGGCGAAAATCGGTATCTCGACGGCCGGCGCAATATCCGGCTTGCCCGTGGCGTACAGCTTGATCTGATGCTGCAGGGCCACGGCCTGCTTGGGATCCTTGCCAAGTTCCACACGCATCAAGCTGCGCGACTTGCGGCTGGGAAGATCAATGCGCTGCGTGTCAGCGGGCAGATCCACCTGGGCATCTTTCAGGCAGAACGCAAACTTACCGTACGGATGTTGCGGGTAATTGCGTTCGTTGATGTTGGCCGTAGTCTCGCTCCAGCCATTGAGCGTCTGGATGGTGTAGTAACGGCCATCGATCTTGGGCACTTCAACGATGGTGCAGCTGTGCTCATCGATGCCGATCCATGCTTCGCTGTAAGCGACATCCAGGTTCGGATTCGCCCAGGCAACGCCACCCGGTTCATGGTGAATGACTTCGTTCCACTTGAAGCCGTTGTCGCGAAAATCGAGATGTTCCTGACGCAGTACCAGCAGACGGCCCAGCAGATAGAGATAGGCATCGCCGATATCCGCATCGGAAATCACGCTGGCAGCCGGCGCAGGTGCGGTAGTAACGGCAGCCGCGGGTGGAGGTGCCTGTTGCGCCGGCTCCTCGTGTTTGCCGCACGCTGTGAGCGCACCAACCATCAGGCAACCGAGAAAAGCCGCAGAAGGTAGGGAACGACGCGTCATCGAGGGAACGGTGAATGCCTGATCCACATGCTGCATGGCCATCTCCTGAAGGATTGGGCTCAGTTGGCGAGAGACACGGCGGGCGGTGCCCACTGCCCTTCCGTAATCGTTGCCGTTGGCCAGTAGGTACGGATGTAGAGCGAGAAGTCCTCACCCTTCGGTGACGGTAGCCAATTGGCGCGGTGGGCTTCGGCGGGTGCATCCGGCTGCACGTAGATCGTCAGCGAGCCGTCATCATTGAGCTTGAGGTCTTTGTTCTTGGTGCCCAACGAGTAACGTTTGATGTCGTTTGGCGCGAAGAAATGATGCTGGTTGTAAAGAGTAAGCGACCAGAAGCCCTTTACCGGCGGTACCTGGCTCTTGGCGAAAGTCACCGTGTAGCGCTTGCTGCCATTGAGACGGCCACCCGTCTCGTCGAGATCCTGATAGAAATACTTGGTCTCGTTGGGCTTGTTGACGAAGATGTTGGACTTCGCCACCGCCGTACGCGTGAAGTAGTCGGTGCCGAACGACGCGCCATTGCTCTGCGTGGTCCAGTTGTAGGCGAGCGGCAAACCATAATTGTGGAACTGCAACAGCGGGCCGACCACCTCCTGCTCGGTCTTCTTGGCCTCATCGATCATGGCGGCTTTGAGCTTGGGATCTTTCTGGGCAGCCGCCACTACCGCCAGCACTTCGGCGTAGCGCGCTTCCTCGCCGGGCAGCGGCCTGGCGTCCTTGAGCACCAGTGGTAGTTCATCCACGAATTTGTCCGGGATGACCCAGACGGCCTCCTCATTGCCACCGCCCTGTGCTGCTAACTTCGGCTGCTTGCTCCAATCGCGCTGCTTCATCTTGCCGTCGAACATGGATAGCGGATACATGTCGATCTGGTTGACCAACGGCTGAACCGCCTGTTTGTCTTCGGCAGTCGCGTCCATGAATACGCGCGGGATGACGAAGCCCGTATTGGTCTTGGCGTGGAATACGCCGCTAATGCCCTTGGGCACCTTGCCCTTCCAGTCGGGTCCAACCAGCAGATAGAAACCGGGCCTGGTGCCATACATTTTGCCCAGGTCCGCGAAGCTGTCGGTCCGCAGATCCACGACCTGATAAACCCAGAAGCGGTCGCCGAAGTCGGGGACCTGAAGTACGACGGGTTCGACATCCAGGCCGATGCTGCCAGCGCCATACACCACGTCCTGGTTCGGACAGGCAACCTCGCGCTCCTCCGGCCCTATGTAGTCGCTGAGCAGGCTCAGGCGGTTGAGCGGGGCTACCGGCACAAACCCACCCATCAGGCCTGGTTCGGGGAGATCCTTGAAGGCAAGCCGGCGGTTATACACGTTGATCATCGGCCAGGCCCAGAAATAGGCTTCGCGGGCAATCATCCGCGCATAGGCTTCGGTAATACGCGTGCCAGCGATCGGGCCGGGCGGCGAGGAGCTGAGCCCACTATGGATTTCGGGAGCCGGAGACGAAGCGGTCGCTTTATCTGCTGCCTGTGCAACACCGGTGAGGGCAGATGTTGCGACAGCGATGCTGGCAACGAGTGCTAGTGGTCTCGACCTGAGCATGTCTGTGCGCCTGAGGGGGATGCGACAGAAAGATAGGGGGCATTCGGCGTCTGGAATACCGAAAAACTACTGTATGGATGCAAGAAAGGAGCGCGCGCGCAATGCCATGCCCGCCAGTGCCACCATGAGGCAACGATGGCTTACCCGCTGAAACCAGCGTTCCAGCGTGGTCAGCTTTCCGCTAGAGCGGTAGGAACGAACAGTCAGCAGATCATCGAACAGCGCGTCGGCATGGCTCATCGGACCTCCTCATCGTGGCGCCAGAGGCGCGGGTGTGGAGCGCTGCGCGCTCTCGCTCATAGCCTGCAACTCCTCCGTCTCAAAGCCCGCGACTGGTTGCTGCCCTATGCTGGTCGGATGAACCCCACGGCCGAAGACTTGATCTTGAGTGTCGCTACCCTGATTCGCGATGCGGCCGCAAAGTGCGACGCGACCCTGGCCGCAGAAACAAGATCAGTATGATTTATCGCAAAGCGATAGATCACGCCGGGTCGCGAACGGCTTCAACGGGTCAATAGCGGCGAATCAGGTCGCCGGTGGCGCTACTCCGGGGTCGAACATCGGCCGCACCTCCGACTCGCCGTCGAATCCGGGCCAGTACTTTCGATGCAACTCCATAAACTCAGTTGCAACTCGGACGGCTTCCGCCTTCGAGTCCGCCTTCAAGATCGCCCAGCCACCGATTACTTCCTTGCTCTCGATAAAGGGGCCGTCCGTTACGATGATCTTGCCGTTGGCGAGCCGCACGCGAACGCCGTCCTTGCTCGGCAGCAGACCACCGGTATCAACCAGAACTCCGCTCTTAAGGGACTTCTCTACGAATTTTCCCATCGCATCCATTAGTGCAGCCGGCGGCCCGGATTGGCGATAAGACTCGGAATGACGGATAAAGGTCAGGTATTTCATGGCTCCTCCTAGTGTCTCGGTAATACGACGAACGAGACTGAGGGAAATCGACAAGCGACTCACGTTGAATATTGCCGCATAGGCTGCCTTCTCGATGCGTCGCGGACACGTCCAACCGATGCTCCTCCTGGATCGATCGTCATACGTGGCTTCCTGCTCCCGGAGATCAAAGGGTCGGAGCGATTAAGTTTCGGCGAAAAACACTCTGAGTTGGCCCGAATGTGAAGGACCCTTTCCCTGGAGACCGTTCGTTCTGCTGGCACGCCTCGGTTGCAAGCCCATTCGACAAAGCGTATAGACAGCAACGATATCCACGTTTGGTAAATGTGGATATCCGCTGGTCGTGCTTATCAAATCGTGCTCACCAAAAGGGAGAAGGTCGATATGAAGATCATATTCGCTGGTTTGGTTTTGATTGCGGCAGCTGTATCTGCGAACGCCAGCGGGATAGGCGACCACAGGGATCCGAACCAAGGCGGCTATAGAAACGCGCCAGTGTGTCCAGATGGGCAAGTGGCTCAATTCGTCGGCGTAGTCAACGGCAGGGCCACCTGGCGATGCGTGCCCATTTGAGCAACGCGTCCTGTTGAGTCGGCTGATTGGTGTCTTCAATGCCGGACGGCCACACGTATTCTCGGCTTAATCGCCAAGTGACCTCAAGGGCAGGCCTTCCCGTTTTATCGGGCAGGCCTGCCCTTTTTTCATGCTTCGACCTGGGTCGGCACGATGGCGTTCTGCTGGATACGTGGCTTCCTGCCATCGTGTCTCGCGCTCCCGCGCGCGACGATTCATGCTGGCTGGTAGACGGCTGCCACGACGCCAGAGGCGAAGGGGGTCGTGCTGATCAGGCGCAAATCAACGGGGCTGCTCAGTTCGGAGAACAGCGGTTGGCCTCGGCCCAGTACCACCGGATGGATGCCCAGTCGATATTCGTCAATGAGGCCAGAGGCAACGAGGCTTTGGGCGAACCGGGCGCCTCCATGCGCAAGGATGAAATTGCCCGGCTGCTCCTTCAGTCGGAGAACCTCCTCCACGAGGTCCCCGCTTGCCACCGTGGGCTCGGCCCAGGACTGCAGGACCGCCGCTGTCGGCGTGGCGTCATGCCGCTCCGCATTGCGCGCTTTTGCTTCGGCGAACGCCGCCGTCGTCCGATCCATCTGCGTGCCGCCCTTGATCCCTTCCCTCGAAAAAATGACCTTGGGGATGTCGTTCATCGGAGGTGCGATCGGCATGTCCGAATAGGGCCAGAACGCCGCCATGTCGTAATAGCTACGGCTTCCCATGATGTGCACGCCGGCTTCGCTAAGCGTATTGAGAACCCATTCGGTGGAATCGGCTCCCCCCGATGTCCGGAATATCCAGTCGACCTCGCCGTTCGGTCCACAGACAAAGCCGTCCAGCGAGACGGACATCTTCAATACCAGCTTTCTCTTTGTTGCCGTTGAGGTAGCCATAATTCCTCCTTAATCCTTGCGATGGTGGGTAGAACCAGGATGCCAATGTCCATTTTTGCCTCTTTACAGAACTACGACGAACGGCGGGAGCACATTTCGACACGGTCCGAGGCGCGAGATCAGAGGACCCGCGGTGGATCCGACCTGGGATTGATATCCGACTATCCGAAGGCCAGGTTGATCCTTGGTCATATGGGAGAGCTGCCGCCCTGTCACATGACTCGCTTCGATCAGGGCTGGACCTTCAACGCCACTCACCGGGCGAAGCATCCGCCCACTTACTGCATGCGCAACAACGTCTGGATCGCGACGAGTGGCAACGTATCGACGGCCTCCTTGACGGGTGCACTCATGTCGCTTGGTGCGGAGCGCATCTTGTTTGCGACTTGCACCGAGAAAAACCACGCGCCAACTGCATTCAGGCGCGTGCACGAGGCATCGGAAAGGCCGTGCTGCGACGGTGTAAAAACGATCAGGCCTCGTGTGAATGCATATGCGCGAGCACCCGCTCGCGACCGTCGATCGACATCGCCTCGTTTAGTCCTTCAAGCGCTCCGCGAGCGGCACCTTCCGCACGCGTCCACATCGTTTCTTCGAATTGCTCGACAGCCCTGAGCCAATCGTTGCCCGATGCAAGCGCCAGCCCGAGTTCGGCGGCGTCGAGCATCGCCAGATTCGCGCCTTCGCCGCCGAAAGGCGTCATAAGATGCGCGGCATCGCCGATGACAGTGATGCCCTTCTGGTGCGGCCAACGATGCCCGGGCGGCAAGGACCATAGCGGACGGAACGCCAGATGCGTCGCGGCCGGGCCGATGAGGGACAACAGCGACGCATCCCATGACTCGAATTCGGCCAGCAGTTGATCGCGCAAGCTTTTGGATTCGTCTGCCGCCGACTGCGACTCGCGCCCCCAGTCTTCGGGCACCTTCAATGCCGCATAGACGCGAACATGGCCGTTGGCATTGCGCTGTGCGATAAGGCCTTTCTCGTCGCCAAGCGCGAATATTTTGCCGCGCCCCACAAGGTTCGCGATGTCGGGATGTTGGCGATCGACATCGTCGATGCCGAGCTCAACGAAGAGCACACCGGTGTAAAACGGCAAGATCGGTGAAAGCTGTGCACGTGTGCGCGACCACGCGCCGTCCGTACCGACGACCACATCGAATCGCGCGGTTTGTCCCTCGACGAACGCCAACTCGAACCCATCGTCGGCGCGCTGTACCGACGACACACGCATGCCCCATTGCACCGTATCGGGCGCGAGCGATGCCAGAAGCAGGTCGCGCAATATGCCCCGATCGACTTCCGGCCGATCGCCGTCTTCCTGTTCGTCGAACAGCAGTGCGCCGGAACGGTCGTACACGCGGGAGCCCTGATCCTCGTATCGTGCGATGTCGCCAAACGCCCCATACAGGCCGGCGATTTGCAGTGCACGTTGGCCGGATTCCGCGTGCATGTCGAGCGATCCGCCCTGCGTGCGATGCGAGGTCGAAAGCTCTGCCTCGAATACCGATGCACGGATGCCGCGCTCCTGAAGCACGCGCGCCAATGTAAGGCCCGCGGGTCCCGCGCCGACGATCCCGATATGTAACGATTGCGCCACGAGCCCCACTCCCACAGTATGATATGCATAGCATCCTATCTTTTTACATAGGATGCAATGTATCGGAGACGAATCGTGTCGGAACCACCGCTTTCATCCCTCGCGGGACACTTCATCAATCGCGCTTCCCGGCTCCTTCTCCGCCGAGGCGAACCGCGCCTGCGCGCTCTTGGCATCAGTGCGGCCCAGCTACCCGTGCTGGGCACACTGAAGGATGGACTGCCCCGGACACAGGCCTCGCTCGCGGCACTCATCCAGGTAGAGCAACCGACCATGGCGCAGCTTCTTTCCCGTATGGAACGAGATGGGCTCGTCGAACGGACGCCCGATCCCGCCGATCGACGGAGTAGCTTCGTAAGCCTCACCCCGGCCGCGAAGGCTCTGCTACCCAAGGCGCACAAAGAGCTCGTACGCGGCAACGCGGAGGCGCTAAAGGGATTCACGGACGCCGAGCGCGATACCCTGGTGTCGCTACTCGAAAAGGTGATCGCGAACCTCGATAGTCCAAGCTGACCCATCGCATCGCCGGGTTCAACACGCGCATCGATCTGGGGGTGTCAGTTGCTACTTCCATCCAGAATGGTACCGATTTATAGTACCATTCGCGCATGAAAGCCAAGCACGCACGGACGCTCGCCTCGATCTACACCCGCCCCGTTTCCGGCAATGTCAGATGGTCCGACATCGAAGCGCTGCTCCGCGAACTCGGCGCAGTCATTACGGAAGCCGAAGGATCCCGGGTCACCGTGGTTCTTTACGGCGAGATCCAGGTGTTTCACCGCCCCCACCCTCGTCCGGATACAGATAAGGGAGCGGTCGCGAGTCTGCGAAAGTGGTTAGAACGCCACGGAGTACAGCCATGAACAACATGATGCTTATCGATGGCTATCGCGCCGTCATCCACTTCGACCCGGAAGCCGAGCTACTTCGGGGAGAGTTCGTCGGACTTAACGGCGGAGCCGATTTCTATGCCGCGGATGTCGCCTCGTTGCGCAAGGAAGGCGCAACGTCCCTCAAGGTGTTTCTGGAAGCCTGCCGGATCAACGGCATTCCTCCGGTGAAACATTTCTCGGGGAAATTTCAGGCCCGAATTCCGCCGGAGCTACATGCCCGCGCCGTCGAAGTGGCAGCCGCCAGAGGTGTCAGCATGAACCAGTTGGTTCAGCACGCACTGGAACACGAGCTCGCCGAATGCGCGTGATCCGCTGAAGCAGCGCCCGATCTTTTGCAACGAAACTCAGGTCGACATGGCGCGCGGCGCCGAGGCCTGGCCTGCGTATCGATAACGCGATACTTCCAGCGATGCCGTGCCATCGATCACTTCCAGCGCCGCGCGTCCGCCGAAGGGTAACGTGACTTTGTCCATGCCGTGTCCGATCGAAATGCCGCGAAGCAACGGGGTTAGCGTGCCTTGCGCAGCGCGGCGCAGGGCGTGATCGGTGTCGTAGCCGTTGTCGTACTCACTGATACGTTGCCCACCGAGACTGCCGACGATGATCGCGCGCTGCGCGTCGAGAACGCCGGCGAGTTTCAGCTCGAAAAGCATGCGCTCGATGCGAAAAGCATGCTCGCCCGATTCTTCGATAAACAGGATGCCGTCGTCGATGCATGGAAAGTACGACGTACCCAGAAGGCTGCAGATCGCCGACAGATTGCCGCCCCAAAGCGTGCCTTCCACCTGGACGTCATCGACATCGTCGGGCACCTGCCACGCCACATGGGTCGCTGGCGACTGCACGGTATGCCAGAAATGCCGCCACGTGGAATCGCGAAGAAAGCCCGCGCCGAAATCGCTCGCCAGCATCGGACCATGCATGCTCGTCAGACCGCAGCGGGCATACAGCGCCGCCTGCAGGACGGTGAAATCGCCGTGTCCCACCAGAACGGCCGACGTTTCGAGCAGGCGTTCGCGAATGCCCCGATAATCCAGCCGATCGAGGATGGCGATGGCGCCATAGCCGCCGTGGGCGGCCAGGAATATGTCGGGGACGGGGCGATCCGGATCGGCGATCGCGTTGATATCCGAGGCGCGCTGCTCGTCGTTTCCCGCGAAACGCAGGTCGATACGATCCACGATATCCCCGCCTGACACTTTGTGTCCGGCGGCTTCCAGGCGTTCGATGGCGCGCTGACAGGCCGCGCGGTCCTCCGCATAACCGGATGGCGCAATGATCCGTATGTCGAATCGTTTTGGCATAGGGACCCTGTGGCTGGATGGGCTAACCAATACGCTTCCTCCATCCACAAGGCAACCGAAATTCGCGAAATTCGGTATTTTTGCGATAACCATGATGCGACCCCCAGCGAACGGCGCGCTGAAAGGCCCGGCTCCGATGGAATACGGCGGGCCCAGGGTCGATTAGAAGACGATAACGGATGGCGCGATCACCGCAAACGGCAACGTGCGGAGCGTTTCCGGCAAAGCGACGGCCGTTTTCGGCAGCGCGTGAATACGACGGCTACCAGCCGTCGTATTCGTCCACCAGCGAAAGATCGTCCGAAGGCTGCGTCGCACGCGTAAGCGTTTCGCGTGGCTGCTCGCCGAACATGTGCCGATACTTTTCGGCGAACCGCGAGAGATCCCACATGCCGCAACTCAACGCGACCGACTTGACCGAACGACGCCCGGCCTCCGCCGTCACGAGGCTGCGATGTGCGACGCACAGCCGAAGCATGGCCAGATAACGGTTGGGTGGCACGCCGAGCAGATCGTCGAAGGCATAGCGCAGACCACGTTCGCTGGCGCCGGCGGCCTGGCAAAGCTCCTGCGCATAGATATCGCGACGCAGGTTGGCACGCATGAAACGTTCGGCACGACGCAGCACCAGGTAATGCGCACGCCGGCCTCGCGACGACACCGGGCGATCTTCCGATGTGGAAGCCATCGCGGCGGCGATATGCCTGTTTATCAGATCGTCGACCGGCGCAAGTACCGCTCCGCCATCCCAGGGCAGCTCGTCCCGGATTTGCTCGTATGCCCTGGCCAACTCGGGCGAGCGCGACCAGAACAGGCGCAGCCGCTGCGAGCTGGCCTCGGGATCGCCTTCTCCCCGTGCCGCGAAGCATGCGCGAAACCGCGATGCCGGGACCAGCACCAGTGTCACCCGTGCGCCGCGCTCGAACATGAAGTCGGTCGACACACCGGGCAGAAGCGTCACCGCCATGTCCGAGTCCACACTGACTCCCTGGCACCAGCTACGTTCGGACGCATGATGGACGTAGGCGAGCAGGCACCACTCTTCGGGCACCGTAAAGCTGCCACGTACGTCGAAACCGAGGTCGACGGTCATGTAATACGCCGCATCGCACATAGCCGATGCAATCGTCGCGCGTGGTCGTGCCGGATTGAGCATCAGCAGATCCACATCGCAGAACCTGAGGGCTGACCCCAGGGTGACCAGATCGAATTCTTCCCACCTGTCCAACCCCTGCTTGTCGGACTTTATCGACATTGCCGTCTCTCCTTGGGCGATCCCTATTGACGATGGTCTGAAGTCAGTTGCTATGGAATCGCACCGCGAGAGGAGGCTCCGACGACCTTCGTCTGACAAAGCGGACTGGAACGACGCGCACTCGCGTCCGCAGCCCGACGGCTGTCCTGGTAAAGGTGATCGAAGAAAATAGGAACTCGCTTATCACTGGATACCCCCTTCCCGTGAGAAGACCGTTCGAGCGCGGTCGACGATACGGTATTTACCCTGCATATGCGCAATCCCTCAGGCGAATTTCACGCCATGTCGAGCCGTTTGGTCATGTATATGACGCAAATAGAGCAATGCGGTGTGAATTTGCCGGTTTTGCGTACCGAAAGTATGGCGGGTTTAAGTAGAACTACTGCCCGCCATTACCCCAGCGCGGCGCGCGCCAGGCCGGAAACCACGCCCAGGGAGGGGTCGCCATGGACCACGGAGATACCTGGAAAACTCGTCCGCACGCGCGCCTGGACCTGAGGAGACCGGGACGTACCGCCGGTAAGGAAGATGCTGCCCGGAGCCTCGGGCAGATCGTTGCGGGTTTCCTCGAGCAGGCGCTGCATGCGATCGAGGAAATCGTCCGATGCCGCCTGGAAATCCGCATCGTTCGCTTCGATCGTGAGATCCGCTTCGATGAAATCGAGCGTGGCCGACGCCGTCGGGGCCGAGCTGAGATCGATCTTCATGCGCTCGGCCGACTGGTTCAGGCGCGTGGTAGCGCCTGTCGACTGAAGCGCGCGCAGACGCGCACCAAAGGGTTCGTCGACCAGACGGTAGTCCTGTTTGCGGAATTCACGCTGTTTCGGAAGATTGTGCACGCTGGCCGCTTCGACGAAGTGATGTACCGGCACACCCGACAAATCCTTGCCGAAGTGCGGCATGAAACTGTGCAGGCTCACGCCGACATCCAGATCCGTACCGCCGCGCGGCAGGCCCCAGCTGCGGTGGACGATCGGTGCGATACCGCCGCCCAGCTCCGCATAAGCGACGTCCGTCGTACCGCCGCCGATGTCGACGATCACGGCACGCTGCCGCTCGGTCAGCTCCATGTGGTAAGCCATCGCTGCCGCGGCCGGCTCTTCCAGGAACGTCACGGCGTCGAAACCCGCGATGTCGGCCGCTTCGCGAAGGATGCCAAGCGCCTGTTCGCCGCCGGCCGGCCCCATCGAGCTACGGAATTCGACCGGACGGCCGATCACGGCCTCACGTACGGGCACGCCGAACTGCTGGGTAGCGGTAAGACGGATATGTTCCAGGATGTGCGCGGCGATACTGACGATCGTTTTGCGAACGCGCGGATCGAGCTTGTAGCCGAACATCGATTTCGGCGATTCGATCAGATTTCCCGTGCCCTCCTCCAGATAGGCATCGACGGCGTCCTCGCCGAACATCGCGTCCTGGAAGCTCGCCACCGACGCCGATACCGCACGGGTCTGCTCCTCCATCCACTGGCGCCGCACGATGCGCACGGCTTCCCGGTGCAACTGCATTTCCGGACGCGCAGGCAAACCGGCCAGCCGCTCGTCGGCGCGCGAGGCGCGCACGATCGCATCCACCTGCGCTTCCAGCGCAGGCGTCAGCACGAAGTCCTCGACGTTGGGCACGACCTCTGGGAAAAACACGGCCGTCCGGAATTGCCGCGCATCGCCGAAGCGCACCAGCCTCAGGTCGCCATCGATGATGGCGGCCGCGGCGGAATAGCTGGTTCCGAAGTCGATACCGATGCGCATGGGGAAAGGGCTCTGGGGAACCGGACATTGTGGCTTAACCGGTAGCGCGAGGCCAGTGCGGGGAATGGCGGACTTGACTACACTCGACGAAACCCAAAGCAGCGAGCTCCCGAATGCGCCGACTAGTCCTCGCCTCGACCATCGCCCTACTTGTCCTCGGCGGCTGCCAGTCGCACGACGAAGAAAAAACCGCCAGCGCACCGGCAAAATCCTCGACCTCCCCGCCCCCGCCCATGCCGGCGGTGAGCAACGAGCCGCATACGTTCTCGCCCGAGATCACGGCCGACGACTTCGCTGCCCACCTGCGCACGATTTCATCGGACGAATACGAGGGGCGTAAACCCGGCACGCTCGGCGAGCGCCTGACCACGCATTACCTCGTGGAAGAGTTCAAACGACTGGGCCTGACGCCGGGCAACAAGGGCGACTGGTTCCAGGCCGTGCCGGTGGTATCGACCGCGCTACAGGGACAGGACACTCTGAAACTCAACGTCGCCGAAGGCGGCACGAACGAGGCCTTTGCCTTCGGCTCCGAAATGGTCGTGGGCACCTTGCAGGCCAAGCCCGAGGTAGAACTGAAGGATTCGGATGTGGTCTTCGTCGGCTACGGCGTCGATGCGCCCGAAGCCAACTGGAACGACTTCGACGGCATCGACGTCAAGGGCAAGACCGTCGTCATCCTGGTGAACGACCCCGGCTGGAATGGCAGCGATACCAGTCTGTTCAAGGGCCGGGAGATGACCTACTACGGTCGCTGGACATACAAGTTCGAAGAGGCAGCCCGCCAGGGCGCCGCGGCGGCATTCATCGTCCACCAGACCGAACCGGCCGCTTATGGCTGGAACGTGGTCCAGTCCAGCTGGAGCACCCCACGCCTGGACCTGCCCGAACGCGAGGACCCCGCGCCGCGCCTGGCAGTCGCCGGCTGGCTTACCCATGAAGCGGCACAACGCCTGTTCGCCAAAGCCGGTAAGGATTTCGATACGCTGGCCAAACAGGCCGACGTGCGCGGCTTCAAGGCTGTTCCGCTGGACGCAAAGGCGTCCATCAAACTCGACAGCACGATTGCCCACGCGACCAGCAACAACGTCGTCGCCATGATCAAGGGCAGCAAACGGCCGGACGAGGCCGTCATCTATACCGCGCACTGGGACCATCTGGGCAAAGATCCTTCGCTGAAAGGTCACCAGATCTACAATGGTGCCGTGGACAACGGGACGGGTATCGCCGCTCTGCTGGAAATCGCGGGCAAGTTCGCCGGCGAGCAGCCAGAACGCAGTGTCATCTTCGCGGCGGTAACGATGGAGGAATCCGGCCTGCTGGGCTCGAAATACTACGTCGCCCATCCGCCCTTCCCGCTCGACAAGACTGTTGCCGACATCAATATGGATGCGCTGCCCATCACCGGACCCACCCATGACATGGAGGTGGTCGGACTCGGCCAGAGCGACCTCGAAGACACGTTCAAGGAGGTATTGGCCAAGGACAATCGCGTGATCAGCGGCGACGCCTCACCGGAGAAAGGCCACTACTTCCGTTCCGATCATTTCAATTTCGCCAAGGCCGGCGTACCCGCGCTGGCGGCGAACGGCGGTGTCGACATGATCCAGGGCGGTAAGGCGGCTGGCGAAGCCGCCGCCGAGGATTACGTGAAAAATCACTACCACCAGCCAACCGACGTTTACGATTCGCGCTGGGATTTCACGGGAGTGACGCAGAACGTGAAGGCGTTCTACGAGCTGGGCGAAACGCTCGCCAATAGCGATGTATTCCCGAAATGGCGCGAAACCAGCGAGTTCCGCGCGGCCCGCGAAAAAGCCACGAAACGCTGAGCCGTATCTGTAGGAGCGCGCCTGCGCGCGAAAGCCTGTGTGCCGAACCGCAGTTACCATGCGATATCGCACACTGGCTTTCGCGCGCGGGCGTGCTCCTACAGGGAATATCGCCAATCCGGATCAATAATTCAGCTGCAGCTGCAACCGGATCAGATTGCCATCCACTCGCGCATACGGCGCCGTGGTGACATCCGTGCGGCGCATATTCGCGTACGCCACCGCGATCTCCACTTCCTTCATCGGCTGCCACTCCACACCGACATCGAGCTCGTCCACCAGCATCCGCGGTGCATTGGTATCGAATTTCGAACCGCCGCGATACGTCTGCCACTTCACGTACGGCATCAGCGAACCGAACTCGCCGTCGAACTTGTACATGACCTGCGCATAGCCGCCGCGTAGCGACTTCGTGCGGATCGTCTTGCGCGCGACATCCAGCTCGGGACCGCGACCTACCGTCCACTCCGCCTGAAAGCCGAACGGCTGCGGATAGTAGATAACGTGGGCGGCGACACGGCGATCGACCGAACCCTCGGCAGATGCATTGACGGTCGGCGTAAACGTCGATCCGCCGATGGAAACCGATGTCGGCGACGCGACCTTGTAACGGCCGGTATACGCGTCGGCACCCACTTCAAGATATTGCCCGTTCGCGAACTTGAACGGATAGGTCAGGTGCAGCACCGTGTGCAGCTGGTCGTTACGGTCGGGGCGATTGGCGCCCTGCCCATTGTAGAAACCGAGACCGACGACGCCGTAATCGCCCGACCCTTTAAGACCCGACTTCTGCAGGTACGAGAAACGTTCGGCAGCCACGCTCGGGGAGTAATAGAAGAACAGACCCAGATCGCGCTCGTCGCGCACCGCCGAGTTGAGCGCATCGGCACGATCCATCGCCAGACGGTTCTGGCTCGACTGCAGATCCTCCCAACCGTAAGGCACCTTCGACTGACCAGCACGCACGCGGAACGTCTTCGCCTTATCGAAATAGATGTCCGCATACGCATCGCGCAACTGCGCGAAATTCGTCGTGCTTGAACCCGTAGGCGTGCTGGCCAGATCGGGCTGCAGGTAGATCGACATGCGATCGGAGACATCGCCACTCAGTACCACGCGTGCGCGGCGGATGCCGAAACCCTGATCCTTGCCGATGAACTTGTCGCCCGGCGCTCGCAAATCCTTGGCGTCGCCGCCGGCTTCCTGGTTGTAGCGCATCTGTACATACCCGCGAAGGCCGATGCGGTCGTACCACTTGCTGCTTTTCGCGGAAGACGCGGCCGGTGCCGCAACGACGGCCCCCGGAGTCGCGGCACCGGCCGTCGCGGGCTGCGTCGCGGCCACGCCCGCCGCGGAGCCCTCTTCCGCGCGCACAAAACGCCCCAGTTTCTGCCTGCCCGGACCCGGCTCGGCGTAAATCTGCTGCGTTTTCGTATCGACGTACAGCTCCAGAGCCGCCTGGGGCGCGGTCTCGGCAGTCACCGAGGCACACATTCCCCACATGGCGGTAGCCAGCGCTCGCTTCTTCATCCCTAACCTCATCATTTTGAGAAAATACTCAAACGTCGGCGATATAGGCATCAACAGATGTCAACGCGCACTTATCGCCCGAGAGCGGCGCGACGTTAACCGGCCAATATTTCGCCGGGATGACAGACTCGGGCCGGGCAGTAACCTTTTCGTTGCCGCAGCGCAACACTTTCGTAACGTAGCGATGCCGGGGGATAATCCGTTCCGCCAGCGCGCAGCCAGGGGAACGGCGTTCAAGGGGTGGCCGGTCAATAACCGCGCCTGTCGCGCTCCACGACCTTCAAGCCAATCGGGAACTTACGACCATGACCTTCGGGAACACGCGGACGCCGCGACGTCTTGCCATTGCCCTGCACATCGCCGCCGTCCTCGCTGCCGGCTCCGCCGTCGCGCAAAATGCTCCCGCCGAAAACACCGGCACCGCGCCGCCGAAAACGGCAACGCTGCAAACCATCAACGTCACCGCCGAAAAGCGTGTCGAAGACATGCAGAAAGTGCCGATTTCCATGACTGTGCTCCCTGCCGAAAAGCTCGAAGCATTCGGCCAGGCCGGCGATGGCGTGCTTCAGCTGGCATCGCGCGCGCCGAGCGTCTACGCCGAAACCTCTTACGGTCGCGAGTTCCCGCGCTTCTATATCCGCGGTCTGGGCAATAGCGATTTCGATCTCAACGCTTCGCAGCCGGTATCGATGGTCTTTGACGACATCGTCCAGGAAAATCCGATCCTGAAGGGCTTCCCGCTGTTCGATCTGGAACAGGTCGAAGTGTTGCGCGGTCCGCAGGGCACGCTGTTCGGTCGTAACTCACCCGCCGGCGTCATCAAGTTCGAATCGCGCAAGCCGACGCAGGAAACCACGGGCTACGCGCGCGTTTCGTACGGTTCGCTGGGTACCGCCAACGCCGAAGCCGCCCTTGGCGGCGCGCTCAGCCCGAACTGGTCCGCACGCGTGTCCGCGCTGGCCCAGCATCGCGATGGCTGGATCGACAACGCCTATACCGGCGAGAAGAATGCGCTGGGCGGTTACAACGACCGCGCCATTCGCCTGCAGGCGCTGTACAAAGCCAGCGAAACGTTCGATGCGCTGATCAATGTCCATGCCCGCTGGCTCGACGGCAGCGCGATGGTCAATCGCGCCAACGCCATCGAACTCGGCGGCCCTAGCTTCGTTCCCGGTTTCGACCGCGAGACCGTCGCGCAGGACGGCAAAAACCGCCAGCACCTGTTCACGTGGGGCAGCAACCTGCACATGAACTGGCACTTCGGCGACCTGACGCTCACGTCGATCACGGGTCTGGAGCGCGCCACCACGTACAGTCTCGGCGACATCGATGGCGGCTACGACGCCTCCGAAACACCCGCGACGCCGGGTCTGGGCAATCGCTACACCACGCCGTTCTATTCGGAAACCGCCGACGCGCTCCCGAAGGATCGCCAGATCACGCAGGAATTCCGCCTTGCGAACGATCCGTCGAATCAGCTGAAGTGGCAGGTCGGCACGTACTACTTCGACGAAGACATCGCGATCCGCAACTTCTCCTACGACACGCTCAACAACCACGTGCTGAATGGCGACGTCAGCCAGGCGCAGCGCACGAAGGCGTGGGCGATCTTCGGCTCGGCCGACTACAGCTTCACGGATACGTTCGATGTCCGTGCCGGCGCGCGTTATTCGCACGACAAGCGCAACTTCACGGCCACGCGCACGCTCGGCTTCACCGGCCCGGTGGCCCCGCTTACTTCCGATCCGGTCGACGCACGCTGGAGCGGCGACCTCACGGGCACCTGGGCGGTAGCAGCGAACACCAATGTCTACGCACGCATCGCCAATGGCTTCCGCGCGCCCAGCGTGCAGGGCCGCATCAACTTCAGCAATTCGATCTCGACGGCGAAGCCGGAAACGATCACCTCGTACGAGCTCGGCGTGAAAACCACCAGCGACGACAACAAGGTCCGCTTCAACGCCGACGTGTACAAGTACAACATGCACAACCAGCAGCTCACCGCGGTTGGCGGCGCCACCAACGTCACGCAGCTGATCAACGCGAAGAAGACCGAGGGCTACGGCGCCGAGTTCGACCTCGAAGCCTACCTGTCGCCGAACCTCATCGTCACGGCCGGCGGCAGCTACAACCATACGGAACTGAAAGATCCGAACCTGGCGGTCGCACCCTGCGGCGGCGGTTGCACCGTCCTCGATCCGCTCAACAGCACCGGCAACGCCATCATCGACGGCAACCCGCTGCCGAATGCGCCGAAGTGGATCGGCACGTTCACGGCACGCTACGGCATTCCGTACGGCGATAGCGGCGAATTCTTCGTCTACACCGACTGGAACTATCGCTCGGAAGTGAACTTCTTCCTGTACGACTCGGCCGAGTTCCGCAGCAAGGCGTTCCTCGAAGGCGGGCTGCGCGTGGGTTACAACTGGAACTTCGGCAAGCGCGAAGTCGCCCTGTACGGCCGCAACATCACGGGCAAGCAGGTGATCACCGGCGGCATCGACTTCAACAACCGTACGGCGTTCGTGAACGATCCGCGCGTTGTGGGTATCGAGTTCCGCGCGGAGCTTTAATCAGGTTAGTGGATACGGAAAGGCCGGTCGCTTGCGACCGGCCTTTTTTTGCGTCTGCGGTTAAGAGCGCGATCGTGCGCTATGTCGCTCGAATGTGCGTGTTCGCTCTGGGCCCCTGCCTGCGCAGGGGCGACGTTGAGGTTTGTGGAAATGTTTGCGCAACCCTCTTCGTCGTTCCTGCGCAGGCAGGAACCTAGTGCGATGCAATCGGTTCTCGCGAAAACACCCGATCAGCTTTTCAGATCACCGAAGTCTTTGCCCCATCCATCGGAATCACGGCACCCGTCACATAGCTGGCCAGATCGCTGGCTAGAAACACGGCAACGTTCGCGATCTCATCCGGCTCCGCCATACGCCCCATGGGGATCTCGGCAACCTGCTCGGCCAAAAGCTCCTCACGCCCACGCCCCGAAGCACGCATCGACGCCGAGATGCCCTCTTCCACCCGATCGGTACGAGTCATGCCGGGATTGATGACGTTCACCCGCAAGCCCTTGTCGGCGTACGCACGGGCATAACCCACCGAGGCGAGCATCAACGCGGCGTTCGCTCCGCCGCCCGCGATATGAATCGGATTGGCCTGCTTCCCGCCCTGGCCGACGATATTGACGATATTGACGATACTGCCGCGCCCGCGCGCCGCCATACGCTTGATCAGGGGCGCGAGCACATTGAGATAGGTGAAGTACTTGGCGTCCAGCGCACCCTGAAACGCTTCGTGCCCCAGCTCGTCCAGAGGGAAACGTCGCGCGGCTCCCGCGGAGTTCACCAGGACATCGATCGCCGTACCTCCCTCCTCCAGCGAAGCGATCAGTGCCGCGGCGGCCTTGCTGTCGCGCAGGTCCACGGCATGAACATCCATATCGAACCCGGCACGGCGCAGATCCTCCCTGGCCGCATGCAGGTTATCGATGCTCCGGGAGACACCCACGACGCTGGCGCCTTCGGCCGCGAATGCCCTGGCACAGGCCAGCCCGATGCCCTTGCTGGCCCCGGTAACCAGCACCCGCCTGTCCTTAAGACCCGACTCCATGACTCGCCTCGTCGACCGAATAAAGCCCCGATGATGCCCCAAACGCGGCGTATCAACGTTCTGGCGTGCTAGCGCATCACACCAGTGACCGCGGCAACCACCCCGTAGGCCATAAGTCATATGGAATTTCACGAAATTCTTGTTGACGACTCAAATTATGGTGTTATAGTTCACTACAACACCGGTCACCCAGACCACTACTGGAGAACAACATGAAAAGCCCGAACTACATCGCCCTGACAGCCTCCTTCGTTCTCGCCGCCGCCTCGATCGCCGTTTTCCACGAAAGCAGCACGACCGCCGCCCCGCTGACCGAAATCAACGGCACGCACGTCACCGACATGGCACCGATCGTCGTCTACGCCGACGCCGGCGCGAACGTCGCCTCCCTCTAACCGCACCGCCCGCTTAAAACCGTCATCGGAGTTTCCCCATGAAAGCGCCGAACCTGATAGCCGTCACCGCCTCCCTGCTGATCGCCGGAGCCAGCGTGTTCGTCTTGCGCTCCTTCGATGACCGCATTCCCACACTCGCCGCCGCGCCCGCCACGATCAACGGCGTACGCGTCATCGACCTGGCCCCCGTCACGGTCCGCCCCACCGCCGCAGATGTGCGCGAGGCGACCCGGACGAGCGAGGCGACACTGGATAACGCGGCAGCGGCTATCCGGCGCAACGCCGAGGAGCGCGCGATGGCGCTTCTCGGTTCGCAGCTGGCCATGCCCTACTATTCGTTTGGCAATGTTTTGAGCCGTACGGCCAAGGATTAACTACATGTCCATTACCTGGAACGACAGCGTCCCGATCTACCGTCAACTGCGCGAGCGCGTAGTCGCGATGATCCTGGACGGCGCCTTGAGCGAGGGCGACCCGCTGCCGTCGGTACGTCAGGTCGCGGGGGATTTTCAGATCAACCCGTTGACCGTTTCCAAGGCGTATCAGGAGCTGGTGGACGAACAACTGGTTGAAAAACGGAGGGGATTGGGCATGTTCGTCATCGATGGAGCGCGCGAAGCGCTGCTTAAGTCCGAAAGGGAGCGCTTCCTGCGCGAAGAGTGGCCGGCGCTGTTCGCCCGCCTGCAGCGCATGGGCCTGGATCTGAAAACCCTGATGCGCGAGGCCTCGGGCTCTGCGGAGGATCAGTCATGAGCGCGGTCATTACCGCCACCGGCCTCACCAAGCGCTACAAGAATTCCCTGGCGCTGGATGGCGCCAGCTTCCAGATCGGCGCCGGACGCATCGTCGGCCTGATCGGTCCGAACGGCGCCGGCAAGACGACCGCGCTGAAGGCCATCCTGGGATTGACCACGTTTACCGGCGAGCTGTCGGTGCTGGGACTTGACCCACGCAAGCAGCGCGACCAGCTGATGGAACAGGTCTGCTTCATCGCCGACGTGGCCGTCTTGCCGCGCTGGATCAAGGTGAAGGACGCCGTCGACTTCGTCGCCAACGTGCATCCGCGCTTCGATCGCGCCAAATGCGAGTCCTTCCTGGCCCGCACGAAGCTGCAGCCGGATCAGAAGGTCAAGCAGATGTCCAAGGGCATGATCGTGCAGCTGCACCTTGCCCTGGTCATGGCCATCGATGCCCGCCTGCTGATTCTGGACGAGCCGACGCTGGGCCTGGACATCCTCTATCGCAAGCAGTTCTACCAGAGCCTGCTCGAAGACTACTTCGACGAGAACAAGACGATCGTCGTCACGACCCACCAGGTCGAGGAGATCGAACACATCCTCACCGACCTGATGTTCATCCGCGACGGCAAGATCGTCCTGGATACCGACATGGAAGCCCTGGGCGAACGGTTTACCGAAGTGCTGGTAGGTGCCGAACGGGCAGCCGCGGCACGGGAACTGAAACCCCTCGACGAACGCCAGGTATTCGGCAAGAGCATTTTCCTGTTCGACAACGTGAGTCGCCCGCAGCTGGAAGAGCTGGGCGAAGTGCGACGGCCGTCGATCGGCGACCTCTTCGTCGCCACCATGAAGGGAACCTACGCATGAAAACCTTCTATTGGCTCGTGAAACGCGAGTTCTGGGAGAACCGGGGCGGCTTCTACCGGGCCCCCCTGATCACCGCCATCGTCTTCCTGGTGCTGAACCTGATGGCCATGGTGGTCGGCGAAGTGATGGGGCGCCGGATGGGCGGCTTCCACTTCACCGGCGAAGTCGACACGCTGAGCCATCTGGACGAACACGGTCTGGCGGTCGCCGGCGCGGCACTGGATGTCACGCTCTACGGCTTCACCGCGCTTATCCTCGCCGTCACCGCCATCGTCGTCTTCTTCTATTGCCTTGGCGCGCTGTACGACGACCGTCGCGATCGCAGCGTCCTGTTCTGGAAATCGTTACCCATCTCCGACACCAACACCGTGCTGTCCAAGGTAGCCAGTGCCGCTCTCGTCGCCCCCGTGATCGGTGTGGTGGTCGGTGTCCTCGGCGGCCTGGTCCTGGCCTTGATGGCAACCATCGTCGCAACGCTGCACGGCGTGCCGCTCTGGCAGTTCCTGGTCGAGGCCCATCCGTTCCGTGTCGCCTTCAATCTGATCTGCCTGATCCCGCTGTATGCACTCTGGGCATTGCCGACGATCGGCTGGCTGCTGCTCTGCTCCGCCTGGGCTCGTAGCAAACCGTTCCTCTGGGCTATCGCTCTCCCGATCGGTGCCGCGGTCGTTGTCCAGTGGTTCGGTCTGATGGGCATCTTCGAACGGTCCGCCCAGTGGTTCTGGATCAACGTGCCGGGACGCCTGCTGCTCAGCATCATCCCCGGCGGGTGGGTTCGCTACGCAGATAATCTCGATTACCTCGACAAGCACGACCCCGGTTCGATCCTGGACGCTGTAGGCCTCTCCTACCACTACAGCACGCTGGCCTCGCCGAACATCTGGGTCGGAGCCATCGCCGGAGCGCTGATGATCGCCGGCGCCATCTGGTTCCGCCGCTGGCGCGAAGATACCTGATCGAACAAAGACGGCTCCCTCGGGAGCCGTCTTTCCATGAGCCGTGAGGAGATCGACATACTCCGTCGCACGCTTCCCATCCTGCTTGGCATGCTGCTCGCGGGCTGCGCGACACATCCGGTCGCAACCAGTCATACCCGCCTGCGCGGCACCGATCTGGATCGCCGCATCGCACAGCTGATGGAAGCGGCGAACGTGCCGGGCCTCGGCGTGGCTATCATCGAGAACGGCCGCGTCGTCAGCGTAAAAGCGTATGGCAAACGCGATGTCGAAAAGGGATTGCCACTACAGACCGATACGATCATGTACGCGGCGTCGCTGACCAAGGCCGCGTTCGGCTACGCCACGATGACGCTGGTCGACGAGGGGCGGCTCGACCCGGACGGCACGATCGACAAAGACCTGCCCAAACCACTTTCCTCGTATGAAAAATATGCGGATCTTTCGAATGATCGGCGCTGGAAGTCGCTGACGCCGGCCATTCTGCTCAGTCACCGTTCCGGATTCGCGAACTTCCGCTTCTGGCAACCCGGCAAGGATGACGATCCGAACGGCAAACTCCAGTTCTATTTCGATCCAGGAACGCGCTTCGCCTATTCGGGCGAAGGCATCAACCTGCTCCAGTTCGTACTGGAAAACGGCAAGAACATAGACGTCGATACATTGATGCGCGAACATCTGTTCGCACGCTTCGACATGCGCCGCACCTCGATGACCTGGCGCGACGATTTCGCCGCGAACGTCGCCATCGGTTATGACGAAAACGGCAAGGCACTGGGACACAAACAACGCGGTTCCGTGCGGGCGGCCGGCTCGATGGACACGACCGTCGCCGATTACGCGAATCTGCTTGCCGGCATGGTCCGTGGCGAAAGCTTGAGCGATGCGGCGCATAAGCGCTGGTTGACGCCTGTCGTTCGTATCCGGTCGGTGCGGCAATTTCCGACCATCGGCCTGCCCGACTCCAGCGACAACGACGGGATATCGCTGGGTTACGCGCTGGGCGTGGGAACGTTCACGTCGCCGCAGGGCAACGCGTTCTTCAAGGAGGGGCACGACGACGGGACGAACAACGTCGCCGTGTGTATCGAGGACTCGAAGAACTGCGTACTGCTGATGAGCAATAGCTCGAACGGCGAGAAGATCTTTACGTATCTGATCGACGATGTACTCGGGAAGACGTGCTTTCCGTGGTACTGGGACAGTTACATTCCGTACGATCATCCGGAGTGGCGGACGGCGAAGCCCGTGATGAATGCGCATCCGGCTTGCACGTTGTAGAACCTGAACGGACGGGGTCGCGAAACCGTTCGCATCGCCCTGGGTTCGAAGCCTGCGCAGGAACGACATGAGATGAAACCTACCCCTCACCGTCGCCCCTGCGCAGGCAGGGGCCCCGTGCGGTGCAATGGATTTTAGCGATACGGCCAGTTCACGCTTTCAGCGCGCCATACCCTCAATCAACCGCCACCACCGCCACCTCCATGAATCCCACCCTTCGTCAACGCCATGGGATCGAGCAACGCAGCCAGCTCACCCTTCGATAGCCCCGTCGTCTCCAGCGCCACATCCAGAATCGGCCGTTTTTCCTTATAAGCCTGCTTCGCCGTCGCCGCGCCCTTCTCATACCCGATCACCGGATTGAGCGCTGTCACCAGGATCGGATTCTTATCCAACGCCTCGCGAATATGATCCGTATTCACTTTGAATCCAGCGATCGCCTTATCCGCGAGCAACGTTGTAACGTTGGCCAGGATCTCGATCGACTGAAGCAGGTTGTACGCGATCACCGGCAGCATCACGTTCAACTGGAAATTGCCCGACTGACCGGCCACGGCGATGGTCGCGTCGTTGCCTATGACCTGCGCGGCGACCATGGCGGCGGCCTCGGGGATCACAGGGTTCACCTTGCCTGGCATGATCGACGAGCCCGGCTGCAATGCCGGCAGTTCGATCTCGCCCAGACCGGCCAGCGGACCGGAATTCATCCAGCGCAAATCGTTCGAAATCTTCATCACGGCCACGGCCAGTGCACGCAGCTGGCCCGATAGCTCGACCGGGGCATCCTGAGCGGCCATGCCTGCGAAATAATTGTCGGACGACTCGAATTTCACGCCGGTCAGTTTCGAAAGTTCGACGGCCACGGCCGGCCCGAATTTCGGATCGGCGTTGATACCCGTACCGACGGCGGTGCCCCCCTGCGGCAGGCGACGTGTACGCTTCAACGTGTCGACAATGCGTTCCGACGCGGCAGCGATCTGGGCGGACCAACCGGAAAGCTCCTGGCCGAACGTGATCGGCATGGCATCCATCAGATGCGTGCGCCCGGTCTTGGCCACCTTCTTCAATTCACGTGCGCGCTTGTCGATCGTCTTGCCGAGGTGCTTCAGCGCCGGCAGCAGTTTTTCGTGCGTCGCCAGCGTCGCGCTGACGAGAATCGCGGTGGGGATGACATCGTTGGAACTCTGGCCCGCGTTGACGTGATCGTTCGGATGAACTTTCGAACCGGCGAGTGCGGCGAGGTGCGCGATGACCTCATTGGCGTTCATGTTGGAACTGGTCCCCGACCCGGTCTGGAAGACATCGATGGGGAACTGGTTGTCGACCTCGCCCGAGGCCACCCGCTCGGCGGCGGCACGGATGGCCTTCGCCTCGCCTTTTTTCAGCTGCCCGAGCTTCACATTAGCCTCGGCGGCGGCGGCCTTGATCAGGCCCAGCGCGCGGATGAACTCGCGCGGCATAGTGAGCCCCGAGACCGGGAAATTGTCGACAGCGCGCTGGGTCTGCGCGCCATACAGGGCGCTGACAGGTACTTTCAGCTCGCCCATGCTGTCGCGTTCGGTACGGTACTTGGTCATGCGGGGGCTCCGGTTTTCGGGGGTCTTTCTATTAAGTGGCGGTGTTGGGGCTGGAGGCAAGTGGGGATGAAGCGGGGATGGGGGATGGGTAGTGGGCGCGCAGTCCCGGCGATCGCCCGAGGGGGCTGGATCCGTCCGGCGGAGGCACCGTCCGCATGGCGCTAGCCGTTCCCTCATGCGATTGCCGGAGACACGCCCCCACTACCCATCCCCCATCCCCAAAAGAGCCCGCCCCGCCTCACGCTATAATCCCCCGCTTCGTCTCACTTCACCCAGGCCCCCGCCATGTCCCACGCCACGCTGACCGCTCTTTCGCCCCTGGACGGCCGTTACGCCGCCAAGGCCGGTCCGCTTCGTCCGATCTTCAGCGAGTTCGGCCTCATGCACCGCCGCGTGCACGTCGAAATCCACTGGCTGCTGGCACTGGCGGCCCACCCGGGCATCGTCGAACTGCCCGACTTCCCGGCCGAGGCCGTGGCGCGCCTGACCGCCATCGCCGAGGGCTTCAGCGTGGACGACGGCGAACGCATCAAGGAAATCGAGGCGACGACGAATCACGACGTCAAAGCCGTCGAGTACTTCATCAAAGAGCGCATCGGCAACGAACCGGCACTCGCCCAAGCGAAGGAATTCGTCCACTTCGCGTGCACCAGCGAAGATATCAACAATCTCGCCTACTCGCTGATGCTGCGCGACGCGCGTCAGGACGTATTGCTTCCCGCCCTGGATGCGCTCATCGCCCGGTTGCGCGAACTGGCGCATACGCATGCCGGACTTTCGCTGCTTTCGCGTACGCACGGCCAGACCGCGTCGCCAAGCACGATGGGCAAGGAACTGGCCAACGTCGTCGCCCGTCTGGAGCGCCAGCGTCGCCAGTTCGTCGCCATCGACATTCCGGGCAAGATCAACGGCGCCGTCGGCAACTACAACGCGCATGTCATTTCGTATCCCGATGTCGACTGGCCGGTACTGGCGGATCGCTTCGTCACCGGTCTCGGCCTGACCTTCAATCCGTATACCACCCAGATCGAGCCGCACGACGGCATCGCGGAATTCGCGGACGTACTGCGTCGCGTGAACATCATTCTGATCGATCTCTCCCGCGACATCTGGGGTTACATCTCGCTCGGCTACTTCAAGCAAGCCCTGAAAGCAGGCGAAGTCGGTTCGTCGACGATGCCGCACAAGGTCAACCCCATCGACTTCGAGAACGCCGAAGGCAACTTCGGTCTGGCCAATGCCCTGCTCGGCCACTTCGCCGAAAAACTGCCCATCAGCCGCTGGCAGCGCGATCTCACCGACTCCACGGTGTTGCGCGCGCTGGGTACGGCCTTCGGACATACGCTGGTTGCCGTCGAGTCGCTGCAGAAAGGCCTGGGCAAGCTCAACGCGAACCCCGAGCGCATCGCGGCCGATCTTGACGCCAGTTGGGAAGTGCTGGCCGAAGCCGTGCAGACCGTCATGCGCCGTTACGGCCTGCCCGAGCCGTACGAACAGCTGAAAGCGCTCACGCGTGGCCAGGGTATTACTCGCGATTCGATGCGTGCGTTTATCACCGGGCTGGATATGCCCGCCGATGCCAGGCAGCGATTACTCGACCTGACGCCGGGTAGCTATATCGGTCTGGCCGACGTTCTGGCGAAGAACGTCTGAACGACATTGCCTGCACGGTACGACGGCGAGGGATATTTCTCGCCGTCGTACCGGTCAAGACACCTTTTTTGCGCGCGTACGTGCCGCTTTCTTCGCGGCTGCCGAACGCCCCGCCGCACCCTTCGTATGCGCGGCCTTCTTCGCTGCAGCCGAACGGCTCGCCGCCGGACGTTTCGCCGCGCTCTTGCGTGCCTGCGCCGAAAGCGCCCGCTTGGACGCGGCAGCGTGGCCTTCTTTCTTCAACGCCCTCGTCGTCGCACGCGAACGCGTCGGCGACGTCTTCGCCGCCGTGCCCGACGAACGCTTCCGCGACGCCCTGGTATCGGATGCTGCCTTCTTCTTCGTGACCGTGCTCGCGGATTTTCCCGCGCCGATCTTCACGCCGGCACGACGCGCCTTGGAAAGACCGATGGCAATGGCTTGCTTCGTCGATCGGGCGCCGTGCTTGCCCTCGCGAATATGTTCGATTTCCTCGTGAACGAATTCACCCGCCTGGGTGGACGGAGCTTTGCCCCGGCGCTTGTCCTCGCGGGCTTTGGCGATGGTTTTCTTCTCGGGCATGGCAACGTCTCCGGTGATATCCACGATGCCCGAGACTGCACGCGACTATGTGATACCTACGTCGCGATCGGGTCACGCGACACCACACACTTGCAGCACCAGCCAGAAGTTCGCGCCTGAAATCACCGCGAAGAACAGCCATGCGCAAACCGATACAGATCGCGTATTGACGAAGCTGCCCATGAGTTGTCGATCGTCCGTGCATCGAATCAGCGGATACATCGCGAACGGCAGTTGCAGGCTCAGCACCACCTGACTGGCGACGAGCAGCTGCCCCACCGCCCGGTCGCCCAATAGCATCACTCCGATGAAGGCCGGCACGATCGCCAGACCACGCGTGATCAGCCGACGCTGCCAGCAGGGAATCTTCAGACGCAGGAATCCGTCCATGATCACCTGCCCCGCGATGGTCCCGGTGAACGTCGAGCTCTGGCCCGATGCGAAGAGCCCTATCGCGAAAATCACCGCCGCCGCCGTGGTGCCCGCGATCGGTGCGAGCAGCTGGTATGCGTCGCTGATGTCGGCAACGTCCGTGCGTCCGGTCGAATGAAAGGCGGCGCCAGCCAGGATCAGGATGGCCGCGTTGATCGTCAGTGCGATCAGAAGAGACACGATCGTGTCGATGCGGGTCAACCGGATCGCCCGGCGCCGACCTGAATCGCCCGCCCCCACAACGCGCGTCTGGACGATCGACGAGTGCAGGTACAGGTTATGCGGCATGATCGTGGCGCCAAGGATTCCGATGGCCAGATACAGCGGCTCACGCGACGAAAGCGCGTGAAGCGACGGTACGAATCCCGCCGCGACATCCGGCCAGTGTGGCCGGATGAGCAGCAGTTCGACCAGGAAACAGATCGCGATCGTACCGACCAGCCCGAGGATAATTGCCTCGACGCGCCGGAATCCCCTGCCCTGCAATCCCAGGACGATAAACGTGTCCAGCGCGGTCAGCGCCACCCCGACCGGCAACGACACGCCGAACAGAAGATGGAATGCGAGCGCGCTGCCAAGTACCTCGGCCAGGTCGCAGGCGACGATCGATATTTCGGCCAGTACCCATTGCATGCGACCCACGGCCGGCGAATAGCGTTCGCTGGAAAGCCGCGCGAGATCCTTGCCGGTAGCAATACCCAGGCGCGCGGCCAGGCACTGGAGCACGATAGCCGCCAGACTGGACAACACGACAACGAACAGCAGCCGGTAACCATAGCGTGAACCCGCCTCGATATCGGTAGCCCAGTTGCCCGGATCCATATACCCCACGGCGACCAGCAGGCCGGGCCCGGCAAATCGGAAAAGCTGCTTCCAGAACGGAGCATCTGGCGACACGACGACCGAACCGGCCACCTCGGAAGGACAGAACGGCGCCGTGGCGGTCTTGGGCAAACGGAACATGGGGCGGGCTTATCCACGAAGAACGAAGACGAGCGGCTCGCTCGCGTCTCATGCTACCCAGAAATTCGCGCCGCGTGCGAACGTCGCCGCCCTAAGGTGACGGCCTCCGCACGGACACTTCACGGAAAGATTATGCGTGCGGCGCGCTAATCGCAGGATCTGCAATGCCGCAGATCGCGAGGAGAAACACGATGGACAAGAATCGTACCGAAGGCATGAAACACGAAGTAAAAGGCGCCATCAAGGAAGGTCTTGGCAAGGTAACCGGCAACACCGCCAAGCAGGTTGCCGGCAACATTGAAAAGAACGCGGGCAAGATGCAGAACGAACACGGCAAGCACGTCGATGCTGCACGCGATACAGACAAGCGTTCGCATCATTGAACGATGTTTGTCGTGAAGGCGCGTCGCTCACTGGACCAGCGGTAGCCATACGGGAGTGCTCTTGGGCGTGATTTCCTGAAGCGATAGCCGATTGTCGGCCTTCCGCTTCGCAGGAATCGCGTTTGAGAGCGCTTCTACGGCGAGCGATGCCTCATGTCATCGGCATTAAGGGGCCGTCCTCGCGATAACGTACTGCTGCAGATATTCATAGTAGTCGTTGATATTTTCTGTCTGCAGGAACCGGCGGTAACTAAGCTCCCCATCCATGAAACGTCCTTGACGTACCCCTAGCATATGTCCTTCATATTCTCCCCGAGCGTTAAAAATTACCTGGCGAGGTCCCGTGGGATGAAGATCGCCGGGACGAAGCGACAGGAGCGTTTCGCGATCGAAGCCGCTCCTGGCAAGGTCGTCGGGTGAAATCGTACGATGCAAACCGGCAGAGGCATGACGAAGCTGAATCCTTGTCGTCATGTTGTTGATGTTGATTCCTTCGGGATACTCATCGAACATACTTTGGCTTAGCAATCCGCGGTTCAACAATGATTGTCGCGCACCCGGAAAGACCGCCGCCGCATTAATGCGGTCCGCCCCCGCACGCAGATTTCCTGTGACATTGTCGAGAACGACATCCGGCATTTCATCCAGTACCGGCCCAGGTATTCGCCGCATATTCGGAAGACCACGAGGTGCCCCACCGGCATTGCGCAATCTAACCGGCAGTTCGCTAATGGCCTTATACGCGCTACGAACCTTATTCAGTCCTGCGGCAACAGCGGGTGCCGCGCCCACGACGGCCGAGCCCACGCCATAGCCCATAGACATCCAGCCCAGCACACGGCCTTCGGACGCATGTCCCGTTTCATTGAGCGCGACGGATGCGGCTCCGGTAGCCACCGACATGATGCCCACGCCAGTCGAAACCACTGCGGCGGCCTGACTGAAAGTCACAGCCGCACCGGCCCACAAGGCCGCGGCGGCGGGGGCCAACGTGCCGAATGAAAGGCCGACACCGATCGCCGTACCGATCGCGCCGATGCCGATCAGTATCCAGTCGAGCAGGCCTTCGCCACTGGGGTCGATATGGTTGACCGGATCGCCCGCGCAATAAGCGTACGCGTTGAGACCGCCCTTGCCGAACGGGCTGGCCGCATCGGGGCTATGGAAACGCATCAGCGCCGGGTTGTACACACGATAACTGCCTAGCGGATACCACCTGGTATCCCGATCCTTCAGTTCGCCCGCATAAGCCATGTCGCTATCGCCGGCGTCATCCGCCCGGTGCCCGTGCGGCCCGTAGGCTGGCGTTTTCAGCACGTCGCCCGCTTCGCTCACCACGGAGCTCTGAGCATCGTTGCCAAGCAGGATGGTCTGGCCGATCGCGTTGGCCAGACGTGTCTGCGCGAGTACCGTACCGCCGATACCATGGAAGGACGAGGACTCGTGCTCGCCGGCTTCGTGGGCAACCTGACCGCCCTGGTAGTAGCGATAGCGCGTACCGGCCGTATCGACGACCGCGCCGATCCGATCAAGCGGGTCATAACGGTAGCCGCGTCGTTCGCCGGCATGCGTCCAGCCGATCAGACGCCCCATCGCGTCGTACTCGAGCCGACGGCCTGCCTCGTCGCTCGTCAGATTTCCGGATTCGTCGTATGCCAATGTCTGGTGTTCGTCCGCGCGTGCTGACTGCTGGTGAAGGATATCGACGAGTTGAGTCGGGTCGTCTGTGTTGTAACTAAAGGTGCTGGTCTTCGTCGGCTCATTCGTCTCCGCATAAGCAGTCACAAGCGTGCGGATATTGTTCAGCGCATCGAAGGTGAAGACCTGTTCGGCGATCGTGTGCCCCGAAGAATCCTGCGGCCCATGGGTGCCCGTGCAGACATAGTGTGTCAACCGGCCGCACACATCGTAGATATAGGTTTCCCCGCGCGCCTCTTCGTCCATGCGCAAGCGGCGCGTGGCAAGCTTGTCGTCGGGCGTATAGGTCTGGGTCAGCGTCTGGACCTGCGTCGTCGCGCCGACACGCGCGGTGAGGACGCGTTCGATCTCCCGCCCGTCCTCGTCGTAACTCAGCACCGTGTCCATCGAGCGCGTACCGTCGCGGGTCTGCGTGACAAGGCGGTGTGTTCGCGAGAACGCGTCATAGGAAACCGTGACAGTCAGCGTATCGCCCTGCACCGTGGCCAGTCGACCGAGCGTGTCGTAACTCGCACGGCGAACCTCGCCGTCGACGCCGGTGTATGCGGTCGACAAGCCCAATAACGTATAGCCGTACTGGGTTTGCCGGGAGGTACCGGGATCGCCTGCATAGCGATAGGTCTCCTGGTCGACACGGCCGGACGGCAGATAGCTCACCGTCTGCGTGCCCAGCGCGTTGTTCGCCGACGTCAGCGCGCCACGTATCTTGTCGTGCACGAAGGTCGCCGTGTCGCTTGTACTGGACAGTTCCACCAGACGGTCGCCCAGATGCTTCTCGTAACGACACGTCAGCGTTTTTCCCGAGGGCAGATGGATCTGCCCGGGACTCCCCGATGCGTTATCGACATAGGCGTAACGGATGTCCCGCCGACCGGCGCGAAAGAGTGTGCGTCGCCCCAGTCCGTCGAACGCCTGTCGACCCAGGATGATGTCGGTACCTCCGAGCGACGCATGGCGAATGCGGATCGCCTCGACGATCGCTTCGTCTCTGTACGCGGCATAGTCGCGGGTGACGACTGCGCCATCCGGTAACGTCGTTTCAATCAATCGGTCGTAGACGTCGTAACGATACCGGGTGACCTTGTCCACGGTGCCGGGTGCCGACGCCGTGTCGACGATGCAGCGATCCAGTCCGTCGTAAGCATAGCGACGCGTGTTTTGCACGATCCCTTGCGCATTCAGGCGCTCGACCGTCAGCGGCTTGCCGCTCGGCGAGCTGGTGGTTCGTAGGCTGCCGCTACGCTGGCGCAAGCCTGCGGCGATGACCTCCTGCCAGCTTTCGACCGTCCGAAGGATGGGATCCTCCCGGTTGTGCGCGATGACCCCGTCGGGACCGACCGTCTCGATGCAGTTGCCCCAGCCGTCGTAGCGATAGCGTGTGGTCAGCGGCAACGTGACCGCCTTCGTCGCGATAAGTGTTTTCGCCTTACGTCGCGTCACACGCCTGGCTACCGGCACACCGACATCCGTCGTCGTTTCCGATAGCTTGCGGCCGCGGGTGTCGAACGCCATTTTCCATATCTCGTGCTCGAGGCCGTCGCCCATCCAGTCGATCGCCACCCGGCGGACTTCGCGCCCGAAGCCATCCAGTTCGGTGCGCGCATGCTGACCGGCGACGTTGGTCGTCTCCACCCAGCTCCCACCGTTCGATACCGAATAGTCCGTGGTGTTCGTGGCCGCGAAGTCCGAATCGGCCGCGACGGTTTCGAGCACCCGACGCCCCAGCGCATCATGTGCATAACGCATCAACACACCACCAGGCCCTTGTTCCAGGACGGCCTGCCCACTGAACAGCGAGCGCGCGCTGCGCGTGGTCATCCGCAGGCTGTCATGACCGTTGCTGCCGATGCGTGTGGCGGCGACGACCAGTGTGGGCAACGCCTCGTTGCGCGCATTGGTCTCGATGACCGGAGCCTCGTAGGCATATTCAGTCGCGTTTTCGACGCCACCGACCGTCGAGATGACGCGCGATAGCCGGCCGTGATGCTCGCCGCCGTCGGCCATGAAGACCGTGATCGTCTCGCTCAACAGGAGCGCGGCACCATCGGCGGCTTCTTCTTGGATCGCTTCGTAAACCGATACCAGATGCTTCGGTGCTCCATCGACGAGCGAAGGCAGCAGCTCGTAGCGATGGCGGGTCAACCGCACCGGCCCCAGCGTCCCTTCCGGCGGTCGCACCCGCTTTTCCTGCAGGCAGCGCACGAAGCCCAGCGGATCGGCCGGACAAAACCCGACGATCCCTTCCATCGGGTAGTACGTGTTGGTTTCCAGCGCACCGCGCGCATCCGTGTGCGTCAGCAGATTGCCATGCGCGTCGTACGTGCGACTTTCCACCATCACGCGGGTGTCCGGCGAACCGACCCGGGAAAGCGTCTCGATCGTTTTGACCGGCAACTGACACCACGGCGGCTGCCGATCGAACGGCCACGAGGGGTTCTCGTCGTACTCGGTCACTGTCTCGCTGATGCACCCATCCTGCGTGGTGACCTCGCGGGTCAGCAGATGAAACCGGTTGAAGGTCCGCTCGATGGTTTTCACCGCGTCGATGCCGTCCATCGCCGTTTCGGTCGAGCTGTAGAGGTAAGGGGCTCCCGCCACGGCGACGATCCGATAGAGGTTGTCCTCATCGTCCATCCAGTCGTCCAGCGCCCCGTAGCCAAAGAAATTACGGGCCGAATAGGTATACCGGGTCACCATCGTCGGCTGGCCGTGGCCGGGGTAGCGCCGGAACGTATCGACCACCGGCATGTGCGTCAGCGGCCGCTCCGCCCCGCCGGGCAATTGATGCCCGGCCAGCTTATAGAGCGCCTCTTCCCGCCCACCGGTCGGCACGGTCGTCGTCTTCAGCAGCAGCAATCCCGTGGCGGTCGACTCGTAACCGAACGCCCAGCCCTCGCCGGTCCCCTCCGGCAACGCCAGCGTCACCAGCCGATCGTTGGTCTGGTGCAGGGTGAAAACGCTGGCCTGCGGCGTGTCCGGGTGCAGGGTCACCGTGGCCCGGCCGGTTTGATAGGCCACGGCGAGCAACACCCCGGACCGGTCCGACATACTCATCAGGCGGGTGATGCCGTTTGTCGATTGCTGCTGCAACGTCACTACGTAGCCTTCCGGCGAACGGATCTCACGCAACACCGCCACGCCGTCGCTGCCCGGATCGGTTTTCAGAAACTCCGACAGGCCCGATTTGTGGGTCACCCGGTAACCGCCGGCCTCCTGGACCATATCGAACGAACGCAGCTTGCGGTCCTTGAAGGTCATCGTCCCGGCGACCAGCCTGTCCGCCTTGAACGACTCGCCGGTCGAGAGCTGCAACACCTGCCGCCGGCCGTCGTAGCGCGTCGTCGACAGCGACCAGCCACGACCGAATCCCGCGTTCGCCGGGTTCAGCGCGCTGAAGCTCAGGCCCAAACCCACCGTCGGCCCGCACAGGCCATTGGCCGCCACGCCCGGCAGGCTGATCGAGCACGAATACATCCCCGTACGGGGGTCCACCCCGGTCGTAACGCAACTCAGGAAATTGAAGGCGTTCGAGTGGATGCCGCCGGTGTCGCCCGCCAGGATCGTCTTGCGTTTGCTTCCCCCGCCAGACGGGCGCGCTTTGGCCGGCTTGGGGACTCGGGCGGGCTTGGGCACCGCGGCTTGCTTGCGCATGGGGATTCCCGTGAATCGCGACGCTCCGAATTCACTTCGTAAGAATCAATTTCAGTCGCCCTTCGGACGTAGCGTTCTCGAAACGTACTGTCAGGTTGACCGTGTTTCCGTATCCGTCCACGGCAGCGATCTTGCAAGGGCCATTTTCATGCGAGCTCTGATAAGGAATGTCACTCCTGCCAGCCAGGACCACGACCCCCATGTTCTTTCTCGCAGAAGTCAGTACGGGTCGTGCCGACGAACCCACAGGCACGACACTATCGGTGTTCCAGATCAGGTCCATGGAGTTCGGTTCGGCGTATCCCGTGTAACTCGCCCGAGACTCAGTCGAGACCTTGTCATGCCACTGAATCATGCCCTTAGGTTCCAGACTCAATTTTCTCAGCCCAGGCTCACCAGTCCCATCCTTGAAAGACAAAATATAGTGCTTCTCGAATGTCGGATTGGTTTCACCACCGGAAACGACTTCCTCCAACCATGGATAGTTATCGATCGGATAGGCGACCGGCGAAACGCTGTTAACTTTCAGAGGCGTACCGGGATACCGATCGGGATACTCGTCCCCCAGATCATCGGTGCAATCTCCACTGGAGCGATAAATCCAATGATCACTGTCACATCTTATCGAGGCACCCAAGTCCATTGGTTGTGCCGCCCCACTCCGACACGCAACATAGAAATAGAAGTACTCACGCCCTCCTTCGCGCCGTGCCACCGGCGAAACCTGCTCATCGGGATTAAATGCATATCCTTTATAGAAACGTTCGTCGCCAATATCTTCAACACCAGGACTAGCTACCCACCCGGCACTCATGCCGTGGTCGACAGGAACAGATTCTCCGGTTTTATAGTAAATAATGGCCAGACTTTTCTTCTCACTATCGGAAAGTTTTACTGTCTTCCCCGCCCCATCAGTAAAAAGAAAGACCACCTCAACCCTGATCTGCTGCAAACCGTTGATATAGACAAATTTGCTTGGCGAAGCGAGATTCGTACGAAACTCCACGCATGTCCATGCAGGACAATTGTTTCTTTTCCGGTCCCGACCAGACCCGCCATCTCGCCTCCCCCAAAACATTCCGTATAACCGCCTTAATGAACGAATCAGGGAAATCATAAGACGCATCCTCGTACAATCTGTGAGAAAAAATTACGACACCCTTCTTGATTCGCTTAGCCGTCGATCGGTCGAGCGGTCGCATTACTTCCTCTACATACAGAACCCAGACTAAACCAATAGCACCTGTGCATTTACCATTTCGAAACAACCGTAAGCCACCGAAATTCATCCTGCGCACGAAAGCCAACCACTACTTTATGACGATTACCGTATTCGTCGACAAAATACACCTTCTGCTGGATAACCTGGCCAGCCCTGTTGGCAAATGGCGCATCCCAGTAAAAATGCCAGTTCTTATTAAATTGATGATGAACATAAACAATCGACCCATACCTTGCATTCTGAACAGGAGGACTTACTAAAATAGTACTCAGCTCTTTATTGTCCAGATAGGACGGCACATATGCCCTGCTGAAATCCCATCTATTCGTACTGTATTTTTTCTGACAGATGGTAAAACTCCCTTCCCACCCACCATTGTCACCAAGGTCGACATGGACATTCAGACGCTCCTCACTCCCCTGAGGCTCCAGGCGAATAAGATCTATATGCTTAACGTTCTGATATTCCAGAGAGAAATAATAATTTGATGCATAAAAGTTCTTAACCTGGTGGTTAAGACCCACCTCTTCGACCTTAAAATCGGCCAGGCCCGGATTCAAAGGTGGCCGGCCATAGACATTCACCGAGCTATCGAAACTACCAGGCCCCCCACCCGATGCACCCGGCCGGGTCTGATATGTATACGACGACCCGTTTGGCTTAATCGACGCCGCAATACGCACGGCATTGTCACTGATATCCGTCGTTGTGATGTAAATATCAATTTCATTCTGATCCGGAACCCGGGGTCGCGGCCCGGGGCGATTGTCGTGATCGGAAAAAATAACCTCCGTCAACGATGCATCGGGGCCAACTCCAGAAATAACCGATGAGTCATATGTATACTCATTCTTTATGAAGGACGTACTCCACCCGGAAGGAAGTGGGAGCCCGGTATTGTAATTGACAAGGGTTATTGTCTTGAGCGTTTCAATGTCCAGCGGAACGTATTCTTCGGCGGCGTTGCGAGCCGATATAATGACTCGAATCCGTATCTGCTGCCGGCCGTTCGCAAACACCTTGACCGAAGGGGGCTCATTGGCACCAGCCGCCGGTGGGTACTCGATATAAAAGACGCTGGGGTGGGTCCACGTTGCCTGCTTCTCTTCGCTTATGCCAACCGCATGGGCCGCATAGTGATCCTCGGCGTGTCTGATAACCTCGCCTGACCCGTCCGCCCATTCTTCTTCGATCTTGCGGGTTTTTTTTGTCGTCGTGGTCGTGCGCTTCGTCAGTTTCACGGTACGTCCCTCGCTACTTGCCAGCCAATGACAAGTACGAGCATCCCGACATAATCACCCACCCGCAATATCACTTCAGTCGTAGGTGCACGCACCGCTTAGTACGGCGTACCTTCCGCACGCTGTCGCTTCAGGGCCCGGGCATACCACTCCAGCTCATCGAGGAAACGGCCAAGCGAGCGGCCAAGCCGCTCGTCCGTCGGCGTGCCCTGCTCGTCCAGCGCATGACCGATACGCGGAACGGGGCATGTACTGGAGATACTCGGCATGCCGAGCTCTGCGACGATCTCCCGCAGCGCGAAAGCCGCGCGCACGCCACCGAACTGGCCCGCGGAATATGAAACGATGCCCGACGGCCGCCAGAAATACTCTTCCAGGAAATGATCGAGCAGGTTCTTCAGCGCGGGCGGTATCCCGTGGTTGTATTCGGCGGTGACGATAACGAACGCATCGACGCGCCGATACAGCGTCGCGAGCGTTTCCAGCACTTCGGGTGCCTCGCCACTGGCGTATTCTTTGTACATCCGGTCCAGCAACGGCAGGCGAACCACCATGGGATCGACAAGGACCGCTTCGTGGCCTCGCGCCTCCAGTGCGTTCACCGCCATGCGCGCGGCGCGTATGCCCATCCTTTCCTGCCGGACGGAACCCAGCAATACGGCAAAGGACAACGACTTCGATTCGGTCATGGAGAATTCCCCGGACGTGACGTGCATGATACGTGACGGCAGCCATGCCTACGGCGCACTAACAAGCACCTGCCGTTTCATTGACCGATGGCCTGCAATGCTCCGACTCAACGCCGAAGGCTAGACCCTATGAACCGCACGCGCTTCCTCGCACTGATCGCGCTCATCGTCGCCATGGTGGCGATCATGGTCGTGGGAGCCATTCGCAATGGCGGCTCGTCGGGCGACGACGCGCCCGATCAGGGCGCGACGCAACATGCCACGCCTTCGCCGCAACGCTGACGATCAGGCTGCGGCGGGCGCGGGAGCATCCGCGGTCCACGTATCCGTCGCCTGCGTGGCACGCTGCACGGCCACCAGCCAGTCCACGCCGTAACGCATGACAAAGGGCGCCACCGTGCCCGGGACGAAGCCGTCCGGCCAGGGCGCTGCGACAGTCGATTCGGTATCGCCAGAAAAAACCGGTGTTGCGATGGCCAAAATCTGGCCCCCCGTGGATAGTCCCTGTTGTCTTAGTAAGCGAAAAAAGCGGCAACGTCAACGGTATCTACGTGACACCTCGTGTGTATTCCACCATGGCGGCGGCCAGGTGATCGAACATCAGTCGCGTGCGCAGACTCCGGCGAAGGTCTTCGTGCATCGTCACCCAGGTATCCATACCGATGTCGACCTGCGCCGGAAACAGCCGGACCAGGTTTGCATCCCGGCGCGCCAACGCTACCTGGCAGACACCGATGCCGTAACCCGCGCGGATCGCCGCCAGCGCGGCCAGGTCGCTGTCCGTGCGCAAGGCGAAATCGCCGCGCGAGTACGCCATGCCTTCGGGGCGAAGCGCGCGGACATAGGGCTGCTCTTCGTCGTAACCGATCAACGTATGCGCGGCCAGTTCGCCAAGGTCGCGCGGCGTGCCGTGCGTATCCAGATAGCGGCGATGCGCATGCAGGCCGAGCTTCACGGTGCCGACATGCCGCGCCACGAGTGCGTCCTGCGAGGGACGCACCATACGGATGGCGATATCGGCGTCGCGACGAAGGAGATCCTCCGTACGGTTGGATAGCGACAACTCAACCACGATGCCCGGATGACGTTCGCGGAACGGTACAAGCATCGCGGGCAGGACTTCCCCACCGATCATTTCGCTTGCTGTAATCCTGACCACGCCTTGCGGATCGGTTCGCCCTCCGGATGCGGCACGGTGAAGAGACGCCGATGCGGCCGCCATGGCCTCGGCATGCGGAAGCAGTTCGTCCGCGACGTCGGTCGGCACCAGTCCTTGCGGCGATCGCGCGAATAGCGGCACGCCCAGCACCGCTTCGAGTTCGCGGACGTGCCGGCCGAGACTCGGCTGGGTCATACCGAGCGACCGCGCCGCACCCGACAGGCTCCCCTCCCGCATCACGGCGAGAAAGGAGCGGAGCAGTTCCCAGCTGGGTTCGGTGTTGGCCATGCAAAAACGTATAGCAGCTCTTAGCCCCTAGGCAATTCTTTTTATGCGGGCCGGGACTCAGGATGGGTCCGTCTTCTCAACGGGATCGACCATGAACGCGAACGGCAAGACGGTACTGGTACTGGGTGCGACCGGAGGCGTAGGTGGCGAAGCGGCGCGCGCGCTGCTCCGGCATGGCTGGACCGTGCGGGCGTTGACCCGGACCTTCCGCGAAAACGACGGGGGCGGTATCGACTGGCGCCAGGGCGATGCGATGAATGCCGACGACGTGCGATGTGCCGCCGAAGGGGTGGCCGTCATTGTCCATGCGGTCAACCCGCCCGGCTACCGCGGCTGGAATCGTCTGGTGCTGCCGATGCTCGACCATACGATCGCCGCCGCACGTGCCGCCGGCGCGCGCATCGTCCTGCCGGGTACCGTATACAACTACGGCGATGATGCCTTTCCGGTGCTGACCGAGGCATCGCCCCAACACCCCCGCACACACAAGGGCGAGATCCGCGTCGCCATGGAGCAACGTCTCGCCGACGCGGCCCGCGATGGAACGCCCGTGCTGATCCTCCGCTGCGGCGACTTCTTCGGTCCGCGTGCAGCCAACAACTGGTTCACCCAGGGACTGGTCAAACCGGGCCAGCCTTTGCGCACGGTGACCTACCCAGGTCCGCGCCAGCTGCCCCATAGCTGGGCCTATCTGCCCGACGTCGGTGAAACGATGGCACGGCTCCTCGATCGCGAACGCGACCTGGCCATGTTCGATGCGTTCCATTTCGAAGGACACTACATAACGGGCGACGAAATGGTGGATGCGATCCGTCGCGCGGCGAACGCGCCCGATCTGCGCGTACGCGCCTTTCCCTGGCCGCTGATCGTACTGGCGTCGCCCTTTGTCGAAACGCTGCGCGAACTGCGCCCCATGCGCTACCTGTGGAAAACGCCGCTACGCCTGGATGGCCACAAGCTGCACGCGTTCCTCGGCGATGTGCCGCATACCGGCATCGACGCGGCGTTGCGCGCGACGCTGGCCACCATGGACGTCGGACTCGCGTAGGAGCGTGCACCTGCGGAAAAGAACCGGCCGCCCACGGTGGCGGCCGGTTCAGGCACATCAGAACTTCACCCGCACTCCGAGGCTATAGAACCGCCCGATCACGCCATTCATCGCATAGGTCGGGTTGTAGTTGATCGCCGCATAGTTGATGGGATCCAGTGGTGCCTTCCTGTCGAAGATATTCATCACCGAGGCGTTCACGGAGAGCTTCGGCGTGAAGTCGTAACTACCCGTCAGATCCACATCCGTAAACGACGACATATGGCAGCTGGCCGGGAAGTCGGCACCCGTGAGCGTATTGGTCGAGAAACATCCGCTCGTGATGTCCGGCACCGTGAACTTCAGTCCGCTCGTGTAGTAGGCCGTTGCGGTCACCGTCGCTTTGCCGAAGCTGACACTGTTGGCCCACGAACCGCGATAGCGCGGCGTGCCCGCGCCGGAAGACAGCTGGTACGGACCATGCGTGCCAACGAACTGCAGTTCCGTGCCGTCCTGCAGGATCAGCTTCCAGCTCAGGATTTTCGTGAGCTGGATTTCGCTGGTGAAGTGCACGTTCTCGCTGAAGTCGAAATTGCCCTTCAGGTCCAGGTCGATACCTTCGGTTTTCAGCGCGTTCTGGTTCACATACGGCGCCGCCACGATCAACGGACGCGGAAGCGCGGTGGGCGCCGCGGGATCGGGACCGTCGACGGTAACGAACGAACCGGCCGGCAGTGGCAGGCCTGCGTAATAGGCGTCGAGTATCGCGTTGGAACTCTGCTGCGCGATGACGCCGGTCTTCTTGATCGCGTAATAGTCCAGCGATGCCGACAGTTGCGGGATCGGCTGGTACAGGATGCCGAAGGTGTAGCTCTTCGAACGTTCCGGCTTGATGTTCGGATTCGCGGAAGTCAGGAAGGCAAGTCCGTACGGCTGCACGTAACCGCTATTTCCATGCTGGTTCTGGAAATCCGCCGGCGGCGTGTACAGCGTGAAACCTTCGGCCGCGCTCGATCCGTTTTCCGCGAAGCTTGGCGCGCGGAAGCCCTTCGAGAAGGTGCCGCGGAACGCCAGTTCCTCGATCGGTTTCCACTTGAAGCCGATCTTCGGCGAGAAGTTATTGCCGAAGTCGGAGTAATGATCGAAACGTCCGGACAGATCGACCTCCAGCGATTCCAGGAAGGGCGCGTCGATTTCGGCGTAGACGCCGGACACCGTGCGTTTACCCCGGGTATGTGCAATACCCAGGCCCTGCGCGGCAAGATTCGGATTCAGGTCCGGATCGTCCTGCGCCTCGCGACGGATATCGATACCCGTTGCCAGACCTAGTTGACCGCCCTTCAGATCCATCAACGAACGCGACAGGCGGAAGTCGATCGATTGCAGGTCGCTCGTCGAGGTCTTTTTCAGGGGAGGCGCCAGTGCGGCGATCAACGCCTGACTATTCGCGGACGGGTTGAGGAAATTATACGTCCCGTTCGTTACCGCGGAGATCAGTTGATTGTAGTTGAGGAAGCCGAAATTGGTGACATCGAGCGACGTATGGTTGAGCACCAGCGCGGTGTCGTAGTTCCATTCGCCGAATGTGCCGGTCAGGCCGCCGACCAGACGGAAGTTGTGGTTATCGTTCACGGCGCCGCCCAGTATTCCCGGGAACCCGTAGTTGATGAGCGCCGCGTTGCCGGCGGCCGCAAACGGGTTATTCGGATTCGGCGAGCCGTCGGGCAGCGTCGCCGGCAGCGCAATAGTATTGGTGTTGTTCGGCGTACCCGCCTGGATCTGCGCGGGAAGGCCGGACACCGTCGTCTTCGTCTCGTAATAGCTGGCCCCGATATAGGCCTGCATGTTGTCCGACACCTTCAGGGTGAAGCGACCATAGACGCCACGCCGATCGATGCTCGGTGCGATGTCGCCATACAACTGATTGACGTTCTGCGAGCAATAGCTACCCGGATTGTTGGGATCCCCGGTCACCAGCGTGGTGCCGTTGGGACCGCACGGCCCAAGGGGCTGCGCAACCGCCCCCGTGTTCGGGACGCCACTGGTTACATCGCCGGGCCGGGACAGTTGACCGGGCGTGACGGTACCGACCGTGGAGCCGAGATTCAGCGACGGCTGTCCGGTGATGAGGTTATTTCCGCCGATCCGCGACAGGTCCACCGTGTTGTAAGGGAAGCCACGCTGCCGAATGCGAATATCGTCGTCCTTCTGATATTCGACACTGACATAGGCATTGTAGCCGTCCTTGTTCAGATCGCCGCCGCCGAACAACACGCTCGCACGCTTCTGCGTACCGCCGCCATGCTGTGACGTACCCACGCTCGCCGAGGCTTCCGCACCTTGATAGCCCGGCTTCAGGATGATGTTCACCACACCGGCGATGGCATCGGCGCCATACAGCGACGATGCACCGTCTTTCAGTACGTCGATGCGTTCGATCGCGTTGGTCGGAATGGTATTCAGATCGACGAACGAACGCTGCCCATCGTCGGCCAGCGCGTAACTGGCCGCACGGCGGCCATCGATCAGCACGAGAGTTGAGTTCACGGTCAGGCCGCGCAGGGCAACACCCGATGACCCGGCCGCGAAACCGGCTGTAAACGACGTGGGAATCGATCCGCTGTTGTCCGCCGATACCGCGCGGATAACGTCCGAAATAGTTGTCAGACCGCTCTTGCGGATCATGTCCGCCGTAATGACGGTCACGGGCGACGGCGTTTCGACATCGATGCGGGGGAGCGCCGAGCCAGTAACGGTGATGGTCTGCAGTTCGGTGGTCCCTTTCTGGTCCTGTGGGGCAGGAGCCGGAGGCGGCGCGGACTGCGCGAAGCTTGCGACACTCGTGCAGGCGATAGCGAAAGCGATGGCCTTTGCGAGGGAATGGCGACGATATGCCCGTAATGGGAATCGAACCCGTAGCGGGGAGCAGGTTTTCATGAGCGATCTCCGGAGCCTGTCAGGGGAGTTGAGGCGACTGGTGATCTCAAGGAGTGCCGGCACGCGCGTACGTCCGTTTTGCCTTGTGGCACGGACGCGACATCGGTGGGCGTTATGAAGTCATTAGCACTCCAGAGCAAAGGCGACCCGACACTCCGCGCCGTATCGTCATTGTCCGAAAGGCCATGCCCTCCCGCATGACCTGCGCACCCGAATGAACCGACAACATTTCATTCACGGCAGCGCAGCAAAGACGCTACGCCGAATTCACGAACCGCACAATCCACGAAATGTGAAATTCTGCGAAAACGCTCTGGCACGAACCATGCTCTATCAGCGAGGGAGTAGCTGGCCGTTTTTACGGCTTTCGCAAGGGGGTGAGCAGCGAGCGCAGACCGTTGTGGTCCAGCTCGTGCATCAGGGCCAGAAGCCGGCCCAGATCGCCCGGAGGAAATCCCTCGCGGGCGAACCACGCAAGATAAGGCCCAGGAAGGTCAGCCACGGGCGTGCCCTTGTGCTTGCCATAGGGCATCGTCAAGGTGGCGAGGCGTTTGAGGTCGTCGGGTTTGAGTGAGATATCGTCCATGGCGCGAAGCATACCGCGCGATCAGCCGGCGCCGGGATCGAAACCTTCGCGCTCGACCATCATGCGCCGTGCCGCTTCGATACCCTTTTTCATACCTTCCGCGCACGCATCCGCTTCCGATTCGTGCAAGGCGACGCAGAGCTTTTCGAGCACCTCGTCGCCATCTTCGCGGATGACGTATTTGCCGCGCCATCGGCCCGGCTTGGCCATGTAACAGGTGGCTTCCACGTCGAAATAACCGATCTTTCGATGCGTCATGATTTTCACTGCAGGGACTGTGGCCCCATGCTAACCATCGGCGATAAATATCGCGTGTAGCGCTCAGAGCAATCCGCTGACGGGACGCTTCGCGTTCGACTCGAACTCGCGCCAGATACCATCGGCGCCTTCGACGGATACAAGCACGCGTACGCCTCGCTGCGCACCGATCAGTTTCGACTGCGCGACGGCGTAGGCAATAGCTGCCACGCGCGTCGCGAAGTTCTCCATGGGCACGCCATTCAACTGGACATGCCAAAGACCGGCCAGGTCCGGATTGAACGGAATATCGTAGATCGCAAGACTCATGATCAGGCGTTACTCCACCGAGCCGGTAGAACCAACAGTCGCCGGGGGCCACGAATGCCGGGCGCTCCTCGCCATTCGCGACCCGCAAGGTTAGCGCTTTCGCCAACGAAGGAACAACGCGGTTCCGGGATTCCGGATTTTCACGCCGTCCTAACATCTCGCGTCAGCGCGGCTGCTCGAAACTACCGGGGCTGCGATCCGTCGCCTGCCAGTCGGACGTGCGCTGGCGGGATGCGTCGTTGAGACCCAGAATCAGCCGGTCGAGCTGGAAATCGGTCGTATAGACCGGCGTTCCCGGCTGTTGCCGCCAGGACTCATCCAGCGTCCCCGAGTCCACTCCGTCGAACCCCAGCGCCTCGACCAGCTTCAGGACCGTCGCCTTGGCATTGGCGTCGTCGCCCGCCACAGGCAGTGCCACGCGATCGCGCGCACCCGGCGACCGCCCCAGCTTCAACAGATGATCGGCATAGATGTTATTGAACGCCTTGATGACGGGACGGCCGATCTGGCCGGATACCCAGCGGCTTTCCGTCATGCCTTGCTCGATGCCATCGATGCGGCCATCGCGCTGGCGCGGGTAGTAGTTGCCGGTATCGACCACGACGACATGTTCGCCAACGCCTGCGAAAAGATCGCCGGGCAAATCCGGGACGCGATGTTGGGGAATGGTAACGATCACGACATCGCCGGCACGCGCGGCCTCCTGCACCGTAACCGCCGTGGCACCCGTTTCCGCGGCAAGGGATGCCAGCGTGTCCGGCCCACGCGAATTGGCGACGAATACGTCATGGCCAAGTTCGCGGAAGCGCTTCGTCAATGTCGAACCAATGTTTCCCGCCCCGATAATGCCGATCTTCATTCGAACCTCCAGATGCGATGTGTGGATGGACACGCCACCGTGGCGCTGTCCTTTCCCGGCCATTCTTTGGCCACCGTCGTGAATTCAAGGCGAGCGAGGTATGACGTCGCGTCGCGGACGGCCCCGGCGTCGACGCTGCGGTGCCGGCGGCGGCAGCTCTTCCGGCATGAAATCGATAGCGACGAGTTCGAGTCGCCGTTCCGCCGGAAACCCGAACTCGAAGTAGACGGGTGGCGCGTCGGAGAATGCCATCGTCACCGGCGCCGTAAGACCGTACGCATCGGTATAGCGCCAGTCTTCTCCGCCTTCGCTACGCGGTACGACATACGAGGTATCGGGAACCGGAAGGCCACTGACCGCGTGCGTGACCCTGAAGCGAAGGACGGGCGGCAAGGCGGCGTCCCCCTGCAGACGGCGCTCCGCGATGCAGGCCATGGATCGCGCGCGTGGCCGGATCGGGCGGATGACGTCCGCCGGGTAGCTATAGCGCCAGAGACTGCTCATGACCCATGCGCCACAGGAAGTGCGGTCGCCATGGACGGCAAAGCGCTGCCCGTCGCCGATGGGCGGCAATCCCGTTTCGACGATGGACGCGATCGTGCCGCAAGCGTCGCAGATGACCTTGTCGCCGATCCGCGCCACGGCCAGACCGTAAAGGCGCGCGACCGGACAACCGGAGATCACCCGGCCGCCATGCGTGGTGATGTCGCCGACCACGACGATGGGCCGGCTCATCGGCCGCCCTTTGCCAGGGGGCGCACGTGCCCGGGCATGTCCGGGTGTCGATCCATTGGATGGTTCCTCCATGAACCCTGGCATCGTGGACGCGTCATCCGACGCGGCCTCCTTTTGCCATTAGATCGACCTCGCATCCCTCGGGATATACGATTGTTCTGAATTACGACACGTAATAAATCCGGCAAAGCCAAACTTAACGTGCGGGCGGTACGCCATCGCGGATGACCCGCGAAAAATCGTCGCTGGCCGTCGACCCTCGCGCCCGGTCGGTGATACGCCCCTGACGACGCCATTCGTCGACTGAAAGCCGTGGATCGAGTGTGCCGTTGTCGTGCAGGTATTCGGGAAGGTAACCCGTGAGAAGGAGCCGCAGATCCATGGGTAACCCCGGATCGATACGGCGCGCCATGCGATAGACGATGGTTGTGCAGTTCGAGGTGATCGTGTTGTAGAAACGCGGTGTCGTCGTCAGTTCGTTCGCGGCGTTCACGTAAGACAGGAACAGTGAACGCATGGCCTCGCGAGGCATGCTCAACGGAAACAGGTAGTCGTCCTCATCCCGCACGTTGGTTCGCACGCGAACGATGTCGCGTTCGTCCGCCGCGATCAGCACAAGCTCGAACTGCTTGAAGAATCCACCGATCTCGGAGAAGGCTTCGCCGCGTTCGCGCCGGATCTCCATCGAAAAAACGACGTGCCTGCCGTCGGAAAAACCGAACGAGATCATGGCATGGGCAATGGCCTTGCTACCCCAGTACGAAAGGATGGCATCCGCGGATACCAGCTGGTCCAGATCGTAAGTTCGCGTGTCCCAGCGTTCGTCGAAATCGTCGTCGGTACGCCAGTCGAAGTCGCGGACATTGACCAGGGTAACGCGGCTCCCATCCACCGACCCGCGCAACAGGTGCGCTACGTCGGGAGACCATACCCGGTCGTTCGAAGGCCGGATCGTCGTCCACCACACGACAAGCAGGAGCAGCAACCCAGCGTACGCAAGCGCCGGCCACAAGGCGCGCCTTGTCACTGTCAGTGCAAGTACCGCGATGACCGCCAGCGCCCAGGTCGCGCTACCGGCCCAACGCACCGCCTGACCGCCGGGAAGCTGGTACCAGAGCGCGAAACCGCCCCATACCCCCGAAACGAATACGACGACACCCGTAAGCGCTCCAAGGACCGTCCTGATCAGCATCCCTCGCTTTCTCATCCGCGCACCCGCTTCGCGACCCCGACGGCCGTGAGGGGAAGCGTCGGGGTTCTCGCGGGATAACGCAATGGCTCGCGGCAGGACCCGCGTCATCGCCCGCGAAGTGAGGTTCTTCTTGCTTTCTGCACCAATCTATCCATCCTTCATGCGACTCACGGAGAAGTAGCGCCACGCGCCCATGTTCCAGCCACGACTTTTTCTGCTGCTCGCCCTCGCCCTCGCCTCCACCGCCTGCAATATCAATATGGTGGGGATTCGCCATGTCGCACCGCGCGACTACGTCAACGAGCGCCGCTCGGACGTCCTGAGTACCCGGCGCCTGAGCGACAGCACCATCCAGACGCTCAACGTCGTCGCGCTCTTGCCCGACGATTGCCTGGCCGAACTGGCACCCTGCGAAACGACGATCGAGGGATCGGCTGGCCTCACCGACGAGCAGCGCTTTTCCGCGCTGTCGGAACTGTGGCTGGATGTTGCGGTACGAGCCGACCCGGGTGACGGCAAACGCGCACTCGACGACCGCGCGTTGGACGCCTATATGCGTTCCGCCCGTTACGCCTACGTCTATCTGTTCCGCACGTCGCGGGCACCCACGGCACGCGCGTTCGAGCTACGCCAGGTACAGGTGATCGATTTCTATAACTTCGCCACGCAGCGCGCGATGACCCGATTCTTCGCAGCCCTGCCGAGTCTGGGCACGGACTGGACGCAAACGGAGTTCGCGGGATGGACGATTCATCGTCCGCGCTCGGATGTCCGCGTGGGCGACGGGAACGGCGTCCCCGCCGAACTGATCGCGGCGTCCGGCCTGCGCTTCGACGGTCTGAGGAATATCTACAAGCGCGACGGCTTCGGTTCCAATTTCGTCGCGGTGGCGGCTCCCGACGCGCCCGATAACACCGTGCCCTGGCGCAATCCGGACTATGCGCCGATCACCGGAACCCTGGAATTCGCGGGCGATACCGCGGCCGCCGTACTCGCCGTAAAGGACGTCAGCATCCTCGCCAGCGATCCCTATCACGACGGAAGCGTTACGTTCGGTGGCCAGAAGGTTCCGCTGGCAGCCAACTTCACAGCGCCGTACGGCGTATGGCTGGCCCGCTCGGGCTTCGCCAGCCAGTCGATCCGCTCCCTGCTGGGTCGCGAGGGCGGCCTGAAAACGCCGCGCGTTCTTTTGATGCAGCCTTACGATCCGAATCGCATCACCGTGATCATGCTGCATGGGCTGGCCAGTAGCCCCGAGGCGTGGGTCAACGTGGACAACGAGGTCATGGGCGACGACGACCTCCGCCGCACTTACCAGATATGGCAGGTCTACTATCCCACCAACGCGCCGGTCGCCGTGAATCTCGCCAATATCCGCAAAGCGCTGGACGCGACGCTCGCGCATTTCGATCCCTCGGGCCAGGCCCGTGCCTCGCACAATATCGTGCTGGTCGGCCACAGCATGGGCGGCGTCATCGCCCGCCTGCTGGTGTCCACCAGCGACGAAAGCCTCTGGAATGTCATACCGCTCCGGCGCGACCTCTCGCCCGAACGCCAACGCCAGGTACGCGAACGCCTGACCCCCTATCTGCGTTTCTCGCCGATGCCGGGAGTGACGCGTGCCGTCTTCCTCGCCTCGCCGCATCGCGGTACCCCGTACGCCCAGCATCGGATCGCACGCTGGCTGGGCAATCTTATCCGCCTGCCCGCCGACCTGCTGAAAGAGGTGGCCAGCGTATCGGACGCCTGGAACCCGGGCGTCGACGGCGGCTCCGCCCGTATCCCGAACAGCGTCGACAACCTCAGCGACAAAGATCCGTTCATCCGCGCCACGGCCAGCCTGCCTATCTCGCCGGCCGTCCGCTACCACACGATCGTCGGGGTATATAAGCTGAAAGGACCGCTTGCGGACAGCAGCGACGGCGTCGTGCCTTATGCCAGCGCACATCTGGATGGCGCCGAGTCCGAACTCGCGGTACCGTCATGGCATAGCGTCCAGGAAACGCCGCAGGCCATTCTGGAACTACGCCGCATCCTCAGGGAACACGCGGCGGCAGTAACGAACTGAACCATCGCGTGGCAAGCATCTGGAGGGCGGGTGGCCATGGTCCTTTTTCCCGCGACACCCATGGCCGTCTTCTTCGACCTGGACGGTGTCCTGTTCGATACCGAAATACTCTATCGGGATGCGCTTCGCGAAACCGCGACAGCGGCGGGAATCGATGTACCGCTGTCGTTATGCGACCGGATGGTCGGCCTCCACGCGCAGGCGGCACGCATGCTGCTGCGCGAACATGTCGGCAACGACATCGACCTCGACGAGCTATGGAGCGCCGCCGCGGGACGTATCCGGACGAAACTGGAAACCGAATTGCGCGTCAAGGCCGGTGCCATCGAGCTGCTGGATACGCTGGATGAATTCGGCATACCCAGGGCCGTGGTGACCTCGTCCTCGCATATGGTGGCCACGCATCACCTTGAAGCGTCCGGGCTGCGCGATCGCTTCGACGCGGTGGTCGCCTCCGGCGATTGCGAGCGCACCAAGCCGTACCCCGATCCTTACCTGCTCGCCGCCCGCATCCTCAACAAGCCACCCCTGTGCTGCCTGGCACTGGAAGACTCGCATCTGGGCGTCCGCTCCGCCGTCGCCGCGGGCGTCCCGACGATCATGGTGCCCGACCTGTTGCCCGCCAACGCGGAAATGCGCCGCATGGCGATCCATGTCGCGAATGATCTGCACGAAGTGAATAAGCGGCTACGCGAGGCCTGCATCATCGCTCACAGCTGACACTGGATCGTCGCGAACGCCCCATCGCTGTGCCGGTAGTCCGGCCGGGCTCCGGCGAAATGCCGATCCAGCACCCTCAGGCCGATCATTTTCTCCATGCGGAAGAACTTCCATCCCGTCGTGGCTCCCGAAAGGCTGTCGCCTTCGATCTGGTATGCGCTGAGCAGACCATCGCCTTTTGCATCCACGCCGTACGCATGGGGCTCCACGACACGCTCGCTGCCGTCGTAGCTGAAGATGAGCAGCCGGTGCTGCGCTATGGCCAGACAAATGGACATCGCCCGAGCATACGCCTGCCGTGTGGCAGTGGCGCGAAGGCAGACCCGACGACCGGAGGCCGATTGCCGGACCCGGAACGGTCAGGCGTACTGGGCTTCGCCGTTGCCGAAGGACCAGTTTTCTTTCACCACTTCCACCAGATTGATGAACACGTCCTCGCGACGCTGGCCCATCCGTTCGTGAAGCCCGTCCGCGACGGCCTTATAGAAGGCCTTCTTCATGTCCACGGTACGTCCGCCGTTGAGCGTGACCTGGATGAAAACACAGGCATCGGTACGATCGATGCCCAGATAAGTACGGTCGATCACGAGGTCGCCGGCCGGATGTTCGGTGATGATCTGGAACCGGTCATTCTCGGGCACGTTGAGCGTGGCGCGCATGGCCTGATAGATGACATCGCCGATGGTATCGCGCTCGTCGCTGGAGCGGCCCGACAGCAGATCGACTCGAACCAGGGGCATGACCGTTTCTCCGGTGGGGGCTTTGAGGGGTTTGTCGATATTACAGATGAACCGGCGATGGCGTCCGCTAATTGCCCCATAAATTCAGACTTTTCGGAATTTTCGTTTCTCCCGTTGACCCCACGCAACGCCCACGCGATCCTCTGCGCATCGCCACGCTTCACGTGTCGACCGGCTGTCCGGACATCCGGGTATCTGCCATCCGCATGACGCAATCACACACTCTTACATGGACGTCCCGATGAGCGAAAACAATCTGCCCCGCTATACCCTTCCCGACGCACGCGCGTTGTTCGCGTCCACCGGCGTGACCCTGCGCTGTCCGGTCTGCCGGGACAAACGCGATGTCGCGCCTTCCGATCTGCACGACGCAATGACGGTGCGCCTTACTGGCGCGCGCAGCGTCGCCGACCTGCTGGTCGATGCGCAAAGTGTCGACGTCGAAACAGCCACGGTCTCGCGCGCCGCCTACCTCATCCGCGGCCTGCTCGACGAAGCCATCGACATTTACGCGCAACTCGGCGTCGCGGCGTACCGCTCGGGCGCCGCAGGCGTGCGCTGAAGCGGGAACTCCCCCGCTCAGCTTCCCGTCGTCTCGACAGCCTGCGCGGCGCGTGCAAGGGCAGCCTGTTCGGCATCGCCCTTGCGCTCGCTGTAGCGGCTGACGAGGTAGTCGCTACGGCCACGCACCATCAGCGTGAACTTCACCAGTTCCTCCATTACGTCCACCACCCGGTCGTAGTATGCCGATGGCTTCATGCGCCCCTGCTCGTCGAATTCCTGCCACGCCTTGGGGACCGACGACTGATTGGGGACGGTCACCATGCGCATCCAGCGGCCAAGCACGCGCAGCGCATTGACCACGTTGAACGACTGCGAGCCACCGCTGACCTGCATCACCGCCAGCGTGCGGCCCTGCGTGGGACGTACGCTGCCCTCTTCGAGCGGCAACCAGTCGATCTGGTTCTTGAACACGCCGGTGATCGTCCCGTGACGTTCGGGACTCACCCACACCTGCCCCTCCGACCATTGCGACCACTCGCGCAGACGGCGTACTTCGGGATGGCTGGACGGAACGCTATCGAGTACCGGCAAGTCGTGCGGATCGAATACACGCGTTTCCGCCCCCAGGCGCCTGAGCACCCGTTCGGCTTCGTGCGCCAGTTTCCTGCTGAACGACTGAGGCCGCAGCGAACCGTACAGAATGAGGATACGCGGCGGATGATCGGCATCGCCCGGCAGGCGCAATCGCTCGATATCGGGCGGCGACAGATGGTCGGGCAATACGTTGGGGAGTTCGGTGGTCATGGCTTGTCCGGCATTTACTATTCGACTATTCTAGTTTTATGGAAACGAAAGAAGCAATCGACGCCCTCACCGCTCTCGGCCATGCCACCCGCCTGGCCATTTTTCGACTGCTGGTGGTCGCGGGGCCGGCGGGCCGCATGGCCGGCGATCTGGCGGAAACCCTGAGCGTCCCGGGCGCCACACTGTCGTTCCATCTCAAGGAACTGGCCGCTGCGGGACTGATCGCCGGCGAGCAGCAGGGGCGATACATCTGCTATCGCGCCAACTTCGATGCCATGAATGGCCTGATCGCCTATCTCACTTTCAATTGCTGCGCGGGCAGCGATTCGACGAACTGCGCTCCGGTCGACGGCGCCTGCCTCCCGGACGGTTCGTGCAAATAAACCTTCGACTCACCGGAATCTCGCCATGACTCACCGCGTGCTATTCGTCTGTACCGGAAATTCCGCCCGTAGCGTGCTGGCCGAAGCGACGCTACGTGCCTGGGGAGGTTCCCGCTTCGAAGCATTCAGCGCGGGAAGCAAACCTGCAGGCACGATCAATCCCTACGCGCTGCAAATCCTGACCGCGGAAGGCATCGCCACGGCGGGACTACGCAGTAAATCCTGGGACGAGTTTTCCGGCGACGACGCGCCTGCCATCGATCTCGTCGTCACTGTCTGCGACAGCGCCGCCGCGGAAGCATGTCCCGTATTTTTCGGGGATTTCGTGCGAACGCACTGGGGGCTTCCCGACCCCGCCGCCGTCGAAGGCAGCGATGACGATAAGCAGGCCGCATTCAAACTGGCCCACGCCGTGATCAAGGCGCGCCTGCTTGCCTTCCTCACGTTACCGGCCTCCACATGGGCCGACCGCGAGATGTTGAAGATCGCACTGGACCGCATCGGATTCATTCAGTCCGAGGACGCGGCGCATGTCTGAGGTGGCATCGAAACGACTGGCTATCGGCGTATTCGAGCGCTATCTGACACTGTGGGTCGTAGCGTGCATCGTGCTGGGGACGGCACTGGGCCACCTGCTTCCGCGCACTTTCGAAACCCTGGGAACGCTGGAAGTCGCGAAGGTCAATCTGCCTGTCGCCGTCCTGATCTGGCTGATGATTATTCCGATGTTGCTGAAGATCGACTTCGGCGCGATGCGCCATGTCGGACGACAGTGGAAAGGTATCGGCGTCACCCTGTTCATCAACTGGGCGGTGAAACCTTTTTCGATGACGCTGCTGGGCTGGGTATTCCTGCGTCACGTATTCGCGGCGTACCTGCCCGCAGCGCAGATCGATTCGTACGTCGCGGGATTGATCCTGCTCGCGGCGGCGCCGTGCACCGCCATGGTGTTCGTCTGGAGCAACCTGTGCGACGGCGAGCCGAACTTCACCCTGAGTCAGGTCGCCATCAACGACGCGATCATGGTATTCGCCTTCGCACCGCTGGTTGCCCTGCTTCTCGGCATGTCCGCGATAACCGTACCCTGGGCGACGCTCGCGCTATCGGTCGGGCTGTATATCGTCGTCCCCGTCATCGGTGCCACCGTGTTGCGGCGACTGATCGTCGCCAGGTCGGGTCACGACGGTCTTGCCACATGGCTGCACCGATTCGCACCGGTCTCGCTCGTCGCGTTGTTGCTGACACTGACCCTGCTGTTCGGATTCCAGGGCAAGCAGATCATCGCCCAGCCTCTGGTCATTGCCATCCTCGCCATACCCATTCTGGTGCAGGTCTACTTCAATTCGGGACTGGCCTATCTGCTCAACCGCTGGCTAGGCGTCGAACACTGCATCGCCGGCCCGTCGGCGCTGATTGGCGCGAGCAACTTCTTCGAACTTGCCGTCGCCGCGGCGGTAAGCCTGTTCGGACTGAACTCCGGTGCCGCGCTCGCCACGGTCGTCGGAGTACTGGTGGAAGTACCGGTCATGCTGTCGGTCGTGCGCATCGTCAATGCGTCCCGCCGCTGGTACGAACTCCCCAGCCGAAAAACATTGCGCACGTAAACGCCGGACTGTCGAGTCTCGACGATCCGGCGCCACTGGCCTAACGTACGGTTCTTTGCGGAGCAAAGCGCGATGAACTGGCTTTCCTATCTTGCGTTGCTTGGCGCCATCGTCTTTGAAGTCGTCGGCACCTCGTCCCTGAAAGCCAGCGAAGGCTTCAGCAAAACGGTCCCGACCGTGGTGTCGCTGGCAGCTTACGGCATCGCGTTCTACTTCCTGTCGCTTACGCTTCGGCACATTCCCGTCGCCATCGCTTACGCGATCTGGAGCGGGCTGGGTATCGTGCTGATCGCGGCAGTAGGCTGGGTACGATTCGGGCAGAAGCTCGATGCATGGGGATTGACCGGCATCGGGTTGATCCTTGCCGGAGTACTCGTGGTCAACCTGCTTTCGAAGTCGGTGGAACACGGTTGACCGGAAATACCGGCTCGGGCCACCGGACTTTGCGGCAAGCGCAAGCAGGAATATGGGTGCCTCAGGGCACGAATATCTGCGCCGCCAACGCAAGAACAGCCGGCAACGCCTGCACATACAGAATGCGCTTGCTGGCCGTAATACCGCCCCACACGCCGGCTACCACGACACACGCCAGACCGTAGAAGACAAAACCCGTGCCGACGGGTCCACCCAGTACGAGCCCGAGAATCAGGGCCGCCACCAGAAAGCCGTTGTACAGGCCCTGATTCGAGGCAAGCGTGACGGTCTCTTTGGCAAACTGTGGCGTCATGCCAAAGACTTTGGGTCCCCGGCTCTGCCAGAGAAACATCTCCAGTACGACGATATAGACGTGAATCACGATGACCAGCAGGGTCAGGATGGTCGCGAGAATTGCCATCGCACCTCAGCTCCTTCTTTCGGGTTGACGGGATGGCCGGGCTTTCCGGGAAGTCCGTTGCCACGCGGCAGAGGATACTCGTTCTAAACGCGGCTCTCGACGTACTCGACCCGGCCAATCCAGTTGCGCTTCCTGCGGGCCAGCCGCGATTCCTTCGCTTCGCCATCGAAGCTTCCCGATGTATGCCGGAGGAGTGCCGGATCGACATCGTCGAACGCGTTGACGCTTACGACGGCGAATAGCTGGCCGTCTATCAGGCTGGTTACGACGGGTACTACGCCACATCGTGAACACGTGTGGAATTCCGCCGTGCCAGTGTCGAATGAATATCTGGAAACGAGCCGGGAATTTTCGACGACGACTTTCAAGCTGCTATCCGGATTGGCCGTCCATACGCCACCGTGCTTTGTGCAGAATGAACAGTCGCAAGCGCGAGCGGGAATTTCAACCGGATCGGGCTCCCATGTGAGGGAGAACAAGATGTTGCCGCAATGACATTTACCGTGAATCAACATGTGTTCGATATCCGCTGGTACGACCTGTTGCCCTGCCCCGCCCGATGCCGCAATTCATAACTTGCGAGTTGCCTACGGCGAATACTCAGCTATTTCCGCAACTGACTCAATATGAAACGAGATGGTCGAGTCCTCGATGGAGATGCAAGCGAAAACGGCATCGGAGAACTCGTCAAGGAGTGCCTCCCCGGTAGCGTCAAAGTTATTCTCGGCGTGGAGCATGATTTTTTCTCCATCCCAAAGACATCGGACGTTTTTATGCCACGGCCGCACGACGAATTCTTCCGAGATGTCGGTCGCCGCCATCGTTCCGGCACCGTCCGGCACACCTTTGCAGGAAAGAATGACGCGAAACATATTGTCCTTGATCCATACCGTAAAACTTGATCATTCCGGTTGCACAAGCCCTGCCCATCCTCACGCCACTCAGCTTACCCTAATCGCCAGAACGTTCGTCCACCGGCCTTCCCGGACGCTCCGCGATGAAAATCCATGCGCTAATCGCGCTAAGCAGCGCAAGCGTTGCGGAAACCAGCATGACCCATCGGAATCCCGACACAAACGATACGTCAATCGCATGCCTCATCGCTGAGGTCGCCGAAGCCGGATATCCGCCGGGGATAACCATGCCGGCCAGTTTCTGACGTTGCGTCACGATGGACGACACGAGCTCCGCCGGCACCCGTACGGATGCGAGTTCATGGTTTAGCCTGACATTGAACGCCCACGTCAGAACGATGCCGAAAATCGCGATCGCCAGCAATCCGGCGGCGCGGGAAACGGCGTTATTGATACCGGAGGCAGTACCCGCCCGTTCCGGCCCAAGGGCATTCATGACCGTGGTAGTCAGCGGCGCTATCGTAACGGTCATACCAAAACCGAGAACGCAAATCGCCGGGAAAAATGTCGTCCAGTAATTGCTGCCCACGGACGGTACGGCGAGCAAAGCGAACCCAAACGCCGCCACGATGGGACCTGCGACCAGCGGTAGCCTTGGGCCGAATACGTCTACCAGGGTTCCTGCCCAACGGGACAGGAAAAACATGATCGCTATGAACGGCAGCAGGGCGGCCCCCGCGAACGTGGCACCGTAACCCTGAACCTGGATCAGATTGAGCGGGAGGAAGAACAGGCTTCCCCCGAGCGCGGCATATAGCAATAAGGTCAGGAGATTGGCCCCTGCGAAATTGCGTTCGCGAAAGAGCGACAGCGGCAACATAGGTGCGGCACTACGACCTTCACCTTCCACCCAGACGAACAGGACGAGCGCAACGATGCCGATGCAGGCAGCCATCCAGACGGGTGTTGCCCCCCATCCGCGGCTCGGTGCCTCGATAAGCGCGAACACCACACCTGCCAGCCCGATGGTTGCGAGGCAGGGCCCCATCGCGTCGATCGGGCTGCTACCACCCGAACCCCGGCTTTCGGGCACCTTCGCCATGCAGATCAGCAGCAGCGCGATACCTATGGGCACGTTTATCAGAAAGGCCCAGATCCACGAATAGTGCTCGACGAGAAAGCCGCCAATCACCGGTCCGATAGCAGCTGTGATGCCACTGAAAGCGGACCACGTACCGATGGCGGCGCCGCGTTCCGACTGAGGGAACGTGGCACTGATGAGTGCCAGGCTTCCGGGTACGAGCAGGGCTGCGCCTATACCTTGCACTGCCCGCGCGGCGATAAGCTGGCCGACGCCAACGGACAAGGAACACCCGATCGAGGAAAGAGCGAACAGGACAATCCCGATCATGAAGATACGCCGACGCCCGAAACGATCGCCGAGCACGCCTCCCACCAATAGCAGCGATGCCAGGAACAGCGCGTACGACTCCATGACCCATTGCGCATCGGACGTGGTAGCCCCCAGATCCCGTTGAATGGACGGAAGTGCCACGTTAACGACGGTGCCATCGATGAACGCCAGACCCGATCCTAGTACCGCGGCGACAAGCGTCCAGCGACGCGATGACGCAGAGCAAGGCACATCCACGTCACCGTGCAGAATGCTGCCGTCGTCGCTGGGAAGCTTTCCGATCTGACTCATGACGTCCGCGAGATATCGACCTTGCCGAAGCTTACTCCGGCCGATTCAACCGCATCGGCAGCAAATACGAAGCATGGGCACGTGCTGGTAAACCTTTTCCATACTCCGCGCATCGGACAAGGGGCGCGCGAAGGATCGATGCGTCTGTCGACCTGCCAGCCCGCCGCCACAACAACAATTCCTCGCCGTCGGATGGCTTCTTTCACAACAAGGTGCATCGATGACGTTCATGCTTATTACCCGCATTGCCGCACTCTCGATAGCTATCCTGACAACTGGCTGCGCTACATCCGGCCATGTAGATATACGCAAGGCGGTCGAGAACGGCCTGATGCCGAGGACAGTGGTTCAGGGCGAGCCAGCGCGGACATTCAATGTTTACGACCGCATGAAACGCTATCGCGTCCCGGCCATGAGCGTCGCCGTCATTCGTGGCGGCGACGTGATCTGGACTGCCGTCTACGAACTGCCTTCGACCACTCCGCCTGCAATGTCCGAAGACACCGTCTTCCAGGCAGCATCCATCAGTAAGAGCGTGACCGGTCTGCTGGCAACCCGCCTCGCCCAGGCCGGCAAGATCGATCTGGATACCGACATCGATATCTACCTGGCGCCCATGCGGCTACCACCCGGCAAGCAAACACCAGACAACCCCGTTACCCTGCGCAAGCTTCTTACGCATACCGCCGGGGCAACCGTGCCGGGCTTTCCGGGCTATCCACCGGGCACTGCGATCCCCACGGACGAGCAGGTCGTGTCCGGTCATGCACCTGCATCGACCGCACCCGTAACTATCGCGACCGTGCCGGGTACGAATTACGCGTACTCAGGCGGCGGCTATACCGTTGCGCAGGTTGCTCTCGAACGACGTATGGGACAGACCTATGAGCAACTGATGAGACAATGGGTAATCGATCCGTTGCAGATGCGACACAGCACCTTCGAACAGCCGTTGCCCGCAAGCGTTACGAAGCGTGCGACAGGCCATTTCTACGATGGAACTGAAATCCCTGGAGGTGCCAATATTTACCCGGAGAAAGCCGCCGCCGGATTATGGACGACTCCCAGGGATCTGGCTCTTTTTGTGACAGCAATGCGGCGTGCCTATCTGCAAGGCGACTCATTCCTGACCACGGAATGGGCACACAACATGCTGATGCCGGCACTCAACAAGTACGCTTTCGGTGTGTTTGTCGCCGGTGAGGGAGCCCATCGTCGAGTCATGCACTCAGGTGGAAACGCAGGGTTTAAAAGCACCTATGCGATGTACCTGGACAGCGGCGACGGCATAGTGGTGATGACCAACGGGGACAACGGCTCTTATCTGGGTGGCGAGTACGTCAAAGCCGTCGCCGCAGCGTACGACTGGCCGGACTTTCGCCCGCGCGTTGCCGAAATGGTCCCCGTGGATCGCGACGCGGCGGTAGCCCACCTTGGCACGTATCGCTTTGACAACACCCCTGAACGCACTCCGGATATCGTCGTACTGACAAAGAAAAACGATGACTGGTCGCTGATGCTTCCCGACATCGGAGTGGTACGTCTGATCCCTACCGGGCCGAGGAGTTTCGTTTCGCTGGAAACTGGGGAAACCATCGAAATGTCGGCCAAGGGAACACCGTTGACGCTATCGATCGGCGGGCGACGTGCGACATTCGATGGCGGTAAGCAAATGCCGTGAGCCCTGGAAAGAAAATTACTCATTCTTCTTTGCCCTAAGCCCATTCGATTCTTCCTCTCGGGCTTCTATCGCTTCACAGATGGTGTCGTGCAGCAACCAAAGAATGTCATCCTTAATCACGTCATTCATTCCTAGAAAGGGCGTCAGCCCATCCCCGTAAAGAAGTGCAGACAAACCTGCCGCTTGCCTTAACTTACGATCAAGTGTGTCTGTTGCCGCCTCTCGATATCCACCTTTACCTGCGTAATTCCAACGTATACCGTTCTGCGATTCTGCTAAATCCATTTCGACTATGCTCCGTATTGTCATAATCCGCTCCTTTCAAACACTGAAGAAGGAGCCACCGAACCTGTGGTGGCAGATGCCTGGGGTGGCGCGTCCGGCAAAGAGACCTTCAATGCGAGTAACTCCGCGCCGATGCGATGCCGAGCGGAATTTTCCGATAACGTCCGGACGACATCAGACAGCCAAACGCTTCCATATATTGCCCGCAAAGCGCTCCGCAGCCTCAGGGTAAGCCTCGAGATGCAGAAAGGGTTCGATCATTTCCAGCTCCATCAGCAGGAAATTACCTTGGGCAACCACCCCGTCCACGCGTGCATAGGCGGCGTCGGCATGGCCGATCGCTGCCGCGGCCGCAAGGGCAAGTTTCGCGCTGGCGATAAGAGCCGCATCGGGCTCGACGAGTTCTGCGGTACCACCGAAGTCGGACTGCACGCGATAGTCGCCGGCGGCCGGTCGCTTGATCACCGCATGGCTGTACTCGCCGTCGAAAAAAAGCAATGACCATTCACCATCGCTGACAACTTCGGGGACGTAGGGCTGCACCAGATAGTCGAATTCCAGCGGCAGTTGCGCGATGGCGCGCTCGAACCCTGCTTCGCCAACCACGCCGCGTGCCGTATGCCAGGCCGTGCCGCTGATTGTCGGTTTAACGACGACTTCCTGTGCGGTCATCGTGGCCAGCGTTTGCTGCAACTCCTTCGCCGATACGATCTGCGTAGGAATAATATCGACGCCCTGCTCCGCGAGTTCGAGCAGATAACGCTTGTCGCTATTCCAGCGCAGCAGGTCTTTGTTGTTAATTGTCGGAACGGGCAACTGGTCCAGCCATTGCCTGAAGGCCGCGTAGTGCTTGAAGTAATCCCAGATCGAACGGATCAGCACCGCATCGAATGTCACCCAATCCACGGCGGAATCGTTCCAGACGCAGGCGGTGGACTCGATGCCAAGGCGCCGCAGCGAAGCCACAAAATGGCTATCGTCCTGATGGATGTCCGGAACAATCACGGACGTAGCGATGGCAAGACGAATAACGGAAGCAGACATGGCGAAACCATCCGGTCATGGAGGGCGCCCTTGTCCGAAGAGATCGAAACCGAGCGTGGCGGATCAGATCCGTCGCAGCACCCCTCGGTTCGACTGCGCGAAGACTGGCTTGCGCGCAAAAGGTCGAGATCGAGTATCGAGGATACCGTTACCGTATGGATAGGCAATATCCATACGGTAGAGCCTCCATCGACGCTCAGAAACGATATTCGGCCCGGATGCCCGATACGCGAACATGGACTTTTTCCATTCGCATGAGCCCGAACTCGTCGCTCTGAATCCTGGGCGCGTACTCGTCGAAGGAAAGAGCAATACCAAGACGCGGAGTGATGTCATATCCAACGGCTACACCGTAGTAATAGGCGTTACTGGACCGATCCTGGTTGTCATGGAATGGGGCACGCCTCAAGCCATACATCCAGTATTGCCCATCGACCGTAAACCTCGATCGATAACGCGCGATACCTGCCCGTGCCATCAATGACCACTTCCCGGTAATGGTCCAGCGTCCATTCAGGCCCAGAAACGGGGCTTTCGCCTTCTCTTTGCGCTTCTCGTCGGTATACCACCCATAAACCGAACCCCGCTGGTAGCGACTGGCGACCTCACCGAGGTCGACATAGCCACCCTCGAAGCCGAGCTTAAGCGTGTCCGACATTGCCCAGCGGTAGCCGGCAGAAACACTGAACGCGCGATCAGTCCGATCAATCGATTGTTTGTCGAGAGGTCCGCTATCAGGGCCCAACTGGCGGGGCATCAGCAGTTGATTCGAACCAAACCGACTTTGTCCGGCATTGACTGCGATGAACGCTTCGCCATCGTTGGCGTAAGTAACGGGCGCAGCCAGATATATAGCCGATGCCAGCACTGCAGCAGAAAGAACCTTCTTCATGAATTTCCCTGTTCCCACTACACACTGATCGACTGATCAGTGTGGCTACGAGGCTGCTCAAGTCTAACTTCACGTCGCACGGCGCGCACCCTACTATGAAGTCGAAGTCCGGCATCCATTAGACAAGAAACACTCTTGACACTGGGGGCCAAAGGGATTGAAACGGCAAATGAAAATCACGCCCACAAAAAAACCCGCCATAGGCGGGTTTTTTTGCTTTGCATTGGTGCCCAAAGGGGGACTCGAACCCCCACGACCTAAGTCGCTACCACCTCAAGGTAGTGCGTCTACCAATTCCGCCATCTGGGCAAATCTGTTGGTGTTGCTTGTTACTTCTTCGCCGGGTCAGCGGCGGGTACATCGCCCTTGGGCGCCGTTGCCGGTGCCTGGGTTGCCGACGGGACGTCTCCGTTCGCGGCGGGAGCGGCCTTCGGCACGTCCGTCGCGGCGGGCGTTGCCGGCGCTGTATTGTTGGCGGGAGCCTTCGGCGTTTCAAGGCCGGACATCACGCCAAGATCCGCAGCGGGCTGCGCGACGGTGCCACGACCGAGATAGATACCCATGCCGAGGCTGAGCACGAAGAACAGTGCCGCCAGGACGCCCGTGGCGCGCGTCATGAAGCTGGACGAGCCACGTGCGCCGAAGACCGTTGCGGATGCGCCGCCACCGAAACCGGAGCCTGCATCGGCACCGGCGCCGCGCTGCATGAGAATCAGCACGATCATCGCAGCGGCAACCAGAATGTAGAAAACGCTAAAGATGATGAACATGTTTTCTCTCGCCGAGTCGCGCCAGTTAACGCGCCGCGGCGCAAATCGCCAGGAAATCGGTTGCTGCCAGAGCGGCGCCGCCGATCAAACCCCCGTCTACATCAGGCTGGGCGAACAGCTCGGCCGCATTGGCCGGCTTGACGCTTCCGCCGTAAAGCACCCGGGTCAGACGAGCAATATTAGCATCCTCTTTTGCCAGTTGGCTACGGATGAATGAATGAATTTTCTGCGCCTTGTCCGGCGAGGCCGTCAGACCGGTGCCAATGGCCCAGACCGGCTCGTAGGCCACCACGGCGTTCCAGAAGGCCCCGACACCATTGGCGGACAGTACGGCGGCCAGCTGGCGCGCGATGACCTCGTGCGCAAGACCGGCCTCGTGTTCCGCGAGGGTTTCGCCCACGCACAGGATGGGAGTCAGACCGGCGGCCTGTGCCGCAGCGAACTTCTGCGCGACCAGTTCGTCCGACTCCTGGTGATACTGGCGACGCTCGGAATGACCCACGATGACCCAGGTCGCGCCGACGTCGCGGAGCATTTCCGCTGAAACATCGCCCGTATAGGCGCCCGACCCCGGATGCGGGCAGCAATCCTGCGCACCGAAAGCCAGCGCCGTGCCGCCATGGCGGGCGACGAGTTCGCCGATATATACACTCGGCGGGCAGACCAGGACATCGACACCCGTCGGCAGATTCGCCAGGATGCCATCGACCAGTTCCTCGGCCATGACGCGCGAGCCGTGCATTTTCCAGTTCCCGGCAACCAGCTTCTTGCGCATGACGGATTCCTCTCCCTTCAGAGGGGCGGCAGGATAGCCGCCGGAATGGGGCGCAGCAACGCTGCAATGCCGCATAAGATAGGCACCTTACGCGATGTTCACCGCGGATGGCGCACAAAGCGGCTCTCCGTTGACCCGCCGTCCCGCCTCCCCCGACTATGCGAGCCATGCGAACCCTACGATTTCTCCTGACCCTGATCCTCTTCGCATGCGTGGGCGCGGCCTTCGCGCAGGACGACGACACCAATAAGAAACTGGACGATCTGCGCGACCAGATCACCCAGATCAAGACGGCGAAGACGACCGATCTGACCGATTCGCAGATAGACGATCTGCGTAGCAAGGTCACCGACCTGCAAGGACAGGCGCAGAAGCTGTCGATCGCGTTGCAACCGAACCGCGATGCCGCGAAGGCGAGACTCGACCAGCTGGGGCCCGCGCCGACCGGCACGACGAAGGAAGCGCCCGAACTGGCCACGCAGCGAAAGGATGCCCAGAAAGGCTTCGACACGGCGGATGGGCAGGTCAAGCAGGCCGACGCCATCGCGCTCGATGCGACCCAGCTCGCTTCCCAGCTAAGCGATCTGCGCCGCACGCGTTTTCAGGAAACGATTTCCCGGCGCACGAACTCGCCCTTCTCGAAACCGTTCTGGTCGGACACCGCCCAGGCATTTCCGCGCGACTACTCGAACCTGCGCGACCTGACGGTCCAGGCGCGCGACGACCTTGTCGCCGATTTCCAGCCCGGCAATCGCGTACCCTTTTTTGTCTGCACGCTGTTCGGGTTGCTGCTGATCACCGTCGTGCGCTGGTATCTGGAACGCCGCGTCTTCAAGCTCACGACCGACCGCATGCCCGCCGGCCGGTTGCGTCGGTCGGCGATGGCGCTGGCCATTACGTTTCTTGCGACGTTCACCACGGGCCTCGGTGCGCAGCTCATTTATCAGGGCGTCAACTGGAACGGCACGCTGAGCGAAGAAGTCGACGGGCTGGCGAAAGGGCTTGTCCGCCTGTTCTTCCTTGGCGCCTTCGTCGCGGGACTGGGCCGCGCACTGCTTTCGCCGAAGCGGCCTTCGTGGCGTTTGCCGACCCTCAGCGACGAGACCGCGGACAAACTGCGCCGCTTTCCTTTCTACATCGCCACCGCGGCGGTGGTCTTCGAGTTCATCAAGGAAATCAACCGCACGACCGGCGCCAGTCTCGCGGCCACTGTCGTCACCAGTTTCCTGCATGCGGCGGTGCTCTCCACACTTATTACGATGTCGCTGGTCCGCCTGAGCCGCACGCATCGCCTCCACGAAGACGGTACACCGCCAACGCCGCGACCGATCTGGGCCAGCGTCATGATCGCCGCCGCCACACTGTGCGTCGTCGCGTCGTGGCTGGGCATGCTTAGCGGGTACATCGCGTTCGCCGTTTTCATCTCGCGGCAGATCATCTGGACGACGCTGGTGGTCGGTGCGACGTATCTCGCCATGCGCCTCGTCGACGATCTGTTCGAAACGCTGCTGTCGGAAAAGGGCCCGATGAGCGCACGCGCGCAGGCAGCCTTCGGTATGGATCCGAAGCTGCTCGACCAGGCCGGTGTCTTGCTGTCGGGTGTGGCCCGCCTCGCTTTGTTCCTGTTCGGCGTCAGCGCGGTGATGACGGGTTTCGGCGCCGGGGCAACGGACATCGTCGCGCTGGGCAGCAAACTCGAGGGAATGACGTTCTACGGACTCGCCATCCAACCCGATCGCATTCTCGGTGCTATCGGCATCTTCTTTCTGGGCCTTCTCGCCGTCCGCATCCTGAAGAACTGGCTGGCCCACCAGTGGCTGCCGCGCACCAGCCTGGATGCCGGCATGCGCAGTTCGCTCACCACCCTGCTCGGCTATGCCGGCGGCGTGCTGGTGTTCGCGTTCGCGCTGTTCATCATGGGGCTCAGTGTGCAGAACATCGCATGGGTCGCCAGTGCCCTGTCGGTGGGTATCGGTTTCGGTCTCCAGGCGATCGTGCAGAACTTTATTTCGGGTCTGATCCTGCTGGCCGAACGTCCGGTGAAGGTCGGCGACTGGGTGGTCCTCGACGATGCCGAGGGCGATATCCGCCGCATTAATGTCCGCGCCACCGAAATCCAGATGGGCGACCGCTCGACGGTCATCGTGCCGAACTCCTCGTTCATCACGAAACCCGTGCGCAACATGACGATGGCCAATCCGCAGGGTCGCGTGCAGATCAAGTTGCCGATGCCGCTGGATACCGATGCGTCCGCCGCGCGCACCATCATGCTGGAATCGATGAAAGCGCATCATGCCGTGCAGTCGACACCCCCGCCCACCGTGCAACTGGACAGCGTGGATCGCACCGCGATGATGTTCGTCGCTACCGCGTACGTCGGTAGTCCGCGCGATGTCGGCAATGTGCGCAGCGATCTGTTGTTCGATGTGCTTGCGCGATTGCGTGGAGCGGATATCCCGCTGCTGCGCCCGCAGGATCTGGTATTGCGCAGCACGGGGAGCGACGTACCGGGACCGAATGCGGCCGGCGCACCCGTGTCGAGCACGGATGCGCCACCAACCTGATCGTACGAAGCACCTGTAACGGACAACGCGTCCGCAAGAGTGCGCTTGAGCGCGATCCCCCAGTACGGGTAGCGAACGATCGCCGGAAAAAAAACGGCCGGTACGCGTCATTCGCGTTACCGGCCGTTTTGCTTCGAAGGGATCGCGCTCGAGGGCGCTCTTACCAGAGCTAAGGGATGGCTCAGGCCTTCGGCACCAGGCGGAGGTCCTGGAAGTCGAAGCTGAAGTCGGTCAGCGGCGACACCGGCTCCATGCGTACCTCGCGGATCTTGCCGTCCGGGTCCAGCGCGAAGTTGACGAAGGCGTCGCCATTCAACGAGCGATCGTTCCAGCGAACGATGAACGTATCGTGCTGCCACGGCTCCATCGTGCCGGTCAGCTGGGCGGTCTTCGAGAAACGCATCACCAGCTTGCCGCCTTCCTTCTTCACCGTGACGTCGCCGTACCAGGGGTCCTTGTACGTACCGGCATAACCGTCCAGCGGCAGCGACGGCTTGCTGCCCTTCGCGCGAGCGGCCTCATGCTTCTGCATGCTGTCATCGGCCCTGGCCTCCGCCTTCTTGACGGCGGCGGCGTACGCGGCGATCCAGTCGGTCTTCGGCGCATCCATGAAAGCGTCCAGACCGCGCATGGTCACGGCCTGGAAGGCGGCGCCGGATTCCTGATTGGTCAGGACCACGATGCCAAGCTTCAGATCGGGGACCAGCGTCACGCGCGACACCATGCCCGGCCAGCCACCGGTGTGCCACACCAGCTTGTGACCGCGATAGTCCGAGACGAACCAGCCTTCGCCGTAGCCGGAGAAATTCGGCTTCGCCGCGACAAGCTCGGGAACGCTCGGCTCGGGGATACGGATAGGCGTGATCAGCGACCACATTTCCTTCTGGCGTTCGACGCTGAAAAGTGGCTGGTCCTTGCCGTCGGCACCCTTTCCATACACACCGCTATCCAGCTGCATGCGCATCCACTTCGACATGTCGTGGACACTGGAATAGATGCCGCCCGCCGCGGTGTTGTTCGCCCAGGCCATCGGCTCGACCGGCTTCAGTTCCTTGAAGTTGTACTTCGCGTGGCCGAAGGCAACATCGTCGCCACTCTTGACGCTGGTGACGTTGGTGCGCGTTTCGGTCATGCCCAGCGGTACGAAGATGCGGTCGTGCAGGAAGTCTTCGTAACTCTTGCCCGACACCTTCTCGATCACCAGACCGGCCACGGCGAACAGAATATTGTCGTACGCGTATTCGGCGCGGAAGCTATTGGTCAGCGGCACGTTGCGCAGGCGCCGCACCACTTCCTCGGTGGAATACGTCGTGGCCGGCCAGTACAGGAGATCGCCTGCGCCAAGGCTCAGGCCGCTGCGGTGCGCAAGCAGATCGCGCACGCGCATTTCGCGAGTGACATAAGGATCGGACATCTGGAACCACGGCAGGTGATCGATCACCCGGTCGTTCATATCCAGCTTCTTCTCGTCGGCCAGCATGGACAGCGACGCGGCGGTGAAAGCCTTCGTGTTCGACGCAATGGCGAACTGCGTATGCGCGTCGACCTTCGCGGCTTCGCCCATGCGGCGCACGCCCGAACCCAACTCCAGTACGACCTTGCCGTCCTTCACGATGGCGACCGCGATACCCGGCACGTCGAACTGTTTGCGTACCGCATCCACGTACGCGTCGTAATCGGCCAGCTGGGCCGGACGCACGTCGGAGGTGGCGGCTACCGGAGTCGCGACGGGTGCGACGTCCTGCGCGCCGGCTGCCAGCGCGAAGGCGAACGTACAGACGCCGAAGGAAAGGAGAAGACGGGAGCGCAGCGGCATGGATAGTCCTGACGTGATGAAAGTCAGACGGGACTATTCCATGCCGGGACCGTCGAGGGGAAGCTGCCTGTCAGGCCTTGCGTTTCTGGCTGAAGATCACACTGCCCAGGATGATGGCGCCGGCAAGAGCCATCGTCGGCGTCAAGGCCTCGCCCAGGAACATCCACGCCCAGGCCACGCCGAACAGCGGCACCAGATAGGTCGACGTTGCCGCGCGCGGTGCGCCGATGCGCTGGATCAGGCGGAAGTAGAAGGCATACGCCAACCCCGTGCACAGGACGCCCAGAGCGATCACGCACAGCCACGACTTGCCCGGAATCGGTGCGCTCGGCCACGTGGCGAGGGCCAGCGGCGCCGTGAGGATCGCAGCGCCCAGCAGGCAACCGGCCGCCACGGCGGTGGGCGGCAGATCGGCGAGGTAGCGCTTGATGAGGTTGGCGGAAATGCCGTAACACAACGACGCCAGCGCGCCGGCCAGTGCCGCCGGAGCGATGTTGTCGCCCGCTGTGCGACCACTGGCCAGAATCACGACGCCGACGAAACCCGCCACGAGGGCGATGGCCTTCCGCGTATCGATCTTCTCGCCGAATGCCACGAACGCCACCAGCGCCGCGAACAGCACGGTCATGCTATTGGCGATCGCCCCGATACCGGCGGGTGCGCGCTCGGCGCCCCAGGCAAACAGGGTGAACGGAATCGCTGCGCTCAGCGCGCCGATGCCGAGCATCTTCCAGATATGGGCCGGGCGGATCGCCGCACGAGCCCGCCACAGCAGCGGCGCCAGCACCGCCGCGCCCAGCAGCAGCCGCGTGGCCACCATCGGGAACGGGCCGAAGTCTTTCGCCGCTACGCGCATGAAGAGGAACGAACCGCCCCAGATAGCGCCAAGTGAGACCAGTTCGACCGGTGTACGCCAATCGCGCGGCTCGACCAGCGGAGCGGCGGACGGGACAGATGCATCTGAGACGGACGACATGACGAACCTCGCTTGTGGCTACCCGTGTATTGTGGCTGGAACCGCAGCGCCAACAAGCGCATGCTTCTTGAGTCAGCCTATAAATTTATTCAAGTCTTGCCCATGCGATCCGCCCTGCTACCCGCCCTCGCCGCCTTTGCCTCGGCCGCCCGACACCAGAACTTCGCCCACGCGGCAGAGGAACTGCACCTTACCGCCAGCGCGGTCAGCCATCACGTGCGCAAACTGGAGACAGCGCTGGGCGTCAGCTTGTTCCAGCGGCATGCCCGAGGAGTGGTACTTACCCCGGAGGGACGCCTTCTGGCCGACGCCGCGGGCTCCGCACTGGCCGAAATCGAATCCGTGCTGGACGGCCTGAGACAGCATCGCCGCGATAACGGCCTGCGCATCACCATCCTGCCGTCGCTCGCGGCTACCTGGCTTACGCCCCGGTTGAAGCGTTTTATCGATCTCCACCCCACCGTACGGCTCTCGATCGACACCGACCGTTCGCTGGTGCGCTTCGACGAGGGCGGTCCGGATATCGGCATCCGCTATGGTCTCGGCCAGTGGCCGGGTCTGGCATCGCGCTTCCTGATGGACGATACGCTGCAACCGCTCGCCTCGCCTGAACTGGCTGCGCGGGTAACCAGCGCCGAAGATGTCGCCACCCTGCCCCTGCTTACCGATATCGCGCCCGAAGGGTGGCGCGAATGGTTCCGCGCGGCAGCCGTGCGCTATCCACGTACCGGCACCATGCACACGATCAGCGATTCGGCCGATGGCCTGAATGCCGCGGCGTCGGGACTGGGAGCCGTGCTTGCCCGCACCCGGCTCGCGACCGCGCATCTTGCCGACGGGCGTCTCGTTCGTTTGCCCGGACCGGAACTGCCGACGCGTTATGCGTATTACATCGTGCATTCGGCGCATCGGCCGCCAAGCGCGGCGGCGTTGTCGTTTATTGCGTGGCTGGAGCGGGAGGCTTTAGAGCCTCGGGGGTAGTCGGCGATTCCGCTTCATCGCTCCGTTGGCTTTCGCCCGCAAGCTCACTCCACCCCCACGAACCCACCCGTCTGATGCTGCCAAAGCCGCGCATACAACCCGCCATGCGCGATCAACTCCGCATGCGTCCCGGTCTCGACGATCGCCCCATGCTCCATGACCACCAGACGATCCATCCGCGCGATCGTCGACAGCCGGTGGGCGATAGCGATCACCGTCTTGCCCTGCATCAGGGTTTCCAGGCTTTCCTGGATAGCCGCTTCGGCTTCCGAATCCAGCGCCGAAGTCGCTTCGTCCATGATCAGAATCGGCGCATCCTTCAATAGCACGCGCGCAATGGCGATGCGTTGGCGTTGTCCACCCGACAGTTTCACGCCGCGCTCGCCCGCGTGAGCGTCGTAGCCCGTGCGACCGCCGCCGTCCGATAGCATGGGAATGAATTCGTCGGCGCGTGCCTTGCGCACCGCCTCGTGCATCTCCTCGTCGGTGGCATCGGGACGGCCGTAAAGCAGGTTGTCGCGGATTGACCGGTGCAGCAGCGACGTGTCTTGCGTGACCACGCCGATCTGCGAACGCAGCGATTCCTGCGTGACCTTCGCGATGTCCTGGCCATCGATGTAGATATGACCGTCTTCCAGGTCGTACAGACGCAGCAGGATATTGACCAGCGTGGACTTACCCGCGCCCGAAGGCCCGACCAGACCGATTTTCTCGCCCGGACGCACGATCAGGTCGAGTCCGCCGATCACGCCGCCGGCCTTCCCGTAGTGGAAGTGGATATCGTCGAAGCGCACTTCGCCGCGCCGTACGACCAGCGGCAGCGCATCCTCGCGATCCACGACCGTACGCGGCTGGGCAATGGTAGTGATGCCGTCCTGCACCGTACCCACGTTATCGAAAATGCCGTTGACCACCCACATGATCCAGCCGGACATGTTGTTGATGCGGATGACCAGACCAACGGCCAGCGCCACCTGCCCCGTCGACACCGTGCCGCGCGACCACAGCCATACCGCCAGCAGGCTCGTGCCCGCGATCAGGAAACCGTTGAGCGTGGTGATCGACATGTCCATCGTCGTGATCATGCGCGACGAGCTGCGCACCTTCTGGGTCTGCTCGGTCATTGCCTCGCGTGCATAGGCTTCCTCGCGGTGGGTATGCGCGAAGAGCTTCAGCGTCATGATGTTGCTATAGCCGTCGACGATACGCCCCATCAGTTTGGAACGCGCCTCCGATGCCAGCCATGAACGTTCTTTCACGCGTGGCACGAAGAACGCCAGCATGCCGATGTACATCGCGATCCAGATAATCAGCGGCAACGCGAGCCATATATCGGCTTTCGCGAAAAGATAGATGGCGGTGCCCGCATAGACGCTGACGTACCACAGTGCGTCGACCACCTGCACGGCGGATTCGCGCAGGGCCGGCGCCGTCTGCATGATCCGGTTCGCGATACGGCCGGCGAAATCGTTCTGGAAGAAGCCCAGGCTCTGCTTCAGCACATAACGATGGTGCTGCCAGCGCACCATGTTTGTCATGCCCGGCGTCAGCGTCTGATTGACGAGCAGATCGTGCAATCCGATGAACAGCGGTCGCAGGATGACCGTGACCACGCCCATCCACACCAGCTCGCGCCAGTGGATGGCGAAGAACTGCGCGGCCGGGGTCTTCTGGGCCATGTCGACGATGCGACCGAGGAAGTCGAACAGCGCGACTTCGACCAGCGCGACGAGCAGGCCAACGACCAGCGCGGCTACGAAGACGCGCCAGACCTGGCGCAGGTAATAGGCGTAGAAACGCAGGACACCGGTCGGAGGCGCCTTGTCGGGCGCTTCCTTGAAGATGTCGATAAGGGATTCGAAACGACGGAATATCATGGCGCCATCTTAAGGCACGCCGATGTCGGATGGATGTGCCTCGATTGCCGTTACCCGGCAAAACGGCGGTCAAACCGCCGAGCTCCGACGCCCCAGCAGACGGTCGATGGCGATCAGCCCCAGACTCAGCACGTAGAAGAAAATGCCGACACCGATGCCGTTGAATATGGCGCGGGGATAACCAAGCTGGATCACGTCGATGAACGGATAGGGATAGGTCCCGACGATAGCGCCCCGGCCGATCGTCCATGCGGCATAAATCGCCGGCACGATCAGCCAGCGCCCCGCGTCCGCCCAGCGCAACGCACCATGCGGCGTGAACCCGATCCACCAGATCAGATAAAGCACGGGAACCACGTCGTGCAGCGCCACATCGACCCACAACTGGGGGCCCTGCGGATGGTACAGACCGTGAAGCAGGACAGCGTAGATAAGCCCGGTCACCGCGATATACAGCGCTACGGCGCCGAGAACGTGCGGCCTGCGCCACCAGCGCAGAAAGGGGAGTTCGCCGCCCGTCGCCACGAAGGTACATACCAGCGCGACGGCGATATTGCTGACGATCGTGAAGAAACTCAGGAAGGCGATCGTCATGGCCAGCACCCCGCCGCCCCATATCAGCAGCCAGTACTGAAGGCCGAGCGCGGGCCACGCCACGGCGGCGATGACCGTGGCGAGAAGGAGGCTGGTCGCGCTCAGGCGGGGTGTTGGCGAGATAGTCGGCATCGGTCGATGGTACGCAACACCCTGCCCGCCGCCAATCGACGGGTTACTTCGAGCCAGTCCGTGGCGAACGCATGTCGAAGCGATCGTTGGCGCGATTGCGGTCCGGCAGCACACGATCGGGGTCGACGGCGGCCGAAACCACTCGCTTATCGCCCGGAACCGTCAGCGCGAAGCGCGTGTGCTGCTGCCAGGTTTCCACCGGAAGGCGCACATTCGTCGTCGACCCGTCGTCGTAGGTTACCCGTACCGTCGACGGCATCACCAGACGATCGAGATTTTCGACCGTGACGATGGCTCCCTTGTGGAAGTCGCCGTCGACATAGGCCACGTTGATTACCGCCAGGTCCAGCTGCCAGTTGTTCTGGTACCAGCCACGCCAGAACCACGAAAGGTCCTCGCCCGCCTCGCTTTCCATCAGGCGGAAGAAATCCGACGGCGACGGATGCTTGTATGCCCAGGTGGCGATGTACTTGCGGAACGCCGGATCGAAACGTTCCGGCCCGATGATCTGTTCGCGGAGCAACACCAGGCCCAGCGCGGACTTGAAGTAGGTCGCCGGGTGGCGGTACTTCTCCTTGACCATATCGGCGCCCATCAGCAGCGGCGGCGCATCGGCGTCGGCCAACAGCGGCAATATCTCGTCCACCGGGTTGCCACCCTTTGGGGCGTACTCGCCATCGCGCTTGGGCGCGAACTCGCCACGATGAAAGGCATCGGCCTCGTATACATCGATGAATGTATTGAAGCCCTCGTCCATCCAGGCGTTGCGACGCTCGTCGGTGCCGACGATCATCGGGAACCAGGTGTGACCGATCTCATGGGCGGTGACCATGTGCAGGTCTTTGGGCTTCGCCTCCATCGGATCGAACACGATGCCCGGGTACTCCATACCGCTGGCCGCCGAACCGGCCTCGTTGATAGCGACAGGATAAGGGTACGGATACCACTTCGTGGAAAAGTGTTCGACGGATGCTTTGAGGTATTCGGTGGAACGCCCCCACGACTGATCGCCGACGCTTTCGACCGGATACACCGACATCGCCAGCGCTTTGCGGCCTTCGGGAAGATTGATGCGGGCGGCGTCCCAGACATAAGCCGTCGACGCGCCGAACGCGACATCGCGCGTGTTCTTCATGCGGAAATGCCAGGTCAGCGTACCGTCCTTCTTCGGCCGGCTGGCCGGGTCGGTCACTTCCGCTGGCGTACGGATCATGACCGTGGCATCGCTGTCCCGAGCCCTGGCCAGCCGTTGACGCTGCGTGGCCGTGAGGACGTCGTCCGGATTCACCAGTTCGCCGGAGCCGGCGACGATCATGTTCGAGGGCACGGTGATCGAGTAATCGAAATCGCCGTACTCGAGATAAAACTCACTATTGAGGAATGGCGCGGTATCCCATCCACGCAGGTCATCGTAGACGCACATGCGTGGATACCACTGGGCCATCTCGTAAATATTGCCGTTCTTCGAACCCGCGAAACCCGTGCGTCCACCAAAATCGCCCGGCAGCTCGTAGCTGTATTCGATAGTGACCGAGACCTTGCCACCCCGTGCCGCCACGGCCTGGGGCAGCCGAATCTGCATGCGTGTATCGGCGACGACATACGTCGCATCGACCGTACGTCCACCCTGCTCCACCTTGACCGATGCGACGCGATAGCCGTCGGTATGCTGCTTCGGCATACGGTCGGACGTGAAGTTGCCGCGGGCATCCTCGCGATAACGATTCTGTTCCATCTGCAACCACAACACATCCAGCGCATCGGGACTGTTGTTGGTGTAGTGAATCGTCGCGCGGCCGGCCAGATGATTGCGTACGGGATCGAGCTCCGCACGAAGTTCGTAGTCGGCCCGGTTCTGCCAGAAAAGCGGTCCCGGCATGCCGCTGCCAGAGCGATACGCGGTCACCGGCTGCGGATAAACGAAGGGGGCGAACGCCTCGCGAGGATCGTAGGAACCTGCGACGGTGCCAGTTGCGGCGGTAGCGAAAAGAACGAGTACCGCGGCGCGACGGAAAGTCTGGGTCATGGAGATCGGCAACGTGACGAATGGCATGGTCGGTCAATATAACGTCGCCCGACCTTTCGTCACCCTGCCATACGGCATGGGAGGCCGCGACTTTCGTCGCGACCTCCCATCGACCGGTTATCGGACCGGTTCGGTCACCACGTTAGGGAAGTAGTACTGCACGCATTTCTCATAGTCATTGTCGACCAGCGCACTGAAAGGCGTTTGCTCGTTCGTCAGCTGACACTTGTACGAGAGACCGCCGACATTGGACTCCACCCACGAATAGTCCTGTACCCAGGACAGTTTCAGGGCCGCCGAGCTGGCTTCCGTGAACTCCTTCATACCCTTGCAACCCTGTGGCTCGCCCGGTGCGATGACGGCCTTCAGGTGGTTGGCCATGTCGCCGTGATAACGCATGCGATTGAGCGACTGCTGGTTTTCGTTCGCACCGCCGCACTCGACACCGCCGTTGATGATGAGCGTGGTCGTGCCGAACCCCTTGAGGCGATGGTCGGCCTTGTCGGCGTCGTTCGGAACCCAGGTGCCGTCGACCACATGGAGCATCGAGGGCTTGGGCGGCTGCGGATAGACGAAGAAGAAGACAGCACTGGCCAGGTTCAGCCATGTATCGGCCACCAGCTCCGGCGAATTGAGCAGCACGCTCTTATTGCCGTAGATCGCCTGCGAGAAAGGCCCATAGTTGTAGTTGTAAGACAACTGCTTGGCACCGCGACCGAAGTAGTTCTTGAACTTACCGGCGTCCGGACCGCTTTCGAGTACCGCACACGGGAAGGCATAGCCCTGCCACAGAGCCTTGTCGCAGATGCCGTAGCCGCCCGTGAAACCTTCGGAGAGATTCATCTCGCGTACCCAGACGAGCGCCTGCCGCCACTCCGGAACCTGTCCGTCGTTACCGTCGTGGCCGCCGGTTTCCTGACCGAAGTGAGCGAACATTGTCGCCAGCGACGTGCGACAGATCGCCTCGGCATCGCGACCGTCGTCGTAGTCGCCGCAAAAAGCCGGGAACTTGGCTACGGCCTGGAGGAATCCGGTGTACTGGTAGGCCTTGTCGCGATACGGGAACAGGAATTCGAATTCACTGTCGGACACGATGGCTTCGACGCGACGTACGTTCGAGGGATTGTCGGTAGCACCCGGCTTCACCTTCGCCACAGTGTCGTTATCCAGCGTGCGCACGGAATGCAGGGTCTTCTGCAAGGCGGGGGCGCTTCGCAGCGTGGCCTCTTCGGCGCGCATGTCGTCGAGACTGCGGTAGACCGCCTCCAGCGACGGCGGATCGACCGGTCCGGGACCACCCGGTTCTTCTCCTTCGACATAGACCTTCCACGGCGAAGCCCACGGTGTCACCGGATCGACCTCGGCGGGACTCTGTCCCGCATTGACATACCACTGCGCGATGTAGACGACGTTTTCGAACAACACCTTGTCGCCCGCCTGATAGATATGCGACGCATCGTAAGCGGGCGTACCGGGGTCGCCCGGATCGCCCGGATCGCCCGGATCGCCCGGATCGCCCGGATCGCCGGGATCGCCCGGATCGCCCTCGTACCTTTCCCAGGGCGTATCCCACGGGTTCGCGACGTCGTCGACGGAGGCCGGTGTCAGCGAGTTCGCGTTGACCCACCACTTGGCGCGAAACAGTTCGTTGTTGTAACGAACGATGGAGTCGGCGGGATAACTTGCCGCCGAACTGAAATCCACGACCGTGGCCGCCAACACGCCCGTGGAGGCGAAGATGGCGAATGCCATCGCCGTCGTGAGGATGGTTTTTCTGAACATGTATCGTCCTTGTTGAGCCGTAGTGGCCCGAACGATTGTGTCCGCCGGGTAACAGATAACGTAACGAGACAATTCTGAAAAATCGGACACTTAAGCCCGGCAACTTCACAAGGACTCGACCTCGATCAATCTTCCGCTCGCCCTTCGGTCTCTCGTGACGAAATCTTCTCGCCCGATGCGATACTCCGGGACGTTGCAAACGACGGAGACCAGGTCAACGCCATGCGGTTCGTTCCGGTCGACCGGATGCCCGGTGTCGACGCGCGGTCCCGGGACCGGCACGCTATGCTTTCCTATACCTTGCGGTGCCGCGTCATGCCCGCATATAGCTAACGCTTGCACACTTCGAGGACAGACAAATGCAGATCGGTTTGATCGGACTTGGCCGCATGGGCGGCAACATCGCACGACGCCTGATGCTGGACGGCCACCAGTGCGTGGTCTACGACAACAACGCCGACGCGCGGGCCGCCCTGGCCAAGGATGGCGCCACCGCTGTCACGTCGCTGGCCGCCATGGTCGAAGCCCTGCCCGCGCCCCGCACCGTATGGGTGATGCTGCCGGCCGGCGAGATTACCGAGAACACCATCGGTCAGCTGACCGAACTGCTGTCGAAGGACGATATCGTCATCGACGGCGGCAACACGTTCTACAAGGACGACGTACGCCGTTCGAAAGTTCTTGAACGCAAAGGCATGCATTATGTCGACGTCGGCACGTCCGGCGGCGTATGGGGCCTGCAGCGCGGGTACTGCATGATGATCGGCGGCGACAAGGCCACGGTCGACTATCTCGATCCGATCTTCGCCACGCTGGCGCCGGGCGCCGGCGACATCCCGCGCACCGAACGGCCTGCCGGTGCCGATCCGCGCGTCGAGAACGGCTATATGCATACCGGCCCCGCCGGCTCGGGCCATTTCACCAAGATGGTCCACAACGGCATCGAATACGGTCTGATGCAGGCGTTCGCGGAAGGCTTCGACATCATGCGCAACCGCAATCAGCCGCAATTGCCCGATGGCGAGCGCTTCGACCTGAACGTGGCCGACATCGCGGAAGTCTGGCGTCGCGGCAGCGTCGTGTCGTCGTGGCTGCTCGACCTGTGCGCCAGCGCGCTGGCGAAGGGGCCGGAACTGGATAACTACTCCGGCTACGTCGACGATTCCGGCGAAGGCCGCTGGACCATCGCCGCCGCCATCGAAGAGGCCGTACCCGCCGAAGTGCTGTCGTCCGCCCTGTATGCCCGCTTCCGTTCGCGTCAGGAACACACGTACGCCGAACGACTGCTGTCGGCGATGCGCATGGGCTTCGGCGGCCACATCGAAGGCCGCGGCCAGCCGCCGAAGCAGGGCGAGGCTTCCTGAGCGTTTGACGAAACACGGTAGGAGCCCGCTTGCGGGCTCCTACACAAAAAGAAGGCCGCCTTTCGGCGGCCTCGTTCTTATTTAGCGAACAGGTGCTTCACGCCGTCGCGCTCTTCACGCAGTTCCTTCTCGGTCGCATCGATGCGAGCCTGCGAGAACCCGTTGATTTCCAGACCCTGCACGATGGCGTACTTGCCGTTCTTCACCGTCACCGGGTAACCGAAGATCACGCCCGGCTCGATGCCGTACGACCCGTCGGACGGAATACCCATCGACACCCAGTCGCCGTCGGTCGTACCGAGAGACCAGTCGCGCATGTGATCGATGGCGGCCGAGGCGGCCGAGGCGGCCGACGACGCACCGCGTGCCTTGATGATGGCGGCGCCACGCTGCTGCACCGTCGGGATGAAGTCCGATTCGTACCAGGCCTGGTCGACCTGTTCGAGCGCGGCCTTGCCCTTCACCGTGGTCTGGTGCAGGTCCGGATACTGTGTCGAGCTATGGTTGCCCCAGATCGTGACCTTCTTGATGTCGGTCGTGTGCGAGCCGGTCTTCTCGGCCAGCTGCGACAGCGCGCGGTTGTGGTCGAGGCGGACCATGGCCGTGAAGCACTTCGGATCGAGATCCGGTGCGTTCTGCTGCGCGATCAGCGCATTGGTGTTGGCCGGGTTGCCGACGACCAGGACGCGGACGTCACGCTTGGCGTAATCGTTCAGCGCCTTGCCCTGCGGGCCGAAGATGGCGCCGTTGGCTTCGAGCAGATCCTTGCGCTCCATGCCCGGGCCACGCGGACGTGCGCCGACCAGCAGTGCGTAGTCGACGTCCTTGAACGCGACGTTGACGTCGTCGGTGGCGACCACGCCGGCCAGCGTCGGGAACGCGCAGTCGTTCAGTTCCATGACCACGCCCTGCAGCGCGGGCAGCGCCGGGGTGATTTCGAGCAGGTGCAGGATCACCGGCTGGTCCGGGCCCAGCATGTCGCCAGCGGCGATACGAAACAGCAAGGCATAACCAATCTGGCCGGCAGCGCCGGTCACGGCAACACGAACGGGGGCTTTCATGTGGGTGACTCCTCTGGAAATCGTTACGATCGAACGGTCGATCAGGTCAGTTCGGCGAAGAACTCGACGATGCGGGCCATGCCCTTGTCGAGCGCGTCGTCGGGACACGAATAGGAAATGCGCAGCGCACGCGGCTCGCCGAAAGCGGAACCCGGCACGCAGGCCACGCCCTTCGCTTCGAGCAGCACGGCGCAGAAGTCGACATCGCTGTCGATAGCGGCACCGTTGTGCTTCTTGCCGAACGCGACGGAGATATCGGGGAAGGCGTAGAACGCGCCCTGCGGACGCGGACAGACCACGCCGGGAATGGACACCAATGCGTTGTAGACACGGTCGCGCTTGATCGCGAACTCCGCGCACCTGGCCAGCGGCACGTCCTGTGGACCGGTAAGCGCGGCGTGCGCGGCGGCCAGCGTCACTTCGGGCAGGCTGGTGATGTGATTGGAATTGAGCGTGGTGACGGCTTTCGCCACGACTTCCGGCGCGGCGATGAAGCCCACGCGCCAGCCTGGCATGCCGTATGTCTTGGACAGCGAGTCGACGAAGATCACCCGATCCTTCAGTTCCGGGCGGACGTGCACGAAATTGTGGTAACCCACGCCGTCGAACACCATCGTGTTGTAGATGTCGTCCGTGATGACCCAGGTGTCCGGATACTTCGCGATGACATCGGCCAGCGCGGCGATTTCATCGCGCGTATAGACCATGCCGGTCGGATTGGACGGATTGTTGAACAGGAAGACGCGCGGCTTGCGCGCCAGCGCGGCATCGAGCTGCGCGGGCGTGAGCTTGTAGTTTTGTTCGGGCGGACACGGCAGGATGTTGATCTTCGCACCGACGATTTCGGCGATGTCGAGATAGCTGGTCCAGTACGGTGCCGGGAACGCGATTTCGTCGCCCTCGTCCAGCAGCGCTTCGGCCAGGTTGTACAGCACCTGTTTCGCGCCGACGCCCGTGGTGATGTTGGCGCGGGTGTAACCCGTGAGGCCCAGTGCTTCGATATGAGCGATGAAGGCGTCCAGCAGGACGTCCGGACCGCGATTGCTGCCGTACTGGCCCGAGTCCTTGTCCAGCGCTTCGCGCGCGGCGGCGTACACGTGGGCGCCGGGGAGGAAGTTCGGGACACCGATCGAGAAACTGACGATGTCGCGGCCTTCGGCCTTGAGCTTTTTCGCCTTCTCGGCAATGACCATGATCGCGCTGGGTTTGGCACGGCTCATACGCTGGGCAAGCTGGGGCATCGTTATCCTCGATCTGGCGAGAGCAAAGGCCGTCATTTTATCACGGGGAGTCGAAGCCAGGAGAACCGGCCGCTTTCTGTGGAACTGACCTGTGGGAACAACCTGTGGGAGCGCGCCTGCGCGCTCCCACAGGCAGCAAAAAAGCCGCCGCCCGGGGACCGGGCGGCGGCTTTTCCGGAACTCACGACAAACGGATCAACCGCGGTTGTCGAGCACCTTGTTCCACTCGGCGACCTGGTCGGCCTGCTTCGCCAGCAGCGCGTCGACGTCGCCTTCGACAATCACTTTCTCGATGGTGTCTTCCTGACGGATGGCATCGACCACCTTCTGGTCTTCCGGACCGACCACTTCGCCGAAGACGCTGTGCTTGCCGTCCAGCCAAGGCGTGGCGCCGTGGGTGATGAAGAACTGGCTGCCATTGGTGCCCGGGCCGGCATTGGCCATGGACAGTACACCCGGCTTGTCGTGGCGCAGGCTGGCGTCGAACTCATCGCCGAACTTATAGCCCGGACCGCCGCGACCGCTGCCTTCGGGGCAACCGCCCTGGACCATGAAATCGCTGATGACGCGATGGAACGACAGGCCATCGTAATAGCCGCGCTTGGCCAGATTGACGAAATTGGCAACCGTCACCGGCGTCTTGTCGTCGTGCAGGCGGAGGTGGATATCGCCCCTATTGGTCTTGAAGGTGACGTTGATGGTCATCGCTTTTCCTGTAAATCGTTGAAAAGTCGGGTAATGGCACAGCGCCATTGCCCGGAGGGCCGCAAAGGATACCGAAGATGGCGGCCCTGCCCCGAGACTTCAAGCGATAAAGCGTGACGACGATGCGAGGCTTCAGTCGATTCCCAGATTCGCGGGCGTGAGCGCGCCGGCTCCCCGCGGCCTGGTGCCGGCCGCCGCCGCGTCCTCCGGGAGCGCCCGGCCCTTCGCAACATGTTCCCAAAGCCGGTCGAGCGCCGCATAACCGAAGGCAAGCAGCGGGACATGGCGGTCGCCGAAATCCGGGAACGCGAGGAAAGCGTCGAAGTGCTGGGCGTAAGGCACTTTCCAGAACACCGGTGCACGGCCGGAAGCGCGCAGCCAGCGCACGTACGGCTCGGAACTGAAAGCCGCGGGTATGAGACCGTCGTCCGCGCCATGCACGACGAACACCGGCAGACCTTCCCGAGGGAGCGCGGCCGCCGTGGCTTCCACGCCGGCACGCAGAGCCACGGCATCGCCATCGACACCCACCCACAGATCGCGCAGGCAGATATTGCCGGGAAGCGTCGGATCCAGTGACAGGTCCGTACCGCCGGCCAGTACCACGCCAGCGCCGGGTGGAATGCCCCCGGCATCCGCCCACCAGGCGGCACGCATGCGCGGATCGGCAGGACCGGGCACACCGGCGGCATTGAGCGTGCGGTAGGAGAACCCGCACGGCATGGCCCCGACGCCACGGCGCAGGTAGGCCGACGCATAGGCCGCCGTCACGGCGCGCCACAGGTCCAGCGACGTCGACGATGCGGCGACGGCCAGCGCGTTGTCCTTCCATCCCGTTGCGTGCAACTTCTCCAGCGCCTCGCTGGCCTGCCCCTGCGGCGTAGCCGATGCGAGCCTTCCATGCGCATGCAAACTTGCACAGCGCAATGCCCAACCCGGCGGCGAGACTCCCGCGACACGCGCGAAGGGAACGCCATCGAATGCCGGCGCCGCCATCGCGCACGGCAACAGCAGCGCGGCTTCCGTGCCGTAGTCGAAGAAAGAACGCCCCTGTCCGGCGACATAGACATTCGGTTCCAGCGCCACGACGCCGGCCAGCATATCGTCGTTGTCGTCTCCCGCCGCCTGCAACACCGCGCCGCCGCCGTTGGAAAGGCCCGTCGCGATGACCCGTGTGTTCGCCGCGGTGAAGGGCGCCTGCTCGGGAAAGGCACGATCGAGCATGGCCAGCCCGAAACGCGCCGCCTGCAATACGTGACGTCCCCAGTCCGCTTCCGGGTTGTCGCCCGAATGCGCATGCTTGACCGCGATACCCGCATCGACCGTGGGATGCTTCGGTTCGAATTCCAGTTCGGCCGTGCCGGCTTTCGCGCGCGTACCGTCGAGCGCCACACCCGTGCCGTCGGCCGTATCGAAGTAACCCGATCCCGTGCCTTTGTCCGTATACGCCACGGCGCATCCGCGAGGCAGGCCCCAGGCACCGGCCAGCGCGATCGCACCATAAATGCCCCGCGATCCCGACGAAGCGGTCACGACCAGACACCGGCGCGTACGGTCGAAATCGTCGGGCACCTGCACCAGCACGCGATGCGGCGAGCCGGCCGCGGGCAGCCGGGCGAATGCCTGATACTCGCGGCCGGGCACGGCGGGAACCGCGCCATAGACGCTGCCGAAGCCGCCCTTCGGCCCCAGGTCGGCAATGCCTTTCCAACTCGACTGGATCGCGCGGCGACGCAGTTCCGCAGGCGTGGGTCCGGTGGGCTGCGCGAACGGTGCGAGCGTTCCGGCCAGACCGCGCAAGCCCAGTCCCGCGCTCAGAAGATCGTCGGAGCCACGATACGTCGTGACCCTTACTTCTCCGAAGACCTCGCTGGCGGACATGCGTGACTCCCTGGGCGCCGTCGCACAACCGGTCAGGGCGACGAGAGCGGAAAGAACGAAGCTCGATGGGAAGATGCGTGACATACGGTCACCATAGCAAGCCCGTTCGCCACCGCCATCGTACGAAAGGGCCATGCCGCACTCGACGGCACGCGCCGCTGACGCTACCGTCGCGGCGATGAACCGACTTCTGATCGCCGACGACCATCCGCTGTTTCGCGCCGCGCTGCTTCAGGCAGCGGCGTCCGCTGTCGATGACGCCGAGCTGACCGAAGCCGCCGACCTCGATGGCGTGATGAGCGCCCTCGCGGCACAGCCCGACACCGATCTGGTGTTGCTCGATCTGCGCATGCCCGGAAGCCGGGGCCTGTCGGGACTGGCCGCGCTGCGCGCGCAATATCCGGGCGTAGCGGTGCTGGTCGTATCGGCCCACGACGAACCCCGACTGGTCCGTCGCGTCCTCGATCACGGCGCGGCGGGTTTCATACCGAAAAGCGCCGATCCGAAACAGATCGCCGAAGCCGTGCGCACGGTGCTGGATTGCGGCCGCTGGTTGCCGCCGGACCTCGCGCGCGCCATCGCCGCCCTGCCCGCCGATACGGCGGATTCCGCACTGGCGGCGAAGCTTGCGCGTCTCACCGAGCAGCAGTTCCGTGTGCTGTCGCTGTTGTCGGAAGGGTTGCTCAACAAGCAGATCGCGGATCGACTGTCGGTGCAGGAGCGAACGGTGAAAGCGCATGTGACGGCGGTGTTCGAGAAGCTGGGCGTGCGCAATCGCACGCAGGCAAGCGTGCTGTTGCGGTCGCTGGATCTTGGGGACGCGCTGTAGCACGGCATCCTTTGTGCTCTCTGTGGGAACAGGCAGCTTAGTCCGATGATCGTTACAACGCCCCAGCGAAGCGCTGCAGCACTTGCCTCAGCGCCAGCGGCTTCAGCGGCTTGTACAACACATGCCCGCCAACCTCCTGCAACCGCGCGCGCAACTCGCCGTCGCGATCCGCGGTCACGAAAATCGCCGGCACGTCGCCGAATCGCCCGCGCAGTACACCCAACGCATCGAGCCCGGTCCGCCCCGCGTCCAGATGGTAGTCGAGCACCAGAAGATCGGGTATTGCCGCATCGCCTTCGGGCACGCGCAACGCATCCACAGTCCAGCCCCAACGGCGCAACAGCGTCGCCGTCGCGGCAAGCGCGGAAGGATCGTTGTCCACCACGATCGCGTGACCCAGCGGCACGTCGGCCAGTACCACCGGCTCCACGCGCTCGACCACGCCGACCGGCGCCCACGGCACCGTGACGTCGAAAACGCTTCCCCGTCCAGGCCAGGAACGCAGGCCGATGGGATGACCGAGCAGGCTCGCGGTACGCTCGGCAATGGCCAGACCGAGGCCCAGCCCCTGCCCGGCCGCATGCTGTCCGCGACGGAAAGCATCGAAGATCAGCGAGCGATCTTCCGGCGCGATGCCGGGGCCGGTGTCCCACACCTCGATTCGCAACGCATCCGCCACGCGACGACAACCGAGCAATACCTGGCCGCCATCCGCGTAACGCAGCGCATTCGACAGAAAGTTCTGCACCACGCGCCGCAGCAATTGCGGATCGGTGCGCACCCACGCCAGGCTGGCCACATTGTCGAAACGAATGCCACGGTCGCTCGCCAGCGCATGGCACTCGGCAGCCAGCGGACCCAGCACATCGGCCAGCGGGACGTCGCGAATCTGCGGCGACAGCCTCCCGCCTTCGAGCCGTGCGATATCCAGCAAGCCGGCCAGCAGATTTTCGGTGGCGGCCAGCGCGCCGTCGAGATGCCTCGCCGTCTGTCCATCGCTGTCCGCACCATGGCGCAAGGCGTGCGCGAATAACTGCGCGGCGTGCAACGGTTGCAGAAGATCGTGACTGACCGCGGTCAGGAAGTGGCTCTTCGCTTCGTTCGCCTGCTTCAGTTCGGACGTCCGTTCGACGACGCGAAGTTCCAGCGTTTCGTTCGTTCGCTTCAGCTCGTCCTCGGTCTCGCGATACATCGTTACATCGGTAAACGTCGCCACGTAGCCGCCGCCGGGCATCGGATTGCCGCGAATCTCCACGACCGTGCCATCGGGAAAGCGACGTTCTGCCAGATGCGGCGAACCCGAACGCATCAACTGCATCCGCCGATCGACCCGCGCATCGATATCGCCGGGCCCGACCAGGCCGGCGACAATATTATGCCGGACCAGATCGGCCGCGGAACGCCCGACGTCCAGCAGTCCGCCGGGATAACCGAACAGCTCGGCATAGGGGCGATTCCACGCCACCAGGTTCAGCTCGCCGTCCACGACACAGATACCCTGGCTCATGGTTTCCAGCGCGGCTTCGAGTACTCGCTGGTTGAAGCGTAGGTCCTCGGTCGCTTCGCCGACGATGGCGGCTACCGTATCCAGCTCGTCCTGTCGTTGCCGCTGTACGACCTGAAGCAGCAGCCGCGCGGAACCCGCGCCGATCACCGCCGCCAGTTCGTGCTCGACGGCCCCCGCGCGCACGCTGCCCGCCGGACCGTGGGCCGGTGCGTTCGCGAATACGATGTCGACACGTTCGGTCGGAAGAAAGCGCGCCGCCAGTGCGCGCAGGTCGCCGGTATCCACCTCGCCCAGACGCGACGGCGGCGCCACTTCGCGACCGAAACGCGAATGCGCGACCAGCGCGATAACGGCGACATTCGCGCCCAGACTCAATACGACGGCGCGGCCGAGCCGGCTCCATTCCTCCAGTCCCAGCAAACGATCGGGCGCGAGCCAGCCAAGCCCGAACGGACCGTGGACGATCCAGTCCGGCGCATGCGCCGCCAGCGCCGGCAACAGCACGTAAAGCCATACCAGCGTTCCGACGGCGAGGCCCGAGGCCACGGCACGCGCGCCCGTCTGCGGACGATAAACGGCGACGATCAGTGCGGGGGCGAGTCCCGCCAGCGCGGAAAACGAGATGCCGCCGATATCGGCCAGGACGTCGTTGCCCGCCAGTACACGGCTATACGTCCAGGCCAGCAGAATGACCACCAGGATCGCCACGCGACGCTGGGAAATGACCTGGCCACGCAGGTCGCCGCGCTCGTCCCTGCCCCAACCGGCAAGCACGCGGACCGGTGCGATGAAATGATTCACCACCATCAGGCTCAGGGCCAGCGTCGCCACGACGACCATGCTGGTCGCGGCACTCAGTCCCCCCAGAAAAGCGAGCAAGGCCAGACCGTTCTGTTCGCGCGCCAGCGGCAAGGCCAGCACGTAAAGATCCGACGGTACGCCCAGCGGCGCCAGCGTGGCATCGCCAAGTCGCGCGAGCGGCAGGATCGGAAGCGAGATAAGCAGCATATAGGCCGGAAACAGCCAGCGCGCCGTACGCACGTGCCGCACATCGCGGCACTCGACCATGCCGGCGTGAAACTGGTGCGGCAGGGTAAACATCGCCAGCGCACCCAGCAGGATCAAGGCGGGAAAGCCGCCGGTATCGTGCACCGGCGGCACGACAACGGCGGGCAGTGCAGACAATACAGGCGCAGCACCGAACAGAAGCGTGCCCAACGCGAGCATCGCGCCGAGCTTGAACAACGACTCGAATGCCATCGCGAGCACCAGCCCGCGGTTATGCGCCATCGCCGAGGCGCGTCGCGTGCCGAACAGCATGGCGAAGGCGGCCATCAGCAGCGCGATATAGAGCGCGCTGTCCTGCCATGCCGGCGCATCGGGATGACGGCCGCGCGCAAGCAAACCGTAACTCATCGCCACCGCTTTCAACTGCAGCGCGATATACGGAACGATGCCGACGAGCATGACCACGGTCACCAGCGCCGCAAGACCGCGATGCCTTCCCAGGCGCACGGAAATCAGATCGGCGAGCGAACCGGCGTTGTAGTCGCGCGCGAGTACGACGAGCCGTCGCAGCACACCGACCGCCAGTACGTACATCAGGATCGCGCCGACGAAGGTCGGCGGCAGCCACCAGCCGGAGCGACTGGCCTGGGTCACCGTTCCATAGAACGTCCACGATGTGCAGTGGATCGCCAGCGACAGCGAATACACCACGGCCCAGCGCCGCTGGAACAGACCGGGACGACGCTCGCCGTAGAGCGCCACCCCGAACAACAAGCAAAGCCAGAGACCCGCGGCGGTCGCGACGATCCACGCGCTCATGAGCGCGTCGCCGGAATCAATGCGGCCTGGACACGCCCAACCCCACGAGCGCGTTCGTCAGCCATGTCAGCTGGACGCCTGCCCGCGAGTCGTAACCTTCCCCCGAATATCCCCACCAGTCCCAGCATGCCTGCGGATTCAATGGCGCGAAGACCGCGCGGGTCTGAGGATACAGGACGGCCACGTCGTACACGTCGGCCCAGCGATTGAAGCCCGCATCCGCGACAAACGCCTGTCCCACCGCATCGGCGTTCTGCTTGCAGCCATGCAGCGCGACCATCACACCGCAGGGTTTGCCGGCAAGGCAGTCCGGTGGCAGATAGATATAACCGGTGCTGGCAAGGAACGCGTCCTTGCCATCCGTCCGATAAGCATCCTGATCGAAGGGGCGGATCTCGCCCGCCGCCTTCCCCGCCTGCTTTCCCGGCTTGCCATACAGTTGAGCGAAGATCGCTCCGGCCGCGTCGAACCCGCAGTGCCCGAGATACGGCGCCACCGACTTTCCGCAATCGTCGCCAGCGGCACCGACCGGCAGGTTATGTGCGAAGGCGCGATCTCCATCGTCCACGATCGTCATGCCGGCAAGCGCCGGATCGCCCTTGCGCAACGCTTCGTAGAAACCCGCCGACGCATGGCCGACGACCGGAGCGACCAGCGCGTCTTGCGCACCGTGCAGCGCGTAAATCCGGGTATGCGCAAGCGCGCCAAGCGGACCGATCTCGCCTTTGCCGGCGCGTTCGCGAGCGCTCTTCGCCAGCGCGGCAACATCCGGCACCGGCGTACCCTTCATGCAGCTGCCCAGCGCGACATCGAGCTTGCCACCGGCACAACCATACGGCCCGCCGGCGACGAGCGCGGCGCCATGGAACACGTCCGGATACGCCATCTGCGCCTGCGTCGCCATATATGCGCCGGACGACAGTCCCGCCACCGTGACGCGCGCCGCGTCGACATGCAACGTGGGAAGCTTCGCGGGAGCATCGGCCGCCATCGCCGCGCCCGCCGATACGATTGCGACAGCGAATGCCGTCCGGCACATTGTCTTGAACGAAGGTTTCATCGTCGTTTCCCGCATCAGAAGTTATAGCGAACGCTACCGTAGTAATTGCGCGGCATACCGTAGTACGCGGTACGGATGTTACCGACGCTGGAGAACTCCTGGCCATCGGTCTTGTAGACCTTGTTGGTCGCGTTGCGCACGCCGGCACGAAGCTGCCAGTGGCCATCGCCGGAATCGAACACGCCGAACAGGCCAGCCAGCGTATAGGCTTTCTGGCTGAGCGCAGTGTAGTTGTCGACGCTGAGCCATGTTTCCGTGCGATAGGACGCATCGGCGCCCACCGTCAACGCGCCACCGCCGACGGAGAAGGTCTGCGATACCGCGATGCGCGAGGTCCACTTCGGCGAGAATGGCACATGGTCATGGAGGTGCGGGTTGTATTGCGGATTAGTGGGATCCAGCCGCGCGTCGTCGAACTTGTCGTACCTCGCGTCCAGATAACCGATCTGCGTACTCAGCTTCGTCCCGGTGCCGAGCAGCGCGACGCCTTCGACTTCGAAGCCATCCATCTTGAGCTTCGCCGCATTGATGACCGGGAACGCAAAAGTCGGCGTGAGCGAACCCGAGTTCTGGATTTCCGACACACGCGCCTGGAAATCCTTGTAGTCGCTATGGAACGCGGCGATATTGGCTTGCAGGCGATTATCGGCCGAACGCAGCTTCAGGCCAGCCTCATAGGTCCACACGTATTCTGGATCGAACTCGGGATTCTTCGCTTCGTTCGCGGCATTCGCGCGACCGTTGAAGCCGCCCGACTTGAAGCCGCGACTCGCCGAAATGTATCCCATCGCCTGCGGACTGAACTGCTTCTGCAGGCTGACCGTCGGCGTCCATGCACTCCAGGTCTTACTCTTGGCCAGTGCGACCGTTTCGTCCAGCGCCATGAAGGGAACACCCCAGAATGTGCTGGTCGTGCGGTCGTAGTCCTTGCTTTCGCGGCTGTAACGCAGGCCGGCGGCGAGCGTCCAGCTCGGGGTGAACTCCCAGTTCACGTGACCGAACGCCGCATAGCTCTTTGTCGTCAGATCGTCGTCGATGCTGCGCAGGAACGTGATCTTCCGGCCGGCCAGCGCGAACAGGTCGTCCGCGTACGCATACTGCGTCGACGGCACGTTCTCGCGCAGGAAGTACGCGCCGAATACCGATTGCAGGTTGCTTCCGTTGTCGAATGCCAGCTGGAGTTCCTGACTGACCTGCTTCTGCCGGAAGCCGACGAATACGTCGCCCAGCTGGTATTTGGATGCATCGATGTCGATATACGAATTGCTGTCGAGCTTGCGGATGGCGGTGATGCTTTTCAGATTCCACTGGTCGGACAGACGCCAGCTCATGTTCAGCGCCGCGCCCTTGTGGGTCAGCTTCTGGCCCTTGTCCGGATCGAACGAGGTTTCCGTGTGGAAGTTGTACTTCTCGTCCAGGTTCGGGCGCAGCAGCACGACCGGCCCACGCGCCAGATCGGTCTGGGTCAGCGGCGACACCGGCTGGCCCAGCGTCAGGGCCGTATCCATCTTCGTATAGTCGAGCGTCAGAACGCCGTCGAACGTTTCCGACGGGTGATAGCGCAGCTTGCCGCGAATCGACTTCGTGTCGTCGTCGTTATAGCGATGACCTTCGTTATCTTTCACGTAACCGTCGTTACGCGTGATTGCGCCGGCCAGCGAGGCCGACCATGCGCCGTCCTTGCTCAACGGCGTCGAACCGTAGAAACGCCCTTCGCGACGACCATAGTTCCCGAAGGTCGCTTCGACCGAGCCCTCCGGCGTCGTTCCCGGATTCTTCGTGACGACCTTCACCGCGCCGCCAGTGGAGTTCTTGCCGTATAGCGTGCCTTGCGGACCGCGCAGCACTTCGATGCGATCGACATCGAACAGGCTGATCAGCGCGCCCTGAATACGCGAATAGTAGACATCGTCGACATACATGCCGACGCCGGGATCGAAAGTCTGCAGCGCGTCTGGCTGACCGATGCCGCGAATGAAGATATTGACCGACGAGGACGAACCGCGGCCCTGCACGATATTCATATTGGGCACGGCGCCCTGCAGGCCATCGATGCTGGTGGCCTGCAGGTCTTTCATATCGTCTTCGCCGAACGCGCTGACGGCGACGGGCACTTTCTCCATCGACTCGTCGCGGCGGCGCGCGCTTACCGTCACTTCGGACAACTGCGTCGCGCTCTGCTGTTTCTTCTGCGCCTCGGTGGAGGTGGCGGACGGCGCGGCGGCATCCTGCGCCGCGGCGGGCAGCGCGCAGACAAGTCCAAGTGCCAGGCCGATCGCGAACGTCAGCGGTGTGTGCTTCATGGTTCCCCCGGGTACATCGAAAGTCGACGCCCCCTTGGCGCCGTATGACATGAAGCATAGGTAGGGGGCGTACGCGTTCACACTTGTACCTTGGTACAGTGCCGCGCCGCACGCCCCCTGCGGATACTCGCCGCCGAAGTCGCGCTTCGTACGCGACGCTTAAGGACGAGAGTCTCGTGGCATTGCTGATCGTGCTGGCCGCCCTGGCCTTCCTCATGCTGGTCGCTTATCGCGGCTATAGCGTGATCCTGTTTGCGCCCGTGGCCGCGCTGGGTGCCGTGCTGCTGACCGATCCGTCCCTGGTCGCGCCGATGTTCACCGGCTTGTTCATGGACAAGATGGTCGGTTTCCTCAAGCTGTATTTTCCCGTCTTCATGCTCGGCGCCGTCTTCGGCAAGCTGATCGAATTGTCGGGTTTCTCACGCGCTATCGTAGCGGCGACCATCGGCCTGCTCGGCGAGCGCAGGGCCATCCTTTCCATCGTGCTCGTATGCGCGCTGCTGACCTATGGCGGCGTCTCGCTCTTCGTCGTGGTCTTCGCGGTGTATCCGTTCGCGGCGGAACTGTTTCGCCAGGCAGGCATCCCGAAGCGGCTCATTCCCGGCACGATCGCACTCGGCGCGTTTACGTTCACGATGGACTCGCTGCCCGGCACGCCGCAGATCCAGAACATCATTCCCACCGGCTTCTTCGGCACGAATACCTGGGCCGCGCCATGGCTCGGACTGCTTGGGTCGGTTTTCATTCTCGTCGTCGGCTTGCTTTATCTGGAGCACCGCCGTCGTGCCGCGGCGGCCGCAGGCGAAGGCTATGGCGAATCGCTGGTCAACGAACCGGTTGCTTTTACCGGCGAAAAACTCGCCCATCCGCTGCTTGCCCTGCTGCCGCTGGTGCTTGTGGGCGTGGCGAACAAGCTGCTCACCCTCGCGATTCCCAGACTCTACGGCTCAACGCAGTCGTTCATGCCGACCGTGGTCGGTGCATCGGCGCCCGTCGTGCAGGAGGTGTCGAAAGTCTCCGCGATCTGGGCCGTCGAGGGTGCGTTGCTTATCGGCATCGCGGCCGTGTTCGCCTTCGCATGGAAGCCGGTCGTGACCCGTTTCGCCGAAGGCAGCAAGGCAGCCGTCGGCGGTGCGTTGCTTGCGTCGATGAACACGGCGTCCGAATACGGTTTCGGCGCCGTCATCGCCGCGTTGCCCGGTTTCCGGATCGTGGCCGATGCACTGCATGCCATTCCCAATCCCCTGGTCAACGAAGCGATATCGGTCACGGCGCTGGCCGGCATCACCGGGTCGGCGTCGGGTGGCATGAGCATCGCACTCGGCGCCATGGCCGATACGTTCATACATAACGCCGAAGCGGCTGGCATTCCGATGGAAGTGCTCCACCGCATCGCGGCCATGGCATCGGGCGGCATGGACACCCTGCCCCACAACGGCGCGGTCATCACGCTGCTGGCTGTCACCGGCCTGACCCATCGCCAGTCTTACCGCGACATCTTCGCGATCACCGTGATCAAGACGCTCGCCGTCTTCGTCGCGATCGTCGCCTACTACGCGCTTGGAGTCGTCTGAACGAGCGCACCAACCGGAGGTACGTCAGCATGCGTTCCCTACGTCGTCTGTTTTCCGCGCTTCTCGTTCTTTCGCTCATCGGCACAGGGAGTGCCTATGCCGCCTGCGTCGACAATGTCGTGCTGGTCCATGGCAATACCGGCAAGCCGACCGATTTCCAGGCCACGCACGATCTGCTCGTGCAACGCGGCTATACCGAGTCGCAGATCTTCGCTCCAGCATGGGGCAACGCCTTCTGCGCCGCATGCAACGATCACAAAGGCACCGAGGAAACACCGGTCGAGAATGCCATCGTCGACGCGCTGGCGTCCTCGTGCACGGGCAAGATCGACGTCATCGGTCACTCCATGGGCGCGACGCTCGCCGCACGCGTTATCGATCGTATCGGCGCATCCACGTCGGTAGACGCGTTCATCGGTATCGCGGGCGCATTCCGCGGCCTGTGGAGCTGCGGCACCTATCCGTTCAACGTGGCGACCACGACCTGCGGCAGCTGGGGTCTTTCGGTCAACAACCCCTTCCTCAACGGTATTTCGGGACACAAGTTCGGCGCGCGCATGTACTCGTTCAAGTCGTATGCCGACGAGATCAACTGTTACGGCGGCGTATGCCTCGTCTATGGCGTGCACACCTCGCAGATTGCCGGCGAGACGGCGAGCTACACCTTCCCGTATGGCCATTACGGGCTGCTCTGGTATACGGCGACGCAGCAGGTGAATTTGCTTTAGCAGGGACGCATGACTAACGGCGCAGGGATGCGCCAACTACCTACGAACCGAGGCGAGTAGGAGCACGTCACCGTATAGCTGCCGCCTGCCGACGCAAGACGTGGGGACAACTAATTTCATCGAGCCGCAAAGGCTGGCGATGCATCGAGCGCTGAATACGCTCGACGATGCTCCGCCAAATCCACGGGAACCATTCGATGAAACCCAGGGCATTTCAACTGCTTATCGTAGCGGCACTGATAGCCACTGCGCCAAATTCTCGAGCCTCGCATGGACATACATCGTTATCGAACGCATCCGCAACGGCCGAAGCGACTGATGTCATCGATCGCGCCGTAGCAAACAATGCGCCGATCAAAACATTCCAGCTGCCTATGCCGCTGCATACGAAACAGTCAGTTGCAGAGCAGAAAAATCTCGCCAGACGAATTCAATCCGCAGGCAAGGTCGATTCGGCGAAGGTCCCGGCGCCGCTCGATGGATGTGACGAAATTGCTGTCGGTAGTCTGTACAGCGCCCCCACTGCGCCCACCGGCAGCATTCGATGCTTTCAGTTCGTCGCGGAATCGTCGAAGAAAATAACGGCCTATGTAAGCGATCTTCCCGGTGGCGAACGCCATGATGCCTACCTTTTCAGGATCGCAGACGACGGAACGTGGACCACACTGGATAGCCAAACCGGCACCGAATCTTTCAAGCTGGTACAAACCATTACTTCAGAGCCTACGCGCGTTCTTTTCGTCATTGACGCGCAGTCAGGCGAAGGTGGCTCGGATTTCAGATTCCAACTTCTGGAATCGGGGAAATTCGACCAGTACGAAGCAAACGATTCTCTGGCTCGCGCAACGCCATTGACAGGCAATCATCATCTTCAGGCAACACTCGATACGCCTGACGATTTTGACTATTACGCAATTACCCCACCTGCGGCGCAGACCGTAACGTGGATTACGTTCACCGGTGCCCCAGGGCAAACCACGGAAGTACTTGTCGATGGAACATGGAGAACACTTCCTCCAGACCAAAAAAAGCCCATTCGGTCGATAAGTGGGCAACCCATCAATCTACGAAGCTATAGCCCAACTTCTGCGGCCACAGCGGCAGCCCCATATGTGATCCACATGAGCGACCCAACCAATAAAGGTGGGGTGTACAAACACACTAGCAGTGAGCAGTTGAGCGGCCTCGCGCCCGGCCCATTCACGGCCGCCCGCGAAATCGACGTCGGCGTTACCGTATGGGACAAGTCAGGCAATGTTACGCAGCCCGCAGGTGAACACGTCACCATCGAGGTCTATGACTCCGATGGCACGCGAGATTCCGCAGTTCTTCTCGCCAGGATGGAAGGTCTTACCGACGAAAGCGGATCGTTTGAAACGAAACTTCCCATTGGAAAGTGCCGAGGCCCCGGCATACTCGGGCCGCATCGTTTCGCCACATTCTCCTACCCCGCGGAATTCTGGGATATCACCTACGCCCCGAACGCGTTCGTCATCGTCAAAACGGATAACGACGAACCCATTACATGGCCAGGCATTGTCTTCTTCACGCATATTTGTGACGAACAATATCGGGGGAACCGCCCATGAAAATCGATTTCTCCCCATCCGTAAAGACGCCCTTCGAAACACCGCGAAACAGTCATGTAATGGAATCACAGCTGAGTGGAGATGACGCACCCGGAGAAATCCTGTCAACGCCTTCGGTGCCAACGTTCGACGCCCACGAGAGTTTCATGGCGTACTTTCAATCCATGGTCGAAACCGGCAAGTCATTCGCCCGCTTTGCCGAGGTCTTTTCGACACGGCTGGACGAGATCGGCGTCAAGCGGCCTTACCTGGCCGATGCGAAGTTCGACGTCGTTGTCGAGAAGGGACGTCTTAAGATCGTCGATACTGAACTATGGGGCGATGTTCAGTGGATCGAAGACCAGCTTAATGCCGACCCCGACCTTGCCCGGCTGGCTGTCGAATTTAACCAGCAGGTGGTCAAGGCATACGATACGCAGAGCGGTGGTCGCGATGAGCAGGGCGCGCTCATAGGCCATGGCAAATTCGGCATACAAGGAAACGGGTCCATCGACTATGCGGGGCTAGAGACAACCATCGATGAATCCGTAAAGCTACGCTCTCTTCTGAAAGAAGCGCGAGCCGCTGAAGTGGACTACGACCTGAGCATGCGCATCGACCCCGATAGCCATCCGCCAACCTACTCCGACGCTGGATTGCTGGTTCAGAAATACCTTCGGGGAGCGATTACGTCCTACGGAGGTGATGGGACAGTCGGCAGAACAACCGGCACATCCCATTTCACCATGCGTTTTCGCGCTTAGAGCTACCGGTCCCGATGCCCGCGATGGCATCGGGACCGGTCGCGACGTTATCTATACCGATAACTTTGACGATACGGTGACCTGGCTTTCGTCTTGATTGCCGATAAGTGGGGTGTCTGAGGCAATCTGGTTTTCGCGCGCAGGCGCGCTCCCACAGAGAGCGCCTACGGAGTTCGCCGCCCTTGTCCTATCGTTCATATCGTTTAGGGTGTCGAGCCTGCCGCTCCAGAACCGTTCGTAATGACACAGCCATTCCATGCCCGCGTGCATTGGCGTGGCGTCCAGCTCACACAGATGGGTCCTTCCCTGCACGCGGCGCACGAGGAGTCCGGCCCGTTCGAGTACCTTCACGTGCTTGGACGCCGCGGCGAGCGACATCTCGAAGGGAGCGGCCAGTTCGCCAATGCTGACGGGGCCGAGCGCCAGTCGCGCCAACATCGCGCGGCGGGTGGGATCGGCCATCGCCGCGAAGACGCAGTCGAGTTGCTGCCCGGGATTATCAACCATAAGGTTGAATATCTGCCGCCAGCCCTCTTTTGTCAACCAGTCGGTTGAATGTCTCGACGCCCCCCCCGTGGCGCCCCGTCCCATCGGCCTAAACCCCATGAAAACCGCGTTCTCAACGTGTCATGCGAAAGTTAGGGAAACCCTTTATAATCGGCGGCTTCCCAATCCAAAGAGGTGCACCGGCTCAAGGCTGGGGCATACCCGATGTCAATCGAAAACCTGCGCAATATCGCCATCGTCGCTCACGTTGACCATGGCAAGACCACCCTCGTCGATCAGCTTCTTAAGCAGTCCGGCACGCTCAACGAGCGTACGGTGCTCGCCGAGCGCGTCATGGATTCGAACGACCAGGAAAAGGAACGTGGCATCACGATCCTTGCCAAGAACACCGCCATCACCTGGAACGGTAACCGCATCAACATCGTCGACACCCCGGGGCATGCCGACTTCGGCGGCGAAGTCGAGCGCGTGCTGTCGATGGTCGACTCGGTGCTGATCCTCGTCGATGCGATGGACGGCCCGATGCCGCAGACCCGCTTCGTGACGCAGAAGGCGTTCAACATGGGCTTCAAGCCCATCGTCGTCGTCAACAAGATCGACCGCCCGGGCGCCCGTCCGGACTGGGTCGTCGACCAGGTGTTCGACCTGTTCGACAAGCTCGGCGCCACCAATGAGCAGCTCGACTTCCCGATCGTCTACGCCTCGGCCCTGAACGGTTACGCCAGCCTCGAACACGAAGCCCGCGAAGGCGACATGACGCCGCTTTACGAAGCGATCATGAAGCACGTCAGCAAGCCGGACGTCGATCCGGAAGGCCCGTTCCAGATGCGCATCAGCCAGCTGGACTACAACAACTTCGTCGGCGTGATCGGTATCGGCCGCATCCAGCGCGGCAAGCTCAAGAAGAACATGCCGGTCAGCGTCGTCGGCCCCGATGGCAAGAAGCGCCAGGGCAAGGTGCTGCAGGTGCTCGGCTTCATGGGCCTGGAGCGCGTGGAAGTCGAGGAAGCCGAGGCCGGCGATATCGTCGCCATCTCGGGCATCGCGGACCTGGGCATCTCCGATACCGTTTGCGACCTGAACACCCCGGAAGCGCTGCCTGCACTGACCGTCGACGAACCGACGATCAGCATGACCTTCCAGGTGAACAACTCGCCGTTCGCCGGCAACAAGGACCACAGCGGCGGCAAGTTCATCACCAGCCGCCAGATCCGCGAGCGTCTCGACCGCGAAAAGCTGCACAACGTGGCCCTGCGCGTGGAAGAAGGCTCCGATCCGGATAAATTCCTGGTCTCCGGCCGTGGCGAACTGCATCTGTCGGTGCTGATCGAGAACATGCGTCGCGAAGGTTACGAGCTTGCCGTGTCGCGTCCGGAAGTCATCGTCAAGGAAATCGACGGTGTCCTCATGGAGCCGGTCGAGCAGGTCGTGGTCGACGTCGAAGAAGTCCACCAGGGCGGCGTCATGGAAAAGCTGGGCATCCGCAAGGGCCAGCTGAAGAACATGGTGTCGGACGGCAAGGGTCGCGTTCGTCTCGATTACCTGATTCCGGCTCGCGGCCTGATCGGCTTCCAGAACGAGTTCAAGACGCTGACGCAGGGCTCGGGCCTGCTGTTCCACACGTTCGATCATTTCGCTCCGAAGGAAGCGGGCGCCATCGCCAAGCGCCAGAACGGCGTGATGATCGCCAATGCCCCGGGCACCACGCCGGCGTATTCGCTCGGACCCCTGGAAGAGCGCGGCAAGCTGTTCGCCGCCGAAGGCGACAACGTGTACGAAGGCCAGATCATCGGTCTGCACTCGAAGGACAACGACCTCACGGTCAACGCGATCAAGACCAAGCCGCTGACCAACATGCGCGCCTCGGGTAAGGACGATGCCATCAAGCTGACTCCCGCCTTCAAGCACACGCTGGAGCAGGCCCTGGACTTCATCGAGGACGACGAGCTGGTCGAAGTCACCCCGAAGGAAATCCGCATCCGCAAGCGTCACCTGACGGAAGGCGATCGCAAGAAGAATTCGCGCGGCGGTTGATGCGCGCTGGATGAAGCGATAAGGAAAAGCCCGGCGAAAGCCGGGCTTTTTTGTTGCGCCGCGATACCTTGTTGTAGGAGCCCGCTTGCGGACTCCTACAAACCACACGCGGGCTCCTGGCATTTGCGATGCATACCCTCGTTATCCACAACCGCTGTGGACAGTCGCTGCATAAGCATGTGGATAACTCCGAACCATCCTTATGCGGCACGCACTTGCGTTGCCTTGCTCACTAACTGACCATCCCTTCCCGCGCAGCACGAAACCCGTAAAGTAGTCCGCATGAGCACACCGATCATTCTTTCGTGGAGCGGCGGCAAAGACTGCCTGATGGCCCTTGGACGCCTGCGTGCCGACCCGGGCTGGAACGTGGTGGGCCTGCTCACCACCGTGACGGCAAACTACGACCGCATCGCAATGCACGGCATACGGCGCACCGTGCTGCACGCACAAGCCGCGGCGCTCGGCCTTCCCGTGATCGAAGCATCCCTCTCGTGGCCCAGCGACAACGAAAGCTACGAACGGATCTACCAGGCGGCACTGAACGAAGCACGTGCGCGCTGGCCGGGCATTTCCCACTGCGCGTTCGGCGACCTGTTTCTCGACGACGTACGCGCCTATCGCGAGACACAACTGGCGCGCGACCACTGGCAGGGCGTGTTCCCACTGTGGGGCGAGGACACCTCCGCCCTTGCCCGCCGCTTCGTTACCGAGGGTCATCGTGCCGCGCTGTGCTGCGTCGACACCACGCAGCTCGAGGCGACGTTCTGCGGTCGCGACTTCGACGATGCACTGCTGGACGAACTACCGGACGGCGTCGATGCCTGTGGCGAGCGCGGCGAATTTCACACGCTGAGCTATGGCGGCCCGCTATTCGCGCGCGACGTAGCCCTGGAGCGCGGCGATTCCCTGCTGCGCGACGAACGCTTCCAGTACACCGACTTCCTGCTTGCCGATGCGTGATGCGCCGATCCTTCCCGATGTGCTCGGACCCGGCCTGCGATTGGTGTTCTGCGGCACGGCGGCGGGCCGGCGCTCGGCGGAAGCCGGCGCGTACTACGCGCATCCGGGCAACATGTTCTGGCGAACGGTCTTCGCGACCGGACTGACGCCCCGCCTGCTCGCACCGGCGGAATATCCGTTGATGCCGGGCTTCGGCATAGGCATGACGGATCTGGCCAAGTTCCATAGCGGCAACGATATCGACCTTCCCGCGGATGCCTTCGACGTGGCCGCGCTGCGCAAGAAGATCGCGACCTTTGCACCGGGTGTCCTGGCCTTTACCAGCAAGCACGCGGCGCATAGCGCGCTGGGCGGCAAGCCGGCTTACGGACTGCAGGAACAGGCATTCGGCGACACGCGCCTTTTCGTGCTGCCCTCGCCTTCCGGCCAGGCTCGGCGCTCATGGAACGCCGATGTCTGGCACGACCTCGCACGACTGGTGCACGCGGCTGGCTAGCCGCCCGGCGTCGACCGGTACGTGCGCACGTCATCCGCCGAAACCGGGTTCGCGGCATTCGACCATGCCTGGCGAATGTACGAGACCACCGCGGCCACCTCGTCGTCGCTGAGATGCTGCGAGAACGGCGGCATCGAGTACGGACGCGGATTGCCCTTCGTTGCCGTCGCGAAACCGCCGGACAACACGACACGAATCGCATTGACGCCCACCGGTTCGACAACCGACGAATTGCCGTCCAACGGAGGATAGGCGTCTCCCTTGCCCTTGCCGGAATCGCCATGGCAGGTCGCGCAGCGATCGGCGTAAACCTTCTGTCCCTTCGCAATAAACATGGGACGTGAAGGCAGCGAGTCGTCTTTCTTCTGCTCTGGTCGTGCCGGCAGCGATCGCAGATAAACGGCGATCGACGCGAGATCCTCGTCCGTCAGATGCTGGGTGCTTTCGCGAACGACTTCGGCCATCGGACCGAACGCGGTACCACGCGCCGAACGGCCGGTCTTGAGCAGGTCGACGATGTCGCTTTGCGTCCATCCCGACAGGCCTCCGTGAGCCTGTGTGCTCAGGTCGGGCGCGTACCAGTCCTGGATCGGAATGAGGCCGCCGGCCAGACGCGGATCGTCGATCGTCGCGCCGAGCGAATTGCGCGCCGAATGGCAGTCGTTGCAATGACCCAGCCCCTTCACCAGATAAGCGCCGCGATTCCACTGGGTCGACTGTTTCGGATCGGCTTCGAACTCGCCCTTCGTGAAATAGAACGTCCGCCATCCCGCCATGAGCCGACGCATGCTGTACGGAAAACGGAGTTCGTTGTCGCGATTCTCGCTATGCACCGCGGGCAGGCTTTGCAGGTACGCGAAGATCGCGTCGCTATCGACGCGCGTTACCTGCGTGTAGGACGTAAAAGGAAATGCCGGATACAGCAACTGTCCGTCCTTGCCGCGACCGTCGTGCATGGCCTGGTAGAACTCGTCCGCCGTCCAGTCGCCAATGCCGGTCGACTTGTCCGGTGTGAGGTTCGGCGAGGGGATGTTGCCGAACGGCGTCGGCACTGTTCGACCACCGGCGTATGGCTTGCCACCTTTCGCTGTGTGGCAGGACGCGCAGTCGCCGGCAAGGCTCAGGTACCGGCCACGCTCTACCTGATTGCCATCGACGGCAAGGGCCGATCCGGCGACGGCGAACAGGACGAAGGATGCGACGATGCTAAAGATGCGGTGGGTCATGATCGTCATAGCTCAGCCTCCCACGCTGCCGCAACGCATGGACATCGTGAGCGAACCCGCGGGTTCCGGATGCGTATCGCCGGGAATGGGCAACGATGAAAGCCACGCGGCGGCGGCACTGATATCGGCGTCGCTCAGGCGACTGGTAATGGTGGCCATGCAATCGGGCGCGACGGTGCTTCGCGTCTGCGTGCGCCAGGACCCGAGCTGCGCACTGATGTAGTCGTAAGGAAGACCGACCAGGCCGGGAATGTCCGGCTGCATGCCGGTCAGACGCGGACCGTGACAGTCCGAGCAGGCGGGAATATGGCGCGCCGGATCGCCCTTCGTAACCAGTTGCTCGCCACGGGTCATCGCACTCGCGGGCAGGCGCGGCGATTTCTGCTGCGTATACGGTACGTCCTGCCCGGCGAAGTAGTCGGCGATCTCGCGCATATAGTCGTCGGTCAGCGGCGCGACCGTGTATTCCATGATCGGGTAATGGCGCAGGCCCTGTTTGAAGTCCTGCATCTGACGCACCAGATATCCGGCCGGCTTGCCCGCCAGTCGCGGATTGAATCCGTTGTCGCCGCCCTCCCCTTGCTCGCCATGGCAACTGGTGCAGCTGGCGATGCGCTGTTTCAGGGTATCGGGAACCGGCCTGTCGTCCGCCTGGGCGGCGGTCACGGACAGGGCAATGGCGGCCAGGGCCAGCCAGCGAAGAGAACAGGGACGCATTCGAGGACTCCGTTTCATTACGTAGAGGCAGCCCCTGAGTGCATCCGGCTTGCCTTGCGTCCACGCAGTATAGCTATCCCATGTCGAGCTAAGATGAGGCGCATCGCCGCATGACTTAAGGGGGAAAGCATGTTCGTAAAGTCCACCACGAGGACGGCTGTGGCCGCCTTGCTCTGTTTTGGCGCAGTCAACGCCGTCTCGGCATCCGCGCCCGACGAAACGACCGCGTTCGCTTCCATCGACTCGCTGAAGCAGGCATACGCCAAAGGCAGCCTGACCGCGGAAGGGGTAACCCAACTCTTCCTCGACCGCATTGCGAAGATCGATAAAGCCGGACCGACCATCAATGCCGTGATCGAGGTCAACCCGGACGCGCTCGCCATTGCGCGACAAAGCGACGAACACACCACGGGCTCGCTGCGCGGCATCGCCATTCTTCTGAAAGACAACATCGACACGGGCGATCGCATGCAGACGACGGCCGGCTCACTGGCGTTGGTCGGACCGCCCGCGCCGCACGACTCGACTGTCGCCGCGAAACTACGCGCAGCGGGTGCGGTGATTCTCGGTAAAACCAACCTGAGCGAATGGGCGAATATGCGCTCGAACCACGCATCCAGCGGATGGAGCGGACGCGGCGGCCAGACGCGCAATCCTTACGTCCTCGATCGCAACCCGTGCGGATCGAGCGCCGGCTCCGGCGCCGCCATTGCCGCGGGTCTGGCGACCGCCGCCATCGGTAGCGAAACCGACGGGTCGATCATCTGTCCCGCCGCGGTCAATGGACTGGTCGGCATAAAACCGACCCTCGGTCTCGTCAGCCGTGCAGGCATCGTGCCCATTTCACATAGCCAGGACACGGCGGGACCGATGGCACGCAGCGTCGCCGACGTCGCTGCCGTGCTTTCGGCGATTGCAGGTTCCGATCCACGCGACAAGGCGACCGCGGAAGCCGACCGTCACGCTACCGATTACACGCGATTCCTCGACAGCAACGGTCTTCGCGGCAAACGCATCGGCGTGGTGCGTCAACTCGCCGGCATCGAACCGAATGCGGATCGCGCACTGGAAAAGACTATCGCCGTGCTGAAGGCGAACGGTGCCGTCGTGGTCGATAACGTCGAGATTCCACATCTGAAAGAGTTCGGCGATTACGAGTTGACCGTGCTTCTGTACGACTTCAAACAGGATATCGCCGCCTATCTGGCGACACGTACCGGCCTGAACGTGCATAGCCTCGCCGACCTCATCGCCTTCAACGATGCGCATGCCAAAGAAGAGATGCCCTGGTTCGGCCAGGAACTCTTCCTGCAGGCGCAGGCCAAGGGCGCGCTCACCGACAAGGTTTATGTGGAGGCCGTGGAAAAAACGAAGCGACTGGCCGGGCCGGAAGGTATCGACGCGGCGTTGAAAGCGAACCGGCTGGATGCGCTGCTCGCGCCAAGTTGGGGGCCTGCGTTTCTCACCGATCCGGTACTCGGCGACCACGTGGTCAGTGGCGATCCGACCGTCGGCGGCGTATCGGCACCCGCGGCAATCGCCGGCTATCCGTCGATCACGGTGCCAGCCGACTTCGCGCATGATCTACCGGTAGGCGTGGTGTTCTTCGGCACGAAGTGGAGCGAGCCGACGCTGATTTCGATTGCTTATGGATTCGAGCAGAAGGTACAGGCTTTCCGGAAGCCGAAGTTTCTGCCGACGGTTCCGTAAAACCAGACTACCGTGTGTAGGAGCCCGCTTGCGGGCTCCTACACACAGCGCAGGTTTCGCGCTTATTTTCTGGACTGAATCGCCTTGATCAGCGCGCGTGTCGCGCTGTCGAACTGCGTCAGGGTATCCGGGTTCGCATCCAGCGATGGCAGGATCTGCGAGGCGATGGCCTTGCCCAGCTCAACGCCCCACTGATCGAACGCGTTGATGCGCCAGAGGTGACCGAGCAAGAAAACCTTGTGTTCGTAGAGCGCGATCAACGCACCCAGCGAGTAAGGCGTCAGCGAATCGAGCATCAACACCGTGCTCGGACGATCGCCTTCGAACGTGCGCTGCTCGGCGAGTGCGCGACGCTGTTCATCCGTGCCGCTCTTCGCTTCCGCCAGTGCCTCGTCGAAGGTCTTTCCCAGCGCCAGCGCGGCAGCCTGCGCCAGCAGGTTCGACAGCAGCGCCGCATGATTTTTCACCAACGGATGCGCGGGCTTCACGATGCCGATGAATTCCAGCGGCACGATATCCGTGCCCTGATGCAGCGCCTGGAAATACGCGTGCTGCGCGTTCGTCCCAATGCTGCCCCAGACCACGGGCACGGTCGAATCCTCGACCTTTCCGCCATACGGATGCACGTGCTTGCCGAGGCTTTCCATCTCCAATTGCTGAAGGTACGACGGCAGGTCGACCAGCGCGTCGACGTAAGGCACTACCGCACGGCTGGTGCGCTTCAGTACGTTGCGGTTCCACAGCTCGGCAATGGCCAGCAGTACGGGACCGTTCTCCTGCCACGGCGCACTGCGAAAGTGATCGTCCACTTCGGCCGCACCGGCGAGCATCTGCCGGAAGTTGTCCATGCCAACGGAAAACGCGATGGCGGCGCCGACCGCCGACCACAACGAATAACGGCCGCCGACGAAATCCCACATCGGCAGGACCTGCGCGGCCGGTACGCCCCACTTCTCGGCGGCTTCGACGTTGGAACTGACCGCAAGGAAATGCTTCGAGGCCGCGCGTTCGTCGCCGTCATGCGCCCGCAAAATCCAGTCGCGGAAGACGCCACCGTTGAGCAGGGTTTCCTGCGTCGTGAATGTCTTCGAGACCAGGATGACCAGCGTGTGACGCGGATCGAGCTGGTTCATCAGGTTGTATGCAGCTTGGCCGTCCACATTGGTCAGGAAGTGACTGCGGATGCCTTTGACGTGGAACTGTTCCAGCGCATGCACGGCAAGACGCGGACCCAGGTCCGAACCGCCGATACCGATGTTCACGACATCGGTGACCTGCGGGATGAGACCGACGGTTTCGCCTTCGCCCCGATGCACGGCACCGACGATTTTTTCCATGCGCTGCAGCGTTGCCTCGACTTCCTTGCGGACGTCGGCCGGAGCGACGGGATGGCGCGAGGCACCGGAACGCAGTGCGGTATGCAGCACGGCGCGATCTTCGGAGGTGTTGATGTGCTCGCCGGAGAACATCGCATCGCGTGCGGCCTGCCAATGCGTGCTTTCGATGTATTCGCCGACGGCGTCGAGTGCGGCCGTGTCGAGTTTCTGCCGGCTCAGGTCGAGGAGGATAGGTCCGACGCGACGTCGGAGCCGGTCCCCGCGCGCCTCGTCGGCGAGCAGCTGGCGCAGATGAGTGGAGGCGAGGCGCGAAGCGTGCGCTTCGAAGGACGGCAGACGGGTGTGCTTGGAATCCATGGCTCCCACTTGCTATGCATCGGAGGAAGCCTCGATGTTACCGCACGGAGCAGTGTTGGAATTGTATCGATCCAACAGATCGGCGATATCCTGGTGAGGTAGGCGACCAACCCTGCGGGAGCGCGCCTGCGCGCTCCCGCAGCAATCCGAATCCCACAGGGATATCGCAGGCTCTTACGCTGCCTGCTTCGGAATCGCGTGATTCGTGTGCGTGATCTTGTTGTCGCGATCGACATAGACCAGGTCGGGCTTGTACGCCGCAAGTTCGGCTTCGGACAGGCTGACGAACGCCGCAATAATCACCAGGTCGCCCGGCTTGGCGCGATGGGCCGCACTGCCGTTGACCGATATGATCCCGGAGCCCTCTTCGGCACGCAGCGCATAGGTGACGAAGCGCTTGCCGTTATTGATGTTCCAGGCGTGGATCTGCTCGTACTCGCGGATGCCCGATGCGTCGAGCAGGAGTCCGTCGATGGCGATCGATCCTTCGTAATGCAGCTCGGCGTGGGTCACCGTAGCGCGGTGGATCTTGGCCTTGAGCATGTTCAGGTGCATGAGCGGAATACCGTGGGATCGATGAAAGGCAAACGCCAATTATAGCCAGCCGCGCCCCCGGCGTCGTCAAGGCGCTTCGGGGCGGTTAATGGGGGCGCCCGGCCCCGGCGCAAGGGGCCGGTCAGTCGAAGGTGAGATTGTCGATCAGGCGCGTGCTGCCGAGCCTTGCCGCCACCAGGGCCACCAGCCCCGTCCGCTCGTCGACGCCGGGCGCGCCCAGGTCCTCGGCGCGCCGGATCGCCACGTAATCGGGAACGAAGCCCGCCCGCTGCAGTCGGGCCGAGGCGGCCTGCTCCAACGCCTGCCAGGCATGGCCGCCCTGTACGAACAGCTCGCGCATCTGGATCAGCGTGGCGTGGATCTGGGGCGCCCGGGCACGCTCGGCGGGCGAGAGGTACTGATTGCGCGAGCTGAGGGCCAGGCCGTCGTCGTCGCGCAGCGTGGGCGCAGCCATGACCTTGATCGGCAGCGACAGGTCGCGAACCATGCGCTCGATGACCCGCAACTGCTGGAAATCCTTCTGGCCGAAGACCGCGAGGTCCGGCTGAACGAGATTGAACAGCTTGGCCACGATCGTCGCCACGCCATCGAAATGGCCGGGACGATGCGCGCCTTCCAGCGTTTCGGTGAGCAACGGCACGTGAATGCTGACGCTGGCCGCGGGGCCGAACGGATACATCGTCGACACTTCCGGCGCGAACAGGATGTCGCAACCGGCCTCGGCAAGACCGGCCTGATCCTGCGCCAGGGTGCGCGGATAGCGCTCGAAGTCCTCGCCCGGACCGAACTGCGTGGGATTGACGAACACGCTCGCCACCACACGGTCGGCGCGGTCCCGCACCAGCTTCAGCAGGGAATGGTGCCCCGCATGCAGGTTGCCCATCGTCGGCACCAGGCCGACGGTCTGCCCGGCGGTACGCCAGCCACGGATCGCGGCGCGTAGCGCGGCGGCATCTGTCACGGTTTGCATGATTTCTTAAAGCCTGGATGGTCAGTTGAAGCCGTGTTCGACGCCGGGGAACTGCCCGCTCCTCACGTCCGCGACATAGGCAGCGATAGCGCCCTGTATAGAATCGCGGCCGGAGAGGAAATCCTTGCTGAATTTCGGACGCTTGCCCGGCGTAAGGCCGAGCATGTCGTAGACGACCAGCACCTGACCGTCGCAATCGACACCGGCGCCAATGCCGATGACGGGAATGGAAAGCTCGCGGGCGATACGCGCGCCAAGCGCCGACGGGATGCATTCCAGCACCAGCATGTCGGCACCGGCGGCTTCCACGGCTTTCGAATCGGCCACCAGCTTGTCCGCGGCGTCCTGCTGCTTGCCCTGGACCTTATAGCCGCCGAACTTGTGGACCGACTGGGGAGTAAGGCCCAGATGTCCGCAAACCGGAATATCGCGCTCGACGATGGCCGAGATCACCTCGCAGATACGTCCGGCGCCCTCGATCTTCACCATTGCCGCACCACCCTGCCCGACCAGGCGGGCGGCGGCATCCAGTGCCGAAGGCACGTCGCGGTCGCTCATGAAGGGCAGGTCCGCCACCAGCAGGGTCGAGGACAGACCACGCGCCACCATGATGGTGTGGTAGACCATGTCGTCGACGGTCACCGGCAGCGTGCTGCTGCGACCCTGCACAACCATGCCCAGCGAATCGCCCACCAGGGCGACATCGACATCGGCGGCCTCCAGATGGGCCGCGAAGCTCGCGTCGTAAGCGGTGAGCATCGTGATCTTGCGCCCTTCGGCCTTCATCGCCCGCAGGCCCGGCACGGTGACCGGCTTACGGGAGGGGGCACTCGTTTTTTCGGCGTACACGGCAGCTCTCTTAGTCGGTGAGCGGAACCTGAGAATTATCCCGCTTTGCAGCAACGGGACTCAAGGAATGACTTCGCAACCGCCGGTATCGACGGCTTCAAGCAGGTCGACTACACGGCCCTGCCCCTCGATATGGAGGTCGGGGGCAACATCCGCCAGTGGGAGCAGGACGAAAGCGCGGTCGCGGATACGGGGATGCGGCAGGATCAGCCGCTCGTCGTCCTGCGTGACGCCTTCGTAAACCAGAAGGTCCAGATCGAGGATACGAGGCCCCCAGCGCTGGCCGTCCCGGACACGCCCGGAAGCACGTTCGGTCCTCAGCAGCAGATCGAGCAGGGCCGATGGGGAAAGCGAGGTCGACACCTCGATCACCGCGTTGACGAAATCCGGTTGGTCGATGACGCCCCACGGAGGCGTGCGGTAATAACGCGAACGCGCGACCACGGAAACGCCGGGATGCGCGTCCAGCGCCGCAGTGGCCCGCAGCAAATGGTCGCGCGAATCGCCGAGATTGCTGCCAAGCGCTATGTAGGCGCGGGCGCCGGGCACGACGTTCACGCGTTGCCCGAATCGCCTTTGCCACGACCCGCGGGCTTACGCCGGCGGCGACGTTTGCGCGCGGGCGCCGCGGCGACGGTCGTCGGTTCCGGCGAGGGGACGCCACCGCCGCCCAGCGCCTGCGCGAGCACTTCGGGTGGCAGTTGCTGGGCATGTGCCCACCACTCGCCGAGTTCGTTTATCTGCGGAGATTCGTGCGCCCGCAGCAGCAGGAAGTCGAAAGCCGCACGGAAGCGCGGGTGCGCCATCAGCCGGAAGACGCGCTTGCGATGCACCTGCTCGAAACGCGGCTGCAACGCCCAGATTTCTTCCATCGTGAACGTAAAGCGGCGCGGAATCGCCACGCGCTGGCACTGCTCGCCCACGACATGGACCGCCGCACGCTGCCAGGCCTCGTTGACGTCCAGACCCTCGGCCACCCATGCATGCGCCTGATCGCGCACTTCGCCCCACAACAGCACCGCGAACAGGAAGGCCGGCGTGACCGACTTGCTGTCGGCGATGCGCTTGTCGGTATTGGCCAGCCCCTGCTCCACCAACGCGCGAAGCGCTTCGTCGCCGCGCTCCAGCGCACGCGCCGTGACCGGGAACAGGAATTTCAGCAAGCCGCAAGCTTCCAGCATCCGGAAGCTTTTCAGCCCGTGACCGCCAAGGAAGAGCTTGAGCGATTCGTCGAACAAGCGCGCGGGCGCAGCTTCTCCGAGCAGGTGGCCCAATGTCGCGAACGGTGCCGCGGTCGCTTTGTCGATGGTGAAATTGAGCTTGGCGGCCAGACGCGCGGCACGCAGCATCCGTACGGGATCTTCGCGGTAGCGCAGCTCCGGATCGCCGATGAGCCGCATGGTGCGGTCCTCGAGATCCTGCATGCCGCCGACGTAGTCGCGGACGCTGAAATCGCCGATGTCGTAATAGAGCGCGTTGACGCGGAAATCGCGGCGTACCGCGTCCTCCTCGATCGTGCCCCAGATGTTGTCGCGGACGATCCGGCCGTCGACGATGTGACGGTCGCCTTCGCCGCCCTCCTCGCCCGTGCCGCGGAACGTCGCCACTTCGATGATCTCCGGACCGAACACCACATGGGCAAGACGGAAGCGGCGCCCGATCAGGCGGCAATTCCGGAAAAGCCCCTTGACCTCGTCCGGCGTCGCGTTCGTGGCGACGTCGAAGTCCTTGGGGTGCCCACCGAGCAGGAGGTCGCGCACGGCGCCGCCGACGAGGTAAGCGTCGAACCCCGCGTCGTGCAGGCGGTACAGGACGCGCAGCGCGGCCTTGCTGATGTTCTTGCGGGAGATGGAATGCTGCTCACGCGGGATAATGCGCAACACCGGCGGAGCGTCCTTCCTTGTATCGGGATTCAAGCTGAAAGAAGTCCTGGCGGACGCCCAAGCGTCCAGTGACGAAGCCGCCGGGTCAGTCCAGACCGACCTCGGATGAATGATTGCAATGTAACGAATTCGTGGCTGACTTACGAATATCGCCCCCAATGCCGGCATTGGGACGGGGCAAAAGCTTTCACAAAGGCATTGCCGCCTGTCGCAATTTCGCTATACTAGCGCGCCTCGTACTTCGCGTACGAATCGCTCCCTTCGTCTAGTGGCCTAGGACACTGCCCTCTCAAGGCGGGAACACGAGTTCGAGTCTCGTAGGGAGCACCATTCCTCACGCACATTAAGGCTGCTCGCGGCATGACTTTTGTCGTCACCGACAACTGCATCAAGTGCAAGTACACCGACTGCGTCGAGGTTTGCCCGGTCGACGCCTTCCACGAAGGCCCGAATTTCCTGGTCATCGATCCGGACGAGTGTATCGACTGCACCCTGTGCGAGCCGGAATGCCCGATCAATGCGATCTACCCCGAGGACGACGTCCCCGCGGGTCAGGAATCCTTCGTGAAGCTCAATGCCGACCTGGCAAAAGACTGGCCGGTCATCACCGAACGCAAGGATGGCCTGCCAGACGCCAAGGACTGGGAAAACAAACCCGGCAAGATCGACCTGCTCCAGCTCTGACCCGACGGCCCCTCGAGGGCCGTTTTGCTGTCCAGCCCAGCGCCTTGTTTTGTAGGAGCCCGCTTGCGGGCTCCTACAACAAACGATGGTCCCGCAAACGAAAACGCCGCCCTGGGGCGGCGTTTTCGCATCTTAAGGCCCGAACCTCAGCCGCCCATACGCGACTTCAGCGAATCGACCACGCGGCGAACGCCGTCGCTGTCGCCCTGTGCGCGGACTTCGCTACCCGTGCCGCTGGGAATGACCGTAATGACGACCTGACGCGTACCCGGCGTGGACGAAGACGGAGCGGCATCGGTCGCATCGTTCTTCTTGCCGCCGCCGAACATGCGACGGAACAGGCCGGGCTTGCTCTCCGACGTGCCCTTGCCTACCGACAGCTGGTAGGTATGGGCCGTGTCGTCGTGCGCCAGCACCTTGCCGAGATCGCCAGCGCCGAGTGCCTCGCCAATACGGCGATAGACGTTGTCGACGTTGTCGGCCGACACGAAGCCGTCGGAGACCGCGGAAGCGCCCGACTGCTGAGCGGCTGCGGCAGCAGCGCCGGAACCGACGTCGGGAATGACGAGCGCCGCGCTGGTCGACGGCGTATCGAGGCCCGGCGGGATCTCCAACGGGGCTTCCTGCTGCGCCTTGTCCCAATCCTTGTGGGAGCGGAACATGCCGCAGCCGGAAAGGACCAGGGTGGACATGGCGACTGCCGTGAAGGCCAGCGCGAACGACGATTTCTTCATGAACGGGTTCCGTTGAAAGGGGTGTGGCTTCAGGCTGCGGACGCCAATGGTGCCAGAGCCGCGAGCGTTTCGCGCAATCGGGATAGTGCCGGACCCGACTCGAGCTCGATCAGCGGCAGCCTCGGCGCCGCCGATCCCAGTCCCAGGGCGGCCAGACCGGCCTTTACGGGGATGGGATTGGGAGCACAGTTCAGCGCGTCGATCAGTGGCGCCAGGCGCCCGACCAGCCGGGCTGTGCGATCGGCGTCGCCCGAACGGGCCACGTCGCACAATTGCCGGAAAGCATCGGGTACCAGGTTGGCCACCACCGAGATGGTGCCAGCGGCGCCGGCTAGCATGGCCTGGTGGGCCGAACCGTCGTCACCGCTGAGATAGACGAAATCTTCGCGCACAAGTTCCGCCGTGGCGCGAATGCGTTCCGCATCGCCCCGAGCTTCCTTGATGCCGACGATCGCCGGATGGTCGCGCAGTACCGCGGTGGTTTCCGGCGCGATGTCGCAGCCGGTGCGCGGTGGCACGTTATAGAGAATGACCGGAAGCCCGCCCTCGTCGGCCACCGCGAGGAAATGCCGGCGCATGCCTTCCTGGGTGGGACGGACGTAAAAGGGGGCCACGACCAGCGCGACATCGGCACCCAGATCGCGGGCACGCTGCGTCATCGCCACGGTTTTCGCGGTACCGGCTTCACCCGTACCCGCGATGACCGGGATACGGCCCGCGACGCGCTCGACGGCGAAGACCAGCAACCGGTCGAACTCGTGATGATCGAGAAAATGGGACTCGCCGGTAGATCCGGCGACGACGACCGCCTGCGTACCGCCGGCGATCTGCTGGTCGATGAGGCGCCCGAAGGCGTCGAGGTCCAGGCCGCCGTCATTACCGAACGGCGTGGCCAATGCACAGATACTTCCAGAGATGTTCAAGGGCTGACCCACGAGTTACGAGCCCTTCCATGTTACTTGCGGGCTCACGACGCGGGCAAGTAAGCTGAACTCCAGACGTTAAGGCCGCCCCGCGCCCCGCGGGACCGCACACAGGTAGTCCATCTTGAATCGCTCCGCGCCGCGTAACGCCACCGCCGACAACCAGTTGCTGATCCAGACGCTTTCCCCTGCCCATCGCGCCCCGTTGCTGCCGCTTGCCAAGCGCATCGCGGACTCGGGCTGCAACATGGCTGACGCCCGCGTGTCCACGATTGGCAACGACACATCGGTGATGCTGCTGGCAAGCGGATCGTGGGATGCGGTGGCAAAACTGGAGACGGCGCTCGCCAAGCTCGGCCGCGACGAGGATGTGCAGATCGTCCACTACCGCACCACGCCTCGCGAACCGAGGACGCATCTGCTGCCCTATCTGGTGGAAGTCATCGCGGCCGACCGCCAGGGCATCCTGGTCAAGATCATCGAATTCTTCTCCCGCCGCGACATCAGCGTCGAGCAGCTTTCGTCGATGCGCTACCAGGCCATGCAGACGGGCGCGGACATGTTCCAGGCCCAGATCACCATCGGCATACCCGCCGAAACGCATATCGCCGCGCTACGCGACGATTTCCTCGAACTGTGCGACGGGCTCAACCTCGACGCCATCATGGATCCGGTGAAGTTCTGAATGATCGGAATCGGTAAGAAAATACCCCATCTCGCAGGCACGACGGGCGATGGCGCCACACTGAAGCTGGCATCGCTGAAAGGCCGATGGATCGTCGTCTACTTCTACCCGAAGGACAGCACGCCCGGTTGCACGACCGAAGCGCAGAATTTTCGCGATCTGTATCCCGAATTCGCTTCGCGCGGTGCGGAAGTCATCGGCGTTTCGCGCGACTCGGTACGCTCGCACGGCAATTTCGCCACGAAGCAATCCCTGCCCTTCCCGCTGATCTCCGACGCCGACGAAACCTGGTGCCAGGCGTTCGATGTCATTCGCGAAAAAGTTCTCTACGGAAAGCGCCACATGGGCATCGTCAGGAGTACATTCCTAGTCGACCCCACCGGCAAGCTCGCCATGGAATGGCGTGGCGTCAAAGTGCCGGGCCACGCGCAACACGTACTAGAAGCCATCCCCACTGAGTGATCCCGAAGACCGTCAACGCCCTGCCCACCGTCGCGAGCCCGAAGCTCGCGACGGGCGGACGCGGGGCGTTGGCGTTTGCACGTCTCCCGCCGCCCGCCGCCCGCGTGCCGGCGGCAAGGGGGGTCGCCCACGCGACCGTCAGAGCGGCCGGCTGGAAAGCCGGCTATCAGCAACCTCTCAAGTGAGGTCACTTCCGCATGACCGGAAGCAAGCGCATCTACGCCCTCGACACCAACGTGCTCCTGCACGACCCGACGTCGTTGTTCCGTTTCGAGGAACACGATGTATTCATCCCCATGACGGTGCTGGAGGAACTGGACGAAAAGAAGAAAGGCGGTTCGGAAGTCTCGCGCAACGGCCGCCAGGTCAGTCGCTTCCTCAACGAACTGATCGAACGAGGTAACGGGCACGGCATCAAGGACGGCATCGAGCTGTCCAATCCCCAGGGCATCAAACTGAAACGCGGCGCGGTAGGCCGCCTTTACTTCCAGCAGCGGGCAAGTCACGGCAACGGCAAGGCGGACAACCAGATTCTCGCAGCCGTCATCGACCTGCGCGACCAGTATCCCGATCGGCCGGTCATCCTCGTCACCAAGGACATCAACCTCAGGATCAAGGCATCCATCTACGGCATCACCGCCGAAGATTACGAGAACGACCGAGCACTGGACGATTTCGCGCTGCTGTTCACCGGCTCGGACGGGTTGCCGGAAGATTTCTGGAGTCATCATCCCGAACTTCGTTCGTGGAACGAACGCGGCCGCACGTACTACGAAGTGACCATGCGCGAAGACGAGCACTGGTACGCCAACGAGTGCCTGTACATGCCCGGCGAAAACGACGTCGAACTGCGTGTGCTGGAAATCGTGGAGACGGAAGACAAGCGCACGGCGAAACTCGTACTGCTGGATGACCATACGCATACCGCGCATGGCGTCTGGGGTATCGCCGCACGCAACCGCGAGCAGAACTTCGCCCTCAACCTGCTGATGGACCCGGACGTCGACTTCGTCACGCTGCTGGGTACGGCAGGCACCGGCAAAACCCTGCTCGCACTGGCCGCCGGCCTTGCACAGGTCATGGATCAGCAGCGCTATCGCGAAATCATCATGACCCGCGCGACGGTGTCGGTCGGTGAGGACATCGGCTTCCTGCCCGGTACCGAGGAAGAGAAGATGACGCCCTGGATGGGTGCGCTGACCGATAACCTTGAGGTACTGGCCAATCCCGAGGAAGGCGGTTCGTGGGGCCGACAGGCCACCAACGACCTGCTCGCTTCGCGCGTGAAGATCCGCTCGCTGAACTTCATGCGTGGCCGTACTTTCCTGAGTCGTTACCTGATCATCGACGAAGCCCAGAACCTCACGCCGAAACAGATGAAAACGCTGATCACGCGCGCGGGTCCGGGGACGAAGATCGTCTGCCTCGGTAACGTGGAGCAGATCGATACGCCTTACCTGACCGAGACGACGTCGGGCCTGACCTATGCGGTGGACCGATTCAAGCTTTGGGCGCATTCGGGGCATATCACGCTGAGGCGTGGCGAGCGATCGAGGCTTGCGGATTTTGCTTCCGAAGCGTTGTAAGGAACCCTGGAGGCGCGGGGCTGACGCCCCGCGCCGTTTGGAGATGCCATGGAGAGGCAGCCGTTTGTTTATATGCTTGCGAGTGGGCGAAACGGGACGCTGTATATCGGCGTGACCAGCGATCTGATTCGCCGCGTCTGGCAGCACAAGGAAAGCATTGTTGAAGGCTTTTCGAAAAGCTACAACGTGCACTCGCTTGTCTGGTTCGAATCGCACGTGACCATGGAGTCGGCGATCCTTCGCGAGAAGGCGCTTAAGCGATGGAAGCGCGCGTGGAAACTGCGGTTGATAGAAGCCGGGAATCCGGATTGGCTCGATTTCTACCCAGGGCTGCTTTGATACAACCCGGCACCGCGTATTTACCACTGCATCGCGCTGGGTTCCTGCCTGCGCAGGAACGACGGCGAGGGGGTTGAGACGGAACGGCGGACGTGCTGGTGACGCGCTGACCGCGTCCCCCTCAAAATCATTCGTCGTTCCTGCGCAGGCAGGAACCCAGCGCGACCATGTCCGAACAAGCCCCAGCCCAACCGACGGGCTCCTCCACTATCCTTACCACCCCATGACCAAACCCATCGCACTCACCATCGCCGGCTCCGACTCCGGCGGCGGAGCAGGCATCCAGGCCGACCTGAAAACCTTCCACGCGCGCGGCGTGCACGGTCTCAGCGCCATCGCCGCTATCACGTCGCAGAACACACGCGGTGTCACAGCCGTCCATACCGTCCCGCTGGCGCACATCCGCAGCCAGCTCGATGCCGTGTTCGACGACTTCCCCATCGGCGCGGTGAAGACCGGCATGCTCGGCAGCGCGGCGGTTACCCGGCTGGTGGCGAAGGAAATGCGCCGTCGCAAGCCCGCGTGGCTGGTGGTGGACCCGGTGATGATCGCCTCCAGCGGCGCGCGACTGTTGGCCACCGACGCGATCGACGCCATGGTGAATGCGCTGATTCCGCTCGCCGATGTGCTCACGCCCAACCTGCCGGAAGCCGAAGCGCTGCTGGGCATCCCTATCCGCAAGCCCGGCGATTTCGACGCGGCCGGCGCGGCACTGCTCGCCCTCGGCGCGAAATCCGTCCTCCTCAAAGGAGGACACGCCAGCGGCCGGGAAGTGGTCGACCGCTTCTACGACGTGCGCGGCGTCATGACCATCCGCCATCCCCGCCTCAAACGCGAAGGTCACGGCAGCGGCTGCACGCTGGCCTCCGCCATCGCCGCGGAGCTGGCGAAGGGCAGGACGCCCCGCACCGCCGTGCGCGCCGCCATCGCCTATGTGCAGCGCACCTTCGCAAATAGCTACAAACCCGGCGGCGGCGACCTGTACGTCCTCGGGCATTGACCCGGAGTATCCTAGGCCCCATCCGAAACACGCTATCCAAGAGTCTTCGCCATGAATTTCCTCGGGCCGCGATTCATCGCCCTGTACCTGCTGATCCTGTTCACGCTGTGCGTGCTGGTCATCCATCTGCGCGGACGCTCGCGACTGCGCTTCGACCGTCAGCTGGTCGATCATTCGGCGATCTTCGCACCGTACAACCTGCTGATGTACGCCTTCTCGGCGGTACCCGCACGTCCGATCCTCGATCGCGCCGGGTTCCCCCAGCTCGACCTTCTGCAGCAGAACTGGCAGGCCATCCGCGAAGAGGCCATGCACCTGTTCGACGAAGGTTTCATCCGCGCCGCGGAAAAGCACAACGACGCCAGCTTCAATTCGTTCTTCAAACAGGGCTGGAAGCGCTTCTACCTGAAGTGGTACGGCGAGCCGCTCGCGTCGGCCGAGACGCTGTGCCCGAAGACGGTCGAACTCCTGAACTCGATCCCCAGCGTGAAGGCGGCGATGTTCGCGCTGCTGCCGCCGGGCAGCAAGCTCAATCCGCACCGCGATCCGTTCGCCGGTTCGCTGCGTTATCACCTCGGTCTGATCACGCCGAACTCCGACGAATGCCGCATCTTCGTCGACGGCGAGATGCATGCATGGCGCGATGGCAAGGACGTCGTATTCGACGAAACCTATGTTCACTGGGCGGAGAATCTTACCGACCAGACCCGCGTCATCCTGTTCGCCGATGTGGAACGCCCGCTGCGCAGCAGCCTGATGACGCGGATCAACAAACGCGTCGGCGCCTTCATGGGCTCGATCACCGCTTCGCCGAACAGCGACGACGGCAAGGAGCAGGTCGGTTTCGTCAATCGCATGTTCGCGGTCAACAAGCGCGGCCGCGAACGTAGCCGACGATTCAAGAAGGCTTACCCGAAGCTGTTCCGCATCACCAAATACATCGGCATCCTGCTGTTGATCTGGCTGGTCTTCCTCGCGCCCTACCCGTTCTTCCGCGGCCACTGAGCCCGTCATGGCGCGAACGGCGGCGGAACAACTTTTCCATCCGCTGCGTGCGCGCCTGACACGGCTGGCGTGGCGCATGCTCGGCTCCGTGGACGACGCCGAGGACATCGTGCAGGAAGCATGGCTGCGCTGGCATACGCAGGATGTCGCGAACGTCGAATCCGCCGAGGCATGGCTGGTCACCGCCACCACGCGCCTGGCACTGGATCGCCTGCGCCGCGCGAAACTCGAACGCGCGGACTATCCCGGCCGCTGGCTAGCCGAACCCTGGGTCGCGGCCAACGATGGCATCGACGCTTCGCCCGAGGATCGCCTCGAACGCGCGGAGACCTTGTCGACCTCCTACATCGCGCTGCTGGAACGCCTGGGTGCCGAAGAGCGTGCCGCGTTCCTGCTCCACGATGTTTTCGATCTCGACTATCCCGCCATCGCCGCGATGATCGGGCGATCGGAAGCAGCATGTCGACAACGCGTTCATCGCGCGCGCACGCGCCTGCAAACCGAACGGGCCGGCCGCAGCATCGACAACGATGCCAAGCGCCGCCTGCTGGAAAGGTTCGCGGCGGCTATCGCCGATCCGACGGAAGAAACGCTGGGACGCCTGCTGGCGGACGATGCGACGCTGATCGGCGATGGCGGCGGCATCCGTCGCTCGGTGCTGCGTCCTTTGCGTGGCTCCATGCGCATCCTGGCCATGTACGAACGCATCGCCGCGTTCGCACCGGGTGCGGACACGACCATCGCCGAGCTGCGCGGCGAGCCGGTACTGCTGACATGGCGGAACGGCGAGCTTTACGCGGCGACGTGGATCGAGTCCGACGGCGAGCGCATCCATTCGGTTCGCAGCGTGCTTAATCCGGAGAAACTTCGTCGCCTGGAAAGCGTGGTGAAGCGGGGTTGGGGGTGGGGAGTGGGGGCGTAGGCCCCACTCCCCACCCCCGCTCTTCATCCCATCCACAAAAAAAGGGCGCCGAAGCGCCCTCTCCATCCAACTGACCGGCGCAATTACGCCGAAGCGCGAATGCGCTCGACCAGTGCATCGGCGAACGTGTCCGTGGTGCCCTTACCACCGAGATCCGGCGTGACGCGATCGCGCGCATCGATCGTCTCGCGGATGGCGTGACGCAGACGCGTGCCCTTGGCGACCATGTCGAGGTGATCGAGCATGTCGGCGGCGGCAAGCAGCAGTGCGCAGGGGTTGGCTTTCTTCTGGCCGGCGATATCGGGAGCCGAACCGTGCACCGCTTCGAAAATCGCCGCTTCGGCACCGATGTTCGCGCCCGGAGCCAGACCCAGGCCACCGACCAGACCGGCGCACAGATCGGACAGGATGTCGCCGAACAGGTTGGTCGTCACGATGACGTCGAACTGGTACGGGTTCATCACCAGCTGCATGCAGGTGTTGTCCACGATCATCTCGTTGAACTCGATGTCCGCGTATTCCTTGGCCACTTCACGCGCGACGTTCAGGAACAGGCCCGAGCTCGTCTTCATGATGTTGGCTTTGTGCACGGCCGTGATCTTCTTGCGGCCCTTGCTGCGCGCCATTTCGAACGCGTAGCGGACGATGCGCTCGCTGCCCTTGCGCGTATTGCGGATGATCGACTGGGCGACCTGGCCGTCCTCGGACAGCGTCTGGCCTTCGGCGAGGTACGCGCCTTCGGTGTTTTCACGCACCGTGATGATGTCGATATTCTCGTAACGCGCCTTGGTGCCCGGGAAGCTGATCGCCGGACGCACGTTGGCGTACAGGTCGAACTTGCGGCGCAGCGTGACGTTGATCGAGGTGAAGCCACCGCCGATCGGCGTGGTCAGGGGGCCTTTGAGCGCGACCTTGTGCTTCGCGATGGCGTCGACCGTGGCTTCGGGCAGGAGGTCGCCGAGCTTGTCCAGCGCGACCATGCCGGCTTCGACATAGTCGTATACGAGACCGCAGTCGAGCGCGTCGAGGCAACGGATGGTGGCATCCATGATCTCGGGGCCGATGCCGTCGCCGGGGATAACGGCAATGGTCTTGCTCATAGGGGAACTCCTGGGAAGCTGAACGCGGGGAAGCGCGCGGAGGGGCGCGCGAGCGAGAAAAATCGCCCAATTATCGGCGATCTTGGGTTCAACTCACAAGTTTTCCCGGTGAGACCGGGGCTGGCACCCCATCGCGCTTAAGCGTGATCCGCGCAAACCGCCGCGTCGCCCTGCCCGCCTTCCAGCGAATCGAGAAAGTCCACCGCGCGGCGCAGGTGGGGAATCACGATGGATCCGCCGACGACGAGGCCGACGCTGAACACTTCGAAGAATTCGGCGCGATTGACGCCCGCTTCCTTGCACTGGGCCACGTGATAGCTGATGCAGTCGTCGCAGCGCAGGACCATGGAGGCCACCAGGCCCAGCATTTCCTTCGTCTTCACATCCAGCGCGCCTTCGCGGTACGTCTGGGTATCCAGCGCGAAGAAGCGGCGGACGACCTGGTTGTCTTCCGCCAGGATGCGCTCGTTCATGCGCTTGCGGAAATCGGTGAACTCCGAGAGGCGGTCGTCGCTCATCAGCCGGCCACCTCGAGGATTTCCGCCAGCTTGCCACTACGGTCCGCAGCCACCAGATCGTCGAAACCGCCGACGTGCTGGTCGTTGACGAAGATCTGCGGCACGGTGCGGCGGCCGCCGCTACGGGTCAGCATCGCGTCGCGCTGCGCCGGGTCGGTGTCGATGCGCACCTCGTTCCACTCCAGTCCCTTGGACTTGAGCAGGTTCTTGGCGGCAACGCAGTACGGGCAGACAGCGGTCGAATAGATGGTGATCTCGGGGTTAGCCATGGGCTTCTCCAGATGGGACTGGTGGCCAAGATGTAGTTGCGGGCTCAGTATTGCAAGCCCGTATCTCGAACCTCCGGCCGGCAAGGCGGCCCAAGACCCGGGCGACGCGGCCGGATCGCCGGACGGCCCGTGAACGGACTCGAATGCAGACACGAGTGGTATCGTTTAAGGACCTATGCGCAACGCTCTCCAACGCCTCTTTTTCACCCTGGCAGCCGCCGCCATTCCCGTCACCGCGGGAGCGCAGGACGAAGTCCGCCTGCCCGACCTCGGCAGTTCCGCCAATGCCCTGCTGAGCCCCCGCGAAGCCGACGAATACGGCGCGGGCATGCTGCGTCAGATGCATGCGCTCGACATGGTCCTGGACGACGCGCTGCTCGATCAGTACATCAACGATCTCGGTTTCCGGCTGGTCGCCTCCAGCGACAGGCCGAAGGACAAATTCTCGTTCTTCATCGTCCGGGATAACCAGATCAACGCGTTCGCGGCGCCCGGCGGCTATATCGGCGTCAACTCCGGCCTGATTGCGATTACCGACAGCGAAAGCGAGCTGGCGGGCGTCATTGCCCACGAAATCGGCCATATCACGCAGAACCACCTCTATCGCGCCTTCGAGGATTCGAAGAAGAATGGCCCGCTGATGGCCCTGATCCTGCTCGGCGCGATCGCGGCGGGCGCGGGATCGCATAGCGGCGACGCGGCGCCGGCCGTTCTGATGGGTGGTCAGAGCCTGCTGATGCAGCGCTCGATCAACTTCACCCGCAAGGACGAAACCGAAGCGGACCGCGTCGGTATCCAGACGCTGGCCAATGCCGGCTTCAATCCGGAAGCCATGGCGGGATTCTTCGAACGCATGCAGGACACGATGCGCACGGGTGCCGGTGCCAGCGAGGACGCCGTGCCGGAATTCCTCCAGACCCATCCGGTCACCATGAACCGTATCAGCGACGCCAAAGCCCGCGCCCGCGTCCTTGAAACCCAGCTGGCCCAACGGCCCCGGCAGCCGACGCTGGACAAGGCCACCTGGGAAAAAAGCACCGCTCCGGTCATTTACGTGCAAGACCCGACGAAAATCCTGGCCGGCGGCAAAGCCGCGCAGCGCAACGGCCCGGGCGATAACTACGCGCTGATGCGCGAACGGGCGCGGGTGCTCTCGGGGGACGCGCTGAGGCTCGCCACGTATTACGAGCAAAACCTGAAGCACAAGGAATTCGACACCGCCGCCAACCGCTACGGTTACGCTCTGTCGCTGATCCGCACCAACCGCGGCACGCAGGCCGCCGGCCAGTTGCAGCCGCTGGTGGACGCCCAGCCGGACAGCGTCGTGCTGCGCCTGGCCATGGCCGATGCCTGGGTGGACGCGGGTTGCCGCGCCGACGCCATGGTCATCTACAAGCAGTTGCACGCGAATTCGCCGCAGAACCGGGCGGTGGCGCTGGGTTACGCCCAGGCGCTGGTGGCCACCGGGGCCAGGGATGCCTCGCGCCAGGCCGTCGCGATGCTGAAACCCATGCTCGACAACAGCGATGACCCCGAGCTTTACCGTACTTTCGGCCGGGCCAGCGAGCTCGCCGGGGACAATATCCGCGCCTCCGAGGCCTATGCGGACAGCGCTTACCTGTCCGGCCGGCCGTTCGACGCCATGGAACAGCTGCGCCGGCTGCTTAAGCGCGACGATCTGGATTACTACCAAAGATCCCGCATACAGGCCCGAATCAGCGATCTGACGCCACTTTTACTGGAACTTCGCAAGCGTCGCATACAGACCGATGACAATCCGGACGGTCGCGGCCAGCAAGGAATGTGAGAACTGTCATTGCCATGTAACACAACCCGGCTGCAATAATACCGTCACAGCCAACGAGCCTCCCCGAGTGCATAAGCGCATCCTGATCGTCGAAGACGAGGCATCGATACGCGACATGGTCGCCTTCGCCTTACGCAAGGCTGGCATGGACGCGGCACACGCCGCCGACGCCCGCACCGCCCAGCTCGCCATTTCCGAACGGGTTCCCGACCTCATCCTGCTCGACTGGATGCTGCCGGGCACCAGCGGACTGGAACTGGCCCGCCGTCTCCGCAAAGAAGAACTCAGCCGCGAGATCCCCATCATCATGCTCACCGCCCGCGGCGAGGAGATGGATCGCGTCAATGGCCTGGAAGCCGGAGTCGACGACTACGTCATCAAACCGTTCTCCACCCGCGAACTGATCGCCCGCATCAAGGCCGTGCTCAGACGCAGCCAGGGCGACGACGGATCGGGCATGGTCGAACTGGGGGGTCTGCGCATCGATGGACCCGCGCACCGCGTATTCGCGGGCGACGATGCCATCCCCATCGGTCCGACCGAATACCGGCTGCTGTTCTTTTTCATGACCCACCCGGAACGCGTCTACTCGCGCGCCCAGTTGCTCGATCATGTATGGGGCGGCAGCGTCTACGTAGAAGAGCGCACCGTGGACGTCCATATTCGTCGCCTGCGCAAGACGCTCGAGCCGTGGAAGCTCGACGACATGGTGCAGACGGTACGTGGCGCCGGCTACCGGTTTTCCGCAAGCACCTGAGTTTCGGAAAATATCGGGCTGACGGCGATGTCACGGCACGGTAAGGTGCCGTGGCCCATCCGCCTTTCGGTCATGCCCATGTCCTATCGTTTCGACAGCTCCCTGCGACTGCCCGCCCTTCTTATGGCGGCGCTTGTCGTCGGGGGTGTGGCGGGTGCGTTCGTCGACGCGCCGCTGGCGGGTGTGACCGTGGTCGCGCTGGCCGAAATCGTCGTACTGCTGTCGCGAATCCGTCATCGAAACCGGCCAATGATGGCCACGGCCCGCGCCGAGGCCGATCCGCAATATGACCGTCTCATGACCCGAACCCGCCGTATCGCCTCCCAGTTGCGCGACCTTCGCAGCGCCGCCGGCACTTTGCCGGACGCTGTGGTCCTGCTGGACCAGGCGCGTCACGTGCGCTGGTTCAACCACGCGGCGGAAGAACTGCTGGGCCTTCGTCGCCCGACCGACCGCAGCCGCGACCTGCTGGACGTGCTGCGCAATTCGGAACTGGCGGACTGGTTGACCGAAGGCGCGCGCGAACCGCTTAACGATGTCACGGCCCCCGGCCGGCCAAACCGTCATATCTCGGTCACGCTGCTGCCGTTCGGCAGTCGCCAGCGTTTGTTACTGGCCCGAGACACCAGTCATCTCACCCGGCTCGAACAGATTCGCCGCGATTTCGTGGCCAATGTCTCGCACGAGCTACGCACGCCCCTCACGGTGATTCACGGTTACCTCGAACTGCTCGATCCGGAAGACATCCCGGAACTGGCTTCGGTGATCGACGAAATGCGCATCCAGTCCAAGCGCATGGGGCAGATCGTCGAAGACCTCCTGACGCTTTCGCGCCTGGAAACCCAGGACCACGTCGCCGAAGAGCAGGTCCAGATGACGCCGCTGCTGGCCACGCTGCGCAAGGAAGCCGAAGCGCTGAGTCAGGGGCGCCACAAGATTGCGCTCGAGGGCTCCATCGCGACCGACATCCTCGGTTCGCCGAAAGACCTGCACAGCGCCTTCTCCAACCTGGTGAGCAACGCGGTTCGCTATACGCCCACCGGCGGACGCATCGACATTCGCTGGGAGCGTACCGCCCATGGCGCGACCTTCTCGGTCAAGGACAGCGGCTTCGGCATTCCGGCGTCGCATATCGCCCGGCTGACCGAGCGCTTCTATCGCGTGTCCTCCAGCCGGTCGCGCGACTCGGGCGGCACGGGCCTTGGTCTTTCCATCGTCAAGCACGTACTCAACCTGCATCAGGCTCGTCTCGAGATCGACAGCGAACCCGGCCAGGGCTCCACTTTCGCCTGCGTCTTCGGCACCGAACGCCTGCTGGACCCCGAGCGCGCCCACGATCTGCACCTGCATGGCTGATTCGTGACTACGCCGTCCTTGCTGCGTTGCCACTTTCCGGCATGATGCAAACGCGCCACCATCGGCGTTTGTCACGCGGCGAAGTGGAACGAATGAGCGAGTACGTCGACCTCGGGGCCCCCGAGCTCTATCTGAACCGGGAACTGGCGGCGCTGGAATTCAACTTCCGTGTACTGGCGCAAGCCCGCGACGCCGCGATTCCCGTTCTCGAGCGCCTGCGTTACCTCACCATCGTCAGCAACAACCTCGACGAATTCTTCGAGGTTCGCGTGGCCGTGCTGAAGCATCACCATGCGCTCAGCTCCGCGGCGCCCGGGCCGGACGGCATGCCCTCGGCGGAAATCCTGGCGCGCATTCGCGAGCGCACGCTGGAACTGGTCGCCGACATCTACACGACGTGGCAGGACGAACTGGGCCCCGCCCTCGCCGTCGAAGGCATCCGCTTCCTTACGCACAGCCAGTGGACCGAAAAGCAGCGGCGCTGGCTGCAGGGCTATTTCCAGAACGAGATCATGCCCGTGCTCTCGCCGCTGGGCCTCGATCCCGCGCACCCGTTTCCGCGCATTCTTAACAAGACGCTCAACGTCGCCGTGGTCCTGCAGGGCCGCGATGCGTTCGGCCGCGAAGGACACATGGCGCTGGTCCGTGCGCCGCGGTCGCTGCCGCGCCTGGTTCGCCTGCCGGCGGAAGTCGCCGGTGCGGACTTCGATTTCGTGTTTCTCGCCGAAGTGCTGCAAGCCTTCGCCGTCGAGATGTTCCCCGGTTTCAATGTCTGTGCGTCTTATCAGTTCCGGGTCACGCGCAACAGCGAGCTGGTGGTCGAGGAAGCCGAGGTCGAAAACCTCGCCCGCGCGCTCAGCGAGGAACTGGCCGGTCGCGGGTATGCGCGCCCCGTTCGCCTCGAAGTCGGCGCGGACTGCCCGCGCTCCATCACCGATATGTTGATGGCTAACTTCCAGCTCGAAGACCAGGACATCTACCGCTGCGATGGCCCGGTGAACATCATTCGTGCCGGCATCGTCTACGACCAGATCGACCGCCCCGAACTGAAGTTCCCCCGTTTCACGCCGCGCTTGTCGCCAGTGTTCGAGAAAGAGGTCAACGAGTTCGACGTGCTCAGCACGCGCGATGTGCTGCTCCATCATCCCTACGAATCCTTCGCCTCCGTCGTCGAACTGCTGCGCCGCGCGTCTCAGGACCCCAACGTACTCGCGATCAAGCAGACGCTTTATCGTGCGGGCAAGGACTCGCCGCTGGTCGACCTGCTGGTGGACGCGGCGCGCAACGGCAAGGACGTAACCGTCGTCGTCGAACTGCGCGCGCGTTTCGACGAAGAGGCGAACATCGGCCTGGCCAACCGTCTGCAGGAAGCGGGCGTACAGGTCGTATACGGCGTCGTGGGTTACAAGACCCACGCGAAGATGCTGTTGATCGTGCGCCGCGACGGCGACGGCCTGCGTCGCTACGTTCACCTGTCGACCGGCAATTATCACCAGGGCACCAGCCGCGGTTATACCGATATCGGCCTGATGACCTCGAACCAGGAAATCGGCGAGGACATCCACAAGGTCTTCCAGCAGCTTTCGGGGCTGGGACCGATGATCCAGCTGAAGCGTCTGCTGCATTCGCCGTTCACGCTGTACAGCAGCGTCATGGGCAAGATCGAGCGGGAAATCGAACACGCGAAGGCCGGACGTCCCGCACGCATCGTCGCCAAGTTGAACGCACTCAACGAAGCGCACGTGATCGAGGCGCTTTACCGCGCGTCCAACGCCGGTGTCGATATCGAACTCATCGTACGCGGCGCCTGCACGTTGCGACCGGGTCTGCCGGGCGTGTCGGAGCGTATCCGCGTGCGCTCGATCATCGGACGTTTCCTCGAGCACAGTCGCATCTACTGGTTTGGCAACGACGGCGATCCGGAAATCTACTGCGCCAGCGCCGACTGGATGGAACGCAACCTGATGCGCCGCATCGAGATCGCCACACCCATCCTCGACCCTGCCCTGGCGACACGCGTGTACGAAGAAACGCTGGAAAATTATCTGCGCGACAACACACAGGCCTGGATGCTGGGAGACGACGGGCGCTATACCCGCCGCATTCCCGGGAAGGGCCAGGAACCGTACAGCGCCCAGCAAGCGTTGCTTGCCAGGTACATCAACTGATGAGCATCAACCGATGAGTGCAGAATGACGCGTCGAATCCTCCTTCTCAGCGTTTCGGCGGGCGCCGGTCACGTGCGCGCCGCCGATTCACTCCACGCGACCGTCGAGGCGATGGCCGCCAACGGCGTGGACGTCACCAGCCTGCACCTCGACGCGATGGACTATGTCCCGTCGAGCTTTCGCCGTATGTACTCGGACTTCTACCTGCGCCTGATCACGAAGCACCCGCAGTTGTGGGGCATGCTTTACCGCATCACGGACGACGCGCATCCCGATGCGCTCGTGCAGCGCATGCGTCGCACGATGGAGCGGCTGAACACGCGCAAGCTGCGCAAGGCGATCGCGGAATTCCGTCCCGACGCCATCGTCTGCACGCACTTCCTTCCCGCCGAAATGCTGATGCACGAAATTCGCCGCAATCGCTTCGACGTGCCGGTGTGGGTACAGGTTACCGATTTCGACCTGCACCGCATGTGGGTCGTACCGCGCATGCGCGGTTACTTCGCGGCCAACGACGAAATCGCCGCGCGCATGCACGCCGTCGGTATCGACAGGAAAAACGTGCATACCACCGGCATCCCCATCATGCCCGCCTTCTCGTCCGCACCCGATCGTCTTGCCTGCGCGGCCGAATACGGCATCGATCCCGGCCGCCCTGCGTATCTGGTGATGGGCGGCGGTGCGGGTGTCGGCGGTCTGGACGACGTGGCCGCCAGACTCCTCGCGGTCGACGGCGACTTTCAGCTGGTCGTGCTTGCCGGACGCAACGAGGACGCGCTTGCCCGGCTGCACACGCTCGCCGCCCAGCATCCGGGGCGACTGTATCCGCAAGGTTTCAGCCGGCAGGTCGAGCGGTTGATGGCCTGCTGCGATCTGGCCATTACCAAGCCCGGCGGCCTGACGACGTCGGAATGCCTGGCGATGGGCCTGCCGATGATCGTCAATGCACCGATCCCCGGGCAGGAAGAACGCAACGCGGATTATCTGCTCGAGCAAGGCGCCGCCCTGAAGGGGATCGATGCGGAAGCGCTCGCGTGGCGCATCGCCCATCTGAACCGCAACCGGGGTCACCTGCAGGCGATGCGCGAACGCGCCCGCGCCATCGGGCGCCCCGATGCGGCGAAGGATGTGCTCAATATCGTGCTTGCGGATCTGGCGACGACCGCGTGAGGTTTCGGTTCGAACGACCGTGGACGCTCATTGCGACGTTTGCCTTCACCCTGGTCCTCGCCTGGATGTTCGCCAATGTCGAAATCCAGATAGAAGGCGGCGCGGGCTGGGCCACCAGCCTGCCCACGTGGCGCATCGAACGCCACTGGCTGCTGGACCTGCTGTGGGGTGGTCGCGCCATGACCGGCTACCACGCCTGGGTATTCCCGTTCATCGCGCTGTTCTTCCACTTCCCTATGGTGTTCCAGGGCCGCTGGACGTGGCGCGCCGAGGTACGGGCCATCGCCTGCGTGATGATCTTCTGGGTCACCGAAGACCTGCTTTGGTTCGTGCTGAATCCGGCCTGGGGCCTTGACCGATTCAATCCTGTCGACGTGCCATGGCATAAGCACTGGTGGGGCGTGGCGCCGACGGATTACTGGGTCTATGGCGCGCTGGGGCTGGGGTTGTTCGTGCTTTCGGGCCTCTCTTCGAGGTCGCGCGATCGGGTCCGCGCCGGGTAGGAGTCCGCTGTGCCCCTACAGAACGCGATCTATTGCCTGCAAGCCCTCGGCACGTGCAAGAATCGCCCGAATCGAAGTCTCGGGACGGCCCATTGAGCAATGCCGGCAAATCGCAGATCAATGAAGGCGAACTGCTCGCCGCCGTCGATCTGGGCTCCAACAGCTTTCACATGGTCGTGGCCCGCTTCGAGCACGGCGAACCGCGCGTCATCGACCGCCTGCGCGATTCCGTGCGCATGGCCGTCGGATTGCGCTCCGATGGCACGCTGGACGCAGAGCACCGCGCCGCGGCGCTCGCCAGCCTCGCCCGCTTCGGCCAGCGCATCGCCGGCATCCCCGCCATGCGCGTCCGTGCGGTCGCCACCAACACGGTCAGGCGACTCGCCTCGCCGCAGGCGTTCCTGTCCGCCGCCGAAGCGGCACTCGGCCATCCGGTCGAAATCGTCTCCGGTCGCGAAGAGGGACGCCTGATCTTCCTGGGCGCCGCGCACGACCTGCCCGCCTCGCGCGATCACCGGCTGGTGATCGATATCGGCGGCGGCAGCACCGAATTCATCATCGGTCGCGGCACCGCGCCGCTGCACACGGAAAGCGTCCAGGTCGGCTGCATCGCCTCCACCATGCGCTTCTTCCCTGGCGGGAAGATCACGCGCAAGCGCTGGCAAAAAGCGCGCCGCGAAATCGGCGTGCTGCTCCAGCAGTTCGGCGAGGAATATCGCGAGGCCGGCTGGGCCGACGCCTACGGGTCGTCGGGCACGGCTAAATCGATCGGCGCCGTGGTCCGCGCCATGAAACTTTCCGACAACGGCATCACGCCCGCCTCGCTCGCCGCCGTGCGCGAAGCCATCATCGAGCAGGGACAGTCCTCCACGCTCAAGCTGCCCGGACTGGCCGACGACCGCGCCGAAGTCTTCGCCGGTGGCGTCGCCATCTTCGAAGCCGCGTTCGAGTCCCTTGGCATCGAACGGCTGGGCGTATCGGAAAGCTCCATGCGCGAAGGCCTCCTGTGGGACCTGATGGGTCGCGCGGTCGGTACCGACCCGCGCACGGCCAGCATCGATGCCCTCGCCAGCCGCTACGGCGTGGACCGCGCTCAGGCGCGCCGCGTGGAAACCACCGCGCTCGGATTCTTCGATCAGGTGGCGAAGGCCTGGAAACTGGACGACGACGCCCGCGAATGGCTGTCGTGGGCCGCCCGGGTCCACGAGCTGGGCCTGGCCATCGCCCACAGCCAGCATCAGCGTCACGGCGCCTACATCCTCAGGCATGCGGACCTCGCCGGCTTCTCGCGGCAGGAACAGCAACTGCTGGCCGCCATCGTCGAGTGCCATCGCCGCAAGCCGGAAAAATCCGTGCTGGCAAGTCTGCCGGTGCGTTACCGCATGCTGGCGAAGCACATTACGGCGCTGCTGCGCCTGGGCGTACTGTTCCGTCGCGCCCGCCGCGCCGAGGCGTTGCCACGCATCCGCGTCGCCGCGACACGTCAGCGCCTGCGCCTGTCGATGCCGGCCGACTGGCTCGACCAGCATCCGCTGACCGAGGCCGATCTGGAGCAGGAACGCGAACCGTTGGCCGATCTCGGATTGCAGTTGGAACTGGCCACCGAATAAGGGGGGTGGGGGATGGGAAGTGGGGGCGCAGATCCGACGAACGCCTGAGGGGGCGGATATCGTCCGGCGGAAGCAACGGCTGCTTGGCGTTTGTCGTTCCCTCAGGCGTTCGCCGGAAGCACGCCCCCACTTCCCATCCCCCACCCGCACTTCATCAGAGCCCCCCTGTATAGGCGTATCATCGCCCGAATGTCTCGCCCTACCCGATAACGCCCATGCTTCGATTCGCCCTAGTCAGCCTGTTTCTCGCCCTGCCCTTGTCGCTTGCGGCGCAGACGGCCAAACCCAACGCTCCGGCGGCCGGCGCCGATCAGCATCCGCGCGTGATCATGCATACCAGCCAGGGCGACGTCACGCTGGAGCTGTACCCGGAGAAAGCGCCCAAAAGCGTGGCGAACTTCACGCAGTACATCCGCGACGGCTTCTACGACGGCACCGTATTCCACCGTGTGGTCGACGGTTACATGATTCAGGGCGGCCTCTACGGTCGCGACCTGACCCAGCGGCGTACGCGTGCGGCCATTCCCAGCGAAGCCGACAACGGCCTGTCGAATCTGCGCGGCACCATTGCCGTAGCGCGCGGCGCCGATCCGAATTCGGGTACCGCCCAGTTCTACATCAACCTCGTCGACAACCGCCGACTGGACTACGTCAGCAACCAGAGCGGCCTGACCTGGGGCTTCGCCGTGTTCGGCAAGGTCGTGGCCGGCATGGACGTGGTCGACAAGATCGCGAAACTGCCAACGCACCCGCAAGGTCCGTTCGTCAGCGACGTACCCGATCCGCTGGTCGTCATCACGACGGCGAACGTCGTCGGCGAGGAAAAGGCCACTCCCCCCGCTCCCACCGCCCCGGCGCCGCCCGCCCCGCCCGCTCCGAAGAGCGACGCGACGAAGCCCGCACCGGCCAAAGCGAAGACGGCGAAGCACTGATCGCATGACGACGCTCTTTATTTCCGACCTGCATCTGGACGATAGCCGCCCCGCGATCACGACCCTGTTCGAGAACTACCTTGCCAGCGACGAAGCGCGCGCGGCGGATGCGCTCTACATCCTGGGCGATCTGGTGGAAGCCTGGATCGGCGACGATGACGATGCCGAACTTCCCGGACGCATCGCACACGCGACGCGCGGCCTGCGCGATGCCGGCGTACCGGTGTACTTCATGGTGGGCAACCGGGACTTCCTGCTCGGCGAGACCTTCGCCGAACGTGCCGGCATGATTCTTCTCGACGACGGCACCGTACACGACCTGTACGGCACGCCAACCCTGCTGATGCACGGCGATCTGCTGTGCACGGACGACATCGACTATCAGGCGTTCCGCCGGCAGGTAAGGACGCCCGCATGGGGCGCGCAGATTCTCGCCATGCCGCTCGAGGCACGCCGTGCATTCGCCGCGAAAGCACGCACGGAAAGCAAAGAGCGCACCGGCCGTATCGCCGAGGCGATCATGGACGTGAACCAGCACACGGTGGAAACCGCCATGCGCGACAAGGGCGTGCATCGCCTCATCCACGGTCATACGCATCGTCCAGCCATCCACGATTTCACACTGGACGGCGCATCCGCGCAGCGCATCGTGCTGGGCGACTGGTACGACCAGGGGTCGGTGCTGACCGTCGATGCCAACGGTGTCGAGCTGCGCGGACTGCGTCTGCCCGCGGCTTGAAGGCATCGCCATCGGACTTCCTCTATAGCCGCAGGCCCCCGCCAAAGCGCTAGACTCGGCGCGGCTCCCGTGAGGCATTCCTTGCATGAACATGTCCCGGCAAGACACGCGCAGTCTCCGTTTCGGTAAGCCCGCGAGCGGATGGCGACGCAAGGCGCACGCGCTGATCTTCGAATCGGACACGGTGGCAGGACGTCGCTTCGACGTCACGTTGCTGCTGGTGATCGTCACGAGCGTGCTGGTCGTGATCCTGGACAGTGTCACGTCCATCCATGCGCAGGCGAGCGCGCCTCTGTATGTACTGGAATGGGTGTTCACCGTCGCTTTCACCGCCGAATACATCGTACGCCTGCTGTCCGTGCAGCGACCGTTGCGCTATGCCTTCAGCCTGTTCGGCGTGATCGATCTGCTGGCCATCCTGCCTACCTATATCGCGTTGGTACTCCCTGGCGTCCATTACCTCATCGACGTACGCATCCTGCGCTTGCTGCGCATTTTCCGGCTGCTGAAGATTCCCCTGTACTTCGACGAAGCGCACGGACTCATGACGGCGCTGGCGCATGCGCGCCGGAAGATTTTCGTGTTCTTCTTCGCGGTGTGCATCCTCGTCGTGATCCTCGGCACGATGATGTATGTCGTGGAAGGTCCGGAGCACGGATTCACCAGCATTCCCGCCGCGATGTACTGGGCAGTGGTCACACTGAGCACCACGGGTTACGGCGACCTCACGCCGCGTACGCCACTGGGCCAGATGCTCACCTCCGTCACCATCCTGCTCGGCTACGCGATCATCGCACTGCCCACCGGCATCGTCGGTGCGGAACTGGCCGCCGGCATCATTCGCGGCGAGCGCGATACGCGCATGTGTGCGCATTGCGGCACGGTCGGGCACGAGCGCGATGCGGGATATTGCAGGAAGTGCGGGACAGGATTGTAACCGCACGAACAAGGCGCTCTCCGTGAGGATGCCTATGGGGGTGCGAAGCTTTCCGTGGGAGCGCGCCTGCGCGCGAAAGCCAACGTAGCGAAGATGCTATGCGTGACATCCGCAGCCCGGGAAGCGGGCTCGCGAAGGTGAGCATCCGTCATCCTCACCCTGTTGGCTTTCGCGCGCAGGCGCGCTCCCACAGAAAGCGCAAAAAGCCCTTAGCCCAACGTTTCCAGCCACTCCAGCTCCAGCTCGCTGAAGCCGGCCTCGCGGCGGGCCGGGCGATTGAACGGACCGCGTAGCGACCCGTGCATGTACTCGTCGAGCAGCGCGACAAAGGTAGCGCGCGGCTCGACGCCGTCACGCTCGCAGCACCAGTGGAACCAGCGGGTCCCCGCGGCGACATGCGCGACTTCTTCGCGCAGGATCACTTCGAGTATCGCAACGGTCCGATCGTCGCCCTGACGCTTGAGGCGTTCGATCATTCCCGGCGTAACGTCCAGACCGCGCGCTTCGAGCACACGCGGCACCAGCGCCATGCGTGCGGTATCGCTGTGCGCCGTCTTTTCCGCCATGTCCCACAGGCCGTTATGCGCGTCGAAATCGCCGTAGGCGTGGCCAAGCTCCGCCAGACGCGAGGCCAGCATCGTGTAGTGGCGTGCCTCGTCGTTCGCACAGGACGCCCAGTCGCGATAGAAACCCTCGGGCTTGCCGCGATATCGATAAACGGCGTCCCACGCCAGATTGATGGCGTTGAATTCGATATGCGCAATCGCATGGACCAACGCGGCACGCCCTTCGGCCGTTCCGAGCCCGCGCTGCGCGAGATCGCGCGGCGATATCAGACGGGGAAGCGACGGCCGTCCCGGCGGACCGACCGGCTCGGGACCGGGCGCGTCGACATCGGGGCCCAGCTCGCCATCGAGCAGATGCTGCCATGTCTCGAACGACAGACGCACCTTCTCGGCCGGGTCGACGGCATCGAGACAGCGTTTGGCGGCGGCATGGAGATCGGTCATGTCCAGAATCCCTGAAACGACGAGGCGGCCTCGATGGGCCGCCTCGTTGTGGAGCCGATCGGACTCAGGCGCTACGGCGTTCCGTTTTCGCGGCATCCGAACGCTGGGTTTCCTGCTGTGCGAGGTAGCCGGCTTCGACACCCGTCACGTACTCGCCCGAGAAGCACGAGGTATCGAAGTGCTTCAGATCTTCGTTGCCGTCACTGACGGCCCAGATCAGATCTTCGAGGTCCTGATAGACCAGCCAGTCGGCGCCAAGCTCCGTCTCGACTTCCTTCACCGTACGGCCGGCAGCGATCAGTTCCGCCGTCGCGGGCATGTCGATGCCGTAGACGTTCGGATAGCGCACCGGCGGCGCGGCCGAAGCGAAGTAGACGTTCTTCGCACCCGCGTCGCGGGCCATCTGGATGATCTGCTTCGAAGTCGTGCCGCGAACGATCGAATCGTCGACCAGCAGGACGTTCTTCTTGCGGAATTCCAGTTCGATGGCGTTGAGCTTGCGACGCACCGATTTCACGCGCTCGCCCTGCCCCGGCATGATGAAGGTACGGCCGATGTAGTGATTCTTGACCAGCCCTTCGCGCATCGGAACGCCGAGCGCCTGCGCCAGCGAACTGGCTGCCGTACGCGAGGTATCCGGGATGGGGATGACCGCGTCGATGCCGTGGTCCGGACCACGCTCGCGAAGGATCTTCTCGGCGAGCTTCTCGCCCATGCGCAGGCGGGCCTTGTATACCGACACGTCTTCCATCATCGAATCGGGACGCGCGAGGTAGACGTATTCGAAAATGCACGGTGCGTGCACCGCATCCGGCGCGCAGCGCTGGGCATGCAGCTGGCCGCCGTCCGTGATGATGACGGCTTCGCCCGGCTCCACGTCGCGCACGCGCTTGAAACCGAGGACGTCCAGCGCGACGGATTCGGAGGCCACCGCGTATTCGCGGCCACCCACCGTCTCGCGCTCGCCGAGCACCAGCGGACGGATGCCGTTCGGATCGCGGAACGCCACCAGGCCGTAGCCGAGGATGAGCGCCAGGCAGGCATAGCCGCCACGCGCACGGGCGTGCACGGCGGATACCGCCTTGAAGACATGTTCGGGCGTCAGGTTTCCGCGGTCTTCCAGTTGCAGTTCGTGCGCGAGCACGTTCAGCAGGACCTCGGAATCGGAATCGGTGTCGATGTGGCGACGGTCGTCTTCGAACATTTCCTTGCGCAGCACCTCGGTGTTCACGAGATTGCCGTTATGCGCGAAGGCAATGCCGTAAGGCGAGTTCACGTAGAAAGGCTGCGCTTCTTCCATGTCGGTCGAACCGGCGGTCGGATAGCGGCAATGACCGATGCCGATGCGACCGTGCAGCTTGGAGACACCACTCTGGTTGAATACGTCGCGGACCAGTCCATTGCCCTTGTGCAGGCGCAGACGCGCGCCGTCCACCGTGGCAATGCCGGCGGCATCCTGCCCGCGATGTTGCAGGACGGTCAGGCCGTCATACAGGGCCGATGCCACCTCGGTGGTACCGACGATGCCGATGATTCCGCACATGGGACTTGCCTTCCTACTGATGAGCCGCCGTGGACGCGGCGGCAGGGTGAAGATGATCGATCGTGTCCTGCTGCGGCAACGACGGCACCGACAGCTTGGGAATATGGTCCAGCACGTCGGGCAGGTGGAAATTCCCGCGTACCGACGCTGGTAATTCTGAGCCGAGCCAGTCGGCTACGCCGCGAAATTGCGGCAACATCTGCGAATCGCGTACCCAGGAATCGCCGGCGATCGGCGTGAATCCCAGCAGGAACACGCCCAGCGACACGATCAGTACGCCGCGGGCAAAGCCAAACACCATGCCCAGCAGGCGATCGGTGCCGCCAAGTCCCGTACCCGCCACCAGTCGCCCGATCACGAAACGCACCAGCGCGCCCAGGATCAGTACCGCCACGAAGCACATGCCGTACCCGAGAAGCATCCGCGCCGAAGGCTGCGGGATGCTGTGCTCGAAATACCCGGCCACCGAGGGCCCGAACGTCCAGCAGACCCAGAAAGCCATCGCCCAGATCACCAGCGACAACACTTCAGAAATGAGGCCGCGCCATAGCCCCATCAAGACCGACAAGCCAAGGATCGTGAGAATGGTGTAGTCGAGCCAGTTCACTCAGGCGTTCCATGGCGGGGGCGGAGAGGCATGGGAATCGAAGCGCAGTGGGCCGCCCGCCTTACGGGGCGGTGACCACGACGCCGTCGATGCCGAGCTTGGCTTTCACCTGCTCCTTGAGGCGTACCGCGTCGTCCCGCTGCGTCTGCGGCCCGGCGCGTACGCGCCAGAGCTTCGCGCCGCTGCTGCTGGACACGGTGTCCACATAACCCGCGATACCCGCGGCGCGCAGCTTATCGCGCAGACGCGTGGCTTCGACTTCGTTGCTGACGGCGGCAAGCTGAACGGCGAACCCGCCCGCGTGCGGCGCACTGGCAGCGGCGGGTGCAGGCGCGGGAGAGGTGCCTGCCGGCGCGGCGGCAACCGGGGCCGGCGCGCGCGGCGCGACATCCGCCTGCTGGCTGCTGGAACCTGCCGACAGGGAGGCTGGCACGCCCGGAACCGACGAGGTGATCTTGAGACGAGCCGCCTCGGCGGCCGTACGGCTTTCGAACGGCCCTGCCGTGACGCGGGTCAGCGCCTTGCCGGCCTGCGTCGTGGCGCTGGCGGTGACGGGATAACCGAGCCCACGGACTTTCGATACCAGCGCATCAGCCTTGGCGTGATCCGCATAAGCGCTGAGGTTGATCGTATAGCTGCCGCGTGCGGCCGTGCCGGCGGGCTCGGCCGGTGCGACAGGCGTTGCTGCCGCCGCGGCCGGCTTCACCGGAGCGGTCGCGACGGGCGTAACGGGCTTCGGCGCCGGCGTGCTGCGAGCCGATGCGGGCTTCGGCTGCGGCTGGTTGGCGAAATCTTCCGGCAGGGCGTCGGCCGGCTTGCGCGAAGCGATGTTGACCGAGGCGAGCTTGTCGCCCGCCGGAGCCGCTGCAACGGGGGCCTGGGGAACCGGGCCATTGGCCACCTGGGCACCCGCCACGGAAGCCGGGGCGCCGTTCGGCGCGACATCGAGCGTCCGCGTCTGCAGTTCGCGATCCGGCGCCGGAGGAATTTCCAGGCTGACGGTCTGGTCGGCATCCGTTTTAGGCGGCGCGCTGGAGAAGATCATCGGCAAGAACAGGACCGCCAGAGCGATCAGGACGGCGGCACCCAGCAGACGTGTTTTCAATGAAGGCTCCATACGGCTGACGCTTAGCGTATCGCCGCGATTATACCCGGCATCGGGCACCCATCGCCTGCGTGGCGACAGGGACGTTCACATAGCCATGGATAACCCGGCCGAGGCTACGAAGAAAGAACCGAAGATCAGGATCGTATCGTCCGCCGCCGCATCTTCCCGCGCCGCGCGTATCGCCGAGGCGACATCGTCGAACGACGCGTGATGGGCACCCGGCAGGGTTTCCTGAAGGAAGGTCGTCACGGCACCCGCGGTCAGTCCGCGCTTCGTGCTTCCGTCCAGCCCGGCGAGATACCAGCCGTCCACCCGCCGACCGAGAGCGCCGACGACACCGGCCACATCCTTGTCGGCAAGCGCGCCAAAGACCGCGAGCACACGACCGCCCTGCCCGTGCGGCCGGGCGTCGAGCCAGTCCGCCAGCGCACGGGCCGCCTGCGGGTTGTGCGCGACATCCACCACTTCGCGCGGCGCGGCGCGCGTCTGCTGCAAGCGAGCCGGAACATGCACCGCGCGCAGGCCCGCCGCCATCGCGTCGACGCCGACCGGCAGGCGTTCGCGCAACGCATGCAGAACGGCTACGGCCGTCGCTGCGTTGTCGTGCTGGCACGGCGCGTCGAGCGCAGGGTCCGGCAGGTCGAACGACGTACCGTCGCGATGGGTCCAGCGCCAGCCATCGACACCGCGCACCACCGTGAAATCGACGCCTGCCCGCTCGGTCGCCGCGCCGATCGTGTTCAATGCATTGATCAGACCCGCGGGGGAATTCGCCTCGCCCACGATGGCGGGACGCTCCACCCGGGCGATACCTGCCTTTTCATAGCCGATGCTGTCGCGGTCGGAACCCAGCCAGTCCTGGTGATCGAGATCGACGGTCGTGATCGCCACCGCATCGGCGTCCACGATGTTGACCGCGTCCAGACGCCCACCGAGACCAACTTCCAGAATCGCGACATCCAGGTCGGCACGTATCAGCAGATCCAGCGCCGCCAGCGTGCCGAATTCGAAATAGGTCTGCGGAATCTCGCCGCGCGCTTCCTCGATACGCTCGAAGGAAGCCACGAGATCGTCGTCGGCAGCGTCGCTGCCGTCGATGCGAATGCGTTCGTTATAGGCAAGCAGATGCGGCGAGGTGTAACACCCGACGCGATAGTCCGCCGCGCGAAGCATGGCCTCCAGCAGCGCGACCGTCGACCCCTTGCCGTTCGTGCCACCCACCGTGATGACGATGGGCGCGGGCTTGCCGCCGCCCATGCGTTGCCACACATTGCTTACCCGTTCGAGACCGAGTGCGATGTCTCGCGGATGCACGCCTTCCTGATAGGAAAGCCATTCGGCGAGGCTGCGCGAGGTCAACGTACGAGCTTCCGCATCCAGACGCCGAGACGATGCTTCACCGGCTCCGCGCTGCCGATTTCCGGCCACGTCAGTTCGCACGTCATGTCCGTGCGCGGCTCGTAGCCTCGCTTCGTCCAGAACACCCCGTTTCCGCGATAACCCGAAGGACGACGCGGATCGTTCTCGTCGCGCTGCACGGAGCAGAATGCCGTCCAGCGAAAATCGCCAACAGTGCGCGCATGCGCTTCGCGGGTATCGAAGAACCGATGACCGATGCCGCGACCGCGCCATTCGGACAACACGACCGATTCGCCGAAATAGTACACATCGTCGACGGGAATGCCCTTGCGCTCGAAAGGCTGGTGGTACGAAGCCGCATCGTCGCGCAGGGGGATGCCCGTTGACGCGCCGACGATCTCGTCGCCGACCCGCGCCAGCACGCAGATGCTGCGCGGAGATGCCGCGTAGTGGGACAGGTATTCGCGCTCGTAGTTGTCGTCACCCACGTACAAGTACGGCCATTCGCGGAACACGGCGGTGCGCAACGCGGCCACCCGGTCGAGGTGGTCGAGCATCGCGGCACCCACGTAGGTTTCGATGCGAAAGTCGGTGGACTGGGACATGGGACGCTCGGAAAGCGGTGGGGAGATGCGAAGCTTAACGCGCGAAGAGCACTTACGCGCACGCTGTACATCGGAGCGCCCGACGGAGCGGGCCCGGTGGGAGCGCACCTGCGCGCTCCCACAAAAAATGGCCTGCCCTGCTGGGCCACCTCAATCAGAGCTTTTCGCCCCGCAACCGCAACGCATTACCCACCACCGACACCGAACTCAGGCTCATCGCCAGCGCGGCCACCATCGGCGACAGCGTGACGCCCCAAAGCGGATACAGCAGGCCCGCCGCCAGTGGAACGCCAATGGCGTTGTACACGAAGGCAAAGAACAGGTTCTGCCGGATATTGGTCACGGTCGCCTGAGACAAACGACGCGCACGCACGATGCCCGCCAGATCGCCCTTCAGCAAAGTGACCGATGCACTTTCGATGGCGATATCGCTGCCATTGCCCATCCCGATGCCGACATCGGCCAGCGCCAGCGCGGGTGCGTCGTTCACACCATCGCCCGCCATAGCCACCTTGTGCCCCGCCTGCTTCAGGGCCCGGATGATCGACGCCTTTTCTTCGGGAGACGCACCGGCGTGCACCTCGTCGACCGACAGATTCGCCGCTACCGCGCGCGCGGTGGTTTCGCTGTCGCCGGTTAGCATCACCAGACGCAGGCCAGCTTCGCGCAGTGCATCGAGTGCGGGTGCCGCCGAAGGCTTCACCTTGTCGGCGAACGCGAGCAAACCAGCGAGACGTCCGTTCAGCGCAAGGAACATCACCGTGGCGCCGTGCGCGCGCAGAGACTCGGCCCGATCGCGCGCCGCGCCGGTATCGACACGCTCCTGCTCCATCAGTTTCAGATTGCCCAGGGCGACATCGGTGTCGCCGACCCGGCCAACAACGCCACGACCCACCGCCACTTCGAACCCCGTGACCGCAGGAATGACTATTCCCTCGGCGTCGGCCGCCGCGATGACCGCCGCCGCGAGCGGATGCTCGCTGGGCCGCTCCACCGCCGCCGCGAAGGCCAGTACCGCCGCGCGTTCGCGACCGTAGGTCTGTACCTCGGTCAGCGTTGGCTTTCCTTCCGTCAACGTGCCGGTCTTGTCGAACACCAGCGTATCGACATCGCGCAATGTTTCGATCGCCGACGCATCGCGGAACAGGATGCCCATCTGCGCACCACGACCGCTCGCGACCATGATCGACATCGGCGTCGCCAGCCCCAGCGCGCAGGGACAGGCAATGATCAGAACCGATACCGCCGCGACAAGCGCGTGAGCGAAACGCGGATCGGGACCGACCAGCCACCATGCCGCAAACGCAAGGACGGCCACCGCCACCACGGCGGGCACGAACCACGCCGCGACGCGATCGGCAATACGCTGCAACGGTGCGCGAGAACGCTGCGCATCGGCGACAAGCGCCACAATGCGCGACAACATGGTATCGCCGCCGATGCGATCGACACGCATGGTCAGCGCGCCATGCTGGTTCAACGTACCGCCGGTCACGCGATCGCCATGCCTCTTGCTCACCGGCATGGGCTCGCCTGTGAGCATGGCTTCGTCGACATGGCTTTCGCCCTCGACGACAACACCGTCCACCGGCACTTTCTCGCCGGGCCTGACGCGAAGCACATCGCCCACGGCGATATCTTCCAGCGCCACGTCATGCTCGCCGCCATCGTTGCCGATACGCCGTGCCGTCTTCGGCACCAGACCGAGCAGCGCGCGCAATGCGGCTCCGGTGCGCCGACGCGCGCGCAACTCGAGGAAATCGCCCAGCGACACCAGCGTAACGATCACCGCCGCCGATTCGAAATAGACGGCTACACCACCGTGCCCGTCATGCATGGCGGGCGGAAAGAGTCCGGGAAAAAGAAACGCGATCGCGCTATACGTCCAAGCCACACCCGTACCCAACGCGATCAGCGTGTACATATTCGGTGACCACGGCCGCAACGAACGCCAGCCGCGCGCGAAGAACGGTGCACCGCCCCAGAGCACCACGACACTGGCGAGCACCGCCTCGACCCAGCCCGCGATCGCGTCGAACGGATGCGCGAAATGCCAGCCGAACAAATGCGGTCCCATGGCAAGCAGAAACACGGGAAGCGTCAACGCCAGCAACCCGGCCATCCGCCGCCCCAGCGCCCGCACCTCGCCGTCGTCGTCATCCGCGGACGGCATGGCCGGCTCCAGCGCCATGCCGCATTTCGGACACGAACCGGGGCCGATCTGACGGACTTCCGGATGCATGGGACACGTATAGATCGCGCCCGCGGGAGCCGCCGGTGCGGCCGACGCCTTCGGATGCAGGAACGCATCGGGGTCGGCGACGAAACGATCGTGGCAGCGCGCGGCGCAGAAATAGTACGTCCGCCCGTCGTGCCCGGCCCGATGCTTCGCCGTTTCCGGATCGACCGTCATCCCGCAAACCGGATCTTTCACTTCCACCGACGCGGTAGCGCCATGGGCTGCACAACACGAGGCGCTCATGCCCGCACGTCCGACAAGGCGCGAAGAATGGGACATTCCTCCGGCGCCCCATGCCCCGGGCAGGCGTCGATCAGATCCGCCAGCCCGGCACGTACGCGCTGCAATTCGACAATGCGCGCGTCGATGGCCTCAAGCCGGTTCTGTGCCCGCTCGCGTACGCCACTGACGCCTTCCGCCCGGTCGGACGAAAGAGCCAGCAGTTCACGTATTTCCTCAAGGGTAAAGCCCAGGTCCTTGGCCCGCCGGATAAAACGCAGGCGCACCACCGCGCCAGTGTCGTATTCCCGATAGCCCGACGCACGCCGGCGCGGCTGGGGAAGCAGTCCCTCGCGCTCGTAATAGCGGATGGTGTCGATAGCAACGCCCACGGTGCTGGCGATGCGCCCAATAGTCAGAGAGTTCGATTCGGTAGTCATGGGACATAGTCTAGACCCTTGATCTAGGTCAAGAGTCAAGCACGACGTGGCATTATCTGTTGTCGAGCTCCCTTTATCTCGTCACTGCTTAACCGAGGCGTTCGCGGACTAGGACCAGACGGCGTCCACGACGATGAGTAGGTCATGCGGGCATCCTCGTTCAGACCAGTAGGCATCGCATGAATGCCCTTTGGGGGTGACCTGAAATGGGGCTTTATGAGTTGAAGTTGATCTGGCTTCTATTGACCGCTACCGCTGCGGCTCGGGGCTGGGTCGTGTTGAGAGCTATCGACGCAGCGTAATGCTCGCTAGCGGGCGGTACGCCATGCTCGACGACGGCAAGGGATTCAGCCTGGTGCCGTGGAGGTCAGTGATTGAACAGAGACTGGGCCAGCAGTTCGCCGCGACGGGTGCGCGGTGGCGGGGTCAATGGGGAGTTTGGACGGCAGCGCGGGCTCTCCATCTGATGACCAGGCTCTGCATCAACCGAGACAACTAGCCGCCGATTCTGGAAAGCTCATCCGAAGCAAGCACAACCACTCCCTTTGCAGTGGGGATGCACTTGCCGTTTCGCTCGGCAATCGGGGATTGCGTGGCGGTTCGATTTCTCAATGAGTTACGCGCCATCGGCAGGATCAGAGCCTGCATCGCGGCCTCGATGTGATTGCAGTACGGGACTCTCCTTGGAGTCGCCGAATCTGTCCCTTGTTCGGGAGGCCATAGCGGTAGCACATGTTCTGCCCGATCATGCGGGCCCAGCTTTCACCAACTGTTTGACGCCACTTGGCCGAATCTTGAACCAGATGGAGTACATAGCTGGCAGGAACACCAGCGTCAGAACGGTTCCTGCGAGAGTGCCGCCAATCAGCGTGTAGGCAAGCGTGCCCCAGAACACAGAATGGGTAAGCGGAATAAAGGCCAGGATCGCCGCCAGTGCGGTCAAGACCACCGGCCGGGCACGCTGCACGGTTGCCTCAACGACCGCATGGAACGGATCTAAACCCTCCTGCTCGTTATGGTGAATCTGCCCGATCAGGATCAGCGTGTTGCGCATCAAGATGCCCGACAGTGCAACCAGGCCGACCAGCGCATTGATGCCGAATGGTTGCTGGAACAGAAGCAAGGTTGGCACCACACCGATCAAACCCAGTGGGCTGGTCAGGAAGACCATGACCATCGCGGAAATCGAGCGCACCTGAAAAATGATGATGATCAGAGTGATTGCCAGCATGATCGGGAATAGTGGCAACATGGCTTTCGTCGCCTTTCCTGACTCTTCGATAGACCCTGCCTGCTCGATGCGATAGCCGCCTGGCAGCTTGTCCATGATGGGCTTGAGCTGCTGGGCGATGGCTGTCGACACATCCGGCGGTTGCAAACCATCAGCGATGTCGCCCCTTACGGTGATCGTCGGCATGCGGTCGCGACGACGCATGACCGGCTCTTCCATGCGCACATCGACCTTGCCCACCTGCGATAACGGGATACGTTGCCCATTGGCACCCGCCAGCGTGAAGTCAGCGATCTTGGCAGGGTCGAGCCGGATGTCGCCCGCCGAACGGGCGACGACCTGTACCGTGCGAATATCCTCACGCACAGCGGTGACAGGCACGCCGCTCAGCAAGAACTGCAGTTGCTGCGCCACGGCACTGGAAGTCAGCCCCACGGCCTGCAAACGATCCTGTTGCAAGGTGAAGTGCAACGCGGGCGTGCGCGTGCCCCAGTCAGTATTGACCGTGCGCATCATAGGACTGGCATCCATGACGTGCTGCACGTCGGCCGCGATGCTGCGTAGCTTGTCCGGGTCCGGACCGGTGACCCGATAGGCGACCGGGAACGGCGAATACGGGCCGAATACGAGCTGAGTAACACGCACCCGCGCCTCAAGGGCCAGGCCACCTGCGATTGCCTGACGCAGACGCACTTTCAATGCCTCGCGTTCATCTTGGCTGTCCGTGCGGATCACAATCTTGGCAAACGAGGGATCAGGCAGTTCGGGCCCCATAGCCAGATAGAAGCGAGGCGCGCCCTGGCCGACATAGGCGGTCACGATCTTCGCTTCTTCCTGCTTGGCGAGCCAGGCTTCCACCTTGGCGGTGGCGGCGCTGGTTTGCGCGATCGAAGTGCCGTAAGGCATCTGCACCTCGACCAATACTTCCGGACGGTCGGATATCGGGAAGAACTGCTTCTTGACCACCCCCATGCCAAGCACGGACACAACGAAAAGGCCTACTACCGAACCGGCTATCAGCCACTTGCGCGCAATGACGCGCTCCAATGCATGACGGAAGCGGTTGTAACGCGGCGTGTCGTAGAGCGCTTCGTGACCGCCTTTGACCTTTTGGAGGTCAGGCAACAATTTGACGCCAAGGTAGGGAGTGAAAACCACCGCAACCACCCAGGAAGCGATCAGTGCTATACCCACGATCGAGAACATGTTGCTGGTGTATTCGCCTGCGGTGGAGGCGGCAAAGCCATTGGGCATGAAGCCGACGGCCGTAACCAGCGTGCCGGCGAGCATAGGAGCTGCGGTATGGCTCCAGGCATAGGCGGAAGCGGCGATGCGGCTGCAACCCTCTTCCATTTTCACAACCATCATTTCGATGGCAATGATCGCGTCGTCGACAAGCAGACCCAGCGCCAGGATCAACGAGCCCAGCGTGATGCGGTCGAAGTTCTTGCCGGTCGCGGCCATCACCACGAAGACGGTTGCCAGCGTCAACGGCACCGCCGCGGCGACCACGATGCCCACGCGCCAACCCATGCTGACAAAACACACCAGCATGACCACCAACAGCGCGGCGAAGAACTTGATCATGAACTCGTCAACTGCCGAACTGATGTTGACGGCCTGGTCTGTGACCTTGGACAGGTTCATGCCCAGCGGCAGCTCGCCGTTGATTGCACCAACCTCGCTGTCCAGCGCCTTGCCCAGGTCCAGTCCGTTCCAACCATCGCGCATGACGATGCCCAGCAGCAACGCAGGTTCGCCACCGTTGCGGATCATGAAAGTGGAAGGATCTTCATAGCCACGCTGGACGGTGGCGATATCCGACAGCTTCAGTGTGCGCCCCCGTGCTACCACCGGGGTATCGCGGATCTTCTGCAGTTCGTCGAAAGCGCCATCGAGGCGAATGAATACCTCTGGCCCCTTGGTTTCTACGGAGCCTGCCGGCGTCAGAGCATTCTGGCTATTGAGCGCGGCGAACACGTCCTGTGGACTGATGCCCAACGTTGCCAGCCGCTCATGTGAGAACTCGACGAAGATCCGCTCGGACTGCTCCCCAATGATGTTGACCTTCTTTACGCCCGGCACGTGCAGAAGCCGCTGGCGCAACGTCTCCGCGTCACGTACGAGCAGGCGCTGCGACTCACCCTTGGCTTTGAGCGCGAACAGAGCAAAGGTGACGTCCGCGTACTCGTCATTGACCATCGGCCCGATGACGCCGGACGGAAGATTGTTTGCCTCGTCTCCGACTTTCTTGCGAGCCTGGTAGAACTGCTCCTGCACCTCTGACGGAGGGGTGCTGTCAAGCAAGGTCAAAGTCGTAAAGGCCAAGCCGGGTCTTGTATAGGTCTCGGTACGGTCGTACCAGCGCAACTCCTGCATGCGCTTTTCGATCTTTTCGGCGACCTGATCCTGCATTTCTTGCGCAGTGGCCCCAGGCCAGGCGGTGATGATGGTCATTACCTTGACTGTGAAGGCGGGGTCTTCTGCACGGCCCAATTTGAAGAATGAAACAAGCCCTGCCAGCGAGATCAGAAAGATCAGGAACAGGGTGATTGAGCGCTCGCGTACCGCGAGCGCTGACAGGTTGAAACGGCCTTCGCTCACAGACGAGCTCCCTCGGACACAGCGGCCCCAGTCTGGCCAGCAACTCGCACCAACTCGCCTTCGCGCAGCAGATGTGCACCCAGTGCAACTATCCGGTCGCCTTGCTTGAGCTGACCGGCAATGCGTGCGCTGTCGTCATCCAGGCGCTGGACCGCGACCGGCCTCCAGGTAACTTTCCCAGGATCGCCGTTGATGACCCACACGCCCGGCCCCTTACCTACGTCGAACAGTGAACCGATTGGCACCTGCAAGCCGCTTTGCGCCGAAGCAGATCCAACGGGAATCTGGATGCTGACGGTGGCCCCCAGTGGGGCGTTGGCCAGCTCGCCCTCCAGTACGTAACGCGCCTCGAACGTGCGGGTCGTTCGATCGGCGGCATCCGAGATCTGTCGGAGTCTGGCCGGAACGGTAACGCCCTCTTTTCCGAAGAGCGTGGCCTGTCCTGTGGACCCGACTGTTGGGCGCAGGGTTTCCGGCAGTTGAACGACGGCCTCGCGGCGCCCGGCATGGGCCAAGCGCACCACGACCTGTCCGGTGCTGACGACTTGGCCGGGTTCGACCAGTGTTTCCATGACCACGCCATCGGCATCGGCCACCAGCTCTGCATATCGGTTTGCATTGCGGGCAACTTCTGCCTGGGCTTCGGTCGCATTGAGCTGGGCTCTCGCCGAATCCGCCGCCGCCTTAACCTGATCGTAGGCAGAGGCCGATATCGCGCCTGTTCCGCGCAGGTCGCGGTAACGAGCTTCATCTTCTGCGGTCTGTTGCGCCCGAGCTTTCGCGGCGGCGACCGCCTCCTGCTGCGCTTGTGCCGTGAGCTTCAAATCGACGGGGTCGATACGCATAAGCGGCTGACCACGTTTGACGCTTTGCCCCGTATCCACAAGCCGTTCCAGCACCTTGCCGGAGACGCGAAAACCCAAGTCGCTCTGAACCCGGGCGGCTACGGTTCCTGTAAACCGAATCGGCGCGTGCAGCGGTTGCTGCCTTCAGAGCACTCGGCGGTGGTTGGCAAACGAATGTGACGGCGCGGGGCGCATAAGAGCTGACCGAAGTCATTGCCTTCGCTACTGGGTGGTTTCTGCGCGTGACACGCGGCGGTTTCTATCAATGGATGCAAAAGCCGATGTCGGCTCGTGACATCGAAGACCAACGCCTACTTGGCGTCATTCGCGATTCGTATGTGGCCGGCGGTGGGGTGTATGGCGCTAGCCGCGTCTTCGGTGATCTGCGCGAGGCTGGCGAAACGTGTGGTAAGCATCGCGTCGAGAAGATCACGCATCACCGCAAAATCAAGGCGATTCGTGGCTACAAGGCGCCACGACGGATCGCGGGGCGGCCATCCATCGTCGCGCCCAATCGGCTGGAGCGGAAGTTTACGGGGAGGCGACAGATACGCCCGACCAAGCATGGGTCACCGACATCACCTATGTGCGGACCTGGCAGGGCTGGCTTTACCTGGCGGTGGTGATCGATCTGCACTCGCGCAAAGTAGTGGGTTGGTCGATGAAGCCGACCCTGGCGCGCGAGTTGGCACCGGATGCGTTGTTGATGGCGTTATGGCGGCGTAAGCCGTCACAACCCGTGATCGTGCACTCCGACCAAGGCCCACAATATGGCAGCGATGATTGGCAACGCTTCTGTCGCTCTCACGGTCTACAGCCGAGCATGAGCCGACGCGGCAACTGCTGGGATAATGCTGTCGCAGAGTCCTTCTTCAGCAGCCTGAAGAAGGAACGCATCCGCAAACGCGCCTACAAAACTCGCGATCTGGCCCGTGCCGAAGACTTCGACTACATCGAAGTCTTCTACAATCGAACCCGCCGCCATAGCCACAACGGCGGCGTCGCCTTCGCTTCCATCAAACCGTGGCTGCCCTCTGTCCACGAGGCGTGATCGCATCGAACTAGCGATCGCGATTCATCAGTCGAACTTGACCAAGTCCTTAAAGATCAGTTGACCCCAGCTAGTTCCGCGCGCCTGCACAAGCAGTCCACCTTCCGAAAGCCCGCCAAGTTTGATCGGCGAGAAACCGAGATTTTCCGCAAGCGCACCGATCTCCGCTGCGGCGCCGTCATCGTCGCTCGCCAGGAACACGACTCTCCTGCCACCATGTACGGCCGGGTCTTGGGCAAGGACGGCAGCGCCCAAATGGTTGAAGCCCTTAACCAGTCTTGCACCAGAGAAAGCCTGCGCGACGACCCTGGAAGAAGGCCGTCCTCCCAGTTCCTCAGGGGGCACGCCGTAGGCATTCGTCACATCGATGATGGTCTTTCCCTGCCAGTTGGGCAGCGCCTTCGCGACATCCGGGTGCGACTCGAAACGGACGGCCAAAAAGACGATGTCCGCCTTGACCGCTTCCGCCAGTTTCTTGGGAATGATCTGGGGTCCGATCGCGGCCGCATCGGATGCAAAGCTTTCCGGGTCGCGCGTGGTTGCAACGGATACTTCGACGCCGTTGCGGGCAAACGCCTTGGCCAGGGCCTGGCCGATCTTGCCGAAACCGATAATTGCGTAGCTCATATATATTTTCCTTCAGTTCACCGAGCCCTACGGGTGCTCCGAATCATCGGACGGAGCGCCCGGCCGGCCCTAGCGCGTCAGAGTTGCGCCAGGCCGCCGTCGACGGCGACCTCGCTGGCGGTCATGAAGCTGCTGTCCCGCGACGCGAGAAAGGCGGCCACCGCTCCGATCTCCGCCGGATCGGCCATGCGCTGGAGCGGAGTCATCGAGGCGAAGACCTTCTGGCCCTCCTCGCCTAACGCTTCCTTCGCGAGTTCGGTGGCCGTCGCCCCGGGCGACAACACGTTTACCCGGATGCCGGTGCCCTTCAGGTCCTCCGCCCAGGTCCGCGCGAGGTTGCGCACTGCCGCCTTGCTCGCGCTGTAGGCGCTCATTCCCGGGGCGCCCGTGGTACCGGCGCTCGATCCGGTCAGGATGATCGAACCGCCCTCGCCCATCAACGGCAGCGCCTTCTGGACCGTGAAGATCGTACCCTTCACATTGGTATCGAAGGTTTCGTCAATATGCTCGGCGGTGATCTGGCCAAGCGGAAGCTGGCTTCCCGCCCCGGCATTGGCGAAGACGATGTCGAGGGTTCCGCGCTCGGCCTTCACCGCCGCGTAGAGTCGGTCGAGGTCGGCCACATCGGAGACCGAGCCCTTCACCGCGCGGGCATTGGGCCCGAGATCGGCCACTGCGGCGTCGAGCGCTTCCTGCCGGCGGCCGAAAATGAAGACGAAGGCACCTTCCTCGATGAAGCGCTTTGCCGCGGCGCGGCCGATGCCGGTAGCGCCGCCGGTGATCACGGCGGTCTTTCCATTCAGTCTGGTCATGTCGTGCATCCTTTGTTCAAGTTGTACGGAAGCAAGGGACTGCTTACTTGAGGACAAGGATGCGACTCTGATAACCTAAGGACAAGTATGCACTTTTTGGTAAGTATCAAAGAATGACGACGCCTGCTCAAACCTGCGATCCCGGCTGCGGGCTCAACGCCACGCTCCGCATCATCTCGGGCAAGTGGAAACCGCTGGTCCTGTTTTTCCTGCGCAACGGCCCGAAGCGCTACGGCGAGCTCAAGCGCTTGATCCCGGGCGTCAGCGACAAGGTGCTGATCCAGCAATTGAAGGATCTGGAGGCCGATCGTGTGCTGGCGCGGAACGACTACAAGGAAGTGCCTCCGCGCGTGGACTACACGCTGACCCCACTCGGTCGCAGCTTGGCTGACGCGATCATCCCACTGTGCACCTGGGGAACCGAGAACATGGCGGAAATGGCAAGCATCTTCGCCAAGCGCGACACTTTGCCCTAGCAGAATGCCGAAGAACCGCTGAGTCGGACGACCCTCCGCATTCGTGGGACGGCGACAGGTCGGATTCTTCCGATCAGACTGTCGGGATGCGCGGCTTGGGCGCTCTGGCCCATGTTTGTGGCAGCGATCTCTTCAGGTATCCCTGGACCCACGACGCCATGCCAGGTAGCTCCGTTTGCCCGAGCGACGTCGCGGCCTGCATCTCACATCACCTTCCAGAATCGGTCAGGATTCGAGCTGGCGTCCTTTGCGAAAGGATCGCCGGCGTCGACTACGCAAGCATCTTCGATCTGCTTCGGCCAGATCGGAATCCTGCAGCTTCGCATGGCGAACCATCGAGCGAACGAGAACAGCAACAAAGCCGGCGACAGAATCAATTGCGCAAAGGTCTGGCCAGGCAGATTCAGCGCGAGCCGCAACAAACCGAACCGCCAGGTTTCGCGCCGCTCGGAAATGGGTAGATACGCAAGCGTATAAGGCACGATCGCCGCCGCGCCCTCTTCCATATACCGCCGGACATATTCCCAATACCGGTGAAGCTCTTCTTTCTCCGGCCACGCCAGCGCAAAGCAGAACGTCTCCACGACGGTAACGCCATCGTCGCCGAGCACATGTCCGCGCACATCCCACGTTTGAATGCCGAAGGGTCGATTGCCTCGGCCCAGCGCGAAGAAAACCTTATCCCACGGGACGGAAAGTACGGTTCCATCCAGCCGGAACACATGCACCATCCGCAGATCCCGTTGCAGGCGAATCGGATAATGCGTAAAGCGAAAACACTCCCTGGAGATGAGCCAAACGAGGGCGGAAGTCATAGCGATGCCCAACAGCAACGGGCCGCCGCCGAGAAGCATATTGGCCGCTCGCTCGCCGGCGTTGCCCATCAATCCATCGACGAAGAAGATATCCGCGCAGATCCATGTAATGCCCAGACAGATGACCATCAGGGCGCTCGTCACGAACGTCAGCGCCCCTTTCCAGCCGTAGTACTTGTCCGCGACCTCCAGGTAGCGGCTATTCATCCTGATCGTCGAGCTGAAGTAGTTCGGCGAAACCTCCAGCCGTTGGGCGGGATCGAGCCGGTTCCGACGCTCTTCCTCCGTAAGCGGGCGATTGACCTTGTACTTGTTGATAAGACCGGTGTACTCCATCGTTCAGCCTTTGGTTGCCATGTCCAGTTGCCACATTTCCATCTCCGCCATCTTGTACTTCAATGCTACGTTTTTGGCTTTTCCCGAGTACGTCAACTCCAGCCAATCCTGAATCCGGTTGTTGACGAGCAACATCATCGCGAATGCCCTGACGACGAATTGGCTGCTGCGGTACGCGCCATCGCCGCGATATCACGGCGCCTGCAGATCGACCGACTGCACATCGTTCATCGGCGTACGGATCTTGCCGTGCAGCTCGGCCGGCGCGAGAAAGTCGACGGTCATCTGGCCGGTGAAGCGATAGCTTCCCGATGTAATCCGACGCGACGAAGGGGTGCTGTTTAACGTGACGGCGGAGTAAGGAACCTGAAAAGTCAGCGTGACCGCTTCGCCCGGTTTCACTACGATTGCCTTGCCGTAGCGGCGCGATGTGTCGCTCAGATAGCGGCTTACGAGGCGCACGTAGAAGGAGGTGCCGGCGCGGTTGATCGCGCCGATCTGCACGTTGTACTGATCCGGGCGCGTGAGGTCGGGCGACCAGGTATCGGGGCCCGCGATGCTGACTTCCTTCCGCCCTTCGTTGCCGAATGTGAGATCGACAACGAATCCGTACTTGCCCGAATGCGCGGCGAACACGGGATGAAGATTGATCTCCGGTCGACCGTTCTTCAGGACTTGTCGGCGATCCGATAGAACGGTTCGAGCCGGGCGTTGAACGCTTCGCCCATCCTGTAGTTGTATTCGCCCTCATAGTGCCGGCCGTCCTTCTCGAATGAAAAGTCGAGCACCGTGCCGCTGCCGATGCCTTCCGCCGGCGCAAAAGTACGGCTACTCAAGGCCGCTTTCAACGAGTCGATTTGTTGCGCGCTAGCCTTGTCGACATTCAGTACGTATTTTCCGATTCCCGTATACGTCGTCTCGGGCAAGACACCGACGTCGCGTCCGCACGCGTAGTACGAAATCTCGCCGTCCGCGACCGTGATGGTCATCGGGGGATCGGGATTCATCGATCCTTGCCCGTCGCGGACCACGAAAGAGTCGGATGTACTCTTGCCGCTTGCCATCTCCGTCACTCCGACGCCATGGCCGCCGTCATGCCAAGGCACCGCCCAGGAAACCGGGACGGAGGCAATAAGTGGGTTTAACCACCTCCGTCCGGTTTACCGATGACGATTAGCGAACGCTCAGGTCTTTTTCAGAAAGCACACTTTGAGCACAAGACCTTTGATCTTGTCCGAGTTCCCTTCGATGTGCTCGGCATCGCCTTCCACCAGGCGGATATTGCGGATGATCGAACCCTGCTTGAGCGGAATGGACGATCCTTTCACTTTCAGGTCCTTGATCACCACGACGGAGTCACCGTTATCGAGCACATTGCCATGGACGTCGCGCACCAGGGCGGCGCTTTCCTCGACGCTCATCGACCGCTGAGGCCATTCGTGCGCGCAATCGGGACAGATGTACATGTCGCCGTCGGCGTAGGTGTTTTCCATGCCGCAAAGCGGGCAAGCTGAAATATCAGACGTGTTCACGGGAAAGTTCTCTTATCTAGAAGGACAAATATGTCGTTTTGTCGTCACAGTCAGTGATGCGGCGAAGCGCCAACGGGGCAGGACAAAAGCGCCCTGGCAAAGCATCATTTCCATTCGTAGGATGCCACCCGAACGAGCGATATCGCTGAGCCACGTGAACGACTATGGAGTGCCCGATCCGCGGCGTCACTCCCAATGGATAAGTCGCAGCCTTCCCAATGAGTCGCACGGCATACGTCTGCCCAAACGCTTCGTATCAAAACCTGGTCCGCCTCGGATAGGCCGCCCATCCCTGCACACTCACTTACGCTACCTTTGACGACCTACCACATGAAAACGAGACGGAGGCGCCAGGTGCGCGCGAACCGCCTCGAAGAGCGGACTCGGCTGGGTCGGCTGCTGGACGTGCCGACCTACGGCAGCGGCCGCTAACTGAGCCATCTCCAGCGGCACTGGCACCGTCGCCTCCGGCCAGAACGTCAGCTCGAGTGCGCCGAGTCGGGACGCGCTATCCAGATGCGGCAACACGTCGCGATAGATCTGCTGCCGCGCATCGTTCTGTAATGGTTCCCCGTTCGGCGCAATCACGACACGACATGCCGCCTGGTTCGTGCTCTTGAGATAGGCGCCATAGGCGGTCAGGCATCCGGAGAACAGGGAACGATGGCGCAGCGCGTCGGCCACCTGGGCCTGACGCGCTTCCTGTTCGACCACGGCGACTGCAAATCGAACCGGAAGGCGGCGAATCAAGGAAGCCAGTGTGCTTTCCGCTGCACCGGGATCGCGCTCAAGCGGCAAACCCAACTGTGGTGCCACGTCGTGAATCCAGGACGTGCCGCCCTTGGGGGGCATGCAGAGCGCCATCGTATCGCCGCGCAGTTGCCGCAAGCTCGCGGCTGTCTGAGTCAGCGTGGCCCACGCCACCGGAACGGCGGGCCAGCACAGGATCTGCACGAACACATGCCTGTCCTTGGTACTGGCCGCGTATTCGCCCAGAAACGCGACCTGCTCCGGGCGCAATCCGACCATCGCCTGCGAGGTGCTTTTCCCGGCCGTCGCAGCGGCGACGCTGGGCTTACCGGCCGCTGACACGGCGACTCCCTTGTTCCGCGGAAGCCTCATCGGAAGATACCTCGTCCTCCGCATGCCATGGCCGTCCCGAGGCACTCTCGATGTATTCGCGGATGAGGCGACGTACCACCTGAGATGGCGTCGTGTCCTCGTCCGCGCACAGGCGCTCGAAGACCGCCTTCTTGCGTGGGTCGATCAGGATGGTCAGGCGAGCGGTACGGTTCTCGATGGGCATACTAGGCTATCCAGAGTCACATGGAATGTGTAGTAGATGATAATACTATTATCATCGACGTTGCTTTGCTCCAGGGGGAACGATGGACACGGTCAATGCCCGCAAGTACCTGCGGCTGTATGTGCCAAAGCTGTACACCGTGCTGTCCGAGGGCTACGGCTGGCGCGACCTGCGCAGCGATGCGATCGCGGGCCTGACAGTTGCCATCGTGGCGTTGCCGCTGGCTATGGCGTTGGCGATTGCCAGCGGCACCACGCCGGAAAAAGGGCTTTATACGGCCATCGTCGCGGGCTTCCTGATATCGGCACTGGGCGGTTCGCGCGTGCAGATTGGCGGGCCGACAGCGGCGTTCGTTCCGGTGGTGTTCGTGGTCATCCAGAAATTCGGCTTCGGTGGCCTGATCCTGTGCACGCTTCTGGCCGGCCTGATGCTGATCGGCGCCGGGCTTTTGCGCCTGGGTACCCTGATGAAGTACATGCCCCAGCCGGTAATCACAGGATTCACCGCGGGGATCGCCGTCAGCATCTTTTCCAGCCAGGTAAAGGACGCACTCGGACTGACTATGGCTACCATGCCAGCCGATTTTCTCGGGCGCTGGGTCGCATATATACATCAGCTGCCGACCATGCAACCGGCTGCCGTGACGCTCACGCTGGTCAGTCTCGCCGTGATCGTGGCGACACGCCACTGGCGGCCGGGATGGCCCGGCTTCCTGATCGCCTTGCTGGTCTGCACCGCACTGAGTGTGGGCTTCGTCTTGCCCGCGGAGACGATTGGCAGCCGGTTCGGTGGATTGCCTTCGAGTCTGCCGATCTTCGATGTTCCGCATATTCCGTTCGAGCGCACACGCGAGCTGCTTCCCAGTGCGTTCACCATCGCCTTTCTCGCGGGTGTGGAATCGCTGTTGTCTGCTGTGGTGGCGGATGGCATGACTGGCACGCGACATCGGTCCAATGGCGAATTGGTGGCACAGGGCCTCGCCAATGTCGGCTCCGCTTTGTTTGGCGGCCTTCCCGCCACCGGGGCCATTGCGCGCACAGCGACGAACATACGTGCCGGTGGCCGGACTCCGCTAGCCGGCATGATCCACGCCGCTCTGCTGCTGGTCTTCATGCTGGTTTTGGCGCCACTGATGAAGTTCGTGCCGCTCGCCGCCCTTGCCGCCGTATTGCTGGTGGTGGCCTGGAACATGAGCGAGATCGAGCACTTCCGCCATACCTTATCGGCCCCGAAAGGTGACGGATTGGTGCTGCTGCTGACCTTCGGCCTGACCGTGTTTTTCGATCTCACCGTCGCGATCGAGGTCGGTCTCGTGGTGTCGGCCTTCGTCTTCATGTTCCGCATGGCGAACGCGGTCGAAGTCAGTGCGGGCATCAAACTGCTCGACGAAAACGGCGACGACCGCGTCGCGGGTGACGACGCCTCACAACGTGCCCGGCTACCGCCGGGTGTCGAGGTATTCCAGATCAGCGGCCCGTTGTTTTTCGGCGCGACCAATCGGCTGGATGATTTGCTCGATCAATTTCAGAAGGCCACCAGGGTCTTCATTCTGCGCATGCGGCTGGTGCCCATCATCGATGCCAGCGGCGTCCATGCACTCAAAACCTTGCTGGAGCGCTGCCGCCGACGCGGTATCGTACTTATCGTCTCCGGTTTGCAACCGCAGCCACAGCGGGTGATCCGGGCGATGGCACTGCATCCGCACGAGGGCGAGTTGTATTTCGTCGACAACTACGAGGCCGCGTTGGCGCTATCGCAACAACTATGCGTTCGGGACTCATCTTCCGAGCGGCAAACCGATCCGGAACACGATGACCCCGAATGACCGAACCATCGAAGCACTGCGTCAGCGCATCCCGTCGTTTACCTGCATAGTGGGCTGCCACGACTGTTGCGGACCGGTGACGGCGTCCTCCGAAGAAGTGGCGAGACTGCCTGCCAAGACCGAGGCCGAACATACAGCCGCATTGTCCGAACTGAATTGTCCATATCTTGGCAAGCATGGCTGCGAGGTCTATAGCGAACGTCCGTTGATCTGCCGCTTATTTGGCACGACGCCACGATTGCTTTGCCCGAACGGAAAGCGGCCGGTGTATATGATCGACACCAGAACCGAGGACGAGATCCACCAGTTCCTTGCGCGAACACGGCAAGTACTCTTGTAGGGCGAACAGTCATTGTGGTCGACACAAAAGTCTCGTCCTCAATACCCCTGCCCAGGCGGTTTGTCCGTCTGGGATCGTATCCAGCATGCGCAGGTCTCAGGGTTGCCCGCCTGCGCGTATCGTCGCCTCATTGATCGCGCGCACCTTGGCCTCGTCCACCTTTTCGATCTTGCGATCGTAGGTGAACAACCCGTTGTGCTCGCCCTCGACATCGGTGATCTGGGTGTAGACGCTGCCGGACATGCCCTTGGCCACGCCCTTGTCGCGCAGCACGGCGGTATTGGCGACGTAGCCGTCGGTCAGCGCGGTGCTGTCTTTCACCGCGCCGTAGGGGTTAATTGGCGTGTTGGGCCAGACATGGCCGGGAACGCCCAGTGTCAGGCCGCCGTGTTCACCGTCCATGGAGGCTCGCTCTGCATCCGGACTGGGTAGGCCGGGCCCCTGGTAGTCATGCACGTCGTAGACGTCGCCGGCGTGTGGATCGCCCTTGGTGTCGCAGCAATTGAGGCCGCTGCGCGCGTCGACCAGGCGCGAGGGGTCGAGTTGCTTGATCTGCGTTGCCAGCTCGGCGGCGGCCGGAATGTTCCACTGGCCCCAGCCCTCGTTGAAGGGGATCCAGCCGATGATCGAGGTTTCGCCTTTTAGTTGTTCGACGATGGCCGAGACGTCGGCGCGGAATCCGGCCTTGTCGGCGTCGCTGAGTTTGTCGTTGCGCCCGGTCGGCAGCGCCGGCATGTCCTGCCATACCATCAGGCCGAGGCGGTCGGCCCAGTAGTACCAGCGCGCCGGCTCCACCTTGATGTGCTTGCGGATGGTGTTGAAGCCCAGGTCTCTGGTCTTCTGTATGTCGAACTTGAGCGCCTCGTCGGTGGGCGCGGTGTAGATGCCGTCCGGCCAGTAGCCCTGGTCCAGCGTGGCCAGCAGGAAGGTCGGCTTGCCGTTCAACACGATGCGATTGCGTCCGCGCACCTTCTCGATGGCGATGGTGCGCAGACCGGCATAGCTGGTCGCTTCGTCGCGAAGGTCGCCCTGCGCAAGGGTGGCCTTGAAGGTATACAGGAATGGATCCTGCGGACTCCACAGACGCGGATGCCCGATGGCCAGATGCAGCGGCTTGCCTGCCGGTCCGCTCGCCTCGCCCACCGGCTTGCCATCCGCATAGGCGACGACATGCAGCGTGGCGTCGTCGCTGCCGCCTTGCAGCTTTGAAGTCACCGTGAAGGCGTCCAGGCTGCGTGCCGGCGTGAAGTTCAGTTGCGCCAGGCTGGTGGCCGGCACCGGTTCTATCCACACCGACTGCCAGATGCCCGAGGCCGCGGTGTAAAAGATACCTTCGGGTTTCAGCCGCTGCTTGCCGACCATCGCGTTGGCGCCGTCCACTGGCGCATGCACGGCGACGACGATCTCCTGCGGGCCGTGCGGGCGAAGTGCCTGCGTGATGTCCGCACCGAAGGACGTATAGCCGCCCATATGGCGCGTCACCTGCAACCCGTTGACATACACCGTGGCGTCCTGCGCCACCGCTCCGAAATTCAGCCGCACGTGCTGGCCCTGCGCGGTGAAGGCAGCCGGCACGTCCACCAATCGCCGGTAGAACATGAAGTCCGAATGCTTTTGCACGCCCGACAGCACCGATTCGATCGGATACGGCACCAGCACCCGATCCTTCAGCGTCCGGCCGAACGGCGGCGGGCTTTGCCCGTCGCCTGCCGCGTACTGCCATAGCCCGTTCAGGCTCATCCATTGAGGATGCTCCAGCGACGGACGCGCCAGCTGTGGCCGCGGATACGCGGACAACGCGTTGCCGGGCGACACCTCGGCAGTCCACGGCGTGGCCAATGGCGCCAACTTGCCGTTCCAGACAGCCGCCCGATCCTGCGCCGCTATCGCCATCGGGGCAAAGCCCATGGCCACGGCCATCCCAATCCAGGTGCTCGCGCCCCGTACCATGATGTTGCTCGTCATTCGTGATTCCCCATCAGTCTCGCGAGTCCGCCGACATGGAAAGCGGCGCATCGTGCGGATCGGTGCCCCAGGTCTTGTTTGGCGCGGGCCCCATCGTGAGCACCAACGTGGCGCCATTCGCGATGTCGGCATGGCTGAACCAGGGTTTGGTCCACGGCTTGCCGTTGAGCGTGGCGGACTGGATGTACATGTTCCGGTCCGAGTTGTTGCGCGCAACGATTTCGAAAACCTTGCCGTTGCCCAGACGCAGGCGGACGCGGTCGAAGATCGGGCTGCCGATGATGTAGTCCGGGCTGGCGGGATCGACCGGGTAGAAGCCCATCGCGCTGAGCACATACCAGGACGAAGTCGAACCCTGGTCGTCCATGCCGGGATAGCCGTAGCCCGTGGCGTCGCTTCCGTACAACTCGGCGAGGATGCGGCGTGTCAGCGCCTGCGTCTTCCAGGGCTGGCCGCTCCATGCATAGAGATAGGCCGCCTGCTGGTCCGGCTGGTTACCCTGCACGTACTGGCCGATCAGGCCCGTGCAGTCGCGGCAGATGCCCTTGGGCTGGTACGGCGTGGAGAAGAAAGCATCGAGCTTGGCGTTGAACGCGTCGCGCCCACCTAGCAGATTCATCAAACCCTGCACATCGTGCGGTACCAGCCACAGCGTGGACCAGCCCGAGGCTTCCTTCATCATGAAGTTGTAGTAAGGCTCGGCCGGATCGAACGGCGAAATCCACTGGCCATCCTCGGTGCGTCCACGGAAGAAGCCCACCGACGGATCGAACGCGTTGCGGTAGTTCGCGGCGCGGCGCAGGAACATCCCGGCGTCGTCCTTCCTGCCGAGCCGGCGGGCGACATCGGCGAGCGCGTGATCGTCCCAGGCGTATTCGAGCGTGGTGGCGACGCCTGCCTTGCCGCCCGCGTAGGGCGGGCTCGGATTACCCGGCGGGACGATGTCGGCGATCCAGCCGTTCTTCATGTATTCCGCGAGGTAACCGCGCGGTCCTTTGGGATCGGTCGCGTTCTTGCGCAGATACTCGTACGCGGCGGCGTAGTCGAACGGGATGCCACGCTGCCATGCGCCATCGTAGAGGAACACCGCGTGGTCGCCGTGGAACGAGGTGTTCATGTAGCCGCGTTCGCGCGCCATGTCCAGCTCGGAGCGCATGATGTCCTGTACAACCTGCGGCTCGAGCAACATCAGCAATGCTATCTGGTTGCGGCCCGTATCCCAGAACGGCACCGGCCCATAGCGGTCGTAGCCGGCGACCTGGACGTGGCCGTCCGCGCCGGTGTAGTGCTCGCCCTTGCGCGCGATCAGGCGCGGGCTGGCAAAGGCGTGATAAAGCGTCGAGTAGAACAGCGCGCGCTGCTTCGGCGTGCCACCGGTGACGTCGACACGATCGAACACTTGCGCCCAGGTCGCGCGCGCCCGGGTACGCACGCGCTCGAAATCCCCGTCCGCAGCATGCAGCCGCTGCTCAGCTTCCTCTGCACTATGACCGTGGGCGATCCTCATCAGCACCTGCTCGCCGGCCTGCGTGTCGAAGGTGACGTAGGCGCCCGCGTAGCTACCGGACACCGTGCGGCGATCGGCCTGCACGTCTTCGTTACCGAGTCCTTCGCCCTTGTCGTTGACGTTTGCGTGGAACGTGCCGAACCCAGCGAACGGACGCGAAAACTCCGCAACGAACCAGGGGCCGTCCGAATAGTGCTCCGCGCGCCCGCCCGCATCGACGCCGCGAATGGTGCGGTCGCCCACCACCTCGACATCGCCGCCCGGGCGGCGCAGGTTGACGACAATATTCGAGCGATGGCTCGCCGGAAAGGTGAAACGCATCAGGCTGGTCCACTGCGTCACCGTCAGTTCGACGCGGGTGTGGAACGTATCCAGCTCGACCGCGTAGTAGCCGGGCGACGCCTTCTCGCTCGCCTTGTCGTAATACGACTGCGCGTAGTCCGGCGGCACGGTCCAGTCACCTACGACCGGCATGACCATCGGCGCGGCGCGTGCACCGTACGTCGCGCCGCCGCCGGAAAAACCGATCATGGCCGGACGGCCATAGGCATAGGACACGGGGACGCCCGTCGCAAAGCTCAGATCGGCATTGATGTTGACCGGCGCCGCTTCGGTCGCACTCTGCGGCAGGCTCGCGCCCGGCGATGTCATGCCCGAATACAACGGTTCGCCCGGTGGGGGCGCATTGCCGATCAGTGCTTGCCGGTCCAGCGGCGCGGTGCCGACCAGAGGGTTGGCTTCATCGACCGCCGACCCCGCGGAGGGAGGTGGGTTGCCGTTCGTGGCATGGCCCACGCCCATGCTTCCGAGTGCGAAGATCGATAGCGCCACGACGAGAGGTGCACGACGACGAACGCGTGCGGGAGAGGTGTTCATGATGTCTTCCTGCGACTGAAATGAAGGCACGCTTGCCGTTGCGCGGGGTCAGGCGAGAAGCCCGACCCCGCTCGTCTTCTTTCAACCGCCATCGCCGAACTTGTACGTGATGCCCATGTAGTACTGGCGTCCGGCGTATTCGAGCTGATAGAGCCGCGCCCTCGTATCGCTGCCCAGGTACTCATGGGGCGTCGACTTCGTCAGGTTGATGATCGACGCGGTCAACATCAGGTGCTTGTTGAACTCGTAATCGCCGTTCAGGTCGATCTGACGGTAGGGCTGCGAATAGATGGGAAGACCCGCCGACAACCCTTGCATGGTGCGACCGGTCAAGTTGTCGCTGGCACGCAACAGCAGCCCATGCTTTTCATAGAACACCGAAACGTTGGCCGCGTACTTGGCGCTGCCGATCAGCTCCGATTTGCCGACCTGCGTGTCGCCGAGCGAGACGGGGGTCTCGTTGGTTTTGTTGAGCGTGTAGTTGGCGATGTAACCAAAGCCCGAGTCCCAGGTGTGCTGCGTGTAGAGCTCAATGCCCTTTGACGTGCCCGAGCGGCCGTTGGCATTGGTGCTGTACTGCATGAAGTTCTGCTGCGTGCCGCCGACGTTCACAGTAATGTTGTTGACGGTAACCGGTACGATGAAGTTCTTCACCTTCTTCTCGAAAAGATCGATGCCCACGACCGAGTGCGGCGCGTAGTACCACTCGCCCGCCAGGTCGAATTGCGTCGCCGTGAACGGCTTCAAGTCCGCGTTCGCGCCGCTGCCGTACCAACCCGGCAAGGGTGCGCCAAACTGCTTGCGGTCGTTGTAGTAAGCCTGGGTGTTGTTGGTGAGGCTGCCCAGTTGGGCCAGGTCGGTGTAGTTGGCACGGGCCATCGCCTGCGAACCGGCGGCGCGCAGCACGAAGTCGTCCGCGAAAGTCCACGCGATGTTGAAGCTGGGCAGGAGCTTGTTGTAACGCTTCGCCGTGGAGGCATTGGAGAACGTCTCGATCACCGACTGTTCGCGCGGGAGGTATTGGAAGTCACCCGGTGCGCACGCGCCACCGCCGATGTTCTTGCCCGTGGTCGGACAGATCAGGATGTTGCCGCCCCCATCGTGGTAATACACCGCGTTGTTGGTGGTGATCTCGTCGGCGATGGTGAGGTCCTGTTTGGTGGTGACAAAGCGCAAGCCCACGTTGCCGCGAACCGTGCCCGTGTCGAAGTTGGCCTGGACATAAGCTGCACCGATTTTCTCCTGGATCGAGGACTTGTTCTGGGGCTTGTTGTAGAGCGCCCGGTCGTAGGTCGAGTTGAGGTAGTTGTAGTAAGCCGGGAAATTGATCGCCGGGAAGACGTTGTCGTTGTATGCCCCGGTGCTGCCGTCGAGCGAGTTCGCCTGGAGGAAACCCGCGGGAAGCTGGCCGGCGTTTGGATCGCAGGTCTGGAACTGCGACGTCGTGCCCTTGCAGTACCACCGAACCTCGTTGCTCTGCTGCTCGGCGTGGTTGTCGCGGTATTTGACGCCAAACTGCAGCGATTGCATCCAGTTGGAATCGAAGGCCCACGTGAAGTCCGCCTGGGCGAAATTCTGCGAGTTGCTGGTATTGACCATGTTGGAGCCGGTCGAGCCAAGGTCCACCTGTCCGCCGCCGGCCAACATGTTCTGCAGCACGGCAGACGAGGCCGTGAGAGTCGGCTTGCCGTTCAACGTCCACGCGGCTCCGTTGCTGCCATCTACCCACTGGCCGTCGACGAAGTTGCGCGGCTTGGCGGCCATGTTGAGCTCCACCGACGGGCCGCCTTTCGCCCACGTGCGGCCGACGTTGAACGTTCCGCTGAGGCTACCGCCGTTATCCCACTCGCCTTCGAGGTTGAGCGTCTGCGAGGTAGCCTTTTCGACGGAGTAGTTGCCGTTCAACCACGGGATCTCCGTGGAGCAGACGTCCACCGCCTGGCGTTGCGCGCCGGTGACCGGGTTCGTCAACGAGTTACAGCCCTGGCCCTTGGGCGGAAGGACGTAGTTCGCACCGGTCACAACCGTGTGCGAAGGGTCGAACGTCAGGCCGTTGGGCGCGAGCAGCCGGCCCTGCTGGTCCGCATAGTTGCTGTTGCCGGGCAGGCCCCACTCGGGCACTTCCAGGGTATTGGTGATCTGGGTTTGCTGGCGCTCGAAGCGGAAGTAGTTACCGGTCAGCAGCAAATGGTCGCTGGGCTTGAACTGCATGGTGGCCTGGGCGCCCTTGGTCTTCAGGTCCAGCTGGTTCCGGCTCGTGGCGAACTGCTGCGGCATCCAGTAACCCGAATAGCTTTTGCCGGCCTGGTCGACCACGCCGCCGCCGGACCACAGGTCGATGTTGGGTGCCACGTCGCTGCCGTACGGATTGCCATGCACGTCCGTCGGCGGCGCGGTGCACGTGGCCCGGTCGGTGCAGTCGTTGCCCCACCAGTGCCAGCTCGAGGCGTTGGCCATGTAATCGACTTCCCGGCGCTTCTGGTACGAGCCCGCGACCAGGACGCCGAAGGTCTCGTCTTTGTTCTTCCAGGACCACAGGGCCGACACCTGGGGAGTGATCTTGTTGCTGTTGTCGGAGCCCGCTCCATTGACGGACACGAAGCCGTCATTCGCCTTCATCTCCAGCGGGCGGCGCGTGCGCAGGTCCACATTGCCGCCGATGCCGCCTTCGTCCAGGCGTGCTTCCAGGCTCTTATAGAGCTTGATTTCCGAAAACATGTTGGCCGGCATCAGCGTGTAGTTAAACGAGCGCGTCAGGCCGGTCGAGGTATCGGCCGAGGCCACGTAGTTGCCGTTCAATTCGGTCAGCGTCAGCTCGGGCGAAAGGCCACGGATGCTGACCGTCTTGCCCTCACCGGATTCGCGGCTGATGACCACGCCAGGCACGTGCGCAAGCGCGTCGGCAATGTTCTTGGCGGGGAACTGCGCGATGTTCTGCGCGTTGATGACCTCGACGATGGCATTGGCATCGCGCTTGTCCATCACGTTCTGGTCGATCGACTGGCGATAGCTCGTAACGACGACCGTGTCCAGGTTCGTGGGATTGGTTGTGCCCTCGTTTTTCTCCTTATCTGCCTTCTTGTCCTTGACGTTCTTCTTCGCCGTCGGGCTATCGGTCGTTTGTGCCGGCGCGAGTGCTGTCGTTGCGGCAGGCACCGATGTCTGCGCAAAGGCTAACGCGGGCACCCCCAGGTAGCCGGCGAATGACAAGGTCGCCGAGGCGAGCGCGGCGTACAGCGGCTTGCGCTTAAGCATGTGTGGCAGATAAGTCATTTCTTTTTATTCCCCTCAGTGGTGTGCGCCCTTGTGGAACCGGCGCGGTAATCCCCCCGTTACATCACTGCTTCAGATGCGCGATTTATCGCTGCATGTGGCCTCCTTCCTCATCGAGTTGGATCGATCCAAATTTTCGGCAATCAACGGGCCTGCGGCTCGTCGGCGATGGATGCTTCAAATTCCCGGATGCTCTACCGCAAAGGCCTGTTGCAACCTTGCCCAAGGCAGCGGTTACCCTTGTTGCGATCGTCGGTGGACGAGAGGCAACGTGGCGACAGAACGTGTTGTTTCCCGCCTACTGACTGGTACGGGGAATACGGCGGCAACTATCCATGCTGCTGGCAATAGTTCTCGCGAACGCGGGCACGCATGTGCCGCGCGAGTTTGTGATCATGAAAATACGGGCGGTTCTTGGTTTCATGTGACGGCTTCCCATTCCCCTCGGCAGGTCTGGCGGGAAACGGCAACGCGCGGACGGCGCTCGATGCGCACGTCCTTCAGCCCTCCCCACCCCGTCCAAGCCATTCGGATGCTTCGCGGCCACGGCATGACCCGAATCACTTTTGACTTAGATCGATCTAAATCCCCTGGGGACAGATTAAGACGCTAAAGCCGGAAGGTGTCACGCTGCGCTGCAAAAACCCGGCCTTCGACCGATGCGCTATCGCGCCGCGAAATGGTCGGATGTTCATGGCAACCATTCGACCGAAGGTTGCTTTTGGACAGATCGCTCTACCCTGACGCAGGCACGCTTCAGCGCTATCTTGTTCTGGCTCCGACCACGTCCCCAAGGAAATCCATGAAAGCCACGACACGCATTCGTCGGATGATCGACGGCAACGACATTCATATCGCGCCGGGAGCGTTCGATGGCATGACGGCGCGGTTGGTCGAGCAGGCCGGCTTCGAACTCATCTACGCAAGCGGCGGAGCGATTGCCCGGAGTTGCGGTTTTCCGGATATCGGACTCCTCAGTCTTACCGAAGTCCAGCAACGGCTCGAACAGATGGCCGAAGTCACCGGCGTGCCGATCATCGCGGATGCCGATACGGGATTCGGGAATGCCGCCAACGCGCGACGCACGATCCGCGCGTTCGAGCGCATCGGCATGGCGGCCCTGCACATCGAAGACCAGACATTTCCAAAGCGCTGCGGTCACCTCGACGACAAGTCGCTGATCTCGACAACGGAAATGGTCCACAAGATCAAGGTCGTAAAGGATGCCCAGACCGATCCCGACTTCGTGGTCATCGCGCGAACGGATGCCATCGCGACCGACGGCTTTCAAGCGGCGATCGACAGGTCGCATGCTTACCTCGAAGCGGGCGCCGACGTCATCTTCGTAGAGGCCCCGGAGACAGTCGAGCAGATTGAGGAGATCGCACGTCTGATTCCACAACCGAAGCTGATCAACATGTTCTACAGCGGCAAGACACCCCTGGTTCCACGGGAGCGACTGCGCGAGCTCGGTTATCGATTGGTGATTATTCCGTCCGACCTCCAACGGGTCGCCATCATGGCTTGCCAGCGGGTACTCGATGCTATTCACCGCGATGGGGACAGTGCCTCCCTGAAGGAAGACATGGTTTCTTTCCAGGATCGCGAAAAGATCATCGGGACGGATGACTATCTGTCGCTCTGACGAGACAAAAAGTAGCGCCGGTTGGCAACCTGCCGTGAGCAGGCGCAATAGTCCGCCAATGCGTGGGCGGCTCGATGAAAACGAGGCTCACGACACGCACGTGTTTCAGCGTTGGAAGAGCTCTGCCACCCAGTCCACGAATACGCGCACTTTCGTACTGAGCTCGCGACTTGGTGCGTAAGCGATAAACACATCCAGCTCAGGTGGCCGCCAGTCCTCGAGAACAGCGACAAGATCGCCGCGCTCGATCGCCGGGCGAACCATGAAGTCCAGCGTATGTATCAGACCGATGCCTGCCAACACGGTGGCCAAATGCGCATTGCTATCGTTGACCATGACATAGCAGTACGGCTCAATGACCAGCGGCTGGCCCTGGTGCTGAAAGTGCAAGGGAGGCACCACCCCACTGTGCGCTGAAAAATAGCCGGCAACGGGATATCCATCGTCGACGATCTGTTGCGGATGGGTTGGCACGCCATATCGATCCAGATAGGCAGGCGTGGCGCATGTAGTCCAGGCCAGTACACCGATCTTTCGGGATATCAGCGCGCCATCGTTGGCGGTACTGCGGATAGCGCAGTCGATGTTTTCGCCGATCAGATCGACGGTGCGGTCGGTAACGCCTAACTGCAGTTGAATATCGGGGTAGCGCGCGCAGAATTCCGGCAGCGCCGGGATCAGCAGGCCGCTGGCAATGGATCCTCCCGTGTCCACCCGCAGACGTCCGCGCGGGCTGGTTTGGGCACGCCCCAACGTTGCCTCGATATCGTCCAGCTCGGTGAGCAGATGCCTGGTGCGTTCGTAGTACGCAGCGCCATCGTTGGTCACGCTGACCCGTCGCGTACTTCGTTCAAGCAGCTTGATGCCGAGGTGCGCTTCCAGTGATTGGATGGCCTTGCTTAGCGTGGCGTTGGGCATGCGTAGCGATTGCGCGGCACGGCCGAAGCCACCCGTCTCAACGACGCGAGCGAACGCGCGTATAGCCTGCAGATGATCCATGACCGCACCTCGATGATGGATAGATTATTCCCCACTGGAAATAAAGAAACCACAAATCAGCCCTTTATTTCGAATTCCACAGTTCATAGATTGAAATCCGTAAGGCGGCATGCGCCGCTTAATGGAGGTTCCTCATGCACATTTCCGACCTGACCAACGTTCACACCACCAGGCACGCAGGCAAAGTCGCGCTGGTCACCGGCGGCAGTTCAGGCATTGGTCTGGCGACCGCCAGGCGACTGGTCCGCGAAGGCGCAACGGTTTTCATCAGTGGCCGCCGTCAAGCCGAACTGGACGCCGCCGTGGCCGACATCGGGCACGGCGCGATCGCCATTCAAGGCGACATCGCCGTGGCAGCACATCTGGACCGCATCTTCGCCACGATCGGGAAAGCGCATGGACACCTGGACCTCCTGTTCGCCAATGCAGGCGGTGGAGAATTTGCCCCACTCGGCACGATCACCGAGGCTCAGGTCGACAAGTACTTCGGCATCAACGTCAAAGGCACGTTGTTCACCGTCCAGAAGGCGTTGCCGCTATTGAGCAAAGGCAGCGCCATCGTGGTGACCGGATCGATCACGGCTAACCAGGGCGTACCGGCTTTTGGTGTCTACGCCGCAACTAAAGCAGCCCTGCGCTCGTTCGTACGCACCTGGGCATCCGACCTCAAGGGCAGGGATATCCGCGTCAATATCGTTGCTCCGGGCGTGGTGGTCACACCGGCCTACAAGTCTGAGCTTGGTATGAGCGACGATGACATTGAGCAGTACCTGCTCGATGTGGCCAGCAAGACCCCGCTGGGGCGCGCGGCTAGTGCCGACGAAATGGCCAAGGCGATGTCGTTTCTCGCCTCCGACGACGCCAGCTACATCACCGGCGCCGAACTGGTGGTTGATGGCGGCATGACGCAGATCTGATCTTTCGTGGGTGCGGTGACTTCCGCACCCACACCTTCAGTGCTGCGCAGCCTTGTGTTATGCGGCAACGGCTTGGCAAACTGTCTCCCGTTGGTAGACCTCGGGGGGCGGGATGACGGTTTCTTACCAGGATCACCTGCGCGCACTTCGTCGACCCGCCGCACCCTCGCTTTCCACGCGCCGACTCTTTAAATCCACGCTTGTTTTCAGCGAGGTCATCGGCGGGGCCGGTCACGGCATGACGGACCCCTTTCCCTATGACGACGCCTACCTGGTGTCCGTACGTCTTGTGGAAGGTCGACACGCCCGGGTTTTCTACGAGGGGAAGGAGGCCAAACGCTACGATCTTCGGCGCGGGGCAATGCATATCCACGATCTGCGCCGTCGACCTCAGGTGGAAGTGCTGGACCCCTTTCACATGCTCAACGCCTACCTGCCTCGACATTTTCTCGCCGCATTCTCCGAGCAGCATGGCCGGACCTTCAGTGACTTTCCCACCGACCATCGAGCCTCCGCGATCGATGCCACCATCGAAGCACTCCTGCGATCGTTGCAACCGGTGCTCGCCCGCCCGCACGAGGTCAGTGCGCTGTTCCTCGACCATGTATCGATGGCGCTGGCCGCGCATATATGCGCCACCTACGGTAGCCAGCCCTGCCCGATCGACGTCAATGTGGACGGTCTCTCCGCGCATCATCTGCAACGATGCCTCGATATGATCGAGGACTGCCTTGACTCGGATATCTCGCTTGCCTTCCTCGCTAAGGAATTCGGCATGTCGAGTCGACACTTCACACGACTGTTCGTGCGATCCACGGGGCAGCCGCCCTATCGCTATCTGCTGGGTCGCCGGGTCGCCCGGGCCAAAGTTCTGCTCAGGGAGCCGGCATTGAGTTTGTCCGATGTCGCGCAAGTCTGTGGCTTTGCGGACCAAAGCCACTTCACTCGCGTTTTCGCCGGTGCGACAGGCGTGTCGCCGGGCTCATTCAGACGCAACGCGTCATAAAGAGAAGGCCCCACTCGAGGCCTTCTCTTTACCGCTTACTTGCTTTGAGTCGCCACCTTCTTCGCCGCATCTTCGATCAGCGTCGCGACGACATTGGGATTCGACACGTAAATGGCGTGGCTGCCCTTCGTCTCCGCGACAGTAGCATTCGCCCGCTTTGCCATCGAGCGCTGCGCCACCGGCGGGATCATCCGATCGTCCGTGACGACGAGGTACCAACTCGGCCTGGTTTTCCAGGCCGGCTGCGTCACGGCTCCCGCGAAGGCGTTCACGCCCCACGGCACCTGCGAGTCCGCCATGAACACCGCTTTTTTGGGCGGCAGATCGCCGGCGAACGAGGCAGGAAACTTGCCGCTATCCAACAGCACGAATCCATCCTGCGGAGGCAGAATCGGCGGCACCGGTGCGCCCGGCGGCGGATTTTTGATCAGCGATTGAACCGATTCGCCAGCGTCCGGAGCGAACGCCGTGATGTAAACCAGCGCCTTGACGTTGGGCGCGTTACCCGACTCCGTGATCACCACGCCACCGTAGGAATGCCCGACAAGAACGACGGAACCAGGCAGCTTTTCCAGTACCCGGCGAGTGAAAGCGACGTCGTCGGACAGTGAGGTGGTCGGGTTCTGGACGATCGTCACTTCATACCCATCGTGTTTCAGGATGTCGTAAACGCCCTCCCAACCGGAACCATCGACGAAACCTCCATGAACCAATACCACCGAAGGGCGCGTATCGGCGGCGAAGGCCGATGCACCGGTCAACATCGTGCCGCCAACAACGGCAGCCGCAAGGTACTTACTGAGATTCATTGGTGAAGCTCCCACAGCGCGACAATGTGCGTACGGCCAACGGCGCTGCGGCGCTATCCGTACGAGGCCCTTCAAATGTGCCCTGGTACCTCTTACACACGGCATGTGTTCCTTGAAGTCGCGTCGCGGCAACGGCGACCCGTCGAGTTCCGACGATGGAATTCTTTGCCCTAAACCAAGCCGGGGTCTTGCCGGAAAGAGACCGCTCACTTGTCGAATCAGGACAGAGGTCAAGCCGCCGTCCAAGCGCATGAGCATCGCCACGCGCCGCCTGTGGCCGATTGGACTCAGGTACGGGCGAATTTGCCTCGCCTGCTTTGGCTGACGCTCGGGCGAATACGCCACACCCGCATCGATCGGGGCGATCCCGCCTCCACGATTTCAATGACTTGCCTCTGCCACCACGCTGGCATGCGCCTTGCTCGGTGACCTGCAATGGTTCGGTGGCAGATGCCATGACCGATGCAAGGCAAGCCCTGTTCGACATCGAGCGTCAGATCGTGGATTACCTGCAAGGGCATCCATGTGCGGCGGACAGCGTGCGCGGCATCCGGGAATGGTGGCTGGGAGGTAACGCCGAAGTGGACATCGCGCTGGTTGAACTGGCACTCGGGCAATTGCTGGTCCAGGGCCGCGTCACGCGTGTGTCGCTACCCGATGGCAGTTCGCTGTACGCCGGTCCGTCGTCCGGCATGCCAGACGATCCAACGCGGCAATAGACAGATAGACCAGGTCCGTCCGAACTCAATCGCATCGAGAGCAACCCGATCATGTCCGAGACACTGAACTGGAACGTTACCGCCACCGTCATCGGCGGACCGACGTTAAGCGACGCCAATACGGTCGTCGTCGACGGTTACGACAAGCTGGCCGTGCTTGTGCCAAAGGCTGCCGCGCCGACGCCAGGTACGGCCAACGTCACGGTGGGCCCCGGCAACTGGACCGGCGTGTCATTGCTATTCATCAAGCCATCGAAGGCGGATGCGGCGCTCACCTTTACCGCCGGAACGGTCACCGCGAAGCTCGACGGGCCGATCGCGCTGACCGGATCCGGAGCGGTCTCGCTGCTCGGTAGCGGCGCAGCGAAGCTGTCCTTCACCAACGCCTCAGATAACGACATCACCGTCGACATCCTGGTCGGCCGCAGCGCGAGCTGACCGGACGCCGTGTTCTACCTTCCATCGAGGGACGTGCCATGCCTGTTGCCCTGACCTACCCAGGTGTCTATGTCGAAGAGCTGGAAAGCCCGGTCCATACGATCACCGGTGTAGCCACATCGATCACGGCCTTCGTTGGGCGAACGATCCGGGGCCCAACGGATCGCCCCGTGCTGCTGCAAAGCTTTTCCGATTTCGTACGCGTATACGGCGGGCTATCGGTAGACAGCACACTCAGCTACGCCGTTCAGCAGTTCTATCTCAATGGCGGCAGCCAGGCGGTCATCGCGCGGGTGCATAACGGAGCCAAGCTGGCGTCGCTCACGATCGGAGGCGGCACGACATTGTCGGCTGCCAACGAGGGCAAGTGGGGCGATGGACTGCTGGTCCACATCGACGACGACACACGCGAAAAGCACGACTCGCCACCCACCAGCGATCCCAAACGTTTCAACCTGTACGTGAAGGACCCGGGCACCAACACGACGGAGTTCTTCCGCAACGTATCGGTCGACCCCGCCGATCCGCGATTCGTCATGACTGTGCTTCAGCAGCAATCCCAACTAGTGCGCGTGAGCACGATGGGCGCATCGCGACCGTCCCTCAACGCGGCCGTGCCCCCCAACGTCGATCCCTTCTCGAACCCCTCGTTCTATACGGCATTCAATGTGGCTGGCGGCGACGGTACGGCCGTTGGGGCGACGCAGATATCCGACCCCTCGCTGACCGGAAAGGGCGGAATCTGGTTGCTCGACAAGACCGACCTGATCAACATTCTCTGCATCCCGCCGTTCACGCGCGATGTCGACGTGACCACGCCAACGTGGGAAGCGGCTGCAGCGTATGCGAAATCGCGCAAGACCATCCTGATCGTCGATGCGCCTTCGGCATGGGCCGACACGCAAGCCGTCGTGTCCGGACTGGGTGCTGTCGTGACACCGACCGACAGCGCGGCCATCTATTTTCCGCGCGTCCTCATGGCCGATTCCCTGGCCGAGAACCGCTTGCAATCCTTTGCGCCCTGCGGCGTCGTCGCCGGTATCTATGCCCGCACCGATACCAACCGCGGCGTATGGAAGGCGCCCGCGGGCACCGACGCATCGCTGATCGGCGTCAGCGCCCTGACCGTCAACGGGTTCGACCCGGCATTGCTGAGCGACGCGGAGAATGGCGTCGTCAATCCACTGGGCGTGAATTGCCTGCGCCACTTCCCTGTGATCGGACGTGTGGTATGGGGCGCGCGCACGATGCGCGGCGCCGACGTGTTCGCCGACCAGTGGAAGTACGTGCCGGTTCGCCGGCTCGCCTATTTCATCGAGCAAAGCCTCTATCGCGGCACGCAATGGGTTGTGTTCGAACCGAATGACGAACCGCTATGGGCGCAGATCCGCCTGAACGTCGGCGACTTCATGCAGTCGCTGTTCCGGCAGGGTGCATTCCAGGGGTCGTCGCCAAAAGATGCCTACCTGGTCAAATGCGACCGCGAAACGACGACGCAGACCGACATCGACAACGGCACCGTCAACATCCTGGTCGGATTCGCGCCGCTCAAACCGGCCGAGTTCGTCGTGTTGCAGATCCAGCAGATCAGGGCGCAATCCTAGGAGATATCGCATGCCACAGTTCGCGGTCAATGCCACCCGTTTCGATCCTTACAAGAACTTCAAGTTCCGGCTGAAATGGGACGGACGCTACGTCGCCGGCATTTCAAAATGCAGCGCGCTCAAGCGCACCACGGAAGTGGTCGAGCATCGCGAAGGCGGCGACCCGTCCACGCCACGCAAGTCGCCCGGTCGCACGAAATACGAGCCCATAACACTGGAGCGTGGCGTAACGCACGACATCGCCTTCGAGCAATGGGCCAACAAAGTCTGGGCGGTAGGCGCCGGGTTGGGTTCGGAAATTTCGCTGAAAGACTTCCGCAAGAATCTGATCCTGGAGGTCTACAACGAAGCGGGACAACTGGCGATCTCGTATCTGATCTATCGCGCATGGGTGTCCGAGTACCAGGCATTACCGGATCTGGATGCCAACGCCAACGCCACGGCCATCCAGCATATCAAGCTGGAAAACGAGGGCTGGGAGCGCGATGTCGGCACGCTCGAGCCATCCGAGCCCAGCTTCGCGTTGCCTGGATAAGGACCGGACCTCATGGACGTCGCCGCGCTCGTATCCGCCTGGGAAGCGACCCTGGCCCAACCGGTATGCCGCCGCGCCGCCACCTTGCTGGAGGGTGCGGGAACCCGCCATGCCGGTGCCCTCGACGTCGGCACACGCGATGCGACCATGCTTGCGCTTCATCGCGAGCTGACCGGCGATATCCTCGACGGCGAAGCGACCTGCGCACATTGCGGCGAACGCATGGATGTCGCCATTCCCGTTGCGCAGCTCGCTATCGGCGCCATGACGGATGGCATCGTCGATCGCGATGGCTGGCATATCGAACTGTGCATTCCCACCATCGACGATGTCGTATGGGCACTCGGACAGCCGGTCAGCGAGGATGCGCTGTTCGGTCGCTGCATCGTGCTTGCGCATCTCGACGGCGCTACCCAGTCGGCGACGGATATTCCGGCCACCGTACGTACGCTATGCGAAGTACGACTGGATGCCATGGCGCCGCTGGCCAACCTGTCGGTCGGCCTCACCTGCCCGGCCTGCGCGCATGACGACGCGTTGCCGCTGGATATCTGTGCGTTCGTACTCGGGCGCGCGGGTGACTGGGCTCACCGCCAGTTACTCGACGTCGCGGCGCTATGCCGCGCGTATGGATGGAGCGAAGTCAGCGTGCTGGCGATGTCCTCGTGGCGCAGGGCGTTCTATTTCGCGCGCATGGGTGTGTCATGAATTTCCTGACTGCGGTCCTGATGCGCGCACGCGGCGAGCTGGACGGCATCCGTCCGCGACGCGATATCAGCGATCTGTGGCTGCCCGATCCCGTACCCGAAGCAGATGTGCCCCCCGTTGCAGCACCCATGCCTGCCGCTATCGCACCGCTCAATACAGACATCGAAGCAGTCGATGGAGTAGCGGCGCGTCCCCGTGCCGACGATGCACCCGACCGCGGCGATGCAAGCGAGCAGGCTCACGAATACACCATCGCACCGCATACGGTAACGACGGTAACACCCTCGGACACGCTGCCCATTCGTAGCGTGTCCGAGGCAACATTGCCCGCGACACCGACACCTCGACGCGAAGGCAGCAACGATGCCACGCCACCACCGGCACGTCGAAGCGCCCAGCCGCAACCCGCAACCGCCCCACGCGAACGCGAACCGGCGCCACGCGCCGAAGCGCATGTAGAAATCCACATCGGCAAGCTCGAAATCGTCGCGTCGCCCACCGTCCGGCCATCGGCCCCGGGTCGCGCGACCGTCGCACCCAGGCCGCTGTCCCTGTCCGAGTACCTGGACGCACGGAGCCAGCAGCAATGAGCACCGCGCTGGCCGTGGCCGCCGTAACCCAGGCGCTGAAAAACCTGCTGGCCGACGGCGTGCTCGACGAGCATGTCACCGGCAGCGTCGGCGACGTGCTGATTTCCGCGCTACCGCCCGATCGCATCGCGATCGAAGGCGTCGGAGCAAAAAGCCAGCTCAACCTGTTCCTTTACCAGGTCACCGAGAACGCCGCGTGGCGCAACATGGATCTGCCGACGCGCGACGTGGACGGCAATCGCGTCGCCAACTCTCCGCTGACCCTCAACCTGCACTACCTGCTGATGGCCTACGGCATCAAGGAACTGCATTCGGAAATCCTGCTCGGCTACGGCATGCAGGTGCTGCACGAAACGCCGCTGCTTTCGCGCAGTGGCCTGCGCAAGGCACTGGCCGGCGTGACGACGACGGACGTACCGCCGCAACTGAAGACCATCGCCGACTCGAACCTGGCCGATCAGTTCGAAGTGGTGAAGGTGTCGCCCGAAGTGCTCAGCACGGAAGAGATATCGCGGTTATGGACGGCCTTCGGCGCGAAATACCGGCCCAGCGCCGCCTATGTCGCCTCGTGCGTGATCATCCAGCGCACCGATCCGCTGCGCGCCACCAAGCCGGTCGCCACGCCCAACATCCTCGTTCAACCGTTGCAGCGTCCGCAGATTCTCGAAGTACAGCCGTCGACGATTGCGGTGGGCGGCACACTGGCACTTATCGGATCGCAATTGATAGCGCCTGGCGTCAAAGTCGTGTTCCCCCGCGACACGGTCGCCCCCGATTCCGACGGCACGATGGAGCGCCTGACCGTCACCGTGCCGGCCACGTTGTATGCAGGCGTGAATACCGTCGTGGTCAGCCAGCCTGTCGACTTCCACACACCCGATGGCACGACACGCGAGGGTGCACAGTCCAATTCACTAGCCTTCATGGTGGTGCCCACGCTGGGTGCCGTTCCCGCGACCGTCGCCCGTGGCGGGACGCTGGTGCTCAACGTCACCCCGCCCGTCCGCTTCGATCAGGATGCGGACATCATCATCGGCAACAGCGTGCTCCGCGTGCCCACGCGCGTCGCTCCGCCGGACCCACCGCCGCCGCCCGCACCGTTGCCGCCGGGATGGGGAACATCGCCGACGCTGTCGATCGTCGTCCCGGCCACCGTGCCGCTCGGCACGGCGCTGGTGCGTGTGCGCGTCGACGGCGCGGAATCGACGTTGCTTCCCGCCAGCGGTCCATTCACCACCCCGTCGATCCAGGTGACGCCATGAATGCGCTCGTCGACACCCGCATCGATCCGGCCGAATCGCTCGGCACCGAACTGGCATGGCTGAAATCCCGCCTGCGCGGCGACGATGCCTGTCCGTGGCAGGCCGACGGCCGATCGCCGCTGGACGATCTTGCATTGCGGCTGGGTCTGTCGAGGTTCGCACGGCACGTGCTGTTGCTGGCGGCGGCGCCCGATCTGGACGACGAGGCGGCGGCGCTTATCGCGGAACGTTCGCCGGATCAGCCATGGCCTTCGCTGGCCCTTGCGTCGGCGCTGTTCGGGCGCAACGACTTCGCCGCACTCGCACCCGGCGCGCCGCTGCGCGCGCTCGATCTGGTACGGCTATCGGGCGATGGGGTGCTTAGCCAGAAGGCGATCTATGCCGACGAACGCGTAGTGTTCGCACTGCGCGGTATCGATACGCTGGACGCGTGGCTGGGTGCATGGCTGACGCCACTGACGAGCCACGCCGGTACTGGTTCGCTGGATGCGAAGCTCACCCATACGCTTGCCCGCCTGCTGGCGGACGCCGCCGATCCGCTCGCGATCCTTACGGGTGGCAGCATGGCCGAGCGCCATGCTCACGTGCTGGCTGCCGCCGCTCTCACTGGCGCGGCGGCCTTACGCATGACGGTTCCCGATGCAACGCAGGCCGATCCCGAGCCGAATGAATTCATCCGCCGGTGGCGCCGCGAAGCCGCCTTGTCGCCGCGCATACTGCTACTCGAAGCGACGGAATGGTCCCCGCGCTGGCTGCGCGCGATCGAGCAGATCACGACATGTGTCGTAGCCGCCGACGCCTCGCCGGATATCCCGGGAACGCGCCAGCAAACCATCCTGCGCCTGCCGGCCAGCGACCTGGACTCGCGCCGCGCCCGCTGGCGCGCGCACCTTCCCGCGCTGCCCGAGGCCGCGATCATGCGCCTGGCGGCCGAATATCGACACGCTCCAGAGCGGCTGCACCTGACCGTTGCGAGCGAACGCGATGCGGCCGACGCCTGTCGTGCGCTGACCCGGGGCAATCTCGCGGGACTGGCCGAGCACATCGATGCGAACGTGGACTGGGAGGAGCTAGTGCTGCCCGACGAGCAGGCCAACCAGCTGCGCGAACTGGCCGCTCATGCCGGTTCGCGCGTCCTCGTCGGCGAAAGCTGGGGATTCGCAAGACGCAACGGCCGCGGCAACGGTGTGGCTGCGCTGTTCTCCGGACCACCGGGCACCGGCAAGACCCTCGCAGCGCGCGTGATCGCGCACGCGATCGGACACGATCTGTATCGCATCGACCTGTCGCGGGTGGTCAGCAAGTACGTCGGCGAAACGGAGAAAAACCTCGCCCGCGTCTTCGACGCCGCCGACTGCGGCGGCGCGGTGCTGTTGTTCGATGAAGCCGATGCGCTGTTCGGCAGGCGCACGGAAGGGAAGGACAGCCGCGACCGTCACGCCAACCTCGAAACGGCTTACCTGCTCCAGCGCATGGAGAGTTTCAACGGACTGGCGATACTTACGACCAACCTCGACCAATTGCTGGATGCGGCCTTCCTGCGTCGCCTCGCCTTCGTCGTCCGCTTCCCCTTCCCAGGCGAGACCGCGCGACGCGACATATGGCGCCACGCCTTCCCGGCGCAGACCCCACTGGCCGACATCGATCCCGATCAACTGGCGCGCATGCCGCTGGCCGGGGGCCATATCGCGAACATCGCGTGGTCCGCGGCATGCCGCGCGGCGAACGCAGGATGCGAGGTTCGGACCGCACACATCGTCGCGGCGGCACGAGCGGAGTGCATGAAGCTGGAACGTCCGTGGCAGGAATCGTGGCTGCACGGAGGCGACCGGTGAGCACACGCATCCACATCGACCACCTGCGGCTTTCGGGCATCGACGAGCGCACCGCCCGCGCGGCCATGGCGCAGTTGCCGGATATGCTGTCGCGCGCCTTGCGTGACCGTCGGTTGGTCGATCTGAGGCGCGGGGGGATACGCGTGGACCTGCGGGGTGGCACGGCACGCGACGTCGCGCGCGCGATCGCCGAAGCCTTGTTGAGGGGCCAGCCATGACCCAGCACAGCTTCGTGCCGACGCGCGCCATTCCTCCGCTCATCTCGCGCAAGAAGAAGAGCGACGATAAATCCGAGTGCCCGCACTGCCAGAAGAAAGCGCGCGTGTCGGAACCGGGCGATCCACTGGAGCACGAGGCCGACCGCGCCGCCGACGCGGTGATGAATCGTAAACCCGTACCATCCCTTGGCGCTGCGGGGCCGCAATATCAGCGGCGTGCGCGCGACGATACGAAGCCCCTGCACGAAAAACACGAGACCCACGACGAACACGATCCTCACCACAAGAATCACGCCCATCCGCAGCACGCCCACCCAGCCATGACAGCCAAGCCCGCGCCTTCGCCAGTACACCAACCCGTGGCAGCACCCGCACCCGCGAAAAAACTCGATGGCACGGCACCATTGCAGCGCAAGGCACGCCAGACGGACGCGCAATCGAACGACTCGGTATTCGACGCGCTGGAAGACCACGGAACGTCCCTCGATCCCGCCACTCTGCACTTCATGCAGGAACGCTTCGGTCGCGACTTCTCCCATGTGCGCATCCACACCGGGATACAAGGCGAACGCGCGGCGGATGCGATTCAGGCACGAGCTTTCACACATGGCCAGCACGTGGTGTTCGGCAGCGGCGAATATCGTCCGGGCACACAGTCCGGCAAGCAGCTATTGGCGCATGAGCTTGCGCACGTCGCGCAACAAGGTGCCGCCCCTGTGCGGACCCAGACGCAAGGTCACCCGGTGACGCAAGCGCCCGCCGGCATCGCACCCCCGATAAGCATCGCACCGGCAGCAACCCTTGCGAGGCTCCCGATACCTGCGAGAAGCATGTCCATTGCCATCGGGGCGACTGACGAGATGCCCGCTATGACCGTCCGCGTCGACCCGGACAGGGATGAACGAAATGGTGGCCCGTTCAATCTAGCCTTCGACGTGTCAATGCTGAAAGTGCCAAAGAGCAAGGGCGTCGACGTCGAGAAAACGTACAACGACCTCGCCAATAAACACGCTTTGGCGGCGACGATTGGCGATTTCGACAAGGACGCCAAAATCGTGCTGAAGCAGGCAAGGGATAGCTCCGAGCAATTGCGTGATCGATGGCTGGACAAAGTCGGTTGGCCACGCGATGAAGCCTCGGCACTTCCAAATTGGAAGGACGCCGGAGGTCACAAGACGGCGTTCTATGTTCCCCGAGGCGAGAAAACCAAGTGTCAGACCGATCATATCGTCGAGCTCCAGGTCGGCGGCAACAATACGAAGGAGAACCTGCGGCCGCTGAACGGACCCATGAATGAACTGGCCGGGCGCACGCTGTGGACAGAGCTTTCGACACTTGCGAAGGCAATCCGGAGCGAAGATCAACTGGGGGCAAAAAACGCCTCTCAGATTCAACTCACTTTCAAAAAAGCGGTCATGGACGGAAAGACCGTGGCCGACGTCGGAACGGAAACGAATCCCACCTGTCTTGGAATCCACGAACGGGCGTTCAAAGCGTCGAAAGGAAAAACCGTCCTGACGGAAGGCATGGAGGCCTATGTCATCAAGACGAAGGGCGGACGCATAACAACGCTGCGCGTCGACAAAGGTTTCTCCAAAGCGAAGTCGGGCGAATCCATCCAACTGGGCAACCCTGGGTATGACAATACGGGGGCGATAACGTTTCTACCCGGCTTTACGCTCAAGACGCTGACGCGTGGGAAAGACAAGGACACGCTCCGCGCGGCGCTGGACGAAAAAAGGTCGACACGACTCCCCCTTACCTTTGGCGATGCGCAGAGTAAGACAGGTGACGCACCGTTCGAGTTTGGGGTGAATCTCAAATCGGGGTTGCTGACACCGTTCACTCCGAAGTCGGGCAAAGACCAAGGTATTCCGATCGACTACAAGTTCATGTCGCCAGGTGCGGTCACCAGCGTTGAGCTCACCGATGACGGTGTCGACTTCAAGGGCTATATCAAGCCATCGCTGCCATTCCTGAAGAAACTGGATATCAAGTACGAGAAAGAAGTTCTCTCCATATCGAAAGACCTCGTACCCGCCGACTACAAACTCCCCATTCCCGGCGCAAAAGTCACCAAAGCGGACATCGCGCTGATTCTTTCGCCCGAACTGAAGGCCGAGGGCACGCTGGGCATCGAATATTCCGCGGGCAAGCGGAAGATCATGGAGGGCGAACTGAAGGCCACCGTCGATTCCGCCGGGTTCCGGCTCGGCGGCGATCTGAATGTCTTCATCCCCGGCGTGGACAGCGCCACCGCACACTTCGAGTACACGAAAGAGGCGGGCTGGTCGGGCCATGGCAAAGTCGGACTGACCGATCTTCAGAAGAAGCTGAAGTACGTGAAGAGCGGCGAAGTCGGCATCGGCTTCAGACAGAACCAGGGCGGCGGCGTCGATATCGAAGCCAGCGGCAAGGTGATGCTGGATATTCCCTCGACGCAGGGCGTCGAAGTCGAACTGATAAAAAACAGGGACGGCTGGAAGTTCAAGGGCAAAGGCACGTTCGACATCCCCAAGATGAAGCCCGTGGATATCGCCATCGAGTACGACGGCGAACATCTTAGCGGCGAAGCGAAGGGCATCGGTTTCAAGTACAAGAACTTCGATGCGACGATCGACCTGCGTTACAAGGACGAAAAATTCTCGGGCGACGGCACGGTCCATTTCGAGAAGGGACGCGCGAAGGGCGTACTGAAGGTGCACCTGTTACCGACCGGACGTTTCACCGGCGAAGGCAGCCTGACCCTTGCGATACGCGAGGGCATCGACGCGACGGCTGGCGTCGCGCTCGACGAGAACGAGAAACTGCACGTCGACGGCAAGCTCGCGTTCGCCAAGCCGATCAAACTGTTCGAAGGTTTCAAAGGCGACGCCACGATTCTCGACGTGGGAGTCAGTATTCCCATCCCAGGCCTGAGTGTCGGTGTGGTGGGCGTGAACGCGCGCATCGAAGGGAAACTCGAAGCTGGCTATCAGATTGGTCCTGGCGAGATTCGCAACGCCTCGGCGGAAGCAAAATTCGACCCGCTCGAAGATGACCCGAATCTGTCCATTGAGATCAAAGGCCAGGTCTGGATCGGCGCATCCGCGTATATCAAAGGATCGATCAGCGGCCTGATCGAAGTAAGCGTCGGCATCGCGTCTGTTTCGGGTGGCCTGAAGGTCAGCGCGACGGCGACTCTTTCGGGCGAGGTTCTGTCCAACATCACACTCTTCTATGCCAAGGGCCGGTACGAGGCGAAGGCCGATTTCGCCGCGTCGCTCGCGCTCGCTATCCGGCTCGCGCTTGAGGCGGTGGTCAAGGCCGAGGCCGGCGTCGGTCCCTTCAAGATAGCGACGGAACGGGACTGGACGCTTGCCGCGAAGGAGTTCAACACGGGTCTGACGCTCGGCATCAAGGTCACCAAGCCGTTGTCGTACAGCTCGGACAAAGGGCTGGACACGCCCGGCCCGTCGGATATCGAAGTAACAAAACCGAATCTCGATCCCGCCAAACTGATCGACAACGTCATGGGCGCGAGCAGTCCGAAGGACAAGCCGCTATGACCCAGCCGCTTCCGCGCATCCTCAAAGCCGGCATCGTGCTGATCGATCCGGTGAACGGCACGGTGCTGCGTGTGATCACGATGCAGTACAACCCGGACAGCGTTTCGCGCACCTTACAGGTTCAGGGCATCGGCGAAGGCGGCGATCGTTCCGAGGCAATGCGCCTGAAAGGTCCGGCGATCGAGACTTTCAAGATCGAAGCCGAACTGGATGCCACGGACCAGCTCGCCGCGCCCGACAGTAACCCCGATGTCGTGAAATTCGGGCTGTATCCGCAGATCGCCGCACTGGAATCGCTGGTGAATCCACAGTCGGCGGACCTGATCAACCAGAACGTACTCGCGCAGGCCGGCACGCTGGAGATCGCGCCCACCGAAGCGCCGCTCGCACTGCTGGTCTGGAGCGCACAACGCGTCGTACCCGTGCGCGTCACCGAGTTCAGCGTGACCGAAGAAGCGTTCGATGCACTGCTCAATCCCATCCGCGCCAAGCTCAATCTGGGCCTGCGCACCTTGACCGTCGACGACCTGCCCTTCACGCATCGCGGCACGTCGATCTTCCTGAGTTACCTGCAGGCGAAGGAGCGGCTGAGCGCGAAGGCGCCCTCTCCCGGCCTGTCCGTCCTTGGCATCGGAGGCATTCCATGAGCAGCTCGACGATGGCGCTGGCCACGCTCGAATCCATCCTGCAAGGTTCCGCCGCGGGCATGCAGGCCTTCGCGCCGAACAGTCGCTATTACGGCATCCCGACGACCACCATGACGCTGCCCGATGGTAGTCAGGTCAGCTACCTCACCCGGCGTTTCGTGCCGGCACCGGAGCGCTTTCGTCCGCTGCAACGCCACGTCGTCGCCGAGGGCGACCGGCTGGATGGCATCGCGACGAAATACTTCAACGATCCTTTGCTGTACTGGCGCATCTGCGATGCCAATCGCGCGCTGCGCCCGAGCGAACTCGTCGAAACGGTCGGCGAGCGGCTTCGGATCACCTTGCCCGAAGACGTGCCCTCGCCGACGGGAGGCACCTGATGCTCGACGGCGGCATTCATCTGAGCCTGCTGATCGGTCCGGCGGTTCCCTCGCCGGCGCCGGCCGAGGTCGTGGATGCACTGGACGCCGTGCAGGTAACCAGCTCGACCGAACTCGGCGGTTTCCAGCTGACCTTCAAGGCCGGCCGCGAATCGGGCCTGGTGAATCGACTGCTGCCATCGGGATATTTCGATCCGATCATCACCCGCGTGATCCTGCTGGTGACAGTCAACGGACAGACGACCGTCATCATGGACGGCGTCATTACTCGGCAGGAACTGAGCCCGAGCAACGACGTCGGCAAATCCACGCTCACCATCACGGGCGAAGATCTCAGCCGCATGATGGATCTGGTGGAGATGCCATTCATGCGTTTCCCCGCGATGCCGATCATCGCGCGCGTGTATCTGATCCTGGCCAAATACGCCGCGATCGGCATCGTCCCGCTGGCCATACCGCCGATCCTTCCGGACGTATCCAATCCGCTGGAGGCACTGCCGAGCCAGACAGGCACCGATCTGGCGTACATCAAGCAGCTCGCCAAGCAGGTCGGTTATGTCTTCTACATCGAACCGGGCCCCGTGGCAGGGATGAACATCGCCTATTTCGGTCCGGACATCCGCATTCCCGACCCGCAACCGGCATTGACCATCGACTCGGACGCGGCGACCAATGTCGAGTCGCTCAGCTTCAGCCTGGACGGCACGATGAAGAAGATCACGGTGGTGACCGTGATGGACCCGTTCACCGGCAAGATTCCTATCCCCATCCCGATCCCGGACATCAACATCCTGCGCCCACCGATGGGGCTGCGTATGTCGATCCCCGCGAAGGTCGAATTCGTCGAGGGCATGGCCGGATTGTCGCTGACCGACGCGGCCAATCGCGCATTGGGCATCCTGTGGAAGTCGACCGATGCGGTCACCGGCACCGGCACACTCGACGTGCTGCGCTACGGCCGCGTACTTCGGTCGCGAATGATGGTCGGCGTGCGCGGCGCCGGACGCACCTACGACGGGCTGTACTACGTCAACAGCGTCAGCCATTCGCTCAAGCGCGGCGAATACAAGCAGAACTTCAATCTTTCGCGCGACGGACTGATCTCCAACGTATCGGCGGTGATGCCATGACGACTTCGATTACCGATGCACAGGTCCGCAGCTTCTACGGCAAATACCGCGGCACGGTCGTACAGAACGTCGACCCGTTGCTGCGCGGCCGGCTGATGCTGATCGTTCCCGATGTCACCGGCGACGCGCCCACCAGCTGGGCCGAGGCATGTGTGCCGCTGGCCGGCCCGACGGGTCTGCCCATGGGCGTTTTCATGGTGCCGCCCATTGGCGCCGGCGTATGGGTCGAGTTCGAACAGGGCGATGCGTCGCGACCGATCTGGGTGGGATGCCGTTGGGGTGCGGCCTCGGACGTGCCGCCATTGGCACTGCTTGGCAATCCGGCGTCGCCGAACATCTGTATGCAGACCATGGGACAGCAGACGCTGCTGCTCAGCGACGCACCGCCGACACCGGCGACAGGCGGCATCGTACTGAAGAGCCTGACCGGCGCGATGCTCGTCGTGAACGATGCGGGCGTATTCATCCAGAACGGCAAAGGGGCGTCCATCACCCTGACCGCCAACATCGTCGATATCAATCTCGGCGCCCTCACCGTGATGTAGCCGACAAGGACCGACCACCATGCCCGGACCCATTCTGCACGTCGGCGCGACCGTCCAGTGTACGCACGGAGGACAGGCGACGCCTGGCGCGCCGGTACCCCGCGTCATGGTCAGCGGCCAACCGGTAGCCACGATGGCGGTGCCATATGTGATCGCCGGATGCCCGTTCGTGGCGCCCGCTCCCGGCCCCTGCGTAACCGGTCAGTGGGTGGTCGGTGCGGTGCGCGTCATGGCGATGGGCCAACCTGTCGCGATTCAGAGTGGCGTCTCCGTCTGCGCGCCGAGCGGCACGCCAATGCTGCCCATCGTCGCGCAAATACGCGCCGTGGCCACGTGAGGGCAGACTTGTGAATCTCGCCTATCCCTACCGGTTCGATCATCGCGGGTACACCGCCGAGGCAACGGACGACACGCACCTGCGCGACCTGATCGAGCAGGTGCTGTTCACGTCACCCGGCGAGCGGGTGATGCTGCCGGACTTCGGCAGCGGCGTCATGCAGATGGTCTTCGCACCGAACAGCTTCGAACTGGCCAGCGCGACGCAGGTGCTTATCCAGAGTGGATTGCAGCGCTGGCTTGGGCATCTCCTGACGGTAAGCAACGTCAGCGTCGAAGTGGATGACGCGACATTGACGATCAGCGTGACTTACCAGGGACTGACCTCCGGGCAATGGCGGATGGAAACGTTCCAGCGCAGCGTGGAGGGCGCACCGTGATCTACCGCTGCTGCACCGCCGACCGTCGCGAGCGCGTACTGAACCATTCCGCGCTCAACGGGCTCGACTACCTCGAGGTCATCGACCATGATCTGACCGATACCGATCCGTTACGCCAGCGTACGTTGCTGGTGCATTTCCTGAAGCCGTTGCCGGCCGGGTTTTCGGCTAAGAACGTCAGGCTCACCGGCGGCGAGCGTATCGTCGGCATTGCCATCGAATGGGCCGGCGTGGCGTCCCCCACTCCGCTGCCTCTCGCTTCGCCGCTTCCACCGGACACCGCGGCGGCCGAGGCAGGCACGCTCGCCGTCATCGGCAAACTCACCGATGCCACCTCGACGCTAATCGTGCGCACCGCCGTCGCCGGCGACTTCTCGACCTATACGTTGAACGTGGTGGCATCGTCCACTGTCGATACGCCGCCAGCGGGTTTCGACCCACAACTCTCGCAGATCGACTTTGCATTCAAGGTGCAATGCCCCACCGACTTCGATTGCAAACCACCGGATGTGTGTATCGGCATCGACGGCGACATACCGGACATCGATTATCTGGCGAAGGACTACCCAAGCTTCCGTCGCCTGATGCTCGACCGCCTGGCGCAACTGGTACCGGCCTGGGAGCAGTCCAGCGAAGCCGACTTCGGTATGGCGGTGACCGAACTGATGGCCTATGCACACGACCAGCTGAGCTATCAGCAGGATGCCGCCTCGACGGAAGGGTACTTCAGCACCGCACGGCGACGCATCTCGTTGCGTCGGCATGCGACCCTGGTCGACTACCCCATGCACGACGGCTGCAATGCACGTGCGTGGGTACACATCCGTGTGGCCGGTACCGTGGCGTTGCCTCTCGCAGGCACGCGTTTCCTGACGCGTTGCGCCGGATTTCCCGCGGAAATCCCCGTCGGTCCGGTGCTGGACGATGCGATGCGCACGGGGCCACTGGTCTTCGAGGCCATGCTCGACCCGACGCTTCAGGCCACCGGCTACATCCAGACATTGCGCTCGGAACATAACCAGGTGTCGTTCTACACCTGGAGCGAAAGTCGCTGCTGTCTGCCGAGCGGCGCTACGTCGGCCACGCTGGCCGGCAGTCTGACGGGTCTGGCCGTTGGCGACGTCATGGTTTTCGAGGAACGCATCGGTCCGCACACGGGTCAACCCGGCGATGCGGATATTTTCCACCGCCACGTCGTGCGCCTGACCGCCGTCGATGCGACAGGCAAGGATCCGGTGGAAGGCTCACTCATCACGCAGATTGCCTGGGCCGGTGCCGACGCGCTGCCGTTCGCGCTGTGCATCAGCGAGATCATCGACGGCAAACCCTGCTCCGACGTGAGTGTCGCGCGTGGGAACATGGTCCTGGTGGATCACGGCCAGTCCTTTCCCGAAGGACTCGACACAGCACACGGCGAAGACCTGGGCGTCGTGCCTTCGCCGACGCTGTTTACGGTCGACAGTTGCTGCGACGATCCATGCAATCCGCGCACACCCAAAGCGATACCGCCACGCTACCGTCCGTCGCTGCAGCGCACGCCGCTCACGCAGGCCGCGGGCAAACTGGTGGACACCGGCGGCAAGATCTTCGGCACACAACCGGATCCATACGATCCGAAAGGTCCGGCATCGGCGGCGGTGAATGTCGCCATGGAACAAGTGCTGCCGCAAGTACATCTGATCGGCACGCTGGACGCGCACGAGCACGCGTGGGAACCCCGTCGCAGTCTGCTCGGAAGCAACCCGGTCGACCGGCACGTGGTGGTGGAAGTGGACGAGCGCGCTCGGGCCAGTTTTCGCTACGGCGACGACAACCGTGCCATGCGCGCAGCTCCCATGACGGCTTTCGCCGCGTGGTATCGCACCGGCAACGGCACGGCGGGCAACGTAGGTGCCGACAGCATCGCGCATGTCGTAGCCGGCACGAACGCGATCGATGCCGTGCGCAATCCTTGCCCCGCCACTGGTGGCGTCGACGCGGAAGATGCCGAGTCCGTGCGCCAGCGCGCGCCTTTCGCCTTCCGCACCCAGCAACGCGCGGTGACGATGGACGACTATGCGCACGTCGCCGAACGCGACCCACGCATCCAGCGGGCGGCTGCATCGCTGCGCTGGACCGGGAGCTGGTACACGGTGCAGATCACGCCCGATGCCATCGCCGGTGCCGACGTGAAGGACGTGAAGGACCAACTGCCCGCGCTGATCGATCTTTTCCGTATGGCGGGCCAGGATGTGTCCGTCAACGATCCACACTACGTTCCGCTGGAAGTCTCGCTGCATATCTGCGTGAAGCCGGACTATTTCCGTAGCGACGTCCGCCAGCAGTTGCTGCTTACCCTGGGCAACCGCCGCCTCCCCGACGGCGGCATGGGTCTGTTCCATGCCGACAACTACAGCTTCGGGCAAAGTGTTTATCTGAGCGGCATCTACAAGGCTGCGCACGACGTACCCGGCGTCGCGTCGGTACAGGTCACCACGTTCCAGCGCCAGGGCACCAACGACGCTACCTACCTGCTCGACGGACGATTGCCCATCGGCCCGTTCGAGATCGCTCGCCTGGATAACGATCCGAATTATCCCGAGCGCGGCGTGCTTCGCCTGGACGTCCACGGAGGCAAATGATGGCCGATCCGATGACATGCGGTTGCTGCACCGGCACCGACAAAGAAACCCCGGAAGCGATCTACAACGCACCCGGCCTGCAGACCGTTGCCTATCGCATCGGTACGCAGCCTCAGTTCCGCGCGAGCATGCTCGCGCGTCTGTCCAGTACCGACTACCCGGCCTTGTCCAGGCTCACCGCGCGCGTCGACGGCGACAAAGGCATGGACTGGACCGTCGCTGTGTGCGACGCGGTCGCCTGCGCGGCCCACGTGGTGACCTTCTATCAGGAACGCCTCATCAACGAGTCTTTCCTGCGCACGGCGACCGAACGCCGTTCGGTTATCGAACTGGCGCGCCTGACCGGCTACAGGGCCGCGCCCGGTGTCGCCGCCAGCACGTCGCTTGCGTTCACGCTGGAGCCCTCGCCGGGACAACTGTCGCTCGCCGCGCAGCCGGTCACTATTCCGGCCGGTACGCGCGTGCAGAGCATCCCCGATCCCGGGCAGATGGCGCAGACCTTCGAAACAGTCGTCGACCTCCCTGCGCGCGTCGAATGGAACGCCATGCCCGTGGTGGGTTCCACTCTGCCGCTGATTGCGGCCGGGTCCACCGATCTGTATGTCGCGGGCACCGGCTTGCAGATTTCGCAAGGCGATGCGATCGCACTGGTAACCGCCGCACGCTATAGCTCGGTTCCGGCGAGCGATCCGTCGCTGGTCGTCTGGATCGATCGTGTGGAAGAAGACAAGTCGCTGGATATCACGCGCCTGAGCTGGACGCGTCCGTTGACCGCGTCGTGGGACGCCACTGCCACCAACGGTTTCCGCGCACACGTATTTCGTCAGCGCGCCGCACTGTTCGGAGCCGCCGCGCCCGATGCCAACTTGCTTGTCAACGATGGCAACAAAGCACTTTTCGATGGATCGAAAGTACCCGAGTACAAATGGAAGAATCTCGAAGTACCCAAGACGGGCCCGTTCGATCTGGACGCACTGTATTCAAAGGTGGTTGGCGGAAGCTGGGTCGCATCGGTCACGCAAGCAAGCGGCATGACCGAAGCGACGCTTGCCAAGGGGTTGGGCCCGGTGTCCGGAGGACTGATCGGAGGCATGACGGGAGTCTACATCGGCGTCAGCTGGGTGATTGCCATGGTCGGGGAGCACCTGAGCACCTCGCTCTACCGTATCAGCGCAGTCGATCAGCTATCGCGCAGCGACTTTGCGCTGTCGGCAAAAATTACGCGCCTTCATGTGGATGGCAATGCAACCGCCGACACGCTCGATCCACGCAACACACTGCTCATGGTGCAGAGCGAAGAACTGATTCCCGTACTTCGTCCGGTGCGCTACCCGGTCTATGGCAGCACGCTGGTACTGGGCGTCAGCCGTCCGGGCCTCGCTCCCGGACAGAAGATCGCCGTCAACGGCAAACGGCAGCGCGTCACCCTGCCCCGCGACACCGGCATCGTGAAGTTCATCGGCCAGCCCACGCGCGTGGCGCAGGCCGGCGAAACCTTTCCGGTCCTCGGCGCGCCGGCCAGCGAAATCAGTCCGGGTTTCTGGCAACCGATACCCTTCGATGCACTCGGCAATCCGGGCCTGACCGGCACGCTTCGCTGGACGGTACTCGACCATGACGGCCATAGCGTGCAACTGGATGCGGCGGCGGGCACGCTGGCATTCACGCCGGCGACGCGCGACGATCCGATGTTAAGCGAAGTGGTCGCGCTGCTCGGCGGCATCGACGCCGTCAAGCTCACGCCGACCACGACTACGCTTGCCCTGGCCAGCGTCCTGGTCAACTGTTACGACCGTGCCACCGTCGCCGTCAACGCCAACATCGCGGACGCGACGCACGGCGAAACCGTTACCGAGATCGCGGGCAGCGGAAACGCGAGCCTGCCAGCGCAAAGCTTCACGCTCAAACAAGCGCCCCTGACGTACGTGTCCCGTCCCGGTTCGCCGCAAGGCGCGACGTCGACGCTGGAAGTACGGGTCAATTCGCTGCTCTGGACCGAGGTACCGTTCCGCTATTCGCATAGCCCGAAAGAACACGTCTACGACACATGGCAGGACGACATGGACGTGACCCGTATCAACTTCGGTGGCGATGGTGCGCGCCTGCCGACCGGTCAGAGCAATGTCAGGCTGCGCTATCGCAAGGGGATCGGGTCGGCCGGCAACCTGCGCAGCGGACAGCTGACCTCGCTGCTCACCCGCCCGCTCGGCGTCAAGTCCGTCGTCAATGCCAACGACGCCACGGGCGGCGCGGATGCCGAGGAACTGAGCAGCGCACGCATGAACGCGCCGCTGCGCATACTCACGCTCGACCGTGCGGTGTCGTTGAGCGATTACGCGGACTACGCACGCGCGTTCGCTGGCGTCGCCAAGGCGCACGCCATATGGATCGGCAACGGACCCGGCAGAGGTATCCACGTCACGATCGCCGGTGCCGACGGCAAGCCGATACCCGACGGAAGCGATACACAGAGCTATCTGGTGGCGAGCCTACGCGCGTACGGCGACCCGTTGATGCCTTTGACGGTACACACGTATACGAAGGCCACGTTCACTCTGAAACTAGCCGTCGCCTACACCGCGGACGCCGATCCCTTGGCCACGGCCGCAGCCGTGATGGCGACGTTGCGTGCGGCGTATGCCTTCGACGCACGCGCGTTCGGTCAGCCGGTAAACATCGACGAAGTCTATGCCATCGTCCAGTCCGTGCCCGGCGTACTGGCTGTCGACATACAGCGGCTGTATCGCACCGAGGTCGGCCCGGTCGGCCCGCAGCCGGTCGCCCAACTGGTCGCCGCCCTTCCCGCGCTGCGCGCCGACGGCACGGTCAGCCCTGCGGAATTGTTGACGCTGGATCCGGCACCGTTCGAACTGGGAGCGATGGCATGAGCCTGAACCCGCAGGACATGCTGCGCCTGCTGCCGGCGGTATTGCGGATACGCGACCTGGCGCAGGCCGAATTTTCGCCGGGCTGGCTGGACGCGGCCGATCGGCAGAACTATCTCGAACTGCAAGGTGTGCTCGATAGCGGCGGCGTGCTCACGCCCGCGCAACAGCAGGTCTACGGCGCGGTGCGAGAGCGCGGCCTGGCCGGTCCGCTCGCGAGCCTGATCGGTCTGCTTGCCGAGCAGATCGCCGCGTTGCAGGAAAATGTCGAACAACTCTACGACGACCAGTTCATCGAAACCTGCGCGGACTGGGTCGTACCGTATATCGGCGATCTGATCGGCTACCGCATGCTGCATGGCGTGACCCCGGCTATCGCCAGTCCGCGCGCCGAAGTAGCGCATACGATCGGCTACCGCCGGCGCAAGGGCACGGTGGTATGCCTTGAACAACTGGCGCGCGACGTCACGGGCTGGAGCGCCACCGCCGTGGAGTTTTTCCAGCGCATCGTCGTCAGCCAGTCGATGAACCATATCCGTCCGCCATGCCTCGCGTCGCCGGATATGCGCAACGGCAACGCGCTGGAACGTCTGAATACGGCATTCGATCCGGTGATGCACACCATCGATGTTCGTCGCATAGCGAGCGAAAGCGGACGCTACAACATTCCCAATATCGGCATGTTCCTGTGGAGCATCGCATCGTGGCCGCTGACCGGCTCGCCGGCCGTCTCCGTCGACAGTCGACGCTGGCGTTTCCATCCGCTGGGCATCGACCAACCGTTGTATTCGCACGCGCTTCCCATCGTCGAGTTCTCGGGGATGTCCAAACCCATCAACGTGCCGGAACCGATCAGCCGGCGCGTCCTGGATGCAGGCAAGAACGACTACTACGGCGCGGACCTGAGCCTGCTTCTGTACGAACGCACGGGTGGCACCGTAACGCCGGTGCCCGCAACCGATGTGTGCATCTGCAACCTGAGCGATCACGCGGGAACCTGGGCCCATCTGCCCACCGTTAATGGCAAGTACGCGGTCGATCCGGTGCTTGGCCGTATCGGAGCCCGTGTCGACCTTCCCGCTGGCACGTCCCTCGAGGTGGATTTTCACTACGGATTCAGTGCACCGATGGGAGGCGGCGAGTACGACCGCGAAGCCGAGACCGCGGATGCGAGCGCGCCAGCGAACCTGATCCTCGTACCCGACCATCACGCGCACATCCAGGACGCGATCGCCGCGTTGGGAGCCAAGGGTGGCGTCGTGGAGATCAGGGACAGCGGACGATACGAGGAGGCGCTCGCCATCGCCGCGCCGGCCAACAGTCAGGTCGTGCTGCGCGCCGCCGACGGGTATCGGCCCACCCTCGTTCTCACGGCACCGCTGGTCATCGGCGGCGGCGGGCAATCCGCCGTGCGTCTCAACGGCTTGCTCATCGCAGGCGACACGCTGACCGTGGGCTCGGGGGGATCCAATGCGCTTGCCCTCCTGGAAATCGCGCACTGCACGCTGGTCCCTGGCATCGCGTTGCATCCGGACGGCTCGCCGGTGCACCACCAGACACCCGGCATCGACATCGATACGCCGGGCGTGGCGCTGACGATCCGCCAGTCGATCGTCGGCGGCATCCGCGTGCATGCGCTCAGCAGCGCGAACGCGGCGGACTCCATCATCGACGCCACGGACCAGACCGAAGTGGCGTATGCCGACCACGACAACGAGTCGGCGGGTGGCGCGCTCAGCCTCGTGAACTGCACCGTGGTCGGCAAGATCCACGCACGCACGCTGCCTCTGGTCAGCAACTCGATCCTTATGGCCCGCCTTGCGAGCCCCGACGACTGGTCAGCGCCCATCGCGGCCGATCGGCTGCAGGAAGGCTGCATCCGTTTCACCTACCTGTCGCCGGGTGCACGCGTGCCGCGCCGCTATCACTGCCTGCCCGAATCGGCGGATACCGTCGACCTTGGCACGCCGCACTTCGTGACGCTGCGTTATGGCTCGCCCGCCTACGCGAAGCTGGACCGGTCCAGTGGCGACGCGGTACGCGGCGGTGCCGACAACGATTGCGAACCGGGCGTTTTCAATGCCGTCGCCGGCGTACAGCGCGAGGGCAACCTGCGTGTACGCCTGTCCGAATACCTTCGCGTCGGCCTCGAAGCCGGCATCTTTTACGAAAGCTGAGTGAACGCATACGGGGAACGCCATGAGTGGTGATTACAGTCGTTACACGTTCGATCCCACCAGGAACTTCGTCGGCGTTTTCCTGGAACAGGGCCGTCCGCTACTGGACCAGGACTGGAACGAATGGGTCGCACAGGTAAAGCGCCTGACGCAAGCCACCGCGCTGGACACCTTCGGCGGCGACGCCGTGGTGCCCGCGACGACGCCCGACGCCTTTGCCATCGCCATCGCCGGTACGGGCCTGACCATCGGTCCGGGCCGTATCTACGTCGACGGACTGCTGGCCGAAAATCATGGCGTGGCCCCGGACACGTGGGATGCGCAACTGGCCGAATCCCGCGGTAGCAGCGCTACGCCATTCGACAAACAGCCCTGGTTGCCCGCACCGGTCATACCTGACCTCAGCAAGCCGGGCATCTTCCTTGCCTATATCGATGTGTGGGAGCGCGAAGTCACGTCCATGCACCTGCCCGCACTGGTCGAGAAAGCCGTGGGCTTCGGCACGTCGACGCGCGCGCAGACGGTCTGGCAAGTCAAAACACTGGAGATCAAAGGCGCCGCGTCGGGCAGCGTAGCGTGCGACACCAACCTGACCGACTGGAACGCGCTCATCGCGCCCTCGGCCGGACGACTGAGCACCCATGTGGCGGCGTTCGGCAGCGACGATCCTTGCATCATTCCGCCCGAAGGCGGCTTCAAGGGCCCCGACAATCAGCTGTTTCGGTTGGAGATCCAAACACCCGGTCCACCCGGTATCGCCACATTCAAGTATTCGCGCGAGAACGCATCGGTCGAAGCGCACGTGCTGAGCTTCTCCAACAACGCGAGTTTCGTCGTCGACAGCGTCGGCAAGGACGACAAACTCAGCTTCCAGCCCGGCGACTGGATCGAACTGACCGACGACCGGCACGAACTGAATCAACTTCCGGGGATGATGCTGCGCATCGCCACTGGCGGCGTCGACAGCGTCGCGCGCAGCATCACTGTGGAACAAGCCATCACCGGGCCGGACTTTACGGTTCCCGGCACGCCCGATCCACTGAACGGTACACGCATCCGGCGCTGGGACCAGAAAGGCCAGGTCTTCCAGACCGACGTCACGCCGATCAAGGTGTACACCGATCTTTCCGCAGCGGGCGCCACCGGCAGCATCGTCGTGCCAGTGTCGGCCTCGTCGGTCATCTCACTGGAGAATGGCATCGCCGTCAGCTTCGACGTGGCGGCAGCGGGCGGCATTTTCCATACGGGCGACTACTGGCTGTTCGCTGCGCGTACGGTCGATGCATCCGTCGAAATCCTGATCGACGCGCCACCGCTCGGTATCCATCATCACTATGCACGCCTCGGTGTGGTGACCACGCCGACGACGGTATCCGACTGCCGCAAGCCCTGGCCGCCTGCGCAAAGTACAGGCAGCGACGGATGCGCCTGTACGATCTGCATCTCGCCGGGCGATTTCAAAAAAGACAACGGCGTACTGCAGAAGGCCATCGATCTCGTGGGGCGTACCGGCGGAACCGTCTGCCTCGAAGCGGGTGAGTACCCACTCGGAGACCCGGTAAAGGTCGCGAATCGGGCCAGCCTGACTCTTCGTGGACAAGGCACCGCCACGCGCGTCGTCGCGCTCGGCGGCAGCGCGTTCCTGGTCGACGCGCAAGCGAATGTCGCCATCGAGGCGATGGCGATCGTCATCGAAAGGCCGGAGAACGCTGCCGGTATCGTGCTGCTGAGCACGACGGACGTGACCCTGACCGTCGAGCAGGTCGATATATCCACGCAGGCACTCGAAGGGAGCGCGACGACCAACCCCTCCGTGGTGGCGATCGGCCTGCTAAAGCAGATCGGACGACTGCGGCTTCAGAGAAACACGTTCCGTACACCCAACGGTCTGGTGAGCCTGTCGGCGGAAATACCCAGGGACGGCAACGCCAACCCGGTCGATATGCGCGAGCTGTACGCGACCGGCAATACGTTTACCTGCGCTCTTACCGCCGTAAACGTCCAGCTGAAGTCCGACATCGGCTCGGTGGTCCGCATCGAAGGCAACGCGGCCGGCCAGTGCTCCGACACGGCATACGCCATCGCAAATGTCGGCGCCGGCGACACCGCGCTGCATTTCAGCGGCAACCGGCTGTTCGTTTTCGGCAACGGCGTGGTGAGCAATGCGGCGACGGCTGCGATTGTGGACAACGACTTCGCGCAGATCCGGGTCATACGCGACCAGGGCCACGGCCGCGCAATCATGCTCGGCGACGATTCGGGCAAGACAGGTACGCCGCGCCACGCGCAGGTCGTCGACAACCGCATCGAGAACTTCCGCGACGGTGCGATCCAGGCAGGCTACCTGTTCGCGTCGCTGATGGTGCGTGGCAATCGCATCGACGGCTGCGGTGCGGGGATCGTCGTGATAATGGACACGGTGGCCGACGACGGGCAATGCACGGTCGACGTCACCGGCAATGTCGTTCTTGCGGACAAGGATGTCGATCTTGGCGATCGCTTCTTCCTTGGTATCGCGATTGCCCGCATCGCGAAAAGCCGCGCCAAGCTGACCGACGTCGACCTGCTGATGATGAAATCCGCTGCTGCCATTGCAGCCACGAAAGCAAAGAAGCTCACCCCGGAAACGATCGATGCGGGGTCCCGGATCGAAGTGACGGGCAACCAGATCGCCGCACGGGTGCGGGCGGTCGCGGTGATCGTCTCGGCGCCTGGCGTCTGCAACGTAAGCAACAACCACTGCACCGTCGTGCGCACCGACAGCACACCCGCCGTGATCGCGAATTCGACCTCGGTCGTGGTGGGCGGCAACCAGGTGCAGGGCCAGGACCCGGCGATCTCGATCATCGCCGGGACGTTGGGCGACCGGGGCCCTGCCGCGACCATCCTCGGCAACATCACCCAGGGAGACATCCTGCTCAATGGCGCCCCGCCCGGGGCCCCCTGGAAGGACCTCAACATCAGGCAATAGGTCACAAATTTCTTTACATATTGGTTACTTAAGTAATTACGATCCCGTTCCGCGTGCTAATCTCCTGCGCTGGGGATTGCTCTGACCAAATCCGCGGCATGCGGAATCGGGGGCGGCATGGAACAGTCGAACCGGGTCGATCGCGCACTGGCCGAACCTGGCCGGGAGCATGACGGCGACCGGCCCAACCTCATCGGGGCGTCGCCCGCATTCCTCGCCGCGCTGGAGCTTATCCGCAAGGTCGCCGCCTGCACCGCTCCGGTGCTTATCGAAGGCGAAACCGGTACGGGCAAGGAGCTGGCCGCTCGGGCCATCCATTATATGAGTGCGCGGCGCAATGCGCCCTTCGTCGCGGTCAACTGCGGCGCCATCCCCGAAAGCCTTCTGGAAAGCGAGCTGTACGGCCACGAACGCGGTGCGTATACGGATGCACGCGATGCCGCGCCCGGACTGATCGCGCAGGCCCATGGCGGCTCGCTGCTGCTCGACGAAATCGAAACCATGTCTCAGCGCACGCAAGTGGTCCTGCTGCGTTTCCTGCAGGACCAGGAATACCGTGCCGTGGGCGGGCGCCGGACCCTGCACGCCGACACGCGCATCATCGCGTCGAGCAATGCAGACCTCGAAGCGATGACCACGCAGGGGCGGTTCCGTCAGGACTTGTTCTTCCGCCTCAACGTACTGGCGTTCCGACTGCCGAGCCTGCGCGAACGCCCCGGCGACGCGGCGCTACTGGCCGATGCTTTCCTGCGCCGACTTGGCCAGCGCTATCAACGGCCCGACAAACTGCTTCACGTGGAGACCGAAGCGTTTCTGCGCGATTACGCATGGCCCGGAAACGTGCGTGAGCTGGAGAACCTGATCCACCGCGAATACCTGTTCAGCGAAGACGACGTGCTGCACTTCACCTCCCCGCGCAGGGAGGGCATCGCCACGCGTGCTCCCAGCGCGCATGCAAAGACCTTCAAGTGCGCGAAAGCCGAAGTTGTCGCTCGCTTCGAGCGATCCTACGTCACCGAGGTGCTGTCGATGGCCGGTGGCAATGTCAGTCTCGCCGCGCGCCTGGCGCACAAGGAACGCAGCGCGTTCTGCCGGCTTATTCGCAAGCACTGGCCGGATGGGAAGCTGGGCTAACCGGGCTGTTTCGTTCGGGCAGGTGCACGACGAATGTTCCGTAGCGCCGGCGCTATCGTCAAACCCGCGGCACTATCGGCAGCCGTTGTTGCAGCTCATCGACCAGGACCCGCGTATTTTCCGAATAGTCGACCGGCACGATGACCAGGTGCACGCCTCCGCCCGTGAATGCGTTCTCCAGCGCCGGTCGCAGCTCGCCGACCTCGCCGACCCGGGTTGCCTTGGCGCCGTAGGCGGCGGCGTAAGTCACGAAGTCCGGGTTACCGAACGTCATGCCGAAGTCCGGGAAGCGATCGACCGCCTGCTTCCACCGGATCATGCCGAAGGCATGATCTTCGATGATCAACACAACGAGGTTGAGTCCGAGCCTGACGGCTGTCTCCAGCTCCTGACTATTCATCATGAAACCGCCGTCGCCGCAGACCGCCATGATGCGGCGTTCCGGATAAAGTATCGCGGCCATGATCGCGGATGGCAGACCGGCTCCCATGGTGGCGAGGGCGTTATCCAGCAAGAGCGTATTCGCGACCTGTGTCCGGTAGTTTCTGGCGAACCAGATTTTATACATCCCGTTGTCCAGGGCGAGGATGCCGTCCGACGGTATGACTTCGCGGACATCGTGCACCAGACGTTGCGGCGTGAGGCGATCCTCGGTAGCGCGCGCGGCAATCCGGTTCAGAATACCCTCGCGCAACGGCAGGAGAGCTTGCGCATGGGGGATCTTGCCTTCGATGCGATCCGCAAGCAGCTTCAGCGAAGGACCCAGGTCGCCAATGACTTCCGCCTGAGGAAAGTAAACCTGCTCGACATTGGCCGGCAGGTATCCCACGTGGACGACCTTGGGGCCATTGATCCCCATGATGAACGGCGGCTTCTCGACCGTGTCGTGGCCGATGGTGACGATGAGGTCGGCCTGTTCTATAGCCTCATGCACATAGTCCCGCTCGGAGAGTGCCGCCGTCCCCATGTAGAGTTCGGTTCCGCCCGGGACCGTGCCCTTTCCCATCTGTGTCGTGAAATACGGAATCCGTGTCCGCAGAACGAACTGGGCGAGGTCCGCCGTCGATCGCGGACGCGATGCCGCCGCACCGAGCATCAAAAGCGGCGATTTCGCCTGCATGATCATCTGCGCAGCCCGATCGAGGGCCGTTGCATTTGCCAGCGGAAGTTCCACCGGATGAGGTGGAACCAAAGGGACGTCCCGACACTCTTCGGCGGCGATGTCTTCGGGAAGCTCCAGATGTACCGGTCCCGGACGCTCTTCCTCCGCCACGCGAAACGCTTCGCGTACGACCGTGGGAATCGACGCTGCGGAAACGATCTGGCGCGAAAGCTTCGTCAACGGTTTCATCACGGTCACGATATCCACGATCTGGAATCGCGCCTGCCGGGATGACAGGATCGCTTTCTGGCCGGTGATCATGATCATCGGCATGGCCCCGAGCAACGCATAAGCGGCACCTGTCGTCAGGTTCAGTGCCCCGGGACCGAGCGTCGTGATGCATACCCCTGGCTTGCCGGTAAGCCGGCCGTAGGTGGCGGCCATGAAGGCCGCCGCTTGTTCATGCCGTGTGAGGACGAGTTGAATCGACGACTTCCGGATGGACTCGACGACGTCGAGGTTTTCCTCTCCGGGGATACCGAAAATCCGGTCGACACCCTCGTTCTCGAGAGCGGCGACTAACAGGTCGGAGCCTTTGGCCACGGTAACTCTCCCATTCAAAAGCGGAACGTCGCGACGGCTACGTCGGAAAAAATCACATGCGCGGCGCCAGAGTACAACGAACTTCCCGAAGGCTTCGACACCATAACCACTCCATGCCTGAGAGGTATGCCCCTCTGCTTACAAAGTCTTTTCCATGCACGTCACGGAAGCCCACAGTGGCCTCCATGGACGCATGGATAGTCGATAGACAAGACATATCTCTGCTCCTGAGTCAGTTACATGCATCCATCTGTCATCGGGAATAACGCAATGAGCAAGCAAGTCGTTTTGATTACGGGAGCCCTCACGGGCATAGGCCGTGCCGCTGCCGTCGCCTTTGCCAAAAAGGGCGCGAAGGTAGCCGTTGCCGGCCGGCGCGACGAGGTCGGCAACGCACTGGCCGTGGAGCTTCGCTCTTTCGGCGCGGAGGCGGAATTCATCAACGTCGACGTCCGCAAAGAGGACGAGGTCCGCGCCATGGTCGACAAGACGGTCGCACGGTTTGGCCGTCTCGATATCGCAGTGAACAACGCTGCCACCGAAGGCCAGGTTGGTCCGATTACGGACCAGACCGCTGAAAGCTATGCCGCGACGTTCGACACGAATGTCCTCGGCGTGGTCCTGAGCATGAAACACGAAGTGCGCGTCATGCAAGGACAGGGCAGCGGCAACATTATCAACATCTCCTCGACCTACGGTCACGAGGGTGCAGCGGGAGCCTCGATCTATGTCGGTAGCAAGCATGCGGTCGAAGGCATCACCAAGTCGGTGGCGCTCGAGATCGCCCAGTCGGGAATCCGTGTAAACGGCGTGGCGCCCGGCCCCACGGATACCGGCATGTTGACCCGCTTTACAGGCACGCCAGAGAACAAGGCGGCTCTGGTGTCGGGAGTTCCGCTAGGTCGCCTCGGCCTTTCGGAAGAAGTAGCCGACGCTATCGTATTCATCGCATCGGATGCCGCTTCATTCATCACGGGCCATATCCTCAACGTCGACGGCGGCCACACCGCCAACTGATCCTGTCCGGATGCGGAGTTCTTCTCCGCATCCGGCCTGATGCATCGAGTGAGATGGCGCGCGTGGCGCCTGACGAGAACGCTACGGGAGCGCCATCGTCACAGCTTCGATCCGCCGTCCACCTGCAAGATGTCGCCCGTGATCCAGCGCGCCTCGTCCGAGGCAAGGAAAGCAACCGCACCAGCAATATCGTCAGGCTGCGCCACGCGCTTGAGCGCCTGCATGCCGAGCGCCGCGTTGCGGCCCTCTTCGGTCTTGGTGAAGTTCGACATCTCCGTCTCCACCACACCCGGTGCGACGGCGTTGACGCGGATACCGCGCGGCCCGAGCGACGCGGCGAGATGCTTGACCAGCGTGTCCACCGCGCCCTTGGTCGCCGCATAGGCGGACAGATTGCCCACGACGGCACGCGCGGCGAGCGACGAGGTGAAGACGATATTGCTTCCCGTGCACATGGCCGGCAATAACTGCTGGATCAGGAAGTACGGAGCACGCACGTTGACGGCAAAGAGCTGGTCGAAATCATCGATGGTGGTCTCTTCGATCGATGCCGCCTTCGAGATACCGGCATTGGCGACAAGAATGTCCAGCCGGGCGCCGATGATGCCGCGAACCTGTCTGGCTAGTTCATGCGGGCCATCCGGCGCGCTCAGATCCGCTCCCACTTTCTCGGCACGGCCACCCGCCGTGCGAATCTGCGCCACGACGGCATCGGCTTCCTTTTGCGCGCTACTGTAGTGGACAAGAACCTGCGCGCCGGCTTTGGCCAGCGCAAGCGCAACGGCCTTGCCGATGCCGCGCGAAGCGCCAGTCACCAGGGCGGTTTTACCAGTGAGGTTGCTCACGAGGTTTCTCCGTTTTCATGGGGTATTGGGTAGAGGGAATATCAGTGCTCGAGTACTTCGATCGTATCGACGCGATCCGGGTAAAACGCGACGTGGTCCTTGATCAGGGCGACAGCATCGTAGGGTTGCTCGTACGTCCACACCGCATTCGTGGCGCGTTCGCCACCGGCAGGAATGCTGTAGTAAGCGCAATCGCCCTTGTAGGGACAGTAAGTCGCGTGTTCGGTACGTTGCAGAAGCGTCATGTCGACGTCCTGCCGGGGGATGTATTGGACCGCCGGATAATTGGCCTCTTTCAGCGTCAATGCATTACCCGTATCCGCGACTGTGCGGCCAGCGATCTTCACAACGACGCGCTGTTCGTTGCGAACGATCGTGATGGGATGATCCGCTCCGGGTACCTTGATCGTCCTGGCATTGGGGGATGTGGGCTGGGTCACGGTCTGTCTCCACGAAGGATAACGACGAAGGGTCGTCCCGCCCAGTAAAAGAGGCGAGACAAGAGGCGTTTGTCCTGGCGGGTTATTCGGCCAGGAAAGTCGAAACGTGCTGCACGAATCGCTCGGGATACTGGTATTGCGACCCGTGGTTGGCGTCGGGATACAGGATCAACTGCGCATTGGGAATATTCTGTTGAAGGATGTAAGAGTTGGCCGTGTAGATGATCACGTCGCTGTCGCCGTTGATGACCAGGGTCGGCTGCGTGAGCGCTCTCAGATACGTATACGGGTTTTCGCGCGGAGCGCCCCATTTGGTAAGCGCTTCGATCTGCGCCGGCGCCACCTTCTCGTCGACCTCCGGATCGCGGTTCTCGATGCGCTGGCGAAAGCGTTTGAGAAAGGCACGACCCGCGGTCTGGCTGGCATCCGAATCCGTGAAAAAGACTTTCAGCCACAGATGATCCGGTTCGTCATAGGTGGCACCGAACACCTGCTGCGCCTCCGGCGTGAGCGAGGACATGCCTTCGCCGCTACGCGGGCCGGTGCCGACCAGAATCAGTTTGCGAACGAGTTTCGGCTCATCCAGGGTCAAGGTTTGCGCAATCAGACCACCTAACGAAAAGCCGAGTACGTCGACCCGGTCCAGACCAAGTGCCTTGATAAATGCCGCCGCATTGACGGCCATGCCTTCAATGGTGGTCGGCACCTCACCGGTGCTGCTCGCGATGCCGGCGTTGTCGAACAGAATCACTTCGCGATCTTTGGCAAAGCCATCGGTGATGGCGGGGTCCCAATGATCCATCGTGCCGGTGAAGTGCATGTTGAGTACGAGAGGAACGCCACCGGCTTTGCCGAAGCGTCGATAGGCAAAGCGAATGCCGTTGGCGTCGACGTACCGGGTGGGGGCCGTTTGATGGGTATGGCTGCTCAAGTCGGAACTCCTCTGGAATGGTTCGGGTCGATATCACGGGGCGCAGGAAGAGCCTTTCAGGCATGGCTATCGATTCGGGATGCTTCGCCACAATGCGAAATCTCCGCTCCTGTAGCGCACTTGAAAAAGACTTTGTAAGCTGGTCCCCATGCCTGATAGGCATGACATGGAAAAGAATCCGTGGAATTGCGCCACCTCCGGTACTTTGTCGCGGTCGCCGAAACGGGCAGCCTGACGGTGGCTGCCGAACGCCGCCTGCACACGTCGCAGCCGTCGCTAAGCCGGCAGATCAAAGATCTGGAAGATCAGGTCGGTGTGGATCTGCTGATCCGTAGTGCGCGGGGAGTAACCCTTACCGAGGCAGGCAAGGTGTTCTTCGACCATGCGCGCCTGGCGTTGAGCCAGGTGGACGCCGCCATCGACGCTGCGCGCAGGGCCGCGCAACCGGGTAAACAACGCTTCGCACTGGGTTTTCTTACCGGGCAGGAAATGACCTGGCTGCCTGAAGCCATGCACATTCTTCGCGCCGAGCTGCCGAACATCGAAATCACCGTTTCAAGCGACTATTCGCCGGACCTCGCCGAAGCGCTGGTTCGTGGCAAGCTCGACCTCGCGTTCTTGCGCGCAGAACCCGATTACGAACTCGTCTACCGCCCGGTGACGCACGAGCTGCTGATAGTGCTGATGCCCAGCGACCATCGACTGGCGTCGCGCGACACGATTCGTCCCCAGGATCTTGTGGGAGAACCCTTCATAGGCATGGGGAACAAGGCCACCGTGCTGCGTGCGGTGATCGACGACTACCTTGAGCGCTCCGGCGTTGACATCACACCGGAACAAGTCGTCGACAACCCTGCCATGGTGATGTCACTGGTGGCTTCGACACGTGGCCTGGCACTGATTCCCGCTTATGTGCAGAACCTAATGCCCTGGTCGGTAATCAGCCGTCCCTTGTCAGGTCAGGCACCCACCATCGATCTGGCGGTTGGCTACAGCAAATCGAACAAATCGCCGATCCTGAAGATGTTTCTGTCGCATCTGGATGACCTGATCGCACGCGTTTCGAAGCCTCGGCCGTGAGTCGAAGCGATGAAGTATTTTGCATGAAATCCCGTCGCCCTGTCCGGTCGCCCTATCGACACGACACCGGCAATCGTGTGGCCGCGCCATGGATAGCGGAAGCAAGCTGATCCTGGCTTCCCGAAGTACCGATGCTGGCCATCCGCTGACGACACAACGCCACGACATGCTTTCGCGCATCGGCACGCATGGCGGCACATTGCCATGCTCCCGTCTCGTCCAGCGGCAACGCGCCATAAGCGATACGGACGCAGTCATCCCGTGACCGGTCGCCCAGGGACTCACCCCCATACTCCACCGATGCCGCAGCCAGCGATGATTCGAAGAAGCTGTCTGGAAATGCCTGTGCATACTTTGCGGGCTCGATCGTTACGTTAAACGAACCTATCCCTGCACCGAATCGCCCTTCGCATGGCGCACGCGAAGCAATCTCCCGGATGGCGCCATACAACCGGCCGCGCCATGCCGGCTTTCCGGCAAGCGCGGTCGCGGAGCCCTTCAGGACCGGAAGCTGCGCGGCCGCCGCCATATGCCCCAGCTCGTGGGCGTGATCGGGATGACAGCGTCGACGCTGCGCGGCCACGATAAGGAAGACGACGTCGCTGGCGAAGTCATCATGGTCATTCAACAGTTGCCCCAGGCTTTCCTCTTCAGGCCCCAGAACGGCATACAACGGAGGAGGCAATCCGACATGCCCTGCTTTGACGTCTACTGTTGCCGGATCGTCAGGCCGCTCAGGCTCGCACGCAAAAAATGTGGCGCCGGCGATCACGATCAACGCGACACCGGCGCCGCCTAACCGACGCATCGAAACATGGCGCGCAAACGACTTCACCCGGCAGCGGACGACCACAAGGGAAAGGGATCCTGAAACGCCTGCCAGGCGACGGGACCACGGACGAATTCGTCGTCGCGCAGCAAGCATGTGTCCAGCGTCGCGCGGATATCCGCTTCGGGCATGTCGATACCGATCATTACCAGCTCCTGCCGACGGTCGCCGAACATCGGATGCCATACGTCTTCCAGCGCTTGGCGCTGTTCGATACTGGGCAGTTCGCTCCCGGAAGGTGGGCGTACCGCCAGGTCCTGCGATCCGAACGGACGTCGCATCCCTGCCCTGACGCGCAACCGGCTTGCCCACCAGTGGCCGGCGGGTGTCGTTTCGGTCGCGCCTCCGGCAATCGCGAGATTGCCCACCCAGTCCATCCGGTTGGCCAGCCAGAAGTATCCCTTCGCTCGGAGCACGCCGGGAATGCCGCGGGTCAGCAAGTCCTGAAAGCGTGCTGGATGAAAAGGCTTGTCGCTGCGATAGACGAAGCTCGTAATGCCATACGCTTCGGTCTCGGGTTGGTGTTCGCCTAAAAGTTCCTTGGCCCAGCCCGGCGCGCGCTGTGCTCGTTCGTAATCGAACAATCCCGTATCGAGTACCGCGGCGAGTTCGACTTCACCGCGAGTCGCATCGACAAGCCGGGCGTCGCGATTGAGCGCGCGAAGCACCCTGTGCACATCGAGACGCTGATCGTCAGTCAGCCGATCGCATTTATTGACGACAATGACATCGGCGAACTCGATTTGCTCGGTAAGCAGATTGACCAGCGGCCGCGCATCGCCCTCACCCGCCGTCTCGCCACGCTGGGCAAGCGTGTCGGTCGAACCATAGTCGGCCAGAAGACTGTGACCGTCGACCACGGTGACCATCGTATCCAGCGTAGCCACATCGGACAGACCGAACCCCGCATCGTCGCGCACATGGAAGGTCGCCGCGACAGGCATCGGTTCGGAAATGCCCGTCGATTCGATAAGGAGATAGTCGAAGCGGCCCTCGTCGGCCAGTCGCTTTACCTCTTGCATCAGATCGTCGCGCAAGGTGCAGCAGATGCATCCATTGCTGAACTCGACGAGCTTCTCGTCGGTGCGACTCAGCTCGGCACCCCCGTCGCGAATCAGCGCGGCGTCGATATTTATTTCGCTCATGTCGTTGACAATCACGGCGACGCGGCGTCCTTCACGATTGCACAGGACATGGTTCAGTAGTGTCGTTTTTCCCGCACCGAGGAACCCGGAAAGAACAGTTACCGGCAAGAGTCGCTCACGATTTTTCATAGGTTTCTCCCGATGTATTTAGGCGCATGCCTGTTGCAGACGCTTCTATTCGAATGCGTTGCGAAGTCGTTCGTCGTCGTCGTTTCGATAGATTTCCAGCGTGGCGCCATCCATGGCATACGCCGACGACGCCATGGCGTTTTGGGTAACCACCGTATGCAACGTCCCCTTCAGGGTGAACGTGTCGTACAAGCTCGGTGTATCGACAGGCGTAGTCAGCCAGACGTGCACCAACATGTTCGGCGGTGGTGGCGGCACATGAATGCATGCGCCGTAGAAAGGAACGAAGAAGAACTCCGTCATATGTCCGTTGCCGTCCGATTCGAGCGGCACGACGAATCCCGGCAGGCGAACCTTCCGCCCCTCCAGTGCCGCAACGGTATGCAGGGTTCCCACCTGCGCGCTTCGCTGCGAGCCGATGTGCAGGACGGGTGGCGCGTCCTCCAGAAGTTTCATGTCCTCCGGCGGCACCATCTGGCTCCAGTCCAGTTCCGCATACCCGTCCTTATCGGATGGGCCGAGCGCGGACTGGGTCGCGACGATGCCACGCGATGCCGCATAGGTTTCCGCAGCAAGTGCGCCATCGGCTGCCGAGGCCGCGCGTCGGGCACGGCCCTCGTCAGCCTGCTGCTGAGCGGCGGCCAACGGATTCGGCGCGATTGCCGCGGAGTCCGCATCGCTTCGGTCGCCACACGCAACAAGCCCAGGGAACAACGCGGCGAGCGGCAATAGCCGAAGCAATGACCATGCACGCATCACAGGCGAACCTGCAAGCCATCGGCAAGAGAACGTCGATAAGCGATCCAGCCCGGGATGCACCCGGCGACCAGACCAAGACACATGACTGCCGCCAACAGTCCCCACTCGGAGCGTGCCGGTGCCACATCCAGCGACAACCCGAAATGCGCCAGGACATATCGATGACTCAACGAGAGTGCCGCATATAGCAGGAGATAGCCGAGAACGGCACCGGCCGCGGTAAGCGCAACGCTTTCGGCGACAAGCAAGGCGAATACCGTTCCTGCCGACGCGCCCACCGCGCGAAGGATCGCCATCTCGCGCCGACGCTCGTTGAGCATGCTCAACAAACCCGTCAACATACCCATCATGCCCACGACGACGACCATCGCGCTGATGATGCGCAGCGTATTCTCCGCCGTGCCGATCAGATGCCACAGCTCGCCAAGCGCGACGCCGGGCAGAATAGCCAGAAGCGGCTCTTCGGGATAATCGTTGACCGCTCGCTGAAATGCGAAAGCCGAAAGCCGCGATTTCAGGCCCACCAGACAGGCGGTAATTGCTTTCGGTGTGAGGTCCAGGTACCGGGCATCGTCCGCGTTTCCACCAGCACCGGGCAGTCGCACCCCGGAGCGCCAATCGACATGAATCGCCTCGATAGCCTCAAGACTGACGGCGACCGTCGCGTCGACGGGCGTGCCCGTGGGCGCCAGCACACCGACGATGCGAAACGGTTTATCGGCATGCATGGCCGACGCAGGGCCGCCCAGACCATGCGCAAGGACGATCCGGTCACCGATCTTGTATTGCAGGCGACGCGCGACCTCGGCACCGACGACGGCATCGTACAAATCGTCGAACGGGCCGCCGCGATCGAAATTCAACGGCTGCCCGCGGCCATAGCGATAGTGGACAAAGAAGTTTCGCGACGTCCCCATCACACGGAATCCACGATGCGAATCGCCCAGCGACAACGGCACCGTCCAGGCCACGTCGGGCATCGCCGCGATCTGTTCGTAGGTCTTCCAGGTGATGTTGTTGGTCGCTTCGCCAACGTGGAATATCGAATACAGAAGCAAGTTGACCGAGCCCGAGCGTGCACCGACGATCAGGTCTGTCCCGGCGACGGTGCTGGCAAATCCCTGGCGCGCGTCCGTGCGTACGCGTTCCACGCCAAGTAGAAGGAATACGCTCAGGGCAATCGTAAACACGGTAAGCGAAGCACCGGCGCGGCGTTGTCGAAGACTCTTCCACGTCAACCGAACGAGTTCCACCTCATGCCTCCATCTGCCGCGAAGGGGAGGTCTCAAGCGTAACGACCCGATCGAACTGGCTGGCGAGTGCCATGTCGTGACTCACAAAAATCAGTCCCGCACCATGACGCGCGCATTCGGCCAACAGCAGGCGAAGGAATCCATCTCGCGTAGCGGCATCCAGTGCCGATGTCGGTTCGTCGGCAAGCACCAGATCGGGCCCACCGATCAATGCACGCGCGGCGGCCACGCGCTGCTGCTGACCCACGCTGAGTTGACCGGTGCCCCGTCGTTCGAGAATGCGCGCATCCAGACCAAGGGCGACCAGGAGCCGGAGCGCTTCGTCACGCACCGTCCGGCCCGACGCCATGGCGCGGGCCTTCCGTAGAGGTGAAAACGCGCAGCCGAGCATGACGTTCTCGACCGGATCGAGAAACGGCAGCAAATTGAACTGCTGAAAGATGAAACCGAGAAAGTCCGCGCGGAACCGGTCGCGCCGGGCTGGCGTAAGAACCGACAGGGATTGTTCGAGTACGACAAGCTCCCCTCCCTGCGGTTGCAGAACGCCTCCGATCAGTCCGAGGAGCGTGCTCTTGCCGCTGCCGCTCGGCCCGCAAAGAAAAACACGCTCGCCTTGCCCCACCTGAAAATCGCGGATCGTCAGCGTGGCATGCGTACGCGGCCACGAGAAACGCAGGTCGCGGCAGGTCAGCAACGGCACGGCACCCCACGGAATCATGGCTTGAGGTCGATCCTGACCATGCCCGGATCGAGTTCCTGACGCAGGGCTCCGTCATGCAGCAGCACATCGGCAACGATCGTATGCGTCGCCGGGAACACGTCGACGAGTCGCACGTCGATGGCATCCAGTGCGGATACATGCGAGCAGCGGAATCGATAAGTCGCTTCCAGCTCGGCGTGCATTCCAACGACTGCATCCTGCCCGTAGCCATGGGGGGTGACCTCGACCGACACAGGCACACATGCCGCCGCGGCCGAAGGCTGCAGCCATGGTTGGGAGGCATGCAGTTTTGCCACGGCGTTCTTGTATGCCGCCCCTTCCACCGGTCCCGCTGGTGGATGCTCGAAACCCACCGCATCCGCTCCCGGAATGACGAGAGAAACATCGAGCGTATCGCCGTCGACCACCACCTGGACGCGTGTCTGCCCGTGCACGTGGGGGCCGAGCTGACGGACATCCTGAGCGCGTACGGAAGCGACGGCGATGCTGGTCACCCACAGAAATGCCGCGATGGAATTTCTCATATGTCACTTGATGCAATGTTATAACGTTACATTATCGGAAGATATTCAAGTTGTCCATGCCCCGCTACGCCCCGTCCGTCGCGCTTGATCGCATCGCCGCCACGTGGGCGGTGATCTGCGCTGTTCATTGCTTTGCGTTGCCACTCCTGCTCTTCGCCATCCCCTCCCTCTCTATCGCACTGTATTCGTTCAATGCTCCTAACCGGGGCATAGCCATGGCGCTCCTCCGACTGATCAGTCTCGAGCCGTGGTTCATTGGATTCGGATTGTTCCTCAGTGCGTTCGCCATGGCTCACGGATGCCGATGGCACCGCTCGCCCTACCCTTCGCTGATCGCGTGCAGCGGTGGTGTATCGCTCGTCGCGGCGTGGTACGGGCGCATGCTGGTCGGCGGCTGGGTACACATCGCAGGCGTCGTCCTGGGTGGCGCCCTTCTGGTCACCGGGCATCTCGTCAATCTGCGGATGCTTCGCAGGCAGGAAAAAAACCGGGGGCCGCGCATACCGCCGCCCCCGGTTTCATCGATGGAAACGTCCCGGCAACCGTGATCGACGCACCCTATCCTCCGTCAATGATCGATACCGTGCGCACGTAATACGTCGGCGATATCGAAACGCCAGATATTGCGCGACCCGTTGAGCGGGCCTTGCAGACGTCCCTGCAAAGAAGCCGCGGTGTCGCGCGGCTTGGGGAATCGCATCTCGTCCTGCCGATTGCTCGATACATAGAGTTCGCCGAAGTGGCGACCGACAGAGGGCGCGTTCTCCAGCGACGCGCTATTGACCTCGCCGGGCAGATGTACTGGCTTGCCCCATTTTCCATCCGCATCGCGGAATACGATGTAGATATCGGCGCTACCCAGCGAATCGCCTTCGTTGCCGGCATAGACGAGGAATCGCTCCTCGGGATCCACGCCCGGATCCATGCGATTGCGGCCGATGTCGCCCAGGTCCAGCAACTGTGGAGCTGCGTAACCGTTCGCTGTGCGACGTGCGACATATATCTGATAAAGCTTTCCAGAGTCGTCCCTGTGCGCGGAGAAGTAGATATTTCCGTTGGCCGCCACCGCTGGGTTGTAAAGCATCGCGCCGTCGTTGAGCGCACCGTCCACGTGTACCGGCTCGCCCCAGCCCCCGTCCGCCCGTTGTTCGGCGTACCAGAGATTCGTGCCGGGAAATCGCTGCCCACCTATCTCCGCCATCAACGGCGCGTCGCCGGGATGAACCGGACGGTTGGACACGAAGTACAGACGCTTGCCGTCCGGGGACATCGCCGGTTCGGAGTCATGCCACTGCCCTGAAAACGAGGCGACTTCCGGTGCCGACCAACGGCCCCCGCTACGATGCGAGACCAGGATGGTGTCGTCCTTCTCGGCGAAATCCGAGCGCATGAAGAACAGCGTGTTGCCATCGGGCGTAAGCGTGGCAGACGTTTCCTGCTGACCGGTGGAAATGATGCCGGGGCCAAGCAATTCGCCAGCCCTGACCGATACCGCGACCAGCGCCAACGACATGGCCAGAACGAATGTGTTCAATCGCATGCTGCTTTCCTTTCCCGCTTGGGGATGCTTTGTCGATCCACAGCATCGTGCTGGGAACGCTTAGGCGCAGCCGATTTGTGACCGGTGGTCGCCGCCGAGGGACAAGCGGCCGGATGGCCGGGGCGAACGGTGCATGTGGCCGCAGCCACGTGTATCAGGGCATGCCCAATGCACGGCGTGCCTGCGTACGAAAGCGCCGGCTGAGGTTGAGCCGCGTCCCGTCGTACAACGCCACTTCGGCACTGCCCTGGAACAGCGGATGCACTTCCCGGATGCGCTCGATATTGACCACGGTACCGCGATGGATACGCAGGAACCGCGCGGGATCGAGCGTCGTCAGCAGATGTCGCAAGGTCTCGCGATGAAGATACGCCTTGCCGCCGGTATGGATGTGCACATAGTTACCGTCGGCACGTATCCAGTCGATATCGGCCGTGGCAATCACGCGTATGTGTTCGCCACTGTGCACGCTGATGCGTTGCAGATAGGGCGTGGCACGAACGGTGGAAACGCTCCCCGCTAAAGCCGCGTGCAGTCCCTGCCAATGTTGCCGTACGCGGGTCATGGCCTGATCGAAACGGGCCTGATCGATCGGCTTGAGCACATAATCCAGCGCATTGGCATCGAACGCGCGCAAGGCATGCTGACCGAAAGCCGTGGCGAACACCACCATCGGCAACGTCCCCGGATTCAGGTTGTGCAACAGCTTGAATCCGTCCATACCCGGCATGCGTATGTCCAGGAATAACAGGTCTGGATCGAGTGCCTTGATGGCCTGCTGGGCTTCGAAGGCATTGCCGCATTCGCCGACGATCTCGACATCCGCATGCGAACCCAGCGCCTGGCGCAGGGCCAATCGAGCCAGCACTTCGTCGTCGACGAGCAAGGTGCGGATGGATGGCAAAGTCACGTTGCTTGCTCCCGGAACGGAAAACGCAGCTCCACCCGTGTCCCCCCTTCCGGCTTGTTCCATAGTTCCAGTGTCGCCGCCGTGCCAAACAGCATTTCCAGTCGGGTGCGGGTATTGCCAAGCCCCAGTCCGTCCTTCGGGCCATCCGGCGGCAAACCGAGACCATCGTCGTCCACCTGCAAACGCAGCTCGTCCCCATCGCGCCGGGTGACGATATGCAGGGTGCCGCGCTCGGGCTTGTCCAGCAGGCCGTGATGCAGTGCGTTCTCGACCAGCGGTTGCAGGATCATGTTGGGTACCAGCGCATGCACCGTATTGCCGGCGATATCCAAGTGCGTGGTCAGCCGATCCTGGAAACGTACCTGCTGGATGCCCAGATAGCATTCCAGGAATTCCAGTTCGCGCGACAGCGGTACCTGCTGCGCATGACGTTCCTCCAACGTAAGCCGCAGGAAGTCGCTCAATCGCGCAATCATCAGCCGTGCCTGCACAGGGTCGGCCAGCGCCAGCGCCGAAATCGCGTTGAGCGTGTTGAACAGGAAATGCGGCTGCAACTGCACACGCAGCGTCTGCAGCTGCGATTGCACCAGCCGGGTTTCCAGTTGCGAACTGCGCAGTCTTTCGTCGCGCAGCCGCCGCTGCGATTCCATCCCGCGCAACACCACCAGCAGCACCCAATAGGTAATCCAGCCGAGATGGACGTTATAGACGGACTGCATGCGTGCGAACGCAGCGAAGGACATGTCGCTCCTGGACGCGGGCGGCCCGCAAAGCAGCCAGTAAATCGACATCAAAATCATTACCTGGATCGCGGAAATCGCAACGCTGCATGGCACATGCACGGCCCAGAAACGCGCCCAGCCGTGGCCGCCGCCGCGACGCCCGAGCCAGGCGACCAGCGGCGTCAGCAGCATCCAGAGATAGAAGTTGGTGAGGTTCCATGTGAGCGGACGGGACCAGGCGACTGGCGACCCTTCGCTGATCGAGGAAATCACCATGCTGGCCGTGTAAGAAAGAGCCAGCATCGTCCAGAAGACGAAAACCAGCCCCCAGGTCTTCCAGCGTAGCGATGCGATGCGGTTGAACACATGATCCTCGTGGATGCCGTCCACCGGTTGCCGATCAGTTTGCAAGCCCGGACCGACTGCCGGAAGTGCCCAAAGACATCGATGGCGGATCCCGCCTCCGCCATCGGTCAGCCCGTTGCGCACACCACGGATGGTCTCGCACCGTGCGCTTCCAGCCATGGGGTCAACGATACACGCCAGATGTTATCGCCACCGTTGTTCCATGTCGCCGCACCGTCCGGACCGGAGGACGGCAAACGACGGTCGCTATAGAAATAGAGGGTCCGGCGATCGCACCCCCACTGGGCGCCCATGCTATGCGTGCCGCTGTTGACGGCATCGCCCAGATCCAGCGGCTTGCCCCAGCCGTCGCGGCCATGGAACGCGATAGCCAGCCGATAAGGCTGCGCGAGATTGTGCTTGATACTGAAGACGATATACGAGCGATCGGGAGCAATCGCCGGATCGCGTATCTGTGCCCCGGCGTTGCCCAACGACACCGGGGAAGGTGTCTGGTACCGGCCATCCCGGTACAGGGATCGCAGCAGGTGAAGGCCCAGATCCGGTGGGGTGCAGCCGATGAAATAAATGCTTCCGTCCGCGGCGATGCTCGGAGCGAAGGTCATGCCGCAAGCGTTCACGACATCCGGCAAGCGCACCGGCGTGCCCCAGTCCTTCTGCCGACGATCGACGCGCCAGATATTCATGCCAAGACCCGGCCTCCGCTTGCCGGTGCCGGTCGCATCGACAGGCTGACCGCCCGCCTCGGCCGGACGGTTGGAAACGAACAACAGGAACGAACCGTCCGGAGCCATCGCCGGATCGAGATCCCGCCAATGCCCCGAGAATGGCGCGGTTCGCGGAGCCGACCAGCCACCGTCGAGATGCGACTCCATCAGCGTCGATCGGTCGTCCGTGCCACGCATGAAATAGACCGTCCTGCCGTCCGGCGTGAAAGCCGGCGCGGCATCGTCGGCCGGTCCCGAGATGACGCCCGGTGCGAAGACGGCGGGTACCGGGGCGGCCGGCGGATGGCCCGGGCTACCCGCGCCGAAGAAAGCCATAACGCCAGCCGCCGTCGCGAACCCCATCGATAATTGCATGCCCGTTCCTTCGTCGCTCAGTCCCGCGTAGACATGCAAGCTAGCGTGAGGCCCGGCACGACGTCGCCCGTCCGGTGACGGCTGGTGCGTCCGCCGTGACGAACGGTGCGGATCGGCGGGTGAGCGGTCTTGCCAACCCGCGGACGACGCGGACAGCAACCTGAAACCCTACCCGGCGATGAATTTGTAGTATAAATTACATCCACTACTGACAGACTTCCGGGTTTCGTCCAACCTTCACGGCAACGGTCCGTCGCGACGCGGCCGCTTCCGCCGCGAGGCTATTCACCCCAAGGAGAGAGCGAATGGTGAAACCCATTGCCGTACGCAGCCTGCACAACCAGGTAATTCAGGAATTGGGGCGATTGATCGTGAGTGGCGAGCTCGAGGCGGGCAAGGGCCTGCCACGCGAGGAATTGCTTGCGGAACGCATGAACGTAAGTCGTACCGCGCTACGCGAAGCGATGAAGGTGCTCTCGGCCAAGGGCCTGATCGAATCCCGCCAGAAAACGGGCACCCGGGTGCGGGAAGCCATTTACTGGAACCAGCTCGATGCCGACGTGCTTGCCTGGCGCTGCGCGTCGATGCCGACGGAAAGTTTCGTCGAGAAGCTGGTGGAAATGCGCGAGATCATCGAGCCCGCCGCCGCCGCCGCCGCTGCGCGCCGGCGCACGCCGGAGCAGTTGGCCGTTATCAAGGCCGCTTACGATGCGATGGATGCATCCGAGACCCTCGATGCCTGGGCGGAAGCCGATCTGGCCTTCCACGAAAGCATGCTCCAGGCCACCAATAACGAATTGATGACGTCGCTGTTCTCGGTCATCGAAACGGCGCTTGGCACCTATTTCGTACTGTCGGCGAGCAATTCGGCCAATTTCAAACTCGCCCTGCCCCAGCATCTGAAGGTCTACGAGGCGATCCGTCGCCGCCAGCCCGAGGTGGCGCGCCAGGCGATGGTGAAGATGGTGGACGACTCGCGCAACAACATCCGCCGCCATCAGGCCAGCAACAAGCAGGCCGGCAACAAAGCCTCGGCCTCATGAGCAAACCGATCGGCCTCGAAGAGGCAACTCTTACCCGCACGCGTACTGGCTGGACGGCCATATCGCCCATGTCTCTGGAAATCACTGCATGAAGATCACCCGCCTGACTACTTTCCTGGTGCCGCCGCGCTGGCTGTTCCTGCGTATCGACACGGATGCGGGCCTGTGCGGCTGGGGCGAGCCGGTAGTGGAAGGTCGCGCGCATACCGTCGCCGCGGCGGTCGACGAGCTGTCCGATTATCTGATCGGCAAGGATCCGCGCAACATCGAAGACCTCTGGAATCTGATGTATCGCGGCGGCTTCTATCGTGGCGGCCCCGTGTTGATGAGTGCGATCGCGGGCATCGACCAGGCGCTGTGGGACATTAAGGGCAAAGACCTGAACCAGCCCGCGCACGTGCTGCTTGGCGGCCCGGTGCGCGATCGCATCCGCGTGTACTCGTGGATCGGCGGCGATCGCCCGGCCGACACCGCCAAGGCGGCGAAGGATGCCGTGGCTCGCGGATTCACCGCGGTAAAAATGAATGCCACCGAGGAACTGCAGTACGTCGATACCTACGACAAGGTCGAACGCGTACTCGAAAACCTGCAAGCGGTGCGCGATGCGGTCGGACCGCACGTCGGCATCGGCCTGGATTTCCACGGCCGCGTGCACAAGCCGATGGCCAAGGTGCTGATGCGCGAACTGGCGCCATTCAAACTGATGTTCATCGAGGAGCCGGTGCTCTCCGAGCATCTGGAATCGATTCCCGAACTGGCGGCGATTTCGCCCGCGCCTATCGCGCTCGGCGAACGGCTGTATTCGCGCTACGACTTCAAACGCGTGCTGCAGATCGGTGGCGTGGACATCTTACAGCCCGATCCCTCGCACGCCGGCGGCATCACCGAAACGCGCAAGATCGCCGCCATGGCCGAAGCGTACGACGTGGCCATCGCGCTGCACTGCCCGCTCGGTCCGATCGCGCTGGCCGCCAACCTGCAACTGGACGCGGTCTGTCATAACGCGTTCATCCAGGAGCAGAGCCTGGGTATCCACTACAACGCAGCCAACGACCTGCTCGACTACGTTTCGGACCGCAGCGTCTTCACCTACGAAGATGGCTACGTCACCATTCCGCAGGGTCCGGGCCTGGGCATCACGGTGAACGAAGAGTACGTGACCGAACGCGCGGCGATCGGCCATCGCTGGCGTAACCCGGAGTGGCGCCATGCGGACGGCAGCGTCGCGGAGTGGTGATCGAAGCGACTTGCCGGATGGAAGACGCAGGATCGAATGAGTCATCCGGTCACCTACGACCGGATGACTCCCGAAGGCGGTCGCTCAGCGACCGCCTTTTTTCTGTGCACCGACGCGCTCGAACACCACGGCAGCGGCGTCCAGATCGCCGCGCAGTTCGATGTCGATACCGTGATGCTTCCAGTACGCCCCACTGGCGACCGCAGGCGTGCCTGCCGCGACCTTGCCGTGGATCAGTCGATAACGATACTGCGCCGCATCGTCCAGGCCTTGCAGATAGAGCGTGGGGTAAGCCAGCGCCTCCTGGCCCTGACGCAGGAAGGCAAACAGAACGGCCTGGCTGCCGTCGGCCGCTACCGATTCGGTCGCCGATTGCGGTGCACGATCCTGCGGCGACAGCAGGCGGTACAGCCGCCCATGCAGCACGGTTTCGCGAATGCCCTTATAGGCAGCGATGTAGTCTCGCGCGGTGGCATCCTCAGCGGGCGTCCACTCCAGGATGTTCGCGCCGATACCCAGGCCGCCCTGCATGGATGCCAGGAAACGGAAGTCCAGCGAACTGCGCCGTCCGTTGACCCAGTTCGGCGAACCGGTCACCCACGACATCATCACGGCCGGTGCATACGCATACGAGAAACCGTCCTGGATCGACAGGCGATCGGACGGATCGGTGTTGTCCGAAGGCCACACTTCGTCGGTCAGTCCCATGATGCCCAGATCGACGCGTGCGCCGCCACCCGAGCAGGACTCGATCTCGACGTTCGGATGGCGCTCGCGCAACCGGCGCAGGATGTCGTAAAGATTCTGCACGTAGGCGACGTACACCTTCTGCTGCTGTTCGGGCGGCATCTGCGGCCAGCCCGGTTCGGACCAGTTGCGGTTGTAATCCCATTTCAGGAACTGGATGTCGTTCTTGCTGAGCAGGTCATCCAGCATGTTGAACACGTACGCGCGCACATCCTCGCGCGCCAGGTTCAGCACCAGCTGATTGCGCGCCACGCTGCGTTGCCGTCCCTCGAAATTGAGTACCCAATCCGGATGCTGGCGATACAGGTCGCTATCCGGATTGACCATCTCCGGCTCGACCCAAATACCGAAGCTCATATCCAGCCCATGTACCTTGTCGATCAGCGGCTTGAGGCCGTTCGGGAATTTCTCGCGATTGACCGTCCAGTCGCCGAGCCCCGCATGATCGCTATTGCGTGCGCCGAACCAGCCGTCATCGACGACGAAGCGTTCCACACCCAGTTTCGCGGCCTTTTCGGCCAGACGCTCCTGATCGGCCTCGTGAACTTTGAACTCCGTGGCTTCCCACGAGTTGTAAAGGACGGGCCGCGGTTTCAGTTTCGAACTGGCGGGCAGGATGCGCGTCAGTTCGAATTTATGCATAAGACGCGACGCTTCGCCGATGCCTTCGTCGGTATAGCCAGCGTAGAACACCGGCGTATCGAGGCCCTGCCCCGGTTCGAGCCGGTAGGAAAAATCGAATGGATTGAAACCGCCGGTGACGCGTACCTGACTGAGGATGTCCTGATCGATGTGGATGCTCCACGAACCGCTCCACGCCAGCGCACCGAACCAGACACGCCCGTGCGACTCGTTCCATTCGGCACCGCGTGCGATGGCGAACCACGGATTGTTTTCGTCGCCCGTTGACCCACGCCGGCTTTCCAGCTCGGTGGCACCCGGCGTCACTGGCCGTGTGCGCACGTGCCACTCGCCAGCCCATGTGCCCGTGAGATACCGCAGCGAATAATCGGTAGCAGGCGGCAGGTTCCAGCTGGCCGCCGCGGCACGGTCGATGGTCAGCGGCTGCGCTGCGTGGTTTTCGATCCGGGCCGAACGGCCGATGATGCCGGTGGCCGGATCGACGATGTAACGCAGTGCCACCGTCACATCGGCTTTACTGTCACGCAGCGTGACCTGCAGGCTGCCGTTCTCGATCTTGTAGCTGTCGTAGCGAAGTATCAGGTCGCGATTGCCGTCGGCGAAATGCAGTTTCAGGTCGGGCATGACCGTGATCGGCCCGCCCCAACCCGCGTATTCCTGCGGCGTATTCGCACCCACGGGATCGAACGACGAGCGTTCCTTATGCACCGTGGCCGGACCGATGGGATCGTCCGTCGCCAGCCGCGATCCCCAGTAGAGGGTCTGAAGTATGCCGTCGCCATTCACGCCAAAGGCATAAGTGACCTTACCCGCGTCGATCCGGAAGACCCGGTGTTCGGCGTCGTAGCGAATCGGCGAGCCCTGTTGTTGCGAGAACGCCGATGTGGCTTCAGCCGTCGTGACGGCACTTCCTACCCACGTGCCCAGCGCCAGCATGGCGGCAACAATGGTCGTCTTCGTTCGCATCACTTGTCTATCCTCTGGATCGTCGGGCGTTGCCGCCTCGCATGCCGACCGGGCCGCGGCCGTGCCGTAGTTACTTATTGAGAGAATTGTTCATACCAGATCATCGTCGACCACGCGAAATACGAAGCGGCGCGCAAGGCTGGCCTGTGGTGTCAGAAGCGTCATCCCGTTCGCCACCGCACCGCCCGGCAGATGGACGGCATTGATCGCATGGTCCACCGGCTCGAAACAGAAAAATTCCCGATCGGCGGGCGTGTAAAGCACGAATGCATCGACATCCGCCTCCACGTGCAGGCGAAGCGCCACCCGTGGCCACGAAATGACGGCACTCCCTGTCCACGGCCGGAAACAATGGTTCAGCCCTTCCGCAGGTAATGCCCGGTTGCGATTGAAATCCCAGGCGGTCGGCACATCGACGAGAGCCACCGGCAGCGGCGAATGTCCATCATTGATCCAGACCTGCGATGCCGGCGCGAGCAAATCCACGGTGCCATGCCGCGGAAAGAAGGGATGCAGGCCAAGGCCGAAGGGCATGGCGGATGAACCGGTATTCGTCACCCGCAGATCGACATGCAAGGCATCGTCGCGTAGCGCGTAATGCATGCTCGCCCGATACGAATAGGCGTCCGGTGTCGTTTCCGTCAGTTCCAGGACAACTTCATGCTCGCTGTGACGCACCGGTTGCCACACGCGCTGCCAGCCACTGCCGTGAATGGGCAGCGGCTCGTCGTCGCGGTTGGGCGACAACGAAACGCGACGGCCGTCCACGTCGAACCCGCCGCCCGAAATACGATTGCTCCATGGCAGCAGCGGATAGCAGGCCAGCTGGTTGGGATCCAGCTGGCCATCCGGTGCCGCAAGCAACGGATCGTACGGAAGCATCAGGGGAATCGGCTCTGCTCGTCCGCACCAGTCGAAGCCGGCGAGACTGCCGCCGGCTTCGGGCAGTACCCGCACGCTTAGTCTTGCGTTTTTCAGATGTAGCAAGAGCGGCTATCTCCGACCGTCGCCCGGCTCACCACGATCCACGAATGCCCATGAAGAGCGTCCGCCCATTGGCTTCGGCATAGCTCTCGCGGTCCAGATAGACCTGGTACTGCGAGATGGTTTCGTTCGTGAGATTGGTTTCGTCCAGGAAGATAGAAACATGATCGTTGATCTTGTAGTTGGCACTGAAATCCAGCTGCCCGTACGACTTCACCGTGGTCGGCTGGCCTTGTCCGCCAGCGATGGATGCCAGGTACTTGTCGCGCCAGTTATACGCAAGGCGCAGTTCCAGCGGCCCCTTCTGGTAGTAGATCGTGCCATTGGCCGAATCGCCGATACCCGGCACCGCGAACTTGCCCGAGGTGGAGATGATGTTGGGGCTGATCGACGCGTCGCTGGTGACATAGGTGTAGTTGGTGGTCACACCCAGGCCATCGAACGGCGACGGCAGTTGCTTGAACTGATAGTTGAAGGTGAACTCCGCACCCTTGATCACGGCACTGTTCAGATTGACCGGCTCGGTCAGCTGGAACGGAAATCCGAGGATCGAGGTCGAACGCGTAATCAGCGTGCTGAAGTTGCTGACCTTCTTGTAGAACGCATCGAGCGCGATGTAGCTGGTATCGCTGAAATACCATTCCAGGCCGGTATCCAGATTCTTCGACGTATACGGATTCAGCCCCGTATTGCCCTGCTCGACCGTCTGGTTCTGCGGACGGAAGTTATAGGACACCGCAGCCGAGAGATTGCCAAGGTCCGGGCGGGTCAACGTCTTCGATGCGGCAAGGCGGAAGATCAGGTCATCGCGCAAACTCAGCTTGAAAGCGGCCGACGGCAGCCAGTTGAAGTAACTACCCTTGCGGGAAATCGGCTGCAACGGACCGTAGGTCGGGATCGCATTGGTGGGATCGTTGGGATTGACGGCAATCCCGACGATCGGCGCCGAATACGCCGACGAGGTGGTGCTCGTCTTCGTATAGCGCGCGCCCAGATTCAGGTTCCAGGGCATGTTCGCCCAGTCGCCCTGAAGGTTGGCCATGGCGTAAGCCGACTCGATACGCTCGCGGATCCGGCTATACGTATTGGGATCGGGCCGTGCGCCGAAGCCGCCGTTCGCATCGAGGATGGCCTTGAACGCTTCGGGATTCGGTAACTGGTTGTATGCGGCAGGTGTCGCCAGATAGGCAAACAGCTTGTTGACGTCGTACGCCACCCACTGCTGCGGGAAGCCCGGCGACACGCCATTTACCAGGCTGCCGGCGTTGTAGATATGCGCATCGACGGCGCTGGCCGGCACGGGGACGACATAACCGCAGTACTCGGAACAGCCGAAGCTGCCCGGCTGGCTGTAAGTGACCTGGGTCTTGGACTGGTCGGAACGTTCGATGCCGAAGTCCAGCTGCGACAGCGTGCCGTCGAGGAAGGTCTTGGACAGGTGCAGACGGTTCTGCAGAATGCTGTCGCTGACGTTCGGGCTTTGCGTGCCCGTATTGGGTACGTGCGCATACAGCGTGTTGATGTCGGTCGGCGACAGGTTGCCCGTATAGCTGGGCAGATTGTTCGCGCCGTTGTTCGTCCACGACGGGTTCACCCCGATATTGCGCGTGCCCAGCACCACGAAATAGCCGTTCGCGGACTGCTTGTTCCACGCCTTGGACACGGCCGTGTCCCAGTCGATCTGGGTCGAGTCGTTTATCTTGTAGGAAATATTGGCGCCGAACTGCTCGTTCATCGCATCGCGCGGATTGGACTGTTCGGCATAGTCGTTAGACATACCGCCGCTGCCGTTCTCCGTAAAATGCTGCGCCGTGCCGTTGGCATTGGGCGTGATCGACTGGATAACGCCGGTATTGGTGAACAAGCCGAAAGCGTTGTACTTGGAGTCGATCTTGTATTCCGACACCAGTCCATCGAGCTTTACCGTCAGGTTGTCGAACGGAATCCAGTCGATCGCACCGTTGAACGATTTACGCGTCCGGGTTTCCGTGGTGACCTGACCCTGCAGCGTCTGCGGCAAAGCGATATTGGTATAGCCGGGATTGATCCGCGAGAAATCCTGGTTGGTCAGCCAGCCCAATGTATCCACCGACTGCTGGACGTGATCGCGCTTGTAATAGACGAACGAGGCCAGCCAGGCGAAGGTGTGATCCTTGTTGCTGTCGCCGATCATGCCCGAGACCTTGGGCGTGGTCTTGCTCGAAAGGCCGCCACCGATATTGTCGTTAACGCCGGCCGCGCTTCCTGTCATATGGAAGCCGTTGAAGTCCAGCGGCCGCGCCGTAAGGATATTAACGGTGCCACCGATGCCGCCCGCGTCGACATCGGCGGAGCTGGTTTTCTGCACCACCGCCTGCTGGATCACTTCCGAGGGCAGCACGTCGAAGTTGAACGCGCGATCGGACGATGCCGACGCCATCGTGCGGCCATTGAGCAGGACGTTGACGAACGTGGGACCGAAGCCGCGAACCGTAATCTGGTTCGACTCGCCGCCACTACGATTGACCGAGACGCCGGGTACGCGCTGCAGCGCGTCGGCGACGTTCTGATCGGGAAACTTGCCCGCCTCTTCGGCCGACACCGAGTCGACGATACCGTTCGAATCCTGCTTGGTGAGCTGTGAACGGTACAGCGAGCCGATCTGGCCGGTCACCGCGATCGCATTCAGGTCGGTTACCTTTTTGGCATCGGCCCTGGTCGCGGCATCCTGCTCGCCCGTGGGAGACGATGCGGATGCGGTGTCGCTCTTTGCCGGGCCAGCCGGGGCGTCCTGCGCATGTGCATTCGTGTAGCCGATGACGCAAGCTGCACTCATCACCGCCACCAAGGCGTTGCGCACGGAAAGCGCCAGTATCTTTCGCTGCATGTCGAGCCCCTGCTATTGATTGATTTTTTGAGATCCGCACCGGCTTCGCCACTGCGCATCGGCCCCAACGCGGCATAGCCGTTTGCAGTCCGACCATGAAACGTGCCTTATCGCTCGCACGCATCGCGCACCGCCGGAACTATCCGGTCAGCACAAAGTCCACCGCTTGGGAACGCCTATCTCCGCCCACCCCCATGACCTCATCCATCGTGAAGCGGAAGGCTTAGGTCGCCTTCCTCTACGCTTCAGCCGCGTGGACTGGGGTCATGCTTAAGTCTAATTGTCGTATTGTAGGATAATAGTAATTTCTGAAGGCGCGGCAAGCTGCAGCGCAACATGCGGAGCCGGGCGCGGGAAGTTGGCGGCCGGCGGCGAAGCGCCAATTAAGAGCGCCAATTAAGACAGGGTTCTTTTGCGACGACGGCAGATCGTCCGTCGTCCTGCCGGCCACCCAAACAACGTGCCAGGAACGACCCATTTCCCCTACAACCGAAGTTATATTGCCGCCTCGCCCAGACACCCCACAGGATGTCTCCGTTTGTTGCACCCGGACTTGCCAGGGCACGGTCCGGAAGAAGCTGCAAGTTGATGCTGTCGCTTTTCTTAATACCTTTTCGAAAGGTTGGAAGCTATGCGCATTGGGCTTGTGGCTAACCGGTCGCACCATAGTGGCGACCATTCGGCGCTGTTTCGCTGGCTACGCCACAGCGAAACGGGCATCCGTGAGCTCGGCCTCGAGCTTCATGCCGTAGGCGGCACCTACGATGCGGTTATCCGTGCCGGGCTGCTGTCCAATTACCCGGCAATGCGTCGCTATCCCTGCGGTCGCGACGGTGGCCTGGTAAAGCTCGTGGCCGGGATAGTCGAGCCCGACGAATCGCCTCACGCACTCGACGGCGTGATCTATCTGGTCGATCCGGTCGACTCGTCGTCGATTTATCCCGAAGCGATCGCTCTCAAACGTCAGTGCGTCGTGCATCACAAGCCATTCATTTCGACGGTGGCGTCAGCCGACGACTGGCTCGAAATGGAGCGCATCGGCGCGGGCCTGACGCCCGACCGTCATGCCGATCGCTTTCACAAGCTGTCGGAGCAAACCCTTGCACTTGTCGCCCACGATGCGAAGAAGCCGCATATGCAGTCCTTCGTTTCGGATCATTTCCAGCTGCTTTCGCGCTTCGGCCGCCGCGTAGCCACCGGCACGACCGGCAAGCTTCTGAACGAACTGGCCTGGGATAGGGGCTGGCCATCGGGCACTCCCTGGACGGACTGCTATCTGAGCGGTCCGCTGGGCGGCGACGCGCAAATTGCGAACCTGGTTTTCGAGCGCCGCTGCCATCGCGTCATCTTCTTCGAAGACCCGCACGTGGCACGTCAGCACGAATCGGACATCCAGTTACTGGACCGGGCCGTCACCGCCGTGACCGACCATACGGTGTGCATGACATCCCCCGCCCTGGCCAGACGATGGGCCGGTATCGCCCAGCATCGTGTGGAATGGCTATCGGGCCACACCGATTCTGGTAACGATACCCATCCTGCGGGCGATAAGCTCCTGACACCGTGATGCCACGAGGATTGCTCCGGCAAGATCGCAACCGGAGCAAGTACGACCGAAACCGGGTCAGTGTCCCGGACGCATTTCTCCGACGACTTTGCCTTTCTCGTCGAGCATCCGCAGCGACGGCGTACCATCCGCCGCGACCTCCATCACGATGCGTGGGTTGCCTTTCATGTCGGCCATGTTCAGCGTCACGCTACCGTCCTTGGCATTTCGACCCAGGATCATGCGGGGAGTCGGACCGCCCCGCTCGGCGAAGAACGCCTTGAACCTGGCTTCTTGCTGATCTCTCGGTAGATCCTTCATCGACTGGAAAAGATTTATTTCTTCCATGATCGAGTAATCCGGATAGTCGGTGAACTGCAGTTTCGTCGAGCTTCGATTGCCTTCCTGCTGAGCATCGAGAGCCATGCTCTGGTCCTGCTCATAGGCGTCGAACGAGAGATGGCCGCCGGAACGCTTCACGCCGTCCTTGCCCTTCTCGCCGCCGAAAGTCAGGCCGCCGTTCTCCGTACCTTCGTCGTTGAGGAAGATCATTCCCGCTTCCCGGCGACCCGCTGGATGCGGGTATTCCTTGCCTTTGACGAAAACCCCGGGGGCCTTGCCCTTGCTGGACACAATCAGGCGCAACGTACCATCGGGTTCGCGCACGTCGATCCGCTGCACATCGAGCTGTTCGAGAGTCATCGACTTCGGCGACGATACGAATCCGCTAAGCACGGTAACCGCGAATACAGCGGTCAGTACGCCGGAATAAATAACAAGGAAACGCTGACCCAGAGGTTTCATCGCTTACTCCCGTCATGGCCGCCATGGGCTGAACAGTCCGCTCAGGACTGATCGAGCGGCGTTATCAATGTCAGACCGCTACCGACCAGATACACGCCGCCATCCGGCAACGCGTCGGCAACGCCGTTCTTTTCGTCTTCCGACCCTCCGGTCGGCCCCAGCCATACGACAGCTTCCTTCGGCCCGGGCACATAGGCTTGCCACACACCGTAGTCATCCTCGATGACACCGTTCTTCCGCAGACGGAACTGGATAGGCACCCGCGCCACCCAACCGGCGTCGGCGACATGCGGGCCCTGAGTCGGCAGATTGAACGTCCACTCGCGAACGGCCTGCTTCGACACATTGGCAAACAGCTTCCGCCACGCACGCATGTCCGCGTCCGAAGCCACCGCCTGCAAATTGACCTGCTCCGCATCCGCATCGGTCACCCGGCCATCGCGTCCCACATGTATCAGCAGGTAAACGGATGCCGCCACGCCCGCCTGAATCGCCGGTCGCGGATATTCAGGCGGGCGCTGCTTCTTCTGGCTGATCGTTTCGCCGGGCACGTCGTCGCCGAAATGCGCGCCCTTAACCCGGGCGACATAGTTGCCGTCGTCCTGCCGGGATGCGACGAGACGCAGGCTCATGTTCGCGTGCGCGGGAACGGCCTTGCCGTCCGCCAGTACGGGCTTGAACCGCCATATCGCGGCACTGCGCTGGATAAGGGTCACGACCTCGGGCGATAGCCTGTCCTGTCGGTCGAGAACATATTTCGATACCGTGCCATCGGGAGCCACATCGATCGACCCCGTCACCAGCATGCTGGCCTCGATCTGCTTGCGAATGGCACCAGGCCCGGCCGCAACCGCCAGTCCCGCCAGCAACATACAAATCATCCCCGGTACGTATCGCTTCATGCGCGCCCCCGCTTTTAGTGGGAGGGAGTATGCCTTGAATGGGGTGCAGATGAGCAAGACTTAGTCCACTCCGTCCCCGTCACACGATCTTTTTTTATCAGCCTTAAAGTACGCAATATTGCGACAGATGGCCGGCTTCAATAACTGGAGAAGAGAATGGGATTTCTCGCGAAGCCTTGACCAAGAAGGATGTTCCATAGCCGTAATACACCCAGGTCGATCTAAAGCAGAAATATAAGTAGCGACCAAGGCCTCTTGCGGAAGATGATTCAAGTCACCGACTAAATCTAAAATTTTATCAATTTGATCATTATTTAGATGAGTATCTGATAAAGAATAAACCTCAGATGCCCCACTCACGACATTGTGCTTAATTTCCCATCCAGCATTATAACTACCCATTTCATCGCACTGCTCTTCCGCACAATGAGAGAGAACGCGAAGGGCTTCAATAAAATGCCAAAATGAGTTTTCGAAATCTTCTTCACCATTCATTTCATAACGAACCCTAAATAATCCATCAAATCATAGATAAATCACTAAATAAGTATCTCTGGAATTTCTGGCGGTAACATCGGCACTTCAGGCGGCAATATTTCTGTCGGTACCTCGGGCGGCTGCACTTCAGGTGGCGTCGATGGCGTTGCACTACCGGGATGCGCTTGTTCGGACGTTATGGGGTCACCGTTCAGATCATATCGTATCCAGCCTTTCTGAGCAGATCCCGTAGTTTTCCAGTATCCCGTTGAACCCGGCGGCCCACCATCGCTTTCGCTGGGAACATATTCCAATTGCGCTTTAGGTCCAGAAGCTTGCTTTGGACCATAGAACGCACCTGGTCGTTGCCCCGCTCCCGCGGGTGTCCATGGCCCTCCCGGAATGCTTCCGGGAATTTCGCTAACTTGAGGAACTTGTTCAGGTGAAGGTGGCGAAAAAGGCCCTATCGGCGGCGGCACTGGGCTTGATCCGGTCAGATCGATATAAACTGCGGGATTGTTGGCCGCGTAGTTGTATCGCCCGAAATTAAATAGATTGCCGGCTACAGGTGTCACCGGGTCAATGCTGAGAAATCCCCCTATATCGGGATCGTAGTACCGGGCCTGCATATAGATTAGCGCCGTATCCGCATCGTTTACATGCCCAGTAAAGCCAGGACCTGCCATAGGCAATCCAAGTGCTTGAATGCCATAAGGCCGAAAGTCAGTAGTTGTCCTCAGATTTCCCAACGCGTCGGTTGTCGCGAGAGGCGTTCCTTGTGGATTCGTGTAGTAGTACGTAACCGTTTCTGCTCTCGCAGGCAGCAATAATCCCAGAAAAGACGCCAGAACTAGAATGATGCCAGTTGCCCACTTTTGAGAATAACTATTCATATTACGTCCAAGGCCTCGATCGGACATGTCAACCTCCCGACTGCAACTGCGTCGTGACATACCCACTCCACGCCGAACATCCACTCGCGTTACACGCCTGCACCCGGTACTCAACCGTACCATTGGCATACGTCAGCAAGTTGTACGCATTCGTGGTGTAGTTCTGAACGACCGGTGCATACGGCGGATTGGTGTATTCGACGTTGTAACTTGTCGCGCCCGCAGAAGCGTTCCACGTGAGATGGATGGTGGGCTTTGTCCAGTTTCCCGTCGTGGTTAGCGTCAGCCCCGTTGGCGTGGGCGGGATGAGGGCTACCGTTACTGTGACTTGCCCGCTCCATGGGCCGCAGCCGCCCGCGTTGCATCCTTGCACCTGATACACGTAGCTACCGTTGCCGCGACCGCTCGTGGACCAGCTGCCTGCGCCGTTCGACTGAACCGTGGTCCATCCGCCACCGTTCGCGCTTTCAATCAGGACGTAGTACGTCGCACCTGCTACACCGTTCCAAGCGATGGTGTAGGCGCCACTCGTACTCGTGCCACCGCCGGAGATGGACGGTGCGGCCGTCGGCGGAACGGTGACGATCACAGTGCCGCTGTTGATGAATGCGCTGCATCCATTGGCGTTGCACGCCTGTACGCGATACACGGCATTCGCGGTGACGCCGACGTTGATGCTCGCCGACGTTCCGCCTGCGTGATAGACGGCGTTCCATGGACCGCCGTTGAGGCTCTGCTCCAGTTCGTACACGGTTGCGTACGTAGCGGCGGCCCAGCTGACGCCGACGATGCCGGTGCTTGTTCCGGGAACGCTGATACTGGCTGGTGCGGGTGGACTATGCGCGACGGTCGCTGCCGATGAGTTCGTTGCCGCACTGCATCCATTGGCGTTGCAGGCACTGACGCTATACACATAGCCGCCATCGGCGGGATTGCTGACCGTTGTACTGGTTCCCGTGACGTTGAACGCCGTGCCCCAGGCCCCGTTGTATTGCTGCTTGACCGAGTAGCTTGTCGCCGTTGCGCTGACTGGCCAGCTGACAGTAATGCTCGCCAGGTTGCCGGCGACAGCTGCCGTAACGGACGAGGGAGGCGCCGGAGCAGACACAGATGCTGGAACGGTATAGCTTCCCGACCCGCTCAATGTCGCGTCGCTCCCGCCGATACGCGCCAATCCGACGCCGACTACGTAAATGGACGCGTTGGGATACGCAATACGAGTCGCATCGGTCAGGTCGACGCTGAAACGGTACGTACTACCGGTGGTATGGCACTGCGCCGCGATGTCGGTTCCGCTCGCCAGATTCGCCGTATAGGTACCGAGCAGCGTGCCTGCGCCAGGCGCTCCGCCGACGTAAACGCGAACGGATAGTGAGTCCGTGAAGCCATCGGAGCATGTCCAGCCCTGAAGAGATGCCGTTGGATTCGTGGGATTCACAACGCCATCCACATGACCGATCACGGCCGACGTTACCACTTGGGTCATCGCGACCAGTTTCTTACCGAGATACAGATAGTCCGTGCCGTTGGTCGTGGAAGGATCGAATTCCCACATGAGCTGGCCCGCGCTGTTATATGCGTAGTAAGTCGCGGGCGTGCTGCCAGTCGGCTGCTTCTTCACGCGCCGTCCCGCCGCGTCGTACAGGTAGCTGTCTTTTCCCTGGATGGACGTGAGGCGATTTGCCTGATCGAAGGTCAACGGCACGCTGTCCTTGCTTACCGTGTTACCACGTGGGTCGTACTGGAAGCTATGGACGGTACTCGCACCATTGGTGATCGAGGACAGAAGGTTGTTGCCGTCGTAGTTGTACGTATTCGTTCCGCTGGTATTGGTCAGGCTACGGATATTGTTGAGCGCATCGTAGGTATAACTTTCGGTACCCCACAGATTGCTCGCGGTGGCCGAAACCAGACGATTGAGCGTGTCGTACTGGAGCGACTTGGTGCGCTGCCCACCGTTCGTCAGATCGGTGATCGAGGTGACATTGGCGTTGGCGTCGTAAGCGAAATCCTCGCTGACAGCGATCGTTGAACCGACGCCATAGGAGAAATTGGAGACCATGTTCCGGGCATTCTTCTGAGCAACGTAGCTCGCGCCACTCCCGAGAGTGAACGACTGAAGATCGCCATCGGGGAAATAACTGACATTGCCCGCATACGTGCCCACCTGGTTTGGGCGGCCCAGAGCATCGGGGTTGTAGGCCAGACATTTTCCATCCGGGTACTGCGTAGTGCTCAGCGCCTGATTCGGATCGTATCCATAGGCAAGCGTCCATTCGCGGCCGTCGACATCGAGCCGCTCCGTCGTGAGCAGACCCAGATCGTTGTGTCCGTACGTCCATGACACCAGACCCGACGTCGCGGTCGAAATATTCCCGAGCGCGTCGTAGGTGAAACTGCTGCTATCCGTCCCCGAGGGATAGACGATCGACGTTACGCGATTCATGGGGTCGTACCCGCGCGTCGTCCTGGCGGCAGTCGCTACCTGCTCCTGACCGCAACCAGCTCCCGTAATGGCCAGGCCAGACGCACTCCAGGCCAGATTGTTGGCGGCGTCATACGCCATCACTTCGCTGCCGCTTTCCGGCTCCGTCGTGCGGCACAGCCGGTAATAGCTGTCGTACACCATGGTCTTGGCGATCGCGCCGCCGGGGCCCGACTGTGCGATGGACGTCGGATTGCCGTAGATATCTCGCGCGATCTGCTGGGTAACGCCTTCCGGTGCCGTCACCTGGATGGGGTTGTCGTAAGACGGCGCGTCGAAGGCTTGATACGCGGTTGTCGTTATATATCCCTTCGGATCGGTCACCTGCTTGCGAGCGCCCGAGAGATACGACATCGAGGTAAGCAGGTCACCGAGCTCCGATGTCTGAAACGATCGGTACGGGCGAGCCAGCGCATCGTAATTCGTAGCTACACCGGCCCAGTAGTTGCCGATGCCGGGTACACCCGCCTGCGGCGTACCTACGAAGGTTTTGCTTCCGCGCCAGTCGAAATCGTTGCGTACCGTCGTCTCGTACGCGTTGTCGCCCCCCCGATAGCTGCTCGCCAGGATTGGCCGCAGCATGGCATCGAAGTATGTGACCTGGACCCTGGCGCCCTGAATGACGGTACGCCGCCAGTGAGCGCCGGTAATACCGCGTTCGGAACCAACGGCCTCGTAGTAGAAATTCCTCGCACTCCACGGACCCGCGTCTCCCGCACAGGTCAATGCATCGCCGGCTGGATACGTAATGTTCGTGACACGACCGACCGCATCGTAGACGTAGCTTGTCGTGTGACCCTGCTGATTCGTGATCGAAGCGATCTGTCCGAAGTCGTCTACGGAAATCGATTGCGACGTGCTGTCCGGATAACCGATCGATTGCGGTATGCCACGCTTGTAGTTACTTAATGTCGTGGTCTTGCTGTTTCCATCGGTAAAACTCGCCAGCTGTCCCTGCGCGTCGAACCCATAGGTCATCAGCACCTGACCGAACTTCGCATGCGACTGAAGGGTTACGTTACCCAGGTTGTAGACGTTCCGACTTTCGACTTCGCCGGTCGAGACATTGACCACCTGCTGCGGCAGACCCAGCATCCAGTGCGGCAGATCGTTCAGGTAGGACGTCGTCTCCTGGATGCTGCTGGCGGGCTGGAAGGTATTGAAACGACTGACCGTCGTCGGGGATGCGAAGGCATCGAACGCATCGACACGCGACGTATAGGTGTCGCCGTCCTGCTGGATGTCCCTGCGGGACACTGGAATCCATTCACCCAGTTGCGCCGCATTGACGACAATTTCCTGTGAAGCCCCGAGTTTCGCTGGCCATGGGCCGCCGGTCGGATTGGCGTAGGTCGTTATCTCCGACCGTACCAGGGTCGATCCCGCTGCGCCGGCGTAAAGATCGGTGCGCTGCAGAAGGCTTTCGGTCGCGTCGAAGCGATTACTGAAGGTATAACGGGTGGTGTTGCCCGCCGGATCGACCATGTCGGTGTACGACGTCGTCGAACAGCCGCTGCACTGATAGTGCCAGGACGGATTGATCGCCGAGTACGCGTAGTTCCACGTCGCCGTGACCATGCCTGCGCCCGAGAACGACTTCTGGGTGATCGACGTATTCGCGTAGACGTTCGGAAACTTGCCGATGGTATTGACGTTGTCGCAGGCCTCGGAAACATCCGAACGCGAGTGAATCATCGTCTGCGCGGTGAAGGTACCCGTGAGGCCCGAGGGATGCGTTATCGTGCCCGACCCCATTGTCGATGCCGCGGGATACGAGGTATAGGAGCACGTCCCCTGCCCACCCGTGAACTCAAGTAACGATTCCGAATTCGTGGCGGGAAGGCCACCGAGGTTGAAACTCCACGCGGACCCATCCGGCAACTGCACACCGCTCAGGCGAGGAAGCGTCGGGTCGGTCGTGTAGTTATAGGTCCAGGTACGCGGCGAACCGTTGGCTGGCTGCAACACGATGGAGCTGATGCGGAATGAGGTGTAAGTCGTAGGCGTGGAGTTCGACGGGCCGGGGTCGGCCGTGGGCGCCTGCCACTGAGCATAGTTCAACGTAACCTGTCGCCCATCGGACGCCTGAATCGATGTCAGGTTGCCGTTGCCGTCATAACCGTAGTTCACGGTATTGCCGAAGCGATCGACCGCCTTCGACACCATGAACATCAGCGTGCGTCGCTTCAGCGCAGCACCCGGGGTGTTGATGACCGCATCCGCGCTGCGGTAGGTCACCCAGTCCAGCCAATAGCGCGTGCCATCCGGGGATACCGCCAGATAACCTTCTCCGCCAACACCGTTGGCTGTCTGGGCCAGGCATCCGACCGCCCATTTATCCTTGGTGACAATGGGGAACGAAATAGCCGAGCCGTCGGCGTTCGTCATCTGCGGGGCGGCTGTATTCGACGCATCGCGCCGAAGCAATGTCTGCGAACCGCTGCCCGGCATCGCCAGCTGATAGCCATGCCACCACGAGTCGGACGAATAAGTAACGACGGAGCCCGGCACCGACACATACATCGACGGCGCCGTACTCAGCGACGAACAGCGCTGCGTCGCGTAGAAATCGTCGAGCAGGAACCATTGATAGGTGACGACACCGTTCGTCGTTACCTTCTCTGGCGCCGTCAGCGTTTCGATGTGCGGCGCATCCAGCGCCCAGTCGACGAACGCATTGGCGTGGAAGGGATGAAACGCTACTCCCGGATTGACGTCGGGAATGGAGAACGAACGAGATATCTGGATACCAGGCCCTGTGCCTGTCGCACTGATGTCGGTCTCGTTGAAACTCAGCGCACCGTTATACAGGCCGATACTTTCGCCAAACGGATTCTCGCCAAGCGGAGAAATATCCTCGCTGACGTGTATACGTTTTTTGTACTCCTGCTCCGGCGTGACCGCCGACTGAGCGACTGCATTGACCGCGGACAACACAAAAACGACGGCAAACATCGCCGCCGCCCAGACACGAGCCGACTTGCGCATGCATATCCCCTGTTCCCCTCGCTGGAGGGCAGAGGATCGTTCGCCCTGACATTGGCGCTTATCAATAGGAAAAATTCGCATGCTTGCATTCAAGCGGTGTAATGAATGCATCGCAGGAAATTGCGTGTAGGGGAACCCCTACAAATTGATGCCTGACGCAAGAAATTACGAGTCCCGATAACACGTAGCGATGTTCTGGACGGCTATTCGGAATAGAGAAAGCTGTCCGAACGCACGACCAACACATGATCGACAGCCGATGCTGTCGACCATGTGCGCATGCATCACTTCGGATAATCGAGCTTCGGATACCAGTCGCTGGTCCGCCCTTCCGGCGTGGTGTCGAGAACAGTCCAGATCGGCATCAGGTCGGGCGCGCCACGCGGGTCCTGGCCGGGGTCGGCGGATTCGAAGCCCATCTCGCCGCTCCAGAAGTGACGGATCGTACCGTCGCGGCGCGTGAACACGTTCAGTCCCGCATCGTCGCCGCCATCCTTGGAGACGGCGTGGTAATCGCGACTGAAGCGGCCGTCCGTGTCGGAATACAGTTTGAGGGCGCGCCAGCCGCGCTCCTTCTTGAAAGCGACGAGGCGTTCGATGGGCGAGCGTGCAACGACGGCCAGCGCGACGCGTTGTTCGATGTCGCGCGCCTCGCCATCCCACGCACTCAGCAGCGACGTACACATCGGACAGGGGCGCTCGCGCTGCGGGCCATACATGTAGCTGTAGACGACAAGAGTCTGTTTATCGCCGAAAAGTCCGGCGAAATCAGTCGGCCCCTCTTCGCCCTGAAAGCGATAGTCGACGGTAACCTCGCCACCGGGCGGAAGGGCGCGGCGCTGTTCGGCGACACGTTCGATGTGCCTGCGCAGTTCGATCTCCTCGCCGAGCAGCGCATTGCGCGCACGGCGGTAATCGGCGCTTTCGTTGGGAAAGGTAACCCCGTTGCGTTTCACCAGTTCGGCGACGGGGACAAGGTTCGGAACCTGCGTCATAACCAATCTCCTGTGAGTGGACGGATCAATCGCGATCGGGCGCGCCAAGCGGAAAAAACGAGCGATAGGGACGCGCTTCGTCGACGGCGCGTGCAAACGACGGACGCGCGAGCAATCGTTGCCGGTAGGCAATGACATTCGCGAACGAGCTATCGATGCGGTGCGTCCAGTCGGCATAGAACAGGAAGGGCGCGGCGCCGCAATCGGCAAGGCTGAACGTATCGCCGGCGGCCCATTCGCGGCCGGCCATGATTTTATCGAGGCAACCGTAGGCGGTGTCGAGCATTTCCCGAGCATCGGCAACGCCACGCGCATCGCGCTCCGCCTCCGGGCGAAGGCGGTCGAATACGACTTTCTGCTGCGGTGTCGAAATGTAATTGTCGAAGAAGCGATCCATTTCGCGAACACCGATCGCAGCACGGGCATCGGAGGGCAGTAACGATACCGGCCCTGGGTGATGCAGCTCCAGATACTCGATGATGATGCTTGCCTCGGTAACGGTGCGTCCGGCATCCACCAGTACGGGAAAGCGCTTCAGCGGCCAAAGCGTCGCGAATTCCTCGTATACCTGCGGATTCTCATTCGACAACACCCGCCATTCGAACGGCGTACCGTTTTCGTACAGCGCGACCAGCACCTTCTGGCAATACGAGGAAAACGGGTGTGCATAAAGCGTCAATTTCATAGGTAGCGCCTTGGCCGAAGAAGTCTCTCTACCTGACGACGAACGAGGTCCCGGGAAATCGACATCCGGATCACTCGTCGGATTCGGCGAGCCGGACGGCAAGGAAATCCAGCAATGCCCGGACCGACGGCAACAATCCGCGCCGCGATGAAAACACGGCGTGCACGACCCCGTATTTTGGCGACCACTCGGGAAGCAATTCGATCAATTCCCCGCTTTTCAGCTGATCGTTAACGATCATGCCCGGCAGCTGGGTCACGCCGATACCGCGCAACGCCGCCGTCCGAAGAGCGATGAAATCGTCGGTAACCAGACGTGGACTGTGATGAATGGAAGCGCGTGCCTTCGCCGGACCATCGAGATCCCATACGTGAATACCGTTTTCCGGGCAGGTATCGACCGTGGGAAATCGGTTGATATCCGCGGGCACCGTCGGCAGTCCCAGGCGTTCGATCAGAGCGGGACTGCCCAGTAGACGCCAGCTGCGCTCGGCGAATACCTTCAGGACCAGGTCGCTGTCCTCCAGCGGCGGCGGACGGGCGCGGATGGCCACGTCGATGCCCTCGGCGATCACGTCGACCCGGCGATTGGTGCTCTCCAGAACGATGTCGATTTTGGGAAAGTCCGCCATGAAGTCGGCGAGGATGGCTCCGACCCTGGCGTGCAATAAGGCCACCGGACAGGTCACCCGCACGATGCCCTGGGGCTCGGCCCGCCGAAGCTCGATCGCCTCGTCCGCCGCCTCGGCCTCCACCAGCATGGCGCGGCAATGCCGGTAGAACTCCTCGCCGATATCGGTCACTGAAAAATGGCGCGACGATCGTTGCAGCAGACGCACACCGAGCTGTTCTTCCAGCAACGCAATGCGCCGGCTGAGCTTGGACTTGGGAATGTGCAAAGCGCGACTGGCAGGCGCGAAGCCCCGATGCCCGACTACCTGGGCGAAGTAATACAGATCGTTGAGATCGCGCATAACAGCCCTCCATCGTCCCACTGGCAGGACGCTGTGGACGAAATATACCGACTATTGGCAACATCGTTCCACGCGTATTGTCTCCCTATCGACAGAAGCCCATGGCTTCGCCCTATCGGAGATACGTATGAAGAAGGTCCTTGGCATCTACAGTGCGCCACAAGGCCACTGGGTCGGCGACGGTTTTCCGGTCCGATCCCTGTTTAGCTACGACAGTCACGGGAAGCACATGAGCCCGTTCCTGCTGCTGGATCATGCCGGTCCGGCCACCTTCAAGCCGACGATTAAGCCCCGTGGCGTGGGACAGCATCCCCATCGCGGTTTCGAGACGGTGACTATCGTTTACGACGGCGAGGTCGAACATCGCGACTCCACCGGCGCGGGCGGCAAGATCGGCCCCGGGGACGTCCAGTGGATGACCGCCGCGTCCGGCATCCTGCATGAGGAATTCCATTCGCGGGAGTTCACCCGAACCGGCGGCACGCTGGAAATGGTGCAGCTATGGGTCAACTTGCCGGCGAAGGACAAGATGAGCGCGCCGCGGTACCAGAACCTGCTGGACAAGGACATCCCCGTGGTGAACCTGCCGGCGGACGCGGGCAAGGTGCGCGTCATCGCCGGCGACTACCGCGGCCATCGCGGTCCGGCTATGACCTTCAGTCCCGTCGACGTATGGGACATCCGCCTGAACCAAGGGCACGAAGCTCGTTTTTCCATGCCCGAAGGCCATGCACTGGCGGTGGTGGTCCTGCACGGCACGATCCAGGTCAACGGAGCGAACGTCGCACGGAATGGCCAGATGGTCATGCTCGATCGGGAAGGAACGGACCTTCTCCTCGAGGCGAATAGCGACGCCACGTTGCTGCTGCTCGGTGGCGAACCGATCGACGAACCGATCGTCGGACATGGTCCGTTCGTGATGAATACGGTCGAGGAAATCGAACAGGCCATCACGGATTTCAACAGCGGCCGTTTCGGCCAGATGTCCCGATAACCCATCCCCCAAATGCCATGGCTGGCGATCCCCTATGAGTCAGCCCCACCGTCGCCCCTGCGCAGGCAGGGGCCTTGCGCCAGGCATCCGGTTTCACGATGGGACGATTCGGCGTTTAGCGAGGAGCGTGCAGCGGTACCGTTCTTCCGGATACCTCGCCCCGGGCCCCTGCCAGTGCAGGAGCAACGGCGAGGGACGACTGCCGCTCTTCTCCCCGCTCCACCCGCTCGCGCAACAGATCGATGAAGGCGCGAACCTTTGCCGGTGGCTTCGCACCCGGATACACGGCGTGGATACCGCCGCTGGGTAAATGAAACGCGGGAAGCAAAGGAACCAATGCGCCACTGGCAAGATCGTCGGCCAGCATGTAGTCGGGCAGCACGGAAATGCCGTGTCCCGCACGAACGAATTCACGCACGGCGTGCGTGCTGTTGGAACTGGCGACGGGATTCGTCCGGACGGTGTGCTCGCCGCCCGTCGCGTCGGTGAAGGTCCAGCGGGTTGGCGACGACAGGACGGCCAGAGCGATCCAGTGATGCTTCGCGAGATCGGCTGGATGGTCGGGGTTTCCGTGACGTGCCAGATAATCCGGCGCACCGACCAGTATCTGCCGGAATCCGGCGAGTCGCGTTGCGCGCAGACTGGAATCGCGCAGCCAGCCAAGGCGGATCGCCACGTCGAAACGCTCGGCGATCAGATCGACGATGCTGTCCGCGATGACCAACTCGACGGTGACATCGGGAAAGGCCTGTGCGTAAGCGGCCAGCGCCGGCGCGACGATGGTCGGGCCATGATCTCCCGCCGCGGCGACGCGCAGCAGTCCGCGCGGTGTTTCGCGGCAGGCGTTCAGTCGCTCGATAGAGGCTTCGGCGTCGGCGAGGATACGTACGCAATCCGCATGGAAAAGTTCGCCCGCTTCCGTCAGCGACATGCGCCGTGTGCTGCGCACGACAAGGACGATACCGAGCTCTTCCTCCAGCTTCGCCAGGTGCTGGCTGACCATGGCCTTGGTCGTGCCCAGCTGATCGGCGGCCGCGGTGAACGAGCCGGCGCGGACAAGCGCGGCGAAGACGGCGAGGCGGTTGAGGTTGACGTCCAGAGCCATGGTGGGCACCTCTGTGTTCTTGTAGGAGCCCGCTTGCGGGCTCCTACAGTGTAAAGCCTTGCTTGACGATCCGTTCCTGCCAGAGGCATTTATCCGGAACGATTCAAGGCGCATCCTGACCGCCTCATCCCTATAGACACAGGTCGCACCGTTATGAAGATCGCTCTCTTTGGCGCCACCGGCCATATCGGCGCCGGCATCCTCGACGAAGCACTGAGCCGCGGCCACGACGTGGTGGCCGTCGTCCGGGATCCGTCGCGCCTCAAGGTCACCCATCCGAAGCTCCAGGTCGTGCAGGGCGATGTCTCCGACACCAACAGCTTCGCGAAAGCCATCGCGGGTAGCGATGCTTCCATCGCCAGCCTGAACGGCCCTGCCGACGCCCTCGTCAGTGCCGCCAACGACCTGCTCGCCGCGCTGCCGAAAGCCGGTATCCGCCGGTTCGTATGGGTGGGCGGTGCCGGCAGCCTGCTGACGCCCGCCGGTACCCGCGTGATCGACGCACCGGATTTCCCCGAGGCATGGAAGGGTGCCGCGAATGCACAGGTCAAGGCGCTGGAAGCCTTCCTTGCGACGTCGGCCGATATCGACTGGACCTATGTGAGCCCCGCCGGCGAGATCGGCCCGGGCCCGAAGACTGGCACCTACCGTATTGGCAACGACCATCTTCTGCTCGATGCCGATGGGCACAGCCGCATTTCGATTGCCGATTTCGCGGCCGGATTGGTCGATCGGGCCGAGAAGAACGATAAGCCTCGTCGGCGGATTACTATCGCTTACTGACGACTTCTTGCGTCTTGCTGCGCTCCGATAGCTCCGCGAGCGCTTCGCCGGTCCCTAACCTACTGCCTTCAATGCAGCTCCGAGGAAGCGTTCGACGATCTCCGGCAGCATCGGCGCGACGGGGAGCGTGTAGTGGGTGGTGTTCGGCAAGATTGCGAGCTCGTTTGCGGGCCGCAGGGAGCCATCGATCCCGGCATCGCGCTGGCCGCCTCCCAACGCCTTCCAGAACTCGACCATGTGTTCGGGCCGGATGGCGTCAGCGTCGGCAAAGACCAGCATTGTGCGTACCTGAAGCTTGGCGACGTTGGCGCTCCAGTCGAAGGGGCGTTTGGTCAGATCACCGACCTTCCTGAAGAGGTTGGTCCAATCGACATTGGGATAGGCCTCCCCTAACGGCGATGCCTTGACGCCAGGGCCGAACGTGGCAGCGTTGGCCTCCAACTGTTTGAAGGCCGCCACCCCCTCCGGATAAAAGCCGTCCTGCCTCATCGCCGCGGACACGAGGACGAGACGGTCGACCACGTCCGGATGGCGGATAGCGGTCTGCAGCGCGACGCCAGAGCCCAGCGAGTAGCCCATGACGTCGGCCTTGCCGAGGTTCAGATGCCCGATCAGAGCGGCAACATCCTCGCCCATCGCTTCACTGCGCAGTGGCCTGTCAGTGTCTGGCGTGCGCCCGTGTGCCTGGAGATGGACGGCGATCACCTGCCGGCGCTTGGCCAGTTCGGCCAGATTGGTCCCGAAGCTGTCTGGGTTGATGCCACCGTGCAGAAGAATGAGCGGCTTGCCGACGCCATGCACGCTGTAAAAAAGATGCTGGCCATTGACGTCGGCAAAATTCTCTTTCGAAATGGCGAGAGTCTTCCTGGCCTGAACGGGAAAGGCCGCCGTCAGCACTGCGGTCGCTATGGCAGTCCTCAGAAAATCGCGTCTGAGCATATCGTCCTCACATGTCGCCGAACTGGCCAGCACGGCGGTGAGCGCGTGTTTCATCGTCATCCCTTCCATACACCGGCGGCCGCGGCGTGGTCACGATCTGCCTGCGAGCAATTCATCCAGCTGCGCGAACTGTTCGGGCAGGCCTTCCGCCGAACCGGCGAGGGCTTCGTCGAGGGCCTCTTTTGTGGGGTAGAGTTCGTGTAGGGTGACCAGCGTCTTGCTGGCATTTTCTTCGAACGTCACCGTGGTCACCGCGCCCTGATCGCTTTCTTCATTCGTCCATACGAGGCGCTTGTGCGGCGTTACTTCTCTGTACGTGCCGAAGAACGCCATCGGTTGATCGAAGGCCGGATGGCTGAACACGAGGCGATACGCACCCCCGGGGCGAATATCCATGTCGCACGAAAGCAGCGACATGCCTGCCGACTTCGGAACCCACCAACGCTTGAACAATTCGGGGTTGCTCCACGCTTCGAAGACGATGTGCGCCGGGGCATTGAACGTTCGCGTCACGACGAGTTCGAGGTCGGACTTGCGTTCCACAGCGGTGCGGTTCACGGCGGCGGGACTACCTTCTTTTGCTTTGGACATCTGCCTTCTCCTTGCATTTCAAGTGTTCGACAAGCTGGTCCAGCGCGTCGAAGCGTGCGCTCCAGAGCTGGCGGTGCCGCTCGATCCAGGCGGCCTCTTCTTCCAGCCGGCGCAGTCCGAGCTTGCAGGTTCGTACGCGCCCGACCTTCTCCGTGGTCACGAGTCCTGCCTGCTCCAAGACGCTGACATGCTTCTTCATGCCCGTGAGGGTCATGTGAAATCTTTGGGCAAGATCGGTGATTGAGGCGTCTGAACCCCCGAGCTGCTCCAGCACGCCGCGTCGGGTGACATCGGAGAGCGCCGCGAACGTTGCATCGAGGTGAGCTTGATAGTGAACCATATGGTTCACTGTAGAGCACGCATGGGTGACATGCAAGCGGATGACCCTACGGGCGAAACCCACACGTATTCGCGGCTGGGATTGCCCGACTGAAGTTGGATCGAGTTAGTTAGCTGTCCCTGACAAACGACGTGCGAATGTGCCGACAAGCTACCGGTCACTGCATAGCGGGCCGGTATACTCAGGCGCTATCCACGCCGGCCCGGCCCATGAATTACCGTCACTCCTTCCACGCCGGCAACTACGCCGATGTTCTGAAACACATGGTCCTCATCGCGCTTATCGACGCGATGAAGAGCAAGCCGACACCGTTTTGCTATATCGACACCCACGCGGGTCGCGGCCTTTACGACCTGCGCGGCTCCGAAGCGCGCAAGACCGCCGAATCCGATGCCGGCATCGGCCTTCTGCGCAATGCCACCGGCCTTCCGCCCCTGCTCTGGAAATTGCTGGAAACGGTGAAGGCGGCGGGCGGTGAAGGCGACGATTCGCTGCGCGTTTACCCCGGCTCGCCGTGGATCGCCACTCATCTGATGCGCCCCGGCGACAGCGCCCAGCTTTGCGAATTGCAGGGTGACGAAGCCCAGGCGCTTCGCCAGCTATTCCGTAACGACGCGCGCGTACACGTCCATCAGCGCGACGGTTACGAGGCACTCAAGGCCATGACTCCGCCGAAGGAAAAGCGTGGTCTGGTCCTGATCGATCCGCCTTTCGAAGCGCAGGACGCCGAATTCCGCACGATCGAGAAAAGCCTGAAAAGCGCTCTCGAACGCTGGCCGACCGGCGTGTATGCCATCTGGTACCCAGTCAAGCTGCGCAGTCATGTCCAGCCGTTCCACCGCTGGCTAACCAAGTGCGGCGCGCGACGCGTGCTGGTCACCGAAATCCTGCTGCATCCGGACGATTCGCCGCTGCGGCTCAACGGCACCGGCCTTGCCATCGTGAACGCCCCGTGGAAACTCGACGACACCCTGCGCGATAGCCTCCGCTATCTGCCCAAGTTGCTGGGCAAGGACCGCCAGGCGGAATACAAGTTGTCATGGCTGGTGGAAGAAGGTCAGGATGAACAACCGCCTCACCCGGCATTTCCGCCGCATTCAACCCGGCGCAGGTAACGTAACCGCGTATCGAGAGGAGCTGCGTCCCATGCGTAACCGTCTTGCCCGTCTGCTCGTTCATGCCGCCGTGCCGGCCTGCGCTCTCGCGCTTGCCGCCTGCGCCCCGACGCCGATCTACAAGGCCACGCCCAACACCGTGGCCGTCCCGCCGCAACAAGTGGCGCGCACCCCCGAACGCTATGGCTCGTCCGACGTGATCTGGGGTGGCCGCATCGTGCAGGTACGCAATTTCCCCGACCATAGCGAGGTCGAGGTACTGGCCTACCCGCTCGACGGATCGCAGCGCCCGCAGGCTAACGATGTCGGCAGCGGCCGTTTCATCGCCGTGATGCCCGGCTACGTGGAAAGCTTCGACTATCCGGCCGGCGGCCTGGTCACCATCGCGGGCCGGCTGGGCGGAACGCGTTCGGCCAACGTCGGGGAAGCGCCTTACGTCTACCCGCTGGTCACGGTGAACCAGTCTCACGTCTGGACAGCCAACGAGTTGTCCAGCGGCCGCTCGAACGTCAGCTTCGGCGTGGGCGTCGGCGTCATCCGCTAATCGAGTCGCGGCGCTCCGGGTGGGCGCCGCTTTCCAGGGGAAGGAGTTACATGTCAGGACACGCCGATTCGAAGCGCGCCATTTTTCTCGCGCTCGGGGCCAATTTCGCCATCTTCGTCGCCAAGCTGGTCGCCGCGGTCTTTACCGGTTCGGGCGCCATGCTTGCCGAAGCCGTGCACTCGTTGGCGGACTGCGGCAACCAGGGATTGCTACTGCTTGGCATGCGTCAGGCGAAACGTCCACCATCGATGGACTATCCCCTGGGCTGGGGACGCGCGCTGTATTTCTGGTCCTTCCTTGTCGCGATGATGCTGTTCAGTGTCGGCGGCATGTTCTCGGTCTACGAGGGCGTCCACAAGCTCACTCACGCCGAACCCTTGAAGTGGCCGTGGCTTGCGGTCGGCGTGCTGACTTTCAGCATTGTCGCCGAAGGCTTCTCGATGCATGGCTGCATGCAGGAAGTAAACAAGGCTCGGCAGGGTCGCGGTCTGTGGACCTGGTTTCGCGAAACGCGCGCCAGCGAATTGCTGGTTATCTTCGGCGAAGACCTGGCCGCCCTGATCGGCCTGTGTCTGGCGCTGCTGGCCATCCTGGCCACGATGATCACGGGCAACCTTATCTACGACGCGCTGGGCACTATCGCCATCGGCGTGCTTCTCATCGCGGTCGCCATCGCCATTGCGCGCGAGGTCAAGGCGCTGCTGATCGGTCAGGGCGTGGAACCCATGCGCCGCGCGGAAATGATGGCCTTCCTTGAAGCCCGTCCCGAGATCGACCTCGTCTACAACCTGCTCACGCTGCAGATGGGTCAGGACGTCATGGTTGCCATCAAGGCAAAAATGGCCCCTACCCCCACCGCCCGCGCCATGATCGAAGCCATCAATAACGTCGAGGCGGACTTCAAGGCCGAATTCGACGACGTTCGCTGGAGTTTCTTCGAGCCCGACTACGCGGACTGACGCGCCGCTGGGATTCAGACACCTCGCACGGTCTTGACGGCCAGCCGGGGTAGAATCGATGAATTGTCCCGCAATCCTGTCGAGTCCATGCCCGTTACGCTTCCCCGTCCGCCACTGCCGGTCAACGCACGTACCCGCCGCTACTGGGCCACGCCACAGGGATCGTCCTGGGCGTTGCAGGTCGCCGAAGCCGCACGGGATGTCGACAGCCTCGTCGTCGTCGTCGCCCGCGACACCAAAAGCGCCGACAACCTGGAAAGCGAGCTGGGCGTCTTCGCCGGCGAACTGCCCGTCCTGCATTTTCCCGACTGGGAAACCCTGCCCTACGACGTCTTCAGCCCGCATCCGGAAGTGGTGTCGCAACGCATCGCCACGCTGTACCGCTTACCGACCACGCGCCGCGGCGTACTGGTAGTACCCGTCGCGACACTGATGCAGCGCATTGCACCGCGCGCGCACATCACGGGCTCGGGACTGGTGCTGCACAAGGGACAAAAGCTGGACCTCGCCGCCGAACAACGGCGTCTGGAAGCGGCCGGCTACCGCAACGTTCCGCAGGTCACCGAACCCGGCGACTTCGCCGTACGCGGCGCGCTGATCGACATCTATGCGATGGGCGCCGACGAACCGTATCGCATCGAATTGTTCGACGACGAAGTGGAATCGATCCGTACCTTCGACACCGAAACGCAGCGTTCGCAACATCAGGTCGAGAGCGTCGATCTGCTGCCCGCGCGCGAGTTCCCGCTGACCGACGAAGCGGCCAAGGGTTTTCGCGCCAGTCTGCGCGATCGCTTCCCCATCGATATCCGCCGCTGCCCGCTCTATCAGGATATGAAAGAAGGCGTCACGCCGGGCGGCATCGAATATTACCTGCCGCTGTTCTTCGCCAAAACCGAAACGCTGTTCGACTACATCGCCGACAACGCCCTCTTCATTCTTGGCGAAGGTGCGCTGGAAGCGGCAGAACAATTCTGGACGCAGACCGGCGAACGCTACGACCAGCGCGCGCACGATATCGAACGTCCGGTGTTGCCCCCGGCAGAGATTTATCTGCCGCCCGACCACCTGCGCGAATCGCTGAACAAGCAGATCCGCATCGATGTCGTGCCGGCCGGACGCGAACACGCCGTCGATCTCGGCACCCAGCCTGCGCCGGAAGTGCCGCTCAACAGGAAGGGCGAGGAACCGGGAACGTCGTTGCGGCGTTTCGTCGGCGCCTATCCCGGCCGCATCCTGATCGCCGCGGACTCGGCCGGCCGCCGCGAAGCACTGATCGAACAGATGGCCGCGGCGGGACTGAAGCCCGTCATGGTCGATGGCTGGCGCGACTTCCTCGGCAAGGACGAGCACCTCGCGATCACGGTCGCGTCGCTGGAACAGGGCTTCGCACTGACCGAACCCGCGCTGACGGTACTGACCGAGCGCGAACTCTTCGGCGAACGAGTGCGCACCGAACGCAAACGCCGCAAGGGTGCGGCACGCGATCCGGAAAGCATCATCCGCGATCTCACCGAACTGTCGATCGGTTCGCCCATCGTGCACATCGACCATGGCGTGGGTCGCTATCAGGGTCTGGTTTCTCTCGACGTCGGCGACATGCCGGGCGAATTCCTCACCATCGAATACGCCAAGGGCGACAAACTCTACGTGCCGGTCGCGCAGTTGGGTCTCGTCAGCCGCTACACGGGCACGGCACCCGAGCTGGCACCGCTGCATTCGTTGGGCGGCGATGCATGGGAACGTGCGCGCAAGAAGGCCGCGGAGAAAGTCCGCGACGTCGCCGCCGAACTGCTCGGCATCTATGCGCAGCGCGAAGCGCGTCAGGGCGAGGCACTGTCCGTCGACCGGCAGATGATCGAGGAATTCGCCAGCACCTTTCCCTTCGAGGAAACGCCCGACCAGCAGAATGCGATCGATGCCGTTATCGTCGATCTCGCGGCGCCGCGTGCCATGGATCGCGTCGTTTGCGGCGACGTGGGTTTCGGCAAGACCGAAGTCGCGCTACGCGCGGCGTTCGCCGCAGCGACGGCAGGCAAGCAGGTCGCCGTACTCGTGCCGACCACCCTGCTCGCCCAGCAGCATTACCGCAACTTCGCCGACCGCTTCGCCGACTGGCCAGTGCGCGTCGACGTGCTGTCCCGTTTCAAGTCGAAGAAAGACGTGGACATCGCGCTTGCCAAGCTCGCCGACGGCAGCATCGACGTCATCGTCGGCACGCACAAGCTGTTGCAGCCGGATGTGAAGTTCAAGAACCTGGGACTGGTCATCGTCGACGAGGAACAGCGTTTCGGTGTCCGCCAGAAAGAACAGCTGAAAAAGCTGCGCGCGGAAGTCGACCTGCTGACCCTGACCGCGACGCCTATCCCGCGCACACTGAACATGGCCATGAACGGCTTGCGCGACTTGTCGATCATCGCGACGCCGCCCGCGCATCGCACGGCCGTGCGAACGTTGATTTCGGCTTACCAGCCCGCGCTGATCCGCGAGGCCATCCAGCGCGAACTGGCGCGCGGCGGCCAAGTGTACTTCCTGCACAACGAAGTGGACAGCATCGAACGGACGGCGCGCGAACTGGAAGCACTGGTCCCCGAAGCACGCATACGCATCGCGCACGGCCAGATGCCCGAGCGCGAGCTCGAACAGGTCATGGCCGACTTCCACCGCCAGCGTTTCAACGTACTGGTATGTACGACGATCATCGAATCGGGCATCGACATCCCCACCGCCAATACCATCGTAGTCAACCGCGCCGACCGCTTCGGGCTGGCGCAGTTGCATCAGCTGCGCGGTCGCGTGGGGCGCTCGCATCATCGCGCGTATGCCTATCTCATCGTGCCCGACCGCAAGGCCATGACGGCCGATGCGGAGAAACGCCTCGAAGCGCTTGCGTCGCTGGAAGAACTAGGCGCCGGTTTCACATTGGCCACACACGATCTCGAAATTCGCGGCGCAGGCGAGATGCTCGGCGAAGAGCAGTCCGGCCAGATCCAGGAAGTGGGCTTCGGTCTTTACACCGAATTACTGGAACGCGCGGTGCGTGCGCTGAAGTCCGGCAAGGTGCCGGATTTCGATCTGACGTCGGAGCACGAAACGGAAGTCGAGCTGCACGTTCCGGCTCTGATCCCCGACGACTATCTGCCCGACGTGCATACGCGTCTGACGCTGTACAAGCGCATCGCCAGCGCGCGCGACGACGATGCGTTGCGCGAGCTACAGGTGGAGATGATCGACCGCTTCGGCCTGCTGCCCGATGCCACGAAACATCTGTTCGCCGTCGCGGCGCTGAAGCTGCAGGCCACGCCGCTGGGCATTCGCAAGGTCGATTTCGGCGCCAACGGGGGGCGCGTGACCTTCCGCGACAAGCCGGACATCGATGCGATGGCCTTGATCAAGCTCATCCAGACCCAGCCGCGCATCTTCAAGATGGAGGGGCAGGACAAGCTGAAGGTGTTGCTGGAGTTGCCCGGAGCGGCCGAACGGATTCGTACGGCGCAGGATCTGCTGGTTTCGCTTGGAGCGCGTCGGGCGGCTTGACGGCGGCAGCGCGTGACGCTCGCGGTGACGCGGGCGCATCGCAACCCCTCGCCGTCTATCGTCGCCCTGCGCAGGCAGGGGCCCAGGGCGACACCGCATGGATGCGCTATGTCGCTGACGATCACGCCCTTAAGAGCATGAATGAACGCTATTGCGACAACTCATTGCACCGCACTGGGCCCCTGCCTGTGCAGGGGCGACGGTGAGGGGCATTGCGCGCAACTTCAAAACCCGGGCGGCGAGGGATATGGTGCGTCGTTCAAAAGGGTGTTGCACATAGTTTCAAACAGCCGGCGCACGCACCAGATACTGCACGCTGAAACTCCGATCGGAATCCAGCCAGACCTGCTGGACCGCCAGACCGGCCTTCGCCGCCAGCTGCGCGAAATCGTCCAGCGAATATTTGCAGCTGTATTCGACCTGCATCGCCTCGTTCTCGCGGAACGAGAACGCTTCGTTGCCGACATGAACATCCTGACGCACCGTACTGACCAGCGTCGTTTCGATACGTCCCGCCATCGGGTTGTAATGCGCGCGATGCCGGAAAGCCGACACGTCGAAGTCGGTGCCTATTTCCCGGTTGAGGCGAACCAGCATATTGAGCGTGAACTCGGACGTGACGCCCGCGGCATCGTTGTACGCCGCCTCGATCGTGGCACTGTCTTTCTTCAGATCGACGCCGATGAGTACGCCACCGCCGTCGCTCATCTCGGTACGCATCTGACGCAGAATTTTGATCGCTTCCTTCGTCTCGAAGTTGCCGATCGTGGAACCCGGAAAATAGATCACCGTGCGTCGCGGCGAACGCGCAGCCACTGGCAGGCGCAGCGGCTGGGTGAAGTCGGCGCAGACCGGCTGTAGCGGAATATCGGGAAAACGGGTGGCGAGTTCGGCGACGCTATCTAGCAGCGCACTGCGCGAAATCTCCACCGGAACGTAAGCCACGGGCGCGTGCAGGTGCTCGAGTAACATGCGCGTCTTGATGCCACTGCCGCTGCCGTATTCGACAATGCGGACTTCCGGGCCAAGCAGGTCGGCGATATCCGCCGCGTGCTCGCGCATGATCGAGATTTCCGCACGCGTGAGGTAGTACTCCGGCTGTTCGCAGATCGTCTCGAACAACTGCGAACCGCGTTCGTCGTAAAACAGTCGGGACGGCAGCTTCTTGGGCTTTGCCGCCAGACCGTGACGAACCGTCTCCGTCGTATCTTCGATATCCGGATGACGGTCGTCGAGACGAATCTCTTTGGGCTGGGCACTCATCGATCGTTTCCTAAGCGTATTCCCGAAAACTGCCAACGGGCATGAGGCGGGAAAAAATTGCGATAGGTAGCACGGATGTGATCGCCTGGCGTGGCGCAAGAGCCACCCCGAAGCACCCACTGACCGCACATGAATTTGCCGTTGTACTCACCGAGCGCGCCAGCCAGCGGCGCGAAGCCCGGATAACTTACATATGGGCTGGCGGTCCATTCCCAAACGTCTCCGTACATCTGGCTTAGTGGCGCGCCGGATGTGTCCGCACGGGGATGCAGCGCGCCCGATTCCTGGAAGTTGCCGTCCACGGCCAGCGGAGCGGCCATCGTTTCCCATTCCGCCTCGCGGGGTAGCCTTGCGCCAGCCCACCGGGCGAAGGCGTCGGCTTCGAAATAGCTGATGTGCGACACGGGAGCATGCGGGTCGATGGCGCGACGCCCCTGCAGCGTGAATTCGGTGTCCAGCGATTCGTCCCAATAGAACGGCCGCTGCCAGCCTTCGGCCTGCACGGTGGACCAGCCCTCGGAAAGCCACAGGGTCGGCGTGCGGTAGCCGCCGTCCCGTACAAAGGCCAGATACTCGGCGTTGGTTACCGGCCGGTTGGCCAGCAAACCGGCTTGCCGGTACACACGGTGTCTTGGCCCCTCGTTGTCGAAGGCGAAGCCACGTCCGTCATGGCCGATGTCCACGACACCTTCGTCGAAGGGCAAATAGGCCAGGGCGATCGCTGCCTGCGACACCGCATGCGGGCTGTCGGGCGCGAAGGCGGGCGCCAGCGGGTTCAGCGAGAACGCGTGCTTGATGTCCGTCAACAGCAACTCCTGATGCTGCTGTTCGTGCTGGAGACCCAGTTCGACCAGCGCCGGCAGCGCTTCGTCGTCCTGCCGGGCCAGTAACCCCGCCACCGCATCGTCGATCCGGCGGCGATAGTCGAGAACGTCATCCAGTGCCGGCCGCGTGAGCAGGCCGCGCTGGGGACGGGCATGCATCGGGCCGACCGACTGGTAGTAGGAGTTGAACAGGTAATGCCATTCGGGATTACGACTGACATACGCCGGATCGCGACCGAGGACGAACTGTTCGAAGAACCATGTCGTGTGCGCCAGGTGCCACTTCGTCGGGCTGGCGTCGGGCATCGACTGGACGACCGTGTCTTCCGGGCGCAGGTGACCAGCCAGATGGGTCGTCTGGTGACGGATGCGGAAAAAACGGGCGATGCTGTCCTTCAGATCCGCGGTCGCCGAAGCGGCCGGGTCACTCGCACGGGGGCGGGCTGTCATGAAAAATTCCGTGCACGCGCGCGTGCGTCGAGAAGAGGGTCGGACGCTTGAATCATCATGCGAACGATGCCCGAGGAAACGTTCAAAAGATGTGAGCGGAACCCACGCGGCGGCTTAACGGCATGTGCACCTGTGTGAGGCGGCATCTCGCATTTCGCCCGGATGCGGCCTATCGTTGGCTGGCATGGCGTCATTAACGATCGCCTACCGGAGGCTCCCATGAAAGCCGCTGTCCGTTACCTCTGTATTGCATCTACCATTCTTGCCGGCGTCGCGCAGGCACAGAACCCGCCTCCGCACGTTCCGCTGCGCCCGATAGGCGAATGCCTGCGAGTGGATCGCATCAACGATTACCATGTCGTCAACGACAAAACGGTGATCCTGCGCAACGGACCGAACCGCTTTATCGTGAAGACGTCGGTCGCCTGCCCCCGTGTCGATCTGGGCGGAGGCATTCGTTTCCGTGCGAACGAAGCCAACAAGTCCATGGACCCGTTCGCGATTTGCGGCGACATCAACGAAGCCATCGTCCGTCGCGACGACCCGCCCTGTCCGGTCGCATCGGTCGAGAAGACCGACGAGGCGACGTATACGAAGATGTCGAAGCAAAAAGGCGTGCACCACGGCAGTCCCGCTGGCCCAACGGGTGTCGTTCCGTAACGAGAATTCAGCGCAAAAAAAAGCCCGGCGCGAGCCGGGCTTTTTTTATTTACCACCGACTTACGATCAATAGCCGTCGTCGCGCACGTAACGCGTCGTGTAACCATCGTCGACGACGGTACGGGTCTCGTACACGCGACGCTCGACGACTACGGGGGCACGTTCGTAAACGACCGGGCGGCTGTAGACGACCGGCTGGTCGTAGTAAACCGTCTCACGCGGTGCCGTGGCGTTGGCAACGAGACCGACCACCGCACCGGCAATGATGGCACCGGCGATCCAGCGGCCAGCGTTATCGTAGTGACCACCGCCGCGGTAATATCCGCCGCCGCCGTGATAACCGTAACCGCCGCCGCGATAATATCCGCCGCCGCCGTGGTAACCGTATCCGCCGCCACGGCCGTGATCCCACGCAAATGCGCCGGGTGCGAAAGCCATCAGGCCCGCGGCGGCAAGCGCAATGGTGGTTTTAAGCAGTTGACGTTTCATTTTCAGGTGACCTCCGGCTGGTGGTGATAGCGTCGCGCCAGCGCACTGAATAGCTACTTAAGGGTTTTGGCCCAGGGATTCACGAATGGGTGCTTCAACAGCCAGCAACCGTGGATGTCCGCACGACGGGTAAAGTCGAACGGGATACTCGGACCACTCCAGTTCTCGATAGAGAAATGGGGGTCGAGCGCCTCGTGATCAAGCTTGAAACGACGGAAATTGTTAGAGAAAACAATGACGCCATCGGGAAGAAGGCGCTCTTTGCAAGCCATCAGCAGTTTGACATGGTCGCGCTGGACGTCGAAATCGTCCGCCCGCTTTGAGTTGGAGAAGGTCGGCGGATCGACATAGATCAGGCCGTATTGCATGGACCGGTTCTGAATGAACTCCAACGCATCTTCCTGAACCAATCGATGGCGGGTGCCCGTAAAGTCGTTCAGGGCAAGATTCCGGGACGCCCATTCGAGGTAAGTCGCGGAAAGGTCCACGCTGGTCGTATCGCGTGCGCCGCCCGCCGCCGCGTAAACGCTGGCGGTGGCCGTATAGGCGAAAAGGTTCAGGAAATGCTTGCCGGCGGCAAGTTCCCGGATCTTCGCGCGAACCAGGCGATGATCGATGAAAAGGCCGGTATCCAGATAGTCGGTGAGGTTGACCAGGAAACGCAGTCCACCCTCGCCCACCTCGATGAACTCGCCCTTCTGGTCGAACTGCCCGTACTTCGAACCGCCCTTGCCGCGCTCGCGCGTTTTGACCGCCACGCGATCGCGCGGTACGCCGAGCACATCGCCGGCCACGCGCGCGATCTCGCGCATGCGGGTCCGGGCCACGTCCACCGGCACGTCGTCCGGCGCCTTGTATTCCTGGATGTGCAACCAGTCGCCATACACGTCGATGGCGGCAGCGTATTCGGGTAGGTCCTGGTCGTACGCGCGATAGCATTCGATGCCTTCGCGGACCAGGCGCTTGCGCAGGTGACGCACGTTCTTTTCCAGCCGGTTGCGCAGCATTTCCGCGCCAGCCGACAACGGCTTCTGTTCGCGCGGCGGAGCGTCGTGGGCGTTGAGTTCGAACGTGAGCAGCGGTGTTTCCAGCGCACCGTTGTACAGCGCGTAACGCTTGTCGGGACGCAGGCGGAGCGCACGGCCCAGCTCTTCGTCGCCGGCGAGCACGGCAGCACGCCAGCCCTTGAAACGATCGCGCAGGGTCTGGCCGAAGGCGCTGTAAAGCGCCGGCAGTTCGGCGCGGTCGCCCAGGCGTTCGCCGTACGGTGGATTGGTGATGACCAGTCCGCGCGGCATCTCCGGCGGCGGCTCGATATGCGCCGCGTCGCGGCGTTCCAGATGCAGGAAGCCCGCCACGCCCGCCACCTGGGCGTTGAGCTTGGTCGTCTGCACCATCTTCGGATCGGTATCGCTGCCGAAGAATACCGGCCGCAGATGGCGCAGGCCCTCGTCGGCGCGGGTACGCGCTTCCATGAACAGCTCGCGCCATACCTGGATGTCATGCTTCAGCCAACCGAGGAAACCGAAGTATTCCCTGCGCAGGCCGGGTGCGACGTCGGCCACCATCAGGGCGCCTTCGATCAGCAGCGTGCCCGAGCCGCACATCGGATCGACCAGCGCGCCGCCTTCGGCATAGATAGCTGGCCACTGGCTACGCATCAGCATGGCGGCGGCGAGGTTTTCCTTCAGCGGCGCCTCGCCCTGCACTTCGCGCCAGCCGCGACGGTGCAGCGGCAGCCCGGAGAGATCGATGGACAGCGTGGCACGGTCGCGACGCAGACGCAGGTTGATGCGTACGTCCGGTTCCTGCGGGTCGACGTCGGGGCGCGCGCCGATGCGGTCGCGGAACTGGTCGACGACGGCATCCTTCACTTTCAGCGCGATGTACTGGCTATGCGTGAGCTTGCTCTGCGCGGTGACCGCATCGACCGCCATCGTGCCATGGGGCGCCAGATGCTCCGCCCAGTCGATCGCCTGGACGCCCTCGTACAGCGCCTCCGGATCGGCGGCGTCGAATTCGGCCAGCGGCATCAGGATGCGGCTGGCCAGCCGCGACCACAGGCAGGCCCGGTAAGCCGTGGCCAGCGTGCCGGAGAAATGCACGCCGGCCAGCGCCTCACGGACATCTTCCGCGCCCAGGACGGCCAGTTCGTCGCGCAGCAGGTATTCGAGGCCCTTCGGGCAGGTCGCGAAGAAGGCGGTCATGCGGGCTCTCCAGACAGCCCGGCCAGGAAGGCGCGGAACTGGGTTTCAATAGTAGACAGGGTCGCCCCCAGACGATGGTCGTCGTCCAGCAGCAGCGCCGGGATGGCCGCCTTGCGGGCGAACGCGATCGCCTCGTCGACCGGACAGACCTCGTCGCGATAGCCGTGGATCATGAACGTGGGGACACCTTCGCGGGCGGCGAACGGCCTGGCGTAGCCCGGAATGCGTGCGGGCAGCGCCAGCAGGAACAGACCCGCTACCGGGGTATCGACCGAAGCCAACCCCGAAACGAAGGCCCCCATGCTCGATCCCACCAGCACCGGGGGAACCGGCGAGGCCGCGATGGCGGCGCCGAGGCGCGCCAGACGCGGATCGATGCTGCCGGCGTGACCCAGGGTGTCGTCCTCGCGGTAGTCGGGCCGCGTGGTGGACCAGCCCAGCGATTCGGCAAGCGCGGCAAGCACGCTGACCTTGGTCGCGTCCGGACCGCTGTCCGAGCCATGGGAAAGGATGATGTGGCCGCGCATGGCGGTCTCCGTACGCGGGATGACTGCGTATGGTAGCAGTGGCTCCCACAAAGAGCTGGAAGGAATCGGGCAAGTGTCAGGCGTCCACAGAGACAGTTGCGCCCACCGGGCCTCATGCGACACTTCAACCATGCCACCGATCCAGCACGCCCCCCTACCCTACGAACCGCTCCTGCCCACCCGCGCACCGGACGATATCGACCTGATCGTCGTCCATTGCACCGAGCTGCCGGATCTCGCCATCGCTCGCGACTATGGCGAGAAAGCGCACTACGAGAACGGCGTGGGCCACAGCGGCCATTACTACGTCGACCGCGACGGCACGACGCTGTGTTACGTCGACCCGCTGCGGGTCGCCAACCACACGCGCGGATACAACCCGCGATCCATCGGCATCGAACTGGTGAACACAGGGCGCTATCCCGACTGGTTCCACTCCGCGCGTCAGGTCATGACCGAGCCTTACCCCGACGTACAGATCGACGCCCTGTCGAGCCTGCTCGCCGACCTTCGGACACGCTTCCCGGGCATCCGCCTCATCGCCGGCCACGAGGACCTCGACATCGCCACGGTGCCCGCCAGCGACGACCCCTCGCGAGACGTCCCGCGCAAGCGCGATCCGGGCCCGATGTTCCCGTGGGATGCCGTGCTCGAGCGCTCTGGCCTTGAGCGCTCGCGCTGAGGCACAGCCGCTATACTCCGAACCCTTCGAACGTATCCGCTCCAGGGGCTAATCGCATGTCGGACAACCACGTCGCCGAACTCGTCGACCTGCTCGAACTCGAACGGCTGGAAGACAACCTCTTCCGCGGACAGAGTCGCGATATCGGCACCCGTTACGTGTTCGGAGGCCAGGTGCTCGGGCAGGCGCTTTCCGCCGCCCAGCGCACGGTCGATCCGAAACGCGAGGCCCATTCGCTGCACGCGTATTTCCTGCGTGCCGGCGACATCAACGCCCCCATCGTCTACAGCGTCGAGCGCACGCGCGATGGCGGTTCGTTCTCCTCGCGTCGCGTCGTGGCGATCCAGCATGGCCAGCCGATCCTCAATGGCTCGGTGTCGTTCCAGGAACCGGAAGCAGGTTTCGAACACCAGCTGTCGACGCCCGAAGTGCCGGCGCCCGAAGACATCGAACCGATGCACCCGCTGTCCGCCGAAAAGCTCGCCGCTCTTCCGGAAAAGATGCAGCGCTGGCTCGGCATCGACGGACCGTTCGAGTTTCGCCACGTGTGGCCGCGCGACGAGATCAAGCCGGCGAAGCGTCCGCCTTATCAGCACATCTGGTTCCGCCTGACGGCACCCATCGGCGACTCGTCCGCGCTGCATCGCTCGTTGCTGGCTTACGCGTCGGACTTCCATCTGATCGGCACAGCCACCCTGCCCCACGGCCTTTCCTATCTCAGCCACAACATGCAGATGGCCAGCCTGGACCATGCCCTGTGGTTCCATCGTCCGTTCCGTATCGACGAATGGTTGCTGTATTCGTTCGACAGCCCGACGACGCAGGGATCGCGCGGACTGGCCCGCGGCATGATCTATACCCGCGACGGCCGCCTGGTGGCGTCGACCGCGCAGGAAGGCCTGATCCGCATCCGGCCGGACTGATCCGGCCCGACGACGATGAGTATCGAACTACGTCATCTTCGATATTTCATCGCTGTCGCCGACGAATTGCATTTCAGCCGGGCCGCCGAGCGGCTCGGTATATCGCAGCCGCCCCTGAGTCAGCAGATCCGCGATCTCGAACGGATGCTGGGCGTGCGCCTGCTGAGACGAACCAACCGGCGCGTCGAACTTACCGACGCCGGCACGGTGTATCTCGATGCCGCGCGCGCCATCCTCGCTCAGGTAGACGAAGCATCGGATCTGGCCCGGCGTGCCGAACGTGGCGAAGTGGGCGAGCTGCGCGTCGCCTTTACGCGTTCGACACCACTGACCGCGATGATTCCACGCGCGATTCTTGCGTTCCGGCAGGCCTTCCCTGCCGTGCGTCTGATTCTGGAAGAGCGCAACACGCTGCAACAGATCGAAGCGTTGCTCGACGGCCGCCAGCAGGTCGGCATACTGCGCCCGGCTGACCTGCCCGACATGCTCGTCTCGCAACGGCTGTTCGCCGATCCGTTGGTGGTGGTGCTGCGTACCGATCATCCGTTACTGGCCGGACGTACGCGGCGCAAACTGGCGATGACCGATCTGGCCGGCGAAGCGTTCGTCGTATTCGCCTCGTCGGCGGGAACCGGCATCCATCGGCAATTCCTCTCGATGTGCCGGCATGCGGGATTCTCGCCGCGCATCAGTCAGGAGGCCGGCGAAGCATCGACGATCATCGGGCTGGTATCGGCAGGTCTGGGTGTCGCCGTACTGCCATCGTCGCTACGGCACGTCCAGGTCGAAGGCGTGACCTATCTGCCAATCGCCTCGCCGGAGGCCACCAGCGATGTGCACGTAGTGCATCGTCGCGGAGATACCTCGCCGCTCGTCGCGCATTTCACACGGCTGCTTCTGGCCCAACGGGACTAAGCGTCGTGTCGGGCAACGTCCGTAGCTTGAGCGCGATTGCCAGTCCGGCCAGTACCAGCACCGACACATAGATCGCGACGCCGGGCCAGCCCCAGCGCGTCCAGGCCAGACCGCCCACGGAACCGGCGATGCTCGAACCCATGTAATACGAGAAAAGATACAACGATGAACCATGCGCTTTCGCGATACCCGCGCGACGCCCGACCCAACTGCTTGCGATCGAATGACCGCCGAAGAATCCGAACGTCAGCAGTGCGATGCCCGCCACGATGGCGACCAACGACGAACTCAGGGTCAAAGCCACCCCGGCCAGCATCAGGACGAAGGAAGTCCACAGCACGCGATCGCGGCCAAGTCGCCCCGCCAGCGAGCCCATCCACGTCGAACTGCCCACGCCGATGACATACACCATGAAAATCGCACCGACATGCGATTGGGTCAAACCGAACGGCGGTGCGAGCAGACGAAAGGCAACGTAGTTGTAGACCGTGACGAACGCGCCCATCAACAGAAAACCTTCGGCGAATAGCCACGGCAGACCCTTGTCTCGCCACAACGATGCAAACGATCCCGCAAGCGCTTTCGGACTGGCACGACGCGTTTCGAAAAACTTCGACGCAGGCAACCGGCGCGCCACCAGCCATGCGGCCACCAGCCCGAGTGCGCCGAGCACGCCCACCGCCACGCGCCACGACGCGTGATCGGCGGCGAAGCCGGAAATCAATCGTCCGCCCATGCCGCCAATCGCGTTTCCGCCGATATATAACCCCATGGCGAAACCGAGCGAATCGCCGTGAATCTCCTCGCTGACATAGGTCATCGCCACGGCGGGAAGACCGGCAAGCGTCAGGCCGAGCAGCGCGCGCAAGACAAGAAGGCTGCCCCATGTCGGCGCTACTACGGTGAGCAGAACCAGGAACGACGATCCCAGCAGCGATGCAAGCATGATGGGTTTGCGACCGCGCACATCCGACAACGCGCCGGCGAAAAGCATCGCCACCGCGAGTACGCCCGTAGTGAACGAGAGCGACAGACTGCTTACCGCCGCGCTGACGCCGAAGGCACGCGAGAAATCGGGCATCAGCGGCTGCACGCAGTACATCAGGCCGAACGTCGCGAAACCGGCCGCGAAGAGGGCCAGGTTCGTACGACGGAACGCGGACGTACCGTGGCGGATGCGCTGGTCGTGCGCGACGGATAGCGGACCGGACGAACCGTCCAAGGGATGTCTCCAAACCGGGCGCGAAGGCACCCGAGGCATCCAAGGTTAGGGGTCGCGGCCCTCGCGATCGATATACCGGCGCGTCTGCTTCGATACGTCCGGCGAATGACTCAACGCGCCGTCGTACCGTCCGCGCTGTCCCAGCGAATCGCGGTATCGAGTTCGTCGGGGGTAAGCATCATCTCGTCCCGCACGAGGGTCTGCCGCGTGGGGCCGTCCTTGCGAGCCACCACATGGTCGCCGCTGCGTGCCAGTTCATGGACGCTCTCCGTGCCCAGCATCGTCGCGGCACGTTCGCTGTCCGTCGCCAGCAGGATGAGCAGCGTCTGCGAATGCTTCGTATCGATAAAGGTCACGCCGCTGGTGGCGCCGGAAGCCGCCAGGTCTTTCGCGCCGACCGGCACCGCTTTCACGCGTCCCGCCCAGCGCGGCGGCCCGACGAAGCTGTAGCCCGCGGCATCGTCCCGCCATGCGAATGTCTTCATGGGTTCGGCCTCGGGCGCGCGCGTACCGTGTACGCCGGGGGGAGGGGACGGCGCGGCGCCGGCTCCCAGAGGAAGGGCAAGCAACAATCCAAGAGTCAGGGCTTTCATGGCGCGGCTCCGTCGATGTATCCGGACCTGCAGCCTACGCTCTTGCCACCCCCGGAACATCAGGCCCCACGATCGGCACCGGCCTCTGCCGCCACATGCGGGTCGCCGGCGCTGTCACGGCCGCTCATCCAGGCGAACAGCACGATACCCGCGACGACCGCCACGGCGCCCAGCGAAGCAACGGGGCCCGGCAGCGCGTCGTTCAGGAAAACCAGTCCGATGACCGTGGCGAACAGGAGTTCGGCGGCCTGCATCGCTTCGACCGCGGCGAGCGCGGTCGGCTGGCGTCCGACCATGGCGGTCGCGTGGAAGAAAAGAACCGTCGCGATCACGCCCGACGAAAGCGCGACGCCGCCGGCCAGCAGTAACTCGGTCGACGTGGGTGGACCGACCGTCGCCCAGGTCATGGCGGCCAGCACCAACCAGAGCGGCCAGCTGCACAACGTCATGCCGAACACCCGCTGCACCGCGTTCAGCTCGGTACCGCTGCGTTCCAGATGCAGAAGGATCATGCGATTGCCCAGCGGATAGGCGAACGCCGCAAGGATCACCGCACCCACGGCAAGCCATGCGGCAGTATCGAGCGAACCGTGCGCGTGACCGATCTGCATCGTCATCACGCCCGCCAGAATCAGTACGCCGACGGCCAGCGCGCGCCACGACAACCGGCGCCGCTCGTCGCGATAAATCAGTGGCGCAAGCAAGGGACCGGCGAGCACCGTCGACTGGAAACTACCGGCGATAAGCCACGCCGGGCCGCTGCTGGCCGCCCACGTCAGCGGCACGCCGAACAGCACGAAACCGATGCTGCTCCACAGCCACCATGCGCGCGGATGCCGGCGCAGTTCATTGGGTAGCGCGCCCAGACCGCCCTGAAACGGCAGCACGACGGCCAGCAGGGGCAAGGTAATGAGGTAACGCCCGATCACGGCCCATTGCCAGTGACCGCCGGAACTGACCACGGCACGGTTGAGGACATAGGTCAGCGTGAAGAAAAGTGCGGAGAGCAGCGCCAGCGCGACGGCCCTCAAGGCGGTGGAGCGCATGGCTGACCTTCCCTGGACGGACGAGACCCGATTGTCGCATACGCGAAATACCCGGCGACCCTTCAAACGAATGACACACAACTGTGACCCAATGCCCGATATCTCATCCGGGCTTTCTGATATGCGCCGCTTCCGTCTTCCCTTCCTGAGAGTCCCCGGCCTGCGCCATGCCTTCGCGCTGCGCATCGTGTGCTTCCTCGTCGTCATGCTGGTCGCCGCGGCGATCGGCGTGGGCGTCATGACCCGCACGCAGACCGCCGTGAGACAGATGTATGCCAGCGACCTGGCCACGGCGACCGTCGTCGGCCGGATCATGAACAACTACCGTGCCAGCACGCAGGAAGCCACCGAAGCCGTGCAGATGAAACTGCCGTCCCGCTCTGAAACGGCGGCCTCCTCCATCGCCACGAACCAGGCGCTGGCGGCGAAGCTGTGGAGCGCCTTCCTCGATGTCGCGGGCGGCCTGCCCGCAGGCGACGAGATGGCCTCCTTCGCGTCGCACAAGGAAGCGCTCGACAAATATTTCGGCCGCATCGCCACGTCGATCCAGACGGAAAAATACGACGAAGCCTTCGAAACGCAGGACAACCTCCTGCTGCCGATCTATGCCACGTTGCAGAGCGACGCGGCGAATATTCTCGATAAGGTCGCGGAAAACGGCGCGGCGCGTTATGCGTCGGTCGACGCGCAGGTGACATCCGGGCGACTGTGGATGCTGGCGACATTGTTGCTCGGCCTGGGTGTCGCGGTAGCGCTCGATCTGTGGCTGCTCCGCCGCGTCACGCGCGCGCTGGCAGCGGCCTCCAGGGTGGCCGTCGACATCACGTCGGGACGCCTCGGCCACGAGCCCCACTCCACCACGCACGACGAACTCGGCGCGCTGGCCCGTTCGCTTTCCGACATGGACGGAAAGTTGTCGGACATCGTTCGCGATATGCGCGACGGCGCCACGACCGTGCGCATCGCGGCATCGCGCATGACGCTCGGGAGCGCCGAGCTCGCCACGCGCACGCAGTCGCAGGCTGCCGCACTGGAAGAGTCCTCATCGCAGATCGGGTTGCTTTCCGCCTCCGCCGCGCATCACGCGACCCTTGCCGCGACCGTCGAAACCGACGTACGCGCGGTGTGCGAATGGACCGGGCGCGGCCGCGACGTGCTGGAACGCACCGTCGAAGCCATGAACGGCATCCACGCCACCAGCGATCGCATCGGCGATGTCGTCGCCCTGATCGAAAGCATCGCGTTCCAGACCAACCTATTGGCACTGAACGCCGCGGTGGAAGCGGCGCACGCGGGCGAACACGGCCGGGGCTTTGCCGTTGTCGCGGACGAAGTGCGCAGCCTGTCGCAGCGCTGCTCCGCCTCGGTGCGCGAAATAAAAACCCTCGTCGCCGACAATGGCGAACGCGTGACGGCGGGTATGGCGCTCGTCGGCGATACGAGCGACACGCTGGACGCGATTGCGACGGGCGTGGAACGCGTTGCCGGAAGCATCGCCGTCATCGCCAGCGGCAGTCGCGACCAGTCCCTGTCGTTCGGACAGATCGATGCGGCGCTGGATGAGATGAACACGATTACCCAGAAGAATTCCGACCTGGTCGACGAGATGGCCGGCGCGTGCCGCGTACTGCAAGGCCAGGCCGATGCACTGGGCGAAAGCGTGGCGTATTTCACGCTGGACGAACTGGAAGAAGAACCCGTCGCGGTGTGACTTTCGCTCTTTGTGTAGGAGCTCGCTTGCGGGCGAAAGCCAACAGGGCGAGGAAGCCGGATGCGCACATCCGCGAGCCCGATCTTCTGGCTGCGAATGCCACCCACGGCATCGCCGCTCCGTTGGCTTTCGCCCGCAAGCGAGCTCCTACAAAAAAGGTATCGCCGCGATTTGAGGAACCATCGATAGCCCCACCCGACCACCCGGAGTATCTTCAGCCATATCGCACGACAAGGAGTTCGCCATGTGGCTACGTTCGACTGCCGCCCTCATGACCCTCGCCGCACTGACGGCATGCAACCACCCCTCGCCCGTCGATCAGCACAACACGCCGACACCGAAGGCCAACACCAGCGACGCGGTCGCCGCGACGGCGACGCCCGGTCCGGCATGGCTTCAGGGCGAATGGAAACCGTATAGCAATGCCTTCCTCGGTCTGCACGAGCTCACCGTGACGGGCAAGTCGCTCAGCTGGGCCGGATGCCACGACGTACCGTTCGATATCGTGGACACCGGCGAGAACCAGATCACCCTGCGTCTTCCGCCCGCCAGTGCATGCAAGCTCAACGACATCCCGCCCACACGGATGGACACCATCCGGCTCAAACTGCGCAAAGATACCTGCGACCTGGACGTTTCGATTTTCGCGTCGCCCGACGCGGCCAAGCGCGACGAACCGTCGGCTGCCGGCCTGTACGGCAAGCCGGAGTGCCCCGCCGCGAAAACGTAACGGTCAGGCGCTGGCCAGCCGCTCGACCACCCGCCGGTAATCGACGGCGGCCTGCGTTTCGCGCGGGTGCGAGAAGTTACGCACACGCCATTTCCCGCCGACCATCACATCGCGCACCAGCGCGGTATTGCCCGCGAACAGGAAACTGTCCAGCGCATCGGTTCCGCTGCGCGCCGCCAGCAGCGGTGCCGCATCGTCCAGTACGACGAGGTCGGCTCGCGCGCCCGACTCGATGCGACCGATGGGTTCCGCCGAAGCGCGCGCGCCGCCTTCCAGTGCGGCATGCCATAGCGTGGCGCCGACGCTGTCGCCGGCGTGACGCGCCGCGATATTGCGATGCCGCGTAACAAGTCGCTGACCGTATTCGAGCCAGCGCAGTTCTTCGACCGGCGATACCGAAATATGCGAATCGGAGCCGATGCCGAGGCAGCCGCCCGCGTCCAGATAGTCCGCCAGCGGGAACAGGCCGTCACCGAGATTGGCCTCCGTGGTGGGACACAGACCGGCCACCGCGCCGCTACGCGCCAGCCGCTGGGTTTCATGCCCGGTCAGGTGGGTCGCGTGCACCAGCGTCCAGCGGGCGTCCACATTGGCGTTATCCAGCAGCCATTCGACCGGCGTCGTGCCGCGCAGGGCCAGGCAGTCCTGCACCTCGCCGATCTGTTCGGCGATATGAATATGTATCGGCATATCCCGGGCAACGCCCGTGGCGAGCACGGCACGCATCGCGTCCGGCGGAACCGCGCGCAGCGAATGCAGCGCGATACCGATGCGCAGCATGGCATGCTCCATGGGCTTCAGTCGCTCAAGCAGGGCGACGTACTGGCCGACGTCGTGATGGAAGCGACGCTGCCGCTCGCCGAGCGGCCGGCCATCGAAACCGCCGGTCATGTACAGCACCGGCAACAGCGTCAGGCCGATGCCGGCATCCCGTGCCGCTTCGATCAGCGCGAGCGACATCGCGGCCGGGTCGTCATAGCGCACACCGCCCGGACCATGGTGCAGATAGTGGAATTCGCAGACCTGCGTATAGCCGGCCTTGAGCATTTCGATATACAGCTGGGTGGCGATGACCTTCACATCGTCCGGCCCCAGCGCGGCGGCAAAGGCGTACATCGTTTCGCGCCAGGTCCAGAAACTGTCGTCGCCCGGACCCCGGCGCTCGGCCAGCCCGGCCATGGCGCGCTGGAACGCATGCGAATGGAGGTTGGGCATGCCCGGCAGAGCGAACCGGCCAATATGGCTACCTTCCGCGGCCGCGTCGGCCGGTGCGAACAGACCGTCGGCGATGCCGACCCCATTCCCACCCTCGCGCCAGTTGCGTTCATGCCAGACGAAGTCGGCGTTCAGGGCGGACACGGACATGGACAATTCCTTCAGGGCGGATAGCCGATGGTAGCCCTTCCTCCGTAACGGCAACCAGCGGCCCCGGCCCCCTGGGGCATAATGAGCGACATGAACGAAGCGCACCCCGACCAGACTCCCAAGCTGCAGGTACGCCAGGCGCGACCGTCCGACGTTCCGCAACTCGTCGCCCTTACCGCGCGGGTCTATACGCCCGAATGGGGTCATTCCGCGGAAATGCTGCAAGGCCAGCAGACCCACTTCCCCGAAGGGCAGTTCGTCGTCGAATACGAAGGCGTTATCGTCGGCTTCTGCGCCACGTTCCGTATCGCCGAGGCCGTCGCGCTCGCACCGCATACCTGGATGCAGATCACGGGAGGCGGTTTCGCCTCGCGCCACGACCCGAAGGGCGACTGGCTCTACGGCATGGAAGTAGTGGTGCACCCCGAGTACCGCGGCATGCGCATCGGCCAGCGTCTGTACATGGCACGCAAGCGCCTGTGCACGGACCTGAAGCTGCGCGGCATCGTTTTCGGCGGACGCATTCCGGGTCTGGCACGCACCATCCAGCGCTACGGCAGCGCGGAAGCGTACGTGCAGGCCGTGGTCGAAGGTCGCCGTCGCGACCAGACGCTGAGCTTCCAGTTACGTAACGGTTTCGAAGTAGTGGGTCTGCTGCGCGAATACGTACCGTCGGATCACGAATCCCTCGGCTACGCCGCGCACCTGGTCTGGCGCAATCCGCGCCTGCTCGATCATCCCGACATGCCGCGCGTATCGCAGCCGCATCGCCTTCCCGATTCGGTGCGCGTGGCCTCGGTGCAATACCAGCAGCGCCGGATTGCGTCGTTCAAGGATTTCGAAACCCAGGTCGAATACTTCGTCGATATCGCGGCCGAATACGACGCCGACTTCGTCGCCTTTCCCGAACTGCTGACACTCCAACTGCTGTCGATTGAGAACGCGGAGCTGTCGCCGGTCGATTCGATCCGCCGGCTTTCGGAATATACCGACGAGGTAAAGGAACTCTTCCACCGGCTCGCGGTGCACTACAACATCAACATCATCGGCGGCTCGCATCCCACGCGCCAGCCGAATGGCGACATCCACAACGTCTGCTACGTCTGCCTGCGCGACGGCTCGATTCACGAACGCGAGAAGCTGCATCCGACGCCCAGCGAACGCAACGTATGGAACATCACCGGCGGCGATACGGCGGCCACCATCCAGACGGACTGCGGGCCGATCGGGGTGATGATCTGCTACGACTCCGAATTTCCCGAAGTCGCGCGGCATCTTACCGACCAGGGGGCATTGATCCTGTTCGTACCGTTCTGCACCGATGTGCGCGAAGGCTATCTGCGCGTGCGCTACTGTTCGCAGGCGCGTGCCATCGAGAACCAGTGCTATGTCGTGCTGTCCGGCAACGTCGGCAATCTTCCCGGCGTGAACAACTTCGACATCCAGTACGGGCAAAGCTGCATCCTGACGCCCAGCGACTTCCCGTTCGCACGCGACGGCATCGCGGCCGATTCGACGCCGAATATCGAAACCGTGCTGTTCGCCGATCTGCGGCTGGAGAACCTGGCCCGCGCGCGCAATTCGGGCGCGGTGCAGAACCTGAAAGACCGTCGTTTCGATCTGTATCAGGTCCGCTGGTCGCGCACGACGGAAGGAAAGTGAGCGTGGAAGACCCGGTCCCCCGCGCATCGCGGTTCGACCGCATGCGCCAGCTCGGCCAGCACGAATGGCTGTCTCCCTCCGAATGGCGACGACGATTGCTGTTCTGGACGGGCGCCATCGCCGTCGGTCTTTCCGCCGTGTTCTTCGCCAAAGCGGCCGACTATGCGTTCGAAGTATTCCATTCGGTCGTCGAGCGCGGCTGGTGGTGGCCGCTGCTTATCACGCCGACCACATTCGCCCTGCTCTGCTGGCTGACCCAGGGCGCACTCAAGGCGACGCGCGGCTCCGGTATTCCGCAGGCCATTGCCGCACTGAAGGTCGAGGACGAAACCTTCCGCACCCGCCTTCTGTCGTTACGCGTCGCCGTGGGGAAAATGGCACTGACCCTCGCCGCGTTGCTGGGCGGCGCGTCGGTAGGCCGCGAAGGCCCGACCGTGCACGTGGGCGCCGGCATTCTCTATTCGCTGGGCCGTCGCTTCGGTTTCTCGGATCCCACCGCCGCGGGCCGTTTCATTCTGGCCGGCTCGGCGGCGGGTCTGGCCGCGGCGTTCAACACGCCGCTCGCGGGCGTCGTTTTCGCCATCGAGGAAATGTCGGGCACCTTCGAACATCGCATGAGCGGCACGCTGCTTACCGCCGTGATCGTCGCGGGCGTCGTGTCGCTCGGCATCATGGGCAACTATGCCTACTTCGGCGACATCACCGCGGCGCTGCCACTGGGCAAAGCGTGGCTGGCCGTGCTGCTGACCGGCGTCGTCGGTGGCCTTGCCGGCGGCTTGTTCGCGCGGCTGATCGTGCCAGATGCACGTGGCCTGCGCGGACTGGTGGCGCGACTACGCGCCCGCCAGCCCATCGTCTTCGCCGCCGCCTGCGGCCTCGCACTGGTGCTGCTCAGCCTGCTCAGCCAGCAAGGGCTCTACGGCACGGGCTATGCGCAGGCGCGCGACATTCTTCAGGGGCATCCCGATACGGGACCGGCCTTCGGCCTGCTGAAATTCCTGGGCAATATCGCCTCGTCCTGGGCCGGCATTCCCGGCGGCATTTTCTCGCCAGCCCTGGCCGTCGGTGCCGGTCTGGGCGAAAACGTCGCCTCGCTGCTGCCCGGTGCCGATGCGCCCGCCGTCGTCCTGCTCGGCATGGCGGCGTATCTCGCTGGCGTGACTCAGGCCCCGCTTACCGCCGTGGTGATTTCGCTCGAACTCACAGCGAACCGGCAGATGGCATTGCCCATCATGGCCGCATGCCTGCTGGCGCGTGCCGTGTCGTCGCTGGTATGCCGCGTGCCGGTATACAAAGCGCTCGCCAATAACCTCATCGCCGGCTACGAAGAAGAGCGCGCGAAGCGCGACGCGCCGGTCGCCACACCCGACAAGGAAAAGGCCGTCCACCCATGATTACCGATACGCGCATGGACCAGCTGTTGCTGGACGTGAATCTCGCCACCATGACCGACAACGGCCGTCCCTACGGCGCTGTCGAGCATGCAGCGATCGGCTGGCGCGATGGGCTGATCGTCCATATCGGCCCCATGAGCGAACTTTCCGGCGATCCGCATGCGCTGGCCCACCGGGTGGATTCGATGCCGGGCGCATGGATCACACCCGGCCTCGTCGACTGCCACACGCACCTGGTGTTCGGCGGCGATCGGTCGACCGAGTTCGAGCAGCGGCTGGAAGGCGTCAGCTACGAAGAGATCGCCCGCAAGGGTGGCGGCATCGTCTCCAGCGTGCGCGCCACGCGCATGGCCGACGAAGACGAGCTTCTCGCGCAGTCGCTGCCCCGTGCGCGCGCACTCGTCGCCGACGGCGTGACCACCCTCGAAATCAAATCCGGTTATGGACTGGAGCCCGATGCGGAGCGCCGCATGCTGCGCGTCGCACGACGCATCGGCAGCGAACTGGGCATTACCGTGCGCACGAGTTTTCTCGGACTGCACGCGTTACCGCCGGAATACCGCGAACGCCGCAACGACTACGTCGGCCTCGTCTGCGAAACCATGCTGCCCGCGCTCGCCGACGAAGAGCTGGTCGACGCCGTGGATGCGTTCTGCGAAACCATCGGCTTTACCCATGCGGAAACGCAGCGCCTGTTCGAACGTGCGCGCGACCTTGGCCTTCCCGTCAAACTCCACGCCGAGCAACTCTCGGACCTGGGTGGCGCGGCGCTGGTCGCGTCGTTCGAAGGCCTGTCGGCCGACCATCTCGAATGGGCCAGCGAAGACGGCGTGCGCGCCATGGCCGCGGCGGGCACGGTCGCGGTGATGTTGCCAGGTGCTTACTACGCCCTGCGCGATACGCGGCCGCCACCCATCGAACGCTTCCGGCAACACGGCGTCCCCATGGCCGTCGCCACCGACCTCAATCCCGGCACATCGCCTCTTCTTTCCCTGCGGCTGGCGATGAGCATGGCCTGCACGCTTTTCCGCATGACGCCCGAAGAAGCCTTGCGCGGCGCAACCGTACACGCGGCACGCGCACTTGGCCTCGACGATCGCGGCCAACTGGCTCCCGGCCTGCGCGCCGACCTGACGGTCTGGAACGTGGGACATCCCGCGGAACTGTCGTACTGGATTGGCGGCAACCTGCGCCGCGATAGTTGGGTCGCGGGCGAACGACTGATCGTTACCTGACGACACCCGCACGACGCGGCGCGTGTCGCCGGCCACGAAACGGAACATCGCGCCGGCCGCTTCCGGCGCACGTGGTATAAAGACGGCTCGACGCGGATCTCGCCCGCGACGACAGACATGGAATGGTCTCGCACTCGTCCCGGGTGTGCGCACAGAGGATCGTGGTGAGCGTAGCAACCGAACAGCCAAAAAAGCGGCCGTCCCCTCCGGAGGGTCGACGCTGTGTACGCATGGCGGTCGCGTTGCAGATAGTCGGCGCGATGGCGATCGGTTGCACCACTCCTGCCCTGAAATCATCGCTGCCACTGCGGGACGCGCCATCGCCCGAGCCACTCCGAAAATTCGAAGACGCCGGCGCATCGTCCGCGCCCACGCCAGCAGCGCCGGCACAGGTGGCGGCCTTACCGGCGTTCTTCGACATAGCCATTCGACATTCAAGCGAGCCGCTGGAACGGCGACCAGCCAACCGTCCCGATATACACACCATCGTCCAACCGCTTTCCTACGCACCTGCCGCGCTGCCGATAGCGGACAATGAACCGGCATCGTTTCCGATGCGACCGTGGCACGTGTGGCTGGTGTGCCTGCTGTTTGTCGCTCTGCTCGCTTCGAGCTTTCATCTGCGCCTGGCGCATCCATCCGTCATGGCTGTAGCGCTTCCGCCACCGAAGCGCAGAACGCTACCGGCGCCATGGGTTTCGTCGTCGATGGGCCACGCATTCGCATGGATGCACGCGACCGACACAGTTGTCGATCTGACCCCTTCCGCCATGCGCAGCTTGCGCCAGTTTCCCGCGACACCGCATCGCGAAGCGGCGGACACCGATGAGCTATTCCTTCGCTTCGAACGCGCGGCCCATATCGAAGGCAGCGACACCCCGTACATCCGCGTCGCCCTGGATGGCCCGCTTCCCGCGCTGTTCCGTGTGGACACATCGACGCGGCTTCCGCCCTTGCCGCATGCCGAGTCGCTGCTCGTGGACGCGGCAAAGGAAACGTCCGACGAACGACTGACCGCACGCGTCCTTCTTGTTCGTCTATGGTTACTGCAAGCCGTGGACGCCAGCGCAACGGAAGCCATGCACCTGCACGAACGCGCCGGGTTGTTGATTGCCGAAGGCGCCGACGATGCGGCGATCGACGAACGCCCGATCTGGCGCGCAATGGCAATGGCGGTTGCGCTGACACGCTCGTCCCGACAGACACGCGCAACACGACTGCTTGCCCTGCGAGTCATCGCGTCGGATTACGCCGCGGACATCGAAGAAACGCATGCACCCGTTCTCGATGTATGGCTGGATGTATTGCTGTCATGGGCCACCCAGCAACCCGGAACGGCTGCCGCCTCGCGTTACGCACAGGCAGCGCACGTATGCGAACGGCTGGCGACCATTCAAGGGTACGAAGACTATGCACAACGTCGCCACGCCCACATCTGGCGCGCACGCGCCGAAGCGGAAGGCGAAGCAAACCGCCTTGGCCATCTGGAAGCCGCGCAGAGCCTGCTCGACGACCTTTACGACCGCGCCCCCAGCCCGATCCTGGCAAACGCTGTCGCCGACACGGCTTACGCCCGGGCCAGCCTGCTGCCGCCCGGCGATGCCGCAGCGGTTTACTCGCACGCCTTGATGCACGCCATCGCCGCCGAAGCCGATGCACGCTGCCGGGCCGATGCCCTGCAATGCCGGCTAGCCATACAGTTGGCTTACGAAGATCTCCCCGAATGCGGCGCGCAAGGCGATGTCGCGCTTCGCCTGGCACACCGCCTCGAAGGCATCCCGGCACAAGGCATCGACACGCTTTGCCGCATGGCCGAAGCCTATCTGCGTCACGACGATGTCGTCACGGCGTGCCGAACCTGCGAACGTGCATGGAAAACGGGAGCGACATCGCCGTCCCTGCTGCGCGTCTGGCAACGTGCGCGCGATCGCTGGACCGAATCGCTTCCCGCCATGTCCGACGAACCCGCTCTTACCGAAACCACGCGTCGCTTCCGCATCGCCAGCGCAACCGCATCCATGCACCGATAACGACAGGAGTCACCATGAACAAGACCGTCACCGAACAACCTTCGCGCCTGTGGAACACCCGCTACGGTGTCGCCGCCGCCATACCCACGATCGATCCCGTGGCGCGCGCGATGCACCTCTATGGCGAATGGGCGGAGCAGGAAATCGATCTGCTGAGCGCCATCGTCGAGGAAGGCCATAGCGTGCTGGAAGCTGGCGGCGATTACGGTGCCCATGCACTCTGGCTGGCGCGAGCCGTCGGTCTGGACGGTCGCGTACATGTCGCCGAACCGCGGCGCATCGCGTTCCAGCAACTTTGCGCCAACGTGGCGATCAATGGACTGGCGAACGTCCATACCTACCCCGTATGGCTCGGACGATCGTCCGGCCGGTCGACCCTCGGCGCGTTGCTGCCGGAAACCTCCAGCCCGACCGAAGCCGTACGTACCGAAACCATCGACAGCCTCGCACTGGATGCGCTGCACCTGCTCAAGGTCAACCTCCGTGGCGCCCTGCACGACGTACTGACCGGCGCCACCGAAACCATCCGCCGCCATCGGCCGATGCTGTACGTACGGCTGTCCGGCATCGACATGGCGGAAACTGAAGTACAGGCCATCAAGGACCTGGGCTACCGCGTCTGGTCCCACGTGCCCTACCTGTACAACCCCGCGAACCACGCCGGGCATACCGCCAACGTGTTCCCGGGCATCGTCCAGCAGAACGCCATCGCGGCGCCTGTCGAGAGCCGGTTTGAATTCGAGGAGCGACTAGAGCTTTGAAGGCGCGGGCCATGTGCACGCATGGTCCAAGAATCTTTTCGGCAAGAATCCGTAATTTCTTGCGAAATCAATAACATCAATTGAAGATGCGAATCACTATCACTCATAATCATTCCCTGACCTTCATGCGTCCCAGGGAAATTTATGTCGCTTGCCTCTGCTTATCGCTCGCGCGGTTTGCGTGCCTTTTTCGCACTCGTCGTTCTGGGCCTGATCTGCGCCCCGGGCGCCAGAGCGGAAGAGAGCCAGTTCGGTTACGTCTACACCACCGACCTTTTGCCGAATGGTGCGAAAGAAGTAGAGCAATGGGCTACCTGGCGCCGACAGAAAACAGGTGGCTACTTCGACCAGCTCGATGGCCGCACCGAATTCGAGTACGGCCTGACCGACAAACTCCAGGTGGCCTTCTACGCGAACTACGTATGGGCCCGCGCATATCACAATGGCCCCTTCGGCGAGACCACGTCGCCGGAACCGCTGTCCTATGACCGGCCGGGTCCGGACGACCGTTACAACGCCCGACGCTTCGTGGGTTTCTCCGGCGAAGCCATCTATCGCCTGCTGAGTCCGTACACCGACCCTATCGGTGTCGCTGTCTACGTCGAACCCACCGTGGGGCCCGCATTCCGCGAGCTTGAAGCGAAGCTGATTCTCCAGAAGAACTTCATGGACGATCGCCTCGTCACGGCCTTCAACTTCACCTACGCGCCGGAATGGCGTTACGACATCGTCGATGGCGATCCGACCCGGAAAAAATGGGGTTACGAAACCGACGTCAATGCGAACTTCGCCGCGTCGTACCGCTTCGCACCGAACTGGTCGGCGGGTTTCGAATTGCTCAACGAACACGAATACAACAGCTACACGTTCAGCAAGGAATCGAACAACGGTTTCTTCTTCGGTCCGGTCATTCACTACGGCGGCAAGAAACTCTTCATCACCGCGACCTTCCTCGAACAATTGCCCTGGGCATCGGAACATTCGGATACGGTAGCGGGCGCCATCGTCGGCCGTCGCATCTACGACAACGATTTCGAAAAGTATCGCGTACGTATCAAAGCCGGCTGGTACTTCTGAGGTCATGCCATGAAATCGCGATTCCTGTTGATTCCCGCCTACGCGCTGGTCATAAGCGCCCCCGTGCAGGCCACCGTATACCTCAGCGTCGAGCAAGCCCAGGCATTGATGTTTCCCGGCGCCACGTTCACGCCCGACTTCATCACGCTGACGCCCGATCAGATGAAGGCGATCGAGAAGAGCTCGGACGTCAACGTGCTCTCGCCCGACCTCAAGGTATGGCGCGCGTCGACGGGAGGATGGTTCATTGCCGACCAGGTCGTCGGCAAGCACGAATTCATTCCGTTCGCCGTAGCCATCGATGCACAAGGTGCCGTTAAAGCCGTGGAAATCCTCGAATACCGCGAGACCTATGGCGACCAGGTACGCAACGCATCGTGGCGTGCCCAGTTCACCGGCAAGACCAGGGACGCTCCGCTCAAACTCGGTGGCGACATCCAGAACATATCCGGTGCCACGTTATCCAGCCGGCACATCACCGACGGCGTCAAGCGTCTACTCGCGACCTATGCCCTTGTCCTCGCCAACCAGAAAAGTTGAACGCGCGCGGCCGCTGCTCGGCACGACGGTAAGCATCCGTATCGACCGCATGGACGAAGCACGTGCGCATCGGGCGATCGACGAAGCGTTTTCCGCCATCGAACGCGTCCATGCGCTGATGAGCTTCCACGAAGCAGGCAGCGATCTGTCGCGTCTGCATGCGGCGGTGCCGGGAGAGCGCGTTGTCCTCGATGTGCAAACGGCCGCAGTTCTGCGCGAAGCGCTGACATTGTCCGACCGTACCGATGGCGCCTTCGACGTCACTATCGCGGCGCAACTGGTCGCCGGAGGTCTGCTTCCGGCTCCAACCGGTGGATCGTTGCCGACAGATGGAGCCAGCTGGAAAGACATCGACATGGACGACGACCGCAGCGTGAGTCTGCGACGGCCGCTCTGGATCGATCTTGGCGGCATCGCGAAAGGCTATGCCGTCGACCGGGCCATCGATGTGCTGCGCTCGCACGGTGTCGCCCATGCATGCGTCAACGCCGGCGGCGACTTGCGCACCCTTGGCGAAGAACCGCATCGGGTCGCCATCGCCACCGACGAGACACAACCCGCCCACTACCCCGTGATCGAACTGGGCGAGGCATCGATGGCAACCAGTAGCGGACGGGCATTTTCCACGGCGGGAACCGGGCCGCATTTCGACGGACGGCATCGCTCGACCATGGGTCTGAATCAGAGCGTCACCGTGGTCGCGGAACAATGCATGCACGCCGACGCACTGACCAAGGCCGTCATGGCCATGGGAACGCAGAGCACCGATCTCCTGCATCATTACAACGCGGTGGCTTACCTGCAGGATGCGGCAGGCCACTGGACTCAACTTGGCATTTCGACGTGAAGACGCATACGCATCCCCACAATGTCGTAGGCCAGCATCGAACGTCTCTTCGACTCTCGCGCCAACGCCGATACATGGTGTATGCCATCGGCTGGACGCTGTGGCTAAGCGGCGTGCTCTGGCTGGTCTTTCATTACGCGTTGATGCATAAAGGACCCTTCGGAGACGAACCGCAGCCACTGGAAACATGGTGGCTACGACTGCACGCCGCCATGGCATTTGCCTCACTGTGGGGTTTCGGCCTGGTATGGGGCGTTCACATCGTGGCCGGCTGGCGTACGCAACGGCAACGTATCTCCGGTGGATTCGCCGTGGGACTGCTGGTCTGGCTAACCATCACCGGCTATCTGCTCTATTACCTGACCGACGACCGCTGGCGAGATATCAGCGCCGTCACCCATTGGGCGACGGGGCTTGCGTTACCGGTGCTGCTGGCAATCCATATCGTCCTTGGACGGCGTCGTTCCGGACGACGTTGAATCTCGCCCTCGTCCCGCGAGAGTCGGCCAAGAAAAAAAGTGGCCGGCTTCCCTTTGGCCCGAGCCCGCTTATTCGAGGTCATCCAACAAGGTCAACTTACTCACATCTACTCCTTGAAAATAAAATGACTACAAAACGTCCGTTGCCGCGCTTTGATCGCACGTCGTCGCGGGACTGATCGTGACCGGAGTTGCTTCGACCGATACTCCACCATGCGATGTCAATTCGAATACATTTACGTAGCAGCCATCGCCCGGTTTGATTTCATAGTCCTTGCCACCCTGCGGATGGAATGAAAACTCCTTGAGGCAGTTGGCGTTGCCGATCACCCTGACGCTCGAGTCGACAGGTGCGATGTTGTACGTAACCCGGATAACGGCCGGCTTATCAGCCTCGATGTAGTACTCGTAGTAGACGGGAGGCGTTTTGCTCCACTTCGGCATTCCAATGCTTGTCGGAGCGGGCTTAAGAAGCGTCAAGGCTTCTTTCTTCGTCATGTGAGGCGAACCGACCATGGTCCTGCCAGCCTTCGGCTGATCGCCGCTGCAAACCATGTTGGTGACCACTTCCACGCCGGAACGCTCGTTGTCATAGTCGAGCCGAAGCCGGGCCGATGCGCCGTCCGGTTTGGTACTGGTGCTTGGTCTTACAGCTTGCTGACAGCCACACAGGGCAAGGCAAGTCAGCAGCGAACCTGCGATTATTTTTCTCACGACACCCTTCTCTTATTTGCGCACTGAACAACAACAGAAAAATCCGGGTGGCCACTCCGATACCCCGGGCGCCACAAAACGATGCTCAGTTCGCTTTAACGGCATCCGGAAAAATGTCTTTAGTAAGTACCGGGTCGATCGGTTTGAAGTCGTTCTGTAACGAGCAGGCAAGGAGCGTGCCCTTGCTGCCATCGGGAAGCGTATCCGCCGACAGTTCAAGCACACGCTCCGGCATCCGGGTGACTGGCCATCCCTTGCCAGCGGCAACCCGTGGCGCGACCCATGCGCTGCCATCCCAAATTTCAACACGCACGTACGAACCTTCACGCTTCATCTGACGGCCCTGCGCGGGATCGACGAGGGGCGCTACTGCCCCCGATGCTTGCGACGGGCTTCCGTTGAGATAAACACCCCAGAAAACACCCGACGCAGAGGGGTCGAACATAAATCCGACAACCTGCAGACCGGCGCCTTCGTCCTTGGGTTTCGAGAACGTCGCTTTAAGGTATCTGGAGTCCGCGACATTGCCAGCGAAGCGTGCGTAGCCAGGACGCGGAGACTCGGTCTTCCCATAGTCCGCCAGTTCCGGATGCCCGGCCATGTAACGGAAGAATCCTCCGTCGCAAGCGACCAGCGCCGAAACCAGGCCCGTCGGGGCGGTGGATGCCGCAACGGAAGTGATCGTGCCGATAGCGGCTACGGCAATACATGCCATCCGGCAAACCCGGTGGCGTTTGGTGATGCGCTTCATTTCCCCTGTCCCCCTGCAAACATACTCAAACCCATGTCGGGAGACGATGTGCACGCCGCCGACAAAGGGGGAACGATACGCGAGATAGCTAACGTGATCTGTAGGATTATTCCTACATGCGTTTACGCGTAGCGAGGAAACCCCCAGAAGACTTGGGGTGCCATCGACGCATGCCGTCGTTTGGGTCGAACCCCGGGCTCGATATGATTCGATATCGGACGCTCAGTTATCGCAGGGCGATCGTCGCATCCGCGGCCTTTGCCCGATACAACGCCAGGACGAGATCCGCCGCCTCGTCCGCCAAATCTCCCAGCGACGACATGGCCCGCGCCATATCGTCCGGATCGAAATCGGTATTGGCAGTCAACGACATCATCCGCAGAAGCGACTTCGCCGCGGTCATGCGGGAATAGGCCGCGTCGTGCAGCGCTTGCGCCGGAAGATCGAGATTGCCCGCGCAGAGGGGACAGGCGACGTGCAGCAAAGATTCGGGATGCGGTATTGACGGTTCCTTGTGTCCGATGAGCCGCCACCCCGTAAAGGGTGGCGGACGTGTCGGGGTCGAAAACCGTCTGAATGACCAAACCCGGCCAGGCCGAAGCCCGCCCGACACGCCCGCCGTAAACACGCGGGAGTGAACGCAGGTGGCAACAGCCAGCCTGCGTAGTCACCTCAGTATGGGTTTCGACACCCAGCCGCCGAAAGAGTCGACGACCGGCAAAGCATCCCAGCCCGTCGTCCTCGCAACAATCCGATTATTCCGAAAAACGCGACGAATATTCTTGAGAGTGATGGTCGGAGTTGGCCAGCATCTCAGATCGCGCAAAGACCGGTGCACTCGGCTGACGTCATCGCCTCTGAAATTTTCGTCACCGCTGGTTTAATGCCATCCGTCGCCGAGGCCATCATGCCTGTCGCGATTTGTACGATCTGCGCGCGGTAAGCAATAGGAAGGAATGCTGCCAGAACGTTCGCGTTCTTTGCGACCGCCGCAACGATCTGCCGCCGGTTCGCCGGGCGAAACTCGGCGGCGTTCGCGGTCATGAGCGCTCCAGCCACCGTGGCATAAACACCGTTACGCGTCTGGGCGATACCGCTTTTTCGCACCGGCGTCATCTGTTCGGGTGGCAGCGAGGCAACGAAGTCCGTCATGGCCGGAATCGTGCGCGCCGAGCATTCCGTGCCAAACGCAATCAATGGCGCGATTTCATCCTGATACTTCACTACGTTTGCATTACCCAGGGCAGCGACCTTCGCGACGAGCGCGGCTTGATCCCCCTTCGCTGCGTCGCGCAGGCTCTCGGCACCATGCAACGCATACTTCACCATGACCTCGTTTGCCTTACCGCAAACATCGAGCAGCGTTCCGATATCGTCCTTGGTATAGCGCTGTACGCCCAATGTGCCGTTGACGTCCGACAGCGTGCGCAGAGCGGCCGCAACCGCCGGGTCCGACAGGCGAGGCATCTCATGCTTGGTTTCCGACGCGGCCATCAGCGCCCGGAAATCGCTCGCCGCTTGCATCTGAGCCGCGGCACCCGGAGGCGGAGCCGCGTACGCGAACGTGGCAGGAACAATCGTGCAAATCGTGGCTGTGGCAATACATACGACCCGGCATGCCCGGCGGTATTTGGTGAAGTGCTTCATCTTCCCTGCCCTGTTGAAATATATGGATGCTCGCTGCGCAAGACGGGCAACGCATGTGAGTCACGATAATCAGAAACGATTGTTCCCGAAGCCCCAAAAACAAAAACCCCCGCAAGGCGGGGGTTTTCATGTCGCAGCGGCGTTGAGATCAGCCGACTCAGAAAGTCGACCGGATCGGGCCAACCTGGGATCAGGCCGACTTCTTACGCGGCGCAGCTGCCTTCTTCGGAGCGGCGGCGGCCTTGGGGGCTGCTGCCGGCTTCGCTACAACGCCGGTGACGACGTCGGTATGTGGGCGTGCGTTGCCGTAGCTGGCACGATTGATCTTACCGCGGCGGGTCCTGCGATCACCCTTACCCATGGGGAACTCCTTGAATTCATAAACGGACGGAACGGCCGACCATCGTAACAGCGCCCACGCAAAGCGCAAGGGATACCGGACTCACGAGGGTCAACGAACGCGGTGAGACCCGTCGGAACAGCCCTCCAGGTCGTCCGCGCACGGGCCCGGGTCGAACTGGACCGTGGCGTGGCCTACGCTGTAACGCTCGTTCAGCAAGGTCTTGATGGCCAGCAGGACGCGACCCTGGTCGGCGCCTTCCGTCAACTCGGCATGCAGGGTGGCCATGCGTGAGCCCGCGGTCACCTGCCAGACATGCACGTGATGCACGCCGACAATAGCCGGATCGACAGTGCGCAGCGTTTCCTCGACTTCGGTGAGGTCAACGCCGTCCGGGGTTCCCTCCAGCAAAATATGCGACGAACGGCGCAGCAGCGTCCACGCGCTGCGCAGGATCAGCAGGGATACCAGTACCGACAGGACCGGATCGGCCCAGAGCCAGCCCATCCAGCGCACGGCCAGCGCCGCGAGGATGGCGGCGACCGAGCCCAGCAGGTCGCCCAGCACGTGCAGGCTCGCGCCGGCGATGTTCACGTCGTCCGGATCGTGGTGATGCAGGGAGCGCAGCACGATCACGTTCACTATCAGTCCGACGACGGCGACGATCAGCATGACGCCCGAGAGAATCGGCTGCGGATCGAACAGACGCTGGACGGCTTCGAAGACGATGAAAGCCACCAGCGCGAACTGGGTCAGCGCGTTGACGAAGCCCGCAAGCACTTCGATGCGGCCGTATCCGTAGGTGCGTCGCGCGTCGGCGGGCCGGGCCGCGAAACGGGCGCCGAGGAAGGCCAGCAGCAGCGCCAGCGCGTCGACAAGCATGTGCCCCGCGTCGGCCAGCAGCGCCAGCGATCCGGAAACGAAGCCGCCCGCCGCTTCGACGAAGAGCATCGCCGTGGTCAGTGCAAAAGCGAATAACAGTTTGCGTTCGCTGGATGGCGCGTGGTCGTGCGCATCGCCATGGGCATGCCCATGATCGTGCTTGTGAGACGCGTGGTCGTGATCGTGTGAATGAGCCATGTGCGGAATGCTAGGGATAGCCCCGCCGGTTACACAATCACGGATGCGCGCATTCGGGACCGTGCAGATGCCCGGCATGCTCGCTCTTGTCCACGCGCAGGTTGACGAAATGCGCCGATGCGACGAGCAAACCGCCGCAGGTCACCAGCACGCTGTGCACGATCAGCGAATTGCTGTGCAGGAACGTGACGCCAAGAATCAGCAGCAAGAGCCCGGGTGCGACGAGGGCCAGCGGCAGCCGTCTGCGATGCCGGCGATAACCCGCCAGGAGCACAAACGTAGCCAGGACGCAGGCAAAGCCGACGAAAGCGGCTTCGAAGCGATGATCCGCAAGGAAACCCAGTCCGATAACCGGCAGCAACGCCAGGACGAACGGCAACGCCGCGCAGTGAAGGGCGCAAAGGAACGAGGCGGTGGCGCCAAGCCGGTCGGCGGCGTGCCACCAGCGGCGAGGGGTCGATGAATCGTCGGTTTCTGGCGTCATAAGAGTGGATAGCGTGACTAGTTGCACAGGTGCTGGCAAGCGATGTTACTTTATAACATTGCAAAAATGAACCACGGAGTACGCCCTCGATGCGCAACACCTTGCTAGCCCTGACCCTCGCCGCCACGTTCGGCACCGCCCTCCCCGCTCTCGCAGCCGATGCGGCCGACGATGCCGTACAGGACACGTCCACGGGCACGACCCGCAAGAACACCCGGAATCTCGATGCCATCGTGGTGACCGCTGTCCCGCTCGGGCGGAACGCCGACCAGATCGTCGCGCCGGTCGCGGTGCTGGCCGGGTCTCGCCTGGACGACGCCAGGAGCGTCTCGCTCGGCGAAACCGTCTCCGGCATTCCGGGCGTGCAAAGCACCGCCCTGGGCACAGCGGTAGGCCGCCCCGTGATCCGCGGCCTGGACGGCCCGCGCGTGTCGGTCCTCGAGAATGGCCTGTCCTCGCAGGACGTTTCGAACGTCAGCCAGGATCATGCCGTCACGCTCGAACCGTTTCTCGCCGACCAGATCGAAGTCCTGAAAGGCCCGTCGACGCTGCTTTACGGTTCGGGTGCGATCGGCGGCGTGGTCAACGTCGTCGACGGACGCGTACCCGAGAAAGCTCCCGAGAACGGATTCGCCGGGCGCGCGGAACTGCGCAACGACAGCGTGTCGGACGGCCAGACCGGCCTCGTTCGCATGGACGCGGGCAACGATCGTTTTGCCATTCACGTCGACGGCATGCACCGCGACAACGGCGATTACGACATCCCGGGTGGCACGCTGGCCAATAGCGCGGTGAAAACGACGTCGGGCTCGGTCGGTGCATCCGTACTCGGCACGTGGGGTTACCTCGGTCTCTCGGTATCGCGCTTCATGGATCTTTACGGCAGCCCCGCCGAACCCGGCAATCCGGAAGAAGGCGAGCCGGCCGTCCACATCAAGATGGCGCAGACGAATTACAACCTTAAAGGCGGTTTCGTGCAGCCGTTCGAGGGTATCGAAAAAATCGAATTCAATCTCGGCCACAACAGCTATCAGCACGTCGAATACGAAGGCGACACACCGGGCACGAGCTTCTCGACGAACAGCAATCAGGGACGCCTGGTCGTCACCCATGCCCCGGTGGCCGGATGGGAGGGCGCGTTTGGCGTACAGACCCAGCATCGCCAGTTCGCGGCCGTCGGCGAAGAGACCTTCGTTCCCGCGACCACCACGAAAGGTATCGGCGTATTCCTCACCGAACAGCGCGACTTCGGTCCGGTGAAAATCGAACTCGGCGCACGTCGCGATTCGCAGAGCGTCCAGCCGGTCAATGGCGCGAAGCGCGATTTCCATCCCAACAGCCTTTCGGGCGGTATCGCGTGGCGCTTCGCCGAGCGCTGGCACCTGAGTTTCAATCTGGATCACGCGGAACGCGCACCGTCGGAAGAAGAACTCTTCTCCAACGGACCGCACGCCGCGTCGGCTACGTTCGAAATCGGCGATCCGAACCTCGGTAAGGAATCGTCGAACCAGGCCGAACTCGGACTGCATTTCCATGGCGATGTCGTCGAAAGCAAGGTCGCGATCTACTACAACCGCTACAAGGACTTCATCTATCTCGCCGATACAGGCACCGTCGAGGACAACCTGCCCGTGCGCAACTGGGCGCAGCACGACGCGACGTTCCGCGGCGCCGAAGCCGAAGCCACCTTCCATCTGGCCAAGGGTCCAAGCGGCAACTGGGACCTTCGCGCTTTCGGCGACACCGTACACGCCACGCTCGACAACGGCGGCGGCAACCTTCCGCGCATTCCCGCCGGCCGTCTCGGCGCCGAACTGAAATGGCATGCCGACAATCTGCGCGCGAGCGTGGGCGCGGTGCGTTATTTCAAGCAGGACAAGGTTGCCGAGTTCGAAACCGATACGGCGGGCTACACGCTGGTGAACGCGCACGTCGCCTGGACCTTCGTCAACGACGAACGCAGTCAGTGGGAAGCTTTCGCCGACGGCAATAATCTGACCAACCAGACGGCCCGGCCGGCGACGTCGCTGTTCAAGGACGTGGCCCCGATGCCGGGGCGGAATGTATCGGTGGGTGTGCGGGCGTTCTTCTGAACGTGTAGGAGCCGGGCTTGCCGGCGAAAGCCAACGAAGCGAAGACACCACGCGCAACATCCGCAGCCCCACATCCGGGCTCGCGAAGAAAGTCTTCAGTCTCACCACTTATAGGCTTTCGCCGGCAAGCCGGCTCCTACCCCGAAGGTAGCGACGAACAATCCAGGGAAAGGGCCGCGAACTCAGGCCTTACGACAGTTCTTGCAAACGCCGTGCACCTCAAGCGTCTGCGCCTGCGGGCGGAAGCCGAACGCCTTCGCCTGCGCTTCGATCAGCTCCGCGACGCGCTCGTCGCACACTTCCTGCGCGCACGAACAGACATCGCAGATCAGGAAAGGCACCTGATGCGATTCGGCCGGATGGTGGCAGGAAACGTAGGCGTTGATCGACTCAAGCTTATGGATGAACCCGTTCTCGAGCAGAAAGTCCAGCGCGCGATACACCGTCGGCGGTGCGGCATTGCCATGCGTCTCGCGCAGCCGGTCGAGCAGGTCGTAGGCCTTTACCGGCTTGCCGGCGGCGGCCACCAGTTGCAGCACTTCGCGACGCAGCGGCGTCAGGCGAAGGCCACGCTCCGTACTGGCGTCTTCCACTGCACGCACGAAGCTGCGAGCGTCGTCGTGGTGATGGGAATGCGTGTGCTGGGACGAGTCGGTGGTCACGGGCAATACCTCGGGGATGCCTGAAGCATAACATCGGGGCGATTCAGCGCCTTTTCGAGGGCCTGGCCGACGGCAACGGTGGCGGTACTCCTGGCTTTCGTCGGACGGGCAGGAAGGGCACCACCCAGCCGAAGGGGCCGAGGATCAATGCCGCGACGATGCCAGTCTTCAACCGCCCGCGCCACCAGCCCAGCAAGGCTCCCACGAATACGAAGAAAACGGTCCAGGCCAGCAGGCTCCACCACGGAGTCAGCGCCACCAGACGCGTGAGGATCGTCCACGACGCGCCGGGATCCATGGGATCCACGCCCTGCATGACCTTGTCGATCAGCTCGTCCAATGGCGCGATATCCGTGAAGGCGGCACCCGGTGAAGAACGGGAACAGGGCAAGACGCCCCCGCCGATCAGCCGCGTGCGTGGACCAGTGCGTCGTCGATGCGCTGCAAGGCACCTTCGCGCCCGGCGAGATAAATCGTGTGCTCGATCGACGGCGACACCTGGGTGCCGGTCATGGCCACGCGCAGCGGTGCCGCGACCTTGCCCATGCCCAGCTCCAGTGCGGCAGCGACCTGCTCGACCACGCCATGAATCGCGGCGGGCGTCCACTCGTCGAGCGCCGCCAGACGGGTTTTTGCCTCTTCCAGCGCCTTCGGCGCCGTGTCGGTCTTCAGGTGCTTCTCGATGGCTTTCTCGTCCCATTCGGCGATGGGCGCGTACCACGTGCGCGCTCGCTCGGCCATTTCCTTCAGCGTCTGCACGCGATCGCGCAGCGCGACGATGACGTCGGCCGGCGCCGGACCCTGGTCGGGGTCGATACCGATGCGACGCAGATGCCATTCGAATTCGGAGGCCAGTTCGAGCGGATCGTCGTTCTTGAGGTAATGCTGGTTCAGCCACGAGAGCTTGGCCAGATCGAAGCGCGACGCCGCGCGATTGACGTCGGCGATATCGAAAAGCGTCGTCATGTCCTCGACCGAGAAGATTTCCTGATCGCCATGCGACCAGCCCAGACGCACGAGATAGTTGAGCAGCGCATGCGGCAGGAAACCGTCGTCGCGGTATTGCATGACGCTGACGGCGCCATGGCGCTTTGAAAGCTTCTGGCCATCCGGTCCCAGGATCATCGGCAGGTGCGCGAATTCCGGTACCGGCGCACCCAGTGCGTGATAGACGTTGATCTGGCGAGGCGTGTTGTTGACATGGTCGTCGCCGCGGATGACTTCGGTGATGCCCATATCGATGTCGTCGACGACGACCGCGAAGTTATAGGTCGGGAAACCGTCGGAACGGAAAATGACCAGATCGTCGAGTTCTTCGTTCGACCACTCGATGCGCCCTTTCACCTTGTCGTCGAATACGACGCTGCCGCTGGTCGGATTCTTGAAACGGATGACGCGGTTCGGATCGTCGCGACAGGGTTCGTTTCGATCGCGGTAGTAGCCGTTGTAGCGCGGCTTCAGCCCCTTCGCCATCGCCTCGTTGCGCATGGCATCGATGTCTTCCTTGCTCTCGTACGCGTAGTACGCCTTGCCCTCGCGCAGCAGCCGGTCGGCCACTTCGCGATAACGGTCCATGCGCAGCGTCTGATAGAACGGGCCTTCGTCGTGACGCAAGCCCAGCCAGGACATCCCGTCGAGGATCGCCTGGACGGCCTCCTGGGTCGAACGCTCCTGGTCCGTGTCTTCGATACGCAACACGAAGGTGCCGCCGCGACGACGGGCTTCCAGCCAGCAATAGAGCGCGGTACGCGCGCCGCCGATATGCAGGTAGCCGGTGGGACTGGGGGCGAAACGGGTGCGAACGGTCATCGGGGACTTTGGTCGGAGGCGGACGAAAGATCGATTTTACCCGATGCGGGGTATGTTCCCCTACGCCCGGGCCGTCATCGTCCCGTCATGCCCCGATAACCGCACGGACACGGGCCGGGACCAGCATGCACCTGAGCCCACGCTACCAGGCACCGCCATGCGCATCGGCATCGTCACCGAGACCTACCCACCGGAGGTAAACGGCGTTGCCCTCACGGTTCGGGCACTTGCCCACGGCATGGTCCGTCGCGGACATACGGTCGACCTCGTGCGGCCGTTGCGACCCGACCGGTCCGGCATACCCGACGCCGGTATCGACGCCCTCGATGTCGCAGGCGTGTCCCTGCCCCGTTATGCCGGCCTGCGCTTCGGCCTGCCGGCCCGTTACCGGCTCGAACGCCGGTGGCGCGAATCCCGCCCGGACGCGATCTATGTGGCCACGGAAGGCCCTCTGGGGTGGAGTGCGGTCAGCGCCGCCCGTCGCCTCGGCATTCCGGTCGCTACCGGTTTCCATACCCGTTTCGACACCTACGCCGACCACTACGGCATCGGCCTGCTGACGCCGCTGGTACGCAGCTATCTCGCACGCTTCCACCGGCGAAGCCTGTCGACGCTGGTGCCGACGCGGGCACTTGCCGAAGAACTGGCGACGATGGGCGTGAACAACGTCCGCGTGCTCCGTCGCGCGGTCGACACCCGGCAGTTCCATCCGTCGCGCCGCGATTCCGCCTTGCGGGAAACCTGGGGCGTCAGCGAAGAAACGCCCGTCGTACTTTATGTCGGACGTATCGCGCCGGAGAAGAATCTGCCGCTGTCCGTGGCGGCATTCCGCGCGCTGCAACGCCGGGTGCCGGAAGCCCGCTACGTCTTTGTCGGCGACGGGCCCGCGCGTGCCGCGATCGCGGCGGCGAACCCGGATTTCATCTTCATGGGCGTATTGCATGGGGATGCCCTGGCGGCCGCCTACGCCAGTGCCGACCTGTTCGTCTTCCCGAGCCTTTCCGAGACCTTCGGCAACGTGCTGCTGGAGGCCATGGCTTCTGGCCTGGCCGTGGTGGCCTATAGCGAGGGCGCGGCACGCGAACATATCCAGAATGGCCAGAACGGTATCCGTGTCGTACCGGGTAACGAAGCCGGATTTATCGAACGCAGCGCCTCGCTCGGCGCCGATATCGCCGCGCGCCATGCCATGGGCCGCGCCGCGTGCCTCAGCGTGTCGTCTCTTTCGCCCGACGTCGTGATCGCCGATTTCGAAAGCCTCCTGCGCACGCTTGCCGAGGAAACACGCCATGAACGTCCTGCCGCCATCGTCGCCTAAGATCCCCCTCGACCGCCGCATGTGCATCGCGGCCAACCGCTGGGGCGCACGTCGTGCCGTAGGCGTGTTCTTCGGCATCGTCAGCCGTCTGGGCGATGGCGTGTTCTGGTATGCGCTGATGAGCGTGATCGCGCTCGTCGGCGGTTGGCACGGTGTGGCGGTGGCCGTGCAGATGGCGCTGACCGGACTGACCGCGCTGATGCTTTATCGCGTACTGAAGCGCTGGACACGTCGGCCGCGCCCCTTCCGCACCTGCCCGGGCGTCATCGCCCACGTGCCGCCGCTGGACGAGTTCAGCTTCCCGTCGGGACATACCCTGCAAGCCGTGTCGTTCACGGTGGTTGCGCTGACTTACTACCCGATGCTCGCACCATTGCTGCTGGGATTCACGGCGCTGGTGGCCGCGTCCCGCGTGGTGCTGGGCCTGCACTACCCAAGCGATGTCCTTGCGGCCATCGCGGTTGGGTGTGGGCTGGGCGGGGCGTCGATCTGGGTGGGGCGGACGGTGCAGGCTTTGCTGTAGTCGCATGCCGCTGAGTGGCGGTTACGCCGCGCGCGGCGCCTTCGACAGGATGCCCAGCATCGCGCCCAGCTTGTCGCGCATGTCGCGGCGGTCGACGATGACATCCACCGCACCGTGTTCCACCAGGAACTCGGAACGCTGGAAGCCTTCCGGCAACGTTTCGCGCACGGTCTGCTCGATGACGCGCGGGCCGGCGAAGCCGATCAGCGCCTTCGGTTCGGCCACGTTGAGGTCGCCGAGCATGCCGAGGCTGGCCGACACGCCGCCCGTGGTCGGATACGTCAGCACCGAAATATAGGGCACGCCTGCGTCACGCATACGGGCGAGCGCCGCCGACGTCTTGGCCATCTGCATCAGCGAGAACAGGCCTTCCTGCATGCGTGCGCCACCCGTGGCGGAGAAGCACACCAGGCCGCTGCGTTCCGCAAGCGCCTGCTCGGCGGCACGGGCGAATTTTTCGCCGACGACCGAGCCCATCGATCCACCCATGAAAGCGTATTCGAAAGCCACGGCAACCAGCGGACGATCGAGGAGCTTGCCCGACATGGCGATCAGCGCATCTTTTTCGCCCGTCGCCTTCTGGGCCGCCACGATGCGGTCCTTGTACTTCTTCTGATCCTTGAACTTCAGCGCATCGACCGGCTCGAGCTTCGGCCAGAGTTCGGTCGTGCTGCTTTCGTCGAAGAACGCCGTCAGACGCGTGCGGGCGCCGATGGCATGATGGTGGCCGCACTTGGGGCACACCATCAGCGATTTTTCGAGTTCGGGGCGATAAAGCACGGTGCCGCAGCCCGCGCACTTCTCCCAAACGCCCTCGGGAACCTTGCCCTTGCCGCCGGTCGCGCTCTGTGCGCGGGTCTTCGGCGTCATGATCTTCTGCAGCCAATTCATACGAATACTCCAGTATTAATCCGCATCGGGCCGATCGCGTCAGGCCGGTCGCGCGTCGAGCGCGGCCCGGATCGGCGCGAGGAACCCGCTTGCACGTTCGGCGGCATCCTTGACGGACGTGGCGCCAGCCAACCGGTCGACGAGCGCGCTGCCAATAACCACGGCATCTGCGAACGCCGCGATGGCAACGGCACTCTCGGCGTTACGAACGCCGAAACCGACGGCGACCGGAGCCCGGGACATGGCACGGATCGAAGCCACCCGGGCTGCGATGTCGTCCGTACTTAGCTGGTCGCTGCCCGTGATGCCGGCCATCGACACATAATACAGGAAACCCGAAGCGGCCCCGCAGAGCCTTTCCATACGCGCGGGTGCGGTCGTGGGCGACGCAAGCAGGATCTGGTCGAGGCCCGCGGCGCGCAACGGCGCAAGCACGTGGGACTCCTCGATGGGGCAATCCACCAGCAGGACGCCATCCACACCGGCCGCGACGGCGTCGTCGGCGAAGCGCTCGTAGCCGTACATCTCGACCGGGTTGAGATAGCCCATGAGCACGATCGGCGTATCGGCGTCGGTCTCGCGAAAGGTCTTAACCCAGCCCAGGATCTGCTTCAGGCCGACGCCGCGAGCGATCGCGCGTTCGCTGGCATGCTGGATTACCGGACCATCGGCCATCGGATCGGAGAACGGCACGCCGAGCTCGATCGCATCGGCGCCGCCCGCCACCAACGCGTGCAACATCGGCACGACGGCCTCCGGCGACGGATCCCCGGCGGTGACGAAAGGAATGAGTCCGGTGCGGCCGGCCGCCTTCAGTGCCGCGAAACGTCGTTCGAAACGAGTCATCAGAGTTCGATACCTTCACGTGCGGCGATGGTGTGTACATCTTTGTCGCCGCGACCGGAGAGATTGGCCAGCACGAGCGCATCGGGCGGCAGTTCGCGCGCGAGCTTCATCGCCTGCGCGATGGCATGGCTGGATTCCAGTGCTGCCAGAATGCCTTCGGTACGCGCCAGCAGATGGAACGCTTCCAATGCTTCGTCGTCGGTTACGCCGACGTACTCCGCGCGACCGGCATCCTTCAGGAACGCATGCTCGGGGCCGACGCCCGGATAATCGAGGCCGGCGGAAATCGAATGCGTCTCGACGATCTGACCGTTCTCGTCGCTGAGTACGTAGGTACGATTGCCGTGCAGCACACCGGGTTTACCCGCGGAGAGCGACGCCGCGTGACGTCCGGTCTCGATGCCGTCGCCCGCCGCTTCCGCGCCGACGATACGCACGTCGCGGTCGTTGAGGAACGCATGGAAAAGACCGATCGCATTCGAACCGCCGCCGACGCAGGCGGTAATCGCGTCGGGCAGGCGTCCGTACTGTTCGAGCATCTGCTCGCGCGCTTCGCGACCGACGATGGCGTTGAAATCGCGGACCATCTGCGGATAAGGATGCGGACCGGCGACCGTGCCGATGATGTAGAACGTGTCCGATACGTTGGTGACCCAGTCGCGCATTGCTTCGTTCAGCGCGTCCTTCAACGTCTTCGAACCTGACGTCACCGGGACCACTTCGGCGCCGAGCAGTTTCATGCGATAGACGTTGATCTTCTGCCGCTCGATATCGACGGCGCCCATGTAGACGACACACTTCAGACCCATGCGCGCGGCGACGGTCGCACTGGCGACGCCATGCTGACCCGCGCCGGTCTCGGCGATGATGCGCGTCTTGCCCATATGCCGGGCAACCAGCGCCTGACCGACGGTGTTGTTGATCTTGTGCGCGCCCGTGTGGTTCAGGTCTTCGCGCTTCAGCAGGATTTTCGCGCCGCCGACGTGTTTCGACAGGCGCTCGGCGTGATAGATCGGGCTGGGACGGCCGACGTAGTATTTCAGGTCCCGGTCCAGCTCGGCGATGAACGCCGGATCGTTGCGCAGACGGTTATAGGCTTCGGTCAGTTCGGCCAGGGGCTCCATGAGCGTCTCGGCCACATAGATACCGCCGTAGTCGCCGAAGCGGCCGTGCGCATCGGGATAGGCGTGGAAATCCGCGATCTTGGTCATGCCTTGCGTTACCTGTGGTTGCTGCGCGCCTTGGTCAGGGCGATGCGCGCCTTACGGCTGAAATGAAGCGCTCCATCTTAGCCCCATCCTTGATACCCGGCGACGTCTCGATGCCGCTGGACACGTCCACGGCCCACGGCCGCGCGACTTCGATTGCCTGCGCGACGTTGTCCGCGGTGAGCCCGCCTGCCAGGAGCAGGGGCAGCTCCAGATCGGCCGGCATCAGCGACCAGTCGAAACGATGGCCACTGCCGCCCATTTCGCCCAGACCGTGCCCATCCAGAAGCAGTCCTGCCGCACGCGGATAATCGCGAAGGCGCGCCAGCGCCGAAGCGCCCTCGCCCATCGCGATGGCTTTCAGATAACGCAGGCCAAAGGCGGCGCAGTCGTCGTCGCGTTCGTTGCCATGGAACTGGAGCATGTCCGGGCGCACGGTGTCGACGACATGGGCAATCCAGTCCGGTTCGTCGTCCATTACCAACGCCACTACGCTGACGAAGGGCGGCACGGTGGCGCGAATGCGCGCGGCGGCTTCCGGTTCGATGAAACGCTTGCTGCGGCGGGTAAAAACGAAACCGATGGCATCCGCGCCGAGGTCCGCCGCAAGGCGGGCGTCTTCTTCGCGCGTGATACCGCAGCATTTGACCCGCGTTCTTGCGATCCGTGTTCTCACAATGTCACCTCCATGGGAAGGCCCCAGTGCGCTTCGTAGCGCGGGCCCAGAAACGTCAATCCTTCGGCAGGCGCGGTGGCGCCGGCGACCTCGCGGTTACGTCCTTCCAGCAGTTCGGCCATCCACGTCGCCGGCTGTTCGCCGCGCCCGATGGGCAGCAGCGAACCGACGATATTGCGCACCATGTGATGCAGGAACGCGTTTGCCTGGATTTCGACCACGACGTGGTTGTCTTCGCGGAACACGGAAATCGAATGCACGTTGCGGCGCGCGTGCGTGGCCTGGCAGGAAATCGCCCGGAACGCCGAGAAATCGTGTTCGCCGATCAGGGCTTGTGCGGCGACGTGCATCGCTTCGGCATCCAGCGCGCGACGCTCCCACGCAACGAAGCGGGCATCCAGTGCCGGGCGTACCAGCCGCGGAAGAATACGGTAGCGATACTGCCGTGCGCGCGCGGAAAAGCGCGCATGGAAATCGTCGGCCACTGGCTGGGCCCACGTCACCGCCACGGAATGCGGCAGGTTCGAGCATGCGCCGAGAATCCAGCCGCGCATGTCGCGGACCACGTCGGTATCGAAATGAACGACCTGACAGCGCCCATGCACGCCCGCATCGGTACGGCCGGCGGCCGTGACCTCGACAGGCTGCGCCGCGACCCTGGCCAGCGCCTTTTCGAGCGCGCCCTGCACGGTCGACGCATGGCTCAGCCGTTGCCAGCCGAAAAAATCGGTGCCGTCGTATTCGACGCCTAGAGCAATGCGCATGGAGCAATGGACAGGTGGCGGAAACGCGTAAGGGTAGCACCCGCGGATAGCCGGGCGCTGCAGGAACACCCCCGGGTCCGGACCGGCAGAAAGCAAAAAGCCGGCTTTCGCCGGCTTCCGCTTTACGTTCGCGAAGGGTTTCAGCCGATATCGGACAAAATCCGGCGCGCCGTGTCCTGCTGCATCTGCGAACCTTCGACGATCACTTCCTCGAGCATCGCACGCGCGCCATCGGCATCGCCCATGTCGAGGTAAGCACGGGCCAGGTCGAGCTTGGTGTCGACCGGGTCGTCGCTGAAGTTTTCCGCTTCCGCAGCGAACGACGGTTCGTCGCCAAACGACGGCTCGTCGAACTTCCAGGTGGACGGAACCTCTTCCGCGGGCGGCGTTTCGGCGACCGGCAGGTGATGCACCGGCTCGGGAGGAAGAACATCGTCGAACGCCGAAACCGCATCGTCGCGATGGGCGGGCGGTGCGACATACAGGGAGTCGGGGGTGCCGATGTCGAACGCTTCCGACGCGCTGTCGCGGGCCTCGGCATCCGCGCGCTGCTGCGGCGTCAGGTCGAAATTGAAGTGATATTCGCTGTGCTTGTGCGGCGTGGTGACAGCCGGACGCTCCGGCTCATGCGGCGTCTCGACGTAGCTGTCGAGGTCGAACGCTTCCAGCGCGGCGGCTTCGTCTTCGTCATCCGGAATCAGGGCTTCCTCACCCGTGCCGCCGAAGAGCGGATGGCTGGGAGCCAGATCTTCCCCCATGCCCACCACTTCCTGCCATTCCGCCTGTTGCGGATCGGCGACGTGCGCATACATGGCTTCGGCGGACGCTTCGAAATGTTCGACGTCGCGACGACCGTAGTAGAGGCTGACCAGTTCCAGGTGCAGACCGATGTCGTCCGGATGCTCGGACAGTGCGTCCAGCAATTCGCGCTGGTCCTGATCGAGTCCGCCGGTATGGAAGCTGTCGAACGCCTGCTCGTCACCGAAACGGTCGGCCAGCGACGATGTCGCGACCGATGCCGTGGCCGGCGTCTTGCGGCGACCGAAGACAGCGGCTACCAACCCCAGAAGGACGACGACGCCACCGGCGCCCCATGCCCAGGGCTGCATGTACCAGAGGTCGTCATTGGAAGCGACCGGCGTCAGAGGCGGCTTCGCGGCTGGCTTGGCTGGCGCGGGGACCGGTTTCGCGGCCACGGGCGGCGGCATGGCCGGCTGGGCGTCCTTGAGCGGCATCGTGGCGACCGTCGCACCCGTGGCGGGCACGGTGGCGGGCGCCGTCGCGACTGCCGCGACGGGCGGCGTGACTGCCGGTGTGGCTGCCGGAGCCGGTGCCGCGGCGACCGGCGCGGCCGGAACCGGCTCGCCCGACGCCTTGCGGGTCTCGGCGAGCTTGCGCTGGAGGTCGGCGATCTCCGCGTCCTTCAGGCTCAGCAGGCGCTGGTTTTTCTGGTCGATTTCTTCGAGGTCGCCGATACGGGACTTCAGTTCGGCACCCTGCTGCTTCATCGAAGCCAGGGATTCCTGCGATGTCGCCAGCTCCTGCTTCAGACCCGCGATCGCGGCATCGCCCTTGCCACCGGCGACGCCTGCGCGCGTGGAAGCGCTGTCGCCGCCCTCGGCGGCCGGAGCCAGTGCCAGGCGGTCGGAAGCTGTTTTCTTCGCGGACGGCGCAGGAGCGGCCTGACCGGTCGCGGCGGCGTCGGCCACCACGGACGGCGCGCGTGCACTGCCGCCGCGCCAGTCCTCGTTCTGCCTGCGCACTTCCGCCAGCGCGGCGGCGGCGCTAAGGGCTTCGACGTCCTCGGCACTGGGCACGCGCAGCACGGCGCCCGTCTTCAGGGCATTCATGTTGTCGCGGTAGAAGGCATCCGGATTAGCCTTGTGCAAGGCCACCAGCATGCGGTTGATATCGCCGCCACCGGTCGCTTCGCGGGCGATGGTGGAAAGCGTCTGGCCGCGCTCGACCGGACCATAGCTGCCGCCGGGCGTGGCCGTTGGCTTGGCGGCTGCCTTGGCGGCCCGTGGTGCAGTGGGTGCGGCCGTGCTGCCCGACGCGCGACTGGCGGCGTGCGAACTGCCCGACGATGCCGGGGCAGCCGCGGAGGAAGGCTGCGTGGCACTGACCGGAGCGACACCGCTGGCACGCGGCGGGTCGAGGAGCATGGTCACTTCGCGAACGACCTTATTACCGCCGGCGTTCACTTCGACCAGGAAATCGAGATAGGTATCGCGCACCGGCTCGGCGCTGGTCACGCGGATGACCGGCTGCCCCTGCGCGTTACGGGTAACGGCGAACTGCAACGCGACCGGGAGGCCCTTGCGGTTGATTCCCGCGTGCGAGAAAGCGTCCTCGGAGGCGAGCGTTACCTGAATGCGGCTGGCATCGGTGGAGACGTCTGTGAGCGGAATGTCCGCGAGCAGCGGCTGGTCCATGGTCGATCTGACCTGAACCTGGCCCAGATTCTGAGCCAATGCATGGCCTGTACCGACGGCCAGCGCCAGCATGATCGATAGCTTCAACGAACGGTTCATCAATCACTTCCCCCGAACAAAACCGGTGCCGGCGGCCTGCTCTGAAAGGCAGTTGGCCGCAAAGGCGCCACTTTAGTTCACCCCACCAAGAAAGAACAATAGCGGATACGGGCAGTTACGCGACAACGTTAACGCCGTCATGAAACCCGTGAACGCTCCCCTTACTTGCCCCCCTGAGGGCGACTTGCAGCATCCAGCTCGGCCTGGAGCTCCGCGATGATACGGTCCCGCTCGCGCAGCTTGTCTTCCGCGCTACGTCCGTCGGTCTCCAGAGCGTCCAGACGCTTCTGTAACTTCTGGATTTCGGCGTCCTGTGCGGCCTTGGCCGCGCGGGCGGATTCCACCTGCGAACGGACAGCCGGTTTGGGCGCCGCCGTGCCGTCCTGTGCGGCCGCCGCGTAAAGCGGCGACAGCATGAGCAGGGCGAACGCGACGGCGCACCTCATTACAGATAATCCTGAATCAGGATTTCGGCGATCTGGATGGCGTTCAGCGCGGCACCCTTGCGGATGTTGTCCGACACGACCCACAGATCCAGACCACGCTCGTGGGAGATGTCCTCGCGGATACGGCCGACGAAGACCGCATCCTTTCCGGCGGCCTCCGTCACTGGCGTGGGATAACCGCCCGCCTTCCGCTCGTCCATTACGACGACGCCTGGGGCTTCGCTGAGAAGCTCGCGGGCACGCACGGCATCGATCTTCTCGCGCGTCTCGATATGCACCGCTTCGGCGTGACCGTAGAACACCGGCACGCGCACGGCGGTCGGGTTCACCTGGATGGTGTCGTCCTCCAGGATCTTCCGGGTTTCCCACACCATCTTCATTTCTTCCTTGGTGTAGCCGTTCGGCTGGAAGTCGTCGATGTGCGGAATGACGTTGAAGGCTATCTGCTTAGCGAATTTATTCGTTTCCACGGGCTGGAAGTTCAGCATCGCGGCGGTCTGCTTGCCGAGCTCTTCCATGCCCGAGCGGCCCGCGCCGGATACCGACTGATAGGTGGCGACGTTGATGCGTTCGATACCCACGGCGCGGTGGATCGGCGCCAGAGCAACCAGCATCTGCATGGTCGAGCAATTCGGATTCGCGATGATGCCGTGGCTCGCGTACTCCGCGATGGCGTGCGGATTGACCTCGCTGATCACCAGCGGAATGCCGTCCTGGTAACGGAATTCGGACGTATTATCGATGACGACGGCACCCGCCGCCGCCGCACGCGGGGCGTGTTCGCGGCTGACCGAACCACCGGCCGAGAAGAAAGCGATGTCCACGCCGTCGAAGTCGTATTTGGCGAGGTCTTTGACGACGATCGATTTTCCGTCGAATTCGATCGTACCGCCGGCCGAGCGCTCGCTCGCAAGGGGTACCAGTTCGCTGATCGGAAACTCGCGCTCGGCGAGGACGGACAGCAGGGTTTCGCCAACGGCGCCGGTCGCACCGACAATGGCCACCTTGTAACTCGTCTTCTTGCTCATCGTCTCTTTATAGTCTTGGGGGCGGGAACAGGGTGCGGCCGGCTTATGCCGGCACACCCGGATTCAATAAGGTGGGCGGCCGGCCGGCATGCGGACCATGTCCGAACGCAGCCAACACATTGTCCACGGCCAGCGCCGCCATACCGCGACGCGTGTCTCGACTTGCGCTTGCGATATGCGGACTGAGCAGTACGTTGTCGAGCTCCAGCAGCGCCGGATGGACCGCCGGCTCGCCTTCGAAAACATCCAGCGCCGCACCGGCGATGGTGCCACGGGCCAGCGCTTCGGCCAGCGCGGCATCGTCGACGATGCCGCCGCGGGCGATATTAATAAGAATGGCGCCAGGCTTCATCCGCGCCAGTTCGGCCGCGCCGATGGCGTGGCGGTTGGCCGGCGTGAACGGCAGCACCAGAATCAGATGGTCCGATTCGCGCAGGAGCGTGTCCTTGTCGACGTAGCTGGCCACGCACTCGCGCTCGGTCTCGGGCGCCAGCCGCGAACGGTTGTGATAGATGACCCGCGTGCGAAAACCGATGGCCCGCCGCGCGATGGCCTGCCCGATGCGGCCCATGCCGAGGATACCCAGCGTACGGCCGTGCACATCGGCGCCCAGCCAACCGTCGAAACGGGACGACGTCCACTGCCCGTCGCGCAACCAGCGCTCGGCGGCGCTCACGCGCCGCGCGGCACCAAGCATCAATGCCCAGGCGTAATCGGCAACCGTTTCATTGAGTACGTCGGGCGTATTGGACGCGCCGACACCCGCCGCGCTCAGCGCATCGAGGTCGAGATTGTTATAGCCCACGCCCAGATTCGCGACGAAACGCAGCGACGGCGCTTTGGCGAGCACGTCGGCATCGATACGATCGGCGAGCCCGACGATCGCGGCTTCCACGCCGGCAAGCCGGTCGACGAGAACGTCGGGCGGCAACACCCGCTCTTCCGCCTCGGCGTGCACTTCGAAATATTCGTGCAGCGGCTCGATCACATCGGGAAACAGGGGGCGGGAGATCCAGAGCTTAGGCTTGCCGCTCACGGCGCACCCTCCGCGATGCTGCCCGGGATACGCGGCGACACCGGCCCCACGTCCGCGCACTGTGCGCGATGACGCAGCGCATGATCCATCAGCACCAGGGCCATCATGGCTTCGGCGATGGGAATGGCGCGGATGCCGACGCAGGGATCGTGGCGCCCTTTCGTTACGACATCCACCGGGTTTCCGGCTTTGTCGATGCTATGGCCCGGCACGAGAATGCTGGACGTCGGCTTGAACGCCATCGAGGCAACCACGGCCTGACCGGTGCTGATGCCACCGAGCACGCCACCGGCATGGTTGGACGTAAAGCCGTCCGCCGTCATCTGGTCGCGATGAACCGAGCCGTTCTGCGCGACCACCGCGAAACCGTCGCCGATCTCCACGCCTTTGACGGCATTGATCGACATCATCGCCGCGGCGAGGTCGCCATCGAGCTTGCCGTAGATCGGCTCGCCCCAACCCGGCGGTACATCGCTGGCGATCACCGTCACCCGTGCGCCGACCGAATCGCCGGACTTGCGCAGGGCGTCCATATAGGTCTCGAGCTCGGGAACCTGATCGGCATCGGGCCAGAAAAACGCGTTCGTCTCGATAGCGGTGGGATCGAAGCCGCGAGGAACGACGTCGCCGATCTGCGCGAGGTGCGCATGCACTTCGATACCGAAACGTTCCGCCAGCCACTTCTTCGCCACCGTGCCGGCCGCCACGCGCATCGTCGTTTCGCGGGCGGACGAACGTCCACCGCCACGCGGGTCGCGGATGCCGTACTTCTGCCAGTACGCATAGTCGGCGTGGCCCGGGCGGAACGTGTCGACGATGTTGCCATAGTCCTTCGAGCGCGCGTCCACGTTACGGATCAGCAGCGCGATGGGGGTGCCCGTGGTCAGGCCCTCGTACACCCCCGAAAGGATTTCGATATCGTCGGTTTCCCGGCGTTGCGAGGTATGCCGCGAACGTCCCGTGGCACGACGATCCAGGTCGACGCGGAAATCGTCGGCTTCGAGCGCCAGACCCGGCGGGCAGCCGTCGATAACGCAACCGATGGCCGGCCCGTGGCTTTCGCCGAACGTGGTAACGCTGAGAATCTTGCCGAACGTATTGGAGGACACAGATTTTCCGTAAGTATCAGGGCCGTGTCGCGCGGACCGCGGCGATCGCGTCGGCATGTTCGATCAGGTCGCGACGTTCCAGCGCGAAGATACCCATCTGTCCGACCTTGAATTCCAGCCAGACGAAGGGCAAGTGCGGCAGCAACGACACGAGGGCGTGTTCGCTATCGCCCACTTCCACGATCAGCAGGCCATCGTCGGTGAGATGGTCGGCCGCTTCATGGAGGATGCGAAGGGTGATGTCCAGTCCATCATCGCCGGATGTCAGGCCGAGGACCGGTTCATGGCTATATTCGGCCGGCATCGCGGCATATTCGTCATGGGTGACGTACGGCGGATTGGAAACGATGAGGTCATAGCGTTCGTTGGCCACGCCGGAGAACAGGTCGGATCTGACTGCCCGGACCCGGTCTTCGACATGCTGGAAGACAATGTTCTCGTTAGCCAGCGACAGCGCCTCCTCGCTGATATCGACGATGTCGACCTTCCACTCGGGGTTGTATTCGGCCATGGCGATGCCAATGCAGCCCGAACCGGTGCACAGGTCCAGCACGCGCTCCACATAGCGGTCGTCCAGCCAGGGGGTGAAGCGGCTTTCGATCAGCTCGGCGATGGGCGAACGCGGCACCAGCGCACGACGGTCGCTCTTGAATTTCAGGCCCGCGAACCAGGTTTCGCCCACCAGGTAGGCCACCGGCACGCGATCGACAATGCGACGCTCGATCAGGGCCAGCACGGCTTCGCGCTCCTCGGCGATCAGCCGGCCCGTGCCATAGGCTGGCGGCAGGTCGGGCGGCAGGTGCAGTACGGCCAGCACGAGATGCGTCGCCTCATCGATGGGATTGTCGTGGCTATGCCCGAACGTCAGCCCGGCCGCCGAAAAGCGGCTGGCACCGTAGCGGATGAAGTCGATGATGGTGGACAGTTCGTGCGTCACGAGTCGGCGTGCCTGGGTGGGCGCAATAGTATAGCCGTGTGGGCTCGGGGCCGCGCTGCGGGTGGGCGTGGGACTGGAAATGCCCGGTGGTGGCAACCACGCCCCCCTCGTTCCTGCCGGCAAGTCCCCCTCCGCGTACGCGTAATCCGGAAGCCGTGAGCGCCTCCATGCATGCGGAGCCTAAGGGATGTATGACACGCGAGCAGGTGTAGACCCACAGCCAAAGCATGAGGGCCTACAACGATGCCCGGCGTCAACTTGCGCTCGACATCCGCCCGGGACGACTCATTGACAGACCCGGACATCGTCGACCGGCCGGCCGAATATCGGCGAGATAACGCGAAAATCCCGGAGTTCCAGCGTTTCCGCTCATGAGACGCCCCAGTCCGGGAACCAAACCCCGGCCGCGATGTATTGCCCCGCGCATCCGAGTATCCACTATCGATATTCCTTCGGAGAATCGCCCTCGCCAAGGACAAAGCGGCAATCGCACCCCATTGTCGCTCTGACATCGTCCGACTACCGTGTCCCTGTCGTCCCCACGACACGCATCGACTTTCAATCATGAACAGCCTCGACGGCCGGATGCCCACTTCCGGTCAAGGAGACAGCGCATGCTCCGAAAACCCGACCGACGATATCTCCTTATCGCGCTGGTTCTGGTCGCCAGCCCATCCATCGATACGAAGGCATCGGAAACGAGCCACGTGCCCGAACTGCTCGCCGAGGCAAACCGGCGCAGCGCGAACGGCGAAGCACCCGAACTCATCGAGCGCTGGCTCGTCGACTCCATGCAGCGGATGGGAGCCCGAACGTCGCCAGAGTCATGGGACGTGTTCGCCAGGACCCGCTGGCAAACCGACAAGAACGGCGTCACGCCGGCTTTCGTCGTTCGCACCGCCGATGCCGCACCACCTCTCTAACTCTTACCACGATCGCCACGACAAGGAGTCGTCATGAAATCCTCATCGCCACTCACGATATCCCGAGCCGAAACACTGCTGACTGCCACGATGCTCGTCGTCGCCCTTTGTGCCTGGCCGTGTATCGTGCTCGCCGCGAACGATGTCATTGGCGACAAGTCGGACATTGCCGTTGGCTGGATCAGGACGGCCGTCAAATTCGTACTGGTCGTCGCCGTTCTTGGATCGGGCCTGCTTGCCGCATTCGGGCGCATGAGCTGGACGACGGTCGGGCAAGTTCTCATAGGTGCCGTTATCGCCGGCACCGCCGATGCCATCGTCAACGGACTGTACTCGGTGCGGCCAGCGTGATTTCCGCGCCGCGCCGCGACCCCTTGTTCGGCGGCCTGACCCGTCCACCGACGTATCTCGGCCTTCCCGTGGAGGCCCTGCTTATCATCGCCGGCGGCAGCGTCATCGCGTTCCTTCTGACCAGCCTCGCCAATGCACCGACGATCTGGCAGTTCGCATCGCTCGGGCTGGGCGGTTCGCTCTATGTTGCGGCACGACTTATATGCGTACGCGACCTTCGCGCACTTCGCTATCTCTTCCTGCAAGTGGCAACGAAAGGAAGACATCGCACTCGTCGTTACTGGCTCTGCGGTTCATACGCGCCGCTGCCTTGCCGACATCGCTGACATCGGACGCAAAGGAAGCAGGATGCTTTCCCCAAAGCAGAAACTGATGAACGACGCTCTGGCCGCGTCCATGCATGTGCCCTACACAGTCCACGCATCTCCGCACAATGTACGCACACTCACTGGCGATACGCTTACCGTCATTCGTATCGACGGTATCGCGCACGAAGCCGCCGACGAACGCGACATCGAAGGATGGCACGACGCACTCATCGGACTCATGCGCAATATCGCCGCGGAAGACATCGCACTCTGGATTCATACAGTACGAGATGAGCGCGATGAATTTCCGGACGGCGAGTTCGCCGACGACTTCGCGGGTCGATTGAATACGCTATATCGTGCGTCGCTGAGCAACTCGGCGTTGATGGTCAACACGCACTATCTCACCGTACTGGTCCGCGAATCGACCGCCACCGGCTTCTTCAGGCCCATGGGCGAGCGACTCACGCTGACTGCGGCGCAGGATGCCATACGCGATGCCAGCGACCGCCTCGATACACTGACCCGCGGCATACTTGCCGCGCTGTCACGCTATGGAGCCCACCGACTCGGGACACGCCAGCACGATGGCATCGTGTATTCCGACACGCTCGCCTTCCTCGCCCGCCTCGTCAATGGCACATCGCAACCCATAGCCGTTCCCAAGGGGCGTGCCGCGTTCGGTATGGTCAATGCGCGCCTCTCCTTCGGTGTGGAGCAGTTCGAGATACGCCTGCCGGATCGCCGTCAGGTCGGTGCCATGCTCGGCGTGGCGGCCTATCAGATCGAACGTACCGAACCGGGACACCTCAATGTACTGCTGACATTGCCGTTTCCGTTCGTTCTCACGCAGTCCTTCGCCATGTTCGGCCGGAACAAGGCCACGGCTGCGCTACGAAAACAACAGCGTCTGCTCATCAACGCCGGCGACGCATCCGAGTCCCAGATCAACGATATCGCGCTCGCCCTGGACGATCTTGCCGCCGGGCGGGCGGTATTCGGCGAACATCACCTGAGCATGATGCTACTGGCCGACAAGGCGGATGCGTTGACCGGGCGCGTGGCGGCGGCACGCACCGCACTCGGAGAAGCCGGCTTCCTCGTCGTGCGCGAGGACGAATGCATCGAAGCCGCATTCTTCGCGCAATTGCCGGGCAACTTCCGCCTGCGTCCGCGACCCGCGCCCATCAGTTCGAACAACATCGTCGGCTATACGGGATTTCACAACTATCCATCGGGGCGCCTCGAAGGCAACCAGTGGGGATCCGCGCTGACGCTGCTGAAAACCACATCCGGCACCCCGTACTACTTCAATTTCCATCTACCCGGATCATCGAAACGCAACGTAGAAGAAGCCGCCGTCGACGACCGCCTGCCCGGTCACGCCTTAATCCTCGGCCCGACCGGCGCCGGCAAAACGGTGATACAGACCTTTATGCTGGCGCAGGCAGACAAGTACCGGCCCACGGTATTCACGTTCGATAAGGACCAGGGCCAGGCGAACTTCGTACTCGCGATGGGAGGCACTTACTCGACCCTGCGCAATGGCATTCCCACGGGGTTCAATCCCTGCGCGCTGGACGACACGCCAGGTAACCGGACGTTCCTGCAACACCTCGTAATGCGCTGTATCCGCGGAGAGGAGCCAACCCACCGATTCTCTCCGGCACGCGAGCGGGAAGTGCAGGACGCCGTGGCCGGCATGTATGCCATGCCATTCGAAGCGCGGCGCTTCTCTGCCATCCTTCCTTTCTTCGACCCCACCGACCCCAATGGTAACGCGGCACGCTTTCGACGCTGGTGCGCGGGAGGAACGCTTGCCTGGGTGCTGGACAATCCGATAGACACGATCTGCCTTTCCACAGGCCGCTACTTCGGCTTCGACGTTACCGAATTCCTCGAAAACGACGAAACCCGGACCGTCGTCGTGATGTACCTGTTTCATCGCATGGAACAGCTCATAGACGGACGTCGGTTCATCCTCAACATGGACGAATTCTGGCGCCTGCTGCAAGACCCGTACTTCGAGGGTAAAGCCCTCGACGCGGTGAAGACATACCGCAAGCGCAACGCCATTGCGGTATTCGGCACCCAGAGCCCCGCGGACGTCCTGCGCTCCGGTGTCAGTCGCCAGCTCATCGAGCAGTGCGTCAGCCAGCTCTACCTGCCGAATTCCAAAGCCGCCCATGAAGACTATGTCGGAGGCTTCGGACTCACCGAACGCGAATTCGAAATCGTTCGCAAGGAAATGGTCGAAGCGAACCTGCGCGGCTTTCTGTTCAAGCAGGAAGCCTCTTCCACGATCTGCGAACTCGACCTGGCGGGCTTCGACGACGATCTGGCTGTGCTTTCGGCAACATCGCAGTCGGTCGAAATTGCCAGGCGGGCGATCTCGCTTGCCGGACCGCGACCCGACGAATGGCTTCCCAGGTTCCACGAAATGCGCCGCGAGGCGATCTGATCCATCCCGGCAAGGAGGTCCATCGTGACGAGACACATCCATATTCTGTTCGCCGTTTTCGCCGCCATCGTTTCGACCGCCGCCTCGGCCGGCTCCGACACTCAGGAAGTTCGCGACGCGGAAACACATAGCACTCTTCGTAAACAGATCGATGCGCTAGAGAAACAGAAGGCCGCGATCGAGGAGCAGACCCGGGCCTTATCGGGACACAGTGCAAAAGGCGCACTGGCGGCAGGCGACTACGCAAAAGACATACCCACCAACTGGCGCGAAACGCTCGAAGCGTACAAAAACAACGACACGGTCAAGAGTCTGATTCGGGCCATGCGCGAGGTCGAAAATCCGCCTGCCAACGAACTGACGGATAAGGAGCGCGCAAAGCTCGAGACAAAGGCTGGCACGGATCGCGCCATGAACGGAGCGGCGCTCAATGCGCAGATATATCAGAACGCAACGCAACGCAGCAAAGCGCTCGATACCCTCAGGCTGCGTATCGATGAAGCATCCACGGCAAAAGAAATCGCGGATCTTCAGGCTCGCATCCAGATAGAGGACGCACTACTGACCAATGAGCTTATTCGCACAGAATCGCTCAACGCCCTAGTCATGCAGAACGAATATGCACAGGCCTACAAATCCGTCGATGAAGATATCGACGAGAACGCCGAGGACGACACCGGCGCGAACGACGACCTCTGATCCACGGAGTACGACATGGCATCCCTCACATTAGCCAGCGACATTCTCGGCGGAACCGTCGAAACGATTACAGCGGCAATGATCGCGCAGTCGACGCGAATGATGACAATCATCTCGCCTATCGCGCATGCCATGCTCGTCTGCTACGTACTTTTATGGGGCGCCGCGATTGCCTCGGGAAAGACCAATCAGCCTCTTGGCGATGCGGCCATGCGGGTACTCCGGATCGTGCTCATCGTCAGCTTCGCCCTCACCGTCGGCATCTACCAGAACGACATCGCGACATTCTTCATGGAAGTGCCTTCCGGGATCGCGGCGGGCATCGTCGATGTACCTCCAAGCAAGGGAAGCACCCCCGGCATCGCACAAGTACTGGATGCGGCCCTCAATCGCGGCTACGACACGGGAAAAACCGTCTGGAACTATGCATCGAGGAAGTTCGGACTCTTTCGCTTCGGCTATATCGTCTATTTTTTCGTGGCTATCGCCATCTACATCGTGGTCAGCGTCGTTGTCGCCATCGCAACCGCCCTGGTATTCCTCGGATTCGTCGCGCTTGCGGTCCTGCTCGCCGTCGGCCCGCTATTCATTCTGATGGCATTGTTCGACAACACGCGCCGGTTCTTCGACGCGTGGCTCGGCCAGACAGTGAACTTCGGCGTCCTGTTCATTCTGGTCGCTTCGACGATCGACCTTTGCTTCAGGGTTTTCACCAAAGTGGTCGGTGGCATCCAACTTGGCGGCCCGGCCGAAGCAGGTAAAGCCATGATTGTCGTCATTGGCGTGGGCATCGCCATGATTATCACCGTGCTGCAGACCCGGCCGATGGCCGCGGCCATCTCCGGCGGCGTAGCCGCCAGTTCGCAGGGACTGTCCCAGTTCGTCCTTGGCAAAGTAACCGGCGGACTGTCGATGGCGGGAAGCAAGTTGCTGGGTTCGGGCAACTCCGTCGGCCGCGGCATATCCCAGGCGGCCGGAGGGACCGCCGGCACCGGACAGCAAGGCACGTCTCGTGCGCACCTCAAAACCCCACGAAGCACACCCGGACGCCCCTCCCGGTGACGTCGCCGCAACCCAATCAGGAGCTTCCCATGCGCTGGATCGCACACACCGCCGCCATCATCGTCCTTCTGCTCGCCTGCGCCTGTTCCGTGAAACCTTCCCGGCCGCCCTCATGCGAAGGTCCGTACAGTCCGGTGAATCCGCCCGAACGCTACATCCCTGCCGCGGCGACGCGTTCATGAACGACCCTGCAATCGATGCCTTCATCGACATTTCCCGCACCTGGGAAGCCGACGAAGTCGCACGCATCCGGTTAAGTGAGCGAAGGGCATGGCGATTCGCCGCACTGGGCATGGGTGCCGGCGTCGTCGGATGCATCGCCGTCGCCCTTCTCACACCGCTGAAAACTGTCGAGCCGTTCATCGTGCGCGTGGATCGCACAACGGGAGCCGCGGACATTGTCACGCGCGTCGACGAGCGCACCGTAACCTTCGACGAAGCTATCGACAAATACTTTCTCGCCCGCTACGTGAACTATCGCGAAGAATACGCGGAAGCCGCCGCCTATCCGAACTATCGCGCGGTCAAAGTCATGTCGGGGGACATCGCGGGACTCGCCTATGTTCGACAGGTCGACCCAAAAAATCCGAGTTCTCCCTCGCGGATGTACGGCAAGGATGGCGGCGTTGAGGTCGCGGTGCGTTCGATCGCGTTCCTGACCAAGGGCGTCGCGCAAGTCCGCTTTTCGCGCAAGGAACACGGAGGTCCAGCCTCGGCAAGAGAAAGCCACTGGATAGCAACCATCACGTATACCTACCGAAATGCTCCGATCGATGCACAGACGCAGCTGGTCAACCCGGTGGGCTTTCATGTCACCGATTACCGCCTCGATCCCGAAACCACGGGAGGCGAACGGTGAGATACGTCTTAACGTGCATGCTCGCCGCATGCATCGCCTTCGTGACGCATGCCGAATCCGTCCCCGTACAGGGAGCATTCGACCATCGAATGAAAACCGTGCCCTATAACCCATCGGATGTGGTCAGGATTGTCGGGCATTACGGCTACTCCACCGACATCGAATTCGCGCAGGGCGAAGCCATAAGCCATATCGCGGTAGGCGACTCACTCGCATGGGAAGTGGCGCCGGCGGCGAACCACCTGTTCGTCAAGCCGCGCGAAGACAACGCCGTAACCAACATGACCGTCGTTACGGACCGCCACGTTTACCAGTTCAGCCTGGACGCTTCGAAAGCAGTCACTTCACGCGACCGGACGATGTTCTTCCAGGTTCGGTTCGCTTACCCGAACGACGATGCCGCACGCGAACGCGCCGAGCGCGATGCACGCATTGCGACATCCAACGCACGACGCATGGAGAGTGCGCTGAAGCGGACGGAGGAAGCGCGGAACTGGAACTACCATGCCTGCGGCGCAAAGGAGCTCCGCCCATCGGAGGTCTACGACGACGGCAGATTTACTTATATGCGCTTTCCCGGCGCGCAACGCATTCCCGCCATCTTCGCCATCGACGCCGATGGCAGCGAAGGCATAGTTAACGGCGCTATGCGCGGCGACCAGTTCGTCGTTCATACCCTGGCGCAGCGATTTGTGCTTCGCCGCGGCGATGCCGTCGCATGCATCGAGAACCGTACTTACAACGCGCATGGCGCGGCAATCCCCCTGGGCACGACCAGTCCGAACGTCGTGCGCGAAATCAACGACGCCCTGCCGGCGACGGGCGAGGCATGGCCTGCCCTGGCACCTATCCCCGCTCCTGCCGACAAGGCTGCCAGCGAAATTCCCGGAGGAAGCGGACATGTTCAATAGATCCGTACGGGAGCGAAGCGTTTCCGGAAGCGATAACAACGCGTCCGCGGATATTCCACAGGTAGGCCGCAGCCGCGGGACAAATCGCGTCGTCGGCGTCACCGTCATGCTCACGGCGACAATCATTCTTTTTGCTTTGTTCGGACAATTAGGTATCCAAAAGCTGCGCGAGCACAACGACGTCGCGTCGAACGCGCAGGCAAAGGAAACCGCCGCTGCCGGCGGCGCCGCCAGCCACCTGCCGGATATCGCTCGCGATCTGTTTGTGTCCAGGCCGCCACCGGTACCCGCTCCAGGTGGAGCAGACCTCGCAAGGAGAGAACCACTCGCACCGGACCAGCACGCCCAGGCATCGGACAGGCACGAGCGACGCAAACGGGCCCCTCTTCTGGTGCTGCAAGCGGGAAGCTCCTCCACAACGCCGTTGCCGGTGTCTTCGGAAGCCCCGGTCGCACACGCCACTCCCACGGCGGGCTCCATCGCCAGCGCGTTGACCCCGGCACGGAATGCGGGAGTCAGCGCGCGGCGGCTCGCCGACCCGAACCTCACCATCACGCAGGGGAGTCTGCTGGATTGCGCGCTTGTGACAGCCATAAGCAGTCAATTGGCGGGAATGACCGCATGCATTCTTACCCGCGACGTCTACTCCACCAATGGGCGCGTACTGTTGCTCGAACGTGGCTCGCGGCTCGTCGGCCAATATCAGTCCGGACAGCTTCGCCAGGGACTGGATCGCATCTTCGTTCTATGGACACGCGCGGAAACGCCAAACGGCATTGTCATCGATCTGGACTCACCGGCAACGGACAGCCTGGGCCGTTCGGGCCTGACGGGTAAGATAAACCATCATTTCTGGCTCCGCTTTGGATCGGCACTCCTCGTGTCTGTCGTCGACGACGTTGCACAAGCGGCGGCAAACAGACGGCGGGGAAATCAGAACACGATCCAGCTCGGCGGAACGACCGGGGCCGCGCGCGATTCCGCATCGATTATCGTCGAGAACACGGTAAACATCCCGCCGACGCTAGACGTTTCCCAAGGATCCCGGGTAGGTATTTTCGTGGCGCGCGATCTGGATTTTCGTTCGGTGTATTCGCTCAAACCAGGAGCGATCGCGCCATGAACGATTTCGACGATGCTTCCCGTCAGGCCGTGGAAATCTACATGCAGCCACTGGCGTTTCTTCTGCGCGACGATATCACTGAGGTCGCCGTCAACAGGCCGGGCGAGGCATGGACCGAAAAGCATGGAACCTGGCGGCGCCACCTGTTACCCGAGCTGACCTTCGATCACCTGCGCATGCTAGCGAAGCTCATAGCGACATGCACACAGCAATCAATCAGCGATTCCACGCCCGTGCTTTCCGCAGCGCTCCCTTCCGGCGAACGGGTGCAGGCGGTGCTACCTCCGGCCGTCCCCGCAGGCACGGTCAGTCTTACCATCCGCAAACCTTCCGCGATACGACTCACGCTCGACGACTATCAGGCCAGCGGTGCGTTCAACGACGTATGCGCCGATTCCATCATGCTCGACGATACAGAACGCGAACTGACCGACCACCTCGCCCACGGACGAATCCGTCTGTTTCTTGAGCGGGCTGTCGTCACCAGACGGAACATCGTCGTGTCCGGCTCGACAGGTTCGGGAAAAACAACTTTGATGAAGGCACTCGTCGATGCCATTCCGGCGGGCGAACGCCTCATTACTATCGAAGACACACCAGAACTTACTATCGCCCATCAACCCAATCACGTGCGAATGTTCTACTCAAAAGACAGCCAGGGCGTCAGTCGCGCGACACCGAAACTTCTCCTGGAATCGTGTCTTCGCATGAAGCCGGATCGCGTTCTTCTCGCCGAGCTGCGTGGCGAGGAGGCCTTTGGATTCGTTCGTAACGTGAACTCGGGCCATCCGGGCTCCATCACGTCCATACACGCCGGCAGCCCGCTCATGGCAATCGAACAACTGATGCTTCTCATCAAGGAATCGTCGTCCGGCGGACGGTTATCGCGAAGCGATATTCGCCAGCTTCTCTTCATGCTTGTCGACGTCGTCGTGCAATTCGGCATGGTGGACGGACGTCGATGCGTAACAGGAATATTTTATGAACCCGCTCGCAAACGCGCCGCACTGGCTTAAGTGGTCCATGGCCTCCGCTATCGCGCTGGCCATGTGTGGCACATGGCTCATCGCGGCCGGCCACGCATTGTCCTGGATACTCTTCCGGGATCGCGGCGATCCGGTAACCTGGCATACGTGGATCGACTATGCCTTATCGTATCCAGGCCACCCGCTCATACAACCGACACTTGAACTGGCAGGCGCAATCGCGTCGCTCGTCATACTCGTTCCCGTGATCGTCGCTCTCGTTCACTACAAACCGCCATTGCACGGAGCCGCCCGATTCGCCCGGACCGTGGAAATTCGTCGCGCCGGCCTCCTGACCCATAAGGACGACGGCATCATCCTCGGTGGCTACGGAAATCGATTTCTGACGGCCGGACTTGCGGACTTCCCACACGTGATGCTTGCCGCACCCACTGGCTCCGGCAAAGGTGTCGGCGTCGTCATTCCCAACTTGCTCAACTGGAACCACTCAGTGATCGTGCTGGACATAAAACACGAAAACTGGACGCTCACCGCCGGTTTCCGCAACAGCCACGGCCATGAAACCTACCTGTTCGACCCCGCATCGCCGGACGGACGCACGCACCGTTGGAATCCACTGGCCTACGTACGCGACGGGCCCGGCACGCGCATCGACGATATCCAGAAGATCGGCAGCATCATCTTTCCCGATACGCCTGGCGTCGATCCCATCTGGTCGGCCAGCTGCCGGACTTTGTTTCTCGGACTGGCATTGTATGTATTCGAAACCGACGGCCTTTCACGCACGCTCGGGCAAATCGCCCGCGAAGCCTATGCCGACACCGAAGACCGTCTCGCCGACATCGTCGTGGAGCGATACGAGTCCGGCGACCGGCTTTCGGCCGCCTGCGAAGCAGCACTTACCGACTATACGAACACAGCTACCGAAACCCGCACGTCGATACGGAAGACATTTACGTCACGCTTCGAGCTCTTCCTCAATCCCATCGTGGATGCCGCGACCTCCGCCAACGATTTCGACCTGGAAGCCCTGAGGCGCAGGCGCATCAGTATTTATATTGGCATCACACCCGACAATCTCGCGCGCATGGCGCCTCTGCTCAACCTGTTCTTCCAGCAGGTCGTAGACCTCAACACACGAGAGCTTCCCGAACACAATCCCGAACTGAAGTATCAGTGCCTGATGCTTCTCGACGAGTTCAAGTCCCTGGGTAAGCTGCCGCTCATCGTCGACGCCATAGCGTTCCTTCGCGGGTACGGCGTGCGCCTGTTGCCGATTTTCCAGTCGCCGAGTCAGATACGGGAGGTCTATGGCGAGGAGGCGGCTAAAACATTCTTCCAGAACCACGCCATACGCATTTCCTATACGCCCGCCGACATCGCAACGGCGACCGAAATCAGCAATGAAATCGGCAATGCCACCGTGAAGAGCCATTCGGTGTCCCGTCCCGATCTTTTTTCGAAAGGGCAGCGCAATCGCAGCGACTCGACAGTCAGCCGCGCACTGATGCTCCCGCAGGAAGTCATGGCGCTGGGTGTGAACGAAGTCCTCCTTTTCGCCAGGGGCACACGTCCGATTCGAGGCCGGAAGATTCGTTGGTATCGGGAGAAGGCGTTCACTTCCCGGATACTGCCACCGCCCACTGTTCCCGCACATACTCCAGGCGGATCCGAGGATCGGTAAGGCTCAGGCCATCGTTATCGGGCTTTGCGAACCGGCCCCGGATCGCTCGTACCCGGCCGCCCATCCTCCAGATGCCCCGCGAACCGGCGCAGGTACCGCGGCGCGTCGGCCAGCGATACCGAGATGTCGTACCAGCCCGCACTGCGGCTGACGTCGAACGGCAGCGTGACCTTCGCCCCTGCCGCGACCTCGACACGCTGCAACGCATCCGCGGCATAGGCATTGCCGACCGTGCAGACGGACGGAAGCGGTCCGGCGTTGGATATCGTCAGGTTCATGCGCTTGCCCGGCGCATCCTCCGCCACGACCGCCTCGACTCCGTCGTCCGCGCCGCCACGCAAGGCACACAGGAACCCGTTCGGGCCATGCACGAGGCGATCGTAACCATCGCCACGCCTTACCAACGGCCAGTAATCCTCGATGGTGTCGCCCGCACTCACCGTATAGCGGCGCGGAGGCTGCTCGCGATCGGAGCCGTCATAGACATAGAACGCAGCACCGGCCCGCCCCGTGTTCCGGAAACGAACCCAGCTACGGCCCGCGTCCAGTCGATGCTCCACGCTCCATGCATAGGGCAGCGGCCGGGCCGGTCGCACGCCCGGCTCCTGAACCGGCATACGTTGTTCGCCGGCCACTTTGACCGGCGCCTTGCCCTTTGGCGCCGCAGGCACGCGAAGCTTCGGCATGGACGTCTCGCGCGTACCCGCGAAATCGAATGCGCTCGTGAGATCTCCGCATACAGCCCGACGCCATGCGCTGATCTGCGGCTCCCGCACGCCGAAACGCGTTTCGAGAAACCGCAGGACCGATGTGTGATCGAAGGTTTCCGAGCAGACCCATCCGCCGCGCGTCCACGGCGACACCACGATCATGGGGACGCGCACGCCAAGGCCGATGATCTGCCGCCCCCCCGGATCCGAACCGGGAACCAGCGGATTCGCGATACGCATGTGCTCGTCGATATCCATGACCTCGTCCTCCAGACTGTCGACGAGGTCGGCCGAAACCACGCCTTGCTCGCCCTGCCCGCTTTCCACTGGCGGCGCCGGTGGAACGACGTGATCGAACAGGCCGTCGTTTTCGTCGTAATTGAGGAACAGGACCGTCTTGCTCCACACCGCGGGATTCGCGATCAGCGCTTCGATCACTCGCTGGATGTAGAACGCACCGTCCGTCGGCGAGGCTTCGGGATGTTCGCTATAGCGGAACGGCGCCACGATCCACGATACCTGCGGCAAACGATCGTTCACAACATCGGCTCGCAGTTCGCGCAGCGTATGCGTCGAAGCGCCGTTGCGTACGAGAGAACTCTTCGGGTCCGCGCCTTCGCCTACCTGATAGCGTGCGAAGAACTCCAGCGAATTGTCGGTGAAGTTATCCGTCGGCGACCCCGGGTCGCCTGTCCCGCCCTGATAGACCCGCCAGCTCACGCCATGCGCTTCCAGCCGCTCCGGGTACGTGGTCCACGTGTATCCATTGACGTCCTTGCGCTCTTCCGTCCCCGGCCCGTTGTCCTTGCTGCCAAATGTGTTGCGCGGATCGGCGGTACCCGAAAAGAGGAAGATGCGGTTGATCGCCGTGTCGGCATGCACGGACGCGTGATACGCATCGCAGATGGTGAACGCGTCGGCCAGCGCGTAGTGGAACGCGGCATCGTCGCGCTTCAGGTACGCCATCGTCAGCACGTCCTGCTTCTGCTCGACCCATCGATCCCATCGCCCCAGGTTCCAGGCCTGATGACCGCTGCTCCATCCGTGGTCCGTGCCGTCCTGATGATCGCCGCTGACCGTCGTATCCAGATGGAACGGCAGCACGTACGGAACATCGTCCGCGATACCGCGCGATTTATAATGCTTCGTATGCGTCATCGCCGCCGGCTGCCGCCAGACCGGAGAGCCGTCGGCCAGCGAAAGCACTCGTGGATCGCCGAACCCGCGCACGCCACGCAGGCTACCGAAGTAGTGATCGAACGACCGGTTCTCCTGCATCAGGATCACGACGTGTCCGACATCCGCGATCGTGCCGGTGACGCGATGCGCGGGCGTTGCCAGGGCGCGGGCGATAGCGGCCGGAAATGCCTGCACGGCGAGCGACGCCGTGACAGTGGTGCCGGCGACTTTCAGGAAACGACGTCGATCGTTGGAAAACATAAGTTCGCTATGCGCCTTGCTGGATGGTCTCGACGATCTCGCGATGCAGTTCGGCCGACGCGGCGGCGATGACCTGCCCCCCGCTGTTCATTCCGAGCCTGCGCCCTTGCCAGTCGGTAATGACACCGCCGGCGGCCTCGATCACGGGAGCGAGGGCGAGGTAATCGTACGGCTTAAGATCCGCTTCGATCACTGCATCGATATGACCAGCTGCGAGAAGTGCATAGCTATAGCAGTCGCCGCCGAAACGACGCGTGCGTGCCGCGCGGCTTACGCGTTCGAACACGACCGATTCCTCAGCCGCGAACATATCCGGTGTCGTGGCATACAGTGTGGCATCCGACAGACGCGTACAGGCACGCGTCTGGCAGCGCACACCATTGAACGTACTGAACTGTCCAGCGCGGCCAATCCATCGTTCGCCAAGCACGGGCATGTCGATCAGGCCGATGACGGGTTCACCGTGGCGAAGCAGCGCGAGCAGCGTACCCCACAGCGGCCAGCCGCTGATGAAACTGCGCGTGCCGTCTATCGGATCGACGGACCACACGTACTCGGCATCGGTGCGCAGTGCGCCGTACTCTTCGCCCAATACGCCGTGATCCGGATACGACGCTTCGATGCGCTCGCGCACCATCGCTTCGACCATGCGGTCGACCGCCGTCACCGGACTGGCATCGTCTTTCAGGCTGACGTCGATAGCGCCCCGGAAATGCGGCATGGACAGCTCGCGGGCCGTATCGGCGATACCGCGCGCGAATATCTCGAACCCGTCGATCAGCGACGGTGACGGCAAGGCCATCGGGAAAACTCCTTGGAAAAAATGTGTGCGCGACCTAGCGCTTACGCGTTTCGGAATGATGACAAAAACGAAAATTCTCTTGTGGACTCGATGCCTCACCTTTGCAAATATACCCAAAACGCCACACCGACGGCGAGACATCTCTTCCGGGAGTTTCCAAGCGGCGAGGCACCGGGGTATCCGACAGACACCACCACGAGGCGGGCGTATGCATGTTGTCCGAAAGCTCATGCTTGTCCTGGCTGCCTTCATGGCGAGCGGCGGCGTGAACGCGGGCGACCTGACCGTATATTCCGCGCTGGAGAGCGACGAGATAGCCGTCTATCTGAAAGCGGCCCATATCGCCCTTCCGGATATCGACGTACACGTCCTCCGGCTGTCCAGTGGCGATCTCGCGGCGCGCCTTCTCGCCGAATCCGTCGAGCCTCGTACCGATGTCGTCTGGGGCATGGCGCTTACCGATATGCTCGATCCGCGTATCGCGCGCCTGTTCGCTCCCGTCGCGGGTCCGAACATCGACACCCTGCCCGTACGTTTTCGCGGCGCGAACTGGTTCGCCCCGACCGGCTATATGGCCGCCCTTTGCGTGAACACGCAGGCGCTGGCCGAACAGCATCTTCCCGTGCCGCATACCTGGGCCGACCTGACCCAACCTGTCTATCGCGGACAGATCGCGATGCCCGATCCCGCATCTTCCGGCACCGGCTACATGGTGTTGTCCACGCTGATCGATAGTGGCCATCGGAATGCGGGTTGGCCGCTGGCCGAAGGGATCGCCCGCAATCTTGGACAGACCACGCTGTCCGGCTCCAATCCCTGCAAGCTCGCGCGCATCGGCGAATTCCCGATCGGCATCTCGTTCGCCTTCGTCGCGATGCAGTCGATTCGCCAGGGTTATCCGATCGCCATGGTGCTGCCTGCCGACGCCACGGGCTATGAACTGGAAGCATCCGGTCAGATGAAAGGCGCGGCCCACGCACGCGACGCGCAGCGCTTCCTCGACTGGACCGCGTCGCCCGATGCGGCTGCCCTTTACCGTCAATACAAGGAAATCGTCGCCGCACCCGGCGTCGGTCCCAGCAGCGAGCAACGTGCGGCCGGTTTACCCGCGGATGTCGCCGGTTCGCTACCGGCACGCGATGTCGCACGGGCTGCGCGCGACCGCGCATCCATCATCACACGCTGGAAACAGCTGTCGCGCTGACGCGCGATAGCCAGGGGAATAACGGGGATGTATCTGCACATCGACGACATCGGCAAGTCCTTCGCGGGCGAGCGCGTGCTCGACCATGTGGGCCTGCATGTCGACAAAGGCGAGTTCGTTTGCCTGCTCGGTCCCAGCGGCTGCGGAAAGACGACCCTGCTGCGCATCGTCGCCGGCTTGCTCGCTGCCGATACGGGACGCATCCACCTTGGCGGCCGCGACCTGACCGGCGTACCCGCGCGCGATCGCCGGATGGGCCTCGTCTTCCAGTCCTATTCGTTGTTTCCCGACATGACGGTAGCTGCCAACATCGGCTATGCGATGCGCATCCGGGGCGAATCGTCCGCGCGCGTCGCGAACCGCACCGCCGAACTGCTCGGACTGGTCGGCCTGTCGCCGCTGGCGGCGCGCTACCCCGCCGATCTTTCGGGCGGACAGCAACAACGCGTGGCACTGGCCAGGGCGCTGGCCGTCGAGCCCTCGCTATTGCTGCTGGACGAACCGCTCTCGGCGCTGGATGCACGCGTCCGTACGCAGATGCGCAACGAAATACGCGCGCTACAGCGCACGCTGTCCATCCCGACCATCATGGTCACGCACGATCAGGAAGAAGCCCTGGCGCTCGCCGACACGATCGTCTGCATGAACCACGGACGGATCGAGCAGGTCGGATCGCCCCGCGATCTTTACGAACGTCCCGCATCGCGCTTCGTCGCGGAATTCATCGGCAGCTCGAACCTGCTTCCCGCGAGCTGGATCCGCGATGCGCTTCCGGCCCTCATCGAACAGCGCCCGGCAGCGGTCCACCCCACACACGAGCTTTGTCTGCGACCCGAGGACTTTCTGATTCACGTCGACGCCACCGGCGACGCACAGGTCGAGGACATCGTTTTCCTCGGTAACCTGGCCCGCGTCGGCGTGCGCTGGCGCGGCCGGCGCATCCTGGTGGAAACGCAGGGACGTTCGTCGCTCTGCGCAGGCGACACGATCGGGCTCGGCGTGCGCGAAGGACGCGGGACATGGCTGCCCGCATGACCGTTGCCGCCGCCATGCCGTCTGACCTGGCGAAGTCGCGCGAACGGAGCGCCATCGTTCCGGTGCTGCTCGTCTCTGTTCCGCTTGCCGCTCTTCTCGTCTTCTTTCTCTATCCGCTCGGCGTCATCGTCTGGCGCAGCCTCAGCGACGTCGCCGGCCACTTCACTACCGGCAACTACGCCCAGCTCCTGACCGACCCCGGCCTGCCGCGCGCCGCCCTGCGTAGCCTCGCCATCGGCATCGCGTCCACCGTAACGACCGTATCGCTCGGGCTACTCGTGGCGATGACGCTCGAACGCACGCGAGTGCGAGGGAAGCCGCTTATACGTGGCATCCTGCTATTGCCGATGCTGGCACCGTCGCTGATGTTGGGCCTGGGTCTGGTCTGTCTGCTCGGCCACAACGGCCTCGTTCATCGACTGACCGGACTCCCGACCGATATCTACGGATTTCCCGGGCTGCTGACCGCCAACACGCTGTACGGATTGCCGCAGGTCGTCATTATCGTGACGACCGCGCTCGCCGGTACCAGCCGTCGTTACTACGACGCCGCCGAGTCGATGGGCGCGACCCCGTGGCGGCAGTTCCGCGATATCACGTTTCCGCATATTCGCTTCGCGCTGCTTGCCGCCGCCTTTCTCGTCTTCACCGAAACGATCACCGATTTCGGCAATGCCGTCGTCATCGGCGGCAACTACCGCGTGCTGGCCACCGAGATTTACAGCCAGGTCGCCGGGCAGATGAACTTCGGCATGGGTGCAACGCTTGGCGTGCTTCTGCTGCTTCCTTCCCTGCTTGCCGTCTGGCTGGAACGCGCTGCGCGGCGGCGCCAGGACGCAGGCGGTGCGACACACGCACGTTTTTCGACACCGACGAAGGGGCGTACGCGAGACGCCGCGCTCGGCATCGCAACGGTACTTATCCTGCTGCCGCTACTGCTCACGATCGGTACCGTGGTCTACGTCAGCCTGATCCGGCTCTGGCCGTACGACCGCAGCCTCACACTCGCTAATTACTTCGGCGGCATGCCCGACGGGTACGTGCCTGTTTCCACATCGCTGCAGGCATCCATCCTTGCTGCCACGGTGGGTACGGCGCTCATTTTCGGACTAGCCGCGGGCATGCGCCGCTTGCGCCCCACCCTGGCGCGCCCGGTCTACCTGCTGGCGACGCTGCCCGCCGCCGTACCGGGCATGGTAATCGGTCTGTCCTATGTACTGACCTTCAATCACGGTCCGCTGTCCGCGTGGCTTTACGGCAGCCTGGCGATCGTCGCGCTCTGCAATATCTACCACTATCACGCGCAGGGCTTTCTCACGATGGTCGCGGGCGTACGCGCCGTGCCGACGGCACTGGAAGATGCCGCGACATCCCTCGGCGGCGGCACGGGCCACGTCCTGCGCGATGCGGTACTGCCTTTCGCGGCGCCGGCTATCGTCTCGGTTTTCTTCTATCTGTTCATGCGCTCGATGGTGACGCTGTCGGCCGTGATTTTTCTTGTCACGCCGGATCTCGGGCTCGCGGCCGTCTCGGTCATGCGGCTCGACGAGAACGGTTTTCTCGCGCAGGCCTCGGCATACGCCACGTGCGTACTCGTCGTCGTCGCCGTCGCGCTCGCGACGATGCGGGCCGTGCTGCGCCTGTGCACCCGCCGACTCCAGAAAGAACGACCCCGGAAGGAACGACATCATGTGGCTTGAAGAACGGCATACACGCATCCGCGACCTGCTTCAGGCATCCGGTCAGGTATCCGTGGAGCGGATCGTCGCCGAGCTTGGCGTCTCGCGCGAAACAATCCGTCGCGATCTGCTGGACCTGGAAGCGCGCGGCGAGATCCGCCGCGTTCACGGCGGCGCCGTTCTGACGGGCGACGAACCGCCGATCGACGTGCGCTCGGCCACACGCGTAAAAGAAAAACGTCAGATCGCGAAGAAGGTCGCCACGCTCGTCGAAAGCGGCCAGACGATCTTCATGGATGCAGGCAGCACGATGACGCTGGTGGCCGAAGCGCTTGCCGTGCGCACCAGCCTCACCATCATCACCAACTCCGTGGACGTGGCCATGCGCATTGCCGCGGGACAGGCGCGCGGATCGGGCAACGAAGTCCATCTGCTCGGCGGCCGCTTCAACGGCGAGATCGGATGCAGCGGCGGCGCCGCGACGATTGCCGAAATCGCGCGCTTCCAGCCACACCTGGCGATTCTCTCGCCCGTCGGCATCGACGCCGAATACGGGGCCAGCAGCTTCGAACTGGACGAAGCGGAAATCGCGCGCGCGATGTGCATGCATGCGCGCCGCGTCGTCATCGCCGCGGACCACGCAAAGATCGGCGTGCGCAGTCGCGTCGGGTACTGCCCTATCAAGGAGATCGATGTCCTGGTGACGGATCGCCGCGCCAGCCGCACGCGGGCGATGCAGGCCATCGCCACCGCCATCGGAACCGTCGAATACGCATAAGAGGCTCCACGTCCTCTTTTTTACCCCTCGTTTAGATCGATTGAACCCCATCCCGCCAACGCCACCACCGCTTCCCCTGGAGTCCGCACCATGAACGCGCCACACCCGCCCACTCCCCGCGCGGCGACGCTTCGACGCACTTTGCTGTGCGTCGCGGTCGCCATGTCCCTGACCGGCATCGCCCACGGCCAGGCCACCTCCGGCCGTATCGCCGGTCAGGCACCTGTCGCCGCTAACGCATCGGTCCTCATCGAAGGCAGCAACGGCCTCGTCCGCGAAGTTCCGGTCGATTCGCACGGACGCTACGCCGCCGAAGCGCTGCCCCTGTCCACCTACAAGGTTTCGCTGCGCGTCGACGGCAAGGTCATCGACTCGCGCGACAACGTCGGCATCCGTGTCGGCGCCTCCACCGATGTGTCGTTCGCCAGCACCGGCGAATCGGCACAGCAGCTCGACAGCGTCATGGTCCGCGCCAGCGCGCTACCGAAGATCGACGTCACCAGCGCAAGCTCGAGCACGATCATCACGTCCGAAGATCTGGCCCGCCTGCCATTGCAACGTTCGGCGGAAGGCATCGCGCTGCTCGCGCCCGGTGCCTCGCGCGGCAGCAGTTATTTCAGCGGCGCGATGGGCAACCAGCTGGTCAGCTTCAGCGGCTCGGCGGTGACCGAGAACGCGTATTACGTCAACGGTTTCAACACCACCGACCCGCTCAGCGGTTTCGGCGGCATCTCCCTGCCCTACGGCGCCATCAATCAGCAGGAAGTGCTCAGTGGCGGCTATTCGGCGGCGTATGGCCGTTCCGACGGCGGCGTGATCAGCCAGGTCGGCAAGAGCGGCACGAACGAATGGCATTTCGGGGCGCAGGCGCTCTGGGAACCGGATTTCGCGAGAAGCGACGCGAAAGACATTTACTACGTCAGCGGCGATGCCGCCGGCAAGATCTACCAGCGCAATGCGGACAACAAGTCCACGACGACGACGATCTCCGGTTACGCGGGTGGCCCGCTGATCAAGGACAAGCTCTTCCTCTTCGCCGCCGTGGAAACCGAACGCACGACGGGCAATAACGTCGGCTCGGTGACCTCGTCGTACGACACGAAGTACACGTACCGCGATCCGAAGTATTACGCCAAGCTCGACTGGAATATCAACGACAGCAATATCCTCGAACTCACCGGCCTGTCGCAGACGCGCCACTACGACGGCTCGAAGTACCTCTATAACTACGCCACGGACAGCAACGGCAATTTCACCAGCACGGACAAGGCGACCAAGACCAGCGCGAACATCTACGTCGCCAAGTTCACCAGCTACCTGACCGATGACCTCACGCTGACCGCGCTGTACGGCAAATCGAAGCTCACCTATTTCAACCAGCCGCCGGAAACCGGCGTGACCGGCCCGTTCATCGGCAACGTAGACAACGAGAACCTCGCGCTGACCGGTGGCCAGCTCATTACCAATCACCAGACGCTCGACACGGTCGACAACCCCGACCACAAGTCGACCAATCGCAACCTGCGCATCGACCTGAACTATAAAATCGGCGCGCACTCGATCACGGCCGGTATCGACAACCAGGATTCGCACGACATCGACGACGGCACGACCATCGCGGGCGACGGCTACGAGCTGTGGTACGCACACACCGATCCGAACACGAACATCAGCGAATCGCCGTTCGTCGGCAAGCCTGGCGACTTTCCCGGCGGCCAGACCGGGTATTACGCCTATGTTCGCCACTACTCGACACTCGCGTCGGTGCGCGTGAAACAGCGCGCCCAGTACGTGATGGACGACTGGCAGGTCACCGACCGCGTGCTGTTGCAGCTGGGCCTGCGCAACGACCAGTTCACCAACTACAACCCCAGCGGCCAGGCGTATCTTCGCCTGACCAAGCCGCAGTGGGCGCCGCGGCTGGGTGCCAGTTGGGACGTCAATGGCGACGCATCGCTGAAGGTCTACGCCAACGCCGGCCGTTACTTCCTCGCCATGCCCGCCAGCGTCGCGCTGCGTACGGCGTCAGGCTCGCTGGCGACGAACGAATACTTCACCTATACGGGTATCGACGCGAACGGCCTGCCGACCGGCCGCACGCCGATCACATCGTCGACCGGCGGCGCCGTGTCGCCCAATGGCGAGTACGGCCAACCGCCCGATCCGAAAACCGTGAGTTCGAAGAACATCAAGTCCGAGTACCAGGACGAGTTCATCCTCGGCTTCGATCACCAGTTCGATCCGGCGTGGGTCTGGGGCATGAAGGCAACGGTTCGCAAGCTGCGCAATGCACTGGACGACATCTGCGATAACGGCGCTATCGAACGCGCAGCCGTCGCACAGGGGGCGAAGCTCGGGGATGTAACGATCGGAAGTTGCTATCTCTCGAATCCCGGCCGCGCCAACGTTTACCAGCTGGCCAACGCCAACGGCGGCTACACGAATGTCACGGTGACCAACGACGACTTCGGTTTCAGCCAGCTCAAGCGCAACTACTACGGTCTGGACACGTATCTTTCCCATCCGTTCGACGGCACGTGGTCCGGCAAGATCGACTATCTGTATTCGCGCAGCTACGGCAACACGGAAGGCCAGGTGCGTTCCGATACCGGCCAGCAGTCGGTGTCCGCATCGCGCGACTGGGACTATGCAGCGCTGATGGAATACTCGAACGGCTACCTGCCGAACGATCGGCAGCACCAGCTGAAGGCATACGGTTCGTGGCAGATCGCTACGGAATGGATGATCTCCGCCAATCTCACGATCCAGTCGGGCACGCCGCGTAGCTGTCTTGGATTTTACGGCACCGCGCAGAACGATCCGGTCGGCTACGGAAGCTACTACCACTACTGCGATGGCAAGCCTTCGCGTCCGGGCGATGCAGGTCGTACGCCATGGGAAGAACTGCTCGATGTCAGCGGCGAATACCGCCCGCTATGGGCGGACCGCAAACTCGCTTTCAACGTATCGGTATTCAACCTGTTCAATCAGCAGCGCGCGACCCAGCTCAGTCCGGGGTACGGATCGACCACCGCGGTGCAGAACAGTTTCAATCGTGTGGTGAGCTACACCACGCCGCGTTACGTCCGGTTCGGGGTCAACTACGACTTCTGATAAACGGGGGTGGGGGGTGGGTAGTGGGCGCGCGGTTCCGGCGGCCGCCTGAGGGAGCGAAAAGCGCCCGGCGGACGTTGCTTCCGCCGGGCGATATCAACCCCCTCAGGCGGCCGCCGGAAACGCGCGCCCACTACCCACCCTCCAACCCCACGTCTAGCAACACCAGGAAAAGAACCATGCCCGGAACCATGCGTCACGCCTTGCTCTCGCTCGCCCTGTGCACCCTTGGCACGGTCGTTTCCGCGCACGGGGGCGAGAAAACCTACGCGCAACTGCCAAGCGAAACTCCGGCAAACTTCTCGCCGGTCACCGGGAATTTCGATTATGTACGCCGGGAAGTCGACATACCCATGCGCGACGGCGTGCGCTTGCACACGGTGCTGCTGGTGCCACGCGGCGCGAAGCATGCGGGAATGCTTTTGACACGCACGCCCTACGGCGCCGACGACATGAGCCATCGCTCCGATAGTCCGCACCTCGCCATGGCATTGCGCGGCTACGACAATCCCGCCGACATCATCGTGCAGGACGGCTATATCCGCGTCGTGCAGGACATCCGCGGCAAACATGGATCGGAAGGCGATTTCGTGATGAATCGCGCACCGCTCGGCCCTCAGAATCCGACACCCGTCGACGAGTCGAGCGATATCTACGACACCGTCGACTGGCTCTCGAAAAACGTCCCGGAGAGCAACGGCAAAGTCGGCATCATCGGCATCTCCTACGACGGCTTCGAAGCACTGATCGCCACGATCCGTCCCCATCCCGCCCTGAAGGTCGCCGTGCCCATCAACCCGATGGTGGACGGCTGGATGGGCGATGACTGGTTTCACCAGGGTGCCTTCCGCCAGCAGATGCTGCCGTACATCTACGGCATGGTGGCGAGCCGCGGCAGCAAGTACGGCTGGGCCTCGGGCTATCGCGACGACTACGACCAGTACCTGAGGGGCGGCTCCGCTGGCGACATCGCACGCGCGCACGGCATGGAAGCACTGGGTTTCTGGCAGAAAATCCTGGCCCATCCGTCTTACGACACCTTCTGGCAGGATCAGGCGCTGGACAAGCTCGTCGCACGCGAACCGTTGACCGTTCCCACGATGCTCGTACACAGCCTCTGGGACCAGGAAGACAACTACGGCGACATGGCGGCCTATCGCGCGCTCGCCCCGAAAGACCCGAAACACGACAAGCTTTATCTCGTCATCGGTCCGTGGCGTCATGCGAAGACGTGGGAGCCGGCTGGCACCATCGGCGCGATCGACCTCGGCAGCGACACAGGGACTACGTTCCGACAGGACATCCTGCGTCCGTTCCTCGCCCGCTATCTCAAGGACGGTGTGGCCGCGATCGACATCGCTCCGGTCAATGCATTCGTCACGGGCGAGAATCGCTGGCGGAAGCTGACCCGTTGGCCGTCCGGTTGCGCCGCTGGCTGCAAGCCCGCGACGCAGGACTGGTACGTCGGCGCGGACGGCTCGCTTTCCAGCACAAAACCGGCGGAAGGCTTCGACGAATACGTGTCCGATCCGGCGAAACCCGTTCCTTACCGCGTTCGTCCCATCCAGTCCTGGTCGCACGGCGTGCCGGACCAGGTCGAGTCGTGGCCGGAATGGCTGGTCGACGATCAACGCCAGTTCGCTACCCGCACCGATGTCCTGACCTATACGTCCGCGCCGCTCGCCGCGCCCCTCTCGTTGGCAGGCGAGCCCATCGTACGCTTGCTCGCGTCGACCAGCGGCAGCGATAGCGACTGGGTCGTTAAACTGATCGACGTCTATCCGGATGAAGTCGTCGACCATCCCGCCATGGGCGGCTATCAGTTACCCATCGCCATGGAGATTTTTCGCGGCCGTTATCGCGAAGGTTTCGACAAGCCCGCGTCGCTGACCCCGGATACGGCTCTGCCCTATCGTTTCTCGCTGCCAACAGTGAACCACGTCTTCCAGCCGGGTCATCGTGTGATGGTGCAGATCCAGTCGAGCTGGTTCCCGCTGTACGACCGCAATCCGCAAACGTATGTGCCCAATATTTTCCTGGCGAAGCCGGGCGACTATCGCAAGGCGACGCAGCGGGTCTATCGCGGTTCGTCGCAGGGAACGTTTGTCGAGTTGCCGGTGGTGAACATGGAACCCTGACTGAAGATAACCCAGGCATGCATTTCTGTGGGAGCGCGCCTGCGCGCGAAAGCCTACGGAGCGAAGAAAGTGCGGACTGCATCCGCAGCCGGAAATCCCGGCTCGCGGATGTGAGCATCCGGCTCCTTCGCTCCGTAGGCTTTCGCGCGCAGGCGCGCTCCCACAGAGAGCTTTAAAGCAAGCCCTTGTCGATTTCTCAGAAGCTCCAGCGAACGCCCAGATTGAAGCCCCAGCCCTGCGTACCCGCGCTGCCGATGTCCGTGCGGTAATCGCCCTCGGCATAGACCGAGAACCCGCTACGCCAGCTCGCCGTACCGCCGAGGCCCAGCTCGCCGTACTGGCCGAAGCGTCCGCCGAGGAACCGCTGACTCACATCGACCTCGGACGACCCGACTGTCACCGCCGGACGCCCGCCGAAACCGCGCACGTAGTTCAGTCGTGCATACGGGGTAATCAGGCGACCGTTGTCGCCCTCGAACGTCCGGTCCAGTCGCACACCGGCGCGTCCGACGGTCTGATCCGTGTCGTCGTAGTGGGCGGTCACGTTATCGCGATCGGTCAGGTCGTGGATGCGCAGATGCTGCCGTTGTATCTGCAGCTGCGGCTCGATTTCGTAGCCATCGCCGAACCGCCACGGATAACCGGCTTCCAGCGACGCCGTCCATCCTGTGGCACGCAGCCTCGCGACATCCTGGGCGCGCGCGACATCGACATTCCCCTGATGCCGGTCGCCGGACACCACGCCATCCAGATAAAAGCCACCGATGTCCTGCCACGTCATATACATGGCGACGGAATTGCTGTCGTATTTCGCGTGACTGCAACCGTCGGCAGCACGCGGATCGAGCCGCGTCGTGCCATGCGTATAGGCAAGGCCCGCTCGCAACGACGAACGGTCCGCATCCATCGACAGGACATCCACACCCACCTGCACCGCATGGGTCTGGACATCCGAGTCGTATCCGTACTGCTTGAAACTGCGGTCGCTGTGATAGGTATAGTCGCCACCGATATAGCGGGCGAATACATTGCCGCCCAGCGTATCGGCGGCGCCGCGATCCTGACGGATCTCGCCAAGCCGGCGATGCAGGTTATCTATGTTCTGGAAACCATAAACCTGAAGCGCGGTCGGCGTGGCGATATAGGTGGCGACCTGCGGGGCTACCGCGCGACGCGCCGGCGAGCAGTTGTCGACACCATCGACGACGCACCCATCGGGCGGCGGATTGCTGGTAATAAAGGGATCGGGCGACGGAGCCACGGGCGGTGCGGGGTCCTGGACCGGCACACCCGGCGCCGGTATCGGCGGCGGATTGATGGCCGACGGCACGACGCAATCGGTCTGGCATACATAGACGTTCGCCAGACGGTAATCCCAGAAAGCCGTACCCGTCGTCGCGCCCGCGACCAGCCGTTGCGACGCCACCGAGGCACCCGGCTGAAAAGCATAAAGTCCGTACTGCCACGGCCCCACCGCGAGATACCCGCCATTGAGACGGAAAGCGCCGGTAGTCGAGGCACCCGCCACCTGCACGACCGAAATACCTTCGTTCGCATCGACCGCGCCATTGTGGTTGAGGTCGGTGAGATCGCCATTGCTCGCCACCGAGGGCGAGACGAACAGTGTGGTTTCGGCGCCGGGCATGCGTACGTTCCCCTGCACCAGCAGGCGGTCGGTTGACTGGTTGGACAGCACACCGCCCTGATTGAATGTCGCGATCAGAGCCACACGACCACCGTTCGACACGTAATCGCCATCGATGGTGAGACTGTTGCCGGGAGACCCGCTGCCGTTGGTCAGATCGATCAGCCCCGCATTGGTTACGTTGGCGGAACCCGGTTGCGCACCGCTGATCGTCGGATGCACGTTGTCGCCGGCGTAAAGCACCGATGTCGCATCGATGTTCACGTCGCTGTTGGCCAGATGCAGGTTATCGGTCAGTGTGAAGGCCGCGTTGTTCGCGAACGAGATGGTGTTCCATCCCCTGCCGAGATTGATGCCCTTGGTCGGGTCGTCCGCGGCGAAGGAACCACCGCGGGCCTGCGTTCCTGTAAAGGTCAGCGTATTGCCGCCACCCGTTCCCGACAGCAGATGCAGCGTCGAGGACGTATCGACCGCCGCGATGTTCGCCGCGTTGCCCGCGCCGTTGCCCATGGTCAGGCCACCATCGAGGGTGCCCGCGGTCCAGTCGAAACGGTCGGTGCCGTCGCCGGTCGCCACGTCGCCGCGCACCTGCCCGCCGCTTAGCGCGATGCTGTCGTTACCCGCGCTGCCTTGCACGGCGATGGCGGTCGGGCTGGCCGCGAGCAAGGTGCCCACGTTCCCGAAGTGGGTACCGCTTCCGTTGGAAAGATCGACGACCGGCGAAACGAGGCTCGCCGATATCAGCGAGCCGCGATTGATTACGCTGGATGCGGTTCCCGCGAGCAACGCGGTGCCGCCCGCCGGATCGTTGACATTGACCGTCGCCTGCGAGTCCACCGTGCCGGTGGTCAGCGCAACGATACCCACTGCGCCAGCACCGTTCGCATTGGCCACGAAACCGGAACCCAGCGCAAGATTCTCGCTACCCGGCGAACCGTCGGCGTGCCGGTAAGCGAAACCGACGCCTTTCCCGACGATGTTGAACGTTACCGTGGACGATGGATCGATCGCCGTCGCGGTTCGGATACCGGCGCCGTCGCCGACATTGAAGGTCACGTTGTGCAATGTAATTGCGCCGATCTCCGCCGCATTCTCGATGCCGTTGCCAGTGCCTGTCGTCGTGATTACTGTGCCGTCGGCGCTCAGGGATGCGGCGCCGGTGTCGACCAGGATGCCGTGCGCCGAGCCGCCCGCCACGATCTGCGCGTTGTTGCTCTGGATGGAAAGCTGCGCACCGTTCAGCAGGTGAATGCCTGCAACGCCGTTGTCCACGACGATCGAGCCACTGGGATTCAATGTCTGCGTACCCGCGCCTTCCACACGCACGCCCGTGCCGTCGGCGACATGGATCGTTCCGGTATTGGACAGGCCACCTCCCTGCTGTACGACCACGCCCGTGCTACCCGCTCCCGTGAGATTGATTGCGCCCGCGTTGGTGAATACACCGCTATTGCGGGCGATGAAGCCCGTGGCGCGCGCACCGGCACCGGTTACGTTGGCGCTGTTGAGCAAACTGGTCGCCGCGGGAGCGCCCACCGGATTGCCGGCAAGGTCGATGTTCTGGCCATCGACGATGCCGCCGATCGAGTCGTCTCCGGCAAGATTCACCGACGAACCGCTGCCGATCGACACCGTCGCCCCGCCCCGTGCTTCGGCCGCGGCGGCACCGGCACCCGTGATGTTCATCGTGGCGCCGTTGACGGCGACGTTGGTCGCGGCCCCTGTCGCGACCAACGCGCGCGATCCCGCACCCGACGCCGTCAGCGTCGAGGCGGCGGGCAACGAAAGCAACGCACCATCGTCGATGCGGAACAAGGTGGTTCGATCCGTATTCGCATCGAGCGTGCTTGCGGCACTGGCAATCCGCGACGAAAGCCCGGTCGCGTGGAATGCCATCTGATCGGTGTTCGCGAACACCGGCGTCGCGCTATTGGCAACATTCACCAGACCGCCATTGATCGCTTCCGCGCCTATCGCGCCCGCGCCGTTGAGCTGGACGTGCGAGCCGGCGAGAAGATTCATCGTCGCGGCCGATCCCGACGCGACGACACCGTGCGTGCGGGCAGCAACGCTGCCTCCGTTGGCGGTGACGGTTCCCGTTGTGGTACCGGTGGTCGCGGCGGTTCCCGTGCCGGAATCGACGAACATGCCCGTCCCCCCATCCGCGATGGAGATAGCGCCACTGTTGTTCGCGGTCGCCCCGGTCTCGACGCGTATGCCTGTGGTCGACGCGCCGGTGAAGACGATGTCGCCCGTATTGGTCAGCTTCGCGCTGTTACGCGCGATGTATCCGGTCACGCCGACCTGACTGGCGTTAAGCGTGGCGGCACTGGTCAGCGTCGTCGTCCCGACCGGCGACCCGGTGTTTTTCCCGGTCAGATCGTGTTTCTGGCCGTCGGCGATCGCAGCCACCGCACCCGTACCGGTAAGACCGAACGTCGTCGCGGCATCGATGGTCCCGATTGAGCCGCCTTCGACGATGACACCGCGCGCACCGGTCCCCGTCACGTCGATCGTCGCATCGTGGGTATCCACCAGCGTCGACGATGCTCCCGTGCCCATCACGGCAACCGATCCGGCACCCGAGGCGGTGACATGCAAGCCCGTACCGTCGAAGTCGGCGCCGTTTTCGACGCGGAACAGCGTCGAAGACGGCGTGGTCACATTGAGGGTTGCCCCGGGATCGACCACGATGCGCGCGTCCTGGCCGAACGCGAAAAATCCGATCTGATTCGAGCCGTTCGCGAACGTGGGTACTGCACCCGCCGCGACATCCACCGACGCGCGTCCGCGCGCGTGAATGCCGATGGCGCCGTTGCCCAACAGGTTCACCGGCCCCTGCACGGTCGCCAGTGCGGTGCCGGTGCCCTGGCCTTCCGCCCAGATGCCGAAGTTGCGCGTACCGCTGGCCGGATCGGCGCCACCGGCGACATTGATCGTGCCCGAGGAGATCGCACGCGCTGTCGCCGCGGTATTGCTTATGATCTTGATGCCGGTACCGTTCACGCCATTGAGGTTGATCGTTCCCGTGTTGACGATGCCGCCGCTCGATCCTGCGTTCACCACGGAGATACCGATGTTCTCGCGCGGCACCGTGGCCGCCGCGCCATTGACGTCGATCGTGCCGCTGTTGGTGACCTGCGCCGTATTGCCGCCGGTCACGAGAATGCCGGCAGCGTTCTGGGTCTTCGTGCCGATGGCGATGCGTCCGGCATTGCTCGCCGTCGCGTTGCCGTTGACGTTGATGCCCGTCGTAATGGTTACCTGATTGATCGCCACGTCCGCGGCGCTCGAAGTCGGCGTGGTCTGGGGACCGCGACCGATATAGATCGTGCCCGTAGCCGCATTCGTGAACGACGCCGTCGCGTCGTTGAGGTACACGCCGTCCATCGACCCGTTCGACTTGGACCCGGTGACGCCGACGTTGATGCTTCCGGTATTCGTCGCCGTGGCATTTGTACTCAGACGAATGCCCGTCGACTTGCCCGCGCCATTGGCCGTACCTGTCGCCAGGTTGATGACCCCGCTATTGGCGAAGGTACTGCTGTTGAGCACATCCACGATATTCGCGCCAAACGCGCCGTCGGTCGTACGCCCATTGGCTTCCGGAAAGAAATTGCCGTTGATGACGCCGGTATTGCTGCCTTTGCTGGCCCCCGTCAGCAGCATCGCCGTGCCGTCGCCCGACGTATGGATCACGCCCAGCGTTCCCTGGTTGAGCAACGTGGCGCCCAGGTCGGCGCGCATCGCGCCATTATTGGCGTTAACCACCTCCAGCAAGCCACCCTTGGCGATCGTGCCGGTCGCATTGGCGCCCGTCACGTTCACGACGATGCGATCTCCGATCGGTTGGGCGACTTCGTCGGCCGGATCGTTGGCGGTACTCGTGTACTGCGTTGTCTGCGTCGAGGAGGTATAGGCCTTTGCGAACTCGGCGTTATAGCGGGTCGGATCGAGATTGCCCGCCTGCAACGCGGCAATCAGAAAGTCGTTGTACGCGCGCAGCTGTGCGTCGTTGGTCACGGTCTGCGTGGTCGTGACACCGTCCAGCGTCGTCACGGTAAAGGTGCCGCCATACGCCGCGACGTAGGTCGTGTTAAAGCCCTGTGGCGTCGCCGGATTGGAAGCTTCGCCGACGAAGGTAATGCGGTTGCTCGATTGCCAGTTGATCGCGCTGGCCGCGGCACCCGATCCGTCGGCGTAGAACAGCGAGGTCTGCTTCGCGGCGATGGTCCAGTTGTTGGCCGCCGCCGTCGGCGTCGCGCGACCGATGTTGACGTTGAAGCTGCCGCCGGCCGCGGTCACGGAACCGACGCGCGCGTCGATGTACTGATTGCCGTTGACGTTGACGATATCGGGAACGGTGGTGTCGTAGGTCGTGGGCGCCAGCGGCACGAGGTTCGCGGTCGCGAAGACGGAGACGACGCGCCGGCCGCCCGTAATGGGATCGGGGACGCTGATGCCGACATTCTGCTGGCCCGGATTGAGTCGCGCGGCACCGATCCACTGTGCGCCCGAGACGATACGGCCAAGATCGCGCAACGCCGCGAGCGTGGTGTTCTGGGCACCGGTTTGTCCGGTAGCGAAGAGCTGATCGCCGATCAGCGTGACGGTACCGCCGCCCGGAACGATCTGCTGACCGACCTTGGCGTCGTTCACAAGCGGACTGTAAGCCGCGAGCGTCACCGTCTGGGCGACCGCCGCGGGCGCTACCGCCATGTTCAAGGTCGACCCGACCAACGCCGACATCACCCCCAGATATACCGCCCGACGCGACATCCCGAACATCGTCATCATGCTTCGCTCCCTGTCCCGGCTGGTACCGGAAAGCGTCACACTGGATTCCCCCGCCCCGTTCTACCCGATATAGACCGTGAACACCATATTTCATCGGGTGTAAGCGCCATCGAGGCAATACGCGCTCATCCCCCTATAATCCCGGCGATGAAAGCCAAAGTCCTCCTGCAGTACATCCTTCCGCACCGGGCCCTTTCGCGTGTCGTCTACTGGGCCACCCGCTGGACCTGGACGCCGTGGAAGAACTTCCTGATCTCGCAGATCGTGCGGCGCTACGACGTGGACATGAGCCAGGCCGCGCAACCGGACCCGCTCGCCTACCAGCACTTCAATGCGTTCTTCACACGCAAGCTGCGGGCGGATGCGCGGGTCGCTGCGCCCGGCAACGACCTCCTGCTCTGCCCTGCCGATGGCCGCATCAGCCAGATGGGCCGCATCGTCGACGGACGCATTTTCCAGGCGAAGGGTCAGGAGTACACGGCCGCCGAACTGCTCGGCGACGAAACGGCAGCGGTACCTTTCCGCAACGGCCGCTTCGTCACCATCTATCTGTCGCCCCGCGACTATCACCGCGTGCACATGCCGCTGGCCGGCGAACTCGTCGAGACGGTGCATGTTCCCGGGCGCATCTTCAGCGTCGCCCCATTCGCTGTCGAAGCCATTCCGCGCGTCTTCGCGCGCAACGAACGCCTGGTCTGCCACTTCACCGGCGAACGCGGTCCTTTCGTGTCGGTGATGGTGGGCGCGATCCTGGTGTCCAGCGTCGCCACCGTCTGGGATGGTCTGGTCATTCCGCCCTATGCCTCCGATATCCGGCATAAAGACTGCCGCGACCGTCACGTGAAACTGGAACGGTTCGCCGAAATGGCCCGGTTCAACATGGGCTCGACCGTGATCCTGCTGCTTCCAGAAGGGTATGAACTGGACGATCTGGCGCCCCGGCAGCAAGTGGTGGTGGGACAGCGGCTGGGGCACTGGCAAGACTGAAACCTCGATGTGACCCGGCGCGTCACCTTGTGACCAAATTCGCTTACATTGGACGCAGCGTAGGGGTATGCTTCGGGCTTGACGTGCCACCGGGGGGAGGTACGGGTCGATAGCAAAGCCTTAGGGGATCCATCCAATGCGCCTCGTCAGCCACCTTATCGCTGTCAATCGCGAAATCCGCCTGCGCCGACAACTTGCCGATATCGAACGGGTCGTTCTCGCCCTTCCCACTCGCGCCCATGCGGATTTGCAGCAACTGGTCAAACGGGAAATGGAACAGGCTGCCGCCTGCGACTTCCCCCATCTGTACGGCACGCCGCCGGAAGAGCGCTACAGCGCCTATGGCCTGGGACCGGACATCGGGCTGGGCAAAGCCCGCTCCGACAACCACCTGATCGCAACCCGTGGCGTGGCGTTGTGGATCGCCTCCGTGTACCACGAGACGCTGGATGCCAAGCGCAGCGGCATGGAAGACATCCATCGCCAGGTGCTGCGCCTGATCCGTCAGATCAAAGAACTTTCCGCTCCGCGGCGCGATGTCGCCAGCAGCTGGATGGACCCGCGCGCCATCGCCTGATGGCGCGCCCCGGCCGGTGCCTCAGCGGCAGACCGGAATCCGTATGCTTTGCCCAACCTTCAGGTTGTGCCCCTTGAGTCCGTTCATCCGCGCGAGGTCTTCGACATCCGCGCAATCGCTCTTGCGCGCGATACTGACCAGCGTATCCCCTCGCTTTACCGTATAGCTCTTCGCTCCCTGCGGTTTCGCCGGTGCCGGCGACGACACGGGCGGCGGCGGTGGCGCAACCAGTCTTACCGCGCTGTGCAGATCGTTGGCCAGGATGGGCCACGGGCCGTCGGCGCAACTGGACGCATACACCTTCTCCAGTTGCCTGGGCACATCCAGACGGGTACCGGCCGACTGGACGATCATCGGGTCCAGGCGCGGATTGAGGTTGCGCAGCGTCCGGAACCAGCCATCCGTCATGCCTTCGGCGGAGCCCATGCACACGGTTAGCTCGCTGAGGGAGGCGGGCCGCTTGAGCACGATGGCTCCCGGTTCGCCATCGACCTTCGGCCATTTCAGATGATAGCTGTCCGGATGCAGGAACAGCCACGCGGCAGCCAGCACCATCGGCACGTAGTCCCGCGTTTCGGGCGACATCTGGTTGTAAATCTGGGGATCGTAAAAACTCACGCCCGGATTGGCCGCCGCCATGCGGCGCATGCGGCCTTCGCCGCCGTTGTATGCGGCCAGGGTAAGTTCGAGGTTGTTATTGAAGACCTCGAGCTGCTCGTCGATGTACTGGGCGTTGGCGCGAGCCGCAAGACTCGGGTCGAACCGCTGGTCGAAACCGTCGGTGTTCGACAGACCGAAGCGCAGTCCGGTGGCATACATGAATTGCAGCGGGCCCGACGCGCCCGAGCGCGATACCGCGTGAACCTTGCCGCCCGACTCCTTCGCCATGATGCCGAACAGCAGCGCCTCGGGAAGATCCGCCTGGCGGTACTCCGGCCACATGCGATAGCGCATGAACTGATAATTGACGTAAGCGTCCATCAGGTTAGGACGCAGCTGGGTAAGCCACATTTCCAGCGCGGCCTTCACCGGGCCGTTCATCACCATCAGGTCCGAGAACTGGTGACCGCGCAACATGGTGACGCTGCGCTGTGCCTGTGGCAGCGCACCGATGCCGGCCACGGGCGAGGCTCCCGCGTCGCCCGGTGCCGCGCCCGATTCCGGGGGGCCGGTCATGTCGTCGCTATCCTCGCCTTCGATGAAGCTGCCGTCCTTCAGGCGCAACAGCCGGTCGAAGACCGAGATGAAGCGCTGCGGATCGCAGCCTGGCGTCAGCCCGCAGCGTGCGGACGCGTCCTTCAGCTGGTCGAGCGCGGTGCCACGAGACTTGTCGGCGGCCGGCGTATCGCCACGCCGCGCCTGATCGATCGATGCCTCGTAGCCCTTGCTGGCCTGGTTCATCCGGTCGTAGAGCGCATTCACCGCTGGCGTCGCCTTGCCCGCGGGACGGGTATTGCCGCCACCGGAAGCACAGCCCGCGAGCAGTGCGAGCGAAAGAAGAGTGAGGCGACTCAATACGACAGCGGACGGCATGGACTACTCGATGGGGCGAACAATGCCGGCCACGTTACCCGTGCGGGGACTACGACTCAACATGCGCCGCGCCGGCAGTTCAGAACAGATGCACATTCACGAAACGCGGTCCGTCGCCCACCCTGTCGACAATGATCGAGCGGACGCCTTCGATCCGGGAGAGAACGTCGCGCACGCCGGGAACGTCGGCCGGCAGACACAGGACGTGCACATTGGGGCCGGCATCGATCGTCGCGCATGCCTTTGCCCCGCCCCGGCGCAAGCACCTTACCGCTTCCAGCACCGCGATCGTCGCCGGCTGCCAGTAGAAGGTCGGCGGCCGTGCGGACATCGCGATCAGATGCAGATCGATAGCCTCTTCCTCGACGACTTCCGCAAGCTGGACGAAATCGCGGTCCCGGATGGCGCACCTCACCCTGTCGATACGGCCAGGGAGGAGCTCCTGTCGTCGGACGAAGTACGGACTGGTCGGCGCACGTCGATGTCCCTCCCTCGAATTTATTGCCTTGGGCGAAGGATCCACGACCGCGACAAGGTCGCACAGGGGCCAATGTCCGGCAGCGAACAGTCGACGCGCCGGACTGCCGGGATCGTCCGGATCGCCCGGCCATTCGACGAAACCTCCGAGGACGGAACGCGCTGCGGATCCCGAACCGGATAGTCTCGCGAAGCGGGAAAGATCCGTCGATCCGACGGGACATCCGAGAAACTTCCCCGCAGCCATCGTCAGAGCGGCGAAACCGGAGGCCGACGATGCGATGCCCGCCCCGGTCGGAAACGAATTGGTCGTGGCGATCCTCAATGCCATGACGCTGGCCACATGTCGCCGCAATCGCCCGACGTGCCGCAACACGCCTTCACGCAATCCAGGATCGGCCGGGCCCGTGCGACCGTCGGCATCGATCCAGAGCACATCGTCGTCGGCACCCCCGTCATCGCGAGCGGCAACCGTGCATGTCGATACGCATTCGCGCAAGGTCATGGAAATCGACGGGTTCGCGGGAAGGGTGTCCTCCTCGTTTAGCATGCCCCAGTATTTAATCAGTGCGATATTCGCAGGTGCGACGGCCGTTATCCTGTTCACGCGACCTCCAGCGAGAAACCCGGCGCACCCAACCGCGTATCGATGCGCCGAAAGCGGCTCAGCGACAACGGTAGCGGATCGGGGGGATCGCCCGGCCAACACACCAGCATCGCGCCCGCGCCGGGACCCGACAGCGAACCCGCACCACATATTTTCGCCGCGCCGCCAGCGGCTTCGATATCGCGGATCGTCGAGCGCACGCTTTCGGGCACGACGCCCAGACGCTCCAGACATCTTTCATAGTCCCGGACGATGTCCGTGAATAACGACGGGCGCGCAACGCCGTATTCGATATGACGGATCAAGTCGTGCGTCGTCGATGCCATGTCGTCGAGGAGCCTGCGATCATGCTGAAAGCGCTCCGCGACGGCTGTCACCACAGCGCCGGTGGATTCGCGCGCTGTGCCGGTGTCGTACACCGCAACATTGGCCAGCAGACAACGTACGTCCTCATTCCGCATCGCGAGCGGTAACACACGTGCGCAGCCGGAACGTCCACCCGTGGCGCATACCAGTCCACCGAGCAGCGCCGTTGCATGGTCGATGCCCGACGGCCGACCGTGTTGCCGCAATTCCCCTTCCCGCGCCAATGCTTCGATGCTCCCGACGGATGGCGTACTACCGGTCATGGACAGCAGCGCGGCCGCGAGACCGACCGACGTAGCAGCGGAACTGCCGAAACCAGCCGACAAGGGAATACGGGAACAAACACGGACAGCGATTCCATTCGGAAAGCAGTCCGCAAAACGGAGGATGACCTCGCCAATCACCGTCTTGACCAGATGCGCAGGATCGACGCCTCGCAATGTCGCGAACGTCCGCTGCGTGGATTCCTTCCTGTAGGCAAGCCAGGTGCGGCGAGTCGACAGCGCGTACGCAGTCAACGTGTCCCACGCGCAAAAAGACCTTACACCCACGTCGGGAAGATCCAGCAGAACCCCCGGGCGCGACGTACGCAGGATGGAGACCGTGCAGCGCAGGTCGATAGCCGCAACGATCGCCGGCACGCCGTACACCGCGGCATGCTCTCCCATCAGGATGAGCTTGCCAGGCGCCGACGCCGTCGCGGCGTCAGGTGGTCGCCGGCCCAATCGAACTCACCGGCCGGCCGAGTCGCTCGTGCGCGCCGGCGAGATGGTGGGCCGACAACGCAGCCAGCGTGGACAGTTCGCCCGCCAGCACGACTGCGCCAAGGATCTCGGCAAGTCGCAGCGCCGCAGCGCCTGGACGCGCCGGGTCCACGCGCACACCAAGCAGATTGAGCGCCTCGCGCTGCGTGCCCAGCATCGTGCCACCGCCCATGGCCGCGACGGGCACATCCGGAAGGAACACCGAGGCATAGACGCCGCCATCGTCGCGCGGCTCGATACAGGTGACGCCCAATGCGCCTTCCACGACCTGCGCGACGTCCTGCCCGGTCGCCATGAAGAAGGCAGCCACGATATTCGCGTAATGCGAATTGAAGCCGAGCGAACCCGCCATGATCGATCCCAGGAGGTTTTTCCGATACTGCAGTTCGCACAGCGCGGTCGCGTCCGTTTTCAGGCATGTTGCCAGTATGTTGCGGGACAAAACGACCTCGGCGAAAATCCGCTTTCCTCTACCCTCGATGAAATTCAGGGCGGCGGGCTTCTTGTCGACGCAGTAGTTACCGGAAACGGAAATGCACGCTACCCCGGTTCGCGGCACGATCAACTCGCTGACGGCACGGTCGCACGCGATCGTCGCCATGTTCATGCCCATCGCGTCCCCGCAAAAAAACCGGAAACGCAGATAGATCGACGTTCCCACGCACTGCGGAGATACTTCCACGAGCTTAAGGTGCGTGCTTGTCGCCTCGCAAACGCCCCGGATTTCCTCGAGATGATCGGCCACCCAATCGAGAAAAAGGCGCGTTTGCCGAATACCGGTGGAACGGAAGACCGGGGCCCGCGTCATGCCTACGTCGACCGCATGGACCGTCGCACCGGCGGCCTCGCACACGGCGCGACAACCGCGCGCCGTACTCGCGATCAAAGCACCCTCTGTCGTCGCCAGCGGGACGAATATCTCTTCGTGCGGCTCCACGTGCGCGCTGTCCAGACGAAGCGGCCCGACGACGCCGAGCGGAATCTGTGTCGCACCTATCGGGTTCTCGCATTTCGCAACGGCCAGGTCGGTGGAATAGTGTCCTGTTGTCGCCAGCCCCACGCCCGACCTTCGCTCCAAAGCCCGCCGTCGACCCGCAACGGACTCGTCGACGGCCAGTCCGGCCGGCACATCGTGGAGGGAGCGCTGTCCAGCCGCCATCTCGGCCTCCCAAGCGGTCGGAAGAGGCTTTCTGGTGGACGACCTTGGCATGTCCGGATCCCGATCCTGCGCAGCAATCGACACAATCGATACTGCGCGCGCATCGCCCATCGCGCCATATCGCTTTGGTTGTAGGCGCCCTCTCGCGATTACCTAGTGCGCGGACAGCGGCAGGCCTTTCACACCCGCATAAAAGACGATCAGCACTACCGGCGCATTCCCCGTCATTCCGCGATGGAGCTGGTTCACCATCTCCGGCAACACCCGACCCTCGGTCAGGACCATTTTCTCGCCGCCGTCCTTTTTTTCTACCGTGATCTCGCCCGAGAGGACATAAGCCGCGTTCGGCATCGGATGCGTATGCCAGGGCAGCGCCGAGTGCGGCGGGATCGTGATCTTCAGCACCGTCAGCTCGGGGGAGCCGCCCGGATAGGCTTCATAGGCAACGCCATCCCAGGATGTATCGCTCCGCAGGAGCGTTTCGGTCCTGACGGACGGGGAGTCCGCCGCAACCGCCGGGCCGGCGGCCAGTAATGCCGCAATTGCCATGGATCGAAAGAACCGCATAGGGTGAGTCCTCCAGATGGCAGCGAATTATGGGGCCGTCGCCGCATTCGATTATCCCCTGTTGAATATCGGCGAAGTGCCCTTCCATGGCACTACAATCCTTACGCCCATCAACGCAAAGGCCCAGCCATGCCCAGCATCTTTATCGGTCGCAACGACGACGCCCAGGTCGAGCTCGATGCCCGCTATGGCAACCGCCACGGCATGATCGCCGGCGCCACCGGCACGGGTAAATCCGTGTCGTTGATGCTTCTGGCCGAAGGGTTCTCCCGCATGGGCGTGCCCTGTTTCCTGGCCGACGCGAAGGGCGACCTGGCCGGCCTGTCGCAGGCCGCCGGGGCGCCGTCCGAAAAACTCGCCGCGCGCTTTGCGAAGTTGGGCCTGACTGACTGGAAGCCCGCGGCCAATCCGGTGGTGTTCTGGGACATTTACGGCAAACTCGGTCATCCGGTGCGGGCGACCATTTCGGAGATGGGGCCCGCCCTGCTCTCCCGCATCATGGAACTGAACGACACACAGCAAGGCGTGCTGGAAGTGGTGTTCAAGGTCGCCGACGACGAAGGCCTGCTGCTGCTCGACCTGGCCGATCTGCGCTCCATGCTGGGTTTCGCCTCCGATCATGCGAAAGACATCTCGGCGCGCTACGGCCTGATCAGCGCGCAGAGCGTCGCGGCCATCCAGCGCGCGCTGCTGAAAATGGAATCGGACGGCGCGGATTCTTTCTTCGGCGAACCGGCTCTCGAACTGGCCGACCTGATGCGCCAGGACATGAGCGGCCGCGGCGTCATCGGCGTACTGGCCGCGCAGACACTGATCCTGAAACCGCGTCTCTATTCGACCTTCCTGCTGTGGCTGCTGTCCGAACTTTTCGAGCAGATGCCTGAAGTAGGCGACCTCGATCAGCCGAAGATGGTGTTCTTCTTCGACGAAGCGCATCTGTTGTTCGACGATGCCCCACCCGCGCTGCGTCAGCGCGTGGAGCAGGTCGTCCGGCTCATTCGTTCCAAGGGCGTAGGCGTGTACTTCTGCTCGCAGAATCCGGACGACGTGCCGGGCGATATCCTCGGCCAGCTCGGCAATCGCGTGCAGCACGCGCTGCGCGCATTCACCCCCCGCGACCAGAAAGCGGTACGGGCCGCCGCCGAAACCTTCGCCCGCAATCCAAAACTGGACGTCACCGAAGCGATCGGCGGACTCGGCGTCGGCGAGGCACTGGCGTCCACACTCGGCGAGGGCGGCGTGCCGACCCCTGTCCAGAAGATTCTGGTCAGCACACCGACCTGCCGCATCGGCGCGATCACGGACGATGAGCGCGCCGTCATTCGCGCGCGTTCGCCCGTCGGCGGCAAATACGACACGACGGTCAATCGCGATTCCGCCGAAGAAATGCTGACCCGTCGCGCAAGCGAAAAGAACGATGCCGGCGCGCCGCCCGCGCACGGCAACGGCCCCGCGACCGGCAATGCGACCGATGAAGCCGGTGCCGGCTGGAGCGGCGCCGTACGCGACGCGCTGCTGGGTACGAAGCGTCGCCAGGGCATGATCGAAACCATGGCCAAATCGGTGACCCGCCAGGTGGGCTCGAAAGCGGGCCAGGCGATCGTGCGCGGCATACTCGGCAGTATTTTCGGCGGCAAGCGCTGATGCCGAGACATGCGATCGTCGACGCGGATACCGGCTTCGCCGAGCGCCTGCGCCATGGCGTCCGCTATCCGCTTCGCGGTCCGGCCATCGTCACCATCGTCGCGGTGGCGCTGTTCAACATACTGAGTCTGGTGCCGGGCGTGGGGCCGCTCATCCTCATCCTCGGCTGGTCGGCCGTCTACGTGTATGCGTTCGAATGCCTTCGCCACACGGCCGACGGATTCGGCGATCCGCCGGAAATGGCGATCGACACCGATCAGGGCACGGCTACCGCTCTCATCGTCATCCAGCTCGTCGGCGCCGCGCTTTCCGTGCTTGCACCGTTCTTCCTGGGTTTTTCCGGCTTCTTCGTCTCGCTGGCGTTCGGCTTCGTGTTGCCGATCATCACGATGTCGCTCGCGTTCGACGGCGTCGGCGCCGCGCTCAATCCATTCACCTGGTTCGCGGTGATCGCCCGCCTGGGCAGTGCCTATTTCGTGCTCGTCGCTATCGTGCTGCTTACCAGCCTGATGCAGATCGGTGCACGACACGCACTGGCCGGCACCCCTCTTTCCGTGCCGCTGTTCTATCTGGTGGCGAACTACCTCACGATCTTCAACTTCTATCTGATGGGCTCGCTGATCCATCAGCATCACGAGAAGCTGGGTTACCACCCCAAGGCCGACGCCCTGGTCGCGGCATCGGGACGCAACGCGGACGACGACCTGCTCGCGCATGTCGATGTCGTGGCCGCTACCGATCCGGCCGCCGCGACCGACCTGCTGACCGACCGCATTCGCGGCGGCTCGTCGCCACCGCCGGTCCATACACGCTATCGCGTGCTGCTGCGTCAGGCGGGAAGGTTGCCCGAACTGCTTGTCCATGGACAAATCTGGATCGCCGCACTGGTCGCACAGAACGAAACACGCCGCGCACTCGGCGTGGTCAAGGACTGCCTCGACATCGATCCGGCCTTCCTTCCGGATGCACCGGAAACCGCAGGCCCGTTGGCGGATGCCGCCGCTCACGCAGGCATGCCGCGCATCGCGCTGCGCCTGGCAACCGGTTACCGCACGGCGTGGCCACGAGACTTCGGTGCGTTGCATTACGGTCTGCTGGCGGCACGCATGCTGGAGCGGCTCGGCGAACGCGGAGAAGCCATCGCCCTGCTCGACCGTTTGCGCGCCGAGGCGTCCGACCATCCGCTGCAGACGGATATCGTCGAACTTGCCCGATCGCTGCGCGAACAGGAAGCGCGCGCATGAGTCGCTGGCGACCGCCATCGCCGTCGTCGACGGCCATCATCACGCGCGCGGGCTTCGAGCGCATGAAAGCCGAACTCGATCACCTGTGGCATACCGTGCGGCCGGAAGTCGTCAAGGCGCTGGCCGCCGCGGCGGCGGAAGGCGATCGCTCGGAGAATGCCGAGTATATCTATCGCAAGAAGCAGCTCGGCGAAATCGACCGGCGCGCACGCTATCTAAGCAAACGCATTCCCGTGCTGAAAGTCGTCGAAACCGCACCGTCGAACCGGGACGCCGTGTTCTTCGGCGCCACGATAGGGCTGGAGAACGTCGACACCGGCGAGACGGTGCGCTATCGCATCGTCGGCCCGGATGAAACCGATGCACGCCTTGGCTGGATCAGTATCGACTCGCCAATGGCCCGCGCCGTACTGAAAAAAAAGATCGACGACGAATTCGAAGCGGATCTTCCCGGTGGCCGCACGCGTTTCTGCGTCGTCACCGTGGACTACGACTGAATCTCGCCCTGCACCGCCAGCCGGTCGAGTCGCCTGGCAAAGCGATGCAATTCGTCGAGAAATCGCCCCAGCCTCTCGCTGTCCACCGTGCCCGTTTCGCGCAACGCCCGCTCGATAGCCTCGCCTTCCGTGGCGACAGACGACGGCCCGAACGCATTCACGCCGCCCAGTACGTGATGCGCCCAGTCGGCCAGCGCCCCACTGTCGCCACCTGCCACGACATCGTCGAATCGTTCCAGCGCCGCTCGCGTGGCGGCGGCACCGTGAGTGGCGACGATGCCGACATTGCGGTCGCCACCGAACGTCCGGCGCAGACGCTCCAGGTCGAAGGATGACGCTTCGGCGATAACCGCGCGCCCTTCATCCGCTGGCTCTCCGTCCGCGCGCTCTTCATCGGGAAGCCAGCGCGCGATCGCCGCATGAAACGCCTCCAACCGGACCGGCTTGCGTAGCAGGTCGTCCATGCCGGCGACCCTGCATGCCTCGTCCTGTCCCGCACGGGCATCGGCGGTCATGCCGACAATAGGCATGCGCCGCTCGCCACCAGCCTCCCGCCGGCGAACCTCGCGCGACACCGCATAGCCGTCGACCAGCGGCATATGGCAGTCGACCAGAAGCAGGTCGTACGCCTGGCGCTCCAGTGCGGCCAGGGCGGCCTCGCCGTTCTCGACGACATCGCATGAATAGCCACGAAGATCCAGCTGGATACGCACGAGATGCTGGTTCACCGGATGGTCTTCCGCCAGCAGGATGCGCGCACGGCGACGAGGCACGAAAGGCCGCGCCTCGTCGCGTACCGATATCTCTCCCTCCTGCCCCAGGGCCAGCCGGACCACGGCACCCACGGCAGGCCATTTGAGTGGATTCGTGCCGAGCAACAGCATGCCCGCATCGTCGGCGTGCCCGCGCGGCATCGGCATGATGGAAAGCCTGATGGCGCGATCTGTCGCGTCGACGCCACCGGCGTCATCGACGAACCGCACGTCGCCGCCGGTTGCCACGGCAACGAACCCCAACGGCACGAGCATGGCTTCGAGCGCATCGCGGGTCCGTGGATCCGCGGTCTCCACGGAGACGGTTTCACCGCTGCCGGGCTGGTGTGCGACGTCGCGGGCAACGACCGGCAGATCGAGCGTGACCGTGACCGTCGATCCCCGGCTGAGCTCGCTTTCGATGTCGATGTGGCCGCCCATGCGTTCGATAAGCCGTCGCGAAATCGCCAGACCCAGGCCGGTTCCTCCGAACCGGCGGGTCGTCGACGACTCGGCCTGACTGAACGAGCCGAAGACGTGACGAAGCTTCGCCGCGTGAATGCCGATGCCAGTATCCGTCACGCGTATCCGCATGCCCTGCCGCGCGGATGCGTCGTCGTGGACAAGAACCGCGACCGCGACCTCGCCGGAGGACGTGAATTTGATGGCATTGCTGACGAGATTGAGCAGCACCTGGCGCAGCCGTCCGGCATCCACCGCATGCGTCGCCGCGAGACGCGCATCGAGGAATATCCGCAGGCGCAGGCCCTTGGCATGCGCCTGCGCCGCCATGATGCTTACCGCGCCATCGACCAGTTCGCGCAGATCCGTCGGCCCCGGTTCCAGATCGAGGTGCCCCGCTTCGATCTTCGAAAAATCCAGTACGTCGTCGAGGATTTGCAGAAGCGCGGACGCCGAATGTTCGATGGTGGCGATCAGCGAATGCTGTTCGCCGTCCAGCGGCGTCTGCTCCAGCACATCGAGCAGGCCAATGACGCCGTTCATCGGCGTGCGTATCTCGTGACTGATGGTGGCGAGAAAATCGCTCTTCGCGCGCGTCGCCGCCTCGGCCTCTTCTTTCGCGCGCGCCAGATTGCGCGCGGCAAGCTGCTGCGCGGTCACGTCGATCCAGTATCCGTTCCAGTGGACCGCGCCGTCGGCACGCGCGAGCGGCACGGCGTCGGAACTGAGGTATCGCGTGCCGCTGTCGACACGGATGCGTACCGTCGCATGCAGCGGCGTCAGTTCGCGGGCGGAACGCTCGATAGCTTCCCGAAGGGACTCACGGTCTTCCGGTAGCACGCGCGCGAGTACGGACTCCCCCCCCGCCAGCAGGTCGCCGGCGCGTGCGCCGAGGATGGTTTCGGGATTCCCGCCGACATAGGCGAGCGAGTAGCGGCCCTCGCGGTCGCGTATGAATTCGTAGACGACGGCGGGGACATGGGCCGTGACGTCGGCCAGCTGCCGCTCGCTGCGTTCCCTCAGTTGCGTCTCGCGACGGAGGCGAAGATAGGCGTAGCTGATCGCCGCGAGCGACGCGAGCAGTACGGCGACGAACGGTCCGACACGACGCGCCATGTCGCGCCAGGTCGGTCCCACGATATAGTGCGAGGCAAACCAGGTGTTACGGATTTCCTGCTGTCTGCGCGGTGCCATGTTGACCAGCACGCGATTGACCAGCGGCAACAAGGGTTGCAGTTCGCGGCTGACCCCGATGGCGATCGCTTCGGATTCCCCGGTGGGCGCGGCGACTTTCAGTCGACCGAGATAATGCGCGCGAATAAGGTAATCGACCGAGGCCAGGTTGCCGATGAACGCATCGCCCTCGCCCGCCGCGAGACGGGCCATGCCATCGTCTTCCGTGTCCACGGCCATCGTGTGCGCATCGGCAATGCGCGAAATCAGGTGTCGCACGGGATCGCGCGAGGTATTCGCGATGATGCGCTTGCCAGCCAGGTCGTCGATGGATGCGACGGTCGGCGAACCTTCGCGCGTGACGATCATGATGGGAAATTCGAGATAGGGCACGCTTGCTTGCAGCCAGGGAAACGTCGCGCTGCGCGGATTCACGGCACCGACGACATCGACCTCGCCGCGCTCGACGCGTGCCACGGTTTCCGCCCAGTTCGCGCTCGGCACCTGGGTGAAGCGCACGCCGAGTTCGGCGGCGATCTCGCGGACGTAGTCCAGTGCGAGGCCTTCCGCTTCGCCGCGTTCGCTGAGCAGGCTGAAAGGAACATAGCTCGGATCGACACCCAGCCGTAGCGGAGGAAGGTTCCGCAGCCACGCCCGCTCGCTGGCGCTCAGGGGAATCTGCGCCATCCGGGGCTGCGGTGCGACATCGCGACCGACCCAGCGCGCACGCAGGCGACCGTGATCCGCCGCCGTCAGGCCGGCCAGCTCGCGATCCAGCGCCTGTCCCAGCACAGCACGATCCGCCGGCACGCCGAATGCCAGTGCACTGAGCGGCAAGGCCACGGGTGCGCCGATACGCAACTGATTTTCCATGCCCAGACGGCCGATAAATTCACGTGCGCTATAGGGATTATCGATATAGGCCGTGGCGCGACCGTCGGCCACGCGACGCAGCGCCTCCTCCGTGGAAGCGGTTTCCAGGATCGTGGAGTGCGGCAGCTCGCGCCGCAGCGTTTCAACGTCGAAGTAACCGGCGTGCACGGTGACCGTCTTGCCCTGCAGCTCATCCAGATTCCGGACGATCGGCGCGTCGCCCCGTTCCACCAGCGCCGGTAGCGACTCGAAATAGGTGGCGCCGACCCGGACGCCCGGCATGCCCGCTTCCAGCGGCGTCACGCTGGTGGCGACATCGATTTCCCCGTGCGCCAGCGCCGTCAGTACGGCCGGCCAGGTCGGAAATACGCGGGTTTCCAGCGTTACGCCCAATCTGCCGGCCAGTTCGCGCAGATAATCGGGCCCGAGGCCCACCAGCTCGCCTTCGCGCACTTCCTCGAACGGCGGATAGCCCTCGCGGTACGCGCCGACCACCAGCACCGGATGCTGGCGCAGCCAGGCCGTTTCCCCAGCCGTGACGCCGGTTTCCTGCGCGTGCGTGACGACAGGCGTAAATAGCAGGAAAATTAAGAATAATCGGAAAATCATGGTCATCCGCACGCGAGGCTGTCCATCCTAGGCATAATCGATGGCAAGCGATCCGTGCCGATCGCTCCGCCCAAGAGAGAACCTTAAAGCATGTCGCTCAAAGTCATCCTAGCCGACGATCATCCGCTGGTAGTCATCGGCGGGTCGCTGGCACTCGGAACCGCGGGCATCGATGTCGTCGGTACGGCCTCGAAACCCGACGAACTCATCCAGTTACTCAAGGAACGGCCCTGCGATGTAGTCATCACGGATTTCCTGATGCCCAGCGAATCGCAGAACGACGGCCTCACGCTGATCGAGAATATCGTCAGGGATTTCCCCAAGGTATCGCTCGTCATCCTCACCATGATCGATCGCGCCAGCGCGCTACAGGCCATGCTCGCGCGCGGCGCCGTCGGTATCGTCGACAAACGCGCCCCGATGGACGAGCTGGCGGACGCGGCGCGCGCGGTGGACGCCGGTGAAACCTACCTCAGCGAAAGCCTTCTGCGCATTCTGGACGAAGCGGAGAAAACGGCGACCCCAACCACGGACATGCCGCTGTCGCCTCGCGAAAGCGACATCCTGCGCCTGTTCGTCGGTGGCATGTCCCTGGGCGAAATCGCAGAGCGCGAAGGCAAATCGGTCAAGACCATCAGCCGCCAGAAGCGCGATGCCATGCGCAAACTGGGAGTGCATCACGACAGCCTGCTGGGGCAATACGCCCGCGACCACGGCCTGATCTGAAGAGCCGCGAGAGCGCTGTAGAAGCACTCTTCGAGAGCGCTCCTACAGCGGCCGCAGCGGACCCGGATAGCTGCGCCCCGCCCGCAACGGCTGAAAACAAGCACCCTCCCGATAAAACCGCTCATTCCCGGTATCCGGGTGCCACCCCGGGATACCGCTTACCGGCAGCGCCCGCAGCTCCTGCGGATCGCACAATGCACGCCCGTCCCCGATCGCACGCGCACATACGTCCCATGCCACGGCCATATCGTCGCCCATCACCACCAGAGCCTTGCCGACCAGCAACTTTCCCGGTGTCAACGCATGCTCCAGCAACGCGTGACCAAAGACTTCCGCCCGCGCGTCGCCCTTCAGCCAAGCGTCGCGATGCGTCCAGAACAGGGCATGCCAATCGTGCACGTCCCATGCCGCAAGCATCGCCGGATCGCGCAACGTAACGAGAATGCCCGCTTCGTCGAAATGCGTCAGCGCGCACTGGGGGCGGGATCGTTCCTTGCGTCCCATGATGTCGATCTCGGCGACCTGCCGCGCATTCAACGCGCGCTTTACCGGGCCATAGCGCGCCCAGATCAAGGCATTCAGCAAGTCGTGCCAGTTCGCTTCACGCGTGGCGATCAAACCGTCTCGGGCGATACGTTCTTCGTAGTGCAGACCGTCCGCAAGCAATGCCGCATCCTGTGTCACGAACCGCCGAGCGACGTCGCGACCGGGCAACGCATTCAACGTGGCGATATCGGGCCAGGTGTCATTCGCCAGCAACGCGTGCCACGAATGCCACTCCGATAACGGCGGCACCCCGAGAACACGCCGGTCCAGCGCCTCCCTCGTGGGTGCCACGTAACGCATGGATCAGGCGAGCCGGCCGTAAAGGTCGTGCGCGTCGGCATCTTCGATCACGACATCGACGAACTGACCCGGCTTCAGCAGCTGACCATCGTCGATGCGCACCGCGCCGTCGATCTCTGGCGCATCCGCGCTGGACCGAGCCCAGGCACCCTCGCCGTCGATTTCGTCGACAAGGACTTTCAGCGTACGGCCGATCTTGCGCTGAAGCTTGGCTGCCGAAATTTCGGCCTGCACGGCCATAAACTGCTCGAGGCGATCTTCCTTAAGCTCTTCGTCGACCGGATCGGGCAGTTCGTTGGCTTTCGCACCGTCGACGGGCGAATAAGCGAACGCGCCCACGCGATCCAGTTCGGCCGCGCGCAGGAAGTCCAGAAGCTCCTGGAACTCTTCGTTCGTCTCGCCCGGGAAGCCGACGATGAACGTGCTGCGGATAGTCAGATCCGGCACCTGTCTGCGCCAGTTCTGGATGCGCTCCAACGTCTTGTCCACGTTGCCGGGGCGCTTCATCAGCTTGAGGATGCGCGGGCTCGCGTGCTGGAACGGAATGTCGAGGTACGGAAGAATTCTGCCGTCGGCCATCAGCGGCATGACTTCGTCGACATGCGGATAGGGGTAGACATAGTGCAGACGTGTCCACGCCCCGAGTTCCGACAGGCCTTCGCACAGTTCGGTCATGCGCGTACGGTATTCCTTGCCGCGCCAGGTGCGTTCCGCATAGCGGACATCGACGCCGTACGCGCTGGTGTCCTGCGAAATCACGAGCAGCTCCCTGACGCCACCCTTCACCAGTTTTTCGGCTTCGATCAGGACTTCGTCCACCGGACGACTGACCAGATCGCCGCGCATCGACGGGATGATGCAGAAGCTGCAACGGTGATTGCAGCCTTCGGAAATCTTCAGGTAAGCGTAGTGCTTCGGCGTGAGCTTGACGCCCGTATCCGGCACCAGGTCGAGCAGCGGATTGCGCTGCGGCGGCAGCGCCTTGTGCACCGCGCTCATCACGCTTGCGTAGTCCTGCGGACCGGAAATGGCGAGGACGTCGGGATAGGACTCGCGGATAAGCTCCGCGCGCTTGCCGAGGCAGCCCGTCACGATGACCTTGCCGTTCTCGTGCAAGGCCTCGCCGATGGCGTCGAGCGATTCCTGCACCGCCGAATCGATGAAGCCGCAGGTGTTGACCACCACCGCGTCGGCCGCGCCGTAGGTCGGCACGATTTCGTACCCCTCGACTTTCAGCTGGGTGAGGATACGTTCGGAATCGACCAGAGCCTTGGGGCAACCAAGGCTGACGAAACCAATTTTATGGGCGGCCTGGGACATTGCCATGGGTACCGGGGATAAGAAGACCGCGCATTATAGCGGGTTGCGCCGGCCGGGGCCGCGCGGACCCCTCACCCACGACGCGCTCGCCCCGGCGAGGTTACGCTTGGCGTCCCCTGGCCTCGCCACCTGCCGGGAGCTGGCCACCCGCGGGCCTTTATCAGGCGGCGGCCCGATGGAAAGCCGCTCGTTGAACAGAAAACGACTCCGCAACGCCCGTGTTCGCGCGCGAGTTTGGTGACGCAAAGCGGCGCCGAATTCGTCGCTGTGTAACCTTTTATTATGTGCCCAGCTCGCTAGATACATATTCGACCAGCTCTCTGGTGTTTCTGACAAATTCCGCTTCTAAATCAATGCCACACTTATTTGCAAGAACAATAATCGACCATAAACAGTCCGACAATTCATGACCAAGTTTAGCTTTGCAGTCATCAATATTTCGAATACCAGCGTTTGCCTGGATCAGTTTTGCCAGATCACCTACGTCCCCTACGAAACCAAGCGCAAGTTCTTCTGTGGTCCAGATGCGCCCGTACCTCTTGATCTCAAGCTGTTCGTAGAGCTCGTTTAGCTGTAGTGCTGACTTTTCAAGATCACTGAGTTTCATGCTGGTTGCACCTGACGCTGGTTATATAGCGCGGTGATGATGGCGCCCTGCGTCCACGTCTTCAACTCGATATCGCGTAACAACGGCCTGCCAGGAAGCGTCGTCGTAGTTCCACGGCGGCCCCTATTCCAGGTTATGTCCATGCCCGCGTTGAGGGTCGGAAGGGACATTACTGAATCTTAAGCTCACCAGCCGCCGCCCTTGATACTACAGCGATGCTCTAGCTTCCTTTGTTCGCCTGACCGCAGGGCCCACCATACCGTTCGCGGCATGGTGGGTTTTTGTCGAAGGGCGCGGTTGTTCAATGAGTGACGGGAACACACACCCATTGGCCGTGAGGCAAAGGCTGAGCTACTTGTCCTTCGGGGCATACCGGTGCATTGGCGAGGCGTGGCGCCGGTATTGCGGTATGCAGGGTGCCGGTTGCATGTATCGACAAGGTGGCAGCGGTCAGCATCAATCCCACAAAGACAGTTTTCATCATCACATCCCCATGCATAGATGAGCACTTTTGGTCAAGCTGGGCGACCCGAGTGTGCTCGAGACTCCTGCACGCCCTGCGCCCGATCTTAACCTGTCATCCCTCCGCGGGGTGGCGCTTTTTTCCTGAAGAAATCCTGTCGCCCTCGTACCGACCACTGCACTGGAGACGGTCAACGCGCCGCTCATGGCGGTCGACGAGACGCCGATCAACAGCCTCGCCCCCTGGCTTTTCCGCCCAATAGCCAAGGTCTGGGGTTCCCTGGTATTTCGTCGTCCATCGGATGCTGGATGGATGACCGACAGGATCATCGTTGTTAGACAACCGTGACGAACGAACGCAACGCGCATGCGTGCGACACTTGACGTCTACGCCAATCGGCCAGTAATCGTTCCACGAAAACGACAATCATGGAGTCCTTCATGGGTAGCACCATCATTCTCGACACGTCCCGCCCCAATGAGTCCATGGATGCCTACCTCGCACGGCCGGCCGGAACACCAAAGGGCGGCATCGTGGTGATCCAGGAAATCTTCGGCGTGAATGCGCATATCCGCAGCGTGGCCGATAGCTTCGCGGAAGAAGGTTATGTCGCGATTGCGCCTGCGCTGTTCGATCCCGTCCGGAAAGGCGTGGAGCTTGGCTACGACAAGGAAGGCATGCAGGCGGGCGGCAAGCTCGTCGCCGAGCTTGGCTTGCATCGCCCGCTGGAAGACGTCGCCGTGGCGGCTCGCGCCATTGCCTATGCCGGCAAGGTCGGCACCGCCGGCTATTGCTGGGGCGGCACGGTGGCGTTGATGGCCGCGCTGCGACTGGGCCTTCCGTCGGCCAGCTATTACGGCTCTCGCAACGTACCCTTCCTGAGCGAAGACGCGAAAGCACCCGTAATCTTCCATTTCGGCGAACGCGATCACTCGATCCCGCCGGAGATGGTCGAGAAACATCGCGAACTGAAACCGGAAATGGATACCTGGGTTTACCCCGCCGACCACGGTTTCAACTGCGATGCGCGGGGCAGTTACGACGCACCCAGCGCAAAACTCGCTCGCGAGCGCACGCTGGCGTTTTTCGCCCGCTATCTGGCCGACGCATGACCGCGCCGTTCATCCTCGACTCCCGACTGGCCGGCGACACGCTCGTCGTCGGCGACCTGCCCCTCAGCCGCGTACTGCTGATGAACGATGCGCGTTTCCTCTGGCTCGTCCTGGTCCCGCGCCAGTCCGGTCTTTCGGAAATCATGGACCTCACCAACGACGATCAGACGGTTCTGTGGGGCGAGGTAAACGCGGTGACACGGACGCTGCGCGATGCCGAGCCCTGCGACAAGATCAATATCGGCGCGCTCGGCAATATCGTCAGGCAGCTGCACGTGCACGTGATCGCGCGACGCGAAGGGGATGCGGCATGGCCGGGTCCGGTTTGGGGCAGTGGCAAGACGGTCCCCTATGACGACGCCACGTCGAGCGAACTGATCGGACGTCTGCGGGGAAGCTTGCCACTTCTGTAGCCTGTCCGATGGCAGGCATAAAAGCTCGTGCGTCGGGGAGGCCGCGACCGGGTTGGGCCTTGGGGCCTTCGGCGCCGTCCCTGCGGGAGCGGGCCGTAGTGCCACTTCGCTCCGTCACTAGTCATCGCGGCCCTCGGCTAAGGCGGCCCCAAGGGCCAACCCGGCCACGGCACCGTCGACGACGGTTTGCTGAAGGAAGAGCACGAGCCGAGCAGGTGACGGAATCGAACCGGATGCGGTCACCACCGGTCATGCGTCACGCGCTGCTTTCCCCCACATAACCGCAACCTCCGGAAGAGCCGTCGGCCACCGCCCTCGATGCGACTTGCGGAACCGAGCGCGGCGGGCGGACAAGGCCCGAAGGGGGCGGACCAGGACGGTCCGCCGTTTTCGCTGAGGCAGGAGCCGAATCGAAAACCCCCGCCCGCCGCGCGGGCGCGACGGGGCGCAGCCATTAAAACACCAGCCGCGCAGCGGCTATCCCTTCCCGAGCGACGGTGAAGCCGGAGCGTCGAGGGCGGTGGCCGACGGCTCTCCGCGAAGCGCCCCAGCGCGAACGCGAACGCGATGGCAAAGCCGAGCCCTCCGCGTGAAGAACAAAAAAAACGGCGCCCGAAGGCGCCGCTTTCGTCGATGCGATGAAATCAGCGCTGCTGCTGTTGCTGCTGCGACGGATCGTAAGTGCCGCTGGCGGCATCCTTACCCTGCATACGATCGGGGAGGTTGGCCTTCTGCGGCGTGTCCTCGAGGGTGCGCGCTTTCTCTTCGACGGCATTCAGGCGAACCAGTTCGCCCTTCTTGTCGTAGTACACGGTAAACCCGTAATCGAGCTGCATGCGTGCCATGAAGCCGAGATGGTTGTCGCGGATTTTCGAATCGTCGCTGGGGAGCAGCAGGACGGTCTTCGGCAGCTTGCCCTGATCCTTCAGGTACGAGAAATGGCTGCCCGTGTCGGCCGCCGAAAGCACAGCGCCGTCGACCAGGAACTGACCGCTCTTGTACGACTTCAGCGTCATGTCGAACTGCCCCTGGGACGTCGGTACATGGTCGTCCTTGGCACTGCCGCGATGGCAACCGGCAAGCACGAGCATGCTGGCAAGCAATACCGCCGCGCCGGCGCGCGCCAGCCAGGTGGAAACACGGATCATGCGGCTTTCTCCCAAAAGTTCTGTGGTTCGTGAATGGGCGAGTCTAACGCTCGCCCGTGTCGTGCGTGAATGCGACTGACGCAACGCGTTCAGGTGCTGGGCAGCGTGACGCCACGCTGGCCCTGGTACTTGCCGCCGCGATCGGCATAGCTGACTTCGCATTCCTCGTCGGATTCGAGGAAAAGCATCTGCGCCACGCCTTCATTGGCGTAGATTTTTGCGGGCAGCGGCGTGGTATTCGAAAATTCCAGCGTGACGTGGCCTTCCCATTCCGGCTCGAGCGGCGTCACGTTGACGATGATGCCGCAGCGGGCATACGTGCTTTTGCCAAGGCAGATGGTCAGCACCTGCCGCGGAATGCGGAAGTACTCGACCGTACGCGCCAGTGCGAAGGAGTTGGGCGGGATGATGCATACGTCCGACTTGACGTCGACGAAGCTGCGCTCGTCGAACGCTTTCGGGTCGACGATGGTGGAATTGATGTTGGTGAACACTTTGAACTCGGCGGCGCAGCGCACGTCGTAGCCGTAGCTGGACGTGCCGTAGGACACCAGTCGGTGGCCGTCGCGCTCCTTGACCTGACCGGGCGCGAAGGGCTCGATCATGCCGTGTTCCTGGGCCATGCGGCGGATCCACTTGTCGGACTTGATACTCACAATGATCTCCGTAGGGCCAGCGTGGGCACCTGCCCACGCGCGCGTTTAACCGGGAAAGGTAGCGAACTGGGCCGGACGGCGCCAGTCAGGTGTTCTGGATGACGATTTTCGGGAACGAAATCGCCTTGTTTTTCGCCTGCAGCGACAGCCGGGCCGCCGTGGAACGGGCAATGGAACGGTACCGCGCGGTCAGATCGGAATCCGGTATGGCCACGACCGTGGGCTTGCCGCCGTCGGCCTGTTCGCGGATGCGGATGTCCAGCGGCAGGTCGCCCAGGAACGGAATGCCGAACTCCGCGGCCATTCGCGCGCCGCCGCCCTGGCCGAAGATATGTTCTTCGTGGCCGCAGCTCGAACAGATATGCGTTGCCATGTTTTCGACGACGCCGAGGACCGGTACCGCCACCTTTTCGAACATCTTCAGCGCCTTCTTCGCGTCCAGCAGGGCGATGTCCTGCGGGGTCGTGACGATGACCGCGCCGGATACCGGCACCTTCTGCGAAAGCGTCAGCTGGATATCGCCCGTGCCGGGCGGCAGGTCGATGATGAGGTAGTCGAGGTCTTCCCAGCGGGTGTCGGTCAGCAGTTGCATCAGGGCCTGGGTGACCATGGGGCCGCGCCAGATCATGGGCGTGTCCTCGTCGATCAGCACGCCGATGGACATGGCCTGCAGGCCATGCGCCAGCATGGGCACGATGCTCTTACCGTCCGGCGAGGACGGCTTGCCCGACAGGCCGAGCATGCGCGGCTGGCTGGGTCCGTAGATGTCTGCGTCGAGAATGCCCACCTTCGCGCCCTCGGCCACCAACGCCAGCGCCAGATTCACCGCGACGGTCGACTTGCCGACGCCGCCCTTGCCGGAGGCCACGGCGATGATGTTCTTCACGCCGGGCAACGGTGCGAGCTGGCCCTGCACCTTATGGGCATGGGTGCGCTGGGTCACCGACACGGTGGCGGTATCGATGCCGGGATCGGCCTCGAGCGCGGCTTTCGCGGCGGCGACGGCCGCCTCGACATACCCGGCGGCGGGATAGCCGAGCTGGATATCCACCGACACCCGCGCGCCGTCGGCGCCGACCGCCCGGATCGATTGGGCCAGCGACTGGCCCGAATGCGGGTCGATGACCTGTTCGAGGATGCTGCGTACGAGGGATTCGCTGGCGTTGCTCATGGACGGGTGTCGATGCAGGGGATCGCTCATTATGCCAGCCGTGGCGCAATGCAGCTTGACGGGCTGCCGTGGCCTCGTCAGGCTCGGGCCATACTGAACCGTACGGGGAGTCCCACGCATGAAGTCATTGTTCCGCGCCGTTTTCGCCGCAGCCCTGGTCGTCGGCGCCATGCCCGTCTTTGCCGCCGACCTGACCAGTCCCCTCGGCAAATGGAAGACCATCGACGACACCACTCATAAGCCGAAGTCGATCGTCGAGATCACCGAAAAGGGTGGCGTCCTCGAGGGCAAGGTCCTGGAAGTCATCCAGTCCGACGAAGGCCCGCATCCGCTCTGCGCCAACTGCGACGGCGAGCGCAAGAACAAGCCCATCGAAGGTATGACGATTATGTGGGGCCTCAAGAAGGACGGCGACCAGTGGAGCGGCGGCCAGATCCTCGACCCGAAGAAGGGCAAGATCTACAAGGTCAAGCTGGAACTGACCGACGGCGGCCAGAAACTGGACGTCCATGGCTACATCGGCTTCGCGCTGCTGGGCCGTAGCCAGATCTGGGAACGGGTGGAATAACCCTCCGGGTGCGCTCCCACAGACCTCCTACATAGAAAGCGCGGCATGCCATAATCTGCGGTCATTCAGCCGACCGGGCCTGTCATGCCGCGCCGCATCCTCGTCACCAACGCCCTTCCCTATGCCAACGGCCCGCTCCATCTGGGCCACATGCTCGGGTATATCCAGGCCGACATCTGGGCGCGTGCACAACGCATGCGGGGCAACGAGGTCCATTACGTCGCCGGTGAAGACGCCCACGGTACGCCGATCATGCTGGCGGCCGAGAAGGCCGGCATCACGCCCGAAGCCTTCATCGCGAATATCCGTGCCGGCCACGAAGCGGACTTCACCGACTTCCACTTCAGTTACGACCAGTACCACACGACGCACTCGCCGGAGAACCGCGAGCTGGCGACGTCGATCTATACGCGTCTGCGCCAGGCCGGCTATATCGCGCGCCGCGATATCCAGCAGTTGTACGACCCCGAAAAGGACATGTTCCTGCCGGACCGCTACATCAAGGGCGTCTGCCCCAACTGCGGCACGCCCGACCAGTACGGCGACAACTGCGAGAACTGCGGCGCGACCTACGCCCCGACGGACCTCATCAGTCCGTACTCGGTAATGTCGGGTGCAACGCCGGTCCTTCGCGACTCGGAACACTACTTCTTCGAACTCGGCAAGTTCGAAATGCTGCTGCGTGAATGGCTGAGCGGCCAGCGCACCGGCGGCCACCCTGTCGCCAATAGCGGCGTGGTGGCCAAACTCAGGGAATGGCTGGACGGCGGCCTGCGCGACTGGGACATCTCCCGCGATGCGCCCTACTTCGGCTTTCCGATTCCCGACGCGCCCGGCAAATTTTTCTACGTCTGGCTCGACGCGCCGGTCGGCTACCTGGCTGCCTTCAAGGCGCTGTGCGAGCGTACGGGAACGAAATTCGACGACTTCCTCGCCGAAGGCAGCACCGCCGAGATGCATCACTTCATCGGCAAGGACATCATCAACTTCCACGGCCTGTTCTGGCCGGCGATGCTGCACGGCGCGCGCATGCGCACGCCGACCGCGCTGCACGTCAACGGCTATCTGACCGTCAACGGCGCGAAGATGTCCAAATCGCGCGGCACCTTCATCCAGGCGCGTACCTATCTCGATGCCGGACTGAATCCCGAAGCGTTGCGTTACTACTTCGCCACGATGCTGAGCGCGACGCCAGTCGATGTCGATCTCGACCTGAAGGCGTTCGAAGAGCGCGTCAACTCGCACCTGGTCGGCAAGTGGGCGAATATCGCCAGCCGCACGGCGGGCTTCCTGCAGACGCATTTCGCGGGTCGACTCGCCGATCGTTTCGACGACGAAGCCGCCGCCCTGTGGCGCGATCTGCTCGCGCAGTACGAAGGTGTCGACGCGCTTTACGAAATCGACGACTTCGCCGAAGTGTCGCGCCGCTTCGTCGCGATGGCCGATGTGGTGAACGGCTATATCGCCGCACGCGCACCGTGGGTCATCGCGAAAGACGAAGCGCGTCGCGACGAGCTGCAGCAGGTCTGCACGTTCGCCATCACGGCGTTCCGCTTGCTGAGCGGCCTGCTCAAACCAATCCTGCCCGTTACCGTCGCTGCCGCCGAGGTCTTCCTCGATGCCCCGATCGGCGACTTCCCCGATGCGCGCCGCGAACTTTTCGGCCACACCGTCAAGACCTTCGAACCGCTGTTCTCGCGCCTGGACGCAAAGCGGATCGAAGCGATGGTCGACGCATCGAAAGAATCCCTGGCCGGTCCGGAAGCGCCGAAAGCGCCCCCCGTCAAACCGAATAAACCCAAAGACACAGCGAAGCCCATGACCGACGCCAGCACAGACACCGCCGCCACCATTTCCATCGACGATTTCGCGAAGCTCGATCTGCGTATCGGCAAGGTCGTGGCATGCGAGTTCGTCGACGGTTCCGACAAGCTGCTGCGTTTCGAGCTGGACGCGGGCCCGCTCGGCACGCGTCAGATCTTCTCCGGCATCCGCGCCGCGTATGGCGAACCCGAAACGCTGGTCGGCCGGAACGTGGTGTTCATCGCCAACCTCGCACCGCGCAAGATGCGCTTCGGCCTGTCCGAAGGCATGATCCTGTCGGCCGGCGAAGGCGGTAGCGATCTGTTCCTGCTGGACGCCGACCAGGGCGCCGCACCCGGCGCCACCGTTCGCTAAGCATGCCACCGGCGCACGCCAGGCACCCATGACGCCCACGCTCGCCGAACGGATCGACGCACTCCTGCCCCAGACGCAGTGCGAACAATGCGGGTTCCATGGCTGCCGGCCCTATGCCGACGCCATGGCCCGCGACGAAGCCGCTATCAATCTGTGCCCGCCGGGCGGCGCGCAAGGCATCACCCTGCTCGCCCGCCTGCTCGATCGCCCCTTCCTTCCGCTCGACCCCACGCATGGGGTGGAGAAGCCGCGCACGCTGGCCCGCGTCGTGGAGGCCGACTGCATCGGCTGCACCAAATGCATCCAGGTATGTCCCGTCGATGCCATCGTCGGTTCCGCCAAGCTCATGCATACCGTGGTATCCGACCTGTGCACGGGTTGCGAACTTTGCGTACCGGCCTGCCCCGTGGACTGCATCGTCCTCGACGCCATGCCGCCGGCCCAGGCCGCCGACCACGGCCATGCGGATGCAGCGCGAACGCATTTCCAGCGACGCGAAGCGCGCCTGCTCGCCGAACGCGAACGACGGGAAACGCAGCTTGCGGCCAGCAAGGTCGACGTCGCCGCACCCGCGGCGCGCAATGCCGTACTCGAAGCGCTGGCGCGCGCCAAAGCACGCAAAAAGGATCCGGACACGTGAAGAAGGCCGATGTCATCGACATGTTCACTCGTCTTCGCGAGCTGAATCCCCATCCCAAAACCGAACTGGAATACAGCACACCCTTCGAACTGCTGGTAGCCGTCGCGCTTTCCGCGCAGGCCACGGACGTCGGCGTGAACAAGGCGACGCGGAAACTTTTCCCCATCGCGAATACGCCGCAGCAGATGCTCGATCTCGGCGAAGAAAAATTGAAGCGTTACATCAGCACGATCGGTCTGTTCAACAACAAGGCGAAGAACGTACTGGCCATGTCGCGCATTCTCGTCGACCGGTACGACAGCGATGTGCCGCGTTCGCGCGAAGCGCTGGAAAGCCTCCCCGGCGTCGGACGCAAGACGGCCAACGTCGTGCTGAATACCGCATTCGGCGAACCGACCATCGCCGTCGATACGCACATCTTCCGCGTATCCAATCGCACAGGTCTCGCACCGGGTGCCGACGTACGCAAGGTCGAAGACAAACTCGAAAAGGTCATTCCTGCCGAGTTCAAGCAGGATGCGCACCATTGGCTGATCCTGCACGGGCGTTACGTGTGCAAGGCGCGCAAACCGGAATGTCCGGTGTGTGCGATCCGGGACCTATGCACCTATAAACAGAAAACGCCCGGCTAGCCGGGCGTTTCTTTTTACCATCGCGACAGTCGGAGTCGCGTCCTACGGGAGCGGGCTTGACCGCGATCCCTGCGTACAGAGTACGAACGATCGCCGGATGAAAGAGGCTGGAGGGGGGAGGCTTCCCTCATCAACCGATCGTTCGCTCGCAGGGATCGCGGTCAAGCCCGCTCCAACACTTACGCGACTGCCCGGGCGCCCTCTACCTTGAGGTTCAGTTCCTTCCAGTCGACGACGAGCTCGCAACCCTTCCTGGACGCATTCCTGCCCCAGTCGCGCAGCAGTTCAAGGGATGCCTGATCGACATGGTGCAGACCGTCGAGAATCAGGTTGACCCGCGTGTTCGGCGGGACGCTTTCCAGCGTGCGCGCCATCGACGGCACCTTAAGGAAAGTGGCCGAACCCCTCAGCGTCAGCGAAGCGGTACCCGGCTCGTCGTGATGGGCCAGATCGACTTTCAGCTTCGACGACATCAGCGCAAGGCGGAACAACGACAGACCGAAACCGACGATCACACCCGTGAGCAGGTCCGTCGCGACGATGGCGATGGTCGTGGCCAGATAAATCGCCGCGGTGCCCTTGCCGAATACGGCCAGATCTTTCACCTGCTTCAGGTTCACCATTTTCACACCGGTGTAGACCAGGATGCCCGCGAGGCACGAAACCGGCGTCATGCGCATCAGCCAGGGCAGCAGCAGCGCGAACACGAGAATCCACGCACCGTGCATCACCGCGGCCATGCGCGTGGCGGAACCCGCCTGCACATTCGCCGCGCTACGGACGATGACACCCGTCATCGGCAGCGCGCCCAGGAAGCCGCAGATCATGTTGCCGATGCCCTGAGCAGCCAGTTCGCGATCGTAGTTAGTGCGTTCGCCGTTGTGCATGCGGTCTACCGCCGCCGCCGACAGCAGCGTTTCGGCGCTGGCGATGAACGCGAACGTCACGGCGGCAATAAGCAGCGTGGAATCGAACAGACCGAAGATGCTACCCATCGACGGCAGGCTGATCGCCGAGAACAGATTCGATGGCACGTCGACACGGTTTACGTTTACCGCGAAGTATTGCGCGGCAGCGGTCATCGCTACGACGGCGATCAGTGCGCCCGGAAGGAACTTCAGCTTTGCCGGCCGCAGTTTCTCCCATGCAAGCATGATCGCGATGGTGCCCAAACCGATCATCAGGGCGATATGCGATTCGCCCTTACCCGTGAATGCCTCGTACAACGACGCGGGCAACGCGGCGAAATTCTCCAGTCCGCGAGCCTTCGGCGCCGCATCCATAAGAACATGCGCCTGCGACGCCACGATGAGGATGCCGATACCGGAAAGCATGCCCGCCACGACGGCGGGCGACGTCATCCGGAACCACACGCCGACGCGACAGACGCCGGCAACCAACTGGATCAGGCCGGCCAACAGCACGACCGGACCCAGCGCCGCCACGCCATGCGCGCGCACCAGTTCGAACACGAGAACCGCCAGACCGGCGGCCGGCCCGCTGACCTGCAAAGGCGATCCGGCAAGGAAGCCGACCACCAGACCGCCGACGATGCCGGATATCAGCCCCGCGGCGGGCGGCATGCCCGATGCGATGGCGATACCCATGCACAGCGGCAGAGCGACAAGAAAAACGACCACCGAACCGAGGAGGTCGCGGCCAAAAAGGCCTTGGGAAAAGTACGCGCGCATGATCTTCTTGTCCTTAAGCGGCGGAAGCCACCGGCATGGAGAACCGTGCATGCGGAGTGGCATCCGGGAGGTTGGCGACCAGCGGACGGAAACGTCCTTCCGTGGCGTCGAAGGCCGTTATGTCGGTGCGAGCGATGTCGTAAATCCAGCCGTGGATACGCAGGCTGCCGTTCGCCATCGCCGCCGCCACGACCGGCAGCGTGCGCATGTGCTCAAGCTGGCCGACCACGTTTTCCTCGGTGAGGTAACGCAGTCCTTCCTCGCCGAGAATGGTGGGACGATTCTCGGCGACGACGTAGCGGGCGACATCCGCATGCTTCAGCCATTGCTCGACGGACGGCTTGCCCTTGAGCAACGCGGGGTTCTGCAGCGCCTTCATGGCGCCGCAATCCGAATGGCCGCAGATGACAATGTGCTGCACCTTGAGCGCCGTGACCGCGTATTCGATGGCGGCGACTACGCCGCTGACGTGCTGGGCGTACGGCGGCACGATGTTGCCGACATTGCGATACACGAACAGTTCGCCCGGATTGGCGCTGAAAAGCAGTTCGGGCATCACGCGCGAATCGGCGCAGGTGATGAACATCGTATGCGGCGTCTGGCCTGAGGCGAGTTTGGCGAATAGCTCGCGATGTTCGTCGGACATGTCGCGGCGAAAACGATCGAAACCCTGGATAAGACGTTCCATGGGAAATTCCTCTGTCGATAGGGGGAAGGACGCGCACGAGCGCGCGCCTGAGTGCGTTCGGGGGAGAGCGATCGGACGGAAGACCGGCGGGCATGGCCCGCAACGGCGGTGTCAGACGATCGGAGGACGCAAGTCCTGAGGGGATTCGTGCGACATCAGTGACCTCACGTCCGCGACGGGACGGGAGGCGACGAGCCTTGCCACGGCAAGAGTCGTGGAGGGAGGAACGACAAGTGTGTCGTCGATGCCGCAGTTGTCTTCGAGCGAAGGCATGTCGGCGAGAAGATCGTCGCCGCCGGCGACATCGTCCACGCTGGCGAATACATGCGATGCGGCATGCCCGGTCATTGCCGAATGAGTCGAAGCGGCATACGCCGTATGCAGACAGGCGCTGGCAAACAGAAGCGCGAACAGCACGAGGATCGTGCGTGTCATGCGTCGGGTTGCTGATAGCGTCGGAAAGCTCATGGAGCAAAACCTACGCAGCCGCGAATCGCCTTGCAAGTGTGGCGATGCAACACGTGTTGAAGGAATGACGTTCGACGTATCTTACATTCAGCTTAGCTTGGGAAAAAATTTATTTATTACAGCAACTTAATAAACATGCTGAACAAATGGAATATCCGGAAAAAACTTGCCATTTCCGTGTATGCGCGACGATATTCGCAACGCTTCGCCGTCGTGCGGCATACGACATTTCTCAGTAGACGTCCAAAGAGAAAGGTTCTTCACGCATGGTCGGGAGGGCTCGGCTTTGCCATCGCGTTCGCGTTCGCGCTCGGACGCTTCGCGAAGAGCCGTCGGCCACCGCCCTCGACGCTCCGGCTTCACCGTCGCTCGGGAAAGGAGAACCGCTGCGCGGTTGTTGCTCTATGGCTGCGCCCCGCCGCGCTCGGTTGCGCAAGTCGCGTCGAGGGCGGTGGCCGACGGCTCTTCCGGAGGTTGTGGTCACGTGGGGGAAAGCAGCGCGTGACGCAGGACCGGTGGTGACCGTATCCGGTTCGATTCCGTCACCTGCTCGGCTCGTGCTCTTCCTTCAGCAAACCGCCGTCGACGGTGCCGTGGCCGGGTTGGTCCTTGGGGCCGCCTTAGCCGAGGGCCGCGATGAACAGCTACAGAAGCGAAAGCGGAACTACGGCCCGCTCCCGCAGGGACGGCGCCGAAGGCCCCAAGGGCCAACCCGGTCGCGGCCTCCCCGACGCACGAGCGTGAGGCGGCTGTCCTCGTCCGAAGCTCGACGCGACACGCCAAGCCGTCCCCGCTAATGCGTGAAGAACCAAAAGAAAGCGGCGGGCTTGCGCCCGCCGCTTGTCGTCCCTGAGCCGAACTCCTTTCAGATAACCGCTACTCCGGCTTAGAAGGTCAGCAGACCCCAGAAGCCAACTTCGTCCGTCTTGTACTCATACTTCGTGGCGTCCGGGCCATCGAGCTTGTTGTGCTTGTAAGCCAGGGCGAGCTTCAGGTTCTTGAACACGTCGTACGAAACACCCGCGTTGTAGTACGTGTCTTTCAGCTTGCGCTCGGCGTTGGTCGGCGTCGTGTACTTATAGTCCAGGCGATCGTAGCGGGCGAACACGGCCCACTGCGGCAGGAACTTCCAGTCGGCCCACAGCGAGAAACCATCGGCCTTGTCCTTGACGGACAGCGGCGCCGTGCCGGTACCCGCGTACTTCAGGATGTCGTCCCAGTTCTGGGCGTGGAAGTATTCGCCACCGACGCCGAAGGTCTTGTCGCGCCAGGCCACCATGAAGTCGCCGCGCGAAGCATCGCGGGTCGGCTGGCCGTTCTGGACGTCGTTGCCGCGCTTGCCGGTGTAACCGCCCACGGCGATAACCATCTGCTCGATCGGCGAGTAGCCGAAGCGCGCTTCCGCATCGACGCTGTCCGAACGGCTCGGGTTGCGGAAACCGCGACCGTTGACGACCGACAACTGGTAGTTGATGGAGTTGTCGCCCGTCGTGGCGCCCAGGGCGTGGATACCCCAGTCGGACGAGTTGCCGAAAGCGCCGACGCCACCGGCATTAGCCGTGGAGCCCGCGCGACCGCCTTCGAACGAACGGTCGGTGATGGTGTTCTCGAGGAAGCGGTAGCCGTACCACTTCTCGACGAACGGAATCCAGGGCATGTCGGCCGCACCAAAGCGCACCGTGAAGAGCGGATCGAACTTGCCCTGCACGTAAGCCTTCTTCACGAAGAGGCTGGTCTGCGAAATAGCCGAGACGTAGTTGAAGTCGGTGGTGAGGTTAGCCGACCAGATATCGTCGAACTGGTGGTCGACCGTCAGGTAGAAGCGCTTCACGTCGTAGCCGGTGCCGTTCGTGGCGCCATGGCCATCAACCTTGTGGCCAGCGCCGGTGGAGGCGAATTCCTTGTGATCGACGTTGGTGAAGTCGAAGAACATCGTGCCGCCGATCTTCGTGTTATTCACCAGCTTGTCGATCTTGTCGAACCGCTTCGCCAGATCTTCGACCGGCTTGGCGGCGGCGACCTGGACGTTGTTGACAGCCTGAGCCGTCTCGACCTGAGCGTCGGCCTGTGCGTCCTGCTTGGTCTCGAGCTCGGCGACCTTCGCCTGCAGCGCCGCAAGCTGGGCCTGCATCTGCTCGAGCGTGGCGGCATCGACCGTGACCCGGGCCGGCGGCTTCGTGGCTTTCGGCGTCGCGGCGAGAGCCGAGAAGCTGGTAACGCCCAAGCCGGTGGCGATAGCTACCGCGAGCAATGTGGAACGCATGGAATGTCTCCGCTTGATTGAATAAGGCATGGCTTCCCCCTGTCACCCCATACGAAATTTCTCAAGGAGGGGTCTGACGGCGCGCAGCATGGGCTCGCCCGTTTACCGTTCGATGCAGTTTTTATGACAAAACAAAGACACCGGTACGCGGCCTTAACATCTGGATCGCCAAAGGGGCAGGAACCGCCGGTCGCGGGGCTGATATCCTTCGCGCATGGATAAACCGAGCAACAGCACCGCCCTGCGCATGGCCGAGCGGTTCAGGGGGTTTCTGCCCGTCGTCGTAGACGTCGAGACGGGCGGTTTCGACCCGGAACGCGATGCCCTGCTGGAGATCGCGGTCGTCCCCATCGCCATGGAACCGTCGGGCCTGGTCGTGCCGCTACCGGCCATTTCGGCGAATGTAGAGGCCTTCCCGGGCGCGAACATCGATCCGCGCTCGCTGGAGATCACGGGCATCGATCCCGATCATCCCTTCCGCGGCGCGCTGACCGAACGGGTGGCGCTGGATCACGTATTCAATGGCGTACGCACGGCGATGCGCGATGCCGACTGCCAGCGGGCCGTACTCGTCGGCCATAACTCGGCCTTCGACCTGGCCTTCCTGAACGCGGCCGTCCGTCGCGTGGGCCACAAGCGCAACCCGTTCCATCCTTTCAGCAGCTTCGACACCGCCACGCTCGGCGGCCTGGCCTATGGCCAGACTGTCCTGAGCAAGGCCGTTCTCGCGGCGGGCATCGAGTTCGACGCCCGCGAGGCGCACTCTGCGGTTTACGACGCGGAGCGCACGGCGGAGCTTTTCTGCGAGATCGTGAACCGCTGGCGCAGGCTGGAGTTGCTGGAACGGGATCAGGCGGGGGTTGTGGTTCTCTAAAGGACTCGCTTTCGTTCCGCGCAATGCTGCCATCTCCCTCTCCGTCACCCCTGAGCGGGAAAGAGGAGCCTCCCAGCCCCTCTCCCATCATCAACCTGTAACAAACACCCCTCACCATCTCCGGTCAGGGGAAACAGGTTGTCCGCGTACAACCTCGTGAAAACGAGGCCCAGCGGCAGTTGCAGGCCCATCCCCCGGCCCGGACGACGACAGCCGGACGGTGGGTGTCATACAGCTGAAACAATTAACTCATTTCATTGCAACACGGGACCCCTGAAATATAGAGAGCGGGCGGGCTCGCCCGACACCTTCCATCCGAGGAACTACCGTGTTGACCTCAAGCAAACTCCGCATCGCCACGATCGTCGCCGCCTCCCTGTTCGGCATGGCCGCCCAGGCCACCGACATCACCGGTGCCGGCTCGAGCTTCGTATACCCCGTGCTTTCCAAGTGGTCGGCGACCTATGCCGAGAAGACCGGCAACAAGCTCAACTACCAGTCGGTCGGTTCCGGCGCCGGCGTCGCCCAGATCAAGGAAGGCACCATCGACTTCGGCGCGTCCGATGCTCCGATGAAGGCCGAAGACCTCCAGCAGTTCGGCCTGGGTCAGTTCCCGGTCGTGGTCGGCGGCATCGTGCCCGTCGTCAACATCAAGGGCATCGAAGCCGGTCAGCTGAAGCTGGACGGCGAAACCCTCGCCGACATCTACCTCGGCAAGATCACCAACTGGAACGATCCGAAGATCGTCGCCCTCAATGCTGGCCTGACGATTCCGTCGTTCAAGATCACGGTCGTGCATCGCTCGGACGGTTCGGGCACCTCGTTCAACTTCACCAACTACCTCTCGAAAGTCAGCAACGAGTGGGCGACCAAGGTGAAGTTCGGCACGGCCGTCGAATGGCCGGCTGGCGTGGGTGGCAAGGGTAACGAAGGCGTGTCGCAGTACGTGCGCCAGATCCCGGGTTCGATCGGTTACGTCGAGTACGCCTACGCGACCAAGAACAAGATCACCTACGCCCAGCTCAAGAACGCCTCGGGCGCCTGGGTGCAGCCGAACGCCAAGTCGTTCGCCGCCGCCGCCGCCACGGCCGACTGGAAGAGCTCCAAGGACTTCAACCTGATCATGACCAACGCGCCGGGTGCCGAGGCATGGCCGATCACGGCGACCACGTGGGTCATCATGTACAAGAAGGCGAAGAACGCGTCGCATGCCAAGGTGGCTTTCGACTTCTTCAAGTGGTCCCTCGAGAACGGTCAGGAACAGGCCGCTTCGCTCGACTACGTTGCCCTGCCGGACACGCTGGTCAAGCAGATCGAAGGTTACTGGTCGGCCGAGTTCAAGAACTAAGACATACCGTCGGGCCATCGGCCACGACGTGACGTAAAGGCGGGTCGCCGTCCCTTGAGGGGCGGCGACCCATCGCCGTAATGATCCAGAGGAAAGCCGGCCCCATGCATGCAAGCATCAGTCTTCCCGTCTCACCCGCCCGGCAGGCGGAGGCGGCGCGCAACGCGCGAGATGCACGCAACGACCGTGTCTTCGGGTGGGTGCTCAAAGCCTGTGCCCTGCTCGTCCTGGCTTCGCTGATCGGCGCGGCCGCATCGACCCTCTGGGGTGGCAGCGACGCATTCAGAACCTTCGGCTGGGGCTTCCTTACCAGCGACGCCTGGGATCCGGGCAACGACCGCTTCGGCGCCCTCGTTCCGGTCATGGGTACCGTGGTCACGGCGCTCATCGCCCTGCTCATCGCCGTGCCGATCAGCTTCGGCATCGCACTCTTTCTCACCGAGATCGCCCCGTCGTGGCTGCGCGGTCCGGTCAGCTCCGCCATCGAACTGCTCGCGGGTATCCCGTCGATCATCTACGGCATGTGGGGCCTCTTCATTTTCGCCCCGTTCGTCGCCGAGCACATCAAGCCGTGGCTGATGAACAACTTCAGCGACGCGCCGCCCGACGGCCAGGTTTCCTGGCTCGTGCAGCACGTGCCCTGGATCGCGAAATTCTTTTCCAGCGATTACCCCTTCTTCGGCGCGGGCGTGCTGACCGCGGGCATGGTGCTCGCAATCATGATCATCCCGTTCATTTCGTCGGTCATGCGCGAGGTTTTCCAGACCGTACCCACCCGCCTCAAGGAGTCGGCGTACGCGCTGGGTTCCAGCACGTGGGAAGTGGTCTGGGACATCGTGCTTCCGTATACCCGCTCGGCGGTGATAGGCGGCGTTTTCCTCGGCCTTGGCCGTGCGCTGGGCGAGACGATGGCGGTGGCCTTCGTGCTCGGCAATACCTTCAAGTTCACGCCGTCGATCCTGGAAACGGGTAGTTCTATCGCCTCGACCATTGCCAACCAGTTCGGCGAAGCCGAAGGCCTGCAGAAGTCGGCATTGATGGCGCTGGCCTTCCTGCTCTTCGTCGTCACCTTCATCGTCCTGCTGATCGCGCGCCTCATGCTGCGCCAGCTGGGCAACCGGGAGGGTCGCTGATGGCTTCCTCGCATATCTACGCAAAACGCCGCATCAAGAACATCGTGGCGATGGTGCTCAGCGTCGCGGCCACCGGCATCGGCCTTATCTTCCTGGCGTGGATTCTCTGGGAAACCCTCAGCCAGGGTATTGCGGCCATCAAGCCGCAGCTGTTCACGAAGATCACCGCGTATCGCGAAGAAGGCGGCCTGGCCAATGCAATGGTCGGCAGCCTGATCCTCAACACGCTGGGCATCCTGATCGCCACGCCCATCGGCGTGATGGCGGGTACGTGGCTGTCGGAGTACTCGCTGCGTTCGCGCCTCGGTCCGATTATCCGCTTCCTCAACGACATCCTGCTTTCCGCGCCGTCGATCGTGCTTGGCCTGTTCGCCTATACGATCATCGTGCTGCCGATGAAGTGGGCGACCAACGGCGACATCACGTTCTCGGGCTTCGCCGGTGGCATCGCGCTCGCGCTGATCGCGCTGCCCGTCATTGTCCGCACGACCGACGAAATGCTTCGACTGGTACCTTCCACGTTGCGCGAGGCCGCGCTTTCGCTTGGCGTGCCGCAATGGAAGCTGACGATCCAGATCCTGATCCGCTCGGCGCGCTCGGGCATCGTGACCGGCGTGCTGCTCGCGCTCGCCCGCATCAGCGGCGAAACGGCACCGCTGCTGTTCACGGCGTTCGGCAACAATTTCATGACGTTCAATCCGCTGGACAAGATGCCGAGTCTTCCGCAGGTCATCTACGAATACACGAAGGATCCCAGCCCGGATATCAACACGCTCGCGTGGGCCGGCGCATTCGTCCTGACCATGTTCGTCCTGCTGCTCAGCCTCACTGCCCGCTTCGCGTTCTCGCGCTCCAAGGTGTCCCATGACTAACATGAACGAAGCAGCCCCCAGCTTCGCCGCCACCGCGCAGACCGGCGCGCCCGACAATTCGCAGTTCCCGACGAAAATGACGGTGCGCGATCTCAACTTTCATTACGGCGATTTCCACGCGCTGAAAAACATCGCGATGGATATTCCCGAGAAGAAGGTCACGGCCATCATCGGACCGTCCGGCTGCGGTAAATCGACGTTGCTGCGCATCTTCAACCGCATCTACGCGATCTATCCGAAGCTGGTCGCCACGGGCGAAATCGTGCTGGACGGCGAGAACATCCTCGACGCGAAATACTCGCTGAATCGCCTGCGCAGCAAGGTAGGCATGGTCTTCCAGAAGCCCGTGCCGTTTCCCATGACGATCTTCGAGAACGTCGCCTACGGCATTCGTCATCACGAGAAGCTCTCCCGTACCGACATGGAAAGCCGCGTCGAACAGGCGCTGCGCAGCGCCGCCCTGTGGGACGAGGTGAAAGACAAACTGAAGCAGAGCGCGCTCGGCCTCTCCGGCGGTCAGCAGCAACGCCTTTGCATCGCCCGCGGCATCGCCCTGAAACCGGAAGTGCTGCTGCTCGACGAACCCACCTCCGCCCTGGACCCGATCGCGACCAGCCGCATCGAGCAGTTGGTCGAGGAACTGAAGAACGATTTCACAATCGTCATCGTCACGCATAACATGCAGCAGGCGGCGCGTTGTTCCGACCTTACCGCGTTCATGTACATGGGCGAGCTGGTCGAGTTCGACCGTACGGAGAAGATCTTCACCAAGCCGAACAAGAAGCAGACTGAAGACTATATTACCGGCCGTTTCGGTTAAGTCCTCCGCCACGACCCTATTGAAGGCAAAGCGCATGAACACGCCCCGCGAACACATCATCAAGAGCTACGACGACGAGCTGACCCGCCTCACCGGCGAAATCGTCCGCATGGGCGAGCTGTCCGTCACGCAGCTGGAATCGGCCATCGACGTCGTCGAACGCCGCGACGAGCGCGCCGCCCAGCGCGTCGTCGACAACGACGAAGCCATCGATGCCCTGGAGCAGGAAATCAGCCACGACGTGGTTCGACTCCTCGCCCTGCGCGCACCGATCGCGGGCGATCTGCGCAACGTGTTCGCGGCACTGCGTATCGCAGCCGACATCGAGCGCATCGGCGACTACGCGGCCAACGTCGCGAAGCGGTCGATCCCGCTGAGCATGGTGGCTCCCATCAGTGCGGCCGCCAAGCTTGGCTATCTCGCCGAACTCGCCGCCACCGAAGTGCGCACCGTACTGAAGGCCTACCGCGACCGCGATGCCGAAGCCGCCTATCAGGTCTGGAAGGACGACGCGGATCTCGACGAAGCGTATACCGGCCTCTTCCGTGAATTGCTCACGTACATGATGGAAGACCCGCGCAACATCACGCCATGCACGCACCTGCTGTTCATGGCGAAAAACATCGAGCGCATCGGCGACCACGCGACCAATATCGCCGAGAACGTCTGGTTCGTCGTCCACGGCGAACCGCTCGTCGCGCCGCGCGCCAAGCGCGACCTGACGGCCAGCCCGGATTTCGACCGCAAATAACGCGCCGCACTACCTGTTGCAGGAGCCCGCTTGCGGGCTCCTGCAAGGTCCGCGGAAACATCACGCGCCCGAGGTCATCTTCAGGCCAAGAATTCCCGCCACGATCAGCGCCACGCACAGCAAACGCAGCGGCGCGGCGGATTCGCCGAACAACACGATACCCAGCAGCACGGCACCCACGGCGCCGATACCCGTCCACACCGCATACGCGGTACCGATCGGTAGCTGCCTTGTCGCCATCGCCAACAGATAGATACTCACGACCATCGCCGCACCGGTTCCGATACTCGGCCACAGGCGCGTAAAACCTTCGGTGTATTTGAGCCCGATCGCCCAGGCGATCTCGAAAAGGCCAGCAAGAAAAAGCACCATCCACGACATGGGATGTCTCCGAAAAGACGGGGTCGTCCCCATGTAGAAGCGCCCTTGAGCGCGATCCGAAGCAATGCTAAACGCGAACGAATGGAACGCGAATCGCGGACTTCAGGGTCGTCCCCGAAGCCGGACCGACGTTGCGTCGGTCCGGCGCCATTCTACTACGGGGCAGTAATCTTTGCCGCGCGACGTTCACGAACGCCGCGCGCGATGCTCAGATACTCCGCCAATCAGACTCCGGCAGGCCGACGTCACGCCCGAATTCACTCCGTCGATGCTGTCCGATCTTCAATCTTTGGCTGTGCGCGAATATGGAAATGCGTGGCATGGCCCGCTAGTGGGCGAATTACATCACGAGCATATCGACCATCATTCAGCTGTACATCCTTTATTCCACTCCAGAACTGATCAGTTTCGGACTTTGAGTACGTTACGAAGAACATACCTATCCGCGCTCCGACATCCGAATTCAGCATTCCTATGATTTTCACCGCCGCCGCGGTATCGCGGCGCTGATAACCAGCGAACCACCCATCTGCGTCAATACCCCGCGCATGCCCCTTGTGCGGAGGAAACGGCCCTGCATGCAAATTACTAAAGTCCCCCCAAGTAGCATCGGGGAAGGCGCTCGCAAGCTTGATCGTACTGGGAGTGGCCCAGCCATCACCACCAAGCGCTTCGTCACGGCCGCCATATCGAGGCAAGAAATCCGCCAGGGCCAATCCTGGAAGGCGACCAAAATCATAGACCGCCTCTTCCTCATTATCCGTCGTTGCACGAAGAACGATGCCGATCGTTGCGTCTGCAAGTGCAGGTATCGAGAACTGCGATGAAGAAATCTTAAATAGCGGCATGGATGAAGAGACTTCCAAGGAACCGCTATCGTCGAACTCCTTATACATCAACTTACTTGCCTCTTCCGCCAGCGCTTCCGATGCAATCCGCCTGCCATTCATCTGCATTTCGAGCACAACCGATTTGATTTTTTCGCCTGGCGCACCTTTAAGAGAAATCGTTCCGTGGACGGGGCTTGTCCCGCCAAGGTACGGATGGCTATCTGCGCTCAAATATTCAAGTACGGAGCCATCAATGTCATATAACTTTGCATCCGATATCAAAAGTGCGGGCTCTTCGACCATATCGATCAACAGGGCTGAATCGTAATCCGCGTCACCCACATTCGAAACAGAAAGTTCAACATGAACCGTGTCGCCCTCCGGATCAACCGGCAAAGTGAGTTCTCGCCATGCGGTGTAACCGCTTGCGGAAAACGCTGGCCTTCCCAAGGTGTTCATCGTTCCGTTCGATGTAGCTGTCTGCCCCGTCTTTCCGGACACCATTATCACGGTGAAGAAGTCATCGAAAGCGGTTCCAAAGTATCCCCCTGGAATTTCGCTGGTAACAAAACGATAGCGAAGCTTGACCGCTCTTGCGCCAACTCGCACGTCAAAGGCTCTCGCAGCGGCTTGCGGCCCCTTACCCCTTGTCGATTAAAAAAGATCATTGTTCGAATCTCTTGCCGTAACAAGCTTGCGCAGGTCATACAAATCAGCGGACTTCCCATCCATACGACGCCCTAGCTTCTTGGTAGAACTTGACTTGTTAACTGGAGCTTCCTCGCTATGCGGAACTATATTGAGATTCGTTCCGCCCCATCCCTCTACACCCTGACTAAAGTCGTTATTCTGAATTTCACTTGCAGCACCCAGACGCCTTAGACGCACTTCAGAAAAATTCTTGGCATTCAATTGCATATTTTTCGGCATAAATCCATCGGCCGATACATTTATGAGCATTTCATCGCGAGGCACGCTTTCAAATGAAAAACGACCGTCTCCATCCGTAATTCTCTGACTACCGACACCCGGCGCATGTGCAGCGGCAATGCGAACTATTACGCCGCCCAGCGGACGACTTTCATCGTCGTAGACGATACCTGCGATCGTATTCTCACCTGCCCATAACATCGCCTCATGTTCGAATGTGCGCCCTTCCTTGTCGCGGCCAACGAGATATAGGCGGTTCGCACCGTCAACTAGGGCTCCAGCGCCCAACACCACCTTCTTCGACTCGATCCAATACGTTCCCTGACCAAGCGGCTTGCCATTTTTGTAGATCATCATTTCGTCTGAACTGTCGTGCAGCTCAGCGCCACTCACTACGAATGTTGTGTCGCCAGAAACCGGAACGAAATTGGATTCCGACGAACCGTCCAAAGCCGCAGTTGCGGGAGATAGCTCGACGTGCTCGTTGTCGTCTGGCAAAAGCCATTCCGAATCGTCGCCTGGTGAACTGGCATATAACGGAGGGCCGACTTGCACTACCGACAGCAGTGCCAGCAATCCGATTGCGCATGCGCGTATTCGGTTTTGTTTTTTAACAATCATAGATCGCTTCCTCTGCCATCAACCTGACGTCAGATCTCATTGTCCTGCGCGGCCGGATGAAACCGACCGTGCATATGAGATCAACCTGAAGGATGAGTACCTTCATTACGTAGGTTGCCCGTGCGCCTAAATGAATCCTATCGTCCGAGGCAGACGCAAAGAGAAGGCCGATGGCATCACGCGGCGACGCATCACCCCGATTCGGGCGAGGTGCCGCCCTATGCACAATTGCCCGGAATACAAAAAGTCGTCACGGCAAATATATGGGGCGACCGAACGTTGCATCCGACCGCCCCATACTCAGGACGATCCGCCTATAGGGCGGTGATTTTCATCGCGCGCCGTTCACGAACGCCGCGCGCGATGCCGTAAGCGCTGATCAGGAACCAGGCCAGTTCCTGCAGGAACGCCGACAGATTGAACTCGCCGAAGATCAGCGACAGCAGTATGCCCAGCGCACCGAGCAGGTTCATCGACTGATACACGTACGAGTGACCGCCGAGCTTGTGTGCCTGGAGCAGGAAGAAGGCGATCAGGACCAGGATGACGCCGGCAAGCCCCGTCCAGTCATGCCACAGAAAGTGCGTTTCCATTACTTGCCTCCACGCTGCCTCAATGCCTCGAACAGGACGATACCCGTCGCCACGGAGACGTTGAGGCTCTCCATGCTTCCCGGCATCGGAATGCGAGCCACGAAATCGCAGGTGTCGCGGGTCAGCCGACGCATGCCGTCTCCTTCGCTACCCATGACGAGTGCGATAGGACCTTTGAGGTCGATGCCGTAGATCGACTGCTGAGTGTCGCCATCCAGTCCCGTGATCCAGACACCGGCATCTTTCAGCATGCGCATGGCGCGTGCGAGATTCGTCGCCGCGATCACGGGCACCAGATCGGCACCGCCCGCCGAGGCACGGCGCACCGTCGGCGTAATGCCGACAGCGCGGTCTTTCGGCACAACGACCGCCGTAACGTTCGCCGCCGCCGCACTACGCAGGCAAGCGCCGAGATTATGCGGATCGGTCACGCCATCGAGTACAAGCACCAGCGCATTCGCACCAGCGGCCTTCAGCAGATCGGGCAGGTCGTTCTCGCCGCGAAGGGGCGGAACGTCATAGCGCGCGATGACGCCCTGATGCCGCACTTCGCCGCCCAGCTTTTCCAGCTGCTCGCGCGCCACCGGCTTCACCGGAATCTTCAGCTTGCGCGCGGTGTCGGCGATTTCGCCGACACGCGCGTTCTTCGAGCCCTGCTCGGTCAGTACTTCGCGGACACGTTCCGGATCGTTGGCAAGTGCGCCTTCGACCGGATTGATGCCGACTATCCAGGTTTCACTCATGACCGGGGCTTGCTCCTTGGTTTCTGCGGTGTCGTTTTACGCGCCGGTTTCGACGGTGCGTCGCCCGATGCGCGAGGCTTACCGCCCTTACCGGACGGCGCCGCCTTGCCACCTTGACGCGAGGGCCTTGGCACTTCGACCTCGACCTTCCGGCGCGTGGAACGCGGCGGTGCCACGTCCGGCTCGTCGCGTCGACGCGACGGGGGCTTCGGCGCGGGAGGCGGATTATCGCTCGCACGCGGTTCGCTGGCGACCTTCTTACCGCGACCGAATACGCGGCCGACGGCCTTCGCCGCACGACCGATGGCGGCACTCATGCCCGACTTCGCGGCGGGCTTCGCGACAGGCGCTTCCTTCGCCGTGCCACGTACCGGTGCTGCCACCAGCGCCACGAGGCGGAAGTCGATCTTGCGATCTTCCAGACTTGCTCTCAGCACCTGCACGCGTACGTGGTCGCCCAACCGGTACTGCGTACCCACACGCTCGCCCGACAGCAGGTGACGGATGGGATCGAACTTGTAGTAGTCGTTCGGTAGCTGGGAGACATGAACCAGGCCCGACACGCGCGACTCGGTCAGTTCCACGAACAGGCCGAACGAGGTCACGCCGGTCACGGTGCCGTCGAATTCCTCGCCAACGTGCTTTTCCATCCACGCACACTTGAAACGCTCGTCGACATCGCGCTCGGCCTCTTCCGCACGGCGCTCGCGCTGCGAACAATGGATGGCCATGGCGGCCATCTCGGCTTCGGTGTAGGTATATTCGGCTGGCTTCTTCTTCGCGATGGCGTAACGGATAGCGCGGTGAACCAGCAGGTCGGGATAGCGACGGATGGGCGAGGTGAAGTGCGCATACGCGTCGAGGGCCAGACCGAAGTGTCCCTGATTCTCGGGGTGGTACACCGCCATGCTCTGCGCACGCAGCAGCACCGACTGGATCAGCATCGCTTCCGGACGATCGTGCACCTTCCGCAGCAACGCGGAGAAATCGGCTGGCGTGACTTCGTCGGCCGGTGGCATTTTCAGTTTGAACTCGCGCAGGAACTGCAGCAGGTCTTCGTATTTTTCCGCCGGCGGCGGCGCATGCACGCGATACAGTGCGGGCACTTTCCGCTTCGACAGGAACTTCGCGGCCTGCACATTCGCCGCGATCATGCATTCCTCGATCAGCTTGTGCGCATCGTTACGCTGCTGCGCACCCATGGCGACCACTTCGCCCGACTGCGCCAGGCTGAACTTCACCTCGGGAGTTTCGAAGTCGATCGCACCGCGACGCTTGCGCGCCTTGGCCATCGATTTATACAGGCGATGCAGGTTCTCGACCTGCGGCAGGACATCGGAGATTTCCTGCCGGACGTCGCGATTGCGCTCGCCCACGGCTTGCCAGACCTTGTTATAGGTCAGGCGCGCATGCGAAAGCATCACCGCGTCGTAGAACTTCGAACGGACGACTTCGCCCTCTTCGTCGATCTCCATGTCGCAGACCATGCACATGCGCTCGACCTTCGGCATCAGCGAACAGATGCCGTTGGAAAGCGTTTCCGGAAGCATCGGAACGACGAAGCCCGGGAAATACGTCGACGTGCTGCGCTCGTAGGCTTCCGCATCCAGCGGCGTGCCCACCGGCACGTAATGGGATACGTCGGCAATCGCGACGATCAGGCGGAAACCGCCATCCTTCAGCGGCTCGGCATACACGGCATCGTCGAAGTCGCGCGCGTCCTCGCCATCGATGGTGACCAGCGGAAGGTGGCGGATATCGGTACGGCCGGCGCGGTCGGCGGCGGTGACCTGCGGCTCAACCTCTTCCGCCTGGCGGATGACCTGCGGCGGGAATTCGTGAGGCAGGTCGTGACTCGCGATGGCCATTTCGACCACCAGCGACGGCTGCAGACGTTCGCCAAGGACGGCCCGGATCGTACCGAGCGGCCCGCGATGCGCGGTGGGTGGATCGGTGATCTCGACGACCACGATCTGGCCCTGGCGCGCGCCGGCTTCGCGACCGGCGGGAATCATGATGTTCTGGTGCAGGCGACGATCATCGGGTTCGACCAGCGTCATACCGTTCTCGATGACGATGCGACCGACGAGGCGCGGCGAGCGGCGTTCCAGCACTTCGACGATGGCGCCCTGACGGCGGCCGCGGCGGTCGATGCCGACGACGCTGGCAAGCACGCGATCGCCATGCAGTACGGTGCGCATCTGCTGCGGCGACAGATAGAGATCTTCGCCCCCCTCGTCCGGGCGAAGGAAGCCGTAGCCTTCGGCATTGGCGATCACCCGGCCGGGCAACAGGCTGAGCTTCTGGGCAGGGGCGTAGGTGCCCCGGCGGTTCTGCAGCAGTTGCCCGTCGCGGATCATCGCCGCCAGGCGCTTGCCCAGCGCGTTGATGTCGTATTCGGTGAACAGACCCAGCGCGAGCGCGATGGCCTCGGCCGAAAGAAGCTCGCCGCGGTCGTTCAGCAGCGCCAGAATCGCCTCGCGGCTGGGAATGGGCTGTTCGTAGCGCTTCGCTTCGCGATCGGCCTGCGGATCGACCGGCCGGGGCGGCATGGCGTCCTTATAGCGCTCGAGCGCTTTCGCCGGACGCGTGGCCCTGGGCTTTCTCGGTCCGCGCGGACCGCCGGAGCCTTGCTTGGTTTTTGTCACGTAGAAACCTTGTATGGAGGGACGCGGTATTTTCGCATCCGATGTAAACAGACTGTTGACAAGCCACGGGCCGATGCCTAATCTACGCGGCTCACGAGGCGCGAACGTCTTGTGACACCTGCCCAGGTGGCGGAATTGGTAGACGCACTAGTTTCAGGTACTAGCGGGTAAAACCGTGGAGGTTCGAGTCCTCTCTTGGGCACCAATTGTAGACGAAGCCCGCAGCGATGCGGGCTTTGTCGTTTCCGGCGTTTAGATTCGCGTGCGAATCCGGTCACGCTACGGATGCCGGCGGCCCCTTGAGCTCCACCATATTTCCCTGCGGATCGTAGAGATAGATCGACGGGCCCTCGCCCTGCGCGCCGTAGCGCGATCCGATGTCGCCAATGCGCACGCCGTGTGCCTGCAGATGCGCCTTGATGGCCGCCTCGTCATAACCTTCGACACTCAGGCAGATGTGATCGACGTTGTGCCCTTCGGAGCCCGGCGCGGCACCTCCCATACCCCCGAGCTTGCCGTCCATCGAAACCAGATCGATAAGCGACGAACCCGCGCGCAGCTGAACGAGCCCGATGTCATCCTGACGGCGCTCTTCGCGGCATCCGAGTACATCGCAATAAAAACGCTGCATGACGGCACTATCGATCGCACGCAAGACGACGTGATCGATGCACCCAAGGCGAAACGGCGGCACAGTCATCGGACATCCTTTAACGGGGAAGTCCGATGATATGCCTGGTCAATGTCGCGAGCAGCAAGTATTGGTCGCCAGGTCAAAGCCCTGCACGCAACACCTGGATCCGCCAACGCTGTTCCGCCCCTACCGCCGAGTAATCATCCGCCCAGTTATCGGGAATCCGGTCGGTCTTCGTGGTTCCCGGCGAAGGTATGAAGTCCCCCTTGGTCGGCCTGGACGGATAGCCCGCCCAAGGCAGAAGTACGGGGGTATACGGATTCACCGGAATGTCGTCGAATCGGCCCGGAGGCGCGTCGTACCGCACCTGACCTCCCTGGACGAACAACCGATATCGCTCGGGATCGCTTAATGCATGGAGCCTGTCGGCACGCCACTGCCACTGCTGGCTGGGCGATAGCGTGACGCACCGTGCGGCAATGACGGATTTGCTGGCTTCATCGATCGCCAGGCAACGGCCCGATCCACGATTTACATACCGGCTTTGCGCATCCAATCCCCATAGTTGATGACGAAGGCCCGCATCGCACGCAGCCAGACCAACGACGCCACCATCGTCCACCATGCATCCGCCGGACCGCTCAACCGACTGAATAAGGACCGTGATCTCAGGCGTCAGATAGGGATCGGACATATCGATTGTCCAGGGCGCCGATACGTCGCGACGAATGGGCGTCGTATCGAAAACATGCTTACCGGGGCTACTTTCATAGGATGCGTATTGCCACAACTCATATCCTGCCGCTACATCGACGGTCACGTCACCCTCGTAGGTTCCCGGCACTTTCCACCGGGACCAGTCCTGCAGCGAAGCTGCGTGCATCATCGGCGTGAGATGCGCGTTGAAGCGCTCCAAGACCTTGGCCGGAAATATAGGGCGCCTCGCATAGGCATCCAGCGGTTCCCGCTTTACGGGCGCCAGCACTGCCGTCCAGGTCACATCGCCCTCCACCCCGCCCGCCGCACGGAGCGAGTAATCCGTGAACTCCGTCTCGAGGGCGGTCGACTTCATGCTGGAATATCCAAGCGACACATTGAAAGGCAACTTCGCAGCCAGCCCCTCGTCGGGCTTACCGGTCGTGCTGACTTCCGAACCCACCGATCCTCCGATGGTAAAACCCTCCGTCTTTGTCGTCGTTTGCTTGAACGTCGTCGCGCCATCCGTCAGAGGAAAATGGTCGAGATAGGTAGGAACGATACCCTGCGCCCGCACGCTGTGACGCACGCTGTATTGCAACGGCGCGAATGCTCCCCAGCCATCTCGTCCCTTCACCTTCGTCCGGACGAGCCCGTGACGTGCCGGTGCAATGGTGGCGGACGAGATGACCGTGATCATTTTGTTGTCCGCCGATCCGGTGTGGCTGCGTACGATATCGATGCCAACGACTCCGGTGATCTCATTCGTTGCATCCGGAAAGTTGATGTCGAAATGCCGGGCCGGGCGCGACGCCTCCGGTGCGGCCTCGTCGAGTTCGACGGGCTCGCCATTCGTGCTTACAGGACGGTCGCGCTCGGTGGAACGCATGACCGACAGCAGACGCGACACTTCATCACTATCCCATGTCGCACCATCTCCTCCCACGAACAACTGAGTCCCCCGAAGGCTGTCCTTACGGAGCAGGAAATTCGCACCCCCGGATGAAATACCGAAAGTCTTCGCTACCATCGACCTGTCCATCTCGGAGCGGGCATCCATGCGAATGAATACTGGCACCCCCGAACCGACGAGCTGGCGAAGCACCTCGTCGTCCCCGACGGACAAAGGCAATGCGCTCGACGAAACCGTAACAAGCATCTTCCGGAATTCGTCGCTCGACAGACGCGCCAGATCGGTCCGCTCAAGCGATGCGATCGGCACAGTCTTCATTGTCTCGCCGTGCCGCCCTTCGGGCATGGCGCCTTGCCCGAAGACGACGACGGTGGTCGGCAGCAACCCTGACGTTGTCGCCGAAATGCCAGCAGCGCAGCACGTGCAGGCCAGGAAAACAGCCGCCGTAAGCGGGCGGCGGGAGAAGACTTTTTTCATGGGAACCTCCTTGTGTGGCCCGGCTCAACCATAGAGCAGGGACTTCAGAAGAATTCCTAGGCACCGACGTGGCCGACACTTTGCGAGGACTGGCCATATGCCGTCCAATGAAAGCGTTTTCGCAGACATTCACTGCAGTACGAAACCAACAAGCTCCGGACCTACAGTCAGTCGACCCATGACCCGCTCCCCTTCCGGGACGGGGACCCGCGCAGCTATCGGCATCCACCCACCCAAAAACGGCGCCAAATGAGGCGGTCCTATCCCCGGATAGGCCCCTGCCCATCCGGGCAGCCTGTCGGCAATCCCTTACCGAGGCGGGTATAATCGCTGGCATATCGTTCGGTGGGAGAAGCGGGCCCGACCCGCTGCCGAAGGCGCAACGCCCGTAATCGCTCAGGCTCCCATACCACCGCGCGGGGAAAGACTCTGGAGAGACCGGTTGAATCCGGCGCCGAAGGTGCAAGAGGCGGTTCCATCGCTTCCAAACTCTCAGGCAAAAGGACAGAGGGGCGCCCCACGTGCGGCACGGCACGTTGTACCCGGACGCCCCTAACGCCATGAGCCAGAAATCCTTTTCCTCGCTGCGCGAGCTCGAGCATCACGACGCCTTCGTCGAGCGCCACATCGGCCCGAACGATGCCGAGATCGCGGAAATGCTGCGCGTCGTCGGCCACGCATCGCTCGAATCGATGACCGATGCGATCGTCCCCGGCTCGATCAAGTCGCCCGCTCCGCTCGCGCTGCCCGACAGCATCACGGAAGTGGAGGCTCTCGCGAAAATTCGCGCTATCGCCGATAGCAATACCGTCTACCGCAGTTTCATCGGCCAGGGCTACTACGGCACCCACACGCCGAACGTCATTCTGCGCAACGTGCTGGAGAACCCGGCGTGGTACACGGCGTATACGCCCTACCAGGCCGAAATCTCGCAGGGCCGCATGGAAGCGCTCATCAACTTCCAGACGATGGTCGCCGATCTCACCGGCATGGATATCTCCAACGCTTCGCTGCTCGACGAGGCCACCGCCGCCGCCGAAGCGATGACGCTGGCAAAGCGCTCCGCGAAGTCGAAGTCCAACGTGTTCTTCGTATCGCGCGACATTCATCCGCAGACGCTCGAAGTGCTGCGTACGCGCGCCGACGGCATCGGTATCGAACTGCACATCGGCGACGACAGCGAAGGTTCGACCGTCGATAGCTTCGGCGTGCTGCTGCAGTATCCGAATACATTCGGCCGCATCAACGATTACCGCGCACTGTCCGAAGCCGTGCACGCCCGCGGCGGCATCGTTGCCGTAGCAACCGACCTGCTCGCGCTTACCCTGATCGCTTCGCCGGGTAGCTGGGGTGCAGATATCGTCGTCGGCAACAGCCAGCGTTTCGGCGTGCCGTTCGGATTCGGCGGCCCGCACGCCGCCTATCTCGCCTGCCGCGATGCCTACAAGCGCTCGATGCCGGGCCGCCTGATCGGCGTGTCGGTCGACAGCGAAGGCAAGCCGGCATATCGGCTCACGCTGCAAACGCGCGAACAGCACATCCGTCGCGAGAAGGCGACATCCAACATCTGTACCGCCCAGGTCCTGCTTGCCGTCATGGCGAGCATGTACGCCGTCTATCACGGCCCCGAAGGCCTGGCCCGCATCGCCAACCGAACGCATCGCCTTACCGCGATCCTCGCCGGCGCCCTGCGCGGCGCGAACGTCGCCGTCGGCGACAACTTCTTCGACACATTGCACGTCACCGGCGTCGATGCGAAGGCGATCCACGCAGCCGCGAATAACGCGGGCATCAACCTGCGCGCCATCGATGCATCCAGTGTCGGCATCAGTCTCGACGAAACGACCACGCGCGCGGACGTCGTTGCGCTGGCCGGCGTATTCGGCGCAAAGATCGACGATATCGACGCGCTGGACGCGACCACGGGAAACGCCCTGCCCGCCGGACTTCGCCGCGACGTCGACTTCCTGCAGCATCCGGTATTCAACACGCACCATAGCGAACATGAGTTGCTGCGTTATCTGCGCGGCCTCGCCGACAAGGATCTCGCGCTCGACCGCACGATGATTCCGCTTGGTTCGTGCACGATGAAGCTCAACGCCACCGCGGAAATGATTCCGGTGACGTGGCCGGAGTTCGCGAACATCCATCCGCTGGCTCCGGCCTCGCAGGCCACCGGCTACAAGCAGTTGATCGACGAACTCGAAGCCATGCTTGTCGAGTGTACGGGTTACGACGCGGTCAGCCTGCAGCCGAACTCCGGCGCGCAGGGCGAATACGCGGGCCTGCTCGCCATTCGCGCCTACCATCGCTCTCGCGGCGAGGAACATCGCGACATCTGCCTCATTCCGGAATCGGCGCATGGCACCAATCCGGCGTCGGCACAGATGTGCGGCATGACGGTAGTCGTCACCAAGTGCGACAGCAACGGCAACGTCGATGTCGACGACATCCGTGCCAAGGCCGAGAAATACTCCGACCGTCTCGCCGCGCTGATGATCACCTATCCGTCCACGCACGGCGTGTTCGAGGAAGACGTGGTCGCCATCTGCGACATCGTCCACGAGCACGGCGGCCAGGTGTATACCGACGGCGCGAACATGAATGCGCTGGTCGGTGTCGCCAAGCCCGGCAAGTGGGGTTCGGACGTCTCACACCTCAACCTGCACAAGACCTTCTGCATTCCGCACGGCGGCGGCGGCCCGGGCGTCGGCCCGTGCGCGGTCAAGTCGCACCTTGCACCGTTCCTTCCGCGCTCGCTGGGTGGAGAAGGCGACGTCGGCATGGTCAGCGCCGCGACGTTCGGTTCGGCCTCGATCCTGCCCATCTCCTGGATGTACATCACACTGATGGGCACGGCGGGCCTGCGCAAGGCCACCCAGGTCGCGCTGCTCAACGCCAACTACATCGCCAAGCGCCTCGCCCCGCATTTCAAGACGCTTTACACCGGCCGCAACGGCCTGGTCGCGCACGAATGCATCCTCGATCTTCGCCCGCTGAAGGACGCCACGGGCATCGGTGCCGAGGACGTCGCCAAGCGCCTGATCGACTTCGGCTTCCATGCGCCGACGCTGAGCTTCCCGGTGGCGGGCACGCTGATGGTCGAGCCGACGGAAAGCGAATCGCAGCATGAACTCGATCGTTTCATCGACGCCATGATCCAGATCCGCGACGAAATCCGCGCCGTGGAAGATGGCCGCCTGGATCGCGAAGACAACCCGTTGCGCAACGCACCGCACACCGCCGCCATGGTCACGGCGACGGAGTGGACGCATGCCTATCCGCGCGAACTGGCCGCCTTCCCGCTGCCCAGCCTGAAACTGCAGAAGTACTGGTCGCCGGTGGCGCGCGTCGATAACGTGTATGGCGACAAGAACATCATGTGCGCCTGCATTCCCATCGACGCGTTCAAGGACGAAGTCGACGCCTGATAGCGTTGTCGTAGAAATGAAAAGGCCTCGCATAGCGAGGCCTTTTCATTCATATCCCTTGCGGCTTATACCCTGCCACGTGCTCTGACCTCGCTCGAATCCCGACTGCTGCGCACCAGAGGCGGCTTACGCAACGTCCACTCTTTCGTGACTTCCGGCTTGTAAGTCTTGACGACATGCTCGCGCAGCATCTCCTTGATCGCCGCACGCATGGCGGCGGAGTCGGAACGCTTCGCGGCATCGCGCAAATTGTCCAGGTGCGGCTGCGCGGACGGCGTCGCCGCCATCATGCCGACCATCTCCCTCTGCAAGACGGTACCCTGACGGGGATTGGCCATGTTGCGCCCTAACGCATCGAAAGCCGCCCCGTGCTGCTCCGCATAGTCGTCCCACCAGGTGGTGGGACCCGGCTTGCCGAGTTTGGAACGCGCCAACGGCATCAGATAATCGAGTGACTCCGTTCCAAGCTGCGCTTGTCGCACTCGTTTGTCCGACACACTGGTTCCCGCATCGACATTCAGCCCGGCGCCGACTGGCATCGACACCTTCGATACTGACCGCTCCGTGTCGAAAGTCTGATGCACAAGCAGAACCGGCTGACCATCCTTGATCTTGAAAACCGATTTAGTCGCCTGACCACACTCCTGCGGAAAGCCCACGTTAGCCACTCCCTCCACGAGCTTCCCTACATCGAAACCAGGCATGCCTATTTGCCCTACGGCCTCATTGACGACATTCGCGACCAACCCTCTCGAATTAAAGGCACCCTTCAGTTCGACCTCGACGAACTGGCCGCGCAAAGTCGGCTCTTCGTGACGGCACACATCGATCAGGGAAAGCTTTGCACCCACACTCGCTTTGCCGCCCACAATCGCACTCCCCTCCGATTCAAAAGCGACGATATGGCGAACCGAGGGCGTTTCGATGGACTCCCTGAGCGATGCAGGACGAAGCAGGGATTTGTGCTGCTCCAACAAATCGACGATATGCCGATCGGCGGACTCATCGATGGCACCGGCCAACTTCAGCGATACGTAGTTCTTCAGGAGCGAAGCCGAATCACTCAGCGCGGCACTCCTGCATTTCGCACCGCCATCTCCTTTGCCCAGCGATATATCCGTCAACAGACGGCTAGCCTCTTTCGCATGCGTCCTCATCGCGCTTGCCAGATCGTCACTGTTTGCGTGGCGCGAAGCACTCGATCCGAGCCGCCGACGCGCGAGGTCGGGATTGAAATCGTACATGTCCACGATATCCATGGACTGGGTTTTCACCCCTTGCTCCGTTTTCACCTGTACCCCGACCTTGAGTTCGATAACGTCGCCAAACGCAAGCCTGGCCGATGCCGAGGCGACCCCCACCTTCAGATACTCGACGGGGCGCGGCGTCTCCTTCCCCACCGGTTTGACCATATCGGCGGGTAATCCCATCCGTTCCAGTCGCTCGTTAAGCGACGAGCGGGAAACCGCGAGACGACCAGCGTCTTTCTCGTAGGAGCCTGCCAGAGCGACGATGCTCCGCATGTTGGCCAGCGCACGCAATGGACTTGCGTGGTACCAGGCGCCAAGCTTGCCACTCTCGGCGCTCACATAATCTTCCAGATTCGCATACGTCTTGCCTCGGGTTGAACCAAGGGTCGCGTCGAGCCCGACGAAGTCCTTGAGAAGCCCGATCCCCACACCAACTGTAGTGGTGGTTTTTTTCTGAATCGCCTTGCTCGCAAGTCCCGCGACCGTCTGCGTCGCCTCCACTAAAAAACGTACCGAGCCCCCGGGCTCGAATCCATACGAGACTCCCAAGGATGCACCGCCGCCGCGCTCGCCACCTTCCGGCAGGTGAGTACTAAACGAGCCGAATTCCGAATCCAGCCGAGCTTTGACCTGCTCGTTCAGTGCGGACCGGAAGTGCCACTTCATCATCCTGCTGACAGCCCGGGCCTCGGGATCCGGCAGGACAGACACGTTCTCAAAGGGGTCGAGAACGTTCTGGGCTCGTATGAAATACCGAAGACCGGTAGCCAGTTGCTCTCGGGTGTAAGGCGCTTCCATTTCCATCGCCGCGATACTTTCAGCCAGCAACCGCGTCTTGCGGAGTTTCTGGCGCGATTTCTTACCGTCATCCGGTTGGGCGGCTTCAAGCCGTCGCTCCATTACCTCGACGATGCGCTTCAATTCGGGCTTACCTAACCCAGAGGGGCCGACATGCGTCGAAATGGAATTCAATGCCGGATCCGAGTCCGTCAATCCATTGTCCTTGCCCATAAAAGCCTGCTCCATGCTTATTGTTGGCGGGGTATAAGCCCCATCCTTACGTCATCGCTTCTCACGAGCTATCGGCATCGGGCCTGTCAGCGGGTAGGGGGATACCCAATATGCAACGCCGCCCCGAAGTACCCGATCGATGCAAGGGCATCATTGCTCCCGAAAAAAAACCCCGCGAATGCGGGGTTTTTCTTCAGGGCTTGATCACCCTGAAATTTCCATGCGCCTTCAACTGCGAATCGATGGCTTTTTCATCGCCGACGATAACGATGCTTTGCAAGGCAGGATCGAAATAATGACTACCGATCGCTGTAACCTGTTCCGTCGTCACCCGGGATGTTTTCTCCACGTATTCGGTAACGAACGATGCAGGTAATTTATGCGTCCAGGTCGTTGCGAGCGTGTTTGCAAGGCTGCGCTGTTGCTGATTGCGATAGAGGTACAACCCGGCAATCAACCGTTTCGCACCGACGAGTTCTCCGTCACTGGCAGGCTGTGTGGCCATGCCGCGCAGAAGCTTGTCCACCTCGTCCAGGGTCGGCCCAGTCACTTCGTTGCGAACGGCGGCCACGACAAGGAGTTCGCCACCGGCACGACGCGGCGTAATAACCGACCCCGGCGAATAGGTGTAACCCTTGTCCTCGCGGATATCCTCCGTCAACCGGCTGCTGAACGAACCACCGAAGATCATATTTGCCACGGTCAGCGGCACATAGTCGACGTTGTTTGCGGAAACCGTCGGATGTCCCATGCGAATCGCGGACTGTACGCTTCCATCGCGCTGCACCAGTACGCGTACCGGCTGGATATCGGCGGGGACCGGAATTTCAGTGGGCGGCGCACCGCTGGCCTTCCAGCGGCCGAACGTGGCCGTGGCCAGCGCGAGCGCTTTACCGGCATCGATCTTCCCGACAATAACCAGCAACGCACGATCCGGACGCGCGCGCCGCGCATACTCGGCGCGCAGGCTCGCCGGCGTAGCGGCTTCGATCGACGCTTCGGTAGGAACAATACGGGCATAGGGATGATCGCCATACAGCGCGGTCGCGAAAGCGCGCGAAGCCTGCCACGCCGGCTCCCCTTCCGATGCCTTCAGTTCCTGTAGTGCATTGGCCTTGCCCAGTGTCACCTCCTTATCCGGAAAAGTGGCATGCAGGGCGATATCGCCGAGCAGATCCATCAAGACAGGCGCATGCGACGCCAGCGCGGTACCTCTCAACGTAATGGCGTCGGCACTGGAGCCCGACGAGAATTCCCCGCCGATAGCCTGCCATTGCTCGGCCAGCTGCTGCGAACTGCGCGTGGTCGTACCCGCATCGAGCAAGCCGGAAAACAGATCGGATACCGCCGGCGCATTGGCGGGATCGGCGGCAGTACCGCCGAGCAACGTCAATACGGCGGTAATCTTGGGCATGCCCTCGCGCGGGACGATCCATACCGTCAATCCGTTCGGCAACACGTGTTGATCGACCGGCAATGGCGGAAGCGGCTTCGCTTCACCGTACGGGGGCAGGTCTTTCGGAAAAACAGGTTCGGCCGATTGCGCGATACCGGTAAAAGCAAGCGCAAACGCGGCCGTCAGTGTCAACGTTTTCATTTTCGGCCCCTTCACTTGGCTGCGACCGGTGTGCGATCGATGACGCTGCGATTTGCGGCGACCAGGTAGGTGCGTGCCACTCTCTGCACATCGGCGGCGGTGACGCCATCAATCAGTTTCGGCACGTCGTTCACCGCACGGGCATCGCCCCACAGGGTCTGCAACTTGGCAATCGCATCCGCACGATTAATGAATGACTCCAGCTGCCCGTACCAGTCGGAAAGCATCTTCGTTTTGACACGTGCCAGCGAGGCCGAATCGACCCCATCGCGATCGATGCGCGCGATTTCTTCGTCCAGACCCTTCAGAACGGCATCGGGCGATGCCGTCGGTTTGTACATCGCAAAGAGGCTCAGCATCGTGGGGCCATCGAAATCCCAGGCATCGCCGAGCGGGAAGTTAAGGCCGCCATCGATATTGCTAAGCAGTTCGCGGTTCTTGACCAGCCCCTGGTAAAACCGCGACGCATTGTCGCCGACCAGCAGCTGGCTCAGTACCGCCATCGCCGCATGATCGCGACTGCCTCTCGGCGGCGCCTTCCAGCCGATGGCAAGCGCCGGTACCCGCGCCAGAGAATCGGTCTCGCTTGTGCGGCGCTCTTTGGTATTCAGCGACTCGGATACATCGCCACGCGCCGGTGCCGCCTGCGCCGGTATATCGCCGAAGTATTTCTCGACCAGGGCGAACACCTGCGCCGCATCGACGTCGCCGGCCACACCAATCACCGCATTGCCCGGCTGATAGAACGTCGCGTGAAAAGCCTTTACGTCGTCGATCCGGGCGCTGTCCAGATCCTTGAACGAACCGTAACCATCGTGCTTATTGGCCCACTTATCGAACGCCAGCGCATTCAGATGGGTCCAGTAAAACAGGCCATAGGGCTGATTCGTCACGTTGACCCTGATTTCTTCTTTCACCACGTCGCGCTGATTGGTCAGGTTCTTCTCGCTGAAATCGAGCGCACGCATGCGGTCGGCTTCCAGCCACAACATGGGCGCAAGCGCCGTGGCGGGACCCGTCTCGATATAGTTCGTGAAGTCGGCGCGGGTGGATCCATTGTTGATACCGCCACCTCCCTGAATTACGCGATCGAACACGCCCTTGGGCGATACCGGGGTGCCCTGGAACATCAGGTGTTCGAAGAGATGCGCAAAGCCGGTACGGTTTTCAGGTTCGAGCCGCATGCCCACGTGATAGACGACGCTGATCCCGACGACGGGCGATGTGTGGTCTTCGCTCACGACCACCACCAGACCGTTATCGAGCTTCTTTACCGCTATCGGCAACTTCCAGCTGTCGGCATCGGCGGCGTGCGCGCCCATGCTCAGACCCAGCACCGTCGCGAGGACGGCTACTCCAAAACGACGCATCGCGATCCCCTGCATTGATCCAGATCGCAGTCATAAGACAGTCTCGGCGAACTGGCAAGTGCGAAGAGACCCCCTCGCCCGGCGCCCGATTATCCCGGGGGATGGAGGACTAACCGCCACACAGGCATCATGTACCCATGCCGGCAGCGGACGGCCAAGCACAGGACGATAACGATGATCACCGAAACACCCGCTGGCACCGATCTGCTCGGCCTCCTGAAAGGCGTCGATGCATTCACGCACAAGGTCTTTCCGGAAAGCGCCGAGCTGTTCAGCGAACTGGCGACAGGACAGGCCCCACATACGCTCTTCATCACCTGTGCCGATTCGCGCGTCGTGCCCGAGATGATTACCCAGACGCAGCCAGGCGAGTTGTTCGTCTGCCGCAACATCGGCAATATCGTTCCCGGCTACGGAGAAATGCTGGGCGGCGTCTCCGCGGTGGTCGAGTACGCGATCATGGTACTCGGCGTCAGTCAGATCGTGGTTTGCGGTCACACCGACTGCGGTGCAATGAAGGGCCTGCTCGCCCCCGACTCCACTCGCGGCATGCCGACGGTGGAAGCGTGGCTGCGCAATGCGGAAGCGGCCCGAAGCACGGTCTTCGCGCGACGGCTCGAAGGTTCCGAGGCCATGCAGGCATTGATCGAAGAGAACGTCCGACTTCAATTGATGCATCTGCGGACTCATCCTGCCGTCGCGGCTGGCCTCGCCGAACGTCGCCTCGCCTTGCAGGGCTGGGTCTACGACATCGAGCACGGGCGGGTATCCATACTGGACGAGGCCGCCGGCAAGCTGATCACATTGGACGAAGCCATTGCGCGCGAGGCGAAGCTATGATCGTTCCCGGCCGCGCCCATCTCGGCCATATCCTCAGATACGTCGGCAGGCCGCTGATCCTGCTATTCGCGTGGGATGTCGCCGTAACAGCCGCCTATTACTTCTTCGCTTCGTACTGGGTGCAGTTCCCCGCGTTGCCACTCACCCTGCTGGGTTCCGCGGTCGCCGTCTATCTCAGCTTCCGGAATACCACCGCCTACGCACGCTGGTGGGAAGCCCGCACACTCTGGGGTTCGATGGTGAATTCGTCGCGAACGTTCGCGCGCGAAGTCGCCACACTGCTCCCCGCCGGCACCACGAACACGCTACTGGTCCATCGTCACATCGCTTATGTGCAGGCGTTGCGGATGCATCTGCGCAGGCAGCCACCCTGGGACGAGCTCGCGGCGCGATTGCCAGATGAGGAACTCGCCCGGTTGCGCGACGTCGCGAACGTACCGCAGGCCATCCTGACCCGTACCGCCACGATGGTAAGGACAACCGGTGTCGACGACATGCGGCATGTCGCGGTCGAGAACACGTTCGCGGAACTGACCAACGCGCAAGGCGGCCTGGAACGCATCAAGAATACGCCGCTCCCTCAGCAATACGCGACCTACCCCGCACTGTTCACACATGCCTTCTGCATCCTCCTTCCGCTTGGAATGGTGGAAGCGCTGGGGCTTTACACGCCCCTGGGTTCGACAGCGGTCGGTTTTCTTTTCCTCGCGCTACTGCAGATCGGCAACGACATGCAGAACCCCTTCGAAAACACCGAAAACGACGTCCCCATGACGGCTATCACCCGCGGCATCGAAGTCGATCTTCGCGACGCATTGGGCGAAGCCCACGGGCTCGATCCCGTGGCCATCGAGGACGGCGTTCTCTGGTAACCACCCCGCAAAACGGAGTCCGGCTTCAGTCCGCCAGGGGGTAACGCAATCCATGGCCGCGCGGATAACGCACGACGGCGGCCGAGCCCCCTGTCGCCGGCTCGTAAACATTGACCGGCAACCGGCCCTTAGGATTCAGCGAGCCCACCACGACATCGACAGCCATCGGTAGCGATGGGCCACGCAAGGCGCCCTCGTAGCCGAAGTAGGAGTACGTGGCCAGCGTCGCCCCGGGAAGATCGTCGAAATCGACCGAGTCGTACGGTGCGCGCATAGTGACGTGAATCAGCTTCCTGCCGGTATGCGATACGTACTCCATGGCGGACCGAAGACGCATCCACGTATCGGCTTCGCCGGCATACGATAAGCGTGCGTGCCCGGCATTCGCCCAACCGGACTGGTCTTCATTGAAAACAAGCGATCCGCTGCGAGACATCATGCGTTCCGCGTCGAACAACGCCGGGTACCCACGCGCGCCGGATAAGTTCGTGGCAGGCGAGCCCGCGCGAGTTGTCATACTGCCGAGCAGCACGACGTCCGCTTTATCGATCGCACGTCGCAGCCCGGCATCCGTCACAGCGGCCAACGATGTATGAGTAACGTGCGCGAATCCATGCTCCGCGAAGCGGCGCTGCATAGCCGTTGCCTGCTCCACCCAGGGGGTGACGATAAGGATATTCGCCGCACGATCGGCGATGGGAAGCATGTCCCCGTCGTTACGGATCATCGTGATCGATCCGGCGGCGATCTTCCGCTCCACGTCGCGGTGCGCTTCGCTTCCGATCATCGAGGTGTCGGATACTGGCCGCAATGCGGTCGCAGGGGCGATTCCCCTACGAATTTTCATACGTACGATGCGCCGCACGGATTCGTCCAGCTCCGCGCGATCGAGCGCACCGCTATCCACCGCAGCCACGACCGCATCGATCGCCGATGACAGGCGACTGGCATCCGCGGCACGCCGAACCTCGACCGGCATCAACGCGATGTCCACATCGGCACGAAACACGCGGATGAGAACGTCCAGCGGATCGAAGAAGTTCGCAATGGCTTTCATTTCCAAAGAATCGGTGACGGTCACGCCGTCGAACCCGAGTTCGTCGCGCAGGATGTCTCGCTGAATGGTCCTGGACATGGTCGCCGGCACGACGATGCTCTCACCCGTTAACGTCGTCACCCGTGACGAGTCGAGGGCGCCGTACTGAATATGCGCGGTCATGACCATCTCAGGCCGAACAGTCGAAGCAAAGGCCGCACGGTAAGGTGCCAGGTCGATGGCAAACGCGTCCTCCCTACTCTTGTCGACGACAGGAAGGCCGAAGTGCGAATCCGTCGTCGTATCCCCGTGTCCGGGAAAATGCTTCAGCACACCGATCACGTTGCGATTGGCCATGCCTTCCAACAAGCCGGTGCCCAGTCGGCCCACCACCTCCGGGTCGTCACCGAGCGATCGCACATTGATGACCGGATTCAGCGGATTGCTGTTGACGTCGACGGTAGGCGCGAAGTTCACATTGAGGCCGAGCGATGCCATCTCCGCGGCAAGAACCTCGCCCTGACGGACAGCAAGCCCGGCATCGCCGCTGCCGAGATAAGCCGCGGCGAGGGCCATGTTGCCGGGAAACGTGGTTGCCTTGTCGCGCGGAAGGCGAAATACGTTCCCCCCCTCCTGGTCGATCGCGAGAAGCAGGCCGACGTTCTTCGCGGAATTCGCCTGCCCGAATGCCTCGACGAGATGTCCCATCTGATCGACGCCCTGAACATTGTCCGAGAAGAAGATGACGCCTCCCAGACCGTTGTCCCGGACGATCCGCATGACATCCGGGTTCCCCGTCGTCAGTCCCGACGTGCACGATGGATCGTCGTCATCGCACCAGTAACGAAAAGCCATCATGAGTTTCTGACCGATCTTTTCTCGCGTGGACATACCATCGACGATCTCTCGAGCCATGGCATCGGTATCGGCCCGGGAATCCGCACTGGCCATGCCGCAGAACGCGGGGACCATGAAGGCGACGGTGAAGGCAAGCTGCTGGCGATATCTCATGAAGACGCTCCGTGACCATTGATTTGATCGAACGGAACCCTAGCCCGATATCGAATCCAGGCAGGAAGGGGTATCCAGCAATATGGCGTAGGTATTCCGGCCGGGAAAAACGCAGCCCCCCTTACCATCTCAGCAAGACATGAGACCGATGAGCCGAATAATAGCCACATTCGGCTCATATTATGAGCCGAATGTGGCTATTATTCGGCTCATCCACCCTGAGGCGGTCATATGACTCATTGGATCTGGCAACAAAACGGCTGGCCTGCACTGACCTGGGATATGCCCCAGCTCGCAGCGCCGTTGCGCGCCTGCGTCGAAACCCAGGCCCGCCTGCTGGGACGGGTGGGCGCGATCGACCGGGCTGGCAACGCACAGAACGAACTCGATGCCCTGCTTCAGAATATCGTCACGTCTACGGCCATCGAGGGAGAAGAGCTCAATGTCGGCTCCGTACGCTCCTCGCTCGCCCGCCGCCTGGGCCTCGAGCAAACCGGGCGAACAACGCGTCGCAGCGAGGGCCTGGCCGAACTCCTGATAGATGCCACCCAGCATCAGGACACCCCCCTGACTCTGGCCCGCCTTCTTCAGTGGCACCACCTGCTATTCGTCGACGACGACACGATCCTCCCCCGCCGCATACGCTTCGGCGAACTGCGTGGCCACGAACCGATGCAGGTAGTCTCCGGAAGGATAGACAAGCCAGTAGTCCACTTCGAAGCGCCGCCGCGCAACGGTCTCGAAAACCAGCTCGATGCTTTCCTCGAATGGTTCGACAGGACTCGCGACGATCCGCATCTCGATCCGCTGCTTCGGGCGGGCATAGCGCACTTCTGGTTCGTGACGCTACATCCATTCGACGACGGAAATGGACGCCTGACTCGCGCCATCACCGATCTGGCATTAGCGCAGGGCGATTCGCAGGCCATCCGCTTCTATGCGATGTCCGCAAGCATTCTGGACGACCGTGCAGGTTATTACCGGACACTCGAATCGACACAAAAAGACGGGCTCGACATCACCATCTGGCTTCAATGGTTTCTGATTACCTTGCTGAGCAGTCTTGAACAGGCGCTCGCGCGCATCGATCGCGTGCTTGCCAAATCGCGCTTCTGGCAGAGTCGCCGGGATAACGCCCTGTCGGCGGATCAGATCAAAGTCCTGAACCGAATGCTGGATGGCATGTTGCTCGGCGATAAGCTGGGTTTCGAGAACGGCATCAGTGCATCGCAGTACCAGGCGGTAACCAGGGTCAGCAAGGCAACGGCTACCCGGCACCTGACCGATCTGGTGGAAAAGGGTTGCATGTCGCGACTTCCCGGTGGCGGACGCAACACGCGCTACGCACTCGTTCTGGAGCGATAACCTTCCAGGGCGGAGACGATGGAGTGGAGCCATTCCACTCCATCGCTCTGCTTCGCTTAACGCCCCAGATCGTGCAGGAAACGCTTCGTGTACTGCACCGGTGTCGAGCCGCTCACCGAGTTGCAGGTCGGCGACGCGGTCGTCTGATTGCCGGAGCACGGCGTATCGCGATCAAGCGACCAGTAGTGAATGCCCGCGAGTTTGTTCGCCACCGCATACGCCGTCATCGTGTCGACGTTCGCGGGAGTGAATACTTCGCTGGAAGCGTCGTTCACGCCGATCATCGGCGTGAGTTCGATCTGTGTCAGCGGAATGCCGTAGGTGTGCTGGAGGTTCTTCGCGGCCTGGATCGCCGACTGGCCCATATCGCACTGGCCGTTCGCCACGACGCAGATCGAGGAGCTGGCGCCGCTACCGTAATCCATCACCATGAGGTTGATGACGTAATTGGTGAGACCTTTCGCCTTGATCGCCTTGATCACGGCATCGCCCGTGCTGTTCAGGCCGCCATAGCTGCCGTCCGAAGCGGCGAGCGTTGCCAGCGTGAATGAATAACGCAGATTCGGGTACAGCGTCTGCGCATAAGCCACCATCGATACCAGCGAAGTCAGCTGCGCGGGCGTCTGGCCACCTTCGATATCGAAATCGATACCGACCATGTGCGAGGTATTGTACGTCGACAGGAATTTAGCCATACCTGCGGTTGTCGAGCAGGTGAACAAGCCCGCCTGCCCACCCGTCGATACGACGTAGTTCAGGCCGGCGCTGTTCAGTGCCGGAATGTTCGCGCCCGCGAAACTGGCAGCGGGCAGCCCACCCCAGTTCTCGCTGCCGCATTCGCCACTGGCGAACGCCAGCGTGACCGCGCCGAGATTGGGTTGAACCGTCGAATAGAAACTACCGCTGCCGACCAGCGGCAATACCGAACCTGATGCGGCCGTCTGCATCAGGTTGGTGTTCCAGTTGAGATTGATCGTGACGTCTTTGTACGGACTGAAGAGCAGCGTTCCCGCAGCCGGCGGCGGATTGGTCGGCGGCGGCGGATCGACCGGAGGCGGAGTCGTACCGCCACCACTGCAGGCACCGGTCGAGGTCCATGGCTGTCCCGAACCCGAGGGGCCGCTATTGGTCGCCGGGTCGTTACCCTGCGTCCACCAGTTGGCAGTGTAGTTGGTGCCGTTTTCGCTTGCCGTGTTGCCGCCCGTATAGACGGTCGACGCATTCCACGCCGCGGCACAGGCCGCACTTTGCGCATGCGCGCTTTGCGTGGGAACCGCGACTCCGACCAGTGCGAGCGAGATCGCCACGGCCAGGGCCGCGGTGGACGTACACGACGCGACGGCAACGCGCACGCGCGATGATGTGATCGACATTAGGTTATGCCTCCGATGCTCGGACAATGAGTAGAGCAAGGCGTAAGCCATAACCCCCCGGCGCTGGCAGTCGCCCTCCCCCTTCGCGTTACCGCTTTGCGCGGTAACGTCGTGATGAGATACGGCGAAATGACAACGTTGTCGATATCGGACAATCGAAAATGAGAAGTCGTCGTAAATCCTCATTTAACAGTTCATTGTGCGACGCGATCAGGCCCAGCCCATACTCCGCTTCATGCCTGACTTAATGCTCATACGCAGCGCAACACAATCGGAACTTCACAATTTGCCGAATAATGACAACGTTGTCTGCATAACGGACAGACGGGACAGATTCGATGCAACGGGCCGTCCCGTCCTGCGGCTTATACCGCCTTCGTCATCACCTTCAGAACGCTGGAAAAATCCAGTCCGCCGTTGCCCGCCTGACTGTTGATCGCATAGAGATTGCGTGCGAGCTCGCCAAGCGGAATGGGCGCGCCAACCTGCATCGCGGCCTCGGCCGCCAGCCCCAGATCTTTCAGCATGAGATCGTTACCGAAACCACCCGAATAACCGCGGGACGACGGCGCGTTCTCGAGTACGCCCGGCCACGGATTGCACACCTCGGTAGCCCAGCTACGTCCCGTGCTCACCGCCATCATCCGCGAGAGGACCACGGGATCGAGCCCATGCGCGGAGCCCAGCGCCAACGCCTCGCCGGTTACCGCCATGATGACGCCAAGCGCCATGTTGTTGCATAGCTTGGCTACCTGACCCGCCCCGCTATCGCCGACATGGAAAATATTCTTGCCCATGGCCGCGAGAACGGGCCGCGCCCGCTCCAATACCGGCGCGTCGCCACCCACGATAAAAGTCAGCGTGCCGGCGGAAGCGCCGGCCGTACCGCCGGACACAGGCGCATCGATCATCGCCAGTCCACGCTGCGCGGCAGCGGCGGCCACCCTCTTCGCCGATGCGGGAGCGATGGTGCTGCAGTCGATCACAAGTGCGCCATCGGGAATATGCGCAAGGAGACCGTCGTCGCCGAGATAGAGACCTTCGACATGACGGCTGGCCGGCAACATCGAGATCACAATCTGCGCGTCGGTCACCGCATCGTTCGCACTGGTCGCGGCGATCGCGCCCACGGCGACCGCGGCAGTGACGGCGGTCGCATTCAGATCGAACACACGCAACGCATATCCGGCCCTCAACAGGTTGGCCGCCATCGGCGCGCCCATATTGCCCAGACCGACGAACGCAACCCGATTCATACGCGACTCCTTTTATCCGTATCCGTTCCGACATCCGCAAGCGGATGCTCGCCTTCTCGCCACGGCGCGACAAAAAATCCATCGGCCCAGCCGGCGGTTGCCTCGCCCAGCGTCATGGGCTGCCAGCGCGGCGTGCGGTCCTTGTCGATCAGCAACGCGCGAATGCCTTCGGCGAAATCGCCATGTGCCGCGCAGTGCAGCGACACCACGTATTCCATACGGAAGACGTCGGCCAACGACATGCCGCGCCCGCGCCGCTGCAATTCGAACGCCAGGCGTGCCGAGCCGGGCGCGCCGGCGGCCAGCGCCTGTTTTGCCGCATCGAGCCATGGATCGTCGATCCCGATCGCGGCGATAGCGGAGACAACCCGATCAAGATCGTCGTCGTCGCACACCTCGTCGATCAGCACGCGATGCCGTTGCAATGGTCCGTCGACGGTGGCCTCCGAGTGCAGCCGAAGCAGTGAGGTCAGAAGCACTGCGTTCGCGCCCGCATCGTCGCCCCATGCAATCTCCGACAGTCCGTCATGGATGGTGCGGAAATGCACTTCCTGCACGTAATGGTCGGCCAGTCCGGAATGAATCGCGTCGCTGGCGTTCAATGGCGCTCCCGTCAGTGCGAGGAACAAACCAGCGTGACCCGGCACACGATCGAGCAACCAGCTGCCGCCCACATCCGGATAGAGACCGACGGTAATTTCGGGCATCGCCAGCCGGGAACGCTCAGTCACGACACGGTGGCTCGCACCCGCCATCAGGCCGATGCCGCCGCCCATGACAATGCCGTGCCCCCAGCAAAGAACCGGCTTCGGAAATGTGTGAATGCGATAGTCGAGACGGTACTCGGTGGCAAAGAAATCGCGCGCGTAGTCGTTCTCGCGAATATCGGCATGCCCGCTGGCGCGATACCCGACCATCGAACGGTACAGGCCGTGCAGATCGCCACCGGCGCAGAACGCTTTTTCGCCCGCGCCCTGCAGGACGATCATGGCCACGCGATCGTCGGCCGCCCACGCGTCCAGCTGTGCGTCGAGCAGGCGCGCCATGTCCAGCGACAGACCATTGAGTGTTTTCGGAACATTGAGTGTCGCAACACCGATACGCCGTCCGTTGGCGGTTACACGTTCCTCGAAAAGCACGGGCCCTTCGGCGACGGTGGAAGTGGCAACGTCGTTCATGCGTTCTCCCAGCGCGGGATGCGCTTCTCAAGGAAAGCATGGACCCCTTCGGCCTGGTCGGCGCTGTCGAACAGATCGACGAACGCCTCGCGCTCGCTCACCAGGGCCGCGGCATGGGTTTGCGTGCGCGTCGCCTGGATAAGCTTCTTGCAGGCGGCGACACTGGTGGGACTCTGCTTTCCCGCCTGCTTCGCCCAGGCGATTGCCCGGCTCTTCGACTCGCCTTTGGCGACCACGTCTTCGACCAGGCCGATGCGCAGCGCCGTGGGCGCGTCGACGCGCTCGCCCAGCAGGATCATGCGCTTGGCCCAACCCTCGCCGACGAGCCGCGCCAGGTTCTGCGTGCCGCCCGCACAGGGAAGCAAGCCGACGCTCGCTTCCGGAAGCGCCATCTGCGCCTGTTCCTCGGCGATACGCAGATCGCAGGCCAGCGCGCATTCCAGGCCACCACCCATGGCATAGCCGTTGATCGCGGCGATACTGACGCCGCGAAATGCGCTCAACGCTTCGAACGCTTCGCCAAACCGGCGTGCGGCATCGCGCGCCAGCGCCTTGTCGCCATCGGCGAACTGCTTCAGATCCGCACCGGCGGAGTAAAATTTTTCGCCTTCGCCGGTGATAACCAGCGCGTAGATATCGCGATCGCTGTTCAGGTCGACGACAAGATCGCGCAACGCGGCGAGGCTGTCCCGGGTCCAGGTGTTGGCCGGTGGATTGGCGATCGTGACAATCGCCACATGATCGTCGACCTCCATCTGCAGATTCGTGTAGGACGTGCCGCGGTGCGAACTCATCGCAATTCCTCTTCGGTGTTGAGCAGGTGGCGCGCAATGATCACGCGCATGATTTCGTTGGTCCCTTCGAGTATCTGGTGCACGCGGCAATCGCGGAGCAACCGCTCGATCGGGTACTCGCGGATATAGCCATATCCGCCATGGATCTGCAGCGCATCGTTGCAGATCGCAAAGCCGGCGTCCGTGGCGAACCGCTTGGCCATGGCGCACCACACGGATGCATCCGGCGTGCCGGCGTCGAGTTTGCGTGCCGCCGTATGCACCATCTGTCGCGCGGCGACCAGTTGAGTCGCCATGTCGGCGAGCTTGAACTGCAATGCCTGGAATTCGCCGATCTTCTTCCCGAACTGCCGCCGCTCGCCCATGTAACGCCGCGCGGCATCGATCGCGCCCTGTGCGGCGCCGAGCGAACATGCGGCGATATTCGTGCGTCCGCCATCCAGGCCTTTCATGGCGAGCCTGAAACCGCCTCCCTCCTCGCCCAGCAGATGATCGAGGGGAACACGCACCCCGTCGAAGCTGACGCTGCGCGTGGGCTGGCTGTTCCAGCCCAGCTTCTCTTCCTTGCGACCGTAACCGATACCCTTCGCATCGGCGGGCACCGCGAACGCGCTGATGCCACCGGCACCGTTGCCGCCCGTGCGCGCCATCACCACCATGACATCGGTGGCACCCGCACCGGAGATGAATGCTTTCGCGCCGTCGATAACATAGCGATCGCCATCGCGTACGGCACGCGTCTTCAGAGAAGCGGCATCGGAACCGGCGCCGGGCTCGGTCAGGCAATACGAAGCAAGCTTCCTGCCCGATGCGAGCGGCGGTCCCCATACGTCCCTCAGCGCGGGACGCGCATGCGCCGTCAGCATCCATGTCGCCATGTTGTGGATACTGATAAAGGCCGCTGTAGACGGATCGATAGCTGCCAGTTCTTCGAACACGATCGCGGCATCCAGCCGGGTCAGGCCCGATCCGCCAGCTATCTCGTCGACATATAACCCGCAAAAACCCAGCTCGCCCGCTTTGCCGATGGCTTCGCGCGGAAATTCGCAGTGCGCGTCCCAGCGCGCGGCATGCGGTGCCAGTTCCGCCACGGCAAAGGCCCGGGCCGCCTCGCGGAAGGCAAGCTGATCCTCACCGAGATCCCATGGCGGCGGCGTTACGTGAATGTCCATGGCCGCCACCATTACTTCAGACTGATCGTGGTGTTGACCCCGACATGCAGCGTGTCGTCGTCGAACCAGCGCTGCGTCACCGTCTTGGTCTGGGTATAGAAAAGAACGACCTGCTTACCGTAAGGACCGAGGTCGCCAAGTTTCGATGCGCGCGACCCGGTAAACGAAAACAACGGTACGGGCACAGGAATCGGCACATTGATACCGACCTGACCGACATCGATGTCCTCCTGGAAACGACGTGCGGCGGCGCCACTTTGCGTAAAGAGGGCCGTGCCGTTTCCGTTGGGGTTGGCGTTGATCAGCTCGATGGCTTCGTCCAGCGAATCCGCACCGAGGATGACGAGTACCGGCCCGAAGATTTCTTCGTCGTAGATCCGCATGCCGGGTTTGACGCCCGAGAAGATCGTCGGTCCGACGAAGTTTCCGCTCTCATAACCGGGCACGCTCGGCGAACGTCCGTCGAGCTCCAGGATCGCGCCCTGCTGTACGCCGGATGCGATATAGCCTTCTACCCGTTCGCGCGCCGCACAAGAAATAAGCGGACCGACGTCGGTGCCCGACTCGCTACCCGCATTGACCCGGAGGGTTTTTGCTTTCGCTACCAGCTCGGGAATCCAGGACCGCGCCTCGCCCACCAGTACCGCGGTCGACGCCGCCATGCAACGCTGGCCCGCCGCACCGAACGCCGCGCCGGCAAGCGCGTTGAGCGTCTGCTCGCGGTTGGCATCCGGAAGCACCACCGCGTGATTCTTCGCACCCATCATGCACTGGACGCGCTTCCCGGCCTGCGATGCACGATGATAGACATGCGTCCCCACCTTCGTCGATCCAACGAACGACACGGCTTTGATATCGGGGTGGTCGCAGATGGCGTTGACGACCTCTTCGCCACCGTGGACGACATTGAGTACACCCTTGGGAATGCCTGCTTCCAGCGCGAGTTCGACCAGGCGCATCGTCACCATCGGGTCCTGTTCGGATGGCTTCAGCACGAAGGTATTGCCGGTCGCGATCGCCATGGGAAACATCCACAACGGAATCATCGCCGGGAAATTGAACGGCGTAATGCCCGCGCAGACGCCAAGCGGCTGCAATAACGTATAGGTGTCGACGCCACCGGCAACGTTGTTGGCCAGTTCGCCCAGTTGCAGGTTGCCGATACCTGCCGCGTGTTCCACGACTTCCAGTCCACGGAAAACATCGCCCTCGGCATCGGGCAGCGTCTTACCCTGCTCGGCCGTGAGGATCGACGCGAGTTCGCCCATGTGCTCGCGGATCAGCTGCTGATACTTGAGGAAGATGCGTGCACGCACGCCGATAGGCGTCTTGCGCCAGGTCCGGAATGCTTCTTTGGCCGATGCCACAGCGGCATCCACTTCGTTTGCCGTCGCGAAGGGAACGCGCGCCAGGACATCCTGAGTCGCCGGATTGACGACATCGCGCCATTGCGTGGAGGTCGATTCGACGAACGCGCCGCCGATCAATAATTTGACGCTTGCGACTTCGGTCGCAACGCCGCTCAACTTGTTCATCTGTTTTGTCTCCGTATCGCTCACCCGCGAAGGGAGCTGCGGAGCCAGACAAGACACGTCGATGCGAGCGGATGCGGCACCGACGAAGCTCGCCTGGTTGCCCACCGCAACACCCGAGGAAGGACACGCAAGGTGTCCGCCACTGGCCGGTCTCCGGGCTTGCGAGCGATGCGATTCGCATCACCCCGACACCTTCCCGCTTTCGCAGTGGTTCTTCAGTCGGGTTTTCTCGCCTACCGTTGCGGGGGCAGCGCCGGCTTGGGATCGATCGATCCGCACCAGCTTCCCGTTTCACCCTGCGCACCGGAATGACGGCGGCAGGACACCTGTGGTCCCACGAGTGTAACGTTCGCGCCCCGGCGAACAAGCTGCACTGCGCCATAGTCCGCAAACCGTCGTATGCTCGCCCGCGACACCATCCCTTCAGGAGAGATCGCGTTTGAGCACTTCCCCATCCAAAGGCAGCCTGGTCTGCGTGGGCACCGGCATGACCCTGGGTGCGCACATGGGACCGCTGGCGCGCAGCCACATCGAAGCGGCGGACGTCGTCTTCGTCGGGGTATCCGATGGTGTCGTCGAATTATGGCTGTCGGGCATGCATAAGGACGTCCGCAGCCTGCAGCCGTACTACGCGAAAGGTAAGCCGAGAATCGAAACCTACCGGCAAATGGTCGACGCCATGCTGACCGAAGTACGGGCGGGAAAGCGCGTCTGCGGCGTCTTCTATGGGCACCCGGGGGTATTCGCCTGGGCACCGCACAAGTCCATCGAGCAGGCCCGCCGCGAGGGATACCCGGCCCATATGGAACCGGGCGTATCGTCGGAGGACTGCCTTTACGCGGACCTCGGCATCGATCCGGGTACCTATGGATGCCAGCATTTCGAAGCCAGCCAGTTCATGATCAATCACCGCCGCGTGGATCCCAGCGCCTGGCTGGTGCTCTGGCAGGTGGGTGTCACCGGTGACATGTCCAAGGGAAAGTTCTCCACCAGCGAGCCCTATCTGCAGATTCTCGTGGACGTGCTGAGCGAGGATTACTCCCTGGATCACGAGGTCGTCATCTATCAGGCGCCCACGCTGCCTATCCAGTCGCCACGGATCGAACGCCTGGCGCTGCGCGATTTACCTCGATCCAATGTCGGCATGTCCGACACGTTGGCGCTGCCGCCAGCCCATGCCATGCGGCCGAATAAGGACGTCCGGGCCCGGCTCGCGGCCATCGACCTGGAGCTGGCCGGTAAGTCCTGACCGATTCGCCCCGGCGGACTCGCGTGAAATTACCAGTGTGATCGCTCCCCGCGCGGGATATGATCGCGCTGTCGCCGTGCCCAAGGGGGGCACCGCACAGCCACTGGCCAGGTCTTGAAACCGCCAGCTATCGGGGGATGGTTCGATGTCGAGTGTCGTCGATTTTCTGGAGAAATTGGGGCAGGACGCGCGACTGCGTGGCGCATCGCCCGAAGAGCTGGAGCACGCGATGGCGGAGGCGCAGATCGACGAACCATTGCGTGCCGCGATTCTGGCCGGCGATGCCGGCGAACTTCGCAGCCAGCTGAGGCAGCATTCGTTCATGGCGACGCAGATGGATCATACCGGCACCCAGATGCCGAGCGACGACAATACCGGCACGCAGATGCCGAGCGACAACGAAGAAGAACACAAGGACGGCGAGGACGAAACGACTGAGGCCTCGCTCAAGGGTTCCAAAGACTGCTCGATCGTCGCCTGAGTCATGTTCCGGGCTGGCCTCAAGCGCCTGCCGTTTTTGCCGGGAGTGGTCATGCTCCTGGGATTGATTGTGGGAAACGCGGGTGTGGTCGCCTCCACTACTGACGATCCGGCCAGCCGGCTCACCCATGCGGACAGTATCAAGACGTCGGACCATGTTGCGTTCGTCGAGATCATCGATCGCCTCGAACGCAACGCGGCGACGCTGTCGCCATCGCAGCAATGGCACCTGCGTTATCTCATCGCATGGCAGGACGCCTACGGCGGCGACTACGAAGGCGCCACGACACAGCTGAATGCCATCGCCGAGCGATCGCCCGATGCCGTACTGCGTTTTCGCGCCCGGGCCACGCTGGTCAACATCCTCGGCATCGGCCATCGCTACGAGGAAGCGTTCTCGCGATTGAGCCAGCTGATCGAACTGCTGCCGCAGATCACCGACAAGACCGCGCGATACCAGGGTCTGGGCGAAGCCGCGCAGGTACTGATCGCAGCGGGACAGTACGACCTTGCCATCACCTATGCGGAACAGATGCTCGACGACATCCCGCCCGGTGAAAACACCTGCAAGGCGATGTCCTTCAAGTTGCACGCATTGCTGCGTAGCGGTCGTCTGAGCTCGCTCGATTCGCGCTTCAAGAACGGCATCGACGCCTGCGTGGAAGCGCATGAGTCCGTTTTCGCCAATGCGCTGCGCGCGGATGTCGCACGCTTTTACATCGCCAACGATCGTACGAAAGACGCTATCGACCTCCTTCAGACAAACTATCCGGACGTCCTGCGCGACCAGTACCCGAGCCTGACGTCCAAGTACAACGCGCTGCTGGCGCAGGCATACCTCAAGGAAGGCGATACGAATACCGCGCGCGGTTATGCACTCGATGCTATCGACGGCGCCATCAAGGACGAATTCACCGAACCGCTGAGCATCGCGTACGAAGTGCTCTATCTGATCGAAAAACAGCGCGGCGACCTGCGTGCCGCGCTCGCGTACCACGAGCAGTTCCTCACCGCCGACAAGGGTTATCTGAACGACATCAGCGCGCGCTCCATTGCCTACCAGATCGTCCAGCAACAGGTACTGGCGAAAAAATTGCAGGTCGAAGGCCTGAACAAACAGAACCAGATCCTGCAGCTACAACAGGCGCTCGATCGTAAAGCCGTGGAAACCAGCCGGCTTTACATCGCCCTGCTGTTGACCGCTCTCGCTTCTATTGCGTTGATCCTCTACCGGCTCAAACGCTCGGAATTGCGTTTCATGCGACTGGCGCGTCGCGATGGCCTCACCGGCATATGCAATCGACAACACTTCGTCGACGAAGGCGAACAGGTACTGCGCTATGCCGCGAAATCGTCCCGTGGCGTCAGCATGATCCTGCTCGATCTCGACCACTTCAAGAACGTCAACGACACCCACGGCCACGCCGCGGGCGACCAGGTACTGAAGCGAACCGTCATGGTGTGCAGGAAATACCTGCACTCGACCGATGTCTTCGGTCGACTCGGTGGCGAGGAGTTCGGCATCATGCTTCCCGAATGCACGCCCGAACAGGCGATGGAACGGGCCGACCGCATTCGTGTCGCGCTGGCGACAACGGTCGCCGAGAACAGCACGGACGTCCCGATCACCGCCAGCTTCGGAGTCGCATCGACCGACCGCTGCGGCTACGAACTAAGCCGCCTGCTTGTCGAAGCCGACGATGCGCTATATCAGGCCAAGCGCGACGGTCGCAACCGTGTCGTCTACGGCAAGGTCAACGGGGAATCGGACTCTCCGTACCCAAACGCGACGAACGAGCAAATCGCAGGATCGGTATCGTCGCGGTAAGCCTGAGCGCGGCGCGCTTTCCGCAGGAGCCCGCTTGAGCGCGACCGCCACACCGGGGCCCGCAGCGACTCCGCTCTTCCTGTGGCCTCTGGGCGATCGCGCACAAAAAGGCTCTTCACGCATTAGCGGGGACGGCGTGACGTGTCTTGTCGAGCTTCGGTCGAGGACAGCCGCCTCACGCTCGTGCGTCTGGGGGCCGCGACCGGATTGGCCCTTGGGGCCTTCGGCGCCGTCCCTGCGGGAGCGGGCCGTAGCGCCGCTTTCGCTCCAACAAGGTATCGCGGCCCTCGGCTAAGGCGGCCCCAAGGACCAACCCGGCCACGGCACCGGCGACTGTGGTTTGTTGTGGACAGAGCGCGAGCCAAGCACGTGAGGGGGGGCGGATGCGGTCACCACCGGTCATGCGTCACGCGCGGCTTTCCCCCACGTCACCGCAACCTCCGGAAGAGCCGTCGGCCACCGCCCTCGACGCGACTTGCGGAACCGAGCGCGGCGGGCGGAAAAGGCCCGAAGGGGGCGGACCTGGACGGTCCGCCGTTTTCGCTGAGGCACGGAGGCCGAATCGAAAACCCCCGCCCGCCGCGCGGGCGCGACGGGGCGCAGCCATTAAGACACCAGCCGCGCAGCGGCTATCCCTTCCCGAGCGACGGTGGAGACGGAGCGTCGAGGGCGGTGGCCGACGGCTCTTCGCGAAGCGTCCCAGCGCAAAAAGCGATGGCGAAGCCGAGCCCGCCCCGAGAACGCGTGAAGAGCCCCAAAAAAGCCCCCGGAGATCGGACGGCTGTCCGACTTCCGGGGGTCAGTTCAAACTGCGGGGTCTTTCTTTTGAAACAACCCCTTCGATCAGGCGAACGGATCGTCCAGAACGATCGTGTCGTCGCGGTCCGCACCGGTCGCCACGAGTGCCAGGCGGCAGCCGGACAGCTCTTCGACCGCGCGCAGGTACGCGCGGGCCGCGGGCGGCAGTTTGTTCCAGTCGCGGATACCGGCGGTACTCTCTTCCCAACCCGGGAAGTCGAGGTAAACCGGCTTGCACTCGGCCCAGCCATCGGCGTCCAGCGGTGCGAGTTCGCGACGCTTGCCGCGATATTCGTACGCGATGCAGACGCGGATGGTTTCCAGACCGTCGAGCACGTCGAGCTTGGTGATGGCGAGGCCATCGATGCCGTTGATCTGCACGGCGCGCTTCAGCGCGACGAGGTCGATCCAGCCGCAGCGGCGCGGACGGCCGGTGCTGGCACCGAACTCGTTGCCCTTCTTACGCAGCGTCTCGCCCATCTCGTCGTTGAGCTCGGTCGGGAACGGACCGCCGCCAACGCGTGTGGCGTATGCCTTGCAGATGCCGAGCACGTAGTCGATGTCGCGTGCGCCGACGCCAGTGCCGGCCAGTGCGCCACCCACCGTCGTATTCGACGAGGTGACATACGGATAGGTGCCGTGATCGATGTCCAGCAACGCGCCCTGCGCGCCTTCGAACAGGATGTTGCCGCCTTCCTTGCGAACGTCGTGCAGGATGGTGGCAACGTCGTCGACCATCGGACGCAGGTATTCGCCCCAGGTAAGCGCTTCGTCCAGCACGGTCTGGTAGTCGACCGGCTCGGCCTTCAACCACTGGGTAAGTACGAAGTTGTGGTACTCGACCACTTCCTTCAGCTTCTCGGGCAATTCGTGCGGGTACATCAGGTCGGCGACGCGAATGGAACGGCGAGCGACCTTATCTTCGTACGCCGGACCGATACCGCGGCCGGTGGTGCCGATGGCCTTGGCGCCGGAGGCTACCTCGCGCGCCTTATCGACGGCGATGTGGTACGGCATGATCAACGGCGTGGCCGGACTGATCTTCAGGCGCGGACGCACGTCGACGCCCTGCCCTTCGAGCTCGGCGATTTCACTCATGAGCGCGGCGGGCGACAGGACGACGCCGTTGCCGATCAGACACAGCGCGTCGTCGCGCAGGATGCCCGACGGAATGAGGTGCAGAACCGTCTTCTTGCCCTTGATTACCAGCGTATGACCGGCGTTGTGGCCACCCTGGAATCGCGCGACCGCGCCGACGCGCTCGGTCAGGAGGTCGACAATCTTGCCCTTGCCTTCGTCACCCCATTGCGCACCGAGGATTACGACTGACTTGCCCATGATGATGCTCTCGCCTTCTTTACGTTTGCCCTAATCAAGGGCGATATGGATGTTCTGTGTGGTGCCGCGCGACTGCCGCGTCAGCGCTGCTTGCCGGGACCGTCGTTGAGATAACGGAGGAATTCGGAATCGGGCTTCATGACCAGCACGCCCTTCCCGTCGCCGAACGCCTTTCTATACGCCGAAAGACTTCTGTAAAACGCGAAGAACTCGGGATCCTGGCTGTACGCCTGGGCATAGATGGCTGCGGCCTGCGCGTCGCCGTCGCCGCGCACCTTGGTGGCGTCGCGATTGGCGTCGGCAAGCAGCACCTGCTTCTGGCGATCGGCGTTGGCGCGGATCGTCTCGCCCGCTTCCTGACCCGTGTAACGCAGTTCGTTGGCCAGCTGCAGACGCTCGGCCTTCATGCGCTTGTAAACCGATTCGCTGACTTCGTCGGGCAGGTCGATGCGCTTGATGCGCACGTCCACCACGGCGATGCCCAGGCTCTTGCGGGCCGCGTTGTCGGTCTGCTGACGGACGCGCTCGGTGATGTCCTTGCGGCCACCGGCGATCAGCTCTTCCAGCTGACGCGAGTTGAATTCAAAACGCAGCGCATCCTTCACGATCGGCGTCAGGCGCTGAGCAGCCTGCAATTCGTCGCCCGACGTGGCGCGGTAGTATGCCGCGTTGTCGGCTATGCGCCATTTCACGTAGAAGTCGACGTTGACGCTTTTCTTCTCGGAGGTGAAGTAACGCTCGGGCTGTGCATCGAGACCGAGGATGCGGTTATCGAACTTCATGACCTGCTGGATGACCGGCAGCTTGAAGTGCAGGCCCGGTTTGTAGTCCGTACGCACGATGCGGCCGAACTGCAACAGCAGGGCGTTCTCGCCTTCATGCACGACGAAGGCGCTGTTGAAGCCGAAGAAGACCAGGAGAACGGCGACGATGGCGGAAGCGATCTTCACTGCGACTTCTCCTGTCCGCTGGTGTCCGTGGTGGTAGCGGACTGGATCACCGCGCCAACGCCCGGCACATTGCGAACGTTGCCCGGCGTGACGTTCACCGGCAGATTGATGATGTTCTTACCGCCCGAGCCATCGACGATCTTCGGGTTGTCGGCCATGACTTCCTCGACCGTTTCCAGCCAGAGGCGACGACGGGTGACCTCGGGTGCGGCACGGTATTCCTTGAGCAGAAGGCTGAAACGCTCGGCATCGCCGTTGGCGCGGGCAATGCGTTCGACGCGATCGGCTTCGGCTTCGGCAGCGATGCGCGCGGCTTCGCCGCGAGCAACCGGCACGACCTGGCTGGCGTAAGCGCGGGCTTCGTTTTCCTTGCTCTGCTTGTCTTCGCGAGCCGCGTTGACGTCGTCGAAGGCATCCTTCACTTCCTTCGGCGGAGCCACGTTCTGGAAACTGACATCGGTAACGGCAAGGCCGGCGTCGTATTCGTCGAGCGTGGCCTGCAGGATGTCGCGCGTCTGCTGCTGCAGCGTTTCGCGCACTTCCGGAGCGACGCCCGGCACGGCGGCCTGGGTCGGTGCCGGCGTATCGATGCCCGGGCTCGTCAGGATGTTGTCCATGACGTTCGCACCGACCACCGAACGCACCGCCGCCTCGGCGGCCTGGCGAATCGTGCCTTCGGGATCGCGGTTGGAGAACAGGAACTTGCGCGCATCCGAGACCTGGAACTGCACGTTGAAGTCGACGGTGATGATGTTTTCGTCGCGGGTCAGCATGCGGACGTTGTCCGAAAGCGAACGCACCTGGGTCGTCTCGACCTTGGTGACGGTCTCGACCGGGCTCGGAATCTTCAGGTGGAAGCCGGGAGGCAGCATGCGCGAGAACTGGCCGAAGCGCAGGACCACGCCGACCTGCCGGGCGTCGATGACCGTATAGCTGCCAAGCAGCAGCCAGGCCAGCACGATCGCGAGCACGATGGTGAATATCCCGCCGCTACCCGTACCGAAACGGCCAAAACGGGCCTTCAGGTTCTTGAGCACATTGTCCAGATCGGGCTTGCGGCCCGTGGGCCGGTTGCGGTTCCAGGGATCCTTCTGCCCGTTACCGGGTTCGTTCCATGCCATTGGCGACAGTCTCCTTTGGGGACCGGAGTAACGTGGCGGCGCGAAAGCCTAGACGCGCCCGAAAAGGGCACGCAAACGCCCGTAATTCTAGCAGATGGATCACTAAAAGCGGGGATGGGGGGTGGGAAGTGGGGGCGTCGATCCGGCGAACGCCTGAGGCGGCGAGTATCGTCCGGCGGAAGTAACGTCCGCTTGGTGCTTGTCGATCCCTCGGGCGATTGCCGGAATCACACCCCCACTTCCCATCCCCATCCTTGCGGTTAAAGCCCCTCAGTCGACCAGGGGCGGATCAATAAGGTCCCGCAAAGGCCTGGCATGGGCATCGTCGCCGAGCAATGGCGCCAGTACGGAGCGCGGCGCATCGATCGTCAGATGCCAGCCGTGCTCGTCGATGTCCTCGACGGCGATGGCGCCGGCGGCCTTGAGTCGGGCATGCAGCCTGCCCGCCTCCAGCGGCAGTTCCAGGCCAGCCTGAATACGTTCGCCGCCCAGCAGCTCGCCAAGCGCGTCGCGCAGCAGGTTCAGGCCTTCGCCCGTCGCCGCGGACAGCCAGACCTGGCGGATTTCACCGCCGTCGCCACGATCGATGCGCGCCGCGGTGTCCACCAGGTCGACCTTGTTCATGACCGACAGCTGGGGGACATCGCCCGCGCCGATTTCCTCGAGTACCTTGTTGACGACCTTGCGCAAAAGCTCGCGCTCCTCGTCGGCCGCGTCGCTCACGTGGATCAACAGGTCCGCATCCCGGGCCTCGGCCAGCGTGGCGCGGAACGCCGCGACCAGATCGTGGGGCAGCTCGCGAATGAAACCGACCGTGTCGGCCACGACCGCCGGACCGCAGGCGAGGCCGTCGATCTTGCGAACCGTGGGGTCCAGCGTCGCGAACAGTTGATCCGCCGCGTAAACGCCGCCGGTAGTCAGCACATTGAACAGCGTGGACTTGCCGGCATTCGTATAACCGACCAGCGCCACGCGGGGCACCGTGTTGCGCATGCGCGCGCGGCGCTGCTGGGTGCGCTGGGTCTGCACTTTTTCAAGGCGCTTCGTCAGCATTTTCACGCGCTCGCCAAGCAAGCGGCGGTCGGTTTCCAGCTGGGTTTCGCCAGGACCACGGTTGCCGATGGCACCGCCGCGCTGACTGTCCAGGTGGGTCCAGCCCCGCACGAGCCGGGTGGCCAGGTGCTTCAGCTGGGCGAGTTCGACCTCCAGCTTGCCTTCGTGCGAGCGGGCGCGCTGGGCGAAGATGTCGAGGATCAGGCCCGCACGATCGACCACGCGCACACTCAGGTGCTTTTCCAGGTTTCGCTCCTGAACGGGGCTGAGCACGTGATCGACCAGGACCAGATCGGCCTCGGTCGCGCGCACGGCCTCGGCCACCTCGTCGGCTTTGCCGGTACCTATATAGAAGCGGGGATTGGGCGCCTCGACGCGGGCCGGGATGCTGCCAAGGATCTCGGCACCGGCCGAACGCACCAGCTCGGCGAATTCCTGACCGCGGCGTACCGCATCACCCTCGCCGCGCGAATGCGGCAACACGATAACGGCGCGCTCGCCTTTCTTTTGTCTGTCGAACACTGGGTCTGGTCAACCTCATTCGTAACGGGATGGCCTCGCGCCGGACGATACGCCGACGCGAGGCTATTTAAAGTCAGTAACCCGTTCGATATGGGTCGGAAGACGGGTCGACTCAACCCTCGGCGTCTACAGTCGCGCCGTCCGGATGGTTTTCGTGACCGCCCACGCGAACGTTGCGGCTGGGTACGACCGTGGAAATGGCGTGCTTGTACACCATCTGACTGACCTGGTTGCGCAGCAGCACCACGAACTGATCGAAGGACTCGATCGTGCCCTGGAGCTTGATGCCGTTCACCAGATAGATGGCGACCGGTACGCGCTCGCGACGAAGCGCGTTAAGAAACGGATCCTGCAGTGACTGCCCTTTGGACATTCTTCTTCTCCCCTAGCACCACGCGAACAGACCGGGTTAAAGAACACCGCAAGGGGTGCCCCGGTCCAAGTGTCTTGAATCTTAACTGCTTTTAAACGCCGGACGAAAGCGGCCGGCGTGATGCCCTCGGCATTCCCAGAAACTGCTCCACGGCACGTGCGGCCCGCTCGGTCGGATCGGCCCGGTCGGGGTCCAGGGTAAGCGCGTCGAACTCCCTTCGCAGCCAGGTAATCTGCCGTTTCGCCAACTGGCGTGTGGCATATACCCCGCGATCGCGGAACTCGCCGGCGTCGTACTCCCCCTCCAGGAACTCCCACGCCTGACGGTAGCCAACCGCCCGGATAGCGGGAAGATCCGCGTGAAGGTCGCCACGGGCCCGCAAAGCACGCACTTCGTCGAGGAACCCGTCGGCCAGCATGGCATCGAAACGCGTGGCGATGCGCGCATGCAGGGCGACGCGTTCGTCGGGCAGCAAGGCTATTTTCAGCACCCGCCAAGGAAACCGCTCGCCGCTGCCGCCCTGCTGCAACTCGCTAAGGGGGCGTCCGGTGAGCTCGATGACCTCGAGCGCACGCTGGATACGCTGGGCGTCGCCAGGCCGGATGCGCTGACTGGCCACCGGGTCGAGTCCGGCCAGCCTCGCATGCAGCGCGGTCCAGCCGATGACGGACGCTTCGGCGCTCAGGCGCCCGCGAACGACCGGATCGGCTTCGGGCAGCGCGGACAGGCCCCGCTGCAATGCCCGGAAATAGAGTCCCGTACCGCCAACCAGCAGCGGGATCTTACCGGCGGCGGCGATCCGCTCCATCGCCGGCAAGGCGTCGGCACGGAAGTCCGCTGCCGAGTACGGCTCGGAGGGGTCGCGGATGTCGATCAGTTCGTGTGGATACCGGGCAAGCGTCGCCGCGTCTGGCTTGGCCGACCCGATATTCAGGCCGCGATACACCAATGCCGAGTCGACACTGATCAGGCCCATGGGAAAAAGGTCCGATAACGCGCACGCCAACGCCGTCTTGCCGGAGGCCGTCGGGCCCATCAGAAAGATTGCGGGGGGGCGGTTGTCTGAAGCCATCCGTCGGTGCTCGGGAGTCAGGCGAAGGCGAAGGGCTGAGGCTGTCGCGATCGGCAACAGCCAAGAGTAGACGGGTCAGTCGATCGTTTCAAACACGGTATGACAGCAAGACGCCGCAGGCGCAACGCAACCGGCGGCTCCAGGATGGTCCGCGGGGGATGGAGCGATGGTCCGCTAAGCCTGCAAACAGGTCTGCGACCTACGCTGCATCGGCAAGGGGACTTCTCCATCGTGGGGGGCGCGTCATGGCGATGTTACGTCGATGGCTTCTTATCCTGACGATTCTCGTTTCGGGCCCGGCGCTCTCGTCTGGCGGTCCGCTCGGGATCGATCACAGGCTCCACTACGACAACAGCGGCATCTGGAACCGGTCCAACCAGAACGTGCTTATGTACGGCACCGTCCTCACCGTGGTCGGGAGCGCGATCGCCTTTGGCGACGACGACAGATTCGGCGACACGATGTGGCGATCCGTCGACGCCATGGCCATCACCGCCATAGGCTCCGAAGCGATGAAATATACCTTCCGGCGCGAACGCCCCTCGCAGACCGCCGATCCAAACCGTTTCTTCAAGAGCGGCGGCCAAAGCTTCCCGAGTGGCGAAGTCGCCGCCATTTCGGCAGCGGTAACGCCCGTCATCGCCGAATATGGTTCCGACCATCCATGGGTATATGCATTAGCGGTGCTTCCCGCTTACGACGCCGTCGCGCGCATGAAAGTCCGCGGACACTGGCAAAGCGACGTCCTCGTCGGCGCGCTTCTCGGCACCGGCGTCGGCATCTGGGCTTCGCATCGCGACTCCCCGCTCATCGTCGGCTGGCTGCCAGGCGGGTTTCGCGTGGGATACATACATCACTTCAAGTAAACCCGGTGACGAGCCTACGCGCCATGTGGGCTGCGCATGGACAACGACAAGGCCCAGACCGACAGCACAGCCGCGCGTGGTCGCTAGCCTTTATCCCAAGGTGTAACATCCGGTTCACAAGGATTTTTATGGCGACGACGAAACCCATGAACACGGAAGATCGCGAGATGATCCATGCGCAACTCACAAGGCTCATCGCCGAGACGGGCAAGATCCATGCGGAGACGATGAAGATCAACGCCGAGGCACGCTGGTATCCCTTCGTGGCTACCGCCGGCCTTTTCGCCGCGGCCTATGGGATGGTGAAACTGCTCGGCAACTGACCTGAGCAAATCCAGCATCGCTCAACAAAAAACCCGCTGCCAGTTGCAGCGGGTTTTTTGTTGCCCGGTATCGGGTCACCTACGAATTACTTCGCCGGAACGCCCATCTCCTTCAGGAGATTGTCGGCGTGGTCGAGGTGGTGCATCACCCACAACATGTAGCGAACATCGACCTGGATCGAACGGTTGAGCTTCGGATTGAACAGCCAGTCGCCGCTCACCGATTCCCAGTTGCCATCGAATGCCAGACCCACCAGACGGCCTTCGGCGTCGAGCGACGGCGAACCGGAGTTACCGCCGGTGATGTCGAGATCGGCGAGGAAGTCGACTGGCAACGTGCCGAGTTTCTTCGACGCATAACCGTCGAACGCCTTCGCGCGAATGGCGTCGGTTTCGGCCTTCGGGGCATTGAACGGCTCGACGCCCGTATCCTTTTCCACGATGCCCTCGGCCGTGGTGAATGGTGCATAGCTGACGCCATCGCGTGGCGCCACGCCCTGCACGTTGCCGAAGGTGACGCGCAGCGAGCTATTGGCGTCCGGGTAAACGGGAAGATTCTGCGAATCCTTCCACGCGATCATCGCCTGCATGTAGCGCGGACGAAGCTTCGCCAGTTCGCCTTCGCGGGCATCCTGCTCGTCTTCGATCTTCTTCAGTTCGGGCAGTACCTCCGTGGCGAGCTTCAGCATGCTGTCGTCGCTGGCCGCGATGGTCTTCGCATCGGCCTTGAAGTACTTCATGCGGTCTTCGGTGTTGCCGAGCTTGCTACCGGCGTACAGCGCCGAGACCTTCGTCGCGATGGCGGCGTCGGTATTCGCTCCGGCAAGCCATGCATCGAGGGCGGGCAGCCGCTGCTCTTTCGGAAGCTTCGCGTAACGAACCAGCGCGTAGGTCATCAGCTGCTGATCGGTCTTCGCATCGTAGCGACGCTCCATCTGTTTCAGCGCACCCTCGATGCGCACTTCGTCACGCTGCTGATAGCCTGTCTCGCGCTCCATGTCCGGCTTGCTGCGCTCGTTGGCCAGACGGGCAAGACGAACGCCGCTCGAGAACATCGACGAACGCGAGAGCAACATCAGATCCAGATCCCGCTCACGCGTGACCTGGTAGCTGGCGAGCTTCGTCTTCAGGGTAGCGATGTCGGCGATGAGTGCCTTGTTATCCGCACCGCCCTGCTTCTTCAGCCAGGCACCCAGATCGGCTTCCTGCTTCTGCTTGACGGCCACTGCGTTGGCACGACGCAAACCTTCAAGCTGGCCGCCGAAGTTCTTCAGGTAATTATTCAGGCCGGCAACCATGCTGGCGTATTTCACCGTCACGTCCGGATTCGTTTTTCCGTTCGCCGCGATGATGTCGAGCGTGTCCTGGTAGATCTTGATCTGCGTCGGGTACTGCCAGTCGATGGCGGCCTTCGCTTCGTCGGCCAGACGATAGCGATTGGTGCGGCCCGGGTAACCGACGACCATCACGTAATCGCCCTCTTCCACGCCCTGCGGATTGACCTTGAGCACATGCTTCGGGTGATACGGCACATTGTCCTTCGAATAGGTGGCCGACTTGCCGTCCTTCGACACGTAAGCGCGCAGGTAGCTGAAGTCGCCCGTATGCCGCGGCCACATCCAGTTGTCGACGTCGCCGCCGAACTTGCCGATGGATTCCGGCGGCGCGTAGACGAGGCGCACGTCCTTGATTTCCAGCTGCTTGATCAGCTGATAGCTGAAGCCACCGTGGAAGGTGTAGACATCGCAGCGATAGCCATCCGTCTCGCATCCCTTCACGAGCTCCTTCTTCGCCAGATCGATGGCTTTGTAGCGCGCCAGCGCGCCCATGTCCGGCGTGAGTTTCGCCGTGACTTCCTTCGTCACATCGCGAATTTCCTCGGTGACGAACACGCGCATATCCGGCGAGCCGGGAAGTTCTTCCGCCACGGTCTTCGCGAGGAAGCCCTGTTCGATGAGGTTTTTCTGCGGCGTGGAGTTGTACTGCAACGCGCCGTAGCCGCAATGATGATTCGTCACCACCAGACCATCGGGCGATACGAACGAGGCGGTGCAGCCGCCAAGACTGACGATCGCACCCATCGGATAGGCGGTCAGATCGGTCAGCGTAGCGGGGTCGAGCTTCAGGCCGTGCTGCTTGAGCGTGGCGGCGATCTTCGGAAGCTGAGCGGGCTGCCACATGCCTTCGACGGCATGGGCGGACGTGACGAGGCCGGCGGCAAGGGCCGCGGCGAGTGCGAGACGACGCAAGGCGTTCTCCTTTTGGTGAGTCGCGAAGTTATCCAACAAAACGTTACTTTATAACATGACCGAAAGTCATGGATTCCGCGAATTTCCGTAGGAGCGGGCTTGACCGCTCCTACGGAAAAACCAGCGCTTTCTTCAGCGGGTTTCGGCTGGCACGCCCAGCTCCTTCAGCAGGGCCGGGGCCGGATAGACCTTATCCATCAGCCAACGCAGCTAATGAGTTTACTTACAAATCTAATACTTGCGGCGACAACTGCCGCGCCAGATGCCGTTTTCGGGTGCCGCTGGTGCCAAACGGGTGCCGCCGTTGGGTGCCGCAGAAGATAAAACCGCCAGCATAGGGGGAACGATAGTTCCTCCCCTAAAGACTCCTTAAGGGCTCTACAGGAACCCCTCCAGATTCCTAAAGAAACGCCTCGGTTCCCCAGCGAAGCCGGGGCGTTTTCGTTTGCGTCATGCAGACATCCCATCGACCCAACAGGCCCCCACGAGGGGCCTTTTTCATTTCTGGAGACCCCGCATGGATATCGTGCAGAACCCCACGTCCCTGAGAGACAGACAGCTCGCCCTGGAAGAGGAATCCCTGACACTCGGCGTGGATCGCTATAAAAAAGAGAGGGAGCGTCAGGATGAGGCCGACTCAGGTCCCGGTCGCAGACTCCTCCGAGACTGCCTACAACCCCTGGCCGAAGCCATCGACGCCTTCGTGGCCGAGGCACGTAACGGGAAGCCCGGTAAGAAGCACACGGCAGTCCGGTGGGTTGAGAAGTTTCCCTCGTCCGAGCTGGCGTACATCACCGTACGTCACTGCTTGAACGCGATCTCCAACGGAGAGACGCGGGTGCAGACGGTCGCCGAGGCCATCGCGACGTCCATTGAGGACTCCATCAACTACTCCAGATTCCGCGAGGTCTCCCCCGGCCTCCACAAGCACCTTCAGGGCGTCCTGAAGAAGAGCACGTCCCAGCGGCATTCCCGGAACGTCATGGAGGCCGCTACCCGCCGTACCGAGCTGGACCGCTTCGGATTCCCCGGCAGCGACGGTATCCACTTCGGCATGAAGATGGTCGAACTGTTCATTGAATCTACTGGCTTCGCCGAGTTGTACAACGACTCGTCCCATGGAAAGACCCGAGAGCGCGTACTGCTACGTGGAACCGAGACCGTCCTCGCTTGGCTCGACAAGGCCCACGATGCAGCGGCCCACTTCGCTCCCGTGCGAATGCCCATGCTGGTCTCCCCGAAACCTTGGAATGCCTCCAAGGGCGGGGGCTACCTGACGGACGCTGGAGGTCTCGTGCCCCTAGTGCGTACGCGCAATAAGTCGTACCTCCGCGAGCTGGACAACGTCGAGATGCCCATCCCCATCGCCCTCGACGGCTCCTGCAACGGTCTTCAGAACTTCAGCGCCATGCTTCGCGATCCTGTCGGAGGCCGGGCGACCAACCTGATACCTCAGGAGAGACCGGCAGACATCTACACGCAGGTCATGAACGTAGCCGCCGAGCGCATACGTAAGGAAGCCGAAGCCGGTAACGCCTCGGCCGCTATGTGGGACGGCCAACTCACCCGAGACCTCGTGAAGCAGCCCGTCATGACTCTTCCTTATGGAGTCACGCGCTCCGGCATGAGGAATCAGATCGTCGAGAAGATGAAGAAGACAGGCAAGGATGACTCTTGGGAGCACGCCGAATATCTGGCGGGTGTCCTGTGGGATTCCATCGGTCTCGTTGTGATCGCCGCTCGTGAAGCGATGGATTGGCTCAAGGCCGCAGCGAAGGTCGCAGCCAAGGGCGGCATGCCGGTTAGCTGGACGACGCCTGCCGGATTTCCGGTGCTACAGGAATACCGAGAGACTCAGGGCGAACGAGTCCACACCTACGTTTTCGGCAGAGAGATGCGTATAACCGCCAGCGTAGAAGGAACAAAACTCGACAGTCGAAGACAAGCCTTAGGCATCTCTCCGAACTACGTCCACTCCTGCGACGCAGCTCACCTGATGCTCACAGTCTGTACCGCCCTGGAAAACGGTATCTCCGACTTTGCGATGATTCACGATTCATACGGTGCACACGCTGCCGACACGGACATTCTCGCGGCATCGCTTCGAGCAGCTTTCGTTGGACAGTACAGTCGAGATGTACTTACCGATTTCCGTGACGAACTCGATGCGCAGCTCCCTTCCGAGCTTGCTCTAGACATCCCTCCACTGCCGCCTAGCGGCGAACTGGACCTCCCGCACTCACTCGACTTCAGAGGTCGCGTCTACCCGGTTCCGGGCACGCTGAACCCTCAGGGGGACGATCAGGCCAAGGCGCTTCTTCACTTCGCCAGAGGGAAGGCCCTTGGCGCGTCCGGTGTGCGTTGGCTCGCGATCCATGTAGCGAATCTCTTCGGCGTGGACAAAGTCCCGTTCGCCGAGCGCGTCCAGTGGGTCAAGGACAACGAGGAACGCATCCTCGACTCGGCCCTCGATCCGCTGGATGGGCAACGCTTCTGGGCCGAGGCCGATTCCCCGTGGTGCGCTCTGGCCGCGTGTTTCGAGTGGGCGGGCTACAAGATGACGGGCGAGAGTTACGTCTCGCACAACCACTTCCCGAGTACGGACGATACGAATAACACGGCACTCCAGACGAAGTATCGCGCCGACTACAGTAAGACGGTCTGCTCGGTGTTCCATAAGGGTGCCGTGGGTACGCTTAAGCTCCTCGACCTGGCGCTGGAAGATGCCTATGACGTTCGTCGTCAGGGCACGCTGATGCTGTCGAAGTTCGCTCTCGGCCACGGCCCGCTCCGCGCGGCCGGTGCTGCCGAACTGGCAGTCGGCCCGTAACCCCCAACCCGTCACGTCCTCATCGGCGTGACGGGTTTTTTTCCTTTGGAGATACATGGAACTCATCGCCCCTACCTCCGAGCTTGATGCCGTCAATGCGCTGCTGAAGGCCGTTGGCGAGACTCCCATCAACTCCCTCGACATCATAGGTTTCACCGACGCGGCGATAGCGCGCGACACACTGCGCAGCACTTCCCGAGAGACACAGTCGAAAGGCTGGTACTTCAACACCGATTTTGGCTACACGTTCACGCCGTCCATCGACGGTTCGGTCGTGTTGCCGCCTAACGCTCTATCGATCCGCCCATCGACCGCCGACGCGCGGCGCATTACTCAGCGCCCGGATATGGGTGCGGCTCCCCCTGTCGTGAAGTTGTGGAACGCGGACGACAAAACCTTCACGTTCGCAGTCGACGCAGCTCCCACAGTCGAAGTCGTTTGGGGATACCCATTCGAACTCCTGCCGGAAGCCGCGCGTCGTTACATCACCGTACGTGCAGCCACTCAGTTCCAAGCACAGTTCCAAGGTTCCGAGCAGTCCAACGCATTCACCAAGGATGACGAGAGATTCGCCCTACTTGCCCTTACGGAAGAGCAGCGTCTCTACGAACCGCGCGGGAACATGTTCAACGATTCCGCCGACGTCTCGGAGGTCTTTACCCGGTAATGCCACTCACCTCAGGAACCATCCCGTCGATGATTGGCGGGGTCTCCCAGCAGGACGCTTCTGTACGTCTCCCCAGTCAGCTCGAAGATGCCCTCAACTGCAACTTCAGTCCTGCACGCGGTGCCGGTCCTCGGCCTCCTGCACGTTTCGTCGAAGTACTCGGTTCGGACATCCCGGACACCGCCTTCTTCCATAGCATCGTTCGTGACTCGCGTGAGCGCTACATCGTCGCCGTATACCCCGGACGCGTACGCGTCTTCAACCACGAGACCGGCCATGAGTATCAAGTCAACGTCGATCCGGCGTCCATGGGTTGCTTGCCCGTGTTTTTCTCGACGATGCCAGCGACCGTGGTCACCGGCGCGTACGTCACCGCGTCGCGGGCCACCAGCGGCGTGACCTTGCCGTAGCTGACGCGCAGTGTGGAGTTCGCATCGGGATACACCGCTTTGCCCTGCTTCTCGCGATAGGCGATCAGCGCCTGCATGTAGGCGGGACGCAGACGGAGGAGATCGCCTTCGCGCGATTTACGCTCGTCCTCGATCCGCAGCAGTGCGGGCTGGAGCTTGTGTGCGGCAACGAGCAACGCATCGGAACTGCCGGCGATGTCGGCGGGCGATGCCTTGAACAGCCGGGTACGCTCGGCCTCGTCGCCCATTTTTGTCGCACCGTAAATGCGGTCGAGCGTTTTGGCCAGATCCGCGGCAGTGCGGCCGAACACGGCGTCGAATTCCGGCAGGCGCTGGGCATCGGGCAGTTTCTGGTAACGCGTGACCAGCGCCGTGACCAGCGCCTTTTCCACGCGAGGATCGTACCGGCGTTGCGCCTGCTTCAGCTGGCTCTGGATCAGTTCCTCGTCGCGCTGCTGATAGCCGGACTCGCGTTGGGCATCGGGTTTCGGACGCTCGACGGCCAGCCGGTCGATAGCCAGCGCGCCACGCATCAGCTGCGTTTGGGAGGAAAGCAGGCCCACCAGAAGATCGCGCTCGCGAACGTCCTTGCCGGCGGCGATCAGCTTCATCGCTTCGTCGATTCGCGGCTTGAGTGTCTTCGCATCGGGCTGGGTAGCCAGCCAGGCAAGCATGGCGGTCTCGTCCTCGCGGCGAATGGTCACGGCATCGCTGCGCTCCAGACCTTCGAGTTCGCCGCTGAAGCGCTTGATGCCGTTCTTCAGCGACTGCAGCTGCGAGGCGTACTTGATGCCCGCATCGCGATCGGCCTTGCCCTGATCCTCGATCACATCCTGCAATTGCTTAAGCACCTCCACCGAGGCAGGCAAACGCCATTCGATCTGATCGGCGAATTCGGCCGCCGTGCGGTGGCGATAGGTAATGCCCGGATAGCCGGCCAGCATCACGAAGTCGCCATCGGCCACGCCTTCGCGAGCCACCTGCAGGTGCGACGGCGGATGATAGGGCTTGTTATCCGGCGAATAGTCGGCTGGCTTGCCATCGGGCCCGACATAGGCGCGCAGCACCGTGAAGTCGCCGGCGTGACGCGGCCAGACGAAGTTGTCGATCTCGTCGCCGTAGTTGCCGATAGCGCGCGGCGGCGCATAGACCAGACGCAGATCGCGCAGTTCGAGTTGCTTCACCAGATAGAAATCGCGGCCATAGAACATGTTCGCGACGCTGCAGCGATAGCCCTGTTCTTTTTCGCATTCGGCGACCAGCGCCTTGCTCGCGGCATCCACGGCGTCGTAGTAAGCGCGTCCCGTCTTGCCCGCGGCACCCGCCAGCACGCGATCGGTGACTTTGTCGAAGCCGACCGTCACACGAAGACGATAGTCGGGATTGGCGGGCAGCTCGCCGGCACGATCCGGCGCGACATAGCCATCCGTGATCAGGTCGCGATCGGGTTTGCTGTTGTACTGGATGACGCCGAACGCGACGTGGTGGTTGGTTACGACGAGGCCGTCGGAGGAAACAAACGCCCCCGTACCGCCGCCGATCCGCACCACCGCGTTCAGCGGCGCCTTCGTCAGGTCGGCCAGATCCTTCGGATCGCCCTTATAGCCCGCCTCGCGCAGCGCCTTGCCGATGGCCGGCAACTGCGCCGGCATCCACATGCCCTCGTCGGCCTTTACATCCAGCGCAAGCGCCATGGCTGCTCCCAGCATCATTGAGCGGATTCGCATATCTTTCCTTACCCCTGTGAACATGACGGAACCGGTCGACCATAAAGGGTCGCGTGAAGAGGGGCAATGCGGCAGCGCACAACGGTCCACCCCGTCATGGGCGTTCTATAATCGGCGTTTGGGTCTCCTCCCCGAGACCTCACTCACGAGACGATCGCCATGCAGCAGACAATGAAAGCCCTGGTCAAGCGCAAGCCCGAACAGGGTATCTGGATGGAGGAAGTGCCGGTCCCGCAGGTCGGCCCGAACGAAGTACTGATCAAGATCGAGAAGACCGCGATCTGCGGTACCGATCTGCACATCTACAAGTGGGACGAATGGTCCCAGCGCACGATCGTGCCGGGCCTGACCATCGGTCACGAATTCGTCGGCCGCATCGTCGAGATCGGTCCGGGCGTCACCGGCTACAAGATCGGCGACCGCGTGTCGGCCGAAGGCCATATCGTCTGCGGCCACTGTCGCAACTGTCGTGCCGGTCGCCAGCATCTGTGCCCGAACACCGTGGGCATCGGCGTCAATCGCAACGGTGCGTTCGCCGAGTACATGACCATGCCGGCCTCCAACCTCTGGCCGATTCCCGACCAGATTCCGTCGGAACTGGCCGCCTTCTTCGATCCGTACGGCAACGCCGCGCACTGCGCGCTGGAGTTCGACCTGATCGGCGAGGACGTGCTCATCACGGGCGCGGGTCCCATCGGCATCATCGCCGCCGGTATCGCCAAGCACGTGGGCGCGCGCAACGTCGTCGTCACCGACGTCAACGATTACCGCCTGAAACTCGCGGCCGACATGGGTGCCACGCGCGTCGTCAATGTCGCGAACCAGTCGCTGAAAGACACGGTCAAGGACCTGCACATCGAAGGCTTCGACGTCGGCCTGGAAATGAGCGGCAATCCACGCGCGTTCAACGACATGCTCGACTGCATGTACCACGGCGGCAAGATCGCGATGCTCGGCATCATGCCGCGCGGCGCGGGTATCGACTGGGACAAGGTCATCTTCAAGGGCCTCACGCTGCAAGGCATTTACGGCCGCCGCATGTACGAGACCTGGTACAAGATGACCCAGATGGTCCTCACCGGCTTCCCGTTGCAGAAGGTGCTTACCCACCAGATCGCGATCGACGATTTCCAGAAGGGCTTCGACCTGATGGATGCGGGCAATTGCGGCAAGGTCGTCTGTTCCTGGAACTGAGTCCTGAATAACTCCCGTCGTCCATCGACGGCGGGAGTTCCAAAATACCCCCGGCCGAGTAGACTCGGACGGCATGCGGGTCAGGGATTGTGGCGGTGCCGGCAATAACGCCGCACCATCGGCTCGCGGACCTTTCCGGAGCATCATCCGCATGGCCGAGAGCAGTCTTCCAAAGGGATCACGGTTGGCTGCGGGGCGCGAACGCGCCCGCATCCTCTATAAGTCGCATCGCCTGCGCAAAACCCTCCTGATCCTGCTGGCGATCATCGTATTGTTCGGCCTGCTTGGCTTCTTCGCGGCACCGCCCTTGCTGAAGAGCCAACTCGAGACGCGCGCAAGCGCCGCGTTGCAACGACCTGTGACGCTGGGTGGCGTCCATATCAATCCCTTTACGCTGCGCGTCGAACTCGATCAGCTGCATATCGGCGAGCGCGACGGCAAAACGCTCTTCGTCGACGTCGACAAGGTTGTCGTCAACGCATCCTGGTCCTCGCTGTTCCGCCGCGCGCCGATCCTGGACGAACTCTCGCTGCAGCATCCGCAACTGCACCTGGTCCGCACCGCCGACCAGAAATACAACTTCTACGATCTCGTCGAACGCTTCATGACCCGCCCTGCGGCGCCGGACGAGCCGCCGACCCGCTACGCGCTTTCGAACATCAGCATCCATAACGGCGACATCCAGTTCAAGGATGCCGTGCACGGCGTCGACCATCGCGTGGACCAGTTGGAGCTCGGCGTTCCTTTTATCGCCAACCTGCCAAGCGACACCGACATCTTCGTCCAGCCCTTGCTGTCGATGCGTGTCGATGGCAGCCCCATCCGTATCGAAAGCAAGGCGAAACCGTTCGCCGAGGTACGCGATTCGGCGACGCATTTCAAATTCGACAAACTCGACCTGCCGCGCTACCTCACCTATGCGCCGTTCGCGATGCCGGTGGCGGTAAAGCGCGGTCTGCTTTCCGGCGACCTCGAACTGCATTTCCTGATGAGCAAGCCAGCGCCGCAGATGCAACTGACCGGCACGCTGACGATGGACGACTTCGTCGTCACCGCGGGCAAGGATGCGCCCCTGCTGGAACTGGGTCACGGCACGATCGCACTGACCCAGGTCGAACCGCTGATCTCACGCCATCACTTCGGTGCGATCGACCTGCAGCGCGCGACCCTGCATTACACGCGCATGGCCGGCGGACATAGCAACTTCGACGCACTGACCGGCGGCGCACCGGCCAAACCCGGGGAACCGGCAACCCAGGTGCATATCGACGCGGTGACCCTGCAGGGTTCTCGCATCGACTACCAGGACCTCAGCGGCAAGAACCCGGCCAGATTGTCGCTGGACGATATCCACGGCAATCTGCGCAACCTCTCCACTGTCGCGGGCCCGGCGGGCAGCGTGGATCTGACCGCCGGACTTTCCGGTGGCAGCCTTGCCGCCAGCGGCAAGCTCGACCTCGCAAAGAGCAGCTACACCGGCAGGATCGGCCTGAAGAAGGTCGCGCTGTCACCGCTGGTGTCGCTCGCGCCGCCGATGATGAACGCCGATGTCTCCGGCGGCACCATCGACGCGGAAGGACAGATGCAGGCAACCTGGAGCCCGACGCTCAACGTGCATCTGGAACCGGCGACGGTCAGCCTCGCCGACTTCGCACTGGCATCGCGTGGTGGTAAGGCCACGCCCGTTGCGTGGAAGACGTTGAAGGCCGAAATCGTCAGCTACGACATGGCTGGCAGCGAAGCGCATCTGAACAACCTCACGCTCAGCGGGCTGAAACTGGACGTTAAGCGCCTGCGCAACGGCACGATCGACCTGACCGGCCTGATGCTGCCGCCCGTCAAGGGGGCACCGGCTACCCCCGCCTTCCGCTGGAGCGTGGCGCATCTGGGCCTCGACGACGGCGCCGCGACCTTCCTCGACACCAGTGTCGAAGGCAGGCCAAACCCGGTGAAGCTGACGGCCGACAAGTTCGGTATCGACGACCTGTCCGACGACATGCGCAAACCGTTGAAGCTCGATCTCAATGGCAGCCTCGGCAAGGGTGGCGCTTTCGCGGTCACGGGTACGGTGCGTCCCGAGCCGATGACTGCCGATCTGAAGATCAAGGCAAGCCGGCTGGATCTGGTGCCGCTGGTGCCCCTGATCACGGTTCCCCTGAACGTACATATCGTCAGCGCGCAGTTGGCGTTGAACGGACGACTCCGCTACACGGATCGTGGCAGCGCGCCGGCCCACATCGACTACCGCGGTCAGGCCACGCTGGGCCGTGTGCGCGTGCAGGACAAGGTCAGCGGCGACGACTTCCTGCACTGGACCTCGTTGTCGGCGAGCGGCACCGAACTACGTATGGGCGAAGGCGCCCCACACGTATCGGTGGGCGGACTTGCGCTGGACGATTTCTATGCACGCGTGATCGTCAACGCCAACGGACGCATGAACCTACAGGACGTGGTGGCGAACCAGGCCCAAGCGCCGGTTTCGGTCACCCGCACGCAGGACGGCAGCACACCGAAGCCGGCTACGCCCGCATCCGCACCTGCACCGCCCGCGCCACCCGTGGATACCGGTCCCAAGCCCGAAATCCAGATCGGCCAGATCACCCTGACCCGCGGCCAGCTCAATTACACCGACAACTTCATCAAGCCCAACTACACGGCGAATGTGACGCAGCTCACCGGCAAGATCGGCGCGTTCGGTACGGCGGGCGGCGGCCCGCCGGCCGATCTCACCCTGCAAGGCCAGCTCGACGACAACGCACCGGTGACGATCGACGGCACGATGAATCCACTGGCCCCCGTCGCGTTTCTCGATGTGAAGGCCAAAGCCGATGGCGTGGAACTCACGCATCTGTCGCCTTACTCCGGCAAGTACGCCGGTTATCCGATCACCAAAGGCCGCCTTACCGCCGACGTCCATTACCTGCTCGACCAGGGCAAGCTCACCGCGGACAACCACATCTTCATCGACCAGCTGACCTTCGGCGATCGCCTGGAAGGCCCCGGCATCAGCCATCTGCCGGTCAAGCTGGCGGTTGCGCTGCTGAAGAATTCGCAGGGGCAGATCGACGTCCACGTACCGGTATCCGGTTCGCTGGACGACCCGCAATTCAGCATGGGCGGTCTGATCTGGCGCGCCATCGGCAACCTGATCATGCGCGCGGTCACCTCGCCGTTCCGTCTGCTCGCCTCGGCGGGCGGCAGCAATAAGGATCTTGGCTATGTGGCCTTCGCGCCCGGCTCGGCCGTACTCGACACGGAGGCGCAGTCGCGCCTGACCGATATCGCCAAGGTACTCAACGACAAGCAATCGCTGAATCTGGACATCATCGGGCGCATCGACCCGGCGAAAGACGAGAGCGGCTTGCGCCAGGTGATGGTCCAGGACCTCGTCGTCAGGGAAAAGATGGACGACGAGGGCGACAGCAAAGACGCCGACCCCACCGCGGTAAAAGTCGACCCCGCCGAATACGACAAGTACCTGGAAAAAGCCTACAAGCACACGAAATTCCCGAAGCCGCGCAACTTCGTGGGCCTGGCCAAATCCGTGCCGCCGGACGAAATGAAAAGCATGCTCGAAACGAACATGCCGGTCGATCAGGATGCATTGCGCCACCTCGCCGAACGGCGGGCCACCGCAGTGCGCCAGTGGCTGCGCGGCAAGGTCGACGACAAACGTATCTTCGTCCTCGCGCCCAAGCTCGACGCAAAGGGCATCGACGACGAGGGCAAGACCACACGCGTGGATTTCGGCCTGCACTAGAGCCAATCGGCCGGGGGGCTCATAATCGGCGTTTCCCGTTAAGGAAACTCCCCATGAGCTACCCCGGCCAGTCCCGCTTCGCCAGCGAACTCGAATCGATCCGCGAACAGGGTCTGTTCAAGAGCGAACGCATCATCACCTCGCCGCAGTCGGCCGAGATCGTGCTTGAAGACGGCCGCAAGGTGCTGAACTTCTGCGCCAACAATTACCTCGGCCTGGCCGATCATCCCGATGTGATCCAGGCGGCCAAGGACGCGCTCGATACCCACGGCTTCGGCATGGCCAGTGTGCGCTTCATCTGCGGTACGCAGGATCTGCACAAGCAACTGGAAGCGAAGATCGCCGAATTCTTCGGCACCGAGGACACCATCCTCTATGCCGCCTGCTTCGACGCGAACGGCGGCCTCTTCGAGCCGCTGCTAGGCGAAGAAGACGCCATCATTTCCGATGCGCTCAACCACGCATCGATCATCGACGGCATCCGCCTGTGCAAAGCCAAACGCTTTCGCTACGGCAACTGCGACATGGCCGATCTCGAGGAACAGCTGAAGGCCGCCGACGCCGCCGGTGCGCGCACCAAGCTGATCACCACCGACGGCGCGTTCTCCATGGACGGCTTCGTCGCTCCGCTCGCCGAAATCACCGCCCTGGCCGAAAAATACGGCGCGCTCGTCCACATCGACGAATGCCACTGCACTGGCTTCCTCGGCGACACGGGCCGCGGCTCGGCCGAAGTACACGGCGTCCTGAACAAGATCGACATATTTACCGGCACGCTCGGCAAGGCACTCGGCGGCGCGCTGGGCGGTTTCACCACCGGCCGCAGGGAAGTGATCGAGATGCTGCGCCAGCGTTCGCGTCCGTATCTCTTCTCGAACTCGCTGCCGCCGCACGTCGTCGCCGCCGGCATCAAGGTTTTCGACATGCTGGCCGCCGCCGGCGACCTGCGCGACAAGGTCAAGGAAAACACGCGGTACTTCCGTGAAAAGATGACCGAAGCCGGTTTCGACATCCGTCCGGGCCAGCACCCCATCGTGCCGGTGATGATCTACGACGCGAAACAGGCCCAGGCCATGGCATCGGCCCTGCTGGACGAAGGCATCTATGTCACGGGCTTCTTCTTCCCCGTGGTGCCGCAGGGCAAGGCACGCATCCGCACGCAGATGAGCGCAGCGCACACGCGCGAACACCTGGACCACGCCATCGACGCATTCACCCGCGTGGCCAAGCGCCTGGGCGTCCTGCCGGCCTGACGCTCACGCCCTGCGCACCGCGCCCGGACATGGGCGTCGCGCGCAGGGCGTCCACTTCCGCGGAACTCAGATGCCGCCACTGCCCCTTGGGCAGCTCGCCCAGCGTCAACGAACCGATGGCGACGCGCACCAGTCGCACCACATCGAAACCCAGCGCCGCCAGCAGGCGGCGGATATGGCGGTTGCGCCCTTCATCCAGCGTGACCTCCAGCCAGGCATTGCGCTCGCCCTGACGTAACAGCGAGGCGTGGCGCGCACGCAGGAAGTCGTCGCCGTCGCGCACGCCTTCGCGCATGGCGGCCAGTGTCGCCTCGTCGGGCGTACCGGCCACCTGGACGTGATAGGTCTTGTCCACGTGCGTGACAGGCTCGGTGATGCCCGCGGCCCACACGGTGTCATTGGTGAGCAGCAGGAGGCCTTCGCTGGCCTTGTCCAGACGCCCCACCGGACCCAGCCATGGCAGGCCGGCCTCGGCTAGCGCGGTGTAAACCGTATCCCGGCCGCGCTCGTCCGCCGCGGTGGTAACCAGCCCGCGTGGCTTGTTCATCATGATGTAGACCTGCGCCACTGCCTCGGCGCCACCGCCATCCACTTCGATGCGCTCGGGACCGGCGATCGGAAACTCCGGATCGAGCACGACGCGACCGTTCACCGTAACGCGCCCTTCGCGCGCCAGCCGCTCAGCCTGGCTGCGGGAGCAGATGCCGCGTTTGGACAATACGCGCGCCAGCCCGAAGGTAGGCGTGGTTTTCCGGGGGCGGGAAGGCTTGTGGATCATCGCTAAAGGGTAGCGGACCGACGCTTTCCGTGGGAATTGCTCTCTGTGGGAGCGCGCCTGCGTGCGAAAGCCTACGGAGCATAGATGCCGTACGTGGCATCCGTGGCCAGATCTGCGGGCTCGCGATGTGAGCATCGAGCCTTCTTCGCTCCGTTGGCTTTCGCGCGCAAGCGCGCTCCCACAAAGAACAACGGAGAACACAGATGGCACGGCATATCGCCAGCGGCTACAAGCCAAAAAAACGGCGGGCCGAGGCACGCCGTTTCGGAAAATACGTTGAAGGAGGACCGTTAAGTGCGTTCGATAAAACCTTAAATCCGCGCGATGCCTTCCGGACGCTTCGCACCGACGAAGTGCTTGGCCCAGTATGCCTCGTTGAGGCTGTCGACGCGGACCGTCTTACCCGCCGAGGGCGAGTGGATGAACTGGCCGTTGTCGATGTAGATACCGACGTGCGAGACGGCCTTGCCGCGGGTGCGGAAGAAGACCAGGTCGCCCATCTTCATATCGTTGCGCTTGACCTTCAGGCCGGCGAGGAACTGGCTGGCCGAATTGGACGGCAGGTCCAGACCGATGCTGTGGCGGAACACGTAGCGGACGAAGCCGCTGCAGTCGAAACCCGTCGACGGCTGACTGCCGCCACGGCGGTAACGAATATCGCGAAGCTTCATGGCGAAAGCCATGAGGACGTTACGGGCATCGCCATCGACATGACCGGCAAGCTTGTCGGTCGCGTCCGCAACCAGGCTCTCGTCGCCGTCGTCGCCTTCATCGTCGGTCTTGGCCACGGCAGCCTGGGCGGCGGCGGGCTTCGTGATCGCGGCGAGGTCGGGAACCGTGGACTGGGCAAGTGCGGTAGCTGGCGCGAAAACAGGCAGATCGGTCAGAAGCAACGAGGCGGACTCGCTAAGACCAGCCGGCGGCGTAACGTTTTCGGCAAGAACCGGTGTAACGGCGGCGGCACATGTAAGGGCTAACGCGAGAGCGGTCAGTCGCTTTAAATGCATGAGCGATAAGGCCTTTCTTTCGGTGAGTTGAGCCGCCTGCCATGCTGACGACCGTGAACGAGCGGTGAAGTTAGCAAAGGACTCCCCCGCAGTTGTTGGCATAAAGTTAAAAAGGGGCCGATCTAGGAAATATTCAGATAATTCGCAAGAACCATCGATCGAAGGGGTGCGAGTCTGAACGGCTGGCCCCGACCTTCTTAACCCTCCGTCCTCACATTCGTGAACTCATTGGGCATCAGCCGCGCGAACCGAAAATGGCGCTGCCGATACGCACCTCGGTGGCTCCCTCGGCAATGGCCAGACCGAAGTCCCCGCTCATTCCCATGGACAGCCGGTCCATGGCGAAACCGTCGTCCCGGGCCCGTTCGCGGCATTCCGCCAGCGTGCGGAAGCAGGCGCGTACGTCCGCTTCGTTATCCGATGCGATGGCGAGGGTCATCAGTCCGCGCACGCACAGACTGGAATAGGCGCTCATGGAGCGCAGGAATCCCGGGAGGTCTTCGACGGCCAGGCCATATTTGCTGGGCTCGGGCGACGTCTTCACCTGGATCAGGCAATCCATCGCCCTGCCCTCCGCCTGGAGGTAGCGGTCGAGCGCAGCCGCCAGTTCGGGGCGATCGAGCGACTGCACCTCGGCTGCCACGCGCGCGACATCGCGCGCCTTATTGGTCTGCAGGTGCCCGATCATCACCCAGTCGATACCGGCACCGGCAAGAGGCATGGCTTTCGCCACGATCTCCTGCACCTTGTTCTCGCCGAACCGATGCAGGCCGAGCGAAACGGCTTCCTCGACGACGTCGACACCGAACGTTTTGCTGACCGGCAGGATCCTCACGTCGTCGACCGCACGCCCGGCCTGTACGCACGCTTGCGCCACGCGCTCGCGAACGGCCTGCCAGCGCGCGGCCAGCGCGCCGGTCATGCGCCCGATACGTGGGCGAAGTGGCGGGCGACGACGTCGGCCACCACCATGCTCACGCGTTTGCCCGTGGGAATGTGCAGGAACTCGTTGGGACCATGCGCGTTCGAGTGCGGACCGAGCACGCCCGTAATCAGGAACTGCGCCTGCGGGAATTTCTCGCCGAGCATGCCCATGAACGGGATGCTGCCACCCTCGCCCATATAGGCCGCCGGCGCGCCGAAGTAATGCTTCGATGCTTCGGCCACGGCGTCTTCCAGCCACGGCGAAAGCTGTGGCGCGCTCCAGCCGCTGCCGTCCTTCTCCAGATCGAACGTGACCTTCGCGCCGTACGGCGGATCGCTTTCCAGCAGCTGTTTAACGAACTGGCCGGCCTTCGCGCCACTCAGGGTCGGCGGAACCCGCAGGCTCAGCTTCACCGAGGTCTTCGGACGCAGGACGTTACCCGCGCTGTCCAGCGCCGGCATGCCGCCGACGCCCGTCACGGCGAGCTGCGGGCGCCATGTGCGGTTGAGCACCAGCTCCGTCAGGTCGTCGGTCACCGGCTTCATGCCCTCCACGAACGGGAACTTGTCGTAAACCGCCGTGCCAAGCACCTCGGCCGAACGACGCGCCTGCTCGACACGCTGCGCCGGAATGTCCACGTACAGTTCTTTCGGCTTGATCTTGCCGGTTTCGGGATCTTCCAGACGGCTGAGCAGATCGCGAAGAATGCGGAAGCTCGACGGCACGACACCCGAAGCGTCGCCCGAATGGACGCCCTCTTCCAGCACCTGCACGGTGAGATTGCCGCCGGTCATGCCGCGCAGCGACGTGGTCAGCCACAGCTGGTCGTAGTTGCCGCAACCGGAGTCGAGGCACACGACGAGTGCGGGATTGCCAATGCGGCTGGCGAGGTGATCCACGTAGTACGGCAGATCGTAGCTGCCCGATTCCTCGCAGGCCTCGATCATGATCACGCAACGCGCGTGCGGAACGTTCTGATCCCGCAGCGCGAGCAGCGCGGCGAGCGAACCGAAGATCGCGTACCCGTCGTCCGCGCCGCCGCGACCGTAAAGCTTGTCGCCCTTGATGACCGGCGTCCACGGACCGAGGTCATCGGCCCAACCCGTCATTTCCGGCTGCTTGTCGAGATGGCCGTAAAGCACGACCGTTTCGTCCGTGGCGCCGGCAGCGGCGCCCTGGGCCGGGATATCGATATAGATAAGCGGCGTACGGCCCTCGAGCCGCACCACCTCGAGCGTGGAGCCGGGGAATGCGGCGAGCTTGCCGCGCGCCCAGGTTTCCATCAGCGCGACGGCCTGGTCCATGTAGCCGTGTTCGGCCCACTTCGCGTCGAACATCGGCGACTTGTTCGGGATACGGATGTATTCGACCAGCTGGGGAACGATTTCGGCGTCCCAAAGGCCGCTGACAAAGGACGAAATGAGGGAAGTGTCCATGCGGGCGTTACTCGGCGAGGCAAAAAGGTAGTGTACCAGCCACCCCGACGGCGCCGCCCGCAGTGCCGTCGGCACAGTGCCCGGCAAAGACGGGATGCAGGCCGGGGCAGCGCCGACGCCCGGGCCGATTGGCCCGGCGAAGCGTGCGACGCAGAGTGCTTCGGCGCCATCCGGCGCTCCGTCCAAGGAGGACATCTTGAACCGTCTGTCCATCATGCTCGCTGCACTTTTCCTCGCCGCTCCCGCGTTCGCGTCGAGCCCGGTCAACATCAACACGGCGGATGCCGCCACCCTGGCACAGTCGCTGGATGGCGTCGGCCTCAGCAAGGCCGAAGCCATCGTTGCCTGGCGCGAAGCCAATGGCGCATTCGAATCCGCCGATCAGCTGACCATGGTCAAGGGCATCGGCGCATCGCTCGTCAGCCGCAACCGCGATGCGATCCGCCTTGGCGACAGCTCCAAACCGGCAGCCCGGGCCAAACCCGGCAAGCGCACCGCGGCAGCAGACACCGAGCACTAAGGGGGCATACCGCCGCCGTCGGCAAGCTGCGCTACACTCCGCGCACCTTGCCGACGGCTACCCGCGCGATTCCGCGCCCGAGCCCAGTCCGGCCCCAGGGAGCCGTACCGCACCATGATCCTGCCGCGTTATCGCATCGCCGCGTCCAGCATTCCGGGCGCGGGCAAGGGGCTTTTCATGGAAGAAACCGTGGCCGCCGGACGCATCGTCACAGCGCCGGACGCCATCGACCGTACCTACCCCTGGGCCGAACTTTCGACGCGACCGGAACTGGCCGACCAGCTGTTCGCCAGCGCCCGCTGGTTCGAGGATCGCTACACCGTTTCGCCGGACTGGCCGGACGAATGCTATGTGAATCACAGCTTCGACCCGACCGGACTGTGGCATCTGGGATTTATATTCGCTCTCAGGGACTTACCCGAAGGCACTGAAATTACAGTCGATTATCGCCATCTGCTGCCTCCGGGCGAAGAAGAAAGCTTTATCGACAGCCAAAGTGGTGAGAAAATAATCGGCTTGTCCTGGCAGGAGAGCCTCGCGGCGTCTACCCACGCCCTGGCTCGTCTGCTCGGCTGACTCACTGGTCAATCTGATGGCAATGCTCGACATCCCTGTTCTGGAAACGGCGCGCCTGCGCCTCACCGCTCTCACCGAACGCCACTTCGACGAATACGCGAGCATGCTCGCCGACGCCGACAGCACGCGCTGGATCGGTGACGGTCAGCCGCTGGATCGCATGAACGCCTGGCGTTCGATGGCGATGCTGCTCGGCCACTGGGCCTTGCGCGGCTGCGGCATGTGGGCCATCGAACTGAAGGACACCGGCCAGTTCATCGGCCGCGCCGGTCTCATGCATCCCGAAGGCTGGCCCGATCTGGAACTGGGCTGGATGCTCAAGCCCGAGCATCGCCATCACGGTTACGCCACCGAAGCCGGCGAAGCGATTCTTGCCTTCGCGTGGAACGAGCTGCGCGCGCAGCGCGTCATCAGTCTGGTGCGCATCGGCAACGAAGCATCGGATCACGTCGCCGAACGACTGGGCGGCGAGCACATCGACAACATCGATTTCCTGGGCGGCGCGACCCACCTGTTCGCGTACTACCCGCCCCACCGCGAAAGCCGCCGCGCAGCGGGCTAAGCCCCGCTGCAGGCGCGCTCCGAAACGTAAAGATACCTTAAAGCGCCGGCGCGAAATCCGTCCTGCGACGACGCGCATTCGTTGGTTGCGCCACGCCCGCCAGCGCATACAGACGCGCCGTCCGCATCCATGCCACGACCATCACGCCCAGCTGCGTAATCGCGAATGCCGCGACGAATCCGCCAACGCCTGCCGCCGTCGTATGCCCGCGCCAGCTGGCGATCGCAGTGGCAAGCGCATAGCCAATGACGGTGATCGCGAGATAAAGCCCCAACGTCGTAAACGGGCGCCGCAGGAACTGCATGAATCCACGCCCCAGCGCACGCAGGGCCGAACGCAGTCCCAGGTCGACCATGAACTGCGCGCGCGCCGACTCCACGATCGACTGCGCCAGTACGAAGCACAGGATCGCCGCGCCCAACGCCAGGTTCGTGCCGAGGTCGGCCTCGCTGGGAAGCCGTGCCGCGTCGGCGTGCGTATCGCCCATATTCAACGCCGTCTGCGCCAGGAATCCGAACAGGCCATAAGGCACGAGCGAAATGAGCAACAGCCGGAACATGCGGCCGTATTCCGCGCCGCCGCCTTGCATCAGGCCACCGAAACCGAGCGAACGCCCCGCCCTGCCACTGGCGATCACCATGCCGGTAAGAAACGGCGACAGAAATACAGTGAGCAACAGGCCCGCGACGAAGGCGCCATTCAGGGCCGAACCGCGCTGGGCTTCCGACATGACGTCGCGAAACATCAATCCATCGAAGTGCTGCGCCCATGTATCGGCGTGCACCGATTGAGCCAGCAGCGAATCGAATACGTGCCAGACGGGCAGCGCCACTACCAGCGTCGGTAGCAACGTGATCAGCACCCAGCAGATCAACAACCGCCATTGCAGCCCGGCAGTCAGGGCGCTGCCGAATGCAGCGAATGCGGAACGTCGCGTATATCCGTTCATAGCGTTCCCAGGAGCGCGTAAAAGCCTTGCAGCAAAGCAGCGATGTCGCTGGCCCAGCGGCGCGACGCATTGTGGTTGGACTTCAGGGTGCGGCTATCGTTGAGCTTGTTCGCGTCCAGATAAATCTTCCGGTCCGGATCGAGCTCGGCCGATACGGCCTTTGCCGGTTTGACGAATTCGAAACGTGCCCAGCGACGATCGTCGTCCCAGGTCAGGTTTTCCACGGAGCCGTCCGCAAAGGTCACGCGCAGCGTTTCTGGCACCTGCGCGCCGTTCCGCCACACGGTAACGGTCGTCCGATAGGGGAACGGGCCAGTGTCTTCCTTCGCATCGGGATGCGCCTTCTTCCACGCCGCCCGCTTTTCGTCGATTCGCTTGTCGTTATCGTCGGTGCTGATTTCGGTGCGCTTGTCATCCACCATCGACGCGCCCGGCAAAGGCAGCACTTCCTCGCTTACCAGCTCCTTGATCTCGTTATCGACCGTGTCCGTGCCATACACGTATTGTTCGAAGATCTGATCGACGGCACGCCGGTTACCCGATACGTCGATCAGCGTCGCCTGAAGATCGGCGGCGGAAGGATGGCGGAAGTGCCAGGTCGCGTAGTACTGCTTGAAGGCGCGCTCGGTCACGTCCTTACCAAGACGCTCCTCGAGATCGTGCATCGCCGTCGCGGTTCGCGAATACACCGTGCCGTAAGCGGACGTGGAAAGACGATCCCAGGAATTCTGCCCAAGCGGATCGGCCGGGCGGGTCAGCGTTGCGGTCAGGCGCTCCAGCGCAAATACCGACATCGGCGCCTCGACGCCGAACCAGCGATAAAACGGTGTCGTGAGCCAGACTTTCTGTCCACGCTCGCGCAGCATGCGCTCGTCCCAGTATTCGTTGAGGCCTTCGTCGAGCATGGGCTCTTCGAATTCGTTCGTTGCAAGCAAACCGTAAAAATAGCCGTGACCGAACTCATGGATCGTCACGAAATCGAGCATGTACTCGTTGAGCGTACCGGGCTTTACCGAGTCGTAACTGTCGGCGGTGAAGAACGTCGGATACTCCATGCCGCCGGCTTCGCTCGCGTTCAGCGGTGGAATGACCGCCGTCACCGTCTTATACGGATAGGGTCCGAGCGTCTGCGAAAAATAGGTCAGCGAATCCGTCGAGGCTTTCATCACCGGCTTCGCGTTCGACGTGTATTCCGGCGGATAGATCACCCGAACCTTGACCTCCGGGCTGCCTGGGCCCTGCCAGGTCGTATCCATGGTCTTGTAACCCTGCGCGGCGACCCAGGCGAAATCGTGTACATCGCCCTGCGTGAAGTGCCAGACCAGGTTATTGCCATCGGCGACCGGTTCGCCCTGCTGTTCGCCGACGGCACCGACCACATAGTCCTTCGGTGCGGTGACGTGCACGTCGTATTCGCCGAAGTCGGCGAAGAACTCGCTGAGGAAATGGAACTCGTGGACGTTCCAGCGCGGAGCGGTCGCACCCCGTTCGCCGGGTAGTTCGAGAACGCCGATCTTCGGGAACCACTGGGCAACGAGATTGAATTTACCGAAATAGCCTGTGCGTTCGATGACGCGAGGCAACTGGCTATGGAAGGCCATATCCAGCGTGACGCTGCCGCCGGCCGGAACAGGTGCGGCAAGTTCCACCCGGACCACGGTGTGATCGGTCGTCGGGCCGCCGTCGGGATGAACGAACGACCATTTCAGCGCCGCACCATCCTGTTCGACCTTGCCCAGATCGATATAGCCCCATTCGCCCTTCTTTACCTCCGCCAGACCGCGTCCGCCGCCATGGGCGGCGAGCGTGCGGCGCTCGGTAAAGAACGTGCTGCCTTCGCTTTCGAAAGCATTGAGATACAGATGCAGGTACACCGTCGATACCGGACGGTCGCTACGATTGCGCCAGGTCAGCTGCTGCTGGCCATCGATCGCATGTTTATCGGGATCGAGTTTCGCCTGGATGCGATACGACACGACCCGGTCGGATAACGTCGATTCCTGTCCGGTACGTGGACCGCCCCACGCGGTCGCCGCACTGGGCACGCGCACTGCGGCGGCATGCGGGGATGCGAAGGGAATATCCCCAGGCACAGGAGCCGGCATGGCCACCGCGACCGTGGAAGCGCCTGCCGGCAACGTCGTCGCCGTCTGTGCCATCCCCAATGGCGACAGCGCAAGCGCCCCCGCTACGAAACAACCCGTGATCCGTCGTGCCATGCGCTGCATGGATAGCCTTCCCGCCCCTGTAATCCTTGAGATTGCGCTGTGACGCGGGCCGTCGATATAGGCCAGAGGTCATGGATGGCGAGCCGTCCTCAGTAGACGCTCGCTCGCTCGCGCATCCACTTCGTCAATATCCATTTCTCACCGCTGCCCAACGGCGCTCCCGCATGCAGCGAAAGTGGGTCGGAGGCACCGGTCGTATCGGTGTATTCGAAGTACAGCGCCTGCCCCTTTCGGGGCACGTAAGAAAACCCGATCTCCGGAAACACGGTCTCGCCCCCCGACTGCACATCGCACAGATACATGATCAACGTCGAGACACGCTGGCCACCGGTGGCCAGGTGTACGTCGCTTCCCGGGCAGCCCAGCGCGAAGAAATCGCAATGGGGCACGTACTCGCCCCCCTCGCGATAGCGCACCAGCTGAAGCGGTTCGCCGTGTTCCGGAGGCATCCCCATGATCGCCGAAGCGCGCGCCTCGATACGACGGATAAGCTCGTTCCCGTCACGCTCGAAATAGCAACCGTCGCTGGTGCGAATGTCCATCACCATATCGGCGCCGGTTTGCGTATTCATGACCTTCGAGCGAGAAAGTTTCGGTCGCCCCATGGATCGCATGCGGTCGCACTCCTGTGCGGATAGCACGTTATCGAGTACCGCGATAATGGGACGTTTTATTCGAGCGACAACGCGGACATCGCGATCCACCGCATGGAGGACGTGCCCGCACGGCATTCGCGAATCCATGTCGAACGCACCGACGTCGTCTCTCTGGCCTTTGTCCAACGACTTGAGCGGGGCTCTTTGCCACGGCGCCGGCGCGCCGGTCAGCCGGGCAAAGAATTCCTCGATAACCTCGCGAGCCGCTGTCTCGTCGAGGCGCTCCCGCGCCATCTCCGCGAGCAGCTCCCTGGCCGAACGCCCTGCCTTGCCAGCTTCGGCAAGCCAGGGCGCCCAATCGCGCGCAAAATGCATCTGCCGCTTCATAAACGTCTGTTGATCCATTTGAATGCCCTTCACGAAGCCAAACAAATCCCCAGGCAGATACCGCGATCACGCAGCTTTCGACCCATCAGAGGTTCTCCCCGCCCCGGGACGACTTCTATGGTTGGTATCTCTTCCCTGCGTTGGGCGGATCGAAAACATGCGCGACGTAATGCACTTCGGTCAGAGGAAGATAAGCGCGCTGATATTCGACATCAGTCGCTCCCACCGCATTCGGCACTAAATCTCCGTTCATATCGAATACCCATGCCTTATCCACAGGCACCGGCGGAGGCGGGGGCGGGGGTGGAACAGGAGCGGGCTGAGGTACCGGGGAGGGATGCGCGATCCACCACCATGCAAGCCACCAGCATAGAAATCTGGCACCTGGATCTTCATCGATCGTCCAGTAGTAACACGGATCACTCCCGATCCTCCCTCCCATCCAGCCCAGCTCTTCTGCAATGTCGGTGGTGTTGTCCTGCCCGGAGAGATAACTACGCCACAGATATTCGTAATCGCCGAGTTTGGGAAGACGCCATCCCGGCTTAAAAAAATCCCTTGCGTTCTTAAAGGTGGTTTGCCCGTTGCTGCTGTAGCTCGCTCCCATCATCTTGGTAATGTTCTTCAGGACGAAAACGCCAGTGACCGTCAGCACATACGATGCCGATGCCCCCTTTGTGTCTGTCGCCGTGACGCGCGCCATGCCGTTCCCAGCTGCAAGAACGGTACCTTTAGCCGGATCGGCGAGAATGGCGACCGGATGACCGTCGGCCTCCATCGACGCGATCGAAAACGTGTAGGGCGGCGCGCCTCCACTGATGGGGTTGGTATACAAGGCCGTCGGATCGGGATTCTTGGGCGGCACGGGCTCATCGACCTTGAGCGTTGGATGGTTAGGGCCGGCAAGCGCAATAGCAAACGGATAAGGATCGAGGGTATGGTCCCCACCCGCGAATACAATTCCCGAGGCGGCCCCGGCAACGACTTTCACCGCATTGATCGCCGAGCGCTGGGACGTCGTGGTGCCACGCTTGATTTCGTAGGAAATCTTCAGCGACCTTCCGACGTTGTTCGCGAGGCCATTGGCAACGGTCACTTCAAGGAATTGATCGGTACTGCCCGCGGGAGGATTGAACGTCGCCGTCACCGGAGGAAACGGCTCGGGCTGGCCCGCCGCCGCATACGCAAAATAGAACGTGACGATGTCGCCCACTTGCAGCTTCGCAGCGGTTGTCACGCGTACCACAAGGTCTGGCACTGCGGCGGTGACCTGGTTGTTCGTCTCTCGCATGACTCGCGGCTCCGGAAGAGCCACGCTGGCAAAACTATTCGTCAGGCCAATCACCGTCGTGTCGGACCTTATACCATCCAGTTTGTAGTAGACAGCGACTGACGCATCCGCTTTCGTGGCGGCATCGTAGAGCGTCTTTAACTTTGCATAGTCGATGGTCAGGTCCACCGGTGCATTGGCCACGAACACAGCCTCCGAGCCCACCATTTCGACGCTGCCCTCGACAAACACCTGGACGATTTTTCCGGGTCCCGGAAGACCCGGCACTCTGATGACGAGCACGGTGCGTGAATCCGTATAGAAATCGATTTTTGGAGACGCGCCAGGAAAATCCGGCAGAGTAGGTGCAACATTGGCTTTAGTGCTCATAAGCTCTCTCCGTAAGGAACGCGGGCCACCGAATGACACCGCTCGACTCTCCACGCGCTCCCGGACAGGCGCAATACAACTTCGGTTGTAGGCGCGAATCGAAGACATGCCGGCACACTTGCCGCGTCGCGCTGGCGACAGGTCAGCGTTTACGGGATATCCGGGAGGGGAAGACGAAGAGAACCGGCTCAGCCAGCGAATGCCCGTTCGCGCATCCACTTGGTAACGATCCACTTCTCGCCGCGACGCACGGGAGCACCACCGTGTAGCGAAAGCGGATCGAGTTCGCCGGAAGCGCCGACGTATTCGAAGTACAGGGCCTGGCCCCTCTTCGGGACGTAATGCAGGTCGATATGCGGAAAGATCGTTTCGCCGCCGTCGTCCGCGTCATTCAGATACATGATCAGCGTCGAGACGCGCTGGCCACCGGATTGCAGGTGTCGCTCGCTTCCCTTTTCGTTCGGCGGGAAGAAATCGTAGTGCGGCACATACTCGCCGCCCACACCATAACGCATGACCTGCAAGCCTTCCCCGTGCTCTTCGGAAAGACCCATGATGGCCGCCGCACGCACATCGATCCGGTGGATAAGCTCGTTCTCCGCGCGATGAAAATACGCGCCTTCGCTGGTACGGATGTCCATCACCGTGTTCGTACCCGACTCCGGCGCAACGACCGCCGAGCGGGCCAGGCGTGCCGACGCCATGGCGCAAAGCGCGGCGCACTCTCCGGCGTCGAGCACGTTGTCCAGCACCGCAATCACCGGCCGCGCCACGCGAAGCAGGACGCGCACGTCGCGGTCGGCCGCATGAATGACATGCTGCGGCGGCAACCGGCTTCCCCGTTCGCGATAGCGCGCGGCGACATGCTCTTCCGGTCGATCGGGCGACGGGCCACCGAAGACCACATCGGCGATCGCGCGGCGTGCGACGCCCTCGTCGAAACCGTTATCGCGCATGGTGGCAAGCAGTTCGGCCGGCGCAGACCCGCCGTCGATGGCTTCGACAATCCAGCGTTGCCAGTCGGGGGTAACGTCGACGTGCCGGCCGTTGTTCATCGCGGTATTCGTAATCGGGGAACCCAGTATCAGGCATCGTCGCGCATAAACGCGAGTTTCTTTTCCCGGGGAAGTTGCTTAACGACCCATTCGGCCCGCGACGCTTCGGAGCGATTCGCATAGCCCTTCGAACCCAGCAGTTTCACGGGCGGATTCGCGCGCGTATAGCGCGCGCCCTTACCCGCCACGTGCGCGGCATAACGCGCCTCCAGTTGGTTCGTGATGCCGGCGTAATATGCCCCGTTCTCGCATTCGAGCAAGTAGAGGCACCACCCTGGGGAATCTTTCCGCACGTGTCGGCCCGAATTCAACTCGTGCCAAGATACGACCGATCGAGCTGCCGTTCAACGGCCACCGCCCCAGTTCCCGCTGCTATTGACACGCGGCGGCGCCCTGGCGCCAGATGCGTGCTGACAAACGGTATGGATGGCACTCGCGTGATCGCAACAGCCCCTCATTCGACACAGGCATCGCGGATCGAAACGGCGAGGCTGATACTCCAGCCCCACGCGCTGCCCGACTTCGCGGAAAGTTTCGCGCTGTTCTCGGACCCCGAGGTCTTCCGCTATATCAGCGGCCGACTGGGCACGCGAGAAGAAGCATGGTCGCGCCTGCTGCGCTATATCGGACACTGGGCCGCGCTTGGATTCGGCTATTGGGTCGTCCGCGAAAAGACCTCGAACGCCTTCGTCGGCGAGATCGGATTCGCTAACTACGAACGCATCGTCGAACCCTCATTCGCCGGCATTCCGGAAATGGGCTGGGCTCTCATGCCCACCATGCAGGGCAAGGGATACGCCAACGAAGCCGCGACGGCGGCGCTCGCATGGGCAGACAGGCAATGGCCGGGTGGCACGACAGGCTGCATGATCTCTCCCGAAAATCTCGCATCGATCCGGCTGGCGACACGGCACGGATTCGCCGATGTGGCGACGACGACGTATGCCGAACACGCTACGTTGATATTCCATCGGCTCGGGGCTTCTTCACGCATCTCCGCTTCGTAGGCTATCGCACCGTCATCGATCTTTTGCCTGGCACAAGCCCGCAAGCGCTCTCCCGCATCAGACCTGGGGTCTGTGCGGGCGAACGCCAGAGGATTGCCCGGGTTACAGATGCAAGTCGTCGATACTCCGCGGCTCGCGAATGCGCGTGCCATTGTGTTCGGCGCGAAACCGCGACATCGCTTTATATGCCACACGACGCGCGCGCATCACCGAGCCCAGCGGTCGATGCGCCGAAAGCGCATGCCATGGATTGAACGACAGACCATCGTCGATCGCGGTGCGACGCGCTTCGTTCCAGGCAGGCTGCGAAGGCGCGACGATGCGCGCCACTTCGATGTAAGGACTTTTTTCCTGCGGCCAGGATACGGAAGCATCCTCGATCGGCATGCTTTCCAGATCGGTACAGAACTGCACCCGCACCTCCCATTCCCCTCCTTCCCTCGTGAAGTGTTCGACGACCGCGTCGCGAATGCCATTCGGTTTATCGCCGAGATCGAGCGGCGCATCGGTCAGTTTCACGAGGTTCGGGGACGCGGGAGCCACGGAGAACTTCACCACATAGTCGCCGTAACGAATGGGCACCTGACTGAAAAAGGTTTCGCCAAGAATATGGGTTTCCGGCTGGCCGCCCAGTGCCAGCAGTGTCGAGCTTTTGCCTCCAAAAGCTTCGATGAGTTTCTCCGCGCCGCGCAGAACGGCGGACAACGCCTTCTTCGCAGCCTCGGCCTTGTCGGTGGTCGCGGCGACGAGTTTCAACGCACCGAGGAATTTCTTCGCATTCGGCGCCGGGAAAGCGGGGCCATTCACCAGGACGAAATCCTGTGTCGTGTCTCCTTCGCAACCCGGCAGTCGCGCACCCTCGGCTCCGATCACCTTGATCGCCATACCGCGCGGCGTAGACACACTGTCGTCGAGAATGTCGCCGGGCACCGTCGACAGACGCATCACCAGCGGATAAACACCCGGCTTCGCGAAAAGTCCCTGCGCGAGTTCGCGTGGCAAATCGTCCGGCACATGCAGTTCGCCGAGCAGTAAGCCGTGGCTCTTGGCATGTACCGAACGATTCGCATGTCCTTCGTGCTTCAGCGTCGTTTCGTTGATGCCGGTCAGCGTATCGATCAGCGACTGCGCGGTTTCCGTTTCGTCGGGCTCGATCTGTTCGAGCGATTCGTCGAAGAGGATCGGTCCGGGGTGCAATGACAGAGGCATGACGTCGCTCCGGCGGGTACATGACCTGCCGATGATGTAACGACCCCCGTGAAGACCATGTCCGCTCCCGGCCTTGCCCGCCCTACCGGCCTATTTCAGCCGGTAGGAGAACGTCAGATTCACGCGTGTATTCCGCCCATGGTTCTCGGGCGGCCGGTCGCCCACGGGCTGGGCAATCGCAAGATCGACCGTATAGTGCTTTCCGTCGGATACGCGCAGGCCCAACGCCACGGAATCCAGTCGTTTGACCAGTGGCGTACCGGTGTTGAGATAGACTCGAGCAACCTGACCCACCACGTAAGGCACCAGCGTCTTTACCCAGCGCGTCGACGAAACGAAGCGCCGGTTGATCTCCAGCGCCGCCGCCCAGCCGCTATCCCCTGCCGCGTCACCGGGATCGTACGCGTACGCATAGCGCGGACCGCCGAAGTTGATCTGCTCGGTCGAAGGCAGGTTGTCGTTGCTGTACTGACCCGTGGCGCTGAACACCGTGCCGATGTGATGCGACCATTCGTTGGTCTGCGCCATGCTGATATTCAGTCGCGTAAACGCGACGTCGGGTACGGCGATCGTCTCCGCGCCGGGAATATTCGTTGTCGCCCGCGAATAGGCGCCCATCGCATCGATGCCGTGAGCGATGCCGATACTGAACTGCCGCGTGCGACGGCCTTCCTGCGCGATATACGCAAGGTCTGCATTGAGTACGCGGACATGGGACTGAAGAGACAGCGTCGCGCCATTGACGGTATTGCGATAGTTATCATCCTGTTCCGACGAATAGATCCCGCCGCTGGCCAGGAGACTGCGCGTATTCGAAAGGATGATGGGATAGCTGACCGACAGCGCCAGACGATCCTGTGCAAGCCGATGGTTCAGATACGCAGGCAGCTGATTGTTCGTATCCGGGTCGCCACGAAAGTTGGACGCGTCGACCTTCCCCTGCCAGCCGCGCGAACCGAACGGTTGCGCCCAAGCGGCGGAATAGAAGCGTTGGCCGCCGCCATTGGGGTATAACGTCGACACACTCAACTGCTCGCCCAACGGTGTCGCGGCGTTCTCGATACCCGTGATCACGCCCTGTGTACCGGGATGGTTCATATCCAGTCCCGCCGTCGCGTTGAAACGCTGGCGCGTCACGTCGAGATCGAGCCGGGTCGCACCGTCGGTCGTCGTGGGAGGCGGCACGCCCGCCGCGATCTTCACGCCGGGAAGTTGTCCTAACACCTGTATATAGCGCTCGAAGGTCGCCTGTCGCAGCGGCCGTTCGCCAACCATATGGGCGGCTATACCGCGGATCCGCTTATCCAGCGTTCCCGTGTCGCCGCGTACCGCGACCTCGGCCACGTAGCCCTCGACGACAACGACGCTAACCACACCGTCCTTGAAATCCTGGTTCGGCACGAAGGCAAACGACAGCGCATAGCCATCGGCCTTGTACATAGCGGTAACCTTGTCGGCCATCGCGATGATGTCGCCGACGGACACGTCGTGTCCCTGTAGCGGCCGGAACAACGAAGCCACCGAATCGAACGGCAGCGCATGCACACCCGATACGTCGAACCGGGACGGCGTAATTCGCGTCGCCAGCAAGGCATCGAGAGCGGGGTTTCGTTGCTGCTGCACGTTGACACTGACCGCAGGCGCCTGTTTCGGCGCTTCGGTCTGGGGCAGCGTCTGGAGGGGGTTGGCGGGAGGTCTTACCTGGGCTTGCGTGGAACATACGACGGTCATGCCGACGAAGCAGCCGAGCCAACGGTTCATCTGGTCTCCCTTGGAGGAAAACTTCCTCGAAACGGAGACGCCAGGCGGCGTCTCCGTCCGGTTGATCGCTCAACGCCTCAGTGCGAGGCACCCCGCTTGCCGAGGATTCCACCCTTAAGACCGCCCAGCACATCGCCCAGATCGAGAGCCGATCCCGGCGCCCCCGCACCTCCACCCACCGCACCGGCCAGTCCGTTGACGGTGTTGTTGAGGATCTGGGTTACCGGTGTCAGAGGTCCGCCATTGGTGGCAGCACCTACGCCGGCACCGACCGCCGCGACCGTCGAACCCAACGCACTGGTTACCGGATTGAGCGGCGCGAGCGCACCCGTGCTGCCTACCCCCGTAACGGTGTTGCCGATGCCCGATACCGCGGCACCTGCACCGGCCAGGGTCGTACCCACCGGGTTCGTGCTGGTTCCCGCATGGCCAATACCGGCCGTGACGCCCGTTCCGAGTACGTCGACCGATGTACCGAGGCCTTGCACCGTACTGCCCAGGGTCTGGGTCAGCTGTCCACCGGGGCCGGAAACGGGAGCCGCCGCAATGGCCGCACCGAGACTTGCCACCCCCAGGCCGGCACCCGCCGTCGTATTGCCGGCGGCCGTCGATACCGACGCCACGAGGTTCGTGGAAGTACCCGGCGCCGTGCTGCTGCCGAGGCTGGTCGCAATCGGCGTAACAACGTTACTCAGCGCCTGGGTGAGCTGCGCTGTACCGCCCGACCCCAACGCACCGGTAAGCCCCGTGCCGAGAGTCTGGACGCCCGTGCCCACATTGGACACGGTGGTGCCCAGGACCGATGTGATCGGAGTGATCGGCGTACCCGCGCCCGCGCTGGTGACTACCTGTCCCAGATCGTTCACTGCCGCGCCGGTATAGCCCACGACGCCACCGACACTGCCCACGGTCGTGCCGACCGGATTGGCGATATTGCCGGTCTGCCCGAGACCGCCGCTCACGCCGTTGCCGAGCGCGGAAACCGCGTTCCCGAGATTGTCGACCACGCCGCCCAGGGCCGTTGCCGCGGCGGCATTGCCGCCGAGTGCGGTGATGGCGGGAATCTGCGCACCGACACCGGAAACCGCTCCGCCGATCGACGAGACGATATTGCCGGCACCCGTCGCGATCGCACCGACCGCATTGGATGGGCCGGTCGCTCCCGTACCCGTACCGCCGCCGGTACCACCGCCGGTGCCACCAGTACCACCGCCCGTGCCGCCACCTGTGCCGCCGGTGCCGCCGCCAGTTCCGCCAGTTCCGCCGCTACCGCTACCGCCAGAGCCGGAACCATCGCCGGAGCCAGAGCCGGAACCCGACCCTGATCCCGATCCGGAACCGCTTCCCGAACCACCCGAACCGTCGCCGGTTCCGCCGCTCGGCGTCACCGCCGCGCCAGTACCAGTGTGAGATTTAACCGATCCCGAGCCGCTGCATGCAGCCATCGAGAGCGTCGCGGCAAGTATGCAACTTGCCAGCAATGTGCGAGTTAGCGGGCCCGCCTTCCCCTGTGTCATAGCCATCACATTCACTCCCCGAACGCTTTCGCGTTCCAGCAATGCTCCCCGCAACGAGAGCGGCACCCGAGCCCTTCGCCAGCGTCGGCGAGGGTTTTACGGAACAAACCGTGCGATGGCTTATGAGTACGCCGAGCGCGACGCGCCGAATGCGCAAAACCGGCCAGATGCACGCGAAAGTGTGACGAAAGTTGTGAAGACGGAAAACGTCGCTATCGCAGCGAAGTATGTGAAGGCGATATCGGACTATGCGAATACGGCAAAAACGAAAGCGCCCGGACGCCTTCACGCCCGGGCGCTTTCGAGCTAAACCGAATCAGCTCTTCAGAAAGGCCAGCAAGTCTTCGTTGAACTGGTCCTGGTGGGTGCTGGTAAGGCCATGCGGCGCTCCGGGATACACCTTAAGCGTTGCGTTCTTCACGATCTTCGACGACTTCATGGCAGCGGCCACGATAGGCACGATCTGATCGTCGTCGCCATGGACGATCAGGGTCGACACATCGATCTTCTTCAGATCCTCCGTGTAATCGACCTCGGAAAACTCACGAATGCAGTCGTAAAGACCCTTGATGCCGCCCTGCATACCCTGGCGCCAGAACGAATCGCGCATGCCCTGAGTCGCATGGGTGTTTTCACGATTGGCGCCGTAGAACGGTGCGCTGAGATCCTCGAAAAACTGCGAACGATCGTCGAACGTTCCCTTGCGGATACCGTCGAACACCGTAAGCGGCAATCCTTCGGGATTCGAGTCGGTCTTAACCATCAACGGCGGTACCGCGCCAACCAACACAACTTTATTCACGCGCGACGTGCCGTGCCTGCCGATGTAATGAGCCACCTCGCCACCACCGGTCGAGTGCCCCACCATCGTCGCGTCCTTCAGGTCCAGCTTCTCGAACAACTCGGCGAGGTCGTCGGCGTACTGGTCCATGGTATTGCCGTCGAAAGGCTGGTCGGAACGTCCGTGCCCGCGACGATCGTGTGCAATGACGCGATAGCCGCACTCCGCTCTCACCCCAAAGCCTACGCCGATGCAAAGACACAAGCCGCTGCGCGGCTGGTGTTCTATGGCTGCGCCCCGCCGCGCTCGGTTCCGCAAGTCGCGTCGAGGGGGGCGGCCGACGGCTCTTCCGGGTGTTGCGGTCACGTGGAGGAAAGCAGCGCGTGACGCAAGACCGGTGATGACCGCGTCCGGTTCGATCCGTCACGTGCTCGGCTCGCGCTCTGCCCGCAGCAAACCGCAGTCGACGGTGCCGTGGCCGGGTTGGCCCTTGGGGCCGCCTTAGCCGAGGGCCGCGATGACTAGTTGGAGCGAAAGCGGCGCTACGGCCCGCTCCCGCAGGGACGGCGCCGAAGGCCCCAAGGGCCAACCCGGTCGCGGCCTCCCCGACGCACGAGCGTGAGGCTACGAAGCCGCAACGACACGAGCCACACGAGATCATCCCCCTTATGTGATGAACCAAAAAAGAAAGGCGCAGCGTCGCCGCTGCGCCTTCCGGCATGCCGATCGGTGAGGATCAGTGCACGGTAAACAGTTTGTCGAATCCGGCGATGCGCAGCGTATTGCGCAGGTCCGCACTGGCGTTGACGATGCGGATCTCCGCGCGCTCCCCGCCGGCGTGTTCGCGTAGCAGCATCAGCATGCCCAGCGCGGAGCTGTCCATACCAGTCACTTCGCCGAGGTCGAGCACATAGCTGCGCGCCGGGGCGATATCGCCAAGACAGGCGTCGTGGAAGGCGCGATGAATCGAGAAATCGAAGCGCTCGCCGAGATGCAGTGTCAGGCAACCCTGTTCGCGGTCATGATGAATATTGATGGTCACGTGGCTATCCCCTTAGAACAGATCGATGTCGCCGGCAGCCATCGACTGCTGGAGGGCCGGACCGCGTGCGCGCAGACGGGCACGTTCGCGCTGTTCGGCAAGACGGACGCGCACGCGTTGGGCACGGGCTCCCAGTTCGTTCGCCTCAGCGGGTGCGCAGGCCAGCTCTTCGATGTCGCGGGTGCAGTCGGCGGTGATTTCCTGAAGCTCGACCAGACGCGAACGCGTCTGGTGCAACAGCTGGCTCAGGATGTCCTCGAACTGAAGCGAACGGATCGTCGTGGACACGTCGTTGCCGAGGCCGCGGTTGATCGTGGCGGCTTCGTCGGCGGCGGCACTGGTACGCGCGTTGCTTTCGGTAATCGTGGACATCATTTCATCGATGCCGCCCTTGGCCGAAAGCGCCACGTTCATATCCTGCGACGCCATGTTGCCCACCAGTTCGCGCAGCTGCTCCATCGCAGCGCGCGACCGCTCGACGTGCGTGCCGATTTTCTCGTTGAACTGATTGCTGTGCTGGGCCAGATTGCGAATTTCGCCGGCCACGACCGCGAAGCCGCGACCGGACTCGCCGGCGCGAGCGGCTTCGATCGCCGCATTCAGCGCGAGAAGATTGGTTTCTTCGGCAATGGTGTTGACGTTCTTCAGCAACGCGAAGACGGCGTCCATTTCCTTCGACATGCCGTCGATGCGGTAGACGATACGCAGGCTTTCGCGCGACAGCTGCACGATCAGGCCAACGAAGTGTTCGAGCAGATCGGCGGTACGGGATGCAAAATCCTGTACCGAAATACCCTTGCCGCCGCTTTCGATGATCTGGCTGAGCAGCGCCTGCTGCAAGCCGGTCTTCTTCGACAGACCGTTGAAGCCGCCGCCGAGTTCGGCGACCGCGTCACGCAGCAGGTCCAGTGCCTGATGCAGTTCGCGGCTGGCATGCCCGAGTTCGTCGACGATGGCGCTGCGGACGTCCTCCATCGCTTCGCGCACCGACGCTTCATCGGCTGCACTGGTCGATACCTGGACGAGCCCGGTCACCTGCGCATGAGCGCCGCGCTGGCTGACGACGATCCACGTCGCCGTCAGGAGAGCCACCGCGACCGGTGCCACCCAGGGGCTGTGGAACACCAGGACCGCGATCAGCGCCAGGGCGCTGACCGCGAATCCGGCAATGCGTTCGTTGTTCGAAGTAAGCATGATGACGTCTCGTTCTTCAGGTACCGACGCGCTTGGCGCCGGAGGAAACAGGTGAATTGGCGAGCGCGAGCAAACGGGCCGCGATCGCGTCGAGAGGCAGCATTTCGTCGGCGGCACCAGCCTTCCACGCGGCGCCGGGCATGCCCCAGACGACCGAACTGGCTTCGTCCTGGACCAGTGTCGGCGAACCGCCGTCACGGAGCTCCCCAAGACCACGCGTACCATCGTCGCCCATGCCTGTCAGCACCACACCAATAGCGGCGGCGCCGACGCTGGCGGCCACCGAACGGAACAACACATCGACCGCGGGCTTGTGGCGATTGACCGGCGGACCGTCGTGCAGACGACACACATGGCGTGCGCCGTCCCACATCACGAGCAAATGCTGGTTACCGGGTGCGATATAGGCATGACCCGCCTGGATGGGCTGACCATCGCGCGCTTCGCAGACGCGCATGGCCGAGCAGCTGTCCATGCGCGCCGCAAACGGACCGCTGAAAGCGGCGGGGATGTGCTGCGTGATGACAATCGGCGGCGCCGTCGGCGGCATGGCTTCGAGTACGACACGGATCGCCTCGGTGCCGCCCGTCGATGCACCGATAGCGATGATGCGGGTGCCGCCGCGCGAACCTGCCGCCTGCGTACGGGGAAGCACGGCATCGGCGGTGAGGCGCGGCGCCACGTCCAGCTTGCGGACATCGGCGCGCTCGCGCGGCTTCGCGCCAGCGGCCAGAAGCACCTTCGCGCAGATTTCCGGCGCGCAGTCCATGAAGGTGCTGGCCAGGTCGGCGTTGGGCTTGGTGAAGAAATCGACCGCGCCCAGTTCGAGCGCGCGCAACGTGACGTCGGCGCCCTTCTCGGTCAGCGTGGACACCATCACGACCGGCATCGGCCGCAGGCGCATCAGGTTCTCGAGGAACGTGAGGCCATCCATGCGCGGCATCTCGACATCCAGCGTCAGCACGTCGGGATTGAGCAGTTTGATTTTCTCGCGGGCAATCAGCGGATCGGGCGCCGTGCCCACCACCTCGATACCCGGATCCGACTCGAGCATAGTCGTCAGGACCTTTCGCACCAGGGCAGAGTCGTCGATGATGAGTACGCGTACTTTTTGCATGGACTCGGATGGCCTGGGTGCGGATGCTTGATCGGTGAACCGGCGGAGCGACAACTGAGATGGCACGGAGCGACAGCGGCGCGGGCATCTGCCCGACGTTACGCGTCAGAACAGTTCCACCTCTCCCTTTATCGGATCGTTCGCCAATCGCTTGAGGTATCGTTTTTCGCGATCGGCAAGCTGGGTGTCGTGCATGGAGCGGAGCTGGCGTACGCGGACCTTGCCGCTCACGGGGAAAAACTGCACCTGACGCGGATAAACGTCGCCGACATCCGCGGCGCAGAGCTTCAGTTTTTCGGTGGCGATGTAGCGCTGGACGAAGGCGATATTGCGCTGGCCGATATCCGTCATCGTGGACAGCACCCGGCCGCCGCCGAAAATTTTCACCTCGAGATCCTCGCGCTTGCCGCCGGCCTTGAGGATGGCGTTGATCAGCTGCTCCATCGCATCGTTGCCATAGCGCGCGGCACGGCCCACGGTCGAACTCCAGCCATCGCGGTCGCCGGCGGGCTCGGGCAGCATGAAGTGATTCATGCCGCCCAGGCGCAACCGGTGGTCCCGCACGCACGCGGACACGCAGGACCCAAGCACGGTGGAAATCATTTCGTCCTGCGCGCTGACGTAGTACTCGCCCGGCAACACCTTGACCGTGACGACTTCCTGGGCGGGATCCCAGAAACGACGTACGTGTTCAAAGCCCGGGAGAACCCGTGCAGGGTCGAACCCGACGAACGTGCGCGGCGGCGCGACGGACATGTCGCTCATTGGCGCTTCCGGTAGACAGTACGGCCCACCAGGTCGAAGTCGTCGCTAAGGCCGTACATCGACTCGGAATGACCGAGGAACAGATAGCCGCGGCTGCCGATCATGTCGGCGTAACGCGAGAACAGGCGCTGCTTGGTCGGCTTGTCGAAGTAGATCACGACATTGCGGCAGAAGATCGCATCGAACGGTCCACGCATCAGCCATTCGTGAAGCAGATTGAGCGGCTGGATGGTGACCAGCTCGCGCAGACGCGGATGCACGCACGCCAGACCTTCGTAGGCGCCCTGCCCGCGCAGGAACCAGCGTTTGCGGCGCGCGTCGCTGACACCCGAAAGACGATCCAGCGCATAGACACCCTTGCGCGCGGCTTCCAGAGCCTGCGGCGAAAGGTCGGTGGCCAGTATCTTCGCGTCGACGCTGCTGCCCAGGCGCTCGAGCGCTTCGGCCAGCACCATCGCAAGTGCATAGGGTTCCTCGCCGGTGGAACACCCCGCGGACCATATCCGCAGCTTGCCGCCACGCTTCTCTTCGAGCCAGCGAGGAAGGAGATCGTCGACCAGAAGGTCGTAGTGATGCATCTCGCGAAAGAACGACGTGACGTTGGTGCTGATGCAACTGGCCAGCTCGCCAAGTTCGCCATCGGGGTCTTTTCGCAGGAGTTCGCAATAGGCGCTGAAGCCGGACAGGCCCAGCGCCCGCAGGCGGCGGAGCAAGCGCCCCTGCACCAGCTGACGCTTGTGCTCGCCCAGTGAAATCCCGCAGTGCTGGAGGACGAAGTCGCGCAGGAAGCGGAAGTCGGTATCCCCCAGCGTGGGACCGGTCGCGCTCGCCAGCACGACGCTATCGTCGGTGGTGAGCGCGGTCATCGATCAGAACTCCTTCCAGGCGCCCGCGTCGGCCGTTTCCGCCGGGCGCTGGGCGCGCGGCTGAACAGCGGCCGGCGCGCTACGCACAGCGGCGAACACGGCTTCCACCTCGTCGACGGTGCTTGCACGAGCGGCTTTCTTCTGCGCGGGCGCACGGCTGCCGTCGCCGGCGACATGGAAGAATCCGACCTGACGGGTCAGCTCGTTCGCCTGCTCGTGCATGGCACGGGCGGCAGCGGCGGACTCTTCGACCAGTGCGGCGTTCTGCTGGGTCATTTCGTCCATCTGCAGCACGGCATGGTTGACCTGGTCGATACCGGCCGATTGTTCCTGACTGGCGGCCGCGATCTCGGCGACGATGTCCGTGACCTTCTTGACGCTGTCGACGATCTCGGCCAGCGCACGACCCGACTGGTCGACCAGCTCGGAGCCCGTCCTGACCTTGTCGGCGCTGTCGTTGATCAGCCCCTTGATCTCTTTCGCCGCGCCCGCGCTGCGCTGGGCAAGGTTACGGACTTCCGTGGCGACCACGGCGAAGCCACGGCCCTGCTCGCCGGCACGCGCCGCTTCCACGGCGGCATTGAGCGCCAGCAGGTTCGTCTGGAACGCGATTTCGTCGATAAGGCTGACGATGTCGGCGATCTTGCGGCTGGAGCTGTTGATTTCGCGCATGGCGACAACGGTCTGCGCGACCACTTCGCCACCGCGCTCGGCCTGCTCGCGCGCGCCGCGGGCCAGCTGATTGGCGTGGCTGGCGTTCTCGGCATTCTGCTTCACGGTGGAGGTCATTTCTTCCATCGAAGAAGCCGTTTCTTCCAGGCTGGATGCCTGTTCCTGCGTGCGCTGACTGAGATCGTCGTTACCGCGGGAAATCTGCTGCGCCGCCGTGCTTACCGAACCCGAGCCGTGACGCACTTCGCTGACGATGGCGGTCAGACGCTCGTCCATGGTGCGGAACGCGCCGAGCAGTGCACCCAGTTCGTCGCTACGGTCGACCCGGATCTCGTGTCCGAGCTTGCCGTCGGCAATCTGGTGGGCGATGGAAACCGTATAGCCGAGCGTACGGATGATCGAGCGAACGACCAGCGCGGCGATCAGCAGCGAAATGGCCAGGCCGATGGCCAGCGCGGCGATGGAGAGCGCGCGGACGATCCTGTAGTTGCTGGCCTGCCTGGCGTAAATGGCGCTCGCTTCGTCACGCTTGGCGGTGATGAGCTTGGAAAGGGCGTCCTGACGCTGCATCAGCAATGGACGCACCTGAAGTTCGAGAACGTCGGTCGCACCCGTGTCGGCCTGATTCAGCGCATCCACGATGTCCGACTTGGCCTGGTCATAGTCCGCGTCGGTCGACTTCCAGTCCTTGTAGAGCTTTTCGATATCCGGACTCATCGGAATAGCCGTGAGTGCCTTCTTCAGCCCATCCATCTCGGTCTGGTACTTCTGGAATTCCGCGACTTTCTGCTTCACCTGGTCGGGCTGGCCGACCTTGGCGGCAGCTTCGCCGAGTACGACGAAAGACATCAGCGAACGCGTGTTGATCTGGCTGATCAACTCCGAGGGAACCATCTCCTCGTCGTAAACCGTGCGCAGACCTTCGTTCTGGAAGTACATCGAACCGAGGCCGACAGCGGCGCCGCCGATCAGCATGGCGGTAAGCATGCCCAGCACACCGTAGAGGCGGCCGCGTACCGTAAGTGCGGGAATCTTGAACCTGAACTTCTTCATCACTGTTCCAATCGGCAAAGTGCGGTGGTCCACCCGATATGCGGATGCCGGTCAGGTGGGGCCCCGACGGCGATAGCGCGTTATCAGGCGACGGCTTTCACATCGGACACGGAAGGCAACGCCGCCTCCAGCATCTGCGCATCCTGCGGCTGCAACAGCTTGTCCACATCGAGGAGCAACACCATGCGCTCGCCAACGGACGTGAGTCCTTTCAGGTATTCGGTTTCCACGGCCGTACCCATGTCCGGCACGGGACGAATCTCGGACGGGGCCACTTCCACCACATCGGATACCGCATCGACGACCACGCCGAAATTGCGGCCGGCGACGGTGACGATCACGGTGACGGTGGTTGCGGTGTATTCCTCGCGAGTCAGTCCGAAACGCAGGCGCAGGTCCAGCACCGGAACGATGGCGCCACGCATGTTGAGGACGCCGAGCACGTAGTGCGGCGTCTGCGGAATGCGGGTGACCGGCGTCCAGCCGCGGATCTCGCGTACCGCGAGGATGTCCACGCCGTATTCCTCGTCCGCGAGATTGACGGTCAGGTACTGGGCGGCGACGGCCGCTTCGGTCTCGGACGCGATGGCGCTGCTGGCTGGCTGATTCATGTTCTTTCCACTGGCGGAACGTTCTTTCCGCCTCCCCTTCATGAGCTATCGGCTGGGGGAGGCGAACCTTGAATGGGGTGGAGGCGAAACCCTCAGGCGGCCCGGCGTCTTGTCTGCATACGGACCAGTCCCGTCACGTCGGTAATGAGCGCCACCGAACCATCGGGGAGGATGGTCGCGCCGGAAATACCGTTTACGCGGCGGTAGTTAGCCTCCAACGACTTGACGACCGCCTGCTGCTGGCCGATCAGTTCGTCGACGAACAGGCCAATCCGGGTACCCTCGCCTTCCACCACGATGACGATGCCTTCGTTGATGGCGCGACGGCGTCCTTCGCAGCCGAAGACGTCGTGCAGACGCACCACCGGGAGATAGGCGTCGCGGAAACGGAACAGCTCGCCGCCGCCCGCCACGCTGCGCATCATGTCCGGCTTCAGCTGCACGGATTCGACAATGGATACAAGCGGGACGATATAGGTTTCCGACCCGACGGCCGCGGTCAGACCATCGATGATTGCGAGGGTCAGCGGGAGCGTGATCGTGAAGGTGGTGCCCTTGCCCTGCACGCTGGAAATGGCAACGGCGCCGCCCAGGTCCATGACGTTGCGGCGAACGACGTCCATGCCCACGCCCCGGCCGGAAAGGTCGGTAGTCGCGGCAGCGGTCGAGAAGCCGGCTTCGAAGATGAGTTCGGCGACCGCGTCGTCGCTCATGCCCTCGCCGCTGGCGACGATGCCGCGCTGGATCGCCTTGTCCACGATCGCTTCGCGATTCAGACCCGCGCCGTCGTCGCCCACTTGCACAACGATGGAGCCGCCACGATGAAAGGCCTCCAGTCGCAGGGTGCCGACCTCGGACTTGCCCGAGGCCGAACGCTTCGCCGGTATTTCCAGGCCATGGTCGATCGCGTTGCGCACCAGATGCACGAGAGGATCGCCGATTTTCTCCAGCACGGTTTTGTCCAGCTCGGTCGTCTCGCCGCGAAGGTCGAGATTCACCTTCTTGTCGAGCTTCTGGGCCAGGTCGCGGACGAGGCGTGGGAAGCGGTTGAACACGGTGCTGATGGGCAGCATGCGAATGCTCATCACGCTTTCCTGCAACTCGCGCGAATGTCGCGTCAGCTGGGCCAGGCCGTGACGGAGCAATTCGAGCTGCGAGGCATCCACACCGTCGGCGAACTGGGTGAGCATCGACTGGGTGATGATCAGTTCGCCGACGAGGTTGATGAGGGTGTCGATCTTTTCGATACCGACGCGGACGGAGCTGGATTCGCTATTCGCCGCCGACTCGCGCGTGGTGCGCGGCGCGGCGCCCGGAGCGGCCACGGCAACCGCGACGGGTGCGGGCTCGGCTTTCACCGCGACGCGGGGCACGATGCTCAGTTCGCAATCGCCGTCGACCCAGTCGAACACACCTTCGACAGCCGATTTCTTCGCGGGCGCGGCCAGATAGAGCGTCCACGCAAGGTAGGCCGTCTCGGCGTCCATCGCGTCGAGTGCCGGCAGCTTGCCCGCATCGCACGTGACGCTGAGCGGACCCAGTGCCTCCAGTTCGCGGAACATGCGCGCCGGATCGTTGCCGGTCTTCAGCAGATAGTCGAACGGGCGGAAGACGATATCCCACCCTTCGACATCGCTTGCCGCGACCGCCTCGGCAACGGCGGCCACGGGCGCGGCCGTACCGCCGGAAACCATCGCCGACAACGCTGCCAGCAAGTCCTGGCTTTCGACCGTGGCGACCGGTTCGCCGTTCATCGAACGGGCGAGCATGTCGCGCACGGTGTCGCCCGAACGCAGCAGCAGCTCGACGATGGCCTTGTCCATGGGACGACGACCGCTACGCACCTCGTCGAGCAGCGACTCGGCGACATGGGTGAAAGCGGCGACGTCGGCAAAACCGAACGTGGCCGCGCCGCCCTTGATGGAGTGTGCGGCGCGAAACACGGTATGAACCAGCTCGGGGTCGTCCGAACCTTCGTCCAGTGCGAGCAGCGCCGCCTCCATGGCATCGAGACCGTCGAGGCTCTCCTCGAAGAAAGCCTTGTGGAACTGCGCCAGATCGACTTTGGACATGGGTACGGCCCTGTGTATCTTTGTTTTATCAGCCGAGAACGCGGCCGACGGTCGCCAGCAACTGGTCGGGGTCGAACGGCTTGACCAGCCAGCCCGTCGCACCGGCCGCTTTGCCTTCCATCTTCTTTTCGGGGTTGGATTCGGTGGTCAGCATGAGGATCGGCACGCCGCGGTATTCCGCCATCGCGCGCATTTCGCGGACCATCGAGATCCCGTCCATGACGGGCATGTTCACGTCGGCCAGCACCAGATCGAACTTCTGGCCACGCGCCGTATCGAGGGCCGCCTGGCCGTTGTCCGCCTCTTCGACCTCGTGACCGGCGCCACGCAGGGTGAAGGCGACCATGCTGCGCATGGAAGCCGAATCGTCAACCGCAAGAATCTTAGCCATCGTCCACCTCAGTTCACGCCGGCGCGAGCCGGCAGTTCAATCAATTCATGAAGGCCCAGCGTGGCCGCGCCCTTGTGCAGGGAATCGCTGGCGGCAAGCCAGACCGGCGCCAGATCGCGCGCGCGCGCGTCGCGGGAAAAGGCGGCCAGAAGCTGGAGACCGGCCGTATCCACCTGGGTGACGCCCGTACCATCGATCTGCGTGGGCTTACCCGAGGCCAGGGCGGTCAGGAGGATGTCGCGCAGCGCGGGAGCCGCGCCAATACGCAGGTCGGCGTCGAGCACAACGGCCGCGGGCGCCTTGTCACCGGATGTTTTCTTCGCCATGAGCCCCGATCCCGTACACCCCACGCGTCATCGCGAAGGGTTGTTCGGTGGGCTTATCGGCGGGGATCCCCGAATCTTTAGGTTCTTCACGCATGGTCGGGGCGGGCTCGGCTTCGCCATCGCTTTTGCGCTGGGACGCTTCGCGAAGAGCCGTCGGCCACCGCCCTCGACGCTCCGTCTCCACCGTCGCTCGGGAAGGGATAGCCGCTGCGCGGCTGGTGTTCTATGGCTGCGCCCCGTCGCGCCCGCGCGGCGGGCGGGGGTTTTCGATTCGGCTCCTGCCTCAGCGAAAACGGCGGACCGTCCTGGTCCGCCCCCTTCGGGCCTTTTCCGCCCGCCGCGCTCGGTTCCGCAAGTCGCGTCGAGGGCGGTGGCCGACGGCTCTTCCGGGGGTTGCGGTTGCGTGGGGGAAAGCAGCGCGTGACGCGTGACCCGTCATGGCCGCATCCGGTCCCGTCCCGTCACCTGCTTAGCTCGTGCTCTGCCCACAACAAACCGCAGTCGACGGTGCCGTGGCCGGGTTGGCCCTTGGGGCCGCCTTAGCCGAGGGCCGCGATCACCCACTGACGGAGCGAAAATGGGGTTACGGCCCGCTCCCGCAGGGACGGCGCCGAAGGCCCCAAGGGCCAACCCGGTCGCGGCTTCCACGACGCACAAGTGTAAGACGGCTGTCCTCGACCGAAGCTCGACAAGACACCTCAAGCCGCCCCCGCTAATGCGTCAAGAGCCAATCTTCAGGCGGAAAGGGGACGCCGGGGCAGGATCAGCATCGCGTCGCCATAGGAGAAAAAGCGATAGCGCTCGGCCACGGCGAAGCGATAGGCGTCGAGGATGGCTTCCTTTCCCGCCAGCGCCGAGACGAGCATCAGCAGCGTCGACTGCGGCAGGTGGAAGTTCGTCACCAGGCCGTCGACGCTGGTGATGCGGTAGCCGGGGAAGATGAAAATCTGGGTTTCGCCGGCGAACGGGCGGAGAACGCCGTCGACCGTCGCGCTTTCCAGGGCGCGGACGACCGTGGTGCCGACGGCAATGACCCGCCCACCGGCCGCTCGCGTGGCACGGATCTGCTCGACCAGCCCGACGCCCACGTTCAGCCATTCCCTGTGCATGACGTGATCGCGGACATCGTCCGCCCGCATCGGCTGGAAGGTACCGGCCCCGACGTGCAGCGTCACGTACCCCATGTCGACGCCCAGGGCACGGATGCGTTCCAGCAGGGATTCGTCGAAGTGCAGACCGGCCGTCGGCGCCGCGACGGCACCTGGCTCGCGCGCGAACACCGTCTGGTAACGCTCGGTGTCGCTCTGGTCGGGGCTACGTTCGATATACGGCGGCAAAGGCATTTCGCCCAACCGCAGCAGGACTTTCTCCAGCGGCTCCTCGGTTTCGAAGCGAAGCATGAAGAACTCGCCATCGCGGCCCAGGACGGTCGCGATACTGCCGTCGGCCAGCACGATGCGTCCGCCGGCTTTCGGCTTCTTGCTGACGCCAAGCTGGGCACGGGCCTCGTGGGTACCCGTCACGCGCTCGATCAGTATCTCGACGGCACCGCCCGATTCCTTGTGCCCGTAAAGACGAGCCGGCAAGACGCGGGTGTCGTTGAATACCAGCAGGTCGCCAGGCTGCAACAGATCCGGCAAGTCGCGGAACAACCGGTTCTCACGCGTGCCCGTCGCGACATCGAGCAGCAGCAACCGGCTCCCCGAGCGCTCGGCCAGGGGAACCTGGGCGATCAGTTCGGGCGGCAGGTCGAAATCGAAGTCGGACTTTTTCACAGAGAAACCGGGGAAACGAACGGGGGCGGCATTATCGCTCATGCCGCCCCTTCACGCCCTCAGACCTCGCGGCGGCGACGCCTGATCGCAAAGCCGGCAAGACCCACGATCGCCGCGAAACCGGCGATCTCGTAAGGCAGATAGTGACGGATCGCATGCTTCACCGCCGCGATGCGCTGCGCCCGAAGCAGCTTGCGGGCGCCGTCGAAGTCCGGCTCTTCGCAGGTCCGGCCGAAATCGTCGGCCCATTCCACATAGGGACCCTGTTTCACATAACGGTTGTACAGCGCCTCGATGCGCTTGCTGCGTTCGTTGGGTACCGGCATCCCGGCGTCGTCCGACATGTAGAAGCCGCCGGGACCGTCCTCCATCCAGCCGGTCGCTTTGCAAAGGACGGCCGCGAACGCCTGGGAGCGCGGCGGCAGCCTATCCGCCGCCAGCGACGCCTGATCCACCGCGGTGTATCGGTAATGGAAGCGCTGATACGGCTTAGCCATGCTTTCATCGAAACGGTGGCGTTCGCCCTCGGTGACATACGTCCCCTTCATGCTGGCCGCGCTCTGGCCCGATCCGCCCTCGTAACCGCCACCGATGTCTGTGTAATCCGGGTCCTGCTCGTACCCCATGATCTCCATACCGTGCACGCGGGCAATCGTTGCCGCAGCGAAAAGCGCTTCGGCCTTGCCGATGTCGGTCCATGCATGGTCGCCGTCATGCAGCGCTTTCGCATACGCGCGTACTGTCTCGCGCAGGTCGACCTCGGCGAAGCGCTTATCGATCCCGGCAACGAAGTAGGGTTCGGCATCGGCGTAACGGCCTGCGCGAACCAGACGTCGTGCCAGCAGCCAGCGCAGGCGATCGTTCAACGGCATCGGGCGATAAGCGGCTTCCTTGTCGTTCGGATCGACCGCTTTCACGGGCGACGCCGGCACCCGGGCATCGACGAAGGTTTTCAGCTCGTCGACGGTAAGCACCCGCTCGGCGATATACGCCGTGTCGTTGCCATAACCATAGCCCGAGCCATAGTCGTCGACGACATTGCCATCGCCGCCCACAGCCATGCCCGTGTCGTACATGTGTCCCATCGCTTCGACGTACTCGCCGCGCGCCAGCGCAAGCACGCCCTGCTCGCCCATCAGCAGATGCATGCTTTCCTGATCGAGAGGCGCCTTGGGGTCATACGCGGTGGGAAACGCCTTGGCTGCCTGGGCATAGGCCGCGGTCGCCGCCGCCATGTCGCCCTTCTGCAATGCAAGCTTGGCGCTTACCCAACTGGACAACGGACCCGGCGCTTTCGTCACCAACTGCGCGGCCAGATCGTAACGACCAAGCTGATAGGCCAGCGACGCCAGACGATCCGCTGCCGATACCTTGTCGAGACCGGCCTTTTCGATACCGTCGACGAGACGGCCCAACCGTTCGTCCGGTTTGCCGTCGGTCGATCCGTCGATGCGCGCCAGCGCATACGCGACCAGCAAACGCTGCGAAACGGGCCCATCGATGATGGCGCTCGTCTGTTCGGGCGACTTGAGCACGACGTCGGCGATCGTCGCCAGCGACTGCACCGCATTATCGGAACCATGCCCGGCCTGAGCGGCATACAGAGCAATAGCATGTTTGATATCGGCGGGCGCCAGCGCCTTCGCGCAAGGCTTATCGTTATACAGATCGGCCCATTCGCAGGGTTCGCCCTTAACGACAAGATACAGACGCGCTTCTTCGCCGAAACTGGCGACCGCCAGTCCCTGGTTATCCGAACCGCCGGCCACGGCACGCGAGCGCGCTTCCGCGAACGCCTTCGCCGCCGCATCGCGTTCTTTCGCGAAGTCCTCGATTTCTTCTGCCCGTATCGCACGCAGCGCGTGGATCTCTCCGAGCATATAAGCCGCCCACACGCCGCGCAGCATCGAACTGTCTGCCGGCATGGCCACGACGGTTTCGAACGTGGCCTGTGCCCGGTCGAGTGCGTCCGCGTCACCGAGATGACAGACACGGCGAGGGCTGCCCTGGTCCTCCGTGTCGGTTCCTTCGGCCGGCGTGGGAGTGACGCCACTGCATTCGCCGATACCGAGACGATAGTCGATTGCGCCCGCTATATAGCCGCGCACGTCCGCGGGCAAATCGCCACTGTCCTTCATCGAGGCGGCACCCGATTCGGATTGGCGCAATGTCTTGACGCGCTCTTCCTGTGCGGGCGTCAGGTCCGGCATGGCGGGCTTCGCATCGTTGAACCGGTAGGGATCGGACTCGACCGCCACCAGCTTGTCCGTCGCCGGCAGCAGATGCTGCGCTTCGAAAGCAAACGTGTTCTGCGGCACCGTTTTTAGCGTACTCGCGCGGTCGTCCAGCAACTGGCTGGGGAACATCGGACCGCAGGCCCACGCAACGGCGCCTCCGAACAGGAGGGCGACGGCGATGGCGACTGATTTGCGTCGGATCATGAGGGGCTACTTGGCAAGGGACGGGAGGCGTCGCGACGGTCGTTCGCGACGGCAGAGGAAACGGACGGCGAGGCACAACGTATCCAGCCGATCGTGCGCTGGGTATGTGCACGCAGAAAACGCGAATCGCCGGTGGCGAGCTGTACGATGCGGCCATCGCGGCGCAACGCGTAACCGCCGATGCCATCGGCCAGCGGGCAGCCGTCCGGCAACGCGACTTCGGACGGCGCCACGGCATCGATGTCGCCATCGTTGCGCAGCACGACATCCATCGCACCGGGGGTTGCGCTTTCGCTGAAAACGGTCGCGATCCGGCCTTCGACATACTCGCCACGCATGACCGCGCGCCAAGTGGACAGGCTCCAGGCGCGTCGGTCGTCGGTCGTCGGAAGGCGGAACCACACGATGCCCGCAAGACCGCGCGGCGGGTCGTCGCGAAGCGAGCCGAGAAACCGGGCGACATCGCGCGGCGCAGCCGAAAGCTCGGCTGACAACGCACCCGGCGCCAGTCCCGCTTTCTCGCTTTCCACTGCCAGCATGCGCCCTTCTTCGTCCCAGCTGACGCGCGAACCATAGGTCGGCAACGCCACGCGGAAAGGCTTGCGCATACGGCTGGCGAACTCGTCCACCCAACGCCGCGCCAGCACGGGATCGAATAAGCCGGCCTTCGGCGACTGCACGGCATGTACCTGCAATACGACTTCGTCGACCGACGCGGTCACGGCATCCAGCTCGCCCGACGACAGCCAGGTCGGTAGCGCCGTGATGGACAGGTGGACGTCGGGAAGGCGCGATTTAAGCGTCGACAGGAAATGCGCATACGCCGGAAGCCGGGCCGTCGCGCAGTCGTAGTCGATTTCGATGCCTGCGATCTTGCCGCTCCACTGCCGACTCAGGTCAGCGATGCGGTCGACGAAGGCCGGGCGATCCATATCGGCAAGGCGGCCATCGATACGCACAACCGCGACGACCGGCCGCCCGCTCGCAGCCAGTGCGCCAAGATCGGGCGCGAAGATGTTCAGTTGCCCATCGCCATCGGCCTGCGCGACGAGAACGCGCCACTGGCCGACGATGTCTTTCGAATCGTTTACCGCCAGGCGAAGCGCCGGCGTCCACTGGCGCTGCCATATATAGGCGTCCTGCGTCAGCGGCGGCGCCACGCCATGACACGCGGCAAGCAGCGCCGCGATAGAGACGATGACGATCGAGCGCAAGCTGCGCGACATGCCCACTCCCTGGAAGCCCCTTGGCTCTGCCGCGCATTCTATGCCATCACGGACTCACAACCAGCCTTTCTGGCGGGCAAGCCGATACGCCTCGATACGATTGGCCGCGCCAAGCTTGCCTATCGCTTCGGAAAGATAGTTTCGAATCGTGCCGTGCGAGAGATTCAGCTGGGTCGCGATGTCGTTCGCCGACTGTCCCTCTCCCGCCAGACGCAGCACCTGCCGCTCGCGATCGTTCAGCGGGTCGGCCTCCGACCAGGCTTCCAGTGCCAGTTGCGGGTCGATGGCCCGGCCGCCGCGATGCACCGTACGGAGAGCTTCGGCGAGATTCTCGGCCGGTGCGTCCTTCAGCAGATATCCGCCCACACCCGCGTCCAGCGCACGGCGCAGGAAGCCCGGACGCGCGAATGTCGTCACGATGATGACCTTGATCGGCAATTCCTGGCGCCGCACGCGCTGGGCGATTTCCAGACCGGTCAGGCCGGGCATCTCGATGTCCGTTACCAGGACGTCGGGCTTCAGCCGCTGCAATTCGCGCCACGCGATCTCCCCATCGGCGGCCGTACCCAGCACCTCGATATCCGACTCCAGATTCAGCAGCGCCGAAAGCGCGCCGCGCACCATCGCCTGATCTTCGGCAAGCAATACACGGATCATGCGGCGTTCTCCCGTGATATCCGCGGCGCGGCATCGGCGACGGGCATCGTGATATCCAGCGTCGTACCTTTGCGCGGCGGCGAATCGATGCGCAATGCGCCACCTGCCGCGCGGACGCGTTCGCGCATACCGTTCACTCCGTTGCCGTGCGCGGCGAGTCCGCCGCAGCCGTTGTCGACGATCCGTACTGACATGGTGTTCCCTTCAAACGTAACGAGGACGCGCGCATCGGTCGCGCGCGAATGTCGATGGATATTGGTGACTGCCTCGCGCACCACCAGCGACAGCGCAGCTTCGGCAGCCTGCGGCAGGTCGATGGAGTCGGGCAGTTCCACCCGCAGCGAAATACCCGAGGCTTCGAGCATCAGGCGCGCGGAAACGAGTTCGGAGCGAAGATCGCCCACGCGCAATCCGGTAACCGCGGCGCGTACTTCGCCCAATGTATGCCGGGCGACGCGTTCGACTTCTTCCATTTCCTGGCGGGCACGTTCCGGGTCGGCCAGCGCAAGACGCTTCGCCAGTTCCGACTTCAGCGTAATCAGCGACAGCGTATGCCCCAGCAGATCGTGCAGATCGCGGCCGATGCGTTCGCGTTCGGCCAGCGTGGCGAGCCGCCGTACTTCGGACTGGGACAGACGCAGTTCGAGATCCCGTCGCGCCGAACGGACATAGACGTAGTTGCCCAATCCGCCCAGGAAACCGCCCAGGACCACGACCACCATGCGCGCACGATCCGTATGCAACAGCAAGGTCAGTCCGACCACCACCACGAACGTTATACCCGCGGCCGTCAGCCATATCCGCAAACGGCCGGTATAGGCCGGAATCATGCAGCCGTAAAGTAAATACCCCAATCCGACCGGATTGATATCCCACAGGACCAGACCGAGCAATCCGATAGCGATCGCGTGCATCGGCAATTGCCGCACCGGACCGGTGAACGTCCGCAAATAACAGTACAGAAAAACGGGGATCGTCGCGATCGTCGGGGCAAACCAGCTCCAGGCGAATCCCCGCGCCATCAGCGGCGCCTGAATCAACGCGATAAGCCAGAAAACCTGCACGCCCGCCTGCCAGCGAAGATATGGCGCGCCCAGGCTGCCAAGCAGCGAATCGGGTGTGGGCGTCGCGATACGCATCATGACGCGAGCCGTTTTTCGTCGGGCAACGCGGTGGGTGCCGGCGCGGCCAGGCGGTCGGCGACAGTCAGCGGAACGGCAACGCGAATCCGCGTGCCTTGTCCACGCGCCGATTCGACGACGAGTGTTCCCGACATTGCACGCACGCGCTCGCGCATGCCGCACATGCCATTGCCTTCGACCGTCGCGCCACCCTTGCCGTCATCGGCAATACAGAAGCGCAGTTCGTCGTCGACCCATTCGATCTTCGCTTCCGCACGGTTCGCGGTCGCGTGCCGGTGGATATTCGTCACCGCTTCGCGCAGCACCAGTGCCAGTCCGGCTTCCACACGCGCCGGCAACGCAGGTACGTTGCTTTCGTACTCGAAATGCACAAGCGAGGCATTGAGCAATAGTTTCGCGGATGCCAGTTCCGCCGCCAGTCCGGTCGCACGGATACCGGTTACCGCGGCGCGCACTTCGGCGAGCGCGTGACGCGTGACCTGTTCGGCTTCTTCCATCTCGCGTCGCGCGGCCTCGCCATCGCGGTCGAACAGGCGCCGCGACAGTTCCAGCTTCAACGCGATCAACGACAGCGTATGGCCCAGCAAATCGTGCAGATCGCGTCCGATGCGTTCGCGCTCCGCCATCGCCGCCAGACGGCGCACTTCTTCGTGCGACAGTTTCAGCTCCGCGTCTTTCTCGGCATTCACGCGATACATGACATTGCCCATGCCTACCGATAACGCCACGAGGCTCATGGTGATCATCACGGGCGCGGGCCAGTCCAGGAGGTAGGCCTCGATAACGAAGACGACGACGGCAACGAACATATACGAGATCGAACGCCGCGTCCGGGCACTGAACGCCAGATAGGCGCAGGAGAAAATCACATAGCAGCAGCCACCGCTGGAATTCCAATTCATCGTCACCAGCCCGAGCAGGACCATGGCGAGGGCATACCAACCGATGTGCCGCAAGGGGCGAGCGTATGCGAGCAGGTAGAGCAACATGAAAATCGGAAAACTTATCGCGGTCGCAACGATCCAGCTGACGCTGACCGTCCGCTGGAACAGCAGGTCGCCAAAGATCCAGACAGCCCAGATCAGATTGAACAACTGGACGTAGCGCAGCTTCCCCTGCCGCCTCTGCCGCTCCGCAAGCGAGTCCGGTGCCAGGGTGAACCACGAAGCGGCCATGGGGAAAGTTTCCGTGGAAAGTCGACGAACCATGCTACTTCAACCGTACCGGCGCAGGCGGCGCGCGGCGAGCAGGACGAAGGCTGCCGTGTAGATCGCCAGTACGACGACATGCCCCCACTCGCCCCCCTGCCCAAGACCGATCGCGGACAGCGCGAGCTGGTTCAGATGATAGCTCGGCCACACCGGGGCCAGCCGCTGGATGAAGGCCGGCAGCATCGACAACGGAAACCACAGTCCCGACAGGAAGGCCATCGGCAGGTAGATCATGTTGATCAGGCCCGGCGCGCCCTGCCCCTTGATCAGACTTCCTATCAACAGACCCATCGCGCAGAACGGAAGGACGCCAAGCAGCTGCACGACGAACAGCGTCGCGATCTGATTGCCGCTCAGTTGCACATGCGCCAGGAACAGCGCCATGCACAGAAGGATGACCGAGATGACCGCCGCGACACCCATCGCCATCGTCATCTTGCCGATCAGATACGCCCCCGGCGGCATCGGCATCGCGCGTTTCAGGGTCAGCAGACCCGAGTCGCGCTCCAGCGCCAGCGACACGCCGAAGCCGAAGAGACCCGGCGCCATCACACCAAACACGCCATATGCCGCCAGCAGGATGCGCGGTACCTCGGGGCCGTTCGATCGCGCGAGAAAAATGCCGAACATCAGATAGAACACCGACGGGAAAAGCAGCGTCGGAAGCAGGAAGCCCGGGTTGCGCAGATAACGCAGGCATTCCGCCTTTGCCTCCTGCACATAGGCATTGAAGACGCGCCCCCGCGACATGGATGGGGGAGCGACAGGTGCGGCGATCGCGTTCATCAGGCAGCTTCCTTCTCGACAACGGGAACATCGTCGTTATCGCGGGTCAGTTCGGTGAATGCTTCGGCCAGGCCCGCGCGCAGCACTTCAAGATCGGTAAGCGTGGCGTCGGCGGCGAGCAATCGGCGCACGACATTTTCCGGCTGAGCCGTCGACACGAGCATGCGTCCCTGCTCGATATGGCATTCGGCGACATCCGGCCATGCGGCGACTACCACGGCATCGAGCGCTGTCGTGCAACGGATGCGACGGTGGGCGACACGCGCCCGTAGCGCATCGACGCTGCCTTCGCTGATCACCTTGCCGTGGGCGATCACGCAGACGCGGTCGGCGAGCGCCTCGGCTTCTTCCAGATAGTGCGTGGTAAGCACCACGGAGCAGCCGTCGGCAACAAGCTGCCGGATCGCGGTCCACAGCTTCTGCCGCGCATCGATGTCCATGCCCACCGTAGGCTCGTCCAGAAACAGCAGCTCCGGGCGTCCGCACAATGCCATCGCGAACTGCACGCGACGCTGCTGTCCACCGGAAAGCGCCGCGTAACGACGGCCGAGCAAATCGTCGACGCCGGCCATCGCGGCGGCCTCGCCGCTGGCTCGCGGCGACGGGTAATAACTGGCGGTCAGATTCAGCAGCTCGCCCACTTTCAGCGTCGGCGGCAACGAGGCCGACTGGAGCATCACCCCGATGCGGCGCCGCGCTTCGATGTCCTGCGGGTCGCGACCGAATAACGAAACCGAGCCCGAATCCGCGCGATGCAGGCCCAGCAGCAGGCCGATGGCCGTGCTCTTGCCCGCGCCGTTGGGGCCAAGCAGTGCCAGTAGCTCGCCGCGACGCAGGCCCAGATCGATGCCGTCCAGCGCCACGAGTTGTCCGTAGCGCTTGGTCACGCCATCAAGCTGTGCAATGTATGAGTCGTTGTGCATGGTGTCCTCCCTTGCAACGCACCATATTCCTGCGCAAGCCCTTGTCCGTAGTCGCTTGCGTCATTGTGCGAATGTGACAAGCGTCACCCGGGGGTTACGCCGCTTGAGACGGGGTGATATGCTCAGGAAAGAAATCCTTTACATATATACACTTAGCGGCATAACGAGAGTATTCGTCGCCGCATTCCAATGACGAGGAGTGGGTTATGGACGTGATCGGTCAGCTGCGCGAACTGCGCGATTTCGGCGGTACGCCGCGCACGCACGGTCTGGACGACGCGACCATCGAGCGCTTCGCGTCGATCGATGCGACGCTGGGCGAGGCCATCGCGGCCGCCGTCGAATACCACCGCGCGCTGCGCGCGGATATGTCCGACTTCCTCAAACTGGACGAAGCCGAGCAGATCCAGCGCGTCCAGGCAGGCATCGTCAACTTCTATCCCGAAGACGGTCTGAACCCGTATATGCCGGCCGCCGCCAGCGGCCCGTGGGTCGTCACGCTGAAGGGCGCCGTGGTGCACGACAACGGCGGCTACGGCATGCTCGGTTTCGGCCACAATCCCAAAGCCATCGTCGAAGCCATGTCGGGCCCACAGGTCATGGCCAATGTCATGACGGCGAACATCGCCCAGCTTCGCTTCACCGATGCCCTGCGCCGGGAGCTGGGCCATCGTCGCGGCGGCAGTCCGTACTCGCACTTCCTGTGCCTTAACTCCGGGTCCGAGTCCGTCACGCTGGCCGGCCGCATCGCCGACGTCAACGCGCGTCTGATGACCGATCCCGGCGCGCGTCACGCGGGACGTACGATCAAGCGTCTCGCCGTGAAGGGTGCGTTCCACGGCCGGACGGAACGCCCCGCCATCTATTCCGATTCGTCGCGTCGCAACTACCAGCAGTATCTGGCGAGCTTCCGCAACGAAGACACCCTGATCACGGTCGATCCCTATAACGTCGCGCAGCTGAAATCGGTATTCGCCGACGCCGAACGCAATGGCTGGTTCATCGAGGCCATGTTCCTCGAGCCGGTCATGGGCGAAGGCGATCCGGGCCGCGCACTTACGCCGGAGTTCTACCAGGCGGCGCGCGAACTCACGATAGAGCACGGCACCCTGCTGCTGGTCGATTCGATTCAGGCAGGTCTTCGCGCGCATGGCGTGCTTTCGATCATCGACTACCCGGGCTTCGAATCGCTCGATCCGCCCGACCTGGAAACGTTCTCCAAGGCGCTCAACGCCGGCCAGTATCCGCTCTCGGTGCTCGCCGTCTCCGAGCGTGTCGCGGGGCTGTACCGCAAGGGCATTTACGGCAACACCATGACGGCCAACCCGCGCGCGCTGGACGTCGCCGTGGCCACCATGGCGGCGCTGACCGACGAGGTCCGGGCCAACATACGCGAACGCGGCAAGGAATTCGTCGACAAGCTCAATGCGCTTAAGGAAGAACTGGGCGGCCTGATTACCCGCGTGCAGGGTACGGGCCTGCTGTTCTCCTGCGAGCTGGCCCCCGAGTTCAAGTGCTTCGGCGCCGGTTCCACCGAGGAATACATGCGCGAGCGTGGTGTCGGCGTCATCCATGGCGGCGTCAATTCGCTGCGTTTCACGCCGCATTTCAATGTGACCAGCGCGGAAGTGGACCTGATCGTCGAGCAGGTTCGCCACGCACTTCGGGAAGGTCCGCGCAAGGCGGCGGAATCCAAGGCGGCCTGACAGATTCGACCGATTCCGGCGTAGACTCTTCTGCGCCGGCATCGGCCGGCGCCATCGGAGAGGGTCGTCATGCGTTCGTATCTTCGTCTTGTCTGTACCACCGTTCTGCTCGCCGCCTCGGCCACCGCACTTGCCGCCCCGCAGGCCGCGCAGACCCAGCCCAAGAAAGAACTTACTCCGCAGCAACAGCGCATGTCCTCCTGCAACACGGAAGCCACGGGGAAGAAAGGCGACACTCGCAAAGAGTTCATGAGCCACTGCCTGAAGGGCGAAAGCACCACCGCCGCCCCTGCGAAAACGACCCAGCAGCAGAAGATGGTCGACTGCAACAAGGACGCATCGACCAAGGCGCTGAAAGGCGACGATCGCAAGAAGTTCATGAGCACCTGCCTCAAGGGCTGACCTTGCAGCAGGCCCTGTAGGAGCCCGCTTGCGGGCGAAAGCCAACGAAGCGGAGATGCTGTGCGTGACATCCGCAAGCCCGGACAACGGGCTCGCGGAGGTAAGCATCCGTCTTCGTCGCCCTGTTGGCTTTCGCCCGCAAGCGGGCTCCTACATAAGCGGCACGGCGCAATGGCACAATGCCCCTTTGCCCTGCCCGGTTCCCGCATGAAAATCGTCGAAGTCCGCCACCCCCTTATCCAGCACAAGCTCGGCCTCATGCGCCGTGCCGGTATCAGTACGAAGGAGTTTCGCGAGCTGGCCTCCGAAGTCGCCTCCCTGCTGACCTACGAGGCCACGGCGGATCTCGAAACCGAGACGAAAACCATCGACGGCTGGGCCGGCCCGGTGGAAGTCAAACATATCAAGGGCAAGAAGATCACCATCGTGCCCATCCTGCGTGCAGGCATCGGCATGCTGCCCGGCGTCCTCGATCTCATTCCCTCGGCCAAGGTCAGCGTCGTCGGCCTGCAGCGCGACGAAGAAACCCTGAAGCCCGTGGCGTACTACGAGAAGCTGAGCGGCCGGATGGACGAACGCACCGCCCTCATCGTCGACCCGATGCTGGCCACGGCCGGTACGCTCATCGCCACCGTCGACATGCTCAAAGCCGCCGGCGCAAAGCGCATCAAGGGCCTGTTCCTGGTCGCGGCACCGGAAGGGCTTGCGCGCATCGAAGCCGTGCATCCCGATATCGAGATCTATACGGCATCGATCGACGAACGCCTGAACGAGCTGGGCTACATCCTGCCGGGCCTGGGCGACGCGGGCGACAAGATCTTCGGGACCAAGCAGTAAGGCCGGGAGCCACTCCTCACTTCGCTGTCACAAACTTACGGCAAACTTCGTGTTGCGGCATCCGGTCAGGGGGAACGCGACGCGGGGATCCGTGCGCGCTGTTCCGGTTTCCCGCGAATCGATCGATCAAACATCGAGGGGACAATCGAATGCGTTCGAAACACACGTGGCGCGCCTCATGGGCGGCGCTGGCAGGACTGCTTGTCATATTGCCGCTGCAAGCGGCCGATCTCACCGTCAGCCAGTTCCGCCTTCGTGGCCCGGCAGGCGGCAACGACGAATTCGTCGAGGTCTACAACAGCGGCGTCACGCCGCTCGACCTCAGCGGTTACAAACTCAATGCGTCCAACGCGAGTGGCACGACCGGCACGCGCCTGACCTTTCCAGCGGGTATCTCGGTCGCGCCGGGCTGCTATCTGCTGCTGGCCAATTCCGGCAGCGCCGGATATTCGGGCAGCGTCGTACCGGACCTGAAGTACGGCACGGGCGTCACCGACGATGGTGGCCTCGCACTGCTCTCCGCCACCGGTCAGATCGTCGACCAGATCGGCCTCAGTGCGGGTTCGGCCTATAAAGCCGGCACGCCGCTTGCCAGTCTCGGCAGCTCGAACGCCGACCAGGGCTACGGCCGCAAGACGAATGCCGCGGGCGTTCCGCAGAACACCGGCGACAACAGCGCCGACTTCGTGAAAGTCGCACCCACCGTGCCGCACAACAGCGGCTCGACCTGCGTTGCGCAGGGCCGCAGCCTGAGCATCGCGGACGCCACCGTGGGCATCACGAATGCCAACGATGTCCGCATGCCGTTCACGATCACGCTGAGCGAGCCTTCCCCCGCCGATATCACGGTTCATGCCGCGACCGCCGACGACACGGCGACTGTTGCCGCCGGCGATTACGATGCCGTCGATACGACGCTGACGTTGCCGGCAGGTACGACCACCGCGGCCTTCGACGTCGTGGTGCATGGCAAGTCGACGGCAGGCCCGGATAAGGCCTTCCGCGTCAATCTCGACCGTGTCACCGGCGACGCGACTATCGCGAAGGGCGGTGCCATCGGCGCGATCCTCAACCAGATTCCGGTCAGCGCGGAAATCTGGCAGATCCAGGGTCGTGGGCAGATTTCGCCGCTACTCGGAAAGCGCGTGACCACGCACGGCAATATCGTCACCGCCGTCGGCCCGGCAGGCTTCACTATCCAGACACCGGATGCGCGTGCCGACGACGATGCCCTGACCTCGAACGGCATCTATGTCTTCACCAGCACCCAGCCGACCGTCGCCATCGGCGATGTGGTCGACGTCGACGCCACGGTGGACAACTACTACAACCTGCCGGAACTGAAATCGGCCACGGTCACGGTCACCGGCAAACGCGCCCGCCTGCCGCGCGCCGTCGCGTTCGGCAACCGGACGCCTTCGGCCGATCCGAATGCGCTTTCCTGCGGCGAGACGAACTTCCAGTGCTTCGTCGGCATGCGCGTCACGATCGACGACGGCATGATCACCACGGGCAACCGGCGCTTCAGCAGCGAGCCGTTCGCCGAGGTGTTCATTACCGCCAACGGACAACGTTCGCTGCGCAAGCCGGGCGTCCGCTACACCGTGCCCGTTCCCGATGGCGTCACGCTGCCGAACTGGTCGGGCAACCCCGAAGTGCTGAAGATGAACACGGCCGATTTCGGCGCCGTGGCCGCCAATACACCCTTCGTTGCCGGCACGACGTTCCGCGCGGAAGGCGTGATCTCCTACGACTTCGGCGCGTATACGTTCATCCCGACGAAGATCCAGATCGTGCACGCGGCACCCCTGCCCCGTCCGGTCGATCCGAAACCGTTCTTCGCCGTACGCGTCGGCGCGCTGAATACCGAGCGCTTCTGCGATACGGAATTCAACACGACCTTTACCTGCAGCGGCGGCAGCACCGAACCGACTGCCGATGAAGTGAAGCTCAAGACGCAGCGGCTTTCGGCTTATGTCGGCAGCGTACTCAAACTTCCGGACATTCTTTCCGTCGAGGAAGTGAAGAGCCTCGCCGTCCTGCAAGGCCTGGCCAAGCAGCTTGGCGACGACTATCCGGCCCGCTACGAGGCTTACCTGATTCCGGGTCACGATCCGAGCGGTATCAACGTCGGCTTCCTCGTACGAAGCGACCGCGTACGCGTGCTCGACGTGCGCCAGCTTGCCGCCGACGAGACCTGGCAGGACCAGGGTGGCACGTCGTTTATCCACGACCATCCGCCTCTGCTGCTGACCGCCGAAGTGCCGAGCGCCGGCCGCATGCGCGTCAACGTGATCTCGGTGCACACCAAGGCACGGCAGAACGTCGACAAGACGGGAACCACCGCCGACCGCGATCGCATGAAGCGTTTCCTGCAAGCCAAGTCGCTGGCGACGCAGGTGCAGGCATTGCAGACCGATCGTACGACGGCGCAAATTCCGCTGCTCGTCGTCGGCGACTTCAACTCCTATGAATTCAGCGACGGTTTCGTCGACATGGTGAACCTGATCGCCGGCCGCTATGACGACACTCAGAACCTGCTGAAACTGGGCGCGAACATCGTCAAGCCGGCGCTCTGGAACGCCGTGGATTCGGTGCCGCGCAACGATCGCTACTCGTTCCTGTTCACCGAAAAATTCGGTGCGATCCAGGGTTATACGGGCACGAACGGCCGCGAGGTTCCGACGCATCAGGTACTGGATCACGCGCTGCTGAACAACGCCGCACGTGCCCGCTTCCTACGCATGCAGTATGGCCGCGCGGATCTGGACGCTCCGGTCCAGACACTGGACGATTCGGCGAAGGCCACCGACTGGCGCAAGGCGATCGGCGCGTCGGACCACGATGGCTTCGTGGTCGATCTGCTGGCGTTGCCGCTGGGAATACCGTTTATCCAGACGGCGGGGCAAGATGACAACCACGGTCATTATTGACGGCTGAAAGCGGGGGTGGGGGATGGGAAGTGGGGGCGTCGATCCGGCGATCGTCCGAGGGGACCGGCATCGTCCGGCGGAGGCAACGTCCGCGTGACGTTTGTCGTTCCCTCATGCGTTCGCCGGAAGAACGCCCCCACTTCCCATCCCCCACCCCCGCTTCTTAACTCAGCGCGCGAAGCGATCCGTCACCTTCACCAGCTCGCTCGCAATGCCCGGCTCGAATGCCGAATGACCCGCGTCCTGCACGACATGCAGATCGGCTTCCGGGAACGCGCGATGCAAATCCCATGCGCTGCGCATCGGGCAGACGACATCGTAGCGGCCCTGCACGATCACGGTCGGGATATGGCGGATGCGATCCACGTCGCGCAGCAACTGCCCGTCGACTTCGAAGAAACCGGCATTGACGAAGTAGTGGCATTCGATGCGCGCGAACGCGAGTGCGAATTCGTCTTCCCCGCTGGACGCGATGTGGCCGGTGTCCTGATACAGATAGCTGGTCGCGCCTTCCCAGACAGACCATGCGCGCGCCGCGGCGACACGGACAGCCGGGTCGGCGTGAGTGAGGCGACGGTGATACGCACTGATTAGGTCGCCGTGCTCGGGCTGCGGGATAGCGGCGAGATAGGTTTCCCACGCATCCGGATACAGCGCACTGCAACCTTCCTGGTAGAACCACTCCAGCTCCGAGCGACGCAGCATGAAGATGCCGCGCAGGACGAGTTCGCTGACTTTCTCCGGATGGGTCTGCGCATAGGCCAACGCCAGCGTCGAACCCCATGAACCGCCGAAGACCTGCCAGCGGTCGATGCCCAGGTGTTCGCGCACGCGCTCGATGTCGGCGACGAGATCCCAGGTGGTGTTATCGGTCAGTTCGGCGTGCGGCGTGGATTTGCCGCAGCCGCGCTGGTCGAACAGGACGATGCGGTACTTTTTCGGATCGAAGAAGCGCCGGCACTTCGGATGGGTGCCACCGCCCGGGCCGCCATGCAGGAAAACGACCGGCTTGCCGTTCGGGTTGCCGCTCTGCTCGTAATAGATGGTGTGCAGCGGCGACACCTTCAGAAAACCGGTGTCGTAGGCTTCGATCTCGGGGTAAAGGCTGCGCTGGTCCTGTGCCATATCGTTCTTGAAAGTCTCGGGGGAACGGTAAGGCTAATGCCCCCGGCCCCCGATAGCCAACCTAAAGCAGCTTTCCGGGGTTCATGATGCCCGCGGGGTCCCATACGGCCTTGATGCCGCGCATCAGGGCGATCTCCGCCTCGCTGCGTACGCTGCCCAGGTACGGCTTCTTGACCAGACCGATACCGTGCTCGGCGGAAATGCTTCCGCCGTGGCGTGTCAACGTGTCGCACAGCAGCTTCGTCACGTGCTCGCACTGAGCCACGAAACGGTCATCGTCGACATCGGCGGGCTTGAGTACATTGATGTGCAGGTTGCCGTCGCCGATGTGACCGAACCAGACCACGTCGAACTGCGGATACTCCGCATCCAGCAGCGCCTGCATGTCGCGCATGAAGTCCGGCACCGACGAAATGCGCACCGATACGTCGTTCTTGTACGGCCGGTACTGCGCCAGGCTTTCCGTGATGCCTTCGCGCAGGCGCCACAATGCGGCGGCCTGCGCCTCGCTGGAACTGATCGCGCCGTCCGTCACCCAGCCTTCGCCGAGACAGTACTCGAAAAGCTCCAGCGCCGCGGCCTGCGTGGCCTCGTCTTGCGCGTCGAATTCGGTCACCACGTAATAAGGCGATATCTCGCCGAACGGCCGCTGCGCACCGTGGGCCAGCACGTGATGAAGCGCGCGGTCGGTAAAGAACTCGAACGCTCCCAGCGTCAGCCGATGGCGCGCCTCGGCGAACACGCGCATGAGCGCATCCATCGCGGGCACCGCCAGCAGCATCACCTGGGACGGCGGTGGCGGTGAGGTAAGCGACAGCGTCGCTTCCACCACGATACCGAGCGTGCCTTCGGACCCGATCACCAGATGGCGCAGGTCGTAGCCAGAAGCGTTCTTGATGAGCCCGCGATTGAGATCCAGAAGCTCGCCCGTGCCCGTGACCACCTTCAGACCGGCGATCCACTGCCGCGTATTGCCGTAACGGATCACTCGAATGCCGCCCGCGTTCGTGGCGATATTGCCGCCGATCTGGCAAGAGCCGCGTGCCGCGAAGTCCACCGGATAAATCAGCCCATGCTGGCGGGCCGCCTTATGCACAGCTTCCAGCGGCATGCCGGGCTGGACGGTCAGCGTGCGGTCGATGGGATCGAATGCCAGGACGCGATTCATGCGATCCAGGCTGACGACGATTTCACCGTTGGCGGCAACCGCGCCGCCGGACAACCCGGTGCGCCCACCCGAAGGAACGACCGCGACGCCCTCCGCGAAGGCCCATAGAACGATGGCCTGAACCTCGTCGACCGTCGCCGGAAAGGCGATGGCCAGCGGTGCGGGATGCCAGCGACGGGTCCAGTCGCGCCCGTAATGCTCCAGGTCGCCGGGGTCGGTCGTCAGTTTCAGGTCGGGCAATGCACGGGACAGTTCGGCCAGGCGCGGATCGTTCATGCGGGTTCCGGATCGTTAGGGCCCCAGCCTGCCAGTGGCGCGGCCTTCCGTCCACTGCTGCGGTGCCGCATTCGTTCGCGGCATCTGGCATAGTTGACCTTTCGTTCCCAGACTCGGCGGTCATGAAACGTACTTCCTATCCGAAAGAGGACATCAAGGTGCTGCTGCTGGAAGGTGTCAGCCGCAGCGCGCTGGATACGTTTCGCCACGCCGGTTATTCCCATATCGAGTTCCACGAGAAGGCCCTCCCGGAAGACGAACTGAAGCGGGCCATCGCCGATGCGCATATCGTAGGCATCCGCTCGCGCACCCACCTCAGCGAAGAGGTACTCGCCGAAGCCAAGCGCCTGATCGCGGTCGGCTGCTTCTGCATCGGCACGAACCAGGTGGACAACGAGACGGCCGAGAAGCTCGGCGTACCCGTGTTCAACGCGCCCTACTCCAATACCCGCAGCGTCGCCGAACTGGTCATCGCCGAGACGATCCTGCTGATTCGCCGCATTCCCGAAAAGAATGCCGAATGCCATCGCGGTGGCTGGGCCAAGTCGGCCAGCGGCAGTTTCGAAGTGCGCGACAAGGTCCTCGGCATCGTGGGTTATGGCCATATCGGCACCCAGGTCGGCGTACTTGCCGAAAGCCTGGGCATGCGCGTGATTTTCTATGACATCGAACCCAAGCTGTCGCTGGGCAATGCCCGCCCGGCCGCCAGCCTGGACGAGCTGCTCAAGCGCGCGGACGTCGTCACGCTGCATGTGCCGGAAACGCCCCAGACGAAACTGATGATCGGCAACGCGCAGCTGCAGCGCATGCGCGCCGGCGCGATGCTGGTCAACGCGTCGCGAGGCACCGTCGTCGACATCGAGGCCCTCGCGGCCAATTTGCGCAACGGCCATATCTCCGGCGCCGCTATCGACGTCTTCCCCGTGGAGCCGAAAGGCAACGACGATCCGTTCGTCTCGCCGCTGGTCGGCATGGACAACGTGATCCTCACGCCGCATATCGGCGGCAGCACACTCGAAGCTCAGGAAAACATCGGTATCGAGGTCGCATCCAAGCTGGTGCGTTACAGCGATAACGGTTCGACGCTTTCGGCCGTGAATTTCCCCGAGGTCTCCCTGCCCGGCCATCCGGAAAGCCGGCGCCTGCTGCATATCCACCGTAATGTTCCCGGCATCCTGTCGCGCATCAATGATGTGTTTTCGCGCGCGAAGATCAATATCGATGGCCAGTACCTGCAGACCTCGCCGCAGGTCGGCTACGTCGTGATCGACGTGTCCACCAGCGAAGAGCATGCGGTGGCGCTGAAGGACGAGCTGGCGGCGATTCCCGATACGTTGCGGGCGCGGGTGCTTTATTGACGAATCGGGGCAGCGCGCGCGATCGACAACTCGTCGGCGTTTCCACCCCTCACCGTCGCCCCTTATCTGGCCGCGATCTACGAGATTAGGTGTCGAGAGCCGGCGGTATCGAAGCAATAAAAAAGGCGCCCATAGGACGCCTTTTCTTGATTTCGTGCCGAAATGGTCGGGGTGGCGAGATTCGAACTCGCGACCACTACACCCCCAGCGTAGTGCGCTACCAGGCTGCGCTACACCCCGACAATACGGCAAGCGATCATTCTAACAGCTTCGCTATCCAGGGCGGAAGCCTTGCGGATCAGCGACGCAGCAGAGTAAGAACTTCTTCCAGCTCCAGACGTACCTGACGGACGATCTGGTGCGACATGCTCGCCTCCATACGCGCCTGCGGACCTTCCAGACGAGCGCGTGCGCCCGTGATGGTGAAGCCCTCGTCGTATAGCAGCGAGCGGATCTGACGGATCATCAGCACATCGTGGCGCTGGTAATAACGCCGGTTGCCACGTCGTTTGACGGGCTTGAGCGCGGGGAATTCCTGCTCCCAGTACCGAAGTACGTGCGGCTTTACCCCGCAAAGTTCGCTGACTTCGCCGATGGTGAAGTAACGCTTCGCCGGGATTGCCGGTAGTTCGGTGTTATTCCCTTGGTCCAGCATAGCCCTCGACCCGTACCTTCAGTTTCTGTCCCGGACGGAAGGTGACGACCCGTCGGGCAGAGATGGGAATTTCCTCACCGGTCTTGGGATTGCGACCGGGCCGCTGATTCTTCTGCCGAAGGTCGAAATTGCCGAAACCCGACAACTTCACCTGTTCTCCACGTTCGAGCGCCTCGCGTACAACCTCGAAATACGCGTCCACGAATTCCTTGGCCTCGCGTTTATTGAGGCCTACGTCGAGGAAAAGCCGCTCGGCCATTTCCGCCTTGGTCAGCGCCATCTTATCCTCGCAGTCTTGCCTTGCATGTCTTCTCCAACGCGGCGACGGCGTTAGCTACGCATCCGTCCGCGTCGTCGTCGGTAAGGGTGCGTGAAGCGTCCTGTAAAATCAAGCCCATAGCGAGACTCTTTCGACCGTCGTCGATGCCCTTCCCGGCGTACCGGTCGAACAGACGAATATCCCTGAGTACTTCGCCCAAAGCCTGACGCACGGTCGCCTCGACGCTGGCCCAGGAAACCTCCTCCGGCAGATCGACGGCGATATCGCGGCGCACGGCCGGGAAACGCGCCACACGCGACGCCTGAGGCAAGCGACGGGCCAGGATCGGTTCCAGCGCCAGTTCGGCCACGTGGACATCGCTGGCGAGGTCGAGCGCCTTGGCCAGCGCCGGATGCAAAGCACCCAGGAAACCGACCGGCAGACCGTCGCGCAATACGCGTGCCGCGCGACCCGGGTGCAGCCACGCGGGCAGACCCTGGGCATCGACGCTCCAACGCGCGGGCTCGCCCGTATGCGCGATGAGGGCATCGATGTCGCCCTTCAGATCGTAGAAATCGAATGTACGCGAGGCCTCGCCCCACTGCTCCGCCCGGGCCGAGCCGCAGGCGACCATGGCGACGCGACCGACCTCGTCCGGCGCACCGTCCGTCGCGTGGAAGCTACGGGCCACCTCGAACAGACGGATACGATCCTGCTGGCGCGCCCGGTTATGACGAAGCGCTTCGATCAGACCCGGCAACAGGGACGTACGCATCACCGCCAGATCGGCGGACAGCGGATTGGCCAGCGGCACCCATGCCCGATCCAGACCCCAGGTCCGGAGAAGGTCGGCGCTGACGAAGGACAGCGTCACCGCCTCGAAATAACCGCGAACAGCAAGCTGATCGCGCAGGTTCATCTCGTGCAGGCGCGCTTCCGGATCGGCCGCGAGCGCGATTTCGCCAGCGGGAAGGCTGGTCGGAATGCGCTCATAGCCATGAATGCGGGCGACTTCTTCGATCAGATCTTCTTCGCGCTCGATATCGAAGCGGCTGCTCGGCGGCGTGACCTGCCAGCCATCGGCCGTCGTCGTCACCGCCATGCCCAGCGCGGCGAAGATCCGCGCCACTTCGCTATCGGCGATGTCGATGCCCAGTACACGGGAAAGTCGGGCGCGACGCAGGGCAACGGGCTGGTGGGCGCGCAGGTCTTCGGCGCGCTCCGCGACCGTAATCGGGCCGGCCTTGCCGCCGGCGATCCGCAGCAACAGCGTCGTGGCCCGCTCGATGGCACGCTTCGGAAGATTCGGATCGACGCCACGCTCGAAGCGGTGCGACGCATCGGTATGCAGACCGAGCTTGCGCGCGCGTCCCATGATGGCCGCCGGCGCGAAATGCGCGGCTTCGAGGAAAACGTTACGCGTCGCATCCGTAACACGCGAATCGTTGCCGCCCATGACGCCGGCGACGGCGAGCGGTCGCGCGCTGTCGGCGATCACGACGAACGAGGTATCGAGTTTCGCCTCGCTGCCGTCCAGAAGCACCAGCGGCTCGTTCTGGGTCGCGTGTCGCACGACGATGTCGCCCGAAAGCGTGTCGTTGTCGAAGGCGTGCAGGGGCTGACCGAGTTCCAGCATGACGTAGTTGGTAACGTCGACGATCGCGTTGATCGGACGTACACCCGAACGGCGAAGGCGCTCGGCCATCCAGAGCGGCGTCGGCGCGGTGGCGTTCAGGCCTTCGACAATGCGACCCAGATAACGCGGCGCATCGGAACCTGCCTCCAGGCGCACGCCGCGCGTGGTGCTCGCCGTGACCGGCGCATCGACGATGGCTTCGCCCTTTACGTGGCTACCGAACAGGGCCGCCACATCGTGCGCCAGGCCGAACAGACCGAGGCAATCGGGACGGTTCGGCGTGATCTTGAGTTCGATGCTGGCATCGGGCAAACCGAGATAGTCGCTGAGCGACTGTCCGACCGGCGCGTCCAGCGGCAGTTCGAGCAGACCGGACGCGTCGGCGTCGATGCCCAGTTCCTTCGCGGAACACAGCATGCCCGACGATTCGACGCCACGAAGCTTCGCGGCCTTGATCGCTATACCGCCGGGCAGCGTGGCGCCTACGGTAGCCAGCGGAATCTTGATGCCAACGCGCGCATTCGGCGCACCGCAGACGATCTGCAGCGGTTCGCCCTGCCCCGCGTCGACACGGCATACCTGCAACCGGTCGGCTTCGGGATGTTTTTCGGCGGCGACGATCTCGGCGACGACGACACCACCCAGGCTTTCGCCCAGTGCCGTGACTTCTTCGACCTCGAGACCGGACATGGTCAGCGCGTGAACCAGCGCGGCGCGATCCGCGGAGACATCGACCAGTTCGCGCAGCCAGTTTTCGGAGAATTTCATGGAAGCGTGCTCACTTTATTCGCGGGGCCGGCCACATGAGCCAGGCCCCCGGCGGGCCACAAGCGATCAGGCGAACTGCCGCAGGAAGCGCAGATCGTTCTCGAAGAACGCGCGGAGATCGCTTACGCCATAACGCAGCATGGCGAAACGCTCCACACCCAGGCCGAACGCAAAGCCCGTATATCGCTCCGGATCGATCCCACAGTTGGCGAGCACGGTCGGATGAACCATGCCGCAACCAAGCACTTCAAGCCAGCGCGTCGAGCCGTCTTCGGCGTCCCAGCGGATGTCCACTTCGGCCGATGGCTCGGTGAAGGGAAAATAGCTGGGGCGGAAACGCATCTCGAAATCGCGCTCGAAGAACGCGCGGACGAATTCGGCAAGCGTGCCCTTCAGATCGGCGAAGCTGGAGGTCTCATCGACCAGCAGCCCTTCGATCTGGTGGAACATCGGCGAATGCGTCTGGTCCGAATCGCTGCGATAGACCTTGCCCGGCGCGATGATGCGGATGGGCGGCTGACGCCCCTGCATCGAACGGATCTGCACCGGCGAGGTATGCGTGCGCAGCAGACGGCCGTCACCGAAGTAGAAGGTGTCGTGCATGGCGCGCGCGGGATGATGCGGCGGGAAGTTCAGCGCTTCGAAGTTGTGCCAGTCGTCCTCGATCTCCGGACCGTCGGCGCGCTGGTACCCCAGGCGGCCGAATATGTCCGCGATGCGCTCCAGCGCACGGGTGATCGGGTGGATACCGCCGTATTCGCCGTCGCGCCCCGGCAGGGTGACATCAATACGTTCGGAGGCAAGGCGGTGGTCGAGTTCGGCCTGTTCCAGCGCCTGCTTGCGTACCGCGATAGCGTCGGTCAGGCGTTCTTTAGCGCGATTGACCTCCGCGCCGCGCGCCTTGCGCTCGTCGCCCTGCAACTGCCCCAGCGCTTTCAGCGCCGCGGTGATCGCGCCGTTCTTGCCCAGCAGGGCCACGCGTACGGCGTCCAGCGCCTCAAGAGAGGCGGCGCCTTCGATGTCGCGTAGCGACGCGTCGATATGTTCTACCGATTCCATCGACTTTCCCGGTGTGGACCCCGAAATCGGGAGCCCCAAAAAAGTTGTGGGGAGAAGGCAAGGCCTTCTCCCCACGTCATCCATCATCGCGCGACATCAAGTCGCGCGTGGATTCGGATTACGCAGCCAGATGGGCCTTGGCCTTCTCTGCGATCGCACCGAATGCCTTGATGTCGTGCACGGCCAGATCGGCGAGGACCTTGCGGTCGACCGTGATCTGAGCCTTGGCCAGGCCATTGATCAGACGGCTGTAGGACAGACCGAACTGACGGGCGGCAGCATTGATACGCACGATCCACAGAGCGCGGAACTGACGCTTACGCTGCTTGCGGCCGATGTACGCATACTGGCCAGCCTTGATGACGGCCTGGTTGGCTACGCGGAATACCTTGCGACGGGCGTTGTAGTAGCCCTTCGCACGGCCGATGATTTTCTTATGACGACGACGGGCGGTTACGCCGCGCTTTACACGAGCCATGGTCTATTCCTCCGACTCAGAGATACGGCAACATGCGAGCAACACTCTTGGTGTCGCAAGCTTTGACGTGGTTCGGAGCACGCAGGCCGCGCTTACGCTTGGTCGACTTCTTCGTCAGGATGTGCGACTTGAAGGCGTGACCGGCCTTGAACTTACCGGAGGCGGTTTTGCGAAAACGCTTCGCCGCCGCCCGGTTGGTCTTGATCTTGGGCATGGGAATGCTCCGTATTCGGTGACTGACTGATCCGGCGGTGGGCCATGAGGACCACGCTTTCCTTCCTGCCGGGTACGGTGTTCAACCCCTTCCAGATGGGGCGAGCCGGCGAGTTTACACGAGGGGACGGCCCGTTGCCACTGGGTCGGGGCGTCGTTCGGCGGGCCGGAGCCGTGCCGATCCGGTCATCGTGCGCTGCGCGCTTTGTCTTCACTGGGTCCCCGCCTGCGCAGGGATGACGCTCGGCGGCCTCGTGCAGGGCCGCGCCCCATAAGAAAACGGCGCCCTGGGGCGCCGTTTTCGTCAGATCTTCTTCTTGGGACCGATCATCATGACCATCTGGCGGCCTTCCAGGCGGGGGAACTGCTCCACCACACCGTTCTCGCCGACATCTTCCTGGATCTTGCGAGCCAGGTTCTGGCCGAGGTCCTGATGGGACATCTCGCGACCACGGAAGCGGATCGTGACCTTGACCTTGTCGCCTTCCTCGAGGAACCGAAGCATGTTGCGCAGCTTGATCTGGTAGTCGCCCACGTCCGTGACCGGACGGAACTTCACTTCCTTGATTTCGACCTGCTTCTGCTTCTTCTTGGCGGCCTGGGCCTTCTTCTGGGCCTCGAACTTGAACTTGCCGAAATCCATGATGCGGCAGACCGGCGGGTCGCCGTTCGGCTGGATTTCCACGAGGTCCATGCCCGCCTCGTTGGCGAGAGCCTGGGCCTCGGCGGTCGTCATGACGCCCAGCTGTTCCTGATCGACGCCCAGCACGCGAACGCGCGGCACCTTGATCTCGTGGTTCTTGCGATTGCCCTTGTTATCGGTCGTAGCGATACCGCTATCCTCCAGAAGAATTCAAATAATTGCAGAAACGACGGTCACCGCCGCGTTTCGGCTTCCAGCCGTTCGACGAACCGGGCCAGCGGCATGCTGCCGAGGTCTTCGCCACCACGGGTACGTACGGAAACGGACCCCGTTTCCTTCTCGCGGTCTCCGACCACGATGAGATAGGGCACTTTCTGCAACGTATGTTCGCGGATTTTATATCCGACCTTTTCATTGCGCAAATCGGCTTCCACCCGGAAGCCTTTTCCGACAAGGGTTTGCGTGACTTCACGCACATAGTCGGCCTGCGCATCCGTAATACTGAACACCGTGGCCTGTATGGGGGCGAGCCAGGGCGGCAACAAGCCTGCGTGATGCTCGATCAGAATGCCGATAAAGCGCTCCATCGAGCCCACGATGGCACGGTGCAGCATAACCGGATGTCGGCGCTGGGAGTGCTCGTCGACGTATTCGGCCCCCAGGCGCTCGGGCATCATGAAGTCGACCTGCATCGTACCCACCTGCCAGGCGCGGCCGATGGAGTCCTTCATGTGGTACTCGATCTTCGGGCCGTAGAAGGCGCCCTCGCCCGGCAGTTCCTCCCATTCCACACCCGCGGCGGACAGGGCTGTCCGCAGGGCGTCCTCGGCGCGATCCCACACGTCGTCCGTGCCGATGCGCTTTTCGGGGCGCAGCGCGATCTTCATGGCGATGTCGTTGAACCCGAAGTCCGCGTAGACCTTCATGGCCTGGGCGTGGAATGCGGTGACTTCGCTCTCGATCTGCTGCGACGTGCAGAAGATATGGCCGTCGTCCTGCGTGAACGCACGCACGCGCATGATGCCGTGCAGTGCGCCGGACGGTTCGTTGCGGTGACAGCCGCCGAACTCGCCATAGCGGATCGGCAGGTCGCGATAGCTATGCAGGTTGGTATTGAATATCTGGATGTGGCCCGGGCAGTTCATCGGCTTCAGCGCATAGGTGCGCTTTTCCGACTCCGTGAAGAACATGTTTTCCTGGTAGTTATCCCAGTGACCGGACTTCTTCCACAGGCTGACGTCCATGATCTGGGGACCGCGGACTTCCTTGTAACCGCTGCTGCGATAGACGCCGCGGACGTACTGCTCCACCGCCTGCCAGATCGCCCAGCCCTTCGGGTGCCAGAAAATCATGCCCGGCGCCTCTTCCTGCATGTGGAAGAGGTCGAGCTGCTTGCCGATGCGGCGATGGTCGCGCTTTTCGGCTTCTTCGAGCTGGAACAGATAGGCCTTCAGGTCCTTGTCGTTCAGCCACGACGTGCCGTAGATGCGCGTCAGCATCGCGTTATTCGAATCGCCGCGCCAATAGGCACCCGCGACCTTCATCAGCTTGAACGCGCGCAGACGGCCCGTATTCGGCACGTGCGGACCGCGGCACAGGTCGGTGAACTCGCCCTGCGTATACAGCGAAAGATCCTGGTCGGCAGGAATGCTTTCGATGATTTCGGCCTTGTACTCCTCGCCGATGCCGCGGAAAAACGCCACAGCTTCGTCGCGCGACTTCACCGAACGGGTGACCGGCAGCTGTTCCTTGACGATCTTCTCCATCTCGGCCTCAATGGCCGTGAGGTCGTCGGGCGTGAAGGGACGCTCGTACGCGAAGTCGTAATAGAAGCCGTTATCGATAACCGGACCGATCGTAACCTGCGCACCGGGAAACAGGCGCTGCACGGCCTGCGCAAGCAGATGGGCCGTCGAATGACGGAGGATATCGAGTGCTTCGGGGCTCTTCTCGGTGACGATTTCGAGGCTGGCGTCGCGGTCGATGGCGAAGCTTGCATCGACAAGCTTGCCGTCGACCTTGCCGGCCAGCGTGGCCTTGGCAAGACCGGCGCCGATGGAGGCGGCCACATCCTGCACGGAAACGGGGTGTTCGAACGGACGCTTGCTGCCGTCGGGTAGCGTGATCTGGATCATCGGGACATTTTCTCGGACAAACAAAAAGGGCGCCATGCGCCCTTCGGTGAACACACAAGGCGTGGCGGGAAACTAGGTTGGGGAGCGCGTAGTCCGCATGTCGCACACTCGGCCGGCGTTACCGCGGGCCACCTCTGGTCATGGCTATCTGCGGGAAAGCTAGACCAGGGCGCGGACCCTGTCAAATCCGGGGGTCTGACGGGCAGGCGCCGTCCGTTACAATGGGCGTCCGCTCCATGCTGGATGTTCCCCCATGCGCATTCTGGTTACCGGCAGCGCCGGTTTCGTCGGTGCCGCCCTCACCGAGCGGCTGCTCGCGCGTGGCGACGAGGTCCTCGGCTTCGACAACCACAACGATTATTACGACCCGGCGCTGAAAGAGGCCCGCGTCGCCCGCTTCGCGAACCACCCCTACTACACCCATTGTCGCGCCGACCTTGCCGACGGCGGCGCCGTCGACGACGCTTTCGAAGGCTTCCGCCCCGAACGCGTGGCGAACCTGGCCGCCCAGGCTGGCGTGCGCTATTCGCTGACGAACCCGCACGCCTACGTGCAAAGCAACCTCGTCGGCTTCGTGAACATCCTCGAAGCGTGCCGCCAGCACGAGGTCGGGCATCTGGTCTATGCGTCGTCCAGCTCGGTTTACGGCGCGAACCGCAAGCTGCCCTTCGCGGTGGAAGACTCGGTCGATCATCCGGTCAGCCTGTACGCGGCGACGAAAAAGTCGAACGAGCTGATGGCGCATACGTACAGCCATCTCTTCGGGCTACCCACGACCGGCTTACGCTTCTTCACCGTGTACGGGCCCTGGGGCCGACCGGACATGTCGCCCTTCCTTTTCGCCAAACGCATCCTGGCCGGCGAGCCGATCGACGTCTTCAACCACGGTCGGCACAGCCGCGACTTCACCTATATCGACGATATCGTCGAGGGCGTCATCCATGCGCTGGACCGTCCCGCCGCGCCGGACCCGTCATACGATCCCGTCGCACCGAATCCCGGCACGTCCTCCGCGCCGTATCGCGTCTACAACATCGGCAACGACCAGCCGGTCGAACTGCTGCATTTCATCGACCTGCTCGAGAAGCATCTCGGCCGTACCGTCGAAAAGCGTCTTCTGCCCATGCAGCCGGGCGATGTGCCCGATACCTGGGCCGACGTATCGGCACTGCGTCGCGATGTGGGTTATGCGCCGTCGACCCCGGTAGAGGTTGGCGTGGAGCGTTTCGCGACGTGGTATCGGGAGTTTTACGGCGTTTGACGCTGCGTGACGCAGCCCTGCTCCCGAGGCTCTCTGTGGGAGCAGGCCGACATGCGCCGCTCTACAACAACCGTTCCAGCAGGCCGGACGAGCGTCTTGTCCTGCGCGTTACCGCCACATCCAGCACGTCGCGCGATGCCAGCAGCGTGAAATGCCGACGCGCACGGGTCACGCCCGTATAGAGCAACTCTCGTGTAAGCACCGGACTGATCTGCGCGGGAAGAACCAGCGCCGCGTGTACGAATTCGGAACCCTGCGACTTGTGCACCGTCATGGCGAACACGGTTTCCACGGACGCCAGACGACTGGGCACCACGTAGCGAATCCGGTCGCCGCCAGCTTCGGCTGCTACGCGGAACACCACACGCAAGGTTGTACCGCCCTGCCCGTCCGGAACGGCAAGCGCGATCCCGACATCGCCATTCATAAGGCCGAGCCCGTAATCGTTGCGCGTCACCAGCACGGGACGTCCTTCGTACCAGCCCTGACCGGAGGGAATCAGATCCCTTTCGCGAAGAGCGTGTGCAATGGCTTCGTTCAATACCGTCGTGCCCTCGTCGCCATGCCGCACGGCGCACAGGAGCTGAAAATTCGCGAAGGCATCCAGTACACCGCGCGCCCAGGCATCGACATCCCCGGGCAACGCATCGATGGACGGGCGATGCGCATGCATCCACTGCAGATACGCTCCGTATCCCACTGCATCGCCGCGTCCGTCGATGGCCAGTGCGGCGATCGCGGCGATGGACATCGCACCGGCCGTATGAAGATCGGCATGGTCTTCCGCCAGCACCGCGCCAACGCGCTTCACGTTGCCCGCATTCACCGCCATCGCCAGCGCGCCGATGCCGCTACCCGCACCGAATCGATGGCTTTCGCGAAGCATGACCACGTGCTGATCGAGCGCGCGAGCATCCGCCGGATCGACCCACTCGTCGATGGTCTCGGCACAGGTGCGCGCTATCCAAGCGCCGGTCTCCATGGAGTAGTGACCCGCTTCCGCTCGCGCGCACAGATCACCGAGCACCGCACCGGCTTCCACCGACGACAGCTGGTCTTTGTCGCCCAGCAGGATCAAGCGTGCGTCGTCGGGCAAGGCGTCCAGCACGGCGGCCATCATTTCCAGATCGATCATCGACGCCTCGTCGACGACCAGCACGTCCAGATGCAGCGGATTGTCGCGGTTATGCCGGAAATGACGCGTGTCCGGCCGACTGCCGAGCAGGCGATGCAAGGTCGTGACTTCGGCCGGAATCGCCGCTTTCACGTCGTCGTCGACTGCCAGTCGCTCGATCTGCCCGGCAATCGATTCGTTAAGCCGGGCCGCCGCCTTGCCCGTCGGCGCGGCCAGCCGAATCCTCAAACGCGGCGCCCCCGAACGCAACGCCAGCGTCTGGAGCAAGCCGAGCAGGCGCACAACGGTCGTCGTCTTGCCGGTGCCGGGACCGCCGGTAATGACGGAGAACGCACTGCGCGCCGCAATCGCGCAAGCGATTTTCTGCCAATCGCGTTTGTCGCCCGTGCGTGGAAAAAGCCGCATCAATTCGGCTGACAGGCCCTGCGCTTCGATAGCCGGTCCAAGACGCCGACCGATAATCGCGGCGACATCGCCTTCGTAACGCCAGTAACGGCGCAGATACAGACGCTGGCCATCCAGCACCAGCGGCGCATTGCCAGCCTCGCCGGCACGCCCTACCAGCGCGGACCGGACCAGCCACGCATCCCATCCTTCGAACGGCTTGCCCTCGTCTCGCGCAAGCTCGTACATATCCACGCAGATATGTCCGTCGCCCAGCTGCCTGCTCGCCAGCGCGGCTGCCATCAACACCCGATGATCGCCGGCTTCGTCCAGCGTCGCGAGGAAACGCGCGAAGGCACGATCGAGCGGACGAAGCCGTTCGTCCGCGACACGCTCGTCGAGCCAGTCCTCGATGAATAACGTCATGCGCCGCTCCCTGCAAAAAGCGCATCGAGCGCTTCGACCATCGCACGCGGCGGCCGCTCCGTATGAACGCCCATTCCACTGCCGTCGATACCGCGCAGATAGAGATAAACCGCCCCACCCACATGGCGATCGTAGTCGTAACTGGCGCCAAGACGCGCGCGCAACTGGCGATGCAGTGCAAGCAGATAGATCGCGTACTGCAGCTCGTAGCGCGACTCGAGAATCGACGCACGCATGGCCGCAGGCGTATAGGCGTGCTCGTCGGTACCCAGCCAGTTCGACTTGTAATCCACCACGTAGTAGCGCCCGTCGTGTTCGACGATCAGATCGATAAAGCCCTTGAGCATGCCATTCAGACGGTCCGCATCCAGCGGCGGACGGCGCGCCGCATCCAGCGTGTGACGAACCACGATGGCGTCCAGTTCACGCGTATCGACGTCGCGGGCTTCGAACCAGAATTCGAGTTCGGCGCGGTAGCGCATCGGGTCGTCGAGAGACGCCAGCGTCACGGCACCACCATCGGGCAGCGCCAGCGGCATCGTCAGCAACGCGAGCAGCCACTCGTAAAGCGGTTCGATGAAAGCCGTCCAGCCGCGTCGCTCGCAACGGCGCGCCACCGCATCGCGCAGGCCAGCGGGATCGGCGGCGACATGAGCGAAGCCTTCTTCCGCGATCCATTCCAGCAGGTCATGCAGGAAGGTGCCCGGCTCGGCACCACGAGGGAATGCATGGATACCCCGGCTTTCCCTTGCCGGCTCGACAAGTTCGCCCACGTACTCGGCGACGATATCTTCTTCGGGCGTATCCGGCGCCGGATAGTCGGCTACCGGCTCGTCCCCGTGACGCAACGCGCTGTAGCTTGCGATCCACCAGCGCGGCGGCGGCGGAAGCGTGCTTACGCGCGCAGGGCCCGGTACCGGAAGCGCGGTACGCGGCAAGAATGCACGATCGTCCGGCGCGGGCATGTAAGTCACCGCGATGGAGGACTCGCCCGAGGCAAGCGCCGTCAGCAAGCCGGCGATCTGTCCGTTGTCGATTTCCACGCCGCCCGTCAGCAGATGGCCGAATGCACTCTTGTGCAATTGCGGTTTGTTCGCCCGTTGCGCGCAGACCGGTGCGATGCCGAGCCAGCATGCATGACGCGCACGCGTAAGTGCGACGTACAGGAGTCGAAGATCTTCCTGCAACGCCGCGCGCTCCGCCGCCGCCTTGGCATGCGCGACGCCATCCCCGGCGTCGCTGGCGGAAGCGCCGAGCAGTTCGATACGCGTACCGGCTTCCGCATCGTGATAGCGATAACCGCCACCCGACGACCTGCCGAACGCGCAAACGAAGGGAAGGAAAACCAGCGGATATTCGAGTCCTTTGGATTTGTGCACGGTGACGACCTTCACCAGATCGGCATCGCTTTCCAGACGCACAATGGTTTCGTCGCCCGTCGCAGTCCGTGCGTCCGACAGCGCCTCGCCCAGATAGCGAATAAGCGCGAGCTCGCCGTCGAGCGTCGATGCCGCCTGCTGTAGCAGCTCGGCCAGATGCAACAGATTGGTCAACGCGCGCTCGCCGCCGGCGCTGGCGAGCAGCCGCGACGGCAGGTCGAAAATGTGCAGCAGCCGATGCAGCATGGCCAGCACGCCGCGCTGCTGCCATGTATCGCGCAGTTCGAGGAATTCGCGGCCGCGACGCTCCCAATGCCGTTCGTCCGCGTTGAGCCGTTCCAGTTCGCCCAGGCCCAACGCCAACGTCCGGGTTGCGAGTGCCGCACGCATATGACGGTCGGATGCCGGTTCGGCGCAGGCGCGCAGCCAGAACAGGACGTCGCAGGCTTCCTGGCTGTCGAGCACCGAATCGCGATCCGACAGGAATACGCTGCGGACACGGCGTGCGGACAGCGCACTGCGAATCTCCGCGGCTTCGGCATGACTGCGAACGAGTACGGCGATATCGCGCGGGAGCAACGGTGTCAGCACGCCGGACGCATCGAGGAAGCCCCCCTGCCCTTCATCGGCGGCGGTGAGCAGTCGCACGATTTCGCTCGCGCATGCTTCGGCCATCTGTGCGCGATAGTCGCGCACGCCGACCGGCATCTCGTCGTCGAGCAGCCAGAGGGTCAGCGCTTTCTGCTCCGTGCCGCGAACGACGAAGCGCTCGTCGCGCCCCTTCGCCTGGACGGAAGCGAACGGCAAACCGCGATCGTCGAAATGAAACGCACCGGTCGCATGCCGTTCGCCATACGCGAATACCGTATTGACCGCGGCTACCATGGCATGCGTCGAGCGATGATTCGTATCGAGCCCGTAGCGCGGCGACATGGCTTCGTCTCGCGCTCCCAGATAGGTATGGATGTCCGCGCCACGAAAAGCGTAAATCGCCTGCTTCGGATCGCCGATAAGCAGCAACGCCGTGCCGGCTTCGGTCGATTCGCGCATGTAGATGGCGCGGAAAATCCGGTACTGCAGCGGATCGGTGTCCTGGAACTCGTCGATCAGCGCCAGTGGATACTGTTCGCGAATCGTGCCGGCCAGTTCCGGCCCGGCGGGTCCGGCAAGGGCGCGATCCAGCCGCAACAGTAGGTCGTCGAAACCCATCTGCGCGCGGCGACGCTTCTCTGCCTCGAAGCGTTCGCGCACCCGGTCGAGCGCATCGGCCAGCACGGCATGCCGGATTTCGGGGCGTGCCGCGCGGCCTTCGGCCCAATGATCCAGCGCGGCGAACACGGGATGCTCTGGCCGCACGGCTTTCTTGCCCGTGGCCTTCGCAAGTCGCGATACCGAGAAGCGTGCGGGGTCCACACCGGTCATATCGCCGGTCGCGGCCCAGTGCCGCATGGCCGCCAGTTCGGCCGCCACACGGTCGGGCTTGTACCAGCCGTTATGCAACGTCTTGTTGCGAACCGCTTCGGCAAGCAATGCCTCGATGCGTGCAGCGTCGGCCAACCAGGATGCCCGTGCCTCCGAAGCACGTGCCTCGTCCTCCTGCCGCCAGCGAACGCGATCGGCGAACAGCGCCTGCAGATCGTCCGCCGCCGGTAGTGGCTGGCCGTTGACGAGCAGGGTCGCCTCGCCACGCGAGAGCAGTGGCCGAAGCGACCGCAGCAAGACGTCGGGCGACGACCATTCGGAAAGCACGGCTTCCACGTCGGCATCGGCTAACGGGTAGAAGGTCTGCCGCCAGTAGTCGCGAACGCACTCGGCGAGCAGTTCGCCATCTTCCGGTTCCAGCGTCTGCGCGAAAGGATGGCCGCTGCCAAACGCATGCTGGGTAAGCATGCGCTGGGACCATCCGTGAATGGTGAAGATGGCGGCTTCGTCCATCCACTGCGCCGCCAGTTCGAGCTGCCGTGCGCATCCCGCGTGCTGCTCCGGGGGATAGGCCCCCATCAGACCGGCAAGAAATTCATCCGGTTGTGCACGCCCACGAAAGGCACGCGCCGCATGAACCAGCCGCGCGCGGATACGTTCGCGCAACTCCTGCGTGGCGGCTTCCGTAAACGTGACGACCAGAATGCGCGGCGGCAGCAGCGGCTCGGGCAGTCCGTGACCGAGCACGGCACGCACGTAGAGTGCCGCGATCGTCCAGGTCTTGCCCGTGCCGGCGCTGGCCTCGATGAGCCGTACGCCCGCAAGCGGAAGCTCCAGCGGACGCAGGATATCCATCGTGCTCATGCGCCGCCCTCCACGCGCGCGATGTCGAACACGTCGCGATACGGTGCCAGCCAGCGCGAAAGACCGGCGCGATCCAGCAACGTGAAATCCGGATAGCTGCGCATGAGATACGGGTCGTCATCCACTTCGCCACGCCGCCAGTCGCTGGACGATTCATACGTCGCACGTGCCGCGTCGCGACCGCTCTGCGGATCGCCCGGCTGCTCCGCCGCCACCCAGGCCAACGCCGTCTTCGCGGCAACCGGCAACGGTCCACGCATGCCTTCGCGCCATGCCGCGATCAACGTCTGGAGCAGCGCGCGCGCCATGTCCGTATCGACCGGATCGAGAACGACGGTAGCGTCGGGTCCGATAAAGCGCGTCTGCAAGGCCATGCCTGCCGCTTGCGCAACGAGATGGTCCACCCAGGGCGCCAGCAGCCGATGCCACTTCGGCCTGCCCTCCGCATCGAGTACCGACGAGGGCGAAAGAATGAACGATGCAAGCTCGTTCGCCGCATTGGAACGCAGATCGGCCAGCCAGTCCTCGATGACAACATCGCCGACCACGACACGAAGTTCACGTTTGCCGGCGTCGTTCGGCCATGCGCGGCACGCGCTGAGATATCGCGCGTGCACCGCCGCAGCCGTCGCCTCGATATCGCGCAGCACCGGTGTCGCGAATCCGGCGAGCGGCAACACGCCTTGCCGGCGCAGCACCGTCGCGGCATCGGCGATGGCCGCCTCCGCTGTTGCGGCATCGCCACGCAATGCGGCGCGCAGCAACGAATCCGTCATGGTGTGCCGGTCCAGGCCGTTGGCGACGAACGGCTCGACATCGTCGTTACCGACATCGTCCAGATCGAAACGAACGCCCAGACGCAGATTGAAGAATTCGCGTACGGGATGGCGGAGGAATCGCCGCAGCACCCCTAACGACACCGGCCCTTCGACGACCAGCGGCGGCAACGCATCGACGGATGCGACCGCGGCCGCTTCGTGCGCCTGTCGCCATTCGCGCGCATAGGTGAACAAGCGGGCATCTTCGCCACCGAAATAGTCGCGACTGAAGGGCTGCAGCGGATGAACCACCGTAAGCTGGGTCAGTACGTCGTCGGACACTGCGCCACGCCAGCCCGCCGCGAGATAGTCGCGCAGCTGCCCGAGCAGCACCGAGGGTGCGCGCTCGGAATTGTCCCGCGCGCTTCGTCCTACCCAGCCGACATGCAGCGCGTCGCGGGCGGAAAGCAACGCCTCGAGGAAAAGATAGCGGTCGTCCTCGCGACGCGACCGGTCACCGGGACGCCACGCACCCGCCCGCGACATCAGGTCGAAATCCATGGGTGGACGGGCACGCGGATAGTCGCCGTCGTTCATCCCCAGCAGGCACACGACACGAAACGGAATCGCACGCATCGGCATCAGCGTGCCGAAACTCACGGCGCCGGCGAGAAAACGCTGCGATAGCGACCCCTGGTCGAACAGGGTCAGCCATGCTTCGCGGACCACGGCCAGCGGAAGCGCCTCGACCAGGCCGCCGTCCGCGCATGCGCGTTGCCATTGTTCCAGCGCGTCCTCGAGACGGACGATCCGTGCGGCATCTTCCCGGTCGATACCCCTGAAGAAGTCGCCAAGCAGCGCGCGCAGGCGCACGCCCCACTCCTCCGGCGTGGCAGGCGTCGTCATCGCCGCCCAGTGCACGGCCAGACGATCGAGCAGATCGGCCAGCGGGCCGACAAGCGCGGCGTCGAGGCCACCGACCTCGTCATAGGGTTCGATATCGTCCCAGGCTTCGCCCGAGCCCACGGCATAACCCAGCAGCATGCGACGCAGGCCGAAGAGCCAGGTGTTCTGCGTCACGGCGGGCAGGTCCAGAGAGGAACGTTGCGTCGCATCCAGTCCCCAGCGAATGCCTGCGCCTTCGATCCAGCGATGCAGGACAGGCAATGCGTCGTCGTCCAGGTCGAAACGCGCGCGGACGGCGGCGACATCGATCAGGTCGATCACATCGCTGACGGTGAAACGCGATTCGGGCATGCCGAGCAACATATCCAGCGCCATCACCAGCGGCACCGTGCCACGCGCGGTACGGTCGGCGACGCTGAAAGGAATGAATCGCGGATCGTCGCGATCGATGCGGCCGAACACCGCCTCGATGTGCGGTCCGTAGGTTTCGATATCCGGCACCATGACGATGACGTCGCGAGGCATGATGGGATCGCCACGGCTCGCCGCGTCGGCGAAACGCGCCAGCAACTGGTCGTGCAGGATTTCCACTTCTCGCTGTGGACCGTGCGCGACGTGGAAGGCGATCGACGTATCGGAGATAGCCACCACGGGACGCGATGCGTCGTCGACAGGCAACGGTTCCAGATCGAGCACCGCGCGCTGCACCTGCGCCAGCAGATGCTGACCTTCCGGCTCGTCGAACAGGTCGATGCGCTGCTCCCACGCCGTGAAGCGTTCGCGATATCCGTCCGCGTGATCGAACTCGTCCAGCAGGCGGATATAGTCGCGCCCCTGCTTTCCCCATGCCGCGAGCAGCGGATGCGCGTGCAAGTGCAGGTCGTCGCCGGAAGGCAGCGCCGGCATGCCCGGTTTCTGCGCCTGACGGCGGCGCTCAGCGCGCAGCAATTCGCGATCTTCGACGATGTCCGCCCAGTAATGCCGGCACGGATTCATCACGACCATCAGTACCTGGCACCAGCGGGACAGCGCGGACAATGCTTCCAGCGTCTGTCGCGGCAGGGACGACATACCGAAAACGACGATGCGTCGCGGGAGCGCGCGCGGACGACTATCCCCCGTGCTTACCGCATGCAGGAACGCCTGATGTACCGCCGCGCGATGGCTGTGCGCGGCGTCGGGGCCGACGTCCTCCAGCAGCACGCGCCACAACGCGGCCTGCCAGCGATCGTTCGGCGGCATGGCGAGGCGACTGCCACGAGCATCGTCGCGAAGTACGTCCTCGCCAGCCGCCCAATCGTCGAGCCAGTCCGCCCGGTAAACCTGGTACTGGTCGTAAAGATCGGCGAGACGTTCGGCCAGCTGGTAGCGCTTGCGCGCATCGCCGTCGTCACCGAGGAACGCGGCCAGCGGCGCGAACACGGGTTCGTCGAGACGATGCGGCAGCAATCGCATCAACCGCCAGACGAGGCGCGACTTGTCGAATGGCGACTCCGGCGGCACGGCGTCGCGGCCCAGGACGGCGCGATAGGCCACCCAGAGGAACCGTCCCGGTAACTGCACATCCACCGCCGCGCTGATACCCAGGCCTCCCGCGTCGCGGTCGCGCGCCAGCGCCAGCTTGAACCACTGGGCAATACCGTTGCTCTGGACGAGGACGACCTCGTTCTCCAGCGGTGCCAGCGGCTCGCGCTGTAGCCAGGCCGCGAGCACGTCGCGCAGTTCCTCCAGGCGATTGCCGTGAAGAACCATGAATCCCGGCGTTACCGCCTCGCTGCGCTCGATCAAGTCCAGGCTCCGTATGACCTCGTGGCCCGCCCATGGTCGCCCCGGACGGTCTTGGATTCCGCGATCGTCAGAACGGCTTGGCAACCACCAGGAAAATGATCGCCAGCAGCAGGAACACCGGAAGTTCGTTGAGGATGCGCAGCGTGCGTACGGCGGGCAACGCACCGCCGGCGGCATACCGCTTCAGCATGCGTCCCGACAGGATGTAGGAAATGAACAGGATGACCACGAGGGTCAGTTTCGCGTGCAACCAGCCACCGGTGATGCCGAAGTACAGTCGGAGCGTCAGGCCGAAGATCAGCGCGAAACCGAACATGATGTGCCCGAAGCGATACAGCCGGCGCCCCATCAGATCCAGCCGCGTACGCACCGCCGGCTCGTCTCCCGCTTCCGCCAGGTTGATCAGGATGCGCGGCAGATAGAACGCCGCCGCCATCCAGGCCATGACGAAGAGGATGTGCAGGGACTTGATCCACTGATAGGCCACGGCGCGCTCCGACGAATAAAACCGAAGTGTACCGCCCCGGCCCCCGTGGGAGCGCCCGCCGCGTCAGGCCTTCTTGAGGAACTCGGTCTTCAGCACAAGCACGCTCTTGCCCTCGCGAACCTCGACGGCCGCCTCGTCGTCGGTGAGGTGGATACCCCTGAACAGCTTGCCGCGCTTGAGCGTCAACGAAGCGCCCTTGACCTTCAGGTCCTTGATCACGGTGACCGAATCGCCTTCGAGCAGTTCGTTACCGTTGCTGTCTCTGACTGCCATGGGATTCATGCTCCAAATGCACAAACGAAAAGAGGAACCATCGCTGGCTCCTCTTTACTGGTATTTCTGGTTTCTTCCCACTTTCCTGCAGAAAGTGGTGGGCGGTACAAGGATCGAACTTGTGACCCCTACCATGTCAAGGTAGTGCTCTACCGCTGAGCTAACCGCCCGGAAGAGCTGCGCAGTTTACCGGCCGTCCAGGGCCTTCGCAAGAGGTTCCCCGGAATTTTTTCCCGGCAAAGCCGGTCAGCGCAGCGCCCGTTCCCGCAGGCGGTGGATTTCGTCGCGGATTTTGCCCGCTTCCTCGAACTCCAGGTTTTCCGCGTGCTTGTACATCTTCGCCTCGAGTTTCTTGATGGCGGATGAGGCCTGCTCGGGGCTGAGCGCGGCGTAATCGGCCGCCTCTTCCGCGATCTTCCGGCGCTCCTTGGCCTGCTTGCCGCCACGGCCGCCGCGCGAGCCCACATCGGCACGCGCTCCCTCCATGATGTCGGCAATGCGCCGGACCACCGTCGTCGGGGTGATGCCGTTGGCCTCGTTGTATTCGACCTGCTTCTCGCGACGCCGGGCGGTTTCGTCGATCGCCGCCTTCATGGACTTGGTCATCTCGTCGGCGTAGAGAATCGCCTTGCCGCGCACGTTACGCGCCGCACGGCCGATGGTCTGGATCAGCGAACCGGTCGAGCGCAGGAAGCCCTCCTTGTCGGCATCCAGGATCGCCACGAGCGACACCTCGGGCATGTCGAGACCTTCGCGCAGGAGGTTGATGCCCACCAGCACGTCGAACTCGCCCAGACGCAGGTCCCGGATAATTTCCGTACGTTCCACCGTTTCGATGTCAGAGTGGAGATAGCGGACCTTCACGTCGTGCTCGGACAGATAGTCGGTGAGGTTTTCCGACATACGCTTGGTCAGCGTCGTCACCAGCACGCGGTCGCCTATCGCGACGCGCTTGCGGATCTCGCCGAGCAGGTCGTCGACCTGCGTACGCACCGGCCGCACTTCCACCTCGGGATCGATCAGGCCGGTCGGGCGCACGACCAGTTCGACGATATTGTCGTCCGAGCGATCCAGTTCGTACGTGCGCGGCGTGGCCGACACATAAATGGCGCGCGGCGCACGACGTTCCCATTCTTCGAAACGCAGCGGACGATTGTCCATCGCCGACGGCAGGCGGAAACCGAACTCCACCAGCGTCTCCTTGCGCGACCGGTCGCCTTTGTACATGGCGCCCAGCTGCGGCACCGTGACATGCGATTCGTCGACCACCATCAAGGCATCCGGCGGCAGGTAATCGAACAGGGTCGGCGGCGGCTCGCCGGCACCGCGACGCGTCAGGTGGCGCGAGTAGTTTTCGATGCCCTGGCAGTAACCCACTTCCAGCATCATTTCCAGATCGAAACGCGTGCGCTGCTCCAGGCGCTGCGCTTCGACGAGTTTATTGTCGCGGTACAGCTGCTCCAGACGCTCGGATAGCTCGACCTTGATGGTCTCCATCGCGTTGAGCACGCTCTCGCGGGTACTTGCGTAATGCGTTTTCGGATACACCGTATAACGCGGCACCTTGCGCAGCACTTCGCCGGTCAGCGGGTCGAACAGCGACAGGTTCTCGACCTCGCCATCGAACAGTTCGATGCGAAGCGCTTCGGTTTCCGATTCGGCCGGAAACACATCCACGATTTCGCCGCGCACGCGATACGTGCCGCGACGCAGATCCATTTCGTTGCGCGAGTACTGCAGCTCGGTCAGCTGACGAATCAGCGCACGCTGCTCGATCCGTTCGCCGCGCGCGAGGATCAGGCGCAGGCTGAGGTAATCCTCCGGATCGCCCAGACCGTAGATCGCGGACACCGTGGCCACAATCAGCGAATCCTTGCGCGACAGCAGCGCCTTCGTCGCCGCGAGCCGCATCTGTTCGATGTGGTCGTTGATGCTGGCGTCCTTCTCGATGAAGGTATCCGACGCCACCACATACGCTTCGGGCTGGTAGTAGTCGTAGTAACTGACGAAGTACTCCACCGCGTTATGCGGGAAGAACTCCTTGAACTCGCCATATAGCTGCGCCGCCAGCGTCTTGTTCGGCGCGAGCACCAGCGTCGGCTTCTGAATCTGCTCGACGACGTTCGCGATGGTGAACGTCTTGCCGGAACCGGTCACGCCGAGCAGGGTCTGGGCCGCGAGGCCCGACTCGAAACCCTCGGTCAGTCGACGGATCGCGTCGGGCTGATCGCCAGACGGCTTGTAAGGGGAAACGAGCTGGAATCGGTCGGTCATGGCGGCTGACATGGGGGCTCGGCCTCTGAGTTTAAATCGGGAACGCCCACCGAGTGTGGGGGCCTCGTCACGCCCGCCTCAGGCCGCCAGCCCGATGCCGCACCCCCTTGCCGACAGGCGAGGATGACCGCTTTCACATGGAAGTCAGGGCCGTGGATCGCAAGCGTCAGCAAGGCTTTACGTGGATCGAACTCATGGTGGCGCTGGCCATCCTCGGCATGCTCGCCGCGATGGCCGCGCCGTCTCTTTCGCGGATGAGCGCGGGATGGCGGATCCGGAGCGTTCGCGACGCCTTGCTGGAATCCGTACAACAGGCGCGCGCCATGGCGCTATTCGACCGAACAAAAGTACGGATCTGCCCCAACGATGCGCAACGGCGCTGCGAGTCATCCTCACGCGACTGGCAGCAGGGCTGGAGTATCGAGGTGGAGCGCTCTGACACATGGTCGCCCTGGCGGATACGCCAGCCCCTGCCCCGGGGAATTCAGGCCGTCACGCTAAAGCGAAGGACATTGCCCGCATTCACTCCCAAGGGAGCGTCCTCCGGCACCAATCTGACCATCGCCATCTGCGCGCCCGGCAAGGCAGTCCACGCGGAAGTTGTCAGGATCGCCATGTCCGGCCGGGCCCGCAGCGAGCGCGCTACGGACGAAGAGACACGGCACTGCGTGCAGAAAGATGCACATTTCGATGAACCAGACTCTTGACACCCACCCGACAGTTCCACAAAATACGCGACTCGCTGCCCGAATAGCTCAGCTGGTTAGAGCACTTGACTGTTAATCAGGGGGTCGCTGGTTCGAGTCCAGCTTCGGGCGCCATATAAGAGAAGGCTTGCAGAGATGCAGGCCTTTTTCTTTTTGTCTATAGCACGGCCATCTACGGCACCGTCATAAGCAACGGACCATTCCGCGTCACTACCAACGTATGTTCGTACTGAGCGGCTATATGTCCGGGCTCTCCGTATAAGGTCCAGCCATCGTCGCCGTCATGCGCCCAACGTCCTCCGGTCGAGAGGAACGGCTCGATGGTAATAACCTGGCCTTCGTGCAGGCGTCGACGTTCGCGGGGATCGTCAAAGCCCGGAATAAATTCGGGCTCTTCGTGCAGCGCGCGGCCCACGCCATGACTCCCGAGATTGCGCACGCATTGCAGCCCGTGAGCGCGAGCCGTTCGCTCGATCGCTGCGCCAATGCCCCTCAATGGCGCACCGGTGCGCACCTGGTCGAGCGCTGCCTGCAGCGCCGCCTTCGCACCGACGCAGACACGACGCTGGGCATCGGTAGGTGTTCCCAGGACGAAACTTCCGCCCGTATCGGCGAAAAAACCATCCAGTTCCGCGGAAACATCGACGTTGACCAGATCGCCATGTTGCAGCCGATAACTTCCCGGCACGCCATGGGCAAGCTGCTCGTTGACGCTGATGCAGGTCGCTCCGGGGAAGTCATAGGTCAGTTCGGGCGCGGAGCGCGCGCCAGCCTGTTCCAGCAGCCGACGTCCGTATTGATCGAGCGACAACGTCGTCATGCCCGGCTGCGCATGACGCTGCATCGCATCGAGCACCCGGGCGACAAGCTGGCCTACGCGTTGCAGGCCAGCGAGCTCTTGTGGAGTCTGGATCGTCATAAAATACGGCCGGAAGGCGGAATGGCAGTCTATGCGCTGAATACGCGATCTGGTATCCGATTGTAAGAACTGGATTTTTCGCCACCGCGGTTACGTCGAAGGCACGCCATCGGTATCCGGATCCGGACCGGGTTTCTCGACGGGATCATCCGCGAAGTCATCCGGCTCGGGTACGGGCGCCCCCTTGTCCGTCTCTCGTACTTTGCGATGTTCGTGTGCCATATCGCTCACCTCCTCAGTTCACGAAATATCCTCGCCCTTCGCGCGTTTCAGTGAGGTGAGCGGGACGGCGCGTCGTCCATCCACGTTCAGCGAACAGACTGCCATCCATCACCGAATAGCCACACGCAACGCTTCAAGGTACCCACCAACGGAATGGCGGGAGTGCCCATGAGCGAGAAGGTATTTGTGTACAAAGGATGCCGGGCCGATATCCGCTACGACACCGAACGCGACGAGTATGTCGCAACGATTGAAGTGCGCGGCCGGTATTTCAATGCGCGGGGAGCGACAGCACCGGCGGTCGCCTCGGAAGTCCAGGCGATCGTCGACCGGCTGGACTTTCATCGCCGCTGAATCGGGGCGCCGCATTGCGCGGCGCCCCATTTATTACGCCGTGCGAACGACGTAGCAGGGCTCGTACGCGGAGCCGCCGGGCAGCTTCATACGGTGCTGCACGACAAACGCTTTGAGCAGATCGTCCAGGGCACGCATGATGTCGGCTTCGCCGTCGATCACGAACGGGCCGTTCTGCTCGATGGCGCGAACGCCCTCCTCCTTCACGTTGCCCGCGACGATGCCCGAGAATGCGCGGCGCAGATCGGCCGCCAGCTCATGACGCGGACGGCCGCGATGCAATGCAAGCGCCGCCATGGCTTCGTGCGTCGGGCGGAACGGGCGCTGGAAAGCGAGAGGAATATTCAGTGCCCAATTGAAGAAGAACGCATCCTTGTTATCGAGACGGTGATTGCGCACCTTGTCGATGCCCGCAACCATTGCGTGCGCCACCGCCGCCGGATCGTCGACGATGATCTGGTAGTACTTTGCCACCTCGTCGCCGAGCGCCAGCCGCAGGAAACGGTCGATCTGCTCGAAATAGGCGGCGGACGCGCGCGGCCCCGTGAAGATCAGCGGGAACGGACGCCCCTGATTGTCCGGGTGCAGCAGGATGCCCAGCATGTAGAGGATTTCCTCCGCCGTGCCGACGCCGCCCGGGAAAACGATGATGCCGTGCCCCAGACGCACGAATGCTTCGAGACGCTTCTCGATGTCCGGCATGATCACGAGGTTGTTCACGATCGGATTCGGCGACTCCGCGGCGATGATGCCCGGCTCCGTGATACCGATATAGCGATTGTTGCGACGACGCTGCTTGGCGTGCGCAATGGTCGCGCCCTTCATCGGGCCCTTCATCGCACCCGGGCCGCAACCCGTGCAGATGTCCATGCCGCGCAGACCCAGCTGATAACCGACGCGCTTGGTGTATTCGTATTCGTCGCGGTTGATCGAATGACCGCCCCAGCACACCACCAGGTTCGGATCGACCTGCGGACGCATCATGCGCGCGTTGCGCAGGATCTCGAAAACCGCATGGGTGATGCCGACGGTATCGTCCAGATCGAAACCGCCCGATTCAAGCTGCGCGGCGACATAGACGATATCGCGCACGACAGCGACCAGCAGCTCGTTGATACCGCGGATGATGCGGCCATCGACGAACGCCTGATCCGGCGCGTTCTTCAGCTCGATCTTGATGCCGCGATCTTCCTGCAGCACCTGGATATCGAAGTTCGGGTACTGCTCGAAGATGGTGCCCGGGTCGTCGCTGAGATTGCCCGACGTGAGCACCGCCAGCGCGCAGCGCCGCAGCAACGCATGCAGGCCCGATCCGCTCGCGTCGCGCAGGCGCGCAACCTCGTTGCGGGAAAGGATGTCCAGCCCACCGGCCGGCGAGATACGGGCGCTTACCGTTTTACCCGACACTGGCGCCACCGCTTGATATGCATTCATCGAATTACTTCTCCTGACCGCGTCTTAGCGGCGAACCCGGCTCCGGTACGGGAGCCGACCGCATAGGATCACGCGCCGCCCGGACCGGGTCAAGCCACCTCCGGGACGGCAGATACCGTAGGAGCCCGCAAGCGGGCTCCTACAACGGAAAACAAAAAGGCCGGCCCCCTTCACGGGGACCGGCCTTCGTTGTCGAACTTAAGCAAACGACTTAGAACGTGTACTTCAGCGTCGCCAGCACCGACCAGCGCTGGGTCGGGCCATTCAGCTCGTCGGCGCGCGGAAGGTCGAGCGGCTTGTAGTTACCGTTGCCGTCCTGGTAGGTCGCCTTGCTGAGGTCGTAGATGTACTGACCCTGCGCGTTCACACCGGCCACATCGGCCAGGTTGCGGACCAGCGGGAAGCTGGCGCGGTGATCGACGCCCCACGACTTCTTGATCATGTTGCCGACGTTGTAGATGTCGAAACGGATCTCACCCTTGTTGCCCTTGAACAGGCCCGGGATTTCCTGACGGAAGCTAAGGTCCACCTGATTGATCCACGGAGCGCGGGCGCCGTTGCGGCGAGCGACCGAACCGGCGTGATCGTTGAGGTAGCTGTTGTTCTCGATGTAGTTGAAGAACGAGTCGCGAACCGACTGCGGCGTATTGGCCGTGAAGGCCACTTCGCCACGCTTCGGGATGTACGCGAGGTCGGAGACGAAACCGTCGCCGTTCGCGTCGTTACCGAAGCGCCAGCTGTACGGGGCACCCGAGTGACCGTCGTAGAACATCGACGCACTGGTCGCGTAGTCGCCGAAGAAGCGATGCTGCCACGTCAGCGAAGCGATAACGCGCTTCGGCACCGAGTAATTCGAGGTCTCGGCATTTTCGGTGTTCGGGTTGACCCACACGTTATTGCTGAAGTTCGAACGGGCGACGCTCGACGTACCCGGATTCAGTTCCGTCGAACGGCTCCAGGTGAAGCCAACCATGCCGAAGAGGTCCTGATTGAACGTCTTCTTCAACGACAGGGCGAGGCTGTCCGCGCTGCCGCGGCTGCTGTTGCCCAGGTTAATGACGGCGTCGGAGAACGCTTTGTTCGAGTTCCAGCGCGAGGTATTCGTGCCCGAAGCCGGGACCGCCGTCGGGAAACGCGAGTACGTATTACGGCCGTCCGGCAGAACACCGGTCGGAGTGCCGATGTTCAAGTCGGTGTAGAAGATCGCGTTGCGATTCTTCAGGTGCTCGTAGTCAGCCGTGAAGATCAGGCCCCACCACGGCAGCTCCTTGTCGAGGCCGATGGACATCTTCCAGACGCTGGGCAGCTGGATGTTCTGCGAGACGGTATTGACCGTCATCGTCGCGCCGTTCTGACCCAGTACCGGGTTGCGGCCCGGAGCGTTCTGGTTATTCGGATCGGTACTGAATGCCGGCAACTGCGCCAACGTGTTGCAGGTCGTCTGCGTTGTGCCGCAGTTGTACTGCACCTGCTGCACACCCGAGTTCTGGTAGATGTTGCCGAGCCAGACGCTGGGCGGGCTGGCGATGAACAGGCCAGCACCACCACGCAACTGCATCATGCGTTCGGTGTCGAAGTTGTAGTTGAACGACATGCGCGGCTGAACCTGACGGTTGCCGTTGATCGTGTACTGGTTCGTCTGACCGAAGCCACCCGTCGTAACCGAGCAGTTGGCGGCAGCGTTCGCGTAAGCTGTACCCGGAGCAGCGGCGTAGCACGGGTTGTACGCCGGCTTGTCGCTCGTGCGCGGGATGTCGACACGGAAACCGTACTGCACGGACAGGTTAGGCGTCACCGCCCAGGTGTCCTGCAGGAAGATGCCGTAGTTCTTCATCTGGAAATTCGCGGCAACGTCGTTCAGACCGAAGCCCGGCGCCGGCGCGTTGTAGCGGTACTGGAAGTACGTGCCGGTCGGGCTGCTGGCGGCAGCCTGGAACGCGGGGATACTATTGAAAACGTAGCTACCGAACGCGTTCTGCAGGAACAGGTTGTAGTAGTTGCCACGCTCGAAGTCGGCACCGCCTTTGAGGGTGTGGTCGCCGAGATACAGCGTACCAGCCCATGCGGCGTTGAACGTCTTCACGCGCAGGACGTTGGCCTGGCTGGAGTACTCGGTACCGAACTCGACACCCGGTGCCGCGCTGCTATTGCTGGCGTTATTCGGACGAACAGTGATGTCCGGCGAATTGACGCCGTTGTACGGACCGCGGACCTGATTGAAATCCGAGTACGAAATGGTCGTGTCGGTCGAGAAGACGTCGGACCAGTCGTCGTAGAAGTGCAGCGCGTAGCCCTTGTTATCGACGTTGGTTTTGTACCAACCGCTCGACAGCACCAGATTGGTGTTCGTGCCCGTGATGATGGGCTTGTTTTCTTTGGTCTGGTTGTACGTGAAGCTGGCGCGGTGGTTGTCCGTGATGTTCCAGTCGATCTTGGCGAGGTAACGCTTGTCCTGCAGATCGCTGTTGCCGCCGCTGGTCGAGCCCGGGTCCAGACCCATGCCCTTCGCGATACCGATGATCTGATCGACGTCGCTCTGCTTCAGCCCCTTGACCTCGGTCGCCGCACCCGAACCCTGCACGCCGTACTGCGACGACGGGCCGATCTGCTTGCTCTTCTCGTACGAAGCGAAGAAGAACAGCTTGTCCTTGATGATGGGACCGCCCAACGTCGCACCGGCCGTCCACTGGCGACGGAAGCCGCCGTACGACTGGTTGTTGTAGTCGGCGATCATGTCGTCGCGGTTCTGGAACGCGTAGTACGTCGAACCGTGGAACTCGTTCGTGCCGCTCTTGGTGACGGCATTGACGATGGCGCCCACGCCGCGGCGAGTGGCCACGTCGTAGTTGGCCGTCGAGATGTTGTATTCCTCGATCGTGTCCTGCGAGATCGGCGTGCCGAGCGTCGGCAGGCCGTTCGCGTTCAGGCCGAACGGATCGTTCGCGCTGACGGAGTCGACCGTGATGTTGTTGTAACGGCTGTTCTGGCCCACGGCCGAAATCTCGCCGCGGTCGCGGTCGGAGATGACGATGCGCGGATCCATGCGGACGATGTTCTGGATCGAACGGCCCGGGGTCGGCTGCGCTTCGATCTCGCGACGCGAGATGTTCGTGCTGATGCCCTTGTTTTCCGGCGTGAACGTCTGGCCGAGCGTGCTGGCCGACACCGTCACGCCTTCGAGCGCCTGCGCGGACGCCGAAGCGGCGGTGGCGGCACTGAGGTTGATCGACGAGGTCTGCGCAAGCTGCAGGTAGACATCGTGCTGCTCGGCGACCGACTGGCCACTGGCATTGGTTGCGGTCACGTCGAACGGACCGCCGACGCGCAGACCCTGTGCGGCATAACGACCGTCGGCATCGGTGGTTACGACCTTGGTGGTGCCCGACGGCTCATGCACGACGCGCACGGTTGCGTTGGCAACCGGCTTGCCGCTCGCATCGACGACGCGGCCGGCGATAGCGGATGAAGTGTCCTGGGCGAAAGCGGGAGCGGCTGCCAGCAGCGATGCGATGGCGAGCGGCAACAGTTTGGCGCGGATTCGGCTATTCATTAATGGTCGACCCTGTGGCTTCTTAACGAGATTTTTTTGGCCGGACGACGCCGATGCCTGGCATGGGCCAGGCATTTCGGGTCTTCGGGCTATTCCCCAACTATCTGACTTACACCGCGCCCGTGATGCCGATCACGTTCCTATGGATGACGCGCAAGTTGTTAAGCCGACTTTAACGGCATTGTATGACAGATTTGTAACCGTTTCACGCCAAATCTACGAAATACCACTTTTTCATGCGGCAGCACCCCTGGCCGCATAAGACTGATTCCTAAGAATTTTTACCCAGGTACCGGGCGCGTTTCGCAGGCTTGAGAGAAGCCAGATCGAGCATAACCAATCCGTCGACGCATCCGGAGAAGCCGGGATCCTCGCCGAAGTCGAGAAATTGCACGCCTTCCGGATCGACCAGGTCGACGTACTGGCGATAAAGCACCGGCAGGGTCACGCCAAGGGCGTCCAGGCGATGTTTGAGGCGAACCAGGCCCGTTGCCGGGTCGAGGCCTGCCAGTTCGGCGCGCACGACGTCGATGACGGCCGGCGAGATGACGAACGGCTGCCGCGCGGCGGCAAGGCCCGAGACACCGAAGTAATGCTGATGGGCAGCGGCAATCCATTCGCGGGCTTCGCGCGGCATGCTGACCGACATGCTCACGGGACCGAACAGGTAGCGCAATTCGGGACGACGCTGCAGATACAGACCGATGCCCTGCCACAGCTGATCCAGCGCACGCGAACGCCAGTACGCCGGAGCGATGAAGCTGCGGCCCAGCTCCAGACCCTGCGCCAGGCGCGATTCGAGCGCGGGCGAATAATCGAAGAGGCTCGACGTATACAGCGCGGACATGCCCCGCTCGCCGATCAGCTTGCCGCCATGCCCGAAGCGGTACGCACCGACGATGCGCAACGCCTTGGCGTCCCACAACACGAGGTGTTCGTAATGCGGATCGTAGGCGTCCAGATCGCGACGCATGCCGGTCCCCTCGCCCACGCGACGGAACGTCAGCTCGCGCAGCCGTCCGATTTCGCGCAAGGCGGGACTGTCGACCGATCCCTGCAAGAGCAGAATCTGTTTGTTGTCCGCCAGATCGGCCAGCACCTCGGCCTTCGCCAGATCGGCAACGATTCGCTCGACCGGTTCGGGATGCGCGAGCGGCGTCTGTCCGCCGAAGATCAGGCCGCGATGACGGCCCACGCGATAAACATGGCGACGCATCAGCTTCGCGGCACGCTCGGCGGAACCCTCGCTGCGAAGCTTGAGTTCGTCGGCACCGATCAGCGCGCCGATGCGGAAGCCCACGCGCTGGCGACGCTGCGCCGTGGCTTCGCGCGGCAGCATGGCGGTGCCCAGCGGCTTCGCCAGCATCGACAGGCCGTAGAACATCGCGGAGTTGCGCGCGGCGATATGCACCGGCAGCACGGGCACGCCCATGCGCATGGCGATGCGCGCGAAACCGTCGGACCACTGCCCGTCGCGCACGCCGCCGGGACGGACACGCGATACTTCGCCGGCAGGGAAAATAACCAGGACTTCGTTCGCTTCGAGGGCACGGAAAATACCGCGCATTTTCGACGCGGCACCCTTGCCGAAGACGTCGACGGGCAACAGGAGCGGGCCAAGTTGCGGCACCGCCGCGAGGACGTCGTTACCCAGGATGCGCACATCGCGACGCACCGAACCGATTAACTGCAACAGTGCGATCGCGTCGACCATCCCAAGCGGATGATTGGCGACGACGATCAACGGACCTTCGACGGGAATGTTCTCGCGCTCCCGTTCGGTGACGCGGCAGCTGACGCCCAGATAGTCCAGCGTGCGCTCGCAGAAGTCGAAACCCTGCGCCGTGCCGGCGTGGTCCAGCGTCTGGTTGAAGCGGGTTTCGTGGGCGAGCTTTTCCAGCATGCCAGCCACGGGCTTGAAGATGCGTGGATGCTGCGCCAGCCACGGAATACGATCGGTAAGAGCCTGTTCGATACTCAGCATGACCTGCTCCTTGAATTTGAACGGCCGTCGTGGCCCGGGGCGCATCTTGCGGGACGGAACATAAAGGCGGACATCCTTTTCGTCGATGTCGCACGAACCGGGTCGTGTATCGGCATGGCTTTGTTTCGCAGGTTCAGACAACCTCCCCGCCGCGCGGCCCTTCCCGGCCACTCCCCGGCATGCTGCTGCCCAATTATGACAGCAAGGTGATCGTTAGGGGCCGGATGAGGTCGAAGGGGCCGAAAAGGCCATCAGACCCCGGTATGCAGGTAAGCGGACAGCCCGGTCAGGAACATCTGCACGGATAGCGCGATCAGGAGCATGCCCATCAGGCGCTCCATGGCCGTGAGCACGCTCTCGCCCAGCCATTTGAACAGATAGGTAGAACTAAGCAGGATCACCGCCGTGGCCAGCCACGCCAGGAACAGCGCCATCCCCCACTCGGCCGTGCGTCCGGGCTGCGAATTGGTCAGCAGCAGCAACGCCGCCATGGCCGATGGCCCGGCCACGCCGGGGATCGCCATGGGCACGATAAAGGGCTCGCCCTCGCCCGGCTTGCCAAACACGCCGCCATCGACAGGCGGAAACACCATCCGGATACCGATAAGGAAAAGCACAATGCCGCCGGCGATGCTTACCGACTCCTGCCGCAGTTGCAGCAACTTGAGGATGTACTGACCGCCGAGCAGAAACGCCACCAGCACGAACAATGCGATCAGCAGCTCGCGCACCATGACCTTGCGGCGCCGCTGCGGGGGCACGTCCTTCAGCAGAGCCAGGAACAACGGGATATTGCCCAGCGGATCCATGATCAGGAACAGCAGGATTCCTGCGGACAACGTGGTCATCTGCGCTTCCATGGAATGTTTCCTCCTTCAGGGATGCTCAGTGGGCGTCGCGCAGGGTGAGGATGCTGCCGCGAGCGGCGGCACCCCCGGCGGACAGCAGCCACACCGCCGCCTCGGCGGCCTCGGTCGGCTGCGGCTTCTGCAAGGTGTCCTCGCCGTAATAAGCGGAGCGGCGCAACGACGTGCGCATCGGCATGGGCAGCAGCGCGTGGATGCGCAGGGTGCCTTTGCCATTCTCCGCGTGCAGGATCGTGGCCATGCGTTCGAGGCCGGCCTTCGACACGCCGTAAGCACCCCAGTGCGCGCGCGACACCAGATCCGCGTCGTCGAGCACGAAGACGACAGCGCTGTCCGGCGCCGCATTGAGCAGCGGCATGCATGCCTGGGTAAGCGCGAACGGTGCCGATACATTGACCTGCATGGCACGCAGCCAGTCGTCCGGCTTGTGCATGGCGATGGGCGTCAGCTCGTTGAAATGCGCGGCGGCATGCACGATGCCGTCGAGCCTGCCCAGGTCCGCTTCGATGCCATCGGCCAGTGCGGCATAGTCGGCCGGCGTCGCGCTTTCCAGATCCAGCGGATGGATCACCGGTTGCGGGCCACCCAGCGCGACGAGTTCGTCATACAGCTTTTCGAGCGAACGCAGCTTGCGCCCGGAGATCACCACGGTGGCGCCCGCGCGTACCGCGACACGTGCCACTTCGCCGCCAAGACCGCCCGTTACGCCGGTAACCAGGATCACGCGACCGCTCAGCGAATCCGCCGCGGGCGCGAACCCCGACGGCAGACGCGAGGACACAAGCCCGCTCACGAATCCTGCTCCGACACATCGGCCGCCATGCGTTTCAGCTCGCCCGCCTTGTGTAAATCCTCGATGATGTCGCACCCGCCGATCAGTTCACCCTGGATGAACAATTGGGGGAAGGTCGGCCAGTTCGAATACTGCGGCAGGCTGGCGCGGATCTGCGGCTCTTCCAGCACGTTGACCGCGAAGAAGGCCGCACCGGCGGCTTCCAGAGCCTGGACGGCGCGGCTGGAGAATCCGCACATGGGGAACGCCGGCGTGCCCTTCATGAAAAGAACGATGGGATGATCTTTCATGATGCGCTTGATTTGATCGACAACGTCCATAGCTCAAATTCATCATTAGAATGCTGATAGTCCCGTAGTGTAGCAGTGAGCGCAGCCGCGCCCTGCTTCGCTTATTCAACCCCAGCCAACGCTAAGGAGTCCCCTGATGGCGATCGAGCTTCCCCCGCTTCCCTATGAAAAGAACGCCCTCGAGCCGCATATTTCGGCCGAGACGCTCGAGTACCACTACGGCAAGCATCATCAGGCGTATGTGACCAATCTCAACAACCTCATCAAGGGTACGGAGTTCGAGAACGCCGACCTCGTCGACATCGTGAAGAAGTCGTCGGGCGGTATTTTCAACAACGCGGCCCAGGTCTGGAACCACACGTTCTACTGGAATTCGATGTCGCCCAAGTCGACGGGTGCCCCCAGCGGCAAGCTGGCCGATGCCATCGACAAGGCCTTCGGTTCGTTCGACAAGTTCAAGGAAGAATTCACCAAGAGCGCCGTCGGCAACTTCGGCTCCGGCTGGACCTGGCTGGTGCAGCGCCCGGATGGCTCGCTCGGCATCGTCAACACGTCGAACGCCGCCACGCCGATCACCGGCAGCGACAAGCCGCTGTTCACCGCCGACGTGTGGGAACACGCTTACTACATCGACTACCGCAACGCCCGTCCGAAGTATCTGGAGGCGTTCTGGAACCTGGTCAACTGGGAATTCGCGGCCGGCAATCTGGCCTGATTCCAAAAAAAGGGCGGCCTTGGCCGCCCTTTTTTTCGGCTCTTCGCGCATTAGCGAGGATGGATTGACTGTCTCGTCGAGCTTCGGATGAAGACAGCCGCCTCACGCTCGTGCGTTTGGGAGGCCGCGACCGGGTTGGCCCTTGGGGCCTTCGGCGCCGTCCCTGCGGGAGCGGGCCGTAGCGCCGCTTTCGCTCCAACTAGTCATCGCGGCCCTCGGCTAAGGCGGCCCCAAGGACCAACCCGGCCACGGCACCGTCGACGGCGGCTTGCTGAAAGAAGAGCGCGAGGCGAGCACGTGACGGAACCGAACCGGATGCGGCCATGAGGGGTCCTGCGTCACGCGCTGCTTTCCCCCACGTCACCGCAACATCCGGAAGAGCCGTCGGCCACCGCCCTCGACGCGACTTGCGGAACCGAGCGCGGCGGGCGGACAAGGCCCGAAGGGGGCGGACCAGGACGGTCCGCCGTTTTCGCTGAGGCAGGAGCCGAATCGAAAACCCCCGCCCGCCGCGCGGGCGCGACGGGGCGCAGCCATTAAAACACCAGCCGCGCAGCGGCTATCCCTTCCCGAGCGACGGTGAAGCCGGAGCGTCGAGGGCGGTGGCCGACGGCTCTTCGCGAAGCGTCCAAGTGCTACGGCGAAAGCGATGGCGAAGCCGAGCCCTCCGCCGATAATGCGTGAAGAAAAAACACGCCGCTCACCCCAGCAGTTCAACGGCCGGCCGTGCCTGCTCTTCCCGCCCCAGCGCCCCGGCAATACTCACCAGCCGCTCGCGCAGCGAGCCGGCATCCGGCGCGCAAATCGTCGCGTGCCCCACCTTCCGGCCAACGCGCGCTTCCTTGCCGTAGTCGTGCCAGTGACCGTCGACTGCCTCCAGCACCGGACGCGCATCGGGCATGTCGCCGATCCAGTTGAACATCGCCGCGCAGCCGCGCGCGCCCGTATCGCCCAGCGGCATGCCGAGTACGGCGCGAATGTGATTTTCGAACTGGCTGGTATGCGCGCCTTCGATGGTCCAGTGCCCCGAGTTATGCACTCGCGGCGCCATTTCGTTGCCCAGCAGTTCGCCATTGCGGACGAAAAGCTCCAGCGCGAAAACGCCAACGTAGTTCAGACGCTCGGCCAGCGTCCGCGCATGGGCGGTCGCGGCTTCGTGCAGCGCGTCGGACGTATCGGGCGCCGGTGCCAGGCTAAGCGACAGCACGCCGTCGGTATGCCAGTTGCGCGTCAGCGGCCAGATGCGGAATTCGCCATCGCGTCCACGCACCGCCACGACGGAAAGCTCCCTCTCGAACGGCACAAAGGCTTCCAGAATCAGTCCATGGGCCGCCGCGGGCGCGCCCAGCGCTTCCCATGCGGCATCGGCGTCCGCCGCCGAACGCAGCCGGAACTGCCCTTTGCCGTCATAGCCCAGGCGTCGCGTCTTCAGAATGGCCGGCGCACCGACAGCAGCCAGGGCGTGGTCAAGGTCTTCGCGGGTATCCACCGGCATGAATTCCGGCGTATTCAGGCCGCATTCGCGGAAAAGCGTCTTTTCGGCGAGGCGGTCCTGCGCGATCGCCAATGCCTGCGGCGCCGGGAATACGCCGACCTGGCTAGCCAACCGCTCGGCCGTCTCGGCCGGCACGTTCTCGAAATCGAAGGTCACGACATCGACCCGCGAGGCGAAGTCGGCCAGCGCCGCATCGTCGTTCCAGTCGGCGACCAGCAACCGGGTCACCTGACCGGCGCAGGCATCCGCCGAACTGTCGACGACCAGCGTACGCACCCCGAGCGGCGCGGCGGCGATGCTGAGCATGCGGGCCAGTTGGCCGCCGCCCAGAATGCCCACCACGGGAAGGCGGCGGGTCACTTGCGCGGGTCCGGGTTGTCCAGCACGGTCTGGGTCTGCTCGTCGCGGAACGCGTCGAGCGCGGCGGCAACTGCGGGATCGTGCAGGGCGAGCACCGAGGCCGCCATCAGGGCGGCGTTGATCGCGCCAGCCCTGCCGATAGCCAGCGTACCTACGGGCACGCCCGCCGGCATCTGGGCGATCGACAGCAGGGAATCCATGCCGTTCAGCGCCTTGGACTGCACCGGTACACCGAAAACCGGAAGACGGGTCTTGGCCGAGATCATGCCCGGCAGGTGGGCTGCCCCGCCCGCGCCGGCGATGATGACCTGGACTCCCCGGCCGATCGCGGTATCCGCGTAGTCGAAGAGCAGGTCCGGCGTCCGGTGCGCCGAGACGACGCGAACCTCGTGCACGATGCCCAGCCGGGTCAGGGTGGCGGAGGCATGCTCCATCGTTTCCCAGTCCGAACGCGAACCCATTACCACGCCGACACGCGGTGCCGTCGCCTCGTCTGCTGCATTGGAAGTCATGGCCGGAGCACCCAAAAATCGCTATTGTAAGGACATTCCCGGCTACAGGCATGGGCTAGACAGCCCGCACTATGGACAAGCGTCTCCTCGACATCCTCTGCTGCCCAGTCAGCAAGCGCCCCCTGCGCCCCCTGACGACCTCCGAACTCGAATCCCTCAACGCCGCCATTCGCGCCGGTTCCGTCGATACGGTGGCGGGCGAACGTGTCGTCGAAGCACTGGGCGAAGGTCTGGTAACCACCGATGTGAAAGTGATCTATCGTGTGGACGACGGTATTCCTGTCATGCTGCCCGAGCAGGGTATCGGCACCACCCAGCTCAATGGCTTTCCATCGGCCGCGGGTGTTGCACAGAATCCGTGACCGTGGTCACAACTGAAGTTCGAACTGCCCGGACAATGAGTTTCCGGGCGGGGGCCAAGCGAAATCCAGGGTGAGCGATGAGTAACGCCAGCGAGCCGTCCAACGTCGTTGACCTGAGCCAGCGGCTCGACCCGCGGAGCGAGCGCGTGGGCGCTCTCCTCGTCACCGTTCGCGGCATCGCCACCAAGCGGCTGCACGCGCTTGCCAGCAACATGTTCGAGAACATCGACGACGCCCTGTTCGACCTGGCAGAAAAAGCCGAGAACAACGCGGCCCAGACCCAGTTCTTCGACGGCATGCGCGAAGTTCGCAAAAAGCGGGCAATCGTCGAGCGTACCTTCCTCGGCCAGGTCGCCCGCGATCTGGCCGACTTCTCTACCGGCCGCCTGCGCAGCACGGATGGCGACGGCTCCTCGCGTCCGCCCGCGAATGTCGAACTCAGCCTCGTCGGCGAGAGCGAACTGGAAGAAACGCTGGCCATCACCAGCATGATCGGCAAGAACGAGTCGCGCCTGGCGCGCGCCCTTTTCGCCGTGAATCAACGCCTGTCCGTCATCTGCGGCGGCAATCGCATGGACGACGCCACGAACCCGGTGGGTCCGGCATCGCTGGCCAACGCGTTCAAGCAGGCCATGCGCGAACTGACCGTCGAGGTCCGTGTCCGCCTCATCATCTACAAGCTCTTCGATCGCTATGTGCTTGCCGGCATCGACGAGCTCTACGACGACATCAATAACGAACTGGCGAACGCCGGTGTCTTGCCGCAGCTGCGGCACGAAGTGGCCGGTCGACGCACCGACGCGCCGACATCCAGCTCCGTAGCGCCCGGCGAAGTTCGCCCTGTCGCGGCTGCCGGTGCCGATCATGGCGCGCCCGTTACCGACGCGGCCGCCGCCGAATTCCTGCAGTCGCTGCATGCGCTGTTCATCGCGCGCCGCGGTGCGATGCACGATGGCCTCGCTGCCGCGGCCCCGGTGCCGACGGGCCCGATGCCCAGTGCAGCGGAACTGCTCGGCGCACTGACTCTGCTGCAAAGCCAGATCGCCAGCCTGCCGCTCGCGAGCGGGCCGATCGTGACGCAGGCCGACGTCTCGCGGGACGTTGCCCACCTGAAGGAACAATTGCTCACGCAGATCGGCCAGTTGCGCGGCCAGAGCTCCGCCCAGGTATCGGGCGTGGACGAGGACACCATCGATCTGGTGGGCATGCTCTTCGAGTTCATCCTCGAGGATCACAACCTGCCCGCCGAAATGCAGGTCCTGCTTGCACGTCTGCAGATCCCTTATCTCAAGGTCGCCCTGCTCGACCGGCGCATGTTCGCGCACAAGTCGCATCCGGCACGGCAACTGCTCGACGCCCTGGCGGATGCCGCCAAGGGCTGGTCCACCGAATCCGATCGCGATGGGCGCCTGTTCGACAAGACGAAATCCATCGTCGAACAGTTGCTGCACGACTTCGACGACGATGTCGACATCTTCAATCGCCTGGCCACCGAGCTTCAGGAATTCCTCGACGTCAGCCGCCGCCGTGCGGAACTGGCCGAACAGCGCGTCGCCGAATCCACCCGCGGCCGCGAGAAACTGGAGCAGGCGCGTCGCCGCGCCGCACAGGAAATCGTCGGCCGCATTGGCGAGGAGTCGCTGCCGCCGCTGATCTACGGCGTACTGACTCGCGCCTGGGCCAACTACATCGTCCTCACCCTGCTCCGCCAAGGCGAGGACTCCAACGAATTCCGCGAATCGCTGCGCTTTATCGCCGACTTCATCGCCAGCGCACGCCCGGCTCACGATGCGGCCGACCGCCGCGAACTTCGCCTGATGCTGCCCGGCATCGAGCGTTCGCTACGCAAGGGACTCGCCAGCGTCGCGTTCCAGGATGCCGATACCGAACAGCTCCTCGGCCAATTGCACGCTTTCTACCGGCAGCAGTTGGGCGAAACGGCCACCGAAGCCGACTCCGAAACGATCATCGCCAGCGTCATGCCGCTGCCCGAGGCCATTGCCGCCATCGACGTACCCGTCGTCGAACCGGTCGAGGAAGACGAAGCCGACACGCTGTCCGATGAAGCCTTCGACGAACGCTATCTCGCCCAGGCCCGCGAACTGAAGGTCGGCCAATGGCTGGAATTCGTCGCCGAGGACGGTACGGCCGAACGCGCCAAGCTTTCGTGGCTCAGCCCGATCAGCGGGCGCTATCTTTTCGTCAATCGCCGCGGCCTCAAGGTCGCGGACCACAGCCTTGCCGGCCTTGCCGCCGCTTTCGGCTCGGGCGCGGCACGGGTACTCGACTCGTCGCTGCTCTTCGATCGCGCGATGGATGCCATCGTCGAACGTCTGCGCAAGCCCGAACCCGCTCCGGAATCGACTACCGAATGACCGTAAGCAATGTCTCCTCACTGGCGGACGCCCTGCCTTCCGCCGCGCAGATCCATGCCGACGTCGAGCGAGCCCTCGCCGAAGATATCGGTAGCGGCGACGCCACCGCCGACCTGCTGCCGGCCGACGGCCGCGCCACCGCCGTACTTACCTGCCGCGAAAACGCGGTGCTGGCCGGCACGGCTTGGTTCGATGCCTGCTTTCGTCAGCTGGACCCGTCCGTACGCGTGACCTGGAACGCCGTCGATGGCGACCGCGTGCCCGCGGGGAGCCGCCTTTGCGAACTCCACGGACTGGCCCGTGCGCTGGTTACGGCCGAGCGCTCCGCCCTGAATTTTCTGCAACTGCTATCGGCGACGGCCACCGTGACGGCGCGTTACGTCGACACCCTCGCCGGTACGCGCACCCGCATACTCGATACGCGCAAGACGCTGCCTGGCCTGCGTCTCGCACAGAAGTACGCCGTGCGCTGCGGTGGCGGGGTCAATCATCGCGTCGGCCTGTTCGATGCGATGCTGGTCAAGGAAAACCATATCGCCGCAGCGGGCGGCATCGCGGCCGCCGTGCGCATCGGCCGGCAGAAACATCCCGGCCTGCTGCTGGAAGTGGAAGTCGAAAACCACGCGGAACTCGAAGAAGCGCTGGCCGCCGGCGTCGACCGCGTGATGCTGGACAACTTCACGCCGTCCCAGCTCATGGAGGCCGTACGCTTCGTCGACGGACGCGTGTCGCTGGAGGTTTCCGGCAACGTGGAAATCGATACCATCCGCGCCATTGCCGACACGGGTGTCGATTTCATCTCCAGCGGCGCCCTGACCAAGCATGTCCGGGCCATCGATCTGTCGCTTCGACTTAGCATGGACGCTCGATAACGCGAGCTGTGCCCTTGCGACGCGTCGCCGGCGACCACACACTCGAGTCATGACTTCCTTCACCGACCTGTTCTGGCTACTGCTGCTCGGCGGCATCATCGGCGCGTGGATGAAGCTCACCCGGGCCCGCGAGGTAGCCGCTCGCGAAGCACTGGCACTATGTCAGCGCCACGGCCTGCAGTTACTGGACCAGAGCGTCGGCCTGCGCGGCATCCGGCTACGGCGATTCGGCGACGAGCGTCGACTGGAACGCTGTTACGGCTTCGAAGTCAGCGGCGACGGGCAGACGCGCGAGGTTGCGCGGCTATGGATGTCCCAGGGTGTCGTGACGGGCTTCAGCCTGCCCACGCGGGACACCCGCGAGCTGGAATCGGTAGTGGCGACGCAAACGAGTCTGAGCGGGCCACAGGAGAGCAATGTGGTGTCGCTGGCCGACAGGCGTCAGACGCGGCATTAAGACCGTAGATCCGAAGTCAATTGCCGAAGAAGTCCACGGATTCACAAGCGTGGCTCTTTAACTTCTCTGTGGGAGCGCGCCTGCGCGCTCCCACAGAGAAGTTAAAGAGCCACGCCGCACCCGGAGAGCGGCGTAAGCCGGCTTTGCCGGCTTACTTCACCACCCGCAAATGCGGTGCGCCACGCTTCGGACGGTCATCGTCGCCACCGGTCTGCGGCGGCTCGGCATCTTCGGACGACTCCACGGCACTGGCCGCAATCGGGTCCGCTTCGTCGGCGGGGAACATCATGCCCTGCCCGTTTTCCTGCGCATAAAGCGCAAGAACGGCCACGATGGGAATCGTGATCGTTTGGCTGACGCCCGAGAAACGCGCCTGAAAACTGATGCGATCGTTCCCCAGGTCGAGGTTGGCTACCGCGCGCATGGCCAGATTCAACACCACCTGCCCGTTCTTGATGACATGCGACGGCACCTTCACACCCGGCTGCCCCGCATCGACCAGTACGTACGGGGTGAGGCCGTTATCGCTGATCCAGTCGTAGATGGCGCGCAGCAGGTAGGGGCGGTTGGAGGTCATACCCGGGGTTTCGTTCGTATCCATGCTACCTGTCCTCGTCTTTCCCGCCGGTCGGTCGGGCGCACCCGTACCCCGGCAGGGCAAGGTCTCTGGGACGAGAGTGTATGCGATACGCCGCACAGGGGCTACGCAAAGGGCCAGGAACGCCTTGAAAACAGCGTCCCTACAGGTCCCGCATCGTCCGCTCTTCGGCGGTCAGGCTGCGTGCGAAACCCTGGCTGTGAAACAACCTTTCGCCGTAATCCATGATGGGCTTGCCCTCTTTGCCGAGGTCGACCTTCAACCACGGAAGCCGCCACACGACCGGCGCCACCAGGCAGTCGATCAGGCTCATTTCCGGATTCAGGAAGAATTTCGACGCCTTGAACAGCGGCAGAGCCATCAGCAGGTGCTCACGCAGCCTCTTTCGGCCAGCGTCGGCCGGCTTGCCGCCCGCACGGACGACATCGATCTCGGGCAGCCAGTCGCTTTCGATACGCAACGCCGCGATACGCAGACGCGCCCGCGACAGCGGATCGATCGGCATCAGCGGCGGATGCGGATAGCGCTCGTCGAGGTATTCGCACACCACGGACGGGCCGTAGAGCGTGAGATCGCGGTCCACCAGCGTCGGCAGCGTACCGTAGGGATTGAGGTCGAGCAGATCGGCCGGACGCTCGTCCGGAGCAACCACGATGCGATCGTAGGTAACGCCCTTAGCGGCGAGAACCAGACGCGTACGGTGACTCTGTACATCGTCTGCTGTGGTGTACAGCGCCAACACTGTACGCGAACGTGCGCTTTGAACCATGGCGTCGATCTCCCTCCCCAGCCGGCCGCACAAACGAAACGGGGCGGCATTGCGCCGCCCCGTGATCAATCAATGTACATCTTTCCAGTACTCATGCTTCAACAGATAAGCAAGGAAAGTAAAGCCCGCAAGGAAGAGCAGCACCCAGACGCCGATGGACTGGCGCTCCAGGGCCGCTGGTTCCGCGGCGTATTCGAGGAACGTCGTCAGGTCGCGTGTTGCTCCCCGGAACTGTTCCGGGGTCATGCGACCGGGCTGCGACAGCTCGAGCTTCTCGATCGAGGCGTCGTGACCGGGCGTGGCTTCGGAATGCACCGCGACCTGAATGCCCTGCAGTTCCCACAGCGGGTTCGGCATGGATGCGTTCGGGAACACCGTGTTGTTCCAGCCCACCGGCCGGGTCGGGTCCACGTAGAACGAGTTCAGATAGTTGTAGATCCAGTCCACGCCCTTGGCGCGAGCTTCCAGCGAAAGATCCGGTGGATCCTTGCCGAACCACGACTTCGCCGACTCGGCCGGCATATGCGAAATGACCGGCTCGCCGAACTTCGCGCCCGTGAAGTTGAGGTTGTTCATCACCTCGTCTTCGCTGAGGCCGAGGTCGCTGGCCATACGCGAATAGCGCACGTACTTCAGCGAATGGCAGCCCACGCAGTAGTTGAAGAACAACTTGGCGCCACGCTGCAGCGACGCTTTGTCGCTGACGTTGGTGCCGGCGGTCGGGAGTTCCGCGCCGCCTTCGTTGGCCAGAGCCGATACGGAGCCGACCAGAAGGCCGAACGCCAGGGCGATAGAGGAAAAATACCGCTTAGTCATGCGTCGTCACCCGTTCCGGAACCGGCTTCGTCTTTTCGAAACCGAAGTGCGTATACACCCACAGGAAGATAAAGAAGCCGAAGTAGCCCAGGACCATCAGGCGACCGAAGGCGTTCTCCCACGTCGTGACGTCGGCGCTCGGGAACCATTCCGGGATCAGTTCGGCCGTGACGCCCGCGCCCACCATGCCCAGGGCAAGGAAGGAAACGACCAGCACGCCGAGCGCGATACGGAAGCCCAGGCCACGGTAACGCACCGAACGCACTTCACCGCGATCGAGCCACGGCAGCAGCGCCAGCAGCAGGATCGCGCCGAACATGCCCAGCACGCCCCAGATCGCCGTGCCGAAATAGGACGGGATCATGCGCAGGATCGCGTAGAACGGCGTGAAGTACCACGACGGCTTGATGTGGCTTGGCGTAACGAGATTGTTCGCCGGCGTGAAGTTGTCGTGCTCGAGGAACCAGCCACCGAACGTCGGCGCGAAGAAGATGATGAACGCGGCGATCATCAGGAAGAAGCCGACGCCCACGAGATCCTTCACGGTGTAGTACGGGTGGAACGGGATGCCGTCGGCCGGCTTGTTCGCGTCCCAGCGATTGCCCTTCGGGCCATGCTTGACGTCGTTGCCGTCCGGATTGTTCGAGCCCACTTCATGCAGCGCCGCGATATGCAGCACCACCAGCAGAAGCAGCACGAGCGGCAGCGCGATGACGTGCAGTGCGAAGAAGCGGTTCAGCGTCGCATCGGCGGGCAGGAAGTCGCCCATGATCCATTCCACCAGCGCGTGGCCGATGTACGGAATGGTGCCGAACAGCGAGATGATGACCTTCGCGCCCCAGAAGGACATGTTGCCCCACGGCAGCACGTAGCCCATGAAGGCTTCCGCCATCAGGACCAGGAAGATCAGCATGCCGAGGATCCACACGAGTTCGCGCGGACGCTTGAACGAGCCGTACATGATGCCGCGGAACATATGCAGGAACACGACGACGAAGAACAGCGACGCGCCCGTGGAGTGCATGTAGCGGATCAGCCAGCCCCATTCCACGTCACGCATGATGTACTCGACCGAGTTGAACGCTTCGAGCGCGCTGGTCTTGTAATTCATCGTGAGGAAGATGCCGGTCACGATCTGGTTGACGAGAACCAGGATCGCCAGCGAACCGAAGTAGTACCAGAGGTTGAAGTTCTTCGGTGCGTAGTATTCGGTCATGTGCGCGCGGTACATGGGCATGAGGCCCGGTGCGCGCTCGGTGAACCAGTTGCCCAGACGGGCCATTGCCTTAGCCATCAGCCGGCCTCCTGCGGATCGACACCGATCTGGATGTGGGTGTCATCGACGAAGTGGTACGGCGGCACCGGCAGGTTCTTCGGCGCGGGAACGCCGCTGAACACGCGGCCGGCCAGGTCGTAACGCGACTTGTGGCACGGGCAATAGAAACCGCCCTTCCAGTTGGCGTCGAACGGTTCGGGCTTGATGTCGGGCACGAAGTCGGGCACGCAACCCAGGTGGGTACACAGACCGATCACCACCAGCCACTCGGGCTTGAGGGAGCGGACTTCGTTCTGCGCGTACTTCGGCTGCTGGTCGGGGTCAGTCGACTTCGGGTCGAGGAGCCGGGGTTCGAGACCCGGCAGCTGGGCCAGCTGGTCCTTGGTACGGTTGACCACGAACACAGGCAGGCTGCGCCACGCGAAGGTCACCTTCTGGCCGGCCTCGATGGCACTGATGTCGACCGTGACGGGTGCACCCGCCGCCTTCGCCCGCGCACTGGGCTCCCACGACTTGATAAAAGGCACGACCGCCGCGACAACTCCCACACCACCAACCACTGCTGTGGTTGCTGTGAGGAAGCGACGGCGACCATGATCGACGACTTCGTTCGCCATCAGGCTCTCCGGAACTTATGCCATTGAGATGCGGAAGCACTCCCCTTCGCTTACCGCATGCGAATTCGGCTACCGCAAAAATCGCGTTAGTGTAGCGTCAGCCCCCGCGACGTACAATAAAACTGAACGTCACCCCCAGTCGACCGCGGCTCGTGCTGGCGCCGCGACTCGCGACCATGGACTCCAAAGCTTCCACGATGAATTACGCCGCCCGCACGCTAGCCTTCGTTGCCCGCTTCGTCGTCCTCGGACTGGCCGTCGCCTTCATCGTCGGACTTTTCTGGCCGGGCAGCGGCTCGGTGCTTCGCTCGCACCTCCCTTCCGTACGCCCCCTGGCGGTGGCGCCCGTGCCCGACGGCCCCGCGTCGTATGCCGACGCCGTAGCCAAGGCCGCGCCCTCGGTCGTCAACATCTATGCGAACAAAATGGTCACCGAGCAGCCGCGCGAGCTGTACTCCGACCCGGTCCTGCAACGTATCTTCAGCGTACCCACCGGCCCGGCGCGTACGCGTCGCCAGCAGAACCTGGGCTCGGGCGTCATCGTCAAGGAGGATGGCTACGTCCTGACCAACAACCACGTCATCGCCAACGCCGACGACATCCAGGTGTTGCTCTATGACGGGCGCGTCGCCAAGGCGCAGGTGGTCGGATCGGACGAAGAAACCGATCTGGCGGTGCTGCGCGTCGATGCCGGCAACCTGCCGGCCATCCCCATGTCCGAGGAAGGCGTCAAGCCACGCGTGGGCGACGTCGTGCTCGCCATCGGCAACCCCTTCGGTATCGGCCAGACGGTAACCATGGGCATCGTCAGCGCCATTGGCCGGCAGCTGAACCTGTCAAGCCTGGAGAACTTCATCCAGACCGATGCGGCCATCAATTTCGGCAATTCGGGCGGCGCGCTGGTCAATGCGCACGGTGAACTGGTCGGCATCAACACGTCGCTGATCGGTCAGGCCGTTGGCGCGGAAGGTATTGGCTTCGCCATCCCGGTCAGCAGCGCCCGCGAGGTCCTCGACCAGATCGTGCAGACGGGCCATGTCGTCCGCGGATGGATCGGCGCCGACTATGGCGCCATCAGCATATCGGCGGACAGCGGCCTGCCCTCGGCGGCTCGCGGCGTCGTGGTCAACGAAGTATCCCCGGGCGGCCCCGCCGCGCGCGCGGGCATCCAGCCGCGCGACGTCCTGCTGAAGCTGGGAAGCGAAGACATCCTCGACGCGTCCGACCTGCGCCGCCACGAGGCCTCGCTGAAGCCGGGCACGGCCGTGGAGGTTTCCGGGCTGCGCAACGGCGCTCATTTCACGGCCAGCATCACCCCGACCCAGCGCCCGCCGACACCGATGCAGCCGCTGCGGAAGGTGCCGTAGGTACAGCGGCTCTCTGTCTAGCTAGCTCTCTGTGGGAGCGCGCTTGCGCGCGAAAGCCAACGGAGCGAGGAAGCCGGATACTCACATTCGCGAGCCCGATCTACGGGCTGCGGATGCCACCCTCCGCATCGCCGCTCCGTTGGCTTTCGCGCGCAAGCGCGCTCCCACAGAGAGCTAGCTAGACAGAGAGCCGGACGCCCCCAAGCTATGCCTGCTCAGGCCCCGCGATCGGCCAGCGGCACATTGCCGGACGCCGGCTGCGAGGCCTTGATCGAATCGCCGTAGCGCTTGCGCAACTGCCCTACGCGCTCGACGTAAACCCGGGTTTCGTCGTACGGCGGCACGCCGTTGTACTTCTGCACGGCGCCCGGCCCCGCGTTATACGCCGCCGCCGCCAGCTTCTCGTTGCCGTTGAAGTTCTTCAGCAACAGCGCGAGATAGCGCGCGCCGCCGCGAATATTCTGGCTGGCATCGAAGGCATCCAGGACGCCCATATCCCGCGCGGTCCCCGGAATCAGCTGCATCAACCCCTGCGCGCCCTTGATCGACAGCGCACGCGGATTGAATGCGCTCTCGGCATGGATGATGGCCCGCAGCAGTGCCTCGTCCACGCCGAACTCGCCGCTGGCGGAATGGATGGCATCGCCATACGCCGTCAGATTCAGCGCGACGCTGTTCCAGTTGATCGGCGAATGCAGGTCGCAGGCCGCGCAGGTGGCGATATAGGTGAAGAGCATCGTGACCGCATGCCCTTTCGCCCCACCCGGCGGGACGTTGGTGTATTCGACGCCGCCGTCCGCACGATCGACGCGATAAACCGCACCGCGCAGGACCCGCGACCCTTTCGCCGGTAAGGAGGCATCGGCCACGTCGGGCAGCGGCGCGGCGCCGGGAGCGGATTCCTTGTAGTCCCACTGGCCTTTCCGCACGGGAGCCACCGGAACGGCCTCGGGCTTATCGATCTTTGCGGACGCCGGAACAGATGCGGTAACGGGGGCGTCGACGGAGGCCGTGACGCCGGCGAAACTCGCGGCAGCTGGATTCTCGACGGAAGCCGTAACGCCAACGAGACTTGCAACAGGCGCGGCAGCAACGGCAACGGGCTTCTTTGCGGGCCGGGCCGGGCCAGTACCGCCGATACGCTTACAGTCCTTAAAACCGTCGACGTGCCCGGTAAATACCGTTTCGCCGCTAGCGCCGGCACAGCGATAGAGCGCCTCGGCCGAAACGGGCGCGGCCACGAGCCCCGCCAGCAAGACGCAGCCATACGCGGCCCTGATCAGGACCGTCGCGAAAATCGGGAAACAACGGGCATTGCGGCCGGCGCATTCCCCTGAGCGTGCGGCTTGGACCATGGGCGCGAGTGTGCCCGAGCCCCTGCCCCCTGCCAAGTGTTCCAGGTCGCAAAACAGAGCCCAAGTCATTGATTGGTCGAGGCGCCTGTGGTCAGCGTCCGGCAGCCGGCGTAAACTGCGCGGTTCGACGTGTCTCACGCATCCCGGTAAAAAAGCCCATGAGCGGCAAGCTTTTCATCAAGACCCACGGTTGCCAGATGAACGAGTACGACTCGGCCAAGATGGCCGACGTACTCAAGGCGTCGCACGGCCTCGAACTCACGCAGGACGAGTCCGAAGCCGACGTCATCCTCATCAATACCTGCTCCATTCGCGAAAAGGCGCAGGAAAAGGTCTTCAGCCAGCTCGGTCGCTGGAAAGAACACAAGCGCGGCGGCAAGCCGGTGCTGATCGGCGTGGGTGGCTGCGTGGCGTCGCAGGAAGGCGATTCCATCCTCAAGCGCGCGCCGTACGTGGACCTGGTATTCGGCCCGCAAACACTGCATCGCCTGCCCCAGATGATCGAAGCCATCCGCGCCAGCGGCAAGGCGCAGGTCGATATCAGCTTTCCGGAAATCGAGAAGTTCGACCGTCTGCCCGAGCCGCGCGCCGAAGGCCCGACCGCCTTCGTCTCGATCATGGAAGGCTGCTCGAAGTACTGCTCGTACTGCGTCGTGCCCTATACGCGCGGCGAAGAACTCAGCCGTCCGTTCGACGACGTCATCGTGGAAGTGGCCCAGCTCGCCGAACAGGGCGTACGCGAGGTCAACCTGCTGGGCCAGAACGTCAACGCGTATCGCGGCCCCATGCACGACGGCAGCATCGCCGACCTGGCCGTACTGATCCACGCCATCGCGCAGATCGACGGCATCGGCCGCATCCGTTTCACCACCTCGCATCCGCTGGAGTTCTCCGACTCGCTGATCGAGGCTTATGCGAACGTGCCGCAGTTGGCCAACTATCTGCACCTGCCCGTGCAGGCCGGATCGGACCGCATTCTTTCGGCCATGAAGCGCGGCTATACCGCATTCGAATTCAAGCAGCGCATCCGCAAACTGCGCGCCGTGCGTCCGGACATCTGCGTCTCGTCCGACTTCATCGTGGGCTTCCCCGGCGAAAGCGACGAGGATTTCGAGAAGACGATGAAGCTCATCGACGATGTCGGTTTCGACCAGAGCTTCTCCTTCATTTTCTCCTCGCGCCCCGGCACCCCGGCGGCGAATCTGCCGGACGAGACGACGGCCGAGGTCAAGCACGCACGACTGACGCGTCTGCAAGCCGCCATCAACGAGAACGCACGCAAGATCAACGCCGCCATGGTCGGCACCGTGCAGCGCGTACTGGTCGAAAAGCCCAGCCGCAAGGATCCGAACGAAATGACCGGGCGCACCGAAAACATGCGCTACGTGAATTTCCCGGGCCATGCACGCATGATCGGCCAGTTCGTGGACGTCGTCATTACCGAAGCGATGTCGAACTCGCTGCGCGGTCGCGTGCGGCTGGACGACGAGGTCATGGCGCAGGCTTCATGACCGGCGCTACGGCGATTCGCGAAATCGGCGCGGAGGAGTTCGAACGCGCATGGCCGATTTTTTCGGCCGTGATTGCCGGCGGCGACACGTATTCGTATCCGCCGGACCTTAGCCTGGCGCAGGCACGAGACATGTGGACGACCGCACCGGCGCGCTGCTTCTTCGCGGAGCGTGGCGACGACGTGCTCGGCATCTACACCATCCGTCCCAACCAGATCGGCCTTGGCGATCATGTCGCCAACGGCAGTTATATGGTGTCGCCGGAAGCGCGCGGCATGGGCATCGCTTCGGCGATGTGCGAACACTCCCTGGAACAGGCGCGTCGCGCGGGCTTCACGGCGATGCAGTTCAACATCGTGGTCAGCACCAACCGCACCGCCGTACGACTGTGGCAGAAACACGGCTTTACCATCGTGGGCACCGTGCCTGGCGCATTCCGCCACGCGACGCTGGGCCCGACCGACATCTATGTGATGCATCGATACCTATGACCACCAACGGCCTTTCGCAACGCGATTTCACCTTCGAGCCCGAAGACAACACCCGTCTGGCGAATCTCTGCGGCCCGTTCGACGAACACATCCGCCAGATCGAACTGCGCCTGGGTCTGGAAATCGATCATCGCGGCAATCTGTTCCGCGTCATCGCCGACGACGAAGCGGCGCGCGCCGGCGAGCGGGTCATCCGCGCGCTGTACGACGCCACGGAAAACGAAGCACTGACCGGCGCCATCGTGAACCTGCATCTGGCCGAATCCGGCATCGACGCACTGGTGGAACAGGCCGCCGAATCCGCGCAGGACGTCTCGATCAAGGTAAAGCGCGGCGTGATCAAGGGCCGCGGCCCGAACCAGGCGCGCTACCTGCACGCCATCACTACCCACGACATCAACTTCGGCGTGGGCCCTGCCGGCACCGGCAAAACCTATCTGGCCGTTGCCAGCGCCGTCGAAGCACTGGAAGCCAATCGCGTGCAGCGCGTGCTGCTGGTTCGCCCCGCGGTCGAAGCCGGCGAAAAGCTCGGCTTCCTGCCGGGCGATCTCAGCCAGAAAATCGATCCGTATCTGCGCCCGCTGTACGACGCGCTTTACGAGATGGTCGGCTTCGAAAAAGTCGCCAAGCTGATCGAGCGCAACGTCATCGAAATCGCACCGCTGGCCTATATGCGCGGCCGCACCCTCAACGATTCCTACGTCATCCTCGACGAAGCGCAGAACACCACCGTCGAACAGATGAAGATGTTCCTGACCCGTATCGGCTTCGGCTCGGTCGCGGTGATCACGGGCGACGTCTCGCAGGTCGACCTGCCCCGGCATATCCGCTCGGGCCTGCGTCATGCCATCGAAGTGCTGCGTGGCGTGGACGGCATCAGCTTCACCTTCTTCACCTCCCGCGACGTGGTCCGCCATCCGCTGGTGGCGAAGATCGTCCGCGCGTACGAAGCCTTCGAGCAGAACGCCGAGGCGCAGAAGTGAGCGAGCCGGTCGTCGCCGTCGGCTACGCCGTTCCCCGCAAGGGCGTCCCCGCCCCCGCCAGCTTCCGCCGCTGGGTCGCGGCCGCGCTGACCGGCGCGCGCCGGCGCAAGCCGGCCGAGCTGGCCATCCGTATCGTGGACATCGAAGAAGGCCAGGCCCTGAACCTGCAATACCGGGGCCGGGACTACGCCACCAATGTGCTGTCCTTCCCCGCCGACCTGCCGCCGGGCCTGAACCTGCCGCTGATCGGCGATCTGGTTATCTGCGCCCCCGTCGTCGCCCGCGAAGCCGCCGAACAGGGCAAGCCCGAGGCCCATCACTGGGCGCACATGACCATCCATGGGGTACTGCACCTGCTCGGCCACGACCACATCGTGGAAGCCGAGGCCGAGAAAATGGAAGCGCTGGAAACACGCGTGCTGGCAGGCCTGGGCATCCCGGATCCCTACGAAGCCCCCTGACCATCACGGTCGTCGGGCCAACGCGCACCCGACGACCGTCAAGGCACTTCAGTCCGGAAGACGAGGCTCAGTTCACGCCTTCGGCTTGCGGAACTTCAACACGAACTGATCCGTATGACCCCGGATTTCGGGAGCGAATACGAGCAGCTCGTGATTGTCCTTCGGGTTGCCGAGAAGATCGCTGCGGGCCTCCAGAACAAAACCCGCCGCCTGTGCCTGGGCAATGACGGTGGCCGGATCGATCCGGTGCAAGGTCTTTGCGTCCTGCTCGCCCGAACCCGCCTTGGCGACATGGTCGATCACCATATAGATGCCGCCGGGCTTCAACGCCTTGAATGCGGCGGCGTCCATGCTGGCCGATTCTTCGGCACCGCTCGTACCGGCAACGGCGAAGACGCTGACCCCGCCATAGACATCGTGGTAGTTCTGCGAGGTCCAGATAACGTCGAGCGGCTCGTCTCCGCCGATCCGATCGTAAGGGCGAATCACCAGCGTGGTGTTGCCGTATGCGGGGTCGGCAATCAATGCCTTGATATCGTCGAGCTTTTTCGGAACTGCCTGGGCAAAGCTGTCCGGAAAGACCGCGTAAACATGCCCCTTGGGTCCGACGACCTTGCTGAAGATGCGTGTGAAGTAACCGCCGCCCGGGATCAGATCGGCCACCTTGTCGCCAGGCTTGATGCCTGCGAAGGCGATCAGTTCGGCCGGTTTGCGGTCCGGGTCCCGTTTCGTATCGGCCGCCGGCCGCGCATGGTCCGCAACCGCCGCCAATACATAAGCCGGCGGCGCCTGCCCCTCAGCCTGCGCGAGCATGGTGGTTCCAAGGAAGAGACAGCCAGCCAACAAAAGCTTGTTCATGATTGTGTTGCTCCGGAAGCAGGGGCGGGGTGGATTTGTCGCTGGCAGCGAAATCGCCTTACCCCTTGGCGAGGGCTGCTTGCGTATTTCAGTCATTACAAAGTGACATGACCGTGTATTAGCGTTTGCCATTGCAAAGATGCCGGCAAATCCCCTGAGCGCCTCCTTTCGACGGCACCACAAGGCTTCCCGGACGCTATATCGCCCCAGGGAGTCCGCCTCCGCCCCACAGGGGGCCGATAAAGGCCCCAAGGGTCGGACAATGGCCCTCCGCAACGGCCTCGCCGCCCCACCGCCCCTGAACCGTCATCCAAATTCCGCTAGACTGGCCTCCCGCCCGGTTCCGGGCAGCGCATACAAGAGTAATGAACGAGGACCCTGGCAGTACCAGTGGCCCGACTCACCGTTCCTGGTGGGATCGACTGGGCCACATGTTTTCCGGCGAGCCACGCAACCGCGATGAACTGATCGAGGAACTGCGCGCCGCCCAGGCCAACGGCCTGCTTTCCAACGACACCCTGACCATGGTCGAGGGTGCGATCAAGGTAACCGAGCTCAGCGTCGACGATGTCATGGTGCCCCGGGCCCAGATCGTCATGCTTTCCGCCGACGCTCCCCTTTCCGACATCCTTCCCATCGTCGTCGAATCGGGCCACTCCCGTTTCCCCGTGCATGGCGACGACAAGGACGAAATCCTCGGCATCCTGCTTGCCAAGGACATCCTGAAGTACTTCGGCCAGAGCGAAGCCGGCGACGTCCGCGCCCTGCTCCGTCCGGCCGTGCTCATTCCCGAATCCATGCGTCTGAACGTGCTGCTGGCCGAGTTCCGGCTCACTCGCAACCACATGGCGCTGGTGGTCGACGAATACGGCGGCGTGGCCGGTCTGATCACGATCGAAGACGTCCTCGAACAGATCGTCGGCGAAATCGACGACGAGCACGACGACGAGGAAGAACCCATCCTGGTCCACACGCTGGACGACGGTGGTTTCGCCGTGAGCGCGCTCACGCCCATCGCCGACTTCAACGAACACGCCGGCGCCAGCTTCTCCGACGAGGAATTCGATACGGTAGGCGGCATGATCACCTCCGAATTCGGGCACCTGCCGGAAGCCGGCGAGGAAATCGCCGTGGGCGACTTCGTCTTCCGCGTCACCGAAGCCGACGACCGCCGCGTGCAGCAGTTCCACGTGTCGCGCAAGTCCAACGAAAGCTGAGCCACCGCCCGATGCGCCACTTCCTGATCGCCCTGTTGCTGCTGTGCCTTGTGCCGGCAGCCCGCGCCGGCATCGCCGACGCACCCGCCGCTAATCTGGAAGTGTCGCTGCTGACCTACGGGCCGGGCGCGATTTACTGGGAACGCTTCGGCCACGATGCCATCGAGCTGAAAGAAACGGTCAGCGGCGAAGCCGTCGCGTTCAACTACGGTGTCTTCGATTTCGACGAATCGGGTTTCTTCGTCAACTTCGCGCGCGGCCGCATGAGCTACCGCATGGATGCGGAAAACATGGAGTCCGATGTGTCGTTCTATAGCGGCGAAGGACGTAAGGTCACGCGTCAGCGCCTGAATCTGGACGACGCGCAGAAGACGAAGCTCCGTCGCTTCCTGTTCTGGAACATCCAGCCGGAAAACGCGCGCTACAACTACGACTACTACGCGGACAACTGCACCACGCGCGTCCGCGACGCGCTGAACGATGCACTCGACGGCGCACTCGGTCCATCGCTGCAAGAACGCACGGGCGGCATGACGTATCGCGAGCAGACCGCCCGCCTGATGAGCAACGCGCCGGCCCTGATGCTGGCCATGGATCTCGGCCTTGGCCCCTACGCGGACCAGCCGATGAACGCGTGGAAAGAAAGTTTCCTGCCCATGGTGCTGGAAGACGAATTCCGCACCGTGAAACTGCCGAACGGTCAGCCACTGGTGCAGGACGAACAAGTCCTTGCCCCCAACCGCCTCGACCCGCCACCGGAACAGGCGCCCGACCTGCGCTGGCCGCTGCTGCTGGCGGGGCTGGTACTGGCCATCCCGCTGATCCTGCCGGCATTCACCCGCGCTCGCGCCGCGCGCATCGCCTTCGTCACGGCGGGCACGGTCTTCACGGTATTCACCGGCATCGCCGGTGTGGTGATGATCCTGCTATGGGCCGTCACACTGCACCATTCGGCGTGGGCCAATGCCAACCTGTTGCTATATCAGCCGCTGGCCTTCCTGCTGCTGCCCGCGATCTGGCGCATGCGCCGTGTCGACGGCCGCGTGGGCTCGTTCGCGCGCCGCATCCTGCTGCTGTCGGTCGCCGCGGCCGTCGTCGCGTTGCTGGCGCACCTGATCCCGGGCTTCGTCCAGCGCAACATGCCGTGGATCCTCTTCGCCCTGCCCGGCTGGCTCGCGCTGTTCGTCTCGATGCGTCGCGAACCGGCCTGAACGGGTCCGCACGATACGATTGCCCTGTCACATAGGCAGCGTCATCATGCGCGTATGACCTATCCCAATGCGTTGTACGAAACCCAGCCTGCCACCGGCAACGGCATGGTCATCAACTGCGTCGCCTATAGCACCGATGGTCGCCGCATCGGCGACATCAGCATCGACGACATCAGCGACGTACTGAAACAGCCCGACACCTTCGTCTGGATCGGCCTGCACGAACCCGACGAATCCCTGCTGCTGAAACTGCAGGAAGAATTCGACCTGCACGACCTGGCCATCGAAGACGCACAGCACGCCCACCAGCGCACCAAGATCGAAGTCTACGGCGACTCGCTCTTCATCGTCGCGCAGACCGCCCAGGTCGTCGGCGGCAACATCGCCTTCGGCGAAACCCAGATCTTCGTCGGCCAACGCTACTTCGTCACCGTGCGCCACGGCGCGTCGCTGTCCTACGCACCCGCGCGCCGCAGTTGCGAACAGTCGCCCGAACTGCTGGCCATGGGTCCGAGCTACGCGCTGTACGCCGTACTCGACTTCATCGTCGACAACTTCCTGCCCATCGTCCGCGACTTCAGGGAAGAACTGCATAAGCTGGAAAACGACATCTTCGCCGAGACGTACAACCGGCAAACCATCAAACGCCTCTACGACATGCAGCGCGAACTGATGACCTTGCGCCTTGCCGTCGTGCCGCTACAGGACATCGTCGCCCAGCTCGTCCGCCTGCACCCGCACCTTATCCACGACGAACTGCGCGCCTACTTCCGCGACATCTACGACCACGTCTTCCGCGTCAACGAATCCATCAACGCCATGCGCGAAATGATCGGCGCCGCCATCAGCGTCAATCTGGCGCTGGTGACCTTCGGTCAGAACGAAGTCATGAAAAAGCTCGCCGGCTGGGCCGCGATGCTCGCCGCGCCAACGTTGATTACGAGCTGGTACGGCATGAACTTCGTCCACATGCCCGAGCTGGACAAGCCGTGGGCGTATCCGGCGATTACGTGTCTGGTGGCTTGTATCGTCGGCGGCATCTTCATGGCGCTGAAGCGGAATCGCTGGTTTTAGGCAATCCGGCGCACGAAAAGCCGACCTGTTGCCGGAGCTGTCGATGATATTTCGACGCGGGCGAGTCCGACATAGGCGTAAGGCATTCATATAGCGCACGCTCGTTGTGCACAGGTCTTATCGAAGTCCTGCTGGAATATTCCTCGCGCCGATTTCCGGCGCGTCGTGCCCCATCGAGGGGCGCGAATACTCCAGCAAAGGTACTCACATGAATCATCGCCACCTGATCCGCGTTGCGACGCTGGGCCTTGCCGGCATGGCAGGCTTCGGTGTCCATGCCGCCAACGCACCTTCCGCGCTACCCCACTGCCCGCCCGTCGTCGTTCCCGACTATCCCGTGCAATGCGATGTGCCCCTTGGTAATCCCGGTTTCGACACAGGCGATCTGCCGCCCTGGCAGCCCACGCTCGTCAAGGACGGGGCCGGCGAGATGGTGCCGACCCATCCGCGCATTGCATGGGTGGACGGTCAGCCGGCACTGGAGCTTCCCGCATACTTCGACGGGGCAAAGCAGGATATCGAGCTACCCGACCTGTCCGCGACCGGTAACAATAATTCGTCGCTTGTCGTGCGATTCAGGGCCCGCGCCACCGCCCACCTGGAGCAAGGGCTGATGCTCGCACTATTTCGGGATGCCGAGGACTCCGAAGGCATATTTCTCGACACTGAGAAACTCGCTGTCGATAGCGGCTGGACCGAATATACGGTGACGATCAAACCTACGCCGCTACCGGATCACAGGCGCCTTTCCCTGCAACTGATCAATATCGCCAACGATGAACCCGTCCGTGTTTTTGTCGATGATGTATCGCTGACGCAGGACATCGGGACACCGCCCACAAACTAATGGTGTTCGCACCGGGCGCTCCGCGGAAGCGCCCGGTGCTACCTGGCAAGGTTGACGAGACAACACCCACTCCACCACGGAATGGTGACGCCCAACACGCACCTACAACCGAAGGTGTATTCCACGGCACCCACGATCAGCCTAGCGTTGAACGCATGCTCACGCGATGCAACACAAACAGCGCATCAAAGGGTTGGGTCTATGCATCTGGGCCTGGTAGCCAATCATCTGCATCACAGCCATCCGAAGGCGGCACTGTTTCGCTGGCTTCACCGCTGCGAAACAGGCATCCGCGAACTGAACCTTGGATTGCACGCCGTCGGCGGCACGCACGACGCGATCGCTCGCGCAGGATACCTGACCAACTACCCCGCACTACGTCGCTACCCTAGCGGTCATGAAGGCGGATTGGTAAAACTCGTGGCCGGCATAGTAGGGGCCGTCGCGTCCAACGAGGTACTGGACGGTGCGATTTATCTGGTCAATCCGGTCGATGGATCATCGCTTTTCCCCGAAGCACTCGCACTCAAACGCCAATGCATCGTTCACCAGAAACCCTTCCTCTCGACGGTAGCCTCAGCCTGCGACTGGGTGGAAATCGAGCGCATCCGCTCAGGAATGAAACCGGATGATGGCACCGATCCGCTTCACGCCATGCCATCCCAAACAATAGCAATGATTGCCCACGATGCGATGAAAGCGCCGATGATGGCTTTCGCCAACAAGCATTTCGACCTGCTATCCCGCTTCGCCTTCCGCGTTGCTACCGGCACTACCGGCAAGAGCCTCAATGCGCTGGCCCGGAAACACGGTTGGCCAGAGGACGCATCGTGGGTCACATGCTACGAAAGCGGCCCGATGGGTGGCGATGCACAGATCGCCAATCTCATATTCGAACGGCGCTGCCAACGCGTACTTTTTTTCGAGAACCCCCACGTACCACACCAGCACGAGGCCGACATCCAGTTACTGGAACGTGCCGTGGCCGCCACAACCGACGATACGGTATGCATTACCTGCCCCGCCTCGGTCATCCGTTGGGCGGAGGCCGCCGAGCAACGTGCGAGATTGCGTCCGTTATGGGTTGAATACGTCGTCGGCAAAGATTGAGTATCGGTTGTGGCAGGTATCGAATCAGCTGGAATCCGCAGCGACGGTACGCGGCAAGCGACACACAAGTCAGGCCCCGCTTCACCGCTCCGCCAGCTTCCGCCCGCAAGCGAGCCCCTACACAACCCCCACACCCACCCCTCACCGTCGTTCCTGCGCAGGCAGGAACCCAGCGCGATGCACCCGGCTATCGCACCAAAACAACATCGGCTCTTCGACAATCACACACACCAGACACACGTCCGCATTGCGAACCCACCCAAACACCTCAGACTAATCTGAAAATCGCACCGAAATAAAGAAACACTATTGACCCACTACTCGCACACACCGATCCTCACCACGTCGCCACACAACGGCGACCGGGCAGAGCAGCCTGTGTTTTGCAAAAGGCGCGGAAAGGTGCCGTCTCAAACGACACTTTTCCGCGTCGCGTATCGTCACGCCGTCCCCTTACGGCGGGCGTGTCGGGCAAGCTTCGGCTTGGCCGGTTTCCTTTTGCACCGGTACTGCTCTCTCGGCACGCCCGCCACCTCACGGTGGCGGGTCACTCCGAACTGAAAGGATGCAGACATGACAAGCGAAGGAACCGCCGCCGCGCACGCGAGCCGCGAGGCAAGCACGACCATCCCCTGCCCGCTCTGCACAGGCGCTCGTCGTATAGAAGCATCCGAAGCAGATCGGGCCATCGCCGATCGACTGGAAGCGCTACAGGGATTCAGCGATGTCGTCAGACAAGCCGCGCAGTTGATTGCTTCGACCGTCACACAGCTCAGATTTACGAGCGCGCTATCCCCCCATTGTATCCCGCCAGATTCCGAACCATAGACATCGCTCGCGCCACTAACGATTGTGCCAGACTGGCCAACATACAAACTTTAGTTCCGGTCAAAGACAACGTATCGACAGTCGTCGAAATTCAAAAGCGCATATTCCTTACTTCCGTCATCTACGTCGTCACTGCAGTAGCGACATTTAACCAGCGGCAGGACAGTGGATCCATAACGATCAAAGTCGAACAGTTCGACGAGAAAGAACCTCGGTCGAAACTCCTTCATATCAATCGAAACAGGCAGGTGCCATTTCCAGTAGCCATCGTGATCGTCACCGAACATAACTTCGACAATTTCTGTCGGAGGAATCGCTTCAATTTGATACCCGCTGTCCGCTCCATTACTCGTCAACGCATCTTCAATAACCCGGACGACCAGCCCCGAAAAGAGACGCCTGTCAATCTCCTCATAGTCGTCAAGCGGACCGCATTCTCGAAGCGATCCGACGCGTTGACGGAAATACTCGTTCCATATGAACGTTGTTGCTTTCCGGTAGTTTATTAGCGCGTCGGTTATGTCCATGAAGATCAGGCCCTATCAGCTACGTGAAAGCTCAGGATCGGCATGATTTATCAGCGGTAAGCAAATCATGCTGGCCCTTTAGTTGCTTTAGTTGCCTGACTACTATCCGTCAGAATGACGGAGCCGCCGCCCAAATATGAAGCCTGCTACAAAACCAATAGGAATCGAGGCAAGCGGAAAGTACGCAAAGATATATGCGTCAAATCCGCCATAAATGTAGAAGGCACCCCACCTGAAAATGAGGTAATAAACCCCCAGTGCAATCAGATATGCACCCGCAAATGCCGTACTCATCCGGAGATATCGCGCGCAACCAAACCCTGCGAGAGCATAGAACAGGAGCCGCGGAAGGCTTATCCATAGAGCCGCCGTTCCGTATGGCATGCGCCCTGGCCAAATGTACATCCACTGATCCGCTTGGCGGATGACAACGGAATCGATCACGACGGTCACCGTAATGGCCATCACAAAACGCATTATCGATTGCATGCCTTGGTCGTAAGAATCCCTCAACGCAACGTCCTCAACCACTCCAGACAGGCTGACTCGGCAAACCACGATTTGAGCGCCGTCAACGCGCCATCACTGGCCTCATATCGATCCCGCACCTCACCTCCAAGCGACTCTCTCTCGGTTCCGCTTGCCAAGTACGAGGAACGATACCCGCACTCCCCCTCGTCGACACAGAGGTCTACGAAGTACGTATTCTGGTATCGATCATATGTATCCTCGAATTTCTTAACCATGGTCGCTTCGCAATCGACAATGGGCTTGGAGCCTAGCGCACCCGTCGCGGCGCTGAACAGGCTCGCGCCTCCACTAAGTAGACTTATGCCACCTGATGAAGCAAAAGGCTCAACGTGAACATTGGTTAGCTGCCATTGCTGGCTCGCAAGCGTTGATCCTACAAGTTCGCCGTATGACAAACCCTTCACTGAGACGATCCTTCGGCATGCCACCAATCCTGTCGGGTCGAAGTACATTTGCGGGTTGGAGTACGCATATCTGTATGTATTCAACCCTCCTCTGATTCCCAGCGGGTCGCTCTGCAAGTAGCGGCCTGACGACGCGTCATAGTCGCGGTAACCATTGTGTAGCAAGCCGGATTCTGCATCGAAATACTGCCCAGGGAAGCGAAGATTGAGCGTATATCCCGCGCTGGATACCGGTGTCTTCTCGCCAAATGGATTGCTGCCGTAGGACCATTGCCATTGCACAGTCCCATCGCCATCGGTCACCACACGAGGAGAACCGAGGCCATCGGCATAGACATAGTTGATGGTGGCAGTCGTGCCGCCCCGATCAACCAGACCTACCGGCAAATCGTCGAGCCAGACATAGTCCTTTGTTTTCATGCTAGTGCTTTCGGATAGTAAATGGCCGGCTTCGTCATAATCGAACCGGGTGGTGAGACTCCCTGCGGCCTTCTGGACACGTTGGCCAAGGGCATTGAACACGAAGATCCCAACGGTGGCGCCATTGTTCTGGACGATAGTGAGCCGATTTCGTTGGTTGTAGCCGTAACCAAAGTTGCCGGATGCCAACACATTGGAAGTCGTGTTGCCGCGCGCATCGACCTGCCGGGCCGTGGAGCCTACGCCCGTGAGATGATGCGTACCGTCCTGATAACTGTAGGCACCGGTGAGCAAACCGGGAGCGGTCTTGGAAAGGCGGTCACCTGTCTTGTTGTATGTATACGCTTCAATAGCGGCACCCGAACCACTTGTTACACCCGTCAGGCGGTAAAGCGGATCGTATCCATAGACTTCGGTGGCTGGTAACGCCCCGGCCGTATCGCCAAGGGCGACGACGTTGCCCATCGCATCCCTAGCCATGTGTAGAGAAAACGCGGGACTTGTGATGTCGGTCAACTGATCGTTGGCGTCATAAGTTCGGGTCACATTTTGTCCGTTGCCGAGCATGTAGCTAGTCACTGGACCAAAGGGACGATAAGTGACATCGGACGCAATAGTGCTCGCTGCGCCGCCCGATGGCGTCGCCGTAACCGTGGCAATGCGGCCATTCGCATCGCGGGTGTAGGCAACCACGATGCCATTGGCTGTGGTCACCGATTTCAGCCGGTTGCCAGGCGTCCACGTGTACGCAGTCGTAGTGGTGACGGTGCCAACGGTCTGCTGCTTCTTGACCACGTTGCCGCGTGGGTCATAGCAATAAATGAGACCGCCACTGCCTTCGATGATGCGGGTCAGACGGCCATTGCCTACGCTACCCGTGCAGCCGGTGACCGAGTCGGCCTCGTCGTACTTGTACAGAGTGTTGAGGGTAATGTCGGCATACGTGGTCGCGGTCAACCGGCCTACGGCATCGAAGGTCGATGCAGTCGATACGTTGGCTGCATCGACCGAAGCGATCGGATTGCCTGCGATGTCGAAACTGCGCGTAGTCGTGCCAGTGTCCGGGCTATGCAGGCCGGTAACGTTGCCAAGGGCATCAACATCATAAGTAGTATTAAGGCCATCTGGATCGCTGACGCCCTTAAGTCTATCGAGCGCATCGTACGAAAAAACACTCTGCGTGTTCTTCGTCGTCGCGTCGGTACCGTTGTAGTTAGCAATCGTCGCGATCAGGCGATTCAACGGATCAAATTGTTGTTTTCGTTGGATGCCCAAAGCATCGCTGCTGTGAATAAGATTGCCGTTGGCGTCGTAGCTATCTGCATACGTCGCATTGAATACGGTATGGTGTAGCCCATCCGTGACGGCGATTAACTGCCCCAGAGGATTGAATGTTCGACCGAGCGATTTAGTTGTCTCACCCGAAGAATTGCGCACTGTCTCCGATATCTTGCCCCCCATCGAGTCAAGTGCGTAATGCATGGTATTACCGGCTGCGTCAACGACGTCTGTCAGCCGGTGGGCCGCGTCGTAAACGTAGCTGGTGTACACGCCATCAGGATCGGTCACTCTCGTCACGTTACCGACGGCGTCGTAAGCAATGACAGTCGTCGCACCGCCCACGCTCTTCGTCGCGAGCCACCCTCTTGGCGTGTACGTCATATCCGTACTGACGCCATTTGCGTCAGTGACGCGAGTGACTCTTCCCGCCCCATCATATGAGACATATGTGGTCACCCGTCCCAGGGCATCCGTGACGCCATAGAGATCGCCAGCCTGATGGCAGGTAGAACCAGGAGTACCACAATCGGTAGGGCTGCTGCCGTTGTAATAGCTGTACGCCGTGACGTCGCTAACATCGGTACGGGGACCATCAACCGTCAACAGAAGACCTACGAGCGGGCAATTTGCACTAACGACGTCGCAGTAAGTGTAGGTAGTACGACGCACTCCCTGGGGAGGAGTACTGGCTACTACACAAACATAATTCCCAGCTATTGCTTGGTCTATCTCGCATTGAGCAATTACTTGCCCGCGACTGTTATATGACCAAGACACACTCGCGACGGTTGAATTACTTGCGTCGAGCGTGCTGCGAGTAAGCGGAACTCGGAAATCCTGGTGCCATGTCGTGAGTACCGTCCGCTGACCAGTACTACCGGACGCTTCTACACGACTTTCCTCGAGATGCCTGGCACTGTAGGCATAAGTAAATTTATTTCCGTTGAAATCAGTTTTCTCGACAACATCACCTGCGTCATTGTAAACGTAAGCAGCGTATGCTGAACAAGAGGAACAAGTTGCTCCATTGACAGAAGATATATGGTTGACGTTTTGAACCGTCTTAAGCGTGTACGTCCGTGCCACCAATGCCGCATCGGTGACTGTCGCTGTGCCATCCGAATTGTATGAAACTACAATATTCCCAGCGGACAACGCGTGCTGACTATCCGTAGCACGGGATTGACTGTCATAGCGATATGTAGCGAAGCGAACTCCCATCTCGTCTTCGATCCCAGTCAGCAGATTCGAATTACTGCCAGGGGTGACATTGCCCGCTTCATCATAGAGATAGGTTTTTGCAGCACCACCTGAATACGTAACAGTGCTGAGATTACCTGCGGCATCATATCCGTAAACAATGTTGGCGCCGTCCGGCTGCCTCAGTTGATATACTCGACCGGACGCGTCGTAGTTCAGCGAAAGCTGGTGACCATATTGATCTTGGATCGTGCCAAGATTGCCATTTGTATCGTAAATTAAATCTATCTTCGCTCCATTCCTCGTGGTTTCCGATAAAAAACGCCCACCACCGTCATACGTCTCAACGACATCGTGCTCATCCATATATTGCCAAGCAATCGTATTGCCGCCGGCATCTTTCGACTGAACCAGCGTGCCGATTTCGTCCTCAGTTGCGCACCATAGCGACCCGCAGGGGAGAAAATAGCGAACTTCTCCATTGTCACGCGTCAGGCTTACTTCGGTATTGCCATCGAATGTAAGAGCGCGGCCAAATGAATGGGTCCAGCGCACTCCGATGCTTCCGTCGCCTGAGCCAGCACTGTTGTAGTACCTCGTAAATTCAAGAGGAAATGACCCTACCCCTCGATAGTCGCGCTCAGCTTGGTACTTGTTGCCAATTGAAATGTTAATTGGATTACCAATAACCGGAGCACCATCAGCCACACAACCTTGACAACCAAGATTACGGCCAATCGAAGGATCTTCGCTCCCTCTTGTTACGAGGTTTAGGCCGGAAACGTACTGACCATTGAATTGCGAACTCCAAGTAAGAGCGACTGATCTTCCGTTGTTGTAAACAGTGCTGTACATGAAGGACAGCTTTCCGAACTGGGAAAGCCGACGATAATAATAAGCTTCCGAACAACTTCGCATTGAAGAAACGGACCCATCGGAGCACCTTGGCTCCGCCGCAGCACAAACCCCGCTCCCGCACGTGTAAATTGAGCCATTAGTCGTCGAGGAGGCGACAGCACAACCCGGAAAAAGAACTGCGTACGCGCCGATGGCACAGTAAATAAGCCACAAAATCGATTGACATCGAACGTTCATTCATCCCCCATTGAACACCTTTACTTAACTCAGTCCCAATCCGCTTCTTTGTGCGGGAATATCTAGTTTACTTAACGCTGGCATGTTGCAAGGAAATTACTGCTTCAAACATGGCGATGATATTTATCGAGCATCTCGCCATAGAAAAAGGCGACCCAAGGGCCGCCGTTTTTTTTGTCTCTATTTAGTCGCTGGAGCCGTCCACTGCTTCAGCCAGGCATTCACCGTCTCATGCCACTGCACACTGTTCTGCGGCTTCAACACCCAATGATTCTCATCCGGGAAATGCAACAGCTTGCTCGGAATACCGCGACGCTGTAGCGCCGTGAATGCACCAAGCCCCTGCGTTTCGGGAATACGGAAGTCCTTGCCGCTGTGGATGACGAGCATCGGCACACGCCAGTCCTTCACATGATTGATCGGATTGAAGCGCTCATAGTTCTCAGGATGGTCGTACTGCGTACCGCCGTTCTCTTTTTCTTCGAACCAGAGTTCTTCGGTGTCGTAGTACATGGCGCGTGCGTCGAAGACGCCGTCGTGATCGACGAGGCACTTCCACGGTTCGTTCCACACACCGGCGATCCAGTAGACCATGTAGCCACCGTAGCTGGCGCCGAGCGCACACGCGCGGTTGCCGTCGAGGAAGCTGTATTTGCCTAGCGCGGCTTTCCAGCCCTGTTGCAGGTCGATCAGCGGCTTGCCGCCCCAGTCGCCGGAGATGGCATCGGTGAACGCCTGACCGTAGCCGGTGGAGCCGTGGAAGTTGACGGTGACTACCGCGAAGCCCTGGCCCGCGTAGGTCTGCGCGTTCCAGCGGTAGCTCCAGCTATTGGTCATCGCGCCCTGTGGGCCGCCGTGGATGATGAAGGCGACCGGATAGGTTTTGCCGCGCTTGTAGCCCACCGGCTTGACCACGTAGCCCTGCACGGTTTCTTCGTTGGCACCCTTGAACGTGAAGAACTCGAAGTCGCCGGTCTGGGCGTTCTTCATGCGCTTCGCGTTGTAATGCGTCACCTGCTTCAGGCTCTTGCCACGAAGGTCGGCCGTATACAGGTCGGCCGGATGCTTGAGGTCGTCGCGCGACAGCAGCAGACGCGATGCGCTGCTGGCGTCGAATGCACCGATCGAACCTTCGGTGACCAGCGTCGTGACCTTGCCCGTCGCTGTGTCGATGGCGAACAGCGGGTGCTGACCATTGTCGTCGGCGGTGGTGTAAAGCGTCTTGCCGTCGCGCGAAATCTGCAACGCACCGGCCGAACGGTCCCAGTCGGGTGCGACTTCGCGCTTCGTACCACTGGCGAGATCCAGCGCCATGATGCCGAAACGGTCCGCCTCGGAGCCCGGCTCCTTCATCGCCGTGTAGTACAGCGTCTTGCCATCGGGCGAAGACAGCGGATTCGCGTCCCACGCCTCGTTCGCTTCGGTCAGGTTGACCGGCGCGGCCGAACCATCGACCGGCACGCTGAAGATGTCGAAGTTGGTCGACCACGGTTCCGTCTTGCCGGCGATGCGCGCGTCGAAGTAGACCGTGCGGCCGTCGGGCGAGAACGAGAATTCGTCGTCGCCGCCGAAGGGCTTGCTCGGTACGTCGCCATCGATGCCGCGGCTGAGCAGTACTGGCGGCGAACCGGCGGTGACGTCGGCGATGTAGAGCTGGGCGCGGCGGCCATCGGCCCATGTGTCCCAGTGGCGTACGAACAGCTTGTCGTAAACGGTGCCGGTGGATTTGTCCTTTTCGCGGCCGTCCAGACGCTCCTTCGTGCAGGCAAGGTCGGCGCAGTCGGTGAAGACATCGAATGTCAGCAGCAGCTTCGAGCCATCCGGCGAGAGCTTGTAACTGTTGACGTCGATGGGCGCGTCGGTGACGGCCTGACCGGCGCCAGCGGCGAGATTCAGCCCCTTGCCCGAGGTTCCCAGCGTGCGACGCCAGACCTGGGCCACGCCATCCTTCGGCGCGGCATAGAACAGCGACTGGCCATCGGGCGCCCAGCGCGGCGACGAGCCCTTGTCCACGACCTTGACCGGCTGGCCGGCCTTGTCCAGGTCCAGCACGTAGATCGCCGTGACACCCTTATTGGCGGCGTAATCGGTCGTGCGGACGGTATAGGCGGCGTAGTGGCCATCGGGCGACAGCTGCGGATCGCCCACGCGGTCCAGCATGACCAGGTCGCGAATGGAGAACGGGTGCGGCGCGGCGGTATCGGTGTCCGCGGCCCAGACCGGGCTGGCCGCGAGCGCGAGGGCTAGCGCGGCGAACAGAGGCTTCATAGGTTTTATCCCTTGAACTGAGGAAAGCTAGGCCAGCGACGGTAAGCGCCACGGCCGCGCGGCGCAAGTCGCCGGACTGGCATACTCCGCACACGCCGCCACAGACGGATACGGAATGAGCCCCACCGAAGCCAGCACCCTGCCCCGCAACGACGAACTATTCGGCCACCCCAAGGGGCTGTACGTCTGCTTCTTCACAGAAATGTGGGAGCGCTTCTCCTTTTATGGCATGAAAGCGCTGCTGCTCCTGTACCTGACCAAGTACCACCGCTATGCCGATGGCTCGGGCTACGACCTGATTGGCGCCTATGGCGGCCTGGTCTACTGCCTGCCGGTGATCGGCGGCGTGCTGGCCGACCGCTGGCTGGGCATGCGCAAGGCCGTGGTGTTCGGCGGATTACTGCTGGTGGCGGGCCATGCCGGCATGGCCGTCGAAGGACATGCGGCGCAGTTGGTGAACGGCGTTGTCGTGCGGGATGAAGCCTCGCTGCGGGTGTTCTTCCTGTCGCTGTCGCTGATCATCATGGGGGTGGGCTTCCTGAAGCCGAATGTATCCACCATCGTCGGGAAGCTGTATCCGAAGAACGATCCGCGCCGCGATTCGGGCTTCAGCCTGTTCTATGCGGGCATCAACCTCGGCGCCCTCTTTGCGTCGCTGGTTTGCGGTTACCTCGGCGAAACGCTGGGCTGGCGTTACGGCTTCGGCGCGGCGGGCATCGGCATGCTGCTGGGGCTGGCCATGTTCCTTTGGGGCAAGAAGTATCTGCAAGGTCATGCCGAACCACCGGACCCGGCAAAACTGCGCGAACGCGTGCTGGGCATGCCGCGCGAATGGCTGATTTATCTGGGCGCGGTGGCCGGGCTGCTGCCGATCGCCGCGCTGATGTGGGCCGCGCTCAACGGCGCCTTCACGCTGGGCGGCGACGTCTCGCTTGCGCTGATGCTGATGATTCTGGTGCTCGCCGTTGTACTCGGCTGGTTCGTGTGGTTCGTCACGACGCAGTGCACGCGCGTGCAGCGCCAGCAGATGATCGCGCTGATCACACTGATCTTCATGGCGCTGATCTTCTACACACTGTACGAGCAGACGTATGGCTCGTGGGTAACCTTTACCGACCGCCTGCTGACGAAGGACATCTTCCCGAGTCTGGTCCGCGTGCGCGAACCCATCGTATGGACGTCCAGCGCATGGACCAACCTCGGCCTGTTCTTCGGACAGGCGCCGTGGTCGATCGTGTCGCTGGTACTGGCGCCCGCTTCCTTCGTGATATCGGCACGATTCTCCGACCGGCACGCGGCGTCGAAAGCACCACGCATCGTCGTCGGCGTGGTCTTTTCGCTGATGCTGGTGCTGCTGGTGCGCGATCTGGTGATCCTGCCGCAGACAGCGGGCTCGCTGACCTATCTGGGCGCCCTCTTCCTTGTGCTGCTAGCCCCGTTGTTTACGTTCCTGTGGGGCTGGCTCGGCAAGATCAATCGCGATCCGTCGAAGCCAGTCAAGAGTGCGGCAGGGCTTCTGTTCGCTGCGCTTAGCTTCGTGCCGTTGGCATTTGCCGCGCAGCACGCCGGAGCAACGGGCGGACTCGCCAGCGTCTGGTGGCTGGTTATCGCTTATCTGATTCTGGAAGCGGGCGAGATGTGTCTGTCGCCGGTCGGGCTGTCCGCCGTTACCGAGCTGTCGATGCCTAAGGTCGTCAGCCTGATGATGGGGACGTGGTTTCTGGCTACGGCGTTCTCGGAGGCATTGGCTGCATTGTTCGGGAAGCTGGCCGCGATCGATATCGTCGAGGGACAGGCCATGAATGTCGCCGAGGCGGCCGCCAAGTACGAGCATTTGTTCTGGTTGTTGATGTGGATCGGGCTTGGGTGTGCGGCTGTGGCGTTTGCCGCGGCGCCTTGGTTGCGGCGGTGGATGCATCGGGTGGATGCGGTGACGGCAGACGACCTGGTGAGCTAGAGTTGCGACTTTTAAGGGGAGAGTGCATTGAACGAGAAGGCGGAGACGAGCCCCCGTGCCGTCTGGATATGGATCTTCGCTCTATCGGCTCTGGCATTCGCTCTTCGCTATACCTTCATTCAACTCGCGTGGGTGAATCAGCCTATCCGCGGCGATGCTTCGGAATACTGTGCCTATGCGTGGAATATTGTTCACCACGGCGTTTTCTCGAAAGCTTTTCCCAATGCCACGGAGGTTGTCCCCGATAGTTTCCGTGACCCCGGCTACCCCCTTTTTCTCGCCGCAATTCTTCAAATCACACCCGATATGGGTGAATGGTACGATCGCGTATTGACATTGCAATGCGCCTTTGGCGCACTGACGGTTCTCGGATACCTTGCAGCCGCACGCCGATGGCTTTCTTTGCGCTGGCTGATAAGCGCTGGCGTGCTGATGGCAATCTGGCCGCACTCCATCACTATTGCCGGTTACATCGTAAGCGAACCCCTGTTTGCGCTCCTGCTCTCCATCGCATTCGCCTGCCTAGCCGAAGCCGTGGCGCGCAAGAGTATTAGATGGACAGCAAGTAGCGGAATCGCCTTTGCCGCCGCGGCACTGACCAATGCGGTCGTTCTACCTTTCGCACCATTGCTCGCCCTCCTGTTCCTATTTGCCTTCCCCGTCTTCCGCACCCAATGGATCGCTTTCCTTCTGATCGTAACCATAGTTCCTGGGCTGTGGCTCGTTCGGAATGCTGGACTGGATACGCACGCCTCCTCCAGCCAACGCGCCGCGATGAATTTCGTACAGGGATCCTGGCCTGAATATCATTCTGCATGGCGAACTCGTCTGCTCGATCCAGAGCATAGCGACGACACCATGGAGCGCATAGACGCGGAAGTCGCAGCCATGGATGCGAACGGCCGCACCGGCTATACCGCCGTCGTCAAACGCCTAATGAGCGATCCGGCACGCTACGCCAGTTGGTACCTGAGCAAACCCATTCTGCTATGGAGCTGGAGCATCCAAATGGGGGAAGGAGACATATATGTATATCCCACGATCAACTCCCCATTTCAGACCCTGGCCGCAGCCAGGGCAATGATCGCACTGCTGTATGTTCTGAATCCCGTTATCGCGCTATTTGCACTGGGTGGCATCATTGCTTGCCTGATAAAGGGCCGTCGACCAGAGGTTGTGGCCATGGCGGCACTCCTCATCTTCATCACTTGCGTCTATAGCATTCTGCAAGCCGAGCCTCGATATGCCATCGCGTTTCGCGGACCGGAAATCATCATGGCAATCTCGGGTGCCGCGATCCTGACAAATTATATACTTGCGCGGCGCGGCCTCCCCCAAGGCGCAGCACGCCACTCCTGATTGCCGCCTCGAACCAAGCGCGAAACCAGGAAAACGATTTCACTGCCAAGACGGTCACACTTCGAACGGTTGCCGGCAGGACGAGGGCTCCATTGGTACAAAACATGCTGGCTCGGAGATGTTTCCAGGGGAACCTTTTCCATGCCATCGAAACACGCGTCCGACGGATTTACCCTAATCGAACTCATGATTGTCGTGGCGATCATTGCGATCCTCAGCGTAATTGCCATACCCGCATACAAGGACTATCTGGTTCGCACACAGGCGTCTGAAGGCATCGTGGTGGCCACGGGCGCCAAAGTCGCCGTCTGGGAATTCATCACCAACAAGGGCACCTTCCCTTCGTCGAACCAATCCGCAGGCCTGCCTTCGGCCAGTTCCATCAACGGCAAGTATGTATCCATGGTCGAAGTCAAAAACGGGGGAACCATTGAGGTCGCATATGCACAACCCGACACAAACGACTCATTGCACGACAGCAATCTGATTCTGTCCCCGATTAACAATGGCGGCACAGTCGGCTGGGCGTGCAAAGGAACGATCGACAGGCGTTACTTACCCAGTTCCTGCCGCCCGGACTGACACTCAACGTCACTCTATGACGCAATGCGTCACATCACAATCACTCAGCAAGATCCTGAATCCACGAAATATTCCTGTTGCTTGCCAATCGTGACACCGGGCACAATCCGCCTACCCGCATTGTGCGGGAATACGCCAGCCGCGATGTGGCATGCACGATGCAAGCTTTGCGGCGAGCTTCCTGGTCGTTCCTGACCAAAGGCAAGTGAGGGAGTTCCGGAGTCGTACGGCTTCGAAACTAGGGCTCAGGGGGCATCACTTTTTTTCGGTTAGCTAACCAAGTACGAGGAATCTCCATGAAGAACGTCCAGAAGGGCTTCACGCTCATCGAATTGATGATCGTCGTCGCCATCATCGCGATCCTGGCTGCCATCGCCATCCCGCAGTACCAGAACTACCTCATCCGCACCCAGGTGTCGGAAGGTATGAACCTCGCTGACGGTGCCAAGACGGCCGTTTCCGAGTTCTATAACAATAAGGGCCACTGGCCGGCCAGCAACAACTCCGCTGGGCTTGCGATTGCCGCATCGATGACCGGCAAATACGTCTCGACCGTGGATGCAAAGAGCGGCCTCATCGTCGCTACGTTCTCGAAGGCGACCCCGCAGGAATCCAACGACAAGCTCGACACCAAGGTGGTCGTCCTTTCGGCGAACGATACCGGCGGCACGATTACCTGGAACTGCAAGTCGACCGCTAAGGGCTCGACGAAGACGGACGTTGATGAAGCCTATCTGCCCACGGCTTGCCGCAAGTAAGTTCGCGTAACTTTCGTTATTTCGAAAAGGGCCGTTTCGCGGCCCTTTTCTTTTTGTAGAGGTGTCATCCTGTCCTTGACTCATAAAAGACAGCACATATGGGCAATGCTGGCAGTTGCATTCGTCATTGTATTGCTTGCTATGTGGACAGCCTACCGGCCTGGCCTTGTCAGCCCGTTCCTGTTCGACGATACCGCTAACTTATCCGCACTGGGTAACGAAGGGCCGATCAAGGACGCTCCTTCACTCCTGCGCTATGTGACGTCTGGGAATGCGGATCCAATTGGGCGCCCCGTCGCCATGGCAAGCTTTCTCCTGGATGCGCAGAACTGGCCAGCATCTCCCAAGCCATTCAAGCGCACCAACATCGTGCTTCACGGCGCCAACGGCGTATTACTCCTTCTGGTTCTGACGGAACTCGGGCTTGCAGTGCGCCTTCGTGCACGAACTGCATACATGTCTGCAGCTATCGGGGCAGCCATATGGCTCCTTCATCCGCTCTTCGTTTCTACAGTGCTCTACGTCGTACAACGCGAAGCCATGCTGAGTGCTACGTTCATTTTGATCGGGCTGCTTATCTGGCTACGTAGTCGCCGCCGCGCCGCAGAAGGCATTCCCGTCAACGGTTACCGCGCGACAGCAATACTGATCGGCCTCACGCTGTTGGCGGCCCTGTCGAAAGCCAACGGCCTGCTCCTTCCTCTACTGATCCTCGTTGTCGAAGCGGCACTTCCGCAACCATCCGCCCATCAGCAAGAACTACTGCAATTTACACGACGAGTACGAATTTTCATCGTGCCAAGCAGCCTCATAATTCTGCTCGGGCTTATCGCGGTAGCTTTTCTTGCTGATTCGTTGCCTGGACGGGGCTGGACTGTCGCGCAACGACTCCTTACAGAGCCGCGCATCCTCTTCGATTACCTGGAAAGCCTGTGGCTTCCGGGGTACCGCTCCGAAGAGTTTTTCCACGACGATATCGTGCCCTCCCGCACTCTCACAAATCCCGCTGGCACCCTGCTCGCACTGACGGCGGTGGCGCTGCTTTCTATCGTGGCTTGGCGCTGGCGACGGCAATACATATTCGTCGCCCTTCCAATTCTCTTCTTCTTCGCAGGGCATGCCCTGGAGTCGACATCGATTCCACTCGAACTTTATTTCGAACACCGAAATTACTTGCCCGCGATATTCCTGTATTGGCCTCTCGGCGTAGGACTGGCACTCATACCCTACCGATGGGTTTACTGGGTCGTCGCGCCGCTGATCATCGCTGGACTCGCCTTGCTGACTCATTCGAATGCGGTGCTATGGGCCCATCCGCTTGCGCAAGCCATCGATTGGGCCGATAACAATCCTGCCTCCGCCCGCGCGCAAGCATATGCATCTCAAATCGAGACCGCCGCAGGACTGTATTCCCAAGCGACCGCGCGACTCACGCCCAGAGACGATCGTTTCCGCTTCGAACCGCAAATCCTGCTCAATCTGGTCGATACCGAGTGTCGCTCGACTGGTAACCTTTCTTCTTCGACCTTTTCCGCTACCGCGAATAGCTTGCGAAACACAACCCAAGACCCAGGAGCCATGCTTTCAGGTTGGTTCGAGACCTCGATAGAACGGACGAGGTCCATGCCATGTAAAGCCCTGGATCTTTCTTCCCTGGAGAGGCTGCTTTATGCAGCGGCGGAAAGTCCGAAACTCGCATCGATCGAAGGAAGGCGGCAGGATATCGCCCACATCAGGGGGCTAATTGCGATCGAGCGAAAAGACGGAACGGCGGCGCTGTCCGCATTCAACGAAGCACTCTTGCAAGAACCGCGGATTGCAGTTGCATTGAAACAATCGGCAATACTGGGACGTTCGGGCTATCCATCCCTCGGATTGAAACACCTAGATTTTTTCGACTCACTTAAGCCTCGCCCTATTCCTCTTCGCAAAGGCATGCCCTGGCTGCATGATCGTGTGTTGGACTACCAAGGTTACTGGCAACACGAGTTGGATCATTTGCGACAGACACTAGCCGCCGATGTCGCATCGGGATAAGTATGAGAAAAATTTCAATTGAATCCCGCACCGCGAAGATCGTCATCGCACTGCTTGCCATGCTTGTCGTCACGGCGATCTATTGGCCTGGCCTCAGCGGAGGCTTCCTGTTCGACGACTACCCGAACATTATCGATAACACAGGTGTTCAGCCGCACGATGCGCAACTAAGTTCACTGATCCGCAGCGCGTTATCCTCACCATCCAGCGAACTGAAACGACCGCTGGCCTCCCTAAGTTTCGCCGCGAACTTCCTGACCACGGGTCTCGACCCGTTCTGGATGAAACTCACGAATCTTTTGATTCATCTGGCCAACGCATTACTCGCGTTCGTTCTCGCGCGACGCCTGTATGAGGATGCGAACGAAGGTGCCGATGTATCCGGAAACAGCGAAATCATTGCGCTGGTGATCGCGTTCGGTTGGGCAGTGCTGCCGATCAATCTGACCTCTGTGCTCTACGTCGTACAGCGAATGGAGAGCATGGCAAATCTGGCCGTCTTCGCAGGTCTTTACACCTACGCCACGCTACGCCATCGCATGCTCGCCGGTCCGATACGCCTGGGATTCACCAAGGCGATGGCATGGGTTCTTGTTTTTTCGATATTGGGTTTGATGGCCAAGGAGACTGCCGCCCTACTGCCTCTCTACGCCTTCATCCTCGAAATCTTCATTTATCGGGGACAGGTGTGGCATGCCACAGCGGCCCTGCCGCCAGAAACGACCCGTTCGGCTCGCCGAATATGGGCGACCTATTCCATCATCATCAGCGTGCCACTTATCGCAGCGCTCTGCTGGCTACTACCTCCGTTACTCATACCCGGCGCCTGGGCCAGCCGCAACTTCACGATGTCCACGCGATTGCTTAGCGAGGCACGCATCGTCGTCGATTATATCGGCTGGACGTTTCTGCCCCTGCCGGATTGGCTGTCGTTCTATCACGACGATTACATCGTCTCGACAGGATTCCTGTCCCCTCCTTACACGTTCGTTTCGATGCTGGTAATCGCCATACTGCTCTGGACGGCTTTTTTTTGTCGGCGCCGAGTACCGCTGATTTCAACTGGAATAGTCCTGTACTTTGGTTGCCATCTGCTCACTGGCACGCTGCTGCCACTCGAGCTCGTTTACGAACACCGGAATTACTTCGCCAGTTTCGGGTTACTGCTGGCGACCATTCCGCTAATGATTGCACCAATCAACGCCATTCGACGCCGTGTCCCGGATTCGCCTTCCAGCAAGAATCCCCAGATACTGTTACTAACCGCGCTACTCATAGTTTGGTGTGTCCAGACGGCAGCCACTGCCTGGTCGTGGGGCGAAACATTACGCCTTGCCGAAGAGCTCGCCGTGCGCGCGCCACTGTCGCCACGTGCCCAGTACGAACTCGGGCGAACGTACATAATTGTTTCGCAGTACAAGCCAGAGTCCCCATTGATTGCGCCGGCGGAACAGGCCCTGGAACGGGCTGCAACGCTTCGCGATTCGTCAATCCTTCCCGAACAGGCACTGATCTTTTTAAGAGCGAAAATGGGACGCCCAATCGAGTCCCGCTGGTGGGACAGCATGATCGACAAACTCAAGCATCGTCGTCCGGGCGTCCAGGACGAGAGTTCGCTGGGCGCCCTCACTCAATGCGCCAAGGAAACGCGCTGCACGCTTCCCGTGGACCGCATGGTTGAGGCCTATACGGCTGCGCTCAGCTATGATCATCCGCGCGCTCGTCTGTTGGCGATGTATGGCGATTATGCTTGGTCGGTTATGAATGATCGACCTCTCGCCCTGCGCGTTTTGCGCAACGCCGTACTCGCGGAACCTAGCGAATCGGCTTATCGGGTAACTCTGGCGCGAATGCTACGAAACACTGGTAATCGTGCTGAGGCACGGGTACAACTTGAGGAACTGCGGCGTCGAGATATCGGGGGCACTCTTTCTACCGAGATTAGTCAACTCTCAAGCGAGTTGTCGACAACAACCGCGCCACCACCCCAAGAATCAGCCACTACCGACTGACTCCCCGGATCACGAACCAATCATGTCCTCGACCCGATCGATCACCCGCTCGTCACTCGATTTCATCCGGAACCTCATCTATTCGCTTAGCCGATTCACCGCGACCGCCGTTACGCTTCGCGACATGCAGCTGGGCGAACTACGCGCACGCCGTCAAAACAATGATCCGCGCAGGCTGTCCATACACGAGCATCAGGTTTTTTCACAGAACGGCGAGGATGGAACGATCCGCGAAATTTTCAGGCGTATTGGCGTCGATGATCGCTTCTTTGTTGAAATTGGCGTGGGAAACGGGCTGGAAAACAACACGGCATTCCTTCTTCGCGATGACTGGTCTGGCGTATGGGTGGAAGGATCAGCGGCTAACTGCCGATTCATCCGAAAACACTTCGCCGAGGAAATCAGGTCAAAGAGACTGGTACTGGTGGAAGGCTTCGTTACAGCCGGAAACATACTCGACCTACTGAATCCAGTTGCCGGTCATCGCAATATCGATCTGATTTCCGTAGACGTCGATCGCAACACCTATTACGTATGGGAAGCATTGATGTCGCTGCGCGCTCGAGTAGCGGTCATCGAATACAACGCCATGTATCCGGCCGACATGCTCTGGATCGCCGACTACAATTCAGGAAAATGGTGGAATGGTACGAGCCATTTTGGCGCCAGCCTTGCCAGCCTCGCTGATCTGGGTGAACGGATGAATCAGAAACTGGTGGGCTGTGACGTGACGGGAACCAATGCGTTCTTCGTGCGAGGGGACCTAGTGGAAGACCGATTCTGCGAACCTTTTTCTTCAGAAAATCACTATGAGCCAATTCGCTACCATCTGCAGCCGGTGAAATCGGGTCATCCAAGAGCTTTTCGCGATTAATGGAAAAACAAGGACAGTTCCTGGGCCGATGGCTGGGTGTCCTGCGGGCAAGCCCGCTACTACAGCGTACGGCGATAGGCACTTTCTGGCAGCTATCGCGCCTGATTTTTCAGGTCGTTCTGTTGATCGTGGTGGCTCGCAGCCTCGGACCAGCCGACTATGGAATCTTCGCCGGTTTTACCGGCCTGGCCACAGTGCTGGCAGGTCTATCCGGACTGGGATCCGGGATGCTGCTTATCAAGGAAGTTTCTGCCGATCCCCGATTGTGGAGCCGTTACTGGTCTGGAGCGCTTCGACTGTCGATCGTGAGCGGAACCATCTTGCTTCTGCTATATGCCTCGCTGGCGCAACCGCTGCTGCACATACATGCCTCCCCCATGGCCATCCTTGCCCTGGGTTTTGCCGATCTGATTTGCTATCCGCTGGTTTATCTCGCTGGCTTTTCCTTCCAGGCATTCCAACGCGTTGGCTGGGCGACGGCACTTCCAACGCTCATGGCATTTGCCAGACTCGCTGGCGCCACTACTTTTCTGTTTGCTCCAGTCGACCACGACCTACTTCACTACTCCCTTTTTCATGTGGTCACGTCGATACTCGCCAGTATCGTTGCCTTCACCGCTGTACAGCGAAAACTCAACCCCGAAGCCTCCGCCGCGCGAATATCCCTCAGAGAGCTGGCGTACGCCCTACGCTTCTCAGCAAACTGGTTTACTAATAACGCACTGGGTGAGCTCGACAAATCTCTTGCGTTGCGATTCAGCTCGCCAATTCTGGCAGGCACCTACACGATCGCCTACCGAATGGGTTCTGCGCTGGCAACACCAGTCACGACAATCGTGCTGGCGTCGCAACCCCGGCTTTTCTCGCTTACGGCTGCAGGTCGCCGCACGGACGTAAGACGACTCGCGGCAAAACTTATATCCATCGCCTGCCTCTATGGTGCGGCAGCCACGGTCGGAATGGCATTGCTCGCGCATGTGCTTCCCCTATTTCTCGGAGCCAACTATGAAGCAGTGCGAAGCGCGGCTTACATGCTTGCGCTATTTCCCCTCATATTCAGTACCAGACTGATCGCGGGAGCCGTATTGACGAGTACTGGCCATCCGGGTCTACGCTCTGCAATCGAGACATTGGCTGTACTGCTGATGATTGTGCTTGCGACCATACTGATGCCTGGCAACGGCCTTGCAGGCATTGTATGGACAACCATGGCGACAGAAGCGACTCTGGCAACGGCATTGATGCTGTTTACGATCAGATACCTCCGCGCACCGCGCGCCGTTACTTCTTGACTTTCAGGACGAACAATATCGACGCCATTGGAACGTACTTACTGAGAAAATTGTCCGTAAGTACGGGAACACGCGACAGCAACTTGTATATCCATGGAAATAGGTAAGGTGTGTACTCACGCGATATCATTTCGTAGCCACGAGACGTGTAGTTTCCATACAGGGAAACATCACTGGTAAAATGATCGAATGTTCGCCAAGCGTAGCCGCGGCGATGAGTAATGTCTTCGTAGAGACTTGCGCTGCGAAAATGGGGGACCCTGATTGTCACCAACGCGCCATTCCTGGCTATACGATGCAGTTCCGACATTACAGCGATAGGATCATCAAGGTGCTCGATGATGTTCATGCAACGCACGTCGTCGAACGTATCGTTAGCAAAGGGATAGGGGAAGACATTCAGATCGTGTCGGACGTCGACGCGATCTGCATAAAGGTCGACATTGAGCTGACCGGACACATAGAGTGCACCACTACCAAGGTTCAGGATATTCAATGTTCGCCTCTCCGTACTAAGAGCGACTGGTAGAGATCGACATAGGCGCCAACTCCCTGCTCTTCGGAAAAATGGGTGAGGACGCGTTCACGGCCGGCACGGCCATACGCTTTGCAGCGTAACGGATCAGCCGCGAGAGAGCGGATGGCGTCGTGCAACGCGGGCAAGTCGCCGACTGGTACCAGGTTGCCGGTGCGGCCATTGACCACCACCTCGTCGACCGAACCGCAGGCAAAGCCAAGTACGGGCTTTTCGCATGCCATAGCTTCAAGTGCGGAATAACCAAAACCTTCGTAACGCGAAGGGAAAAGCAGCGCATCGCAATCGCGATATGCCTGAACCAATTCATCCGTTGACAGGCGACCCAGTCGCTTCAGGTTATTGACACCCGATGCCCCCACCTCACCTCGCAGGCCAGCAGTACACGCAATCTCAAAACGGTCGCCGAGCATGTGCGCCAGAGGCAACAGAAGGTCCCCCCCCTTACGACGAGAATCATTACCCACGAACAGAAGTCGAAACGGCGCACCAGTGATTCGCTGCATACCCCCATCTGGACTGAAGCGTTCGTAGTCTGCCCACAACCCTATAACGCGAGGCTTTAATGTCGGCATCCTGACCGTTAAAGCGTTCGCAGTAAATTGACTATCCGTTGTCAACGCATTTGCACCTCGGTAAGAGGCATGTAGGTAACGGCCAAGCCATGCTTGATGGTATATGGCCTGTGCAAGCGACTTATAGGGCCGGTAATTCGGATCGAGAACGTAGTGATGCTCCGTGGCGACGAGCGGTAGACCGAATCGCTGGAAAGCAAATGCATATCCAGCATTCGCATGAATCAGATCGACACCTATCGGTAGCTTGGCTACGCGCATGAGCGCCGTGGGCATTAATTCGTAACGTGCATCAAACCAGTCAACGGATACCTCGACCCCAACGCTGCGAAGCCCATCGGCCAGGCGCTCCACGAACACGTCAGCCCCGCTTCCCGCTCTCAGCGAAGGTAGCCAGACATGCATCAGTTCGGCGTTCCGGAACGCGGCGCAGTCATAGCCAACAGTCGTTCCACGTAACGATGAGCGACATGCTTCCAGTCGAGACGATCGAGAACATACGCTGTGACTGAGCGATCCACCTCGGCGAATAGATGCGGAGCGTCGAGCCGTGTTCGTATCGCCTTCGTGAGCGAGTACACATCACCGGGCTCGAAGAATACCTCCGGCGTCTCCTCCAGCAACCAGCGCATGGCCGGTTGCGCGGACACGAGAACCCCACAGCCACAGGCCGCCGCCTCGGGAACAACAAGCCCCAGCCCTTCCTGCTCGCCACCTGGTAATACGAGAGACGGCCATACGAACATCCCGGCACGACGATACAATTCAGGCAGTTCCTCTTGCCGCCTTCCTCCAAGAAACATTACCCGCCCATCCAAACCAAGCGCTTTAACCAGACTCTCGAGCTGCGTCCGCTCTGGGCCCGAGCCGACAATTGAAAGATGCGCACTTGGATATTCGTCGGATAGATTCGCAAAAGCGCGAATAAGGACGTCACACCCCTTGATCGGGACGAGGCGACCGACGAAAAGAATCATGCCGAGATCTCGTGTCGCGCCTGGATCGGCATGGAACCGTTCGAGATCGGTCCCCATGGGAAGCACTTCGACTGACCGACGGTGCGCCAAATCCTGCGACAAAGTATCAGCGAGCGGCTTACTAACGGCTGAGAGTTGCATAGCTCGCGCCGCAATCCAGCGCTTAATACTAAGCGTTCGTTTACCACGCAGGCTATGAACGTCCGACCCGTGCGCTGTCAACATAAATGGAACTTTGCCCGCACCAAGAGCCGCAATCAAACCTCCCGGAATAAACCAGTGCGCATGAATCGCATCGACACGCTGACTCGAAATAATCCTTCGCAACGAAAGCACGGACCCAAGAAAGAACGTAGGCAGCAGTAATAGCTTCCATCGGAAACGTTTGAGATTATTGGCAATCCCACCCTCATTTACGAGAGTTTCGAATGCCCGTGGCGCATACCGGAATCGAATGACGTCGATGCCTTCCATACACTCATGCCGGGCGGCCCCCGGCGCGCTGGGGCAAAGTACCGTTATTCGAAATGCCGGCAACAAGTGCCTTGCGTACTCGTACACGAACCCTGGCTCGTGGTCGCCTTTCCAACGAGGAAAGGTAGACGATACGATAACCAGATGAGGACGCGGCCCTTCTACATCAATCCGCACGGCGATACGTCAACGCGGTGATCTGTTCAGACACGAGCCCAATCAGAAACACGATGACCGCTGCGCTCCACATCAAAGTACTCATGTTCGTGAGTCGCCCTGAGGTCAAGAATGTATACAGATAGTTCGCCAGGCCAAGCAGAAAGAAAATCGCGCTAGCCGGCACGAAAAGCTTCAGCGGCGAATACAACGTCGCAATCTTAAAGATGATCAGCAGGAAACGAAGACCGTCGCGGATCGGTTTGATATGGCTTTTGCCGATACGCTGTGCCGCCTTGATTGGCTCATACGCCACACCATAAGCACTACGAAAAAACGCCATCGTGCTGGTCGTCGGATACGAAAAACCATTTGGCAGCAAATGCAAAAACTCGCGGAATTTCTCCGCCCGCGTCACGCGGAAGCCCGAGGTCAGGTCGGCGACGACATGGCCGGTGATGCGCGTGGCCAGCCAGTTGTAGAACGTATTGGCGACGCCGCGGCCTACGCCTGCCTGGCTGTCCCAGTCGCGTGCGCCGACGACCATGTCGTAGCCCTGCTCCAGCCGTGCGATCAGGCGTGCGATATCGGCCGGGTCGTGCTGGCCGTCGCCGTCCATGAAGACCAGGATGTCGCCGGTGGCCGCGCGGGCGCCGCGCTTGATCGCCGCCCCGTTGCCCATGGAGTACGGCGCCGATACGCAGCGGACCCCTGCCGCGGCGCAGACATCGCGCGTGCTGTCCGTCGATCCGTCGTCCATGACGAGGATCTCCGCACCGGGTTGGGCGGCGGTCAGGCGTGGCAGCAACTGGGCTAGCGCGGCTGCCTCGTTCTTCGCGGGCAGGATGATGCTGATAAGGCTCAAGATACGTCCCCTTTGATTCCCCGAATCATACGGGAAGGGCGCACTCCGAAACGAGGCCGGACGCACGGCATCGCATGGGCCGCGGACGACGGCTTCTTCACGCCTCCAAGGGTGACCGCACGGCCATTCTGGAGTAGATTCAGCCCCGTATCTCGGGGGATCGGGTCGACTATGGCTTCACAAATGCAGCAGCCCACCATGTCCGGCCTGACGGGCATGGCACGGCGTCTGGTCTCCGAGGGCGTGCTGCCCGAGGCCGACGTCCGCAAGGCCGTACAGGATGCCGCGGACAAGCGGATTTCGCTGTTCTCGTGGCTGGTCGACCAGAGCCTGGTGGAAAGCCCGCGCCTCAGCCAGGTGGCGTCCACCGAGTTCGGCATGCCGCTGATGGATCTCGGATCGATGGTCGCGGCCAATATGCCGTTGGACCTCGTCACCGAAGCGCTGATCACCAAGCATCAGGCGCTGCCCCTGTTCAAGCGCGGCAAGCGGCTCTTCGTCGGCATCGCCGACCCGATGCAGTCGCATGCGCTCGACGAGATCAAGTTCCACTCGAACCACATGGTCGAGCCGGTACTGGTCGAGCGTGGCCAGTTGCGTCGCGTGATCGAAGGCGCGCTGGCGAACATGAATTCCTCCGTGCCCGGGTTTGAAGACGCCGGCATGGAAGAACTGAATCTGGAGTCCGGCGACGGCGACGAGGAAGCCACCACCGGCATCGACGCCAATGCCAACGACGACGCGCCGGTCGTCAAGTTCGTCAACAAGATTCTCGTCGACGCAATCAAACGCGGCGCGTCGGATATTCATTTCGAGCCCTTCGAATCCGTTTACCGCGTGCGTCTGCGCATGGACGGCATCCTGCGCATCGTCGCTTCCGCACCGATCAAGCTCGGCAGCCGTATCGCGTCGCGCCTGAAGGTGATGAGCGGTCTGGACATTGCCGAACGACGCGTACCGCAGGACGGACGCATCAAGCTCAACCTGACCAAGACCCGCGCCATCGACTTCCGCGTCAGCACGCTGCCGACCCTGTTCGGCGAGAAGATCGTGCTGCGTATCCTCGACGGCTCGTCGGCGAAACTGGGCATCGACAAGCTCGGTTACGAAGAAGCCCAGAAAAACCTGTACCTCGATGCCATCGAAAAACCCTACGGCATGGTGCTGGTTACCGGCCCCACCGGTTCGGGCAAGACGGTCTCGCTGTATACCGCGCTCAATATCCTCAACACCGACGGACGCAATATTTCCACGGTGGAAGACCCGGTCGAAATCCGCGTTGAAGGCATCAACCAGGTCCAGCAGAACACCAAGCGCGGCATGACCTTCGCCGCTGCGCTGCGTTCGTTCCTGCGCCAGGATCCGGACGTGATCATGGTCGGCGAAATTCGCGACCTGGAAACGGCCGAAATCGCCATCAAGGCGGCGCAGACGGGCCATATGGTGCTGTCCACGCTGCATACGAACGACGCCCCGCAGACCATCGCCCGACTGATGAACATGGGCATCGCGCCCTACAACATCACCTCGTCCGTGACGCTGATCATCGCCCAGCGCCTGGCCCGCCGCCTGCACGACTGCAAGAAACGCATCGAGCTGCCGCCGGCCGCCCTGCTGGCCGAAGGTTTTACCCAGGCGGAAATCGACGCGGGTATCGAGATCTACGAAGCGGCAGGTTGCGACGGCTGCAACGAGGGCTATAAGGGACGCGTAGGCATCTACCAGGTCATGCCCATGCTCGACGAGATCCAGAAGATCATCCTGACAGGCGCCAACGCCATGCAAATCGCTGCGGTTGCCAAGGCGGCCGGGGTGAACGATCTTCGTGCCTCGGCGCTGCTGAAATGCCGGAACGGGGTGACCAGCCTGGCCGAAATCAACCGGGTGACCAAGGATTGACCGGCGCCAGGGCGTTTTAAAGATGTGCGCCAGGCAGCAGTTGCGGCCCGATAAAGCGTACACACTAGAGAGTAACCATGGTCCGCGCAGATCGCGGGCCATACGGGAAAGTCCATCGGGGGGAACACCGCGTCATGGCTATCGCCACCGCTAGTAAGAATGCGCGCGCCATCGGCACTGCTCGGGCCGAGGTAAGCAAGCTCGTCATGTATGACTGGGTCGCGCTCGATAAGCGCGGCAAGCGCATGAAGGGCGAACTGCAAGCCAAGAACGCGGCGCTGGTCAAGGCCGAGCTCCGTCGCCAGGGCATGAATCCCCAGACCGTCCGCGAGAAGGCCAAGCCGCTGTTCGGCGCCTCGGGCAGCACGGTCAAGCCCCGCGACGTGGCGATCTTCAGCCGCCAGATCGCCACGATGATGGCGTCGGGCGTGCCCATGGTGCAGTCCTTCGAGATCATCGCGGGCGGCCAGAAGAACGTCCGCTTCAAGAACATGCTGACCGATGTGAAGAACAACATCGAGGGCGGCGCGTCCCTGCACGAAGCACTGGCCCTCTATCCGGTGCAGTTCGACGAGCTTTACCGCAACCTGGTCCACGCCGGCGAATCGGCGGGTGTGCTCGATACCGTGCTCGACACTGTCGCCACGTACAAAGAGCGCATGGAAGGCATCAAGTCGAAGATCAAGAAGGCGTTGTTCTATCCGATCATGGTGCTGGTCGTCGCCTTGCTGGTCAGCATGATCCTGCTGCTGTTCGTCGTTCCCGTCTTCCAGCAGACCTTCGCCGAAGCGAAGGCCGAGCTGCCGGCACCGACGCAGTTCGTCGTGTCGGCATCGAAGTTCATGCAGTCGTACTGGTGGTTGGTCATCGGCGTCATCGTCGGCTCGGTGGTTGGCATCATCGCCCTGAAGAAACGCAGCCCGCCCTTCGCGCATTTCATGGACCGCGTGTCGCTGCGCATTCCGGTCATCGGGGATCTGCTGCACAAGTCCGCTATCGCCCGCTTCGCTCGTACGCTGGGCGTGACCTTCCACGCCGGCGTGCCATTGGTCGAAGCGCTGGATGCGGTATCCGGCGCCACGGGCAGCATCGTCTACGGCAAGGCCGTAGCGCAGATGCGCGACGATATCGCCGTGGGCCATCAGCTGCAGTTGGCCATGCGGCAGACCAATCTGTTCCCGAACATGGTCGTGCAGATGACCGCCATCGGCGAAGAGTCCGGCTCGCTCGATTCCATGCTGTTCAAGGTGGCGGAGTTCTACGAGGAAGAAGTGAATACCGCGGTGGACACGCTGAGCAGCCTGCTAGAGCCGTTCATCATGATCATCCTCGGCGTACTGGTCGGCGGCATGGTCATTTCGCTCTACCTCCCGATCTTCAAGCTGGCCGGTACCGTCTGACGACGGACGCCCTGTTGGCAAGGCACAATACGGACCCTTTCCTCATTGCGGGGAAAGGGTTTTTTATTGCTTTCTGGAAAGCGGGGGTTGGGGGTGGGTAGTGGAGGCGTACTTCCGACAATCGTCCGAGGGGGCCACTGACGCCCGGCGGATGTTACGTCCGCTGGCCGCTTGTCGTTCCCTCGGGCGATCGCCGGAAGTACGCCCCCACTACCCACCCCCAACCCCCGCTCCAACCAACCGAAGGACGGCAATGCCCGAACTGCCTCTCGCCCTCTGGATCGCCTTCGCCGGCGTGCTCGGCCTGCTGGTCGGAAGCTTTCTCAATGTCGTGATCCTGCGCACGCCCGAGCGCATGCAGGCCGACTGGCGCCGTCAGGCGCGGGAAGTGCTGGAGCTGCCGCCGGTCGACGAACCGAAGCCGCCCGGCCTCGTGTTTGAGCCGTCGCATTGCCCGAAGTGCAAGCACCCGCTGGCGGCCCGCGACAATATTCCGGTCGTCGGCTGGCTGCTGCTTCGCGGTCGTTGCCGTTACTGCAAGGCTGCCATCTCGGCGCAGTATCCGCTGGTCGAACTGCTGACCGGCATCGCCAGCGCCATTGTCGTCTGGCGCTTCGGACCTTCAGCCGCCGCGCTGGCCGGACTGGTGTTCACGTGGATGCTGGTGGCCTTGTCGGGTATCGATGCGCGTACCCAGCTATTGCCTGACGAAATCAACTACCCGCTGCTGTGGATCGGTCTGGGACTGACGCTGATTCCAGCCTGGCAACCGCATGCGGTGGCTCCGTCGTCCGCGATTCTCGCGGCGCTGATCGGTTACCTCAGCCTGTGGAGCGTGTACTGGCTGTTCAAGCTGCTCACGGGCAAGGAAGGTATGGGCCATGGCGACTTCAAGCTGCTGGCCGCGCTCGGCGCGTGGATGGGGCCGGTGGCGCTGCTGCCGGTGATCCTGCTGTCGTCGTTTATCGGTGTTCTGGTCGGCGGCACGCTAATGCTGCTGCGACGCCACCAGCGCGATATACCCATGCCGTTCGGTCCGTACATAGCCGCCGCCGGTTGGGTATGGTTCCTTGCAGGCGACGAGTTGCTGGGCGCGTACATGCACCTGACGGGTATGCAATGAATACGCGCCGCTATGTCGTGGCGCTGACCGGTGGCGTGGCCTCCGGCAAGAGCGCGGTCGAAGCACGTTTCCGTGCCCTGGGCATTCAGGCCTATGACGCCGACATAGCGGCGCGCGCGGTCGTCGAACCGGGCTCCGAAGGACTGACCGCCATCGCGACCGCCTTCGGTGCGGACGCGCTGGATGCACGGGGGCAGCTCGATCGCGCAGCCATGCGCCGGCGGATTTTCGACGATCCGGGCGCACGCAAAACGCTGGAAGGCATCCTCCATCCGTTGATCCGCCGCTGGCTGCACGATGCGGTGGCGGCCGATACCGGTCCGTACTGCATCGTCTCGATTCCCCTGCTCGTGGAGAACCGCGAGCACTACGCGTGGGTCGACCGGGTGCTGGTTGTCGACACCCCCGTCGCCACCCAGATTGAACGCCTGACACGTCGCGACGGCATCGACGAGGCACTGGCCATGCGCATGATTCAGAACCAGTCGACACGCGAGCAGCGGCTGGCCATAGCGGACGATACGATCGTCAACGATGGCGACGAGGCCGACCTGGACCATGCGGTACAGGCGCAGCATGCCCGGTACCTCGATCTGGCAGCGGCATTGTAGGAGCTCGCTTGCGAGCGAATGCCAACGGAGCGGAGATGCCGTGTGTGACGTCCGCGAGCCCGCTATCCGCGCTTGCGGCGCAAACCACCAGCATCTCCGCTCCGTTGGCATTCGCTCGCAAGCAAGCCCCTACAAAAAGAAGTCGCGGATGCCTGCTACGCCCTGCCCCGATGATGCGCGCGCATGCGCAGCCAGCATCGGCGTCATTCCGCCCAACGCATACACCGGCAACGATGCCGACTCGGCGAATTCGGCGAACCGTTCCCATCCCAACGTCGCCGCATCCGGATGACTCGCTGTCGGCAACACCGGCGACAGCGTGGCGAAATCCGCGCCCAGGCGCAGCGCATGCGCCAGCTCTGCTTCGTCGTGACACGATGCCCCGACAACACGGCCCAGCGGCAACGGTCGCGAGGTCAGCTCACGCAACTGCGCCGAACGCAGATGCACGCCCACGCCATCGCCAAGACACCGTGCGCCATCGATATCGCCATTGAGCAGCAAGACGGCTTGCTTCGACTTCGCGCGCGGCAAAAGCTGCGCCGCCAGATCGCGAACAACCTCGACAGGCAGCACGGGCAGCCGCAACTGGATCAGGGTGTCGCCACGGTCGAGCGCGGCATTGGCGGCCGCCTTCGCCGCATCGATACCGGCATCGGCAGGGGTGATCGGGTAGCGCCCGGGAAGCCACGCCGCCGCGAGAATCGGCCGATCGGCCGGCGCCAGCAGCGCGGGGTCGACCGCGCGCGGCGCATGCCAGGCGATGTCCTGCGCATCCAGTGCGCGAGCTTCGCCATGCCAGCGACGAACGACGATGGCTTCGAGCAGCATGGCGCGCTCGCCGTACTGCCATGGGATGCGTATCAGCGGCTCGGTGGCGGAAAGATCGACGTCGATCCCCAACTCTTCGTCGAGCTCGCGCCGCAACGCTTCCAGCGGCGTTTCGCCCGGCTCCAGCTTGCCGCCGGGAAACTCCCACATGCCCGCCAGGTGCTTGCCCGGCGGACGCTGCGCCAGCAGGACTCTGCCGGCGGCGTCCATCAGAACGCCCGCAACGACGTGCATCACGTGTTGCGGATGTATTCGACCATGTCGAACGGGAATTTATGTTCCTTGTCCGCTTTGTGATGCACGCGCGACACTTCGGTCCACTGCTTGAAATCGATGCCGGGGAAGAAGCAGTCGGCACCGTCGACGGCGGCGTAGATCCAGGTCAGATACAGACGGCGTGCAAGCGGAAGCGCTTCGCGGAACACTTCGCCACCACCGATCACCATCAGTCCGGTACCACCGCATGTCGCCATGGCGTCATGCACGGAACGAACGGTGATCTGTCCCTTGTACGGCGCCTCGCCCTTGCGCGACATGACGAGATTGGTGCGACCCGGCAGCGGCTTGCCGATGGACTCGGCGGTCTTGCGTCCCATCAGGACGTATTTGTCCATCGTCAGCGCTTTGAAATAGCGCAGGTCGTCGGGAAGATGCCAGGGAAGGCCGCCCTTTTTGCCGATGGCAAAGTTTTCATCGAGAGCGGCGACCAGCGAAACAGCCATGACGATTCCTTAATACGTTGCGGACACACGCAGCGGAAGACTTGCCGCCACGCGTCCGTTCCGTGGCGGATATTAGTCTCAAGGCGCTACGCAGGAAACTAACGAATGTTTTAAGAAGCGCCCGCCCGACACGGCGAGCATACGACTCAGACCGCGACGGGCGCGCGAATGGCCGGGTGAGGTTCGTAACCGGCGATGGCGACGTCTTCGAAGCGGAAATCGAAAACCGAGCGCACGTCGGGATTAAGCTCCAGTTTCGGCAGCGCCCGCGGTTCGCGCGCCAGCTGGGTACGCGCCTGTTCCACGTGATTGTTGTACAGATGCGCGTCGCCCAGGGTCAGCACGAAATCGCCGGCTTCCAGGCCGGTAACCTGCGCGATCATGTGGGTAAGCAGTGCGTAACTGGCGATGTTGAAAGGGATGCCGAGGAAGATGTCGCCCGAGCGCTGGTACAGCTGGCACGACAGCCGCCCGTTCGCCACATAGAACTGAAACATCGTATGGCATGGCATCAACGCCATTTTCGGTAGTTCGCCGACGTTCCACGCCGAAACGATCAGGCGGCGCGAATCGGGATTGCGCGCGATCTCGTCGACCACCCATGAAATCTGGTCGACCACCCGGCCGTCGGCCGTGGGCCACGCACGCCACTGACGCCCGTAGACGGGACCGAGGTCGCCGTTGGCATCGGCCCATTCGTTCCAGATGCTGACGCCGTTTTCTTTCAGGTACCCGATATTGGTGTCGCCCTGCAGGAACCAGATCAGCTCGTGCACGATCGAGCGGATGTGGAGCTTCTTCGTCGTTACCAGCGGGAAGCCGCGCGACAGGTCGTAACGCATCTGCCAGCCGAACACGCTGCGCGTGCCGGTGCCGGTGCGGTCCGCCTTTTCGGTGCCGTGATCGAGAACGTGCCGGAGGAGATCGAGATAGGGTTGCATCGGACGGACGATATCAGGACTGGGGTGCGACGGCTGCGGCGAGCGGCGCGTACGGCGCCCGGCGCGACATCGCCAGAAGCACCAGACCGACGACGATCAGCGGCAGGGAAAGTATCTGGCCCATCGTGACCCAGCCGAAGGCCAGGTAACCGAGCTGCGGGTCGGGCAAGCGGACGAACTCGACCAGGAAACGGAAGCTGCCGTACAGCAGCGCGAACAGGCCCGAGACTGCGTAACGCTGGCGCGGCTTCGCGGAATACAGCCAGAGCACCGTGAACATGACGACGCCTTCGAGCGCGAATTCGTAAAGCTGGGACGGATGGCGGGGCAACGCGTCGGGCGCGTGCGGGAAGATCATGCCGATCGCCATGTCGGTGGGCTTGCCCCAGAGCTCGCCGTTGATGAAATTGCCCAGCCGGCCCAGCCCAAGGCCGATCGGCACCACCGGCGCGACGAAATCCACCGTATCCATGAAATGAACGCGGTGCCGGCGCGACCACCACAGACCGGCCACCAGCACACCCAGCAGACCGCCATGGAAGGACATGCCGCCATCCCAGATGCGGAAAATCGCCAGTGGGTCGGTCCATATCCAGCTGATGGAGGTATAGAACAGCATGTAGCCGACGCGACCGCCCACCACGACGCCCATCATGGCGTAGAAGCACAGGTCGCCGAAGGCGTCGGCGGTCACCGGCAGGCGCCCCTGGCGCCGGCGGTACTCGCCGAGGCCCCACGCCCCAAGGAAGCCAAGCAGGTACATCAGGCCGTACCAGTGGACCTGGACCGGGCCAAGGCTGAAGGCGACGGGATCGAGCGAGACGACGTAAGGGGTTGCCATAGGGGAGCCGGAAGAAACGCAGGCGCCCAGTGTAGCGGGGGCGCGCGAACGGGGCGAATGCGGCGCTGGACGGCGCCCCGCGTTTGCCTATACTCGACCCGTCGCGACGTCGCCGGGGAGGCGATGTCGCAGGGAAGTACCATCCAGGGGGAGAGCAATTCATGTCGCGTTATCGCGTGCGTGCCTTCGTGGCCGCGCTTTGTATGTTCGTACCTGTCGTTCAGTCCGCCGACCTCATTCCGGCCAGCGATTTCGCGCGTAAGCCGGAATTGCTGAGCCCTCGCCTGTCGCCGGACGGCAAGCACATTTCCATCCAGGTCGACGATCCCGACGGCCGGTCGCACTCGCTTGCGATCTACGACGTGGACGACATGACTCGCCCGGTCAGTCTGATCCGCATGCCGATGTACGAGGTGCCGGCGCAGGTGGTGTGGGTGAATTCGACGCGCATCGTCGTTGCCAAGGGCAAACAGTACGGCTCGGTCGAAAAACCGTTCATGACGGGCGAGCTGCTTGCCGTCGACGTCAACGGCAAGCGCCAGGATTACCTCTACGGCAGTGAAACCTTCGGACGCCGCTCGGCCACGCGCTCTACCGACCGGGGCTGGGGCACGATCGACGGTCTGCCGATCAAGACCAACGGTCACTTCTACATGCGCGCGGTGGCCTGGGATAACCAGGACCGTACGTTGCTCTACGACGTCGACGCGGAAACGAGCGCCCGTCATCTGATGACCCAGTTCGACATGTCGGATGTCGACTTCATGGTCGGTGCGGACGGCAACGTACTTTTCGCCTGGGGCAAGGACAACGACTTCAACTACGTCGTATACCACCGCGAAAACAACAGCTGGGCGAAGTGGGGCCGCGACCAGTCGGGCGTCTCGTTCTCGCCGATCCGGCAAGTGTCCGGCGGCACGCGGCTATGGGCGTTCTACAGCCCGACGGGTGGCCCGACGCAGTTGGTGGAGCAGGACGAATCGGGCGCTAACCGCAAGGTGCTGGCGAAAGACGACTTCGGCAGCGTGAGCACGTCCGGCCTCTGGACAGCCGCTCCCGAGCAGCCGTTCGGCGTGCGCACGCTCACGGGCGTTCCGAAGGTCACCTACCTCGATCCGCAGTTGCCCGCCGCAAAAATCCACGCCGCGCTCAGCCAGAAGTTTCCGGGTTATTTCGTGCGCTTCGTGGATTTCAGCGAGGACGGCGGACAGCTCCTCGTCTACATTTCCAGCGACCGCGATCCGGGCCGCTACTTCATGATGGACATGCATACGCTGAAGGCGAAGGCATTGTTCGCCTCCGAACCCTGGGTCGATCCCGCGAAAATGGCGGAGCGTCGTCCGATTCGTTTCAAGGCCAGCGACGGCCGCGAAATCGAGGGCATCCTCACCTTGCCCAAGGGCAAATCCGAGGCCGGTTTGCCGATGGTGCTGCTGCCGCATGGTGGCCCGCACGGTGTATCGGACGACTGGTTCTACGACAGCGACGCGCAGTTCCTCGCCAATCGCGGCTATCTCGTTCTGCAGGTCAACTACCGGGGATCGGCCGGCCGCGGCGCCGAGTTCGACCAGGCCGGTTACCTGAAGTGGGGTACACGCGTGCAGCAGGACATGATCGATGGCGTGAAGTGGGCTATCGACCAGACCTACGCGGACCCTAAGCGTATTTGCGTCTACGGCGCGAGCTTCGGCGCTTACTCGGCGATGATGACGGTGGCGCGCGCGCCGGGCATGTTCCGCTGTGCCATCGGCTACGCCGGCATTTACGACCTGAAAATGATGTACAGCAAGGGCGATATCCGCCAGCAGAAATACGGCCGCAGCTATCTGACGACCGTTATCGGTCGCGACGATGCCGACCTTGCCGCCAACTCACCGACGATGCTGGCCGACAAGATCGACGTGCCGGTATTCCTCGTCCACGGCGAGGACGACCAGCGGGCGCCGTTCGAGCAGGCCAAGGCGATGCGCGCGGCGCTGGACAAGGCCCATCGCAAGTACGAGTGGATGTCGGTCCCGGGCGAAGGCCACGGTTTCTACAAGTCGGAGAACGAGGAAGCGTTCCTGACGAAGATGGAAACCTTCCTCAAGGCCAATATCGGCGAAGGCGATACGCCGGCGGCGACGAAGTAAAACTGTAGGAGCTCGCTTGCGAGCGAAAGCCAACGGAGCGAGGAAACCGGATGCCTGCATCCGCGAGCCCGATACTCCGGCGGCGGACGCCACCCACGGCATCTCCGCTCCGTTGGCTTTCGCTCGCAAGCGAGCTCCCACAATAGAGCCGGTACAGTAGAGCCGGCGTTTCCAATCAACCGGTTAGCCGCCGCCCACTCCCTTCCCGGCGGCCAACTGCCGTAGAATCGACGTGGCCCCGCGACGTCCGCCGGGCCACGGGAGGCTTCACCAGCATGCAATCAGGTACCTCGCAGACGCGCCACCGCGCGTTTCGTCGCGCTGCGCTTGCCGCCGCACTCGGCACCTGTCTTGCGTCCGCTGCGCTGCATGCCCAGGACGCCGGATCGTCCGGCACGTCCCGGTCGCAGACGCTGGATGCCATCACCGTTACCGGCTCGCGTATCCGCGGTACCGATGTCGAGACCGCGCAGCCGGTCGTCTTCATGGATCGCGAAGCCATTCGCGCAAGCGGCCTGACCCAGGTCGACGAGATACTCGCGCTGATACCGTCCATCGGCACGGCGGACATCACGCCGCAGGACAACCTCACGTCGGGCGGCGATACGGGCGGCCGCTATACCGACCTGCGCAACCTCGGTTCGCAACGCACGCTGGTGCTGGTCAACGGACGCCGGTGGAGCAGCAGCCTCAGCGGCCTGACCGATCTGTCGACGCTGCCCGTCTCGATCATCGAACGGATCGACGTGCTGAAGGACGGCGCATCGTCCATTTACGGTTCCGACGCCATCGGCGGCGTGGTCAACATCATCACGCGCGATCGCTTCGAAGGCGCCGAAGCCAACATCTACTACGGCGTCAACGGCAAGGGCGACGGCGCGCAGAAAAACGGCGACTTCACGTGGGGCCGCAGTACCGAAAACGCCTCCGTTATTCTTGGCGCGTCGTATCAGGACAACGATCCGATGATGGCCTCGAAGCGTAGCCTCACGTCGTATCCGAATGGTCCACGGCATCCTGGCGATGGCCTGGGGCTCGGCGCGTATGGCGGCGTTGTCGATCCGCGCGCCGAAGGCACCGCCGGTGCGGGCAGTTTCGCGCCCGACGGGACGTGGGTACCTAACAACTATGTCGTCAATCATCCGGGTGGCGTCGTCGGCAATACCGCCGATCTCGCGAACTACCATCCGTACGATGCCGACAGCAACGCGGACAAGTACAACACCCAGCGCGACACCACGTTCCGTTCGGGAAGCAAGCTGCGCAATCTGTTCGCCACCGGACGCTACAACGTCAGCGACAACGTCGCCCTGCGCGGCATGGCCAGTTACAGCATGCGCGACAGCACGACCCAGGTCGCCGGCTATCCGCTGCAGTCCGCTTCCGGACGCGGCGATGGCCTGGTTATCGATCCGGACAATGCATACAACCCCTTCTCCGGTTACGCCACGCCGTTCTTCCGGCGCACGGTGGAAATGCCGCGCGTCACCTGGTCGAAGAGCAAGCTCGCGCACATCGATTTCGGGGCAGAAGGCACGATCGGCATCGCCGGTCGCGACTGGACCTGGGATGCTACCTACAACTACTCGGAAACGAAGAGCCGGCAGGTAGCCAACGGAAATATCTATCTGCCGAATGCCGAGAAAGCGCTGGGTCCGACCACCGTCATCGGCGGCCAGGTCGTCTGCGCCAACGCCGCCGATCGCGCGGCAGGCTGCGTGCCCTGGAACATTCTGGCAGGCCCCGGCGGCACGCCGCAGGCCGTCTGGAACTATATCGGCGCCACCGGCACCACGCGCCAGACCAGCCGCACGAACGACATCACGGCGAACATCACCGGCGGCATCGTCGATCTTCCCTGGCTCGCCGGCACCGCTGGCGGCGGCACCGTGAACATCGCCGGCGGTATCGAGCATCGCAAGGAAACCGGCACGTATCGACCGGACGTCAACGACGCCGCGGGCCTGACGACGAACCTCGCCAGCGCACCCACGGACGGCAGTTACACCGTCAACGAAGCGTATCTCGAACTCGACGTACCCCTGCTTCGCGATCTTCCGTTCGCGCAGGAACTCGCCGTCAATGTGGCGACCCGCTATTCGCGCTACAGCAACTTCGGCAGTACGACGAACAACAAGTACAGCTTCCGCTGGAAGCCGTTCGACGATCTGCTTTTACGTGGCACCTTCGCCCAGGGTTTCCGCGCGCCGACGATCAACGATCTTTATGCGGGCACCGCCGAGAGCTTCGAAACCTTCCTCGATCCCTGCGACTCGGCATTCGGCGCATCGGTCACGAATGCCAATGCGAAAGCGCGCTGCGCCGCCGCGGGTGTGCCGGCGAACTACCGTCAGGTCGATCTCTCCGGCAAACAAATTTCGTCCAATACGGGCGGTCAGTCGCCGATCCCGTTCCTGGCCGGCTCCAACCGTAACCTTCGCCCCGAAACGTCGATCACGCGTACGGCGGGACTCGTGTACAGCCCGTCCTATGTGTCGGGCATGGACATCACGCTCGACTATTACAAAGTCGACGTCGCGAACATCATCTCGACGGTACTCGCCAGCGATATCCTCAATTACTGCTACCTGCAGAACGACCCGACTTTTTGCGGGCGTTTCACGCGAGGCCCCGATGGGCACATCGCCGCGCTGAACGAAAGTCTCGCCAATCTCGGCCGTTTGCGGACCGACGGTTACGACCTCGGCCTGCACTATCGCCTGCCGGAAACGTCGATCGGCTCGTTCCGGGTCTCGTCGGACAGCTCGTATCTGTCGAGTTACGAACGCTCCAGCGGCCCGGGCATCGCATCCCACAACCTCGTCGGTTACATGGACGGCACGCAGGGACTTTATCGCGTCCGCTCGAACCTGCGGCTCGACTGGGACTATCGCCAGTTCGGCGCCAGCTGGACGCTGCGTTACTACTCAGGCCTGAAGGACGCCTGCTACACCAGCGATGTCGAATGCAATCGTCCGAACGAGAAAAACGAGCGTACGGGCGGTCTCGGCGTCAGCCAGAAAGGCTCCGTTGCCTTCAACGATGCGCAATTGCGCTACCGGGCTCGCTGGAACGGCATTTTCACCCTTGGCGTGAACAACATATTCAATCGCAAGGGGCCGCTGTACTACAACGTCACCGCCACCGGGAGCGGCAGCCCGCCGTATAACCCCGCGTTCGATATCGACCGTTATTTCTACGTCGGATACGACCAGAAATTCTGAGGCGGCGCCCGGCGGACGGCCAAACGTACGCATTCGTACGTTTTTACGAGTAAATGAGATTCTTTCTCAAAACCTTGCATGCATGTGACTGTCGCGTTATGTTCACGTTACGTCGCAATGCGCCTGGGGGTTTGGCGCGACGTGGAGATCCCCATCTCCGCACCCTCGTTACCCACAACGAGTGCCGTCCGTCGGCGCTAATTCCAAGCTGTTCAGCCTTGCCTTCGTGCAGGGCCAGGGAGATTTGACCTCATGACAAGCACCACCCTGCTCACGCGTTCGCGCGTGCTGAAGCGCACTGCGCTCGTGTCCGCTCTGGGCGCCTGCCTCGTTGCGGGCTCCGCCTTCGCACAGAGCACCGTCGGCGACGTTTACGGTACCGCCACGGCTTCGCAGACCATCCAGATGCAGAACCTCGGCTCGGGCCAGACCCGCCAGGTCACCGTCGGCGAAGACGGCCGCTACCGCGTCTCGTCGCTGCCGGTCGGCAACTACCGCATCAACGTCCAGCAGAACGGCCAGACCGTCACCACGCGCGACATCAACGTCATCGCTGGCCAGTCGGCACAGATCAACTTCACCGCGCCGGCCTCGTCCGCCGATGCGAGCCCGCAGTCGCTGGACACCGTGACGGTGTCGGCCAATGCGCTCGCCTCCATCGACGTCGCGTCGGTCGAATCGCGCACCAGCTTCACGGCCGACCAGCTCGACAAGCTGCCGGTGCCGCGTAACGTCGTCGACGTCGCCGCACTGACCCCGGGCACCACCAAGGGCGACACGCGCTTCGGCAACCTGCCGTCGTTCGGTGGCTCCTCGGTCGCCGAGAACAGCTACTACGTCAACGGCTTCAACGTCACCAACCTGTACAACAACCTGTCGTTCTCGGAAGTGCCGTTCCAGGCCATCCAGCAGCTTGACGTGCAGACCGGCGGCTACGGCGCACAGTACGGCTTCTCCACCGGCGGCGTGACCTCGGTCATCACCAAGCGTGGTACCAACGAGTGGAAGGGCGGCGCCAGCTGGGTGTACACCCCGGCCTACGCCCGCGAGAACGAAGACACGACGTACCGCAAGAACGGCACGCTGTATCGCAACTACGACCGCAACTCCGACAACGACAATGTCTACTCGGCATGGATCGGCGGCGCGCTGGTCAAGGACAAGCTGTTCTTCTACGGCATCTTCCAGTCGCACCGCGAAACGGGTACCACCTACCCGACCGCTCCGGGCACCGGCAAGGGCCAGTCGACGACGGCCGCCACGCGCGATACGTACAGCGACCCGTTCTACCTGATCAAGCTGGACTGGAACATCAACGACAGCAACATCCTCGAGTACACGAGGATGAACAACACCAAGCACACGACGAACAACTACTATTCGTCGGTCTATGGTGACGACGGCACACCGTACACCACGAATTATCGTGGCCAGCGCCAGGTGAAGACCGGCGGCGACGTCGATATCTTCAAGTACACCAGCTACCTGACCGACGACCTCACCCTGTCGGCTCAGTGGGGCAAGATGAAGAGCAAGAACTCTTCGCAGTACATCGCTCCCGATGGCACGACCACCAAGTACGACGGCAACATCAACGGCGCCAACAACGGTTGCCCGTATGTGATCGACAGCCGCGACAGCACGGTCAACGGCATCACCCAGCCGTACAACTCCTGCTACACCTCCAGCACGATCGACATCTTCAACGGTGAAGACAAGCGCACCGCGTGGCGCATCGACCTCGACTGGAAGATCGGCGACCACGACATCGCCGGCGGTTTCAGCAAGGAAAAGTGGAGCTCGGATGCCGGCCAGAGCTACGCCGGTGGTTCGCTGTACTACTACCAGACAAACAAGGCTGGCCAGGATTTCGTCTCGCAGTACAACTACCGCACCGGTGGTTCGGTCTCGATCGACCAGAAGTCCTACTACCTGCAGGACAGCTGGCAGATCAACGATCGCTTCCTCGCCTACATCGGCGTGCGTAACGATTCGTTCGACAACATGAACGGCGCCGGCCAGACCTTCGTCAAGCAGAACAACATCTGGCAGCCGCGTCTGGGCCTGTCGTGGGATCTGTTCGGCGATTCGTCGACCAAGATCTTCGCCACCGCCGGCCGCTACTCGCTGCCGATCGCCGCGAACGTCGCCCTGCGCGCCGCCACGTCGTCGTACTACACGATCCAGGACTACAACTACTCTGGCGTCAACGCCCAGGGCGTGCCGACCCTCGGCGCCCCGATCGGCGACCTCCAGATCGTCAACGGCGAGAACGGCAGCACGCCGGACCCGCGTTCGGTGGCCTCGCGCGACCTGAAGCCGTACTCGCAGGATGAGTACATCCTCGGCTTCCAGCACCGCCTGACCAGCGACAACGAGTTCCTGAACGACTGGGTTGTCGGCGCCAAGGCGATCTACCGCAAGCTCAACAACGCCATCGACGATACCTGCGACTGGCGTCCGTTCTATGCCTACGGCCAGTCGATCGGCCTGAACATGGACGCGAACGGCGACAAGTTCACGCCGCCGTCGACCATGCCGGGCTGCTACATCTACAACCCGGGCAGCAAGCTGACCCTCGACCTCGATCTGGACGGCAGCGGCGTGCTCCGCAACGTCACGATCCCGGGTGACAAGCTTGGTCCGAAGGCGAAGCGTAGCTACCAGTCGGTCGTGCTGACCGCCGAGAAGGCTACCGACAAGTGGTACGTGAACGCGTCGTACACCTGGGCGAAGAACTACGGCAACACCGAAGGTCTGGTGAAGTCGGACAACGCCCAGACCGATACCGGCACGACCAGCGCCTTCGATTACCCGGAAATCATGAACGGTTCGAACGGCTACCTGCCGAACGATCGTCGCCACAGCATCAAGGCTTACGGTGGCTACAAGTTCACGCCGGAATGGTCGGTTGGCCTGAACCTGCTGGTCGAGTCGGGTCGTCCGACGAGCTGCTTCGGCGGCGGCAACGGTATTCCTTACGGCATCCCGAGCTACCAGTCCGAGTACTTCTACTGCGAAGGCGAAGTCAACGAGCGCGGTCACCAGAAGCGTCTGCCGTGGAACTGGACGATCAGCCCGAACGTCGTCTACACCCCGGCTTACGTCAAGGGTCTGACGCTGCAGCTGGACGCGATCAACGTGTTCAACAACAGCAAGCCCATCGCGATCAGCGAGATCGGCGAGCGTGCGAACCAGACGTTCTACAACACGACGTACCGCGTGCCGACCTACTACCAGACGCCGCGTTACTTCCGTCTGATGGTCCAGTACGACTTCACCCTGTAATACCCGCTCAGAGTCGCTCAGGCGACGATGCGCAAGGAGGGCCGCCCGCAAGGGCGGCCCTTTTTTTATGGCTTTTCACGCATTAGCGGGGACGGCTTGAGGTGTCGCGTCGAGCTTCGGTCGAGGACAGCCACCTTACACTTGTGCGTTTGCGAGGCCGCGACCGGGTTGGCCCTTGGGGCCTTCGGCGCCGTCCCTGCGGGAGCGGGCCGTAGCGCCGCTTTCGCTCGAACGGGTCATCGCGGCCCTCGGCTAAGGCGGCCCCAAGGGCCAACCCGGCCACGGCACCATCGACGGCGGTTTCTTGCAGGCAGAGCGCGAGCCAAGCACGTGACGGAACCGAACCGGATACGGCCACCACCGGTCCTGCGTCACGCGCTGCTTTCCCCCACGCGACCGCAACATCCGGAAGAGCCGTCGGCCACCGCCCTCGACGCGACTTGCGCAACCGAGCGCGGCGGGCGGACAAGGCCCGAAGGGGGCGGACCAGGACGGTCCGCCGTTTTCGCTGAGGCAGGAGCCGAATCGAAAACCCCCGCCCGCCGCGCGGGCGCGACGGGGCGCAGCCATAGAACACCAGCCGCGCAGCGGCTATCCCTTCCCGAGCGACGGTGAAGCCGGAGCGTCGAGGGCGGTGGCCGACGGCTCTTCGCGAAGCGCCCGAGTGCTACGGCGAAAGCGATGGCGAAGCCGAGCCTTCCCCCGACCATGCGTGAAGAACCTGTTTGTTGTAGCCGCTCGCGGTCAGGAATTAAGCAGCGCAACGCAAGTGCGCGCCAGCAAAGGACGAACCGGACTTATCCACATGCTTATGCAGCAAGTGTCCACAGCGCCTGTGGATAACGCGGCGTCGATGCTTTCTGTGGGAGCGGCCATCGGAATCGAAACCGGATGCGGAAACTCAGAGAATCAGCGGGCGATCCGGCAACTCATTGGTGCGCGGCGTGCCATCCGCGGGGAAATGAAGCGCCAGCAGCGCATTCGCGGCGGCAACACCCGCCACCATGCCCTCGCGCCATTGCCCGGCGGCGAACGCCTTGCGCATCTCGGTGGTGATGGTCTCCCACTCGCCCTGCCCGACCCTGGCGACGATGCCGCGATCCGCGACGATCTCGATGTGATGCTCCGCAAGCAGCACGTACAGCAGCACGCCGCAGTTGTCGTGCGTGTCCCACACACGAAGGTGCGTGAACAGGTCCAGTGCATGGACGTGGGCGGTATAACCCGCCATCACGGACCCGATCGGCAGGCGCGATTCGATCACCACTCGCAGTTCGCCGCGGTGGGTGCTTTCACCTTCGCCGACGTCGCGTGCGATGGCATCCAGTACATCGGACGGAAACTGTCGGTGCAGTTGGAACCATGCACCGAACAGGTTGGCGAAAACGCGCTGCATATCCATTACCAGCTCCCCGATGAGCCGCCGCCACCAAAACTGCCGCCGCCACCGCTGAACCCGCCGCCGCCACCACCGCCGCCGAAGCCGCCGCCACCAAAACCGCCACCGCCGCCAAAGCCTCCGAAACCGCCCCAGCCACCGCCGCCGATCGAGCGCCCCGCTCCCGCGGGGATCAGCATGAAACCGGCGCCGAGGACGGCCGCGAGCGCGCCCACGCCGAGCGAGGCAAGCACGAGCCATACGATGCCGCCGGCGACAGCACCGCCGACGGGTGCGCGCACCCACCACGGCGACCTGCCGAGAAAGCCCTTAACGGCGAACACCACCACGATGAGAATAAAGAACCAGTTGCTGCCACCGCGACGGCGCTCGTGATTTTCGTCGGGCGCCACGGGCGGCGGCAAAGCCTCGCCCTGCACGATCTGTGTGATCGCACCGACGGCATCGGTGATGCCGCCGTAGTAATCGTTCGTGCGGAATTTCGGCGCCAGGTATTCGCGGATGATGCGCGAAGCGATGGCATCGGGAAGCGCGCCCTCCAGGCCGTAACCGACCTCGATGCGAACGCGCCGGTCGCCCTTGGCGACCAGCAGCAATACGCCGTCGTCTGGGCCTTTCCGCCCGACCTTGTTCGCCTCGGCGACCTTGAGCGAATAGCTCTCGATATCGTCGGGCTGGGTGCTGTCGACGACGAGGACGACGACCTGGGCGCCTTTCGTTTTCTCCAGGGCGACGAGCTTACCGTCCAGCTCATCCACCTGCTGAGGCGTCAACGTCCCGGTGAGGTCCGTGACGTGACGCTTCAGCGTGGGCGCTGCCGGTTCGTCCGCGAAAGCGGACGTCGCCAGCGGCAACAGCAATGCCGCCAGCAGTACGAGCAGACGGCCCCGGAGGGATGACATCAGCGCGTAGCCGCGGGAGCCGGTGCGCTGTTCGGAGCGGTACCGAAGTCGACGGTCGGCGCGGTGGAAATCGCCTTCTCGTTCTCGACGCTGAAGTTCGCCTTCACCTTGTAACCCATCACCTTGGCGGTGAGGTTGTTCGGGAACGAACGGATCAGGGTGTTATAGGACTGCACCGACGCCACATAGCGATTGCGCGCCACGGTGATGCGATTTTCGGTGCCTTCCAGTTGCGCCTGCAGGTCGCGGAACGAACCGTCGGCCTTCAGCTGCGGATAGTTTTCGCTGACCACCATCAGTCGCGACAGCGCACCGCTCAGCTGACCCTGGGCCGCCTGGAATTTGGCGAGCGCTTCGGGATCGTTGAGCAGTTCCGGCGTGACCTGGACGCTGCCGACCCTGGCGCGCGCGTTGGTCACTTCGGTAAGTACGCGCTCTTCGTGCTGGGCGTAACCCTTCACGGTATTGACGAGGTTGGGCACCAGGTCGGCCCGGCGCTGGTACTGGTTGAGCACTTCGGACCAGGCGGCCTTGACGCCCTCGTCCTCGCGCTGAATAGAGTTGTACCCGCAACCGGACAGGGCGAGAACAAGCAGCAGTGTCGCTGCGGCACGCAGAAATTTCATGGCGAGGCTCCTTGCATGGGATGGCTATAGAAGCATCGCCGGCCCGCACGATGCAATGACCACGGCAGCTACCGGCCCGGCCGGTTCAGAACCAGCGCGGCCCGAGGATCAGGGCCCAGGTCACCGCAACCATCGTCAACAGGATGAAAACGGCGGCGGAACCCATGTCTTTCGCCCGGCCGGCCAGCTCGTGGAATTCGGGGCTCACCTTGTCCACGACCGCCTCGATTGCCGAATTGAGCAATTCGGCCGACAGCACCAGCATCGGGAACAAGATCAGCAGGACCTTCTCGACGCCGCCGTTACCCAGCCAGAGACCGAGCGGGACGACCACGACGGCGATCCAGACTTCGAGGCGAAACGAGGCTTCGTGACGGAAACAGGCCGCCAGGCCCTTCATCGACCACTGGAAGGCGGCGAATATCTGGCGCGGGCCGCGCCCTTCGGTACTGGCCATGAGTTACAGGCCTCCCATCGTGGGAGCGCCTGCGAAAGACCGATGGACCGCGCGGGCTTGGGAAAATATGTCGGGCATGCGGTCCGGCCGGGTCGTGATCACGAAGCCTCGCATAATGCCACAAGGCGACCCCGGGGCCCTGAGACCCCGCCCCTGCGGCGACATGCCGCGCCTCTGCCACAGCCCCATGACGGGACGATGGCACCGGAAGGGAGCATTTGGGTTACGCTTGACCGGTTGTGGCCCGGTTCAGGCTCGCGACGCGGGAGACGGCCGACGGGCCGCCTCGTACCCGGTATCAGTACGGAAGACCCCATGGCAATTCAGAATCCACCCGTTTCACAGACCAAGTCGTTCAGCACCGTATTCCTGATCGAGATGTGGGAGCGCTTCGGCTTCTACGGCATGCAGGTGCTGATGGTCACCTACATGGTAAAGAAGCTCGGCTTCGGAGACAGTGACGCAAACCTCGTATGGGGCGCGGCTGCCGCACTGATCTACGCCACCCCCGCGATCGGCGGCTGGGTCGGCGACAAGCTGCTCGGAACGCGTCGCACCATGCTGACCGGCGCCGTGGTCCTGGCCCTGGGTTACGCCCTGCTCTGGATTCCGACGAACAACCCCTATTTCCTGTACATCGCGCTCGGCGTGATTACCGTCGGCAACGGCATGTTCAAGCCCAACGCCGGCAACCTCGTACGCAAGATCTACGAGGGCGACGAAGTCCGCATCGACAGCGCGTTCACCATCTACTACATGGCCGTCAACATCGGCTCGACGGTATCGATGCTGCTGACGCCCTGGATTCGCGACTATGTCGGCGAACACTACGGCGATGCACTCGGCTGGCATACGGCCTTCGGCGTCTGCTCGATCGGCCTGGTCCTTGGCCTGATCAATTACGCGTTGATGCGTCGCACGCTTGCGCACATCGGCTCCGGCCCGGATGAACGCCCGGTCAACTTCGGCCGCGCGGCCGCCGTATTCCTCGGTGGCATCGTCATGGTGCTGGTCGCGGCGTTCATCCTGCAGAACCAGGGTGTCGCGAAACTTTGCGTCTACGCCGCCGGCGTCGTGATCCTCGGCATCTTCGCGCACCTGATCCGTTCCAGCGAACCCAGCGAACGCGCCGGTCTGGTCGCCGCGCTGGTGCTGACGGTGCAGACGATTTTCTTCTTCATCTTCTATCAGCAGATGTCGACGTCGCTGAACCTGTTCGCGCAGCGCAACGTCGATCTGTCGTTCAACCTGTTCGGCCTGCACATCTTCAACTGGATTCCGGAGCAGTTCCAGTCGCTCAATGCGATCTGGATCGTGATCCTTAGCCCGATACTGGTGTTGGTCTACAACAGCCTCGGCAAGACCGGCAAGGACCTGCCCGTCGCCGGCAAGTTCGCGCTCGGCTTCGCCGCCGTCGCGGCCGGCTTCTTCATCTACGGGCTCGGCGCGCATACCGCCGTGGCCGGCCAGATTTCGTCCTGGTACATGGTCTGGGGTTACGGCCTGTATTCGCTGGGCGAACTGCTGGTCAGCGGCCTGGGTCTGGCGATGATCGCCCGCTACGTGCCGGCCCGCATGGGTGGCTTCATGATGGGTGCCTATTACGTCGCCGTGGGCGTCGCCCAGTACATGGGCAGCGTGGTGGCGAACTACGCCAGCATCCCGAAGGATCTGCAGGATCCGATCCAGTCGCTCGACATCTATACCAGCCTGTTCAACAAGCTCGGCCTCACCGGCATCGTGTGCACGGCCATCGCCGTGGCGATGCTGCCGCTGATGAAAAAGCTTTCGATGAGCCACGCATTAAGCTTTATCCCGCCAGTGCCGCCAGTACATAACGAAGATCTCTGAAAGCGGGGGTTGGGGGTGGGTAGTGGGGGTGTGCGTCCGGCGATCGCCTGAGGGAACGACAAACGCCATGCGGAGATTGCTTCCACCGGACGATGCCCGCCCCCTCAGGCGATCGCCGGATCGACGCCCCCACTACCCATCCCCGCTCCACCCAACCAACCGCCGTGACCGACCAACGTAAATCGCTGCGCCCCCGTTCAGGCCCCTTCGCCCTCGCGCGAACCCTGGCCTGGCTACGTCTGTGCGCCATTGCCGGGCAAAGCGTCGCGATCATGTTCTCGACGACGGTCATGGGCGTCGACGTACCGTTGCTGCCCCTGTTCATCGGCGTGGGCATGCTGGCGGTTTTCGCGGCGTACGCATCGTGGCGCCTGCTTCAACCCTGGCCGCTGAGCGAATGGGAAGCGGTGATCCATATCGCCGCCGATACCGTCGTCCTGGGCTATCTCCTTTATTTCACGGGCGGCGCCAGCAATCCGTTCGTGACGCTGCTGCTGGTGCCGATCGCGCTTGCCGCGGCGGCCCTCACGATCCGCGGCGTGTCCGCCGTGGCCGCGCTGGCCGGCATCGCCTATGTGCTGCTGGTGCCGTTCCACGTGTCGCTGCCCACCAGCGGCAGCCAGGTCACGGATTTCGACCTGCACGTAGCGGGCATGGGTGTGAACTTCATCATCACCGCCATCCTGCTCGGCGTTTTCATCAGCAACCTGGCGCGCACGCTGCGCGTGCAGCAGTCCGAGGTGCAGCGCGTACGCGAACGCGCGCTTCGCGACGAAGGCATTCTGGCTATCGCGACGCAGGCGGCCGGCGCGGCGCATGAGCTCAACACGCCGTTGTCGACGATGCGTACCCTGCTGCCCGAACTGCGCCGCGAACACGCCGACGACACGGTATTGGCCGAAGACCTCGAACTGCTCCAGGGACAGGTCGAACGTTGCCGCACGATCCTTCGCGAAATGGTGGCATTCGGTCAGGCGCAGCTTTCGCAGGTGCCCGAGCGCGTGACGCTGTCGGCGTTCCTGCATGGTTGTCTGGAACGCTTCCAGTTGCTGCGGCCCGAAGCCGATCTCGACGTCACGCTCGACGACGCGGCGGGCGCGACCATGCTGCGCTCGCCGCCGGGTCTGCGGCATGCGCTGATCAACCTGCTCAACAACGCCGTCGACGCGTCCTCGATGAACGACAGCGCCGCCGTCGCGCTCGAAGCGCGGGTAGACGGCGCGTGGCTCGAACTGATCGTCCGCGATCACGGTCCCGGCTTCGACGAAAGCGACGACGACCTGGGCACGCTCGGTCTGTCGCGTAAAACCACCGGCCTGGGTCTCGGCCTCGCACTGGCCGAAGCCACCGCCGAACGTCTCAACGGCGAGCTCGCCGCCATCAATACCGACCAAGGGGCGGAGATGCGCCTGCGCCTGCCCCTTACCGTTATCGGAGAACCATCATGAGCGAACAAACCGTTCCCCTCCCGGGACGTCCCCTGCTGATCGTCGACGACGATACGACTTTCGCACGCGTCCTCACGCGCGCGCTCACATCGCGCGGATTCGAAGTCATATCGACGGATAACGCCGACGATGCCCGTGCGCTGACCCGCCGTCACCAGCCTCGCTACTGCGTACTCGACCTGAAGCTGGGCGACGAGAATGGCTTGCGGCTGATCCCGGAACTCCAGACGCTGGTACCGGATATCCGGATCCTCCTGCTGACCGGCTACGCATCCATTGCCACGGCGGTCGAAGCGATCAAGCGCGGCGCCCACGATTACCTGGCCAAACCGGTCGACGCCGACGCCGTCGTGCGCGCGCTGCTGGACGGCGATGCGGGTGGCGAGAGCGACGACCCGCTCGATGCTCCCGACGCCCCGCTGCCGCTGCGACGCCTGGAATGGGAACACATCCAGCGCGTGCTGACCGAGTGCGAAGGCAATATTTCCGAGACCGCGCGACGTCTCGGCATGCATCGACGCACGCTGCAGCGCAAGCTCAGCAAGCATCCCGTACGCGAACGTCCCGAAGAAGGTTGAACATCATGTGGCGACGACTTCTGCTGCTTTGTCTCGTGCCTTTCGCGGTAGCCGCTCAGGCACACGACGGCATGGCCATGGATCATGCCGCGATGGGCGGGCATACCTCGACGCTGGGCTTCGGCGCGGCACTCGAACCGGGCGGGCGACTGTGGGTTGTCGACGCAACCGGTCAACACATCCGGGTCCGCCATTCCGACGACATGGGCCGCACCCTCAGCGATCCGGTCATCGTCAACCCGACGCCCGAACCGATTTATGCCGAGGGCGAGAATCGCCCCAAGATCGTGCTGGGTCCGAAGGGTGAGATATACGTCAGCTGGTCGCAGCCGCGCGCGAAGCCGTATACCGGTTTCGTGCGGTTCTCGCGTTCGCTGGATGGCGGCGCGCATTTCGATGCCCCCGTCACGGTCCACACCGACCGCGCCGAAATCACGCATCGTTTCGATTCTATCGCCGTGGACGGCAAGGGTCGCGTCGTCGTCGCCTGGATCGACAAACGCGACCTGGAAGCGGCGACCGCATCGAGCAAGCCTTATCTGGGCGCTGCGACGTATTACACGTGGTCGGACGATCGCGGTGCCACGTTCCATACCGAGAAAAAAATCACCGACCAGAGCTGCGAATGCTGCCGCATCGCACTGGCCACCACACCGGACGGTAACGTCGCCGCGTTCTTCCGTGCGATCTACGGCGACAACATCCGCGACCATGCGTACGCGCTGTTGCCGACCGACGGCACACCGGTAAAAGCGCAGCGCGCGACGTTCACCCAGTGGCATATCGAAGGTTGCCCGCACCATGGTCCGTCGCTCGCGATCGCGCACGACGGAACACGTCACGCCGTGTGGTTCAGTGCCGCCGACGGTAAGGCCACGATCTGGTACGGCCAGCTGGTGCCGGGCAAAGCGCCCGTGCATACGCTGGAGGTGGCCGGTGCGGGTGCCGCGCACGCCGATCTCGCGGTTGCAGGCGCGCATGTCTGGATCGTTTATCACCAGCAGACCGCGGAAGGCCTGTCGCTGATGTTGCGTGAGTCGACGGACGGTGGCGCGCATTTCGCCGAAGCGCGTGAGATTGCGCATACGGCCGGGAGTGCCGGATGGCCGCAGTTGTTGCTGCGGGATGGGCGGGCGTTTGTCGCATGGAATACGTCGGAAGGCTTCCGGCTTGTTTTGACGGAGTTGCTGTGATGGGTTTCGGGATCGTCAGGACATCCGCTTCACTTGCCTCGTTTATCTCTTTGCTTCGCAGGGAGCGCGCGCAGGTGCGCTCCTGCACAAGCGCCCGGGCGCTTTTATTTGTCGTCGGGGTTTTGTTTGCGCACAGTGCTTTCGCCGTGACGCCGCTGGCGGCGGATCAGGTTAAATCGCTTGTCGCGGCGCCGGCGAAAGGCGAGCGTGTGATCGCATTGTGGTCGCTGGACTGTGCGTACTGCGAAGAGAATCTGACCGCGCTGGCGAAACTGCAGCGCGAGCATCGCGACATCGATCTGGTGATCGTCGCGACCGATAGCATCGAACAGCGCGAAGCGATCGATGTGCGCCTGAAACAGGCCGGACTCGCCGATGTGCCGTCACGCGCGTACGCCGATGCGACACCCGACCGGCTGAACTATCTCATCGACCCGACCTGGGGCGGCGAAACGCCGCGTACGCTGGTGATTCGCGCCGATGGCACGCGCCAGGGTTACAGCGGCGCGCTGGATGCGAAGCGGCTGGCGAAGATCGCACCATAAGCGTCGCGAAACACCCCGGCTCCATCGTTTTCAATCCCTTCATGACCGGGGTCGATCGATATAAACCGTGACACTACGCCCCGCGTCGTCTTCACCGGGCAGAACAACGGTCTCTATCGATGGCTGCACCGATGATGGCCAATGGATCTCGAATGTCAACGAGCCCTTCTTCTGCGTAAGGTCGGCACAAGTCAGTGCAAGCCGGCCATCGTCTACGGCGATGGCAAACGACGACTGCTCCGTTGCCCTGATGGAAATACCATCCTTCAGTGCGATGCCATCGGGGCCGGGAACGTAAATCGTCGTAAGGCAGCGATCGCGCGCTGGCGAGACAACGACATGCGCGTCATCGGACCACTCCACCGAACCGGACGCTGCCTCGCCGTCCGGTGCAACGCTATAGACGTAGCGTTCCCTTACGCTCTTTCCATGCTCCAGCCAGATAGAGAACACCATTTTCTTTAGCAGCTCGTCGCTGCTTCCACGCCGTATATCGCTCCAGCGTCCTTCTTGCTCGATAACCGCAACCGTGACGGACTGTTCCAGATCGTCGGGAAAACTGTAGCGCAATCCGTTGTGAACGACGGCTTTTGCGGCCCTGTCGCCCGAAAACCGCATGTGTCCCGGTCCTTCGATATCGACCCATTTACCCGACCTGAGAAATACCCGGGCACCAGGAGAAACGAAGAGCTGCTGCGCGACGCTGGTCACCACGGGATTCGCGGCCTTCGTCACGTCGATGCACGAGCCCGCGAACCACGCCTGGTTGCCTTCGGCGAATACCGTCGTCCGGGCTTCATGTACGTTCCTTCGATTGCGAATCATCGACGTAATACCGCGAATACCATCGCTCACGACACCCGCGAAATCGTGCGTTCCCTCTGCACCGAACCCCCAATCGACGAGCGGAAACTTGAAATCCGGCACTTGTTCCGCCGTGCATCCGGGAAGACGCTGCCAGTCCCAGACCGGCTGGATACCTTTGAACTCCTCGCCTGTGCGGGTCACGAAACAGGTTCCGTTGCCCATGTAATAGCCCTTCAGGTTTTCCCCATTCCCCGATTCGATCGCTGTCGTTCGTTTGGATGCCGCCCTTGTCCAAAGGGCCAGTTCCGTGCCGAAGTGAGCCATGTAATCGTTGACCCAGTAGCCGCGATTGCCGCGAAACGTAACGTTATTTGCTTCCGACCCACTGATGAATCTGTCACGCAATTCGGTGAGTCCCGCGTTCGCACCATGCTCAAGCAGAATATCGATCGAACCGGCCCAGGGCACGGGACTGACGACACCTCTGCTGCTACCTCGCCCCTGCGGGTGAAAATCGACCATCCCCGCATATGCCGCCCAACCCACGCCATCGAGCATGAACCTCGTCAACTCGCCATACGCTTCCTCGGCGACAGTAAACGAGCCCTTGAGCGTGCTCATGCCTTCGGTAACGCGACCGAACATTTCCGGGCCGTACGAACACAAGGCCAGCTGCGAAATCGCTCCCTTGTTAAGGTTGTGGGCGCTGAACGAATAGTCGACGGAAATACCCTCCCCCACATCCTTCGCCGTTCCACCGTGACGGGTAACGGGAAAGCACAGTCTGGCAAGGGTCCGGGAAACGCTGTCCAGGTACTCAAGATATTTGACGTCGTTCGTATTGATCCACCCAGCCAGGCACCAGCACAGTTGTATGGAGGCGTAATCGGCGAGATTTCCTCCCGCCATATCCGCATCCGTATTCGTCGTTTCGGCCGCATCCGGCAGATAGAAGGAGGCAAGGCTGTTGTCGCCACGAACGAACTGCGCGACGACCAGTGCCGCCCTGGCTCCGAGCTTGGCCAGGCCGATGCTTCGGAACCACCAGTTCGCGGTCGTATAGTTCGATGCCGCGTAGAAATTGAGGCCGGTCACTACCGAAGCGCTATAGCGATCCCTGTCGCCATCGTCGTACTCCAGCACGAAACAGGCGATAGATAGCAACCGCTGCAAGTGCTCCGTAAGTTTCTCCACACCGGAGTCCGGGACGTTCGTGGGAGGTGGATACGCGATATCCCCGAACTTGCCGTCGCCGAAGCGCGACAACCAGGTGTCGATCGTTGCCTTGTCGGGCGCGGCTTCCTTGTACTTCGCCACGGTCGCGTCGTAAGTCGCTTTGGCGCCGCCCTCATCGAGCGGGATCGGCTCCTGGTTTTTCCGCCCATGTTCCACGGCATACCCCTCCGGTGAATGAAGAGATATCCTCGCGCCACGCACAGCGCAGAAGCCAGTCAGCCGTTCGACGTAGGCGCGGCGAAGGAATCCTTTATGCGTTCACGCGTTACGCGTCAGGGAGCCTTCGGCTCGACGCCATCGTCCTCGTCGCCATAAATGGCGACATGCGGCACGCCATCGGCACCGATCCACCCACGGAACATGCCGTCGGTATTGAACGGCATGGCGATATGCCCTTCGCGATCCAGCGCAATCGCGCCGCCACTACCGCCAAGCGTGGGAATTTCCTGGTTGATGACTTCCGCTGCCGCGCGCGCCAGCGGCACGCGCATCTGGGTCACGCGCATGCATAGTTCGTGCGCCGCGACGGTGCGGATATAGAACTCGCCCCAGCCCGTGCCGGATACCGCGCAGCCGTCGTTCGCGTAGGTACCGGCACCGATCAGCGGCGAGTCGCCGATACGGCCCCATCGCTTGTCGGTCATCCCACCCGTGGACGTCCCGGCGGCGAGATGGCCCGCCGCATCGAGCGCGACGGCGCCCACCGTGCCAAAGTGCTTCGCGGTTTCCTCGTCGGCGTGAGCCGACTTCGCAGCGTCTTCCTTCAATGCTTTCTGCAACTGCTGCCAGCGCTCGTCCGTGCGGAAATAGGAAGGATCGACAAGCTCGATGCCATTTTCCTTCGCGAACGCTTCGGCGCCCGGGCCGGCAAGCATGACGTGAGGCGAATGCTCCATCACGGCGCGAGCGAGCAGGATCGGATTCTTGACACGCTGCACGCCGGCGACCGAACCGGCTTTCAGCGTGAAGCCGTCCATGATCGCCGCATCGAGTTCGTTCTTCCCTTCGTGAGTGAAGACGGCACCCTTGCCCGCGTTGAAATTGGGATCGTTTTCCAGCACCACGATCGCGGCGCTCACGGCGTCGATCGACGCCTTACCGGCTTTGAGTTCGGCGTAGCCTGCCGTCAGTGCCTGCGTCATGGCGGCGCGCACCGCTTTGTCTTTCGCGGGCGACATGTCGCGCTTGATCACACCCGCGCCGCCATGGATGACGAGTACGGGTGTCGCGGCGGTCGCGATACCCGCCGCACCGGCCGTAGCCATCGCAAAGGCGAAAGGAAAACAGAACTTCATGGCAACCCCTCCCAGGTAACACAGGAGAGTATAGCGAGGGATGCCCTAGGCTATCTGCGGATGAGGAAAACGTATGCTCGCGATGCGGTTTGCACCGGGAAGCGTCCGCAGCTCCAGCGGCCACTGGAAACGGTCGCTCAGGCGCCGCGCGATCGCCAGATCGAAACCGTGCCGATCGACCGAGACATGTGCCTTTCGCGCACCCGGCGCCTCGATCGCGTCGATGGCGGGGTTGATTACGCTGACGCTGCCGGGCATCACCGTGACCACGATCCTGCCCTGATCGGTCTGCTGCAATGCGTGCCGTATCAGTTGTCCGCACAACACTGCGAAAACCCTTGGCGATGCATGCAGGGCGAAGGTGGCCGGTTCGTCCAGTATCAGTTCGACGGGACGTCCGGCGATCAGTTCGCGTGCGTACTCGACTTCCTGTCGCAGCACGTCGTTGACGATGAAATCTTCTTCGGCGAGGCCTTTGTCCGACTCCCGCGAGAGGATCAGGAAAGCCTCGACCAGGGCTTCGAGTTCGCGTGCCGAACGGCGGATGCGCTCCAGCGAGCGATGACCGAATTCGCTGAGCAGGGGTTCGTCGGCGAGCATGTCCGAGGACATTTTGATCACCGTGAGCGGGCTGCGCAGTTCGTGACTCGCGTCACGCGTGAAGTTGCGTTCGCGTTCGCCGTAGCTTTCGATGCGGGTGGCGAATCCGTGCAGGCTCTTCACCAGCGACACGACATCGCCATCGGACTTTCGCGACAGGCGACCCGAACCGAAAACCTCCATGTCCGGACGGTTCGGATCCCATGTCTCCATCGCTCGTGCCAGGGCGGACACGGGCTTCCATTCCCGGGCGACGGCCATCCACGCCAGGCCGCCCGAACAGAGCACGACCGCGAGCACCGCCCACAGGGGGGCCACGTTGTTCATGCCCATGAAGGTCGCAATCAGTACGACCACAATCTGCAACGCAAACACGATAGCCAGTCGTCGACCAAACGTGCCACGCCTTATCGCTGCCTGTTGTTCCCTGCCATCCATTCTGTTTACACCGAAGCCATCCTGTCTTAAGCCGATTGCGAAGCCGCAACCTCGGAATCGAGATCGGCGAGGCGGTAACCGGCCGAATGAATGGTATGCAGCAGCGGCCGGTCGAACGGCTTGTCGATGACGCGGCGCAGGTTGTAAAGATGCGAGCGCAGCGTGTCCGAATCGGGCAACGTATCGCCCCAGATTTCCCGCTCGATATCGCGCCGGCTGACCACGCGCGGCGATTCGCGCATCAGGATCGCCAGCAGCTTCAGACCGATGGGCGAAACCGTCAGTTCCTGACCTTCGCGGGTCAGCCGCAGCGTTGCCGTGTCCAGCGTCATGTCGCCGACATTGAGCACTTCGGACGACACCTGGCGGCGGTCGCGGCGGATCAGGGCGCGCAGGCGAGCTTCCAGCTCGCGGACTTCGAATGGCTTGACGAGATAATCGTCCGCACCCGCCTCGAGGCCGACCAGCTTGTCGTCCAGCGTATCGCGCGCGGTCAGCATCAGCACCGGCGTGGATTTCTTGGCGTCTTTGCGGAGTTTGCGGCAAAGGTCCAGGCCATCCATACCGGGCAACATCAGATCCAGAACGACAACGTCGTAACTGTTGGTCACGGCCAGATGGAGGCCGCTGACGCCATCGGCGGCATAGTCCACGGAGTACCCCTTGCGCTCAAGGAACTCGCCGACCATCTCGGCAATTCCCCGATTATCTTCAACCAGGAGAATCAGCCCACTCTGTTCGTCGTGTGCACTCATCGACTTACTCCTCTGCTAATTCACAAATGTGAAGAGTTAACGGCCGGGCCGGTGAGAACAGTGTGAAGAGCCGCGATCGGTATTCATCTTCGAGCAACCGATGTGGAGAAAACGTCGGGGTGTCCATTAGCTCATCTGTAGGAGCGCTCTCGAGCGCGATAGCCGACGGAGCGTAGAAACGGGTGCGCACATTCGCGAGACCGGGCTCCTGGCTGGCGTTGCCGCGCATGGTTTCATCGCTTCGTCGGCTATTGCGCTCGAGAGCGCTCCCACAACAAGGTAAATCTAGAGTAGCGGCTTCAGCGCCGGCCATACGTTTTCCGCCACGCGCGGCTCGCCTTTGGCTGTGGGGTGCAATCCGTCGTCCTGCATCAGCGACGGGTCCGTCGCGACGCCATCGAGCAGGAACGGCACGAGGGCGACGCGGTGCTTCGCGGCGGCATCGCGATACACCGCGCGCAGGCCGTCGCGATACTGTGGCCCGTAGTTGATCGGCAGCTCGATGCCCAGCAACAACACCTTCGAGCCAGCTTTAATGCTGGCGGCGACCATAGCGTCCAGGTTTTCGCCCAGCTTCGCCAATGGCAGGCCACGCAGACCGTCGTTGGCGCCCAGCTCGATCACCACGACACCCGGCTTGTACTTCTCCAGCAGCGCCGGCAACCGGTTGCGGCCGCTCAGCGAGGTTTCTCCACTGATGCTGGCATTGACGAGCGCCCACGCCGGCTCCATGTCCGAGGTACGCGCTTCCAGCAGGTGCACCCAGCCGGCTTCCACCGGAATGTTGTGCGCGGCCGACAGCGAGTCTCCAAGCACCAGGACAGTCCGTGGCGATGGCGAAGCCGCGGCGGCACTGGCGCACCACAGGAACAGCAACAGGATCAGGCAACGACGCATGAGCGATTCTTCCCGTGTTCTTCTCGAAGTAGTCGATGTTAGCAAGTCGGTTTCAGGCCCGGAGGGCCGGCTGGATATCCTGAGTGGCGTGAACCTCGCGGTCGCGGAAGGCGAGAGCTTCGCCATCGTCGGTGCGTCGGGCTCGGGCAAGACGACCCTGCTCGGCCTGATCGCCGGCCTGGACACGCCGACCACCGGCAGCATCCGCCTCGATGGCGAGGCCCTGGAAACGATGGACGAGGAAGCACGCGCGGCCGTGCGCCGCCGCCTCGTCGGCTTCGTCTTCCAGTCGTTCCATCTGCTGCCAGCCCTGACCGCGGAAGAGAACGTCATGCTTCCGCTGGAACTGGAAGGCAACGACGATGCCCGCGACCGCGCTCGCGAGGCGCTGGAATCGGTGGGCCTGGGCGCACGCCGCCGGCACTATCCCGCCCAGCTTTCCGGCGGCGAACAACAGCGCGTCGCACTGGCGCGCGCGTTCGTGCACCGGCCGCGCGTATTGTTCGCCGACGAACCGACCGGCAATCTGGACCAGCACACCGGCGAACACGTGGGCGACCTTCTTTTCGAACTCAATCGCGTCCACGCGACCACGCTCATTCTGGTCACCCATGACCCGCATCTCGCGGGCCGTTGCGCACGTAGCGCGGCACTTCACGACGGTCGACTGGGAGTCGTGGCGTGAATGTCCTCCGGCTGGCCTTGCGTACGCTCCGTCGCGAATGGCACCTGGTCGAACTGCGCACCCTCGCCGCGTCGCTGGTACTCGCCGTCGTCGCGCTTGGCGTCGTCGCCACGCTATCGACGCGTATCGAGCGCGGCGTACTGGCCAGCGCCGCGGAACTGATCGGCGGCGACATGGGCATCTCCGCGCCCTCGGCGTTGCCCACGCCGCTGGTCGACGCGGCGCGCCAGCGCGGGCTTTCCAGCACGCGCGGCGCGTCCTTCCCCAGCGTCGCCTTTGTCGACCAGCGCAGCCAGCTGGTCGATGTCCTCGCGAGCGACGCGTCCTATCCCCTGCGCGGCACGCTGGAAATCCGCGGCATCGATGGTCGGGATCGCGTCGCACATGCGCCACCGGCGGGCGAGGTCTATCTCGACCATCGCGCGATGGTGGGGCTGGGCGTACAGCCGGGGCAGACCGTGCAACTGGGCGGCCGCGACCTGAAAGTCACGGCCGAGCTTATCCGCCTGCCCGATGGCGGCGAACTGTTCGCGCTGGCACCGCGCGCGATGATGAGTCTCGACGACGCAAACGCCGCCGGCCTGCTCGCCACGGGCAGTCGCGCGCGGCATCGCCTGCTGGTCGCCGGCACGCTCGCCGAGGTCGCCGACTGGCGGCGTTTCGTCGAAACCCAGTCGTTGCCGCAGGGCGCCGAACTGATCACGCCGGAACAGACGCAGGAACGCATGCGCACCGCGTTCGACCGCGCCAGTTCGTTCCTGCGGCTGACCGCACTGCTGTCCGCGCTGCTTGCCGGCGTCGCCATCGCGCTCGCGGCGTCGCGTTACGCGCGGCGGAAGACAAATGAAGTCGCCCTGCTCCGTGCCCTGGGCACGCCGCGTCGCCGCGTCGCCGCCCTGCTGATCGCCACGCTCGCCGCACTGGCGTTGCCCGCCGCGGCGATCGGCGTCGCGATTTCGCTCCTGCTCGCACAAGGCGCCTGGTATTTCGCAAGCCAGATGTTCGCCGGCGTGCCGACGACCTTGCCGCTCAGCCCCGCCTTCGCCGCAGCCGCCGTAGGGCTGGCCGTGCTGGCGGGCTTCGCGCTTCCGCCCCTGGTACGTCTGGCGGAAGTACCGCCCGTTGCCGTTTTCAGGGACAGCGTAAGCCGTAGCGTCCGTCGTTTCGACGTGCTTTACCTTGTACCGCTGGTCGTCGCGCTCGCGCTGGTCTGGCTGCAAGCCGATTCGGCGAAACTCGCAGGCATCCTCGCCGTCAGCCTTACCGGTGTCGCGGTGGTGGCCGCCGGCCTCTCCGCCGGGCTCCTGTGGATCGCGCGACGCGTCGCGCCCGGCGCACATCCTGCATTGCGCCTCGGCCTCGCGGCACTCGCCCGGCGGCGCGGACTCAGTCTCATCCAGGCAACGGCCCTCTCGCTGGGACTTTGCGCTTTGTTACTTCTCGCGGTCATCGCGCCCGCACTGCTCGACGGCTGGCGTCGCGAGCTTCCCGCCGATACGCCCAACTGGTTCGCACTCAATCTCCAGGACGACCAGCGCGCCGACTTCGAACATCGACTCGCCGGTCTCGGCGCCAACAAACTCAACATGCTCCCGCTCGCGGTCGGCAAACTCACCGCCATCAACGACAAGCCCATCGCCCAGCTCACCTTCAAGGACGAGCGCGCGAAAGACTGGTCCGACCGCCAGTTGCGTCTGTCCTGGAGCGGCGACCTGCCGCCGTCGAACGTGGTCGTCGGCGGCCAGTGGTCCGGCGAACGGCCCGCGCAGGCGGAGGTTTCCATCGATACGACCTGGCGCGACATGTTCGGTCTGAAAATCGGCGATCGCATGCGCTTCGTCATCGGCGAAGGCGAAGTGGAAGCGCGCGTGGCAAGTGTCCGCCAGGTCGACTGGAGTTCCTTCCGCGTCAACTTCTTCCTGCTTCTCGATCCCGCTCACTCCGCCGATCTGCCGCACACCTGGCTGGCCAGTTTCTACCTGCCACGCGGACACGCCGACGACCTGGCAAGGCTATCGCGCGACTACGGCAATCTCAGTCTGGTCGATGTCGATGCGCTGCTCGACCGGGTCAGGGAAATCGTCGATCGCGTCGGTTCCGCCGTGCGCTGGGTACTCGGCTTCAGCCTGCTAGCCGGCGCACTCGTCCTTGCCGCCGCGTTGGCCGCCAGCGCACAGGAACGCCGTCACGAAGCCGCACTGCTGCGCACGCTGGGTGCAAGACGCGGCCAGCTACGTGCCGCGGCCGCTTGCGAATTCGCGTTACTGGGATTGGTCGCCGGACTCACCGCGGCACTGGGTGCTACCGGCGCGGGCATCTGGCTGGGTCATGCGATCTTCCATATCGAAGGCTTCGTGCCGCCGCTGGGGCCATTGATCGGTGCTGCCGCGCTCGCGGCGTTCGTTGTCATGGCCATCGGATTGTTTGGTACGCGGAAGGTGTTGCGGACATCGCCTATGGAATTGTTGCGGGAGTAAAGCATCGCGACGTGCGGCGGTAAGGAACGGAACCCCATCCCCCTTACCGTCCGTCGCTCCTGTGCAGGCCGGAGCCCGCGGCGGGGTGGTCGATGGCCGCGAGGTTTTCAAGCGGACATCTCTGCGTTCGGACGTGTCAGGCAAAGCAAACCGCTACTACAAAGCGGGCGAAAGCATATCCAACGCCATGACAATCGCATCCTCACGCCCGGACTTAGCCGGGTAATACCCCGGCCGCCGGCCAATCTGCGCAAACCCCAGCGACTCGTACAACGCCTTGGCCACAGGATTGGAAGGCCGCACTTCGAGGAATACGCGCTCGGTGCCATACCAGCGCGCCAGATCCAGCAAACGCCCCATCATCCGTCGTCCATATCCCAAGCCCCGGTGCTGATTCGCAATACAGATATTCAGCACATGCGCCTCGCCGGCAGCCACCGACAAGATGCCGTAACCGGCGATTTCCCCGTCGTGCACGATCACCCAGCAGTTATGTCCCACCTGCAGACAGTCGCGGAAAATACCGGCGGTCCAGGGGAAGTCGTACGACTCCTGTTCGATCGCGACCACGGCGTCCAGGTCCTCGCGATGCATCGCGCGAACTTCCGTCGAAGGCCGGGCAACCGCGACCATTCCGGTCAGCTCGTGGCCAGGGCGCGCCTCAGGGCGCGCAGGCCATTCCACAAGCGCCGCTTGGCGGCGGGATCGGCCAGGACGGCCGCCGGCGTATCGACCAGAACGATGTGCGCCGCACTCATCACGGCCGCGGGAAGATCGTGTCCCAACGCACGGGCCTGACCTTCGCCGAACACAAGATAGGAGCGCGCCACAGGTACCGGCCCAAGCCCTTGCGCGCCGACTTCCAGCCGCGCCGCACGGGCCACGACCGGCCCCGAAGCACGCAAGGCGCGGCCCAGCAGGTCGAGTTCGCGCTCGCTGCAACCGGACGGAATGACGATCACACAGACCGCATCGACGCCCATGACCGAACCGCCGGCATCATTCGCGGAGTCGTCGACAGAGGCACCCGGCTGCGTCCGCAGACGCCATGACGTGACGCCCATGACGCGAAGCAGGCGTGCACGCCTGCGTGGGTCGGCGATGGCGGCAACGGCGGCCACCGGTCAGCCCTGCGCCCGCGCGTGCCGACGCGCGCGGCGACGATGGGTCGCACGACCCCAAAGCGTCATCACCGGACCGGACACCACGTAGATGACCGCCACGGCGAAAAGAACGCGTGCCGTGTCGATCAGTAGCGCCACCACGATCAATACCGCGGCGATCAGCCATATGAACGACACGCGGTCACCCTTCGGCCACGCCTTGAAGCTGTAATAGCGCACGTTGCTGACCATCAGAAGGCCGGCAAGGATGGCCAGCGGCATGGCGAAGAACGCCACCGACGGCCCCGGAATATCGAATTTTTCCATGGTCCAGACGAAGGACATGCACAGCCCCGCGGCCGCCGGGCTGGCAAGACCCTGGAAATAGCGCTTATCGGCGACGCCCACCTGGGTGTTGAACCGCGCGAGGCGAAGCGCCGCGCAGACCGCATAGATGAAGGCGGCCGCCCAGCCGATCTTGCCCCAGACCCGGCCGTAGTCGGCCAGGGACGAGAGCGCCCAGGTGTACATGACCAGCGCGGGCGCCAGGCCAAAGCTGACCAGGTCGGACAGGGAGTCGTACTGGACGCCGAATTCGCTCTGCGTATTGGTCATACGCGCCACGCGCCCGTCCATGCCGTCCAGTACGCCAGCGACGAACACGGCGAATGCCGCCGTCGCGTAGTGCCCGTTGATGGCGGACACAATGGCGTAGAAGCCCGAAAACATGGCTCCCGTCGTAAACAGGTTCGGCAGAAGGTAGATGCCGCGATGGCGCGGCGCCCGAGCGGGAGTCGGATCGGTCATGGTCCATTCCGGGACGGTGGGCAATCAGTTTAATGGACTGGGACGATGCGTGCGTAGACCGCCTGCCGCGTGTCCTGGGTCACATTGCGGGACGGGCCGCTTGTATGCGCCCGCCACGGATGATAACTGTACCCGCGCCATCACCCACTGGATTCCGCTCCATGCGCCGTTACCTGGTCGTCGCTCTGCTCGTTTCGGTTGCCACCATGGCCCACGGCCAGGCGCAGTTCTATAAGTGGAAGGACGCGCAAGGCGTCACCCACTACACCGATGCTCCGCCGACCACCGGCACGAAGTTCGACAAGGTCCATACCAACGGGACCGCCGAGGCTCCGGGGCCCGTTCCCGCGCCTGCGCCAGCCCCGGCGGCCGCGAGCAAGGCTCCGGCCGGGACTACCGCCGACACGCCGGACAACCGGAAGAAGCTCTGCACTCAGCTGAAAGCCAATATCGACCTGCTGGCATCGAGCCAGCCCGTCTCGGCCGACGACGGCAAAGGCGGCCAGACACAGCTGGACGCCAATGGCCGCAAGCAGCAGCAGGAAGCGGCTCAGACGCAATACCAGACTTACTGCAAGTAACCGGCCGACGGCCCTTGAGCCGGGTTCCGCGCCGCCCCGGACGGGCGCGCGGCCATGGTGCACGCCTATAATCTCCTTCTTTACCCCGGATCTTCAGACTCATGCGTCTCAGCCAGTTTCACCTAGCCACCGTCAAGGAAGTACCCGCCGACGCCGAAGTCGCCAGCCACAAGCTGATGCTGCGCGCCGGGATGATTCGCAAGCTCGCTTCGGGCCTGTACACCTGGTCGCCGCTGGGCCTGCGAGTGCTGCGCAAGGTGGAAAACGTGGTCCGCGAGGAAATGAACCGTGCCGGCGCCATCGAAATGCTGATGCCGTCGGTACAGCCGCGCGAGCTCTGGGAAGAAACCGGTCGCTGGGAGAAATTCGGCAACCAGTTGCTGAAGATCAAGGATCGCAAGGAGCAGGACTTCTGCTACGGCCCGACGCACGAGGAAGTCATTACCGATTTCGCGCGCAACGAACTGAAAAGCTATAAGCAGCTGCCGCTTAATTTCTTCCAGATCCAGACCAAGTTCCGCGACGAAATCCGCCCGCGTTTCGGCGTGATGCGCGCGCGCGAATTCCTGATGAAGGATGCCTATTCCTTCCATCTGACCCACGAATCGCTCGCTGAAACCTACAAGGTGATGTACGACGCCTATTCGCGCATCTTCACCCGTCTGGGACTGACGTTCCGCGCGGTGGACGCCGATACCGGCGCGATCGGCGGCAGCGCCAGCAACGAATTCCAGGTACTGGCCGATTCGGGCGAAGACGCCATCGCCTTCTCGGACGGTTCCCGCTACGCCGCCAATATCGAACTGGCCGAAGCCCTCGCGCCGACAGGCGAGCGCCCCGCGCCGTCCGCCGGCTTGATCCGGGTTCCGACGCCGACCCAGCGCAGCATCGACGAAGTCTCCGCTGCGCTCAGCGTGTCGCCGGCACAGTGCGTCAAGACGATCATCGTGCGCGGCCGCGAAGGCCTTGTGGCGTTGTGCGTCCGCGGCGACCACGAACTCAACGAAGTGAAGGCGGCCCACCTGCCCGAACTGCCGGATGAGTCCGAGCTCGCCAGCGAAGAGGAAATTATCGCCGCCATCGGCACGCGCCCCGGTTTCATCGGCCCGGTCGGCCTGCCCGAAAGCATTCCGGTCATCGTCGATCGCAACGCGGCCATGCTGGCGGACTTCGTCTGCGGCGGCAATCAGGACGGCACCCACTACACGGGAGCCAACTGGCAGCGCGACGCCCGCATCGACCGCGTGGTCGATCTGCGCAAAGTCGTCGAAGGCGATGCCTCGCCGGACGGCCACGGCACGCTGCACCTGGCACGCGGTATCGAAGTGGGCCATATCTTCCAGCTTGGCCAGAAGTACGCCGAAGCCATGGGAGCCAACGTCCTCGACGACCAGGGCAAGCTCGCCACCATGTACATGGGTTGTTACGGCATCGGCGTCAGTCGCATCGTCGCCGCCGCCATCGAGCAGCGTCATGACGACGCGGGCATGATCTGGACGGATGCCATGGCGCCGTGGCGTGTCGCGGTATGCGTGATCAATCCCAAGAACTCGCCGGAAGTCAGCGAAGCGGCCGAATCGCTCTACCGGGAACTGTCGCAGGCCGGCATCGAAACGGTGCTGGACGACCGTGGCCTGCGCGCCGGCTCGATGTTCGCCGACATGGAACTGATCGGCATTCCGCATCGCGTCGTCGTCAGCGAACGCGGTCTCGCCGCCGGTACCCTGGAATATCGCCAGCGCACCGAAACCGAAGCTCGCGCCATTACCCGCGACGACCTGCTGGCACTTCTCGCTTGAGGTTTTCAGATTAATCGTATTAAAGCCTATTAATCGAACGCGGTAGTTTTACGAAAAGCCGGGCTTAAAGCCCGGCTTTTTGCATTTAACGTACGCGTGGGCGAGAATCGGCAGGTAATTCACCATGAGCATTCCCGCGAACGACTCATGGTGCGGGGCAATAGAGTTCAACCAAAAAAAATGCGGAGTTTCCCATGGCGGTCGATATCAAAAATCTCAATCACAATCAGCTGAACGATCTGATCACGAAGGCACAATCGCGTCAGAACGAATTGCGCAAAGACAAAGTGGTGAAGCTGCGCGAGAAAATCCACGCGCTGATCAAGGCCGAAGGCTTCGTATTCGACGACGTATTCGGCGCACGCGGCAAGGTAAAGCGTGTCGGCGGCACCGTCGCTCCGAAATATCGCAATCCCCTCAGTCCCGAGCAGACCTGGTCCGGTCGCGGCAAGCGCCCGCGCTGGTTCAACGAAGCGCTGAAGGCCGGTAAGAAGGAAAAAGACCTTCTGGTCTGATTCCGACGCATCGATCATAAAAAACGCCGGCGCCATGCCGGCGTTTTTTATGGTCGATCGCGGACGATTAAAGCGAGCGGCGCGGTGCCACCAGCAAATCGCCGAACAGAAGGCCCGCGACCAGCGACACCAGCAGGGTGATGCCGAGCAATCCGGTATCCATGCCCAGTGAGGCGTCCCGATCCAGTAAATAGGACACGCTGCGGAAACTTACGCTTCCCGGCACCAGAAGAATAATCCCCGGTTCGCGTACTACCGCTCCGGGCTGGTGCGCGAACCGCGCATATACATTGCTCAATGCGCCGAGCAGCACCCCGCCAATGAATACGCCGACCGGCGCACCGGGCAGCGAACCGGAAATCGAGCCGCCCCAGCGTGTGGCGAGATAACCCAGAATCACCGCCCCCATCACGACCAGCCAGTCGCGCCGCGCCGCGCGAAACAGGATGGCGAAGGCGAAGGAACCCAGAACCAGCGACGGCCAGTCGGCCCAGGCGGGCAATGGTGGCACCACGTAATCGTGGGTCTGGATGCCGATGGCCTCGCAAACCTGGCTGGCCGCGACGGCGCCGAACGTCAGCTTGAGCAACGTGGCGACGGCACCGCCCATCCGCGCGACACCCGCCACGAGATGTCCGCTGGATATCTCGCGTACGGCGGTCGTCAGCGCCATGCCGGGAAGCAGCACGATGAGGCTGCCGAGAATGACCGACTTTAATGCCAGCGGCACGATATACGCGCTGACGACGGTAGCGATGACGGTCGCCACCATGGCGCTGATGGCTTCGCTGGCGACGGCGAGACGCGGACGGGTAGCGGACGCGACGGTAATGCTGCCGATGACGATGCCGATGAAGCCCGCCGTGATCAGGTCCACCCACGAGCTGTGCAGCAGCAGCGCCACGACCGTGGCGGCGGCCAGACCGTAGCTGGCGATCAGACCGGCCTGCGCACGCCGGGTATCCGGGGCACCCAGCGCACGCAGCGACTGGAAGCCCTCGCGCAGCCCCATCTGCCCATCGATGACCGCGTCCGCGATGCGATCCGCCTCGCACAGACGCGCAAGGTTCACATCGCCGGGCGGCAAGCGCATGACCTGGGTGACCTGCGCCACGCCTTCGTCGCCCTGCGCCTGGTCGGCGAAGGACACGATGATCGCGGTGGGACTGGACCAGACATCGGCGACCAGGCCAAGACGCTGCGCCACGCTGGACATGGCGCCTTCCAGGCGCGGCGCCGTGGTGCCGTACTGATGGAGGCGCCGGGCCAGTTCGACGAGGAACGCGATCCGCGTGTTGATCGCCGTGGTGGCGAACGAGGTCGGGACGTGGGTTCCTACGACGCCCATGCCTTTACCTGCAGCGTCGTGCCGTCCACACCCGTGACTTCCACCTTCGTGCCCGCGGGCAGGTCTGGTCCGCTGACCAGCCACATGCCATCGCCGACGCGCGCTTTGCCGCGACCGTTGACGATGGGCTCGATCAGCTCGTAACGCTGACCGATCATCTGCTCGCCACGACGATTGAGCCGTTCGTTGCCCGCCGGAATGCGCTCGATGCGCGGCCGGACCAGCTTCCAGTAAACGAAGCAGGAAACGAAGGCGAAGGCGGCGAAAATCACCGCCTGCGCGATCGGCCCGAGATCGGGCGCGGCCAGCAGCACGATGCCCATCGCCGCCGCGGCGATGCCAATCCACAACATGAAGTAGCCAGGCAGGATGACCTCGCCACCGATAAGAACAAGAGCGACGATCCACCAGAGATAATGCAATGCCACGTCGGCCCCCATGTCGTCAGCGAATCGGCGGCGGTGTACGTACGTCCGCACTCGCATTGTTATGCGTCGCGCGTGCCTGCTGCTGGGAACTGAGCGAGTCCTTCGCCAGCTCGGCGATACCCGCCAGCGAACCCAGGATGCCGGTCACCTCGATCGGTAGCAGCAGCATCTTCTGGTTGGGCGACTTCGCCATTTCCTTCAGTGCCTCGACGTAGTTGTTGGCCACGAAGTAATTGAGCGCGTTGACGTCGCCGCCAGCGATCGCCGTGGATACCATGGTCGTCGCCTTCGCCTCGGCTTCGGCTTTGCGCTCGCGGGCTTCCGCTTCACGGAACGCAGCCTCTTTCTTGCCTTCGGCTTCGAGAATGGCGGACTGCTTTTCGCCTTCCGCTTTAAGGATGGCCGCCTGCCGGTAACCCTCGGCATCGAGGATGTTCGCGCGCTTCTCGCGCTCGGCCTTCATCTGGCGCGCCATGGCGTCGACGAGGTCGCGCGGCGGCGAAATATCCTTGATCTCGATGCGGGTGACCTTGACGCCCCACGGATGGGTCGCTTCGTCGATCACGCCAAGCAACTTGGCGTTGATCGCATCGCGCTGGCTCAGGCTTTCGTCCAGGTCCATCGAACCGAGCACGGTACGGATATTGGTCATGATCAGCGCGAGTGCCGCGCCTTCGAGGTTGGCGACTTCGTACGCCGCCTTGGCTGCGTCCAGTACCTGATAGAACACCACACCGTCGACTCGCACGACAGCGTTGTCCTTGGTGATGACGTCCTGCGACGGAACGTCCAGCACCTGTTCCATCATGTTCATTTTCCGGCCGATGCCGAAGGCGAACGGAATAAGGAAATGCAGGCCCGGTGTGAGAGTGCCCGTGTACTTGCCGAACAGCTCGACGGTCCACTCATAACCCTGCGGCACGATACGGATCAGTTTGGCGAGGACGACAACCACGACCATGACGACAACCAGCGCGACGATACTTCCCATTCCCTCTACTCCGGTTCCTGTGGATAAGGGGGAGTATAGGTGAACGTCGTCAGGGCAGCGGCAACAGAAGGCTGACGCGCAACCCGCCGCCTTCGCGGTTGGCCAGTGCGATGCGGCCGCCATGTGCTTCCGCGATCTCGCGCGCCAGCGCCAGGCCCAGGCCGGTGCCGGAGCGCTTGGTCGAATAGAACGGCAGCAAGGCCTGTGCCAGCACCATTTCGTTCATTCCCGGCCCACGATCGGCGACCTCGATCCGAAGCTCGCGGCCGATGACGTGGAGACCCAGAGTGACCTCCTCCGGCGCGCCTCCGGCCTCGTGCGCGTTCTTGATCAGGTTGATCAGCACCTGCTCGATCTGGACCGCGTCGAACCGTCCGGGCTGCTCGGGTGCGGCGGACTCCAACCGGAACTCGCAATGGAGCGCCAGCGCGTCGAGGAAGGGCTTCCACTCGATGGATTGCGGCTGAGGGCTCGGAAGCTTCGCAAAACTCGCATAGCCGGCGATGAAACCATGCAGGTGTCGCGCGCGATCGCCTATGGAAGCGAATACGCCGGGCAGCCGCTCCAGATCGCCCCGTCGCACCAGTTCGGCCCCGGAATGCGACAGCGAGGAAATCGGCGCGAGTGAATTGTTGAGTTCGTGACTGATCACGCGGATCACCCGCTTCCACGTCGCCACTTCTTGTCTGGAAAGCTCGCGCGTCATGCGCCGATACAGCTGAAGGCGATGCGGCCGGCCCTGCAGTCGGAAATTGCGCTGCGAAAGATGGAAGGTTTCCTCTCCTCCATCCATCTCGACGGTCAGCAAGGCGTCCTCGCCCCCCTGCGCGGCCTTGCGCAGGGCTTCGGGCATCGTGGCCAACATATCTTCGAAATTCAGCCCGGCCAGTGTCCGGCCTTCGTTGAACAGATGACGCGCCGCAATATTGGCGTAGGTCACCTTGCCCTGCGCGTCGGTCAGCACCAGCGCAACGGGCGTGTTCTGCACCACCGTATCGAGCATGAGCTCCCGCTGGGCAAGATGCTGACGCTGGTCGCGCAGGGTCTGGCCCAGCGCGTTGTGCATATGGATCAGATCGCCCAGCTCGTCGCTACGCGACGAGGCGATGGAAACGCTGAAGTCGCCATCGCGATAGCTGGCCACGGCGCTTTGCAACGCGCGCATCAGGCTGCGCAGCGGCTGCATGACCGCATGCGCCAGCCATGCCGACAACGGCAGCAGCACCAGCACGCTGAGCGTGAGCGCACCCCAGGGACCGATCGGCTCCGAGACCACGACCGGGTGTTTCGGCGAACTGCCCATCCAGTTGATCAGCTGCGGTAGCGGCCATTCGGTGACCGATGCGAAGACGAGCGCACCGACCAGCGCGGAGCTGCCGATCAGGATCGTCATCCGCCCTTCGAGGGACATCTTTCTCATGCACGCACTCCCCTATCCCCCGGCGACCGTCGCAACGCTATCAGATCACGTCGCCAGGCCGTAGCGCTCCATGCGACGGTACAGCGCCTGCCGGGACAACCCGAGCGAATTCGCCGCGCGACTGATGACGCCGCCGGCCGAAGCCAGCGCCGCCTCGACGGATTCGCGTGTCGGTTCGTCCAGGTTGCGCGCCGCGACGGAAACCGCGGTCGGAAGGTTCAGATGCGTCGCCTCGATACGTCCCTGTGGCGCAAGCAACGCCGCACGCATGATCGCGTTCTTCAGTTCCCGTACGTTGCCCGGCCAGCTATGCGCCAGCAGCGCTTCGCGAGCCTCTTCCGTCAACGAAGCGCGCTCTTCGAGGAAATGCTCGGCCAGCGGCAGGATATCGTCGGTGCGTTCGGCGAGCGGCGGCAGGTTCACTTCGATGACGTTGAGCCGGTAATAAAGATCTTCGCGGAACGTTCCCGCACGGATCATGCTCTTCAGGTCGGCGTTGGTCGCGCTGATGACGCGCACCTTCGCCTGACGCGTGCGTCCGGAACCCAGCCGCTCGAACTGTCCCGTTTCCAGCACGCGCAGTAGTTTCATCTGGCCCGGAAGTGGCAGGTTACCGATTTCATCGAGGAACAGCGTACCGCCGTCGGCCATTTCGAAACGGCCTTCGCGCGCCTTGTTGGCGCCCGTATAGGCCCCGGCATCGGCACCGAACAGTTCGGCTTCGATCAGCTCGCCGGGTAGCGCACCGCAGTTCACCGCGATGAACGGGCCGCGACGGACCGGCGAGTTGGCGTGCACGATAGCCGCGATGCGTTCCTTGCCGGCACCGTTGGGGCCGGTCACCAGCACGGGGATATCGGATCGGGCCACCTGGCAGGCCAGTTCGATGGTGCGGCCCATGCCTTCGGAGGCGAAGACCAGACCGTCGAGTTCGTATTTGCTTTGCAACGCCTCGCGACGCTTGCGCCGTTCGATGCGGGCACGCGTGACTTCGCGTGTGGATTCGGACAGCTCCAGCAGGTTCTCCACCGTCTGAAGCAGCTTGGCGTCGTCCCAGGGCTTGGCGAGATAGTCGGCGGCGCCGGCCTTCACCAGTTCGACGGCGCTTTCCAGATGCGTCCAGGCGGTCAGCAGGATCACGGGCAGGTCCGTATGCCGCGAGCGTATCTCCCTGAACAGCGCAGAGCCTTCCTCGCCCGATGTGGTGTCGGCCGTGAAGTTCATATCCTGGATGACGACGTCGATCTGCTCGCGCGCCAGGATGTCGAGCCCTTCCTCGGGGGTATGCGCTACCAGCGCACGGATATCCCGCAGGGAGAGCGCAAGAGAAAGCGCCTCGCCCACCGCGGGGTTGTCATCGATAATCAGTACGGAACGCATGATGTCCTTTCGCATGCAACGATGGATGCCGCCGCCGACGAAAAGGTTGCAACCCCGTCGACCCCCATCGGCATTATGCCCGGCCCGGGGTCATCCGCGGGTCGCCACGACGGGGGGAACGGAAGCGGCCCGCAACGCCGGGCCGAGAACGGCGGCCTGACCCAGCAGCCAAAGCGATACTGCTCCTACGGGGAAATAGATCGCCGGGAGGCGCGGCAATTCGTAATGGACCATCAGGAAAAGATTGATTCCATAGGCCAGCGCCATGCCGATACCGATACCGATCGTCGCGAGCAGGAAATTCTCGGTCTGGAAGTAACGAAGGATGTCGGTCTTACGTGCGCCCAGCGCGCGACGTACGCCGATCTGCCGACGACGCTGGGCGACCCAGAAACTACCGAGGCCGACAATGCCGAGCGCCGTAATCAACAGCAACGCGAAGCACACGGCAACGAGCAGCCCGGTCATTGCCCGCTCCCCGGCGAAGAACTCGTTACGGACATCTTCGAAGGGTCGTTTGTTCGTCACGATGCGACGACTGTCGAGCTCCTTGAGTTTCGCCACGCCTGCGGCAATAACCCGATCGCGATCGCCGGGTTTCGTGCGAAGGATATAGCTCGCCCCCATGTCCATCGTCATCCGGAGAGGATAAATCATGCTGTATTCGGCGGCCTTGTAGTCGAAAATAGACGGCCGGACCAGGCTCTTCACGACACCGACCACCCGTACCGCGTCCGTACCGCTCCAGATTTCCTTGCCTAGCGCGCTTTCGCCCGGGAAGAGCCTCTTCGCCAGCGTTTCGGTGATGATCACGACATTCGGTGACGCGCCGGGCTTTGCTGCGCGGTCTTCGTCGAACCAGGTGTATTCGCCCGGATCGAACTTGCGACCCGCGATGAGTTGCAGACCGAAGGTTTCGATCACGCCATCGCCGAAATATTGCGTGGCGCTTGCCGTCCCCACCTTCTGCTCGGCGGTGAGCTTGATCGACGAGTTCCAGGACGCGTTGCCGAACGGTATCTGATTGACCAGTACGGCGGACTCGACGCCCGGAATGCTGCGCAGTGCCGCGATGTCTTCGAGCGCGCGGGCATGAGCGTCTTTCGGTTTGCCGATGCCCGACATCGTGATCTGGACGAGCTCGTTCTCCACGATACCGCTACTCAAATGGATACGATCGAGGCGCTGACCGATCAGGAATACAGCATTGCAGACGATCGCGCAGGTCAGTGCGATCTCCAGAATGACCAGTGCCGCCGTGGTTTTGTGTCGGCGCAGGGTCGAAAGAATCGGAAGAATGTCCATAGTCACCGTCACTGGGATTTCAGTTGCAGTGCCGGCGCGATCTGGCATGCGCGCCATGCGGGCAGCAGCCCGGCGACAAGCGTTGCGCCGACGGCCAGCAGGAAGGTAGTGGCGAGCATGGACAAGTCCAGGTGCGCGAGCGATGCGTATTTGTCCGGCTGCAGCCGGACAAGCCACAGTCCGAGTATCGCCAGCAGCAGACCCGCCAGACCACCCACCAGTCCTACGATGCCGGCTTCGGTCAGCAACTGCGCGAAGATAGCCCGACGCGACGCGCCGAGCGCGCGGCGAACACCAACCTCACCGGACCTGCGCATGAACTTGGCGAGCATCAGGCCCACGGTATTGACCAGGCACACCAGCAAGAAGCCGAATGCCAGCCAGGTTTGCAGTTTGACATCGCCCGGCACGACCTTCTGATAGTCGAGCCAGCCCATCAGATCGCGCAGACGAACGTTCGGCGGGCGCTCGAAGCGGCCGAGTGCATGCTGTTCCTGCGAGTAATGCTGGAGAAATTCCTTATACGCCGTCGCCTTCTCCGCCGTATCGAGTTGTACCCAGTACTGCAGCCAGACGCAGTCGGCGCTTTCGAGCTGGTCTTCGGCGCCGGACCCCTTGCCCCAGCAATCCACGGACCCACTGCGCCCCAACACGAGAGCACGGGAGGTCGAGAGCGGAATGAACACGCCCTCCGCCTCGGAATAGCCGCCCATATTGAGATCGTAGAAGTGTGGACTCGGCCTCCAGTCGGCCAGTACGCCAATAATGCGAAGATCCGAGCCGTTGACGCGAAGCGTGCGGCCTGTGCTGTCGACACCACCGAAAAGCTTGTCGTTCAGCGCCGAATCGATGACCGCGATACGCGCCTTCGAATCGTCCTCCTCCGGCCCCCATGCATGTCCATAGCGGAACGGGACCTCGAACATCGGGAAGAAATCGGCTGTCGTATAGCGCGCGCGCGAATAGAACGGATCGATGCTTCCATTGTCCGGCTGGATGGGTACCGCACCACCGGTCATCAGGGCCTGACGATCGCCCCGATGGGCCCGCAACAGGTTCATCCCGTCGACCCAGGTCACCTGGTTGGCAGGCTCGCTGTCGGGCTCGTAGCCATCCAGCGAACGCGCGTCCAACTGCGGATAAAACAATGTGTGACTGCGGCCCGGCAGCGGATCTCCCGAGAGCACGTGAAGCACGGTGAATGTCGTCATGCTCGCACCGATACCAAGTGCCACGGCGAGTATCATCAACGCGGTAAGCATGCGGTTGCGCCGCAGGCTCAGCACAGCCAGTTCAATGTAATAGCCGAACATCTATATCTCCGTATGGCTTCGCTTCAGACCGTACGCGTCGCTTCAACCGGCGATACACGCGATGCGCGCAACGCCGGTGCCAGCACCGCCGCCTGCCCCAAGGCAAGCAGGGCCACAACACCCACCGCAACATAAGTCAGCGAAAGCCGCTCCATTTCGAACCGGGTGAACAGCCACTGATTCATGCCGACCGCAAGCAGGGAACCTACGATGACGCCACCCAGCGCGATAAGGAAGTTCTCGGTCATGAAGTAACTGAGGATGTCGCTTTTCGTGGCGCCAAGCGCCCGGCGAACGCCGATCTGCTTGCGCCGCTGGCCGACCCAGAAACTGGACAGGCCTACGATGCCCGCCGCCGTAATCGCCAGCAGCACGGCACAGACGATACCCATCAGGATCGCCATGCCGCGATCGGTTTCGTACGCCCGTGCGCGGACCTGCTCGAACGTGCGGATACCGGTTTCCTCGGGAATGACGCGCATGCGGCTGGTGGCGTACAGCGTCTTGGGAAGCGCTTTCAGCATCGCTTCCTGCTGTCCTGGCCGCGTACGGACCACGAAGTTCTGATAGTTGCTGTCGAGAATAGCCGGAAGCACGGCGGCGTTCTGGTCGAATTTGCCCGCCCACGTACCGACCCAGGGCACCTGCAGCTTCTCGACCACCCCGATAACGGTAGAAGGCTTGCCTTCCTGCGAGAGATAGATCGTCTTGCCCAGCGCCTTGCCGTCCGCGAACAACTTCTGCGCGAGAGCCTTGGTAATGATGACCTGCGGCAGGGACGTCGAATTGCGCGGGTCCAGCGAAATGACTTCGCCCGCGTTGAAATTGCGACCTTCGATCAGCTTCACGCCAAGCGTCTTCAGCGCATGGTCGTCGATGAAGTACAGCGTCGTCGACGTGATTTCCTTTTTCGCATCGGGTTTCAGACGCACGCCCATCGACCAGCCGCCGTTGCGCAGCGGATAGGAGTTCGTCGCGTACGCATCTTCCACGCCCGCCAGGTTACGAATGGCGGCGAGGTCCGTTTTCACCGTGGGCGTGAAGCTCGTGCCCGGCCCGACATATCGGTTGGCGATCGCAATGACATTGGTTTCGTCCATGCCCGTGGTGCGCGACAGCCGCGAGACGCGCTGCTCGATGATGAACAGCGCGTTGCATACGATCGCCAGGGTCAGCGCGATCTGCAGCGCGATCAGGATGGTGCCTGCCTTGTGCCGGCGAAGCGCGGCGAGAATCGGTTTGATCTGCATGACACCGCCCCTTAGTTGGATTTGAGCTGCCACGCCGGCTGCACCTGAGCGGCGCGCCACGTGGGATAGAAGGCCGCGATCAGCGAGGCGGCGACAGCCACCACCAGCGTCAGAAGAATCAGCGCGGGATCCAGCGTTGCCAGACGGGCGATGTCCTTGGGAAACACCAGCCCGACACCCAGCACACCGACACCCGTCAGGATCAGTCCCAGCAAACCGCCCGCAAGACCCACGGTCCCGGCTTCGATAAGGAACTGCGCATAAATGGTGCGACGGGAGGCGCCGAGCGCCCGACGTACGCCGATCTCCGGTGCGCGCCGCATGAACTTGGCAAGCAGCAAACCCACCGTATTGACGAGACAGATCACGAGAAAGCCGAGGGATACAGCCAGCGAAATCTGCGACTCGGGCGGAACGACATGCTGCACGTCGAGCCATTCCATAACGTTGCGCAGCCGCACATTCGGAGCCCAGCTGAAGCGCCCCGCGCGCTGCTGTTCCGCCGCGTAGCCTTCGAGGTAGCGCTTGTATGCCGCGGCATCGGCCTTGCTGGGAAGTTCGACCCAGAACCCGTTCCAGATGCACTCGGAACGAACGTAATTGTCCCAACCCTCTCCCGGATCCTTCGCGCAGTTGTTATTGCCGTTGGTCGGCAACTGCAGATCGACAGCGCGGTTGTAGGGAATATAGAGGCCCGGCGGATCGTCGAAGCCACCGGTATTAACGACGTCGAAGAAGCGCGGCTGCGGATTCCATTCATCGATGACGCCCGTCACCCGGAACAGACGGCCATCCAGATTCACCTGCTTGCCGACGCTCTGACCACCGTTGAACAGTTTGTCGTTGAGCTTTCGATCGATGACGATCACGCTGGCATGCTTATCGTCGTCCTCGGTCGTCCACGGACCGCCCTGGAGGAACGGCGCGTCGAACATGGGGAAGAAGTCCGCCCCGACCGCATAAGACCCCTGACGCATCGGAAGACGCGACGGGTCGTCCGGAATGACCGAAGGACCGATCGGATAGATCGCGGTCTGCCGGTGCGCCTGTTTCGCACGTCCGAGGGCCACGGCATCGATATAAGTCAAAGCATCCGGCGGCTCGCCCTTCTCGGTATTTTCCGGTCCCCAGTTGTCGACCTGCACCATGTAGAGCACGTCGGATTTCTGCGGAATCGGATTGCGCGATGTCGCGCGAAACACCGAGTAAGTGGTCATGGACGCGGCCACACCGAATCCGATCGCCATGACCATCAGCGCGGTAAGCATTGGATTCCGGCGCAGACTGCGCAGGCCGAGTTGCAGGTAATAGGCGAACATGGCTATCGATCCCCAGCATGATGCGGCATTAACCGCCTTTGCGCGGCAAACGCCGCGCCCCTCCCCGAACGACTGGCTGGTTTACGAGTTCGCACCGACAAGATGCGCATTCGCATGGAAGCGCGGGTCTTCGGCAAGATCGACCACCTGGCCATCGATGACGTGCACGTTGCGCTGCGCGCGCGCAGCCAGCTCCGGATCATGGGTCACCATGACGATGGTCGCACCTTCGCGATGGATCTCTTCCAGCAGTTCCAGCACGCTGCGAGCCATCTGCGTATCGAGGTTCCCGGTCGGCTCATCGGCCAGTAGCAGGCGCGGCGAGCCGGCGAGCGCACGGGCAATCGCCACGCGCTGCTGCTGACCGCCGGACAGTTCGGCCGGGTAGTGCTTGGCACGCGAAGCCAGGCCCACGCGCTCCAGCGCATCCATGATCCGCTGCTTGCGTTCGGCGGACTTCATGCCGCGATATCGCAGCGGGACTTCCACGTTATCGAACACATTCAGATCGGGAATCAGGTTGAACGCCTGGAAGATGAAGCCGATTTTTTCGTTGCGAATGCGCGAGCGGGCGTTATCGTCCAGCTTGCTGACTTCCACGCCGTCGAGGTGATACTCGCCGCCCGTGAACGTTTCCAGCAGACCCGCGATGGTCAGGAAGGTCGTTTTGCCCGAGCCGGACGGACCGGTCACGGCGACGAATTCGCCTTCCTTGACGTTGATATTGAAATCGCGCAGCGCATAGGTTTCGACGACTTCGGTGCGGTAGACCTTGGCCAGGTGAGTCATTTTCAGCATGTCGGTTCCCTCTTCGGTAATAGGTAGTTAACGGGGCACAACGGGGCACATGACGTTGCGGATCATCGACTGATCGCCACGTGCGCGGCGCCGTTGAAACCGTCGGTGCCGGAAATCACGATCTTGTCGCCGGCCTTCAGGCCGTCGAGGATCTCAACTTTGTCGATGCTGTTCGCACCGACGCGAATCTCGCGCTTGTCGGCAATGCCGTCGTGCACGACATAGGCATAGCGGCCGCCGCTTTCATCCACGAACGAACCGCGGGCCACCGTGAGTACGTTGTCGCGCTTGTCCAGGAGGATGCGCACCGACAAACGCTGGTTCTGCCGAAGCTGCTGCGGCGTCTCGCCGTCGAAGCGCAGACGCGCCGACACTTCGCCGTTGACCACTTCGGGCGAAATCGCACTGACCTTGCCCTGCCAGACCTTGCCGTTACCCGTGATCTCGCCCGGCATGCCGATGCCCAGATCGCGTGCGAAGCTTTCCGGCACCTTCATTTCGACTTCCAGCGCCGAAAGATCGATGACGCTGAGCAACTGTGCGTCCTTCGCGACCGTGGCGCGTTCGGCGATGAAGAGCTGACCGACCTGACCGTCGACGGGCGACTTCACGTCGAGGTCCGCGACCTGCCGTTCGAGGTCCTGCACCAGCAGCACCTGCCGGTCGTGGGCCAGGCGCTTGGACTTCACGTCGAAGGTCAGGCTGTCGTTGTCCAGATTGCGGTCGGACTCCGCATGTTTGGTCGTGATGACGGCCTTCTCGACCGTCGACTTGGCCTTATCGACGTCCATGCTGGGCACGGCGCCCTTGCCGAAGGCCTTTTCGTAGCGATCCTGGTCGCGCTCGGCCGACCGCTGGTCGATGACCGCGTTGTCATAGGCCTTCTGCAATTCCAGCTGCTTCTTGCGCGCATCGATCTGTGCACGCAGGAAATCGACTTCCATCGCATTCGCGGCGGATGTTTCCTGTGCAAGCTTGCTGGTCAGTTCCGGGCTGGTGATCGACGCCAGTACCTGGCCCTTTTTCACGACGTCGCCGGCATGAATTTTCAGAACGACCGCGCCTGGCGATGTCGCGTACAGCGTCGGACTGACCGCGGCGACCACTTTCCCTTCGGCAGCGATATCGCGCACGAACGGGCCGCGTTCTACGGTCGCGAAGCTCAGACGGGATCCACTGACCGATGCATCGGCCGAAAACATTGTCATGACTTTCGGTGCGGCGAATACGCACAACGCGACGACGGCAACGCCGGCGCCCGCAAGCATGAGCTTGCGCTTATGGTTCGGACGAACTTCGACGAGACGGTCCTGTGCGGAGGTGTCGCGGATCATTGCAGATTCCCTGGCCACGGACAGCGTGGTTACGAGGGGTATTCAGCAAAGGTCGTGCCATGATGAAGAACGACAAAAATCATTGACGAGTCAGTAAGTTATAAATGCACCGTTTTGCGCGGCCGGTGTCCGCGGACACCGGACACGGACACCGGGGACAACTAGCCGGACATCGCAACCGATTCGGACAACGCGATATCGCGCGCGACGCCCTGCCCCAGAACGGAGATGCGCACAGGACGCGAACCGAGCACGTCCAGCTCCGCGACACGGTGCCGGATGAAGCGCAGGACACGTGCCCGGGTCATGCCGCAAATGTCGGTGCTTTTGCCCCAGCGGGCGGGAACGTCGACGGGAATGCCGCCCACGAAGAGACCGTCCCAGGCGAGATAGTCGGTGTCCGGAAGCAGATAGATGCGCGCAAGCAATCGCCCGGCATCGTCGGCGCACTCGATCCATTCGCGCGGACCTTCCGACGTAACGGCACAGGTAAGACCGACGTAACGCGTGCACAGCAGCGGAGCAAGTTCGGCATGCTCCACCAGACATCCGGCGAACGGGACGTCATCCGTCGATTCGCGTCGTGGAAGAGCGAGATAAAGCACGCCGCCAAGCTGCGCGAGTCCCTCGATCAGCGGACGTGGTGCCACAGCAAGCCACTGCGTGACGGGGGTGGAACGAGCGCGCGCATGCACGCCAAAGGTAGCGAGCCAGCCGAACATAACGTCTCCATGAGACTTCCGAACGATGGATAGCCCGGCTGGCCGTCCATCCATTGGACATGAGCTGGCGATAGGCTCGGGGGAGGAACGAACGCGCGGACGGTTAACCGCCCTGCCCGCTTTACTTGGTGAGGATGAGCTTGTCGTTACGCGTCAGGCGCAGGTGATACTCACTGCCCTGATGCTCGATCACCAGCTCGCGCGCGCCTTCCAGCAGGTTCTTGCTGGCGACGCGGCGTGCCGTCGCGGACGGTCCACGCAACGCGACGATTTTATCGCGCGCTGGTGCTTCGGTCAGGGGAAGCGCTCTCATCAACATGGTCAGCTCCGCATGGGGGTAGGTGCGGAGTTGATGATAGTGATTCTCATTTGCATGTCAATAGGCCGATGAGGCGTTTCGGCCTCGCTGTGGCACGGCGAGGGGGCCGGCCGGTTCCACCCAACGCCACAACAAACCGCAACGCGCTTCCAGCAAAAAGCGGGTTAAAGCCCATCCGCATCACTCAGCGACGCGAATGCCCTCATCGTCCTCAAGCCCAAGCAACCCCACAAGCGTCTCTTCCAGCGCCTCGAGATCGGGAATAATCGCCGTATCGTCGCGCACCAACACCTGCGCACGAACCCCGAACGGCAAATCGCTTCCGTCGTGCGTAGGCAAAATCAGTTCCGCATTCAACGTCGTCAAACGCGGAAATCCCTGCGTAAGTACGGCGATAAACGGAAGTCTGGGATGGTTCCCCAACGCTTTCAGCACGGCAACGCGAGATGCCATCGGAACATCCTCGTCGCCTGCCTTGGCCAGATGCGCGAACGACACCAATGGCACCTTCCAACCGCGATATCCGATCCGGCCCGGCAACCACTCCGGCGCATCGGCGACAGGCTCGGGCTTGGTGAGCGTAATGACTTCGGCCACTGCCGCATTCGGCAGCAACAGGCGAACGCCGCCGCTGGGAATCAGTACGCAGCGAATTTCGCGCGGTAACGGTTCGCTCATGAGAGTTCCTCGATCAGTTTCTTGACGAGCGCATCGACATCGCCGGTAAAGCCGGCGACGCGTTCCTCGCGGATGCCTGCCACCATCTGGCCCGCGGCATCGTCTTCGGGTGTTTCGATCCACACACGACCGCCCCGGTCGTATACGGCCTGCGAACCGGCCACCGCGTCATTGGCGTGGCCTGCGAACACAATGGCCAGCGCATCCGAACCGAAATCGGTGGCGAGCGCACTGAAGATGCTGTCGATCGACGGTCCCTTCGCGCGCCGTCCATTGTCGTCGTCCTTTACGGAGACGGCGCCGTCGCGACGGATCTGCACCAGCGATCCGCGCGGTACCACGACGATATCGCCATGGTGTACGGCCATGCCGTTCGCCGCGGCGAACGACTTCCGGCCCGCCGTCGCCGAGAGGCGCTCGACAAGCGCGGCGGTATCGCCGTCGTGATGCTGTGCTACCAGAATGACGGCGGGAAGCCGGCCCGACATGCGGCCCAGGAAGCGGCCAAGCGCCGCTTCGCCCTCGTTCGTGGCACCCAGCGCGACGATGCGTCGCACGGCGCGGGAACCACCTTCGAGGAACATTTCGTGCGCGAAGTCGCCATCGGTACGTGGCGCCACGGCTTCTTCCATCGAGACCAGTTCGAGGCTGAGGCCTGGCTTCAGGTCGTGCGAACCATCGTCGACGATGTCTTGTGCGAGATATTCCGCGGCGCTGATGGTCTGGATGCCGAACTGGCCCGGATCGGTCGGCACGGTTTTCTCGACGACGATGGTGTCGTGATCGATCAGGTCCCACTCGGGCGCCGGCGCCGGCACGAATTCGGTCGAGCGCGATTCGATCTCGAGGGAACCGACCGCGTCGGTCGAAGCAGCGGCCATGTCGTCCACGGCGGCCAGTTCGAACCGGCTCAGGTCGAATTCGCGTTCGACGGATACGGGCGCGGGTGCCGCTTCATCCACTACTTCGAAGTTCGACAGATCCAGTGATGCCAGCTCGGTCAGTTCGAGATCGGCGGACGGCAGGGTATCGAGGCCGTCGGAGTCGAATGCGTGACTGTCGTTCTCTGCAAGCAGTGCTTCGAGCTCGGCGGCTAACGTCGTTGCATCCGCATCGGTTTCGTTGCTTCGGGCCTCGTCGAACGACGTGGAGAATTCCAGCTCGTCGAGATCTTCCTCGACGGTAGCCACCGGTTCGCTCGAGGATTCGGGCTCGTATACAAGGTGATCGATGGGTTCGACAGGTGCCTCGAATGTGTCGGCGGACACGACCTCGGCCACGGGCTCGTCGATGAGCGCATCGGGTAGCTCGACAGCGGCTAGTCGCGGCTCGATCGCGCGTGCGTCGGCGGGACGCGGCGGGTCTACCGGTGCATCGCCAACGAGTTTGGCGGCGAGGTGGCGCGCCCAGCGCGCACGATCCCAGCCGGCAAGATGACGCGAGGAATCCGCATCGTTGAACACCAGACGTGGATGGTCGCCTTCGATGGCGTCGTAGAGACGGTCCAGATCGGCATCGGACGGATTGTCCAGGTCGACGACAACCACGTCGGCCGACGAACCGACCAGCGCGGCCGGTGCGAACGACTTAAGGTCGGATGCGTAGACGATGCTCGCACCCAGCTCGATGAGTGCCTCTCGAAGATGCGTACTGAGGCTCGCGTCGTCGAACAGCAGTGCGACCGCCGATGGCTGGCGCTCAGCCATGGGTCACTCTCAGCACGTCGTTGATCTGCACGATGAGATCGCTCTCCTGGTATGGCTTGCCGATGTAACGGTCGACGCCGATATCGAACGCGCGCTGGCGATGCTTATCGCCGGTACGCGAGGTAATCATGATGATCGGCACGTCGCGCAGGCGGCTGTCTGCCTTCATGTGCGTCGCGAGTTCGTAGCCATCCATCCGCGGCATCTCGATGTCGAGCAGCATCAGGTCCGGCACGCGGTCGTTGAGTTTCTCCAGCGCGTCGACGCCATCCTTCGCGGTGGCGACTTCGAACTCGTTGCGTTCCAGCACGCGGCCGGTAACTTTGCGCATCGTGATCGAATCGTCGACCACCATGACCAGCGGCTTGGTCCGGATTTCGTCCTGTGCGTGACCGATGGCAGCGATACCCGCTTCTGCCTCGAATGCGCGGCGTGCAAGGCCGTGACGCACGAGCGGCGCGAGATCCAGAATCATCAGCACCGAGCCGTCGCCCATGATCGTCGCACCGAGGATACCCGGCACCGAACTAACCTGCGGACCGACCGGCTTGACGACGATTTCGCGCGAACCGATCACGGCGTCGATGCGAATGGCACCGCGCAGTTCGCCGCTTCGGGTGAGAAGCAGCGGCAGTTGCGCTTCGTCGGGCGCATGGACGACGTTCACGCCGAGCAGCTGCGCAAGATCGTGAATGGCGTAGTTCTCGCCTGCATAGCTGAACTGCGGATCCTCCGACGCCACGCGCTCGGCAAGATCTTCCGGAGAAATGCGTGCCACGCCCTGCACCGAGGTCATCGGAATCGCGAAGTTCGATTCGCCGATGCGCACGATGATGGCCTGGGTTACGGCCAGCGTGAACGGCAGACGCAGCACGAAGGTGGTTCCGACGCCGCGTTGGGATTCGATCCCCAACGTACCGCCGAGCTGCTTGATTTCGTTTGCCACGACGTCCATGCCTACGCCACGACCGGCCACCTGGGTGATTTTTTCCGCGGTGGAGAAACCCGGAACCTGCGTCAGTGCGAATAGCTGGTCGTCGGAGATACGAGCATCGGCGCGCAGCAGTCCGCGATCGATGGCCTTGCTGCGGATCGCGTCGCGATCCATGCCCGCGCCGTCATCGCTGAGGCGAACGACGACTTCGGTGGCTTCGCGTGCGACCTGGATGCGAACCATGCCTTCGGCGGGCTTGCCGGCGCGCTCGCGCTCGGCGGGCGATTCGATGCCGTGCGCGACCGCGTTGCGCAGCATGTGCTCGAACGGCGCCTTGATGCGATCGAGCAGATTGCGATCCATTTCGCCGTGCGCACCTTCGACCTGCAACTGGGCGCGCTTGTCGAGATCCTGCGCGGCCTGGCGTAGCGTACGGCGGAGGTTGGGCACCATGGCGTCGAACGGCAGCATGCGGGTCTGCATCAGACCGTCCTGCAGTTCCGCGTTGACGCGCTGCTGCTGGAGCAGCAACGTTTCGGACTGACGGGTCAGGTCGTCGAGGATCGTCTGAATCGACACAAGATCGGACACCGACTCGGCGAGTGCGCGCGAGTACTGCTGCAGCTGCGAGAAGCGATCGAGTTCGAGCGGATCGAACGTCGACAGACCGGTCTCGCGATGCTCCTGGTGGTAGCGCGCGATGATCTGCGTTTCCGTTTCGATTTCCAGCATGCGCAGCTGGCTGCGCAGGCGGCTGACCGTCTGTTCGTGCTCGGTCAGCGTCGAACGGAAGCTGGCGATCTGCTGTTCCAGACGCGAGCGGTAGATCGACACTTCGCCCGCGTGGTTCACCAGCGTATCGAGCATGTCCGCGCGAACGCGGATCTGTTCCTGCGGCGAACGCTGGACTTCTTCTTCCTCGAATTCCGGAAGCAGCTCGGGCATATCGCGCATGACCGGCGTGGGACGCGCGGCCTCGCGTTCGTCGCGGAAGCTTTCCAGCGTATCGGTATCGGGTGCGATCGGTGCACCGGCAAGGCGCGCGAACGGTTCGATATCTTCATCGGTCAACGCGATGGGATGGCCGAGCGCAATCTTCTGAACCAGGCCATGCAACTTGTCGAAGCCAACTTCGGTCGCCTCGATCGCGGCACGGTCCGGCTCGCGCTGTCCGCCGGCAACGGCGTCCAGCAGCGCTTCCATCGCATGGGACAGGTCGCCGACCGGCGCCATGCCAGCCATGCGCGCACTGCCCTTCAGCGTATGCAGGTCGCGCTGAAGACCGGCGACATGCTCGGGCTGGTCGGGTTCGACACGCCACTGCGCAAGCACACCGTCGGCGTGATCGAGGATCTCGCGACCCTCTTCCACGAAGACTTCGAGTAGATCGGGATCGATATTCGCGTACGGCGAGATCTCGGGCACGAGAGCCGCGATCGGTGCTTCGACGACGGGCGCTTCGACAGCCGGTGTTTCGACAGCCAATGCTTCGACGGCAGGCTCTTCTTCCGCGACATGCTCGTCGTCCGACAGGGCTTCGGACACGTCGACCAGCGACGCATCGGCGACGAGATGTTCCTCATACGGCGTTTCGGCAACCACTTCGTCGAGCGATTCGTCGTAACGTGGCGTTTCGCCATCGTGCGACATCGGCTGCGCGAGCGTAGCCGGATCGTCCGTCGATGCTTCGGCCACGCTGGGTTCGTCGACGGCGAGGTCGCCGACCAGCGCCTTCCACGCGGCGTCTTCCTCGGCGTCGTACTTTTCGATGGTCCTGATCGATTCGGGGCTCGCGTCGACCTCGAATTTCTCGAATGCCGCCAGCAGTTCGGCGGTGAGATCCTCGTTCGTCGAAACGGGCGCCAGCGGTACCGCTTCGATACCGGGAATGTCATCGTCCGCGTCTACGACGGGCTCAGCCACCGGCGCGAATTCGTCATCCGGCTCGTCGACGAGCCATTCGTCGTCGACCACCGGCTGCACTTCGTCGACATGCACGGCTTCCGCCGCCGGTTCGGAGAACCGGGTGTCGACCGTGCCCTCTTCCTCGTCGTCCAACGGAACAGGATCGGGCTCGTAAAGCACATGCGCTACCGTGGCTTCGGGCTGTTCGTCGCGCAACGCGGCGATACGCGAAGCCAGCGCCGATGCTTCGCCATTCGGCACAACGGGATTCGTCTCGTCGAACAGCGTCATCACGTGGTCGACAAGATCCGCCGCCTTGCCAAGCACCTCGACACCGTCGGCATGCAGCGGCACGCCACTGGCACGGACGCGCTTGATCAGGCCTTCCAGCGGGGCCAGTACCTGGATCAGTACCGGAATATCGACCATGCCGATGGCGCCATGCAGCGTATGCACCGCACGCAGCAGGCCATCGTCGACCGGCAGTTCGCCGGTCCCGGTACGTGCGAGATTGGCGCGGATGGTCTGCTGGTACTGCGCGACTTCCGTGCGCAGGATGTCCAGCAGCACTGCGTCGACCGGCGGCAGCGCCGGAGCGGCATAGGTGTCGTCCGCGAACGACAGCAGCTCCGTCGCGTCGTCCGTCGTGGTACCGGCAACGGAGGCGAACGAACCGGTCGGGACCTCGGCGATCGTGTCGCGCGGAACGCGACGCTTCACCTTGGTGCGCACGGTCTGCATCGAACTGCTGGCCACGTTCTCGACGTAGGCGCTTTCGCCCGCCGCGATTTTGTCGGCCGTTTCCATGATCGCGGCGATCGGTGCGGCCGGCGTCGTTTCGCCCTGCAGCGCCAGCTTGAGCTGCGGCAGTGCGTCGATGGCATGGCGCACCAGCGCCTGCACACCGTCGTGCGGCAGGATCGTGCCATCCAGTACACGGTTGAGCATGTTCTCCACTTTCCAGGAGAACTCGCCCAGGAGACGCGCGCCGACCAGGCGACCCGAACCCTTCAGCGTGTGGAACGAACGACGAATGGGGGTGAGTGCCTGAATCTGTTCCGGATCGGTCATCCACGCGGACTGCGCCGCGAGCAGGTTGCCGATTTCTTCCTCGGTTTCTTCCAGGAAGATGTCGCGAATTTCGTCGTCGATGCCGTCGACCGTGATCTGGAATCCGGCGAATTCGGCGTTGCCGTCGCCGCCGACTTCCTGCTCGACTTCTTCTTCGATCTCGACCCAGTCGCCTTCTTCCGACGCAGCGGCAACGGCCGGTGCGACGGGTTCGTCTTCCACCGGTTCGTCGATGACGTCGAACGTATCGGCGAAGGTCGCGACCGTCTCGCCGTGGTCGGCGCTGCTCTCGGGCACCGCGATGTGTTCGACCGCCGTCTGTTCGATGGATTCGAGCTCGTCGCCCAATCCACGTACCCCGCGCTCTGCCGGCACAGGCCAGTAGCCGAGATCGGCCAGGCTTTGCTGCGTCACGTCGAGAATGTGTTCGAGGCCGCCACGATGCTCTCGTGCGGCTTCCAGGTAGTACTCCAGCGCCGCCAGCGAATCGGCAAGACGGTCCATCTGCGTGCCGGTCGGCACGCGGCGGTCGCCAAGCAGTTCGCGATGGATGAACAGGCCGATGCCATCGGCGAGATCCGCCGGGCGCGTGGCATTCAGCATGCGCATGGCGCCGCCGATTTCCGCCATCAGTTCCGGCGTGCCATTCAGGTATTCGTGATTCCACGACGACTCGACGAAGGAAACGATCGCGTCCTTCACCTTGCCTGTGTTCGTGGTCGCTTCGCGCATCAGCGTCGCGAGAATGTGACGCGCTTCGCTACGCGGCAGCGGGTGATGACCGCCTTCCGCGTCGACATGTTCCTCTTCGGCGCCGAGACGCTCGATGTGATCGTCCAGCGACGCTTCGACGTACAGCAGCGCGCCGGCGACATCCAGCAGCGATTCTTCGTCGGGCGTGCGCTGGTGCGTCGCGATTTCTTCGATGATGCGTCGCTGCTCGTTCACAACGCGACGCGGTACCGACAGCGCCAGCATGCCGAGCGTGTCGCCTACCCGCTCCAGCACTTCGGCCTGTGGGCCGAGCTGAGCCGGATCGCCATCCGGACGGCGCAGGAACAGGTCCAGCGCTTCTTTCACGCGCAGCAGATCGTCTTTGATCGCCGCGGAGACTGTATCCAGCAGAGCACGGTTGTGACCGGACATCGATCCGCGCGCGTGCTCCACTTCCGCGGCATCGGGAAGCAGGCCGTCGAGCCGATAGGTCTGGCGCAACTCGTCCAGACGCTCGCTGCCGGGCTTCGCCTGCGCGACGTAATAAAGGAGCTTGCGCGCCAGCTCGTCGGCATCGCCGCTCTGCAACGCTTCTTCGCCGCCCTCGACGAGTTCACGGATGCAACGGTCGACGCGACCGATCAGTTGGCGAACATCGCCCGCATGGGCGCGCAGCACGCCGCGCTCCAGACCTTCGAGTACACCGGCGGCAATCCACCACAGACGGCGGCCTGCGATCGTATAGCAGCGCGCAGCCAGCGAATCGAGCGTGGCGCGCATGCCCAGCAACTGGCGATCGTTACCCTGCCCACGGAACCAGGCAAGCAACTGCTGCTGGAAACGGACGCGCAGGCCGGCGATTTCCGGCCGGTGCATTTCGGCAATGGACGGATCGGCGGCACCGGGTGCCGTCGCCGGCAGCATGGTGTCGAGATTCGGTGTGAACAGCGCGGATTCGTGTAGCGACTGTTCGCCGCGGCTAGCGCGCAGATCGTTGAGCAGCGGCAGCAACACGATGGGCACGTCGCGATGACCGCTCTGCAGACGCTCGAGATAGTCGGGCATCTGCATCATGCCGCGCATCAGTGCCGCATAAGCCTCGTCGCGCTGCGCGACACGCCCCTCGATGAGGGCAGCCACCAGCAGTTCCATTTCACCCACGACCATCGCGGCGCCGTATAGCTCGACCATGCGCAGCGTGCCGTGGACCTGATGCAGGTCGGCGGCGCAGGTATGCATGACGAACGTGTCGCGCGGGTCCTCCACATAGGACTCTAGCGCCTGGCGTGCCTTGGCCAGGGCGTCGTCCAGCTCGGCCTTGACCCAGTGCAGCGTGGTGAAATCGTTATGGTCTTGAAGTCTCATCGAACGCATCCAGAAGGTGCGAGGCGCCGGTTGAACCGGCTTGCGAGCCGCTCGCCGCATGAGCGCAATCGCGGACACGCGCGGTCGTGGGCGCCATGCCCATTCGCGCGATCGTCCGGCAGGTAACGCTGCACGCTGTTCACGTTCATCCCGGGAGTTTGAAGTTCGCGACGGACAGGCGCAGATCGTTCGCGAGCTGCGCCAGGTTTCCGATCGATTCGGCGGTCTGGCTGGCACCAAGCGAGGTCTGCGATGTAATTTCCTGAATCACGTTCATCGTCGCCGACGTATCCGTCGCCGCCGCCGACTGCAGGCGTGCCGCGCTGGAGATGTTCTGAATCAGCGCCGCCAGATCGTTCGACACGCGCTCGATATCGCCCAGTGCCGTACCCGCATCTTCCGCCAGTCGCGCACCGGCGACCACTTCGGCGGTGGTCTGCTCCATGGAGCTGACCGCCTCGTTGGTATCGGACTGAATCGTCTGGACCAGCGTTTCGATTCGTTTCGTCGCGCTCGCCGAGCGTTCCGCAAGGCGCTGCACTTCGTCCGCAACGACCGCGAAACCGCGACCCGCCTCACCGGCCGAGGCGGCCTGGATCGCCGCGTTCAGAGCCAGGATATTCGTCTGCTCGGCAATGTCGTTAATCAGTTCGACGATGGAGCCGATTTCCTGCGACGACTCACCCAGACGTTTAATTCGCTTCGAGGTTTCCTGAATCTGGTCACGGATGGAGTCCATGCCCTGAATCGTTTCGCGCACCACTTCCGCGCCGCGCGATGCGATCTGCACCGAGCGCTGCGCGACGTCCGCGGATTCGGCCGAGTCTTTCGACACCGTATCCATCGAGGTCGCGATCTGGTTAATCGCGGAGGTGGCCGAGGTGATCTGCTGCGCCTGTTGCTCCGCCGCGTCGGCCAGATGCATAGCAGTCGCCTGGGTTTCCTGGGCGGCCGCGGACACGCGTACGGCGGTCTCGTTAATCGTGGTGACGAGGTTGCGCATCTCGTCGACCGCGGAGTTCATAGCGTCGGCGATGGCGCCCGTGATGTCTTCGGTCACCGTCGCCTTGATGGTCAGATCGCCTTCGGCCAGCGAGCCCATCTCATCCAGCAACCGCATAATCGCGATCTGGTTGCGCTGGTTGAGTTCGGACGTCGTCTCGAAACGGCGACGCTGGTCGCGGACCAGGAAGAACACCAGGGTCAGCGCGAAGGCAACGGTTGCGATAGCGCCGAGCAGACCGGCCCACACATTGGGGAAAAGACGAGTCACCGGCAGTTTCGCGATCTGCTCCGCCGATTCGTTCGCGCGCAGAAGCACTGACTGGGAATCCAGGGATGCCTGGTTACCCGCGCGTTTCACGTCCTGAAGATTGGGCGAAGCGCTGACAAGCTGGGTCACCGGGTCGGTGAGATCGCTCCAGGAGGTCTGCATGCCTTCCAGGATTTTGCGCGCATTGGCATCGCCGATGGCGCGTACGCCGCCTTCGGGATTGCCGTCCACGAGTCCCTTGAGGACGGAACCGTACAACTGCGCATCGCGCGACAGGCCGTCGGCGGCGGGCTGGGCGGCATCGCCACCCTGGAGGATCTCCTGCACGCGGCGGATCATACGATCGGACATGAGCATCCAGCGGGCGATCGCGAAGGTCTGTTCGACCGAGGCATTCTTCTGCTGGACGATGTTGAGTACTTCGTCGGCGCGCGCGTTGAGCAGGGGCATCTGCTTGGCGAACAGGTCCGCGCGCTCGCCGGAACTCAGTACGAGGTCCTTATTGCCAAGGATCTTGCCGATGTCGGCGTCCAGCTGGTTCCAGGCATTGGCCAGCGCGCCCACCGAGCGCCCCGCCTGCGTCACGTTATTGTCGGCGTATGCGGGCATGCCGGTTTTCACGTCGCCCTTGTTCAGGCGCGACACGGCCGAGTCGATAGTGTTCCGGGTGGCAGCCAGCTCGCGGTAGGAGTCGCGATTGCCGTCAGATGCCTCCAGCGCATACTTCGCAACCTGCTGCGAAAGCACCTGGATCTGGGTCGTCAGCGCAATAGCTTCGCGGTCCTCGCCATTCTTGCTGTTCAACCACCAGAAGTCGACCGAAGCCAAACCGATGGAGAGAAGCAGAAATACGACGATGATCGTATAGCCGCCTTCCCTGCCTGCGCCCCCTGCTGTCGTGCTCATACTCACCTCACCCAAACCTGGCGGAGCCATCGCCGGCCCTTTCGGTCACCAGCGCGTTAGAGCGGTTTTGCCGCCCCTGCATTTTCCCGTACGACGGCGTGACACCGTCGCTCCTGTACCGGAACACCTCGCGGCGCCCCGTTCCCCCACGCTACAGCGCGGCCTGCCTGAAATCCGGTGCACGTACCAGCCGGCTCATGCTGAACAGGCCGAAAGCCTGTTCAGCCAACCGGACATTGCCTTCGACGAAACGCGCGAGGCGCGGATCGGTTTCTTCTTCCGAACTTCCGCGCTGCTCGTCGTCGATCGTGCGCTGACCGAATACCTCATCGACCAGCAATCCGACCGTCCCGCCGTGCTGCCGCACCAGCAGCAGACGCGTACGCTCAGACGACGGCGTACGCTCGTCGAACAGGAAGCGTCCGAGGTCGATCGCCGGAATCAGATTGCCGCGGACGTTCGCGACACCCATCAACCAGGCCTGCGTGCCCGGCACATGGGTCAGCGTCGGCACGGCGAGGAGCTCGTTGATTTCCTCGATGCCGCTGACGAAGCTGCGCCGCCCTACGCGAAAACCGATGCCGCGCCACAGACCCAGCGCCTCGATGCGCTCGGATGCTCCCGCCGAATGGGCGAGGCAGCGGCGTTCGTAGAGGGCAAGCAGTTCGAACGGCGAAAGTGCTGCGACTGCGCTCATGGCGACCTCAGTGGGCTTTCGGCAGCAGATTGTCGATGCATGCAAGGAGTTCCTTCTCGTTCACCGGCTTGGTGATGAAGGCTTTGGCTCCCTGACGCAGACCCCAGACGCGATCGGTTTCCATGGACTTAGTCGTGATCATGACCACCGGGACATCCGCGGTGGCGGGATCGCGACTGAGCGTGCGCGTGGCCTGGAAGCCATTCATGCCGGGCATGATGACGTCCATGATGACCAGGTCCGGCTTGTGCACACGGATGCGCTCGATGCCATCCTCGGCATTGTCCACGCTGGACACGGAAAAACCCGCCTTTTCGAGCAGCGTAGTGAACACGCGTACGTCGGTGGGCGAGTCGTCGATGATTAGAATATTTGCCACGCGTCCCCCTAGACGTCGACAGCAGCGAACTTAAACGGCAGTCGCATATCGGTGGATCGCGCCGAGCAGCTCGTCGCGAGTAAAAGGTTTGGTCAGGTACTGCTCGGCGCCTACGATACGGCCCCGCGCCTTGTCGAACAGGCCGTCCTTGGACGACAGCATGATCACCGGCGTAGCCCTGAAGTGCGGATTATTCTTTATCAGCGCGCATGTCTGATACCCGTCGAGCCGGGGCATCATGATGTCCACGAAGATGATGTGCGGTTTCTGGTCTGAAATCTTGGCCAGCGCCTCGAAACCGTCGACCGCCGTCAATACGTCGCACCCTTCCTTTTTGAGGAGGGTTTCTGCCGTACGTCGGATGGTTTTCGAGTCGTCTATGACCATGACCCGCAGTCCGGCCAGGTCGGTACCACGTCCGTTTTCGTTCACTACGCCCCCGTACCACCCAAGACTACAGTTCAAGGCCCACGATAACCCGGATGGTTCCGGTTAACCGTGCGCAAATCGACGACCGGGGCAAATAGCCGCCCCGACGGCACGCTCTTCGGCGTTCCGCCTAGTGTCGCTGTTTAGCGGGTGGCCAGCATAACGTCAAGCTGAATTGTTCGTATTAGCCGGGAATCCCCTCGCTAAGAGGGTGTCGGCCGCCAACCCCGAAGGCTTTAGGCGCCGCCCGTGGGCAGGACAGCTCGCGCGGCACTAAACTCCGCGCTTCGCCTTTGCAGGTCAGGAAGCCGTCATGCCCCTTTCCGTCGCCGTCCTCATGGACCCGATCCGTTCCATCAAGATCGCCAAGGACTCCACGTTCGCCATGCTGCTGGAAGCCCAGCGCCGCGGGCATACCCTGTTTTACATGGAGCAGGGCGATCTGGCCCTGCGCGGGGGCGATGCCTGGGCCAGGCTCCGTCCGCTCGCCGTCCGCGAGGACCCGGCGAACTGGTACACCCTGGGCGAAGCCGCCTGGCGCCCGCTGGGCGAGATCGATATCGCCCTCGCCCGCAAAGACCCACCGGTCGACAGCCAGTTCGTCTACGACACCATGGTGCTGGAACGGGCCCAGCGCGCCGGCACGCGCGTGGTCAACGATCCGCGCTCCCTGCGCGACTGCAACGAGAAACTGTTCGCCCTGGATTTCCCCCAATGCATCGCGCCGACGCTGGTTTCCCGCGATGCGGGCGAACTGAAGCGCTTCGTCGCCGAACACGGCGAGGCGGTGCTGAAGCCGCTGGACGGCATGGGCGGGCGTGGCATCTTCCGCGTACGCCACGGCGACAGCAATCTGAACTCCATGCTGGAAACCCTGCTCGACGGGGCGAAACATTTTGCGATCGCGCAGAAATACATCCCCGAGATCGTCAGCGGCGACAAGCGCATCCTGCTGATCGACGGCGAGCCGGTGCCCTACGCTCTGGCGCGCATCCCGCAGGGCGACGAATTCCGCGGCAATCTGGCGGCCGGCGGACGTGGCGAAGGCGTGCCGCTCAGCGAGCGCGATCGCTGGATCGCCACCCAGGTGGCGCCCGAACTACGCAAGCGTGGACTGCGTTTCGTCGGCCTCGACGTCATCGGCGACTACCTGACCGAGATCAACGTCACATCCCCGACATGCATCCGTGAACTCGACGCCCAGTTCGGCCTTAATATTGCCGGGCTGCTCTTCGACGCCATCGAGGCCCAATGACTTCCCGCCCCACCGGCGCCGACCTGATCGGCGCCACCCTGCTCTTTTCCCTGCTGGTGCACGGCGTGGTGGTCCTCGGCATCACGTTCGATTTCGACAAACCGAAACCCAGCCTGCCGACGCTGGACGTCACCCTCGTGGACGTCGCCAATAGCGAAGCACCGGACAAAGCGGACTTCCTGGCCCAGGCGAACAACTCGGGCGGCGGCGACCGGGACAAGGCGGCGCGTCCGTCCGAGCCCGTGTCCGGCCCCCTGCCCACGCCCAACCGGGGCGTCGTCCCCACGCCGAAGGAAGCCTCGGCCCCAGCCCCGCGCGACGCCGCGGACGCCCAGTTGCTGACCACCAGCGGCGCCGCCGGCTTCACGGTCGACACCCAGAAAGAGCGCACGGCCCAGCGCGAACGCCCGGTGCCCGTTTCCGACGAGGAAGTGGAGCGCAAGCTCGAAATGGCGCGCCTCAGCGCCGAAGTGCGCGAGCAGTCGCAGGCGTATGCCAAGCGCCCGAAGAAGAAGTACATCTCCTCGAACACGCGCGAATACGTCTACGCCGCCTACATGAAGGGCTGGGTCGGCCGCGTGGAACGCGTGGGCAACCTCAACTATCCCGACGAGGCGCGCCGGCAGGACATGCACGGCGAACTGGTGCTTACCGTTGGCCTGAACCGCGACGGCAGCATCAAGAGCATGGATGTCATCAAGAGTTCCGGGCACAAGCTGCTGGACGATGCCGCCCAGCGCATCGTGCGTCTTTCGGCCCCCTTCCCCAGCCTGCCGCCGGATAAGAGCAAGGTGGATGAGTTGTACATCACGCGTACGTGGCAGTTTTTGCCGGGGAATGTGTTGCGGAATTATTGAGGGGGCTGTCGTTTTTCGACGGAATATCTACCCCTCATCGTCGCCCCTGCGCAGGCAGGGGCCCAGCGCGACCACGTATGCATGGGCGTTATCGCCGAGGGTCGTGCTCTCAAGAGCGTGAATGGACGCTTTCGCGAAAACCGATTGCACCGCACCAGGCTCCTGCCTACGCAGGAGCGACGGTGAGGTATAGGGACGGTGAGGTATAGGTTGGTATAGCGATCGTGTCCGCCGCCTCGAACTACGGCAACAACTGATCCGCCTCGCTCACCGACGCCTTCCCCGTTTTCCTCTCGAACACGCAAAGCTCCCTGCCCGTTTTCCCCGCCATATGTTTCTGCGGATAGCGCCCTTCGAGCACCAGCGCGCTCACCGGGACACGGTCGTCGTAACGGATGATCCGCCCGACTGGCTTCACGTCGGCAAGACCGCTGGCAGCCCGGCAAGCCTTCTGGATCCGGGCGTCGTCGTCGGCCCAGGCTTTCGGCGAGGAGGCATGTGCGCCGAGCACCGTGAACAGGGCCAGCGCGAGTAAGGCGTAACGCAGCATCTGGACCTCCTTTCGTGGATGAAGCTCTGAGAATAAACCCTACAAATATCTCGCTGAACCGCTTCGCACGCACCCGTCACGGCGAGCGGCTACAATGCGGCCATGACGATCGCCAACACCTTCGCCGGGCAGTTTCTCATCGCCATGCCCACCCTCGCCGAACCTCCGTTCGCGCGGGGCGTCGCCTTTCTCTGCCAGCACGGGGAAGATGGCGCGGTCGGTCTGCTGATCAACCAGATATCCGAATACCGGTTGGGCGATGTCCTCGCGCAGATGAAGCTGACCTGCGACGATCCCGAAATCGCCGATTACCCCGTATTGATCGGCGGTCCCATCCAGCAGGAGCGCGGTTTCGTCCTGCATCGCGAGATCGGTCACTGGGATTCCAGTTACCGCGTGAACGAAGAATGGTCGGTCACCACGTCGCGCGACATTCTGGTGGCGATAGCGGCGGGCGAAGGCCCGCGCCGCGCATTGCTCACCCTGGGGTATGCCGGATGGGACGCGGGACAGCTCGAAAAGGAACTCATCGACAACGCATGGCTGACCACGCAGGCCCACGAGCGCATCGTGTTCGATACGCCGCTCGAGGAGCGCTGGATTGCGGCCGCGGGACTCATGGGCGTCGATCCTTTCCAGCTCGCCGGCTACGCCGGTCACGCCTGACCCCACGATGAGCTCCCTGTTCGGTTTCGATGTCGGCACGAAAATCGTGGGTATTGCCGTGGGCAATCGCCTGACCGGTACCGCGCGCGGATTGGCCGCCGTTCCCGTACGCGACGGCGAACCGGACTGGCAGGTTATCGACCGGCTTCACGGCGAATGGCTGCCCGTCGAACTGGTCGTGGGACTCCCGCTGGATATCGACGGCAAGGACCAGCCGATGACGCGCACCGCGCGCAAATTCGCCACACGGATCGGCGAACGCTACGGACTGCCGGTCGCCCTGGTGGACGAGCGCCACAGTTCCCAGGAAGCCGCCCGGCGTTTCGCCGCGGGTCGCGCCGCGGGACTGCGCAAACGGTCCGACGCGCTGACCATCGACGCGGAAGCCGCGGCTGTCATTCTCGAAAGCTGGCTGGCACAGTCGTGACAGGACGCATGCCCCACCCTTCTGTTGTAGAAGCGCCCTTGAGCGCTCCTGCAAATAACCCCATCCGTTTCCACCCTTAATCCGAGGCTGTCATGTCCAACCGTCTGCGCCATCTGACCACGCTGGAGAATCTGCCGCGCGAGACGATCGAGCGACTGCTAGACCGCGCGGGAACGATGCGCGACGGCTGTGCCCATGGCACGCGCAAGCTCGACCTGCTGGCCGGACGCACCGTACTGAACCTGTTCTTCGAACCGTCGACGCGTACGCGTACATCGTTCGAACTGGCGGCACGGCGCCTGGGTGCCGACGTCATCAATTTCGATATCGGCTTCTCGTCGACCGCGAAGGGCGAAGAGCTTTTCGACACGTTGCACACGCTTGAAGCCATGCACATGGACGCCATCATCGTCCGGCACAAGGAATCGGGCACACCCGAGTCCCTGGTCCGCCACGCCATGAGCGGTGTCGCCGTGATCAACGCCGGCGACGGCAATCGCGCGCACCCCACCCAGGGCCTGCTCGATGCGCTGACCATTCGCCAGCACCATCCCGATTTCAGCGATCTGATCGTCACCATCTGCGGCGACGTGAAGCATTCGCGCGTCGCCCGCTCCGATGTGCATGCGTTTTCGGCATTGGGTGCGAAGGAAATCCGGCTGTGCGGTCCGGCATCGCTGATGCCCGATCCGGCCGAGGTCCCGGGCTGCAAGATTTACGACAACTTCGACCGAGCCATCGACGGGGCCCATGCGGTCATCATGCTGCGCCTTCAGAAAGAGCGCATGGCCGCGACGGACCTGCCGGACGAACAAGCCTATTTCACCCGTTACGGCCTGGACGGCGCGCGACTGAAACGCGCGGCGCCCGGATGCCTGGTCATGCACCCGGGCCCCATCAACCGGGGCATCGAGATCGCGACCGACGTCGCGGACGGTGCCCAGTCGCGCATTCTGGAACAGGTCGCCAACGGCGTATTCGTACGCATGGCGGTACTGGCGGAGGTCATGGGGCGCTAGCACCCCCGACGTGGAGTCCGTACAGGATGCGGGGCATTTCGGCATAATGCCGACCTGCGACATAGATGATAACCATGGGGAAATACATGCGACCGACGAAGCGATTGATCGCGCTCGGCCTTACCAGCGTCCTGCTGGCGGCCTGCGGCCACAAAGACAAGGATGCTCCGCTGGCCTTCGTGCCGGCCGACACGCCGTACGTACTGGCGAACCTCGACGTACTGGACGACGACACACGTAACGCCATGGTCGCGCAGCTCAATACGCAGCTGCCCGCCCAGGTCCTGCAGATGAAGGCAGCCGCCGAGCAGATGGCCGCCAAGGGCAATGCCGAAGGCGCCCGTCTGGTCAACGCCCTCGCGGCGGAACTCGATGGCAAGACCATCGAGCAGGTCGCTAAAAACGACGGTTTCGACCTGAAGGGCCGGTCCGCCTTCTTCGGCCTGGGCCTCAGCCCCGTCGCCCGCATCGAGCTGGCCGACCCGGCAGCTTTCGAAGGCCTCGTCGGCCGTATCGAAACGGCTTATGGCCAGAAGCTCGAAACGGCTACTGTCGGTGGCCAGTCCTATCGCCATGTCACGCCGAAGGATTCGGGCGTACAGCTGATCCTCGCGGTCGTCGGCAAGCAGGCCGTGGGTACGTTGCTGCCCGCCGATGCCGGCGAGCCGCTGATCCGTCAGGCGCTGGGCCTCGACCGCCCCGCGAAGAACATCCAGGACGACGGCCGTCTCGACGACCTGGCCAAGGAAAAGGGCTATAAGCCGTACGCCATCGGCCAGGTCGACGTGGTCCGTCTGCTGCCGCTGATCGCCGGTGGCAAGGACCCGCTGTTCACCTCCCTGAGCAAGCACAAGGCCATCGCCGAAGCCGCCGAGAACGGCACGCCGGCGCCGACCGCCGCGCCGGAAGTGCCGGCCAGCTGCCAGACCGACGCGGCACGTATCGCCGCGCGCGTTCCGTCCATGAGCTTCGGTTATACCCGTCTGGATGCGAAGCATCAGGACCAGCGCTTCGACATCGCCCTCGCCGACGACGTCACGAAGGCTTTCTCGGGCCTGAAGGTCGAACTGCCGGGTCTTGGACAGAACGCCGACGCTCCGTTCGACGTCAGCATCGCTCTGCCCATGGAACAGCTACGTACGTTCTGGACCGCCCAGGCCGACGCCGTTGCCGCCAAGCCGTTCACCTGCCCCAGCCTGACCGATCTCAACGACGGTTTCGCCAAGGTCGGCTCGACCATGCAGCAGGCGGCCATTCCGCCGTTCGGCGACATCCGTGGTCTGCGCATCGTGCTCGATTCGTTCAAGGCAGCCGATCCCGCTGCCGCCACGCAGGTGCCCACGTTCAGCGGTCGCATCGTGATCGGTACACGCAATCCGGCGGGCCTGGTCGCACTCGGCCAGACCGTACTCGGCGGCGCGAACCTGAAGCTCGCCAATGACGGCAAGCCTGCCGCGCTTCCGCAGAACCTTACCGCCATGGTCGGTCAGCCGGCGTGGGCCGCCATGAACGATATCGCGCTCGCGATCGGTTTCGGTCAGGGCGAAGACACACGTCTTGGCGACGCACTGAAAGCCAGCACGGGCGATGCGGGCCGCTCGGCACGCATGCATCTCACCGGCGACATGTATCGCACGTGGATCGACCTGATGTCGGACAAGGCCGAAGCCTATGCCGAAGCCACCGCGGCCAGTGCGGCGGCGGCCGACGGCACCGATGCGGACCCCGAGAAAGAGGGCGCCGCCGCGGCACAGCGTTCGAAGCTGCAGTTCCAGACGATGCGCGCACAGGCCGATCGCATCGTTTCGGTATCCGCCGAAGCGCATGTCGACGACAAGGGCATGGTCATCACCGGCCAGAGCGAACTTAAGTAACTGTTCGCCATGTAGTTAAAAAAAGGCGCCTCAGTGAACTGACCCCCGGAAGTTGGACACCCGTCCAATCTCCGGGGGTTTTTCATGGCGAAGTACGACAAGTCATTCAAGCTAAAGGTCGTCAGGCAGTGCCTGTCGGGGCGCGCGGGCGTTAAAACGGTAGCCCGAACCCACGATCTGACTCATTCGATGGTGAGGCGCTGGGTCGCGAGTTATCAACAACACGGGGCCGCTGGCTTGGCGAGGAAGTTCAGTCGGTATGACGCCCGCTTCAAGTTGGGGGTTTTGCGACGGATCGGGCGCGACGGACTGTCGCTTCAGCAAGCGGCGGCGATCTTTGATATCCGCAATCCCACCCTTATCGCGATTTGGCAGCGCCGCTATGATTCGGAAGGAGTGGGCGCGCTGGCACCCAAGCCCCGAGGACGCCCCAAGGTCATGGCCGCTCCCAAACCGCCCAAACCTACGCCGCTCAAGCCCGACGAAGAGCTCACCCGAGAGGAACTGCTCGATGCGCTGGCAGATTCGCGTGCGGAGCTTGCTTACCTAAAAAAACTCGATGCCTTGATCCAGGAGAAGAAGGCAGCAGCGCAGAAAAAACGCAGCTGATCCTTGGATTGAGGCATAAGCATCCACTTCCCAGGCTGCTAAAGGCAGCCGGGTTGCCGCGCAGCACCTTCTATTACCACCTCAAAGCCCTTGAGGTGGAGGACCCGCATGTCGGTCTCAAAAGGCGGATTCGTTCCATCTACGACCGTCACCGGGGCCGCTATGGCTACCGCCGAGTCGCCGCACAGGTTCGGCAGGATGGCGAGGCGGTCAACCACAAAAAGATCCAGCGACTGATGCAGTCGATGGGTCTCAAATCCTTGGTTCGACCCAAGAAATACCGTTCATATCGAGGCGCGCTCTCGGTCGCTGCGCCCCATATCCTGCAGCGCCAATTCACGGCAGACCAGCCCAACAAGCGGTGGGTCACGGACGTGACCGAGTTCAACGTCCGCGGTGAAAAGCTCTATCTCTCACCGGTCCTGGATCTCTACAACGGCGAAATCGTGGCTTATCAGACATCGCGACGGCCGGTCTTTCAGATGGTCGCCACCATGCTGAAGAAGGCCATCGGGAAGCTGGGGGCTGGCGACACGCCAATACTGCACTCCGACCAGGGCTGGCAGTACCAGATGGCCGCCTACCGGCACGAACTGGCATCACGACAGATCACCCAGAGCATGTCGCGCAAAGGGAATTGCCTCGACAACGCGGCCATGGAAAGCTTCTTCGGCACCCTGAAATCTGAGTTCTTCTATCGTGATCACTTCGACTCGATCGAACAGCTTCAGCACGGTATCCGACGTTACATCCACTACTACAATCACGATCGCATCAAGCTCAAACTAAAAGGCCTGAGCCCGGTTCAGTACCGGACCCAGGCCTTGAGTGCCTAGCGCTCATACTGTCCAACTTCTTGGGGTCAGTTCACAGGGCGCCTTTTTTTTGAGTGCCTACTTCCTGAAGCGCTGCGTGAAGTCAGGTCCGTATCTGAAGTGTCTTGACGATCAGAGCAAACGCGGCCGAATGTTGCCGCCGGCTCGGATAGAAAAGGCGGTAGCCTGGATAAGACGGCGACCAGTCTTCGAGCACGGCTTGCAGGACGCCTTGCTCGATGTAAGGCCTCACCTCTCCCTCGGGGACGTACGCGAAGCCAAGGCCGGCGATGGCGGCCCCGACCATCATGCCGAGGCTGTTGAAGGTGCATTGCCCATCGACGCGAACATTCATCTCGCGTCCGTCCTTCTCGAACTCCCAGGCATACAGTCCGCCGCGCGTCGGAAGGCGAAGGTTGATGCATCTGTGTTCCAGAAGGTCTTGTGGTGTCGATGGCACCCCGTTTGCCGCGACATAGCCTGGCGCTCCGACGACGAGCAACCTCTGGTCTTCGCTAATGGGAATGGAGACCATGTCCTTGGCGACCACGTCGCCGAGGCGCACGCCGGCGTCATAGCGCTCGGCGACGATATCCGTCAGACCGTAGTCGATGATGACCTCGACCTTGATGTCGGGATAGGCGGGAAGAAGCGTCGCCAGCTTCGGCAGCAGGATAGCCTCGGCCGCGTACTCATCCGTCGTGATTCGCACATTCCCGGATGGCGTATCCCTGAGGTCGCCGAGCGCCGATATCTCACCCCGGATTTCGTCGATCCGCGGCGCGACCGATTCCAGCAATCGCGTTCCGGCCTGCGTCGCGGAAACGCTGCGAGTGTTGCGGTCGAGAAGGCGAAGGCCAATCCGTTCCTCGACGGCGCGCACGGTCTGGCTAAGGGCTGACTGCGACACGCCCAGCTTGGCCGCTGCCCTCGTAAAGCTGCCTTCTCGCGCCACGGTCAGCACGGCTTCCAGATCGTCGAGACTTTCGCGCGTCATAGTCGGATCCGCTATTAGTTATTAGAAGTACTTATAGGACCATTCTGATTATAGCTATTTACCGATTTATGGCGAGACTCCAAAGTGACGGAGTGGGACCGTGTCCGAACCGGGTCCCGACTTAACTCACGAGCCCAAGGAATTCCGCCATGAACCCTACTTACGATTTCTCTGGCCAGGTCGCCCTTATCACGGGTGCGGCGTCTGGCATGGGCCGCGTCACGGCAAAGGCCTTCGCCGAGGCAGGCGCGGCGTTGGTACTCGTCGACCGCGATGAGAAGAACCTGCAGGAAACCGCTGCCGGGATCGTCGCCGCCGGCGGCAAGGCCGTTGCGCTCGCTGGTGACGTGGCGGATGAAGACCTGGCAAAACGCGCAGTCGAACGCGCTGTCGCGGAATTCGGCCGGCTCGACATGGCCTATAACAACGCGGGCATTCTCGGACCGATGTGCCCGATGATGGAGGAGACCGGCGAGGGCTATGACGCGGTCAACGCCGTCAACCTTCGCGGTGTCTGGACCTTCATGAAGCACGAGTTGATCCAGATGAAGAAGCAGGGCCGCGGCGCCATCGTCAACTGCTCGTCGCTGGGCGGGCTGGTTGGCCTCCCTGGTCGCGCTGCCTATCACGCCACCAAGCACGGCGTCATCGGCCTCACCAAAAGCGCGGCGCTCGATGTCGCGGCGGACGGCATTCGCGTGAACGCCATTTGTCCCGGTTGCGTCGATACGCCGATGGGTGACGGGATCGACCCCGATGCCATGAAGGCGTTCCTGAAGGAACAGCCGATCGGTCGCGCGGGGCGCCCTGAGGAAATCGCCGCCGTCGTCCTCTGGCTTTGCAGTCCGGCATCGAGCTTCGTGCTCGGCGTGGCGTTGCCAGTCGACGGCGGCTTCACCACGCACTGATATCAAGCAAACGAGGAAACCAGTTCATGAGTGATGAACCCACCAACGCGCGAAAGGCCTTTGGCGATATCGCCCCGCACCTGGCCGAGATTACCGACAAGGTGCTGTTCGGCGACGTTTGGGAGAATCCGGCTCTGTCGAAGCGCGACCGGAGTCTCGTTGCGATCAGCAGTCTCATCTCGCTTTATCGTATCAACGAGTTGCCCTTCCATCTGAAGCGAGCGCTGGAAAACGGCGTCAGCAAGGAGGAGGTCGTCGCGACGATCACACACCTGGCGTTCTACGCTGGATGGCCACCCGCGATGACGGCGTTGACCATTGCGCAGAAGGTCTTCGCGGAAGCGGATGCTGGATAGCGACATGGCCAAGCTCATAAGAACATCTATTGAGAGGAACCCAACATGGAACTGAAGCGCGCAGGCTCGCAACCGTCCCAGAAGGGACCCGAGGCCTATTTCACAGGCACGGTGCGGATCGATCCCCTTAACGCACCGCCGGCACCTGCCAGACATTCGTGCGCGGCTGTGACCTTCGAGCCGGGTGCCCGATCGGCCTGGCATACCCATCCGCTCGGCCAGACCCTCCTGGTAACAGCAGGGTGCGGCTGGACGCAATGTGAAGGCGAGCCCATCGTGGAGATTCGCGCCGGCGACGTCATCTGGTGTCCGCCAGGCCATAAACACTGGCATGGCGCATCACCCACCACGGCCATGACCCACATTGCCATTCAAGAGGCACTGGACGGTAAGAACGTCGTCTGGATGGAGAAGGTGACTGACGACGAATACTCGGCAGGACCGCCAAACGGCTGATACGCGAATAGCAATGCAAGGGCGGGCGACAACGTGGCCACCATCGTCTGGTGCCGAATCGCGACAGCACGCTTCTACATCCGCAGTGCGTCCAGGACGAGCGAAAACGCAGGTGACGGCTGCCGACGGCTCGGGTAATACAAGTGGTAACCGGAAAACGGCGGACACCACGCGTCAAGCACGCGGACTAAGCCGCCCTCTTCGATATGCGGACAGAACTCTTCCTCCGGCAGGAAGGCGATTCCTAACCCGTCAAGGGCAGCAATGACCATGTGGTGAGGGGTGTTAAAGGTCACCTGACCATCCACCCGTACATTGACTTGCCGGCCGCGACGCTCGAACTCCCATACGTACAGGCCGCCATGCGTAGGAAAGCGTAGGTTGATGCAACGGTGTCGGGTCAGATCCTCCGGGACCTTGGGAATCGGGTGTTCCCGGAAATACGCTGGGGAGGCGACGGCGGCCATCCGAAGCCTGGAGCTGACAGGCATCGCGATCATGTCTTTGTCGACGCTCTCGCCGAGTCGCACCCCCGCATCGAAGCGGTCGGCCACGATGTCCCGAAAACCGTAGCTGACATCGAATTCGAGGTAAACGTCCGGATACCGGTGCATTAAAGGCATCAGCCGTGGCAGCAAGATAGTGCGCAGCACGTGGTCCCCACTGGTGATACGAACCGAACCGGCCGGTTTGTCCCGAAGTGCCGTCAGCGCATCCAGTTCCGCCTCTATCTCGTCAAACCGGTTGGCGATGGCCCCTAGCAGCCGTTCCCCGGCGGGCGTGGTTGACACGCTGCGCGTGCTCCGGGTGAGTAGCCGGATCTCCAGCCGTGCTTCCAGGGCCTTGATCGCTTGGCTAAGCGCCGACTGGGTCACGCCCAGCACCGCGGCCGCCCGGGTAAAGCTGCCTTCGCGGGCGACGGTAACAAAGGCCAGAAGATCGTTGAGATTGCGTCGTGCCATGAGTGCAGTCTGCCACGGCTTATTAATTAGAGAATCTAATAGGGCATACAAGCATTCATCATCTTATCAGGCCATTGTCGCAAGCCGACAATAGATCCTTCCCCGATCCGGACCCTCCGATCATGAAAAAGATTCTAGCGCTGCTTGCGCTGCTGATCAGTCCACTCGTCGCAACAGGAGCCGATATGTCGCACGGTGCAAATAACTTCTACACGAGCGACCGAGTGGTCATGCAAAAGGTTACCTTCAAAAACCAATACCACATGACCGTGGTTGGCAATATTTTCTTCCCGAAGGATTTGGATCGCAGCACCCGGCACGCCGCGCTCGTCGTGGGCCATCCGATGGGGGCGGTCAAAGAACAAAGCGCGAATCTCTACGCAACGAAGATGGCCGAACAGGGCTTCGTCACGCTCTCGTTCGACATGTCGTTTTGGGGCGAGAGCGAGGGGCAGCCGCGCAACGCGGTCTCGCCCGAGATCTACGCCGAAGATGTGAGCGCGGCGGTAGATTTTCTGCGGAGCCAGGCGTTCGTCGACAAGGAGCGTGTAGGTGCTATCGGCATCTGTGGTAGCGGCAGCTTCGTCATCAGCGCGGCCAAGATCGATCCCCGCATCAAAGCCATCGCGACCGTCAGCATGTACGACATGGGCGCCGCCAGCCGAAACGGACTGCGACAGGCTCTTTCCGTTGAGCAGCGCAAGGCGGCTATTGCCGCCGCCGCAGCTCAGCGCGACGTGGAGTTTGCCGGAGGAGTCACGAAGTACACCGGCGGGACAGTTCATCAGTTGGACAACAATACCGACCCCGTCCAACGGGAGTTCTATGACTTCTACCGCACACCGCGCGGCGAATTCACACCCGCCAGCTCGTCGCGGCAACTGACGACACATCCCACGCTTACCAGCAACGTGAAGTTCATGAATTTCTACCCGTTCTCAGACATCGAGACGATTTCGCCGCGACCGATGCTGTTCATCACGGGCGCTGCCGCGCACTCCCGCGAGTTCAGCGAAGAGGCGTATCGGCTGGCCGGTCAGCCCAAGGAACTGGTAATCGTCCCAGGTGCCGGACATGTCGACCTTTACGACCGCGTCGACCTTATCCCGTTTGACAAGCTGACGACTTTCTTTAAGCAGAGCCTGCATAAGTGACTCATCGAGAAGTCGACGGGTCGCCGCACTCGCACGGCAAGCAAGCACCATCCATCCCAACGACCACAGGCACGGCGAAGGCATGATTACATCGACGACAATCGGCGAGAGGCCGAACCAGCACGAGACGATGCAACCGGCTCACTGGAGCGGCGTCTTCGCGATGTCGCTATGCATATTCGTTTTGATCGCCTCCGAGTTCATGCCGGTCAGCCTGCTTACTCCGATAGCTGCCGACCTTCGTGTTAGCCAGGGCATGGCCGGGCAAGGCATCGCCATCTCCGGCGCATTGGCCGTCGTGACCAGCCTGTCGATCGCCGCTCTCGCCGGAACTACGAACCGAAAGACGCTATTGCTTGTGTTGACGGGGTTGATGGCGGTGTCCGGTGCGGTTGTCGCGTCAGCCCACAACTACCTGACGTACATGGTGGGCCGCGCGCTCATCGGTGTGGTCATTGGCGGCTTCTGGTCCATGTCGGCGGCCACCGCGATGCGTTTGGTGCCGAGCACCCGGGTGCACCGTGCCCTGGCCATCTTCAACGGCGGCAACGCGTTGGCAACCGTCGTGGCAGCGCCTCTCGGCAGCTATCTAGGTTCGGTCATGGGCTGGCGTGGCGCCTTCTTCTGCCTGGTGCCGGTAGCGGGCATCGCTCTGGCGTGGCAGTGGGTTAGCCTGCCGGCCATGAAGGTCCGCGACCGCTCGTCGGACGGTGGTGGCATCTTCAAGGTATTGAAGAGTCGAACGGTTGCCTTGGGCATGGCCGCTTGCGGCACCTTCTTCATGGGACAGTTCGCGCTATTCACCTATGTGCGCCCGTTCCTTGAGACGATCACACACGTTGCCGTGGCCAGTCTTTCGCTTGTCCTGCTCGTCATCGGCATCGCGGGGAGTATCGGCACTGCCCTGGTCGGCACATTCCTTAAACGAGGCATGTACCGGACACTGATCGCCATCCCCATCCTGATGGCGGTTATCGCCCTGGCCCTTATTCCCGCAGGTCCCTGGATCGCCCCGGTTGCCGTGCTACTGGGAGCGTGGGGCCTGGTGTCGACGGCGGCCCCGGTCGGATGGTGGAGCTGGATCGCCCAGGCGATGCCCCAGAACGCCGAGGCCGGTGGCGGCCTGATGGTGGCAACGATCCAGCTGGCCATCGCCTTCGGATCAACCGCCGGCGGCGTGCTGTTCGATCGCGGCGGATACCGGAGCACGTTCGTGATGAGCGCGGCCGTCCTGCTGCTGGCAGCCTTCTTGACGTATATGACCTCGCGCGCGACAGCGATGAGTCCTGCATTGGTCAGGACCGCTAGAGGCGCGATGCCATGATCACTGAGAGGCGTAGCGCGGCCCACCGCAGTCACCGGCTTTCCGAAGCCGAGCGTTTCCAACACACGCGGCGGCCAGGATTGCTGGGCTGCTTCAGCACAGTGTTTGGTTTGCTGGTTCTCGGGAGGTGCGAGGCAGCGCAACCCTCGACGCCCGCTCATGGCGCCGTGTCTCCGGGCCTTTGCTGCCAAAGAGCGTGCCTGCTCATCAAACCGAACGCACACTAAATGGATATCTGAACGAACCGTCGCGCAGGGCACGAATCGTTCACGGATGCGCTGTTTCTATTGGCGCCGCGGTACGACCGCTGCCGAACGCAGCACTTACCGTCGTCCCATCCATGAAGGAGTTCACCATGAACCATGCAACCATTCGTAAGGCCCTCTTTGCTGCCGCCCTTGTTGCAGGCCTCGGCGCAGTACCGTTCGCCCAGGTGAGCGCCCAGGATTCCGCTGCCAAGACCAGCGACAACCAGACCGTACCCGGCAAGGCCGACGATGCCTGGATTACCACCAAGGTGAAGTCGGAATTCGCTACGAAGAAAGCCGTCCACGGCTCGGACATCTCCGTGACGACGACCGAAGGTGTCGTCGCGCTGACGGGTAGCGTCACCACGGCCAAGGAAAAGACCAACGCCGAGAAGATCGCGAAGGCGGTCAAGGGCGTGAAGAGCGTCGATGCGAGCGGGCTGACCGTAGCGCCGGCTGCCGACGCTAAGTAAGACGTTTCGCGAGCGAAACCAAAAAGGGAGCCGAAAGGCTCCCTTTTTTGCGCGGTGCTTTCTGTGGGATCGCGCAGGCACGCTCCCACAGGAGTCATCGATGCAGCATGCCGCCGAACGTATTCCGGTTCGTCGACTCTTCGATCTCGACGCCTTCCAGTCCCTGCGAAAGCGTATGCGCATCGCCGCCCTGTGCGAGCTTGATACGCAGCCGCACTTCGTTCGAACTGTCGGCGTGACGCAGCGCGTCTTCGTAGGAGATCTCGCCCGCGTGGTAAAGCTCCACCAGGCTCTGGTCGAAAGTGCGCATGCCGAGCTGATTGGAATCGCGCATCAGCTCCTTCAGCTTGTGCACTTCGCCCTGGCGGATGTAATCCTGCGCAAGCGGCGTACCCAGCATCACTTCGACTGCCACGCGACGCGATTTGCCGTCGGGCGTGGGAATCAGCTGCTGCGCGACGATGCCCTTCAGATTCAGCGAAAGATCCATCAGCAGCGACTGGCGACGGTCTTCCGGGAAGAAGTGCAGGATGCGGTCCAGCGCCTGGTTGGCGTTGTTCGCATGCAGCGTACACAGGCACAGGTGGCCCGTTTCCGAGAAGTTGATCGCATGCTCCATCGTTTCGCGCGTACGCACTTCGCCGATCATGATGACGTCGGGTGCCTGGCGCAGCGTGTTCTTCAGCGCGTTCTCCCAGCTATCGGTATCGATACCGAGTTCGCGCTGGGTGACGATGCAGCCTTCGTGCTTGTGCACGTATTCGATCGGGTCTTCGATCGTGATGATGTGACCCGTCGAATTCTGATTGCGATAACCGATCATCGATGCGAGCGATGTCGACTTACCCGTACCCGTACCGCCCACGAAAATGATGATGCCGCGCTTGGTCATCGCCAGCTGCTTGACGATCGGCGGCAGGTTCAGTTCTTCGGGCGTGGGAATCTTCGATTCGATCCGGCGCAGCACCATGCCGACGCAGTTGCGCTGGTAGAAGCACGACACGCGGAAACGGCCGACGCCCGATGCGCTGATGGCGAACTGGCATTCGTGGGTTTTTTCGAACTCTTCGCGCTGCGAAGGCGTCATCACGTTGAGCACCATGTCGCGCGCCTGTTGCGCGGACAGCGGACTCTGCGTGATCGGGACGATGCGCCCCTGCACCTTCATGGACGGCGCCACACCGGCGGTGATGAACAGGTCGGATGCCTGTTTATGCACCATCAGCTTGAGGAATGAAGTGAAATCGAAGTCGCTCATGGCGAGCCCTCTTGTGGCCGGACCGGGCCGGCGCCCCTACGGGCGATCATATACCGCTGGAAAGCCTTGCGTTGTGGCGTGGTTGGCAGGAGCGGGGATGGGGGATGGGAAGCGGGGGCGCGAGTCCGTGCGCCCGCTTCCCATCCCCAGCTCTGCTCTACCTGAAGCCTTCCTTGTTCTTGGCATACTTACCCGCTTCCTGCCGCGTTACCAGGCCGCGCTTGACCAGATCCTGCAGCGTCTGGTCAAGCGTCTGCATGCCGTGCTGCTGGCCGGTCTGGATGGCCGAGTACATCTGCGCGACCTTGTCCTCGCGGATCAGGTTACGGATAGCCGGGATGCCGACCATGATTTCGTGGGCCGCGATACGACCGCCGCCGACCTTCTTCAGCAGCGACTGCGAGATGACCGCGCGCAGCGATTCGGAAAGCATCGAGCGGACCATCGGCTTTTCGCCGGCCGGGAAGACGTCGATGATACGGTCGATGGTCTTGGCCGCCGACGAGGTATGCAGCGTGCCGAACACCAGATGGCCGGTTTCCGCCGCGGTCAGCGCCAGCCGGATGGTTTCCAGATCGCGAAGCTCGCCGACGAGGATGTAGTCCGGATCTTCGCGGAGCGCGGAACGCAGCGCCTCGTTGAAGCCATGCGTATCGCGATGCACTTCGCGCTGGTTGACGAGGCACTTCTGCGACGTGTGCACGAATTCGATCGGGTCTTCGACCGTGAGGAGATGGCCGTATTCGTTCTTGTTGATGTGGTCGACCATCGCCGCCAGCGTCGTCGACTTGCCCGAGCCGGTCGGACCGGTCACCAGGATGAGACCCTGCGGCTGCTCGATCAGCTCGCGGAAAATCTTCGGCGCACCCAGGTCTTCCAGCGTCAGCACTTCGGACGGAATGGTACGGAATACGCCACCCGCGCCACGATTGTGGTTGAACGCATTCACGCGGAAACGGGCCAGACCGGGAATCTCGAACGAGAAGTCGGTTTCGAGGAACTCCTCGAAATCGCGGCGCTGCTTATCCGACATAATGTCGTAGATCAGCGAATGGACCTGCTTGTGCTCCAGCGCGGGGATGTTGATCCGGCGCACATCGCCGTCGACCCGGATCATGGGCGGCAGACCTGCGGAAAGATGCAAGTCGGAAGCCTTGTTCTTCACCGAGAAGGCAAGGAGTTCGGCGATATCCATCGGTGTCCCCTGATAAGTGGCTTGCGGCAGGGACTTTCGACCGGCGATCGGAAGCCGATCATGCCGTGCGCTTTCGCGAATCGAAGCCCCTGTGATTCTTATGACGCCCCGGGACCGGCCCGGAGTACGCGTTTCGCATAGGTAAACACGCCCCCACCGTCGGCGGCAAGGCGCGTCGCGTATATTCTTAGGTCGATGCCATGCTCGACTGTGACGTGGCGCACCGAAGAGACGAACTCAATGAGCCGGATTGCCTTCATCGGCGGAGGAAACATGGCGGCCAGCCTCATCGGCGGCCTGCTGCACAAGGGCAGCCAGCCCAGCAGCATCGCTGTCGCCGAGCCCCGGGCCGAGGTCTGCCAGGAGCTGTCGCGGCGTTACGGCGTGGCGACCTATGTCGATAACCTGGATGCCGTCGAAGGCGCCTCCACCGTGGTCCTGGCCGTCAAACCCCAGGTCATGGCGGACGTATGCCGCCAGTTGCAGCCCCAGATCCAGCGCCAGCGCCCCCTGATCGTTTCGATCGCCGCAGGCATCCGCATCGAACAGATGGAGCGTTGGCTGGGTGGCACCCTGCCCGTCGTACGCTGCATGCCCAACACGCCGGCGATGATCGGCGCGGGTGCCACGGCGCTGTACGCCAATGGCCGCGTCAGCCCGGTGCAGCGCGCGGAAGCGCAGCACCTGCTGGATGCCGCGGGACTCACCGTATGGGTGCCGGACGAGGACCAGTTGGACACCGTGACGGCCTTGTCCGGCTCGGGTCCGGCGTATTTCTTCCTGCTGGTCGAGGCGCTGGAAAACGCGGCCTTCGCCCAGGGGCTATCCCGTGAAACGGCAAGGGCCCTCGCGGCCCAGACGGCGCTTGGCGCGGGCCGCATGCTGACCGAAAGCGGCGAATCCGCCGCGACCCTGCGCCAGCGCGTCACCTCTCCGGGCGGCACCACGCAGGCCGCCCTCGAAAGTTTCGGTGCCGATGGCTTCAACGCCATCGTCGCACGCGCCGTCGACGCCGCCCGGCGTCGCGGCGGCGAACTGTCTCAAGCCATGGAATCGAACAAGTGAATTATCTGACCAACGCCGGCGGACTCATCATCAATTTCATCTTCGGCGCCGCCGTCGCGCTGTTCGTCCTGCGTCTGCTGGCCGAAGCCTGGCGCGCGGACTTCCACAATCCCATCTGCCAGTTCATTTACCGATACACCAATCCGGTGCTGCGTCCGCTTCGCAAAGTGCTGCCCAACTGGCGGCGGCTGAGCACGTCCGCGCTGGTCGTGGCGTGGCTGATCGAATGCCTGAAGGTCGTGCTGCTGATCGTAATCATGGGCTTCGTACCCAATCCGGTCGGCGTACTGGTGATGGGCGTCGCCGAGCTGCTCGATTTCGTGCTGCTGCTTTACATCGTGCTTATCGTCGTCTGGTCGCTGATGAGCATGCTGTCGACCGATCGTTACCATCCGGTAGCGCGTCTGGTCACCAGCATTACCGAGCCGCTGCTGCGCCCGTTGCGCGGTCGCATGGTGCTGGGCGGCCTGGACTTCTCGCCGGCCGTGGTCCTGCTGCTGCTGACGCTGGTACGTCTGCTTGTCGCGCAGCCACTGTCGGACATTGGCCAGCGATTGATGCTGGGACTGTAAGCATGACGATCTCCCGCGCGCTTCTCGCCGTACTGTTTGCCTGCTTCGCCATTCGTGCGCACGCGGGCGAGCAGGTCGCCGGCGCGAACGTTATCCGCTACAACGCGCTTGCCACGTCGAATCTGCCCGCCGCATCGGCGCAGCGCTACGGACTCACGCGCGCGGAAGACCAGGGCATCGTGATCGTTGCGGTGGCCCGTAGCAGCGACGATGGCGATGTACCGGCAACGGTGAAAGGCCGGGCGATGACGCTGATCGGCGCACCGGTGCCGATCTCGTTCCGTCGTGTCGAGGATGCGGGCACGGTGTCGTGGCTGGGAACATTCCGTATCCCGTCGCCCGGCGCGTTGCATTTCGTGCTGACCGTGACGCCGCGCGGCAGTGCAACGGAGACAGTGGACTTCACGCAGGATTTCTAGCCCGTTCTCCGCTAACCTCGGACGGAACCACCACCGCGAGGAACCCGCATGGCATCGTTCACGAAGTACGGACGACCGCTGCTCGCGTGGCTGACCGTCGCCCTGTTTCTCGTATTCGGTTCCGGCTGGATGTCCGAACTCAGCCGGCATACGGTGGGTATTTCGCTGTTCGCATGGCTGTTCGTCATGATCGTCTGGACCGCCTTCGGCGTGGTCCACGAGGCGGAAGAACTTGCGACACGGCTGGGCGAGCCCTTCGGCACGCTGATTCTCACGCTATCGATCGTCATTATCGAAGTCGCGCTTATCTCGGCGGTGATGCTCGGCGGGACCGGTACGGCAACGCTTGCCCGCGACACGATGTTCGCCGTATTGATGATCGTACTGAACGGCGTCGTCGGACTGGGTTTGCTTATCGGTGGCATACGTCATCACGAGCAGACGTTTAACCTGCAAGGCGCTTCGTCCTATCTGTCCGTCATCATTCCGCTGGCGACCATCGCCCTGGTGCTGCCGAACTTCACGACGTCCACGAGCGACGGCACCCTGAGTCCGGTGCAGGCCGTCGGCTTCTCGCTGTTGACGATGGCGTTGTACGGCCTGTTCCTCTGGCTACAGACGGGACGGCACAAAGGTTATTTCGTTGCGCCGAAATCGACCGCTCCCAACGAAGCGGAGCCGCCGCCGGAACCGCAGCCGAAGATGCCGCCACGGGAACTCGCGCGCCGGATCGGCATGCTGCTGGTCTACCTGCTGCCGATCGTCATCCTCTCCAAAAGTCTCGCCAAGGTCCTCGATTACGGCATCGACGCGACCGGCGCGCCGCCTGCGCTCGGCGGCATCATCATCGCGATGCTCGTCTTTACTCCCGAGGGCATTTCCGCGCTGATCTCGATTCGCGGCGATCAACTCACCCGCGCCATCAACCTGTGCCTGGGCGCCGCCGCATCCACCGTGGGCCTTACCGTGCCCGCCGTGCTGGCCATCGGGCTCTTTACCGGCCAGAGCGTCGTGCTCGGCCTGCCTCCCGCAAGCATCGTCCTTCTCACCGCGACCCTGGTACTCAGCGCCCTTACCTTTTCCGGCTGGCGTACCACGATGCTGGAAGGCGCGGTTCACCTGTCGATGTTCGTGGTGTTCCTCGTCCTGACATTCAGTCCCTGACCGCCTGCCCCGGATTCGGGAAGCTCCTGTCCGGCCTCGTCCGCGTACATGTCCGCGGACAGGGGGCCGGGCTGCGCAAACGGCGGGAGGTCGCAATGACCGTGGCCCGGGCAGCCCGGATCGCGTTGGCATGCGCATTGCAGATGCATCGCGCTAGCCACCGATCCGCACGCATACGCCGTGCGGCAAAAGGATGCCCATGCTCGTCGCACAACGTCTGTCGCTACTTCCCTTCCTCATCGGCCTCGGCCTGCTTTGCTCGTCGGCGCATGGCGAGGATCTGCTGGATGCCTTCCGTCAGGCCGTGGCCAACGACCCGGTGCTTGCCACCGCGCAGGCAACGCAGCGCGTGGCGGCGGCAGGCGTTCCCATCGCACGATCGGCCCTGCTGCCCCAGCTGACGGCGAATCTCAGCCTGACGCAGTACAGCGGTGGTAACGGGTCGTCCACCACGAGCGGAAACGGCAACATCATCGACACCGGTGCAGGCGGGCACGTCCGCGAACGCGCGGCGAGCGCCAATCTGGCGCAGCCGATCGTGAACCTTGCAAGCCTTGCCACCCTGCATGCGGCGCAGGCGACGAGAAGTTCGCAGGACGAAACGGAACGGGCTGCGCTGCAAGCCCTGTACGTCCGCGTCGCCACCGCCTATTTCAACGTCCTCATCGCTGAGGACGAACTGGAGGTATCGAAGTCGTACGAGGACGCCTACCAGCAGGAATTCGCCCAGTCCACCGAACGGTTCGCGGATGGCCTGGCCGCGGCATCGGACGTCGCCCAGTCCGAAGCGTATTACCACTACATCAAATCGCGGCGCATTACGGCCGAAGGTGCCCTGAAGGACACCAAGCGCGCGCTCGAACAGATCACGGGACAGCCCACGCCGGTGCTGAAGCGGCTGCGCGAGGAGTTGCCCATGCAATTGCCGGAGCCGAACAAACCCGAAGCCTGGGTCGACGCGGCGATGCACACCAACCCGTCGGTCCTCGCGTCCCGCTACGTCGTCGACGCGGACGAACACAAGATCAACGCAGCGCGCGCGGGCCACGCGCCGACACTGGGCCTGGCGGTCGGATACAGCAAGTACGGCAGCTGGTCCAATGCCCGTGCCGGCGGCGCGGGATACGGCCCGGGTACCACGTCGGTCGGCCTGCAACTGTCTGTGCCGATATTCAGCGGCGGTCTCGTGCACGCACAGGTAGGACAGGCCATCAGTCAGCGCGACGCGGACGAAGGCCTGGTGGAAACCCAGCGCCGACAGGCGGCGCGCGATGCGCTGAATTACTTCAACCTGATCGTCGACGGCGTGGACCAGGTCGCGAGCGCCCGGGCCGCGGTCGCCGCCGCAGGAAAAGCCCTCGAATCCATGCGCGCGGGCAACGATATCGGTACCCAGAGCCTCACCAACGTCGTGGTGGCCATTCAGTTGCTGGCGGAAACCAAGACCGAGTACACCCTGGTGCGCCATAACTTCGTGCTGAACCACATGCTACTGAAGCAGGCAGCGGGAACCATCGATCTGCACGATCTGGAAGACGTCAACCGATTGCTCGAATAGACGGTAGTCGCGTCGGCGGGACCTGGCCGATCGATCTCCAGGAGGGAAACTCCACTTTCCGGCAAGAACCGCGTCGTCGTTCAACGACCGCCGAGGCGGCGCGCGTCGATCACATTGGGCAACGCATTCAGCCGCCCGAGCAAGGTGGAAAGTTGCTCGTAATCCTTGACCCGCAGCGTGAAGCGCATCTCCACTTCGGCGGTGCGCACGTGGACGCGGCTCGACGACGCCACGATATGCGGACCCGAGTTACTGATCGTATTCGTGACGTCTTTCTGCAAACCCTTGCGATCGTAGCCGCGCAGTTCGATGTCGATCTCGTAAGCCTGCACTTCCACCCTGCCCCAGCTGACGTCGATCACGCGTTCCGGACTGCGCCGGGCAAGACGTTCCAGGCTCGCGCAGTCGGCGCGATGCACGGACACGCCGCGCCCACGGGTGATGAAACCGCGAACCGGATCGCCGGGCAGCGGCTGGCAGCAGCGGGCGAGCGTGGTGAGCAGGTTGCCCACGCCTTCGATGCTGAGCGCACCGCGATCGTGCTGCGCCGCGCGCGACGCGACCGGACTGCCCGATTGCGTGATTTCCGGCTCGACCGGCTCCTGCAACGAACGCGCGATCTGCCCCAGCGTGACTTCGCCGAGGGCGATGGCGATAAACAGTTCGTCCTGCGTTTTCAGACGGAACTGCGAAACCAGCTTCGCCGGCTCTACGTCGTCCAGCGCAAGGCGGCGTAGCTCGCGTTCCAGTGCCGTGCGCCCCGCGATGACGTTGGCATCGTGGGCCTCGCGCCGGAACCACGCGCGAACCTTTTCCCGCGCGCGCGACGTATTCAGATAACCGTGGTGCGCGGACAGCCAGTCGCGACTGGGTTCGGAGACCTTGGTCGTGAGGATCTCGATACGGTCGCCGCTACGTGGCTGTGCCGTCAGCGTAGCGATGCGTCCGTTGATCTTGGCGCCACGGCAGCGATGACCGACTTCGGTATGGATGTGATACGCGAAATCCAGCACGGTCGCGCCACGCGGCATGTCGACGACTTCGCCCTTGGGCGTCAGCGCGTAAACGCGGTCTTCCAGCAGTTCGGTATGGAACTCCGCGGCAAGCTCGGCTTCGTCGTCGCCGCGCGGTTCCAGCAGTTTGCGCATCCACGCGATCTTGGCTTCGAACTCCGCGTCCGCACCGCCACCTTCCTTGTAGCGCCAGTGCGCCGCGACGCCAAGTTCGTTGGCGCGATGCATCTCGTGCGTGCGGATCTGTACTTCGAGCGTCTTGCCCTGCGGCCCGATGACGGCCGTATGCAGCGACTGGTAGCCGTTGCCCTTGGGGCGCGCCACGTAATCGTCGAATTCGCCGGGAAGATGCGGCCAGAGGCTGTGCACCATGCCGAGCGCGGCGTAGCAATCCGCGACGCTGCCGACCAGGATGCGCACCGCGCGGATGTCGTACAGGTCGGAGAATTCCAGCTCCTTGCGCTTCATCTTCTTCCAGATGGAATAGATGTGCTTCGGACGTCCGGCAAGCTGGGCCTCGATGCCCGCGCCCGACAGTGCGACGCGCAGGTCTTCGAGGCACGCGGCGATGAATATCTCGCGGTCGGCGCGGCGTTCGTCCAACAGGCGCGCGATGCGGCGGTAGGTATCCGGCTGCAGATACCGGAACGCGAGGTCTTCCAGTTCCCACTTCAGCTGCCAGATACCCAGCCGGTTCGCGAGCGGCGCATGGATGTCGGAGGTGAGCTGCGCCAGTTCGCGCCGGTCGGCGTCGGCCAGCGACATGCCCGAACGCATGGCGGCTAACTGCCGGGCAAGCAAAACGAAAACGACGCGAAGATCGCGGATGATCGCCAGCAACAGACGGCGCAGCCCTTCGGCATCGGCGGGACCGCGTTGCGCATGCAACGCCCAGACCTTCTCCGCTTCGCGCTGACCGTCGATCAGGCGACGCAGCGACGGTGTCCACGCCGGCGAATGCAGCGCCCACGCTTCCGCCGACCCGGATACCAGCGCGAACCATAACGCGGAGGCGCAGGTTTCGTCGTCGCAACCGAGTAGCTGCAACAGTTCGATGACTGTTTCGGTTTCGGCGCGCACGGCCACCGGAAGCGCGGCGATGGCTTCGCGCGCACGGCTGGTCAGCGGCATCGAACCGCCGCTTTCCCGCCCCGCCGTTTCGCCCGTGATCGACGTATTCATGCCACCGCTGCCATGTGTGCCGTCCTGTCCATCCGTATCAGCCCGCTTGTGCCGCTTCCAGCGCCTTCGCGAGTCGCTTTGCCGAAACCGGCTCGGCGGTTTTCAGTTCCTGCGCATACAGGGACACCCGCCATTCCTCCAGCAACCAGCGCAATTCGTGCCAGCCCGTAGCGTCCAGTGCCGTACCGCCGGCATGGAGCAACGCGCGCCAGTAAGGCAGCACCTGCAGCATACGCGACTGGTCCCGTGCCGGGTCCTGACGCAGACGCTCGGCACGCAGGCGCATGGCCTTCAGGTAGCGCGGCAGATGGGCAAGCCTCGCGGGAGGAAGCTCCCTCAGGACACCCGGCTGGATCAGCGCATGCAGTTGCTCGCGCAGGTCGTCGTAGCTGGCCTTGGCGAAACCCATCAGCGGCGGCTCCATCCAGGGCTTCAGTTCGGCCTGGGCTTCGATGATGGGCTCGGCGAGTTTCAGGCGCGCTACGGCCGCACCGAATAGTTCGCGCGACAGGTCCACCCGCAAGGCTTCGAACTCGCCCTGCGTGCGCGCATCGAGACGCCGGTCGGCGATCAGATCCTCGAAGCCGCCTTCGACCAGATCCTCGCGCAGGCCATCGACACTGCCCATCGGCGCGTACTTCAGCGACAACGGATTGGCGATGGGCAACTGGCGGCGAGCGCGTTTGAAGTCGGACGCAAGCGCCTGCCGCAGCAATCGTTCAACGCCGCGCACATGTGCTTCGCTGGCTTCGTCCGCACGTTCGAACACGCGCAGGGCCACGGCTTCGCCAAGGTCCACGAGGGCGGGATAGGCGGTCAGTCCGCCTTCCGACCGTACGTCCCGCGGAATGGATTCGAAGTCCCAGCTGACGATGTCTTCGCGGGTCAGTTCCAGATCCGTCTTGCGCGAGAAAGCCTCCCGCGCCTTGCCTTCCCATTCGGCGCGGATGCCGGCCAGATCGCGGCCATCGGCCACGGTGCGGCCGTTCTCGTCGTGGATGCGGAAACGCATCAGGAAATGCGCGGGCACGTCGACCTCGGCGAACGCCGATGCATCGATGGCGACACCGGTGGTCCGCTTGAGGAAGGCGGCAAGTGCTTTGGACAGCGGTTCGTCGCGCGGGGCTTCCGCCTCGACGAAGGCACGCGCGAAATCGGGAGCCGGCACGAAGTTGCGGCGCAGCGCTTTGGGCAGGCCGCGAATAAGCTCCGCCACTTTTTCGCCGAGCAGACCGGCGACCAGCCATTCGCAGCGGGCGTTGGGTACGGCGTTGAGGAAGGCGAGCGGTACGTTCATGGTCACGCCGTCGGCCGGATCGCCGGGCACGAAGCGGTATTCCAGACGGTAGCGATGCTGTCCGAGTTCGAGCGATGCCGGGAAGGCATGCGGATCGAGTCCCGCGCCGTTATCCATCACGTCGGCCAGCGACCAGCGAAGCGCGGCCTGCTCGCCCGGCGAGGCCTTGCGATACCAGGCGTCCAGCGCACGCACGTCGGACATGTCGGCGGGCAGCTTGCCGGTGAAGAACGCGACGAGGTCGTCGTCGCTGCGGAGCAATCCGGCACGACGCTGCTTGGCCTCGATCTCGCCGGCTTGCTCCAGTACGCGGGCATTCGCGCGCACGAAGTCGGCGCGGGTTTCCAGATCGCAGCGGATCAGCGCTTCGCGCAGGAAGATATCGTGCGCGGCGGCGGGGTCCTGACGATGGAAGGTCACCGGACGCCGTTCGACCAGGATCAGTCCGAACAACGACACCTGTTCGTAAGCGACCACCGTACCGCGCTTGCGCGACCAATGGGCGTCGCGCGCGGTAGCACGAACGAGATGGGCACCCTGTGTCTCGATCCACGCCGGATCGACGCGGGCGCACATCATCGCCCACACGCGGCCGCCGATATCGATGATCTGCGCGGAAAAAACCCACGCTGGTGGGGCCTTCGAAAGTGCCGAACCGGGAAAGACCTGGAACCGCCGCTCGCGCGTACCGCGATACACGCCCTTCTCGTCCTTATGCCCGACCTGCGTCGGCATACCCGCGAGCAAGCTTCGATGCACGGCTTCGTACAATGCGTCGGCCTCGGAACCTTCCTTGCGAGCAGGAACGCCTGCAGGAGAGCTCTCGGGCGCGATTCCTGCGGAGTGCGAACCCGACGGCCGCGAACGACGCGACCTCGCCACCGAAGCGACACCCGCCGACGGCGCCGCCAACGACGGCACATCGACATCCCACCCCAACTCCCGCGTCACCAGCACCAACTGCCGATGCAATTCACGCCACTCGCGCATCCGCATGAAACTCAGGAAATGACGCGAACACCAGTCGCGCAATTTCGTCTGAGTCAGTTCTTCGGATGCATCGTGATAAGCGCGCCACAAATTCAGCACGCCGGCGAAATCGGATTTCGGATCGGCAAACTGCGCATGCGCGGCATCCGCCTGCCCACGCGCTTCCGGCGGCCGCTCGCGCGGGTCCTGGATGCTGAGGAAGGCAACGATGGTGACGGCTTCGCGCAGACAACCCAGACGACGCGACTCCACCAGCATGCGCGCCAGCTGTACGTCGATCGGCAGGCGCGCGACGGTGCGGCCGATATCGGTCAGCCGGCGGTTTTCGTCGATGGCGCCGATTTCGGCCAGTCGGCGGTGGCCGTCCGCCACGACGCGCGGATCGGGAGCTTCGAGGAAGGGGAAGTCTTCGACCTCGCCAAGGTCCAGCGCCAGCATGCGCAGAATGACGTTGGCGAGCGACGAACGCAGCAATTCCGGATCGGTGTATTCGGGACGTTGGAGGAAATCCGCTTCGTCGTACAGGCGATAGCAGATACCCGGGCCCACGCGTCCACAGCGACCCTTGCGCTGATTGGCCGCCGCCTGCGAGATCGGTTCGACGTGCAGTCGTTCCAGCTGCCCGCGCTGGCTGTAGCGCTTGACGCGGGCCGTGCCCGAATCGACGACGTAGCGGATGCGCGGTACGGTCAGCGAGGTTTCGGCGACGTTCGTTGCGAGTACGACGCGACGCTTCGGACCGGGCTTGAACACACGGTCCTGATCGTTCGCCGACAGGCGCGCATACAGCGGCAGGATTTCGGTTTCCCGGTACTGCCGGCGCGACAACAGCAGATGCGCGTCGCGGATTTCGCGTTCGCCGGGCAGGAAGATCAGCACATCGCCGCGTGGGTCTTCGCGTGTGATGGCGTCGAGCGTGTCGGCGATCTGCAGCGCGAGGTTGCCCTCGCCGCGTTCGCCGGGCGGCCGCCAGCGGACCTCGACCGGATAGGCCCGGCCTTCGACCGCGACGACGGGCGCACCTTCGAAATGTTCCGCGAAACGTTCCGTATCGATCGTCGCCGAGGTGACGATGATCTTCAGATCGGGACGCCGTACGGCCAACCGCTTCAGATAGCCGAGCAGGAAATCGATATTGAGGCTGCGCTCGTGCGCCTCGTCGATGATGATCGTGTCGTATGCCGACAGCCAGGGATCGGACTGGGTTTCGGCGAGCAGGATGCCGTCGGTCATGAACTTGACCAGCGCCTGGTCCGACACTTTCTCGGTGAAACGCACCTGGAAGCCGACTTTGTCGCCCACCGGCGTACCCAGTTCCTCGGCGACGCGGGTGGCCACCGAGCGCGCCGCGAGCCGGCGCGGCTGCGTGCAGCCGATCAGGCCCGCCTCGCCCCGGCCGGCGGCCAGGCAGAGCTTGGGTAGCTGGGTGGTTTTGCCCGAGCCGGTCTCGCCGGCGATGACGACCACCTGGTGCTCGCGGATCAGCTTGACGATGTCGTCGGCCCGAGCGGTGATGGGCAGTGCCTCGTCGAGAACGATGGGCGGCTTATTGGCGGCCCGCCCGGCCCGGCGTGCAGCGGATGCCTGGATATCCTTTTCGAGCGCGTCTATGCGGCCCGGATCGGCACCTTTACGCGAAAGCGCCCCGAGCCGGCCGAGCAGGCGGCCGTAGTCCCGGCTGCTGACGCGCGCGAGTTCGTTCCGCAGGGCGCGCAGCCGCGGATCGAGGGAGGAAGGACGTGCTGGGGTTGTGGACTGACTCATGGAACCGCAAATAATAGCCTGAGCCTATCAATTGGATCGGAACGTTTCATTTCCAAGGACCTTCCGACCCGTCTAACCTGCCTTTCAGACGTCAGGTTTACTTAAGGAGAGAAGCACCATGGCTATCGATATCGGCATTGCCAAGAAAGACCGCGAAGCGGTCGCCAAGCATCTTTCGAAGCTGCTCGCCGACACCTATTCGCTGTATCTGAAGACCCACAGCTTCCACTGGAACGTGACCGGCCCGCAGTTCAACAGCCTGCATACCATGTTCGAGGTCCAGTACAACGAGCTCTGGACCGCCGCCGACGAGGTCGCCGAGCGCATCCGCATTCTCGACGTGTTCGCTCCGGGCTCGTACAGCCAGTTCGGCAAGCTCACCTCCATCAAGGAAGAAGCGGGCGTTCCCGAATGGAAAGACATGGTCGCCCAACTGGTCGAAGGCCACGAAATCGCTGCCGCCACGGCGCGCGACACGATCAAGGCCGCCGACACGGCCGGCGACGAAGGCACCGCCGATATGGTAACGGGACGCCTGAAGGAACACGAAAAAACCGCCTGGATGCTGCGTTCGCTGCTGAAGTAAGCGGGTTCGTTCAATCCGTGTGAAGCCGCCGCCTCCGGGCGGCGGCTTTGTTTCCAGACGACGGGAAGGAGTCCCTCGCCGCCTCCGTCAAGAGCAATCCTTCCCAACCGGTTGCCCGCCAATCCCTTCATACTCGCTCCCCGGGTGGCCGCGGAACGGTACCTCTCTGAGTTCAGCCTGACTATCCATGCTGCAATGCGTTGAGCCTGCTGCTGCCGTTCGTTAAGCTCGGCGGGTTACACCACTATTTCTTTGGGGGCCAGAAGGTCCGGGGATTGTTTTGAGCGCTGCCACCACGACCGACACCCGCCGCCCTTTCCTCGCCGCGCTGCTCCTTGCGCTGGTCGTCGCGGGGCTGAATTTCGGGCTGTGGTTCCTCGGCAACATGCCGCATGGACCGGACGACTGGAAAGGACCGATCGGCGGTTTCGCCTTTACGGCCTACCAGCGTTACCAGAACCCGATGAAGGGCGACGTCTCGACCGATCCCGAAATCGACAGCGACCTGAAGCTCATCAAGCATTATTCGGGTCGTATCCGCACGTACTCGATGCTGGAAAATCCACAGGTCATCCGGCTGGCGCGGCAGGAACACCTGGAAGTCATGGCGGGCGCACTGATCGACCGCCGCATCGACAACAACGAACGCGAAATCGATGCGCTGATCGCGCAGGCGAACCGTTATCCGGACACGATCACCCGCGTCATCGTGGAAAACGAGGTGCTGTTCCGTTCGGATCTTCCCCCCGAACGCATCATGACCTACCTCGACCGCGTGCGCGCCGCCGTACGCCAGCCGGTATCCATCGCCGAGCCGATGCACATCTGGTTGCAGAACCCCGAACTCGTCGAGCACGTCGACTTCATTACGGTCCATCTGTTTCCCTACTGGAACGGCATCGATCGCAAGGACGCCGTCGGCGATTCCATCGGCAGCTACCAGAGCCTGCGGCAGCGGTTTCCGGGCAAGCACATCGTCGTGGGCGAAATTGGCTGGCCGTCGAACGGCGACCGCTTCCAGTACGCCTATCCGTCGGTATCCAACCAGGCCATCTTCCTGCGCGACTGGTTCAATGCCGCCCGCAAGGACGGCATCGACTACTACGTGCTCGAAGCCATCGACCAGCCCTGGAAGGAAAACCTCGGCGAAGGCCGCACGGGCGCCTACTGGGGCATGTTCAACGCCGACCGGCAGCTGAAGTTCCCCTTCACCGGCCCGGTGACCGAAGACACCGGCTGGCCGTGGAAGGCCCTGGCCGCCGCCGCGCTCGCCTTCGTACCGATGCTCTGGTTCGCCGTGCGCTTCAGCCGCTTCAAGCTGATGGGTCGCCTGTTCATGCTGGCGATGATCCAGCTGTCGTGCGGACTGATCGTGTGGTCGGCCACGCTGCCGTTCAATTTCTACCTGAGCCCGTTCGACTGGGCGATGCTGATCCTGCTGTTCCCCGCGCAGATCGCCATCCTCGCGATCCTGCTCATCAATGCCTTCGAGTTCACCGAGGTGCTGTGGCGTCGCAGCTGGATCAGGCATGCGGAGATGCTGACGCCGGATCCGCCGGAAAAGCAGCCCTTCGTATCCATCCACCTGGCGTGCCACAACGAGCCGCCCGAGATGGTAATGCTCACGCTCGATTCGCTCGCGCGGCTGGACTACGCCAACTTCGAAGTCCTCGTGCTCGACAACAACACGAAAGACCCGGACGTCTGGAAGCCGGTCGAGGCTTATTGCGAACAACTGGGCGAACGCTTCCGCTTCTTCCACCTCGAGCCGTGGCCGGGCTATAAGGCGGGCGCGCTCAATTTCGGCCTGACCGCCACCGATCCGCGCGCCGACGTCGTCGCGGTTATCGACGCCGACTATGTCGTGCGCGAAGACTGGCTGGCGACGCTGACGGGTTACTTCCACGACAGCAAGGTCGCCGTGGTCCAGTGCCCGCAGGCGCATCGCGATTTCGAACGCAACAAGTTCCGGCGCATGACCGCCTGGGAATACGACGGCTTCTTCCGCATCGGCATGCATCATCGCAACGAGCGCAACGCCATCATCCAGCACGGCACCATGACCATGGTGCGTCGTTCGGCGCTGGAAGGTACGGGCGGCTGGTCGGAGTGGACGATCTGCGAGGACGCCGAGCTGGGCCTGCGCCTGATGCATGCGGGTTACGAGCTGGTCTATGTCGACGAACTGATGGGCAAGGGCCTGACGCCCGCCGACTTCAAGGCGTATAAGAGCCAGCGCTATCGCTGGGCCTTCGGCGCGATGCAGATCCTGAAGGGTCGCTGGCACTGGATGACTCGCCGCGGCCCGCTGAGCGCGGGCCAGCGCTTCCATTTCCTCACCGGCTGGTTCAGCTGGTTCGCCGATGCCTTGCACCTGATCTTTACGCTGATGGGCATCTACTGGACCGCTGGCATGATCGCCCTGCCCCAGTATTTCAACCTGCCCATGCAGTTGTTCCTGATCCCGGTCATCGGCTTCTTCTTCGCCAAGGCCATCTTCGGCGTGGTGCTGTACCGGGCCCGCGTCCCGTGTAGCTGGCGCGACACGCTGATGGCGTCGCTGGCCAGCATGGGCCTGTCGCACGCCATCGCGCGCGGCATCCTGCACGGCCTCACTCGCGAGAAAACGGCGTTCGTCGTCACTGCGAAGAGTCGTCGCATGGGCGGCAGCAGTTTCGCGGCGTTTGCTCCCGTACGCGAAGAAGGTTTCATGGCCTTTGCCCTCGCGCTTGCCGTTGCAGGCATGGGCTATGCCTATGGCACCCGCTATCTGGAAAGCATTCTGTGGATGTCGATTCTTACGGCACAGTCGATTCCCTATGTGTCGGCATTGATCGGCGCATGGATCGCCCATCGCGCAGGCGACGAGGCAGGCTGACCAGACGTTCATGTTTGTGAGAACCCGTCTAGTGACCTGAGCGGGCCTGCGAGGTAAGTTAAGGACAGACTTCGCCGGATACGCGTTGTCAGGGTTCGTCGGATGCGGACCCGCTTGTTGCCCCGGCCGCATCGGGGCATGGATCACGACCGGAACGGGACGCGATGCGCCGAACCAGACGCTATGGACTGCTGCTGTTGCCGTGGTTCTTTCTCCCCGCTCTCGCACACGCGGGAGTAAAGCTTGTCGTCGATGGCGTCGAGGAACCGCTCAAGGGCGCCGTCGTCGCCGGCGTGGAACTCAGTCAGTACGCCACGCGCGACATCTCGGCCGCCCAGGCGCGGCGCCTGTACGAAAAGGCGCCCGATCAGGTCCAGACCGCCCTGCGACCGTACGGTTATTACGAGGCCACCTCGGACGGCGATATCAAGCAGGCGGGTAACGACTGGATCGTCACCCTGCACGTCAAGACCGGCGCACCCGTCGTGGTGTCGTCCGTCAAAGTGGATATCGACGAAGAAGCCGCGAAAGTGCCGGGCGTGCGCCGGGCGATCCGCGCCGCCGAGAAGCTGAAGGACCAACCCCTCAACGACGGTCAGTACGACGCGTCGCGCGACGCGATAGGCGCGGCGCTGACCGCGACGGGTTTCCTCGACGCGAAGCTGACCGTCCATCGCGTGGAAGTGAATCGCGCCGAGAAGAAAGCCAGCGTGTCGCTCGCCTGGACCGCCGGCCAGCGTTATCGCTTCGGCAAGGTGCACTTCAAGGATTCGCAGTTCCGCGAGAGTTTCCTCGACCGCTACGTGCCGTTCAAGAGCGGCGACTATTTCGCGCAGGACAATCTGTTGCTGCTTCAGCAGTCGCTGAACGGCGCCGACTATTTCTCCGTGGTCAATGTCATGCCCGACATCGATGAGGCGAAGAACGGTGTCGTCGATGTCACCGTCGAACTCGCGCCCGCGAAACGCACGATTTATACCGGCGGTCCTTTTTTCGGCACGGATACGGGGGCCGGTCTGCGTGGCGGTATCGAGAAGCGCTGGGTGAACGATCGCGGCCACAAGTGGAAGAACGAACTGGTCGTGGCGCAGAACCTCAAGACGATTTCCACGCTGTACCAGATTCCGATGCCTGGGCCGAACCAGCGCAGTTTCAACTTCGGCGCCAACTATCGGGACGCGGACACGACGACATCGCAGTCGCGCACGCTGCAGCTGGTGGCCAACGAAACCCGGCTGTGGCACGGCTGGACGCGAACCATCGGAATCAACGCCTTGTCCGGCACATTCACCGTGGGCAAGCGCGGCGGCGAACCCGACAATACGTTCGGCATCGAGCACGGCCGCAGCACGCTGCTCTATCCGGAGATATCGTTGTCGCGCAAATCGGGCGACAACCCGATCTTCGTGCGGCATGGCTGGTCGCTCAACCTCGTGGGCCGCAGCACCGTCGGCAACCTGCTTTCGGATGCCAGCTTCAGCGAGGTCATCGCCGATGCCAAATGGATCCAGTCGTTCTGGGGCCGTAACCGCCTGATCCTTCGCGGCACCGCCGGCCATACCTGGACCAACGACTTCAGCGCCCTGCCCCCGCAGCTACGCTTCTTCGCGGGCGGCGACCGTTCCGTACGCGGCTATAGCTTCGAGAGCATCGGCCCACGCAACCAGTACGACCGGGTCATCGGCGGCGAAAGCCTGCTGGTCGCCAGTACGGAAGTGGAACACTACTTCACACGCAACTGGGGCATGGCCGCCTTCGTCGATGCGGGCAATGCCTTCACCGGTACCGACTACAGCCCACGCATTGGTGCGGGTCTGGGCGTGCGCTGGCTTTCGCCGGTCGGCATGGTCCGTGTCGATCTGGGCGTACCCGTTCACGACAAGAACGAACACGGCGTGCAATTGCATGTCGTCATCGGGCCCGACCTGTGAGGAGCGCCGGCATGAAATGGTTCCTCCGCGTACTCATGGCGCTTGCCGTCATTCTGCTGCTGGTCGTCGCGTCCGCATGGTGGGTGCTGGGCACCGGCGCGGGACTTCGATTCGCGCTGGCGCGCGCGACGGCGTTCACCGGTGGCGCGTTGACCGTCCAGCACGCCGAGGGGCGTCTGGCCGGCCCGCTCGATCTTGCCGGCGTTCGCTACGTGGACGGCAAGGGCATGGACGTCAAGGTCGCGAAGGCGCACCTGGATCTGCGTATCCTGCCTTTGCTGCGCAAACGCGCGCACGTGCTCGATCTGAGCGCGGATGGCATCGACGTCGCGCTTGGCCCGAGCGAACCCGACACGACGCCATCGCAGCCCTTCTCGCTGTCGCCGCCGCTCGACATCGTGCTCGACCGCGTACACGTGGGTCACGTCAAGGTGACGCAGGCGAATCAACCTGTTTTCGAATCGGACTCGCTCGACCTGATTGGCTCATGGACCGGCAAGGGCGTCGAGCTGCGCCAGCTTGCCCTCAAGGCACCGGCCGGCCATGCGGAGCTTGGCGGCACGCTTGCGGTCGGTCGCGGTTACAGCGGCGACGGCAAGGCGTCTTTCGCATGGAAAGTGGGCGATGTCGACTACGCCGGCCAGATCGAAGCGCATAGCGATGGGAAAAAAGCGCATACGGTCATCGGACTGACGTTGCCGATGGTTGCCGAGATCAATGCCGATCTGGTGCAAAGCGGCGACTTCGCATGGACCGGCCGCATCGACGCACCGCGTTTCGATCCGAAACCCCTGATGGGCGAAAGCGCCATCGCGTCGCTGGGTCTGTCGCTGCAAGGCCGTGGCGATCGCTACGGCGCGGACGTATCCGGCGATATCGGCCTCAATGCCTATACCGTCCATCTCGCTCCGCTGCGTGCGAATTTCGACCACGAGTACAAGCGCCTGACGCTGGATGAGCTGAGCGTGGGCTCGCCTCAGTTCAAGGGCGCGCTCACGGCCAGGGGTACCGTCCAACTGGACGCCAAGCCCCTATCGGCCGATCTGCGTCTGGACTGGAAAGACGTGCTCGTACCGGCACAGATAGCCGGTCAGGACCTGGCAAGCGCCGGCGGACTCGCCGTCCACGGCAGCGCCGAAGCATTCCACGCCGACGGTGCCGTCGACATCGGACCGCCCGGCCATGCGCAGCATCTCGCGCTCGATCTCGATGGCACGCCGAAGGTCATCGAACTCCATACGCTGACGCTGAAACAGCCGAAAGGCAGCCTCGACACGAAGGGAACGCTGACCCTCGATCCGCAGCTGGCATGGAAACTCCAGGTCAACGGCAACAACTTCGATCCGGGCCAGCTGCTGGCCGGATGGGATGGCGCGCTCAACCTCGATCTGTCGACCGACGGCAACCTGTCGCCAAACGGTCCACTAGGTACGCTGGACCTGCGCAAGCTGGACGGGACCTTGCGCAAACGCGCATTACGCGGCAATGGCACGCTGACGTTGAAACCGGGCGAGGTCGTCAACGGTCGCCTGGACCTTGCCTCCGGCGGCAGCAGCATCCGGCTGGACGCGCGCGGCGATACCGCCAATGACGCCGACCTGAAACTCGCCATCGCTTCCCTCGGCGACTGGCTGCCCGATGCGGGCGGACGAATCGAGGGCGACATCGGCGTACGCGGCAAGTGGCCCAAACTGGCGGTGAAGGCGAACATCCGCGGAAACTCAGTGATCTATGCCGACCATAAACTCGATGCCTTGCATGTCGATGCGGACGTGCCCGACATCAGCCAGCCGGGCGGCAATGTCGCCGTCGACGCGAATGGCGTATCGACCTCCGGCATGCACTTCGATCGCATCGCCGTACACGCCAACGGAAACCAGCAAAAGCACCAGCTCACCGTCGAGGCGAAGGGCAAGCCGCTTTCGGCGGATATCGCGCTCAGCGGTTCGCTCCGCGACACGTCGTGGACCGGTACGCTGTCGACGCTGAACCTCGATCTGCAGGGCTTGCCCCGCTGGCATCTACAGAATGCCAGCCAGCTCAGCTGGAACAACGGCGCCGCGAGCATGAGCGATCTCTGTCTTACGGCAGGCGATCCCCTCGTTTGCGTCGCCGCAAAACAGGACAAGGCCGGCAATCTCGACGGCAACTACCGTTTGCGCCATATGCCCGTGGCTATGCTGCTCACCGCGGTGGGCTCGTCCGATCTGCCGATGCGGGCCGAAGGCAGTATCGAAGGCGATGGCAATGTACGCCGCACCGCAGCCGGCGCTCTCAGCGGTCAGGCGACCATCATATCCACGCACGGGTCGATCGCCTATTCGGATCATCCCGACCAGCCGCTACTCGCCTACGACAATCTCGCAGCCAATGCCCAGCTGACACCCGGCAATCAGCGCATCACCGTGCGCGCCGGCCTTAACGACGACGGCACGCTCGACGGCAATGTCGGCATCGCCGGCGCGCAACAAGCACTGAGCGGCAGCGTTTCGGTACACCTGAAGAACCTCGCATTCGTCGAGTTGTTCACCAGCGAAGTCGCCGAGGTGAAGGGTGCGCTCGACGGCAGCTTCCAGATGGGCGGAACGGTTGCTCAACCCGCGATCACCGGCCAGGCCGTTCTCGGCAACTTCGCCGCCGAAGTACCCAGTGCGGGACTGAAGCTGAAGGACGGTCGCATCACGCTGACGACCTCCGACGCAACGACGTATCGCATCGATGGCACCGTGAAATCGGGCGACGGCAACCTTATGATCGCCGGCACGGCGGGCCTCGGCAAGGGTGCGAGCACGCAGATCGGCATCAGCGGCAGCAAGTTCACCGCCGTCGACATTCCCGCCGCGAAAGCGGTGATCTCCCCCGACATCAAGATCATCCAGAGCGGCGAAGGTACGAATGTCACCGGCAAGCTCAGTGTGGATATGGCCGACGTCAACGTCGAACGCCTTCCCGGCGCCGGTGCGACCAAGGCATCGTCCGATGTCGTGGTTGTGGATGAGAAGCAGCAGGAACAGATAGCCGAATCGCTTCCCATCGTGGTCGACCTGCGCGTCGACCTTGGGCAGCACGTCCATCTTGTCGGCTTTGGCATCGACGGTCGCATTACCGGAACGCTCGATGTACGCGAACGTCCTGGCCGCGTCACCACGGGCCAGGGACAGATCGGCGTCGACGGTACTTACAAAGCCTACGGGCAGGACCTGCGCATCGAGCAGGGCCAGCTGTTGTTCGCGAGCACGCCAATCGACAATCCCGGTATCAATATCCGCGCGACGCGCACACTCAATCCCAACGCCACGATCAACGACGGCCAGAAGGTCGGTCTGTACGTTTCGGGTACGGCACAGCGTCCCATCCTGACGGTGTTCTCCAACCCGGTCATGGAACAGTCCGATGCGCTCTCCTATCTCGTCACGGGTAAACCTCTTTCGCAGGTAAAAGGCGGCGAAGGCAACATGGTCGGCGCGGCGGCACAGGCGCTGGGCTCGGCGGCCGGCGACCTGCTTGCGAAGAGCGTCGGATCGAAAATCGGCGTGGACGATATCGGTGTATCGAACAACGACGCCCTTGGCGGCGGTTCGGCCTTCACCGTCGGCAAGTATCTGTCGCCACGCCTCTACCTCAGCTATGGCGTTGGTCTGTTCGATCCCGGCCAGGTCATTACCCTGCGCTACCTGCTGAGCCATCGCTGGAACTTCGAAGCCCAGAGCGCCACCGACTTCAATCGCGCAAGCCTCAACTACCGGTACGAGAGATAGCCCACCGCCAACTATCCACAGGGTGTGTGGATAGTTGCTGCATAAGCATGTGGATAACTGCGATTCGCGCTTGTGTGGCAATGACTTGCGTTGCGCTGGTCATTCCGCGACCAGCACGATTTCTGTAGGAGAGCGCCTGCGCGCGATAGCCAACGGAGCGGAGATGATGAGCTCGCCAATCGCAGCCAGGACACCGGGCTTGGCGTTGCTCATTCCGCGACCAGCACGTTTTTGTGGGAGCCCGCTTGCGGGCGAAATCCAACGGAGCGGTGACGATGTGCGTGGCATCCGCAGCCCGTAGACCAGGCTCGCGAAGGCGGGCATCCGTCGTCCTCGCCCTGTTGGCTTTCGCGCGCAAGCACGCTCCCACAGAAAGCAAACCCGGGCAATGCGCGATATCCACAGGCGGTGTGGATAGCCGCTGAATAAGCATGTGGATAACTGCGATTCGCGCTGATGTGGCAACGACTTGCGTTGCGTTGCTCATTCCGCGATCAACACGCTTTCTGCAGGAGCGCGCCTGCGCGCGATAGCCAACGGAGCGGAGATGATGAGTTCGCCATTCGCAGCCAGGACACCGGGCTTGGCGTTGCTCATTCCGCGACCAGCACGTTTTTGTGGGAGCCCGCTTGCGGGCGAAATCCAACGGAGCGGTGACGATGTGCGTGGCATCCGCAGCCCGTAGACCAGGCTCGCGAAGGCGGGCATCCGTCGTCCTCGCCCTGTTGGCTTTCGCGCGCAAGCACGCTCCCACAGAAAGCAAACCCGGGCAATGCGCGATATCCACAGGCGGTGTGGATAGCCGCTGAATAAGCATGTGGATAACTGCGATTCGCGCTGATGTGGCAACGACTTGCGTTGCGTTGCTCATTCCGCGATCAACACGCTTTCTGTAGGAGCGCGCCTGCGCGCGATAGCCAACGGAGCGGAGATGATGAGTTCGCCATTCGCAGCCAGGACACCGGGCTTGGCGTTGCTCATTCCGCGACCAGCACGTTTTTGTGGGAGCCCGCTTGCGGGCGAAATCCAACGGAGCGGTGACGATGTGCGTGGCATCCGCAGCCCGTAGACCAGGCTCGCGAAGGCGGGCATCCGTCGTCCTCGCCCTGTTGGCTTTCGCGCGCAAGCGCGCTCCTACAGCGGCGCTGTTGAGCTAGCGTGCGCTCAGGTCGGGTTGCCTGCGTGCAGACGGTGTAGCAGTTCCGCTTCCGATAGCGAAAGGCCGCAGGTCTCGGCGATCTGCTGCGCAGTGGCGCCCTGTCGGGCGAGGCGCTGTGCCAGGGTGTAGGCGCGGTCGGCGGTCTGTCCTACTTCGTTCGGCATGGTCGGTGCATGGCGAACATGGTCTTCGATATCGCCGAGGCGAATCTCCAGACGCTTGAGCACACCGATCAGCGCGGCTTCGTCCACTCCGACGACGCGCCGTTCGGGCTCGGCATCGGGCATGGGCGCTGAGGCAGCCGGTTGCGCGAGAGGCGTCCTGGCATCCAGCCGGCGCCACAACAGCAGCAAGCCGAGCATCTGCAGTACGGCGAAGACAATCAGGATGTAAGCAAGCATGTTGTTCACTGGCGTTTCCTGCATGAGCCGCGCGAATGAACGCGATTCGCTAGCCGTCACACACGGCAGAGGCGCTGCACGTCGACGAGCGCGATGAAACCGTCGTGCCGCGTGACCACGCCGCTGACCGGATCGTCCCTGCGACTGGCGCGACCCGGAGGCGGCACCGCGATATCGCTGGCATTGAAATCAAGCATATCGCCGATGGCATCGATGCGCATACCCACGATCGACCCCGCGTCGTCGAAGACGACGACGCGCTGGGCGTCCTCCCGGTCCGGTGCGACGCAGCCTGCCAGGCCGAAACGGCGTCGCCCGTCGAGCACGGGCACGATCTGCCCACGCAAATTGACGATACCGAGGACGTCGTCAGGCGCACCCGGCACCGGCGTGACGTCGCCACAACGGATGACCTCGCGCACGCTGGCCAGCGTGACCGCGTAATGCTGTTCCTTGAGAACGAAGCCGAGCCACGCGCCCTGCCCGCCATGTACTGCCTGGCGCACATCGTTCATGGACACCCCTCCCGTTCAAGCCATTCGATCAATGCCGCGGTGTCGACGACACCGCATTTCGGTTCTTTCGCCATACCAGCCAACCATGGGCGCGTTGTGGCATTCGTGCGCCACTGGATCGCATCCGGGCCGAACACCACGGGTTCGTCCTCTACGGTACAGGCCAGCGCCCATTGGCGGTCGCCCAGCAGTACCAGCGTCGTTGCCGGCGAGCCGGCCATGTCCGGCGACATGACTGCCGCCAGATCCGCGACCCGAGCCTCCCCACTGGGATGCCGCCAGCGTCCCAGACAGATAGGCCGGGTCGCTACGGTGGGCGCCAGTGGCGGCATGGGCAACAGGTGGATCACATCGCGCATGGGTATGGCAAGCCGGACACCCGCCGCGATACACAACAGGTAACGATTGTCGCCTTCGACCGCCGACTCTGTTCCGGAGGACTTACGCCCCGGCTCGAATGCCATGACCTGGACGACGGCCGCGGGGACGATGGCTGCGGGCGTGAGCAGTTCGGCGAGATAATCCGCGACGAGTTGATCGGCGGCCTGCATCGAGGTCGTCATGCGGCTGCGTCCGTCATGAGTTGAACGCGCATGGCGAGCAATTCGTCGAGCAACTGGCGATACGCCAGGCCACCCCGGCGCGCCGCGGACCACGACGCGAGCGGGACCCCCGCCGCGCTGGCTTCACGAATCTGGGTATCGGTAGGAATGACGGTCGCGCTGACCGCGTCCCCGTATTTTTCGCGTAACTGTTCGAGGCAGGCGCGCGAGGCATGGGTCCGCGCGTCGTACATCGTCGGCACGATCGTGCGGGGTAGCGGACGTCCGCGCGAACGCTCGATCATGCCGAGACTTCGCAGCATGCGCTCCAGACCTGCAAGGGCCAGCGCTTCGGTCTGCGTGGGAACCAGTAGACGATCGCTCGCGGCCAGCGCGTTGACCATCAGGACTCCGAGTGTCGGCGGACAGTCGATCAGAACGTGGTCGAAATCCTCTGCTAGCCCGGCCAGCGCCTGACTGAGCACCAGACCCATGCCCGCGCGCGTCCCCACCTGCCGGTCGAGCGTAATCATGGCCGAGGACGCGGGAAGCACCGAGAGCCGCTCGTAAGCCGTCGCATGGACCAGCGACGAAGCCGGCGGCGCGCTGCCGCCGAACAGATCGTAGATGCTGCCGTGCGCGCCATTCTCGACACCGACGTAGCCGCTGAGCGACGCATGCGGATCCATGTCGACCATGAGCGCGCGTTCGCCGCGTGAGGCCAGCATGCTACCCAGTGCGACGGTGGTGGTCGTCTTGCCGACGCCGCCCTTCTGGTTAGCGACGGCCCAGACAACCATCAGAGCCCCTCCTGCCGGGCGAATGCCGCGGAGCCTGCCACGGGAGCAGCGGCAACCGGCGGCACGGCCGCTGCGGGTAACGCAGCCGGCGCCGGCGCTGGCTCGGACTTGGTCAGATCGATGCGATCCGCATCGCTATAAAAGCGCGCGGGTGCGGCTTTGTCGCTCATCACGACGATAAGCACCCGTCGATTGCGGTTGCGCCCTTCGTTCGTCGCATTGTCGGCGACCGGACGAAACTCGCCCCAACCGATGATGCCCACGCGATGCGCGTCGACGCCGGCGCCCGTGAGCAGGCGCGCGACACTGGCGGCACGAGCGGCGGACAGTTCCCAGTTCGACGGAAATGCAGGTGTGCTGATCGGCGTGGTGTCGGTATAGCCTTCGATCCGCATCGCGTTGGGGAACGGCGCGAGAATCCCCGCGATCTTCATCAACGTGGTTTCCGCCGCGCCTTGGAGGCGGGCGACGCCGATCGGAAAGAGAATGTCGGTGCGTACTTCGATTTCCAGCCAGTCGGTGGTCCGCCGCACGCTGACGAGGTTCTTGTCGATCAGCGGCTTCATGGCACGCTGAACTTCCTCGGAAATCTGGCTCAGGTTGGCTTCGTCCGTTTTGCCTACCGTGGTATTCGATGCCGGGGCGGTCTGCACCGCCGAGGACTCCTGACGCTGGACCGCCGCACCTTCGTGCCCGGGCAACGGCAGATCGCGCGGCGGCAGCGGTACGTCGATACGGGATATCGGCGTGGCATTGGGTGCACGCGACTGATTGGGCATCGGCACCTGCTTGGCTGGCTCGGCCTCACGCGTGGGCTCGATCACGCGCCCCGTGCCGTTGAACGCTTCGTTGATGGACTGGGCCATCACGCGAAACTTCGTTTCGTTGACGGCGGACACGGCGTACATCACGACGAACAACGCAAGCAGCAACGTAATCAGATCGCCGTAGGGAATAGCCCAGCGTTCGTGATTGATGTGCTCTTCGACGTGACGCCGTTTCACGACACGAATCCCTGCAGTTTGCTTTCGATGTGGCGCGGGTTGTCGCCCTGCGCGATGGAAACGAGACCCTCGACCAGGATCTCGCGCATCTGCGAACGCGCGCGGGCAAGTCCTTTCAGGCGCGAGGCCATCGGCAGTGCAAGAAGGTTGGCGAGGCCGATACCGTAGATAGTGGCGACGAACGCGGCGGCGATGCCGTGACCGAGCTTGCTCGGCTCCGCCAGGTTCTGCATGACGGACATGAGGCCCATCACCGCGCCGATGATACCCATGGTCGGCGAATACGCGCCGGCATTCTCGAAGACTTTCGCCGCTTCGATGTCGATGTGCTCGCGAGCGAGGACCTCGACTTCCAGGACGCTACGCATCGCATCCGGCTCGGTTCCGTCGACGAGAAGCTGTAGCCCCTTGCGGATGAAGGGATCGGTTTCGCGTTCGATGCCCGCTTCCAGGCCGAGCAGGCCCTGGCGACGCGAGATTTCGCTCCAGCCGATGATGCGGCTTACCAGGTCGGCCGTTTCGATCAGTGGCGGGCGATAGACCCAGGGCAGCATGCTCCATGCGCGCTTGAGTACGACGCCCGGCGTCTGCACCAGCAGGGCCGCGAACGTACCGACAAACACGATGACGAAGGCGGCCGGATTCCACAGGGCGTCGAGGCTGCTGCCTTTCAGGACGGTACCGACGATGATGACCAGGAAGGCCAGGATCGTGCCGACGATACTTACGATATCCATATCAGATCGCCACCCTCATCGAAGGGAGAAGCTGGCCGGCGTCGTCCGCCAGACCCGCAAGATCGAGGACGAGCGAGATACGTCCGTCGCCCGTGATAGTGGCGCCCGCCACACCGGGTACGTCTTTCAGCAGTGGCCCCAGCGGCTTGGCCATGACGTCTTCGCGCCCGATCACTTCGTCGACGAGGCAGCCCAGCGTCTGATGACCGATCTGCACCACCACGACGTGCCTGCCACCGGAGGGCACCCCCGCCCAGCCAGCCAGATCGCACAGCGGAAGCGCTCGCTGGCGATGCGAGGCCACGACACGGCCGTCCAGCGTCTGGATCTGGCCTTCGACCAGTTCGAACACTTCGGCCACGTTGCTGAGCGGAAGCGCCAGCAGGCGATTACCCACGCGCACCATGAGGACTCTGAGAATCGCCAGCGTGAGCGGTACCGACAGACGGACCTCGCTGCCACCGCCCACGCGCGAATCGATCGACAGCGTGCCGCCGAGTTCGACAATCTTGGTTTTGACGACATCCATGCCGACGCCACGGCCGGAGATATCCGATACCTGGCTGGCCGTGCTGAATCCGGGACGGAACACGATGTCGAAGCATTCGCGATCGTCCAGACGTGCGGCCTGTTCCTCGTCGAGCAGGCCCTTTTCCACCGCCTTGCGGCGAAGTATTTCGGGGTCCATGCCTTTGCCGTCGTCGCGCACGGTAATGACGATATGGTCGCCGTACTGCCCCGCCGTCAGGTGCACGGTACCCACCCGCGACTTGCCCGCCTGTTCGCGGACATCGGGCATTTCGATGCCGTGATCGACCGCATTGCGCAGCAAGTGGACAAGTGGATCGGCCAATGCTTCGACAACGGTGCGGTCGAGGTCGGTTTCCTCGCCTTCCTGTACCAGTTCGACTTCCTTGCCCAACTGGCGGGCGAGGTCGCGGATGATGCGCGGAAAACGCTGGAACAGCTTGCCGATGGGCTGCATGCGCATGCGCAATACGGCGTTCTGCAAATCTTCGGCGACCCGCTGCAGTTCGCCGACGGCACGTTCCATCGGTCCCTCGACACCTTGCGATGCGAGGCTGGTCAGGCGATTACGCACAAGCACGAGCTCGCCCGCCGCATTGACGAGACTATCGAGACGGAATGTATCGACGCGGACCGTGGTGTCGGCGTTCGATGCCGTGCGTTTCTCGGCGGCTGGCTTCGCGACGGGCGCTTGCGCGGACACGGGTGCTGTCGCTTCAGCGACAACGGGTGCGGGTGCGGGTGCGGGTGTTTCGACAAGACCGGGCGCTTTGCCCTGTCCATGCAAGGCATCCAGCAACGCTTCGAACTCGTCGTCGCCGATAACATCGCCAACGGAAGAAACGACGGGTGTGACGGGGGGAATGACAGCGGGAACGACATCCACCTCGACCGACGCGCCGGGCGCATTGCCGCTGCCGTAAAGCGAATCCAGCAGTGCTTCGAACTCGTCGTCGTCGATAGGTCCGGACGGCGCCGATGCCGGTGCATGCTCGCCGCGCGCGGCGTCGAGCATGGCCTCGAACTCGTCTTCGATCGCATCGCGACCGGCCGATGGCCTGGCGGACGGCGCCGACAGGGTCAGCGCGACGGGCTCGGCCGAGGTGGTGCGCCCGGGAATCAGGAGGCGCGCCAGCAACGCGTCGGGCGCCGGTTGCGAATCCGCGCCGGCATCGGCCGCGCGCATCATATCGTTGAGGAGATCGAGCGATTCGAGCAACGCGTCCATATACGCCGCGTTGAGCATCACCGCACCGTTGCGGGCTTCGTTCAGAAGATCTTCCGCGCGATGGCACAGGCCGACCATGGCGTTCAGGCCAAGGAAGCCCGCACCGCCCTTGACGGTGTGGAACGCGCGGAAAACGGCATTCAGCAGCTCGCTGTCGCCCGGCGAGGCCTCCAGGTCGACCAGTTGCTCGCCCAGCGTCTCGAGCAGTTCCCTGGCCTCGATCAGGAAAACGTTGAGCAACTCATTGTCGAGCTCGACACTCATGCCGGTCTCAGAATCCGAATTCGCTGAGGAGACGATCCACTTCGTCCTGGCTGACCTTGTCCGCCACAGGCGGCGCGTTGCTGCCGGCCAGCGAGCCGGTCAGGCGAACCAGTTCCAGCAGCGACGATTCGACCTTGCCCATGAACTGCTCCACCTGGGCAACGCGCTGACCCGAGATGTCCTGCCACGACTGGGCTTCGACCAGTTCTCCAAGGCCGATATCGCAGTTCTGCGCGAAGTCGCCGACACGCACGGCGAGCGCCGTGGCATTGATGCCGAACGCGGGATCGGAGGTTTCCAGCACGAGCAGCTCGTCCGCCTGCGTGGCAAGCGCCTGTGCCTGAGGACGCAGCTTTTCGCTGAAATCGAGCGTGCTGTGGGCGGCCTGCGCGCTCATTTCCAGCACATCGCGAAGATGCTTGCGTGCGTCGCCCATGCTGCCCGGCACACCATCGCCGGAGACATCGGCGGCAAGACGGCGCACGGAATCGTGCAGATCGCGCGCAAGGCAACCAAGCGCGTGGAACAGGTGCTGCTCGCGGCTGCGCAGCAGACGATCGAGTGCCTTCTCGAAGGCGGCACGGTCGTCGGCGTCGAGAAGCTCACGCAGTTCGGGGACGACTTCGTGGTCGGCGTTAAGCGAGATGTTCATGATGTCCCTTAGCCGGCCGCCGCGAGGCGTTCGAAAATCTTGTCGAGTTTTTCTTTGAGCGTGACGGCCGTGAAAGGCTTCACCACGTATCCGTTCACGCCGCTCTGAGCCGCCGCGATGATCTGGTCGCGGTTGTTCTCCGCGGTAACCATCAGCACGGGGATCGACTTCAGCTTGGCGTCCGCGCGAATGGCGCGAAGCAGATCGATGCCGGTCATGTTCGGCATGTTCCAGTCGGTGACGACCAGGTCGAACGCCTGCGCACGCAGCGACACGAGCGCCGCGGTGCCGTCTTCGGCTTCATGGATGAGCCCGTTGGTGAAACCGAGCTCGACCAGGAGGTTCCTGACGATACGTCGCATGGTGGAAAAATCGTCCACCACGAGGATCTTCATGTTCTTGTCCAAAACGCTACTCCGCCTTGACCGCGCGTTTACTGTTGATTCCGACGTCGCCGACGAAGCGGCGCCATCACGTTCTTGCGTTCCATCCCGTCATACGCGCACGAAGCCGGATCAGGGCCTGCCCATGGATCTGGCATACCCGCGATTCACTGACTCCCAGGACCGCGCCTACTTCCTTGAGATTCAGTTCTTCCTCGTAGTACAGCGACATCACCAGCTTCTCGCGTTCGGGCAGACCGTCGATCGCCGCGACCAGCGCTTCGCGCATGCCCGCTTCCTCGAACAATCCTTCCGGACCCTGGGCGTCCGGGTCGGCCACGTCGATCGCCGCGCCTTCGTCGCCCTCGGGGGCGGAAAGGCTCAGCAGTCGCGCGCTTGCCGCGTCGGCCAGAATCTGGTTGTACTCGAGAGCGTCGATTCCGAGACGCTTCATTACCTCTGCGTCTTCGGCATCGCCACCCGTTTCATTTTCGATCTGTCGTGTTACCTCCGCGACTTCGCGCAACTTTCGATGCACGGAGCGCGGCGTCCAGTCCGTCTTGCGCAGTTCGTCCAGCATCGCGCCCCGGATGCGGATACCCGCATAGGTCTCGAAGCTGGCCGCGCGAGTCGGCGAATAATTTCGCGCGGCCTCAAGCAGTCCGATCATGCCGGCCTGAATGAGGTCGCCCACGTCGACGCTTGCCGGCAGACGGCCCATCAGGTGATAGGCGATACGCCGGACCAGCGGCGCGTGGATACGCACCAGTTGATCCGCCGGGATTCGCGTGACTTCCAGGTATTCGGTCGCAACGCTCACAACGGCAGCCCTCCCCCCATGGAGGCCCGATCGGCGAAAAAGCCGATCCGACCCTGTGCCCGGGGTTCGGGTTCACCCCATGTATCGACCGCACGTGCCAGATTCTTGAATCCGACCGCCGATCGACTGCTCGGCCACGCTTCGACGACCGCGGCCTGGCGACGAATCGCCTGGCGCAGATACTCGTCGTGCGGGACCATACCCATGAAATCCAACGAAACGTCGAGGAAACGGCCGGTAACGCGCGACAACTTCTCGAATAGCTGCCGCCCCTCCTGGGCGTGGCGGACCATGTTGGCCACGACCCGGAAACGGCCCACGCCGAACTCGCGGCTCAGGACCTTGATCAAGGCGTAAGCATCGGTAAGCGACGCCGGCTCGTCGCAGACGACGACCACCACCTCATCGGAGGCCGCGGCGAACATCGACACGCTGTCGGAGATGCCCGCGGCGGTATCGACGATCAGGAACTCGGGGGGAACGGCATATTCGTCGAACGCGCGGATGACCGCGGCGTGTTCGATGTTTGGCAACTGCGCCATGCGGCGCGCGCCGGACGTGGCGGGAATGACCTTCAGACCATGCGGCGCCTGGAGTATCAGTTCCTCGATCGTGCACGCCCCATCGAGCATATGCCCGAGGTGGCGGGTCGGCTGCAGGCCAAGCAATACGTCGATATTGGCCATACCGAGGTCGGCATCGAGCAATACGACATCGCGACCGCCCATGGACAGGGCCATCGCCAGGTTGACGGCGACGGTTGTCTTACCCACGCCACCCTTGCCACCCGCGACGGCGATGCTGCGGCATGGTTTGCGCTCGGCGAGCCAGTTGATACCGGCTGCCTGGCTAGTGGTCACGGGTGTGGTCATGAAAGGGCTCGCTACCGCCATTAGGGATTCGAGTCCAGATGCCTGGTTCACTTCGATGGACTCCGGGGTCAGACCGTCGTCGCCGGAACCGGGAAGCCAAAACGATCGGCTAGCACGGCGGCGTCGGGTTCGTCGTTACGATTCTTGAGGAGTTGCGCCGCGTGGCAGACCAGCTTGCGCGAGTCGGCTACGGCGATGTCCTCGGGTACGCGCTGACCGTCCGTGGTGTAGTCGAGCGACAGACCATGCCGGATCAGCGCCGACAATGCACCACCTAATAGCGGGGCTTCGTCGAGCTTGGTCAGGATGGCTGTCTGTGGAGCAATGGGTGCATAGGCGCGAATGGCACTGTCCAGCGACTGGGACTGGGCGTTCGCCGCCAGTACCAGGCACACGCGCACGTCGGACGACGCGCGCAGCGTTTCGAACTGTTGCTGCAGCTTCGGGTCCGTCCCCGCCATACCGGCGGTGTCGACCAGTACGGTGTGACGTCCGCGCAACTGGATGAGCACGTTGCGCAGACTGGTAGCGTCGTGGGCATTGAACACGCGAACGCCGAGGAGGCGCCCGTAATGTTCGAGCTGTGCGCCGGCACCGATGCGGTACTGGTCCGCGCTGATCAGAGCGACGTTGGCCGCACCGTGGCGCAGAACGGCGCGTGCCGCGAGTTTGGCGATCGTGGTCGTCTTGCCGACGCCGGTCGTACCGACCAGCGCGGTAATGCCGCCGCCGACCGTATTCAGTTCGCGTCCGGTCGTGCGGATGCTGCGGCTCAGTACGCCCAGCGGCAGATAACGCGCCTGTTCGGGCGTCATGTCGTCCGGCAGTTCGGCGCACAGCGTGCGCGCCACGTCGCCGTCGATGCCCAGGCGGGTCATTTCGCGCAGCACGCGCGCGCGCAGCGGCTGCTCGCGCTCGGTCTGGTTCCAGCGCAGCGCGGACAGCTGCACTTCCAGCATCTCGCGCATATTGTTCAGTTCGGCGCGCATGGTGTTCATGGCTACATCGCTTGCCGGCGCAGCAACGGAAGCGCGGAAGGCGTCGGCGACACCGGCGGCAAGCGCGGCGCTGGAGTGAGCTTTCGGCGCATTGGGATTGGCGGTACGGGCGGCGCTCGACTCGCGACGGGCTCGCGGCGGATTGGCCAGCTCGGCGGCGAAGATCGCCTCGCGCTCGGTCTGCTGCTGCGGCAGCGTATCGGGACCCTTTCCGGCCGCTTCGCGTACCAGCGCTTCGTCGTAATCCAGCGCGGCGATGATCTCGATGCCGTCGTCCAGGCGACGCGTCGAGAGAATGACGGCGTCCGGACCCTGCTCATCGCGAACCTGGCGCATGGCCTGACGCATATCGGCGGCAACGAAACGTTTGATTTTCATGCGTGGAACCCTTCCGTTGCGTTGATCTGATCGCGGAAAAATGCGCAGGTGTCGACCGGTGCCATGGCGACGATCCAAAGAAATCCTGTCTTGCGCTTGTCCATCCTTAAGTCCTGTTCGTGTCTGGTCTTACCTTCCGAGCGCTGCCACCAATTTGACGCGGCGGTTGTCCGGAACCTCGTTGTAGGCGAGTACATGCAGGTTTTGGGCCACATGTCTGGTGAAGCGTGCCAGCCAAGGCCGAAGAGTCGGTGCGACAAGGAGTACAGCCGGCTCGCCAGCCGCTTCCTGACGCCTCGCCGCATCCGCGACGCTCTGCTGGAGACGATCGGCCAGACCCGGTTCGACGGCCGCACCCGCAACGCCCCCGCCCTGTAGCGACTGGAGCAAGATCTGTTCCAACTCCGGTGCCAGCGTAATGACGGGGATCTCCGATCCAAGGCCGGCGATTTCCTGCACGATCTGGCGGCCCAGGGTGACGCGAACCGCAGCGGCGAGCACGCCGGGATCCTGACTCTGGCCGGCATGCTCCGCCAAAGATTCGACGATGCTGCGGATGTTCCGGATAGGCACGCGCTCGGCGAGCAGGTTCTGCAGCACCTTGACCACCACGCCCAGCGACAGGCGTTTCGGAATGAGGTCTTCGACCAGCTTCGGCGCCTGCGTGGTGAGGCGATCGAGCAACTGTTGCACGTCCTGATGACCCAGCAGTTCGTGAGCATGACTCTGCAGGATGTGCGACAGATGGGTGGCAATAACCGTCGCCGGATCGACCACCGTATAGCCAAGCGTCTGCGCGTGTTCGCGCATCCCCGGCTCGATCCACACCGCATCGAGGCCGAACGCCGGATCGCGCGTCGCGATGCCGCTCACCGTACCGTGCACGCGGCCCGGATCGATCGCCAGCAAACGCTCGGTATGAATCTCGGCCTCGCCCATCGGAACGCCCATGAGGGCGATGCGATATCCGTGCGGCGCCAGGTCGAGGTTGTCGCGGATGTGCACCGACGGAACCAGAAAGCCCAGTTCCTGCGATAGCTTCCGGCGTACGGACTTGATCCGCGCCATCAGCTCGCCACCCTGGTTGCGATCCACCAGCGGAATCAGGCGGTAACCGACTTCCAGACCCACCGTATCCACGGTCGCCACGTCTTCCCAGCTCAGTTCCAGACGCTCCGGCGGCGTGGCCGTTTCGGTGTTGGTCACGGCCTTGGGCAGCTTGCCTTCGGCAATGTCGACCGAACGCTTGTGCAACATATACGCGCCGCCGCCGCAGATCCCCGCGAGCAGCAGGAACGCGATGTTCGGCATGCCGGGAATCAGTCCCATCACGGCGAGGACGACCGCGGCGACGCCCAGCGCTTTCGGTTGACCGAACAACTGCCCCATCACGTGCGAGCCCATGTTCTCGGACTTGGACACGCGGGTGACGATCACAGCGGCCGCGATCGACAGCATCAGCGCCGGAACCTGCGCGACCAGGCCGTCGCCGATGGTCAGCAGCGTATAGGTGCGCGCGGCCTCCGAGGCGGACAGGCCGTGTTGCATCATGCCGATGAAGAAACCGCCAATGACATTGATGCCGAGAATCAGGATACCGGCCGTGGCATCGCCGCGGACGAACTTGCTCGCGCCGTCCATGGAGCCGTAGAAGTCGGCTTCTTCACGCACTTCCTGACGACGTTCGCGCGCCTGCTCCTGGGTCAGCAGACCCGCATTGAGGTCGGCGTCGATCGCCATCTGCTTGCCGGGCATGGCATCGAGGGTGAATCGCGCCGTCACTTCGGATACGCGTGTGGCGCCCTTCGTCACGACGACGAAGTTGATGATGGTGAGGATCGCGAACACCACGAAACCGACGGCGAAGTTGCCGCCCACGACGAACTCGCCGAAGGCCTCGATGACCTTGCCCGCCGCGCCCGGCCCCATATGGCCGTGCAGCAGCACCACGCGGGTGGAGGCGATGTTCAGCGCAAGACGCAACAGGGTCGCGAACAGCACCACCGTCGGAAAGGAGGCGAACTCCAGTGGCCGCATCACGTACATCACAGCCAGCAGGATCACCAGCGACAGCGCGATGTTGAACGTGAACAACAGGTCCAGCATGAATGGCGGCAGCGGCAGCATCATCATGCCGAGCATCAGCAGCATGGCGACAGGTGCGCCGATACCGCGGCGACCGACCTGCTTGAGCGTGCTCAGAAATGTCGTCGGAACTGCCATCGTCAGGTATCCATACGGTAAGGGCCGAGCAGATCCGGATCGATCTCAGGCGTCGGTGGATCGGGCGGAAGGTCGCCGGTGGCGACCGCCTGCTGCAAGCGGTAGACGTAAGCAAGTATCTGGGCCACCGCGATATACAGCGCCGCCGGGATCTCCTTGCCTACCTGAGTTGTGTTGTAAAGCGCGCGGGCCAGCGGCGCGGCTTCCACAAGCGGCACCTTGTTCGCACCGGCGACGTCGCGGATCTGCTGCGCGATCACATCGACGCCCTTGGCCACCACGCGAGGCGCCCGCATCGCGCCGTCGTCGTAACGCAGCGCCACGGCGAAGTGGGTCGGGTTCACGACGATCACGTCGGCCGTCGGCACGTCCTGCATCATGCGGCGCCGGGAAACCTGAAGCTGCAGCCCACGAATGCGGGATTTGAGTTCGGGATTGCCGTCGCTTTCCTTGTGCTCGTCTTTCTGTTCCTGCTTCGTCATCCGCATTTTCTTGGCGAAAGAGAACTTCTGCCACGGCGCATCGACCATCGCGATCACGCCGAGCATGGAGCCGAACAGAAGCGATGCGTGCCCGAGCATGCTGAACGCATGCGCGATACCGTTGTTCACCGATCCCGCGCCCACGGCGACCAGTTCATGCGTCGTACTGCGCAGGTACATAGCCAGCACGCCACCGATCAGAATGACCTTGAGCAGCGACTTCACCAGCTCGACCAGACCGTTCATCGAGAACAGGCGGCCGAAGCCCTTGATGGGGTCCAGGCGATTGAACTTGGGAACCAGCGCTTCGCCACTGAAATTGAGACCGCCAAGCAATGCCGGCGCCGCGACGGCCGCGACCAGCGTGGCCGTGAACACGGGCCCCAGCAATTTCAACGCCTCGAGACCGGCGGTGCTCAGCGCGCGCGATGCACCGTCGGCGGAGAAAAGATCGTCGCGGGAATAACGTAGCCCGACGTGCATGATGTTGCTGGCGTGCAGCGCAATCTGGTCGCGCGATGCGATCAGCGTCGAGACGGCGGCCAGCACCACAATGGCGGCACTCAGATCGCGCGAACGCGGCAGATCGCCCTTTTCGCGCGCTTCGCGAAGGCGTTTTTCACTGGCCGGTTCGTTGCGTTCCTGGTCGTCCTGTTCGCTCATCGGCTCAACCTCCGATCAGCCGGCGCATGATGTCCCACGCGTCGGTTCGCAGCGAATCGAATGCGCTGGGCAAACCGCGCAATGCGAGCCATACGGCGATCATGCCGAGGCAGATGGTGATCGGGAAACCGACCGCGAAGAGATTCATCGACGGTGCCGCACGACTGATCGCGCCGAAACCGAGATTGACCACCAGCACGGCCGTCAGCGCGGGAAGCGCTACGCGCACGGCGCCGCCAAACAGATGGGTGGCGAAAGAAAGAATGGCCCAGATACCGTTCGTGCCAAGGCCGTCGGTACCGATCGGCAAACTGTTGAAACTGCCCGCAAGCAGGCTGATGAGCTGGAGATGGCCATTCATCGTAAGGAACAGCAGCGTCACCAGGATCGTATAGAACTGACTCAGCACCGGCACCGAGCCGCCGGACTGGGGATTGACCACTTCGGCGAAGCCCAGGCTCATCGACTGCGCCACGAACTGTCCGCCGAAGGACACCGCCTCGAACACCAGCTTCATCACGAAACCCAGACCCGCACCTACCAGCATTTGCTGCGCCATCGTCGCGACGCCGGCCGCGCTCAGCGGACGGATGTCGACGGGCGCCAGCGGCGCCAGCACATAGGTCAGCATCACGCAGATACCCAGACGGATACGCATCGGGATCACCGGCGCGCCAAGGACAGGCGCTACCAGCATCAGTCCCGACACGCGGGCAAGCGCCCAGACGGCCCCCCCGACCCAGCCTTCGATCTGGCTAAGGTCGAAGACCATCAGCGCACCGCCATCGGCAGGCTTTCGATCAGCTGCCGGGTGAACTGCACGAGGGTACGCAGCATCCACGGACCGGTCACGATCATGACGAGCGCCATGGCGATCAGCTTCGGGATGAAGCTCAGGGTGGTTTCGTTGATCTGCGTCGCCGCCTGGATCATGCCGACCAGCAGACCGACCGCCAACGCCGTCAGCAACAACGGCGCGCCAACCAGCATCGCGATATGCAATGCCTGCTGGCCGAAGGCGATGACCGACTCGGGCGTCATGTGTAGAAGCTCCCGGCCAGCGTACCGAGCAGCAGCGTCCACCCGTCGACCAGTACGAAAAGCATGATCTTGAAGGGCAACGAAATGATCATCGGCGAGAGCATCATCATGCCCATCGACATCAGTACGCTGGCCACGACCAGATCGATGATCAGGAAGGGGATGAACAGCAGGAAGCCCATCTGGAACGCGGTCTTCAGTTCACTGGTCACGAATGCCGGCAGCGCGACGCGATAAGGAACCGCGTCCTTGCTTGCATATGGCTGCTCGTTCGCCAGTTTGGTAAACAGCTGCAGATCGGCTTCGCGCGTCTGGTCGAGCATGAAACGACGGAACGGCGCGGCGGCGGCGGGAATCGCCTGATCCACCGTCATCGCGCCATCCATATATGGCTTGATGCCATCGTCGTACGCGCGATTGATCACCGGCGACATCACAAACAAGGTCAGGAACAGCGACAGCCCAAGGATGACCTGGTTAGGCGGCGTGCTATTGGTGCCCAGGGCCTGGCGAAGAAAACCGAGCACGATGACGATACGCGTGAACGACGTCATCATCAGCAGGATGGCAGGCAGCACGGTCAGCGCCGTCATCAGCGCCAGCATCTGGATCGACAGCGACCAGTTCTGGCCACCGCCCGGCGCGGTCTGCACGTTTACCAACGGAATACCCGGCGGCTCGATGGCGAAGGCCACGGCCGGCAGGAACATCAGGACGATCGGGACAATCCAGCTCCAGCGCTTCATGGCGTGCGCTTCCACTGGGCCAGCACGTCGCGGAAGCCGCGCAGCGAAGGCGTGGCATGCGGTGTCTGGGTATCTTCCGCCACCGGAGTGGCAAGCACGTGCAGAGTGCGCAAGCCGTTGGGTGACGCACCGACGAGCAGCTGCGTGCCGCCCACTTCCAGCAACATCACTTTTTCCTTGATGCCTACGGGCATCGTTTCGATCACACGGATTTTCCGGCCGCCGGGACGGACGCGACCCTGTGCGCGCCGGCTCAGCCAACCGACGATCAGGATCAGGGCGATGACGCCGGCAAGACTCAGCACGACACGTGCGAGCTCGGCGCCGGAATCGACAGCCGGCACCGGTGCCGGGGCCGCCGCGAAGGCGCAGGAAACGAAGCCACCCGTGAGAGCGGCGGCGATGCGCACGACGTTTTTCATCGCAGTTTGCGGACCCGCTCGGCCGGGCTGATCACGTCGGTCAGCCGGATACCGAACTTTTCGTTGATGACGACGACTTCGCCATGGGCGACCAGCGTGCCGTTCACGAAGACGTCGAGCGGCTCGCCCGCGGCGCGGTCGAGTTCGACGACCGAGCCCTGATTGAGCTGCAACAGGTTGCGGATGCTGATCTTGGTCCGTCCCACTTCCATGGCCATCGTCACCGGCACATCGAGAATGGTGTCGAGGTTGACCTCGCTGCCGAGCCCCGTGGTGGGGCCCATCGCCGACACGGCGGCTTCGGGGTTTTCGACAACATCGGGGTTCGAGAATGCGTCGTTGCTATTCATGCCGATTCACTGCGCGTAACGAGGGATAACCTCGTTGATGCAAACCGCATGCCATGGGTCGGGCGGCGCGTATCGGCGAAAGACGCCCCCTTGGATCAAGGACTTAGGGAAACCAACAGGCGACCTGCCGTGCCGTCGGCCGAAAGGTGACGTTTCGAGAGCAAATAATTGACGCTCGACGGCAGTAAGTCACCGCGACGGTCAGTTGACGCCGCTCCGCTAAAGAACGGCCCGCTTTCTGTGGGAGCGCGCCTGCGCGCGAAAGCCACGGAGCGGGATTGCCGTGCGTCACCTTCGTAGCCAGAACACCGGGCTTGCGATGAGAGTATCGGATGTCTTCGCTCCGTAGCTTTCGCGCGCAGGCGCGCTCCCACAGAAAGCGGGCCCCGAGCGAGCACACCACACCAGGATGACTAGGCCAGTTCGGTCAACGGCTCCGGCGGCCGCTGCTCCCTGCGGCGGAGCAGACTCTCGAACTGAACGGCCTTGTTGCCGCTCATGTTCGCCATCTTCCCCCGGAATACCGGAACGTCTTCGGCGAAGACCGTTGCGAATTCCGGCAGGTTGATAGGAATCACGTCGCCTCGGCGCAGGTGCAGGAAGTCGCCGATGCTCAACTGGGCTTCGGCGAGCAGCGAGGTCAGTTCCACCTGTGCGTCGAGAATTTCCTCGTGCAGGCTCTGTATCCAGCGATCGTCGCGCTCGGCCCGGTCGCTTTGCACGCCCGCGTCCAGCAGCTCGCGAATCGGCTCGACCATCGAGTACGGCAGCGTCAGGTGAACTTCGCCGCCACCGCCATCGAGTTCCACATGGAAGCGCGAAACGACCACGGTTTCGGTCGGACTGACGATGTTCGCGAACTGTGGATTGATCTCGGAATTCAGAAACTCGAACTTCATCTTCAGCACGGGCGCCCACGCTTCGGCCATGGAGGTGAAAGCCTCCTGCAGCACGATCTGGATCACGCGGTTCTCGGTCGGCGTGAAATCGCGACCTTCGATACGTGCGTGATAACGCCCGTCGCCACCGAAGAAGTTGTCGATGACCGTGAATACCAGGCGCGGCTCGAACACCATCAGCGCCGTGCCGCGCAGCGGCTTGATACGGATCAGGTTGAGATTGCTGGGTACCGCGAGCGAGTGCACGTACTCGTTGAACTTCGTCATCTTGACACCGAGCACGGACACTTCGCACGACTTGCGCAGCACGTTGAACAGGTTCTGCCGGAAATAACGCGCGAAACGGTCATTGACCATTTCCAGGGTCGGCAAGCGACCGCGAACGATGCGGTCCTGCTGCGTGAAATCGTAATCCTGGATGCCGCCGGGCGGCGGAAGCTCGATTTCGGTCTCGACATCGCCGCCTTCCACACCGGCCAGCAGTGCGTCGATTTCTTCCTGGGTAAGGATGTCGCTCATGGGCCGGTTCGCTCTGTCACTGCATGATGAAACTGGTGAAAAACACGGCGTCGATACCCGGACGACCGATCTTGTCCTTCAGCACGCGCTGGATTTCGGCCAACGCGGCCGCCTGCAATTTCTGCTTGCCCTTCACATCCGACAACGACTTGAAGTCCTGCGCGGAGAACAGCATCAACAGCGCATTGCGGATTTCAGGATCGGCCTCTTTCGTGGCTTTGATCGCTTCGGCATCGTGCGACATGACATTGACGCCGACCTGAAGGAAACGCAGCGCGTTCTCATCCTGGAAATTAACGACAAACGCGGGGTCGAGCTGGAGATAGACCGCCGGAACATTCGATTTCGCCGCCGAGGCCTGACCGCCCGCGGCGCCGTGCTTCATCATCATCCAGCCGCCAACGCCACCGATAGCCAGCACGACAAGCGCACCCACGACGATGAACATGCCTTTGCCCTTCCTGGGCGCGGTAGTCGGATCCGGTGCTGTTGCCATGGTGAAGCCTCTTCTACTAAACGAAAACGGTGGGGATACGCGTCGTGGCGTTCGCTCAACCCCTAAAAGCAAGTCGTGTGCCACGACGGGGAACCCTCATTATTGACGATGTGCGCTCAAAGAAAAGCGTGAGGCGGCGCACAGTTACAACATGCGGGAATCATCCGGCGGCGAATCGGCGCAATTTCATGACTGGCGTTTTTCTGACTCTCGTCAGTTTTACGTCATGCCGAATGCCCGCCATCACGCCACTTCGTCGACCAGACCGCGGCTCACGCGCGTCGTGGACACAACGGTCGCCTCATCGCTACCGGCATCGCCCGATGCGGCGCCTGACGACCGAGCGGACGAACCGTCATCTTGCCCGGCGTTTTGCTGGCTGACTTCGGTATGGCCCAGCGAAAGGCCGTGATGCGCGAGCATCGTGTCCAGTTGGGAAAGCGTCTGCTGCACGGCGATGACCGCCGCGGGATGCTCGGTCGCGAAAGCGACGTTGACCTTGCCGTGCTCCACGCTGACTTTCACATCCATGGAACCGAGTTCTTCCGGATGCAGGCGGATACGCGCCTGATTGATGTTCGAATTGCCCATCCAGGCAATCTGCTCGCCCAGCTCCTGTGCGAACTGCGGCGAGGTCGCAGGCTGCGTCGACTGAAGCTGCACGTTCTGCGGGTCCTGCGTCGCGGCGTGCAGGTGCATCGCAGGCAACGCCAGCGACGTCGTTGCATCCGTCGCCGCTGCGTCTTCCTTCGGCGCGGCCGCGCCAATGGCAGCCAGAAGTCCTGCCTTGTCGGCGGCCACGCTCGGTGGCCCGGCTGGCGTCGCGGCAGCAGCCGCTGCCGCAGCCGCGACTTGCGCCTGTGCCTGTTGGGCCAGCGCGGCGGCGGCGGCATCGCCGACCTGTCCGGTAGCTGCAATTGCCGGGTCGCCCTTACCCGTGAGTCCGTCGGTTGCCGCGCCCAGCGCCTTGCCGGCCACCGTCGCGACCTTCGGCGGCACGCCGATCAGCGCAAGGACGGCCGCGACGGCGGACGTATCGGTCGTGTCGGTCTGATCGTCTTTCTTGTCCGACGCTTTCGACTCGTCGGCGCTCTGGCTCTTCGTGCCGGCGGCTTTCGAGGGAGTCGAGGCAGCCGGACTCGCGGATGTCTGCGTATTCGAGCTGGAAGCGTCCGAATCCTTGCCCTTCGATTGCTTGTTCGCCGCGTCCAGCGCCGCATCGAAACGATGCGCCGACGACGAAGTGTCTGTCGCTGGCGTGGACGACGCGGCCGGAACCTGGGGAACGACATTGGCGATGGCTGGAGAAATCATACGGCGAGCTCTCTGATGACGTGGCGGGTGCGATGCATCGAAAGACACATTCCTATCCCCTGGGTGTGCGACGGTGCTGGGAACGCTCGTCGGCTTGCTCTTGTTCGCGACGGTCTTCCTGCTTGCGCTCCTGCTCCCGATATTTCGTGGTGACGGCGTCGAGCGCTTTAGCCCTGCCGCGTGCGTCGGCCCAGTCGTTCTGCGCATGCGTAAGCGCTATTTCGCGCCGCTGGACTTCGCCCATCTGCTGCACGATCGCGCTGTCGATACGAAGCAGGAACTGCTGACGATTCAGCAACGCGGCGACACCCAGACCATCGGGCATCGTCGCGTACTCGTTACGGTAGCGACGCAGTTCCACGAGTTGTGCTTCCGCCGCCGCGACCTGTCGCTGATGCTCGGCAAGCGAACGCGTGGCTTCGTCCGCTTTGTCGGCGGCCAGGTCGACCACGGGCTGCAGACGATCGGCACGGGAACTCATGCGGCACCGCTACGGGCGACGTCGACCAGCCCTTCGGCTGCCTGTTCCAGCGACACCGGCTCGTCGGTTTCCTGCTGGAGGAAGGCCGACAGATGCGGATAGAGCGCGATGGCTTCGTCGGTGCGCGGGTCGCTACCCTTCTGATAGGCGCCGACGCTGATGAGGTCGCGCTGCTGCCTGTAAGCCGAATAGACCTGACGAAAACGCTGCGCGGCCTTCATATGATCCTTCGACACCACGGCCGGCATCACGCGACTGATGGATGCCTCGATGTCGATCGCGGGGTAATGCCCGGCCTCGGCCAGGTCGCGTGAAAGAACGATATGGCCGTCGAGAATCGCTCGCGCCGCATCGGCGATGGGATCGTGGCGGTAGTCGTCGCCTTCGGTAAGTACGGTATAGAACGCGGTGATCGATCCGCGCCCATCCTTGTCGTTGCCGGCGCGTTCGACCAGCGCGGGCAGCATGGCGAATACGGAAGGTGGATATCCCTTTGTGGCGGGAGGCTCGCCGATCGCCAGCGCGATTTCGCGCTGAGCCTGCGCGTAGCGGGTCAGCGAATCCATAAGCAGCAGTACGCGCTTACCCTGATCGCGAAAATGCTCGGCGACGGCGGTAGCCAGCTGCGCGCCGCGCAGGCGGCTGAGCGGTGGCGCGTCGGCAGGCGCGGCAACAACCACTGCCCGGCGGCGCCCTTCGACGCCCAGGGTGTGGTCGACGAATTCCTTTACCTCGCGGCCACGCTCGCCGATCAGGCCGACGACCACGACGTCGGCATCGGTGAAGCGGGTCATCATGCCCAGCAGTGTCGACTTACCGACACCGGAGCCGGCGAACAGACCGATGCGCTGGCCACGTCCGACCGTCAACAGCGAGTTGATGGCGCGCACACCGACATCCAGCGGCGTATCGATAGGCTGTCGCGCCATGGGATTGATCGGATCGCGACGCAGCGGAACGCGCTCGCGCGCCAGCAAGGGCCCCTGCCCGTCCAGCGGCGCACCATCGGAACCGATGACCCGTCCGAGCAAGGCATCGCCCACCGGTACGCCGGATACACCCGCGCAGGGTGTCACGCGCGCGTTGGGCAATACGCCATGCATTTCGCCCGTAGGCATCAATAGCAGGCGGCCATCGGAGAAACCGACGACTTCGGTTTCCAGCTGGGCACCGTCCGCACCGGCGACCATGCAGCGTGCGCCAACGGGCGCCTCGCAGCCGACCGCTTCCAGTGTGAGGCCGACCACGCGCCGCAGCTTTCCTTCCGCCTGCAACGGCCGCACTTTCGCCGCGTTGGCGCTTTGCGCCGCCAGCGCATCGCGCCAGTGGGCATTACGTTCGGCGATGTGCGTTTCGGCGTTCATTCGGTATCCGCATGACCTTCGAGCACGGCATCGATGACGGCTGCCAGCCGCTTGCGCACGGTTGCGTCGAGCCGCGACGATTCGCTTTCGAGTCGGCAGTCGCCACGCTCGAGGGCATCGTCGTCAGCCACGACCCATCCGTGATCCGCCGCGATGCGGTGATCGCGAACGATCGCCGCGTCCGCGGGATGAAGATAAATTTTCAGATGACGCGACCCTACCGGCAGCATGTCGACAGCCTGACGAACGATATCGACGATACGCTCCGGTGCGGTCGCGATCTCGTAGCCAAGCACGCGCTCGGCAATGACCGTCGCGAGCTGCGCGATGTCCATGGCCACTTCGGCGTCCAGGTTAGCCAGCGGCTGGGCAGCGGCCGCGAACAGGGCGTCGAGCCGCGCGGTTTGCGCTACGAGTTCGCGCTGAGCCGTCGCGCGACCTTCCGCAAGCCCGGCATTGAATCCTTCCTCGCGAGCCTGACGCTCGATCGCCTCGATCTCGGCAACGGTCGGCCGGTGCGGCCCTTCGTCGGCTTCGGCCTTCGGATCGTTCGCCGGTACGCCACCGGGACCGTTCACGAGCGGAAGCTCCCAGCGCTGGAACTGGGGGATGCCTTCGCGTGCGAGGATGGAGGTCAGGGTCATCAGACGAATTCTTCCCCGCCACCGGCGAGATTGATCTGACCTGCGTCAGCGAGCCGACGCGCCGTGGCCAGTACTTCCTTCTGAGCGGCGTCGACTTCGGAAAGCCGGACCGGGCCCTTGATTTCGAGATCGTCGCGCAACATATCGGCCGCTCGCTTGGACATGTTGGCGAATATCTTTTCGCGAATCGCCGGCTCGGCACCCTTCAACGCCGTGATCAGGCGAGCCGACGGCACTTCGCGCAGCAACGTCTGCATGCTGCGATCGTCCAGTTCGGCCAGGTCGTCGAAAACGAACATAAGCTCTTCGATCTTCTCGCCGAGCGTATTGTCCATGCCGCGGATCGAAGCCATCAGTTCCGCTTCTCGCGCCGTCTCCATCGCATTCATGATATCGGCGGCGGCTTTCAGGCCACCGACGCTTGCCGATTTCAGTTTGTTGGAATTGCCGGAGAACTGACGCTCCATGATTTCGTCCAGCTCATTCAGCGCATGCGGCTGCACACCATCGAGCGTCGCGATACGCATGACCACGTCGCTGCGCACGCGCGGCGCGAGGTAACCAATGACTTCCGCCGCCTGATCGGATTCCAGGTGAGCCATCACCAGCGCGATGATCTGCGGATGCTCCTGCCCGATCATCTCGGCGATGGCCCGGCTTTCCATCCACTTCAGCGATTCCAGGCCCTTGCTGCTGCGGCCGAGAAGGATGCGGTCGATAAGGCCGCCCGCCTTGTTCTCGCCAAGCGCGTTAACCAGGATCTTGCGGATGTATTCCTCGGTACCTACACCGATCGCGGTGTGTTGGCCGATGTCTTCCTGCAGGCGACTGAGAACGAAATCGACCTGCTCTCTGGACACATTCTTAAGCGCGGCCATGGCGGTACCCACCGCCTGCACGTCGCGCGCACCGAGGTGTTTGAGAACCGTCGCCGCATCTTCCTCACCCAACGTGAGAAGAAGGATCGCCGCCCGCTGTGCGCCCGTCAGGGTCGCATTCTGATCAACCGCCATCGTCGGACACCCAGCTCTTCACGACTTGCGCCACCTGTTTGGGATTTTCATTGGCCATGCGCTTGGCAAGACCGATTTTCTGTTCGTACGCGAGCATTGTCGGCGAGCCCAGCTTAGCGGCATGCGACGCTCTCACGTCGTCGGTAGCCAGATCATCGTCATCCACCATGACCGAAACAGTCGGGAGAGGACCTTCCAGCGCGACGCTATGCTGCGCATGCTGCGGCTTCAGCAAGCCACGCATCATCGGACGCAGGACAAAGAAGCCGACGATCAGCGCGACCATGACGCCGAGAGCCTGCTTGATCAGATCGAGCATGCCCGGCTTTTCCCAGAACGGCACGCTGACCGGCGCATCGTCCGTCGCCAGTGTGCGGAATGGTTCGTTGATCACGCTGACGCTGTCGCCGCGATCGGCACTAAAGCCAACGGCATTCTTGGTAAGCGTGGTCAGGCGCTCGAGTTCTTCCGGAGTAAACGGCACGCTCTTGAATTTGCCGTCCTTGTCCGGAACCTGCTTGTTGTCGACGATCACCGCGACGCTAAGGCGCGCGACTTTGCCGGCCGGATCGGTGACGTGGCTGACGGTGCGATCGAGTTCGTAGTTGCGCGTGGCGCTGCTGGACTGCTGCGACGGTGGCGCGGTCTGCGTGCCGGCCGTCTGGCCCGCCTTGCCGCCGGCGTTCGGCTTGGCCGCGGTCGGCTGGGCAACGGTATTCGGCGGCTGATTGCTGAGCGCGCCCGGCACGCCGCCCTCGGAGGCGTTGTCATGACGTGTGTCGCTATTGGTCTGCTCGCTGCGCAACGCGGGATTGTCGTGATTAAAAATCTCGCTGGCCTTCTCCGTCTTGGCGAAGTCCAGATCCGCGAATACCTGGGCGCGCACCTTGCCCGCACCGACCAATGGCGTCAGCAAGTCTTCAACGCGCTGCGTGTACGTGGCTTCGATACGGCTGGACAGACGCAGGCGGTTGTCGCCGATCGCAGCGGCGCTTTCCGGATCGCTGACCGTGAGCAGGTTGCCCTGCTGGTCGATGACGGATACCTGACGCGTATCGAGGTCGGGCACGCTGGCGGCGACAAGGTGGACGATCGCCGCTACCTGCCCCTGATCGAGCTGACGACCGGGATACAGCGTAATGACGACCGATGCGCTGGCCGGCTTGTTATCGCGAATGAAGGCCGAGGGCTTGGGCAAGGCCAGATGCACGCGTGCGGCGCGCACCGACTGCAGTCCGGCGATCGTGTTGGAAAGATCGGTTTCGAGCAGTTGCTGGTAGCGCGTGCGCTCAGCCATGTCGCTCATGCCGAAAGGTGAATCGGCTTGCGGCATGGCGTTCGCCGCGCTGCCCTGCGGCAGGCCCTGCCCGGCGAGTTTCAGGCGGATGCCCGCGACATCGGCCGCCGGCACGAAGATCGAACTGCCATCGCTGCTGAGCTGATACGGGGTATTGCCCGTTTGCAGCGCCTGGGTCACGGCAGCCGCATCTTTCTGCTCGAGACCGCCATATAGCAGTCCGTAGTTCGGAGCACGCGACCAGAGTACCGCAGCGATACCGATCGCCACGGCGGCGGCGATGCCGGCGAGCAGGAAAATCTGCCTAGCCGCCGGCGTTTGTGCCAGCGACTTCAGCGAGCCCATGCGCGATGCGTCGTTCGATTGGGTTGTGGCGACGCCGTTATCTGCCATGGTTCAACTCGTGATCTCTTCCGGGAGTCAGTCGCGTCAGAGCGACATGTTCATGATTTCTTTGTACGCATCGACCATCTTGTTGCGCACTTCAGTCATCGCACGAAACGAAAGGTCAGCTTTCTGACCCTGGATCATTACCTGTGCAAGATCGACTCCCGGATCGCCCCGCTCGAAAGCGGTAGCAAGCTGGCCTGCCTTTTCCTGCGTCTTAGCTACCCCGTCGATGGACTGCCTGAGCAGACTGCCGAAGGAATCCTTCGTGGCGGGACTGATCTCGCCGATGCCACCCGGTACCGGAAGATCGGCCTGGGAGCTGATGCGGCGCATCTGGGAAAGCAGGCTGCTTACATCGATCGTGGTCATGACGGAATTCCAACGCGTATCAGGTCTGATGACGCTTGAAGCACGACGCGTGCCAACTGAATGAAAGACTGCATGATCTCTGTGGGAGCGCGCCTGCGCGCTCCCACAGGTACGGCGCCCCCCCCCGATCAGCCTGCCTGCACCGTCTCGCTCAGTCCGTACTTGCGCAGCTTTTCGACCAGCGTCGTGCGCTGGACACGCAGCAGCTTGGCCGCGTGGGCCACGACACCGTTGGCGGAATTCAGGGCCTGGCGGATCAGACCGATTTCGATACCAGCCAGGTGATCCTTCAGATCGAGGCCTTCCAGCGGCAGGACCGACGGATCGCCCTCGCCGTACGCGAAGCTGTCCGCGATCACCGGCTGCTCTTCCATCATCGCGATCAGCGCGGCACCGGAGACTTCCTCGATCGGCAGCGCGCCGCGGTACTTCTCGGGCAGGTCCATGCCGCGCACTTCGCCATGCGGCATCAGGATCGCCATGCGCTCGACCAGGTTCGACAGTTCGCGGACATTGCCCGGCCAGCCGTGCTGACGCAACGCATTCATTGCGCTGGGCGCGAAACGCACCCGGGACAGACCACGCTGAACCAGGCGCTGATTGAACTCGCCGATCAAGGCGGGCAGGTCTTCCAGACGCTGGCGCAGCGACGGCATTTCCAGCGGGAACACACTCAGGCGATAGAACAGGTCTTCGCGGAACGAGCCACGCTCGATGAATTCCTCGAGATTGCGATGCGTCGCTGCGATGATGCGGACGTCGCAGCGCTGCGCGCGATTGCCGCCAACACGCTCGAAAACGCGCTCCTGCAGTACGCGCAGCAGCTTGACCTGCATCGGCAGGCTCATGTCGCCGATTTCGTCCAGAAACAACGTGCCGCCCTCGGCCATCTCGAAGCGGCCCTTGCGGGTGCTGATCGCCCCCGTGAACGCGCCCTTCTCGTGTCCGAACAACTCGCTTTCCAGCAGCTCGGCGGGAATAGCTCCGCAGTTGATCGCAACAAACGGCTTGTCGCGGCGCGGCGAACAATCGTGAATCGTGCGCGCGACCAGTTCCTTACCGCTACCCGATTCACCAAGTACCAGGACACTGGAATCGAACGGTGCGACCTGCCGGATCAGCGCGTTTACACGCTGCATGGGGCCGGACTGGCCGACGAAACGGCGGCTGGCGGCGATCGGCTCGACCCGTGTCTGCAAGCTGCGCATAGCCTCGGCCAGACGCTCGTAGCGCAGCGGCAGGTCGATCAGCTCGATCAGCTGACTGCGTGCATCGTCGGCGATGAGCGAGGTGGCAACCGGCGAGTCGGCAGCAACCAGCATCGGCAGGTTGCGCGCGTTACGGCCCAGGCTGGCGAGGAACTGCTCGAGCTGGGTTTCGTCTTCCACGGTGCCGACAAAGGCGCCGCGCCATTGCTCACCCGTTTCGTCGGCATCGACACGATCCGCCAGTACCGGGCGATAACCGAGGAACGACAGCGCCGAAACGATGGCCTGAGCCCGGGAGGCGTCCGATTCGATCACGAGAAAGTTGGAAGACTTCACCTTAATACCCCACTGCAATGCGTTGGTCGAAGGATCCGGACAGCCGCTGCGCGACTTGTCAGGCTTCATTGCAAGGTATCAATCAAGTTCCATGCCAGCGGCGGAAAACCGGCGCCACACGGCGGAGTTTTACGTCGTACGGCGGCGTTCCGACGCGTGAGTATTTCCTTTCCAACGCATGAGCACCGATGACAGCGGACGCCGGGTGTCAAATCTGACGACACGCGTCGCAAATGTGACGCTCATTGCCAGAGACAACAATTCGTCAGGTGACGCGATGGGTCACATCGTGTCTCAGCCGCCTTCCATCGGTCGCCCGGCCAGGCGCGCCTCGGCGACCTGGCGACGATGGTGACGGAAGACCAGACGCTCGATGGCATCGCGCACGTGCTCGCTAAGTCCTTGAAACCCAATGAACCCGCGACCATCGGACGGGCCCGCAAGGCGCTGTCCGGGAAGCTCCAGCGGTAGTGCGCGGCAGACATCGAAATGGATGCGCAATAGTACGGACTGCCCCACAGCCGGTAGGCCATCCCACGGAAGGACCGCGCCGGAGGCATTGAAACGCAAAGCGATCCGGGGCGGCAGGTCGGCCTGCGGCAGCAACAACCGGTTGACGATTTCCATCAGGACGTTGAGCTTCGCATCCAGCCGCGATAGCTCGTTCGTGACCGTCGTATCGTCCTCGGGTGTCTCGGCGCGCTTCTCGACCAGGGCCGCCACCGCCGTAAGTACGCTGACATTACGGTCGTTCAGAAGCGCGAGCGCCGCACTATCCGGCAGGGGAGCGAATTCGCACGTGGCGTGGAAGCGACCGTCATAAGTGACGCGCTCGGAAAACGAGCTCCAGATCTCTTCGTTCATTGCCTCTGCCCCCAGTCAGCGGAACGCGTCAGACCTGACTATACGCGGCAACGGCGCGCTGCATGCGCCGGGACTCGTCCCAGAGAACAGCCACTTCGTCGCGCGCAGCGGATACGAGCTCGCGAATCAGCGAGTCGATCAGCATGATCGACTTCAGTGTTTCCAGGGTCTCGTTCGTCGGGCGCATGGTCCCGGCATGCAATACCGGGTCACGCTCGGCTTCCAGCGCGGCCAGTTCATCCCAGCGCGACTCGGTGGCCGCGGCGTGCATCGCTTCGGTAAGGCTCATGACCTTATCCAGGTCGCAGTACACGATGTCGTTCACGGGGTAGCCTCGGCAAGCTGGCGCGCATCGGCGGGAATCGCGACCCAGCTTTCGCGCAGTTGCCGAAGCAAACCGGCCACTTCGTCAAGGATGGCGACGTCATTTTGCACATTCGCCAGCAGCAAACGGCGACTCATATAGTCGTATAGCGAATCCAGCTGACCGACCAGCGTCGTTTTCACGTCGTGGTTCAGGCTGGCCTGCAGCGTGCCGACGATTTCGATCGCCCTGGAAATCGCTTCGCCTTTGCCGGCGATATTGCCGCTAGCGATGCAACCGGTGGCGAAACGAATGCGCTCCAGCCCCCCGTCCATCAGCATGGTAATAAGACCGTGCGCATCCGCGGCTTCCACGCCACCGTGCGTCCGAACCTGATGGTAAGCGCCAGCGCCGTGTGCATATCCGAGTGCCATATCTAAATTCCTGTGCCGATGCGGCGCTTAGTTCGACGACTTCGTCAGCGCGTTGAACTGCTGGGTGAGGAAGTCGGTGGTGCCTGCCAGCTTCGTCATCATCGCGTCGAGAGCGCTGTACTGCTTCGTCAAACGCGTCGCGTAATCGCTCATCTGCGAATCGAGATCCGTGGTCTGCTTGGTCAGATCCTTGAGCTTGGCATTCAGGTTCAGCGTACGCGTGGCGAAAATGCCCGATGTGCCGGTCCAGTCGGTGATCGACTTGTCGATCTTCGTCGCTATGCCGTTATCGCCGGTAAACAGGTTCTGTACCTGGCGCGGATTCTTGTCGAGAGCCGTTTGCAGCTTGCTGCTGTCCAGCTTGAGCGTGCCGTCCACCTGCAGGGAAACACCCAGATCGCTGAGCGAGCCGATACCGTCGACGGCCTGCGCGCCGGTGAGCGTGGTGCCCAGTATCCCGGACAACTGCGACTTGACTGTGGTGATCGTGGCGTCGCCGAGCAGCGCGCCCGCCTGGTTGTTTACCTGGTCGTACTTCGTCAGCGTTTTGTACATGCCGATGAAGCTGTTGTACGAGGTGACGAGGTTATTAATCGCGGTCTTCGCGGCCGACAGATCAGTCGACACGGTGACGGTAACCGGCGAAGCAGGATCGGTCACCTTCGAAAGCGTCAACGAAATGCCGTCGATGGCGGAGGAAATCGTATTGGTGGGGCTGGTCGCCGCCAGTCCGTCGATCGCGAATTTCGCGTCCTGCGCCTTCGTGGTGGGTTTGCCGGTGGCCGGATCGAAGTTCAGGGCCGCAAGGCCGCCATCCCCGCCACTGGAGGTGACCGAGAATTTGTTGGCATCGCCCGTCAACGCCGAGGTCAGGACCAGATGGGCGCCATCGGAACCCGTGACGATGGTCGCCGTGACACCGGGATTAGTGGATGACTTATTGATCGCGTCGCGAACGTTCTGGAGCGTATTGTTCGTCGAATCCAGCGTCAGATTCATCGACTTGTTGCCGACGGAAATCGTCAGCGAGCCGGTTCCCACGGCGGCCGTGCCGCTGGCGTAGGCCGTCGAGGTGGTTTTTTGCGCCGTGGCGAGCTGCGTGACGGCGATGCTGTACGAGCCGGAGACGGACGTGGTGCTCGCGGTGGCCGACAGATATTTGTCGCCGTCGGTGCTGAGGCTGGTCGTCTGGGTCTTGAATGCGGTGCCGTCGGTAAGCGTCTTGATCGCGCTCTGCAAAGCAGTGAGCTGCGAGGTGAAGTTACCGAGGGCGGAAACCTGGGTGCTGGTCGTCTGCGTGTCCGCAGCGATCTTCTTGTCCTGCGCCGCGCGCTTGTTCGCGACGAGGTTGGTGACGATCGAATTGACGTCGATGGAACTGGAACCGATCGTGGTAGCCATGAAGCTCTCCTTGAGGGCGCCTCTGGAACCGAGCGCCATTTTGTCGACAGCCGGCACCCATGACGGATGCCGGCCGTGACATTCAAGCAATTACCCTGCCAACCCCGATGACGCTCGGGGTTGGCGAGGTTACCCCACCTGTTACTGGAGGAGCTTCAGTACGTTCTGCTGGCTGGAGTTCGCCTGGGCGAGCACCGAGACACCGGCCTGCTGCAGGATCTGCGCGCTGGACATGTTCGCCGTTTCCTGGGCGAAGTCGGCGTCCTGAATGGCGCTGCGCGAAGACGACAGGTTCTGCGAGATGTTCTGCAGGTTCGAGATCGTCGACTCGAAGCGGTTCTGGACGGCGCCGAGGTCCGAGCGGACGTTGCTGACCGACTGCAGGGCGGCATCGATACGGTTGATCGTGTCGTTGGCGCCGTCGACCGTCTTGACGCTGGAATCCGCAAGGGTCTTGGCGGTGCTGACCGCGGTCGTGCCGACCGTGAAGCCATCGGCGGCGGCCTTGGTGCCACCCACGGTGATGTCCTGCGCCGAGGAGAACTTCAGCGAGCCATCCTGACCGACGTAGGCTTTGATGCCCTGAGCCGACTTCGAGTTGATCGCGTCGACGACGTCCTGCGTACTATTGAAGGTGCCGGTGATGCTGAATGCAGCGCCGCTACCCACCTTGAACGTCAGGTCGCCACCAGCCACTACCAGCTGCGACGGAACAGCGTCGGTACCGGCGGTTGCCGTTTGCGCACCGAACAGCGCGGCACCGTCGGTGCCGCCAACCGTCGGGCTGCCCGCGCCCGCGGCGTCGTTCGTGAAGGTGAAGGTGCCGCCCGTCTGGCTCGCCGTGACGCCCGAACCCGTCAGCTGGCTGTTGATCGCCGTGGCGAGGCCGGCAGCATCGGTGTAGTTCTGGTTGAGGTTGACCGTCTTGCCACCGACCGTGAAGGACTTCGAGGCGGCGGAGAAATCGAAAGCGGCGACGGCGGTAGCACCGACCGTCTTGCCCTGGGTACCCGGGACGGCGGCGGCGAAGGTCGGCGTGGCCGAACCGGTGGCAAGCTCACCGACCTGGTTGGCCTTCATGCCCTGGCTCAGGCCGACCGTGATCACTTCGCCGACGTTCGCGCCGACCTGGAAGCTCAGGTTGTTGGAGCTGCCGTCGAGAACCTTCATGCCGTTGAAGTTGGTCTGCGTGGCGATACGCGTCACTTCCGACAGACGCTGCTGGACTTCGGCGTCGAGGGCGGCACGGTCGCTGGAGGAGTTCGACGCGTTGGTCGACTGTACGGCCAGCTCGCGGATGCGCTGCAGGTTGTTCGTGACTTCGTCGAGGGCCGACTCGGTCGTCTGCGACAGCGAGATACCGTCGTTGGCGTTCTGCACGGCACGGTTCAGGCCGTTGACCTGCGTGGTCATACGGGTGGCGATCGCCATACCGGCGGCGTCGTCCTTGGCGCTGTTGATGCGCATACCGGAGGACAGGCGCTCGATAGCCGAGCTGAGCTTGGACTGCGACTTGCTCAGATTGCGCTGGGCGTTCAACGAATTAACGTTGGTGTTGATGGTCATTGCCATGATCTTGAATCCTTTGTAAGCGGAACCGAATGCCGACCTGGTGCGGCGAATTCCGGCGGGGTTCCAGATGGAAGCCTTCCGCCTCAAAGAGGTTTTCGGCGCGCCCCGGGGAAACTTGAGAGGAAATTCCACATGTCAAGCAACTTCGTTGACTTAAGGCTGTAAGCCATGCGGATCAGCCTTCGTCAGGGAATAGCTATCGGCCGCTATCGGCAGGAATTTAGGGGCCATCTTCAAGTTTCCGATGCGGAAACGAAAAAGCGCCGGACATCCGTCCGGCGCCTGGGAAACGCGCTCAAGCTGGAGCCGCCAGATAGCGGCCGACGCTTTACTGCAAGAGTTTCAGCACGATCTGCTGACTTGCATTTGCCTGCGCAAGTACCGACACACCTGCCTGCTGCAGTATTTGTGCGTTCGTCGACTCGGCCATTTCCTCGGCAATGTCGGCATCGCGAATCGCGCTGCGAGATGCCGAGAGGTTCTCCGAGATGTTCCTGAGATTCTCCATGGTCGATTCGAAGCGACTCTGCATCGCGCCCAAATCCGAACGAAGTGCACTGATCGCGGCAAGCGATGCATCCACCTGAGCGATCGTGCGATTTGCGGCATCGGCTGTGAGGACCGAGGCATCCGCGAGAGTCATCGAGGGATCGACCGAGTAGCTGGCTGCAAATCCAAGCCCCTGCGCGTCCACCACATCAATGTTGTGAGAGGACGTGAAGGCAAGCTTTCCATCGGCGGCGACCGAGGCCTTGATAGCAGCACCCGACTGACCGTTGATAGCATCGGCCACATCCTGTACCGACTTGAACGTTCCGACAATGTCGAGCTTTCGTCCGCCGGCCGACAACGAAAGCTCGCCGGCAGCCAGAACCAGTGGCGCCGCCGCCACGGGATCCGTACCCGGTGTTTCGGTAGCTGCGCCAAAGAAGGTCGTCGCCGCGGTATCGAACGCAATGCTCGCAGGTCCAACGGCGGTATTGGTGAAAGTAAACTTGCCACCGACCTGCGACACGGTGACACCGGCGTTCGCCGCGGCGAGCCGGGTATTGATCTCGGTCGCCAATCCCGCGGCGTCGGTGTAATCGGCATCTAGAGTGACGGTTTTGCCATTGATAGCGAATGTCGTAGGTGTAGCCGTATAGTCAAAGTTAGCGATAACTGTCGCCGTATCCGTACTGGTGACCGTACCCGGCGATGTCGCACCGAACTTCGTAGCCAGATCGACCGAACCCGATGCCAGCTGACCGATCTGGTTTGCCTTCATACCCTTGTTGAGGTTGATCGTAATGACCTCGCCAACATTCGCGCCAACCTGAAAAGTAAGTTCATTCGCGCTTCCATCGAGCACCTTCATGCCGTTGAAGTTGGTATGCGTGGCGATTCGCGTTATTTCCGCGATTCGCTTGGTAACTTCAGCATCGATAGCTTTTCGGTCGTCCGGCGAATTGTTCCCATTGATCGACTGAAGCGCCAGCTCGCGAATACGCTGCAGATTATTTGTTGCCTCGTCCAGAGCGGACTCGCTCGTTTGTGCGAGCTTGACGCCATTGTCGGCGTTGCGCACCGCCTGATTGAGACCATTGATCTGTGTCGTGAAGCGTGTGGATATAGCCAGGCCCGCGGCATCGTCCCTCGCGCTGTTAATACGCTTGCCCGTGCCGAGCCGCTCAATGGCCATGCTTAGTCGGCTCTGTGTCTTGTTGAGGTTGCGCTGTGCATTCATCGAACTGATGTTGGTATTGATCGTCAGTGCCATGCTTCAAGTCCTTTTTGTTCCGAGTCCGATACCGGTCGCTGCGGCGACGTCCGGCGGGCTCCAGGAGAATTCGTCTGCCGCCTAAGGGTTTCGGCGAAGGAACGAGGGAGCACGGTCGGCGGAAGCTGGAATTGACTGAAGCTGTCGATGATTTCTGCGTAGGCGTGGCCGGACGCCGCATCAATGCTTCGTAGGCTTTCGCGCGCAGGCGCGCTCCCACAGAAAGCATCCGACCGACACGGCTCTCTGTGGGAGCGCGCCTGCGCGCGAAAGCCTACGAAGCGGCGAAGCGGAACCCGATAACGAAAACGGCGGCCCGGATATCCGGGCCGCCGCCAAGGCAACGCACTGCGAAATGGTTACTTCAGGTAATTGAACAACGAAAGACTCTGCATTTTCACGAAAGTCTGCTGAGCTGCATTCAGCGCAGTTTGCTGTTGTGAGTATTTGCTGATCGCGCTCGCCATATCGACATCCTGCAAATCGGAAATGCTACTGGCGTACTGCAGCGCCACATCGTCTCCGACACTCGTCTGCTGATCGATGGTGTTCATACGCGCACCGATCTTTGTACGCGTATTGACGACACTACCCATGGCCTGGTCCAGATTCTGCAGCTGGGCATTGACGACATTGTTCATCGAGGCGCCCCCGCCGGGTTTTTCGATGGCGCTGATCATATTGCCGATCGTCGAGAACATGTCCTGCGACGACGAGGGTGCGACAGCGAAGGAGTCGCCCACCACGGGCGTACCGGTGACCGGAATCTGCACGCCCTTGAACCCGATGCTGCCGTTGTCGCCGGTATAGGTACCGCTCGAAACGAGCGTCCCGTCCGCTGCCCTTACCTCGTAGTCCGTGCCGACGCCGCTCGCATTCGCCTGGGTAAAATTGATCTTGTAGCTTCCACCGTCCCACTGCGACATGTCGGTAACCGAGGTGGCGCCAACCACACCGGTGCCGGTATTGGTCGTGGCGGCTGTCGTCGTAAACGTGCCATTTCCACCGCGAATCGCCATGAAGACGTCGTCGCCGGAGTCGCCGGTGGCAATCTGAAGTCCCGCGCCGGCGGCAATCATGCGCTGGGACTGATCGCCGATGTAACTGATCTTGCCGCCGTTCGTCACGAAGGGTTGGGTCAATGTCTTGCTGCCCGCGAAGATGTATTCGCCCTGCCCGTCTTTCGTATTGGCCAGAGCGACCAGCTGATTAAGATTCTGCTGCATTTCCTTCGCGATCGACCCACGCGACTCGTCGGTCTGCGTCCCGTTATTGGCCTGCAGGGCAAGCGTGCGGATGCGATCGAGAATATCCGCGGCGGACGACAATGCGCTCTCTTCAACGGAGAGCCGCGACGTGGCCGACTGCATGTTCACCTTGTACTGATCGTTCTGCGCACTGGCATGCGACAGGTCGAGTACGCGCGCGGCGCCCGCGGGATTGTCCGCCGGTGTGAGGATAGCCTTGCCGGTGGTGATGGAAAGCTGCGTCTGCGACAACTGGTACTGATGGTCGAGCATCGAGTTGACGGACTGCTGCTGCCCCCAGGAAGTGGAAATACGCATGATCAGCCTCGCACCGCGGTAAGAAGAGCATCGAAAATCGTATTGGCGGCATTGATGACCTGCGCCGATGCCGAATAGGCCTGCTGGAAGCGGATCAGGTTCGCCGCTTCCTCGTCCAGATTCACGCCCGAAACGCTCTGCTGCGCCGAGGCCGCCTGGTTGTAGATACTGGTCTGCGTGTCCAACGCGGTATTGGCGCGCTGACCCGCCGTGCCGGCTGCCGCGGTCAGCTGACTATAGGACTTACTTACGGTGGTGATGCCGCCGTCGAGGATGCCTTTGTTCGCTATGTCCGCCAGCGCGAGCGCATTGCCGTTGTCGCCGCTGCCGCTACCGGCCGGATTGACCGAGAAGCTGTCGTTCGCCGCGGGCGTGCCGTTCAGCGTCAACGACCAGCCGTTATAGGTAATAGGCGTACCGCTGGCATAGGCCTGCGGTGCACCGCCGTTGATCGTATAGGTATTGGCCGAAGTGAACACGATGGTCGCGGGCGTCTTGAGCCCCGGATTGGCGACATCGCCGATGGTCAGGCCACCGAGCTTCGCCGCCCCCGTATTCCCCGATGTCGCGGTGGAAGTGAGCGGACCCGACGCTGCGATCTTGTTCGTATCGCTGATCAGCACGGACATGCTTGCGGCGGCATTGCGCGTCGGCATGACCTCGAAACTGTCTCCGGCAGCGGCTGCGCCTCCCACCGTGATCGAAAGACCTTCCGCCTTGAACGGATCGGCTGCCGTGCCCGTACCCGTCATCGGAACGGAGCGCCCATCCGTGGTCGTCAACGCCCAGTTGGTACCGTCGTAACGCATGGTGTAGTCGGATGCTGTGAGCTTGGAAACGTCGCTTACCGTCGCACCCGCGGTGCCGGTACCCGTATTTTTCGAACTTGGCAGGACCGTGGGACCGCTCACCGAAAAGAAGTCGCCACCCGCGGCGCCATTCAGATCAATGCCCTGCGCACTCTGCGCATTGAATGCGCTGGTCAGCGCAATGGCCGCGCGACCGAGCTGGTTACGCGCCGGGTCGAGTACGTTGGTACGGAAGTCGACCAGCGCGCCCAGTGCACCGTCGCCTATCTGGTTCGTCAGGTTGCCGCCACCGGGACCCAGAATTTCCAGACGCGACGAGTCGTACTGGTTTGGTGCCGTGGATAGCTTGAAAGCGGAAGAACCGTTGACCAGTGTCTGACCGCTGCCGATCGATACGTTGACCGTGTGATCGGACTGCTGGATGACACTGACGCCCGCATATCCGGATAGCTGTTCGATGGCGTTGTCGCGAGCGTCGAGCAGATCGTTGGGTACCGCGCCGCCGTAGGACGCCTTCTGGATCTGCTGGTTCAGGTCGGCAATGGACTGGGCCAGGCCGTTGACGGCTTCCACCGAACTTTTGATCTGGTCGTTGACCGAGGTATTGAGCGAATTGAACTGCGTTGCCAGCGACTTATACGAGGACACCAGGGATGTCGCCTTGCCAAGCAGCGCCTGCCGGCTGGCGGTATCCGTCGGCGCATTGGCCACGCTGCTGACCGAGCTGAAGAAGCCATCGAGGGCAGTCTGCAGATTCGAGGAGCCACTGAGCTGGTTGTTGAGGCTGCCGGTGAGCTGGGAGAACGTCGTGGCCCGACTCTGCCCGGCCGTCGCATTCCATACCGAGGTCGTCAGATACTGGCTGTACGAACGCTGGACGCTGACCGCATCCACGCCCTGCCCCACGTAGTACCTGCCCTCGTATGAGGAGTTCCGGGCGTTGAACGTCGTCGTCTGCCGGGTATAACCGACCGTGTTCTGGTTACTGATGTTGTGACCGATCGTGCTCAGACCTACCTGAGAGGCGAGCAGTCCGGACACACCAGTTGAGAGCAGATCGGCCATGATCGGTTTCCTTATCTATTGCTGTTACGGAAGATTTGCCAGATTCTTTAGCGCGGCCAGCGCCTGCTTCATCACAGGGCCATTGGCAATATCGGCGACTTTCTGCGCGTAGCCGGGGTCGGTGGCATAACCGCCTTCGCTCAGCGCCTTTGCAAAACCTTTGACATCGTCGCCGCGTCCGACCGCCTTCGCGTAGCGGGGACTGCTGGCGACCAGGTCGGCATAATCCTTGAAGGAATCGGAGGGTGACCCATAGGCACGGAAGCTGTCCTTCTTACGGACCGCCACGCCATTTTCGTACTCCAGCGTTGGCACATTAACGCGCTTGCCGTCCCAGCTGCTGCCCGCCTTGATGCCGAACAGGTTGAAGCTGGTCGACCCGCCCTGCGCCGGCATGTGTTTGCCCCAGCCGGTTTCGAGCGCGGCCTGGGCGAGCAGTGCGCGAACGGATACACCGAGCTTCTTCGCCGCTTCGATGGCATGTGGCGCCAGTGCCTGGACGAATTCCTCGGGGCTGGACGGCGCAAAACGGGTCACGGCCCCCGCCACGGACTGCGCACCATCGGACGCGGCCTTCGCCGTTTTGCCGAGCAATCGTTGCAGATCGCTCATCAGGCCGCTTTCCGCATCCGACGGCGACGAAATACCGCCGCCCTGGTCCGTCGATCCGGCGACACCTGTCGAAGCGAGTACGCCAAGGGGATTGTCGCTGGACGTACCGTCCGCGGAAGCGGTCGAAGCGTTGCCGCCCAACTGCCGGATGAGCATATCGGCGATACCCATGCCCTTGCCTTGCGACAGGGTGACGGACAACTGATGGTCGAACATATCGCGATAGGTATTGCTGGCCTGGCTGTCGAGCATGCCGTCGCCGAAACTGGCGTCGCGCATGGACTTCAGCATCATCTGGGTAAAGATCGACTCGAACTGCCTGGCGACAGCCGGCAACGCAGACTGTTGGTCCTTCTGCGCGGCCGAACGCAGGCCGGCAAACCCGGACATGTCCGTGTACGTGCCAAGCTTCTGCGAGTCGAGCATCGTCGCCATCAGATGACTACCAGCTCCGCGTGCAGCGCACCCGATTCCTTCAGTGCCTGCAGGATGGAAACCAGATCGCTCGGCGACGCACCCACCTGATTCACGGCGCGCACGATGGCATCGAGGCTGGCGCCGGGACCAAACTTGAACATATGGCCGCCGTCTTCGCTGACCGAAACATTGCTGCTCGGCACGATGGCCGTCTGACCGCCGCGACTGAATGCGCCCGGCTGACTGACCAGCGGCTGTTCGCTGATCGTGACCTGGATAGAACCGTGCGCCACCGCGGCGGCGCCAACCTTCACGTCCGAACCGATAACAACGGTACCGGTACGCGAATTGACGACGACGCGCGCCGGCGCATCGCCGGGATTCACCTCAAGGCCCTGGATCGTCGACAGCCACGAAACGCGCTGCGCCGGATCCATCGGTGCGCGCACGGCGACCGAACCCGAATCGATGGCATTAGCGGTACCCGCGCCGAAGCTGCGGTTCACGGCTTCGGCAACGCGTGCCGCTGTCGTGAAGTCGGCGGTATTGAGATTGAGCATGAGATCGCCGCCTTTATCGAAAGACGTCGCGACACTGCGCTCGATGCTCGCACCGCCCGGAATACGGCCGCTGGCGGAAATATTCACTTGCACGCTGGAACCGCTTTTCCCCTGCGCGCTCACGCCGCCGACGACGACGCTGCCCTGGGCGATGGCGTAGACATTGCCATCCGCACCCTTCAGTGGCGACAGCAGAAGTTCGCCACCGCGAATGCTTTTGGCGTTGCCGATGGAGGCGACCGTGACATCGATGCGCTGGCCCGGTTTGGCGAATGGCGGAATCTCCGCCGTGATGGTCACGGCGGCGGCGTTCTTCAGCTGCGGCCGCACATTGGCGGGAACGGTGACCCCGAACTGCTGGAGCATGTTTTCCAGGCTCTGCGTGGTGAACGGCGCCTGGCTGGTCTGGTCGCCGCTGCCATCGAGGCCAACGACCAGTCCGTAACCGATCAGCTGGTTGCTGCGGACGCCGCCCACCTGCGCCAGATCGCGGATGCGGTCGGCGTGCGCCGGAGCGAAAGCTCCGAGGGCCAACACGACGACCAGTGCCCGCAAGACCATGGCAAACCGCCTTTGCAGAATCGCGCTCAAGCGCGCTCCTGCAGAAAAAAGCGAAACGTTACGCGGCATGTTCATCAGAAGGGCATCCACTTGGAATCGAAGAAACGCGAAAGCCAGCCGCGCGTGTTCGCGTCGGCGAGCGTGCCCTTGCCCATATAGTCGATACGCGCGTCGGCGACTCGCGTCGACGGCACGATGTTGTCGGAGGAAATATCCTGCGGACGAACGATGCCGGAGATACGAACCAGTTCCTGCCCCTGATTGATAGTGAGCCACTTCTCGCCCTGCACGACGAGCGCGCCGTTGGAAAGGCGCCGCGCGACCGTCACGGTGATCTGGCCGGTCAGCTGGTTGCTCTGGCTGCTGGAACCGTCGCCCGCGAACGAGTTGTTGCTGGCCAGCGAGCTGTCGGCCGCCTTGCCGCCGAATTTCAGCGACTGGCCGAGGACCGTCGGCGACGTGATGCTGTTGCCGTTCTTCTTGTTGGTACTGGTCGCGGCCTTCTTGCTTGCCTGCGTGCTTTCGACAAGCGTGATCGTGAGGATGTCGCCGACGCGGCGGGCGCGTGGATCGGCAAACAACTCCATGGAACTGGAATCGGCGTAGATCGAACCGGTCGCCTGCGCGGGCGCCACGGCATCGACCGGCATGGTCGGCGCATACATGGGCATCGGCGTCGGCGGAACCACGGCACAGCCGGCGAGCATCCCGAACGGGAGCGCGACTGCCAGGGCACGGAGGATAGTGCGGTTCATGACGTGTCTCAGGTCTTGTTGGTGATGGTCTGGAGCATCGCGTCGGACGCGGAAATCGCCTTCGAATTCATTTCGTATGCGCGCTGCGTTTCGATCATGTTGACCATTTCCTCGACGACGTTGACGTTCGACGCTTCGAGGGTGTTCTGGTTGATGGTGCCCAGACCGTTCAGGCCTGCTGTGCCCGTCTGCGGCGCGCCACTCGCAGCCGTTTCCAGGTACAGGTTTTCGCCACGCGGCTGAAGGCCCGCGGGATTGACGAAATCGGCGAGCTGGATCGTACCGACCTGCTGGCTACCGGTCGTACCTGCCGCAACCACGCTGACCGTGCCGTCCGTTCCGATCGTGACGCTGGATGCATTGGTCGGAATAGTGACGGCCGGTTCCAACGGGTAGCCGTCCGACGTAACCAGCTGACCGTCCTGATCGCGTTTCAGCGAACCGTCGCGGGTATAACCGACGGTGCCGTCCGGCATCGTGACCTGCAGGAAGCCACGACCCTCGATGCGAACGTCCAGCGGATTGTCCGTCTGGGTGACGCCACCCTGGTTGAACATCTTCTGCGTACCGACGACACGCACACCGGTACCGAGCATGAGACCCGTGGGCGAGAGATTCTGTTCGGTGGTCTGACCGCCGGCCTGCCCACGATTCTGGTAAGCCAGATCCTCGAACTCCGCGCGGGCGCGCTTGAAGCCCGTGGTGTTGGTATTGGCCAGGTTGTTCGAGACGACGTCCATGCGCGTCTGCTGCGCATCGAGGCCGGTCTTGGCGATCCAGAGGGACGTGAACATGGTTGGGTCTCCTGCGCTCTCGCGCGTCATATCTTTGGCGGTGTGGCGTCTTTTCCGCCGCTTACCCGAGCTGTAGCAATTTGGATGCCGACTGAGCGTTTTCGTCGGCTGCCTTGATCGATCGCACCTGCATTTCGAATTCGCGCGACAGCGAAATCATTTTCACGAGCACATCGGAAGGATTGACGTTGCTCGACTCCAGCGTGCCCTGGACCACGCGCACGTCCGGATCGGCCTGCGCCTGACTGCCGTCTTTCAGGTGCATAAGGCCGTCGCCACCCAACTGGAGCTGGTCGTTGCCGGGGTTGACCAGCTTGAGCCGGTCTATTGTCGTGACGGTATTCGGGCCCTGCCCCTGCGGTACGACCGAAATCGTGCCGTCCGATCCGATCCTGACGTTGGCCGCCTGGGGAATCGTGATCGGTCCACCGCCGCCGAGAACGGTATTGCCGCGCGAGTCCGTCAACAATCCGTCGGCATCCATGCGCAAATTGCCCGCACGCGTATAACCTTCGGTGCCGTCGGCGGACTGCACCGCAATCCAGCCCTGGCCCTGAACCGAAACATCCAGATCGTTGCCCGTGGTCTGCTGCTGGCCCGCGCTCATGTCCCAGCCGTTGCCATTGGCGACGCTGTTGATACGGGTCTGCGCGCCCTCTCCCTGGATCGGTACGCTCTTGAACGCCGAAAGCTCCGCCTTGAAACCGGTAGTGCTGGCGTTGGCGAGATTGTGTGCCACTTCCGACTGCGCACGCATGATCTGCGTGGCGCCGGTCATCGCGACATATACGGAACGGTCCATGGCGATCTTCCTCGGGCTTGCGCTGCATGCGGGAAACGGCGAAGCCGTCTCCCGCGCATGCGCCGACCTTAGTTACGGATATTGATGATGGTCTGGGTCAGCTTGTCGTCGGTCGAGATGACCTGGGCATTCGCCTGGTAGTTGCGCTGCGCCTTGATCATGTTCACCAGCTGGGCCGTGAGATCGGCCGTATTCGACGCTTCCAGCTGACCGGACTGCACGGCACCGACGTCGCCGCTGTTACCGACGCCACGAATCGGCTGACCGGAATCGGAGGACTCCGCCCAGTCGGTGTTGTTGAGCTGACGCAGACCCTGGTTGTTGGCGAACGTCGCCAGCGCAATCTGACCGACAACCGTCGACTGGCCATTGTTGTACTGCGCCGACACGATGCCGTCCTTGCTCACATCGAACTGCGAGAACTTGCCGGCGGCATAGCCGTCGTTGGTGGTCGCCGACGTCGAGAACGTGCTGCCGTACTGCGTCATCTTCGTCACGTCGATCGAGATGTTCAGCGGATTCGCACCGGGATTGGGCGAGACCGCGCCAAAGTTCAGCTTGCCGTTGGCCGGCGTCGTCAGTGCGCCGCCCGTGGTGAAAGCCATCTGTTGGGGCGTGCCCGCTTCTGTGCCGTCGATCACCATGTGGGCGTTCCACACGTTGCTGGCCGCGTCCTTGACGTAATAGACCATGCCGCTGTGCGTGGCGCCGAGCGAATCGTAAGCAGTGAACGGCGTCGCGTTGTTGTAACTGTTCGCATCGTCCTTGCTGAACGGAGTAACCGTCGGAACCTTGGCATCGCCCGGCAGATTAGCCAGCAGGCCGACGCTGGTCGTCGCCTTCGCCGGGCTCTGGCCCGTCTGCAGCTTGAGATCGGTCAGCGTACTCATGTCGAATGTGCCATTGGCCGCCGGCGGATAGGCCTGAAGGCGCTGTCCCATCGCATTGACGATGTAGCCGTTATCGTCCTGCTGAAATGCACCGGCACGCGTGTAGGTATAGCCGGCGCCGTCCTTCATCGTGAAGAAGCCGTTGCCGGCGATGCCGAAGTCGAGATTGTTACCCGTCTGATTGAGGTTGCCCGCAGTGAACTGCTGGGCGACATTGGTCAGGCGCACGCCATTACCGATCGAGTTGGCCGACAGGTTCTGGCCTGCGCTCGAATACACCTGCGAGAACTCGGCACGCGAGCCCTTGAAGCCAGTGGTGTTGACGTTGGCGATGTTGTTGGCGGTGACTTCCAGATCGGAAGATGCCGCGCTGATGCCGCTGAGTGCGATATTGAAAGGCATAGAAATTCCTCGGACGGATTACTGGACCATGGCGATCTGACTGAGCAGCGTGCCGCCGAAGCCCGCCACCTGTACGTACGTTCCGTCGGTGCCAGAAGCGCCGACGCCTTCGATCTTCCCGCGCACGAATGTGTCGATCGCCGTGCCGTTGGAAGTTGCCCCGAGCGTGTACACCCCGTCGGGAAGGGCCTTTCCGGAGTCGTCCTTACCGTCCCACGTGAACTGCTGCAGGCCAGCGTCGGGCTGATCGAGACTGATGGTGCGGACGACGTTCCCGTCCTTATCCTTGATCTGTACGTTGACGAAGGTGCCCGACGTTCCGACGTTGACCGCACCATCGAGCTTGCCGTCCTTCAGCGTGCCGACCTTCGAAGGAACGATCGCTTCCTTGCCTACCATCGCCGATGCCCGGACGAACTGATCGCCCGTGAGGTTCTTGGACAGCGAATCGAACGAGGACTGCAGCTGCTGGGTTGCCGCTACCTGACTGAACTGCGCCATCTGCGACACCATCTGCGTGGAGTCCATCGGCTTGGTCGGGTCCTGATTGGTCATCTGGGTGACCATCAGCTTCAGGAAATCGGACTGACTCAACGACTGATCGGAAACCGCGTTGCTGCCCGACTGGTTATTCGTCGAATTGTTATTGGAGACACCGTTGACTGCCATGGGAGCGGCTCCTTACTTGCCGAGGTCGAGCGTCTTCTGCATGAGTTGCTTTGCGCTGTTCATGACTTCGACGTTGTTTTGATAGGAACGCGACGCGGAGATCATGTTGACCAGTTCGTCGACGGGATTGACGTTGCTCGAATACACGTAGCCATTCGTATCGGCCATCGGATTGGCAGGCTCGTAATGCGATTCCACCGGCGCCTGGCTCTCGGAGATACCAAGCATCCGCACACCACCGGGCGAATTGTCGCCACCTGCCGCGACCTGCTGCTGTACCGCCGAAAAAAGCGGCTGTTTCGCGCGATAAGCGGTTGCTTCGCTGCTGGCGAGGCTGTCGGCGTTGGCCATGTTGCTGGCCGTAGTATTCAGACGCGCGGACTGTGCGGCCATGCCGGACCCGGCGACATCGAAGATCTTCAATAGGCTCATGAGCTGCTTCCGGTGATGGCGATACGCATCGCGTGGATCTGCCCCGTGATGAAACTCAGGCTTGCCTGGTAATGAACGGCATTGCTGGCGAATGCGGCCTGCTCGACCTGCGTATCGACGGTGTTGCCGTCCATCGACGGCTGTGTGGGAATGCGATAAGCGAGCGCATCCGCGCCCCCGGGACCGGTGGCGGTGTTGCCCCCGATATGACCGGAGCTGGTCGCGGCCATGGGTAGCTGGCTTCCGTCCATCGCGTCGGTGGCTGCCGAAAGCGCCTTGCGGAAATCGACATCGCGCGCGAGGAAATCGGGCGTGTCCGCATTCGCGAGATTCGAGGACAATACTTCGGCACGCTTCTGCCACAGGGCCAGTGCCTGGGTATGCATGCCGAATAGCGGGTCGGGTTTATCGATCACGGGCTCGTGCCCTCTCGTTGCCTTAGCGAGAGGATTTGAGCAAGGAGCGTGCCACGAGAGGAAATACGCAGGAAACGGCGTGGTTATGCGGTTTTTCGCCGCCAGCATCCGGGCGAGTGACGGAAAACCGACACCCAGCGCAGGCAATAAACGTCGTAGTACCGTCGTCGGCAGTTATTGCACGAACGCGCGCTTACAGGCGTCCGGGCACCGGAACGATCAGCCCGGCAGGAGTTCCAGCACGGCATTGGCCAGTACGTCGGGCTGGAACTTGGCGATGAAGCGATCGGCGGAAACGCCTGCCACCATCGCCTCGTTGAAGACACCGCTGAGCGAGCTATGCAGCAATACGCGCAGATGACGCAAGCTGGCGTCTTCGCGAATGGCGCGGGTCAGTGCGTACCCGTCCATGCGTGGCATTTCGATATCGGAGATCACCAGATCCACGCGCTCGTCGGCCGGCCCCTCGGCGAGAGCTCTCAGGCGTTCCAGCCCTTCCTGACCATCGTGGGCCACGATGCATTCCAGATCCATTTGCCGGAAAAGATCGACCAACTGTTTGCGTGCCACCAGGGAGTCGTCCACCACCAGAAGACGGCGATGGCGATTGGGGCGCCCCTGAGCAGCCTGCTGGACGCGTTCGGACAAGGCCACGTTCTGCGGCTCGATGCTGGCCAGCACCTGCTCGACGTCGACGATGGCCAGGAGATCGCCGTCCAGCCGTGTGACCGCATTGACGCGCGGGCCATAACCCAGTGCTCCCGGTGGCGCGGCCATATTGACGCCATCGACGTGGACGATCCGGTCTACCGTCGACACCAGGAAGCCCTGCATGGAACGGCTGAATTCCGTCACGATCAGATGGGCTTCGGCATCGGACGCCAGCGGCGGATAGCCCATCGCGGCGGCGAGATCGATGACGGGAATGGTCATGCCCCGGTAGTCGAAGCTGCCGGCGACCAGCTGGTGCATGCTGGGCATACGCTCGAGCTTCGGCCGGCGCAACACCTCGCGCACCTTGAAAACATTGATACCGAAGGCCTGACCGTCGCCCAGGCGGAACAGCAGCATCGCCACACGATTGTGGCCGGCGAGGCGGGTGAAGGTTTCCACGGTATCGAGAAGCGGGCGGGCCATGGGCGACACTGCACTTATAGAGGGATCGATGGCGTATCGGCCCCGTCCCCGTATTCTTGATAGTTCTGTGTGCAGGAGCGCGCTCCTACGCAACGGAAACCGGGTGTCTCGTCGCCGATGGCATACGTCTTGCTTCTCTCAAGTCCTGAAGCCTCTGGACGATGTAGAGGCGTCCTTTATGAGCGATCGCCGAATCATGAGCCTTTTGTGGAGCCAGCACGTCCGCCTTCTCGCCGACGCCATCGCGTCCGGCGACGCTTCGCGCGTGCGTGCCATTTCGACCCGCTACCCCTCCGCCGCACAAGCGCTGGCGCCATTGCTGAAGCCGATCGAGCCGCGTATCGCGCCCGCCACGACGATCCAGGCCATCGAGCAGCAAGGCATGGTGCTTACCAATGCCCAGGCCCTCGGCGGTACGTTGCAGGAGCTGACGGGTTCGGTGGAAAGCGCACGCGACACCGTCGGTAGATTGACGGACGCCGGCGCCAGGATTTCGACGGCGCTGGATCAAGCCCAGGCCGGCATCTCCGGCGTTGCGGAAAGTGGCAGCCAGGGTTCGGCATCCGCCGGCGATCTCGACGGACAGTTGCGCCTGCTTCGCAGTGCCCTGTCCGGCATGACCCGCAATCATGCCCAGTTTTCCGATTACTTCACGGAAATCCGCAAGCTGACCGCCGCGGTGCAGGACATTGCGCACCAGACCAACCTCGTCGCATTGAACGCGGCCATCGAAGCGGCGCGCGCCGGCGAAGCCGGACGCGGATTCGCGGTCGTCGCCGACGAGGTCAAACAGCTTGCCGAGAAGACCACGCAGGCAACCGCCGGGATCGACTCGGTGACGCAGGCCGTGGGCGAGTTCTCCGGCCAGCTCGACGACGCCGTCCAGAACAGCCTGCGCCGCCTAGAGCAGACGCAATCGGGCATAGCGGGCATGCAGACATCGCTCGGCAAGGTCGACGATGCCGTACGCAACGCTCGCGGCAGCATCGATACCGCACGCGAAGGCATGGGTGCATTGCACGCGCGCATTGCCGCCATCCAGGCCATGCAGGCCGCGCTCGGCCGCATGACGAACGAGGCGCGCCGCCAGGCGGACGCCACCTCGCGCGCCGCCGTGCTTGCCCACCGCCTGGGTATGTCCCGTCTCGAAACCGAAGGCGGCATGGACCCGGCCAGCCTCACCCAGATGATTCGCGAAGCCAGCCAGGGCATGCGTTACGCCCTCGATCTGGCCATTCGCGATCCGGCGGGCCTTGATCGCCGCTGGCTCGACACCACCCCGTTGATGCGCTGCATCGACCAATTGCGTCAGCGTCGTGGCGATGTTGTAGGCCACGCTCTCGTCGAAGCCGGGGAACGTTTCTCGGCTCAGAGCAGCCAGTTCGTCATGTTGCTCGCCGACGGAAAACACGCCGACGCCACACAGGCCGTGCCCGCGATGCATCGCGAACTCGACGCCATCGTGCAGAACCTGTCCGGTGCGCTGAGCGAAGCGGCCGCATGATCGTTTCCCGCCGCCTGCTCGCCCTGCCCTTCGCCGCGCTTCTCGTGCTGCCGGCGGCCGTGCGCGCCGAGCAGTCGGTGGATGGTGTCCGCGATGCCGCGGTCCAGTGGTTGCAGCAGAACCGGACCTTGCCCGGCGCCCGCATGGTCGCCGAGGCAGGCACGCTCGACAGTCGCCTGAAACTTGCGGACTGCCCCGCGCGTCCGGTCATCAACGTACCCGGCAACCGTACGCTCGGCGCGCGCGTCAGCGTCGTCGTCCAGTGCCCCGGCAGCTGGACGGTCCGCGTTCCGGTTCGCGTTCAGATGTTCACCCAGGTTCTCGTCACGACACGGCCGCTGGCTCGTGGCGACGGCGTGGGCCCGGACGATGTCCATTCCGAAGATCGCGATGTCGCGTCGATGGGCTACGGCTACGTCGACAAGCTCGATCAGATCGAGGGGCGCTCGCTGGCGCGCGCCCTCCGCGCCGGCACCGTGCTGACCCCCGGCATGCTGGCCGGCCGCCAGGCTGTTCGCATCGGCGATACCGTCAGCATGGTCGCCCGTATCGACGGCGTAGTCGTCCATGCCCAGGGCGTGGCGATGGGCGCCGGCGACACGGGAACGCGACTACGTGTACGCAATGCCGCCTCCGGCAAGGTGCTCGACGCCGTCGTCAGTGGCGAGGGCGTCGTGGCCGTACTTCCATGAACGAATTCCCAAACCGATCACACTTTAAGGCCTAGGGCCAGTTAAAGTTTCCCGACGGGTGGTCGATAAATCACCTGAAGGGAACGAACCCTCAAGGGACAACCCATGAATACGACAATCAAACCCGGCCTTCAGCCACAGCAGCAGCCGGTACAGGTGCGTTCCAAGGATAGCGGCGCCTCCGGCGCGGCTTCCGTGCAGAACACCTCCGCGGTGCTGCCCAGCGACGACAGCGTCCGGCTGACCGATTCGGCCAAGGCACTGAGCGCGGCCAGCGTTGGCGACAGCATCGATACCCATCGTGTCGATCAGATCCGTGCGCGCGTCACCGACGGCACGTACAAACCCGACTCGCAGGCCATCGCAAGCAAGCTGCTGGCGATGGAGGGACAGATCGGCGGCCACGCATGAGCGATTCCCTGCAGCCTGAATTCCACGCGGCGCTCGGCGCCGTAATGGGCGATCTGGCGCGCGAGACGGATGCTCTGCACGAAAACCTGATCGAAGAACGCATGGCGCTCGACGCCGGCGATGCAACGGCGCTCGAAGCCGTTGGCAAAACCAAGGGCGCGTTACTCGACCGGATCGACAAACTCGACATCGAGCGTCGCCAGCTTTCCGACGCAGCGGGCATCGACGCCCTGGCCGACGAACGCTGGACGGCGACGATTGCTTCTCTCAACGAATGCCGACACCTCAACGAGGTGAACGGACGCATCGTCGCGCAGCGCATCGTGCATGTGCGCGACGCCCTGGCGTTGCTTACGGGCGGCAAAACGGGCGACGTCACCTACGGCCCCACGGGGCTCACCCGCAGCAGTCTTCGTTCGGCGCCGCTGGCGCAGGCCTGACCGGTACCCGCGCTTCCCCACACGACCACCCAACGGCGTCCGAAAGAAATGCCAGCCATACCCCTGCCGACCGCGGTGAATGACGACGGAATCCTGCCGATCGTCCGTGTTCCCATTCTCGACAAGAAGCAGTCGCTGTTCGCGTACGAGCTGCTGTTTCCGCGCCCGGCCGGCACGGATATCGAAGCGGCGTCGCTCGCGCATACGCAGGCCACGCTCAGCGCGATCGCCGATGGCAGCCTCAAGCGCCTGGTCCGCGACAATCGTGCATTCCTGCATATGTCGCGGGACCTGTTGCTCGAGCACACCGACATTCTTCGTCACAATGCGCGCCTGGGTGCCAGTGTCGGCGCGGAAGTGGGCATGGACGAGCAGTTGCTCGCCAAGCTGCGCGAACTGAAAGGCCACGGCTGCCTTTTCGTACTGGAAGACTTCAGCCTTTCTCCCGATCCCGAACACCGCGCCAGCGTGGATGCGCTGTTGCGCATCGTCCAGTTCGCGAAGGTCGCCGTCGATCATCGTCACCCGGTCGCGGCCCGTGCTCACATGGACTATGTCCACGCGTTCGGCGTCAAGGTCATCGTGACCGGTGTCGACTCGCACGAAACCTATCTCGACTACGCCGATCAGGATGTCGACGGATTCCAGGGCAAGTATCTCCTGCGACCCGAGCGTGTCGACATGCCGCGCCTCGCTCCCAGCAAGCTCGGCGTGCTGCGCCTCATGGGCGCGCTGCAGGACCCGGACAACGGTCCGATCGAACTCGGCAAGATCATCCGCGACGACGCGATCCTCAGTTACAAACTGCTCGGCTGCGTCAATTCCGCCTACTTCGCCCTGCCGCGCCAGCTGAAATCGGTGGAACAGGCCGCGGTGTTCTTCGGCGTGAATCGCATGCGCAACTGGATTTTCACCATGGCCGTCGCGGGCATGGACGAACGTCCGCCCGAACTGCTCCGCCTTGCGCTTATCCGCGCGCATATGTGCGAGCAACTGGCGCGCGGCATCAAACCCGAACTCCAGGAAATGGCGTTCACAGCCGGGCTGTTCTCGCTGCTCGATACGTTGATGAACGTATCCATGGCCTATGTGATGGAACACCTGCCGCTGGCCATCGAAATCCGCGAGGCCCTGCTGGAAGGCGTCGGCCCGTTCGCACCGTTGCTAGATCAGATTCGCCACTGGGAACAGGGCGAACTGGAAAGCGACACGGCGCTACGCGACCAGCACCTTCAGACCATGGCTGCGATGTACGTCGATGCAGCCAACTGGGCGGATCACGTCTATGCGTTCGCGGATGGCACGGTTACCGCCGAAGCCTGATTCGCCCATATCCGCACATGCAAAGTAGAGCCCGGCAACGCCGGGCTTTTTTGATTCTTCGCGCACTTCGAGGGAGGGCTCGGCTTCGCCATCGCTTTCGCGCTCGGACGCGTCGAGGGGGGGCCGACGGCTCTTCCGGATGCTACAGTCACGTGGGGGAAAGCATCGCGTGACGCAGGACCCGTGATGACCGCATCCGGTCCCGTCCCATCACGTGCTCGGCTCACGCTCTGCCCGCAGCAAACCGCAGTCGACGGTGCCGTGGCCGGCGGGTGCAGACCCGACGTGCCGCTTTCTGTCAGATCTACGCACCCTGAATACGCTGTACCCGCCAGATAGCGAGACCCGCCGCAAGCACGGCGACCAACAGCCATACGCTGGCGGTCATACTGTCTGCGCCGAGCCACATGATGCCGGCAATGGCCGAAACCACGACGCCGCCGACGCCAAGTGCGAAGAGCGCGTCCCGCTGCAAACGACTGCGGTGTGCGAGAAGCAGGCCGCCGAAGGCGGCCAGCAGGATCGCGAAGACGCGCAGCGGAAGAACAGCCTGCGGAGGCTCGGGCAGAGTCGGCAACACATCGAGCAGACTGCGTTCGCCCACTTGCACATCGAAACCTGCGCCGCCAACGCTGCCATTCGTCGCGGGCACCAGCGTATCGCCATCGATCCGGGCGAGCACCGTCAGCGACTGCAGTGGTACGGCTTCCCAGCTGACCCGCAAGTCACCCAGGCGAGGCTGTCCCGGTTTGGCACTGGTGACCAGGGTGTCATCCAGCTTCTGGAAGGTGGCGGCCAGATTCGCCGGCAGGCGCTCGATCTCCGGCGGCACACGCACGCTATCGGGAAAAGCGCGCAGCAACGGGGTCGACAGACGGAAGTGACCGATCCGGACCTCACCCGCGTCGAACTGACGTCCCTGAACCGGGAAGGCGCCGGGATTTACATGGCCCTGCGGATGAGCGAATTCCGACGCGTCGATCGGATGGTCGACCCAATCGAGTTCGTAGTGCGTGCTGCCGCCCACGCTGAGCTCGCGCCACTGGAACATCTCCACGTGACGGATCAATACCGGCGATTCGGCGCGCACATTGAATTCAGGGTCGCGAGGGGCATCCACGATCTGCGGCGTTCCGCTTACCCGGGTCATCGAACCGTACTGCCCGGCCTCGGGGCGACCGGCGGCGCCCAGGTCGAGTACAGGAGCGCCATGACGCTCCGACGCGGCGGCATAGTCCATGACGCGGCGCTCGTTATAGGCCACCAACCCCAGACTCGCCACCAGCAGCAACGCGCCGACGATACGGACGACCCAGCCGCCATCCTGCTGCTTTACCTTGACCTTCGACCTCATCCCGTCCCCCGTTCCTTCCGCTTATGCGCTCACGCCAGCCAGCCGATCCACGGGATCGACCGCCGTATAACGCCCCTTCGAATCCTGCACGACCGCCGCCAACGCGCACGCGTGATCGTGGGTAAAAAACAGTCGCACACCGCGCGCGATCTTGTCGTCCAGAAACCGTTTCTTCTCGTCGATCAGCTTTTCCGGCCACCGGTCGTAGCCCATGGTAACGGGCAGATGGACCCACGCCCGGCCGGGAATCAGATCGGCACAGAAAACGACGCCACCGACCTCCGCCAGCATAAGCCCCGGCGTATGCCCTTCCGAAAATTCGAAGCGGACGCTCTCGCCAAGCGACGTCGGGCGTCCCGCCTCGACCAGTTCGAGCCGGCCGCTCTCCTGAAGCAGGGTGGTCAGCTCGGGAATAAATGAAGCGCGGTCGCGCGGATGTGGCTCCAACGCACGACGCCAGTGATCCGCACCGACCAGATAGGTCGCTCTCGGAAATAGCAGTCGCGCGGGTTCGCCCTCCTTCCATGCCGCCAACAGGCCGCCTGCGTGATCGAAGTGCAGGTGCGACAGGACGACGACGTCGATGTCCTCGTGAGCAACGCCCGCTTCCGCCAGGGAGTCGAGCAGCACATGACGGTCCTCGACCACGCCATAACGCTCGCGCATGGCCGGATCGAAAAATGCGCCGATACCCGTTTCGAACAATACGTTGCGACCGTCGAGGCCGGTGACGAGAAGACAGCGGCACGCCAGCGGAATGCGATTCTGCTCGTCGGCCTCGATCCAGCGCGACCACAGCGCCTTCGGCGCGTTGCCGAACATGGCGCCGCCATCCAGTTGTTGGGAATTGCCGGTAAGTGACCAGAGTTTCATGATTTCAAACCTCCAGCGAACAGGCTTTCTTATAAGAGCGCGGTAAGTCTGCGCTCACTGGACTTTACCCAGACCCGACGGCCGGCGCGGGTCGCTTGCCGCGTCGAGCGTGTTGGTCGCGTGATCCCACGTCACCACGTTCATGAAACCCCATGGCGAACGTTCCTTCAGCACATGGCCCATGTCCGTCAGCGACTTTACCGTCGCGTCGTCGAACACGCCCGCCTCGACGTCAACGCGATCGGGCAGGTACTGATGGTGGAATCGCTTCTGTGCGGCGATATCGGCCGCGCTCTTGCCATCGACGAACGCGAGAATGCCTTCCAGCACCTGAGTGATGATGGTGGAACCGCCCGGCGAACCGATCACGGCGGTCCGGTCCTTGCCGAACACGAAGGTCGGCGACATGGACGAAAGCATCCGCTTACCGGCCTCCGGCGCATTCGCGTACGCACCACGCAGACCGAACGCATTCGGTTGTCCCGGCACCAGGGCGAAGTCATCCATTTCGTCGTTCAGCAGGACACCCGTCCCCTTCGCAACGAAGGCCGAGCCGAATTCGAGATTCACCGTCAAGGTGGAAGCCACCATATTTCCATCGGTATCGATAACCGAAAAATGCGTCGTATGCATACCCGGCTCCCTGGCCATCGCAGCGGGAAGCAGATCGGAAGGCGTGGCCTTGTCCGGCGAGATGGTCGCGCGCAGACCGTCGGCGTAATAGCGCGACAGCAACATATCCAGCGGCATCTTCACGAAATCGGGATCGCCGAGATATTCGTTGTGATCGCGGAACGCGCGACGCATCGACTCGATGATCAGGTGCGTGGCATGCGCCTTGTCCAGCTTCGACAGATCGAAACCCGCGAGGATGTTGAGTATCTCGGCAATGGCGACACCGCCGGAGGACGGCGGCGGCGCGGTGACGATGCGGTAGCCGCGGTAGTCCACGGTAAGCGGCTCGCGTTCCTTCACGCGATAAGCCGCCAGGTCCGCCGCGGTCCAGTTGCCGCCTGCGGCACGTGTCGCGGAAACCAGCATCTTTGCGGTCTCGCCCGCGTAGAACCCCTCGACACCCTTGTCGGCAAGACGCTCCAGCGTACGGGCGAGATCGGGCTGGCGCAGGGTCCAGCCCTTGTCGGGCACCTTGCCGCCGGGCAGTAGCAACTCGGAGGAGGCCGGCCAACGACTGAGTACGTCCTTACGATCGGCAATGGCCGAGAGGAAACGCGCGTCCGGCTGGAAGCCTTCCTTCGCGATACGGATCGCCGGCGCCAGCGATTCGCGCAACGGGAGCTTGCCGTAGTGTTCGGCCATCCAGACGAGGCCGGCGGGTTCGCCGGGAATACCCGCCGATAGCGGTCCGTTGATCGACGAATCCCGGTTCGGCTTACCGTCCTTTCCGACGTAAGCCTTCATGTCGACCGCTTTGGGCGCGGTCTCGCGCGCGTCGACGAAGATATCGCGGTTGTCCGATGCACGGTGCAGCATTGCCATGAAGCCGCCGCCGATACCGGAGCTCTGCGGCTCGACGACGGCAAGCGTCGACGACACGGCGACGGCGGCATCGAATGCGTTACCGCCCTTCGCGAGCACTTCGAAACCCGCATTCGTCGCATGAAAATTCGCGCTGGCGATAGCGGCATGGCCTGGACCCTTCGAGGGTGCGGCGGAGGGCGCGGATTGCGCGGCGGCGACGTTGACGACGAACAGCAGGCTCGCGGCAAGCGCGCGCCACGGATGGGCATGAACCATGGAAACGCATCTCCTCAAAACGAAAGAACGCGTAGGAGAGGTTAACTCATGGTTGGTGGCAACCGGGACCTTCGAGGGCTTAAGAGGCCTTCGCCATCAGGTGTTCGTACTTCAGCGTGAGCTGATCGTTCGATTCGGTGTGTTCGGGGTCGACCAGAATGCATTCGACCGGGCATACCTCGATGCATTGAGGAACGTCGTAATGGCCCACGCACTCCGTACAGAGAGCCGGGTCGATCACGTAATACTCCTCGCCCAGCGAGATCGCCTTGTTCGGGCAGACCGGTTCGCAGACGTCGCAGTTGACGCAGGTATCGAGAATCTTGAGGGACATGTTCCGGCCATTTTACTCCAGCCGGCCCCCAAACGACGAAAGGGCGCCGCAAACCGCGGCGCCCTTTCGCTTTGCGCCCCTGGGGGGACGGATTACATCGCAACGAAACGGAAAATCGCCCCGCTGGGAGCGACGGCGTCCGACACGCGCTGCTGGTCGGCCTGCTCACCGATGAACAGGACAATGACGTTCTTGAACGAGCCTGGCTGGGCGTCCTTGAAGGCATCGACCATCAGCTCGGCCGTCTTGGACGACTCGGGACCGCCGAAGACGAGCATATTGCCCGGCGTGACGCCACGGGCAACGGTGCCCTTCACATTGTCGAGCTGACGCGCGCGACCGTCCTTGCCCGCATCGTCGTCGCCCGCCGGCACGAAGTACGGGAACGGACGATCAGCCGTCATGCCCTGCATGTTCTTACGCACGATCTGGCCGAAATACTGGCTCCATGCCTTGGTATCGGTTGCGTTGGTCGGCTTGGCGACTGCAACCTCCTGCACCGGAGCGGCCTTGTCGGCGTCTTCGGACTTATTGCAGGCGGTCAGCGCCAGGGCGGCGGTCAGGGCCACGGATGCGGCAAGGACAAACTTACGCATGATTTTCACCTTTCGATGGATTTTATGAGGGACTACGCCAGCGCTGGCGCATGGCCTGCTGCACCGCCGGATGCACGAAGCCGGAGATATCGCCACCGAGGCGACCGATTTCACGCACAAGCGAAGAAGAGATAAAGCTGTATTGCTCCGCCGGCGTCAGGAACAGCGTCTCGGCCTGGGGAATCAGGTGACGATTCATGCTGGCCAGCTGGAATTCGTACTCGAAGTCCGACACGGCCCGCAGGCCGCGCAGGATGACGCCCGCACCGATATCCATCACGAAGTGGGCAAGCAGGCTGTCGAAGCCCCGTACCTCGACGTTCGGCAGATCGGCAAGAGCCAGCCGGGCCAGCGCAATGCGCTCGCCCAGGCTGAAACCCGGCCCCTTGTTAGGGCTCTCGGCCACAGCGACCACGATGCGATCGAACAGCGGAGCGGCACGCGACACCAGGTCGGTATGCCCGTTGGTGATCGGGTCGAACGTGCCGGGATAAACGGCAAGACGCGGATTGGCCGGAGAGGTCATTGAGTAGGGCGGTTGAAGAAACTGGCTTAGCTTAGCGGATCGACCGGATGGCGGCGATAGAGCGTGTAGGCGACTTCCCCGGCGGCTCCTTCCCTGTGCGGCAACCAGTTCGCGGGGACGTCGATGGAGGCATGCCGGGGCTTCTCCACATAGATCCAGGCGTGCGCCGTCAGCCAGCCGCCGCGCTCCAGTTGTCCGGCAATCGGAACCCATGCCTCGAGCGCGAACGGGGGGTCGAGAAAGACCACATCGAAGGGCTGCGCGGGCGCGCCCGAGACCAGCCGGGAGGCATCGTCGACCGCGACGTCGGGATTTACGATCTTCAGCCGGGCGAGATTGGCCTTGAGCGAGGCAGCCAGACGCGGATCCCTCTCGACGAAGCGAACGGCCGAGGCCCCACGCGACAGGGCTTCGATACCCAGGGCACCGGTGCCGGCGTACAGGTCGAGACAACGCGCGCCGTCGATAATGGGATGCAGCCAGTTGAACAGCGTCTCGCGGACGCGCTCCGGCGTAGGCCGCAGGCCCGGGACGTCGGGTACCTCCAACCGCGAATTGCGCAGATTGCCGCCGATGATACGGATGCGCCCGAGGGCGGCCCGGCCGGTCATGCGCGGCCTCGCCGCTCAGCGGCTAGTTGGAACGGGAGTGATAGCATGCGCGCATTGTCTTTGAATCCTTCGCGCAATGCTCAAGTTCTGGAAAAAGAAGCCCGCCGAACCCTCCGCGACGCCGTCGCCGGACGCGCCAGTGACGACGGATGAGCGCACCGCTCCGGCCGCGCCGCCAGCCGCCGATTCCGGTTCGCTGGACAGCGCACTTCCGCTGGCAGAAGTGCTGGCCGAAACGCCCAGTGCCGAGCCGGAGGCACCGGCTGTGGAAGCCGAATTCGAAGTAACCGAAATCGTCGAAGCCGCGCAGCCCGCCCGGCGTAGCTGGCGCGAACGCCTCTCCGGCAGCGGCTTCGCCAAAAGCCTCTCGTCCCTGTTCGTACGCCATCCCAAACTGGACGACGACCTGCTCGACGAGCTGGAGACCGCGCTGATTACCGCCGATGTCGGCGTCGAAGCGAGTACCAGCCTGGTTGAAGGTCTGCGCCAGCGCATGCACAAACGCGAGTTCGCCGACTCCGCGGCGCTGCTTGCCTCCCTGCGCTCGGAACTGATCGCATTGCTGAAACCTGTCGAGCGTCCGCTCGACGTCGGCACGCATGCGCCGTTCGTCGTCCTGACGGTAGGTATCAACGGCGTGGGCAAGACCACGACCATCGGCAAGCTGGCACGCCGTTACACCGATGAAGGCCGCTCGGTCGTCCTTGCCGCGGGCGACACCTTCCGCGCCGCCGCCGTCGAACAGCTGAAAACGTGGGGCGATCGCAACAAGGTCGCCGTCATATCGCAGGGCCAGGATGCCGACTCGGCCAGCGTCATCTTCGACGCGCTTCAGACCGCGCGCGCCCGAGGCGTCCAGGTAATGATCGCCGACACAGCCGGTCGCTTGCATACGCAGGGTGGCCTCATGGACGAACTGGGCAAAATCGCCCGCGTCATGAAGAAGCTCGACCCCGCCGCGCCGCATGAAGTGTTGATGGTGATCGACGGCACCACCGGGCAGAACGCCATCAATCAGGTGCGACAGTTCCTCCAGATCGTCGGCGTCACGGGACTTGTGGTCACCAAGCTCGACGGCACGGCCAAGGGCGGCGTCGTATTCGCCCTGGCACGCGAATTCGGGCTGCCCATCCGGTACGTGGGTCTGGGCGAAACCGCCACCGACCTGCGCACGTTCGACGCCGAAGCATTCGTCGATGGCCTGCTGCCACCCGCGCTGGGAAGTTAAGACATGTATGCCGCTCCTTTGCTTTCCGTGGGAGCGCGCCTGCGCAGGACAGGCAACAAACCGAAGAAGCGGAACGCCTGAATGAACCGCCGTCTCCGACTCGTTCTGCTCACCATCGCCGGCCTCGCGGCCGCTACGCTGCTCGCCGCGTTCATCGCCATGTACGTCGTGCTGCAACCGGAACGTTTCACCGCCCTGCTCCAGTCGCAGGCGCGCCAGGCAGGTCTGGAACTGACGCTCGCCAACCCCGCCAGCCCGACCCTCTGGCCCACGCCGGCACTTGAACTGAACGGCTTATCCCTCAGCGCGCGCGGCAACAGTACGCCGATGATCGCCGCGTCGCACGGGCGACTCGTTCTGCCATGGCATACGCTTCTGGGCGGCGACACCGTCGTCTCGCGCCTCGAGCTTGAAGGCGCGCGCATCGATCTCGACGCGATCAATGCGTACATCGACACGTTGCCATCGCGTTCGTCCATGGCCAGCGCTTTTCTTCCCACCATCGACGCGGGCTTTTCGATTACCCGAGGCACGCTTCTGCGCGGCAATCGTCTCCTGCTGAGCAATGTCCAGGTCGACGCGGGGCGCCTCGCCAACGGCCAACGTTTTCCCCTGACGCTGGCCGCGCGTACCGGTGACGGCACACCCTACTCCGTCGATCTGAAAACGACAGCGCAGCTGACGGAGGGCGTCCTGACGTTGGGCGACGTTGCCCTCGCAATCGCCAGTGAACCCCGGTTCAAAGCGGCGCTTGCCGGCGAAGCACTATGGCGCGGCGGGGCGGACATCGGCGCGCAACTGGCTGGCAAAATCACCCGGGCCGATGCTGAAACCTACGACGTCGTCGCGAACGTGACGCCCGCCAATCAGAGCGACCCGCTGTCCATCGCCCTGCGTCTCGATGGCAAGAACGATCACGCTGACGTGCGCCTGCCGCCGCTGGAACTCGCGCAATGGTGGTCGACGTTCGGAACAGGCGGCTCGCTGACGCTGCCACCCGTACGCGGCAACATCGCAGCGGATGTCATCGACGCCGGCGGCATCCACATCGAAGGCCTGCGCATCCAGGCCGGCGACGCTCCCGCAAGCACGAGTTCCACCGCGGACACTCCGAAAGCAAAGACCCCGTAACGTGAATCCCTTCGCCACCGAACTCCTGCGCTGGTTCGATCACCACGGCCGCAAAGACCTCCCTTGGCAACATCCGCGCGATGCGTATCGTGTCTGGCTGTCGGAAATCATGCTGCAGCAGACACAGGTCGTGACGGTCGCCGGTTATTTCCAGCGTTTCGTCGAACGCCTGCCCACGCTGCGCTCGCTTGCCGAGGCCCATGAGGACGACGTACTCGCCCTGTGGTCCGGCCTGGGTTATTACCGTCGCGCGCGCTTCCTGCATCGCGCCGCGCAACTTTGTGTCGAACGGCACCATGGCGAATTGCCACGCGACCTCGACGCACTGGTAGCACTGCCCGGCATCGGCCGTTCCACCGCCGGGGCGATTCTTGCGCAGGCGTACGGGATGCGCTTTCCCATTCTGGACGGCAACGTCAAACGCGTGTTGACGCGATACCACGGCATCGCCGGCGACCCGGGAACAAGCGCGATCGAAAAACAGCTATGGCTGCGCGCGGACGAACACACACCAGCCGAACGCACCGCCGACTACACGCAGGCCATCATGGATCTCGGTGCAACCGTCTGTGTGCGCTCGAAACCCCTGTGCCCGCTTTGCCCCCAGGCCACGCGCTGCGTCGCCCACCGTGACGGACTCACGGCCGTCCTGCCCACCGCGAAACCGGGCAAGAAAATCCCGACACGCACGACCGCCATGCTCGTTATGCGAGACGGCAAAGGCCGCGTTCTGCTGGAACGACGGGGCCCTCAGGGCGTTTGGTCGGGCCTGTGGAGTCTCCCGGAAGCGGAAGACGCCGGGACCGCCGCCGAACGCGCGCGGCAACTGGCGAACGTAAACGAGACCACCGCCCTGCCCGCGTTCACCCACGTTTTCAGTCATTACCGGCTGGACGTTTCGCCCATCCTGTTCGACCATGCCAGCCCGCTGCGCGCGCTGGGCGACACCCCCGGCCTGCGCTGGTGCGACGCCGCCGCGATCGCCGGCATGGGCCTGCCCGCGCCCGTACGCACCCTGTTAGCCCAACTTCTGGAGATACCCGCATGACGCGCATCGTTACCTGCGCAAAACTCGGCCGCGACGCCGAAGGCCTCGATTTCGCGCCCTGGCCGGGCGATCTCGGCCGGCGCATCTACGAAAGCATATCGAAGGAAGCATGGACCCAGTGGCTCGCCCACCAGACCATGCTCATCAACGAAATGCGCCTGAGCCCGCTAGACCCGAAGACCCGCGCGTTCCTGAGCGGCGAAATGGAAAAATTCTTCTTCGGCGGCGACGTAGCCCAGCCCACCGGCTACGTCCCGCCCGAAGATCAGACTTGACGATCCGCCCGTCAGCCGCTTTAATACGCGGCTCCACCCAGCACGCAACGCCTGTTGCGAGCACCCGTGGCTGAGTAGCTCAGTTGGTAGAGCAGGGGATTGAAAATCCCCGTGTCGGCGGTTCGATTCCGTCCTCAGCCACCATTTGATAAGGGCTTCCAGAGATGGGAGCTTTTTGCGTTTTAACGCATACCCCAGCTATCGCGAACGCCTCCGCCTCTAGTCCTCCCACGCACAAGCATGCGTGCTAACTGCGGCTGACGGCTGGATCGCCGGCAGTTACCATGTGCTATTGACGATTTGCGAGGATGTCCCGAATGATGGACCGTGCTGCCTATTTCAGAAATGCAGACGGCATTCGAGGACTCGCTTGCCTGACGGTACTCTTCGTACACACCATCAACGGCATATTCGCCGGCAGTCGCGTATACCTTCCCGGTACGGGCAAGGTCGGCGTATGGTTATTCTTCGTCCTGAGCGCGTTCCTTCTCACCAATCACCTGTTTCTGCGAGGAACCGGCCTCAGGTCGATGATCGACTACGTCTTGGCACGTACATTTCGAATCGTGCCTCTTTTCGTGATCGCGGTCCTGTTCTATTACGTGTTCGGCACCGCCAGGATCGACACGCCATCCGACATCTTCGCGGCGCTGACCCTCGAAAAGGGATATGCGCACTTGTGGACGGTCCCGGTGGAAATGAAGTTCTACGTACTTTTGTTTCCGCTCGCCGTGCCCACGATTGCTATTTCACGACGATGGGGGCCAACGTGGTCAGCGGTGTTCGTACTGGTCGTCGGCTTATTCTGCGCCGTGGCTTTCCCATTCACCGATACGACGGAGAACTCCCCTTCCCTGCGCTGGTACATCCCCTGCTTCTTATTCGGGGTGGTGGCAGCAGTTATCTATCCGACAATCAGAGCGCGCGCGATCCGCGCTCCGGCCATCCTCGTCAGCGCGCTCGTGTTCATTGCAATTGTCGCGATGACCGATTACTTCAGAGCAAAGTACTATCCCGACGCCCCGAACTACTGGCTTGGGAACAAGTTCATTCCGCTGGGTGCACTCTGGTCAATGTTCATGGTTGTCAATCTCGACAACGAAGGCGCAATGGGAAAATTTCTCTCTTCGTCCGCAATGACCAACATCGGGCGATGGAGCTATCCGATTTACCTATTCCACTGGTTCATTGTTACCAAGCTCACAGAGTGGCGGCCGAACAGCCTGATTAGCGCCGGCCTGGCGATCGCATTGTCTCTACTGGCAGGCATGCTCATTCATATGTACCTGGAGCGACCGATCATGACGCTGCGGTCGCGTATTGGCCAATCCATTCTTCGTCGCAATCGGCTCGCCCAAGCAAAAACGTCGGCCTAAGCATAGCTGCCTGGCGTCGGCATGCCCTACCCTTGCATACGATAGCGACCAAGAATAGGGTCGCCCAGCAACCCGCACCCCTCCAGAAAGCTCCGGGCTCGGTCACTCACCGCTGGTAGTGTTCCGGCATCTCCAGGATAAGTCAGATTGTCGCCGGTTCGGTTCTGGGCCGGGTGATGCGTTTTCCAAAGTCCATTCCAGGCTGCTCGATCAGCCGAAAGGTGATGGTGGCGATAACCGTTATGATGCCCAGCGAGATCAGGAGGCACGTGAAATACGCGACAGCCTCCTGACCAGGAAACTTCGCATAGACCCACTGATAAAACCCAGCCTTGCCGAGCTTATACAGAATGGTCGGGTGCACCAGATATAGACTAAAGCTGATCTTGCCGAGATAACGAGTTACGGGATTGGAGATGAAGCGGGAGGGATGGAGTGCCATCCCAAGACACAGAAGACCGAAGGGGATGCCCCATAGGGAATCCCATGTGGGCCTTAGCCCCCTACCCCAGAAAAACAGATAAAGCGGCCCGCTTGCATACAACGTGTAGATCGCCAAAAGGCCGGCCGCACAGATAGCCCAACAGGCAAGACGAGCTCCCGTCGCGCTAAGTAGCGGCCTGATTGCCTGATGAACGTGGAAGATCAGCATGCCCCAAACGAAGTAAGGGAGCTGAGTAACCACATTGTGGTAAACAAAGCTTCCGCTGGTATCCAGGATGGGCTTCATATCGATTGAGAAGGATGTCGCCATTGCGATAGAGATGGCCAGCACGATCACCGTCTTCCCCATGGAACGACAAGCAATAAGCAGGAGCGGAAACGCCGCATAGAACAGCATCTCAACGCCAATCGTCCATGATGCGGGCACGATGCCTTCAGTAAGGTGAGGCACAAGATTGAATACGAACAGCCCGTTAAGCATCACATCCAGCGCAGGGAAGGTGACGCCATCTTCAATCCAGACGTTGAATAGCTGAAAAATGAGAACGGCATAGAACAACGGGGCGATTCGTGCAAATCGTCGCGTGAAGTAGGTGGAAAGCGCCGGCTCCGTGTGCAGCCGCCCCCAGTAGCCATAGGACAGGCTGAATCCACTGACTACGAAAAATAAAGGGACGCCAAATCCGAAATGTGTCCCGATGAAACTCAGGCCATCCGGCAACAGGGCTCCACCCGACCCTACAAGATGGAAGAAGATAATCGATACGGCCGCATATGCGCGCAACGATTCGATGCCGTCAAGCCGGACTCTGCCTACCACAACTACTCCTTACCCCCTTTCCTGGTCGGGGTGTCCAGTCATGGTACTACCCAGCGACCATGAAGGCACTGAGATTCCCGAAAAAATGCGCCGCTCCGGACTTCACCGTCATCGCATCCGCAACTCGTTGTACCATCGAATTCAATTGGGAGAAAGCCGGATTGTTTGGCGATAGTCGGGGGGCGGGAATGGAGAGGTCTTCAGGCATGAGCTTCAGCACATTGACAATGGTCGTGGGAACGGTATTGCTTCTATCCGTAGGCCAGGTACTTTTTAAGTACGCCTCGGCAAGCATAGATTTTTCGAAGCCAATCACGCTGATATCTCTTCCATTGATTGGCGCGCTTGCCGTCTACGGTTTCGCAACACTCGCATGGCTGGCTGTACTTTCCCGCGTCCCGTTATCGATGGCCTTCCCGTTTTATGGCCTGGGATTCATCTTCGTCCCAATCTTTGCATGGCTGTTGCTAAGAGAGCCTTTGCGACCGCCCGTTCTGATCGGCGGAGTCGTCATTATGATCGGCGTCGTGATCACCTCGCTGGGATCTCGCTCATGACGACATGCCCCGCCTGCAATTGCGCTCTTGTTTCCGGAGTACGCCCTTGGCACTTCCGCTGTTCATCGTGCAGCTATGAGGGAAGTCATCTCGAGTCAAGCATCCAGGATCGCCCAGATGGTGGCGACATCGATGAGGTAGCCAGAGAATTCGGCCTAGGAGGCTTGCGCCAAGCCAATTTCGATCGGCTTTCACGACGCATTTCAGAGATCGTCAAGGCCACTGACGACCGCCCGAAGATGCTCGATGTTGGATGTGCCCATGGCTGGTTCATCGAGGCCAATCGAGACCGGTGCGACATTCTTGGCATCGAGCCAGATATTGCGGTTGCTACGGCTACGGCAAGTCGAGGACTTCCGGTACGAAACGGATTCTTTCCACAGGCACTTAAGGACGGCGAGCGATTCGACGCCATCGTGTTTAACGACGTTATAGAACATATTCCAGACATCAATGCCGCCCTTATGTCTTGCTGGAATCATTTGAACAACGAAGGACTAGTGGTAATCAATGCACCGTCAAGGCAGGGTGTGCTGTATCGCATTGCCACGCTGATGGCCCTGGCGGGGATGGTGGGACCCTTCGATCGTTTATTGCAGAACGGTCTACCATCGCCTCATGTACATTACATGGACACGAAAAGCATACGCCTCTTAGCGAAACGCAATCACTTCGCCCTCGAGGCGCAGATGTCGCTGCCTTCGATCGCGGTCAAAGGGCTTTATGCGCGCATTCACTGCTCTGGCCAGGTAAGCTCAGTGAAGGCCGCGCTCATGACGGCCACAATCAGTTTAGCCGCCCCAGTTATCCGCGCCCTACCTTCAGACATCGAAGTATGGTTTCTGAGGAAGCAGTCCGCACCAACGGCGCAATCCTCGGCGTAATACTGAGATGCGGAATGATTGAAAAGCGCTTCTTAGCCGCCTCGGTGGTCCGGCGACCGACTTTTCGCTGGTCGTAAGTCCGCGGGTTACACCGCCTTGAGAAATACCCGGCAAGATTTACAAAGGGGCCGATTTCGGCCCGCACCATTACTGATCGTTGATCTTGCAAACACCATCGATCCTGAGTGCGGCTATGATGACCGCCTGTCGATAGCGGGGGCGTGGACGTGATGTCATGGCGCGTAAAAGTCGCATGGGGTTTGTCCGTCGCATTAGTTACCGCTGCATTGACGGCTGAGGATATACGGCCCATATCGAGCGAATCGGCTCGACTATTCATGCCCGACATCGTGTCGACGGCCTATTCCGAAGTTCGCGCCGCGGTAAGTCCGGATGGCAATACGGTGCTATGGGGTAGCACGGACCGGCCCGGTGGCCCCGGCGGATGGGATATCTGGATGGTTCGGCGCACGCACGGCGTATGGAGTTCGCCCGCACCGGTTCCATTCGATACCACGTACAAGGAGTTCGATCCTGCCTTCAGCGCAGACGGCCGATCGGTATGGTTCTTTTCGAACAGGCCGGGCGGTTTCGGCGGCGACGACATCTATCGCGTGGATTTCGATCCGCGCAGCGGACGTTTTGGTAAAGTCGAGCATCCCGGCAATGCCATCAATTCGGCGGGCGACGAATGGGCACCTTCGCCTTCGCCTGACGGCCGTCACCTGCTATTCGCCACGGATGGGCGGGGTGGCTCCGGCCGTCACGACTTGTTCGTCAGCGAATGGCGGAATGGTGCCTGGCAACCTGCCGTCCCTTTGCCCGGCGAGGTGAATAGCGCGGACGACGATTTCGATGCGGCTTACATCGACAGTGGCCGCGCGTTGGTATTCGCGCGCTCAGCCGATGTCGACAATCAACCGATCGAACTATGGATGGCTATACGAGACAGCGATGGTACGTACCGTCACGCCAAGCCGCTGGATCGACGCGTCAACGTAGCCGGAAGCTGGACACTGGGGCCCGCGGAAGACCTGTCCCGCCCCGGCGTGCTGCTGTTTTCCGCACGCCGCCCCGAAGCTCAGCGAGGCAAGTCGGATATATATGCCATTCGCCTTAACGTGCAGGCACAACGACAACCGTAAACGCGACGTGGAAGCGCATTAAGACATCTTCACCGACACTCCGGCGCCGTAAAGTCCTACGATCGGGCTCTCGGGGGCGAGCCATGGACCATCAAGGGAGTAACCCATGCGGTATACCGTCGCCTTAACCGGCTTGATGTTTTTGTCGATCAGCACCAGTGGATTCGCGACTCCTCCCGATATCGGAAGCACGGTCGACCGTCTCGTGGAAGACGCCACGAAGTCATCGGAAGCGGAGCGGCACGCCTTCGCACAGCTGATCGATCTCGGCAATCCAGCCGTTCCCTACATCATCGGTCACCTGGGCGATGGCCGTCCGTTGGCCGAGCAAATCATCCAGCGCGACCAGTGGCATCAGGAACATGTCTGGTATGTGCACGACGGCCTGCTGGCCGTGTTGCGGCAGACGGTAGGTCACGGCATGGGAGCAACGGACGGTCACGCCAGCGCCAGCCAACGCGCGACGATCAAGCGCAAGTGGGAGAACTGGTGCGTGGAGAAGTATCCGGATCAAAGCCAGGTCTGCCGCGGCGGACACGACGGCTAGATCCGCCAGACCCACCGGCCTGGCGCACCCATCCAACGGCTCGCCGCAACGAAGGCGTTGCGGCGTAGCGTCCCGATTGTCCACGGGATTGAATGCTTCGGACCTGGAATGCCTCCAGCGACGGAAGCCCGCGATGCACCCGTTCATGCCGATGGCTAAGTAAAGCTAGACTGACGCCCGGTCGACAAGGTGGCGCGCGTGGAAGCCAACGATCAATCCAGTCCCGCCTCCCTGGCGGCGTCCCCGCCCTTGTGGCTGCCGATCCTTGCGGGTCTGCCCATCGCCTTGTGCATGGTGGTCATGGGCCTGCCGGATCTCGGGCGCGGGCACTCGTGGGCTTACCGTTCTCTTTTCCTGGCCGCATTCGCAATATGGGCACTGCCGGTCGCTCTCGTGCAGCGGCGTCTGTGGCAGCGTCGCTTCGTCTGGTGGAAAGCATCGCTGATCCTTCTCGCGATCACCTATGTCATGTCGTTGATCAACAACGCCATCGGCCTGCATATGGCGGTCGTCCTGGGACAGGTACCCGCGTGGCGGCTGCGGTTGATCTTCAGTGGACTGGATGGATGCTGGCTGGCGTTGATCGCGTTCTGCGCTATCCATGCGGTGGTCGCCTACTACACCGAACTGACTTGCGCGCAGGAGCGCGCGGCGCGAGCCATGGCGCATGCGCGCGAAGCCGAGCTCAGAGCGCTTCGTTATCAACTCAACCCGCACTTCCTGTTCAACTCGCTGAACGCGATTTCAGCGCTTGTCGCGAGTCAACGCAATCGCGACGCGAATCGCATGATCGCGCGCCTGGGCGATTTTCTTCGCGCCACGCTCGAAGGCGGGTCGACACACGAAGTAACGTTAGCCGAGGAACTCTCGCTGACCGAGACCTATCTCGACGTGGAGAAAGCCCGCCTCGGTCATCGCCTGATCGTGCACACGCAGATCGGACCGGACGTCATGGACGCATTGATGCCATACCTGCTTTTACAGCCACTGGTAGAGAACGCGATCCGGCACGGCATCGCCCCACGCACGGAACCCGGACGGCTGGAACTCAAGGCATTCCGCGACGGCGGCCGGCTACGTCTCGAGATGGAGAACGAAGGCTTGCGCGTCGACCGGCCAACATCGGACATGGAAACATCGTCCGCCATCGGCCTGCGCAATGTTCGGGAACGGCTCGCCAACCTTTATCCGGACGACTACCGCATAGACACGCGCTCGCTCGACGACGGCGGATATCGTGTGACGATCGATATCCCGCTACGCATGCAGCATCGAACATCTGTCGCTATGGCGATTGGCTCGTGATGCGCGCGGCCGTCATAGACGACGAGCCGCTCGCACGCAGTGGTGTGATCGCTCGGCTTGCCGAACATATGGACGTCCAGATAGCAGGCGAGTTCGGCGACGGCGCCTCCGCTCTTGCCGCCATGACATACGAAGCCGTCGACGTTGCTTTCGTCGACGTACAAATGCCGGGCATGACCGGTCTGGAGCTGCTCGCCGCCCTGCCCCGGGAAAACCGGCCACTGGCGATCATGCTCACCGCGTACGACAGCTTCGCCATCCGCGCCTTCGAATTGCGTGCGCTCGACTATCTGCTGAAACCACTGGACGATGCGCGTTTCGCCGAAGCACTGGACCGGGCCAGACAGGCACTGCCATGGCACCGCGGCACATCCTCGGGCACGCCCCACTCCGAAGGCAGAGCGGTATTTCTCGAGCGCTTCACCGTGCGCGTAGGCGCGAAGATCGTCCTGGTGGATGCCGACACCGTGGACTGGATCGAAGCGGACGGCGATTACGCGGCACTGCATGCCGGCAACGACACCTACCTGGTACGCGAACCCTTGCATGCGCTGGCACGCCTTCTGGATCCAAAACACTTCGTCCGGGTCCATCGTTCGGCGATCGTCCGCCTCGATCGCGTCGTCGAACTGAAAGCGCTGGCAAACCGCGATGCACTAATTCGGCTACGCAACGGCACCCCGTTGCGGGCCAGCCGGACTTATATGGATGCACTTTCGGCAGCGCTGGGGGTTTGACCGGCATTTCATCGTGACAGATGGCCTTGTTCTCCGTAAGAATGTCGACCGCGTCACAATATCGGCCAGCCGGCCGCCTTGTGTCGACTCGACTCCAGGGGAGGAGCGGACATGTCAGAGCAGCATGACGAAGTCATATCGCATACGGAAAGTGTGTCCAGGGATGGGTTTTCCACGGATATCGCCGGCAATGAGCGGGCACGCCTTGCCGCGCTCGAGGCAAAGGCCAGCGTCGGCAACATCGCCGCGGCCTATGCGCTTGGCACCGCCTATATGCTGGGTCGGGGCGTGCGCCCGGACCGCGAGCTCGCCCTTCACTGGTATGAGATCGCCAGGATATATGGCCATACGTCCGCAGAGGCGCGCATCGCCGCGCTCAAAGGGGAACCTCCGGCACCCGCGACTGTTGTCGACGTGCCCTCACCCCTCGATGCCGAAGCGCTGTTCCGTAAAGCACAGCAACTCGAAGTGGGATACCAGGGTAAGCAGGATATCGGCCACGCGCTGGCGCTGTATGCGCAAGCGGCCGAGCAAGGTCACGGACAGGCGCAGTACGCGCTGGGCATGCTGACGCTGGGTACCCGAACCGACCCCCGGGGCGTCGCCGACGCGTTTCGGCTGCTTCGTGCGGCCGCGAACCAGAATGTCCCGGAAGCGCAGTTCGAACTCGGCAGGCTTTATTCCATCGGCAAAGGTACGCCGCGCAATCCGTCGATAGCCAAAGCCTGGTACCGCAAAGCAGCCGCGCAGGGATACATCCCGGCCAAACGCAGCCTCGAGTCGAAGAAATGGTGGAACTTCAAGTAGCGCGCACGTACCGGCATCGTTCGTAACGGCTGAACGGGATTCGCCCGACGAATCGCACAAATACCGAAAACGCGCACACCCCCTCGATAATCGATAGAGTCCGGGTTTTCCGGCCCGGAGATTCGCATGCGATCGACACTGTCACGTTGCCTCGTTATCTGTGCACTGATATGCACGGCACCCGTCATAGCGGCCGATGGCGTCACCGCGAAAGTCGCCACGCCTGCGACGAATCGCACCATCGCGCTCGACGCTACCGCACTGGCCGGCCTGCCTCGCACCAAGGTCTCGGGTTCGACGCATGGCGACGCCCCCAGCGAATTCGAAGGCGTCGCGCTGATCGAGGTGCTACGCAGGAATGGCCTGCCCCTCGATGAAAAACTACGCGGCCGCGCGATGGCGACCGTCGTTCGTGTGACCGCCAGCGATGGCTATGTCGTGGTTTTTTCGCTCGGCGAACTGGCGCCGGATTTCGGCGCCGCGACCGTCCTGATCGCCGATCGACAGAACGGCAAACCGATCGATGCGAAGGACGGACCGTTCCGGCTGGTCGTCCCCGCGGACAAACGCGCCGCACGCTGGGAGCGCAACGTCACGCGCATCGAAGTATTGAACCTCGGTGGCGACGAGCCGAAGCACTGACCTGGCCGTGGCCGCGACCTGCCGGACAGGCAAGCCAGCGGAGCTACACTTGGGCCAGCGAAACGATGCCCGCGTCGCTCGTAGCCTTCCGTCCGGGCGCTGCCCTGGGTTCCGAAGGGGATACCCGGCCCAGCGTGATGTTCTTCGAGGCGCGGACCTCGCGATTCGAGAACGTCCAGATTTCGCCGGTCCCGGTAATGAATACCGTCCAGTAAAGGTCCGACTCCGGGCCGTAGTCCAGCAGAAAATGGGCGAAGCCTTCACCCTTGGGCGTATTCATCGGTAATGGCGGATTGAGCTGAAGCATGGCGTTCCTCCTTGAGCGGATTTATGGACATGCGACGTCGTGCCCGGGTGAATGCACCGTGGCGACGCGAATTACTCCCGGCGGGGGCGGTTATTCGTAGGTCTTCCCGTTAAAATGCGCTACATATACATCGACGCAATTCAGGGGAAACACAGGCGTGCAAGCAAGGAACTTCGCGGTATCGGTAGTCCAGCCCGGCGGCAAGGTCGCCGTCGAGATCGAGTTCAACGAGAAAATACACGGGCTGGGCGGCGACACGCTCTGGCTGTCGCTTAACGACGACACCACTCCGGAGGAAGCCGAGCAGCTCCGCCAACTGCTCGAAAAGATCGGTCATCGCATTACCGTGACCAACGTGCGCTCCTGATCGGCGCTACCGTCTGTGCCGGGTCGATAGCCGCGACCCGCACAGGCACGACCGCAGCCTGACTCAGACGATGATTCACGCCGTGCGCCTTTCCGCAGCCCAGGCATTTGCGATACAAGCCAAGGCCACGTCGTCCGACCTGCGCGGCGCCCAGCAGGCATCCGCATACGTAACAGCCGGGTATCCGACCTCGCTCCCATAGCTTTACGCGGAAAGTCTGGGCAACGCCAATCGTGACCGCCAGGATCAGGCCCACGAAGAAAAGGTATGCGGGCAGGTTCGAATACGTGGCCAGGCCACCGAAGTCGCCGGGAATTTCCTGCGCGGCCTTGGCGGAAGCGGCTGCTCCGAGCCCGCAGCCAAGCACCAGAAGACTGGGCAGATAGAGCCTGAAGTACATACGGCCAGCGTACGACATGGTTTCCCCCTCCCTAGATCGGCCGGAACCACCCGCCGTCAGGATGCAGAGTTACCGCAACGGGGTCTAGCTATCGTGAAAGCCCGGATCGCCCATCGGGCGATCCGGGTCTGAGACATCAGCGCCTTTTAGGCACGCGGGTAGAAGCACCCGTCTTTCGGGTGGGCGCCCGCTTCGCCGCCGTGGCCGTTCTCGCGGCCGCGGTTTTCTTCGTCGCCACCTTGCGTGGAGAGGAAGCCGGCTTTGCCGGAGCCTTTTTTGCCACCGGCTTTTTCGCTGGCGATTTCCCTGCCACGACTTTCTTCGCAGCCGCCTTCTTGACGGCCGCTTTCGCAACTCGCTTCGCCGGGGCACGCTTCGCCGGCGCAGTGGCTTCCGGCTCCGCGACCTTGCGCGCGCCCGTACGACGGCCAACCGGCTCGACGTTGGCATTCAACGGACGCCACGAACGACCGCCCATGGCCAGCAATGTATCGGCCGATGCCGGACCCGCGCTGCCCGACGAGTAATTCGGGAAATCCGCCGGGCTATGCTGCGCCCAGTCGTCCAGGACGGGCTGCACCGCACGCCAGCAGGCTTCGACCATATCGGCACGCTGGAACAGCGTGGCGTCGCCGGTCATGCAGTCGTACAGCAGCGTTTCGTAGCCGACGTTCGGCTCGGCGCGGAACCAGTCGGCATACTTGAAATCCATGCGCACGGGGGCGAGTTCCACGCGCGGACCGGGGCGTTTCACGTCGAACTGCAGCGAGATACCTTCATCGGGCTGGATCTGCAGCACAAGCCAGTCCGGTCCGAACGCATCCATGCCCGTACCGCGGAACGGTGCGAACGGCGCCGACTTAAAACGGATGGCGATTTCGGTAGTGCGCCTCGTCATGTGTTTGCCGGTGCGCAGGTAAAACGGAACGCCCGACCAGCGCCAGGTGTCGATGGCGAGCTTCATCGCCACGAAGGTTTCCGTCACTGAGTCCGCCGCGACATCCGGCTCTTCGCGATACGCGCGTGCCAGCACGCCAGCCACGGCACCGGGACCGTACTGACCGCGTACGGCATCCTCGGGACCAATCGGCCGGATCGCCTCGATAGCTTCCGCCTTGCGGGTACGCACGGCTTCGGCACCGAACGACGTCGGCGGCTCCATCGCCACCATGGCGAGAAGCTGGAACAGATGATTGGGCACCATGTCGCGCAGCGCGCCGGTCTGTTCGTAGAACGAACCACGGCGTTCCACGCCGACGGTTTCGGCGACCGTTATCTGCACGTGATCGATGCGGTCGCGATTCCAGATCGGTTCGAACAATCCGTTGGCGAAGCGGAACGACAGAATGTTCTGCACCGTTTCCTTGCCGAGGAAGTGATCGATGCGATAGATCTGGTCCTCGCGCAGCACCTTGCCGATGCGCTCGTTGAGCGCCTGCGCGGACGCAAGATCGTGACCGAATGGTTTCTCGATGATGACGCGGCGCCAGAACCCGCCTTCGCTGTCGCCGGCGAGTCCCGCTTCTTTCAGCTTTTCGACGATGTCGCCAAAAAAGCGCTCGGGAGTGGCGAGATAGAAAAGGACATTGCCTTCCGTACCCCGGCGGCGTTCGATGACCTTGAGTTTCTCCGCCAGACTGGAGAACGTGGTCGAGTCGTCGAAGTCGCCGGCATGGTAGGTCATACGATCGGCCAGCCAGTCCCAGGCGTCGTTATCGAGTTTGCCCGTCCCCGCGCCGGCATTGCCGACGTAACGTTCCAGTGCGCCGCGCAGGTTGCGCTTCCACGTCGCATCGGCGAGCTTGCCGTGGTTGACGCCGACGATAGCGAAGTCGTCCGACAGCAGACCGGTGCGGCGCATGTTGTACAACGCGGGTACCACGAGCCGGCTGGTGAGATCGCCACTGGCACCGAAGATCACCACGGTACAGGGATCGGCCGGATGCGAACGCGACATCGCGCGCTTCGGTTGGGCGTTGCTCATGCACGAACTCCTTCAAACGATGAGAGATAAGATTACGCGCCTTGCGCGGCGTGCGTTCCGCTCTGAACGTCGGCGGTCGCGCTTTTCGCATGCGCAATACTGAAAGCGGCATTTACCAGAGCCACGTGCGAGAAGGCTTGTGGAAAATTCCCCAGCAAGCGGCCACTGCGCGGATCGTACTCCTCGGAGAGCAAACCGACATCGTTGCACAACGCCACCAGGCGCTTGAAAAGCTCCCGCGCGTCGTCGAAACGACCGAGGGCCACGTAATTTTCGACCAGCCAGAAACTGCACGGAAGAAACTCACCCTCCCCCGGAGGGAGCCCGTCGACGCCCGAAAGCGTGTCGTAGCGGCGTACGAATCCGTCGACCATCAGGTGTTGCTCGATCGCCTCTACGGTCTTCCGGATGCGCGAATCGTCCGGAGGCAGAAAGTCGGTCAGCGTCGCCAGCAGCAGGCTCGCGTCCAGATGCTCCGATCCGTAAGCCTGTACGAAATAGCCGTGCTCCGGATGCACGCCTTTGGCGCAGATATCGGCGTGAATCTCACTGGCGATACTGGTCCATTTCGCGGTCAGCGCCGGATCCCGGCCCTCGCGCTGCTGATCCGCCGCACGGCGGAAAGCCAGCCAAGCCATTACCTTCGAATGGACGAAATGTTGCGGCTCGCCCCGAATTTCCCAGATCCCTTCGTCGGGGTTGCGCCAGATACCGGCAAGATGATCGAGGAACAGAGCCTGGACGCTGTCGTCTTCCGGCTTCATATCGACACCGTTGCGCAGCGCGTGGTCGAACGCGCCGACCAGCTCGCCGAAGATATCCAGCTGGAACTGCTCGGCGGCCGCGTTACCGATGCGGACGGGCAAGGAGCCTTCATAACCCGGTAGCCAGTCGAGCTCGTGTTCATGCAGACGCCGCTCGCCGGCCAGACCGTATAGCACCTGCAACTGATCTGGCGTACCGGCGATCGCGCGGCGGACCCAATCGCGCCAGGCGCTGGCCTCGTCGTGATAACCCGCATTGACCAGTGCGGTCAGCATGTAGGTCGCATCCCGCGCCCAGCAGAATCGATAGTCCCAGTTACGCGCCCCGCCGATATGCTCGGGCAACGATGTCGTGGGCGCCGCGACCAGGCCACCTGTTGGCAGATAACTGAGGCCTTTCAGCGTCACAAGCGAGCGGCGCACGATATCCGACCACTCGCCGGTACCGTTGCAGCGCGACGACCAGGCCTTCCAGAACGACTCCGTCCTTTCGAGTGCGTCATACGGGTCCAGCGCGGGAGGCGCCTCCAGATGCGACTGACCGTAACCGAGGACGAAAGGAATTGACTCCCCCTGAGCTAGGGTGAAGTCGGCGACGCTGTGAAAGTCCTTTCCTTCCAGCCCGACGGGACTGCGCAGGATAAGGAGGTCGGGGCCGGCCACGGCACGCGTGGAACCGTCATCCTGCTTCACCACCCAGGGAATGCTGCATCCGTAGTCGAAACGAATGACGAGATCGGTAGCGAAATCCACGCGGCCTTCCAGCCCCTCGACGATACGCACGATGCCGACCGCGTCGCCATCGATCGGCATGAAATCGACGACTCGCGCCCTGCCCGTCGTCGTGACCCATTCGGTTTCGAGCACCAGTCCGCCATCGCGATAGCGGCGCGTCGATGTCGCCTGTACGTCGACGGGAGCGATCAGCCAGCGCCCGTGCTCCTCGGTACCCAGCAGTGCCGCGAAACACGCCGCCGAATCGAAACGCGGAACGCACATCCAGTCGATCGAGCCGTCCCGGCACACCAGCGCGGCGCTTCGGCAGTTGCCGATCATCGCGTAGTCCTCGATACGTCCCGCCATGTCGCACTCCCGATCGAATCATTGATCGGCAAAAGGTAACGGCCCGTTCGTTAGTGCGACGTGTGCTTGGCGATCCTTCGGAAAACGGGCGGTGCCGAGGGGCGCTCGCAGGATGCTTCGAACAGGCTGCGCGCGAGCTCCTGCTCGCCGTAGATGACGCGGCTGGCGCCCAGGCTGGCCAGATGCTCGACGCACTCCTCCGAATGCGCACGTGCGACGATGTCCAGATCCGGTCGTTCCGCCCGTGCCGAGCGCACGATCTGTCCCGCTTCGAACGGATTGGGCACGGCCACGATCAGCGAGGCGGCCTGCGCCAGATTGGCCGCCGCGAGTACCGCGCCCGATGCCGCATTTCCCACCACGACTTCGGCACCGCCGTGTTCGCGCAGCGGACGGACGGCATCCTCGTCGGTTTCGATGACCAGGATAGGCTGACCGGTCTTGCGCAACTTCTCGAAGACGCGGCGCCCGACCCGGCCGAAGCCGACCAGTACGGCATGTCCCTTCAACGCGCTCACCGGCTGCGGCTCCAGCTCGTCCGGGATAGCCTCCACCACCGGTATTTCCGCCGCTTCGGCCCGGCGAACCCACCGATCGAGCGCAACGAACAGAAGAGGGTTGACGAGAATGGACACGATAGCCGCGGCCAGCAGGACATCGCGTGCTTCGGCACTAAGCAGACCCAACGACACGCCAAGCCCAGCCAGGATGAACGAGAACTCGCCGATCTGGGCGAGGCTGACCGAAATGGTCAGAGCCGTCTTCAGCGGACGGCCGAACGCGCGCACGATAACGAACGCCGCAATGAATTTGCCGACGATGATGATCAGGCACGCAGCCAGCACGATCCACGGGCTTTCCAGAAGGATGCCGGGATTGAACAGCATGCCGATCGACACGAAGAACAGGACCGCGAACGCATCGCGCAGCGGCAACGTTTCTTCAGCGGCCTGCTGCGACAGCTTCGATTCGCCCATCATCATGCCTGCAAAGAAGGCCCCCAGTTCGAACGACACGTCGAACAACCGCGCTGCGCCGAAGGCGACGCCAAGGGCAATCGCCAGCACGGCCAGCCGGAAGAGTTCGCGCGAGCCGCTCTGCGCCACGGACTGAAGCATCCAGGGGATGAGCCGCTTGCCGACGATGAGCATCAGGGCGATGAACAGCGCGACCTTGCCGAAGGTAAACGCGACGACCTTCGCCAGTTCGCCCATCGACTGCTGCGGGGCACCCTGCTCCGCGCTGAGGAAGCCGGCGATAGCGGGCAGCAGCACCAACGCGAGAACCATCGCAAGGTCTTCGACGATCAGCCAGCCGACCGCGATACGACCGCGGTCGGTATCCAGCAACCGGCGTTCTTCGATAGCGCGCAAAAGCACGACCGTACTAGCGACCGACAACGCAAGACCGAACACGAAACCCTGCGCCAGCGGCCACCCGAGCGCCCAGCCCAGCAACATGCCCAGCGCCGTGGCCACCGCCATCTGCACGGCCGCGCCCGGGATCGATATGGCTTTGACCGCCATCAGGTCTTTCACGGAGAAGTGCAGACCCACACCGAACATCAGCAGGATGACGCCGAGGTCCGCCAGCTCCTGTGCGATATGCGCGTCGGCGACATAGCCCGGCGTGAACGGTCCCGCCACGACACCCGCGAGCAGGTAGCCAGCCAGGATGGGCAGACGCAGCCGATGGGCGATAGCGCCAAAGAAGAAGGCGAGTACGAGACCACCGACAATGGTGGCGATGAGAGGCGTTGCGTCGTGCATGGCGGCTCCTTGAGTCGTCGTTTACTGGCGCCACGCCGTGGCAACAGCTGGGTACCCCCGATACCGGACATCGATCTGCGTCCGGAATGAAGATGTATGGGCGGGCAAAGGCTGACGCAAGATTTCGCGATGCACGGATTGACTACGATATTTCTCAAACCCGGGCGGGAGCTGGCTGCCGCGATCCTGCGGCGTTTGTACAAGCACCTTTCGCGCGCAGGCGCGCTCCCACAGGTGTTAGGCAGATCCCGGCTTTCTGTGGGAGCGCGCCTGCGCGCGAAAACCTACGCAGCGAGGAAACGGCGACCTCTCTACGAAGTCGCCGTCAACACCGCGAGGAAATCTTTCCCATAGCGCTTGAGCTTGTGCTCGCCCACGCCGCTGATCGAGCCCAGTTCCTCCTCGTCGCCCGGCAATGCGCGCAACATGGCGAGCAGCGTGGCGTCGTGAAAGATGACGTAGGCCGGTACCCCGTGCTGTTTCGCCAGTTCGGCGCGCACGCGACGCAATTCATCCCATAGCGGCTGCTCGTAAGCCTCGATGCCGAGACTGCCGCCGGGCGCCGTGCTGCGCTCCTTGCGGCGACGCGTGCCCTTCTCTACCCGGGCATCCTCACGGAGCCAGACCTTCTGCTCGCCCTTCAGTACGGCACGGCTGGAGGCGGCAAGGCGCAGTGTCCCGAAGCCCTCGGGATCGGCTTCGAGCAAGCCTGCCGCCAGCAGCTGGCGAAATACGGAACGCCATTGCGCCTCGTCCATGTCGGCGCCCACACCGAACGTCGTGAGCTGGTCGTGTCCGAGCTGGCGCACGCGCTCGCTGCTCTCGCCACGCAGGATATCGATCACGTGACCGGCGCCGAAACGCTGTCCGCTGCGATAGACGCACGACATGGCTTTCTGCGCGGCTACCGTTGCATCCCATGTTTTCGGCGGCGCAAGACAGTTATCGCAATTACCGCAAGCACCCGCATGATCCTCGGCGAATGCATGCAGCAACAGCTGACGGCGACAACGCGTGGTCTCGGCGTAGCCAAGCAGCGCTTCCAATTTGGAACGCTCCACCCGCTTGCGATCGTCGCCCGCTTCCGACGAGGCGATCATCTGACTCATCGTGACCACGTCCGCCAGGCCGTAAACCATCCACGCTTCGGCCGGCAGGCTGTCGCGACCCGCGCGGCCGGTTTCCTGGTAGTAGCCTTCCATGCTGCGCGGCAGGTCCAGATGCGCGACGAAACGCACGTCCGGTTTATCGATGCCCATGCCGAAGGCCACCGTCGCGACCATGACGACGCCTTCTTCGCGGAGAAAACGTTTTTGGTGCCGTGTGCGCGTTTCGGCATCCAGGCCCGCGTGATACGGCAGCGCCGTCACGCCCGATTCGGCGAGCCAGGCTGCCGTGTCGTCGACCTTGCGACGGCTGAGGCAATACACGATACCGGCTTCGTCGCGATGGCCATCGAGAAAGTCCAGCAACTGACGCCGCGCGTTCTGACGTGGCGCCACCCGATAACGGATGTTCGGCCGGTCGAAGCTGGCAACGAACTGGCGGGCGTCGTCGAGTGCGAGACGCTCCACGATTTCGTCGCGCGTGCGCTGATCGGCGGTGGCCGTGAGCGCGATACGGGGGATATCGGGAAAGCGCTGATGCAGCAGCGCCAGCTCACGGTATTCGGGACGGAAATCGTGTCCCCACTGGGACACGCAATGCGCTTCGTCGATCGCGAACAGCGCGACCGGCGTGCGTTCGAGCAGACCGAGGAACCGCCCGGTCAGCAGACGCTCCGGCGCGACGTAGAGCATATCGAGTTCGCCGGCCAGCAACTGCCCTTCGACCTCGCGCTGCGTTTCGGCGTCCAGACTGGAATTGAGATATCTGGCCCGCACCCCCGCTTCGCGCAGTGCATCGACCTGATCCTGCATCAAGGCGATCAACGGCGAAACGACAATGCCCGTGCCCTCGCGCATGAGCGCGGGGATCTGATAACAAAGAGACTTGCCGCCGCCCGTGGGCATGAGCACCAGCGCGTCGCCGCCCTGCGCTACCTGCTCGACGATGGCCTGTTGCTGGCCGCGGAACTCGGAGTAGCCGAAAACACTATGGAGAAGGTCGAGAGCTTGAGACTGCATCCACACATGCTAACAAACGGCGCGCTCGTCCCGTGTGCGTCTTTCGTCCGGAGGAGTGGTCAGCCGCCCCAGATGGCCCGGTCCAGATCATGGTCCAGACCGAAGTGCCTCATCGCCACACGACCGTCGGTGACGGCCACGCCTTCCGCACGCAGGCGCTTGCATTGTTCGCGATAGCTCTTCGTGCCTTCCGGTATGCCGATACGCCCGTCGGCCCGCAGCACCCGGTGCCACGGCAGCGAGAGGCGATCCGGTGCGTCGCCCAGCACCCGGCCGATCAGGCGGGCACGTCCGGGATAGCCGGCCCGGGCCGCAATGGCGCCGTAGCTGGCCACGCGACCGCGCGGGATAGCGGCCACGGCCGCCAGAATGCGTTTGGCGCGCAGGGCCCGTGCCTTGTCGCCGATCTCGTCGGTTGTCATGTTTCCCGTTGCCATCCGAAGTGCGCCGGCCGTCTCACCTGTGCCGTCGCAGAGGTTACCATCGGTCACACCTTATCGATGGACCGCGGCCATGCGTCACTTCGAGGCGATCCGTTCGCACATCGGCGGCATCCATAAGCTCCGCCATAACGAGCCCTATCTGATCAGCTTCGATCTGAAACTGAGGGATGGCCGCCATCAGGGCATCTATCTGGCCGAACTGGAAGACGACGCGGGACAGCGCTACCTGCGCATTTCCACACCCGTCGGGCCGCTGGCGGGCACGGACGCGAAGCGTTGCCTGCGCTTCAACTGGGAACAGCGAACGGGTTTCCTGGCCACGGCGGACCTCGATGGGTCGCCCTATCTGCACCTGTGCGAGAACCGTCCCTACGACTATCTGGACGACCGGGAGCTGGCTCGCCTGATCGATGAACTGGGGATACTCGGCGACACACTGGAGCAGTCGATCAACGGGGAGTCGGACGCGCTGTAAGGCCCCCGCTTCATCAGAACAACCACTGCCCCAGCCGGACCAGGCCATAGGCCACGGCCGCCGTGACCGGCAGCGTGAGAATCCACGCCCAGACCATCCGCTCGACCACCGACCAGCGGATGGCATTGAAACGCTTGGCCGCGCCCACGCCCATGATCGACGCGGAGACGTTGTGTGTCGTGGACACCGGCACGCCCATCAGCGAGGCCGAAAGAATCACCGCCGCCGAACTGGCCTCCGCCGCGAACCCGTTGATCGGATGCAGTTTGACCATCTTGTGGCCCAACGTCTTGATGATGCGCCAACCGCCACCGGCCGTACCCGCGGCCATCGTCAGCGCGCAGACGACCTTTACCCAGATCGGAATCGGGAAGCCACCGGCCGCCGCGCTGTCGTGCTGGATCCGCAGGAAGTGCAGGAAGGTCGGCAGATGGTCGAACTGCCCGGCCGCCGTGGCGCCAGCCAGCGCCAGGGCAATGATGCCCATGCTTTTCTGGGCATCGTTCATGCCGTGGGACACGCCCATGGCACTGGCCGAAACGATCTGGGCCTTGCCAAAGAAGCTGTTGACGAACGGCGTACGCCCGAAGCGGTGCAACACCCCCTTCTGGCTGGAGAACCACCCCAGCATCGCGTAAAGCCCGCCCATCACGGCGAAACCGATGCTGAAACCGAGCAGGGGCGAAATCACCATGGGCACGATGACCTTCGGGATGATGCCCTTGCCCAGCCACCAGTGGACGCCGCTCTCGAACCAGATGATCGAGTGGACGTTGTCGCCGGACGCCGCCATGGCTGCTCCGCACAGGGCGCCCACCAACGCGTGGCTGGAACTCGACGGCAGGCCCAGCCACCAGGTGATGAGGTTCCAGATCGTTGCGCCAAGCAGCGCGCTGATCAGCAATTGCGAACCCACCTCCACGACACCCGAATCGATCAGGCCCGAGGCGATGGTGGCCGCGACGGCCGTGCCCCACAGGGCACCGACGAGATTGGTGACCGCGGCCAGCAGCACCGCCTGACCGGGAGTAAGTACTTTCGTGGCCACCACGGTGGCGATGGAGTTCGCCGTGTCGTGGAAACCGTTGATATAGGTAAAGGCGAGAGCGATCAGGACGACCGCGAGGACCATGCTCATGGGTCGCCAGCCGTCAGGAGTTCTTGAGTACGATGGTATAGACGACGTTGCCGACATCGCGGCATTTGTCGACCGCTTTCTCGATCAGTTCGAACAGGTCCTTGGCCAGAATGGCGCGCAGCGGATCGGAGCCTTCGGCATACAGCGTGCGATAGGGGTCGAGCAGCAGGCGATCGGCCTCGGATTCCAGCGCGTGCAACTGGTCGCGCAACTTCTTCACCGGATCGATGCGCAGACCGCGGCGCAGCTCGCCGATCATCTCGACGACGACCTTGGCCGAACTCTCCAGCAGAGCGGCACGTTGGCTGAAATCGATGCCCGCCAGACGATCGGCGACGATGACATAGCGTTCGGCGAATTTCTCGATCGTCTTGGGAATCTTGTACAGCGCGGAATTCAGCGCCTCGATATCGTCGCGGTCCAGCGCCGTAACGAACGTGTTGACCAGTTCCTCGCCGATCTGGGCGTGCAATGCCTTCTCGCGGGCGCGGGCGGTGCTGAAAGCCGCCATGACCGGGGAGCGATCCGGGCGGACGACCAGCTCGTGCATGGCGGTCGCGCTTTCACGGGCAGCGTCCGCGCTGGCTTCGAGCAGCCCGTAAAACTTGTCGCCCTTACCGAAGATCGTCTGGAGTGAAAACATGCACGCTGCCTGGAACAAGAGGGATATATGACGATAATGTTACTAGGACGCTTCGCGAATCGGTAACTTTTCGCCTCCGAACAGAGACGTACGGGACCGGACGCGTCGGTTTTGCTATAAGAGCCGCAATGCTCACCGAACTCCTGCTGGTCCTTTTCCTGTCCCTGGCCAACGCCTTCTTCGCGCTCTCGGAGATGTCGGTCGTCGCCTCCCGCAAGAGCCGGCTCAAGCAAATGGCACGAACCAGCCGCCGGGCCCGCATGGCCCTGCACCTGGCCGAATCGCCCGAACGCTTCCTGTCGACCGTCCAGGTAGGCATGACCCTGATCATCCTGATCACCGGCGCCGTGGCCGGCGACAGCCTGGGCGAATACTTCACCGCCCTGCTCCACCGTGGCGAACCGGCCTGGATGGAGCCCTACGCCCGGATCGTCGGCTGGCTGCTGGGCTTCGTCTTCATGTCGCTGGTACAGATCGTCATCGGCGAACTGGTGCCGAAACGGGCGGCCCTGACCGCGCCCGAACGCATCGCCTGTCAGATCGCCCTGCCGATGATGGTGATTTCCCGCCTGACCCTGCCCCTGGTCTGGCTGCTGAACCTGCTCAGTACCTCGATCCTCAGGCTCCTCCGGCTACACCGGAAGGGCTCCAGCGCGGCCACCGAAGACGAGATCCGCCTGCTGGTGGCCGAAAGCGCCGAGCAGGGCATCCTCGATCCGGACGAGCGCAACATGGTCAACCGGGTGCTGCGCCTGGGCGACCGCACCGTGGACTCGGTCATGACGCCCCGGAAGCGGATCGCGTGGCTGGACATCGCCGGATCCCGCGAGGACAACGTGCAGGTGCTGCGCGAAACGCCCTATTCGCGCTACCCGGTATACCGGCACGACGAAAGCGACGTGGTGGGCGTGGTCGAGGTCAAGCGGCTGCTCACGCAGCTCTCGGAAGGCACGCCCGACCTCTTCGAGCACGTCGCCAAGGCATTGTTCGTCCCCGTGACCGCACGCGCGCTCGACCTGCTCGAAGCCTTCCGCGACGCCGACACCCAACTTGCCCTCGCTGTCGACGAGTACGGCGACATCGAAGGCCTGATCACACTGAACGACCTGCTCACCGCGGTGGTGGGCGCGACCGCCCCCGCGACCGACGACACATCGACGGACGGACCGATCGTGCGCCGGACCGATGGCAGCTATCTCGTGGACGGCTCGCTGCCCGCCGACGACCTGCGCGAATTGCTGCAGATCGATAGCCTGCCAAATGAGGACGAGCACGATTTCCGCACAGCCGCTGGCATGGTAACGGCGCAATTCGGGCACATTCCGCGAGCGGGCGAATCGTTCACCTGGCAGGGAATTACGTTCGAAGTGCTGGACATGGACGGAGCGCGCATCGACAAACTACTGGTTTCCAGCGCCATCGAGGGTCAGGCCGAATTCACGACCTGACGCCATTTCAAAAAAAGCCCCCTCGCCCGTCTTAGCTTGTAATCCAGCTGAACACGATGGAATCGGGGCGGGAATGAAAGCTCTCAGTACGTGGAACGATGGCGACGACGGCGCGGGCGCACACGCTGCGATGCCGATGGCGCGGGACGGCTACCGTTTGATGGCGGCCGCCTGTCGCGATCACTGGAATCTGCGCAGCGCCTCTACCGCCCGACGCGTCGCGGGGCTGGCGAAGTACACCTTGCGCAGCATCCTCATGCTGCGCCGGCAGACCGACTGGCTTCGTTTCCTGCATGGCAACGAAGCGATGCGGCAAGCGGTCAGGACCGATCCCAGGCTTTATGCACGCTGGCATTCGCATTACATCTCGGCGAGGTTCTCGCGCGAGGCCCGCCATCGCATGGTCGATGCGCATTATCGATTCCTGCTGCAACGCTTCCCGAAAAAGCTGCGGGAAAAAATCCTGAAAGGGCACGGCGCGCGCATGGCGACGCTGGTGCTCGACCAGGGTGCCCTGGCGCATCTCTATCTCCGGCAATCCACGACGGGTACGGCCGGCGAGCTCGACCTGTTCGTGGTCAATAGCGACAAGGAAGTTCTCTCATCCTGCACGATCACCTTCGCGGGACATGAAGGCATCCTCGTCGGCGCCATGCACGGATCGTGGGCATACATGGGGACCGGGCCCGTTCGCCGGTTCATCCAGGGCAGCAACGGGCTGGGCCCGAGGAATCTGCTTCTGTCGCTGGTACGGTCGCTAGCGGCGATGTACGGCTTCAGGCGTATTCGCGCGGTCTCCCACGCGGCGCTTCCGGTCACGCAACGAACCCGCACGACCGAAGACAGTTACGACCGGTTCTGGATCGAACATGGCGGACTGCTGAGCAACGATGGCTGCTACGAACTTCCCTGTGCCGAACCGGTGGAAGATCCCGGTGTGGCGAACGAGAAGCGCAGCGCAGCGCGGCGTCGCCGCGAGCAATTCCGTGAGGACGCCTGCGAATTGCTATTGAGAACGCTCCGATGGGACACTCAGAAGTCGTAAACGCCGCTCAGCATCACCACGCGACCTTCGCGGATGGGAACGAATGCCGCGTCGAAATTTACCGCGTACAACGTGCGCGCGAAGAGATTCTTCACCCCGAGCGTCGCCCGCCAGTTGCTGCCGTAGTACGACACATTGGTTTCGACACTCGCCTGCCCGGGAATACCGAAATACTCGCCGTCGACGCTCGTGCGCCCCAGACTATGACTGCGGGCAACGATGCCGGCACCGATGCCCCACGCCTGTAGAGGCGCCTGCTGGAACCGGTAGCTGACCCATGTACTGAACTGCTGACGTGGCGCTCCCGTTGTCGGCGTGCCGTCGTGATTGCGGATATGCGCATTGGTATAGCTGGCCAGCACCGCCAGCCCGGGAGCGATCTGTCCGGCGAACTCCAGTTCCAGCCCACGGTTCGTCTGGCCGGGGCCCGGTGTCGCGAAATAAGGCGGTTCCGGCGATACGAGATCGACGCTGTGATCCAGATGGATGCGATACAGCGCGGCCGTCAGACGGGCATTCCGGTCGAACAGATCGAATTTGACACCGGCCTCCACCTGCCGGGATTTGGCGGGCGGTAACGGCTGTCCATTCTCGCCGAGCAACGCGTCCGCCTGAAACCCGCTGACCGTGTTCGCATATATCGATATGTCGGGTGTCGCCTTGTAAACGACACCCGCCTTCGGAATCCATTGCGCCTCGCGCGTCGTGCGCTGCCCTGCGTAGGGAGTGCTCTGCGTTTCAAGTTCGTATGTCGTGCGCCGGATCGCCAGCAAAACGTCCCAGCGCTCGCCGATCGTTATCTGGTCCTGCAGAAAGATACCGGTGCTGGTCGACCAGGAGCCGCCAAGCGGCTGTACGTCGTCGACCGCTAGCGACGACGTCGTTTGCATGCGCGCGGACGGCAGCATGGCGCTGGAGAAAACATCGTACGGAAGCACTCGGGTGCGCACGACGGCATTCGTGTCGCTGCCGCTGCCCGCATGTGTCCGCGAGAAATCGAAACCAAGCACGACGGTATGCTTCACGAACCCCTGATCGAAACAGCCCATGATGTCGTTCTGCAACGTGTAGTACGCATCCGAATAACGATAGCTGCGGGCAACCGCGCCGACCGCGCCCGGTCCGTCGCTATTGCCGACGAGCGACCAGCCCTGGCCGCTGTTCTTCTGCCGTACGTACTGGCCCTGGCTCCGGAACATCCAGTTCGGAGCGATCGCCTGGTCCAGCGAATAGAAGAGACGGGTCGTCCTGAATATCGCGTGGTCGGTGGGACTGCCCAGCCGGACACTCTCCGGCGACGCTGTCGCGAGGGTATTACCGAGCAACACGGTGTGATCCGGACTGGGCACGCGGTTGTCCACCCGCTCGGCGCCCACCATGACGCGGGTGGATGTGCCCTGCCAGGCGATCGACGGCGCGAGATAACCGCCACGCTGGCCCTGATAACCCTGAGGCGAATGGTCGGCGTAATTGCCAGCCGCAATCAGACGATAGGTGACCGAGTCCGAGCCGTTGACGGGGCCCGCCAGATCGATACCGACGCGCGCGCCGTCGTAGCGACTCATGGAAAACGTGAGTTCGTGCACGGGGTCGCGCTGCGGTTTCTTCATCACCACATTGAGCGACCCGCCGAAGTTATTGCTGACGGACGCATCGCCGAGGATGGCCTCCGGTCCCTTGAGTACCTCGATACGATCGATGGCGATCAAAGGCGGAAGGTCTTCCGTTCTGGCCACGCCATTGGGCATACCGTCGGTCATGCCGTTACCGGCATTGAATCCGCGTATGCGGAATAGCGGCGGTCCCACCAAACCATCGACATACTGCACGCCCGCCACCTGGCGAACGACATCGCCCACGGAAATGGCCTGCTGCGTACTCATCGCATCGCGCGTCACGACGGATACCGACTGCGGCACGTCGACCAGTCGCGAATCGGTGCGTGTCGCGCCGCGCGTTGCGTCGATCTTGTATCCGTTGTCGTTCGCGGCGTTCTGAACGCTGATGGGCGCAAGCGGCGTCACCGTGGGTGCCAGCGGTTCGATCGTCTGCCGTCCGTGACCGGACGACGGAACGTCCGGTGCCTCGCGCTGCTTCACCACCACCGTACCCGCGTCGTACGCGGCAAAGTCCAGATCGGTGCCGCGCAACAGCGAGGCCATGGCCTCGTCGACGGTGAGCTGTCCCTTGACGCCCGCACTGCGGAGATCGGCAACTTCGTCGCCAGCCGTCAGGACCTGCACGTTCGCCTGCTGCCCAAGCGCGATCAGCGCCGTGGAGAGTGCCTGTGCCGGGATGGCGATGCTCACTTTCGCCGGCGCGTTCAGACTTCCGGACGAGCCCGTCGCGGGAACGGCCCATGCGCCGGCCGCCGCCAGCGAGAGCAAAAGACATCCTCCCGTCGCGTACAGCGCGAGCCTTACCATGCGAGGAGAGCCCCTTCGTCCCATGCCGATTTAAAACGGAAAGCTTGGCATGAGCCCTGGAAAAACCATAGTGCCGTCCCGAGCGCAGCGCCGTCCGCCGCATCCGGGCACTATTTGCGCTCCGCCCTGGACAAGACGATCCGGTCGGCGAACGAGCTTACGCGTACCGGAAATACCTGCGGCAATGCGTCGAGCCAGCTGTCGATGGAATCGATCTTGACCGTGCCGGTGAAAGTCATGGCGCCCAGGCGCGCATCGGCGATCTGCACCGGCCGCCGGCTATACCGGTTGATATTGGCCACGACCACCGAAACCAGCTCGTTATCGAACTCCAGGCGATTGCTCCGCCACGCCACAGCGTGCTCGGGCTCGACGTTGCTTACGGTCATCGCGGCCGTCACGGGGTCGTACGACACCTGCTGACCGGCCACGGCTTCCAGAGCACTCTGGGCGGTCCCGTCGTTCGTCGTCGAACGGCCGGCCGGTGCGATGCGGACGCGCCCCTCGGTAACCGCGACGATCACACGCTGATCGGTACGACGGACATTGAATGCGGTGCCGAGATCGCGGATCGCCAACGGCCCCGCCGTGACCACGAATGGCCTTTTCTCATCGTGGGCCACATGAAAGAAGGCCTCTCCGGTATCCAGCTCGATCAGACGATGACCGTTGTCGTAGCGCGTCGTCAGTGCCGAGGCACCGCCCAGCGCGATGCCCGATCCGTCGGGTAGCGAAATATCCTCGTTCTGCCCCACAGAACTTGCGTAACGCTGACCAGACGACACGTTGTCGCGTCCCTGACGATCGAGAAGGCGGCCGGCGAAAACCGCCACGACCAGGGACGCGGCAATCGCAGCGACATAAACCGGCCAGCGCGCGCGCCGGGCACGTGGCTCGACCTTCGGGGCAACTGGCGCAGCGAGAGGGACGGCAGGCGCCGCAAGCCCGGCGATGAGCCGCATACGCGTCGCCTCGTCCGCTGTCGCGAACTGCTCGGTGAGCTCCCCGATCTGGTCGAAGGCACGGGGATGGCACTCGTCGGAGTCCATCCAGGTCAACCACTGTCCGACCGACTCCTCCGGCAGGTGGGTTTCCCGCAGGCGCAGCCACCAGGTCGCGGCCTCGCGCAGGACGAGTTCGTCGGGTTGCATGGAAATTGCGGCCATCATGGCGTCTCCGCTCGGTTGCATCGTGCCCGGCAATGGGCCAGCGCATTGCTGACGTGGTAACGCACCATGCGCTCGGAAAGATTCATGGCCTGGGCGACGGTGCCGAACTCGCGCCCTTCGATCATGTGCATCACGAAAGCACGGCGTGTTTTGGGGGGTAGCTCGCGCAAGGCTTCCTCGATGACGCTCCATTGCTGGATGGCGTCGGTGTGCCGCTCGGGTAGGGGGGGGCGGTGCCAGTCGTCGGTGTCCGGGTCGGCCGGCGCGTTGTTCCGGACAGCATGTTTGCGGATGCCGTCCACGGCCAGATTGGCGGCAATCCGGAACATCAGCGCCTTCGGGGAGTCGACCCGGACGCTCTCGTCCAGCGAAAGCATCCGCACGTAGACCTCCTGCGCCACTTCCTGTGCATCCGCCCGCGAATTGAGCCGGCACTGCAGGAACGCGACCAGCGAACGGTTGTGCTCGTCGAACAGTTTCGCGACCCGCGCGGCACGGTCCGTCGGCGCTTGCGCGTCGATGGGCACGTCGTCGCTCACGTGTCGGTTATCCATACTTTCCGGGTTGAGCATCTGGGTGGCTGACCATGCGTCTGAGACGTTCCAGAGCTATGACGTTCGCAGGGCCGAAAATTGAAATGCCGCTCGCCCGATACCGGACCCCGGTTCAAAGCGCATTCAAGGCCAAGCCGCATTATGGGCCTATGGACCCTTCCGAACCGCTACAGATGGATGGGGATGGGGATGGGAAGTGGGGGCGTGTTTCCGGCGAACGCCTGAGGGAACGACAAGCGCCAAGCGGACGTTACTTCCACCGGGCGATACCGGCCCCCTCAGGCGAACGCCGGAAACACGCCCCCACTTCCCATCCCCCATCCCCCTGGCTGCCCCGCTTCCTATGTCTTCGGCGGCATGCTGATCGCGTTCGCGCGGGTGGAGCGGGACGGTGCCCTGTTGCTTGCCGTATGGGCCGCCGTGGTGACGATCGTCATCGCATCCGCCATCTTCAGCCGCGCTCTGACCGACTACGTCCGCGATTTGTTCTGATCCTGTCCGGCCAGCTGGGCCATGCGCTGCGCGTCGGCAAGAATGCCATGCAGGATGCGTAGCTCGCGCAGATCGGGCCGCGCCCGCAGGAACAGCTTGCGCAAGCGAAGCATGATCGTCACAGGCGAACGGCCCTTATGGAAGTCAATATCGTCCAGTGTCCGGGACAGGTGCTCGAAGAAGCGTTCGACCTGCTCGGCATCGGCCGGCACGTCCTCCTCGGGCACCTGGGTATCGGCAGCGGTGGATTCCTCGGCCAGCATGACCGTGCGTAACTCGTAGGCAACGACCTGAACCGCCTGCGAGAGATTCAGCGAGCTGAAATCGTCCACGCTGGGAATGCGCACCATGGCGTGGCAGCGCGAAAGCTCATCGTTCTCCAGCCCCGTACGTTCGTTACCGAAAACCAGCGCCACCTTTTCACCCCGCCGCGCCGCCGCCAGGGCCTGGCGAGCCCCCTCCCGGGGATCCAGTTCGGGCAACGTCACGCCCCGGCGCCGGGCGCTGAGCCCCAGAGCAAAGGTCGTGCCCGCCAGCGCCTCCACCAGGTCACCGTGGATTTCGGCCTGCCCCAGGACGTCGTCCGCACCCGCCGCCAGGGCCGTGGCCTCGGGATCGGGAAAGCGGTTGGGCGCCACCAGACTCAGTCCATCGAAGCCCATGGTGCGCATAGCGCGGGCGGCGGAGCCGATATTCCCCGAATGCGAGGTACGCACCAGAATGAAGCGGAAACGGTCGCTGAGCTCGGATAAGGCCATGGGGGGCACGCGTGAAGGCGGAAAGCGGGAAAGTCTACAACGGGTCCGACTTGGGGCGCGGCGCCCGGGATGCTAAACTCGCCCACCGCCGCGGCACGACCGCGGCCTTTGCTCTCGACCAAGTCAAGCCCATGCCAAGACCCGCAGTCAACGTAGCGGCGCGCGCTGCGCGCTCCGCAGGAAATATCATCCTGCGTTACATGAACCGCATCGAAGGCCTTGCCGTCGTCGAAAAGCAGCGGATGGATTTCGCATCCGAGGTCGATCGACTGGCGGAAGCCGAGATCGTCAAGGAGTTGCGTCGCGCCTATCCGACCCACGCCATTCTCGGCGAGGAATCGGGCGCCATCGGCAAGGGTCCGCTGGTATGGGTCATCGACCCGCTCGACGGCACGCACAACTATCTTCGCGGCATCCCCCACTTCTCCGTTTCCATCGCCCTTCTCGAAAAGGGCGAGCCGGTCTACGGCGTGGTATTCGATCCGCTGCGCGACGAACTGTTCACCGCCAGCAAGGGCGATGGCGCGTACCTCAACGATCGCCGCATCCGCGTCAGCAAACGCGAAGGTCTCGCCGGCTCGCTGCTCGGCACGGGCTATCCGTACCGCGCCCGCAACCATATCGAGTCCCAGCTGGCGATGACCCAGGCCCTGCTCACCGAGGCCGAAGACATCCGTCGCATGGGTTCGGCGGCACTCGACCTCGCCTATGTTGCGGCCGGTCGTCTCGACGGCTATTTCGAGCCGGGCCTGCAGCCGTGGGACATGGCCGCGGGTGGCCTGCTCGTTCGCGAGGCCGGTGGCGTGTATTGCGATTTCGCCGGCCGCGAAGGCCTGCCGACCAATGGCAATATCATCGCGGCGAATCACAAGATCGCTGCCGCCATGACCACGGTCATCGGCGCCCACGCAACGCCGCGACTGCTTCAGGCCTGATAACACCAAACGGCGCCCGGCCGCTCTTGTAGGCATTCGCCTGGCAAACGTGCCAGCGATGTCCGCAGCACTTCGTGCGGCCATATTCATGCGCCGCACAAGTGTGACGAAGTTCCGTTTTCGATGTGATGGGGTTTGCACAATCCACCCCGCCGCCCGTCCCCACGGCCGGCGCTTTCACATCGATAAGGACTTCCCCATGAATCGCAATACCCTACGTCGCGCCGTTTTCGGCGCGCTGATGTCGCTCGGCTTCGCGTCGGCAGCTCACGCCCAGTTCGACGAAACGCCGCATACGATGATCGTCACGTCGGACCCCCAATATCCGTGGACCGACCGCACGGACGCAAATCAGGACGAACCGAAGTATTTGCAGGAAGCCCGGTCCGAGCAACTTATCAAGGAGCAATACGAAAGTATTGCCGCCTATCGGCGAGCTCGCCCCGGCATGGATATTCCGGTGATCGTCAACGGCGATCTGACAGCTTATGGACATGGCAACCAGCGCACCGTCATGGAACGCCTCTATCGCATCCTGGGCGATAACTACTACCTCGGCCTGGGCAACCACGACTACGACAACAACATCCGCCAGTCGAATGGCTCCGGATGCGCCAACAACGGATGCGCACGCGACAGCCTTGACGGATTGCGCGACCACGTAAAGTCCCGGAACGTGCTGGCCTTCGATTTCGCCGACCACACGGGCGCGTTTGGCGGCGAGTTCGACGGTAGCTATGCGTATGCCTTCGAGGCAAAGGGCTTCGAGCGCGTAGCGAATATCCAGCTCAATAACTACCCCACCTACGAGGTCTCGTTCACTACGAACAAGACATTCAACTATAAGTTCAACGTCAACTCATCGGTGCCATGGCTTCACGAACTGATGCCGCGATTGAAGGCCAGTACCCGCGACTTCGACTTCACGATGATCCACGTGCATCAGCCCAAATGGGACAACGAAGTCAACGAACTGATAAGGACAAACAAAGTACCCGTGGTTTTCGCGGGGCATTTGCACGGCCGGATGGGCCGTTACCACTCGGCGAATCTCGGCAACGTACCGGTCTTCCTTAGCGGATCTGCCTCGCAGCGCACCTACCTTATCGTCGAGCACTATCCAAAGGCAAAGGTGCTGCGCGTCTACGGTGTGCGCAATAACGACCCGGAAAACAAGCAACTGATCGAAGAAATCCAGGTACCTGGTCAGGGCTGAGTAAACCGCGCGCCGTCATCGCCGGATGGCGACGCGCAACTTCAATCCTTGCGCAGAAGATTGCGCAGAAAAGGCACCGTGACGCGTCGCTGCGCAGCAAGAGATGCACGATCGAGCTGGTCGAGCAGGTCGAGCAGTGCGCCCAGGTCGCGCGCATGGTGCGCGAATAGCCAATCGAGTACGTTCTCGTCCAACTCGATGCCACGTACCTTCGCCTGTTCGCGCATGATCGTGCGACGTTCCACATCGGCCAATGGCTTCAGCACGAACTGCGTGCATGAACCCAGGCGCGAACGCAGGTCGGGCAGCACGATATCGATCGCAATGGACGGCACATCCGCCGCGAACAGCAACGTCGCCCCTTCGGCGCGATAACGATTGAAGGCATCGAAAAGCGCATGCTCCGCAAGGTCGTCTCCAGCAATCGCGTCGACATCGTCCAGGGCAAGAACGTCGCTACCCGCCATGCCGCGGATGGCATCCGCACGAGATCCGCGCATCCCGCCCAGCGGCAGATACTGCGCGGTGCGGCCGGCATCGATCGCGGCCTGGCAAGCCGCGATCAACAGATGCGTGCGACCGCTACCGGCCGGCCCCGCCACGAACACCCAGGGCGCTTCGGGCGAAACGGCCGCCAGACGCACCGCCTCGATCGCAGCCGCGTTCTCCCCGGCGTAGGTGTGCTCGAAACGCTGGCGACGCGGCCAGCGAAGTGCGAGGGGAAGCTGTGTCGTCATGGACTTCCGTCGTCGACCGTTCGGGATACGTGCGACGTCACCGAGACGTCCACATCGACTTCGACCTCATCGGGAACATCCGTCGCCGGCTCGGTATACAGCTCGCTTTCGCGATAACGGGCGAACACGTAGCGCAGCAGCACCACCACGACCGATGCGGCCGGCAGCGCCAATAGCACGCCGAGGAACCCGAACAGATGGCCGCCCGCCAGCACGGCGAAAATCACCGCGACGGGGTGCAGACCGATCTTGCCGCCCACCAGTCGCGGAACCAGCACATAGCCCTCGAGCAACTGACCGACAGTAAACACACCGGCGATCATCAGCACGTGGGTCCAGTCGCCGTACTGCACGAGCGCGGCAATCAGCGCGGCAACGAAGCCGATCATGAAGCCGAGATAGGGAACGAAGCTGAGGAGGCCCGCAATCATGCCGATCAACGGACCGATCGAGATGCCGACCAGCGTGAGGCCAAGGCCATAGAACACGCCGAGCGCGAGCATCACCAATAGCTGGCCGCGAACGAAGGCGCCCAGCACCTGGTCCGACTCCTTCGAAAGATGGACGACCACCGGCTCGATCGAGCGCGGCAGCAGGCGACGGATGGTCGCGATCATCGTGTCCCAGTCGCGCAGCAGATAGAACGCGACGACGGGAATCAGCACGAGATTCGTCAGCCACATGACGATACCCATGCCCGATGCGGACACCTTCGCGATGGTCGCGGCAACCACGGAGCCGACCGAACCGATGTGCTCCTTCACCGTAGCGATCAGCTTGTCGGTATCGAACGTGTCCGGCTCCAGATGCAACCGCTGCTGCACCCAGGGCAGAGCCGTTCCGCGCACCCATTCGATGTATCGCGGCAGGTTCTCCGACAGGTTCTCGAACTGGTGCTGGATCAGCGGCACGAGCAGCAGCAGTGCGCCGATGACCGCGATGACCAGCACGGTGAACACGATGCTGACAGCCAGTGTCCGCCCCATGCCAAGGCGCTGCAGGCGATCCGCGAGCGGGTCGCCGAGATAGGCGAGCATCGCGGCGATCGCGAAAGGCATAAGCACAGGCGCCAGCAGCCAGATCACGAAGATGATGACCGCGGCAATAGCCAGCAGCTGCCAGCGGCGCGAGGTGTCGTGAGTCATGCGTGTCCCGATCGACTGAAGGAAGGAATCCGCGACTTTCCTGCAGCGGATGTGATGCAAGTGTGCCCGAAGACGCCACTCGGAGCGGCGCGGGCTGGCCGGACGTGGGCTGTCAAGGAACCCAGCGCGTGCTGATATCGGCACCTTCATGGCCATCGGCGGCCAGGATATGGCCTTCCGTGGCATAGCCGGCAACCAGACGGGCAAGGGGCGCCGACGCGCTTACCGAAAGCAGGACGCCGTCGTTTTGCGCGGACAGCGTGGCGACCGAACGCACTGCCGGATCGTTCTGGAAGGTGGCCAGTAAAGCGGCATAGTCCGCCGCCGAACGCAGGCCCGATACCCAGACCTTGCCGCTGGAGCTGCCGCTGGCGGAGCTGACGAACTGACGGTCGAGACGATCGGCCATGGCATTGGCGCCATTGGCCAGCAGTGCCGGCAACGCCTCGCCACTGTCCTTCCAGCTCTGCGAACGGCCTGCGGAAACCAGCGTCCAGTCCGTGTCGCCACCGGCGTCGACCGTGCCCTGCAGGATGACCGCGGTGTTGTACTGCCGGGCGATGTTCGCCAGCGTCGTGGCATCGGCACCCGCGATGGCGGCCGGATCGGGGACGTTGTCGGTCTTGGGCGACACGACGGGATAGCCGCGCGTGTCCGCCATCTGCGTCAGCGGAATCAGGGATTCGGGCGCGAGTACCCTGCCGCTGGCATCGCGAACGATGACCAGCACCGGCGCCTTGGGGGCCGCCGCGGCACTGTCCCCGACACTGAGGACACGACGGATTGCGCCGGGATCGAACGTGACCTCGAGGCTCATCGGCGAGCCCGCGCCACCGGTGGCGCGGGCGTACTGGTATTGCTGGACCAGACCGCCGGGTTGCTTCATGGCTTCGGCATAACCGGGCTTGGTCCGGGGATCGGCCCCGCCGTTGGCGCGCGCCAGCACCTGGGTCAGAGCCGAGGCAAAGGCCTGGTCGCGGACCGGCTGGGTGGTATCGGCCACGGGCACGGTCACCGAATACACGGTGGTCTGGGCCATGACAGGCGACAGCACGGCCAGGGCGAGCAGCAGCAGAACGGCGAGAAGGCGGCTTGGGCGCATGGCGGGGGATATCGCTATATATAGAGACAGGAAGTCTGCACAATCCGGGCGATGACGTCCATCACGAGCGGGGATGGGGGATGGGGGATGGGAAGTGGGGGCGTACTTCCGGCGAACGCCCGAGGGAGCGACAAATGCCATGCAGACGCTACTCCCACCGGGCGATATCCACCCCCTCAGGCGTTCGCCGGAAGTACGCCCCCACTTCCCACCCCCCATCCCCCATCCCCGCTCTTCGTTCAGAGCACCCCCGGCATGCTGCTATCATTGCGCGTTTCGTCAGTGCCGGAACCGTCTTATGTCCTCCGACCAGGGCTCCCTTACCTATCGTGCCGCGGGCGTCGACATCGACGCCGGCAATGCCGTCGTCGAACGCATCAAGCCACTGGTGAAGCGTACGTTCCGCCCGGAGGTCATGGGCGGACTCGGCGGCTTCGGCGGTTTGTTCGACCTCTCCGGCCGCTACCGCGAGCCGGTGCTCGTCTCCGGCACCGATGGCGTGGGCACGAAGCTCAAGCTCGCCCAGCAACTGGGACGTCACGACACGATCGGCATCGACCTGGTCGGCATGTGCGTCAACGACGTCCTGGTCCAGGGTGCCGAACCGCTGTTCTTCCTCGATTATTTCGCCACCGGCAAGCTGGACGTCGACACGACGGTTTCGGTCGTCGGCGGCATCGCACGGGGTTGCGAACTGGCCGGTTGCGCGCTCATCGGCGGCGAAACCGCCGAAATGCCCGATATGTATCCGCCTGGCGAATACGACCTGGCCGGCTTCACCGTCGGCGCGGTCGAGAAGTCGGACCTGCTCGACGGCAGCGCCATCGCCGCTGGCGACATCATCCTGGGCGTCGCCTCGTCGGGTCCGCATTCGAACGGCTATTCGCTGGTTCGTCGCATCCTCGAGCGCGCGGGCAGTCCGCTGGACCTCGACCTGGGCGGCGTGTCGCTCGGCGACGCCCTCATGGCGCCGACCACGATCTACGTGAAGCCCATCCTCGACGTGGTGAAGAAAGTGCCGGTGCACGGCATGGCTCACATCACCGGCGGCGGTCTCAAGGAAAATATCATCCGCGTGGTGCCCGAGGGCCTGGGCATCGAACTCGACAGCGCGTCCTGGGCGCTGCCGCCCGTGTTCCAGTGGCTGCAGCGCGAAGGCAAGGTCGAGCGCGAGGAAATGTGGCGCACGTTCAACTGCGGCATCGGCTTTACCCTGCTGATCGCCGCCGGGGACGTCGACGCCGCCAAAACGGCGCTCGCCGGACACGGCCTGGCATCGTGGGCCATCGGCAAGATCGTTCCCGCCACGGGCGAAGAACGCGTCCGCATCGCCTGACGTCGATGGCTGCCGCACCGCTGCGTATCGCCGCGCTCGCTTCCGGGCGCGGCAGCAATCTTGGCGCCCTGATCGCCGCCCGCGACAACGGGCGGCTTCCGGTCGACTTCGTCCTGGTCGGTAGCGACAAGGCGAGCGCGGGCGCACTCCAGATCGCCTCGGCGGCAGGGATTCCGACGCTCGCATTGAATCCCCGCGACTACGCGAACCGACGCGAGTTCGACCTCGACCTGTTCGGCCGCATCGCCGCCAGCGGCGCCGATCTGCTGGTGCTCGCCGGCTTCATGCGTATCGTCGATGCCGAGGCCATCGCGCCCTGGGCGGGTCGCGCCATCAACGTCCATCCCTCGCTGCTGCCGAAGTACCGCGGACTGCACACCCATCGCCGCTGCCTCGAAGCCGGCGATGCCGAACATGGCGCCAGCGTGCACTTCGTCACGGCCGAACTCGATGGCGGTCCGGTCATCGCGCAGGCGCGGATCGCCGTACACCCGGACGATACCGAGCAGACGCTGGCCGAACGCCTGCTGGTCGAGGAACACCGGTTGCTACCGGCGACCGTGATGGCCATCGCGAACGGGCGACTGACGTGGGACGGCGCGCCGGTTTTCGATGGGAAACCCGTCGAAAACCCGCTCCGAATGACCGCAAACGGCAGCCTGGAACGTTCTCTGTAGGAGCCCGCTTGCGGGCTCCTACAAATAGTGCCCTACGCCATCGTTCAGCATCGCGGGCTAAACTCGGGCCCATGACTATCTCATCCCGCCTCCTCCGCAGTACCGCCCTCGCCCTCGCTCTTGTCGCCGGTTCGGCCGTGGCCGCCGACACCGTGCCGAAGGCGTTCACCGCCACCTACCAGGTTCTGAAGGACGGCGAGCCGCTCGGCGAAGCCACCGTCACGTTGAAGTCGGCCAGCGGCGGTCAGTTCGAATATGCCAACAGCACGAAGGGCACCTCGGGCCTGGCCGCCATGCTCGGCGCCAATGTCGACGAGGTTTCGCATTTCCGCTGGTCCAGCCTGGTGCCCGAAGCCGTCAGTTACGACTACAGCATGACCGCGTCGATCAAGTCGAAGCAGCGCCACCTCAAGGTCGACTGGAACAGCAAGCAGGTCAGCGTGGACGACAACGGCAAGAGCTTCGGCTATGCCGCCACGCCCGGTATGGTCGAGCGCAATACCCTACCCCTCGCCCTGGGCGTCGCGCTGCGCGCCGGCCATCAGCAGATCGCGCTTCCGGTCGCCGTGAAGCAGGAAGTCGAAAACCAGCAGTTCAAAGTATCGGGCAAGGAAAAAGTGCAGGTGCCCGCAGGCTCGTTCGATGCGGTGCGCATCGACCGCGTCGATGCCGATCGCGGCTTCAACGCCTGGTACGTGCCGGCGAAGTTCCCCGTGCCGGTAAAACTGGCGCAGAAAGACGGCGGCAATCTGACAATGCAGCTGGTCAGCTATTCGGGCAAGTAGCGCGCCGCGCTACTGCTGTAGGAGCCCGCAAGCGGGCTCCTACAATTTCACGACGGCAGACGGCGGATCTTCGCGCCGAGTACGCCTAGCTTTTCCTCGATGTTCTCGTAGCCGCGATCGATGTGATAAACGCGATCGACCGTGGTGTCGCCTTCCGCGACCAGCCCGGCCAGCACGAGACACGCGGACGCGCGCAGGTCGGTCGCCATGATCGGCGCACCGCTCATCTGCGGCACACCGGTGATGATCGCCGTATTGCCTTCCAGACGGATATCGGCACCCAGGCGCTGAAGTTCGTGCGCGTGCATGAAGCGGTTTTCGAACACCGTTTCCGTGATGACGCCGACGCCTTCGGCCACGCAGTTCAGCGCGGTGAACTGGGCCTGCATGTCGGTCGGGAATGCCGGATACGGCGCGGTGGTGATGTTGACGGCCTTCGGACGCTTGCCGCGCATATCGAGCTCGATCCAGTCGTCGCCCGTATTGATGTGCGCACCGGCTTCCTCGAGCTTCGCCAGCACCGCATCCATCGTGCCGGCACGCGCGTTGCGGGCGCGGACCTTGCCGCCCGTCATCGCGGCACCGACGAGGAACGTACCGGTTTCTATACGGTCCGGCAGCACTTCGTATTCGGCGCCGTGCAGACGCTCCACGCCATGGATGATGAGCGTGGACGTGCCCACGCCTTCGATCTGCGCACCCATTGCAATGAGGCAGTTGGCCAGGTCGACGACCTCGGGCTCCTGCGCCGCGTTCTCGATGATCGTCGTACCCGAGGCGAGGGTGGCGGCCATCAGGATGTTCTCGGTACCGGTGACGGTGACCATGTCCATGACGATGCGAGCGCCCTTCAGACGCTTCGCGGTGGCCTTGATGTTGCCGTTTTCGACCGTGACCTCGGCGCCAAGCGCCTGCAGGCCGCGGATGTGCTGGTCGACGGGACGCGAGCCGATCGCGCAGCCGCCGGGCAGCGAAACCTCGGCCTTGCCGTAGCGGGCGACGAGCGGGCCGAGCACCAGGATCGACGCACGCATGGTGCGCACCAGTTCATACGGGGCGACGCAGTTGTTTTCCGGACGAGGATCGATGTGCATCTTCATGCGATCGTCGAGAATCAGCTGCACACCCATGCGGCCGAGCAGCTCGATGAACGTGGTGACATCGTGCAGGTGTGGCACGTTGCCGATGCTGACCGGTTCGTCGGCGAGCAGGCAGGAAGCGAGGATGGGAAGGACGGCGTTTTTCGCACCGGAAATACCGACTTCGCCGTTGAGCGGCGTGCCGCCACTGATCACGATCTTGGCCATGAGAACCTTAAGCTTGGGAGGAAGGGGGCGTAGCGGCGCCGTCAGCGGCGCGCGGCAGCCTCTTCCGGAGTGAGTGTTTTCAGGCCGAGCGCGTGGATCGCGCCGCCCATGAGGTCGCCAAGAGTGGCGTAAACCAGACGATGGCGCGCCAGCGGCAGCTTGCCGGCGAACTGCTCCGCGACCACATCGGCCTCGAAATGAACGCCATCTTCGCCGCGTACGTCCGCCCGGGCGCCGGGCAGGCCGCTTTCGATCAATGCCTGGATACGGGCAGCGTCCATGAAATCTCCGGAATGGGGGTCGGCCTTTTTGCCGGGGGGATTCGAAACGAACCCTGAACCACCGGTCGATGGCAGCGACGATAAAATGAGAATATGTAATGGTAATGGAAATCCGGTGTCGCAGAAATGGACGCCTTAAGGCAACGAGACCGCATGAACGCCCGTATCGCAACGCCCGTTAAACCCACAGTCGTCAACGCCGATGCCGTGGTGCGCAGCGCACGCACGGTAATCGCCACCGAAGCCGCCGCCATCCGGGCTCTGGAATCGCGTATCGACGCTTCGTTCGTCGAAGCCTGCCACCTCATCCTGGGGTGCAAGGGCCGCATCGTCGTGTCCGGCATGGGGAAATCGGGCCATATCGCCCGGAAAATCGCCGCCACGCTGGCTTCCACGGGCACACCGGCTTTCTTCGTCCACCCGGGCGAGGCCAGTCATGGCGATCTGGGCATGATCATGCCCGACGACATCCTGCTGGCCATCTCCTATTCGGGCGAAACGGACGAGTTGCTCTTCATCCTGCCCGCGATCAAGCGCCAGGGCATTCCGATGATCTCGATCACGGGCAACCCGAAATCCTCGCTGGCCAGCCAGGCCAACGTCAATCTGGACGCGGGCATCCCCTCGGAAGCCTGTCCGCTTGGACTGGCCCCGACCGCCAGCACCACGGCCGCGCTGGTCGTAGGCGACGCGCTGGCGATCGCCCTGCTGGAAGCCCGCGGCTTTACGGCCGACGACTTCGCGCGGTCGCACCCCGCCGGCAGCCTCGGGCGCCGCCTGTTGCTGCATATCGCCGACGTCATGCACTCGGGCGACGACGTTCCGGTGGTCGGTCCGGACGCCAGCCTGACCCAGGCCCTGGTCGAAATGACCCGTAAGCACCTCGGCATGACCGCCGTCGTCGACGCCGAAGGACACCTGCTGGGCGTCTTCACCGACGGCGATCTGCGACGCGCCCTCGATGACGATGGCGTCGATCTGCGCGGCGCGACCGTGGCGGAACTGATGACCCGCGGTCCAAAGACCATCGGCTCGGACAAGCTGGCTGTCGAAGCGGCGCAGCTTATGGAACAACACCAGATCCACGCGCTGCTCGTGGTCGACGCGGAACAGCGCGTCGTCGGCGCCCTCAATATTCACGACCTGCTCCGCGCCCGCGTAGTCTGATCGGCCATCGGTCATGCCCGCGGCGGCTCTCGCGCCGCAGCGGCACCGTACCTTCGAGCAACCTGCCCCATGTCATATGAGCACTACATCGATGTTCCCGCCGACGTGACCGCACGTGCCGCGCAGGTGCGCCTGGTGGTTTTCGACGTCGATGGCACGCTTACCGACGGCCGGCTCTGGTACGCCGAGGACGGTCGCGAAACCAAGGTATTCCATGTCCACGACGGGCTGGGCCTCAAGCGCCTGCAGGCCAACGGCGTGCACGTGGCGATCATCACCGCCCGCATCAGCCATCCGGTGGCGCTGCGCGCCGAGGAACTCGATATCGCGCATGTCTATCAGGGCCAGAAGGACAAGCGCGGCTGCCTTCGGCAGCTGGTCGAAGCCCTGGGACTGACGCCCGAACAGGTGGCTTTTGTAGGAGACGACCTCCCCGACCTCCCCGCCATGGGAATTTCGGGCCTGGCCATCGCCGTTGCCAATGCGCATCCCTGGGTAGCCGAGCGCGCCCACTGGTGCACCAGCCTCTCGGGCGGTTACGGCGCGGCCCGCGAAGTCTGCGACATGATTCTCGCGGCCCAGGGCAAGGCCGCCGCCGAACTGGAACGCTGGCTGTGAGCGTCTTCAACCTCCTGCGCGACCGCAGCAGCACCACGATCGGGCTCGTCCTCGCCGGGGCGCTCGGGGTAAGCGTGCTGCTCTATTACTGGGTCGCGCCGGAGCCCAAGAAAAACGACTTCGTCGGCCCCCCGCGCTCGGGCTATACGCTGAAGAACTTCACGCTCGACTCGTATAACGACCTCGGCAAGCCCAGCTTCCAGTTGATCGCCCCTCACCTGGAGCGCCGCGAAGGCGACGAATCGCTGTACATCAATGCGCCCGATTTCGTGCTGCCGTCGACCAAGCCCGATGCGCCCAATACGCCGCCGTGGAAAGGCAACTCCCAGTACGGCTGGGTGAACAAGGATGGCAGCCTGCTGAAGCTGCAAGGCAAGGTTTTCATGGCGCGGCCAGCCTTCGAAAACACCCAGGCCGCGCATATCACCACGTCCGAGGTCACCGCATGGCCGAAGGAGAACCGCCTGGAAACCGACGAAGCGGCGCAGATCGTGCAGGGAACATCTACAATGAGCGGCATTGGCATGCGCGCCAATCTCGACACCAAGCACCTGGAGCTACTCGATGACGTCCACAGCACGTTCCAGCCGCGCAAGCGCTAACGTCCTGCTCGCCCTGTTCGGCATCGGACTGCTCGCTGCCATGCCAGCGGCCGCCAAGAAGAGCGATCGCGAGCAGGCAGCCAACGTCACGTCGAAGTCCTTCGACGGATCGCAGCAGCCCAACGGCATCCAGATATTCACGACCAACGTCGTGATGACCCAGGGCACGCTGAAGGTCACCGGCTCAAAAGCCACCGTCTATACGGATGCCGACAACTCGATCACGCGCGTCGTGATCGACGGCAATCCGGCGACCATCCATCAGCTCGACGATACCGGCCAGCCGATGGATGGCCACGCCAACAACATCGATTACAAGCCCGGTGCCGACGCCACGAAGACTACCCCGGCCACGTCGGGCGTCGCCATCCTCACCGGCAACGCCAGCGTGAAGCAACCCAACAAGGGCGATGCCGCGGGCGACAAACTCACTTACAACACCGACGACAGCACGATGAAGGGCGAAAGCAACGGCGAAGGCGTCGTCGTCATGAACTTCCAGCCCAAACCCAAACCCGGAGCGGCTCCCACCAAGCCCGCCGAGGCTCCCGCCACACCCGCCACTCCCCCGAAGAAACCCTGACGATGCTTTCAGCCCAAGGCCTGCAGAAGCGCTTTCGTGCGCGCCAGGTAGTACGCGATTTCGGCTTCTCCATCCGCGAGGGCGAGGTAGTGGGCCTGCTCGGCCCGAACGGTGCTGGCAAAACCACCTGTTTCTACATGGTGGTGGGCCTGATCCAGGCCGATGCCGGCGTGATCAAGCTCGACCAGCAGGACATCACGGGACTGCCCATGCACTCCCGCGCCAAACTGGGCATCGGCTACCTGCCCCAGGAGGCCTCGGTGTTCCGCCGCCTGAGCGTGTCGGACAACATCCTCGCGGTGCTCGAACTGCGCGACGGTCTGAGCCAGAAACAGCGCAACGACGAACTGGAAAGCCTGCTCGACGAGTTGAAAATCAGTCACATCGCCGATCAGAAGGGCATCAGTCTCTCCGGTGGCGAGCGCCGTCGCGTCGAGATCGCCCGCGCCCTGGCAGCACGCCCCCGCTACATGCTGCTCGACGAGCCGTTCGCGGGCGTCGACCCGATCTCCGTCGGCGAAATCCAGCGCATCGTGCGACACCTGAAAGAACGCGGCATCGGTGTGTTGATTACCGACCATAACGTTCGCGAAACACTCGGCATCTGCGACCGCGCGTACATCCTGAACGACGGCGAGGTGCTGTCCCGGGGCACGCCCCAGCACATCCTCTCCGACGAAAAGGTCCGCGAGGTTTACCTCGGCCGCGAGTTCAAGATCTGATCCCGGTCAGCACCCGCGCGCCTTTCGGGGCGCGCGCGGATCGTCCTACCCATGTCGGACGCGCCCGCGCCCAGGCGGCGTCGACTTCCTGCTGGTCCGGGCCTTCGCGAGGGGTTAGGATGCCCTTGACGACTCACGTACGGCAGGTATGAAACCCGGACTCCAGTTTCGCCTTCACCAGCAGCTCACCCTGACGCCACAGCTGCAACAAGCCATCCGGCTACTGCAACTGTCGCAGTTGGAGCTGGAGGCTGAACTGCGCCAGATCGCCGAAAGCAATCCGTTACTGGAATTCGCGGAAGACGCCGAAGCGGAAGAAGCGGACGACACCGAGTTCGAAGCGCCCGAATTCGTGGCGCGCGACGAACCGACGGCCAAGGCCAAGAAAGACGAAGAACCGGCCAGCGCGTCCAGCGAAGACGTTGCCCCCGAATGGGACGACGAACGAACGCACAGCGATTCGGGCGATTACGCCGGCGCGCCGGCGCGCAACGGGTCCGGCGACGACGACGGATTCGAACCCCAGAACGCCGCCCCCGAAAATCTCCAGCAACACCTGGAGTGGCAGCTCAATCTGTCGCAGTTCAATCCGCGCGACGCCGCGATCGCCACGGCGATCATTCACGCGCTCGACGAAGACGGTTACCTGCATGAAGGTATCGAAGCCGTCGCAGCCGCGCTGCCCGCTGGACTGAATGCAAGCAACGACGAAATCGACGCCGTGCGTCAACGCGTGCAGCGCTTCGATCCCACGGGTGTCGCCAGCCTCAACCTCAAGGACTGCCTGCTGGTCCAGCTCCTGCAGTTCGCCCAGGACGTGCCTCAGCGCGACCTGGCGATCCGCATCGTCGGGGAAGACCTCGAGCTGCTCGCCCGCAACGATATCGTCAAGATTGCACGTCGCATGCGCGCCGGCGAAGACGAAACCGCCGCCGCCGCCGCGCTCATCCGCAGCCTCGATCCGCGCCCCGGCGCTGCGCTTGACGCCACGCCCGTGGAGTACGTCGCACCCGACGTATACGCGCGGCGCGACAACGGCCGCTGGCACGTCAGTCTGAATGCCGATGCACAACCGCGCCTCGGGCTGAACCAGCACTATTGCAACCTCATCGCGCGCGCGCGTGGCGACGACGCCACATGGATGAAGGGCCAGCTCCAGGAAGCCCGCTGGCTGCTGAAAAGTCTCCAGTCCCGTGCCGAAACGCTGCAGAAGGTGGCCGAGGTCATCGTCCGCAGGCAGAGCGCTTTCCTCGATTACGGCCCCGAAGCCATGCACCCGCTGGTGCTGCGCGAAGTCGCCGAAGAAGTCGGCATGCACGAGTCCACCATCTCGCGCGTCACCACGCGGAAATACCTGCACACGCCGCGCGGCACGTTCGAGCTGAAACACTTCTTCTCCAGCGGCGTGGCCACCGAAGACGGCGGCAGCGCCTCGGCCACGGCCATCCAGGCCATGCTGCGCAAACTCATTACCGCGGAAGATCCGCGGCGCCCGTTATCCGATCAGGCACTCGCGGAGGAATTGCATCGACGCGGCATTCAGGTCGCACGACGTACGGTGGCGAAGTACCGCGAGGCACTTCGCATTCCAAGCTCCAGCGAACGAACGCGCGCCGGTTGAATCGCGGCTGCGGGAACCCCACTGCGAATAGTGTGTCTTCATAAGTTCAGGCTCGAGGAGCAGGCCACGGCCGCTCCGTCCTCGTCGCCGAAACGGCGACAACCTCAGCAACAAGGAGGCGTCATGAAAGTACAGCTCAGCGGCAAGCACATCGACATCACCCCGGCTCTGCGCGAACGAGTCGAGTCACAAATCAGCCGCTTCGAACGCCTTTTCGAAAACATAAAAATTCTGACCGTGGTCCTCTCCGTCGATGCCGAGAAAAAGGCCGCGGGAACGCTCGCCTGCGCCGGCGACAACCTGCACGCCGAGGCCACAGGCACCGACATGTACGTCGCCATCGACGCGATGATGGCCAAGCTGGTCGACCAGTTGCGCAAGCACAAGGAAAAACTCACCGACCACCACAATCAGGAAGTCCGCAACGCCCGCGCCGCGGGTTAATGCGCGCTCCTAAGGCCGCCCCATCCGGGGCGGCCTGCCAGCCACCAGGCCTTGCCGGGCCAGCCGAACCCTCTTGATGGCACAATACGGTCCACGACGACGCCGCAGGTGGCGTCGCAACCTGCCGTCAAAGGATCCCGAGTGGACCGGCTTACCGCCAGACAACTGTTCGACGGAGTGCACGAGCGCATGGCGCTGCGCTGGGCCGCCGGCATGCGTGGCGAAGCCCGCGTCCTGGAGCCCAACGCGAAGCAGAGCCGCCGGCCCTCGCTGGTTGGCTACCTCAACGTCATCTACCCCAACAAGATCCAGATCGTCGGTACCGAGGAGCTCATTTACCTCGATGGCCTCGATTCGCGCCAGCGCTGGGAAACGATCCACAAGATCGCCGCCTACCAGCCAGCCGCGCTGATCGTCACGAAAGACCAGTCGATTCCTTCCGACCTGCGCGAAGTAGCAGAAGAAACCGACACGCCACTCTGGCAGAGCACCAAGCGCGGACACGAACTTCTGACGTACTTGCAATACCACCTCGCGCGCACCCTCGCGCCGCGGGTCACCTTGCACGGCGTTTTCCTCGAAGTCTTCTCCATCGGCGTCCTGATCACCGGTGGTCCGGGTTCGGGCAAGAGCGAACTGGCGCTGGAACTGATCAGCCGTGGCCATCGCCTGGTGGCCGACGATGCGACGGAGTTCACCCTGATCGCACCGGACGTTATCGACGGCGCCTGCCCCGAGCTGTTGCAGGACCTGCTGGAGGTGCGCGGACTGGGCGTGCTGAATATCCGCGAGATGTTCGGTCACACGGCGGTCAAGCCCTCCAAGTACCTTCGTCTCGTGATTCACCTGAAGCCGATGCGCGACGGCGAGGAAACCGACGCCATGACCCGCCTCACCGGCGACGTCAGTCGGCGCAACGTCCTCGATGTCGACGTGCCGATGATTACCATTCCCGTGGCCCCCGGCCGCAATCTGTCGGTGCTGGTCGAGGCCGCCGTGCGCAACCACGTACTGAAGAGCAAGGGCATCGATCCGGCCCAGACATTCATCGACCGTCAGGCACATCAGATGCGTCGGCTTCCTCCCTGGTAGAGACACGATGACCGAGAGCCCGTTTACCCCCATCGTCGACGCCGACGCCATTCATCTCGTCGTCCTGACCGGCATGTCCGGCGGCGGCAAGACGGTCGCCCTGCGCGCGCTCGAGGATCTCGAGTTCTACTGCGTGGACAACCTGCCGGCCGCGCTGATGCCACAACTGGTCGCGGCGGTCAGCCACGGCGAACACGGTCCGCGCAAGCGGATCGCAGTAGGCGTCGACGTGCGTAATCGCGTCGCCGACCTCCAGCGCATGCCCCAGGTGCTTTCCGAACTGGCCACGTCCGGTGTCCAGGTCCACCTGATCTTCCTGGACAGCCGCGACGAAGTGCTCATCAAGCGCTATTCGGAAACCCGCCGCCGTCACCCGCTGGCTATCGAGCGCCTGTCGCTGGCCGATTCCATCGCCCAGGAACGCAAGCTGCTGCGTCCGCTGGTGAACATCGCCGACAAGGTGATCGATTCCAGCGAACTCAACGTCCACCAGCTTCGCCGGCTGTTCGCCACGGGCTACGCCGAGGCGTCGGACGGCACCACCCTGCTCTTCGAATCGTTTGCCTACCGTCGCGGGCTACCGCCCGACGCCGATTTCGTCTTCGACGCCCGGTGCCTGCCGAACCCACACTGGGAGGCCGCCCTCCGCCCTTTGTCGGGCAAGGACCTGCCCGTGCGCGAGTATCTGGAGGCGCAGCCCATGGCAGGCGAGTACTATGGCGATGTGGTGCGCTGGCTGGAAACCTGGTTACCCCGTTTCGAAGGTGCCGACCGCAGCTATGTCACCGTCTCGATCGGTTGTACCGGGGGCCGTCATCGATCCGTCTACCTGGTCGAGAAACTCGCCCAGCATTTTCGCGCGGAGCGCGGCAACGTCCTCACCTTCCACCGCGAACTCGAATGACGCCATGACGAAACTTTTCACAACACGCGATCCACAGACATGAGCGTCGGCGTTCTGCTCATGACGCACGAGGCGGTCGGCAAAGCGCTGATCTCCGCCGCGCGCCATGTCATACCCTCGCTTCCGCTGACCGTGGATGCCGTCGAGGTACCGGCCAACTCCGACCCCGACATCATGCGTACGCTCACGGCGAAACACGCCCGCGACCTGGACCAGGGCGACGGCGTGCTGGTGCTGGCCGACCTGTACGGCGCCACGCCCTGCAATATCGGCCTGTCGCTCGGCGAACTCGGCGTCCATCTGCGCTGTGTCTCGGGCCTGAATCTGCCAATGCTGCTACGCGTTCTCAACTACTCGGAAAAAACGCTACCCGAACTGGCGGAAATCGCCGCCACGGGCGGTCGCGGGGGAATTTTCATCGACCATGCTTGAACAGGACATCGTGGTATCCAACCGGCTCGGCCTGCACGCGCGAGCCTCGGCCAAGCTGGTACAGCTGGTCTCGAGCTTCAAATCCGGCGTGTGGCTTCTCAATAAGGGACGCGAAGTGAATGCGCAAAGCATCATGGGCGTCATGATGCTCGCGGCGGGAATGGGCACTTCCCTTACTGTGCGCGCGGACGGCCCGGACGAGGACGCCGCGCTCGCGGCCGTCATCGACCTGTTCAACCGCAAGTTCGACGAAGGCGCTTAACGCATGTCCGAAGGCAGTACGACGAGGTTCGAATGAGATACGTGCTGACCGGCACACCCGCAGCCAGGGGCATGGCCCTCGGACGCGCGCGTCTTGTTCAGCCCAGCATCTACACCGTCGACACGCGTCTGCTCGAGAACGACGAAATCGGTCCGGAAATCGAACGCCTGCACAAGGCGATCGACACGGCCCGGCAGGAGTTGCGCGAACTGCGCAGCAAACTGCATGGCGCCCTTGCCCGCGAGGTCGGCGATTTCATCGACGCGCACAGTCTGCTGCTGGACGACGACGAACTGCTACGCGGACTGGACGAACTCATCTCGGTAGGCCATTACACGGCCAGCGCGGCGCTGAAGATGCAGCGCGACCGGCTCGCCGCCGTGTTCGATGCGATGAACGACCCATACCTCAAGAGCCGCGGCGAAGACATCGACCAGGTCATCGGTCGTGTGATGTCGGTGCTGCAGCAGCAGTCCAGTCGCGAAGAACGCAAGCTCGCGGCACGTGTCGGCGAAATCGTCGTCAGCGACACCGTCGCCCCCGCCGACATGGCATCCATGGCCGGGCAAGGCATGCTCGGCGTCGTCGCCAGCGCCGGCAGCGTGTACTCGCACAGCGCCATCCTGGCGCGCAGTTTCAACCTGCCCATGCTGGTCGGCACGCGCGACGCGCTGGCCACCATCAACGACGACGACCTCGTACTGATCGACGCCGAGAACGGCGATGTCATCGTCCATCCCACCGCCCAGGATCTCGCGCGCTACCGTCAATGGCAGCGTCAGGCGGCTCAGGAAGGCCGCCGCCTCGCCGCTCTGGCCTCCGCGCCGACGCTTACCCGCGATGGCGCGCATATGCGTCTTTTCGCGAATGCGGAAATCGCAAGCGATGTCGCCCAGGCGCGGGCGCGCGGCGCCGACGGTATCGGTCTTTATCGTTCCGAATTCCTTTTCCTGCGCCAACGCGGATTGCCTTCCGAAGACGAACAGTTCGTGGCCTACCGCGACCTGGTTCTCGGCATGGGCGGCCTGCCCGTCACCATCCGTACGCTGGATCTCGGCGCGGACAAAGCCGACGCCGCCGGACTGACCATTCGCGGCGAAGAAAATCCCGCGCTCGGCGTGCGCGGCGTGCGACTGTCCCTGCGCTACCCGGATGTTTTCAGCGTGCAGTTGCGCGCCATCCTGCGCGCGGCATGTTACGGCCCGATCAGGATCCTCGTGCCCATGGTCACGCATATGGGCGAAATGGTCGCCGTACGCGCGCTGATCAAGAAAGCCCGCGAAGCATTGAGCCGCGAAGGCCACGAATTGCCCGAGCGCCTCGATATCGGCGCAATGATCGAAGTGCCCGCCGCCGCCATCGGTGTGACCAGCATTCTGCAAAAAGCCGATTTCCTATCCATCGGAACGAACGATCTGGCCCAGTACGTATTGGCCGCCGATCGCAACAACGATGCACTGGAAGGGATTTACGACCCGCTGCAACCGGCGTTCCTGCGCCTTATCGCACACGTCATCGCCGCAGCTCGCCGGGCACGCAAGCCAGTCAGTCTCTGCGGTGAAATCGCGGGCGATACCGCGTTCACGCCACTCCTCGTCGCCATGGGCCTCGAGGAATTCAGCATGCATCCGGGCCAGTTACTACAGGTGCGCGACAAGTTGACTGTGCTCGATTGCAAGGCATTGCGGCAGGCAGCCCCGAAGCTGTTCCGCGCGCATACCCGCGACGAGGTCGAGGCGCACCTGCTCACGGTGCTTACGCACGGTGTCATCGGCGAATGCGATACCGATGAGGTCGAGGCGCTGTAACCACCGCTACCCCGCCTTCTCGTTGTAGGAGCCCGCTTGCGGGCTCCTACAAGGGATGGATGGAAAGCGCTCCGGTTACAACATCCCCAGAAACGCATCCAGCAGCGCCCCGCGATAACGCGACCGGTGCACCACCACCGACAGTACCCGGCGCATATCCAGAAACGGCGTTTTGAGTACAGCTAACCGCCCCGCCGCAACGGCATCGCCGATCGCCACCGCGGGAAGACAGGCGATGCCCAATCCCGCGATCACCGCCTGCTTGATCGCCTCGGACTGATCGAGCTCCAGGACCGTCGTGCCGGCGGGCAGTTCCGCCAGTGCGCGTTCGCTCATGGCGCGGGTCGCGGAGCCGCGTTCGCGCAGCACCCAGCGTTCGCCGGCGAAGTCTTCGCGGCGCAGCCGCGGTTTTCCCGCAAGACGGTGGTCCGGACGCACGCATACCGCCAGCCAGTCTTCGCGCCAGGGGCGTACGTCCAGCGACGCGTGCGTGACCGGGCCTTCGACGCAACCGACATCGTAAGCATGATCCAGCACACCTTCGGCAATGCGCGCCGTATTGGCGACGCCAAGCCGCAACGACACGCCCGGATGCGCCGAGGCAAACGGACCGAGCAGATCGCCGACCAGATAGTTGCCGACCGTATTGCTTGCACCGACGCGAAGTTCGCCACTCAACGCCGCACTGGCATCGCCGGCGCGACGCTCCAGTTCCGCGAAACGTTCGATCAGCTCCTGCGCCAGCGGCAACAGTTCCCGGCCGCGTGCGTTGAGCCTCAGCCGCCCCTTCTCGCGGGCGAACAAGGGTGAACCCAACTGACGCTCCAGCTCCGCCAGCGCCATGCTGGCGGCCGGCTGGCTGAGATACAGACGCTCGGCGGCCGCGCGAACGCTGCCATCCAGGGCAATGGCCACGAAGACTTCGAGCTGGCGGGGGCTGACTCCTATCATCAGTCATTCTTATACATTGAATAAGACATACTCAATATGCTTATATGTTCCAGGAGCGGAAAATAGCGCCATCGCTCCGGAACCACCCTCATGTCCGCCATCGAAACCGTCACCATCCCTCCCGCACAGAACAAGCTTCCCGGCCTGGCCCTGGCTTTCGCCGTCGCCGCCGTCGCTTTCGGGTTGGGGAAACTGCTGCCGCTGGTGGGCGGCGCCGTGTTCGGCATCGTTCTCGGGCTGATCGTGCGCCATTTCGCCCCGCCCGCCGCGTCGTTCCAGCCGGGCATCCGTTTCGCGTCGAAGCAGATTCTTCAGTGGTCGATCATCGCGCTTGGCTTCGGCCTGAGCCTGACCCAAGTGGCGCATACCGGGCTCGAATCGCTGTCGGTCACGGTGACCACGGTGGCCGCTGCCGGCATCTCCGCATTCGTCCTGGGCAAGGTCCTGCGTGTGCACGACAAGCTGCGCCTGTTGATCGGCGTGGGCACCGCCATCTGCGGCGGTTCGGCTATCGCCGCCGTGGTGCCCATCCTCAAGCCCGACGAGCACGACACCGCGTTCGCGATTTCGACCATCTTCCTTTTCAACCTTGTAGCGGTGCTGCTGTTTCCCGCGCTCGGCCATCTGCTGCATCTGTCCGACCTCGGCTTCGGCCTGTGGGCAGGCACCGCGATCAACGACACCTCATCGGTCGTCGCGGCGGGCTACAGTTTCAGTCATGCCGCCGGCGACTACGCCACCATCGTCAAGCTCACGCGCGCCACGCTGATCATCCCCATCTGCCTCGTTCTCGCGCTGATCGTCGGCTGGAAGGAAAAGCGCAGCGGCCGCAGCGACTTCAGCCTGCGCAGCATCTTTCCCTGGTTCATCCTCTGGTTCCTGGTCGCTTCGGCCGTGCGTACCGCGGGACTGGTACCCGAGGTCGCACTACCCTGGGTTCACTTCGCGGCCGAGTGCCTGATCGTCGTGGCGCTGACCTCGATCGGCCTGTCGGCCGACCTGCGGCGCATGGCCTCGACCGGCCCGCGCCCGATCCTGCTGGGACTGGGCGTGTGGGCATCGGTAGCGGTGACGAGCCTGATCGTGCAGTACATGATCGGAAGGCTGTAACGCTATTTTTTTATGGGTCTTCACGCATTAGCGGGGGCGGCTTGACGTGTCTTGTCGAGCTTCGGTCGAGGACAGCCGTCTTACACTTGTGCTGTCGGGGAAGCCGCGACCAGGTTGGCCCTTGGGGCCTTCGGCGCCGTCCCTGCGGGAGCGGGCCGTAGCGCCCACTTCGCTACGTCAGTGGGTGATCGCGGCCCTCGGCTAAGGCGGCCCCAAGGGCCAACCCGGCCACGGCACCGTCGACTGCGGTTTGCTGCGGGCAGAGCGCGAGCCGAGCACGTGACGGAACCGGACCGGATGCGGGTCACCATCGGTCATGCGTCACGCGCTGCTTTTCCCCACGTCACCGCAACATCCGGAAGAGCCGTCGGCCACCGCCCTCGACGCGACTTGCGGAACCGAGCGCGGCGGGCGGACAAGGCCCGGAGGGGGCGGACCCGGACGGTCCGCCGTTTTCGCTGAGGCACGGAGGCCGAATCGAAAACCCCCGCCCGCCGCGCGGGCGCGACGGGGCGCAGCCATTAAGACACTAGCCGCGCAGCGGCTCTCTTTTCCCGAGCGACGGTGAAGCCGGAGCGTCGAGGGCGGTGGCCGACGGCTCTTCGCGAAGCGTCCGAACGCAAAAGCAATGGCGAAGCCGAGCCCTCCCAGACCATGCGTGAAGAACCTTTTTTGTAGGGCCCCGCTTGCAGGCTCCTACAACACGGGGCTGGCGGTATTGCGTGCTATGGCTAGCAGCAGGCGTTCGTTGAGTGCGTGCTGCTGTGCCTGCCATGCCGCGAGGCTTTCCTCGGCAACTTCTTCCTGACCGTCCATCGCGCTCAGACGACGCTTCCACCACGATTTGTAGCGATAACGCGATATCTCGCCAGTCACGTCGCTACCCACGATACGTCCGCGCAACGCGTCGATCATCGCCTCGCCGCCCGCCTCGTCCAGCGTACCCTGGTCCCAGTTCGTCATCGCAACGGACGCGTCGTAAACATCCTTGTCGATCGACAGATACGTCGCATCGCTACGCCCCTTCTGCTCGTCGACGAATGCGGCGACCAGGTCGGCGGACGAGGCGAAGCTGCGGAATCCATGGCCAAGTCCGATGCGCTGCGCCCAACCGGTATCCACACCGGACGACCAGTACGTGAGTTTGCGTGCACGCAACGGGGCCAGATAGTTCTCCCACGCGTGCTTACGCCCGATATCGCCCGAAGTAATGCCGACGACATGGACGTGCGTGACGCGCGGAGACATCGCAACCCGGCGTACCCACGATCCGCAATGCACGCCGAACGGAAAGCGCATGTTGTCCGGATGGTTGTCGAATACCACGACCTGGAACGGCTCGCGGCCGGGTACTCTCTCGATCAGCGGCCAGGTAAGGTGATGGAAGTCTCCGCTGCCCGTGAAAACGGTACCGAAATCGGCAGGCAACGTGGCATCCAGCGTTTCGCGAAAACGACGCAGCGCTCCCAGCGAACAGGCGAAGCGCAGCGACTCCTGCCACTCTTCCAGCGGCAGCACGATCCGGCGGGCCAGTGGCCCGACCGAACCATCGATATCAAGGACGACGGGACGCATTGTGCTTTTCCTGCCACTGGCGATCGCTCTCGAAGTGCTTCGCCAGGCGGCGAAGCACGAAACGGAGCAGAGGGTTGCGTATGTATACCGCGTGACGCGTCATGTGGAAGCTCGCGCCCAGCGATGCCTTTACTTCCGGATCGGTCCACCCTGCCACATAGTGCGTAAGACCTCGTTGTCTGGCGTACTCGAGGTTATGCATCCAGCTCACGAAATACAGGTTGTAGTCGCGAGCCCGGGGATAGGAGAAGCCGATGTACTTATCCAGCAGCCGGCCTTGGTGTTCGTAGCAGAGGTTCCATCCGATCGTCTCGCCGTCCTTGCGATAAACGAACACCACGCCGCCACCGTCCGCATCCTGAAATGCATCCCGGAAAAAATCGAGCGTCAGCAGATCGAAATGCGTTTCGCTTTGCGCGTAAACCTCGCAATACAACGCATAGAAACGCTCGACGAGACCTTCATCGGCGAAAGCGGTGCCCGTGGGTATCGCCTCGATCTCCAGCTCGTCGCGGGAACGAAGCTTGCGACGCAGATTCTTCCGCCGGCTCGCCGACATCCGGCTCAGATAGTCTTCCGCCGAAACAAAATCGATCGGCAGCCACGCAAGCGCCTGCCCTTCGACGGTGATGAAGCCCTGCGCTTCGGCGGCATCGACGAAGCGCTGCGACCAGTCGCCGGACGACGCATCGAGCAACGGCGATCCGAGCGGAATGTCCTTGACCACCAGCAGCGTATGCGCCCGTCCGACAGTCGATCGAAGCTCCGCAGCCAGCGCGGCGGGATCGGCTCCGACGGGGAACACCGCGTACTCGGTCACGGTCGTTCCGGCAAAGCACGTCCGCGGCCGGAGCAGGCGCGACCATAAGCGATACAAGGGCAAACCCTGAACGCGATGGCGCAACGCATCATCGGCCGTCGTCAGCAGATCGAACGGAGCCGCGAACAGGGGCATTCCGTCCTTCGAACGCAAGGTATCGAAGCCGACGGGAGGGTGTCGGTCGAAGTGCCCGAGCAGGCTGTCCGGTTCGAGTTGATTGAGGAAAGGCATGCGTAAGCTTTTTGCGTTTAGACTCGGGGTGCCACGCCAGCCGGATGCCGTTTTGGCTCCGGGGTTCGCGGCAACGGGGAGGTCGGGACTATGAGCGATCCGATTGAAAGCAAGGTATTCGATATCATCGCCAACGACGCGAAGATAGACCGGTCCACCATCACGCCCGAATCGACGTTGAAGGATCTGGGCGTGACATCCCTCGACGCTATCGAGGTGATTTTCGACATCGAGGAAGAGTTCAAGGTGACCTTTCCCGAGCGCGATCCCAACTTCGACGGCGATACGGTCGCAGGACTGATCGGTGCGCTGCGTGAAGCGCTGGCACGCAAGGATGCCGCACCCTCCCCCTGATCGTCCGGTTCACTCCGCGCCGCAAGGCGAAACGAAACCAGCCGGGGAGTCAGGCGATGCGTGCAATCCAGGAAGGTCGTGTAGCAATCACGGGTATGGGCGCGGTAAGCGCCTTCGGTATCGGAGCGGATCGATTGTGGGATGGACTGGTGGCAGGCCAGTCCGCTATCCGGCCACTGGTCCATCCCCGCTCGGCGGAACTTCGCGCGCGCATCGCGGCGCAGGTCCCCGACTTCACGCCCGAATCGCACTTCGATCCTCACGTACTTCCCCTGCTCGACCGGATATCCCAGTTCGCCCTGCTCGCGGCACGCGAAGCGGTCGCCCAGTCGGGCATCGCGTTCGACGACGGACTGCGCACCCGCACGGCGGTGGTCATCGGCACGGGCGCCGGCGGCGAGACCTCGCACGACGATACGAGTCGCCACCTGTATGGCGAGGGCAACGGACAGCGCGTCCATCCCCTGAGCATCGTGCGCATCATGGCCAGCGCTCCAGCGAGCCACATCGGCATCGAATTCGGCCTGTCCGGCCCCGCGTTCGTGGTGACCAGCGCGTGCGCATCGGCCAACCACGCGATCGCCCAGGCCGTCGGCATGATCCGCAGCGGCATGGTCGACGTCGCCGTGACGGGCGGCACGGAGGCCTGTCTCTCGTTCGGAGTCATCCGGGCGTGGGAAGCGATGCGTATTCTTGCGGACGATACCTGCCGCCCCTTCTGCAAGCAGCGGCGCGGACTGGTGCTGGGCGAAGGCGCCGGCATGTTCGTACTCGAATCCATCGAGCATGCGCGTCGACGCGGTGCGACGGTTCTTGCCGAGATCGCGGGCGTAGGCATGAGTTCGGATGCGGGCGACATCGTGGCGCCCTCCGCCAACGGCGCCGCGCAAGCCATCCATGCGGCGCTTGCCGATGCGGGTATGGAACCCTCCGCGATCGACTACGTCAACGCGCACGGCACGGGCACGCAGGCTAACGACGTCACGGAAACCCGTGCACTCCACATGGCGCTGGGTGCGCACGCGCGGAACATATGTGTTTCCTCGACCAAATCGATGCATGGCCATGCGCTTGGTGCCTCCGGTGCACTCGAACTCATCGCGACGATCGGGGCGATCAAGGAAGGCATCGTACCGCCCACGGCCAACTTCATCGACAGCGATCCGGACTGCGATCTGGATATCGTTCGCAACGATGCCCGCGTGATGCACGTGCGGGCGGCGCTGTCCGACTCATTCGCATTCGGTGGCCTGAATGCCGTCCTGGCGGTGTGCGAGCCTCGTTGAGGCCGCGATCTTCCACGGCAACGGGTGGGCCGGGCGTTCACGCCCGGCCCACCCGTCCGGCCCATCAGGCGCGCTTGGCCTTGGTCAGCAGCTGATCGAGCAGCGAGATGGCCAGGTCGATCTCTTCGTGGCTGATGTCGAGCGACGGCGCGAACGTGATGACGTTCTTGTACCAGCCGCCCACGTCCAGCACGAGGCCGATCTTCTTGCCGTTGTGCTCCAGGCCGCCGGCAAGGCCGATGTCGACCATGCGGTCGAGCAGTTCCTTGTTCGGCGTGAAGCCGTCGTCGGTGCAGATTTCGGCACGCAGCGCGAGACCGAGGCCGTCGACGTCGCCAATTTCCTTGTGACGCTTCTGCAGGTCTTTCAGGCCATCGAGGAAGTGCTTGCCCTTCTCCACGACCTTCGTGCCGTAGTCCAGCTCGTAGCCCATCTTGATGACTTCGAGACCGAGCGCCGTACCGAGCGGATTGGAGTTGAACGTCGAATGCGTCGAACCCGGCGGGAAGATCGTCGGATTGATCAGTTCTTCGCGCGCCCACAGACCGGACAGCGGATTGAGGCCGTTGGTCAGCGCCTTGCCGAAGACAATGATGTCCGGATTCACGCCGAAGTTCTCGATCGACCAGAGCTTGCCCGTGCGCCAGAAACCCATCTGAATTTCGTCGCAGACCATCAGGATGCCGTACTTGTCGAGCACCTTCTTCAGATCGATGAAGAAGTTCTTCGGCGGGATGACGTAGCCACCGGTGCCCTGGATCGGCTCGACGTAGAACGCGGCGTATTCGGCCTGCCCCGCCTTCGGATCCCACACGCCGTTGTATTCGGTCTCGAACAGACGCTCGAACTGGCGTACGCAGGCGTCGGAGTATTCTTCCGGCGTCATGCCCTTCGGGCGACGGAACGGATACGGGAACGGAACGAACATCGCGCGCTCGCCGAAGTGGCCGAAGCGGCGGCGATAGCGGTAGCTGGACGTGATGGACGACGCGCCCAGCGTACGGCCGTGATAACCGCCTTCGAACGCGAACATCAGGCTCTTGCCGTTACGCGCGTTACGCACGATCTTCAGCGAGTCTTCCACCGCCTGCGCACCGCCGACGTTGAAATGCACGCGGCCGTCCAGACCGAACTTCGACTTCGCGTCGACCGCGATCGTCTTGGCAAGCTCGATCTTCGTCTGGTGCAGGTACTGGCTGGCCACCTGGGGAAGCAGGTCGATCTGGTCTTTCAGGCAATCGTTCAGGCGCTTGTTGCCGTAACCGAAGTTCACGGCCGAGTACCACATCTGCAGGTCGAGGAAGGGGATGTCCTCGCTGTCGTAGATGTAGCTGCCTTCCGCATGACGGAAGATCTTCGGCGGATCGACATAATGCACGGTGTCGCCGAACGAACAGTATTTCGCCTCGTCGACGAGCAACTGGGCGTCGTCGATGACGACCTTGGGATTCTTGGTCAGAACGTTCATGGGAGGAAAATCCTGTTACGTCGTAAGTGCGGAAATCGGGTGGACGACGATCTCGGGCGGGAGACGTCCGTCGGCAAGCGCGGGCAGAAGCTCGAGCGCTTCGTCGAAACTGGCGATGGGCACATAGGGAATACCCGCGGCGCGGCAGTGTTCGATCAGACGGTTCTTGGCGAACACGAAATCGACGGTGTCGGCGGCGCAGAAATCCGACGCGCCGTCGCCGATCAACAGCGTCTTGCGACCATCGCTGCGCGCTTCGGCAACGCAGGCGCACTTGCAGGTACCGCTACGGCAGTCCGGCTTGCGGAACGGCGACGTCAGACGCCACTCGCGCTCGCCCGCCATGTTCAGGTGATTGGCGGCAACCGGCAGCGTATCCAGACCATGACGGCTCAGGATCGAATCGATGGCGTAATCGAGTCCGTCGCTGACGACGCGGATGGGCATGCCAAGACGCTTCGCCTGACCGACGAACGCCGGAAAGCCATGGTCGATATGCAGCCCGTCGAGATGCGCGTCCATTTCCTCGCGGCTGACGTCGAGAAGACCGACCTGCCCGGCCATGCACTCGGCCGAACCGATGCGGCCCGCGCGCCAGTCGCGCTCGAGCACTTCCCAGCCGGGGCGGCCGAAGCGGTCGAGCAGCGAATCGATCACGTCCTCGACGGTAATCGTGCCGTCGAAGTCGCAGAGAATGTTCCAGGAAACCGAATGATTCACGTAGAAAGTCCACCATCAGGATTGACGGCAGGTTAGGGACGGTACCTTTCGCACCCCTTTCCCAGCGGCCAAAGGTTCCCCTAAGGAGGCTCCCGTTCACTTTGCCCGACTATGATTTCCGCCCGATCACCCCCCATATCCGTGCCCATGCCGCTTCGCTCGCTCCTCACCGGAATCCCGATGGCCCTGCTAGTCGTATCGGGCCTCGCTTCCGCCAGCGAGGAGCCCAGCTACGCGTTCGGCGCCGGGGTGCAGCACATGCCGTCCTGGATCGGCGCCAACACCCATCGCAACCAGCTCTTGCCCTACGTCGACATCGACCTGCCCGGGCTGGGCGAGCTGTCGACGGTCGACGGCCTGACCGTCGATCTGATCCACGGTACGCACTGGCATGGCGGCCTGTACGGAAATTACATGTGGGGCCGCAGCCATGAAGACCTGGGCACGCTTGGCGGCAAGGTCACGTCGCTCTCGCCGCGACTGCAGGGCGGCGGATACGTCGAATACGCGTTCGACGAGCAGTGGAGCGTGGGCTCGCGTGTAAGTCACGACACCGCCGGAGCGGGAGCGTACCTGGATGTCTACGGCGATCTGAAGCTACCCGATATCGGCTATATCGAGCAGTCGTTCGAGCTGCAATGGCAGGCGATGAACGGTCCGGCGATGCGTCGCTTCTTCGGCCTGAGTACCGACGAGGCCACGAGCATCGGAACCGCGCCATGGCGACCGGGCGCCGGGGCACAGATGGCCTATATCGAGTACGACGCCTTCCTGCCCACCAGCGAACATACGGGCTTCGCACTGTCGATCAATATTGGCCGTCTGCTGGGGGCTGCGGCAAACAGCCCGATGGTCCGTTCGTATGGCTCGCGGACCCAGATGTCGCAGACACTGGCCTTCGTCTACCACTTCTGAGCCAGCCCTTCGCCGTGCGTCAGGGCTTCGCGCCCTGCTTCGCGAAACGCACCAGAACGCGTTGCCCGATGCGAAGGTCCTGCGGCGTATCGAAAGACAACACACATTCCACCGTGCGCGCATTCGCCCGTGCCTGTGCGTCGTCGTCCAGAACGCCGGGGCCGATCACGGACCCGACACGCACCACCGTCGCCTGCCGGGGCGTCGCTTTCGCATCGCCGTCGGCCGTGACTTCCGCATGCATGCCCGGCTGCACGTTATTGGCAAAGGTTTCGCTGAGTTCGGCGCGAACGAGACGCGGCGTATCGGGCAACAGAACGATGAGCGGACTCTCCGTTCCCACGGACGCGCCGGGACGGGCCAGCACCCGGGTGATCAGTCCATTGGAGGGCGCGCGTAGCGTGCGCTGGGCAAGCTCGTAGTTTGCGGCGCTGACTTTCTGGGCGAGTACCGCGACCTGCGCCGTGGCGGCATCCTGTTCCGCGCCGAGCTGGACCAGTGCGTCCGCCGCATCGTCGGCGCTCTGCCCGTCTCCCGCGCCACTGGCTTCCGCCTGGGCAAGCCGTTGTGCGCGCTGCTTCGCAGCCGCGATGCGCTTGCCCAGCGAGGCGATCTGCGCGTTCGCCTGGGCACGCTCCGCTTCGGCCGCGGTGACGGCAAGCTTCGCCGGCGTGTCGTCGAGGGCTGCCAGAACCTGCCCCGCCTTCACGTTGTCGCCTTCGTGCACATCCATCCGCACAAGCACGCCGTCGCGTGGCATCGAAAGCGAAAGCAGTCCACCCTCGACGTCGACGCGACCACGCGCGGCGGCAGCGTAGTTCGACTCGGGCGCGCTTGCGGTCGCGGGTGCATTCCCATGCCCCGAACACCCCGCGAGGGCGAGCGAAAGCAGGATCAGGCACGCATTCCGGTGCGTTGCAATCGCGTTCATAACGAAGATATCTCCTGGTTCGAGCGACCCGGCGCCAGTTCGGGCGTGTGGCGCTGATCGCTTAGTATCCGCCCGTCTTCCATGGCAAGCACGCGATCCGCGTGACCCAGAAGACGAGGATCGTGACTGACGCACAGGACCGTGGTGCCATGGGTACGCGCTATACGATGAAGCAGATCGATCACCATCTGCCCGTTCGCGGCATCCAGTGCGCTGGTCGGCTCGTCGGCGAAGAGCAGCTCGGGCTCTTTCGCCATGGCGCGGGCCACCGCGACGCGCTGCTTTTCGCCACCCGAAAGTTCGGTCGGGCGCAGGGAGGCCCGATGAGCGACGCCCACTTCGTCCAGCGAACGAAGCGCCCGCTCGCGAACTTCGCGCGAAGGCAGCCCCAGGTAATGCAGCGGAAGTTCCACCTGCTCCAGCGCCGTCAGCGCGGGGAACAGGTTGAAGCCCTGAAAAACGAAACCGGTGTGAGCCAGGCGAAACCGTTCGAGCTCGCGTTGCCCGAGGTCGTCCAGCTTGTCGCCCAGAGCGAATACCTCGCCGGAGTCGACCTTTTGCAGGCCGCTCAATATCGCCAGCAACGTGCTCTTGCCGCAACCGGACGGTCCGGAAATCAGCGTCAGTTCGCCCGCGTGAAGCTCCAGCGACACTTCGTGAAGGACGCTCGTGCGAACGCGCCCCGTGACGAACGACTTCGTGACCCGCTCGGCCCTCAGGCTGGGTCCGGCATAACGCTTACTGTCGAGAAGTGAATTCATGGCATCACCTCAGCAACGTGGCGGGATCGGCGCGGCGCAGGCTGCGCATGGCGGCGAGACCCGACACCGCGGCCAGCGCCATGACGAGCAGCGCGCATATCAATGTGACGGGTACGCTGAGGTACACGGGTACGTCGCGGCTTCGGGCGATCGCCATCAACAGCGCCCCGACGAACGATGCGCCGAGTAATCCCAGCGCACCCACCCAGAACGCCTGCTCCAGCACGACCCGGCGCAGTGCGGGCAAGCCGACGCCCAGCGCATTGAGCGTCGCGTATTCGCGAACGGAACCGGCCACCGCCGCGACCAGCGTCTGGCTGGTGATGACGGCACCGACCAGGAAGACGATACCCGCGAGGAACAGCACGCCCGCGCCGGCACCTGTATCCAGCATCCAGTAAAGAACCGTTCGCCGTGCGAAATCGCGCGCCGCCCAGACATCGTAGGGACCGAAGCCGGTGGCATGCCGCAGCCGTGCGGCGACCGATTTCGTATCGGCGTTCGCATCGAGCTTCGCTACCAGATACGTCGGGCGACCGGCATCCTGAGGATCGGGGTTCAGCCGGCGCGCCGTTTCCAGCGACGTCACGACGTTCACCCCGCCCAGTGCGCGCAGGCCCGAACTCACACCGACAATGCGCACCGTATGCCCATTGATCGCGGCCTGCTTGCCCACGCCGACACCGAGCTTCTCCAGATCCGCACGGTCGACGACGACAGCGTCCGGCTCTTCCAGACGGGCGCGCATGTCCTTGTCCAGCACGCGGGCGAACATCAGTCCTTCGGGACGGGGATCGATTCCCGACACGTAAACCGATACGCCACCCGTGGTGCGGTCGCCCCGCCAGTCGCCATCCAGCCAGATGAATGGCTCGACCTGCGTTACGTCGGGGTCCATCCGCATATGCATTTCGACGTTGGGATCGAGCGAGCGCCCCTGGTCGACGCTTTGCGTGCCCGGATAACCCACCCATATATCGGCGGTCGATCCGGTGATGTAAACACTGGCGCTGCTGAAGATGCCAAGGACGAGCGCCGCCTGCAGCACCTGCAGCAGGCCGGCGAAGCCGACGGCGAGAATCGCCGGCAGAAAACGGCGCCATTCGTAGATAAGCGTTTTGCGGGCGAGAGGAACCATCAGCGCGCCGCCTCGGCGTCGCGATCTTCATCCGCGACTACCGGAGCGCCTCCCAACGCCTTGAACAGCGCAACATAAGCCAGGTCGCGGGTTGCCCGCGCATCCACCATGTCGACGCCGGCTTCCGCCACCGCGACGCGGGTATCCGCACGATCCAGTTCGCTCGCGAGTTTCAGACGCCTCCGGGTAGCCATGGCGTTGTCGGCCACCGTGGACGCCTGCCATGCATCCAGACTGTGACGTTCCCGTTCGCGTTGCATCTGCAGATTGTCGAGTGCCGTCTGCACTTCGGCGACACCTTGCAGGACGCTTTGCCGATAGGCCAGCACCGTCGCCTGGAACTGATGACGGCTGGCGTGCGCCGCGGCGGCGCGCATGCCCCAGTCGAACAACGGAATATCCAGAATGGGGCCGACAGACGCGATGCCATGCGTATGCGTGCGGCGATAGCTGACGATATTGGTCGACCAGATCATCGAGGCGCCCAGACCGATGCTGGGATACATTTCGGCGCGAGCGAGCCCGAGCTCGCCCGCCGCGCGCACGACATCCGCTTCCGCCTTCGCGATTTCCGGCCGGGTGCGCAGCAGCTCGGCCGGCGCACCGTCGAGTTTCCAGTCGCCCAGTTGGGGGACGTCGGCCACCGTCTCCCACGCGGCATCCGGGGCGTTCATGCCGAGCAGCACCGCAAGCTGCCGGGATGCCGTGTCGTACGCCTGCTGGGGATCCATGAGCGCGGATTCGGCACGAGCAAGTTCGCCGTGCGCCTTCGCGACGTCGACGGGCGACGCCATGCGCAGCTTCGCGCGGGTCTCGACCAGATCGACGCGCCTGGCTCGTTCGTCGCGCAGATCCGTCAACAGCCGGACCCGCTGCTGCGCGGCGCGCATTTCGACCCAATTGCGAGCCACTTCGGCGATGACCGTAACGCGCGCGGCTTTCACCTCGGCCACACTCGACTGGAGTTGTCCGCGCGCGGCGCGCTCCGCACCGGTGGCACGGCCGAAGAAACCGAATTCCCAAACCGAATCGAACCCGGCGACGAAGAACGACGCACTGGCGTCCGGATCGAACAGGTCGTCCGTCTTTCCCTTCAGCGAGGGAAGAAAACGATCGCCGGAATGATGGTCGAGACTGCGTGCTGCCTGCAGTCGTTCGATCGCCTGCGCGACGTCGAGGTTGTCCTTGAGCGCACGCTCGACGACGGCGTCGAGCGCGGGATCGCCGAATGCCTTCCACCATCCGTGCAGGTCCGGCGCGGTAGCCGCCGGCGCGGGCGGCAACGCGCTCCATTGCGACGGCAGTTCGGGCGGCGTCGGCGGATACTTCACGCCAAGCCCCGCGCAGCCAGCCGCCATGGCGGCGAAAGACGCGAGCGCGCAGGCAAGGAAGTGTCTAGTCATCACGGCCTATGATCGTATACGGCCAGTCAGAAGGTAAGCCCGTGCGAGTAGACGACACTGCCCACTCCCGCCATCCGATCACTGGAATTTTAACGTACCGGCACATGGGCTTCGTTCGCCTTGTGGGACGAGCGGATAGTGCGCGGCAAACCTTAGACTTATCTTTCGACATTGTAGCGTAGGGACTTCGAAAGACATGCCCATGACGCACGTCGATTGCCGCCTCAGACAACACATTCGCATGTTGGTTCCCCGACAAGTCTAAGGCCTTGACCGGTAGCTGCCTACGTGCCGTTGGTCAGCGATTGTCCTGGGTCCAGATGGCGCCTTCGTCTTCACGCACGGGGAACGTCGCCACGGGTTCGTAGGCAGGCGGGCAGGTTACCGCGCCGGTGCGCACGTCGAACCGGGCGCCATGCCGGATGCATTCGACCTCGAAGCCGATAAGCGGTCCGTCCGCCAGCTCGCCGCCGTCGTGGGTACACACGTCCTCGATGGCATAAAGGTCGCCGTCGATGTTGTAGACGGCGATCGCCGTGTCGCCGTCCCACACAATGCGGTGCTCCCCGGGAAGCAGCTCGCTGCGCGTGCCGACCCGGACCCAACCGTTCATGCCTTACCCCCCAACGGCTTGACCATGTACTCGAAACGAAGATCGTCGCGCAGGGGAATACCGAAGCGCTCGTCGCCATAGGGAAACGGACTGAACCTCCCGGTGCGCGCGTAACCGCGCCGGCCGTACCAGGCCATCAGTTCCTCGCGCACGTCGATCACGGCCATCTCGACGCTCGAACATGCCCAGTCTTGCCGGGCGAGACGCTCGACCTCGGCGACCACGCGCCGGCCGATACCGCCGCCCTGTCGCAACGGGCGCACGGAGAACATACCGAAATAACAGGCATCGCCTTTCTTCTCGATATAGCAGGAGGCGAGCAACTCCCCGCCCTCTTCCAGAAGCACGAAGCGTCCTTCGGAACCGGCCAGCAGCTGGCCTATTTCCTCGGCATCCGTACGCCTGCCGGCGAGCAGGTCGGCCTCGGTCGTCCAGCCGGCCCGGCTGGCGTCGCCCCGATAGGCGGATTCGACAAGTCCGACGATCGCCGGCACGTCGGCCGGCGTCGCGTAACGGAACCCTGGGGAGAGTGTTTTCGAGGCAGGAGCGTTCGTCATGCGGAGATGATATCCCCGCCAGGGACGTTCTGTCAGAGCAGTAGCTTGCGTACTTTCTCTATCGCCCGGATGAACCCATCCACTTCCGCGCGGGTGTTGTAGAAAGCAAGCGAGGCACGCAGGGTGGCCGGCACGCCAAAGAACTGCATCAGGGGATGCGCGCAATGGTGACCCGAGCGCACGGCGACGCCTTCCAGGTCCAGCAATGTCGCCATGTCGTTCGCATGCGCGCCTTCGATCAGGAACGAAATGACCGGCTCCTTTTCAGCCGCGCGGCCGAAGATACGCACGCCGGGCACGCTCTCCAGCGCATCGGTGGCATAGGCCAGCAGACCCTGCTCGTAAGTCTCCAGCCGATCGAAGCCGATGCCGTTCAGATAATCGATAGCGGCGGTCATGCCGGCGAACCCCGCGATGTTCGGCGTACCCGCTTCGAAACGATGCGGAGGATCGGCAAACACCGTGCCGTCGAAACGCACCTCGCGGATCATCTCGCCGCCACCGAAGAACGGCGGCATCGACTCCAGGTGTTCGCGCTTCGCCCACAACGCACCGGTACCCGTCGGCGCCAGCATCTTGTGACCGGTAACCGCGTAGAAATCGCAGCCAAGCGCCTGCACATCGATCGGGCGATGCGGGGCCGCCTGCGAACCGTCCACCAGCAACGGGATGCCGCGCTTGCGGCACTCGCGCGCCAGTTCGCGCACCGGATTGACCGTGCCGAGTACGTTGGACACGTGGGCGACGCAGGCAAGCTTCACGTCCGGTGTCAGCATCTCCACGAATTTCTCGACGATGAGTTCGCCGTTCGCATCGATGGGAGCCGCCTTGACCACGGCACCCGTGCGCTCTGCCACGATCTGCCAGGGCACGATGTTCGCGTGGTGCTCCATCACAGTCGTCAGGATGGCGTCGCCCGGTTTCAGGCGCGGAAGCGCCCAGCTATAGGCGACGAGATTGATCGACTGCGTCGTGCCGGAGGTAAGGATGACTTCGTTACGCGACGACGCATTGAGGAAACGCGCAAGACTGTCGCGCGCGCCTTCGTACGACGCCGTGGCTTCCTCGCCCAGCTGGTGCACGGCGCGGGCGACATTGGCGTTGTGTTCGCGGTAATGCCTATCCACAGCATCGATTACCGATACCGGCTTCTGACTGGTATTCGCGTTGTCGAAATAGATCAGCGGCTTCCCGTGGACGGTGCGCGCCAGCAGCGGAAAGTCGGCGCGGATGCGCTCGACATCGAGCGGTAGCGCATGGGATTCGGGCTTGGCAGTCATAGCAATTCCGTCATTGATCCGGAGGTCACGCTTCGGCGGGACCGGTCGGCAGGTGCGCCACCAGCAGTGCACCGAGGTGCTCGCGAAGCGCTTCGTTCGGCAGCGATCCGAGCGCCGCGCGACAGAAGGCCAGCGTCAGCAGGCTGCGCGCCTGGACCTGCGGGATACCGCGCGAGCGCAGATAGAACATCGAACGCTCGTCGAGCTGGCCGATAGTGGCGCCATGTGCCGCCTTGACCTCGTCCGCGTAAATTTCGAGTTCGGGCTTGGTATCGATTTCCGCTTGTGCGGAAAGCAGCAGATTCTTGTTGCTCAGTGCGGCATCGCTACCGTCGGCTCCCTCGGCCACGACAATCGCCCCGCGGAAAACGCCGCGCGAACGACCGTCCGCCACGCCACGCCATAATGCATCGGACGTGGTGTCGCGGGCCTGATGGCGAACGTCCATCTGCGTATCGATATGCTGACGGGCCTTCAGCGCGAAGACGCCGCGCGAATCGAAGCGCGCGCCTTCGCCAACCAGCTCCGCCATCAGTTCGTGACGCACCAGCGCGCCACCCAGTTCTACGGCGTGGACAGTGGCCGCGGCACGCGCGCCGACGCGCACATGGCTACGACGAACGAGCGTCGCGGCCGCCGAGGCATCCTGTATCAGCACGAACTCGAGCACGGCGTCGTCGCGCAGCACGACATCGGAAACGACCGTGCCCAGCGCATTCGCATCGCCGACTGCGACGTAGTGCTCGACGACGTTCAGATGGGCGCCCTGCCCCACCTCGACCAGCGCACGCGCATGCCACGCGACGTTATTCTGCGTGGCGACGTACACCACGTGAACAGGCGATTCGATCGCGCAGCCTTCAGCGACGTTCACCACCACGCCATCGCGCGCCAGCGCCGCGTTGAGATGCAAAAACGCGTCGGCGGCATCCCGGCGATGCCGTGCCGCCAGGGCGAAACGCAGCGGTTCGGGCGCCGACGTCAAAGCCACCGAAAGCGGTTCTACGCGAAGGCCGGAAGGCAACGCGTCGAGCGCGGAAAGATCCGCGCGGAATACACCGTCGACGAGGACGATGCGCGGACCGGCCACGCCGGGCAACGCGAATACCGCGGCATCTACGTGCGCAGCGCGTGCCGCGTCGGTGTCGGCCGGCACGAACGCCCGCTGGGCCAGCGCGCGAAGCGACGTGTATTTCCACGCTTCGCTCCTTCCCTCCGGTAAGCCGGTGGCAAGGAACGCATCGAGATTCTCGCGGCGTGCCGTGTCGAGCCAGGCGATGCCCGTACCTTCGGAAGCATCAGCCCCCGCGGCATCCAGCACCGCCTGCACGAACGGCGTGCGGCTGGCCTGGACTTCGGTCATGCGCGGTCTCCCGCGAGCTCCGCCTTCGCAAGCTCCGGATGGGTATCCGCGAGCCATGCATAACCCTGTTCTTCCAGCTTAAGCGCCAGGCTCTTGTCGCCGCTTTCCACAATACGGCCGCCCGCAAGCACATGCACGAAGTCCGGTTCGATGTAATCGAGGAGCCGCTGGTAATGCGTGACGACGACAAACGAACGATCCGGCGAACGCAGCGCGTTCACGCCTTCGGCCACCTGTTTCAGAGCATCGATATCCAGGCCCGAATCGGTTTCGTCGAGGATGGCCAGCTTCGGTTCGAGCACGGCCATCTGGAAAATTTCGTTCCGCTTCTTCTCGCCGCCGGAGAAGCCTTCGTTGACCGCGCGATGCAGCAGCTCGTCGGAGATCTGCATGATCTTCAGCTTCTCGCGCACCAGCTTCAGGAAGCGCATCGAATCCAGCTCTTCTTCGCCGCGATACTTCCGCTGCGCGTTGAGCGCCGCACGCAGGAAATAGGTGTTGTTCACCCCGGGAATTTCGACCGGATACTGGAAAGCGAGGAACACGCCTTCGGCGGCACGCTCTTCCGGCTCCAGCGCCAGCAGGTCGCGACCGTTGAACAGCACGCTGCCCTCGGTGACCTCGTAGCCTTCGCGACCGGACAACACGTTGGCCAGCGTCGACTTGCCGGCACCGTTCGGTCCCATGATCGCGTGGACCTCGCCGGGCTTCACTTCAAGCGAAAGGCCTTTCAGGATTTCCTTGCCTTCGACGCGGGCATGAAGATTGTGAATTTTGAGCATGTGCATGGTGCTATCCATCAAAACGTGAGTGCGTCAGTCGCTTCGCCGGCTCAGCCGACGGCGCCTTCGAGCGATACTTCGAGCAGCTTCTTCGCCTCGACGGCGAATTCCATCGGCAGCTCGCGGAATACCTGCTTGCAGAAACCGTCGACGATCATCGACACCGCGTCTTCCTCGCCGATACCGCGGGACAGGCAGTAGAAGAGCTGGTCGTCGGAAATTTTCGACGTGGTCGCCTCGTGTTCTACGATGGCGGTGGGGTTCTTCACTTCCATGTACGGGAAGGTATGCGCCCCGCATTTCTTGCCGATCAGCAGCGAATCGCACTGCGTGTAATTGCGCGCACCGTCGGCGCCCTTCTCGATCTTCACCAGGCCGCGGTAGCTGTTCTGTCCACGGCCGGCGCTGATGCCCTTGGCCACGATCTTCGACTTCGTGCCTTTGCCGATGTGGATCATCTTCGTACCGGTATCGGCCTGCTGACGGTGATGGGTCAGCGCGACCGAATAGAACTCGCCCACCGACCGGTCGCCGCGCAACACGCAGCTGGGATACTTCCAGGTGATGGCCGAACCGGTTTCCACCTGCGTCCAGGAAATCTTGGAATCCGCGCCGCGGCAATCGCCACGCTTCGTCACGAAGTTATAGATACCGCCGACGCCGTTCTCGTCGCCCGGATACCAGTTCTGCACGGTGGAGTATTTGATCTGCGCACGCTCCAGCGCGACCAGCTCGACCACCGCCGCGTGCAGTTGGTTCTCGTCGCGCATCGGCGCGGTGCAGCCTTCGAGATAGGATACGTATGCATCGTCCTCGACGACGATCAGCGTGCGCTCGAACTGTCCGGTGTTCATCGCATTGATGCGGAAATAGGTCGACAACTCCATCGGGCAACGCACGCCCTTCGGAATGAAGACGAAGCTGCCGTCGGAGAACACCGCGGAGTTCAGCGCCGCGAAATAGTTGTCGCCGGTCGGCACGACGCTGCCCAGGTACTGGCGGACCAGGTCGCCGTGCTCGCGGATGGCTTCGGACATCGAGCAGAAAATCACACCCGCTTCGGCCAGTTCCTTACGGAAGGTGGTGCCGACGGACACCGAATCGAACACCGCGTCGACCGCCACGCCCGCGAGCTTCGCGCGTTCGTGCAAGGGCACGCCGAGCTTTTCGTAGGTTTCCAGCAATTTCGGGTCGACTTCGTCCAGCGATTTCAGCCCGGCCTTCGGTGCCGAGTAATAACTGACGGACTGATAGTCGATGGGTGCGATCTCGAGCTTCGCCCAGTCCGGCTCCTGCATGGTCAACCAGTGACGGTAGGCGGCAAGACGCCATTCGGTCATCCACTCCGGCTCCTGCTTGATCGCGGAAAGCTGGCGGACGATGTCTTCGCTGAGTCCGGGCGGAAGGCTCGTCGATTCGATATCCGTGACGAAACCCGCCTCGTAGCGCCGGTTGAGGGCCGCTTCGACTTCGGCGTTGTCGCGCACGGGCGCTGCCACTTCGCGTGTCATGTTTTCGCTCTCGTTCATGCGTTTGCTTATCCCGCGGCGGTCGCCGCGTGTTTTGCCGTCGCCTGCGGGGCGCCGGCAAGCATCTGTGCCAGGGTCATGGCGCGCAGCACACCGTCGACGGCACCGCTGACCTGCTGCCAGCTACCGCGCACGCCGCATTGCGACTCGCGCTCGCACTGGCCCTGCGCCGCGCTGCACTCGGTCATGCCGATCGGTCCTTCCATCGCCTCGACGATATCGGCAAGGCTGATCGCCTCGGGCGCACGGGCAAGCCGGTAGCCACCGTTGACGCCACGAAACGATTCCACCAGACCCGCATGCCCCAGCAGCTTCAGGAGCTTGCTGACCGTGGGCAGTTCCAGACGGGCGCCATCCGCGATCTGCGCCGTGCTGAGCACGTCGGCAGGGTGCGCGGCGATGACGGTCATCACCACGGTCGCGTAATCGGTCAGTCGGCTGACACGGAGCATCGGGAAAGGTCGGGTGTGGATACAGGACCAAAATGGTACAGATTGTGGCGTCCCAACGCAATCCGGTTGCACTGCACCATAAGCGGGCAACATGCCCCATAGACGTGCGCGATATGGAGGCAGGTCGGATCGCTACTCCGACGTCTAACCATGCAACCCACTGTAATGACTTGATTTAGCGATTTGAAAATCGCTGGCACGCAATCTGCTGAGTGCACTCAGGGTTATCAACCGGGGAGCGAGTCGCATGAAGTGGATCAACGCGATCATCAAGCCATTCACGCTGGACGATGTCCGCGAGGCATTGGCCGAGGTGGGGGTGCAAGGCATGACGGTGACCGAGGTCAAGGGCTTCGGGCGCCAGCACGGACATACCGAGCTTTACCGCGGCGCCGAATACGTCGTCGACTTCCTGCCAAAGCTGAAGATCGAAATCGCCGTATCCGACGAGCAACTGGAACGCGCCATCGAGGCCATCACGACCGCCGCGCGCACGGGCAAGATCGGCGACGGGAAAATCTTCGTCATCGACCTTGAACAGGCTATCCGTATCCGCACCCAGGAGATCGACGCCGATGCGCTCTGAATTCCGACGTATGCTCCGGGCGCCTGCCGCCGCCCTCGCCTGCCTGCCGCTGACGGCCTTCGCGCAGACGACGACACCCAAACTCGACAGCGGCGATACCGCATGGATGCTGACGTCCACCATGCTCGTGCTGCTGATGACCATTCCGGGCCTGGCGCTTTTCTACGGCGGCATGGTCCGTGCGAAGAACCTGCTCTCGGTCCTGATGCAATGTTTCGCCATCACGGCGTTGGTGACCGTACTGTGGATCGTCTACGGCTACAGCATCGCCTTCGACACCACCGGCATGGTGGAAGGCAGCACCAACATCCATTCGTTCGTCGGAGGTTTTGGCCATGCGATGCTCGCAGGGCTGACGCCCAACAGCCTCTACAACACCGTGCCCGAAGCGGTGTTCGTCATGTTCCAGATGACGTTCGCGATCATCACACCCGCGCTGATCGTCGGCGCCATCGCCGAACGCATGAAGTTTTCGGCACTGCTGGTCTTTACGGCGCTGTGGTTCACGATTGTGTATCTGCCCATTGCGCACATGGTGTGGGGCGGCAAGGGATCGTTCCTCGGCGACCTTGGCGTACTGGACTTCGCGGGCGGTACCGTCGTCCATATCAACGCGGGTATCGCGGGCCTCGTTGGCTGTCTGGTGATCGGCAAGCGTCGCGGTTATCCGACGACACCGATGCCACCGCACAACCTCGGTTACACCCTGGTCGGCGCGAGCATGCTCTGGCTGGGCTGGTTCGGCTTCAACGCGGGTTCCGCCGTGGCGGCGAACGGTAGCGCCGGCATGGCGATGCTGGTGACGCAGATCGCGACGGCCGCCGCCGCCATCGGCTGGACGGCCGTCGAATGGCTGACCCATCGCCGCCCCAGCGTGCTCGGTATCGCATCGGGTGCGGTCGCCGGCCTCGTCGCCATTACGCCCGCGGCGGGCACAGCCGGCCCGGGTGGCGCGCTGGTTCTCGGACTGGTGTCGGGCATCGTGAGCTTCTTCTGCGCCACGCGACTCAAACGTTATTTCGGTTACGACGATTCGCTGGACGTCTTCGGCGTGCATGCCATCGCCGGCATCGTCGGCGCCTTGCTGACGGGACCGCTGGCCTCGGCCACGCTCGGCGGTTTCGGCAACGTCACCGACCTCGGCCTGCAGTTGTGGATTCAGTTCAAGGGGGTGGCATTCACCGTCGTGTGGAGCGCGGTGCTGTCGTACGCCATCTTCAAGGGCATTGCGTTGACGATGGGTCTGCGTGTCGACGAAGAGCAGGAACAGGTCGGCCTGGATATCGCGCTGCACGAAGAGCGCGGTTACAACCTGTCGTAAACCTGTTTTTTTGTAGGAGCTCGCTTGCGAGCGAAAGCCAACGAAGCGGCGATGCCGTGGGCGACATCCGCAGCCAGGATATCGGGCTGGCGGATGTGAGCATCAGGCTTCCTCGCCCTATTGGCTTTCGCACCGTCATTGATCTTTTGCTTGGCACAAGCTCGCAAGCGAGCTCCGCGTGTCTCAGGCCGCTGCCAGCGCCTCATCGCGAGCCCGTGCCCGCACGACCGCCGGACGCGAATTCACGCGATCGATGTACGCCTGCACCAACGGCGTCGCCTCCACCAGCTTGAACGCGGTGATCCAGGTCAGGGCATTACCCCAGAGTATGTCCGCCGCCGAGAAACGCTCGCCGAGGATGTACTGGCCTTTTTCAAGCTGCCCCATCAACGTGGACAGCATCGTGTCGTAGTCGCCGTACGGACACATCGACGGCGGCGTGGGACCGTAACCCTGCGACTTGTCCACCACGGCTGGCTCGAAGCAGCTGGCATAAAAAACCATCCAGCGCAGATACGGCCCACGCAGCGGATCGCCGATCGCGGGGGCAAGACCAGCCTCCGGATACAGGTCGGCCAGATACAGGAAAACCGCGACCTGCTCCGTCACCAGCGCGCCGTCGTGGACGATCGCCGGCACCTTGCCCATGGGATTGACCGCCAGGTATTCCGCACCGCGCTGCTCGCCCGCGCGCATGTTCAGCTGATGCAGATCGTAGTCGGCCCCCAGTTCCTCCAGCAGGATCATCGTTCCACCGGCCCGCGTCTGCGGACAATAGAAAAACGTGACGCGCGACTTCGTATCCATGGAGGTTCTCCGGTGGGGAAACGTCGAGTCTACGACCTTGGAATCGCAAATAGCTGCGCCCGTTCCATGTCTGCTGTCAAGTAAGCAAATCCGGCAAAAACCCTACTAGGACACTATTGTCATCGACATTTCACGAAAATTTGACAACAGTGAAATGTCCGTATAAACCTACGCCCGCAGCTTTTTGCGATACCCAGGTTCTGGCCACAGGGGAGTCACCGGCCAGGACTACGCGAACGCTGTCTATCGCGGTCGTTACCACAAGCGATCGCACTTCAATCCATAAAAAGATGGGCCCCGTTCGCGGGGCCTGACAGGGGCTCTTTGCATGATCAGATCCATCCACGGCCGCACCGGCTTTTTGCGGCCTACCGCGCTTGCACTCGCACTCGGTCTGTCGATCGGCGGCGTCGCGCACGCGCAGTCCAACGCCTCGGGCGTTGTATTCGGACGTACCGCGGCCGACGCCGGCACGGTCGTCCACCTGCAGAACAAGGACACGGGCTTCAGCCGTGACATCACGGTCGATGCCGACGGTCGCTACCGCGCTTCGTCGCTGCCGGTCGGCCGTTACGACGTATCGGTCATGCGCAATGGCACCGTCGTGCAGACGCGCGAAGATGTCGCCGTCCAGCTCGGCACGGGCACGGACGTCTCGTTCGTTTCCGAAGCCGCCGGCGCCCAGACGCTGGAAGGCGTGCAGGTCACGGGCAACGTGCTGCCGGCCATCGACGTGTCGTCGGTCGACTCGCGCACGGTGCTGACCTCCGAACAGCTGCAGAAGCTGCCCATCGCGCGCGACGTCACGTCCGCCGCGCTGCTGGCTCCGGGTGCCGTTGGCGGCGACTCGCGTTACGGCAACGTCGCTTCGTTCGGTGGCGCTTCGGCCGCTGAAAACCAGTACTACGTCAACGGTTACGCCGTCACCAACGCGCTGACCGGCCTGGGCCTCACCAGCCTGCCCTACGACGCGATCGACCAGCAGCAGATCTACACCGGCGGTTACGGCGCCGAATACGGCCGTTCCACCGGCGGCGTGGTCAACATGATCACCAAGCGCGGCGGCAACACGTTCAAGGCAGGCGGCCAGATCGTCTACACGCCGACCGGCCTGCGCGATTCCCCGCGCGACATCTACCTCGCCAATGGTCAGCTGTATCAGGACCGTTCCCGCAATAAGAGCTGGAACACCGAGTACTCCGCATACGTCAGCGGCCCGCTGATCAAGGACAAGCTGTTCTTCTACCTGACCGGCGACTTCATCAAGCAGGAGGGCATGACCATCGCGTCGACCGCCGCTCCGACGCATACCGACTTCAGCACGAAGACGTCGCGTTACCTTGCCAAGGTCGACTGGAACATCACGGACAGCCACCTGCTCGAGCTCACCGGCTTCAGCGACAAGACGACCAATACCGATCAGATCTACGCGTACGACTACACCACCGGCACGCGCGGCGCCTATCGTGGTTCGGCTTACACGAAGAACTACGGCACGGCCGGTGCGACGCCGGGCGGTGATGTTTACATCGGCAAGTACACCGGTTACATCACGGACAACCTGACGATCAACGCGCTGTACGGCCGCAGCACCACGGAACACGTGCAGACGACCAACAGCGTCGGCGGCAGCTGCCCGCTGATCAGCGGCAGCTTCACCGTCGCAGGCAAGGCCGTGTTCCCGCCGAGCTGCTACCTCGTCGGCCAGCTGCTGGCCCCGGGTGCGAAAGACAAAACCCACGGCTGGCGCCTCGATGCGGAATACCGTATCGGTGACCACGACATCCGTGCAGGTCTCGACAACCAGACACTGCAGTCCTTCGCTGGCAACTCGTACGAAGGTCCGGAATCCGGGCGCGGCAACGGTGGTTCGTACTACTGGACCTACGGCAATGCACCAGCTAACGGCAAGGTTAACGGTTACCCGGACGTGCAGTTCCCGACCGGCACGACCCGCTACGTGCAGCGCGTGTACTACTACGCGGCATCGAACGTCGAAACCGTGCAGGAAGCGCAGTTCATCGAAGACCACTGGCAGGTCACGGATCGCTGGCTGGCTTACGTCGGTCTGCGTAACGAGCAGTTCAAGAACTTGAACGGCGCAGGCGACGTGTACGTCAAGCAGCGTCATCAGCTGGCTCCGCGTCTCGGCGTGAGCTGGGACGTCTTCGGCGATTCGACGCTGAAGATCTACGGCAATGCCGGCCGGTACCACCTGGCCATTCCGTCGAACGTCGCCGTGCGCGCCGCTTCGGGCTCGTACTATCTGCGCCAGTTCGGCACGTTCGACAGCATCGATCCGGTCACGGGCATTCCCATCGGCTTTAAGCCGAACGGCAAGGAATATCCGTCGAACGGCCACGACGGCACCAACCCCGATTCGCGCACCATCGCGGCCAAGGGCATGGGCGCCTATTACCAGGACGAGTACATCCTGGGCTTCGACAAGATGTTCGACAACAACTGGACGGTCGGCGCCAAGGGCACGTACCGCAAGCTGAAGAGCTCGATCGACGACTTCTGCGATTCGCGTCCGTTCACGAACTGGGGCAAGCGCAACGGCGTCGACATGAGCAAGGCCGTCGTATCGGGCTGTTATTTGTTCAACCCGGGCAAGGCGAACACCTTCCAGGTGAACATGGACGGCAAGGGCTCATTCCGCGACGTCACGCTCACCAAGGAAGACTTCACCAACAACGGCATCGGCTTCCCGGAGCTGAAGCGTAAGTACGTCGCGCTGAACCTGTACGCCGAACACCAGTTCAACCAGCAGTGGTACGGCAAGGTCGACTACGTCTGGTCGCACAGCTACGGCAACTCCGAAGGCATGCTGAAGTCCGACATCGGTCAGCGCGACCCGTCAGTCACGCAGGACTGGGATGCACCGGAACTGATGGTCGGCTCGAACGGCTCGCTGCCGAACGACCGCAAGCACCAGCTGAAGGCATATGGCTACTACCAGTACAACCCCGAGTGGCTGTTCAGCGCCAATCTCACGGTAGCTTCCGGTCGTCCGGTCAACTGCCTCGGCGTGGCCCCGGGCGACCCGGTCAAGTACGGCGCCGCCTACTTCTACTGCGACGGCAAGGTTTCGCCGCGCGGCAGCCGTGGCCGTCTGCCGTGGACCGAGCAGCTTAACCTCGGTGCGGAATACCGTCCGGCGTTCGCGGACCACAAGCTGGCGTTCAACGTCGACGTGTTCAACGTGTTCACCCAGCAGCGCAAGACCAGCGTGATCGAAGTCGGCGAGAACAGCGCCGGTGTCCCGGTCACCACGTACCTGCGTCCGGTGTCCTACAGCACGCCGCGTTACTTCCGCTTCGCGGTTCGCTACGACCTGTAACTGTGACAAAGCGCCGTGCGGGACCTCCCTCCCGCACGGCGTTGCTGACTTCTTCGAGATATCTCGGACCCGGCCCCCAGGCCGGGTTTTTTTGTTCTTCACGCATTGCCGGGGACGACCTCACGCGTCTTGCCGCTCTGCGGGTGAGGACAGCCGCTGGGCGGCTCGTGTTACCAGCTACGTGGTCGGCTCACGCTCGTGCGTCGTGGAAGCCGCGACCGGGTTGGCCCTTGGGGCCTTCGGCGCCGTCCCTGCGGGAGCGGGCCGTAGCGCCACTTTCGCTCCGACGAGTCATCGCGGCCCTCGGCTAAGGCGGCCCCAAGGACCAACCCGGCCGCTGCATCGTCGACTGCGGTTTGCTGAAGGAAGAGTGCGAGCCGAGCAGGTGATCGGACCGGATGCGGTCACCACCGGTCCTGCGTCACGCGCGGCTTTCCCCCACGCGACCGCAACATCCGGAAGAGCCGTCGGCCACCGCCCTCGACGCGACTTGCGGAACCGAGCGCGGCGGGCGGAAAAGGCCCGAAGGGGGCGGACCAGGACGGTCCGCCGTTTTCGCTGAGGCAGGAGCCGAATCGAAAACCCCCGCCCGCCGCGCGGGCGCGACGGGGCGCAGCCATAGAACACCAGCCGCGCAGCGGCTCTCTTTACCCGAGCGACGGTGGAGACGGAGCGTCGAGGGCGGTGGCCGACGGCTCTTCGCGAAGCGCCCGAAAGCAAAAAGCGATGGCAAAGCCGAGCCCTCCCCGACCATGCGTGAAGAACCCCTCTACGCACGTATGAGTCAGAGGCGCCCGTCTACCGCATTCTGCGGAAGTACCGACTTCACGTCGTAAACCACACCGCCCGGCTTCGCGAACGCGCGGATGCGTTCCGCGCCGAAGTCGCGGAACTGCGAGTGCGCCACGGCAATGATGACCGCGTCATAGACGCCTTCCTCGATCCGCACGATAGGACGCAGGCCGTATTCGCGTTCGGCTTCGTCGGCATCGACCCAGGGATCGTAGACATCGACGCTGGCCATGGAGTGCTGTAGCTCGCGCGTGATATCCACGACACGCGTATTGCGCAGGTCCGGGCAGTTTTCCTTGAACGCCAGCCCCAGCACCAGCACGCGCGCATCGACGATATGCAGACGGCGCTCGCTCATCAACCGGATGACACGGTCGGCGACATAGGTTCCCATGCGGCTATTGATACGCCGCGCGGCGAGGATCAGTTCGGGGTGGTAGCCCGTGACCTCCGCCTTGTGTGTGAGGTAGTAAGGGTCCACGCCGATGCAATGACCGCCCACCAGACCCGGACGGAACGGCAGGAAATTCCACTTCGTACCCGCGGCTTCCAGCACTTCTTCCGTGTCGATGCCCAGCCGGTTGAAGATCAGCGCAAGCTCGTTCACCAGCGCGATATTTACGTCGCGCTGCACGTTCTCGATGACCTTGGCGGCCTCCGCGACACGCACCGACGAGGTCTTGTGCGTGCCCGCGCGGATGATCGTGCGATAGAGCGCATCGACGCGCTCGGCGGCCTCCGGCGTGGAGCCCGACGTGAGCTTGCGGATGTCCACGACGCGACGCGCGTGATCGCCGGGATTGATCCGTTCCGGGCTGTATCCGCAATGGAAGTCGACGTTGAACTTAAGACTGGAGCCTGCCTCGAGAATCGGCACGCAGACTTCTTCGGTGGTACCCGGATAAACCGTGGACTCGAAAACGACCAGATCGCCTGGTGTCAGCAACTCGCCGAGCATGCGGCACGCACGTTCCAGCGGTTCCAGGTCGGGGCGCTGTGCCTCGTCGATGGGCGTGGGCACGGTCACGATATAGACATTGCGATCGCGCAGGTCGTGTACCGATTCGGTGTAACGCAGACGCGCCGCGTCGGTCAGCGCGTCCGCCGGCACTTCCATGGTGTGATCGCGGCCCGAGCGAAGCTCCGCGATGCGCGCCGGGTTGATGTCGAAACCTAGCGTGTCGTAATGCCTGCCGAATTCGACCGCCAGAGGCAGTCCGACGTAGCCGAGGCCGATGATGCCGATCCGCGGATCCGAGGTAGAGACCATGTCGCAACCGAGCTTAAAAGAAAGGAAGCGTACATGGTCGGACCGCCGATCAGGAACTGGTCGTCAGGGGCGGACCGCCGTAACCTCGATTTCCACCAGGAAGGCCGGGTTCGCCAGCGCCGCGACCTGCATCGCGGAACGCGACGGCAGGTTCGGCTGTGCAGGCGTGCCGAAGAACTGCGTATAGCCCGCCATGAAACCCGCGAAATCCATCTTGCCGCCCTTGGCCGGATCGCCTGCCAGGAAGACCTGCATCTTCACCACGTCGCCCATGCCCAGGCCCATGCCCTTAAGCTGCTTCTCGATGGACGTCAGCACGCCAACTGTCTGGGTTTTCGTATCGCCATAGGCCGCCAGGGAATCCTTCGCCGCGGAAGCATCGGCCACGGGAGGTACGACACCGCTCAGGAAAACCAGGGTCTTTCCGGCCGGTATTTCGACCGCCGCGGAAATGGGAAACGTGCTGTTCGGGATCTTGTGCCTGACGACATCCGCGCCGAACGCGGAGGTCGAAAGAACGAGGGCGGACAGGAGCATCGCGAGATTTTTCATGGTTTCTCCGGTGGGCGAAGCGCTTTGACATCGGCGGCGCTTAAGGTATCGGGATAGTGGTTGCCGAGATGGGTGCGTACGTAGTTCACCACGCTTGCGATCTGTTCGTCGCTGAACATCTGGCCGAACCCGGGCATCGCGCCACGACCGTTCATGACCATCGCGGCGGGATACAGAGGCGCCAGCAGCTTCGGATTGCCGGCGAGCGCGGGATAGGCTCCCGCACCTGTCGCGCCCTTGCCGTCGGCCATGTGGCAGGCCTGGCACAGGTGGGTAAAGATCGTCCGACCATCTGCCGTCGCAGCGTCTTTCCGGTCGATGAAAGCATCGTCGTGTCCGGCATGCGCCATACCCGCAACCGCAAGGGCCACTACGAAGATCGGCAAGCGCATCATGCGTGGCCTCCCGCGAGTGCGCGTCGATGCAACTGGTCGATGGCGCTCAGCGACGAAAGAATCGCGCCTTCCTGCCATGCGGGAAGATACGATGCATGCTCGCCGGCCAGCGCGATCCTGCCATCGACGGCGCACAGATCGGCGTAATGCTTCTCGCGCTTCTCGTCGGTCCACCAGCCGAAACAGCCTAGCGTGAAAGGCGAGCGATGCCAGGCGACAGCCATGCCGTTCTCGAACGTCTTGTCGTACTGCGGATGGATCTGCCGTCCGTATTCGAGGGCCTTGCGTATCCGTTCGGCCGGATCGAGCGCCGTGAATTCGAATGCTTCCGTGAAGAACGTATACGAGCCCAGCAAGACGCCTTTCTTCGTGCCGAAGCCGTGACTGGGATAGGACAGCATGCCGATCGGCAGGTCGCTGAACGACACGCCGCCATAGATGGCATCGTCCTCTTCCCAGAATCGCCGGCTGAACTGAAGCCCGACCTTCGACGAGGACATATAGGGCACGGCGCCGATCGCGGCCGACATCGCGCTGCCTACCTGGATGGGAATCTGACTCAGGATCGACAGCGGTATGGTGCACAGGCACCAGTCCGCTTTCGACTGCTGCTTCGTGCCTGACGCTTTCGTGTCTTCCCAGGTGACGGTGACGCCCTGCCCGTCCTGCGCGATGTCGGTCACCTTCGCGCCGTAGCGGATAAGGCTGCCGACTTCGCGGGTAAAGGCGCGGGCGATCGCATCCATCCCACCGACCGGCTGCATCATCGTCGTCTGGTATTCGTACTGATCGCTGGCAGCGATGTTGCTCCACAACCGTGCGTTGAGCACGTCGTGCAGATTCGCCGGCTTCGAGAATTCGGGTTTGCCAAGCGCTCCGCCACCCGCGTCGCGGGTATAGCCGCGATGCTCGCTGCTCTCGATGCCGGATGCGTAAGCGAAGTCCTTGTTGAGGCCGCCCCACTGGCGTAGTGCCTCGAGCAGAATCTCGCGATCCTCTTTCGTTACCAGGTCGTCGAGCCGTCCTTTCGACGAGGCCTTGGCCAGCAGTTCGCTGATGCCACCCTGAAAGTCGGCCTTGACCTCGCGCAGTCGCTGCGGCTTGCCGCCGTAGACGTCGCGACCGTGGAAATAGGCGTTGTGGTTGACCTGGACGAACGGCTCCAGCGCGACGCCCAGCTGACGGCAGTAATCGAGCACACCGTAGTGGTGATAGGGAATGCGCCACGGCCCGGGATTGAAGTACTGCCCCTGGTCGAACTGGCAGGTCTGGGTATGGCCACCGAGTTCCGTATACGTATCGCCGCCGCGCAGCGTCCAGTTCCGCCCGCCCGCGCGCTGGTTGTATTCGAGCACCTGAACTTTATAACCGGCCTTGCGAAGTTCGTACGCCGCGACCAGCCCGGCAAGGCCCGCGCCAAGGATCAGTACGGATGCACCGTTGCCCGAGCCGGTCAGCGGCGGCGGCCGCCGGTACGTCGACTCGGCGGCGAAACCCAGCCCCGACATCGCCTGATACATCAGCGCCCCACTCCCGGCGACGCCGATCATCCTCAGGAGCTGCCTGCGGGTCATGGGTAACGAACTGGCGTTATCTGGCATGGTCTCTCCCCTCCGCCTGAAGCAAAGCACAAGAAACGGATGGCGACAACGGGGGAAAGCGGGGATGGGGGATGGGAAGTGGGGGCGCGTTTCCGGCGAACGCCAGAGGGAACGACAATCGCCCGGCGAACGCTACGTCTGCCGGGCGATACCAGTGCCCTCGAACGATCGCCGGAAACGCGCCCCCACTTCCCATCCCCCATCCCCCATCCCCCGCTTCGCTATCATTCTCCCCATGCCCACATCCACCGACCGTTCCGCCGCCCGCCTCGCCTGGGCCCGTGCCGCCACCGGCCGTCCCGGCCTCGCGCTGGTATCCGCCTCCGCCGACGCCAGCTTCCGCAGCTACTGGCGAGGCGACCTCGAAGGTCGCACCATCATCGTCATGGATTCGCCGCCCGCGCAGGAAAATCCCACGCCGTGGATCGACATCGGCGGCAGGCTCGCCGCTGCCGGCCTGCACGTTCCGGCTATCGAGGCCGTCGATGCGACGCAAGGCTTCCTGCTTATCGAAGACCTGGGCACGCGCACGTACCTGCCAGAGCTGAACACCTCGTCGGTCGACGCGCTTTACGCCGACGCGCTCGATGCCCTGGTCCACATGCAGACGCATGTCGACACCCATGACCTCCCTGCGTTCGACCGCGCATGGCAGACCATGGAACTCGAAATCATGCCGACATGGTTCATCGAAAAGCACCTCGGTCTGCCCATATCGTGCGACGAGTGGGACGTCGTCGAAGCCGCATTCGACACGATCATGCATGGCATTGCGGAACAGCCGCGCACCTTCATGCATCGCGACTACCACAGCCGCAACCTGCTGATCTGCCCGCCGCATAACCCGGGCATCATCGATTTCCAGGGCGCCATGGTGGGGCCGGTTACTTACGATCTCGCATCGCTCCTGCGCGACTGCTACATAGCGTGGGACAACGAGCGCGTGGAAGGTTGGGTGGAAGGCTACCGCCTGCGCCTGCTCCACACGCATATCATCGGCGAAGACATCGACAGCGACCGCTTCCGGCGCTGGTTCGACCTGGCCGGATTGCAGCGGCATATCAAGGTACTCGGCCTCTTTTGCCGCCTCTGGTATCGCGACGGCAAGCCCGGCTATCTCGACGATCTGCCCCGCGTACTCGCCTATATACTGGACGTCGCGCGGCGCCATCACGAACTGGCAGACTTCGCCGATCTGATCCAACGCAAAGCAGCCAGCCGCGACATCCGCCGGCCGCTCGAAGCATGAGACATGCCCTGATCCTGGCCGCCGGGCTCGGCGAGCGCATGCGCCCTCTTACGACGCACACGCCCAAACCCCTGCTCGAGGTCGGCGGCAAGCCGCTTATTGTTTGGCATCTGGAAAAGCTCGCGGCCGCCGACGTGCGTTACGTCGTCATCAACACATCGCATCTTGCCGATCGGTTTCCCGCTGCGCTGGGCGACGGTTCGCGCTGGGGCATGCGTATCCGGTACGCCTACGAAGGACCGCAACCGCTCGAAACGGGGGGAGGCATCCTCAACGCGTTGCCGCTGCTCGGCCCCGAACCGTTCATTGTTGTCAGTGCCGATATCTACAGCGATTTCGACTACGCATCGCTGCCGGTCGAGCCGGATGGCGTAGCTCATCTCGTCATGGTTCCCAATCCCGACTGGCATGCGAATGGGGACTTCGCGCTCGCGGATGGACGTCTTTATGAAGACGATGCGCCGACCGCCGCCGAACGGCTGACATTCGGCAATATCGGTGTGTATCGACGCGAGATCGTCAGCGGTCAGGAACCGGGGCGGTTCAAACTGTTACCGATGTATCGCCGCGCCATGCAAGAAAGGACGCTTCGTGGCGAACGCTACGACGGATTCTGGCGAAACATCGGCACGCCCGCACAACGGGACGAACTCGATGCGCGGCTTCGCGACTAAACTACCGCATCTTCGGCGCCAAGCAGCTTCAGCCGCTCGTGTCCGAGCGCGAAGGCTTCATTGTAAGCACTGGTAATATCGCTGTAAGCATGGGTGCCCGTTCTGGTTTCGATCTCTTCGCCCTGCGCATCGAGAATACGATAGCTGGAACGATAGACCGATTGACCGGTATCGTCGTCCTGCTTCATGGCCTTGGCGACAACACGAAGTTTACTGTGACTACTACTGTTGCTATTCACTAGTTTCTCCTTCCCCTGTTGCCCCATCCTGCGCCCCACGGGAGCCGAGCGCAAGCGCCGGTCTCCACGGGGGATTCAGCACGCCATGCCGTGCTAAGTTACGGAGGTTGCACATCAAATCGAGCTTCCGGCACGACCTGCCGCCAGCAGTGTGCCGGCTCGATCCACCGCAACGCCAATTGGACGTCCAAACGTTTATCGCTGGCAAGAAACCCAGCGATATCCGGATGGAGACATCGTCACGACGCCCCTCGTATCGCGTATCTGTTCAGATCGCCTGACGTACGTCGTTCAGATCGGTGCCCGAGGCGGCGCCGGAGGCGGAGCAGCCGATTCCCGGGTCGACACCTCGGCCGCATGCGACGCCGGTGCCGCTGGCACGCCCGCACCGGCGTGCCCGGGTTCGGACGGGTGAAGGACCGGTACGATGGGCAGCGCCCTGGGCCCCGACACCAGTTCCGACGACAAGGCGGCCCTGGCCGCCTCCTCGGTCATGACGACGATGCTGATACGGCGATTGATGGCGGCCGCGGGATCGTTCTTGTCGAACGGAACCGATGCCGCGAGACCCACGACACGCGCCACCTTGGACGCCTGCATGCCGCCATCGGTCAACGTACGTCGTGCGGCGTTGGCGCGATCGGCGGACAGTTCCCAGTTGCCGTACTGGCTGTCCGCGCGGACATAGGGTGCGCTGTCCGTATGGCCGGAGATGCTGATCTGGTTGGGCACCTGATTCACGAACCCAGCCAGCTCGTGCAGAATCTGGACGGTATAGGATTTCAACGCACCGCTGCCCATATCGAACATGGGGCGGTTCTGCTTATCGACGATCTGGATGCGTAACCCCTCGGATGTGATGTCGAGCAACAGCTGATCCCTGAACGGCGCCATCGCCTGACTTTTGGCGATCGCTTCATTGAGATCCTTCATCAGCTGTTCGAGGCGCTTCTTTTCCTTTTCTTTCGCCAGCTTCTCGGCTTCTTCGGCACTAGGCGGAGCAAACGCCGATTCCTTGCCCGGACCGGTGGGCAGGTTCATCGCCCCACCCAGCTTGATCATGCTGGTGCTCGCGCCACCGGGACCCGTTCTGCCCGAGGGCGCCATGGTCGACTGTCCCTGCGTCATGCTGGGATTCCTGAAGTATTCGGAGATCGCCGCGCGCTGCTGTTTCGTGCCGGCGCCGACGAGCCACATCACCAGGAAGAATGCCATCATCGCGGTGACGAAGTCGGCATAGGCGACTTTCCACGCACCGCCGTGATGGCCGCTGCCGCGGTTCTTTCGTCTCCGGACGATGATGACCTGTTTCAGTTCGGACATGGCGACGGCTTAACGGGCGGCTTTCAGGTGCGCTTCCATGTCCTGGAAGTTCGGGCGCGTCCTCGACGTCAGCGACTTGCGGGCAAACTCGATCGCAACCATCGGGTTGTAACCGCGCAGCGAGGCAAGGAGACCGACCTTCACGCATTCGAACGCTTTGCCATCTTCCGACACCCGTGCTTCCATTGCGGCGGAGAGCGGTCCGACGAAGCCGTAGCAAAGAAGGATGCCCAGGAACGTGCCCACCAGGGCGCCAGCGATGTGCTCGCCGATAACGACGGCATCGCCGTCGATGGACTTCATCGTGATGACGATGCCGAGAACCGCCGCGACGATACCGAAACCGGGTAGCGCGTCGGCCATTTTCTGGATGGCGTGCGCGGGCGCGACCGCTTCGTGGTGATGGGTTTCCAGTTCGATGTCGAGTAGCTGTTCGAGCTCGTGCGGATCCATGCTGCCGCCGACGATCAGACGCAGGCAGTCCGTGATGAAGTCGACCAGATGGTGTTCGGCGACCAGGCGCGGATAGGCCGAGAACAGCGAACTGGTTGCCGGGTTCTCGATATGCTCTTCCATCGCCAGCTGTCCCTCCTTACGCATCTTCACGAAGATGTCGTAAAGCAGCGACAACAGATCGACATAGTCCTGTTTGCGGTACCTCGGCCCTTTGAAAAGAGCGGCGATGTCGCGCAGCGAGCCCTTCACGATGTCCATCGAATTGGCGCTGATGAACGCACCCAGCGCGCCGCCGAAGATGATCAGCAGTTCGTAGGGTTGCCATAGTGCGCCGATGGTGCCGTGTGAAAGTACGTAACCGCCCAGTACGCTGACGAGGACAATAATGGAACCGATAATGACCAACATGAAAACATTCCTCTCAGCCAGGGACGCTCTGAACGGCAATGAGTGACAGGCAACAAGGCCCGCGTAAACGTATTCAGAGCATCTCTGAGGTCTTATCGGCAGCGATCTCCATGAGTTGAGCGACTTTCGTCACACTTTCCGCACGGCATCGCTCATCGGCTCCACGACGCCGAAGTAACGCGGGAAGACCAGTTGAATCCTGGTGCCGCGTCCGGCTTCGCTTTCCACCTCGATGAAACCGCCCGCCTGGGCGACGCTGCCGTACACCTCGGCCAGGCCGAGGCCGCTGCCGCCGGCTCTCGTCGTGAAATACGGCTCGAAAAGACGCTGGCGTACCGCTTCGCTCATCCCCTCGCCGCTGTCGCTCACGGCGATGGCGACGTAGCGACCCGTTCCCCGGTCGCGCAACGAAACGTCCGGCATCGCCACCAGCTCCCGAGCGAACAGCTCGATACGCACCGTACCGCCGGCAGTCATCGCATCGCGAGCGTTCAGGCACAGATTCATGAGCGCCTGCTCAAGGGCGTGGCGGTCCAGATACGCGGGGAGCCTCTCCTCGGCCGTTTCGACAACCAATCCAATACGCCCGCCCATGCCATGCCGCGCGAAATCGCCGAACTCGTTGACGACGTGCACCAGATCAAGCGGTTCCGGATGTGCTGGATGCGTCCTTGCGAAAGCAAGAAGGCGACGTGTCAGCGCCGTCGCATGCCGGGAACCCTCGACGGCGTAGCGGAGCATCTTGCGATGCTGGGGAGCCAGCAATTCGATGTCTTCTTCCAGTCCGCTCAGACTGACGATGACGGTCTGCAGCATGTTGTTGAAGTCGTGGGCGATGCCTCCGACCAGTTGCCCGATCGCCTGTTGCCTGTGCGCTTGCCGGGCGCTTTCCTCGGCGAGCCGGCGAGCTGTCGTCGCCATGTTCAGCTCGGTACTGACCTGGGCGAGCCGTCGCTCCGCCGCCTCGAGCGCGTCATGCTCGGCCGCCAGGCGCTCCAGCAACGTTCCGTAACGGCTGGTGGCGGAGACCGAGCTGGCCACAGTCTCGTTCAATTTGTCCTGCAGCCGTTCGTTGATCGACTCCAGCGCGACCTGGAGTTGCACCCGGTCGGTGATGTCGCGGCTGATGACGATGAAATGATCGAACGAGCCGTCGTCGGCCAGCGCCGGCGTCACGGATACATCCCACCAGCGCTGCGCGCCAACGGGCGACGGCCGTGTACAGGCGAACGTCACGCGGGTGCCCGACCGCGCCGTGGCAAGGGAGCGCCCCACCATCTCGCGGGCGTCCGCCGGCCACAGATCGAGCCATGACACGCCCAGTGCGTCCGCCGGATTGTCGAACCCGAGCACCGCGGCACCCCGGCCGCCGATGAAACGGATGACACCATCCGGATCGAGTTCCTTTATGCAATCGGCGGAAGCTTCCACGTACTCCCGGTATCTGCCGTCGGTACTGTTCGCCACGAAGGAATGCTCGCTTTTTTTGTGTGTCGACCCGTATGGAGACGCAGCGTCGGCGGAGTGTCAAGTCCGGCTGTCGCCAGGCGGCTTCTACCGTTGTACTGAAGGCGTCACGGTTTACCGACGCGAAGTGGGACACATTCCCGGCCGACGCCTCGCAATGAGATCCCTATGCAGTCAGACGAAGCCACGGTACTCATCGTCGAGGACGACCGGAACGTGCTGGATATCACGGGCTTCATGCTCGAACTGGCGGGCTACCACGTACTCACGGCGTCGAATGCCACCGATGCGCTTTCGGCTGTCCGCGAACATCCGGATATCGGCCTCGTCTTTACGGATGTGAATATGCCCGGCGATATGGACGGCATAGAAATGCTGAACGAACTACGCCGCCTGGGACTGAGCATTCCGGTGCTGGTCGTGTCCGGCGACGTGGGCGGCGTAGAGCACCGTATCGGTATCCGCACGTCGTTCCTGCCCAAGCCTTACGACCGCCGCCAGCTTCTCCAGGCCGTGGAAGCGGCGCTGCACAGCTGAGCGCCTAGTCGCGCTCGTCGGTTTCTTCTTCGCCCGGCCGGTCGTCGTCGAACCCGGTCTCCCCTTCGGCGAAGACCGGCGTGCCGTCTTCCTCGACATCCAGGACCAGTCCGAGCGCCTTCTCGGCCGCCGCTTCAGCAACGCCGAGTTCGCGGAAACTCCGGTTATCGTACACCGTGAAGTACTGCGGGAAGCCCGAGCCATTGGGATGAACCGACAGATACGCCGTATAGCGGGAACCGTCCTTGCTGGCGCCAGATCGCATCACAAAGTTCGGGAAGGCGCGTTCTGCCATGGTTCTTTCCAGCACGGGGAGGATGTGAGCCGCTAGTTTAGCGCGCGGTCACCCCTGCCGTTCAGAGTTTGGGCACTTGCTGGGATCTCTTTTGTAGGGTATTTCCTACAAGCGTCGACGTCACATTTGTCTGCACGGCGTCACGAAATCGAGCACAGGGGCTCAGTCGATGAACACTTCCACCACGTACGTGCCGTCCAGGAGGCTGGTCTGGACGGTCGCCGCATTCCTTGCCATTGTCGGCACGAGCGGCCTGGCTTTCGCACCCAAAGTCGCTGCCGCCGTACCGCCAATGCCTCTTCAGATCGCCTATGCGTGGCTCTGCGCCTCGCTGATCGGTGCCGCCTATGTCGTCGTTACGCTGCGTGACGACGCCGAAGGCGCGAGCCGGGACGACGAAGAGTTCTGAGAAGCGGGCCGGTCGCTTGCGGTGCCTCCCGTTGCGTATGGACCGAGGACATCGCGCGCAGGTCACAGGAGTGTGGGGGCATGATGCCTACCTGTGTAGCCCGTTTGCGAGCTACACAAGAACAATAAAAAGGCTCTTCACGCATTAGCGGGCCGGCTCGACGTGTCTTGTCGAGCTTCGGACGAGGACAGCCGCCTTACACTTGTGCGTTTGCGAGGCCGCGACCGGGTTGGCCCTTGGGGCCTTCGGCGCCGTCCCTGCGGGAGCGGGCCGTAGTGCCGCTTTCGCTCCGACGAGTCATCGCGGCCCTCGGCTAAGGCGGCCCCAAGGACCAACCCGGCCACGGCACCAGCGACTGCGGTTTGCTGAGGACAGAGCACGAGCCGAGCACGTGACAGACCGAACCGGACGCCGCCATCACGGGTCCTGCGTCACGCGCTGCTTTCCCCCAAATAACCGCAACATCCGGGAGAGCCGTCGGCCACCGCCCTCGACGCGACTTGCGGAACCGAGCGCGGCGGGCGGAAAAGGCCCGAAGGGGGCGGACCCGGACGGTCCGCCGTTTTCGCTGAGGCAGGAGCCGAATCGAAAACCCCTGCCCGCCGCGCGGGCGCGACGGGGCGCAGCCATAGAACACCAGCCGCGCAGCGGCTATCCCTTCCCGAGCGACGGTGAAGCCGGAGCGTCGAGGGCGGTGGCCGACGGCTCTCCCCGCAACGTTCGAGCGCAAAAGCGATGGCAAAGCCGAGCCCGCCCCGACCATGCGAAAAGAACCAAAAAAAGCCCGGCGAGCGAAGCCGGGCCTTTTCGGTACTGACGCGATGAATCAGGGCCGGCGAGCGAGCTCGCCTTCGTCCTTGGCCACCGGCATCAGGTCCTTCTTCGACACGCCCAGCCACAGCAGGATCGGGCTGGCGACGAAGATCGACGAGAGCGTACCGACCAGGATGCCGATCAGCATCGTGATCGCGAAGCCATGAACCACGGGGCCGCCGATGAAGTACAACGCGGCCATCGTGATACCCGTGAACAGCGACGTGATGATGGTTCGCGAAAGCGTGCTGTTGATCGAACGATTCAGCACTTCTTCCGGCGAGGCGTTGCGGCTGACGCGGAACAGTTCGCGAACGCGGTCGAACACGACCACCTTGTCGTTGATCGAGTAGCCGACCACCGCGAGCACCGAAGCCAGAACCGTCAGGTCGAATTCGCGCTGGGTAAGCGCGAAGATGCCCAGGGTAACCAGCACGTCATGGACTTCCGTGGCCAGCGCCGCGATGGCGAAGCGCTTCTCGAAGCGGATCCACAGGTAACCCATGATGCCGACGATGACGAAGATGACCGCAACGATACCGTCGCTGCGCAGCTCCTCGCCTACCTGCGGGCCGACGAACGAACGGCTCGTCATACGTACGTCCGGACGCGCCGATTTCAGCGCCGCGACAACGTCCTGCGCGACCTTGCCCGCGGCTTCGTCGCCGGAGAGGCCGGTGGACGCCGTATCGTCCTTGCCCTGCAGGCGCACGGACAATTCGCGCGTACCGCCCACGGCCTGCACGAGCGTGTTTTCCAAACCGGCCTTTTCGAGCGCCGTGCGAACGTCGGCGGTGCTGATCGGATTGTCGTAAGCGACGCCGACCACGATACCGCCGGTGAAGTCCTGGCCGTAATTGAAGCCCTTGCCCAGGATCAGGCCGACCGAGCCCAGCATCAGCAGGATCGCCAGACCGATGCTGAAACGGCGCAGGCCCAGGAAGTTGAAGTTGGAATTGTGGTTGAAGATTTCCATGTCGTTCTCCTGCCCCTTAGACCGACAGCGTCTTGAGCTTGCGGCCGCCGTGGATCAGCGCGGTGATGGCGTGGGTCACGGTCACCGAGGTGAACATGGAGGTCAGGATGCCGATGAACAGCGTGACGCCGAAGCCCTTGATCGGACCCGAACCCATCGTCATCAAGCCCAGTGCGGCAAGCAGATGGGTGACGTTGGCATCGAGAATGGTTGCCCATGCCTTGTCGTAACCCGTGCGGATCGCGGCCAGCGGCGAGGAGCCATTGCGCAGTTCTTCGCGAATGCGTTCGCAGATGAGTACGTTGGCATCGATCGCCATACCGAGCGTAAGCACGATACCCGCGATACCCGGCATGGTCAGCGTCACGCCGATCAGCGACATCACGGCAACGAGCAGCACCAGGTTGAGGAACAGCGCGATGTCGGCAACCAGACCGAAGAGCTTGTAGTAGATCGCAGCGGCCAGCAGCACAAGGCCAAGGCCGATCATCACGGCATTGAAACCTTTCTTGATGTTGTCCGCGCCAAGGCTCGGACCGATGACGCTTTCGGCAACGATGTCGACCGGCGCGGCCAGCGAACCGCCACGCAGCAACAGTGCGAGATCGCGGGCTTCCGAATCGCTCGGCAAACCGTTGGTCTGGAACTTGCTGCTGAACGGGCTGCTGATGTTCGCGTAGTTGATGACCTCTTCGGTCGTCTTCGGCACCTTCACTTCCTTGCCGTCGATGATCTTCACCTCGTTCACGCGGGTGATGTAGAGCACCGCCATCGGTTTGCCGACGTTCGCGTTGGTGAACTCGGCCATTTTGCGTGCGCCGGAACTGTTCAGCTGGACATCGACATTCGGCGTACCGTTTTGCTGGTCCCGGCCCGAGTTGGCGTTGATCAGCTCGTCGCCGGTCGCGATGATTTTCTTGCTGAGCAAGTACGGACGGCCGTCGCGGCCGTAGTACAGCTTCGCATCGGGCGGCACGCTGCCCGAACGGGCGGCGTCCACGGCCTGCTGCGGGCTGTAGAGGCCGGCGCGGTATTGCAGCGTCGCGGTCGCCCCGATCAGCTTCTTGGCTTCGGCCGTATCCTGCACGCCCGCGAGTTCGACGATGATCTGGCTTTCGCCCTGCTGCTGGATGATCGGCTCGGACACGCCCAGCGCATTGACGCGGTTGCGCAGCGTGCTGACGTTCTGGCGGATGGTGCTCTGGGCCAGTTCGCGCAGCTTTGCCGGCTTGACCGTCGCATTCAGCACGAAACGATCGCCGGTCGTCGGGCCATCGCCGACCTGCAGGTCGGTGTATTCCGTGGAGAGCAGCGTCGCGGCCGCCTGACGGTCCGCATCGGAACGCAGGACGATGCCCACACCCTGACCACGCGGATTGCGGTTCACCGAGTCGTACGGGATGTTCTTGTCGCGCAGCAGGGAACGGATGTCCTCGGCGTAACGCGTTTCCTGCGTATCGACGACCGCGTTCTGGTCCACTTCCATCAGGAAGCGCACGCCACCCTGCAGGTCGAGGCCGAGCGGCATCGAATTGGCGTTGATCGAACGAAGCCAGTTGGGCACCGTCGAGGCCAAATTCAGCGCAACGGTGTACTGCTCGCCCAGCGACTGACGCAACGCATCGCCCGCTTTCGACTGCGAGTCGGCATCGGGGAAGCGCGCGAGCAGGCGCGTACCGGCGGCGTCGATCTCGACGGACGATACGGGCGTCTTGTTCTGCTGAAGCACCCCTTCGACCTTGGCCTTCAGGGCCGCGTCGACGGTAGCACCGCGATTGGCCGATATCTGTACGGCGTTCTGGGGCGGGAAGATATTCGGCAGCGCGTAAACGAGACCGAACAGCAACACGATTACGACCAGCGCATATTTCCAGCGTGGAAAATCAGTCATGCCTTGCATTCCATTAAAGCGGCAACCGAGCCGCGGCAGCGGGCGTCAGGAGTTCTTCAGCGAGTCCTTGGGGAGGACCTGCGAGATAGCGCCCTTCTGCACCTTGATCGACACGTTCGGCGCGATCTCGATGCTGATGAACGACTCGCCCACTTCCGTGATGCGACCGGCGATACCGCCGCTGGTGACCACTTCGTCGCCCTTGGACAGCGCGGAGAGCAGCGCGCGGTGCTCCTTCTGACGCTTCATCTGCGGGCGGATCATCATGAAATAGAAGATGCCGAACAGCACCGCCATCAGGATCAGGGGCGACAGGCCGAACGCGCCATTGGGGGCCGCGGCGGCTGGAGCGGCGGCCTGGGCAAGTGCTGCGGAGGTCATGATGCTCATCGGATATCTCGCAAGTTATGGAACGGCCTGAAAAAAATGCCCGTTCGCTGAAAAAGATCGTGGATTATGCCACGCACCCCGGCGCCGTGCACCGGAAGTGAACGGGATGGGGGGCCGTGGGGATCGAACCCAAGCCGGCTGGCGGCCCGGCAGCGGGTCAGCCGCCGACCTCGCCCTTGTGCCGCGCAGCATAGAAGGCGGCAATGAAGTCCTCCAGAACACCCCGCTCGATGGCGTCCCGCAGACCGGCCATCAGGCGCTGGTAGTGCCGCAGGTTGTGCATCGTGTTGAGCTGGGCGCCGAGTATCTCGTTGCAGCGGTCCAGATGGCGCAGATAGGCCCGGCTGAAGCCGCTGGCGCAGGTGTAGCAGTCGCAACCCTCTTCGATCACCCGGGTATCCATGGCGAACTTCGCATTGCGGATGCGCAGGGTGCCGCTGTCCGTGAACAGGAAACCGTTGCGGGCGTTGCGGGTGGGCATCACGCAATCGAACATGTCGATGCCGCGACGTACCGCCTCGACGATGTCCTCCGGCCGGCCCACGCCCATCAGGTAACGCGGACGGTCCTTCGGCAGCATCGGCAGGGTCAGGTCCAGCGTGTGGTTGCGCTCGGCTTCCGGCTCGCCCACGGCCAGACCGCCGATCGCATAACCGTCGAAGCCGATCTCGACCAGCCGCCCGGCCGAACGGTGGCGCAGCTTTTCGTACGTGCTGCCCTGGACGATGCCGAACAGCGAGTTGGGATTCTTCAGATCGTCGAACGCCTGCCGCGACCGCTCCGCCCAGCGCAGGCTCAGTTCCATGGAGTCGCTGGCCACTTTCTCCGTGGCCGGATACGGCGTGCACTCGTCGAAGATCATCGCGACATCGGAATCCAGTACCTTCTGGATGCGCATGGATTCCTCGGGCGAGAGAAACACCTTCGAGCCGTCGACCGGTGAGGCGAAAGTCACGCCCTCTTCCGTGATCTTGCGCTTGTGCGCCAGCGAAAAGACCTGGAAGCCGCCGGAGTCCGTGAGGATCGGCTTTTCCCACCCGATGAATTTATGCAGCCCGCCGAACTCCCCGACGATGTCGAGGCCGGGGCGCAGGAACAGGTGAAACGTGTTTCCGAGAATGATTTCCGCGCCAATATCGTTGATATCGCGCGGTGTCATGGCCTTCACGGAGCCATAAGTGCCCACGGGCATGAACGCGGGCGTTTCCACGGTGCCGCGTTCGAATCGGACGCGGCCGCGCCGGGCCGCGCCATCGGTGGCGAGGAGGTCGAAAGCTAATTGAGTCATGTACATAGTTTAGCCGGTCGAGGCATCGCCTGTAGGAGCGCGCTCCTACAGGGAACAGGCCCCTGCACCTTCTAAAGTTCTTGCGAAATCGGCCGATGCCCTGAGCAACAGGAACGCGCCTATCCGGGCCGCGACAACGTAAGCAGGAGGCCCTGCCCATGAACATCCCACCGACCACCAGTCTGGCTGCCCAGCTATGGGCGGGCGCGGCTGCGGGTACCACCGGTTCGGTGGATAGCTGGCGGGTCGGTACGTTGCTGTCGGCGAATCTGCTCGGACTGAGCGATCAGGGCCGGTTGTTGCTGCAAGTGGGTGGCATGACGGTCGAGGCCGACGCCGCAGGCACCCAGCTCCCCCAGCAGTTCCAGGTCCGGGTCCTGACCCAGGGCGCACAACCCCAGCTCGAAATCCTGGCCCAGCCGGCCGGCGACCGCATTGCCATGCAAGGACTGCGCGACCGGCTGCCTCTGCAGAATGGATACGCTCCGCTGCTCGGCGTGCTCAGCGCGCTGGCGCGACGACCCGCGGCCCGCTTGCTGCCCGCACCACTGCGCGCCGCGCTGGCGACGCTGGAAGCCGCAATCAGCAAACCCGACGACGTGGGCAGTCCGAGCGGCCTGAAGGAAGCCATCGCCCGCAGCGGGCTATTCCTGGAGTCGCGCCTGTCCACACCCGCGGACGAAGCACCCACCACCGACGACTGGAAAGCCGCCCTGCTCCAGCTTCGCCGCACGCTGGACGAACTCCCGCCGGCGCGAGCTCGCAGCGGCTTGCCGCCCTCGCTGAGCGACACCGCACCACCGTTGCGCCAGCGACCGCTGATCGCACAGATGCGTCTGCCTGAAATGTCCACGGAGACCGAAGTCGAAGACCTCGTCGCCCAGTTGCGTGTGAATGTCCGCAGCGCGCTCGCGCGCGTGGAGATCGCCCAACTGGAATCGCCGCCGCAGGCTGGCGTATGGATGGTCGAAATTCCGCTGGGCGGCGTTCGCGGATACGACATCCTGCAACTGCGCATCGAGGAATCCGCACCGCGTCCCGAAGATCGCGAAGGCGCATGGACCGTCGGCTTCGCCGTCGATCTGCCGTCGCTTGGCGCCGTGCAGGGAGAAATCCAGTTGCGCACGACGCGCGTGTCGGTACGCATCTGGGCACAGCACGGCCCGACGGTGAGCCGCATCGAAGACGAATTCCTGACGTTGCGTCAGCTACTAGAACGCAGCGGCCTGCAGCTAGACCACCTCAGTTGCATCCATGGCCTACCCCAGCCAGCCGGCGCGTACAGCGCCGTGTTACTCGAAGCCACCGCATGACCGCCAGCCTGCCTTCACCCCGCCGCAGCGTGACGCTGCGGGTCGCGTCACCCACCGACAGCGGCACCAGCAAACATATCGATGCCGCCGGCGTGAAGGCGATGCTCGACCGCGCCCAGTCGCTGGGGCTGTCGCCGCATCTCGATCCGCAGATAGCGACGCTGCTGGCAGCCGTGAAGCTGCGCGACGACGTGCCGACCGAGCTCTATGCGGCGTTGGCGGCGGTGGTGGGTACGTTGCTGTCGGCGGGGCAGGAACATCGCTGACTCGCGGGTCTTCCGGGCAATCGCTGTTCGGCTAATCCGCTCCGTTGGCTTTCGCGCGCAAGCGCGCTCCCACAGAAAGCAGGAGCGCGCTATTGATCTCTGTGGGAGCGCGCCTGCGCGCGAAAGCCAACGGAGCGATAAAGCCGTAACGCCTCAGTAAACGCCCAGCCCCTGAATCGATGCGACACCCGCATCGAAACCCGCCAGCTCCGCGAATCGGCGGCCACGATCGGCATAGTCGTGGAACTGATCGAAACTCGGCGCGCCCGGCGACAGCACGACGTAGCCGTGGCCATCCAGCAGCGCACGGGCTTTGCTCACCGCATCCGCAAGATCGGTCGCGTGATGGACAATCCCGACACCAGCGCTCTCAAGGGCTGCCGCGATGCGCTCGCCGTTCGCGCCCTGACAGACGATGGCCAACGGCGCATCGACACGCATCGCATCGACGAACACACGCCAGTCCAGACCGCGATCGTGACCGCCGACGATGAGTGCGATGCGTTCGCCGTGCAGGCTTTCCAGCGCAGCGAGACTGGCCAACGGCGTCGTGCTGATGGAGTCGTTGACCCAATGCAGCCCGTCGCGCTCGCCCAGCGGCTGCAGACGGTGCGGCAAGGGCGCGAAGGTCGCGAGCGCGGGCGCAGCGATGCGCGCATCGAAACCCATGAGTTCGAGCGCCGCCAATGCGGCACATGCATTGACGGCGTTATGCAGGCCCGGTGCCGTAACGCACGCGGCTTCGATCACACGTTCGTCGCCGCGACGAATCCAGCCGTCGGCGACATGCCAGCCCTGCGCGTCGCCGAAACGGTGCACGTCGGGATGCGCCGCAACGTGAGCCAGCAGCGTGGGCTGCATCGCGTTCGCCAGCACGCGGGAAGACGCGCTCGCAAGCTTCAGCTTGTCTTCCAGATAACGTTCGCGCGAACCGTGCCAGTCGAGATGTTCTTCGTAAAGACTGGTTACGACGCCAAGATCGACGCCACTCGCATCGCCCGTCTGAAAACTCGACAGCTCGATCACCCACAAGTCGGCCTGCACGTCGTCGAGTTCGAGCAGCGGCAGACCGATGTTTCCCGCCAGCGCGGTACGGACGCCGAGCGAACGTGCCAGATGCGCGATAAGCGCACTGGTTGTGCTCTTGCCCTTCGTACCGGTGACGGCGATGGTGCGCGCGTCGCGATGCGTGGCGAACCACAGTGCCGTTCCCGATGTGAATCGCGTACCGCGTGCAGCCGCCTCCAACAGTTCGGGGCGGTAAGCGGAAATACCGGGCGATTTGACGACGACGTCGAACGCCGCGAGTGCGGCCGCGTCGGGTGCGACGACGTGCACGCGCACGTCGTCGCCGAACGCGTGATGTACCGCCTCCACTTCGGACGGCGAACAAAAAAGATCCAACGCTCGTCCCGGCAGGTGCGCGCGCAGCGCGGTCAGCGCCGCGCGCCCTTCGCGCCCGAATCCCCAGACGGCGATGGCGCGTTGCCGGAGATCAGCCCAGGGCATCCAACGCTCCGCTCAGACGCTGCGGTACCAGGTGCGACGCGCCCGGCTCGAGCCAGGGCTCCAGCGCGAGTTCGGCCACGTCCAGTTGCGGCAGGATTTCCCGACGGAAGCGAACGATCAGGGCGTCTTCGCGCCAATCCGGCCGTTGCGACAGCGCATGCATCGCTGCGCGCGCTTCCGCACCTTCGCCGACGCATTCGAATGGCTTGTGATCCTGGAATTCCAGCAATGCGTCGAATCCGGCCACCTGCGATTCGTCGTCGAGCAGGTTGCGACCGAAGATCGACAGCAAACGCTGTTTGGGCATGAACGGCGCCAACGCCAGAAAAACGAAATGGCATTTCGGGCACTGCCCGCACCAGCGATCCGCAGGCTTTGGGCCGAGGATACGGAAGTTGCGATTGCAGCTGGAGAACACTTCGAAATACGGCGCACCGAGACGCGCGAACGCGCTCGTTACCGCCAGTTCCGAATACGGTCGCAGCAGCGAGCAGTAATCGAGATCGCTGGCGACGTGTCCGTGCAGATAGTCGTGCAGGGATCTCTCGAAACCGAAGCCCTTGCTCCACTGGTGGTTCACTTCCTGCCCCTCGTACTCGAGGGTGGCGACAGACGCCGAACGCTCGTTGGCGAACACGATGCTGTCGTAGCCATACAGGATGGCGGCCAGCACAAGGATCGCCGAATTCACCGCGGTCACCGGAATGTGTCCGTTCCAGGCGCCCATGCGATTAAGCTCGAACAAGCCCGGCGCCAGTTCGCGCGCGATGTTCAGCGTGGTCAGGCCCGTGCGTTCGGCGCAGGTGGCGATCAGGGGCGAGTTGCCTACCCATACGGCCGTCGCTTCCGCACCGATCGATTTGATCGCCTCGACGGCCACGACCGAATCCTTGCCGCCACCGATCGGCACGAGCGAACGCTGCGGCAATCCGATGGCGCCCGCACGCGCCGGACGCGTGCCGCCGGTCGGAAAGCGAACGCGACCACGCAGATCGAGGCGGTTGCGATAGGCGAACTCGGCCAGACCGTGCAGATACAGCGAGTCCAGCAAGGTCGCGGTGTCCTCGTCGGGCGTCCAGCCTTCGACGACGATCCGTTCCGGAATACCCGCCTTGTAGTAACTGACGCCGGCGACCAGGTGCAGCAATCGCAATGCCGCCCCGAACGCACCCGCCCGTTCGGCCGGAACGGTCGGCGCGCCGGGGAACGTCACCCGCTCGATCAGTTCCGGACCGTCGTCGAAGGCATAGACCAGTTCGGCGACGCCATCGGCGAACCCGTGACGAACGAAACGGAAGGATGCTGCGTTGCGCGGATCGGCGAAGCCACTCATGGAAGCAATACCTCGTCGGCTTCGTCGCGCAGGTTATAGCGCGACGACATCACCGCACCATACGCCCCTCCCTGTCCGATCAGGATCACGTCGTCTTCCTTCGATTCGGGCAAACGACGATCCGAGCCGAGCACGTCGCCGGATTCGCAGATGGGACCGACGATCTGATACATCGTCGTGGCCGGTTCGCCGAACCGGGTGAGGTTGGCGATCTCGTGCCACGCGTCGTAAAGCGCGGGACGAATAAGACTGTTCATACCCGTATCCAGACCGAGGTAGCGAACGTTGGCACCCTTTTCCTTGTCCTGCGTGACGCGCGCAAGCAGCACGCCCGCATCGGCCACCAGGAAACGGCCCGGCTCCATCCACACCTGGAACTGCGGATACGCCTGACGTACCGATTTCAGCACACGGTCCAGCGCACTCATGTCCAACGGCGTTTCGCCCGGGTGCGAAGGCACGCCGAGTCCGCCACCGATATTCAGGATGGAAATGCTGCCGATACGTTCGGCCAGCGCGGCGAGCTGCGAATAGACCTCGCCCCAGTGCGCCGCGTCGAGAATGCCCGAGCCCAGATGGGCATGCAGGCCGATGACGCGCGCGCCCGCCGCATCGGCGAGACGCAGGAAGCGATCGATATGTTCGATGGGTACGCCGAATTTGCTGCCCGTGCCGCCCGTGCGCACTTTCTCGTGATGGCCAAGGCCACGACCGAGGTCGACGCGAAGCATGATGTCGCGACCGGCGAACAGGTCGCCCCAGTGTTCGATGGGATGCAGCGCGTCGATACCGATGGTCGCGCGCGTCGCCAGTGCGGCGACGAAGTCGCGGCGCGCGGCGAAGTTCGGCGTGAACAGGATCGGCGCCGTCTCCGGCACCGCCGCCTGCACGACGGCCAGTTCGCCCGGCGATACGCATTCGAACGCCATGCCTTCCTCGGCCAATGCTCTCAGAATGCCCGGATGCGTATTCGCCTTGACGGCGTAATGGACACGATCGATAGCGGACAGGGTTTTCAGTCGCCGCGCCTGCGCACGAATCGTGGGCAGGTTATAGACGTAGCGCGGCGTGCGTTCCCGCGCCAGCGTCAGCAGTGTCGGACGCTCGGCCTGCCACCACTGCGCAGGCGGCAACACCTGCTCGCCCGTACCGTAAAGTGCCTGCCAGCTCGGTCCGAACAACAGGCTGTCGTCGGTGCGCAACGCGCCGGCACCGATCAGCAGTTCATGCAGTCGCGGCAGCATGTCGTCCACCACGTCCTCATCGACCACGAAAGTCAGGTTGAGGTTATTGGACGATTGGGAAATAAGGTGCACGCGCAGCTGACCGAACTCGGCCAGCACGCCGGACAGCTTGTGCAGCATCGAGCGCATGCCGCGACCGACCAGCGTGATCGCGGCGCATGGCGCAATGACCTTCACCCGGCACACGCGCGCCAGATCGGCCGCCAGTGCGGCGATCGCGTCCGAATCGAGCAGGTTCTCGGTCGGGTCGAGCGAAACCGTGACGTTGGTTTCGGCCGAGCCGATCAGGTCGACGGAAAGACCATGGCGCTTGAACGCATCGAACACGTCGGCGAGGAAGCCGACCTGTTGCCACATGCCAACGGATTCCATCGAGATCAGCGTAATGCCCTTGCGCGCGCTGATCGCCTTGATGCTGGGCGCATGCTCGCGCACTTCGGGACCGATGGACGTGCCTTCCAACTCGGGCCGGTTGGTGTCCTTGATCAACAATGGCACGCGCGGTTCGCGCAACGGCGACAGGCAGCGCGGATGAAGCACCTTGGCGCCGGTCGATGCGATTTCCTGGGCTTCTTCGTAATCCAGACGCTGCAACAGACGCGCGCCGGCCACCTGACGCGGATTGGCGCTGAACATGCCCGCGACGTCGGTCCAGATTTCCACGCGTTCGGCGCGCAACAGGGCACCGAAGTAAGCGGCCGACGTATCCGATCCGCCGCGACCGAGCAGCACCGTGCGGCCTTCAACATCGCGCGCGATGAAGCCCTGCGTGATGAAGACCTCTCCCAGCGAGGCGAGGCGCGCGGACAGTTCCGCGTCGTAATGCGGTTCGACCATCGCCGAAAGCAGACGCGTGCGCTCGTTCTGGTTCGGCAGCGCAACGGACGCAAGGCAATCGCGCGCATCCAGCCATGCCGTCGTCAGACCGTTGGCACTTAGAAAAGCCGCACCAAGAGCGCTGGACATCAGTTCGCCGTGTGCCTGCACCCGGGCCTGCCACGCCAGCTCGCCGAGTTCGGCGGCGCCGGTGTCGGCCAGCGCCGCCAGATCGGCCAGCCGCGCGCCCAGGGTGTCGGGCATGGCCAGCGCCATGTCGGCAAGCAGCGTGTGGTGGCGATCGGCCAGTGCGGCGGCCGCTTCCGAGCGGCGTTTCGATTCAGTGTGCGTGCAAAGCTGTTTCAGGCCATCGGTAATGCCGGACAGTGCCGACACCACGATCAGCACGCGGGCGCCTTCGGCACGACGCGATGCTGCGAGTTCGAGGATGTTGCGCCAGCGCGCAACGGTGGCGACGCTGGTGCCGCCGAACTTCATGACGATCCAGGGCGCGTTGGCGGGCAACGGCGCTATTGCGTTTTCGCTCACTGAGGAATCTTGCCGGTTGGGGGGAATGGAAGTCCGGGAGTGTTGCGCTGCAAGGCGAAAAAGGCAACGAGAGCCCCCGCTCTTGCCCCCAAAGCCCCTCCCCGCCATGCTTCAAGGTCACTCCCAACGAAGCCGCCAAATGTCCTCCACCGGGTACGTCCGTCGTCTTACGCTCATGGATGCCGCGCTGATCGTCGTCGGCGGCATCATCGGCGGTGGCATCTTCGTCAATCCGTATATCGCGGCGCAGCGGACATCGTCCGGCCTGATCCTGCTCCTGCTGTGGGTGGGTGGCGGTCTGCTGACCCTGATCGGTGCCCTCTGCTATGCGGAACTCGGCGCGCGCCGGCCGCAGGCTGGCGGCAGCTACGTCTATCTGCGCGAAGCATTCGGACGCCCCGCGGGGTTCCTGTTCGGCTGGACCATGCTGCTCGTTATCTACAGTGGCAGCAGCGCGGCGGTGGCGACGATTTTCGCCCTCTACGCGACACCGGCCCTCGGCCTCCCTCCCTCCATGACCCAGCCGTTGACGGTCGGGGCGCTGGTCTTCGTCACGGGACTCAACCTGTTCGGCATCCGCTTCGGCGCCCAGGTACAGAACGTCTTCGCCATCCTGAAACTCACCGCCGTGGCGGTGCTGGTGGTGACCGGCCTGGCCTTCGCCGGCGCGGGCAGCACCCAGGCGCTGGCCGCGGACCCGACGTCAAGCGACGTCGGTTTCGTCGGCGCGCTGCTGCCGGTGCTTTTCGCCTATAGCGGTTTTACCTATCTGAACAATCTGGCAGGCGAGGTGCGCGATCCGCAGCGCACGCTACCGCGCGCCCTGTTCCTCGGCATGATCATCGTTGTCGCCGCCTATACCCTGACGAACTTCGCGTACCTGTCGGTACTGGGCCACGGCGGCCTGGCGGAAAGCCGCGCACCCGCCGCGGACGTCATGCGCCGGGTCTTCGGCGAGCCAGGCGCGAAAGTCATCGCGATCGGCATTGCCATCTCGGCCCTGGGTTTCTGCAATATCACCCTGGTCGCCGGCGCCCGCGTGCTTCAGGTCATGGGCGACGACGGCATGTTCTTCAAAATCGTCGCGCGCCTGCATCCGCGCTACCACACGCCGAATATCGCCCTGGTGCTGCTCAGCGGCTGGGCCATCGTCCTGGCGATGACGACCGACTTCGAGCAGTTGCTGAACTTCGCCACGTTCGGCGACTGGTCCGCCTGCGCCATCACCGTCGCCACGCTGTTCTGGTACCGCATGCGCGACCGCGAAGTGCCGGCTTTCCTGACGCCCGCCTACCCGCTTCTGCCGGTACTGTTCCTTATGACCGTGGTCGGCGTGGTGGTGGCCACCGCCATCAAGAACCCGCTCAGCGCCGGTGTCGTCGGCCTGATCGTGGTGGCGGGCATACCGGTTTACTTCGTATGGCGTCGCCTGTTCAGTAAAGTCGCTCACTAAACACATACACCGATGCGACAATGACGGCGCTCGAGTGAGGAAACCGAATGGCACAGCAAGGCCCGACCGCCCCAGTCCCCGTACCGAAAGCCGGCAGCACCCCGCCGGTGTCCAAACCCGTGCGCGAAGGCATCGACCTGGTCGTCAACGACAAGCTCTACCGGCACACGGGCGACAAAACGATGCCCCTGCTCTGGTATCTGCGTGACGAACTGCGCCTGACCGGCGCCAAATACGGCTGCGACCAGGGCGACTGCGGCTTCTGCACCGTGCTGGTCGAAGGCAAGGCCGTGACCTCCTGCACCACGAAGATGGAAAAGCTCGCCGGCAAGCGCGTCACCACCGTGGAAGGCCTGGCCGACGGTCAGGGCAAGCTGCATCCCGTGCAGCAGGCCTGGATCGACGAGGACGCCACCATGTGCGGTTATTGCCAGCCGGGTCAGCTGATGGCGGCGGTCGACCTGCTCTCGCGTCAGAAGAATCCGTCCGACGCGGACATCGACAAGATCGGCAACCTGTGCCGCTGCGGCAGCTACGGGCGTATTCGCAAAGCGATCAAACGCGCCGCGGTGAGCATGAAGGACGTCAAGGCATGAGTGGACAGGTTCAGATCTCGCGCCGCCGCTTCCTGCAATTCGCCGCCGGCGCCGCCGGTGCGCTCGTCGTCGGCGTGGGTAGCGTGTCGGCACTCGATCGTCCCGTGCCGCTCGGCCTGCTCGGCGACGCATGGTCCCAGCTTGGCCCGTACCTGCGCATCGCGGCCGACGGCCGCATCTTTATCGGCGTGCGCGATCCCGACAACGGCGAAGGCACGGCGACATCGCTCGCCCGCATCATCGCGGACGAACTCGATGCCGACTGGTCGCAGGTCGTGGTCGAGCCGTTGGGCCTCGGCGTCGAAGAGGGCAATGGCGAACCTCGCTGGACCTACGGACGGCAACACAGCGGCGATGCCAGCAGCATCCCCGCCGCATGGGCCGATCTGCGACAGGCCGGCGCGCTCGCACGCTGGCTGCTGTTCCAGGCGGCCGCCCGCCGCCTCGGCGTACCGGCGGAACAGATCCGCGGCGCCAAGGGTGCCGTGCTTGCTCCGGACGGCCGTCGCCTGCCCTACGGCGACCTTGCCTCGGCGGCGGCCGCATTGCAGGCACCGTCCGAAGCTCCCGCCGTCAAATCCGCCGATCGTTACACGCTGATCGGTCAGCCCGCCGGCGATGTCAACGCCCACGACATCGTCACCGGCCGCCAGAAATACGCCATCGACGAGATGCTGGGCGATGCGGTCGTCGCTGTGCTTTCGCGTTGCCCCTTCCCCGGCGGCACGCTGGACAGCGCCAATCGCGACGCGGCAAAGAAAGTAGAGGGCGTCTACGACGTCATCGACATCCAGCCCGAACAGGGCCAGCAGTCGGGATATACGCCGCAAGCGGTGGGCATCGCCGTGCTGGCGAAGGACACCTGGTCGGCATGGCAGGGCCGCGCGGCGCTGAAGGCCACGTGGAAAGCGGGTGCCAATGCCGAACCCAACACCGGTGCGCTGGAGCAGCACGCCGTCGCCATGTTCGACGACGAATCGGTACAGCCATCGATCGTGCGCAACGACGGCGACATCGCCACCGCGCGCAAGAAAGCCGCCCGCGCGCTCGAAGCCACGTACTTCCAGCCATGGGTGGCCCACGCCACCGCCGAACCGCCGAACTGCATCGTCCGCCTCGATCCCGATACCAGCGTTACGCTGATCGCGGCCACTCAGGCCCCGCGTCAGGCCTATGCCGTCGTGCAGCGGCTGACGGGTTTCAAGCCCGGCCAGATCGATATCCGCGTTCCGCGCGGCGGCGGTGGATTCGGTCGTCGCCTGCAACACGATTACGTCGCCGAAGCGATGCTGATCGCGCTCGCGAAAAAGCCCACCGACATTCGTACGCGAGCGATCAAGGTCATCTGGACGCGCGACGAAGACCTCACCCACGATTTCTATCGCCCGCTGGCGGTGCATCGCCTGAACGCATCCATCGATGCGAAGAAGAAGATCGCCGGTTGGCACCAGCGCATGGCCAGCCCGTCGATCCAGAAAGGTCGCGGTGTCGCCGACAATCGTCTCTGGCAGTCGGAACTGATGCCCGACGCGCTGCCGGCCGGCCTCGTACCGAATTTCCGCAGCGACTGGTACTCGCTTGACTCCCAGTTGCCACGCGGCGAATGGCGCGGCTCGCCGCACGTCACGCCCACGTTCGCGACCGAATGCTTCATCGACGAAATCGCGCACTCGCTGAAAGCCAATCCGCTCGACTATCGTCTGGCCATGCTTGGCGACGCGCACCAGCTTCCGTACAACGGCCGCGGTGGTCCGATCGATACCGCACGCCTTGCGAACGTGTTGCGGATGGCGGCGGACAAGATCGACTGGACCCGCTGGCTACGTAGCGAGAACGGCCTGGGCATCGCCTGTGCGTATGTGTGGGGCGCTTATGTCGCGCATGCGATCGAGGTCGCCCCCACCGCCGACGGCATCGATATCCAGCGCGTCGTCTGTGCGGTGGACGTGGGCCGTGTGGTCAACCCCACCGGTCTGGAAGCACAGATCGCCGGGGCCACGATGGATGCGCTGTCCACCGCGATGAATCTGGCCATCACCGTAAAGGACGGTCAGGTCCAGCAGCGCGGTTTCCGGGATTATCCATTGTCCGCCACGGCACAGATGCCCAACGAGGTCGAAGTAGCCATCGTCTCGTCGACCGCCGATCCAACGGGCGCCAGCGTCATGGGCGTACCTTCGACCGCGCCGGCACTGGCCAACGCCGTCTTCCGCGCCACCGCGGTGCGTGTACGCAGACTGCCGCTGTTACGCGAGCTCGCCCGACTACGCTGACGGAATCGCCATGACCTTCGCATCCTTCTCTCCGGAATCTCCGGGCCCACGTACGGATGCGGATCTGATCGGCAGCAACCGGCGCTTCTACGATGCGCTCTGGCGCGACGCGAAACTATTCGCGCCGGAGCGATTCAATACGTGGCCGCTCGTCGCCGAACTGGCTGCGACATCGACATCGCGACTGGAGGTCGCGCCGGGTTTGCGGCCACGCCTGCCGCTGGTCGATACCCAATTCGTCGATCTCAGCCGTCCCGCGCTGACGGAACTCGGCCGTCACGGCGCTCATGTCGCCCAGGCGATGATCGGTGCGCTGCCCTTCGTCGACAACAGCTTCGACTTCGTCTGCGCCTTCGATATCCTCGAACACGTGGTGAACGACGAAGGTGCGCTCGGCGAGCTTGCGCGTGTCGCCCGTCCCGGTGCTTCGCTGCTGCTGTCGGTTCCGCTGCATCCTTCCGCATGGAACGCGTTCGACGAATTCGTGGGCCATTACCGGCGCTACGAACCGGCCGTCGTGACGGATCTTCTCGCCCGCCACGGCTTCGTTATCGAACGCAGCGCCGTGTACGGCATGCAGCCGAAATCGTCGAAGCTGCTCGATCTGGGCCAGTGGTTCCTGACCCACCGCAGGGCCCGCGCCATGTGGTGGTACAACAAAGTCTTCATGCCGCTGGGCGTGCGGTTCCAGAAGCCCCTGGCCCTGAAAGACGGGTTCGTGGCGGGACCGGAAGTGGACGAGATTCTGCTGGTCTGCCGCAAGCGGGTTTGATGCCCTTCGATTCCCTTGCAGGAACGCGGAAACACCGCCAGGAATGCATCTGACACCCCTCTTTCCCCAATCAAACCAAAGCCTTAACACGTGGTGCACCGCCACAAGTTAAGATGCGCCACCTTCCCCATCCCCCCGGACGCTCTGCATGCTCTACCTCATGCACGAATGGCAACGCTCGATGCTCGGCCCCCTGACCTACTGGGCCGAAGCGAGCGCGAAAATGTTCGGCGATAGCGGCAGCTTTATTTCCCGCATGCCCGGCGCGGATCGCGCGGCGGCGGGATACGAACTGATGTACCGCCTGGGCAAGGCGTACGAGAAGCCCGAATTCGACATCCACAGCGTGCAAGCGCACGGCCACGAAGTGGCTATCGTCGAACAGGTGTCGATGGCCAGGCCGTTCTGCACGCTGAAGCGCTTCAAGCGTTTCAGCGACGATCAGGCGACGGTCGACAAGATGAAGAACGATCCGGCGGTGCTGGTCGTCGCACCGCTGTCCGGTCACCATTCCACCCTGCTGCGCGACACGGTGCGCACGCTGCTGCGCGACCACAAGGTATACATCACCGACTGGGTCGACGCGCGCATGGTTCCGGTCGACGAGGGCTCGTTCGGTCTCGCCGATTACGTTGCGTACATCGAAGAATTCATCCGCCATGTCGGCGTGCATCGCGCGCACGTCGTGTCCGTGTGCCAGCCGACCGTGCCGGTGCTCGCCGCCGTCTCGTTGATGGCCGCGCGCGGCGAAGCCACGCCGGCGACGCTCACGCTGATGGGCGGCCCGATCGATACCCGTCGCAGCCCGACCAGCGTCGACAACCTGGCCACCACCCGTCCGCTGTCGTGGTTCCGGAACCAGCTGATCCACAAGGTGCCCTGGCAGTATCCTGGTGCCGGCCGCTCGGTGTATCCGGGCTTCCTGCAGCATGCGGGCTTCATCGCCATGAATCCCAGCCGTCATGTCATGTCGCACTGGGACTTCTACGAGAACCTGCGCAAGGGCGATCTCGACGACGCCGAAGCGCACCGCAAGTTCTACGACGAATACAACGCCGTACTGGACATGCCGGCCGAGTATTACCTCGACACCATCGAAACCGTTTTCCAGGAACATCGTCTTCCGATGGGTACCTGGGAAATCGACGGCGAACTGGTCCGACCCGCGAAGATCAAGGGCACGGCCCTGCTGACGATCGAAGGCGAACTCGACGACATCTCCGGCGCAGGCCAGACGGAAGCGGCGCACGATCTGTGCAGCGGCATCGCGAAGAAAAACCGCAAGCACATCACCGTCGCGGGCGCCGGGCATTACGGCATTTTCAGCGGCCGTCGCTGGCGCGAAACGGTGTATCCGGATGTGCGCGATTTCATCAAGCGCTTCGATCGCGGTAATAGCTCGACGGGTGCCAAGGGTCCGAAGAAAGGTTGATAGAAAATCGCCTGCTTGTTGTGTAGGAGCCCGCAAGCGGGCTCCTACAACGGGTGTGTCGCTTACCAGCCGCGACGCACCTTCGTACCGCCTGTAATAATCCCGTTCGTCAGCGGCCGCGCCATGAAATCGTGCGGGAAGCCCAGTTCGATCGCGCTGATCCCGTCGAGCCGCCGCGCCTGATCGTCCGACAGCACCAGATCGAGCGCACCGACGTTGTCCTCGAACTGCTTCAGCGTCCGCGCGCCAATGATCGGAATCACCGAAGGCGCGACACGGCGCATGGTCCACGCAAGCGCCACCTGGGCCGCCGAGCGGCCCGACTCCTTCGCGATTTCGCCAACCACGTCGGCGATGTCCAGCCCGCGAGCCGTCAACGCGCCATTGCCCACCGCGACGCTCTTGCGCGTACCTACGGCCTCCGTCGCCGGGACACCGTTCATATCCGCACGCGTGTATTTGCCGGTAAGCACACCGCTGGCGAGCGGCGACCAACCCAGCACGCCGATGCCCATTTCGTGAGCCATCGGCAGCAGTTCGCGCTCCACGGTGCGCTCGATCAGGCTGTACTCGATCTGCAACGCCGCGATCGGTGCGAGACCACGTAGCGCCGCCACGGTCTGCATGCGCGACACCTGCCAGGCGGGCGCGTCCGATATGCCGACGTACATGACCTTGCCGGAACGCACGATATCGTCGAAGGCGTGGATGATCTCCTCGGCGGGCGTAAGCCCATCCCAGGCATGCAGGTACATCACGTCGATGTAGTCGGTGCCGAGCCGCTCCAGGCTCGCCTCGACGGAGCGCAGCATGTTCCGGCGATGATTGCCGCCGGCGTTCGGATTGCCCGGCTGCATGTTCATCGTGTACTTCGTGGCGATCACCACCTCGTCCCGGTGCCCGGCGACGAACTGCCCCAGCAATCGTTCCGAGCTGCCACCCGTGTAAAAGTTGGCCGTATCGATGAAGTTGCCGCCGCGCTCGCGGTAGGCATCGTAGATGCGCCGCGATTCGCTGGCATCCGCGCCCCAGCCCCAGTCGTCGCCGAAGGTCATCGTGCCCAGCGACATCGGGCTTACGCGCAGGCCTGTGCGGCCAAGGGTCAGATAGTCGTCCAGATGCATGGCATGGGTTCCGTTTCATCGGGTCGCGCGGAGTGCGCCACCCAAGACGAGGAGGCTAGACCGCTTATTACCTCGCAAACATCCCCTTCGAACGCATGCACTTTGAAGTTGTGCTTTATAGTCGGGCCATGACCCCCGACCTGTTACCCGCCATCGCCGCCTTCGCCCGGGTCGCCCACCATGCGAGCTTCACGCGCGCGGCGATCGAGATGGGCGTATCGCCGTCGGCACTGTCGCAGACCGTGCGCAACCTCGAAGCGCGCCTCGGCGTGCGCCTGCTCGATCGCACGACGCGGCGCGTCGGCGTCACCGAACTGGGCCAGCGCTTCCTGGTCGATGCCCAGCCGGCGCTGACCGCGCTGGCCGACGCCGTCGCGGGTATAGACGAGATGCGCGACCGGCCCGCCGGCCTGTTGCGCCTTAACGTGTCCGATGCGGTCGCGACGATTCTCGTGGCCCCTCATCTGCCCGACTTCCTCGCGGCCTACCCCGATATCGTCGTCGAGCTTCACTGCGATACGAAGTTCATCGACCTTGTCGCCCATGGCTTCGATGCCGGCGTCCGGCTCGGCGAAAGCGTCGAAAAAGACATGGTTGCCATCCGCATGGGCGGCCCGATGCGCCAGGTGACATTCGCCACTCCCTCGTACATCGAACGACACGGCGCGCCCGACACTCCCGAAGCGCTGCACGAACACAACTGCATGAATATGCGGTTCGCCGGCGGCGACCTCTATCGCTGGGACTACGAAGACCGGGGACGCGCCTTCGATGTCGCGGTAAGCGGATCGTTCATCAGCAACCATCTCGGCTTGCTGCTCGACGCCGTGCGCGCGGGTGCGGGCATCGGTTGCTGCTTCGAGCAAACCGTGCGCGACGATCTGGAAAGTGGCCGGCTGGTGCCGTTACTGGAACCGTGGTGGCCGACCTTCCCCGGGTTCTATCTCTATTACCCGAGCCGCGCGCACATGCCGCGCAAACTGCGGGTCTTCATCGACTTTCTGCAGGCGCGGCTACACCCGTAGAAGAAAGTAACCCAGCACGGCGGCGACCACGAAGAACGGTCCCGAGTACAGGTGAAACGTTATCCACGCCCTGCGCTCTCCGAGCAGACGAAGCGCGATCAGGTTCGCCAGCGACCCGAGGATGAAACCGAAACCGCCGACGCTCACGCCCCAGGCGATGACCTTCCAGTTCTGCGAATACTCGGCCAGCGCGATCGCGGCAGGCACATTGCTGATGCCCTGCGACGCCAGCGCGCTCGCCACGTAGAGCCGCTTCGGATCGGCCAACCCCAGGCCGCCGATGACGTCGTGCACCGAAGGCAATCCCGCCAGCAGACGCAGGTCGACGAACATCAGTACGAAGACGATCAGCAATCCCCAGTCGATGCGCGCCACGATATCGCGACGGACGACCAGGAAAACCACGAGCACGGCAGCGAGCGCCAGCGTCGTGTAGTGCATGTCGGCGAGCACGAGGAACGGCAGGTACAGCAATGCGGCGATAGTCAGAAGGTGACGATCGAATGCATGGTCGTCGACACGATCGTGGACCCTCAACGCCGTCGCGGGAAACGAAACCGCGGTCAGCACAATCAACATGGCGAACAGCATCGCAACCAACGGCGCCATCGACCACACGAACGAACCGAATCCATTGCCCCACTGTTGCCAGATGAACAGATTCTGCGGATTGCCGATAGGCGTCAGCGCGGATCCCGCGTTGACCGCGAGCGCTTCGAACACGACGAGTTTTGTCGCCGGCATGCGTGCGGCACGGCACATGCTCAACGTGAGCGGCACCATGACGAACAACGACACGTCGTTCGTCACCAGCATCGACAGCACCGCTGTCACCAGCACGAGAACCAGCGCGGTCATGCGACGCGTGGCGGTGCGCTCGATCAGCCAGCTGCCGATGCGATGCAATGCACCGCTCATCTCGACGGCTTTCGTGAGAATGAGCAGACCGGTGAGTGTCGCTATCGTCCGCCAGTCCACCAGCCCCGGATAGCCGGCTATCTTCCCGGGCGATATCGCCGTCAGCACGACCAGCGCGGCGAGCAGCGCCAGGAACAGATAGTCGTGGCGCAGTCCGCGAATGGACTCGGGGACCCAGCGCAGGGCCTTTGGTTTTATCTGATGGGTTTTCACGAATGATCGGGGATGGGTGGGTAGTGGGGGGCGCATTCCCGGCGAACGACTGAAGGAACGAAATACGCCATGCGGACGTTACATCCGCCAGACGATACCAGCCCCCTCAAGCGATCGCCGGATCCACGCCCCCACTACCCATCTCCCATCCCCCATCCCCAAAATACACGTGACGGTAGCGTGCAGGGCCAACCCCGCACGCCACGGCGAACGATCAGCGGTTCTTGTTCGGCAGGTCGACCTTACCCGTAACGCCACGATGATCGACATCGCCACTACCCAGCGAATTGACCGTGAGATTGCCCTTCACGCCGTCCACGTCGAGGGAGCCGGAACCGACCGTATTCACCTTCACGCTACCCGACACGTCGCGCAGCTTGGCGTCGCCGGAGCCGATGCTGCCGATCGAAACATTGCCCCGCACCGTCTTCGCTTCGACATCGCCCGAACCCACCGCGCCGACCTCGGTATCGCCGACGTCTTCGGCATCGACATCGCCGGAACCGACCGCCGTGCTGAAAGCACCGGCGACTTTGTGCACATGCAGATCACCCGAACCGACCGTACTCGTCAACGAGGCCACATTGCGGACGTCGGCTTCGCCCGACCCGACCTTCACCGTCGCCGGCAAGGCCGACGGTATCTGGATAATCACGTTCAGATCGGAGTAATTGTTACCCCAGCCCCAGCCACGACTGTTGTCTTGCAATTCGACGATCAACGTATCGCCTTCGCGATGCTGCTCCACCGTGAGCCCGTTCAACCGATCCTTGTCCGAAGCGCAGGCCTTACCGCGCACCAGCACCTTGCCGGTCGAAGTGCCTTCGAGATGGAGGTCGTGACTATTTACGACGACCTGGATCGCTTTCGCGCCAGCCAGATCGATGTCGAGATTGCGATCGGCCTGGAACGCGCACGGCTGGTGGGCGAATGCCAGAGCGGGCGAAAACAGCAATGCGGTCAACAGATATCGGCGCATGAAATCCTTCCCTCGTCATGATGGTAGTGAGTACGTACCCCGATGAGATGCATCCGCCTCGCAAAAGGTTGCAGCCTTGTCGCGAAACTGAACCGAACGTCGATGGCCTCCGTCAACCACCCGTGAAGCGACACGTTCTTGGGACGGCAACACCCACCCAGGAGACACCCTATGCAACGCAAGACCCTGCTCGCCAGTGCCGCCACCCTGCTCATCGCCGGTTCGGCGACCTTTGCGTTCGCGCAGGATGGCACGACGCCCCCGCCGGCCGCCCCTGCCGCAAGCCATGCCATGCAGTCGCCCAAAGACGCTCCCAAGGGACGTCCGGATGCCCAGCGCGGCGACCAGCACGGCTGGAGCGGACATGGCCGCGACGGCGGCATGCGCGGCGACGGCGGCGTGATCGGCGACCTGCGCGGCCTCGAACGCCTCTACATCATGCAGGGCCGCGCGAAGGACCTGCCGGCGCTGTACAACGAAGTCCTCGCCAAATCGCAGAACCCGCGCGTACGCGACTACGCCTACCGCCACCTGGCCCGCGCACAGATGCAGCCGGCCAATGTCGACCAGGCCATCGCGACCATGCGCAAGAGCCTCGACGAAAGCCTGGCGCAGGACGCCAAGCGTCAGGCCGCGATGGAGCAGTGGCGCGCAACGAAAACCCGCGCTACGGATATCGGCAACAAATAAGGCAAGTGCGTAAAAGGAAGGGCGCGGTGCTTCAACCACCGCGCCCTTTTTATTGCGATGCGCGGCTTGATGCACGGTTTTCTGTGGGAGCGCGCCTGCGCGCTCCCACAACAGCTATGGCATCACTGGAGTTTTACGCGACGCCACAGCTCTTCCTGCTCTTCCAGCGAATACGACGAAAACTCGCGCCCTTCGTCCGCGGCGATTTTTTCCATCGCACGAAAACGCCGCTCGAATTTCGCATTCGCCGAACGAAGCGCGCGCGACACATCCACCTTCGCATGACGTGCCAGATTGGCGACCACGAACAACACGTCGCCGATCTCATCCGTGAGACGTTCCACATCGGCACCGGCATCGAATTCGGCACGCACTTCGTCCACTTCTTCGAGAAGCTTGTCGATGACGGGGCGATGATCCGGCCAGTCGAAACCGGTCTGCGCCGCGCGCTTCTGCAACTTCGTTGCGCGCTGCCATTCGGGCAGTCCACGCGAAATACCCGCCAGCGCACTCGTATCGTTTTCGCCGCGCGCGGCACGTTCGGCGGCTTTCAGCCGTTCCCAGTCCACCATCTGCTCGGTGAGGTCCGTGTAGCTCCGGTCCGAGAATATATGCGGATGGCGACGGATCATCTTGTCGCAGATTCCGCCGGCCACATCGTCGAAATCGAACAGCCCCGCCTCTTCCGCCATACGCGAATGAATCACCACCTGGAACAACAGGTCGCCGAGTTCGTCGCGCAGATCGGCATGGTCCCCGCGATCGATCGCATCGGCGACCTCGTAGGCTTCTTCGATGGTGTATGGCGCGATGCTCTCGAACGTCTGCTTCAGGTCCCACGGACATCCGCCGTCCGGATTGCGCAGGCGCGCCATGATGGCGAGTAGTTCGTCGATGCGGGAGCGGGTCGCGGTAGACATGGGAGCCTTCAGGGGTCGATGAGTCGCGCGGCCCAGTCCGTTCGCGGGTCGCCGCAGGCAATGAATTCGGGATTGATGAGGGAATCGCGCGTGTTGTAACGGAACGATCGGCCGGCCAGGTCCAGCACCGCACCCCCAGCCTCTTCCAGCACACACTGCGCGGCGGCGGTATCCCATTCGGACGTGGCGCCCAGGCGCAGATACAGATCGGCGTCGCCGCGGGCAATGATGCAGAACTTCAGCGACGAACCAAGCGCGAATGTTTCGTGCGGACCCAGCCGTTGCAGCAGCGTCGACAGACGGGCGTCGCCATGCGTGCGGCTACCGGTGACACGCATGGGCGTGGGTGTTGCGCGCGTACGAATGGGCTCGCGATCGGCACCTTCGCTGCGTTCGCGCCACGCCCCGTTTCCGCGCGTGGCCGCGTACAGATCGCCCGACACCGGCGCCAGCACCACGCCCAGTACGGGTCGATGATCTTCGATCAGTGCGATGTTGACGGTGAACTCACCGTTGCGCTTCACGAACTCGCGCGTGCCGTCCAGCGGGTCGACCAGCCAGTAACGGCGCCACGTGCAGCGCTCCGACCAGGGGGCGGCCAGCGCTTCCTCGGAAATCAGCGGAATGCCGGGTGTCAGCAAAGCCAGCCCTTCGGCGATGACTTGCTGGGCCGCCAGATCGGCCGCCGTCACGGGCGAGGCATCCGCCTTGCGAATGACTTCGAAGTCCTCGACATAGATGGCGAGGATGGCATCGCCGGCTCGACGCGCCAGCGTGGCGATGGCGGGAAGCAGCTCGTGTGGCGACGCGGCGCTCACGCGGGGTGGTAACGGCCGGCGAGGTATTCCCTCGCCATGAACAAGGCGGCAATGGAGCGACCTTCGGTCACGTCGTCGCGGGCGATCAGTTCGTGCAGCGCGTCGAGGCGCCAGGGCACGACGTCGAGTTCTTCCGGCTCGTCGCCCTGCAGGCGCTCGGGGTAGAGATCTTCGGCCAGCACCACATGCGCCAGATGGGTCATATACGAGGGCGACAGCGACAGCGTGCCCAGTATCTTCAGCTTGCGCGCACCGAACCCGACTTCTTCCTTCAGTTCGCGGTTGGCGCCCTGCTCGGCCGTTTCGTCCTGATCGAGGCGGCCCTTTGGCACGCCCAGCTCGTAGCGGTCGACGCCCACGCCGTATTCGCGCACCAGCAGCACGGTTTCCGGATCGCGCATCGCAACGATGATGACGGCACCGAGTCCCCCGCCCTTCAGCCGCTCGTAGGTCCGCGTTTCGCCATTGGAGAAACGCAGGTCCACCTGCTCGACATGGAGGAAATGGCTATCGGGGGCATCGCGCGTGGCGAGGATCGTCGGACGTTCGTTCATCGGGCGATTGTAACGCCGGCGAAGCGACGGAGCGCCTCGGCGTGAAGTCCGGGCGTTCCGGCAAGGACGCTGCGCGTATCCAGGCCGGGCGCGTTGCCCTCCAGATCGGTGAAGACACCGCCCGCTTCGCGAACGATGACCGCGAGGGCCGCGATGTCGAGGATATTCACATCCGATTCGATCACCAGGTCCAGGGCGCCGCGGGCCAGCAGGTGGTAGTGGCAGAAATCGCCATAGCCGCGAATGCGGTTGCTGTCGCGGATGAGCTGGCCGAGAGCGTCCCAGCGCCCGTCGGCGGTCATCGTCTTCACATTGCCGGTCGACACCGAAGCCTGCGCAACCTCCGACGTCGATGCGATCCGTACGCGCTCGCCATCGAGGAAGGCGCCGCCACCGCGCACGGCCCACATGGTTTCGCCATACACGGGCGCCGACGAGACGCCGAGCACGAGTTCGCCGCGCCACATGAGTGCGATCTGCGTGGAAAAGAACGGCGTGCGACGCACGAAGCTCTTTGTTCCGTCCAGCGGATCGACCAGCCAGAGCAGTTCGCGCTTCGGGTCGTCCACGCCGAATTCCTCGCCGTAGATACCCGCCTCGGGCAGCGCCTGGGTCAGTATCTCGCGGATGGCCAGTTCGGCCTCGCGATCGGCCACGGTCACGGGGGTGTCGTCGCTTTTGACGATGACGTCGACACCGGAACGCCAGTAATGCCGAATCACCGTAGCGGCCGCATCGGCGGCAACGCGCGCGGCGACGAGCGCCTGTTCGAGGAAACCCGTATCGACGATGGTCATGGCGACTCCGCGGGAACCAGCCCCGCCTTGCGTTGGATATGTACGCTGCCATCCGGACCGACCGGCCCGAAGCGCGCGATGAGATGACGCAGCGCCGTATCGGCGATACGCGGACGCAGCAGCACATCGGCGCGCCAACCCAGTGGCGAGGCGGCAAGCTCGCCCTTGGTGTCCAGCGAACCACTGCCGTCGTCGGCCAGCGTACCGCGCAGGAAACCGCTCGCACTCGTCGCCTGCAGCTTCAGGCCGCCCAGCACGATATGACCCTCGGGCGTCTGGATGGCCGCATCCGCCCAACTAACCTCGCCGTTCAGCGTCATCGGCCAGTTGCCCTGGAATACCGCCTCGGATACCTGGCCGTCCAGCGTGCCACGCGGACGGAGATCGCCGGCCAGCGGTTGACCGGCCAGCGCTGCCGCATCCAGATGGAAAGTCACGCCGTGCCATGCGCGCGAGTCGGCTGTCACCTGATCGTACCGGCCATCGAAACGACCCCGCCCACCGGCCACGTGGAGCATCAGATGCGTACGGCCCAGCACCACTTCCCGCCCCAGTTGCCAGTCCGCCGCACCGAGCACGGTGCCATCGGGAAGCACCACGCGGTCGGCGTGCCCCTGCCAGACGGAGCCCGAAAGGCCTTCGAACGACATGCCGTGCATGCGCTTGGAAAGCAACGGCAACGCTACCCGGGCGGGCAAGAACCAGAACAGGAGGCCGGCCGCCACGATCAGCAGCACGACACATAAAACGACCCAGCGAATCCACTTCAAAACCTTGCATCCTCTCGCTATCGCTTGAGTCCGATGGGCGGCGGCCCGATCATGCCGGGATGACCGACGCCTTCCTCGTTCCACCCACATCCAATGCCGCGCTCGCAGCGCGCGATCTCAACGTGCTCTGGCACCCCTGCACGCAGATGCACGACCACGAAACCCTCCCCATGGTACCCGTGGTTCGCGGCGAAGGGGTGTGGCTCGTCGACGCGAACGGGCGACGCTACCTCGATGCCGTAAGTTCCTGGTGGACCAACCTGTTCGGCCATAGCCATCCGCGCATCGCCCACGCGGTCAAGGCGCAACTGGACACCCTGGAACACGTAATCTTCGCCGGATTCACCCATGAACCGGCCATCGAGCTGGCCGAAGAGCTGGTACGTATCACCCCTCCGGGGCTCGAACGCGTCTTTCTCGCCGATAACGGTTCGGCGGCCATCGAAGTCGCGCTCAAGATGAGTTTCCACTATTGGCTGAATCGGGGATATGGCGAGAAAACACGCTTCATCGCACTGACCGGCAGCTATCACGGCGAAACGCTGGGCGCTCTGTCCGTCAGCGATGTGGCCCTCTATCGCAAGACCTATGCACCGCTGCTGCTGACACCCGAACTGGCGCCGTCACCGGATGCCTATGAGGGCGAACCGGGGGAACCCGCCGCCGACACCGCGCGGCGGCGCCTGCTCGACATGCGCGTTTTGCTGGAACGCCACGCGCACGAAACCTGCGCGGTCATCGTCGAACCGCTGGTGCAGTGCGCGGGTGGCATGCGCATGTACGACGCTTCCTATCTCACGGGTCTGCGTGCGCTGTGCGACGAGTTCGACGTACACCTTATCGCCGATGAAATCGCCGTCGGTTTCGGGCGCACGGGAACCATGTTCGCCTGCGAGCAGGCAGGTATCTCGCCGGACTTCATGTGTCTGTCGAAGGGACTGACCGGCGGTTTCCTTCCGCTATCGGCGGTGGTTACCACGCAGGATGTCTACCAGGCTTTCTACGCGGAATACGCCAGTGGCAAAGCCTTCCTGCATTCGCACAGCTATACCGGCAACCCCCTCGCCTGCCGCGCCGCCGTCGCCACGTTGAGCCTGTTTCGCGACGAGCCCGTGCTGGAACGCAACAGGCAGCTCGCCGCGCATATGGCCACGCGCCTCGCTCCCCTTCGCGATCATCCGAACGTTGCCGATGTACGGCAGACGGGAATGATCGCCGCGGTGGAGCTGGTGGCGGATAAGCGCACGCGTCGTCCGTTCGCTGCGGAAGAGCGGCGTGGTTTGCGCGTTTATCGGCATGGGTTGGAAAACGGCGCATTGCTGCGGCCGCTCGGGAATATCGTGTACTTCATGCCGCCGTATGTGATTACCGAGGCCGAGATTGATTTCATGGTGGAGACGGCGATGGCGGGGATTGATATAGCCGTACGCTAGAAACCCCTCACCGTCGCCCCTGCGCAGGCAGGGGCCCAGGACGATGCGATGGGTTTTAGCGAATGCGCCCGATCATGCTCTGAAAGCGCGAATAGCCATCCGGCGAAAACCGGATTCACCGCGCTGGGCTCCTGCCTGCGCAGGAGCGACGGTGAGGGTTATAGAAACATTTCCGTAAATCTCAACGTCGCCCCTGCGCAGGAGCGACGAGCTGCGTTGACGTATTCGTCAGAGCCGCGAAGCCCCCACCGGCAACCTCACCACCCGAAGCATCTCCGGATCGCTGGCCAGCGATGGATTCTCCAGCCACTCCATCGCGAACTCGTGCGCATCGCCGCCCCAGAACAGGTCGGGCCCGATCGCCAGCGTCGGCACGCCGAACAGTCCGGCATCCGTCGCGGCTTCGAAATTGGCCTGCAGGGCCGCCTTCACGTCAGGCGCCTGGAGTGCCGCGCGAAGGTCGGAAATCCCCAGCGATTCGGCCAGCGGAGCGATGGCCTCCGGCGTATCCGCCGCCCGCCCCTGCGCCCATATCCAGTCGAAAATCGCATCCACCGTCGCAACGGTCGCTCCGGCAGCGATGCATAACCGCAAAGCCGGCAGCGGATTGAACGGATGGGTCGGGGGGAACACCAGCGGCTGGCCGGCCCGTCGAGCGCGCCAGAGTACGTAGCGATAAGAAAACTCGCGTTTGTGCGGAATCTCCGCCGGTCCCTTGATGTCCAGCCGATTCAGCAGCGCCCCGAAAAGAATGGGCCGGAGCACCACCTCGCGGGTGGCCGCCAGTTCGCGAATACGCGGCCATTGCAGCCAGGCGAACGGCGAAATGAAGTCGAAGTACCAGACAACGGGCATGGCATAGCTCCTTGAGGACCCTGCGGGACGATAGCGCGACGCCCGGTACAATGCCCTATTCCCCCGAACGACAGCCAGTCCCATGCGCAGTATCCGCATCCACGTCGACGCCCCGCTGGCCAGCGGCCACGACCTCATCCTGCCCCCGCAGGCCGGCGAACACGTCGCTCGCGTGCTGCGCCTGGAGGCAGGCCATCCGCTGATCCTGTTTTCCGGCGATGGCAACGACTACGACGCGACGATCGTTTCCGTGGGCAAGCGCGAAGTCGTAGTAAACATTGGCGATGTGCGTGCCGTCGCCAACGAATCGCCGCTGGCACTGACACTTGCCCAGGGCGTCGCGCGTGGCGAGAAGATGGATCTGATCGTGCAGAAAGCCACGGAACTCGGTATCGCGCGCATCGTGCCGCTGATTACCGAACGGTCCGAGGTAAAACTGGACGCCGCGCGCGCCGAGAAACGTCTGCTGCACTGGCGTGCCGTCGCGGCCAGTGCATGCGAGCAGTCGGGACGTGCGCGGCTGCCCGCGATCGAGGCGGCGCAGCCATTGGCCGCGTGGCTGGCCACGCTGGACGAAGACGTTCCGGCGCGGCTGGCGTTATTGCCCGAAGGTACGCACCGTCCGGCCGATCTGAAACTCGAAGGCCCCGCGATACTGGCTATCGGCCCCGAAGGTGGTTTCGGCGAACGCGATCGCGCCGCGCTGGCCGCTGCTTCGTTCACGGGTCTTCGTCTGGGACCTCGTATTCTGCGCACCGAAACGGCCGGACTGGCGGCGATAGCCGCGCTACAAACCCTTTACGGCGATTTGTAACGACCCGGCACGCTCCTACAAACGACGCGGCGGTCTGTTACAGGAGCGCCTGATCGATCCGGTACATCGTCGCGTCGTCCAGTTTCGACAGATGATCGATCGCGCCCAGGTTGTCCTCGAGCTGCGACTTGCGGCTCGCGCCCAGCATCACCGTCGACACGTTGGGATTCTTCAGGCACCACACCAACGCCAATTGGGTAAGCGACATGCCCAGATCGTCGGCGATGGCCGCCAGCTTGCGCACGGACTTCAATCCGGCGCCACCGTCGTTCAACAGTCGATCGCGCAGCCACGCAAAATCCGGATGGCCGAGTCGCGAGTCGTTCGGCACGCCGTCGTTGTACTTGCCGGTAAGCAGCCCGGACGCCAACGGCGACCAGATCGTCGTACCCATTCCATAGCGCTCGTACAGCGGCTCGTATTCGATCTCGACCCGTTCGCGATGCAGCAGGTTGTACTGCGGCTGCTCCATGCTCGGCGCATGCAGATGCCCGGTCTGCGCGACATCGTGCGCTTCGGCGATTTCATCGGCCGTCCATTCGCTGGTGCCCCAGTAAAGCACCTTACCCTGCCGGATCAACGCATCCATTGCCCAGACGGTTTCGGCGATGGGTGTGTCGGGATCGGCCCGATGGCAGAAATACAGATCGAGATAGTCGACCCGCAACCGCTGCAACGCCTGGTGACAAGCCTCGGTGACATGCTTGCGCGACAGTCCGCGCTGAGTGGGTTTCGGATGGGCCGTGCCTCCGAAGAACACCTTGCTCGATACGCAGTAACTATCGCGCGGAAAACGAAGATCGGCGAGTACATCGCCCATCAGCCGTTCTGCATCGCCGGCATTATAGGTTTCCGCGTTATCGAAAAAATTGACGCCGCGATCGTAGGCCAGCGCCATGATCTCGCGTGCATCGGATCGTCCGACCTGTCTGCCGAACGTGACCCAGGCGCCATAGGAAAGTGCGGAAAGCTGGAGGCCGGTACGGCCGAGTCGACGATATTCCATGGCAAACCTCTCAAACGAAGCGGAGGACGATCCAGAGCACCACGGCCGCGAATACACCGGCGACCACATCGTCGAGCATGACACCCATGCCGCCTTTCACGCGACGGTCTAGCCAGCCGATGGGCCAGGGCTTCCATACATCGAAGATGCGAAACAACACGAAACCCGCGAGAACGGCCCACCACGGCGCGACCAGCGCCGGCAGCAGCGCGATCCACTGCCCGATGAATTCATCCCAGACCACGCTGCGATGATCCGCCACGTCCAGCGCACGGCCGGCGACGTCGCAGACCCAGACGCCAAAGGCGAAGCCTACGACGATGATAACGAGCCACGCGGCGACGGGCAGATCGCGCAACAGCAGCCACGGAAGAATGGCGGCAAGCGAGCCGAAGGTTCCCTGCGCTTTCGGCGCGAGTCCCGAACCGAATCCGCAGGCTACCCAGCCGGCCGGATGGGCCAGCAATGCGCGGCGCGACGCCGCATCCAGAACGTACTTGTCGCTCATGGCGCGAAATGATTCCAGCCGGTGTGTGACGGAGACAGAATGTTGCCCGCCGCATCGAGCACGCGGACACCCTGCCCTTCGACGATACGACCGATACGCGTGACGCCGCAGCCCACGCGCGCAAGATCGGCGGTCATGGTGGCCGCACGATCGGCGGGTACGGTGAAACACAGTTCGTAATCGTCGCCGCCGGACAGCGCGAAATCGAGCGCTACGGCATCGTCGAAATGACTGAACAGCGCGGACGAGCGTGGAAGCATGGGGGCATCGATAGTCGCGCCCACGCCACTGGCGGCGCAGATATGGCCGAGGTCGGCAACCAGTCCGTCGGAAATATCGATACAGGCGGTGGCGATGCCGCGCAGGGCCTGCCCGGCCGACACGCGCGGCACGGGCCGGTTCAGACGTTCGATCAGCGCGGCATACGGTGCGACATCCGGTTCGCCCAGACAGCGCAATCCCGCCGCCGCATCGCCAAGCGTACCGGTCACCATCACGATATCGCCCACGCGCGCACCGCTACGCAGCAGCGCTTCGCCGGGCGACGTGAAGCCGTGCACCGCAACGGTCACCGTCAGGGGCCCGCGCGTCGTGTCGCCGCCGATCAGTGCCAGCCGGTAGGACCCGGCCAGTTGCGCGAAACCGTCCGCCAGTCCGTCGAAAAATGCCGGACTGCCGTCGGGTGTGGAAAGCGCCAGCAAGGCCCACGCGGGCGTGGCGCCCATCGCGGCAAGATCGGAAAGATTGACCGCCAGCGCCTTCCAGCCGATGTCTTCGGGCGAGGTGCCGACCGGAAAATGCACGCCTTCGACCAGTGTGTCGATGGCGACGGCCAGTTCGCGCCCCGCAGGGACGGCCACGATGGCGGCATCGTCGCCGATGCCGGTACGGACGTCGTCGCGCTGGGTGTCGGTGCGCCGGCGGATGCGTTCGATCAGATCGAATTCCATGCGGCCTCTCTCGTTGATTAGGGATGCATGGATCGACGCGCCGGAATCAGGAACGCTTTTCCGCGGTTCGCCAGTGCGTGGCGAGCTTGTCGAGTACGCCGTTCACGTAGCTGTGGCCGTGGTCGGCACCGAAGCGTTTGGTGACTTCGATCGCTTCGTTGAGGATGACCCGGTAAGGCACGTCCGGACGGTATTTCAGTTCGTAAGCCGCCAGACGCAGGACGGCGCGTTCGATCTGGTCGATCTGCTCGACTTCGCGATCGACGAACGGCTTTATGCCCTTGTCGAGTTCGGCGACGTGGCGTTCGACGCCGCGCAGCAGATCCTCGAAGTACTCCAGGTCGGCCACTTCCATGTCCTGCTCGTGGCGGAACTGCTCGATGACCTGCCCCATGCCGCTGCCGCCGACCTGCCAGGCATACAACGCCTGAAGCGCGCGACGACGGGCGCGCGAGCGGGCGGCGAGGTCGATACCGGACGGCTTGTTCATGATCCGAGCTTCGCGTACAGGTTGACCATTTCGAGCGCGGCAATGGCGGCATCCGCGCCCTTGTTGCCAGCCTTGGTGCCCGAGCGCTCGATGGCCTGCTCGATGCTGTCGGTGGTCAGGACGCCGAAGGCGACCGGCACGCCGGACGCATAGGCGGCCTGGGCCAGACCCTTGGCGGCTTCGCCGGCCACGTAGTCGAAGTGCGGCGTGGAACCGCGGATGACCGCGCCCAGACCGATCACGGCGGCATACTTGCCCGACAGGGCCACCTTGTTGGCCGCCAGTGCGATTTCCCAGGCACCGGGAACGCGGATGAGGTCGATGGCGTCGTCGGCGACACCGTGGCGGACCAGCGCATCGCGTGCGCCGGCAACCAGCGGTTCGACCACGAAACCGTTGAAACGGCCGGCGACGATGGCGAAACGGCCCTTGGGGGTGGCGAAATCGCCTTCGATGATCTTCATGGGTGGATTTCCTTCAAGGCGTCGGCCGCGGGGCGGCCTGGTATTTTACGGGTTTTCGGCCGGGCGCAGGTGGGGATGCCCGGCAAAGGTCAGGGTTGCCGCGTCGTTGTCGACCCGCAAACGGGCGGGGACGCCGAACGGCAGCGTGAATTTCGTAGGGCCATGCCCGAATGGCAGCCCCTGCACGATGGGAATGCCCGCCGCGGCCGCGATGCGCTCGATCGCGATGCCGAGGTCGTAGCCGTTGTCGTAATAGCTGAGGCGATAGCTCGTGAAATCGCCAAGAACCAGAGCTTGCTGCCGCTCCAGAATCCCGGCGTAAAGCAGGTGATAGAGCATCCGTTCCACCCGGTACGGCGGCTCGGCAACGTCTTCGACGAACAATATGCCGCCGTCGATCACGGGAAAGTACGGCGAACCGACCAGCCCGGAAAGCATGGCCAGGTTACCGCCCCAGAGAATGCCCTCGACATCGAGCCGCTCCGACGCCGCTCCCGGCCAGTGGGCGCCACCCTCGCGGGAACCGAGCGTGTCCCAGAAATGGGCCAGCGTGACGGAATCGGCCTCGGGCGCACCAAAGTCCGGCCCCAGCATCGGTCCGCCGAACGTGACCAGTCCGGCTTTGACGTACAGGGCGCACTGGATCGCCGTGAAGTCGCTGTGCCCGACGATCGGCAGAGGCGATGCGCCGAGCCGTTCGCGCAGGCCGTCGTAATCCAGCCGGGCGAGCAACGGATGCGCGCCGTAACCGCCGCGCACCGCCAGCACGATGTCAGGCAGCGGCACCGAGGGATCGGCCAGCGCGTTGATGTCGACGGCGCGCTCGGCGTCCGTTCCCGCGAAACGCAGGTGCCGGCGCTCGAGAACGGCGGCGCCGGAGATACGGTGGCCCTCCTCCTCGAACCGCACGATGCCCCGGCGCATCGCGTCGGGGTCGTGCGGGTAACCGGAGGGGGCGATCAGACGAATGTCGCGCGATGGACGCATGGGTCTTCTTTACGGGTGGACGGGCATGGCCATAGTGTCGCCTGAAAAGCGATCAGCCAACCTGCTCCACGACTTCCAGACCGAAGCCGGCGATACCGACGAGCTTGCGCGGCGTGCCCAGCACACGCAGCCGGCGGACGCCGAGGTCGGCGAGCATCTGCGCGCCGAGGCCATGCTGACGCCATTCGCGATGCTCGTCGCGCGGCGGAGCCACCGGTGCGGTGTCGCCTTTCAGGCGCGCCAGCAACGCTTCCGCCGTGTCCTCACCGGACAGCACGAGCAGGACGCCACGGTTTTCGTCCGCGATACGCCGCAATGCCTCGGTAACCGTATGGCCGAGGTCGGACCGGCGCAGGTGCAGCACATCGGACAAGGTGTTGCGTACGTGCACACGGGTGAGTACCGGCTCGCCGTCGGTGACATTGCCGCGCGTCAACGCGAAATGCAGGTCGTGGCGAATGGCGTCGCGATAGGCCACGAGGTGGAACTTACCGAACTCGGTGTCGACTTCTTCTTCGTGCACGCGCTGGACGGTCTTCTCGGTTTCGAGGCGATAACGGATCAGGTCGGCGATGGTGCCGATCTTCAGACCGTGCTTTCGCGCGAAGATTTCCAGTTCCGGCCGGCGGGCCATCGAGCCGTCGTCGTGCAGGATTTCGATAAGAATCGACGACGGTTCGCCCATGCCCGCCAGCGCGGCAAGGTCGCAACCCGCTTCCGTGTGACCGGCACGGGTAAGCACGCCGCCCGGCTGCGCGGTCAACGGAAACACGTGACCGGGCATATGGAGATCCGAAGGCTTGGCGCCCTGCGCCACCGCGACCTGGATGGTATGCGCGCGATCGTGCGCGGAGATGCCGGTGGTGACGCCTTCGGCGGCTTCGATCGAAACGGTGAAGTTGGTGTGGTACTGCGAACTGTTGTCGCTGACCATCGGTCGCAGACCAAGCTGTCGCGTGCGCTGCTCCGTCAGCGTGAGACAGAGCAGTCCGCGCGCTTCGCGCACCATGAAGTTGATGTCTTCGGGCCGCGCTTTCTCCGCGGCCATGATGATGTCGCCTTCGTTCTCGCGGTCTTCGTCGTCGAGGATGACGACCATTTTTCCGGCGCGGATGTCTTCGAGGATTTCGGGGATGGTGTTGAACGGCATGAGGTGTTCCGTAATAGGTAAGCGCCATCCGTGCGACGGATGGCGCGGAGTCAGGCGAAGCCGTGCTGCTTCAGGAACGCCTCGTCGAGGCGCGGCGCATCGCCGCTTGCCAGCAGCCGCTCCACGTAACGCGCGATCACGTCGACCTCGATATTCACCGCATCGCCCGCGCGGCGTGCCGCGAATGCGGTGTGCTCGACCGTATGAGGAATGAGATTGACGCCGAACCGCGTACCCTGCACTTCGTTGACGGTGAGACTGGTGCCGTCGATGCAGATGGAACCCTTGGCGGCGATATAGCGGGCAATGGATGCGGGAACCTCGAAGGTCCAGCGCTGCGAACGCCCGTCGGGCGTGACGGAAACGACCTTGCCCACGCCGTCCACATGCCCGGATACGAGATGGCCGCCCAGACGGTCGGCGAGACGCAGCGCTTTTTCCAGATTCACCGGATCGCCGGCTTTGTGTTTGCCGAGCGAGGTATGGGAAAGCGTTTCGTTCGAGACATCGGCCGCGAAGCCGTGTTCGTCGAAAGAAATGACAGTGAGGCAGACGCCCGAGACAGCGATGCTGTCGCCGAGGGCGACATCGCGCATGTCGAGATCGCCGGTACCGACCACCAGACGGACATCGCCGCCACGGGGTTCCAGCCGCGCGATGCGGCCAACACTCTGGATGATGCCGGTAAACATCAGCAGTGGCCTCCTACGGAGGCGATAACGCTTGTACGGATTTTCATGAAACGTTTCCCGCGCGAAGTATGCGAAAAACGCCCCAAGGCGCATGGCGGCACATTCCCCCGAAAGGGAGCGTACCGGCCGTCTTCTTTCATCCGGACTTTCGGGCGACGTTCGCACGCCACCTCAACCGTCGGCTCCGGCATTCGACCGGATCTGCTGACCCTTCGCAACTTCACGAAGGCGCTCGCGGGCTTGTCCCCGAGGGGACCTACCGCCGGTGGGGAATTTCGCCCCGCCCTGAAGACGCTACTAGTGCCGGCCCCGTGAAGGCAGGCCCGGCAAGGATATCACGTGGGGCCTGGGGCTCCGGGATCAAGGCCGTAGAACGCGATCCATGACCCAACTGGTCCGCGCACCGGTCGTGCCGGTCGACGGGCAGCGACCCTGCCCCGTCAGCTCGGCCACGATCGTTTCGATCAACGGCTGCTGGATGTGCTGGGGGTTGGCGATGTCGAACACCTCGACCTGGCCACCGGCATCCAGCAGGATCGGCGACTCGCCGAACGTGGCGAATGTGATGCGGCCGGCATCGCCGACGATTTCGGTGCGGTCCTCGCGTCGGTCGGCGCCGAAATTCCACAGGCCGGTACCGAGGACGCCGCTTCCGAACGCGAAACTCATCGCCACGGTGTCCTCGGCCGGATAGGCGCGAAGCTGGTTCGATGCGACGCCACTGACCGATACGATCGGGCCCAGCAGGAAGTCGAGGATGTCGAGCGTGTGGCAGCCGATGTCGACGAAGATCCCGCCGCCGGATATGTCTGGCAGCACGGTCCACGGAAGGTTCGCCGGATCGCGATAACGGTCGTCCAGCGGATGGTGCAGCATCGTGTTTACGATGCGCGGTCGACCGATCGCTCCCGCCGCCAGCAGGTCGGCGATTTTTCGGAAGCGCGGCAGCATGCGCCGGTAGTAAGCGACGAACACCGGTACCCCGGCCACATGACCCGCGCGCACGATGTCTTCGCATTCGGCGTGATCGAGCGCCATGGGCTTCTCGATGTAGACCGGCTTGCCAGCTTCGATGCACATCAGTGCGTATTGCCGATGCGACGACGGCGGCGTAGCGACGTATATGGCGTCCACCTGGGGATCGGCTATCAATGCCGCCGCATCGTCGTACCAACGAGGAACGCCATGCCGCTCGGCATAGTCGCGCGCCAGCTCGCCGTCGCGTCGCATGACCGCGACCAGCGACGAGTTCGGAATTTTCCCGAACGCGGGTCCGCTTTTGACTTCGGTGACGTTACCGCAACCGATAATGCCCCAGCGCACCGCCGACAACGCCGTCATGCCGCCGGTCGCAAGGTCAGGCGCATATCGTCGCCGACCTGGCGACGATCCACGGTCCGCAGTTTCCAGCGCGTCGTCATATCGTCCAGCGGCGGAAGGTTGAGTAGCGGGCGGCCGGTATGTCCAAGGAGGATGGGCGCGATATAGATGACCAGTTCGTCCGCGAGCCCTGCGGCGAGCAGCGCGCCGCATAAGGTGGGACCGGCCTCCACGTGGACTTCGTTGACGTTGTGCCTGGCCAGCCAGTGCATGACCGCGGCAAGATCGAGCCCGTCGCCGTCGGTGCGGATCGTGTCGCGCCGGACACCCGTCAGGTGGGCGGGTACCGGAGTATCAGCCCCGTGCAGCAGCCATGTCGGCGCGGCATCGTCCAGCACGTGTGCCCCGGCAGGTGTACATAACAGCCGGTCGACGATCACGCGCATCGGCGGAACAAACGCTTCGTCGCCGGGCAAGCGCACCGTCAGTCGCGGATCGTCGCCGAGTACCGTACCGCTGGCGGAAAGGATGGCCGAACTGCGCGCGCGTAACCGCTGCACATCGGCACGTGCCGCTTCGCCCGTGATCCACTTCGACTCGCCGTTGGCGAGCGCGGTGCGTCCGTCCAGACTCATGGCGAGTTTCACGCGCACCCAGGGGCGCTGCCGTTCGATCCGGCTGAAGAAACCGATGTTCAGATCGCGCGCCGCCTCGTGCATCAGACCGACCTGCACGCCGATGCCCGCGTCGCGCAGCTTCGCGATGCCCGCGCCGTCGACCTTCGGAAACGGATCTTCCACGGCGACGACGACACGCCCCACACCCGCGGCGATCAGCGCGTCGGCACAGGGCGGCGTTCTGCCGTGATGCGCGCAGGGTTCCAGCGTGACGTACGCCGTCGCGCCGCGAGCCGATTCACCCGCTTCGCGCAGCGCGAACACTTCGGCATGCGGCTGCCCCGCACGCGGATGCCAACCCGTGCCAAGCACGGTGTCGCCACGCGCGACGACGCAGCCAACGCGAGGATTCGGCTGGGTGGTGTAGAGACCTTTCGCAGCCAGGCGCAGGGCATGCGCCATGTGGAGATGGTCGACGGCGGGGAAGAAGGGACGGGTCATGTGAGAGCGGGATGGGGGATGGGAGGTGGGGGCGCATGGTTGTACAGCGAGGTATGACTGAGAGTAGCGCACGGAGCGTTTCGATCTCCGTCGGCGCGCATATGTACGCCCCCACTACCCATCCCCCACCTCCGCTTTTACGTCCCCTTCCTGCCCCTCTTCACCACATCCAGCAGAGGCAACTGAAGTCCCTCGATAGACGGCAGATCCCGCTCCAGTTTCTCGATTTCTTCGCGGAACGCATGGACGTCCTCGAAGCGACGATAGACCGATGCGAATCGTACGTAGGCGACCTGATCGAGCTTCTTGAGTTCGCGCATGACCAGCTCGCCGACCTGACGTGAAGGCACTTCGCGATCGCCACTGCGGCGAAGGTCGTTGATGACGGCGTGTACGGCGATATCCACCGCATCGCTGGCGACGGGACGTTTCTGCAACGCACGGTCGAAGCTCACGCGCAGTTTCTGTTCGTCGAACGCTTCGCGACGATCGCCGGATTTGACAATCGCCGGAAGTTTCAGTTCCGCCGTCTCGAACGTATTGAAACGTTCGCCGCACTGGGGACACTCGCGTCGCCGCCGCACCGTGCTGCCGTCCTCGGTAAGACGGGAGTCGATGACGCGGGTGTCTTCGTGCTGGCAGAAAGGACAGTGCATGGTTGAGCTTTAGTCAGCTCAGCCGTAGACCGGGAACGATCTGCACTGCGCCGTGACCTTGTCGCGAACCGTGGCGATCACCGCTTCGTCGGCGGGTGCGTCGAGCACGTCGCAGATCCAGCTCGTCAGTTCGACGGTGTCGGCTTCCTTGTAGCCACGCGTCGTGATCGCGGGCGTGCCGACACGCAGGCCCGAGGTGACGAACGGCGAACGCGGATCGTTCGGCACCGCGTTTTTGTTCACGGTGATGTGCGCCTTGCCGAGGGCCGCTTCCGCGTCCTTGCCAGTGGTGTCGCGACCGATCATGTCGATCAGCATGAGGTGGTTTTCGGTGCCACCGGAGACGATTTTGTAACCGCGCTCCATGAACGTTCTGGCCATGGCCTTGGCGTTCTTCACCACCTGCTGCTGATACGTCTTGAATTCCGGCTCCAGCGCTTCCTTGAATGCCACGGCCTTGGCGGCGATGACGTGCATCAGGGGGCCGCCCTGAATGCCCGGGAATACGACGGACTGGAGTTTCTTCTCGATCTCTTCGCCGGCACCCTTCGCCACGATGATGCCGCCGCGCGGACCGCGCAGCGTCTTGTGGGTGGTGGAGGTGACCACGTGGGCGTGCGGCAAGGGGCTGGGATAGACGCCGGCGGCGACCAGACCGGCGATATGCGCCATATCGACGAAGAGGTATGCGCCGACCTTGTCGGCGATCTCGCGGAAACGCGCCCAGTCGAGCACCTGCGAATACGCCGAGAAACCGGCGACGATCATCTTCGGCTTGTGCTCGACGGCGAGTTTCTCGATCTCGGCATAGTCGACCAGACCGGTGTCAGGCTGGATACCGTACTGGACCGCATTGAATATCTTGCCCGAGAGATTGACCTTGGCGCCGTGGGTCAGGTGACCGCCGTGCGCGAGGCTCATGCCCAGGATGGTGTCGCCCGGCTGCAGGAGGGCGAAGTAGACCGCCTGGTTGGCCTGCGAGCCCGAATGCGGCTGCACGTTGGCGTAGTCGGCGTCAAAAAGCTGTTTCAGGCGCTCGATCGCCAGCTTTTCGGCGATATCCACGTATTCGCAGCCACCGTAGTAGCGCTTGCCGGGATAGCCTTCGGCGTACTTATTGGTCAGGACCGAGCCCTGGGCCTCCATGACGCGCGGGCTGGCGTAGTTCTCCGAAGCGATCAGTTCGACGTGATCCTCCTGGCGGCGTGCCTCGTGGGCGATAGCCTTGGCCAGTTCGTCGTCGTAACCGGCGATGGTGCAGTCCTTCGGAAACATCCTGACCTCGTTAGCGGGAAGCGGGGAAGAGCGAAAGTGTAGCGCCCACGCGGGTTTGCGGCCACTGGCGCGAAAAACACCTCGGCGGAGCGCCCTGGAGGCCGGTGCGTGCCGGGATATACCGCTTCAGCACCATCCGGATCTTACGAGCACGCATTCGCTGACGCGCCGTGGGCGCTCGCCGCAGTCGACGGCGCGCCGATGCCCGTCACCGGGATGCATGCCCTACGGGGATACTTTCCGGCCGGCAATCGCGCCGGGCAAGGTTAGAAAACAAGGAGGTTTCCATGCCATCAAACATCCAGCGGTCGCTACCTTTTGTCGCCGTGCTCATGGCGGCGCATATGGCCGGCAGCGCCTACGCAACGACTCCCGCCATTTCCCAGGTGGTCGCCGAATTCGACAAGGCCGTATCGGCCGGGTTGCCCCAGGTGCTTCGGCTACCGCCCGAATCCCACCTGCCGCACGAGCCGCGCACCAGCGCCCAACGTCTCAGCCCGGACGAGCGCACGCAGTCGCTCGACCTGGTCGTGCAATCGCGCATGCGATCGACCGTTATATTTCCCGACGATACGGTCGCCACACTCTACGACGCCGACTGGAACGGCACACCCGTCGTGATTACGCGCATCGGCGATCGCCTGGACATTACCTCGCACGACGCGGAAGCGATCGACGTCACCGGATTTGTCGCCAATAGCGATCGGGTCGATCACCACGGCGTCCCCGTTTCCAGCTCTCCCGTCGATGCCGGACCGCATGCTCGTAGAGCCGACGTCGATGCCAGCCCCGTCGTCAATGAGCGCGCAGCACCGATCATGGGCACCGCCTCGCCATATATCCCTGGCATCGATTTCTGGATATTCGTCCACGACGACGCGCTCGCGACCGGAATCCAACGTATCCACTCCGAGTATGTCGCGTGGTGGATCGCCGATCTCCAGCGCAATGTCATCACCGATCGGGACTTGCGCGTATGGTATCGCCACAAGATACCGACCGTTACCGATTTCAATTACGCCGACCGCCCTTCCCTGGTTACGGAGTGGCAGAACACGGCAAGGGCCTATTTTCTGGAGCGTGAGGCTCCACGTCGCCCCCAGGACAAGTACCTGCTGCTGACCCGGAAATTGATTCGCCATAACGTAGAAGGCCGAGCACAGCAGGGGGGCGAAGCCGGGCTAGCCAGTCTTCATGGCGATGTCCTGGTTATCGGACACGAATTCGGACACATGCTGGGCGCTACCCACGAAGACAGCGAAGTGCGCGGATGCGGATTGTGGGCATGTCACACCACCATGGATCCCGGCTCTTTCGGGAGTTTTTTCCGGGCGGCGACATTCGACTACTCGTCAAGGAATAAAGCCAATATCCGGGCATCCCTGCCCTGATAAATCGCCAGGAAGGCAGTGCGCGCGCCGTCGCCCCTACGCTCATGGAGCAGCAACCACCGTGGAACTCAAACTAATCAGCCCCGCGATCTTCGTATGCATTGCAAGTGTCGGAACATGTCTGTTCCAGAACACGGCCTTCGCCATGCCATCGTCGCCAGTTCGCAACGACGATCTTCTCGTTCGTTTCGATGCAACAGTGGCTGCCGGACTTCCCGGACAAATAAAAGTACCGGCAGCAAACCGCCGCGGGAAGCATTCCGCCGCATCCGACGATCTGCGAATCCTCTCGGCACTGGATGTCGACGTCCACCTTCCGTGCCAGATATCCAGTGTCATCTACGACGCGACATGGCGCGGCAGTCCGGCCGTCGTTACCCGAGCGGGCAATCATCTGGGCATTTCTTCCGTATCGGAGAACGGCCTCGACATCTCCGAGTTCATTTCCGGAAACGACGGGGTGCCGCCGGAATGTCCGGACGACGTCGCCCACGCGCCGGATAACCTCGCCAAAGCAGGGCGTGCCGGAGCCTCGCTGGAAAGAACGGAGGAAGCGTCCAACACGCCGCCCGCACTCGACCCGGACCAGTTGACTTTCCACCTGTTCATCCACGACGACAATCGCGACCTCGCGACGGACCGTTTCGATGCCTCACATGTCGCCTGGTGGATAGCCGACTTGAAGAAACACGCGCTGCCAGAAGAAAAACTGAAGGTCGTATATCACCGCCGGATAAAGGGTGTGACAGACGTCCGTTACGGTCACGAAGATACGCTGCAGGACTGGACCGACGTCATGGTGGACTACGTGGAAGGACACGGCATCCCATATACCCCCCGGCACAAGTTCTTACTGGTCACACCAACCATACCCTCGCCCGGGCGCGCCGGCCACGCGTGGCCGCGAGGAAACTTCGCCGTGGCGACAATAGACAATAGCTACCCCGTCATCGCGCATGAATTCGGCCACTTACTGGGTGCAAGGCACGAAGACAGCGAGGTGCGTTTCTACGGATGGTGGTGCGAGACAAACATGATTTCTCCGAGCATCTCGCTGCGTAGCAATTGTTATGTCTTCTCAAAAAAAGCGGATGAGCATATACGGGAACATGTATATCAATAAACACAGTTCCGAGTCCGATGCCGCCGGCATGCCGCGGAACACGGAACACGGAACGATAGCGCATCGCTCCACATGAACGCAGAAGGGCGGCATCGGGCCGCCCTTCTGCAATGCATCCGTCCATCGCCTCACCGAGAAGGACCGGATGTCAATCCACCGACATATCGCGCAACGTGCTTGGCGAATGCTCCTTCAGAACCGGGAAAGATCCATTTTTGTATACTTGCCGGATAGTCCGTTGATTCGCAGGCGAGTACGTATAGCAGTTCGAACGAAGCAACGAGTGCGCATCGAGCATATTGGTTTCGCAAGCCCAACCATTGAAACCTGTGTCGGCATTGGCATGGGTGGCGCCGAGCATATGACCGAACTCGTGTGCGAACGTTGGATACGGCCCCCGGATCGATGCAATGCCTTCGATGCCGAGCTGCCAGCTGATGCCGGCGACACCGTAGTAGGGCAGCGCTTTGGTGATGAGCAGGTACTTGTGACGCCACGTTTGGTTTTCCAGCGGAAGACCTTCGACCTGAGCATACGCATGTACCGCATCGGACCAGTCGTCGAGAATTTTTTTCTGGCCGTAGGGGATATCGGTAACGCCGGCCACGCGACCGCTGTACAGAACGTGTACTGGCTCGCCGAGCAATACTCTTCGCAAATCGGCTAACCACCAGGCGACGAATCCGGCATGAATGTCATGTGGATCGGTACCACTCGTATCGTCGTGCGGGAACAGGTAGAAAGTCAGCTCGTCGTCGGGATATCGCGGCGATGGAAGCCCGGGCGGTGCCGCTTTCGCACCGGCATTCGCGCGCGCCGCCGAATCGGCAGATTCAGACGCATTGTCCGTCTCGCCGCCGATATAGATATGCGGCTCGGCATTGCCGGTGACGAAGCCAGTGACGACGACGCCATCCTTGCCGGGGATACTGATATCCAGATGTTCGCCCGAGCGCGTCACGACAGCCGGACTTCCCTGCCACATAGCCGCGTACATGGTGCCTGGCGCTTCGCCGGGAAAGACGACGTCGACATCAAGGGACGTCTCGATAATCAGGTCCGCCAGGCCGGTCTTTCGCGTGACGCCGGGGGATGCGCCGGGAACGACAAGCGTGCGGGGCAATCCGGCCGCCACCGCCTCATCGAAGAGGGACACAATGTCACGGGGTGCATTGCCATCTTTGCCTTGAGCAAACGCCACGGCGGGAAGGCCGGCGAATGCCGCACAAGGCAGCCAGATCAGGGATCGGCGAATCAAGGGAGAAAAGATCATGGACGTTCCTTCGCTATCGAATGGTAAACCGGTGTCCCATATCGACACCGGCACTCACCATACAAAATCAATACGTCTTCGAACGTCCCGGGACAGTCGTCACCGCATCTCCCGACAACCTCCGACGATCCAATCCGACGTTCTCTCGCGATCTCGCCCTCGTCCGTTTCCCGCCTGTTCCGGAACACACTCCATACGGTACGCGTCACGACATATGGCCATCCATTCGCCGCGATACACAGCAACATCACCCCCATCCACATCATGAACAAGGAAGCCCATGACACCCCCGCTCATCCGAATCCGGAACCGATGTATCGCCGCCGCTTCCGCACTCTGCCTCGGCGGTTTCCCGACTATCGCTTTCGCCGCGGAGTCAGCCAAAGAGCCGCCACTGACCTTCCACATATTCGCGCACGACGATATCCAGGACAGCGAAGCACAGCGGGTGCAAACCCGGCTGCTGTCCTGGTGGCTGGCCGACATGGTCGACACAGTGCTGCGGGGCTGGAATATCCAGACGAAAATTTACCGGCACGTGCCTGGCGTTACGGATGTTGCGTACGGCGACAACGAATCCCATGAACGCTGGAAGGAAAAGGTCACCGACTTCGCCGGGAAGAACGGTCTACGAATCGACGGCTGGAACAAATTCATGTTGCTCACCAGCACCAACCCCTTCCCCGGCGCGGTCGGAATCGCCAAGCATCAGGACCATTTCGCACTGGCATCCATCAACGGCAATGCCAGCGCCGTCGCGCACGAATTCGGGCACACCCTTGGCGCGACGCATGAGGATGCCAGGGTCCGGGGCAGCGACGCTTGGTGGTGCCAGACCAATATGGCTCCCGCCGCTGCCCTGATTTATAAAAATTGCCGAGCCTATAGCCCGGAAAACCAGGTGCGCATCCGTACCTATGTGACCGAACTGGCCCTGCCGTCCCCCTGATCCCGGGGCTGGGGCTGGGCGGGGGCTGGGAAACGGGCTTGCCCCGGCCGCCTTCATGAACGAAGCCCTCCCTTCCCGCGAAGACAGGGCAGACCCCTCCGGGACACGATATAATTGGGGTTTGCCCACCCGGAGCCACCGCACCGGGGGCGCGGCATCGCCTGACGGAGCGCCCATGCAATACATCTACACCATGAACGGGGTCAGCAAGATCGTTCCCCCGAAGCGCCAGATCATCAAGGACATCTCCCTCTCGTTTTTCCCCGGCGCCAAGATCGGCCTGCTGGGCGTGAACGGCGCGGGTAAGTCCACGGTCCTCAAGATCATGGCCGGCGTCGATACCGACTTCCAGGGCGAAGCGCGCGCCAATCCCGGCACCAAGATCGGCTACCTGGCTCAGGAACCACAGCTCGATCCCGAGAAGACCGTCCGCGAGGCCGTTGAGGAGGGCGTGTCTGAAATCCTGGACGCCCAGAAGCGTCTCGACGAAATCTACGCGGCCTACGCCGAAGAAGGCGCTGATTTCGACAAGCTGGCCGAAGAACAGCAGAAACTCGAAAACCTGCTGGCAGCCAACGACGCGCACGCGCTCGAGCGCCAGTTGGAAGTCGCCGCCGACGCTCTCCGCCTGCCGGCATGGGACGCGAAGATCGGCCCTCTGTCCGGTGGTGAGAAACGCCGCGTAGCGCTGTGCCGCCTGCTGCTCTCCAAACCGGACATGCTGCTGCTCGACGAACCCACCAACCATCTGGACGCCGAGTCGGTCGACTGGCTCGAGCAGTTCCTGCACGACTACCCGGGCACGGTCGTCGCGGTGACCCATGACCGCTACTTCCTCGACAACGCCGCCGAGTGGATCCTCGAGCTCGATCGCGGCCGCGGCATTCCCTGGAAGGGCAATTACACCGAGTGGCTGGAGCAGAAGGACGAGCGCCTGAAGCGCGAGGAAGCCACCGAAAAGGGCCGTCAGAAGGCCATCGCGCGCGAGCTCGAGTGGGTCCGCTCGGCATCGAAGGGACGCCAGTCGAAGGGCAAGGCACGCCTGAACCGCTTCGAGGAACTGAACTCGGTCGACTACCAGAAGCGCAACGAAACGAACGAACTGTATATCCCGCCGGGCGAGCGCCTGGGCCAGGAAGTCATCGAGTTCAAGAACGTTTCGAAGTCCTTCGGCGACCGCATGCTGATCGACGACCTGTCGTTCAAGGTGCCGCCCGGCGCCATCGTCGGCGTCATCGGTCCCAACGGCGCCGGCAAGTCGACGCTGTTCAAGCTGATCACCGGCAAGGAAACGGCGGACAGCGGCGAAGTGAAACTGGGCCATACGGTTCAGCTGGCCTATGTCGACCAGTCGCGCGACAACCTCGATCCGAAGAAGAATGTCTGGGAAGAAGTATCCGGCGGTGCCGACATCATCACGATCGGTCGCTACGAACTTCAGTCGCGTGCCTACATCGGCCGCTTCAATTTCAAGGGCACCGACCAGCAGAAGATCGTCGGCAGCCTGTCCGGCGGTGAGCGCGGTCGCCTGCACCTGGCCAAGACGCTGATGCAGGGCGGCAACGTGCTACTGCTCGACGAACCGTCGAACGATCTGGACGTCGAAACGCTGCGCGCCCTCGAAGACGCGATGCTGGAATTCCCCGGCTGCGCCATGGTCATCTCGCATGATCGCTGGTTCCTCGATCGCATCGCCACGCATATCCTCTCGTTCGAAGGCGATTCGCACGTCGAGTTCTTCCCGGGCAACTACAACGAGTACGAAGCCGACAAGAAGCGCCGCCTCGGCGACAATGCAGGCCCGAAGCGCGTGAAGTACAAGAAGCTGGTCTGATCCGGCTGAGGGGGCGGGCCGTGCGCCCGCCCCTTAGTTCTCAAGCGTCCGCCCGATTCGAGGTTCATCATGCACTTCATGCAGTCTCTGAAGGACGCCTGGCGTCGCAACGATTCCCTTGTCTGCGTCGGCCTCGACCCCGAGCCCGGCCGCGTTCCCGCATCCATCGCAGGCGATGCCGATGCGATCTTCGCGTTCTGCCGCGACATCGTCGACGCCACGGCCGACCTGGTCTGCGCATACAAACCGCAGATCGCACACTTCGCCGCGCAGCGGGCCGAAGACGCGCTGGAACGATTGATCGCACACATCCACGAGCGGCACCCCGGCGTGCCCGTCATCCTGGACGCGAAGCGGGGCGACGTTGGCTCCACCGCCCGGCATTACGCCAGCGAAGCATTCGATCGCTACAACGCCGATGCCGTTACGCTGAATCCTTATCTGGGCCACGACTCTGTCGCGCCTTTCCTGGAGCGTGCCGACAAGGGCGTTATCCTGCTGTGCCGTACGTCCAATCCCGGCGGCAAGGATTTTCAGGCGCTCGACTGCGGCGGCGAACCGCTCTATCTGCGCGTGGCGGAAACGATTGCCCGCGAATGGAACGGCCATGGCAATTGCGCGCTCGTCACGGGTGCCACATGGCCGGAAGAACTCGGCAAAGTCCGTGCGGTCGTCGGCGACATGCCGCTTCTCGTCCCGGGCATCGGTGCGCAGGGAGGCGATCTCGAAGCCACACTGCGTTACGGCCTCACCGCAGCGGGCGACGGCCTGATGATCTCATCGTCGCGCGCCATTCTTTATGCATCGTCGGCACCGGATTTCGCCCAGGCCGCGCGTAAGGCAACCGACGAATTAAGGCAGGCAGTGAACAGTCATCGCGGTCGATTCGCGAAACCATGAGCAACTTGTCCCCTTCCACAACCGCAAATCGACGAAGATCGCGCGTCGCTAACGAACAATAACCGGCTCAAGGACGCGATTGTATTGAACCGGAGTAGTCATGCCTTCTTCCAACCGAGGTTTCTCGCAGCGGCTGCATATGGCGCTGGACATGTCAGGCCTGAAGAAAGGACGAGGCCGCACCACCCAGCTCGCCGACCTTTTCGACGTCAGTCGCGAAACGGCCCGCAAATGGCTTAATGCCGAAGGGTTGCCCGAACTGGCACGCCAGATCGATATGGCGGTGCGTTTCGGCGTCAATTTCGAATGGCTTGCGACCGGCCGCGGCGCACCCGAAGGTGTCACCGGCGTACGGGAACCGCCCGCGATGTACCGGCCGGAAACCCGGGAACAGCTGCGACTCGTCGGCATCGTCACTCGCCTGCCCAGAGAGCGGCGCAATGCGTTGCTGCTGATTGCCGAAGCCCTGGCCGACGTTACCTAGACCACCTCGACGCCCTTCCAGAACGCCACGCGACCGCGAATGGACGCGGCGGCTTCGGACGGCGTCGGATAAAACCATGCCGCATTGGCGTTGACCTCGTCGCCGACGACCACGTCGTAATAACTTGCCGTGCCCTTCCAGGGGCATATCGAGTGATGGTCGCTTGCACGGAAGTGCTCGCGCTTCAGCGTGGCCTCCGGAAAGTAATGGTTGCCTTCCACAATGACGGTATCGTCGCTTTCGGCGAGTAGCTGGCCTTTCCAAGTCGCACGCATGCCGGTTCTCCTCAATGCTGCCAAGACCCATCGCCCGTGGAGTCAATCGTCGCCGATGTCTTGCCCGGGAAACAGGACATCCGTGTAGCCGAACTTCGAGAAATCGGTGATTCGCGAGGGATACAGGCGTCCGATCAGGTGATCGCACTCATGCTGGACGACACGTGCATGAAACCCCTCGGCCGTCCGCGAGATGGGCGCGCCCGATTGATCGATGCCCTGGTACCGGATCAGCGAGTAACGATTCACCGCGCCGCGCAGACCGGGTACCGACAGGCAGCCTTCCCAGCCTTCCTCCATGTCCTGCGACAGCGGTGTAATCACGGGATTCAGCAGAATCGTGCGCGGCACGGCTGGCGCATCGGGATAGCGCTCGCTGCTGTCGAATCCGAAGATGACCAACTGAAGATCGATACCGATCTGCGGGGCGGCGAGACCCACGCCACCCGCGTGATACATCGTGTCGAACATATCCGCGATCAGCTCGTCCAGCTCCGCGGTGCCTATCAGTTCGGGCGGCACGAGCGGCGCGATGCGCAGCAAGCGCTCGTCTCCCATCCTCAGAATGTCGCGGATCATGGTGTGTCTCTCGGTGGTTATCTCATGGAGGTGGAGTTTTACTGGGGGGCTCTCAAGGGGGTTGGGGGTGGGTAGTGGGAGTGCGCTTCCGGCGATAGCCTGAGGGAGCGACAGGCGCCAAGCAGACGTATCCTCCGCCGGACGACACCAGTCTCCTCAAGCGATCGCCGGGCCGACGCCCCCACTCCCCCCCCAACCCCCGCTCCATTGCGCCGCAACATCCCCTGCGTCCCAACGCCATACGACCAATGGCTAATACGCCGAACCGCCCCACGCCATTGACCCCCGCGACGCACGGGACGACCCTTGTCCTATCCGCAAGGGGAGCGTCACACATGCAAACTGTTCAGGTAAAACCGAGTCCGGCAGGAAAAATCCTCTGGGCCGCCATCGCTATCGTAGGCGCCTGGTGTCTGGGCGTCGTCGCGCTGCGGCGCGGCGAACCCATCAACGCGATCTGGGTCGTCACGGCCTCTATCGCCGTCTTTCTGATCGGCTACCGTTTCTATAGCCGGTTCATCAACAATCGCGTCCTGCAAATGGACCCGACCCGCGCTACGCCTGCCGTGCTGCGCAACGACGGCCTGGACTACGTACCCACCGATAAATGGGTCGTTTTCGGTCACCATTTCGCGGCGATCGCGGGCGCCGGCCCGCTCGTCGGCCCGGTCCTGGCGGCACAGATGGGCTACTTGCCCGGCACCCTCTGGATCCTCGTCGGCGTGGTCTTCGCCGGCGCGGTGCAGGACTTCATGATTCTGGGCCTGTCGCTTCGCCGGGACGGCCGTTCGCTGGGCAATATGCTGCGCGAGGAACTGGGCGAAGTACCGGGCGTCATCGCCATGGTCGGCGTCCTCGTCCTGATGATGATCGTGCTGGCGGTGCTCGCGCTGGTCGTGGTCAAAGCGCTGACGCACAGCCCCTGGGGCACCTTCACTGTCGCCTGCACGATTCCCATCGCTTTGCTGATGGGCATCTACCTGCGTTATATCCGCCCGGGTCGCATCCTCGAAGTGTCGATCATCGGCCTGATCCTGCTGCTGGGGTCGATCTGGTACGGCGCGCACATCGCCGCTTCGCCGACGATCGCTCCGATGTTCGATTTCGACGCCAAGGCGCTGGCCTGGTTGCTGATCGGTTACGGCTTCTTCGCCTCGGTGCTACCCGTGTGGCTGCTGCTGGCTCCGCGCGACTACCTGTCGACCTTCCTCAAGATCGGCACTATCGCCCTGCTCGCGCTGGCGATCTTCCTTGCCGCCCCGACCCTGCAAATGCCGGCCGTGACGAAGTTCATCGACGGCAGCGGTCCGGTTTTCAGCGGCAACCTGTTCCCGTTCCTGTTCATCACCATCGCATGCGGTGCCGTGTCCGGCTGGCATTCGATCATCGCCTCGGGCACCACGCCCAAGCTGCTGGCCAGCGAAGGCGAAGCACGTATGGTCGGCTACGGCGGCATGCTGATGGAGGCCTTCGTCGCCATCATGGCGCTGATCGCCGCTGCGTCGCTGCATCCAGGCGTCTACTTCGCGATGAACTCGCCTGGCGCGCTGATCGGCACCACCGTCGAACAGGCGGCCGCGACCATCAGCCAGTGGGGTTTCCTCGTTACACCCGCCGAACTCAGCGACACCGCGAGGAACATCGGCGAGGGGACCATCCTCAGTCGTGCCGGCGGTGCGCCGACGCTGGCGGTGGGCATGGCCCAGCTGCTGCACGGCGTACTGCCTGGCGAGGGCATGATGGCCTTCTGGTACCACTACGCCATTCTGTTCGAAGCGCTGTTCATCCTGACGACGGTGGATGCGGGTACGCGCGTGGGCCGCTTCATGATCCAGGAAATCGCGGGTCTTATTTACGCGCCGCTGAAACACACCGAATCGTGGACCAGCAACGTCATCGCCACGGTTATCTGCGTCGGCCTGTGGGGATATTTCCTCTACCAGGGTGCCGTGGATCCGCTGGGCGGCATCAACACCCTGTGGCCACTGTTCGGTATCGCCAACCAGATGCTGGCGGCTATCGCGCTGATGCTTGCCACCGTGGTCACGGTGAAGCTGAAACGCGAGCGCTACGTGCTGGTGCCGGGCGTTCCGGCGATCTGGCTCGTGGTGTGCACGTTGACGGCGGGCTGGCAGAAACTGTTCGACGACAAGATCAGCTTCACCGCCGCCGCGCAGAAGTACGCCGACGCTATGGCCTCAGGCAAGCTGCTCGCTCCGGCCAAGACCGCCGAGGAAATGCAGCGCATCGTCACCAATAACCGCGTGGACATGGCCCTCACCGGCATCTTCATGCTGCTGGTGCTGACGATGGTGTTCTTCGCATTGCGCGCTATCGCGAAGGCGTGGCGCACGAACCATCCGACGGCGAACGAGGAACCGTATGTTGCCGTCGGCAGCGTGGCCTCCTGAAGGAGAACGTCATGACCGACAACCTGTCACAACAGCCGCGGTCGATCTGGAAGTGGGCGGTGCAAACCGCCCGCCTCTGCTGCGGCGTACCCGACTACGACGTCTATGTGAAACATCTGAAGGAGCATCACCCGGACCGGCCGATACCGAGTTACGGCGACTTCTTCAGGGAGCGGCAGATCGCGAGGTACAAGGGTACGGGCGGGCGTTGTTGCTGATTGAAGAGCGGGGATGGGGGTGGGTAGTGGGGGCGCGTTTCCGGCGAACGCCCGAGGGAACGATAAGCGCCACGCGGAGATAACGTCCGCCGGATCTCGCCAGTACCCTCGAGCGCTCGCCGGAAACGCGCCCCCACTACCCCCCATCCCCGCTCTTACACCTCATGATGAAGCGTCTCGGCGGAGGGCTCGCCCTTCCGCCGGGGCATCAGCTCCACCAGATACATCGCGGCCAGCACCATCAGTCCGCCGATCGCCATGCGTAGCGTGAGTGCGTCGTAACCGAGCACCACAGCGAATCCCGCCGCGAATACCGGCTCGGTCGTCATGACGATCGCCGCGCGCGTCGCCGGCAGATGGGCCTGCGCCCAGGTCTGCACCAGCATCGCGCCGGCACCGGCCACCAGCGCCATGTAAAGCACCGCGATCCATGCCGCGTTATCGGGCGGGAGCGAAGGTCCGTGGGGAAGCGTGGCGCAAAGGCTTACCGTCGCGATGCCTACCATCTGCACAGCCGACATACCGAATGCTTCGCCAGGCCGCGACCAGCGGCTGAGGCCAATGATGTGCAAGCCATACAGCGCCGCCGACGCCAGCGTCAGCCAGACGCCAAGATCGACGTCGAAACCGTGCAGTGCAAGCACAGCGAGACCGACGGTAGCGAGCGCGACGGCGACCCAGGTCACGACGGGCATGCGCTGTCCCAGCAGCGCCCATGCAAGCAGAGGAGTGAAGACGACATACATGCCGGTAACGAATCCGCTGACGCTTGGCGAGGTCAGCGACAGCCCTTCGGTCTGCAACCATTGCGCGAATCCATAGAGCACGCCGAGACCGAAACCGCGCGCCAACTGCGGCCAATCCAGTCGAAGAACAGGACGCGCGAACAGCACCAGCATGACGGCGGCGGCGATAGCGAAGCGCACGGCAAGGAAATCGACAACGGACATGCGCCCGACGACGTCCTTGATCAGTACGAACGTAGAACCCCACACCGCGGTGACCGCGAGCAGGCCGATCGTGGCGAGACCGGTCGCGCGCGGCGACGTCATCGCCGTGCCAGTCGCCACAGCTGTCCCGGAATCCTGACGACGAAGTGCGCCCAGATGCTAAGCCAGACGACCGCGGCGACGAGCGGTTTGCGCGCCGCCGGATCGTGCAACCGGAACCATCGCCACATGCCGCGATGCTTGAAGCGGCTGACGAACACGGGACGATGCCGGCTCGATCCACCCTTGCCATGCAGTACGCGCACGTCGCCGGCGAGAATGACCTCGTAGCCCGCATCGCGTGCGCGGCGGCACAGATCGAGATCTTCGCAATGCAGGAAATAGGTTTCGTCGAAACCATGCAATGCCGCGAATACCTTGCGCGGCATCAGCATGATGGCACCGGACACGGCTTCGACCCGCTCCGGGCCATCGGGTAGCGGACCGGGAATATTGACGCCGGGATAGCGGGCGTCGTCCCTGTCGCGACCGGTCATCGTGTTGATCGCCCGTGCAAGCAGCGGATCGCGTCGCCGCGAGGCCGGATCGGGCACCCCCTGATTGTCGCACACGACCGCACCGACAATGCCTGTCCGCGGGCCGATGCAGGCCAGCATGCGGGGAAGCGTGTCGACCTCCAGCAGGCAGTCGGGATTGAGGATAAGAACGCTCTCGCCATTCGCCGTCGCGACGCCGCGGTTCATCGCGGGCCCGAAACCCAGATTGGCGCCGTTATACATAACCCGCACGCGCGAGTCGTCGGCATAGGCGCGATCGATGGCCTGCGGCACGCCATCGGACGAGGCGTTGTCGACCACGATGACTTCGACAGGCAGCGGCGAAAGCAACGCATGCTCCACGCATTCGCGCGCGAAAGGGCCACTGTCGGCAAGGACGATGACGACGCTGACTTTCGGCGAAGGGTTCATGGAGTTGTTCACGCGCCGATTATGCCATGCGGCCGAAACCCATCTGCGCTCTGTAGGAGCCCGCAAGCGGGCTCCTACAAGAAGGGTACGGGGTTAGCCGCACCACACCCGCGCATTGCGGAACATGCGCATCCAGGGCGAATCCTCGCCCCAGCTATCCGGATGCCAGCTGAGCTGCGCCGTGCGGAATACGCGCTCCGGGTGCGGCATCATGATCGTGACGCGACCGTCGGCGGCGGTGAACGCCGCGAGACCGCCCGGCGATCCGTTCGGATTCAGCGGATAGCTTTCGGTCGGTCGGCCGCGGTTGTCGACGAAGCGGGCGGCACCGTGGCTCTTCGACGGACTGCACACGCTCGGGAAGTACACGCGCCCTTCGCCGTGCGCGACCGCCACGGGAATGCGCGAGCCGGCCATGCCCTTGAAGAAGAGGCTGTTCGAGTCGAGGATTTCCAGCGTCGACAGGCGCGCTTCGTACTGCTCCGACGCGTTGCGCAGGAACTGCGGCCAGTGCTTCGCGTCGGGAATGATGTCCTTCAGACCCGACATCATCTGGCAGCCGTTGCAAACGCCCAGGGCGAACTTCGTGGTGTCCTCGAAGAACCACTGGAACTGCGCGCGCAGCTTTTCGTTGTAGAGGATGGACGTGGCCCAGCCGCGACCCGCGCCCAGTACGTCGCCGAACGAAAAACCGCCGCAGGCAGCGAAGCCGCGGAAATCGTTCAGATGAATCCGGCCGCTGGCCAGATCGGACATATGGACGTCCACGGCATCGAAACCGGCGCGGTCGAATGCCGCGGCCATTTCCACCTGACCGTTGACGCCCTGCTCGCGCAGGATGGCCACGCGAGGACGTGCACCCTTCGCGATATACGGTGCGGCGATGTCCTGCGCAGGATCGAACGTCAGCTTCGGGGTGATGCCCGGATCGGCATCGTCCTTGCGCCAGTCGTTCTCCGAATCGGCGCTCTGTGGGTTATCGCGCAGACGCTGCATCGCGTAGCTGGTTTCGTTCCACGCGGCGAAGAGTTCCGACCAATACCATTTGAAAACGGCATCGCCACCCAGATAGAGCTTGATGCCGAGCTTTTCCTTCGGCCGGCCGATCTGGTGTGTCATACCGGCTAGGTTGTGCTTCACCAGCAGCGACTCGAATGCTTCGCGATTCGCGGCGGCCACCTGCACGACGGCGCCCAGTTCCTCGTTGAACAGTGCACGCAGCGTCGCGTCGGCCCAGCCGTCCAGACGGATTTCGAGACCGCAGTGACCCGCGAACGCCATTTCCAGCAGCGTGACGATGGCGCCGCCGTCGGAACGGTCGTGGTATGCCAGCAGCATGCCGCTGGCGCTGGCTTCCTGGATCAGTTCGAACATCGCGCGCAGTCGCTTCGGATCGTCCAGGTCCGGCGGCACGCCACCGCCACGGTTGAAGACCTGGGTCAGCGCGGAACCGCCAAGGCGATCGCGACCGGCACCGAGATCGATCAGCCACAGTTCGGTATCGCCACGGTCGAGTTTGATCTGCGGCGTCAGCGTGCGACGCACGTCTTCCACGCGGCCGAAGCCGGTGATGACCAGCGACACCGGCGATACGGTTTTCTGCTTCTGTTCGCCGTCCTTCCACACCGTCGTCATGGACAGCGAGTCCTTGCCGACCGGAATGGAGATATCGAGTTCGGGGCACAGCTCCATGCCGACGGCCTTCACGGCGTCGAACAGCGCGGCGTCCTCGCCCGGATGGTTCACGGCGGCCATCCAGTTCGCGGACAGGCGCAGCTCGTCGAGCTTCAGCGGTGCGGCGGCGAGATTGGTAATCGCCTCACCGACGGCCATGCGCGCGGCATCGGCACTGGAAAGCAGCGCGATCGGCGAACGTTCGGCCATGGCCATCGCTTCGCCGGTATAACCGTCGAAACCGGTCATCGTGACGGCGACGTCCGCCACCGGCACCTGCCAGGGACCCACCATCGGGTCGCGCGTGTTCAGGCCGCCGACGGTGCGATCGCCGATGGTGATAAGGAAGTTCTTGCTACCCACGACCGGCAGACGCAGGACGCGCATCAGCGCCTCGTCCATGCCGATGCCGGTGAGGTCGGCGACCAGGTCCACGCGCGGCTTGACGCGCTTCGCATCGCGATGCATGCGCGGCGGCTTGCCGAACAGCACGTCCATGCCGAGGTCGATCACGGTCAGGTCACGGCGCGGATCGCGCACGAGCAGGCGCGGTTCGGCCGTGGCTTCGCCGACCACGGCGTACGGGCAGCGCTCGCGCGCGCAGAACGATTCGAACAGCGGCAGGTCTTCGCCGCCGATGGCGAGAACGTAGCGCTCCTGCGATTCGTTGCTCCACACCTGCATGGGCGACAGCGTGGGGTCGTCGCACGGCACGGCGGACAGATCGATGACACCGCCGACGCCTGCGTCGTTGAGGATTTCGGGAATCGCGTTGGACAGACCGCCCGCGCCGACGTCATGAATGCTGACGATCGGATTCTTGTCGCCACGCGACCAGCATGCGTCGATCACCTGCTGGCAACGACGTTCCATTTCGGGGTTGTCGCGTTGCACCGAGGCGAAATCGAGTTCGGCGCTGGACGTACCCGAAGCGACCGACGAGGCCGCACCGCCGCCCAGACCGATGAGCATGGCCGGACCGCCGAGAACGATGACCTTGTCGCCCGGACGTACGGCGCGCTTGTCGACCAGATCGGGACGGATGGCGGCAAGGCCGCCGGCGATCATGATCGGCTTGTCGTAGCCGCGACGAACGCCCTTCTCGCCCGTTTCCTGTTCGAACGTGCGGAAGTAACCGCCCAGTGCGGGACGGCCGAATTCGTTGTTGAACGCGGCGGCGCCGAGCGGACCGTCGCGCATGATCTCGAACGCCGACGCCATGCGCGGCGGCAACGGACGATCGGTTTCCCACGGACGCTTCAGACCGGGAATGCGCAGATGCGACACCGAGAACCCGGTAAGACCGGCCTTCGGCTTGCCGCCGCGTCCCGTCGCGCCTTCGTCGCGAATCTCGCCGCCGGCACCGGTCGCGGCACCCGGCCACGGTGCGATGGCGGTGGGATGGTTGTGCGTCTCGACCTTGATCGCGAAAGGCGCGCGTTCGGTGTGCGGGCGGTAAACGCCATCGGCCGGATCGGCGAAGAAACGCTTGCCTTCGTAGCCGTCGATCACCGCGGCGTTGTCGTGATAAGCGGACAGCGTATGCGCGGGCGATTTCTGGTGCGTGTTCTTGATCATGCCGAACAGCGAAATATCCTGCTCCGCGCCGTCGATCGTCCACGTGGCGTTGAATACCTTGTGGCGGCAATGCTCCGAGTTCGCCTGCGCGAACATCATCAGCTCGGCGTCCGAAGGCGCGCGCCCCATCTCGGCATAACGTTCCGCGAGGTAGTCGATTTCGTCGTCGGCCAGGGCAAGGCCCAGTTCGACGTTCGCCTTCGACAGCGCGGCACGCGCGTCGTCGCCAAGTTCGATACGTCCCAGCGGACCGGGCTCGCCGACAAGGAACAGGCCATGAGCATCTTCGATGCCGGTCAGCACCGACTGGGTCATCGGATCGAAAAGCGACGTCATCACCGCGTCGTAGCTCGTCTCGTCGGCGTCGGGCAAACCCGTGATGCGCCATGCCAGACCACGTTCCACGCGACGGACGTCGAAGCCGGCGCCGTGCAGGATATCGGTGGCCTTGCTCGACCACGGCGAGATCGTGCCCAGACGCGGCACGACCCACAGTGTGGCCGCTTCGGGCGCGGTGTCCTTCGCCTCCAGCACCTGCAGAAGACGCGCGCGAGCTTCGCCCTGCGGCGCGTCGGCGGCATCGATGAAATACGTATGCCACGCCGCTTGCACGCGCGTGCCGTGATGCAGGGCATCCAGGCGGGCGTTCAGGCGTTCGAGGCGGAAAGGCGAGAGGGCGCTCTGCCCGTCGAGTGCGATCATGCGGGAGGGATGGCGCTACGGGAAAACGGGCATTCTACATCATGCTGCGGAACAGCATGTTGGAGGGCGTCAGGAGGGGTGCGTCAATTCGCCGCAGGCCGCTTTGGGGTTGGGGGTGGGGGGTTGGAAATGGGGGCGCGCTTCCGGCGAACGCCTGAGGGAACGACAAACGCCAAGCAGGAGCTGCATCCGCCGGGCGACACCAGCACCCTCGAGCGTTCGCCGGAAGCACGCCCCCATTTCCAACCCCCCAACCCGGCTTTTCGTCAGCCGCCCTTCGCCGCCGAACCGGCCGGCGCGTTCACGGCTTTCAGAAGCTGGGCCGGGGTGACGTAGCCGCCGACCACATCGCCGTTCTCCGTGAGGATCGTCGGCGTGCCATTCACGCCAAGACGCTCGCCCAGTTCGAATTCGTCCTTCACCGGGTTCTCGCAGGTCGCCGGCTTGACGCTTGCGCCGGTCATGGCCTGATTGAAGGCGTTCTTGCGATCCGACGCGCACCAGACCGACACGGCCTTGGTGTACGACGGCGTCGCGCCGCCGGACGTCGTCTGCAGGCCTTCGCGCGGCCAGAACAGATATTCGACCGCGATGCCCTGTTTGTTGAATTCGTCGATGTGCTTGTGCAGTTCGCGGCAATAGCCGCAGTCGACATCGGTGAAGACCGTGACGGTGTGCTTCGGATTCGGCGGCGAGAAAATGAGACGCCTCGACGCGGGAACCTTGGCGAGTTCGGCTTTGCGCGTGGCGGCCCAGCTCTGCGCACTGAGGTCGGTCTTGGCTTTCAGGTCGACCAGATTGCCGTTGAGCATGTACCGCCCGTCGGAACTGACATAAACCAGACGCCCGGAGGCCACGACCTGATAAAAGCCCGGCATCGGCGCGGGCGCGACGCTGTCGACCTGGATGCCCGGGCCAAGTGCTTCCACGGCGGCGCGAACGGTTTTTTCGTCGTTGTCCGCGGCCACGGCCGCGAAGGCGAATGCACTGGCGGCGAGGGCCAGCAGGGTCTTCTTGAACATCGGGTACTACTCCATGTCGAACCGACGATTGGGCTAGCCGCTTTTGACACGGGCACAGGCCGATCGGTTCCCTATTGTTGCACAGGCCCCATGGTCACCCACGGGGATGGTGCTGGGCGTGAAGGCGTTTCAGACCTTCCTTGGCGACCAGGGTATAGATCTGCGTCGTGCTCAGCGCGCTGTGACCGAGCAGCATCTGCAACGCGCGCAGGTCGGCACCATGATTGAGCAAGTGTGTGGCGAACGAGTGACGCAATACGTGCGGAGACACGCGCTTGCCCGGAATACCCACCTGCATCGCGTATCGCTTGACCAGGGTCCAGAACATCTGCCGCGTCATGCCCTCGCCCCGTTGCGAAAGGAACAGCGCCACCGGCTGACGACCGCGCGCCAGTTGCGGCCGCGCGCCAGCCAGATAGGCATCGATATGCGTCAGTGCTTCCTCGCCGACGGGCACCAACCGGTCCTTGCCACCCTTGCCCGTCACGCGCAGCACGCCTTGCCGTGGGTTGAGGCCCGACAGCGGCAACTCGACCAGTTCCGACACACGCAGACCCGAGGCGTACATCAGCTCCAACATCGCCCGGTCGCGCAGACCCAGTGTCGTCGAGCTGTCCGGGGCAACGATCAGCGCTTCGATATCGCGTTCGGGAAGCGCCTTGGGCAGGCCTCGCGGCATGCGCGGGCGCTGCATCAGCAACGTGGGATCCTCGCGCGCGCCGTCGTCGCGGGCCCGCTGGGCATAGAACCGGCGAAACGCCGATTGCCGGCGGGCCATGCTGCGCACCGCAACCGGCTGCTCGCCGTGATACGCGGAAAGGTCTTCGCGACCCGCATCGGCAAGGCTGCGACCCCGCCCGGCCAGCCAGCGGGCCAGACCTTCGAGGTCGCGCCGGTACGCTTCGAGCGTGCGATCCGCCAGCCCGTCCTCGGACCAGACGCGCTCGATAAAACGGGCGATCAGGGTTTCGTCGGCAGGAGAAATCATGAAGGGAGTCTACCGTCGCGGCATCCCTGGCGTCGCGGCGTTGCTACACACACCACAGGTCAGATCCGTCAGTCGTCTACAATCCGCGACTGCATCCACCGAAGCTTCCGCCCATGCACGCAGCCCCCTTCTGGCGCCGCCTCGCCGCCATCGTCTACGACCTGCTCGCCGTCATTGCGATTGTCATGGTCGTGGGGCTGCTTGCCCAGATGGCGACCGGTGGGCGCATCGCGGACGAGCATGGCCAGTTGCTGACCTGGTGGTTCCAGCCGGTGCAAGGGTTGGTCGTCGGCGCGTACTTCTTCTTTTCGTGGCTGCGCGGCGGACAGACGCTGGGGATGCGCCCCTGGCGCATCCGCGTTACAGACCGCGAAGGCCGTCCGCTGACCTGGCAGCGCGCCGCGATCCGTCTGGTCGTTGCCGCTTTGCCGATCGCGCTGCTGACGATCTATCCGCTCACGTCGCTGCGTGTCGCCGCGTGGGCACCGGCCATCGGCTGGGCCATCCTGCTCGCTCCCGCACTTTTCGATGCCCGTCGCCGGGCCATCTACGACATGATCGCCGGCACCGAAATCCGGCTCCTGGTTACTTGAACTGATCGCTCGCGGGCACCCACGAATCGCCGGGTTTCGGGGCGGGACGCGCTATCTGCACGTCCGCCGCACAACCGGGCGGCAACGGGCCGCCCGAGACACGCGCAGTCGCGCATAGCGCGCTGTTGTCGAGTACCACCGCCGGAGCGGCTGTCGTCGCGGCGTTCGCCGGGGGCAGGTCGGCCGCGAGCGGTTTCGAGGGCGCCATCGTCTGGTTCTTCGCCAGTGCATCCTGCGCAACGGCTTCGCCGGGTTTGTCGCCGTGGCAACCGAAGGACAACAGCGAAATCGCATTCATCGCCGGATTCTTCATACCGGGGCTACCCGAACAATCGATGCGCACACCACGCGGAAGCGAGATAGCCGACTTGACCGTGCTGCCTTCCATGCCATGCCGTACGGCGGTGTCCACGGAGCTTTCGCCCTTCGGCGTCCAGGCGCCATCGAAGCGCGTGGCCTGATAATCGATATGCACCTTGCCGCGGGTCATCACGTCGGTATTGCCGTGCGGACGGACCTGTATGTAGGTACCAACGGCACCGCGCTTGTCGCCCTGCCCGCCCGCGACGCCGTCGTCGCGCTGCGATATCCCGTTGGCGCCGGTGGTCTTCGTGCCCATGTCGGCGCCATTGGCCGCACCCGGCTTACCGGTCTCCGCAACGGCACCCGGCGTATTCGATCCCGAGGCGGCAGGGGCGCTTTCGCCGGGTGCGCCCGGTGCACCTTCGACCGTCGCGGCCGCATGTTCGCCGGCGGCCTTGCCTTGTTCGTTCCGCGTCTGTGCCGTCGATTCTCCCGAAGCGACATCGCCGGGCGCTTCGCCGGGCTTCGCCGCCGTCGTGTCGATGCCGGCAAGCGGTCGCTGGACGTCGCCGGGCGCGACCTCCGGTGCCTGTACGGCGGGTTTATCGGCCGTCGACACGGGCGCGCCTATCGCCGGGCGCGGCACCGCATCCGGTAGCGGAATGGCGGCGAGTTCCGCCGTGGTGTCTACGCTGGGCGCACGGATGTTGTCCGGCGAGACCTTTGGCGGCACGGAACGGGCGTCGACTTTCAGGTCGAGCGCAGGTGCCGTGGGCTCTGCCGCGACGGCCGGCAAGGGCTCTTCCTGAGGAGTCGGCGGCGCGGCCGTGGCTTCGACCTCGGGACGCGGCACGGTTGCCAGCGTCATGGACGTCGTCGGAACGTTGGCCGCCGAGTCGGCGACGATCTGCGGCGGCGTGGGACGCACATCCGGTTGCGAGGCTGGCGTGGGCGGAATGGCCAGCGACGCCGGCGGCGGCATCGCCACCGTGCCTTCGATCTGCGCCTTGCGCACGGGTTCGGGCTGAAAGCGCGGCGGTACGACTTTCGGCTGCGGCTGGTCCATTGCCAGATCGGGCGGCGCCTGCTCGGGGATGGGAACCTTCTCCATATCCGGCTGCGGAGGCGGCGCCTTGGACTGGACGACGGGACGCTCGGGCGTCGCTTCGATGCTGGGCATCGGTGCAACGACTTTCATACTTGGCTTCACGACCGGCGGCACGGCGGCGGGAACGGCAATAGCCGGTATCGCCGAACGCGCGTTCGTCGCGACCGCCGCCGCGCGCGTATCGCGCGACGCCTTGCTGGCCGTCGCGTTCGCATTCGCACGCCGGGATTTCTCGACCGGCGCCTTCGACGGCGTGCCACGTACCGGAGGCACGGGCGGAGGCGGCTTGTCGATCAGCCGCACTTCCAGCGCGGCTTCGGAATCCCGATCCGGTGGCGGAGGCAGCACGTCGTACGCCGGCCCCAGGATCATTCCGAACAGGAAAACCAGGTGGATGACCAGCGTACCCACCATCGCCATGACACGCAGCAGCCGATCGCGAGGACGCTCGCGCAACCGCCGGCGATAGACGAGCGCATTCATCGCCGCCTCGCGCGGCGAGGCGGGCAGCGAAGCAGGCGTGTCGCTGTCCGGAATGGGCGGTGTTGGCATGGGTCGGTAGTGTGGGGCACCGCCGACCGCAATGACAATGAGACCTAGCTGCCGGTCCTGCGCTTCCGTTCCGCGTTTTCCTGATCCATCGCCTTGATCGGCGTGTCCGAAGGACAGCCCTGCGGCAACGGCTTATCGGCACGGAACGCCGCGATGCACTGGGCTTCCGTCTGTTTAGGCGGCGCGTTGGGATCGTCGGGCAGGTCTTTCACCAGCGGATTGGCCGGCGCCATGTTGAGGCGCACGTCGCCATCCTTCTTCGACGGCGGTGGCGGCGGGTCGCCACCGCAGCCCACGGGCAATACGAAGAACACGGTCGAGCAGTGCAGGCGAGCACCGCCGGGAAGGTTCATCGTGCTCTTGACCGTGGTTTTCTCTATCGCCTTGCGCAGGCCTTTGTTGATGACGTTTTCATCGCGCGGCGCCCAGTCCTTCTCGAACCGCGTCTCCGTGTATTTGACGGCGGTCTTGTGTTCCATGATCTGGCTGTCGCCGGTCGGATGCGGTTGAACATAGTCCGGTTTCGGCTGGTTTCCCTTCGCTTCGGGGGTCAGCGTGATACTGCCGTCGGTTCCATAAATAGTGAGCTTCGGCGCCACGGAAGTGGCCGGTGCGGGAGCGGGCGCTTCCACCGTGGCGGTCATCGCATCCTTCGCCGGCGCTTCCCGATGCGGCACGGGCTTCGGCGCCGGACGGGTCGCTTCGGGCGAACTCACTTTCGGCGGCGGCTCCGTGGGCGGAGGCGTCACGACCTGCGCTGCCGGTGGCGGGCGCGGCGCATCGAGCAGACGAACCTGCAGCACGTCCTCGTCGCTGACGGGCACGTCGGCGGGCACCATCGGCTGCGGCTGCATTTCGTAGCGGACGACGAAAATAAGGACAATATGGAAGATCAGCGCCAATGCGAAGGCGACGCCAAAGCGGAAAGGATCGCGCGGCGGTTTGCGCCAGCGCATGCCATGCAGCAGGTCGCGCGTCGCGCCATCCAGTGGCGTCAGACCCGAACGGCCGCCCACCCCCGACGTATCGAGCCGGTGATGCCGTAAAAATTCGGGAGATTCCTTACCGGGATACTGCATGCGTCAGACCGCGGTCCCGATGTCGACAGGCTTGTTCAATGGTGATGTCCCGCGAGATGTGGTGGAGCGCGCCCGAGTGTAAGGCGTCGCGGTGAGTCCCTGCTGACTGACCCCGGATCGGGGGAAAGATTCCCTCGACCTCCCTTCACCTCACCGCACTTGATTCCCGTCCCGATTGGGAGAAGTCTAGGGGACGGGCTCAACCGCCCGCCCCACCGCCATGACCGTCCGCCATCCGGACGACCGTGACGGCCCGCTTGTCGTCACGCAGATAGCGGACGAGACGCGACGCCGCACCCGACGCCGCCGAAGCCGCTTCTCACAAGAGGAGGGTCGCATCGTGTCGCACGTCACGGAACGCATCCGCAGTCTCGCCCTTGCCGGCCACGCGGGTGCCGGCAAGACCACGCTTTTCGAAGCATTGCTTCACGCCGGCGGCGCCATCGCAACGACCGGAACCGTCGAACGCGGCAGCACGGTGTCCGATTCCGATCCGCAGGAAAAGGCCCGAGGCCATTCCATCGATTCGGCCATCGCGAGCATCGAGCGCGACGGCTTCCGTTTTCACCTCATCGACACACCGGGATATCCGGACTTCCGCGGTCCCGCGTTCGCGGCCCTGACCGCCGTGGATACGGTGGCCGTTGTCGTCAATGCCGCCAACGGGATCGAACACGGCACGCGAACCATGATGAACCACGTCAGGGAACGCGGTCTCGCATGCATCGTCATCGTCAACCGTATCGACGTCGAGAATATCGATCTGAAGGGTGTGGTGGATGCGCTTCGCGAGGAATTCGGCGACCGCTGCCTGCCTGTGAACCTGCCCGCGACGCAGGGCCATTCGGTACGCGACGTGTACTTCCAGACACGCGGCGAAAGCGATTTTTCATCGCCCGACGAAGCGCATCGCCATATCATCGACCAGGTCGTCGAGATAGACGACGAGGTCATGGAACATTTTCTCGAAGGTGGAGAAACATCGCTCACAGCGGACGAGCTTCACAACGCACTGGAACATTGTCTGCGCGACGGGCACCTCGTTCCGATCTGCTTTACCAGCGCACGCGACGGCATAGGTGTGCCTGAACTCCTGCAGCTTATCGAACGCATCCTGCCCTGCCCCAAAGAGGTCAATCCGCCGCCCTTTCTGGACGGAAAAGACACACCGGTCGACGTGCTTGCCGACCCCGCGCGACATGTAGTCGCCGACGTTTTCAAGATCGTCAACGATCCGTTCGTCGGCAAGCTGGGCATCTTCCGCGTCTATCAGGGCACCGTGCGCAAGGACGCCCTGCTTGTCGTCGACGACGGACGCAAGCCCATCAAGGTGGCGCATCTGTTTCGACTGAAGGGCAAGGAACACGTCGAGATCGACGAGGCATTGCCCGGCGATATCGCCGCGGTGGCGAAAATCGACGACGTGCATTTCGACGCCATCCTGCACGACGCCGCCAACGGCGAACGCATCCATCTGGCGTCGGTGGCTTATCCCCAGCCGATGTTCGGTCTGGCCGTCATACCCGCGCATAAAGGACAGGAACAGAAACTCTCCCAGGCCCTCGCGAAACTTGCGGAAGAAGACCCCTGCTTCCGCGTCGAACACCACAAGGAACTGAACGAGACCGTTATTCGCGGGCTCTCCGATCTGCACCTGAAACTGATGCTCGAACGGATGAAGGCGCGTTACGACGTCGACGTCACGACGCATCCGCCGCGCATCGCCTATCGGGAAACGATCGGCGGCGCGGCGGAGGGCCATCACCGGCACAAGAAACAGACCGGAGGCGCGGGTCAGTTCGGCGAAGTATTCCTGCGCATCGAACCCCTGGGACGTGGCGAAGGTTTCGTGTTCGCAGACGAAACCAAGGGCGGCGTGATCCCCGGTCAGTTCATGCCCGCGATCGAGAAAGGCGTCCGACAGGCGCTGGATGGCGGCGCCGTCGCGGGATACCCGATCCAGGATCTTCGCGTGATCGTCTACGACGGCAAGCACCATCCGGTCGACTCGAAGGAAGTCGCCTTCGTCAGCGCGGGCAGGAAAGCGTTCCTCGATGCGGTCGTCAAAGCGCATCCGCAGGTACTCGAGCCCATCGTCGACCTGGAAGTGTCGATACCGGAACACAACGTAGGCGATGTGACAGGCGGCCTTGCGGCCAAGCGTGCCCGCATTCTCGGCACGGATGCGCTGCGCGGCGGCGAAATCGTCATCAAGGCGCAAGTTCCCCTGGCCGAGCTGGACGACTATCCGATCGAACTGAAAGCCATGACGGGTGGCCAGGGTCGTTACGCACTGGATTTCAGCCACTACGAACCGGTGCCCCCGGTGGTGCAACGCAAACTCACCGAAGCGTGGAAACCCCACGCGGACGACGACTGACGGTCGCACGTCCCGATATTCCGCTCGCTGGTGGTGTGGTTAATGAGGAGGAAAGAAAGTATGAGTCGCGCATTCGTCAAGGAAAACGATAGCCCCGAGGCCCTGCCGGACACGCCGGTCAGCGAGCATCCGAACTACGTGACACCGCGTGGTCTGGAAGGCTTGCGAGCGCGACTCGATAGCGCGCTCCGCCACCGCGCCGCGCTGGCGGCGGAACCGGAATCCGTCGAGAAGCAGGCGTCGCTTGCGCCGCTCGATCGCGATATTCGCTGGTTGCAGGCACGCGTTTCCGGGGCGATCGAAGTGAATCCGGCCGAACAGCCGCGCGATCACGTGGCATTCGGCGCGACCGTCACCGTGCGCGACGACGACGGCGAGCGGCGCTATCGCATCGTCGGCGAGGACGAAGCGGATGCGGAGCAAGGCAGCGTGAGCTATCTCTCGCCGCTGGCGCACGCGCTGCTCGGCGCACGCGTGGGCGACGAGGTGCTGTGGAAACGCCCGGCCGGCGACCGGCATATCGAAATCGTGGCGGTCAACTACGAATAAACAGCGCGGCCTCCCGTTGTAGGAGCCCGCTTGCGGGCGAAAGCCAACAGGGTGAGGAAGCCTGATGCTCACCTCCGCGAGCCCGATCTATGGGCTGCGGATGTCACGCACATCTCCAACGCTTCGTTGGCTTTCGCCCGCAAGCGGGCTCCTACAACGAGGAGCTGACTCAGGCGGCCTTGCGCTTCGGCTTCAGCATCGTGCCGATGCAGTTGGACGAACCGCAGCGGCAAGCCCAGAGTTTCTTGAGGCGCGCGGTATGCGGCATGTCCAGCACGATGCCGTAGTCGTAGGTGAGTTCTTCGCCCGGCGCGATATCGCGGATGGCCTCGATCAGCACACGATCGCTCTTCGACGGCTTGCCGTCGACGGCTTCCTCGATCAGCGCCTGGCAGTTGGGATCGCAGCTATGGTTGATCCAGCGCGCCGTGTTGCCATGGCTGTTGCCGTCGACAATGAATTTGTCGTTGAGCGTGAACAGGAAGGTATGACCTGTTTCGCCGCCGTCGCCATAGCGCTTGTCCGCCTGGGCATGGGTGATGCGGTCGCCCTTGTATTCGATGATGTCATCGCCGGCTTCGATGTGCGCTGTGGCGAAAACGCCGTTGCCGTGAATGGGGGAGCGTCGTGCGGCGATACGTCGGGACATGTGTTTACCGGGCTGGAAGTACGGATGGGGTCGGGTCGTGATGATGCCTGCTGGCATCGCGATTGGGAACCGCGCTTGAAGCGGCGTTTCAAACGGGCCACTCGCATCGACAGGCTACCTCATGCGAACATCGAACGGTTGTTCGAGCAGCCGCCGTCCCACGTTATACACAGGTCGACCCCGCGCCCATGAATCGCTCGCTTCCACTCCGCTGCGCGATCGTCGCGCTGATGCTGCTAGTCGCCGCCTGCGGCCCGGCAAAGAAAAGCGTCTTCCCACCTTCCGTCACGCTGCAGGAAGTGCATGCGAAACCCGGTGGGGTGTGGCACATCGTCCTGCGCCTGCGCAATAACAGCTATGGCGGCATGTCCTTCACGAATTTCCAGGGGCAGCTGCGCGTCGGCGACATGGGCGCCGTGCTGCTCGACGCCAAGCTGGACCTCGATATCCCTTCGTTCGCCGCCGATGTGGCGAATGTCGACATTCTTCCCACGGCCGACATGTCCGCCGCCCTGGCCGCCCTTGCGGCCAAGGGCAGCAGCGGCGCGCTGCCTTACACGCTTTCCGGCAGCGTGACCGGTCTTCCGGAACAGGAAAAGAAGCCGCGCACCTTCGAGGTGCACGGCAATAACTGGCTCTCGCCGGTTCCCGGCATTCCCGACACCTATCGCTCGCCCTGAGCGCGCACATCCAGGACTCACCATGACGATCTATAAAGCCCCGCTCGATGACATGCGCTTCGCGCTCTACAACGTGCTTGGCGCCGAAAAGGTACTGGCCGGTCTCGAAGGCGGCGGCGACCATAACCGCGAACTGATCGACGCCGTGCTCGACGAAGCGGCGCGCTTCAACGAGCAGGTGCTGGCACCGCTGAACGCATCGGGCGACGAAGAAGGCTGCCACTACGACAAGGCCACCGCATCCGTCACCACGCCGAAGGGCTTCAAGGAAGCCTATCGCCAGTATGCGGACGGTGGTTGGGCCGGTCTCACGGCACACGAAAAATTCGGCGGCCAGGGCCTGCCGCACGTTCTCGGCGCGCTGACTAAGGAAATGATCGACTCGGCAAATATTGCCTGGGGCATCTATCCCCTGCTCTCGCAGGGCGCCACGGACGCGCTGGAACACCATGGTGACGCATGGCAGCAGGACACCTTCCTGAAGCCGCTGGTCGAGGGGCGCTGGACGGGCACGATGTGCCTCACCGAACCCCAGGCCGGCTCTGACCTCGGCCTGCTGAAGACGCGCGCCGAACCCAATGGCGACGGCAGCTACAAGGTCAGCGGCACCAAGATCTTCATCAGCGCCGGCGATCACGACTTCGCCGAAAACATCGTCCACCTCGTGCTGGCCCGCCTGCCCGATGCGCCGGCCGGCAGCCGTGGCATTTCGATGCTGGTGGTACCGAAATTCCGGGTGAACAAGGATGGCTCGCTCGGCGAGCGCAACAAGGTGGCCGCCGGCGCCATCGAACACAAGATGGGTATCCGCGGTTCGGCGACCTGCGTCATGAACTTCGACGATGCCGAAGGCTGGCTGATCGGCCCGGCGCACAAGGGCCTGATGGCCATGTTCACCATGATGAATGCCGCCCGCCTCGCGGTAGGCATCCAGGGCCTGGCCATTTCCGAGCGAGCCCTTCAGAACAGCCTGAACTACGCACGCGAGCGCCTGCAGATGCGTGCGCTCTCCGGTCCGGTCAATCCCGACAAGCCCGCCGATCCGCTCACCGCGCACCCGGACGTGCGTCGCATGCTGCTCACGCAGCGCGCGTTCGTCGAAGGCGGTCGCGTACTCGCCGCCTATGCGGCGCTGCAAAGCGATATCGAAACGCGCGGCACCGACGAGAACGAACGCAAGAAGGCTGGCGAACTGCTCTCCTTCCTGATCCCCATCGCCAAGGGCCTGCTCACCGAAGCGGCGCAGGAATGCACGAAGGAAGCCCTGCAGATCTTCGGCGGCCACGGTTACATCGCCGAGCACGGCATGGAGCAGTTCGTCCGCGACGCGCGCATCATCACGCTGTACGAAGGCACCACGCAGATCCAGGCGCTGGATCTGCTGGGCCGGAAGATCATGCAATTGCAGGGGGCTGGTCTTAAGCACTTCCTCGGCGAGATTTCCGATTTCTGCCACGCCCATGCCAGCGACGAAGCCCTGGCGCCCTTCATCGGTCCGCTTGCCGTCGCCGCGAAGGGCTGGGGCGATCTCACCCAGGACATCGCCAGGCGCGCCGCGGGCAATCCGGAAGAACTAGGCGCTGCCGCCGTCGATTATCTGTATTACTCCGGCTACGTGACACTGGCCTATTTCTGGGCCCGCAGCGTACTGGCGGCGTCCGTGGCCGGCGTGCCGGCCGCTGTCCGTCAGTCCAAGCGCGACACGGCAGGTTTCTACTTCGCCCGCATCCTGCCCCGCATGCACATGCACAAGGCGGCGATCGACGCGGGCGTGGCAACGCTGCCCGAAGTCATCTGATTCCCCACGTCCGATGGCCGGGTCATACCGTCCATCGGACGTCGGGGACTTTCGTCCGACATGACGAAGGTGTAGAAACGGGCGTTCCAGAGCCATTCGCCGCAACGGTATCCGCACGATGAGCGATCCAGCGTTTCCGATCCGCCTGGCTGAAGGCGACGACGACGACTTCATCCTTGAGCAGGTTCCCCGCTTCGTCGACTTCACGCTTCCCACCTGGCGTCGACGCAACGAGTGTATCGAGGGCATCCGCAAGGACCTCGTCCATCATCTGGACGACCAGCCGCCCAATAGCTTCCTGTTCGTCGCCGAGAACGAAGACGGCGATCGCGTCGGCTTCATCCACCTGCAAAAAACGCAGGACTTCTTCAACGGCCGCACCAACTGCCACATCTCGGACATCGCCGTGGCCGAGGAATACGAGAGCCAGGGCGTTGGGCAGGCCCTGCTACGCCATGCCGAAACCTGGGCTCGCGAACACCGCTGCCAGTTCGTGACGCTGGCGGTATTTCCCGGCAACGAACGTGCGCGGGCGCTGTACGAAAGCAGCGGCTACGGCGAGGACCTGATGCGTTTGGCCAAGCCCGTTTCGCGATAGCGCACGCCTCTCCTTGCAGGAGCCCGCTTGCGGGCTCCTGCAAATGAAAAAAGGCCGCCCAAGGGCGGCCTTTTCGTTGAACGCTGCGCGGACCTATCAGGCCTGCACGGCTACCTCGGCCTTCTCGCGCACGTCGAGGCGTGCGGCAAGACGGTCGATGTTGGCCAGCGACACCAGGTGTGCGTAGATCCAGCCGAACGCGCCTTCCTTCAGGAACTCGTGCGCAACCTTCTCGTCGAGCTGGCGAAGCTTCTCTTCGTTGATCACGAAGAGGCCATTGAGGTTGATGCCCTTGCCGTCCTTCTGCAGGGTGATGGTGCGCGGCTCGAGCAGGTTGTGCTCGCGCAGCTTGCCCATGAACCACTGGGTGCGGGCGACATGGTCCTGGAATTCGCCGAGGAAGTTCACGGCGTTGGTCAGGACCGGCGCGTCGGTGCCGTCTTCGTTGAAGAGACGCTCGCCTTCGGTCGGGTTGAAGCCTTCGTAGCCTTCGTCGAGGAAGACGGTGAAGTCGTCGCCCTCGGTGCCGACCGGCTTTTCGGCCAGCACGAACGGGTAGCGGCGAACGAAAGCCGGGATATAGATACCCTGCTCCCAGAAACCGTTATCGCCGATCATCAGGTTCTCGCCCTGACGAAGGCCCAGCAGCGCCATCGGACCCGCGTCTTCCACGGCATTGCCGGCGAAGAGGATCGGGAAATCGCGCGCGGCCGGAGCGAACTCGACACCGGTCAACGGTACGGAGTGCACTTTCTCGGCGAAACGGACGTTGTTCACGGCCTTCAGACGCAGGTCGCGATGGGTCGTACGGTTAAGAGGAACCGGACGCTCGTAGAAAAGCACTTCTGCCACGTTGTAACCCTCAGGCCCGCCGCGCCTGGGAAGCCACCCCGGCCCCCCTTCCAAACCCGGCCGGGCTCAGCTATCGAACGCCCACTATATCAGCGGGAAGGCCGTCGGACAGCCCCGCAAGATCCGTACCGTTGCGACTGCGAAACGTAGCAAAAGTGGGCTATGCTCGGGCTGTCGGCCCCCTTTACGGCGGAGCCGACCGGGTATTTACCCGGTTCGCACGGAGTTCGCTTTGCTGGAACGCTCTTTCGCTGATACGAAGGACGAGACACAGATGCTGATGGAAGTGCCACCTATGGAGACACCTCAGGTCGCCGCCCTGCATGCGACGAGGGTGCTGTCCCTCGACGCGGCTGGACGTATCCTGGACTGGATCAGTTGGCAGGACGCCGTCTGTCTGTACGTGCGCGGCGCCGTTGCCTGGACCCTTGGCGAGGCCTGTCTCACGGTCCACGGCGGTACCAACCGCCTCAGTGGCAACCAGAGCACCCTCCAGCTACACCCCATCGTCGCCAGCACCGGCCATTGCCGCGAGCACGCGATCGACCCCGCCCCGGCCCTGACCAATACCGCGCTGTTCGCCCGCGACCGCCATATCTGCCTTTACTGCGGCAGCCAGTACACCCGCCACGAACTCACCCGCGACCATGTGATGCCCCTCTCCAAACGGGGTGCGGACGAATGGGAGAACGTGGTCAGCGCCTGTCTGGCCTGCAACCTGCGCAAGGGCAACCGGACGCCGACCCAGGCCAATATGCCCCTGCTCGCGGTGCCTTACCGTCCCAGCTGGGTCGAGCATCTGATCCTTTCCAATCGCAATATCCTTACCGATCAGATGGAATTCCTGGTCAGCCACCTGCCGAAAAACCGCCGTCCGGCATGATCCGACGGGGCTTGCCCCCGCCTGTTCACGATTTCTCCCTTGCCCGGCCCGGCGCGTCGGCGAACAATACGCACTATGACCGACCTTTCCCGCTACCCCTACCTGGCGCAGATCGACTCGCCGGAGGATCTCCGGCGCTTCACGGAGAACGAACTGCCCGCGATCGCCGACGAGCTTCGCGGCTACCTGATCGAGGCCGTAGCCTCGTCGGGCGGTCATTTCGGCGCGGGGCTTGGCGTGGTCGAGCTGACCGTCGCCCTGCACCATGTCTTCGAGACACCGCGCGACCGGCTGGTCTGGGACGTCGGACATCAGTGCTACCCGCACAAGATCCTTACCGGCCGACGCGACCGGATCACCACGATCAAGAAGAAAGAGGGCCTGGCCCCCTTCCCGCGTCGCGAGGAAAGCGAGTACGACACCTTTGGCGTCGGCCACTCGTCGACCTCGATCTCCGCCGCACTGGGTATGGCGATCGCCGCGCAGCGCAAGGGCGACCATCGCAAAGTGGTCGCCGTGATCGGCGACGGCGCGATGACCGCCGGCATGGCCTTCGAAGCGCTGAACCACGGTGGCGATGTCGAACCCAACATGCTCGTCATCCTCAACGACAACGGCATGTCGATCAGCGAGAACGTCGGCGCGATGACCAAGATGATGGCGCGCGCGATGTCCAGCCGCACGCTCAACGTCTGGCGCGAGCGTGCCAAGCGCGCCATTCCGAAGCAGTCGCTGTTCGGCCGTTTCTTCAAGCGCTGGGAAGAACACGCCAAGGGCATGTTTGTCCCGTCGACGCTGTTCGAAGAACTGGGCTTCCATTACACCGGCCCCATCGACGGCCATAACCTGCCCCAGTTGCTCACCGCGCTGAACACGGTCAAGGACCTGCCCGGCCCACAGCTGCTGCATGTCATGACCACCAAGGGCAAGGGCTACGAGCCCGCCGAGAAGGCGCAGATCGAATACCACGCCGTCGGTCCGTTCGATCCGGTGGCCGGACTGGTCAAGAAGGGTGCGCCGGCCAAACCGACCTATACCGATATTTTCAGCGACTGGCTTTGCGACATGTCCGCCGCCGACGATCGTCTGCTGGGCATCACCCCGGCGATGCGCGAAGGCTCGGGGCTGGTTCGCTTCTCGAAGGAATACCCGCAGCGCTATTTCGACGTGGCCATCGCGGAACAGCATGCCGTGACGCTTGCCGCGGGCATGGCCTGCGAAGGCGCCAAACCGGTCGTCGCGATCTATTCCACCTTCCTGCAGCGCGCGTACGATCAGGCCATCCACGACGTGGCGCTGCAGAATCTGGACGTCACCTTCGCGATCGATCGCGCAGGCGTCGTCGGTCCGGACGGCGCCACGCATTCGGGTAGCTTCGATCTGTCGTTCATGCGCTGCCTGCCGAACATGGTGATCATGGCGCCAGCCGACGAAGCCGAGTGCCGGACCATGCTCACCACCGGTTTCCGTTACAACGGCCCGGCCGCGGTGCGCTATCCGCGCGGCACGGGTCCGGGCGCCGTCATGCGCGAAGAACTGGATATCTTCCCCATCGGCAAGGCCGAAGTGCGCCGTCGCGGACACCACGGGCTGGCGATCCTTTCGTTCGGCACGATGCTCGCGCAAGCCTCCGTCATCGCGGCGGAAGTCGACGCGACACTCGCCAACATGCGCTTCGTCAAACCGCTGGACGAGGAACTGATCCTCGAACTCGCACGCACGCACAAGGCCTTCGTCACGATCGAAGACAACGCCATAGCAGGCGGTGCCGGCGCAGGCGTCGCGGAGCTGCTCGCCGCTCGCGGCGTGACGCTACCCATCCTTCACCTGGGCCTTCCGGACGTCTATCTGGAACACGGCAGCCGCGAGGAAGTGCTGACCATGGCAGGCCTCGACCTTCCGGGCATTCGCTCCGCCATTCGCACGCGGTTTCCGCAGCATGTCGCAACGGCAGTAGCCAGCGCAGGCTAACCACTGCCGGCCATGCGGCTGTGAGCGCGGGTGCGCAACACAGCCGCAACGTCACTGGGCGGTACCGGTTTCCGCGTGGGTCAATGTCTCCCACAAATAGTGGAACTGGCCGTGGGTCGGACGTCGCTCCGGTAGCCATCGACTCGTTTCCGGCAAACTGGCACCCAACCGGTTTACGTAGTGGTTGTAGCCAATTTCGAACGTGCCACTAAGATCGCCCTTGAGTACGCCACCGCATATCCATGCGGGCACGTCGGCGCTCTTCAGGCCAGAGTGATATTCCATCGTCGCTATCAGTCTCTCCGGCTCCTCGCCGTAAAGATCGATTCCCTGGATACGCGCCGTCTCGGCTACGTTGATAAGACCGGCGATGCCATAGGCATTGTGTTCAAGGTCGCGGCAGGTTTCCTTGGCATGACCGGCTACGAACACCGACTGCCCGTACCAGCTTGCAATAAGTTCGTCTCCGACCTTCGGACACATCGCCGACGTTAGCGGAACGACACCATCCTTCGGCAGATAGATGCTGGTCTTGATCCGGTCGCGCCAAAGATTCACGGCCTCATCGAAGGCCCGCCTGTCGTTGAGGAAAATCGCGATATTCGCCCTGGCCTCGATAGCGCTCGTCTGCCAGTTGAATTCGTTGCATCGGCCCATTCGGGCGATGTCGGGAAGATACTGTTCGCGCAGCATGCGTGAGAATGCGTCGATATCGTTATCCTGCCACTCGCCGGAGGTATAACGAACGATCTCCGCAGCCCGCGGCCAGAGCTGCGCGGACCAGGACGCCTGCAACGGTGCATTGGTATTTGTGTGCCCCCCACGCAATGTCCGGGACCAGGCATTCATAATGTCGATCGCCTTGCGGGCGTGCCTTACGTCACCCAGATATGCCCATAGCAGCGCATGGGTATATGCCGCTTGCGCATCCCGCCATTCGTCGGTGCAACCGTAATCGGGTTTCGAGTAAGGCCCGCACTCTACCGTGGACCATGCATTCGGAATGTACTCGAGGCTACCGAGATCGGAATCCCGCGCCTTCGCCAACGCACTCAACGCGAGCGGATTACCTTCGGAAATATGCCGACGAACGATGTCAAGCTGCTCATTGCCCACCAGAATACCGGGATGCGTAAGCGCAGGTGAAACACCGCTCGCGCATGCACATGTCGCGACGACGAACAGCGCGACTCCGTGGAAAATTTTTCTCATATTTCGATTCCTTGTGCGGCGAAAGCGCCGACAAGGAAGTTATGCGCGGAGAAAGATGTCCGCCAGACGGCAAGAAGGGATCGCGCATAACTCCTACCGAAGCCGTCGGACTCGCCTGTGCGGGATACTGCCGCCCTATTCCGGAATCGATCGCCCACCGCTGACGCGATCACGCGCTTCAATATCCTGCGCGGTGAAAATAGCGATGAAACCCGCGCTCTCGAGCAACGCACGCACAACAGGCCCCTGCCTCCATCCATGCTCAATGAGCAGCCAGCCGCCCGGCAAGAGTCGCGCGAGGGCACCGTCGACTATGCGCCGTATGTCATCGAGGCCATCCGTCCCGGAGGCCAGCGCCGTTACCGGCTCGAAGCGCAGATCGCCTTCGCCGAGATGCACATCGCCCGCTTCGATGTACGGCGGATTGCTCACCGCGATATCGAAACGTTCCCCAGCAACAGGCTCCCACCAGCTTCCGAGTCCGAATCGCACGCGCTGCAAGCCCAGCCGCTCCGCATTGCGCTTCGCTACATCGAGGGCAGCCGCACTGGCGTCGACCGCGACGACGCGGGCATCCGCTCGCTCGCTGGCGATGGCCAGCGCGATCGCGCCGCTGCCCGTACCGAGATCGATTACCGCGGCGTTTTTCGGCATGCGCTCGAGTGCCAGTTCGACGAGAAGCTCGGTTTCCGGACGCGGGATCAGCGTGGCGGGAGTCACTTCAAGCGACAGCGACCAGAAGCCCCGTTGGCCCATGATGTAAGCCACGGGTTCGCCGCCTGCCCTGCGCTTTGTCAACTCGTGAAAACCTGCGATCGATGCGTCCGCGAGCACGTCGTCGGCATGGGCGAACAGCCATGCCCTCCCGACGCCAAGCACATGGAGCAGCAGCAGCTCCGCCTCGAGTCGGTCGCCGAGCAGGATGGTCGCGTCGCGAAGCAGGGTTCGCACATCGGTGGCGGGGCTGGATGCGTTCATTGCCGGAGAGTTTAGCAATCCCGGCCCGCACAACCCCTAAACTGCCCAAATGACCCCGCCTTCATCGCGTCCATGGCGCTTCGCGTCGATCGCCCTCGGCATCCTGCTGCTGTCCGGCTGTCACGGCTTTTTTTACGGAGCTGTCAATGCGCGACAGGCCTCGGGTGGCGTTGTCCAACAACGCAACATCGTATTCGACCGCACGACAGGCCTCGCGCTGGACGTCTACTCGCCGGTCAATCCGATCCATGCACCGGTTGTGGTTTTCTTTTACGGCGGCAGCTGGAAGAACGGCAATCGCGCGTGGTATCGCTGGATGGGCGAAGCGCTCGCCGCTAAAGGCATCGTCGCCATCGTGCCGGACTACCGCCTCTGGCCCACGGTGCGCATGGATGGATTCATGCGGGACGGCGCCCATGCCGTTGTCTGGGCGCGCGACCATGCCGCGTTCTACGGCGGTGACCCGCGTTCGTTATTCGTGATGGGCCATTCCGCGGGCGGCCAGATCGCCGCACTGCTGGCGACCGACGCGCGATGGCTGGGCGAGGTCGGCATGAAGCCGCGCGACCTGGCCGGCTTCATCGGTCTGGCCGGCGCTTACGACTTCCTGCCCCTGGACGAAGACGACTATGTCGACATGTTCGGCCATACCGCTGCCGAACAGGCGCGTTCGCAACCGATCCATTTCGTCGACGGCGACGAACCGCCGATGCTATTGCTGCAAGGCGAGAGCGACGGCATCGTAGAACCATCCAACGCCATTTCGCTGGAAGGACGCATGCGCGAGCAAGGCGAACCGGTCGACGTACGCATGTATCCCGGCACGGGCCACATGGGCCTGCTATTTTCGTTCGGACCATGGACCGGCAAGTCGACCGCCCTGCCCGATACCCTTTCGTTCATCCATGCGCACGTCACGCACTGACGATTATTTTGCCTGCATCGTCGTCCGGCCTTCGGCGTTGCCGCCGCGCGCCGCGTCGAGGATTTCGGGATAGGGATAGTGCAGACCGAGCAGCTGACGCATGTCGGAACTGGCGGCGTCGACGAACGACGATGGCAACGCCGCGGGAATATTCTCCATCGGTTTGACCCATTTGGGCAGGTACTGAATCAGGATCGCCGAACGATCGGCGCGCGAATGATTGGGCATCGCGCAATGCCAGACCGCGCCGAAGAAAACGACCGTATCGCCAGGTTCGCCCAGCATGCGTTCGCAGCGATCGAAGAAGCGGTCGCTTTCGTCGGGATAACGAAGGCTGCGCTGCGAACCGGGTACATAAGCCGTCGCGCCGGTTTCTTCGGTAAACGGATCGAGCATGATCGTCGCCTGCGCATTCAGCGGAAACGACGAATTCAGCCGCACCGGATGGGTTTGCGGCGTGTGGTAGTCCCAGTAGGGATAATCGATGTGCGGCTCCTGCCCCGGGCCGCCGGGAAGAATGCGATTGGCCGCGATCGAACCCATGATGAACTCCGTGCCGAGGAACGCGCGCATCGTCCGCATCAGTGCCGGATGCGCCGCCATGCGCGAGAAAACGTCGCCTTTCGCCAATAGGTTCCACACGCGCCTCTGAAGACTGAGCTTGCCTTCGCGTTCCGCGGCCCCCTGGAAATGCGTGACCTTGGCGGCCTCCGCATCGCCACTCGACTCGCGCATGACGATCTCGCGCGCTTCGGCGATCTCATCGGCGCCGAACAGACCGCGCAATGTGATGGCGCCAACTCCCTCCAGCAATTCACCCACGATCGTATCGGTATCCAGGTCGTCGACCGTAAAGATCCGAGGCGAGACAAGCGGACGGCGAGAGGGGACGGACGCGTTCATGAAGGAGACTCCTGCCTTGGGCGGCGATGGATGGATGTCGATCTCGGCATCCAAGCTAGGCCTTTTTGCAAGCGCTTGCAAATTGCAGTGCAGCATCCGTAGAGTCGACCCGTCACCCCTCCAGGACCAGACAAATGCGTGAACTAGGAATCGGCCTTATCGGTGCGGGATACATGGGCAAGGCGCATACGTTGGCGCTGCGGACAGTCGACGCCACCTTCGGGACAGTGCTGCGGCCGACCTGCGTATCCATTGCGACATCGACCGCCGAAGGCGCCGCGGAGCATGCGGCGCGCTGGGGTTGGCGGGACTCCACCGGCGATTGGCGCGAACTGATCGACAACCCCGCCGTACAGGCGGTCATTATCGCCACGCCACCGCGTACGCATCGCGATATGGTCATGGCCTGTATCGCGGCGCGTAAGCCTGTGTTCTGCGAAAAACCGCTTGGCTGCCATCCGGCCGAATCGCTGGCTATGACCGAAGCTATCGAGCGTGCGGGATTGCCGAACATGGTCGGCTTCAACTACATCCGCACACCCGCGAGCCAGCTGGCCCGACAGATCATCGCTTCTGGCGACATCGGCGACGTGATCCAGATCACCGCCGAACACGTCGAGGACTATCTGCACGACCCCGCCCTGCCCGCATCCTGGCGCACGCGCATCGCCACGGGTACCGAAGCCGGGGCGCTAGGCGACGTCGCGCCGCATATCGTCAACGCATGCCTTCGGCTGGTCGGGCCTGTCGAATCGCTGGTCGCCGACGCACACGTCGTACAGTCGACGCGCCCGGGGCCGAACGGCCCGGAAACCGTCGAGAACGACGACCAGGGCCAGATGCTCCTGCGCTTCGCCAACGGTGCGTCGGGCTCGCTCAGTTTCAGCCGCATGGCCGCCGGTCGGAAGATGGGCTACACGTATCGCGTCACCGGCACACGCGGTGCCCTGGCATTCGACCAGGAGGATCAGAATGCGTTATGGCTCTACGACGCAACGCGTCCGGTCGAACGGCGCGGTTTCCAGAAAATCGTCATGGGTCCCGCGCATCCGGACTATCTGGCCTTCAACCAAGGCGTGGGACACGGCACCGGATACAACGAACAGATCGTCATAGAAATGCGCGATTTCCTTGAGGCCATCGCAACGGGTAAAGCCATATGGCCGACGTTTCGCGACGGATACGAAGTCGACCGCATCATCGCCGCCGCACTGCGTTCCAATGCGGAACGTCGCTGGGTAACCATCGGCGAGGTCGCCTGACGGTTGCGCTACTGCGTTCCATCCGTTCGCTTTGTCGGAAGGAAGCACTGATCTTCGTCCGCGAATAGCTGTGCACAACGAGAGGGAGATTGAAGCCTTGCGGGCCGAATTGCCCGCGGCTTCCGGCATATCTCGCGAACGGGCTCCTCGTGCCCTACTACTGGTGACGGCGCAGGTCTTCGATCCGCAGCATTCGGCTGCATGAGAAGGTCAACCAATGAAACGTCTGCTCATGGTTGCGGCAGTCTTCGCCGCACTTCCCGGAATGACATTCGCGCAAGCTTTCCGCGACACACCCAGCTCCGACGCAAACAGCCGGCCCGCTCCGCTGCTGACAAATACCTATGTTGCGTATGTCGAATCAACGTTGGGCGGGGGTGAAAATGTACCTCCATCGCAGTTTCTGCCGCAGACGGAATGGGATCACGGCGGCGCAGAAATGATCGTAGCCGTATTCGAAACAGGTTTGGCTTCCAGCAGAAGTGCATCGATGAATGGTGCGACATTGCCGCATGGCTCGCACTACAGAACGGATAACTATTGCGCTGGCGGAGGGTGGCATGTCTGCAGGCCCGGTGAGGAAGTCCAGGCCTTCATGCGGTACTGGAAACTCAACGGCCACCAGTCGGGCACATTCGAGCAAGTGACCTATTCGAGTCGAAGCCAACGCTTCTCAGCCCGAGTCTTCATTCGATAAGGAATAGCTTCGCCGTGAAGTGCCAGGCGTTTGCCTGGCACTTCACATTCACGCCTGCCAGTTCTTCGGCGATCGCCCCGCAGCGTCGCATCTACAATGAGCCTGAACTTCCGGAAGCTTTGGACGCCCCTGCCATTGCTCTGCAATCGCCTTCATCCTTAACCACGTATCGCGATTGACCCCATGGCTCACCTGCCCATGGTCTGCTTGAAACTGCATCCCGGCAAGAATATCAACAGGCCGATTGTTGCTCGGCATATGAAATGCGCATTCTTTCTGGTCGAAAGGCATGTCGCGAATCGGAGAAAAACCAACTGCGTCCTGAAGACTCATACCACCGGCTTTGGATATTTCCCATCCCGCACGACGCGCCTCCATCCCCGTCATATGCCTGAAATCGTATCGGCCGGCCATGTCGGCACGTTCCGCCGCGGGTGGCGCATGGTTGGCTATGTCGTCTTTATCTGGCTCGTTGCGCGCCGTACCTTGCGAGCCCTTCGCCCGATACTCCGTCATGATGTTATGGATAGCGATCTTGAACGGTGAAACCGTTCGATTGACTGAAGCATTTCCCACCGCACGAGGACTTGTTCCGGGTTCACGCGATCGAACCGCCGCCTGTGCCGACGATTTTTTTGGTGCACCGTATTGCGGAAGGTTGCGATAGAACTCCGTTTCCGGAGGTGCCCCCTTCCTTTGATCCACAGGCGCGACCGTCTGAGTTGGAACACTGTTTACTTGCGTCATGACACCATCCTGGCGAGCGCGGTATGCGCGCAGAGGCTGAAGCAATAGCTTCGCCAGATATCGGGAGCCATCACAAAACGCGTCGCAACCCGACAAACATATCGGCGACGACCTCGGCGATATGTTGGAGTACGGGCCGTCGCTCCCGCTGCATCTACCGGGTCATATCACCGCTGGATAGCTATCGGCGAGATCGCCGGACAATCGCACGCAGACTTCCGCGCTCGATCAATTCGCAGGGAAAGAGACGACTGCGCGGTACCGATTCGCCATCCGCCATCCATGCCACGATACGTTCGATGGCGTGCAGCACCATGTCCCGGATCGGCTGCCGCACCGTCGTCAGATTATAGGCAGGCCATGCCGCCAGCGGCATGTCGTCGAAACCGACGACGCTGATGCGTGAAGGAACGTCGATGCCTCGCTCGCGACACGCATCGATTGCGCCAAGCGCCAGCACGTCGTCGCCACAGAAGACGCCATCCAGACTGGCATGGGCATCGAGCAGCGCATGCATCGCACGACGGCCGTGTTCGTGCGTGTAATCGCCAGCATAGGTAACGACGCGCATCGAGGAACCGGCGGCTTCGGCGAAACCGCGCCCGCGATCCAGTGTCGCCGCATCGCGCTCGGCGCCGCCGAGGAAGGCCAGTTTCCGCAATCCGCGCGCCAGCATGGTCTCACCCACCAACCGCCCGCCCGCCACGTTGTCTACCGTTACGACAGGTGCCGGCGTCTTTCGTCCGGCCCGACCAAAGACATGCAACACGGGCAAGCCAGCCGCGCGACACGATTCGGCGAACCCATCTGGCGGCGCGGACGTGGCAATCAGCACCGCGTCGACGTTGTACTGCTGCAACATATCCAGCGCGGCCCGACCATCGTCGTTTGCACCGAGATTCGCCAGCAGCGGACGCAGGCCACGCGACTGAAGCTCGCGGGTAAACAGGTCGAACACTTCCATGAAGGTCGGGTTCGCGAAGTGATTCGACACCAGTCCGATCAGTTCCGTCCGCCCGGTCATCAGACTGCGCGCCAGATGGTTCGGCCGGTACCCCAGTTGCTGCGCAGCTGCTAGCACGCGTTCGCGCGTTTTCGCCGAGACGCTTGCGCCCTCGGTAAAGGTCCGCGATACGGCGGATATCGAAACGCCCGCCGCATCGGCGACATCGCGCGCCGTGGCGCGAAGTACGCCGCTGTCGTTCGTCCGGTGGCGGGCGGTCATGCTGTGAGGTTTGCCGACGTCATGTGGGCAGTATGCCCGGAGCGCAGGGAAAGTCACGGGGGTCGGAACCGTGTCGTTCCGCCCTCCTCGCGACGGACCCCATCAACAACGGACGTTGAGCCCGTGCCTGGCGTGCCTGTCCGTACTTTTGCACGACATCTCGACCTGTTCCCTATGGCGCTCCGCGTACACCTTCTGCCGATTCGTCGCTATCCCGTGCAATGTCTGCCGCACCCGGTCGATGACTTTCTGTTTCGATGTCGCACTCATATCCTTCCGACCCAAACCTATGTTCTGGACGGTTAACCGCGACAGCGGCGTCTTCCTGGCGTTCGGCGTCGAACCTTTGACGTTCGCGTTCGCTTGCTTTGCGATTTCACGGTACGACGGCTTAGTGGTGTCCTTTACGTCATTTGCGTTATTGCGGGCAACGCCCTGATTGCGCGCACCGAAATGGGTGGCAGAGGGGATCATGACTTCTTCCTTGATGGCCGATGGGTCGTAGACGCAATGAAGCAATGCGGCGACCAACAAGTACCTTCGCGCATCGTGCTGGCCAATCGCTTACGCGCATATCGGACGCCGCCGTGTACTTCACCTAAGCCTGCTCGGAAATGCCGCGCGTATTGGTTTCGAGGTAACGAAGCTTGCTCCCCACTTCAAGCCAGAAGGACGCCCCCTCGGGATCACCCATATAGGTATGAAATTCTGAAATGCCATTGATGGTGGCGAAGAGGTCGATGGGTACGTCCGGGCTATCACGGTAGGCATTGGTAGGTAACGCTCCCCCGATAAACGACGCCTCCTCGACACTGAGTTGCCCACTCCATATCCATTCGCTCAGTTGCTCTCCCAGCTCGCGCGGAGTTATTCGGGTGAAATCGAAGCGACGCCCGGATGGCGACGCAGCATTCTCCGCCGCATGCAATTCACCGGAGGCCGCCTGTGCCTTACTTTGCAACACCGGGCCTGCCCGCAGTACAGGCAATGACATCGATCCATTGATTTGCATAGCGCTTCCTATCGGAGTGAGACGTCTGCATAAGCAAGCAACTTCGATTCCACCAGGCACCGACATGACGAGCCCGAGACCTCCCTTCTGGCGCCTCCTTTTCCGACCCGGTTCGCGCGCACCCGCCGACACACACGAAAGTCGCAACTTTCACAGGGTCAGGACACCACTGATTTCGCCAGCATAAACGGTCGCACGATCATTGCCCCGGGCATTCAGCCCTGCTTGTAACGGGAGGTAACATGAAAACTGTAATCAGAAATTTCGCTCGATCGCTATCGTTGTGCGCTTGTTTAAGCGCGGGGGCAACAGTGTATGAAGCGCGTGCGGACAATCTGATCGACCGGACCGCCGAATCCGAAGTCGAAGGCACCTATAGCGTAAAAGCCGGGTCGGCGACGGCGTTGGCCGCCGCTTACGTCCTCGCGGTGAACTCGTCGACCGGAGGGTGGGAGGAAATTGGAGTGCGCGGCTCCGGCTTCACCCAGCACGACCATGGCGGAGCAAACATGACGATCATCACCGAGGAAATCGGCTACGGCCGATATGCTCAGGCAACCCTGCTTAACAATTCTCTGCAGGAAATTCGTACCGAACCGCTTTGTAATTCCGCGAGCCCACAGCCGTGCAACCGCGGCACGATCGTCGGCTACCGGCGCTACTGGAATGCGTCGGGCTACCAGGGTGGAAACTTCCACTTCACCGTGTATCCGAGCAACGGCGGAGGCAGTGTTCGCTCGGCAAGCATCACCATCCAGTAATCCGACGAACCAAAAAAACGCCGGACGATTTCTCGCCCGGCGTTCTTATTTCAACATGACTTCCGAACGATCAACGAATCGACTTCGGATCCTGCTTTTCCTTCAGCGCCGCGCAGAGCAGCGTCGATTCCGTGGTCTGGGCCAGACCACGTTCGGCACCGGTGACTTCCTTCAGACGGGGCTGGAAGAAGGCGGTCAGACGATCCGCTTCGACCTTGGAGCAACCGCCGCCACCGGCAAGACCCGGGAGCTGACCGCCGGCGAAGCTGCCGGTGCGGGCCACGACCTTGTCGTAGTTCGTCACGAACCACTTCCACAGGCCGTCACGGCTTGCTTCCGTATCGCGGGCACCGCGGAGGATGGCGGCCATTTCACCAACCTTGACGTCCTTGCCCAGAGCGAAGTCGCGCGCCTGATCGGCGAGCGGGCCCCTGGCGGCCGACAGGCCCTGAAGCATGGCGTTGCGCTTAGCCGGGTCGCTGGTCTTCGGGATCTCGGCGATCAGTGCGTCGACCGCGGGCTTGCCACGCTCCTGCACGGTAACTTCCAGAGCCAGGCCCAGCAGGTCCGGATCGGCCGCATCGAGATCCAGGTGACCGTCCTTGACCTTCAGTGCCGCATCGCCCTGCTTGAGCAGTTCGGCACGGACTTCCGGTACGGCGATTTCGGAACCGGAGAGGAAGTCGACCAGCGCGCTGCGGGTCAGCGTGTCGTTATCCTGCTCGCCCGCCTTCTTGCGGAAACCCAGCGTCTGCAGCTTCGGGTAGTAGGCGTCCTTGGCCCAGGCACGCAGATGCGCGCGCTGTGCATCCGTCACGGCTTCGTGCGACACGATCCAGCCAAGCAGCGCCATCGGCGCCGTCGACACTTCGCGCGTCTTCGATGCGGTCAGCGGCTTCAGCGCGGCAAGTGCGTCGCCCGCATCGATGTCGCCATGCTGGAAGCCAGCGCGAACGGCATCGGCGTAGGCCAACTGTTCGGCATCGGTCAGAGAGCCGACCACCTTCGAGAGGTTGGCAAGGTCTTTCTTGCTCTGCGCAAAACGGTAGTAACCGCGACCGTTGGCGTTCGGCAGTACCCATGTCGGCGAGCTCGCGCCTTCCAGCACGATCGTGCCGGTGGCCTTGTCGAGCAGTTCGCACGCGACCTTGTTGCCGCCGCCGGTCGTGCCATAACGCACGCAGAGGGGCACGCCCCACACGCGGTTCGCGTCGCCCGTGCTGCCCAACGGCAGGTAACGGCTCTGCGTCAGGTGCAGCACGGTCTTACCGCCTTCCTGCTTCACTTCGGTCGCCACATAGGGCACGCCCGACTGATTGAGGAAGCTACGGAAGGCATCCTTGAACGGCGCGCCCTGGCCGGAAGCTTCGGCGATCGAATCGATGAGGTCGTCCGCGCTGGCGTTACCGAACTTGTGCTTTTCGATATAGGCACGCATGCCCTTCTGGAAGACCGGGTCGGTGACATAGCCCTCGAACATACCCAGGACGGCGGCACCCTTCTGATAGGTGATGCCGTCGAACGCTGTCTCGATGTCGCCGTTGCCGGTGATGGGCTGGCGGATCTTGCGGGCGCTGACGAGGCTGTCGTTGGACATCGCACCCTGCGCACCGCGAACACGGTCGAGGTCGGCGCGGTATTCCGGGTGGACTTTGGTCGTGATCTTCTGCTGCATCCAGGTCGCGAAGGCCTCGTTCAGCCACAGATCGTCCCACCAGGCCATAGTGACGGTGTCGCCGGTCCACTGGTGCGCCAGCTCATGCGCGTTGACGTTGAACGAACCGCGGACGTACTGGGCCGGGGAATCCGGATCGATCAGCAGCAGCCAGTCGCGGAAGGTGACGAGGCCCGCGTTTTCCATAGCGCCAGCGCTGAAGTCGGGGGCGGCGAGCAGGTCGAGCTTGTCGAAGGGATAGCCGAAACCGTAGTAATCCTCCAGCGTGTGGATGATCGACTGCGTCTCGCCCAGCACATGCTTCATGCGGTGGCCTTCGCCCTTGGCGGCGATGCCGCGCAGCTCGGTCGGGCTGGCGCGGAATGCGGTCGGAGCGATGTCCGGACCCTTTACGACATCCCACGGACCGACGGCGAATGCGACCAGATAGGTCGGCAACGGTTTGGTCGTCGAGAAGGTAAGCGTCTTCCAGCCTTCGCCCGCTTTCTCTTCTTTGATCTGCTTGGTATTGGCCACGCCGACATCGTCGGCCGGAATGGTCAGGCTGATGTCGTAGGGCGTCTTGAACGACGGCTCGTCGAAGCCCGGGAACGCGTAACGCGCGGAGACCGGCTCCATCTGGGTCATCGCATAGGGCACGCCCTCGTGCGAGACCTTGTACAGGCCCTGCAACTGCTTGTTCAGCGGTGCGGTGAATTCGATCGCGAGGGAGATTTCCTGCGGCTCGAGCTTGGCACCGAAGTCCACGCGGGCGACGCCTTCCTTCTCGGCGGCGACGGTGTACTTGCCGACATGCTTCTTGCCGGCGGCGTCGGTGACGGTGACCTTGCTGACTTTCAGGTCGTGTCCGTGCAGCCAGACGAAGTCGGATGCCTGCGACAGCTTGACCTTGATCGTCGTGCTGCCGCTATAGGTCTCCTGCTTGGGATCGACCTTGAACGACAGACGGTAGGCTTCGGGAGTAGCCCAGCCCGGCAAATGGCCGAGCGGCGCGGCGGCGTCCGTGCCGGCGGCGAGCGCCGCACCACAGCAGGCGGCGAGCGCGGTGAGAACGAGGGGACGGACGAGACGACGCATGAGGGTGGGGCTCCTTCGGATGAGCCCGTAACGTAGGGACGACCATGACCTCTGACCCAGTGCCAGAAGGCATGGGCGACCCAATCGATGTTTGCGCCTACAGGGTAACCAGAGGCTTGAATCCGCCCCAGAACATACGCTTGCCGTCGAACGGCAGCTTTTTTGGATCCATCAGATCAGCCAGGCGGGGGTCGCTCATGACCGCCTTCAGCACCCGGTCCCGATCGCGTTTCGACTGATAGATGACCCAGGCGAAGATCACGGTCTCGCCGGGTTTGAGCTTCACGCTCTGCGGAAAGGAGGTCGTCTTGCCGGGTTTTACGTCGTCGGCGACGCATTCCCAGTATTCGAGGGCGCCGTGCTCGCGCCAGACCTTGCCCGAACGGCGCGCCATTTTCCGGTATTCGGCAAGCCGGTCTTCGGGAACCGGTACTACGAAACCATCGACATACATGACAGAGTCCTCCTCACCCACAGGGAGAGGAAGACTCGTCCTTTACATGCGAACGGAACGTTAAGCAGGCTCCGCCGCGGATCGATCAACCTGCAACTTCGGCCTGTTCGAGCACCACGGCCACCGCATGGATCACCGAGGCTATGCGCACGGCGCTCTGGATGCCCTGCACGGAAACGCCGCCGTCGCGAAGCACCTTGTCATGCGAATCGATACACATGCCGCAGCCATTCACGGCGGAGACGGCGAGCGAGACCAGCTCGAAGTCGTTCTTCGCGTCGCCCTTGTAGGCACCGATCACGTTCATGCGGAGCTTCGCCGGAATGGTGGCGTATTCCGGATGGCTGACCAGGTGCTGGAAGCGGTAATAGATGTTGTTCATGCCCATGATCGCGGCCGAACCCCTGGCGGCGGTCAGCTGCTCTGCGCTGGCGTGTTCGGCGGCGAACGCGGCGATGGCCTGCGTCAACGGCTTGAACCGCGACGAGTAAGCGGAGCCCAGTGCGACCATGGCGATCTGCGCCATGCTCAGACCGGGGGCACCCGCCTCGCTCAGCACGGAATCGAGGTTGAGCTTGAGGTCTTTGGCGTAATCGGGAATCTGGCTACGAAGATCGGCGACGCTCATGGGAAGCACCTTTGTCTTGAACGATAGGAAAGAGGCGCGGAATGGCTCGGCGCGATCGCCGGTTCACGCGGGACACGCTCAGGTGTCGGGTCTTTAAACGAGCCGGCGAAGCGGACTTCACCGTCTCTGGAGGTTGCCCACGCCGCGCGGGGAGGAGCGATGCGGCGTGGGACTTACGGCCTTTACAGCTTAGGCGACCTTGAGGGTCTCGTCGCCGGACTTCCAGTTGCAGGCGCACAGTTCGTCGGTCTGCAGGGCGTCCAGAACACGCAGGACTTCGTCCGGGTTACGACCGACCGAACCGGCCGTGACGTAGACGAACTGGATCTCGTTGTTCGGGTCGACCAGGAAGGTCGCGCGCTGGGCAACGCCGTCTTCGGTCAGGATGCCGAGCGCCGAGGTCAGGTCTTTCTTAATGTCGGCCAGCATCGGGAACGGCAGGTCGCGCAGGTCGGCGTGGTCCATGCGCCAGGCGCGGTGGACGAACTCGGAATCGGTCGAAGCGGCCAGGATCTGGCAATCGCGGTCGGCGAACTTTTCGTTCAGATCGCCAAAACCCTTGATCTCGGTCGGGCAAACGAAGGTGAAGTCCTTCGGGTAAAAGAAGACGAGCTTCCACTTACCCTCGTAGGACGTGTCCGAGATTTTCGAAAACGCGTTTTCGATCTTGTCGGCCAGCTTGCCGCCCGGCACGGCATCGAGGTTGAACTTCGGGAACTTATCGCCAATGGTCAGCATGGTTGACTCTCCTGGTTAAAAAGGGACAGATGTGTCGGCGCGCTTGGGGACGCGACTGACGACAAGATTACGCCTCGGGAAGGCATATCTCAAATCAATTGTAAGCATGGTTATGATAGGGTACGACTATCAGACCAGCGGGCTATTCTCATGAACCTGCGCGACCTTCAGTACCTTGTTGCACTGGCCGAGCATCGCCATTTCGGCCGTGCCGCGGAAGCCAGTTTCGTCAGTCAGCCAACGCTTTCGACGCAGATCAAGAAGCTCGAGGACGAACTGGGTGTCGCGCTCGTCGAGCGTACACCGCGAAAAGTATTGCTAACGGATACGGGTCGCGAAATCGCGCGCCGGGCCCGCGACGTGCTGTCCGAAGTCGACGAGATCAAGGCTATCGCCCAGCGCACGCGCGATCCGGAATCGGGCACCATTCGCCTCGGCATTTTCCCGACGCTTGGACCCTACCTGCTTCCGCATGTCATTCCGCACCTGCGTACCCGCTTTCCCCGGCTGGAGCTCTTGCTGCGCGAAGAAAAAACCGAACAGATCATCCGCATGCTGCGCGAGGGCGCCCTCGACGCGGGCATCCTTGCCCTGCCCGTCCACGAGGACACGCTGCACACCGAATTCCTGTTCGAAGAGCCCTTCGTGCTGGCGGTGCCCGCGAGTCACGCACTCGCGGATCGCGAATGCCTGCGCATGGACGACCTGGCCGATCAGAACCTGCTCTTGCTGGAAGACGGTCATTGCCTGCGCGATCAGGCGCTGGAGGTCTGTCATATGGCCGGCGCCGGCGAAAAATCCGGTTTTCGTGCGACCAGCCTCGAAACCCTGCGTCAGATGGTTTCGGCCAACGTAGGCATCACGCTGCTGCCCACACTGGCCGTGCAACCGCCCGTCGCGCGATCGGAAAACATCCGCCTGATCGAGTTCGAGGCACCGGCGCCCAGCCGGCGCATCGCCATGCTCTGGCGCAAGAGTTCGTCGATGACACCCTTCCTGCAAAGCCTTGCGGACGTCATTCGCGACGTTCCCGCCGAACTGCTGACCACGCACGGATGCGCTTCGCGTCAACGGGACGCCGCCTCCAACGTTGCCGGTCACAGCAATCCTGCGTGATCGGGCTTCTTGATGAGAATCTGGTTAATAGCCCTATTGCTACTTTGCGGCCTGGGGATGGCGAACTGGTGGCAGCACCGGCCCGCGCATGCGGCCTCGGGCATGCTCGCAGCGAGCGCACCCGCCCAGACGGACATCGACGGGCATCCCGCCGAGCTGCATAGCGGCCGGTTCACGCTGGACCCGCGCGCCAACTTCGATATCACCGCCCGGGTACTGTCGCGCGAGGACTACCAGATGGACGACCTCGCGCCGATATCCCCGACCGATCTGACCCTTGGCTGGGGACGGATGTCCGATACGGCCGTCCTCGACCGCATCCGTATCTCGCAGTCCAACCGCTTCTACTTCTGGTACACGGACGATTTTCCGATCCCTCGTCGCGAGATCGAGGAATCCAGTGCGAACATGCACATGATTCCGGCCAGCGACGCGGTCGCCCGTGCGCTACGCGCTATTCGTCAGGGCCAAATCGTGCACTTGCGAGGGTTCCTGGTGAACGTGCATCGCGACGACGGCCGCGTCTGGAACACATCGCTGACACGCGACGACACAGGCGCCGGCGCGTGCGAAGTGGTGCTGGTGGAAGACATCGGGGAAACGCTGGCGAATTGAAGCCGGCGCGAAGCCCGCGTCAGGCATCCACACCGATCGGGCATGTAACGCCCGTACCGCCAAGCCCGCAATAGCCAGCCGGGTTCTTCGCCAGATACTGCTGATGTTCGTCTTCGGCGAAGTAGAACGGAACGTCCTGCCGGATCTCGGTGGTAATCGCGCCGTAACCCGACGTCGACAACCGCTTCTGGAAAAGATCGCGCGACGCCTCGGCGTCCGCCAGCTGTTCGGCGTCGCCGACGTAGATCGCGGAACGGTACTGCGTGCCCGCGTCGTTGCCCTGACGCATACCCTGGGTCGGGTCGTGATTCTCCCAGAACACCTTCAGCAATGTGTCGAAGTCGACCTTCGCGGGGTCGTACACCACGCGCACGACCTCATCGTGACCGGTCTCGCCCGAGCACACCTCGCGATAGGTCGGGTTCGGCGTGTATCCGCCCGCATAACCCACCGAGGTCGAAATCACGCCGGGAACCGACCAGAACTTGCGCTCCGCGCCCCAGAAGCAACCCATGCCGAACACCGCGACGTCCGCGCCGGCGGGCACGTCCTTGAAGGACTGGCCCGTCACGTAATGACGGTCCTCGACCTCTAGCGGCTTGGCGCGACCGGGTAGTGCCTTGTCGGGCTGGGGCAGACGCTGTTTATAGGCACCGATACCGAGCATGGCCAGACCTCCTTGGGGATGTCCCGGAAGATGCGGTCGTCCCCACCGGTTTGCAACGCGAAATCAGGACAGGATCAGCGCGTGCAGGGGCGTGGCGCCCGTCCAGCGCGGACGTCCGGCCAGGGCCGCCAGCTCGATCACCACGCTGCCGCCGACCACTTCGGCGCCGAGGCCGTCGACCAGACGCCGTGCGGCTTCCAGTGTGCCGCCCGTCGCCAGCACATCGTCGACGATCAACACCCGCTCGCCCGCGCGCAACGCGCTGGCGCCAACCTCCAGACGATCGACGCCATATTCCAGGCCATAGTCGATGCCGATAACCGGCGGCGGCAGCTTGCCCTTCTTGCGTACGGGCACGAAGCCCGCATGCAGCGTGCGGGCCAGCGCGGCGCCGAAAATGAAACCCCGCGATTCGATGCCGCAGACGGCCTGCACGCCCAACTGCCGCCATGGGTCGGCCAGCGCTTCGATACAGAGGGCGAAACCGTCGGCATCGGCCAGCAAGGGCGAAATATCCTTGAAGAGAACGCCCGGCCGGGGAAAGTCCGGCACGTCGCGGATGAGGTCGGAAATAGCTTGCATGGGGGGAATCCCTTCGCTTTGCGGGACGCGCTCGCCGTCAGGCGAACAGGATATCGGTATCGCCCGGATCGTCGGCCAGCGCCGCGCGCGCTTCCATCAGTTGGGCATCGACCGCACGCACAATGGTCTCGGCGGCTTCGGAGCAGCCTTCGGGCACCATGACGGCGACGAAATCGCGGGCGGGAAGCTGGCCTACAGCACCGGTCAGGAACTCGCCGGAAACGAACGCCGGAATCTCAGCCCGCTCGAGCGCATCCTTGACCAGATGGGCGTCGATGAGGGATTCGGCGTGATAGGCGATACGCATGGACCCAAGCTAACCCGCCGTCGGGCCAACGGCAAGCGGCGCTCCGGCAAGGCCGCCCCACGAATGCGCCCATGCGGGTAAACTCATCCGTTTGCCGCATCCGACCTACCGAGCCCTCCCGATGTCGACCGAAACGCCTGCTTCGCAGCTCCACTTCATTGGCCAGATCGTTCGCGACGACCTCGCCTCGGGTAAGCACAGCGTTATCCATACGCGCTTTCCGCCCGAGCCGAACGGTTATCTGCATATCGGCCACGCAAAGTCGATCTGTCTGAATTTCGGGCTTGCCTCCGAGTTCGCGGGCACGTGCAACCTGCGCTTCGACGACACGAATCCCAGCAAGGAAGACGTGGAATTCGTCGAGGCCATTCAGCGCGACGTGAAGTGGCTGGGCTTCGGCTGGGCCGAACTGCGGCACGCCTCGGATTACTTCGAGGTCTTCTACCGTTCGGCGCTGAAACTGATCCGCGACGGCAAGGCGTATGTCGATGATCTCTCGGCCGAACAGATGCGCGAATACCGCGGCACGCTGACCGAAGCGGGTCGCAATTCGCCGTATAGGGATCGTTCCGTCGAAGAAAACCTGGACCTGTTCGAGCGCATGCGCGCGGGCGAGTTCGCCGACGGCGCGAAAACGCTGCGCGCGAAAATCGACATGACGTCGGGCAACATCAACATGCGCGATCCGGCGATTTACCGCATCCGCAAGGTCCATCACCAGAACACCGGCGACGCGTGGCCGATCTATCCGATGTACGACTATGCGCATTGCCTGTCCGACGCACTGGAAGGCATTACCCATTCGCTGTGCACGCTGGAGTTCGAAGATCATCGCCCGCTGTACGACTGGTGCGTGGACAACGTCGACCTGAAGAACCACCCCGACCTGTGGCAGCCGCTGGTCGACGCCGGCCTGCCCACGACGCCCACCAAACCGCGCCAGATCGAATTCTCGCGCGGCAATCTGAATTACACGGTGATGAGCAAGCGCAAGCTGCTCACGTTGGTGACCGAGAACCTCGTCGACGGCTGGGACGACCCGCGCATGCCGACGATCGTCGGCGTTCGTCGGCGCGGTTTCACAGCCGCATCGATCCGCCTGTTCTGGGAACGCATCGGTGTCAGCAAGCAGAACAGCATCATCGACATGAGCGTACTCGAAGGCTGCGTGCGCGAGGATCTGGACGCCGCTGCGCCGCGCCGTCTCGGTGTCATCGATCCGCTGAAGCTGGTTATCACCAATCTCGACGCCGACCATAACGAAGAGCTGACCTTCCCCAACCACCCGAAGGACGAGAGCTTCGGCACGCGCAGCGTTCCGTTCTCGCCGGAGCTGTGGATCGAACGCGAAGACTTCGCCGAGGTGCCGCCGAAGGGTTTCCATCGCCTGAAGCCCGAAGGCGAGGTTCGTCTTCGCGGTGTCGGCATCGTCCGTTGCGACGAGGTCGTCAAGGACGCGGACGGCAACGTCACGGAGCTTCGCGGCACCCTCGACCTCGACAGCCGCACAGGCATGCCCGGCTCGGAGCGCAAGGTGAAAGGCACGATCCACTGGGTCAGTGCCCGCCATGCGATTGCGGCCGAAGTGCGCCTGTACGACCGCCTGTTCGATGTGGTCGATCCGGACGACGACAGCGACGGCAAAACCTATAAAGACCACTTGAACCCGAATTCACGTCGCGTGGTGCAGGGTTACGTCGAACCGGCCGCTGCCGGCGCCACGCGCGAGGATCGCATGCAGTTCGAACGTCTCGGCTATTTCGTCGCCGACATCGCCGATCACACGGCCGACCGCCCGGTGTTCAACCGCGTGGTAACGCTGCGCGATTCGTGGGCGAAGCAGCAGTAATGCTTTACGCACAGGTGCATCTCACCCTTCCTGCCTGGGTTCACGAAGCCGTCGATGCCGGCGCCATGTATGTCGGCGACGAAGCGAAGGTCGGCCTCGCCATCGAACTTTCGGGCCGTAATGTCGACCTCGCGACCGGCGGTCCGTTCGGCGCCGCCGTATTCGATGGCGACCGTCTCGTCGCTGTCGGCGTCAATCGGGTCGTGCCGCATTCGTGCTCGGTCGCCCATGCCGAAATGATGGCGTACATGCTCGCGCAGCAACGCCTGCAGCGTTTCCGCCTCAATGAAGACGGCAGCCGCTTCAGTCTTGCCACCAGTTCCCAGCCATGCTGCCAGTGCTACGGCGCCACGGTCTGGGCAGGGGTCGACGAATTGCTGATCGGCGCACGCGCCGAGGACGTCGAGGAACTGACCGAGTTCGACGAAGGCCCGTTGCCGGCCGACTGGATCGGTGAACTGGAAAAACGTGGCGTCGCCGTGCGCCGGGACATCCGCCGCGACGAAGCGCGCGAAGTGCTTCGCCGCTACGGCGAAAGCGGCGTTCATTACTGAGTCCATCGCATGGCCACTCGCGCCCCATCGTCCCGCCCCTCCGAACACCGGTGGCCACGCTGAGCCGCTGGCGCGCCGCGCTTCCGCTGATTCTGCTGGTGCTGGCCGGCATCGTGTTGCTGTATTCCGGTGCGCTGGATCGCTTCCACCCGGCACACCTGCTCGCCAGGGAAACGGATCTGCGCGCCTCGGTCGCCAGTCACCCGTGGCTATCGGGGCTTACGTATATCGGCTTGCTGACGCTTGCCGTATCGACGGGCATCCCCGGCACGGTCGTCATCATTTTCGCCGGCGGTCTCGTGTTCGGCGTCGCGACAGGGACCATGCTTTCCTCGATAGCGTTGACGCTGGGTTCGCTGCTTCTTTACCTTGCCAGCCGCTATGCCTTCGGCGCGGGCGGCAAATCTCCGCCCGCACTGGTCGAACGGCTAAGACACGGCTTCTCGGCTCATCCCGTCAGCTATACGCTGGCACTGCGCTTCATTCCGATCATGCCGTTCGGCGCGATGACGATGGCGCTGGCGTGGCTACGCTGTCCACTCTGGCTGTTCCTTGGCGCTACCTGGCTTGGCGGTACCGTCTCACTGATCTTCGAAACGTCGGTGGGCGCCGGTCTGGGCGACGCACTGGGCGCGGGCCAGACCTTCGGCCCGGCCCTTCTGCTCGAACCCCGCCTGCTGCTGCCGCTTTGCGCACTGGCTGTGCTGGCGCTGCTGCCATTGGGCGTGAATGCCTTGCGCGAACGAAGGGCGCGGCGCAATCGGTCCTGACGGTGCAATGACGCAACCGACCCGCAGCCGTCACGTCCGCCCCGGAACTCGATAACCCTCAAGGACACCCGCCATCCGATCTGCGGTAGGCTGTGCGCTTGGCGCCCCCGGACGGGGCCGCCGGGGGGTTCCATGCGCGAGTCATCGGCTTCGTGGCTGGAGAAAGTGTGGCGTCGTACGTCGCTGGTCCAGCGACTGACCTTTGTCGCGCTCGTTCCGACAGCCACCAGCGCCATTCTGCTATTCGCCCTTCTGACGCGGCACCAGATGGACACCCTGCGCGACATGGGCCGCTCCACCGCGGACGCTATCGCGCAACAGGCGGCCTCGGTGGCGGGAGACGCGCTTCGCGAAGGCCAACGCCGGGAGCTGGGTCGCATCGCGCAATCGATGATCCAGCTGCCGCAAGTCGCACGCGTACGCATCGCCGACCGCGACGGCGAGATCCTTGCCGATCGCCGCAACGGCAGCGTCGACGACAGCGATGCCCTGACCGTGTCGCGCGAGGTCATCGACGATGCAACGCGGCAATCGATCGGGTCGGTCACCGTCGACGTCAGCGTGACCGAAGCGGTAACGGCGCAACGATCCAGCCTGCGCAGCGCATTGATATGGCTGGTACTCAGTCTGATCATGGCGATCATCATGGGCTGGTCGACCGCGCGCTGGATGAGCGCACCGTTGCGACGACTCGCCATCGCCGTGCGTCAGCTCGGTCTTGGCGACCGTACGGTAGTCGTACCCGTAACGGACGATACCGAGATCGGCGATCTGCAACGCGGCTTCAATGGCGCGGCATCGAAACTGCTGGACGCGCAGATCGGCATGGAGCGGGAAATCGCCGCGGCCACGGAAGAACTGGCACGCAAGAACGCCGCACTGGAAGCGGCAAGCGTCGCCAAGGCGCGATTCCTCGCGGCGGCTTCGCACGACCTGCGTCAGCCGCTATACGCACTAACGCTGTTTTCGTCGGGACTGGCCGTGGACGAATACGATCCGGGACGACTGGACCGCATCGCCCATATCCAGGAATGCGTGGATGCGCTCGACCATCTTTTCAGCGAGCTGCTCGATCTTTCGCGCCTGGAAAGCGGCGCCATGTCGGCGGTACTCCGGCCGTTCCCGCTAGACGACATTTTCGAGGAAGTCAGCGTCAACTTCCGCATGGTGGCCGAGCAGCACGATCTTCGCCTGGTCGTACGTCCGACGAATCTATGGGTGCGCAGCGATCGCACCATGCTCGCACGCATCCTCAACAACCTGGTGAGCAATGCCCTGCGCTATACGCAGTGCGGCGGCGTTCTCGTGGCGGCACGGCAGCGACGCGGGCAACTGATTCGCCTTGACGTATGGGATACCGGCAGCGGCATACCCGAGGAACATCATGAGCATATTTTCGACGAATTTTTCCGTATAGAAGGCCATCCGGATTCGGGGCGGCACGATGGACCGCGTCGCGGGCTTGGCCTGGGCCTGTCGACGGTGCAGCGTCTTGCGCGCCTTCTCGGCACGCACGCGACCGTAAGGTCCAAGCCCGGCACGGGCAGTGTTTTCAGCGTCATGCTTCCGGAAGTCGCTCCGGCGATGGACACGATACCGCTTCCGCAAACCGCCATGCCGGCCCACGATGTCGCGGGCATGCGCGTCCTCATCATCGACGACGAACCGAGTATTCTCTCCGGCATCAGTTATCTACTGGGTAGCTGGGGTTGCGAAGTCGCAACGGCCGAGGATGCGCAGGAGGCGATGGAAGCGGTCCAGATGTGGCAGCACGCACCCGATCTCGTCATTTCGGACCTGCGCCTTCGCGAAGGCAGCGGACTCGATGTACTGGCTCTTCTGGACAAATATTTCCGGCGCCGCCCAGGCGATCCCCCTCCCTTCGCACGCGTACTCATTACTGGCGAAACCCGTAGCGAACACCTGCGCGCGGTCGACCAGGAAACCACCCCTGTGCTCTATAAGCCCGTTTCGCCCGAACGCCTGCGGGAAGTATTGATCTCGACCGCTGCGAAACGTGCCACCACCTCAAACCAGAAAAGCACATAACAGCTGCCCTTGTTGCCCTGCCGCATACACAGGCATTAATCATGCAAACAGTTATGTTTGTCGTAACGCATCTTCGACGAGAAATACACATGTACTGATTGCAAATGTTGCAGCGCGTTCCTCGCAGAGTTATGGTCGGCGTTGGGGCGGGCTTTCAGCCGGCAGAGAAGTACAAACTATGCTGATCCTAATTGCGGATGACCATCGGCTGATTGTCGAGGGGGTCAAGGTTAAGCTTGCCGAATTGGGCCCCGACACTCAGTTTGTCGTCGCGTCGAATGCCGACGAAATACGCGCCGCAAGCGGCCAGACACCTCCTCCCGATCTGGCTCTGGTCGACATGGCCATGCCCGGCGCCCACGGCACCGACCATCTCGAAGCACTCCATGCCGCGCTGCCGTCCCTGCCCATCCTCGTCCTGTCCGGTTCCGAAGACCCTGCAGTCATCCGCGATGTCCTGCATATCGGCATACGCGGATATATCCCCAAGTCCTATTCCCCCGACGTGATGCTGAGCGCGATTCGCCTGGTGCTTTCCGGCGGCGTTTACGTACCCCAGATGGCCCTGGCGGAAATCGATGCGGCCGGCGACGGCGCAGCCTATCCCGGCAAGGGCGGCCCCGGCAGGGCTCCTCTGCACCACCAGCTGGCACTCCTGCTGACCGATCGCCAGATGGAAGTCCTTTTCCTTCTTAAGAAGGGCAGCCCGAACAAGGTCATAGCCCGTGACCTGAGAATCAGCGAGGGCACAGTGAAAATCCACCTGGCCGCCATTTTCCGCGCGCTCAGCGTCCGCAATCGCACCGAGGCTGTCTCGGTAGCCGCCAAACTGGACCTCCCCGCCCCAAGCCAGCAAGTTTCGTCGTAAGCTGCTGCCGGACAGGGCACTGCGCCGCGAGCGATCGCAGCGCGCAAGATGGTTCTCGGGGCAGGCATATGCTGGAACGTCATCGAATACCGCGGTGGATACGCGCGCGCCATCGTTGGTACGTTTTCTTACTGATCCTGGTCTTTGCGTGCACCCCTGCCCTGGCGCAGAAATCCAGAAACATCGACGAGGATCCCGGGGCGCCACTCACCTTCGGCATCCTGCCCATCGGCGGACCCGCCGAATCGCTGGAAGCCTGGCAGCCGATGCTCGACGACCTGCGCAAAGCGCTGGATCGTCCCATTCGAAGCATCTCCGTCACGACATACGAAGGCATCGCGCAGGCCATCAGCGAGCAGCGCGTCGACATCGCCTTTCTGTCCGGACGACTGGCACTGGATGCCGTAACCCGGCACAACATGCAGGTCATCGCACACCTCACGCGCGGCGATGGATCCAAGGGTTACAACGCGTTGCTCATCGTCGCCACCGACTCCAAACTGCGAACGCTCGATCAGCTTTTCTCGCGGCAGGGCCGCTGGCGTTACGCGCGCGGCGAAGCCTTGTCGGTATCGGGCTATCTCGTTCCGGAAACCCAGTTGTTCGCCGCGCGCGGCCTCGATTCGGATACGTTCTTTTCCAACGTTCACGTCGACAACCACCAGAACAATGCGCTTGCGGTGGCGAACGGCGAAGTGGACGTGGCGACGAACAACACCGCCGACCTCGAACGCTTCGCCCAACACTTCCCCGACCAGTACGCCCGCCTTCGCGTGCTCTGGCGTTCGTCGCTGATTCCCCATGCGGTCATCGTGGTACGGACCGACCTGCCGCTGTCGTTACGCGAACGCATCGCGACCTTTCTCGTGAACTACGGTAAGGGAAAGGACAGCACACGCGAAGAAGTCAATCTCCAGCATATCCACGACATCAGCGGTTTCGCGCCTGCGAGCAACAGCGACCTGGCGCCCTTCGCCGACATCGAGTACACGCTGGAGCGACGCCGCGCGACGACCGCTCAATGGGTCAGCGAGGCGGCCCGCGAAGCTCGCCTGAAGAAGATCGAAGACGATCATCGCGCACTGGTCGGACAACTGCGCGCGCACTGACCCGCGCACATAGGTCGAATGGGCTAGGCCTGCTGGCTACATCGCTTTGAGTATCGCGCCGCCGTCGCGCGCCCACTAGAGTCGGGTCATCGCCAAAGCTCCGTCCAAGGCCCGCCGCCATGACAGCGTCGCTCCAACCGGCTCGCCGTCCCGTGCGGCTTCGCAGCAGATTGTTGCTGAGCGGCCTGCTGCCTATGACGCTGGTCGCCCTCACCATGGTGGTTGCGTTCACCGCGACCACTATGAGTTCGCTGACCACCGAGGCGCAGGCGCTTGCCACCGCACAGGCTTTTCGCATCGGCGAAAGTATGGTGGATGCAGGCAACGACGAACAACTTCGACACGCGCTTCAACTGGCGTTGACTGCCAACCCTCCCACGACCCTGGTCAGTCTGCGCCGGGATAACGGCCGGCGGATCGTCATCGACAACGGTGCCCCACTCGCCAAAGCCACCACCTACCGGGTCACCGTCGCAACGCCCTATGGCGAACTGACCGCGATCTCGGACGCGCGTCCGTCGAACGACCGGCGCACATCCGCCGTATGGTTCGGAACCTTCATGACCCTGGGCATACTCGTCATTTTCGCGCTGGCCACCTGTGCGCATGCGTCGCTGGTCGTACGTCCGCTAGATACCGTGCGCGATCGTTTCATGCGCGTACTGCGTGGACGGCCATTCATCGAACCCATCCAGACAGGCGTCGTCGAATTCGATGCGCTCGACGAATGCATCGACAAAGTAGCCGAGCTACGCGCGCATCACGAAGATCGCATGGCCGAGGCGCTGCGCCTCCGGCTTCGCGACATTGCGCGACAAACGCGGTTCGTCGCACGCTTCGGCGACCACTTTCGCCAGCCGCTACAGGCCATGGGTCTGTTCGTGGCAGGCATGCAACCGGGCAAGGATCTGCATCAACGCGCGGCGCTGGCGCAGATCGGTTCGAATCTGGTCCGCATGACCGAGTTGCTCGATGCACTGATGGAAATGGCGAGATTCGATGCCGGTATCGTCGAACCTCTGCCTGTCGATCTGATCGCATCGGACCTGTTCGTACGCGAGCGCGACACGTGCGCGGCCGAAGCGCATCGCCTGCATGTCGACCTGCGCTGGCGCGGCGGACGCCTCCCGCTACATAGCGATGGGGCACTGCTCGGCGAGCTCCTGCATCGTCTGGTGGCGAACGCCATGGCGAGCGCACCCCATGGCCGGGTACTCGTGGCCGCGCGTCGTCGCGGTCGCGGCGTCCGGATCGAAGTCCGCGACAACGGCGTCGGCATCGATTCCGAGCAACAGGAACGCATCTTCGAGGAATTCGTCCGGCTTCCCGGCCACGTGGATTACGGGCTGGGGTTGACCATCGCCCGGCGCATTGCCGATGTGCTCGGCGGGCAGATCGGCGTACGTTCGCGACCCGGCGCGGGCAGTACGTTCTGGGTGGAAGTCGATGGCGTCGACCGCCGGAGCGACTGGAGCGCCGAGTCCACGTCGCTGCGCCGCGCCAGTTGACCTTGCCCCATTGAGACCGCGCCCCCGCGACGCCATGTGTCGCGTGTAACCCATCCGGCGTATCGTTCTGCGATGGGATCCGGGAGTTCCGCGGGACAATGATACTTTCGAGCAACGACTGGTCAGGGGCGGCGCCCATAGCAGCCTTTGCAAGCGTGTTCGCGGCGGCGATCGGATTGCCCGTGCCTGCCATGCCTGCGCTTATCGTCGTCGGGAGCACCCTTGTCGCCCTGAACAATCCGCTGCTCGTCCTGGCGACCTTTGTCGGCGCCCTCGCCGGCGCCTTTGCCGGCGACGCCGTATGGTTCATGACCGGCCGCCGCTACGGCTATCGCGTACTGGATCGTCTGTGCAAGATCTCGCTGTCGCCGGATACCTGCGTGCGGCGCGCAGGCGGCTTCTTCGAGAAACGCGGCGTGAAGCTACTGCTCATTTCGCGTTTCGTACCCGGCCTGTCGCTGGTCGCCATTCCCATCGCCGGGGCGGCTGACACGCGTTTCTCGCGATTCACCCTCTTCGACCTGATCGGCGCGGGATTGTGGATCTCCGTCGGCCTGACCGTCGGCATGGTTTTCTACCGGCAGATCGACGCCGTACTCGCACTGCTGCGTCAGTTCGGCATGGGCATGGCCGCCGTCGCCATAGCCGGGCTCATCCTGTGGATCGCCTTCCGCTGGGCGCGTCGCACATTGCTGATCATGCAGCTGAAGAAAAACCGCATCACGGTCGACGAACTGGCGATCCTGCTGGCCAACGACCCGGGTGCGCTCATCGTCGACGTCCGCGCCGCAAGCGTCCGCAAGGACGACCCCTACATCATTCCCGGTTCGCGACTGTTCGACCTGAGTACCGCCGAGGATGAGCTCGCCGCACTCCCCAGGCACATGCCCCTGGTCATCTATTGCTCGTGTCCCAACGAGGTCACTGCGGCGAAGGTGGCCCAGCGGTTGACCCGGCTGGGCTTCGCCAACGTGCGCCCCCTGACGGGCGGCATCGGCGCCTGGCGCCAGGCCGGCCGCGACGTCGAGGCCATCGTCGCCACACTCTGACCCATGTGAGGTTGTGCGACTCCGCGCCTCCCACTAAACTAGCGGGCTGTTCGCGTAAGGGTCGTTAGCTCAGTTGGTAGAGCAGCGGACTTTTAATCCGTAGGTCGCCGGTTCGAATCCGGCACGACCCACCATTACGTATCAGTAGCTTAGCGGTCAGGTGAAGCCCCTTAATGTGGCCTACCGTAAAATTGACCGTAAAATTGATGCGAATGCGGGCCTGATAGACGCAGTGCCGACGGTTCGATATCGCCATCTCGCGTCGCGATCAATGAGACGCGCAGGCACGAAAATTCGTGCCATGAGTATTCAACGCCCCCTCTCCCGCGACACATCTCGCCGCACCGGATGGTCCGGCAAGCGCGGCAATGTCCTGGACTCGTATCGGTTCTGCGAGAAGCACTCCATCCGATACCCCCAGTTCGTGCGCGGGCGCATACAGTTCTGCCCCAGCTGCTACCCGCGCCCGAAGAAATGAATGGTCGACCACGTGGGGTGACCTGCCTGACGCGGCACCATGAGGCAAAGCGCCTGAATGAGCGCGGCTACTGCCGACTCCACGACCGCGACTATGCGCGCTACATCCGCCGCTATGGACGGGTCGTACATTCCGGCGGCTGCCCTCAGTGCCGCGCCAGCACGCACGACGACCACCGGGAAGCGCGGCATCGCCTCTAGGCCGACCGCCCCGTCTACTACATGCCGGTCACGTCGGCGATGATCGCGCTCATGGGGGACGCGGCAGACCGCGTGTTGACGTTTACGCCGCCGGGGAGCGAGATGTCGCTCCGCGCCTGCACCTGAGCAATGTCCAGCGCCGCCCCATTGATACGCATGCCGCAGCGCGCGATCGTGCGATAGCTCGTTCCACCTGAAACCCCGCTACCCGTCAGAACCTGAAACTGGAATCCGGGGTCGGAGAAGCAGATGGCCGGCGTCGCCCCAGGTAGGCCGAAGGACAAGATGTTCCCTACCCCGCCGCTATCGTTGAAATTCATCACTTGCGCGTTGATGGCAATCACGCCTGTGACCCGGAGGTACTGTTGTGCGGCGTCGAAGCACAGGCGCCCCGCACCATCGAAGACCTGCATGCCATAGTTCGATGGCAAGGACTGGGGCGGGGCGAACGCGAAGTAGTCGAAAGACGTGACGCCCTGCGCCATCAGGTAGCCGAAGCTCCCGACCGTGGCGTCAACGATAGCCACAAACCCACCGCTGCGCACGAACACCATGGGCATCCCCGTCGCTGGGATATTGACCGTGCCGCGGTACCCGCCGGCATCCGCGTTCGATCCGATAGCAATCGTCCCGCGCGCGACAAGCGCAAGGTTGGGGAAGTCCTGGTCTATGAGGATCGACCCGGCATCGGTGATCACCTGAAAACCAGCCGTCATTCAATATGCTCCGTAGTAGACAGTCGTGAGGTCCGCGATCGCACCACCAAGGCCAAACGACCATCGGATGGTGGTCCCATCGAACGTCACGTTGCCCGCGACGAATGCCTCACCGAACTGCCCCGAGTTCGAGGGGCGTGGCCACTTCGGGATGATCACGAATGGCGTGCCGATGACGGATGGCACGTTCACCGACCCGTTGTTTCCGGTGATAACGACCGACCCGAGAATCCGCCCGGTGCGCATGGTCGTATCCAGCACGACGCCGCCCGAGCCATTGAAGACCTGGAAACCCTGCGGCATTACCAGATACCCCAACGCACGCGCAGGACGCCGTTCGTGTCGTAGACGCGGCCACCATTGCCGTCGTGTTCCGTGCGCCCCGCCCCGCCTGAGCCGCGCATACTGAAGCCGGTGTTCTTGTCGAGCGTCCAGAGGGCATTGCCGGTGCTGTCGACAGCGGTCGACTGGATGACGTTGCCGATCATGGCATTGGTGATGTAGCCCGTGCCGATGATCGCCTGGTTGATGAATACCTGGCCGCCCTGAATGACGAACGGCGCCGTCGTCACACCATTCGCTACGTTGACGACGGCAAAGCGATCTGCCTGAAACAGCACCTGCGACTGGTAGGAGCCGTCGGGCTGCTGCTCGACGCCAAGGCCCATGCCCGCGCCGTAGATGCGGCCATCGGCCATCACCTGCGCCCTGACCGTGTAGGTCGCCCGAATCTTGCCGTCGATGCCGACGACAGCCTGAGACACCTGCTGGACGGCGGCCGTCGCGGTGTCGGTCGCAGCCTGTACGGTCGTGATCCGCTCGGCCATCGCGCCGTCGGCAGTTACGCGAGCCGTGGTTTCGTCGCGAACCAGCGCAGAGAAGCCATCCATGGAGGCGGCGACCGTGTCGATGCGCTTGGCCAGTGCCCCGTCCGCATCTGCGCGAGCCGACTGTTCGGAATACACGCCCGCGTAAACGGTCGTGTCGCCGGCGTGCTCGCCTTCGTCGCCAGCCATGGGCGGATCGAAGACCGAGATGATGCCGTCGACGCGGGAGATTTCGCCCTCTACGGCGCCGAGCTTCTCCGCCATGTCGGCCAGCTGGCCACCGACATCCTTGACGGCCTCGATGTCGGACAGCAACTGGTGACCGAGTGCGGATTCGTTGATCTTGCCGGAGAAGTACTGATCGTAGGCAGCAGCATCAATGCTCGATTGACCGTTAACGGCCCCGACCTCCGGATACCAAGGGCCGACGTTGCCAGCCTTGTCGATGATGCGGCCCCAGAAGAACAGCGACGTTCCAGCCGCGAGCCCATGCATCTCCATGAAGTTGCCCGGGTAGGCGTAGTCGCCGAGCTTCGTCGCGTTGTCGCGGTTGGCCGTCGTGCCATACCAAATCTCGGTCCGCTGGCTGTCCTCGGCGCCAGCGGGGAAGCCCCAGTCCAATCGGATACCGAACACCAGGCTCTTCGCCGTGAGGCTCGTCAATGCCGGCGGGGCGCCGGTCTTGCCCAACACAGGCGTCGGGTCACTGAGCGCCGCCAGCGAGGGCGTGTTGCCGTTGTTGTATGCGGTGACGCGGGCAACGTACGTGCCGGTGTAGATCCCGATCACGTCCACCGATGTCGTCGACACATTGCCGGCCTGAATCCACTGGCCGGAATCCTTCTGCCATTCCACTTGGTAACGCGCGGCACCGGCGGGCGCATCCCACGCGATCGTCATGACGTTGTTGGCGATCCCCTGCTCGACCACCTGGTGGCTGGTGATGCGCACGTTCGTCGGCGGGACCTGAGATCCCACTGGCAGCTTGCTGATCGGCGGGATCTGGATCTGGGTGCCGTTGTCGATGAAGGCGAACTTGCCGGCGACGTGCTGCACGGCACTGATCGTGAATCGAATGGCCCCGTCCGATGTGTCCTCGCTGACGTTGAGAATGCGAAAGGTCTGTGCCGCAAGCGTCGCGCTCTCCACGGCCCATACCGCCTGCCCGGCCGGAAGTTGGCTGAAGGCCTGCCCCACCCGGATCACGCGGCCATCGATGGCCGAAATCATCCGCGTCTCCGCAGTCCCGGTAGGCAGGTTCACGGTCAGCGTGTCGCCAACCGCAACGCCATCGGGCGAGCGATCGACAGTGATGGCCGTCGCCGTCGCCATGGATATGCGGCCGCCCTGCCTTGCGCCTGCCCGGGCGGGATCGACAACGCGGACGATCTGACCCGGCGCCGCCTTAAGGCCCTCAAGGCCGACGGCGAACGTCACCGAATCCGTCTCGTAGTAGCTCGTCGTCAGTGCCCACTGGCCGGCACGATGCGCCTGCCCTTGGCTCGTGCAGCCGAAAGCAACGAACTCGGTGGGCTGGATACCGTAACGCCGCAGTGCGTCGGGGTGATCGACGTATTCGGCCACCTGCCGGTAGCTGTTGGCCGGGTCGTTCCACGTCACCAGTGCCGTGCTATAGCGCGTTTTCCGCGCACTGGACTGATAGGTAAACCGCCCGTCGATCACGTTGGCCGCGGTATACGTGTACACCGGGTCTTGCGGCATGTCCGCCACGCTGGTGATCGCGCCGCCCATCCAGTACGACACGCCGCGAAACACCGACGCCATATCGCCAAGCAGGCGGAACGCGTCTGCCCGGTTCTGGAGGTAGGTGGTGCAAGTAAAGCGCGGCTCCTGACCGCCTTTCCCGTCGCTGACCATCTGGTCGCAGTACTGGCCGATCCGGTACAACTCCCACTTATCGATCAGCGATGCGTCGATAAGGTCACCCAGACCGAAGCGCTCCTGTACGACCATGTCGTACAGAATCCATGCCGGGTTGTTCGTCCACGCAATCTTGAAGGAGCCATCCCACACGCCCGTGTAGGTCCGTGTCTTCGGGTCGTAGTTGCTCGGGATACGGATCAGCCGGCCCCAGCAGACGTAGGACCGTGCAGGGATGCTGGAGAACTGCGAAGCATCCCCGCTGATCGCAACGTACGCGCTGTTCGGATACCGAAGCTTCGCGTCGATGATCTCGGTCATCGACATGACGCGCGTCGTGTCGGCCGTCGTGGAGCTGTTGGCGTTGACGGTCAGGCGGCGCACGCGCACGTTCCAGCCCGTCGTCGCCCTCGGAAGATCGATGCGGTGGCTACGCTGGTAGGGGCCACTAGCCTTGCCGGTGAACCCAGTGGTCAGAACGGTGTTGTATGCGCCACCATCCGTCGAGACGTCGATCGCGTACTGGATCGAGTAGCCGTTGATATCGCCGTTGCTGGTATCGCTCTTCTGAAGCGCGTCGACCTGGAGCAACACCTTGAAGGCGGACAGCTCCACGTTCGAAAGCGCGCGCACCCACGGCGTGCCGAACTTCAGTTCCGTCGACACGGCGATTTCGCTTTCGACCGCGCCGTAACCGGGGATGTAGCTCTGATCCTGCGTGCCGGTACGGATCTGCACCGAGACACCAGTGAAGTTGAGCGACCCATCAGCGTTAGCGACCGGCGTGCCGTTGAGCTTCACCGACTGAAGGCCATTCACCAGGCCGCCGATTTCGCCCTCGGATAGCAGGTCTTCGATTCGGAAATACGAAATCGAGCGCAGCGTGTCGGGGGCTTCGACAGGCGTGTGGGCGCTGCCGCCGCCTTTGGCGCCGGAGATACGGGGATCGATGCCCATGGATTTCCCATAAAAAAAGCCCGCGCGCGGCGGGCTTGGGTGGTCGTATCGGAATGTAGAGCGACGGTGTCAGTCGTCGTAGGGCGTCGTCTTGAAGTTGCCCAGCACCGTACCGGAGCCGACGTTGCTCGGCGCCGTGCTGTAGTCGGTCGCCTCGATGCCCGCCGAGATGACAGCAGAGCCGATTTCCATCGGGCCGCCGTAGAGAACTGGCACGCAGTTGCCCTGTGCAGTGGTGTTCACTGGGCCGTTGAAGATGTAGCTCGACTGGTTGTCCGCCGAGTCCGCGGCCTTGTTGATCTTCGGCTGGGGACTGAGCAGCTGTATGACACCACCTGCTGCCATCGCAATGCCGGCGTTCATCAAGAATGGCCCCCATGCCGCGCCGCCGAGCGCCTGACCAAAGGGCGTGGCCATACCGATAGCACCGACAACGATCAGGACCGCTCCCACGATGGTTGTAAGGACACCGCCATTCTTCGCGCCCACGTGGATCGGGGCGATACGAATAACCTCTCCAGCGGGTTCACGTAGCTGTTCGACCGAAAGATTCTCAGCCGCAGGACCGCGGCCGCGCCACACGGCGAACTCGATTCCTCGATCCTTTGCTGTCGTGAGGTATGTGCGAAAACCTTCAACCATGGCGCATAGCGCGCGAATTGCCTCGGAAGGGGTTTTTGTATCAAGGTGCAGTTTGAACTCACGGCCAAAGCGTTTTCGCATCGGACCTGAAAGAAGAATTGTCGTCGCCGTCATATTTCACCCATAAAAAAACCCGCTAGCAGCGGGTTTTTTATATCAGTAGGTACGCGCTGAAGTCATCGACATGCCTCAGCACGAGTTGCGAACCATCCGCCCGACCCGGTTTGCGAGTAGAGCGCCGCTTTTGACCCGGTATCGCGATCGGTCACATCAAGGAAGACGACAGGAGGTCCACTCGCATTCAGGAGCTGAACGCTCTTCCCACCCGCGGTGGGAACAACCGCTATCTGCACACGTTTTTCGGCCCATCCATCTGCAACGCAGGTGGTCAGCTGATCGACCGTCTTCCCACTTTCGAATACCGACTTCGGCGGAGCGGTTCGGAGATCCGACACGCTTGCGCACCCACCGACGACGGCCACTGCCAGAACCACCCATTCCTTGCGCATTCCCTATCCCCCATCTGAAAAGGCGCAGGTTACACCAGCCGCCACGCCGCCCGCGTCACCTCTTGCCAGTACCCGCCATATACGTCGCGCGAACTGAGCCGACCGGATAGGTGATGGAGAATATGCCCGGCGCCGATATAGACCGCGGCATGGTTTGGGACAAGGTTCTTCGCCCTGATCTGCATGAGAATGAGATCACCAGGCTGGATATCGCCTGCCGGTACCTTCGCGAATCCCGCGGCCTGCATTGCCGCGTCGCCATACAGGTCCGATGCCCCATCGTCCCACCACCCATCGGTACGGGGCGGGTTCGGCAGATCGATGCTTCGCTCTCGCGCATACCAGTCACGGCAGAGTGCCCAGCAATCCAGCAGACCATGCGTCCACTCACGGCCTACGTACGGCGCCTCGTAGCCCGTGGGTTCGATGATGGCGGTGTCGGCCACGGTAGGGTCGCCGTCGACCGGCATGACACTTACTATGATCCATGGCACTTCAGACCCTTCGCAAGCGACCAGGTCCGCTTGGGACGGCCGCGCAGGTACGTTGGGATGGGAATGCGCGAGCGCGGTGATTTCGCCCTCATCGTCCACCAAGGCGAAGTCCTCGCGAGCCAGCACGAAATGCTCATCGGGCGTGATCGCGATGTTCCGGCACGGCACGTATCGCTCCCGCCCCTTGCGCACGACGACGACGCCGCAACACTCGCGCGGGTATTCCGCCAAGGCATGCGCGTGCAGCGCCCTCTGGGTCGCCGCCTTCACTTGATGAGCGCTGCGGCAGGGAACGAACCGTACGCCAGTTCGCCATTCGGCCAGATGCGCAACCGGCACGACGTCAGGCGACCACCACATGCATCTTGCGCCGGATCGTCGGTCGGGGAATCGTCCATGCGCGCCACCGGCGGGCCGGTGTAGCCGCAATACGGCCCGCGATAACCGCCCTTCGTCAGCGAGCTACAAACGTTGGCGACAATCTGCCGACTGGGCAGCTGACGACCGCCGAAGTCCATGGGGCTCGAAAGCTCCCATGTCACCTGCGTGCTGTCCTCCGATGAGCGGCGCTCAATGAACCACAATTCGGGCGGGATCTCCTGCTCCGCATCGGCGGTGGGGTTACCGCCGGGGAAGTTCGCCACATCGAGGTATTTGCCGAGCGTACGCCTGCGCGTGAGACGTGCACCGACGAGATCCTGATACGCGAGACACAGCGCTGTCAGCCGGCCATCGACGTTGCCCGCCGATAGCGTCGGCACGGGAGGTTGGCCGGGGTCGATCTTGAAACCCTGTGCCGCGATTGGCCACGGCTCGTACGTGGTCCCCTGCCAGTAGATCGGGCCGACCTGCGTGTATCCATGGAAGCGCAGGATGTCGCCGGCGCCACCACCCGTGATGGAGCGCGCGTCGATCTCGAACAACTCCACCCATGCGCCAGGCTCAAGCGTCTGGATGTCGGCGAAGATCGTCATGCCGTCGGGTTCTCCTGCGGCTGTTGCGATCCAATAATCACGCCCTTCGGGTGCACTACCCAGCCGAAGGCTTCCGGCTGCGGAGCCATGGCCCGTATTTCCTCAAACGCGGGTATCGTCGAAGGAATCGAACCGTTGAACCCTGACTGCCAATCGGCTGCCCACTTCCAAAGTGCGGACCGCCAATTGAACATCGCCTCGGCATCATCGGCGAATTGCTTGATCGGATCGCCGCGGTAGGATATGCACGACAGCCATCACGTCCCTGCGCGTTGCGACCTCCGAGCAGTGGGTCGACAAGCAGACCGGCGAGAAGCAGGAGCGTGTCGAGTGGACCCGCGTGAAGCTGTTCGGGAAGTTGGCCGAGATCGCGGGCGAGTACCTGAAGAAAGGCCGTCAGGTCTACATCGAAGGCTCGCTGCGAACGGACAAGTTCACCGACCGCGAGGGCATCGAACGCTTCTCCACCGACGTCATCGCGAACGAGATGCAGATGCTCGGCACCGTCGACCAGGGCGGCAGCCGCGGCGGGAATCCCCGTAACGGCGGTGGCCAGCGTGGCGATCGCCGGGGCGAGCAGCGCGCCAGCAACGAATCGAGCAACTACGACAGGCGTCAGACGCCCGCCCAGTCCGCCGTAGAACCGGTGACCGAGGGCTTCGATGACGACGACATCCCCTTTTAAACGACAGACGCCGGGCTGACCGGCGAAGGAATTCCCTGTGATCGACGAGAACGACAACGACATGTACGCGAAGGCCGTTGCGGCGGTACGCGAGACACATCGGGCAAGCATTTCACACGTGCAGCGGCGGCTGATCATCGGCTACAACCGCGCCGCTCGCTTGGTGGAGCGGATGGAAGCCGAAGGCGTTGTCAGTCGGCCCAACGTCCAGGGCATGCGCACCGTGCTTCCGGTCAAGGTCTGACCCATGTCGCGCACGCCCGACCTCTTCTCCGGCTGGTTCGACAACCAGACCACCAGGTGCCGAGAACTCTGGGATGACGGCGTGCGCGGCCGGTACGCGCATCGCTCCGCTATCTCCCTTAACAACCCGTGGCGCGAACTCCGCGCGCCGTGGGGCACCTATCCCGATCTTCCGCAGAACGCCAACGCACCACAGGAGCTTCGCGCACATGGCTGACGGTTCTTCCCAGTCCGGCTTCAACTTTCCGAAGGGCCAGCTTGTCTCCGCGTTGCGGCCGGGCGAGATCGTCGTGGACTTCTTTGCCGGTGGCGGCGGTGCCAGCGAGGCGTTGAAGCAGGCGCTCGGCCGCGATCCAGACGTTGCCGTCAACCATGACCCGGACGCCCTCGCGATGCACGCAGCGAACCATCCGTTCACGCACCACATGGAGGCCGACGTCTACGTGGTGGATATCGTGCGCGAAGTTGCTGGTCGGCCCGTCGGCTGGTTCCACGCCTCACCGGACTGCACACATTTCAGCCAGGCCAAGGGCGGTCAGCCAAGGTCGAAGGCGACTCGCTCGTTGTCGTGGGTGGTGCCGAAGGTCGCTGGTAAGCTGGCCAAGGTCGACCTCGCGCCACGCATCATCAGCCTGGAGAACGTCGAGCAGATCCTGAAATGGGGTCCGCTCATCTCAAAGCGCGACAAGGCCACCGGCCGCGTCGTGAAGATTGATGGCACCGTTGCAGCGAAGGGCGAGCAGGTCTCTGTATGGGAGCAGTGCCTGGTCCCCGACAAGCGCCGCGCCGGACGGACATGGGACCATTTCGTCGCCGCCCTGCGCGCGCTCGGCTATGTCGTCGAATGGAAAAAGCTGTCGGCCTGCGATTATGGTGCAGGCACGAGCCGCAAACGCCTGTTCCTCGTCGCCCGCCGCGACGGTATGCCGATCGTCTGGCCGAAGCCCACTCATGGCAACTCGCCGGGCCTGTTGCCCTTTGTCACCGCGGCCGACTGCATCGACTTTACTGTCCCATGCCCGTCGATCTTCTTGGACAAGGACGAGGCACGGAAGCTTGGCGTGAAGCGTCCGCTGGCGGACGCGACGCAGCGCCGTATCGCGCGGGGCGCGGTTCGTTACGTCGTGAAAGCTGCCCAGCCGTTTATCGTCGGCGTCGGCGGTCGCATGGGCCAGACTTCAGAGCGCTCAGTCCATGAGCCAGCGCCAACCACAACGGCCAAGGCCGACGCCTGCCTGGCTCAGCCGGTGCTCGTCCAGATTGGTTACGGGGAGCGGGTGGGCCAGGCGCCGAGGTCGCTCGACATCGAAGCTCCGCTCGGTGTGACGCCGGCAGGAGGCGTGAAGCACGCTCTAGCCGCCGTACACCTCGTCAAGTTCCGTGGCGACAGCACGGGCTCAGCGGCGGATGAGCCGATGCCGACGATCACATCGGGTGCCGGCGCGGTGCGGCCGGCGGGAGCTGCGCATGCCATGGGCGTGATGACTGCCTTCCTTGAGCAGGCGAACGGCGGCTTCTACGACGGCGACGGTATCGCCATCGACCGCCCGGCTCCGACCATCTGCGGCACCGGTAGCCAGAACCGTCTCTCGGCGGTGAGCCTCGCGAAGCTGCGCGGCACGAGCTCGGCGGCGAATGCGGATGATCCGCTGGCGACGATCAGTGCGGGCGGCGAGCATCATGCCGTCGTCGAATGCACGCTCAGTCGCGAACATGAAGAGGGTGCGCTCCGCGTCGCTGCGTTCCTTATCAACTACTACGGCAACGGCCAGGCGCTAAATCTCGCCGAACCCGTCGACACCATAACTACGCGCGATCGCATCGCCCTCGTCACGGTATGGGTGCAGGGCAGCCCATACGTGATCGTGGACATCGGCCTTCGCATGCTCCGCCGCGAGGAACTTTTTCGCGCCCAGGGCTTCCCCGCTGACTACATCATCGACCGCACTGCGGATGGCCGGAAGCTCAGCATCAGCAAGAGCGTGCGCATGGTCGGCAATTCGGTCAGCCCGCCCCCTCTGCGCGCCATCGCCGAGGCGAATCTCGACCGCGTTCCGGAAGAAATGGCGGTGGCCGCATGACCGTCACCGTCCACACTGGCGACTGCCTCGATGTGATGCGCGCGTTGGCCGACAACAGTGTTGATTCAGTCGTGACCGATCCGCCCTACGGCATCAGATTCATGGGAAAGGCGTGGGATGGCGCGGACATTGAGAGACGGCATGCTAGCGCTGACAGTTCAGACGCTGGCCGTACTCGCAACGGCAAGGCTGCCGCTGCAGGAATGTACGACCTCGCACCCGAAGCGATGAAGGCGTTCCAGCGCTTCAGCGAAGCCTGGGCCGCGGAAGCGCTGCGCATTCTCAAGCCGGGCGGCATCTTGCTCTCGTTCGCCAGCCCTCGGACCTACCACCGCATGGCAAGTGGCATCGAGGATGCCGGCTTCGAGATCCGCGACCAGATCATGTGGATGTTCGGGAGCGGGTTTCCGAAGTCGCACAACGGTGCGTGGGGCGGTACGGCACTGAAACCAGCCCATGAGCCCGTTGTGGTTGCAAGGAAGCCCCTCATTGGTACCGTCGCGGCGAACTTCAACGCCTTCGGTACCGGCGCACTGAACATTGACGCGTGCCGAATTCATACGGCGGAGGCCCTTCGCGCCGGCGCTGGACGCATCCCTTGCCGACATGACGAGGCAATACCGCGCGCCCGGGCGGGTGAGGAAAGTACCGCACGTGATTGCGACGACCGGGAATCGACCTCATTCGCAGAGACGCCCGGACCTCGCGGCGGCGTCGCGGCGGGCCGATGGCCTGCAAACCTCATCCACGACGGTAGTGACGACGTCCTGAGCACCTTCCCGACTGCGCCAGGACAGCTCTCCCGAGCAAAAAACGATGGCGAACCAGCTGGCAATCAGGTTTTCGGCAAGCTGCGCAACGTCACAAGCAATCCTGCGCCGCGCGGTGATGTTGGTAGTGCAGCACGATTCTTCTACTGCGCTAAGGCCAGCAAAAAGGACCGCGAGGCGGGACTCGACGGCTTCGAGAAGGTTGCTGCAGGAATGGTCTCGAATACCTCAGGACAGCACATCACCCGCCGTGACGACGGATACGAGATTCCGAAGCGCGCAAACACCCACCCGACGGTTAAGCCCACTGAACTGATGCGGTACCTGTGCCGGCTGGTGACTCCGGTAGGCGGCATTGTGCTGGACCCATTCATGGGTTCCGGCAGCACGGGCCGCGGCGCAGTACTCGAGGGCCTCGAATTCGTTGGCATCGAGTTGGACGCCGACTACGTGGCGATGGCAGCCGCACGCATCGCAGATGCCCAGCGTATGCACGCTTCGGATAAGGCGGACCGCACCGCCGCCGAGAGCCAAATTCCCCTGTTCGCGAAGGAAGCGACCGCATGACCCTCACCCCGTCCGACTTCGAGAAGGCCGTGGCCCGGGCTTGCCTGCGTCATGTTGCGCGCAACGACACGATGGACCTGGTCCTCCACGGCGATGCGGTCGCCGTCCGGTATGGCGCGTTCACGGCTGAAATCGCGGTCGAGGCTCGGCTGTCTGTCCATCAGGCCCGTCGTCGGCTGTTAGACCTTTACACCGAAGGCAAGATGCTACGTGACGACTGCGCTGGTGGCCGCACGAGCTGGTGGCCTGTCGGCCTCGCCGAGGCGCAGCAGCCAGTCGTGACGCACGTCGAGCTCGCGCTCACCCCGTCGCAGGCACAAGTCGCCCGCGAGTCACATCACATGCGCACTCGGTCCGCGCCTGTGGCCGCCCTGCCTGTACGCCAGCACTGGAGCGACGTCCTCGGTGTTCCGCGCGACTGCTCCACCAGCGAAGCACGCGCCGCCTTCCAGTCCGCATTCGCAGCTCTTGACCAGGCCGACCCGGACTATCCCAACCAAAGCCGCCGCGTGCGTGACGCCATCGATGCGTGCTGCCGCGACCACGAAATCCAGATCGAGGAATGACCATGGATACCGAGACCTTCAGCTACAGCTACGACGAAGAGACCTTTCATGGCGAGTACAACAGCCGCGAGGAGGCTATCGAGGCGGCCGTCGACGAGCACAACGGCCTTGCGGCAGGCAGCACGGTCTTCACTGGTCGCCGTGCGGCGCCGCCCCATGCGGGCGACTTCATCATGGGCGCGACCACCTTCCTTGAGGAGATGATGAACCGCGCCGATGACGACTTTGGAGAGAGCGCGGGGTATTGGCCGGACGGGCTCAGCGATGAACAGACCGCCGAGCTTCAGAAGCGCCTGGACGCCATCGGCGAATACATACATTCCATCGACCCGCCGACCTTCCACCTCATCGAGGATGTCGAGCGCTTCGTGGTGCCGGAGGCCTGACATGGATACGCCCATCCAGCCCATCCGCCTATTCGACCCAGCGCGCCTCCCTAAGCGCGACGACCGTGGCTTCGTGGAGCATCCGGACCTGCCCCAGTTCTACGACAAACCCTTCAACACCGAAGACGAAGGCTTCATCGATCCGAAGGCACTTGCCCGCGAAGGACTCGAGCACACGTTCGTCGAGTTCGAATATGACGCGACAGACGAGCAGTTGGAGGCATGGTTTGAAGACGGCGACGACGATCTGAACGGGTGGACGCCATCCATACCCGGCGGCGATGGTTGGCTGCTGGCTGGAATCTGGGATGCCGACGACGGCCCCATCGCGTTCTACGTGCGCGAAGCGGTGACCGCATGAAGCCGAACACCGACCGCCCTGCGGCCTGCGCGATCGACGGCCAGATCTACGTCTTCGTGGGCGGCTGCCATCAGGTGATGAGCATCCCGGCCGCTGAATCCCTCATCGCCAAGATCTCTGAAGCGATTTCCCAGACCAAAGCCCCAGCCAATGAGGAACCGAAGCCATGAACAACGAAATCACCGTCGGTTCGCGCGTCCGCATCGTCTCCGTCGATCCGTATGACACCTTGATCGGCATCAAGGTAGGCATGGACGGCTCGGTCACGCGGATCATTTCCGACGGCCCCGAAGACGACTGCCCCATCTACCGCGCCCAGTTCGATGCCATCCCGAACCCCGACCCGGACCTGATCAACGTATACGAGGACGGCGTCTCGATGTGGGCTCCGCAGGTCGTCGCGATCGAAGCGCAGCCTGTCGAGGCGTCGGACGTTGGTGCGATCGTTCGCGAACTCTGCGATATGGAGCCGTTCGACCCCGATCATGCGGATGCTGTATGCGTGAACGTCCACGACCTGATCCGCGTTCTTGAAGCCGCCCTCGCCCATCCCCGCCCCACGGATGCCGCCCCCACGGTCGAGCAGGCTGGGGAAGTGGTGACCCACGCCATGATTGTCGCAGCGAACCACGCCCACGCTGACTATGAAGTCGCGCATTTCAAGCGGAAGCGGTCCGTCATCGAGTTCCATGAACACACGAAAGCCGCGATGAAGGTTGCTCTGGAAGCTGCACTCGCCGCCCAGCCGCGCCCCGTGGGCGTGCCGGAGACGGTGACGATTGATGATGCGCGTGCGCGCGGCTATCAGGATCACGCCAGGGGATGGGTGGCCGGCTGGAACGACTGTCGCTTCGCCGTACTCGCCGCAGCGCCCGATGCGGAGATGCAGCCATGAATGGTGCGCTGATCTTCTCTGGCGTCTGGCTGCTGATCTTCGGTTGGGTCATCGGCTACATGTCCGGTCGTGACCAGAAGAAAAACGCCGAACGGCGCGGATGGACCGTCCTAGAAACGCTGGCCAACGGACACAATCGGACGGCGTGCCGGCTTATCGGCGCCTCCCTCGATATCACCATGGAAGGGGGCGAGGACGTCGGCCAGTATGTTGAGTGGGCATGCAAGGAGGCATACATTGAGGAACAGAAAGCCGACGTCGCGCAACGCATGAGGCAGCTCGATCGCGAGAAGGCCAAGGCGGTGCAGCCGTGACCGTCTACGTCGACAACATGCGCGCCCAATTCGGCAGGATGGTCATGTGCCACATGATCGCCGACACCGACGAGGAACTGCACGCGATGGCCGACAAGATCGGCGTCTCGCGACGCTGGTGGCAGGCCCCGCCGAAGCACCGAAGCCACTATGACATTGCGCTATCCAAGCGCGCCGCGGCCACTACCGCCGGTGCGCTGGAAATCACTTGGCGCCAGACCTCGTGCATGACCCTGCGCCGCGCTGCTACTGGCTCGCTCGGCAAGCCGGACGAAGCTGAGGACTGGGCCGTGCTATTTCGCCAGCAGCGCGACGAGCTGCGCAAGCGAACCCAGGCCGAACAGTGCCCACCCGATGGGCGTCCCGAACTTCTGGCGCCGGTAGCGAACGCGGTTTCGAGCGGTGCGGATGTCGTTGGGCAGGCTCGGGTCGCCTCCGAGGGAGACGGAACCATTCGGCATCACAAAAACGCCAGCAGTCGAGCAAACGCCCAGGACGACAGCGGCGATGGTGTTCAGCAGCAGACCGACCACCTCGAGGCAATGCACCATGCGTGAACTCCCCATCCTGATGAATGGCGCCATGGTGCGCGCGGTGCTCGAAGGCCGCAAGACAGTTACGCGTCGTCTGGTGAAGCATCAGCCCTTCGTCCATCACTGGCAGATGTTCCCCGAATACACCGGCCAGTGGCGCGAGGGCGCAGGGCTATGGCGGTTCGAGCATCGCATCCCGCACAACCCGCACCCCGATTTCGAGGAATGGCTCAGGCCGCCCTGCCAGATCGGCGACCGGCTGTACGTGCGCGAGACGGCCGCCCGTGAGCCGCACCCCTCAGAGATCGGTCTGACGCGCGAGGACATCCCGCATACCTGGGATGAGGTCTGCGCCAACACGGGGGCTATGACGTATCGCGCTGACATTTCTGACAGGGTCGCTGAAATATTCATGGACGGTCGTCAGTGGACGCCGTCGATCCACATGCCGAAGTCCTGGGCGCGGATCTGGCTGGAGGTGACCGCCGTGCGCGTCGAGCGGCTGCGGAACATCACCGAGGAGCAGGCACACGCCGAGGGCGTCAACAACCATATGGCGGCGGATGCCGTCGGGACCGAGGCGACTCGGGGCGAATGTTTGCCGGCAACAGTGCACGGCTTCGCCCACCTTTGGGACGGCCTGGCCAAGGCGGGCACGCGCTGGGCCGACAACCCGTGGGTGTGGGTCGTGCAGTTCCGTCAGATCGATAAGGAGGCGGCGAACCCGTGAACAACCACCATATCGTCGACGCGGCCGAGTTGCGGCGACTATCCGGCCGCCAGCAGGCCGCTGCGATCAAGCGATGGGCGAGCACTCAGGGAATCCGCGTCCGGGATGGGGCTGACGGCCCGTGGACGACAGTGGAAGCGGTCAACGCTGCGTTGGGAGTAGCAACGGCTGGAAACGACGACGCCTATCGCCCCGAGGATCTCCTGTGACGCGCGGCCGCCCCCGAAAGCGCGACCGATCAATGCCGGATCACATCGTCGCCCAGAAGCTGCCCATTGGGTGCTATTGGGACCGTCGAGATCGCGTCTGGTACACCATCCACCGCGACCCGAAACCGCGGCGACAGAAGGTTGCCGGCGCCGATGCAATGCTCTCCGACCTTCACCACGCGATGGAGGAAATACGTGGCGTCGATCGCATGTGCCTCGAATGGATGTTCGGCGAGTATCACAAGAGCTATGACTACACGTCCCTCGGAGAACGTACCCGCGATGACTACGCAAAACAGCGGGTGCTTGCGGGCAAGATCATCCTGAAGGATGGTCGCACCCTGTCGGCGCTCAACTACAAGCGACTCAATACGGCCTTCTTTCAGCGCCTAGTGGGGAAGATCGCCGCCGAGGGAACGCCCACGAAGGCCAATCACCTCATGCGATACCTGCGCCTGGTGTATTCCTGGGCCGTGCGTGAGGGGTATGCCAACACTAATCCCGTCAAGGGCGTTCGGCAGGCCAAGGAGCGCCAGCAGCGGCGGCTGCCAAAGCCGTCGGTCATGGCCGCTCTGGTCAAGCTCGCCTACAACAGTGGGCAGCTCACCGCGCGTAGCAAAGGAAGCTGCCCGCCCTACCTCTGGGCAGTAGCTGACATCGCCTATTTGTGTCGGCTGCGCGGGATCGAAGTCGTAACCCTGACCGAGGCGCATGGACTGGACGAGGGAATTCAAACCAACAGGCGCAAGGGAAGTCGCGACAACATCGTTGCCTGGACGCCGCGGATGCGCATGGCGTGGGATGCCCTCATCCGCTACCGGGACGGGATCTGGGCGGCAAAGGCAATGCCGATACCGCTCCGCGCGACGGACCGCCCCTTGGTCGTCGCGAACCACGGCGGCAAGATATCGAAGAGCGGGCTTGACTCCGCATGGCAGCGCATCAGGAAGATGGCTCTGAAAGAGAAGATCCTATCTGACGACGAATGGTTCGGCCTGCACGATCTGAAGCGGCGCGGTGTAACGGACACCGCCGGCAATCGCGCGGACAAGCAACACAGTAGCGGCCACAAGACCGAGTCCATGATGGACATATACGACCTCAGCCTACCCGTAGTGCAGGCCTCCACCACTACCCAAAACACCCCGTAAAAAGATCACGTAAGTAGCTGACTATATTGGGACGTAGACTGGTGTAATCCCGAAAAAATGCGCAACCTAAGCTACTGAAATCGTTACATGGTGAAACGGACTTTTAATCCGTAGGTCGCCGGTTCGAATCCGGCACGACCCACCATTACGCCCGGATACCTGTCGCTCGTTCACGCAGCGACCGAAAAGCGCACGGCGCTTACCTTCTTCCGTTCATACCGGGTCACGGCCTCTCACCACGAAGCCCGTCTGCTCGTCCGCCTGTCCGCCTGTCCGCCCCGATGACTTTCGCGACGACTGCGCAATCGAACCCATACCGATCACCCGCTCGCCGAACACCGGGCCCGCGCCCACTTGGATCGATTGAATCGGCGCAATTTTGAGCGCATGCTCGGCGAATTCGCGACACCCCGCGCCGCCTTTGCAAGGTACGCGCATCCCTTGCAAGTGACCCAGGTGAAGGAGATCCATCGCGCATGAATCGTCGTGAATTCTCGAAGGCGCTGGCATTCGCCAGCGGCATCGCCGCAACCGTCCCCCTTGTCGCAAAACCATTCGCTCCTTACACCGCGAGCGGTACCGCGGCAGAAGGAGGCAATCGCCTTCTCCGCGCACAGCAGGCTTTCCTCGATCTGCGCTTCGGTATGTTCATCCATCTCAACATGGCGACGTTCGAGGAGCGTGAATGGGGCGACCCCACGCTGTCGCCGCACCTGTTCAATCCTGCCCATCTCGATACCGACCAGTGGGCACGCGCCGCGCGCTCGGCGAACATGGGTTACGGCTGCCTCTCCACCAAACATCACGATGGCTTCTGCCTGTGGCCCACGAAGACAGGCAGCACCAACGTCATGGATTCGTCGTACCGGCACGACATCGTGCGTGCTTATGTCGACTCTTTCCGAGCGCAGGGCCTTAAGCCGTGCCTGTATTTCTCGATGCTCGACCTGCGCGCCGACATTCGCGCGCGCACCGTAACCCCCGCGAAAATTGCCCTGATCGAAGCGCAGCTCACCGAACTATTGACCCAATACGGCCCCATGACAGCGATGATCTTCGATGGCTGGAACGCATCGTGGTCGCGCATCGGTTACGACCAGCTGCCCTACCGTCGCATCTACGATCTGGTAAAACGCCTGCAACCCGACTGCCTGGTCACGGATCACAACGCGGGCAGCTATCCGGGGGCCGCGCTCTATTACACAGACATCAAGCAGTACGAGCAGCACGCCGGACAGAAAATTCCGGCAGACAGCGATGTCCCTTCGCAATCGGGCACAACACTGCAAAGCGACTGGTTCTGGAAAACGACTTATCCGAAACAGGAACTGCGCGCCGCCCGCCAGATCGTCGACGAATGGTTGGTCCCCTTCAATCGCAATCACTGCAATCTGATCCTCAATGTCGCACCAAACCGCGACGGACAATTCGATCCGAATGCCATCGAACGGCTCGCGGAAATCGGCAAGCTCTGGAAGAACGAAGGCCCCGCGCCGGCCATCCGCGCGTCGACGATCGTCACGACTCCCAATCTCGCCGCAGGCAAACCCGCCTACGCCAGCAGCAGCGCCGATGCCACCGGACCGGACCTGGCATTCGACGATCGCTTCAGTACGTTCTGGGTCGCCGACGAAGGGAAGACGACGGCGTGGCTCGAAGTGCGCCTTGGCAAGCCAACTGCGTTCAACACGCTGTCGATCGTGGAATCGAAAGGGCTCGAAGATTACGGTACCGCGAGTCGCATCGCATCCTATCGCGTGGAATACCAGCGCAATGGGCAATGGAAGGAACTCGTATCGGGCGAGCATCCCGCGTCTTTCCAGTTCCATACATTCGGCCGCGTGGAAGCGGAGAGCGTGCGTATACAGCTGACGTCGGCGGGAAAACCACCCGGGCTGGCGGAGCTGGGGCTCTACGACGAGCCCATCTAAAACGCACCGGAACCCGCCACCCTCACTGTCGTTCCTGCGCAGGAACGACGGCGAGGGGGAAAGTGGCGCAAGGGATTGTCAGCGGTGTGCTTTGCTCGTCACACCCATTGCCTCACCGCTCGGTGGAGCCAGCCGGCCCCCTCGGCGGGCCCGGTAGGAGGGCGAGGGTGGACTGGCGGATAAGGCCCCGAAGGGGGAAGGGGCAGGACGCCCCTTCCTCGGTGTGCGGGCAGGAAGCCCGCTCACCGAGCCCCGCCAGTCCACCCGCGTCGCGCAGCGACCGCTCGACGTGGGCCCGGCGAGGGGGCCGGCTGGTTCCATGCGACGACACCCCGAATTGCAACCCTCTTCCGCTGGTCAAACACGGCGCAAAGCGCAACCGCTCAAACGTAATGCGTAGGATCGACAACCCCAGCCTCATGGAATCCCTGCGCCCGCAGACGGCATGCATCGCAATGCCCACAGGCGCGCCCCTGCGCATCGGCGTTATAGCAACTGACGGTAGCGGCGAAATCGACGCCAAGGCGCTCGCCTTCGCGCACGATCTGCGCCTTGCCCATATTCATCAGTGGCGCATGCACGACGATACCGGCACCTTCGACACCCGCCTTGGTAGCGACGTTGGCCAGCGCCTGGAACGATTCGATAAACGCGGGACGGCAATCGGGATAGCCCGAATAATCCACCGCGTTGACGCCGCAGAAAATATCCGACGAGCCCAATACCTCAGCCCACCCAAGCGCGATCGACAGCATGATCGTATTCCGTGCCGGCACATAGGTAACGGGAATGCCTTCGCCACCCTCCTCCGGCACGTCGATATCGGCTGTCAACGCCGAGCCGCCGATGCTGCGCAGGTCGACATGCACTGTCTTGTGCGCCACAGCGCCAAGCATCTTCGCCACACGCGCCGACGCTTCGAGTTCCGAGCTGTGCCGCTGTCCGTACGCCACGCTCAGTGCATAAACCTCGAACCCCTGTTCGCGAGCCATCGCGATCGTGACGGCGGAGTCCATGCCTCCGGAAACGAGGATGACGGCTTTACGGGACGGGCTGGATGCGTTCATGGCGATGACTACCGGGTTTACGGGAAAGGAAAAGAACCAGGCCTTCAGGCCCGGACGGATCAATGTCCGGCGGCGTCGTTCCACAGCAGCTTATGCAGCTGCATCTGGAAGCGGACAGGGAGGCGCTCGGCGAGAATCCATTCGGCCAGTTCGCGCGGCTCGACCTTACCGTGCACGGGCGAGAACAAAACCATGCAGCGCGACACCAGCCGGTGTTCGGCGACCGCATCGCGCGACCACTCGAAGTCGGCGCGACTCGCGATCACGAACTTCACCTGGTCGTGCGGAAGAAGGTAGTCGAGGTTCGACCAGAGATTGCGCGCACTCTCGCCCGAGTCGGGCGGCTTCAGATCCATGACCTTGCGGACGCGCGGATCGACCGTCGCCACATCCAGCGCGCCGGACGTTTCCAGCGACACCTCGTAACCGGCATCGCAAAGCTTACGTAGCAGGATCAGGCAGCGCTTCTGTGCCAGCGGCTCACCGCCCGTCACGCATACATGGCGTGCGCCATGGCTGGCGACCTCGGCAAGGATGGCATCGATATCGTGCCACTGCCCGCCGTGGAACGAGTACTCGGTATCGCACCAGACGCAGCGCAACGGGCAGCCGGTAAGGCGCACGAATACCGTCGGCCAGCCGATGGCGTCGGCCTCACCCTGGATCGAGTGGAATATCTCGGTGATGCGCAACCGTTCCGCGACAGGCGCGGCCGGCGCTGCATCCGCCGGAATGACGGTGCTGCCGCTCATGACTTAGTTTGCCGGTGGACGCTGCATCCGACGCAGGCGTTCCTGGGCAAGGCTGGCAGCCTTCGAACCGGGGTATTTCGAGACGACCGACTTCAGCGTCGCCGTGGCGGCATCGTTCTGCTTGAGCTGCGCCTGGCAGTAGCCGACCTTGAGCAGGCCGTCGGAGACCTTTTCGCTCTGCGGATACAGCTTGACCAGACGCTGGAACGCCTCGAGTGCGACCGGATAATTCATGGTCGCGTAGTACGACTCGCCCAGCCAGTAATAGGCATTGGGCGCGAGGGGGCTGTCGGGATACTGCTGAAGGAAATCACGGAAGCCACGCGAAGCGGCAACGAAATCGCCGCCACGCAGCGATTTGAAGGCGGCGTCGTAAGCTGCCTGTTCGCCCGCCGAAGCGGTAGCGGCCGGAGCGTTCGCGGCGGGCGCGGCTGGTGCCGACTTGCCCTGGGGAGGTGTCGCCGCCGGCGTGGCAGGTGCCGGCGCTGCCGGTGCGGGCGCGCCTTGGGCGCCGCCCTTTTCAAGACCGCCGATACGCGAATCGAGATCCGAGTACTGGGCCTTGGTGGAATCCTGGAGTTGCTGGTTCTGGTGCTGGAGTTCCTCGATCTGACCCTGCAGCTGCTGAACCTGCTGCTGGAGATCGTTGACCTGGTTCACCAGTGTGGTCGTGCCCTGGTCGCGCTGCGACTGCTGCTCGAGGCGCGACACACGGTCGGCGAGGCTCAAGCGGGAGTCCTGTGCATGGACCGGCAGACCGAAGAACGTGGCGGTCGCTAGTGCGACCGCCACGCCAAGCCTGGCCGTGAAGCTGTTAGCCAGTTTTTTCATTACTTACTTCGCGGTGTACACGATCTCGACGCGACGATTCTTGCTCCAGCAATCATCGTTGTGCTCGCGGCAGGTCGGCTTTTCTTTGCCGTAGCTGACAACGTTCAGCTGACCAGCCGAACCGCCAGCAGCCTGGAGGGCGCTGGAGACGGCATTGCCACGACGCTCGCCGAGGCCGAGGTTGTATTCGCGCGTGCCGCGCTCGTCGGTGTTGCCTTCGAGGGAGATGGCCGACGACGGACGGTCCTGCAGGTACTTCGCGTGGCACGCGACGATCTGCTGGAATTCCGGCTTAACCTCGTTCTTGTCGAAATCGAAGTACACGACGCGCTGACGGAGGCAGGCATCGGTGTCGAGATCGGACGGCTGATACTTGCCGTTGGTGTTGTTGCCCGAGTTGTCGACCGTCTGCTGGACGGGCGGCTGGACGGGCTGCTTGACTTCCTGCTTCTTATGGCAGGCGACCGCGCCCACGCACAGCAGGGCGGCCAGGGTGACGCGAACGGTCTTATTCATGGGACGTTCCTTCAACAGTTGAGTTCCGACAGTCGATTACGGTTACGGGACAGGCACCGCCGGTTGTCCGGCTGTTTTTTTTACTTACATCGCGTCGACGGAGCACTGTCCCGTACCCCTGCCAACGCACCGGCAACCGCGTGGAACGCCGCTGCCAGTTAAATCTTTCGTCCGCAGAAAAGGCGCGGATGCCCGCGCCCTTTCCCTGGACTTTGCCAAAGTCGCGCGCCGCGGATGCGACGTCGCGCCAATCAGCGCTGTCTGTATGGACCCCAGGACGGTTCGCGAACGTCACCATCCGAGAGGACGAGACGCTGACGTACCAGACCGTCGGCCGAAACCGCGTAAAGGACGCCGCGCGTACCCTGCGATGCGGCATAAAGCAGCATGCTGGCGTTTGGCGCGAAGCTAGGCGAATCGTCCACGTTGCCGGGAGATACGAAGCGCACCTGATTCCCCAGGCTACGGTCCATGATTGCAATACGATACACGTTCCCGTTGCCCTGCACCATCGCAATCTGCTTCCCGTCGAAGCTGAGCGAGGGGCTGGCGTTGAAGCCGCCCTGGAAGGTGAGGCGCGTGGCGTTGCCGCCCGAGATCGATGTCTGGTAGAGCTGCGGCTTGCCCGAGCGATCCGAAGTGAAGATCAGGCTCTGGCCGTCCGGCGTAAAGGTCGGCTCGGTGTCGATCGCGAAGTTGTTCGTGACCCGGGTTTCGGTGTGGCTGGCCACGTCGATGATGAAGATTTCCGGGTTGCCCACATAGGACAGGCTGACGGCCAGTTTGCTGCCGTCCGGCGACCAGGCCGGCGCGCTGTTGATGCCCTTCGGGTGCGATGCGATCAGGCTACGCGAGCCGGTTCCGATGTTCTGCACGTAAACGGCCGAGTTGCCGCTTTCGAAAGAAACATAGGCGAGCTTGCTGCCGTCCGGCGACCAGGCCGGCGAAAGCAGGGACTCGCGCGACCGGGCCACGACCTGCGGATTGAAACCGTCCGAGTCGGCCACGATCAGCGAATAAGTGGTGTTGTTGCTCACGCCAACGGCGGTGACATAAGCGATACGGGTCCAGAACGCGCCACGGACGCCGGTGATCTTTTCGTAGATCTGGTCGGCGATCTGGTGAGCCACGCCGCGCAGGTCGCCGGACGGAGCCGTGAATGCCTGGGCAAGCAGGCTCTGCTGACGATTGACGTCCCACAGTTCGTATTCGACGCGAATCATCCCGCCGCCGGCATCCGCGATGCGGCCGATGGTCAGATAGTCCTGCTTGAGCAGGCGCCAGGTCGCGAACTTGATGTCCGCACCCTTCGACGGGGTTTCGACGATGTCGGCCTTGTCCAGCGAACGGAACTTGCCCGAACGGTTGAAGTCGGCGCGGATCACGTCGGCGACATCGGTCGGCAGCGGTGCCCCGCCTTGCTGTGCGAAGGGAACGACCGCGATCGGCGTGGCGGTCTTGAGGCCGTTCGCGATCTCGACGTTGAGCGACTGGGCAGCCACCGGACCGGCCACGAAGGCGGCCACGAGCGACACGAGTATGGCGAGGCGGGAAATCGTTCTGCGCATGGGCTGATTCATTGCGACCTGGATGTAAGGAAACGGCTACGGGATGTTAACCCGGCCCGGAGGCCGAGCATGACCGAGGTCTGAACCGCCGCGCGCCCATCGGGACGCGCTGGCGGCCCATCATTAAGGCCGGAAGGTGAAGGTGATGTCGCGCTGATAGACATCCTCGAACCCGGCATAAGGAAGCGGCTGGGCACGCAGCACGGCATTTTCGACGTACGTACGCTGCGATGCGTTGTACGGGCAGCTGGCATCGACCTTGACGCTGGTTACCTGCCCACCGGGGATCTGGATCACATGAACCTGGCAGGGGACGTTCGGCATATCGTCCGGCCGGGTGTAGTTGGCCGTCACCGCGTTCTGGATCGCCGCGATGTACAGACCCAGCTTGCCGCTGTCCTTTCCATTGGTACCCGTCTGTTTCTGGGCAGCCGCGGGCAGGTCGGGAAGACCGTCTTCCTTCGCATTCTGCAGGTCCTTCAGTTGCTGCTCGGCCTGCTTCTTCGTCGAATCGGCTTTCTTCGTCTGTGCTTTGGCGGCATCGAGCTGCTTGAAGATCTCGTCGATCTCCTTCTGCTTTTCCTGCTTTTTCTTTTCGTTCTGCGCGTCGATCTCGGCCTGCTGCTGCCGCTGCTTTTCTTCCTGGAGCTTCTTCGCGTCCTCGGCCTTCTGCAGGGCGTCGTCGACAACCTTTTCCTGATCCTTGACGTCGGGCTGCTTGGGCGGCGGCGGCAGCGTCGGTACCGGCGGCTTCACCGGCTGGGGAGGCGTCGGGGCCGGAATGACCGGCGGCGGCGGCGTGGTGTCCGGTGTCGGCTTGACCTTCGTCGCCTTCGGCGGCGGGCTACCCGTCGGCCCAACCAGCGTCGCCTCGATGATCTGACCGGGCAACTCGAGCGGCGCCGGACACTTCATCGGATTCCATTCCGCGGGCACGCCCAGACGCTCGGCGTACTCTTCGTACGTCGAGCAGGGGATGATCGCAAAGGCCAGGAAGGCCACGATGCCAAGATGCAGCAGCGCGGCGAGAACGACCGCGCGGGACGTTTCCTTACGGTTTGCCATTCTTCGCGCCCGACTCCGGCTGGCTCATCAGGCCGATCTTGGACACGCCGGCCTCCTGCAGGATGGGCAGGATCGCGTAGACCTTGCCGTAGCCGACACGGTTGTCGCCAGCCACCAGGACCTGAAGCTCGGGATTGGCATTGTGATAGGCCGTGATCCGCGTACGGAACTCGTCCGCGCTGACCGGCTGGCGCTTCTCGCCCTCGGCCGTCAGGTAGATCTGCCCCGTTTCGTCAACGGAAACGACGACGGGGTCTTTCTTGTCCTGCAAGGACTTGGCATTGGTCTGCGGCAGCTGGATGTCGACGCCGAGATTCATCATGGGCGTGGTGACCATGAAGATAATCAGCAGCACGAGCATCACGTCGATGTAGGGAACGACGTTGATCTCGGACTTCAGTTTTCGCTTTTGCCGGCGATGGGGGCGCATGGTAGTGATCGCTCCGGCCTCAGGCGACGTCGTCGGCGTGGATCTGCCGCTGCAGCACCGAAGAGAATTCCTCCTGGAATACTTCGTAGCGGGAAGCCAGGCGCTCGACCTTGTTGGCGTAGCGGTTGTATGCCCACACGGCCGGGATAGCGGCGAACAGGCCCATGGCCGTCGCGATCAGCGCTTCGGAAATATGCGGCGCGACCACGGCGATGGTGACGTCCTTCATTTCGCCCAGGCCCTGGAACGCGCCCATGATGCCCCAGACGGTACCGAACAGACCGACGTACGGGCTGATGGAGCCGACGTTGGCGAGGAATTCGAGGTTCTGTTCCAGCTTGCCGATTTCGCGGGTGCCGGCCACGCGCATGGCGCGCTCGGAACCTTCCATCACGCGGTTGACGTCGGTCACACGACGCTGGCGCTGGCGGGCGAACTCGCGGAAGCCGGCTTCGAAGACGTTCTCGATGCCATGCTGACCGTCGCGGTTACCCACTTCGCGGAACAGGGCAGCCAGGTCGGCGCCGGACCAGAAACGGTCCTCGAACGACTCGGCGTTCTCGTGCGCCTGCTTCAACTGCGAGTACTTGCGGATGATGATCACCCAGGACAGGAACGAGAAGACCAGTAGCAGAAGCATGACCAGCTGCACCGGCAGGCTCGCTTCCGCGACCAGCTTGAAAATGTTCAGTCCACCGTTCATCGCTTCTGGGCTCTCCGCCGGGTATGTCTTTAAGGGGTAGGGAAATGTTGGGGAAACAGGTCGCCCGGAATCTGCGCCGGCCGCATCGTTACGAGGTCGACACAGGCAACGCGCACCGTGGCGCGGACCAGCACCGTGCCGTCGCCGCGCGCGATCTCCTGGGCGAACAGCATACTGGCTGAGCGCCTCTCTTTGACTGCCACGGAAACCGCGAGTTCATCATCCAGACGGGCCGGGCGCAGGAAATCGAGCTGCATATCGCGAACGACGAAGGCCAGACCGGTGCGCTCGCGCAGCCCGACCTGGTCGATACCCTGTGCGCGCAGCCATTCCGTACGGGCCCGCTCCATGAAACGGAGGTAGTTCGAGTGGTAGACGACGCCACCGGCGTCGGTGTCTTCCCAGTAGATTCGCACGGGCCACGTGAAGGTCGTCATGCATCGCCCGCGAACAGGTCCGGCGCCATCGACTGGCGCGGCGGCGGGCTCAGGCCCAGATGGCGCCACGCTTTCGCCGTCGCCATGCGGCCGCGGGCCGTGCGGATCAGATAGCCCTGCTGGATCAGATAGGGCTCCACGACGTCTTCCAGCGTGCCGCGGTCCTCGCTGAGCGCCGCGGCCAGCGATTCCACGCCAACCGGACCGCCCTCGAAGTTTTCGATGATGACGTTGAGCAGGCGGCGATCCAGGTCGTCGAATCCCTGCATGTCGACCTTGAGCATGTCCATCGCCGCACGGGCCAGGTCATGGCTGATGCGTCCGTCGCCACGTACCTCGGCGAAGTCGCGGACTCGCCGGAGCAACCGGTTGGCGATACGCGGCGTACCGCGCGCGCGGCGGGCGATTTCGACGGCGCCCTCCAGCTCGCAGGCGATACCGAATATCTTCGCCGCGCGACGGACGATCGCGGTCAGTTCGTCGACGCTGTAGAACTCCAGCCGCTGGATGATGCCGAAACGGTCGCGCAGCGGCCCCGTGAGCAGACCCGCGCGCGTGGTCGCGCCGATCAGGGTAAAGGGAGGCAGGTCGAGCTTGATCGAACGGGCCGCGGGACCTTCGCCGATCATGATGTCGATCTGGAAGTCCTCCATCGCCGGATAGAGCACTTCCTCGACCACGGGCGACAGGCGGTGGATTTCGTCCACGAACAGCACGTCGTTCGCTTCGAGGTTGGTCAGCAGCGCGGCGAGATCGCCGGCGCGCTCCAGCACGGGACCCGACGTGGACCGCAGATTCACACCCAGCTCGTTGGCGATGACATGCGACAACGTCGTCTTGCCGAGGCCGGGCGGCCCGAAGATCAGCACGTGATCCAGCGCCCCGCCCCGCTTGCGCGCGGCCTCGATATAGATCGACATCTGCTCGCGCACCGTCTCCTGGCCAAGATACTCGGCGAGACGTTTGGGGCGGATGCTGGCCTCCAGCGCCTCGTCGTCCATGGCGGCCGCGGTGGAGATGATGCGGTGTTCGGTCATTGACGCATTATGGCAGGACGAGGGGTCCAATAGCCCCTATATCCCTGCCTGCCGGACGCCCGGCAGGTCAGATTTCGACCTGCGCACCCAATTCGATCAGGCGATTGCCCGGAATCTGGAAGAACGCCGTTGCCGGCAGCGCGTTTCTCGCCATGAACGCGAACAGCTTGTCGCGCCACAGGGCCATGCCGGGACGCCTGGCGTCGGCGACGATGGTTTCGCGCGACAGGAAGAACGTCGTGTCCATCATGTCGAAATCGAGGCCGAGATTCGTCGCGCGGCTCAGCGACAACGGAATGTTCGGATCTTCCGCGAAGCCGAAGCGCAGTTGCAGCCCGAAGAAACCTCCGCCGAAATCGATGACTTCCATACGCTCATCGGCTTCGGCCAGAGGGGTTTCCAGCATCTCGACCGTCAGCAGCACATTGCGCTCGTGCAGAACTTTGTTGTGCTTGAGGTTGTGCAGCATCGCGTGCGGTACGGAATTCTGATTCGCGGTCAGGAACACCGCCGTGCCGGGCACGCGCAGCGGCGGATGGTCGGAGATGTTGGCGATGAAGGGCTCCAGCGCCAGACCGGATTGCTTGATTTCACGCACCACCAGTTCCCTGCCGCGTCGCCACGTCGTCATCATCGCGAAAATAACGACGCCGAGTACCAGCGGGAACCAGCCACCGTGGGCGATCTTCAGTGCGTTCGCCCCGAAGAATGCCAGATCGATGATAAGGAACAGGACGCCGACCGAAATGACCGCCGACCAGTGCCAGTGCCAGCGCTTGCGCGCCACGACCAGCGCCAGCAGCGTGGTCATCGTCATCGTGCCGGTCACCGCGATACCGTAAGCGGCACCCAGGTTGTTCGACGAGCGGAAGCCCAGCACCGCCAGCATGACCAGGACCAGCAGCAGACGATTGATCCACGGCACGAAGATCTGGCCGGACATTTCGCGGGACGTATGCACCACCGCCATGCGCGGCGAATAGCCGAGCTGCATGGCTTCGCGCGTCATCGAGAACGCACCGGAAATCACCGCCTGCGACGCGATGACGGCGGCCATCGTCGACAACGCGATCATGGGATAGAGGAAGTCGTCGGGCACCATCTTGTAGAACGGATTTTCGATGGCGGACTGGTCGTGCAGCAGCAGCGCGCCCTGCCCGAAATAGTTGATCAGCAAAGCGGGCAGCACGAAACCGAACCAGGCAACACGGATCGGCTTTTTACCGAAGTGCCCCATATCGGCATACAGCGCCTCGGCGCCGGTCAACGCCAACACCACGCCGCCAAGCGCGATGAATGCCTGTTTCTTGTGTTCGAGGAAGAAGTCGACCGCATAGATCGGGTTGACCGCCGCCAGTACCTGGGGATGCTGGACCAACTGATTCAGGCCCAGCATGGCAAGCACGAGGAACCACAAAGTCATCACCGGCGCGAAGGCCTTGCCCACCGTCGCGGTACCGTGCCGCTGGACCGCGAAGACGAAAAACAGGATGACCAGACTGATCGGGACCACATAGTCCTCGAGCTGTGGCGTCGCGACTTCCAGACCTTCGACCGCCGACAATACCGAAATCGCGGGCGTGATCACGCCGTCGCCATAGAACAGCGATGCGCCGAAAATGCCGATGGCAGCCAGCACCCAGCGCGCTCGCGGAGACCCGCTGACACTGCGCTGCGCAAGCGCCATGAGCGCCATGATGCCGCCCTCGCCCTTATTGTCCGCGCGCATCACGAAGGTCACGTATTTCAGTGACACCACCATGATCAGCGCCCAGAAAATAAGCGACAGAATGCCCAGCACGGCGGCCGGCTGCGGCGACATCCCGTGCGTGCCCAACGTTTCTTTCATCGTGTACAGCGGGCTCGTGCCGATGTCGCCGAATACGACGCCGATCGCGCCAAGCGCGAGAGCGCCGAGGCGCTTGCCATGTGCGTGTTGTACGTCCGTCTGCATCTCCGGATTCACTATCAGCCTCCCAGAGCGGCGCGTAGCGCCTTGCGAATGATGGCCTCGGCGGTATCGCCTTCGGCCGCAGCCTTACCGACCAGCCTGGCGGCTTCCGGTGGCTTGTAACCCAGTTGCTGGAGCGCGATCGTCGCCTCGCCGACCGGGTCGGTCGGCAGTTCGCCCATCGATCCGTTGACGCCCGGCAGGCGAACGCCCACGGCGTCCACACGATCGCGAAGCTCGACCACCATGCGTTCGGCGGTTTTCTTGCCAATGCCCGGAATCTTGGTCAGCGCGGCGATATCGCCCGAATGCACCAGCCGCGCGAGGTCGTCGGTAGCCACGCCGGAAAGAACCGCCAGCGCGATCTTCGCGCCGATACCGCTGACCTTCAGCAGATTGCGGAACATGGCCCGTTCGGTTTCGCGCAAAAACCCGTACAGCGCCACGCCGTCTTCCTTGACCGCGTAATGGGTAAGCAAGGTCACTTCGCGACCGGTGGCCGGCAGGTCGTAGATCGTCGACATGGGCGCGTCGACGTCATAACCCACGCCGCCCACCTCGATGAGCAGGGACGGCGGTTGCTTGCTGATAAGGGTGCCACGTAGTCGACCGATCATCGGCGACGCCTCCATGCGGTGCGCGGAATCCCCACGCGTTGAATGCTCGAACGCGTATGCGCGTGCGCGATGGCGATGGCCAGCGCATCGGCCGCGTCCGCCTGCAACGGGCCTTTCAGGCCGAGAATGATGCCGATCATGTGCTGGACCTGGGTCTTGTCGGCGCGCCCCGTACCCACCACAGCCTGTTTGACCTCGGTCGCGGCATATTCGTGCACGGGGATTCCCTGGCTGACGACGGCACAGATGGCGGCGCCGCGCGCCTGCCCCAGCTTTAGTGCCGAGTCGGCGTTACGTGCCATGAATACACGCTCGATCGCAGCTTCCGCCGGACCGTGCGTGCCGATGATGGCGCACAACTCGTCAAATATGCGTTTGAGGCGCAGAGGAAACGTTTCTTCGCCCGCCACGACCAGCGCGCCGTGGAAAACATGCTTCAGGGAACCATCGTCGGCCACGTCGATTACACCGACGCCCGTGCGCTGACTGCCCGGATCGATGCCGAGAATGCGGACCATGCTTGAAGGGTGCCGATACGAGTGAGGCCGAGACCTTACTCCTGATCGGCGTCCTCGGGGGGAAGCAAGGCGTTGTGATAGACCTCGTCGACGTCGTCCAGGGCGTCCAGACGCTCGAGCAGCTTCTCGAAATGCTCAAGCGCTTCGCCGGTTGGCGTGACCAGCGGACCGTTCGGACGCATGACGACATCGGAGCTGTCGACCTTGAAACCGGCGGCGGCGAGCGCTTTGCGCATCGCCTCGACCGCGATGGGGTCGGCGGCCAGCAGGACGGTACCGACGCCGTTGGCGATCACGACATCTTCCGCGTCGTTCTCGATTGCGGCTTCCTCGAGCTTCGACTCGACACCCGCGTCGCCACCGGTGTGGACGACGACCTGCCCGACGCGGGTGAACTGGAACGCCACCGAATTGGTGGTGCCCATGTTGCCGCCGAGCTTGTTCAGCGCGGCGCGAACGTCCGCGACGGTGCGGGTCTGGTTGTCGGTCACGCAGTCGATGATCAGCGCGGTACCCGCCGGGCCGTAGCCCTCGTAGCGGATTTCATGCATGTCGGCGCCGCCGTCGGCACCCGAGCCACGCTTGATGGCGCGATCGATGGTGTCGCGAGTCATGTTGGCCGACAAAGCCTTGTCCACGGCCGCGCGCAGGCGCGGGTTCTCCGCGGGAATGGGTACGCCGCCGCGGGTCGCGATGGTGATTTCGCGGATCAGCTTGGTGAATACCTTGGCGCGCTTGGCGTCTTCGGCATTCTTGCGACCTTCGATGGACGGGCCTCTACCCATAACATTTCCTGCCACTTACAGACGGACAAGCGGCGGATTTTACCCGAATGGCGAGCGCGTGCGAGGGAAACCCTCAGGCGACCTCGAAACGCCCGTCGCGCAGGAACGAAACCACCTGGCGCGCCACATCCGCGGACACCAGCAGGCCCGTGTGACTGGTTTCCAGCGTGCAATGGGCGGCGATACCGGGCAGCCGGGTTTCCGCCACGGCCACCGAGCCGTCGTGCTCGGTGTTCAGGTCGCCAAGGAAAGCGCCAAGCCCCATGGGCATGCGCCCGGCGACCATGCCGACCTCGCGTCCGCCGTCCCAGCGCTCCAGTCCGTGCTCGAGCAGTTCGCGACTGCGGCCGAGCAGCATGTCGCCACCCCAATGCCCCGTCAGGCCACGCGCGGCGGCGCTGCCGGCAAGCGGCGAACCCAGACAGACGATGCGGCCGGGCGGCAGGTCGTCCTGCTCGCGACAGGCCAGCAGGGCCAGGATACCGCCCAGGCTATGACCCACGATATGGACCGGCGCGGGAGCCAGCGCCTTCATACGCTTGCGCAGTCGCTCGATCGCTTTTTCGGGGGGCGAGGCCACACTCATGTATTCGAAGCGATGGACCTCGAAATTCGCTTCGCGCAGGCGACGTTGCAGCATCGCCAGCGCGAATCCCCGCATCCACAGGCCGTGCAGCAGAATGACCTGGGGGGCGTCGGCGCTCATCGCATGCGGGCCGTCAGGCCTTCGGTTCGATGGCGACCCGCACGTGCAGTTCCTTCAGCTGCGGATCGGAGACCGTCGACGGTGCGTCGGTCATCAGATCCTGTGCGCTGGTGGTCTTCGGGAAGGCGATAACGTCGCGGATCGACTCGGTACCCGCCATCAGCGCGGCGATACGGTCGATACCGAAGGCCAGGCCACCGTGGGGCGGCGCGCCCATGCGCAGTGCCTTCAGCAGGAAGCCGAACTTCGCATCGGCCTCTTCCGCACCGATGCCCAGCAGTTCGAATACCGCGCTCTGCATGTCGGGACGGTGGATACGGATGGACCCTCCGCCGATTTCGTTGCCGTTGAGCACCATGTCGTAGCCGCGACTGACCGAGTTCGCCGCATTGGCGCGCAGATCGGCGATGTCGTCGACCTTCGGCGCAGTGAACGGATGATGCAGGGCGACGTAACGTTTTTCGTCGGCGTCGTATTCGAACATCGGGAAGTCGGTAACCCACAACGGCTTCCAGGCATTTTCGACCAGACCGCGGTCGCGACCGACCTTGATACGCAAGGCACCCATGAAGTCGGTGACCGTCTTCCACGCACCCGCGCCGAAGAACACCAGATCGGTGTCCTGCGCGCCGGTCAGCGCAAGCATTTTCTCCAGCGCGGCATCGTCGAGGAATTTCAGCACCGGCGAGGCAACGCCTTCGCGGCCCTTGGCCAGGGATTCGATCTTCATCCACGCCAGGCCCTTCGCGCCGTACTTGCCGGCGTATTCGGCGAGCAGGTCGATGTCCTTGCGGGAAAGGTCCGAGCCGCCCGGCACGCGCAGCGCGGCCACGCGGCCCGCCGGGTCGTTGGCCGGTTCGGCGAACACCTTGAACTCCACGTGCTTCACCGCCTCGGCGATGTCGTTGAGTTCGAGGGGAATGCGCAGGTCGGGCTTGTCCGAGCCGAAGCGGCGCATGGCCTCTTCGTACGTCATGCGCGGGAAGCTGGCATCCAGCTCGACCTTGCGCACTTCGCGGAATACATGGCGAATCAGGTCCTCGACGAAGTCCTGCACGTCGCGCTCTTCGACGAAGGCGAACTCCAGGTCGAGCTGGGTGAATTCCGGCTGGCGGTCGGCGCGCAGGTCTTCGTCGCGGAAGCAGCGCGCGATCTGATAGTAACGATCGAAGCCAGCCATCATCAGCAATTGCTTGAACAGCTGCGGGGACTGCGGCAACGCGTAGAACTGCCCCGGATGCACGCGACTGGGCACCAGGTAGTCGCGCGCGCCTTCCGGCGTGGCCTTCGTCAGGATCGGCGTCTCGATATCCTGGAAACCCGCGTTATCCAGATAGCGGCGCAGCTCGCGCACCAGCGCGGTACGCGTGCGCATCATCTGCTGCATTTCCGGGCGGCGCAGGTCCAGATGACGGTAGGTCATCCGCATGTCTTCGTTCGGCGTCTCGTGCAGCGCGAACGGCAGATCGCGGGCCGCGTTGAGGATTTCCACGCGTTCGGCGATGAGCTCCACCGTGCCGGTCTTCAGCTTGTCGTTGGACGCAAGGCGCTTACGGATCTGGCCGGTGACCCTGATGCAGAACTCGTAGCCGAGATCACCCGCGATGGCGAACGCATCGACGTTCTCGCGCTCGATCACGACCTGGGCAATGCCCTCGTGGTCGCGAAGGTCGACGAAGGCCACGTGGCTCTGGAGACGAAGCGTATTGACCCAACCGCAGAGGGTGACGTCCTGGCCGATCAGCGACTCGTCGATCAGACCGCAAAAGTGCGTGCGCATGCGCGTGAAGACTCCGGGCCGCCGTGGCGGCGTAAAGCGATGAAAAGACCCCGGATCGTACCATGACACGGGGTCTCTCAAGGCCGCCGGAGGCCACGAGGGGCGCTCAGTCGTATACCTCGAAAATACCGCGGCAGCCCTTGTCCACCCAAACGCCGGCCCGGTTCCATCCCCAGCTGTAACCTTCCTGGCAACGGGCGTCGGACAGTTGCCGGATCATCCGGCCATGGTGATTGCCGCGCCCCGCGAGACAGACGCGATACCTCCGCTCCCGGCTATTGCATTCGACAACGCGCGAGGAAGCGGCACCGCCCGGCCGGGCCTCCCCGGCCCTGTGCGTTTCATCGTACGGTCGAGCCCAGTCGAACCCTCCATGGCCTCGATCGCGGTCCAGCACCACCGTCCGGTCCCGATCGCGAGATTCATCGGCATGAACAATTCTTGCGCGCCGGACGTGGATGGATTCGCGATCGGAGACCTCGGCAAACCTGGCCCGGCAACCCCGATCCACCCACAAGCCCTCGCGATCCAGTCCCCAGTTAACTCCTCGCTCGCAATAGGCCTTCGACAAACCCTTAACCACTTTGGCGTCCTGCCAGGTCACGAAGCAACGAGTGAAGCGGGCATCCTGGCTCTCGCACGTCACCGGCCCCTCCTGAGCCAGCGCCTGCGAGAGGAACGACCAGGTACCGGCGAGTCCAGTAGCGATAACAACGAGAAAGGCGATCGTGGCGACGCGCATGGCAACTCCTTGTGGCTGTCTTGGCTTCCTGCCGAAACAATACGTACGTCGCCCTAACCCCGAAGACAGTTAGCTTCACCAATGCATGTAGGCGCCCGCCCCAACTCAGCGTACGTCGACAGAGAACTGCGCCCGGCAGCCCCGGTCCACCCATATGCCGCGACCGTCCCAGCCCCAGCCCTCGCCTTCGTTGCAGCGCGCGTCGGACTTGCGCTTGATCAGACGGACCCCACCGCGACCGACATCGATGTTGCAACGGTTGTACCGGCTGTTATTGCTGTCGCAATCGACGATGCGTTCGCGCCCCCAGCCACCCGGCCGGCCATAGCCATCGTCGGGGCGTCCACCGCCCCAGCCCGGCCGGTCGTCGTCGTCATCCGGGCGACCGCCACCCCAACCGGGACGACCATCGTCGCCGCCCCAGCCGGGACGCCCGCGCGCGGGGACGAACTGGCCACGGCAACCTTTGTCGACCCACAGGCCCTGACGATCCATACCCCAGCTACGGCCTCGTTCGCATGGGGCATTCGAATCCTGGCGGACCAGCTCGGCATCGCGCCAGGGCACATCGCATCGGGTAAAGCGTCCGCCATTGCTATCGCAATGGATCGGGCCATAGCCCTGCGCATGCGCCGTGACCGGCACGCCCACTCCCGCTCCCACGACAAACGCCACCGCCGCTATAGCGACCATGCCGACAAAACCGCGCATACGTAACTCCCGCTGTGAATGACCCCAAGCTATCGCATCATCCACAACGGCCATTGAACGGAATCGACGAAAGCGTTTCCGTCCCTACACGGCGATTACCGGCCATTCAGTCGGTCGACGCGCTACCCGTGGATGGCGCGGGTGCAGGTGCAGGCGCAGGGGCCGCTGCCGCGGCCGCGGCCGGAGAGGCGGGCGCCCCGCTGGAGCCTTCGACCAGGTTCTTCTTTTTGTCGCCGTCCTTCTTGAAGTCGGTTTCGTACCAGCCACTGCCAGCCAGACGGAACGACGGCGCGCTCAACATCCGCCCTACGCGGGGCTCGCCGCAGGTCGGACAAATCTCCGGATCGGCGTCCGAGATCTTTTGCAGACGTTCGAAGCGATGCCCGCAGGCCTGGCACTGGAATTCGTAGATGGGCATGGGGGAAGCTCCGTATCTGGCGCATTGCGCGCCGTAGCCCGGCATTATCTGTCCGAAGGCAGGTTTTTCAATGGGCGCGCGCGCATCCCTCCATGTCTGTGGGCGCGCATTCCTCCTTACGGGAGACCGCTTGCGGGCTTGTGCCAGGCAAAAGATCTAATGACGGTGCGAAAGCCAGCAGGGCGGGGAAGACGGATGCTCACCTCCGCGAGCCCGCTCTACGGGCTGCGGATGCGACACACATCGTCACTGCTCCGTTGGCTTTCGCCCGCAAGCGGGCTCCTACAGAAACCGGGATTTTCTTTGGACGTCTAAACGGCTGTTGACCTGGCATCGCATTTTATGCAAGCCTGACATTTCGTGCACCGCAGCATAACGCCATGGTGCCTTTCCGGGGAAGACAATATGAGCCTGCAACGCATCCGTGCACGACACGCCGCGCTTACCACCGCCATCGCCCTGGCGCTGACCGCGAACTGCTCGATGGCCCAGGACGCGCCGCCGACTCCCGAAAAAGCATCCCAGCTCGACACCGTCGTGGTGACCGGCACACGTGCCACCGGACGCACGGTCAGCGAATCGCTCGCTCCCATCGACGTGCTCGGCCCGCGCGACCTGCAAGCTACCGGCACCACCGAACTCGCCACGGCGCTTGCACGCGCCCTGCCCTCGCTCAATTTTCCGCGACCTTCGTTGACCGATGGTACGGACGGATCTCGCCCCGCCCAGTTGCGCGGCCTCTCCCCGGACCAGGTACTGGTGCTGGTTAACGGAAAGCGCCGGCACACAGGCGCCATCGTGAATCTCAACGGCACGCAGGGGCGCGGTTCGTCGCCGGTCGATCTCAACGCCATTCCTATCGAGGCCGTCGACCACATCGAAGTCCTGCGCGACGGCGCGGCAGCCCAGTACGGCTCCGATGCCATCGCCGGGGTCATCAACATCGTGCTCAAAGGCGGCGCGACCGGCGGCAGCGTCAACGGCACACTGGGCAAATACAGTGCCGGCGACGGCATCCAGCGCGACGGCGGCGGCGATATCGGTTTCGCCCTCGGCAAGGATGGCTGGATACGCGTGGCGGGCGATGCCGGTCACGACGATCCGACCAATCGCGCAGGCCCCGACCTGCGCAATCCCGCCGATCCCAGCTATGGCCGCGTCAACCAGCGCTTCGGCGATCCGGACGTCAAACATCAGTCGGCGTTCGTCAACGCCCAGTACAACCTGGCCCCTACGGTCACGCTGTATGCCTTCGGCAACGCGAGCAACCGCAACGCCGACGCCGCCGGCTTCTGGCGCCCCGGGCTGGACAGCCGCAACATCCGCTCGATCTATCCCGACGGCTTCCTGCCGATCATCGCCACCACGTCCAAGGACCGTTCGCTGGTTGCCGGCATCCGTGGACAGACGGCCGGCTGGAACTGGGATTTCAGTGGCAACTACGGCCAGAACCAGCTGCAATTCGATGTCGACAACAGCCTGAACACCACGCTCGGCCCCACCAGTCCGACGCACTTCTACGCAGGTACGTTGCAGAACACCGAAAAACTGGTGAACCTCGACGTATCGAAAGACTTCGACGCGAGCTGGCTGCACAGCCCGCTGACCTTTGCATGGGGCGGCGAATACCGGCACGAAAACTACGAAATCGACGCGGGCGATCCCACGTCCTACTCCGGTACCGGTGCGCAGGTTTTCCCCGGCTTCCGGCCGTCGGATTCGGGCTCGAACAGCCGGCATAGTTATGCGGCCTATGCAGAACTCGATGCGGAGGTCACCGAGAAACTCTCGGCATCCGCGGCGGCTCGCTACGAGAAGTACAGCGACTTCGGCAACACCGTCGCCGGCAAACTATCCGCGCGCTATGCCTTCACCGACAAAGTCGCATTGCGCGCCACGGCATCCAATGGCTTTCGCGCGCCGTCGCTCGCACAGCAGTTTTACTCCACGACATCGACGGTATTTATCAACAGCGTACCGTACGAAGTGCGCACGTTCCCGGTCACCAGTCCGGTCGCTCAATCGTTCGGCGCGCAGAAGCTGAAGGCCGAGAAGTCGACCAATTACAGCCTCGGCCTTGTCGTGCAGCCGACCGATGCCACATCGGTCACCGTCGATGCATATCAGATACGTATCGGCGACCGCATCGTCCTGTCCGAAAACCTGACCGGCACCGCCGTCGCGGCATTCCTTGCCTCGCAGGGCTATCCGGGCGTCAACGGCGGCCGCTACTTCACCAACGCCGTCGACACCCGCACGCGCGGCGTCGACATCGTGGGCAGCTGGCGCCCGAATGTTTCGGTCGGCACGCTCGACCTCAACCTTGGCTACAACTACAACAAGACCGACATCCTCAACATCGCACCCAACCCACCGCAGCTATCGCAGAACGGACTCACGCTGCAGCGTATCGGCCGTGTCGAACAGGGTCGCATCACAAAGGGATCGCCGCGCGACAAACTGACCCTGGGCGGCAACTACCGCCTCAGCGACTGGGGATTCCGTGCCGATCTCAGCCGCTACGGGCAGTTCACGGTATTGAGCACGGTACCGGCGAACGATCAGACGTTCTCGGCGAAGTGGGTGCTCGATCTTGCCGCCGACTACAACGTCGACAACTGGACGTTCACGCTCGGCGCGGACAACATTTTCGACAAGTATCCGGATGAAGTACTCGCAGCGAACAGCACGTCGGGGATTCTGCCGTATAGCAGTAGCTCGCCGTTCGGGTTCAATGGTGCGTTTGTTTACGGGAAGGTGGCGTATCGCTGGAAATAGCGGCTAAACCGCTTCGTTGGCTTTCGCCGACAAAGTCGGCTCCCACCGGTTGTCGAGCGTTCGCTCTTGATTGGTGGGAGCCGACTTTGTCGGCGAAAATCCAACGAAGCGACGATGCGGAAACCCCTGCCAGAACTACTCCGCCGAAAACATCAGATGCGACCCGTCCGAATCCACGCGGATCGTCTGCCCCGGCGCGAACGCTCCAGACAGGATCTTTTGCGCCAGCGGGTTCTCCAGTTGCTGCTGAATCGCCCGCTTCAGCGGACGAGCACCATAGACCGGATCGAATCCGGCACTACCGAGCAGGTCGACCGCGGCATCGGTCAGTTCCAGTTTCAGCTGGCGATCCGCCAGACGCTTGCCGAGGTAATCGAGCTGGATGCGTGCGATCGAACGGATCTGCCGCTTGTCCAGCGGACGGAACACCACCAGGTCGTCCAGACGGTTGATGAATTCCGGACGGAAGTGGCCCTGCACGACGCCTAGCACCGACGCCTTCATCTGCATGTAATCCGCCTCGCTGTCGCCCGCCTGCTCCTGGATCAGGTTGGAACCCAGGTTCGAGGTCATGACGATAACCGTATTGCGGAAATCCACCGTGCGGCCCTGACCGTCGGTCAGGCGTCCATCGTCCAGTACCTGCAGCAGGATGTTGAATACGTCCGGATGGGCCTTCTCGACTTCGTCGAGCAGGATCACGCTATACGGCCGGCGACGTACCGCCTCGGTCAGATAGCCACCCTCTTCGTAACCCACATAACCCGGAGGCGCGCCAACCAGCCGGCTCACGGAATGCTTTTCCATGAACTCGCTCATGTCGATGCGGATCATCGCGTCCTGCGTATCGAACAGGAATCCCGCCAGCGCTTTGCACAGCTCGGTCTTGCCCACACCCGTGGGACCTAAGAACAGGAACGAACCGTAAGGACGATTGGGATCGGACAGACCCGCACGCGCGCGCCGGATCGCGTCGGACACGGCGCGAACCGCCTCGTCCTGACCGACGACACGCGCATGCAGTGCCTCTTCCATATTCAGCAACTTCTCGCGCTCGCCTTCCAGCATCTTGGCGACGGGAATACCCGTCCAGCGCGACACCACTTCCGCGATTTCCTCGGCGGTGACGCGATCCTGCAACAGGGTGAAATCCTGCTGCTCCGCTGTCTGCGCGGCGGCAAGCTGCGTTTCCAGTTCCGGTAGCCTGCCGTACTGGATCTCGCTCATCCTCGCGTAGTCCTGCCGGCGCTGCGCGGCCTCCAGTTCCAGGCGCGCCTGCTCGATCTGCTCCTTGATCTTCGTTGCGCCCTGCAGGGTGGCTTTCTCCGATTTCCAGACTTCATTGAGGTCGGAGAATTCGCGTTCCAGCTTTTCGATATCGCTTTCCAGAGTGGCCAGACGCTGCTTCGATTCCTCGTCTTTCTCCTTGCGCAGTGCCTCGCGCTGAATTTTCAGCTGGATCAGGCGGCGCTCCAGACGATCGAGCTCTTCGGGTTTGGAGTCGATCTCCATACGAATGCGCGAGGCCGCTTCGTCCATCAGATCGATAGCCTTGTCGGGCAACTGCCGATCCGGGATATAACGCGCCGACAGCGTCGCCGCCGCGACGATCGCGGGATCGGTGATCTCCACGCCGTGATGCACCGCGTAACGCTCCTTGAGGCCACGCAGGATCGCGATCGTGTCTTCCACGCTGGGCTCGCCCACGAAGACTTTCTGGAAGCGGCGTTCGAGCGCCGCATCCTTTTCCACGTATTTGCGATATTCGTCCAGCGTGGTTGCACCGATGCAATGCAGCTCGCCGCGCGCCAGCGCCGGCTTCAGCATATTGCCCGCGTCCATCGCGCCGTCGGCTTTGCCGGCACCGACCATCGTATGCAGTTCGTCGATGAACAGGATGACGCGGCCTTCCTGCTTCGAGAGATCGTTGAGCACCGCTTTCAGGCGTTCTTCGAACTCGCCACGGAATTTCGCACCCGCGATCAGCGCGCCCATGTCCAGCGACAGTACGCGCCTGTCGCGCAGGCCTTCGGGCACTTCGCCATTGATGATGCGCTGGGCCAGCCCTTCGACAATGGCGGTCTTGCCCACGCCCGGCTCGCCGATCAGCACCGGATTGTTCTTGGTGCGCCGCTGCAGTACCTGGATCGTACGCCGGATTTCCTCGTCGCGACCGATCACCGGATCGAGCTTGCCGTTTTCGGCACGCTCGGTCAGGTCGATGGTGTATTTCTCCAGGGCCTGGCGTTGTTCCTCGGCATTCTCGGACTGCACTTTTTCCCCGCCGCGCAGCTTTTCGATAGCCGCTTCCAGACGTTCCTTCGTAGCACCGGCCGCCTTCAACGCGCCACCGATGTCGCCACGATCCTCCAGCGCGGCCAGGACGAACAATTCGCTCGCGATAAACTGATCGCCGCGCTGCTGCGCGAGTTTGTCGGTGAGGTTGAGCAGGCGTGTCAGTTCGTTGCCAACACTGATATTGCCTTCCTGTCCGGTGACCCGCGGAAGACGATCCAGTATTTCGGCCACACGCTGACGCAAGGTCGGCACGTTGACCTGGGCCTGGGTCAGCAGCGGGCCGGTGGAGCCACCCTGCTGGTCGAGCAAGGCCGCCATGACGTGTGCCGGCTCGAGCAGGTTGTTGTCGCGCCCCACGGCCAGCGACTGGGCGTCGGCAAGGGCCTGCTGGAACCGCGACGTCAGCTTATCCATTCGCATCGGTTTCTCTCCCATATCTGTCTGGCAGCCGCGCGCCGCCACTGGCCAATAGGTGCGGGTCAGACCATACGCCTTCAACCGTCGACTAAAGGTCGTTTTCACAAACGGGCTGGCAGACTGGGCACCCGCTGCCGAAACGAGTCAACGTGACCGCACCGCATCGATCCCTTCCGCTCGGCGCTCCTCCTCCCAGCCTCGTTACCGCACACAGCGCCCTTTTTCTCGACGCCGACGGCACGTTGCTCGCCTTTGCCGACGATCCCGAGGGCGTCACCGTCGACTCCGGCCTCGTGCCGATGCTGGACCGCCTGCGCGAACAACTCGGCGGCGCACTGGCCCTGGTCAGTGGCCGCCCCATTGCCAGCCTGGACCGGCTCTTCGGTCGTCCGGCATGGGCCGCCGCCGGGCAACATGGAATGGAAAGGCGCGGCGCGAACGGCAGCATCGAAACGGCGACGGTCGACCCGGTGGAACTGGCCGCGCTGCGCGACGCCGTATTCGCACTGGCATCGTCGTTACCTGGCGTGCGCGTGGAAGACAAGGGATTTTCCATCGCCCTGCACTGCCGCGAGCGACCGGAACGCCAGGCCGCGCTGGCCGCGCTGACGCCCGCCGTGGCGGCGCGCTTTCCGGGTTTCGAAGTGCAACCGGGCAGCTATGTCTACGAGTTCAAGCCACGCGGCATGGACAAAGGCAAAGCCGTCGAAACCATGCTTCGCAGCGAACCGTTCGTCGGCAGACGACCCATCTACCTCGGCGACGATTTCACCGACGAACATGCCTTTGTCATCGTCAACGCACACGGAGGCAGCAGTATCAGGGTCGGAACGCGCGAACCCACGGTCGCCGGTTTCACGTTACCTAGCCCGGCCGGTGTCCATGCTTGGTTGGCTGACGTGAGCGCCACGCTCACATAAAGGAGACGCAGTCGATGCCCCAACCGGAAAGCCGCCCGAAGCCAGCCCAGCCCGATTCCGGCAGCGGAATGAAGGCTCGTACCGGGTCTGTCGCCACCAAAAAGGTCGCGCGGCCGTGAGCCGCCTAGTCGTCATATCCAATCGCGTGGCGCTGCCCCGGCAGACCCAGACCGGCGGGCTAGCATCGGCCATGAACGCCGCACTCCAGGAACGCGGGGGCCTGTGGTTCGGATGGAGCGGCAACATCGCCGCCGACAGCGGCAGGGAAGTGCACGAGGTCTCCGAGCGCAACATCAGTTACGCAACGATCGATCTCTCGAAAGCCGACCACGACGATTACTACAGCGGATTCGCCAATCGCGCCCTTTGGCCGCTGTTCCATTATCGCGGCGACCTCGTCGACTACCGGCGCGATCATCTCGAAGGCTACCTGCGCGTCAATCGCGTCTTCGCACGTACCGTTGCGAAGCTGATCCAGAAAGACGACGTGATCTGGGTGCACGACTATCACCTGATTCCGCTGGCCGCCATGCTTCGCGAGCTGGGCGTCGAGAACAAGATCGGATTCTTTCTGCATACGCCGCTTCCGGCGGCAGGCCTGCTGATCACGCTGCCACGGCATCGCGAACTGCTTGAGCCACTGGCATCGTACGATCTGGTCGGCTTGCACACCCAGCGCGACCTGCGCGCGCTGGAAGATTATTTCCTGCACGAACTCGGGGCCGCGATGCGTACCGGCGGCCGCATCCGTGCCGCTAATGGCCGTATCTTCCGGGCAGGTGTCTTCCCGATCAGCATCGACACCGCCGAAGCCGTGGAGCTGGCGCATCGCGCGGAAGACACCGGCGCGGTCTCCCGATTGCGCGCCAGCCTGGACGATCGCGCGCTGATCATCGGCGTCGACCGGCTCGATTATTCCAAGGGCTTGCCGGAACGTTTCGAAGGATTCGCGCGCCTGCTGCGCGATCACAAGGACATGCGCGGTCGCGTCTCGCTGTTGCAGATCGCGCCGCCGTCCCGTTCCGACGTTCCCGAATACCGCCAGCTCCGTCGCGAACTGGAACGCAGCGCCGGCCATATCAATGGCCAGTATGCCGAGCCGGACTGGGCACCGATCCGCTACGTCAACAAGTCGTTCGCGCATAAGGTCCTGGCGGGCTATTTCCGCGTAGCCAAAGTGGGTCTCGTCACGCCGCTGCGCGACGGCATGAACCTCGTGGCCAAGGAATACGTTGCCTGCCAGGACCCGCAGGACCCCGGCGTACTCGTGCTTTCCCGCTTCGCGGGCGCGGCGCAGGAGCTGGATGCGGCGCTGCTGGTCAATCCGTCGGACCTGGACGAGGTATCCGATGCCCTGTCGCGCGCCTTGAAAATGCCGCTGAAAGAGCGCCGCATGCGCTGGCAGTCGATGATGGATGTCCTGGAACGCAACGACATCACGGCGTGGCGCAACGCTTTCATGCAGGCACTGACCGAGCCGCCGAAGGTCAAGCCGGAAATCTATCTGCCGACGCCGTTGACGATATCGTGACCCCCGCGCCACGGCGCGCGCGATCTCGTACAATCTTGCGGTCGCGTTCTTCGACACACCGTGTCGCGCGAACTCCAAGGGGACATTCAATGACGATCGCGTCCTGCGCGCTGCGGGCGGCCCTGCTTGCGGCCCTCGCCACCGGACCCGCTGGCCTTGCATTCGCGGAACCCACTCCTGTCGTCGTGGCCGACGATGGCGCGGCTGCGTCTTCGGACGATGCCGCCGACGATGCCGCGCTGCGTAAATTCCTGTCGTCCGTCACGCTGCAGACGGGTAACGTCACCGTTCCCGGCGCACATGCCACGCTGAAGCTCAAGCCCGGTTACGCCTTCGTCCCCGCGAGCGATGCCCAGCGCGTACTCGAAGACCTGTGGGGCAACCCGCCGGACAAGGACGTACTCGGCCTTATCGTGCCCGGCACCACGTCGGACGTACTGACCCAGGAGAGCGCCTGGGCCGTGATCGTCACCTACTCCGACGATGGCCACGTCCGCGACGACGAAGCAAAAAACATCGACTACGACGACCTTCTGAAAGATATGAAGGAAGGTACGCACGATGCCAACGAAGAGCGCGTCAAAGAGGGCTACCCGGCCGTCGAACTCGTTGGCTGGGCCACCGCGCCCCATTACGACGCCGACTCGCACAAGCTCTACTGGGCTCGCGAACTGGAGTTCAAGGACAAGGATGGCGAACAGTCGCGCAGCCTGAATTACGACATCCGCGTGCTGGGCCGCCATGGTTATCTGCAACTCTCGGCCATCGCCCCCATCGGCCAGTTGCCCAAGGTCGAAAAGGACATGCCCGAAGTGTTGGCCATGACCGATTTCGAAGCCGGCAAGCAGTACGGCGACTTCGACGAGAAGACGGACAAGATAGCGGCATACGGCATCGGCGCACTGGTCGCCGGCGGCATCGCGGCCAAGGCCGGTCTGTTCGCGAAACTGGGCCTGCTCCTGCTCGCCGCCAAGAAATTCATCGTGATCGGCATCGCCGCGATAGGCGGGGTCATCGCGAAGTTCTTCAAAAAGAAGAAGGACTAACCTTCGTGAACTCCCGCCCGAACGGGCGGGAGTTTGCAGTCGTCGGTCAGGCGTCGGTCCAGATCAGCGAGGCAAATCGCCCGCTTCCCGCGGCATCGCGGCGATACGAATAGAACCGCTCGTCGGTCAGGGTGTCGAATCCCCCGCCGTAAATGCCGGCAACGCCCGCACCCGCCAGCCGCATCCGGGCCAGCGCGTACAGATCGCATAGCCAGTGTCCGGGACGCGTGGGACGGAAAGCCCCGCTCGCCGCGGCATCCACGGCCACGAACGCATCGCGCACTTCGTCGCCCACTTCGTACGATGCGGGACCGATACACGGCCCCATCCATGCGATGACTTCACCGTCCATCGCTTCGACCGTCCGTTCGAGCACACCCGCGAGCAATCCACGCCAGCCCGCATGCGCGGCACCGATGCGTTTCCCGTCCGGCGAACAGAACAGCACCGGCAGACAATCGGCCGTCAGAATCGCGAGCACCTCACCCGGCCCCGTCGCCACCGAGGCATCCGCCTCGGGTTCGACCGGACCGGCAAGGGCATTCGCCACCGCCGTTCCGTGCACCTGTCGCAACCAGAACGGCGTGGCGGGCAGGTCCAACGCCGTTACCAGCGTCTTGCGATTGGTCGCCACCGCGTGCGGACCGTCTCCGCAACGCGATCCCAGATTGAACCGCCCGAATGGCGCGGCCGACACACCCGGCCCCAGCCGCGTGGTCACCACGGCACGGACACCGGCAGACACCGGCCAGTCGGGGACAATCCACGGTTCGCTCATACTCAGTCGTCCGGATGCTGCGCCGTATCCAGACGCAGTGCTTCGATCAGGGCTTCCTGATCGGCCGGGCGCGGCGAGGCAAAGTCCAGCGCCTCTCCCGTGATCGGGTGCTCGAACGCCAGACGCTCGGCATGCAGCGCCTGACGACGGAACCCGCGCAGAACATCGATCAGCGCCTGATCGGCGCCGCGCGGAAGACGCAGGCCGTTGCCATAAAGCGGATCGCCGATCAGCGGATGCCCCATATGGGCCAGATGCACGCGAATCTGATGGGTACGGCCGGTTTCCAGATTGCACTGGAGCACGCTATGGGCACGGAAGCGCTCGCGTATCCGGTAATGGGTGATCGCCTCCTTGCCGCCATCCTCCACGTCGCGCACGCCCTGCTTCAGGCGATCGTGCTGGTGCCGGCCGATGGCCTGATCCACCGTACCGCCGGAGACCATGGTGCCAATGACCACCGCCTCGTACTGGCGATGCACGTCGTGGCGGGAAAGCATCGCCACCAACGCCGTATGCGCCGCGATCGACTTGGCCACCACCATCAGGCCGGCAGTGTCCTTGTCCAGCCGGTGCACGATGCCGCCGCGCGGCAGCTCGGCCAGCTTCGGACAATGGTGCAGCAGGGCGTTCAGCAGGGTACCCGCCGGGTTGCCGGCGCCCGGATGGACGACCAGGCCCGGCGCCTTGTCCAGCACCAGCAGGTCGTCGTCCTCGAAGCGGATATCGAGGTCCATGGCCTCCGGAGCCGCCACGACCTCGGCTTCGAGCTCCGCCTCCAGCTCCACTTTCTCCCCCCCATGCAGCAGTTGGCGCGGGGGCGCCTTCTTGCCGTCGAGCAGGACCGAGCCCGCTTTGACCCATCCGGTCAGGCGGGATCTTGAATACTGCGGGAACATCTCGGCCAAAGCCTGGTCGAAACGACGTCCCGCGGCCGTTACCGGCACCGTGGCCTCATGCCGAAGCACGGTCACGACCGTGCCCCCGGAAACTGGCCGGTTTCGGCTATCATGCAATTTCGCTTAAGCATCCGAACTCTCTCAATGCGCGCTACCAAGCTGATAATTCTGCTCGCTCTCGCCCTCGCGACCAGCGCCTGTTCGATGTTCCGCCATAAAGGCGACACCATCGACACCATGCCGGTGGACAAGCTTTATGCCACTGCCCACGAATCGCTGGAAAACGCCGACTTCGCCGCGGCAGAGAAAGCCTACCAACGGCTCATCGCCCGTTTCCCATCGGGTGACATCAACGAACAGGCTCAGATCGAGCTGGCTTACGCGCAGTACAAAGACAACAAGCCGGAAGACGCGTCCTCGACGATCAATCGATTCATCAAGACGTTTCCGACCCACAAGCATGCAGATTATGCCTATTACCTGCGCGGTCTGATCAATTTTGATCGAACCGGCGGTCTGCTCGAGCGCTATATCCAGCGCGACGGCGCCTCCACGCGCCGCGATCAGGGCTATAACCTGCAGTCTTTCGACGACTTCAGCCAGCTGACGCGCCGCTATCCGAACAGCGCCTACGCCACGGACGCCCGCCAGCGCATGATCTTCCTGCGCAACCAGCTGGCCCAGTTCGAAATCAACGTTGCCACTTACTACGTGCGGGTGAAGGCCTATATCGCCTCCGCCGACCGCGCGCAGTACGTCATCGAGCATTACCAACAGTCGCCGCAGACCGCGGACGCCCTGGCGATCCTTACCCGCAGCTACATCGAGCTGGACCGCCAGCCGCTGGCCGATCAGACCCGTCAGGTGCTGGCGCTGAACTACCCGAACCATCCCTACCTCACCGACGCCAAGTGGCCGCATGGCCCATCGATCTGGCGCAAGGCGATCCCGTTCTCGGGTCACCATTGAGGAACGAAAAAAAACCGGCGAAAGCCGGTTTTTTTTGGCTCTTCGCGCATTAACGGGGACGGCTTGACGTGTCTTGTCGCTCTTCGGTCGGGGACAGCCGCCTCACGGTCGTGGCTTGAGGAAGCCGCGACCGGGTTGGCCCTTGGGGCCTTCGGCGCCGTCCCTGCGGGAGCGGGCCGTAGCGCCGCTTTCGCTCCGACGAGTCATCGCGGCCCTCGGCTAAGGCGGCCCCAAGGGCCAACCCGGCCACGGCACCGTCGACTGCGGTTTGTTGTGGGGAGAGCGCAAGCCGAGCAGGTGATGGGACCGGACCAGATACGGTCACCACCGGTCATGCGTCACGCGCTGCTTTCCTCCACGTAACCGCAACACCCGGAAGAGCCGTCGGCCACCGCCCTCGACGCGACTTGCGCAACCGAGCGCGGCGGGCGGACAAGGCCCGCAGGGGGCGGACCAGGACGGTCCGCCGTTTTCGCTGAGGCAGGAGCCGAATCGAAAACCCCCGCCCGCCGCGCGGGCGCGACGGGGCGCAGCCATAGAACACCAGCCGCGCAGCGGCTATCCCTTCCCGAGCGACGGTGAAGCCGGAGCGTCGAGGGCGGTGGCCGACGGCTCTTCGCGAAGCGTCCGAGTGCTACGGCGAAAGCGATGGCAAAGCCGAGCCCGCTCACCGAGCCCCGCCAGTCCACCCACGTCGCGCAGCGACCGTCCGACGTGGGCCCGGCGAGGGGGCCGACTGGTTCCGTGCGGCGACTTCCCGAATTGCGACGCTCTTCTAGTGCAAGCCGGTCAAACACGCCGAAAAGCGCACCCGCCTATCGCCACCCAGAAGTAATCGGATACCGACGCTCACGCCCGAACGCCTTGGTCGTCACCCGCGGCCCCGGCGCTGACTGCCGACGCTTGAACTCATTGACGAAAACCATGCGGATCACACGGCGCACGGTCGCGTCGTCGTAACCGGCTGCGATGATGTCTTCCGCCGATTGCTCGCCTTCGATGAAACGTTCCAGGATGGCGTCCAGTTCGTCGTAAGGCGGCAGCGAATCCTGATCGGTCTGCTCGTGGCGCAGCTCCGCCGATGGCGGACGCTCGATCACCGCCTTTGGAATGGCGCCATCGATTCCCGCGCGCCAGCGCGAAATGTCGTAGACCACCGTCTTGTAGAGGTCCTTCAGCGGGGCATACGCACCGCACATGTCGCCGTAGAGCGTGGCGTAGCCGACGGCCATTTCGCTCTTGTTGCCCGTGGACAGCAGCAGGCGGCCGGTCTTGTTCGACATGGCCATCAGCAGCACGCCGCGCGAACGCGACTGGAGGTTTTCCTCGGTGATATCCGGCGCCCTGCCCTCAAATACCGGCGCCAATGTACCGACGAAGGATTCGTAGATGTTCTCGATGGGAAGGACGTGGTATTCGACCCCGAGATGCTCGGCCTGTGCCTTGGCTTCGTGCAGCGACAGGTCGGACGTGTAACGCGTGGGCATCATGACGGCCGTGACCCGGTCGGCGCCCAGCGCATCGACCGCGATGGCCAGCGTCAGCGCCGAGTCGATACCGCCGGAAAGGCCAAGCAGCACGCCCGAGAAATGATTCTTGCAGACGTAGTCGTGGACGCCGCGAACGAGGCCCGCATACATGACGACATGCGGATCGCCCTCGTCGGTTTCGGGCCAGTCGATGGCTTTCAGGGAGCGCGATGCGCTGTCGAACTCTACCGTCAGCAGCATTTCCTCGAACGAGGGCGCACGCGCCGCGATATTCCCGTTGCGCTGTACCAGCAGCGAACCGCCATCGAACAGCAGGTCGTCCTGGCCGCCGACGAGGTTGACATAGGCGATCGCCACGTCGTTCTCGGTGGCGCGCTGGCGCAGCAGTCGTTCGCGGGTAGCGGCCTGGCGGCTGTCATACGGCGATGCATTGATGACGAGCAGCAGTTCGGCGCCCGCCGCGGCGGCGTGCGCGGCCGGCTCGGCTTCCCATATGTCCTCGCAGATCAGCATGCCGACGCGCACGCCCTCGATCTCGAAGACGCGGCTGTGCTCGCCGGCGCGGAAGTAGCGCTTCTCGTCGAACACGGTGTAATTGGGGAGCGCCTGCTTGTGATACGTCCACTCGACCGCGCCGCCCCGGAGCAGGCTCGCGGCATTGAATACTTCGCCGCGCGTATCCGGATGCCCGACCACCGCGGCGATACCTTCGATACGCGGCGCCAGCGAGGACAGTTCCACGGCGCAGGCTTCGAGGAAGCTCGGGCGCTGAAGCAGGTCTTCCGGCGGATAGCCGCTCAGGGTCAGCTCGGGAAATGCGATGAGGGATGCCTTGAGCTGATCCCGGGCCTTGTCGGCCAGCTCCTTGGCCCGTAAAGCGTTGGCGTGGGTGGCACCAACGGGAAAGTCGAACTGAGCCAGAGCGAAGCGAAAAGATGTCATGGGGACGGTCGTTATCGTACGGGCGAAGAAGCCGATGATAACGCCGTAGCGACCCGCCGGCCCGGCGAGTCGCTACGGCCGGCCCACCTCAGAAGTCGTACGAGACGCTGAGTCGCCCGTAACGCGGGGCCTGCCGCTGGGTCACGACGCCGTAAGCGGCCTCGGCCACGCCGGGGCCCGACTCGGATACCGGATAGCGCTGAAGCGCGTGCTGCTCGTTGAGCAGGTTGAAGATGCTCGCACTGAAGGCCAGTTTCTTATCCGCGAAATCGGGACGATACGTCAGGCCAAGGTCGATCTGCCGTACCCAGGGCAACCGGCCCTGTTTGCCCGGAGGAGACGGCTGGCCATCGCAGAAGTGGTAGTACGGGGCGTAACCGACCGGGTCTTCGTGGTTCGGGCCGTAGTAGCCCAGGCAGTGGCGAGGCGTCCCCGAGATCGCACTGATATTCGCCGAGGCGAGCCACTCGGGTGTGATCTGGTAATAGCCGAACAGTTTGATCTGGTGCGTGTGGTCGTTGTTCTGGGGACCGTTGGTGTTTTCCATGATCGCGCCGTTGTCCCAGTCCTCGCTGGTGGAGGTGGCGGTCTGGTTGAGGTCGGAGCGAAGCTGTCCTTCGGTGTTGCCGTAGCTGCGCGAGAACGTATAGCCGGCCTTCCCGTACCAGCGGCCGTCGAACGGATGCTCCAGCAACAGCTCCAGGCTGTAATACGCACGCTTGAGCGCGTCGAAGCCAAGCTCCTTGTTCGTCACCGGCACGGCGACATAGTTGCCGGACGTATCCTTCAGATTGAACGTGTTCGCCCGCCCCGGATTGAACAGGTAGCAACTATTGGCCTGCCTGGCGTCGATCGCATAACCCAGCGACCGCCCCTTGGCGACGATGGCGTCGATATCGCAGAAATCGTCGATCGCGTTGCGCAGCTTGCGATAGGTCACCTTGGCGCCGTAAAGCCAGTGGTCGCCGGCAAGCTTCGTGAAACCGAGGATGTATTCGTCCTGGTTCTCGGCCTTGATGCCCTTCGCGGTCACCGTACGCGGATCGGGCAGGATGCCCAGCGCGTTATTCGACGACACCGGCACGCCCGGCGCGATAGCCGTCAGGCCGGTCGGCGTACCGTCGTTCGCGATGCCGGTATAGGTGAAGTACTGACTGGTACTGAGGTAACCGCCGGCCGCATTCAGCGCCGGATTGAGTGGCAGCCCGAGGTAGTAGCGCCCCGCGTTGCCATACACCTTGAAGCTCGCGTCGCCGTAAACGTCCCAGCTGAAACCCAGCCGGGGCGCCCACTGCGGTTTCGTCTGCCGGATGAACGCTTCGCTGTTGGCGTTGTAGTTGGTGAACTGGTCGTTGCGAAGACCCAGCGTCAGCAGCAGCCGGTCGCTGACCTGCCACTTGTCCTCGACGAACTGCGCGCGCTGTGCCGAACGCACCGTGGCCAGGCTCGAACTCACACCCTTGACGACGTAGTAACCGTTCTCGCCGCCCGGATACGATCCGGGCGCGGCGACGCCCAGACCCGTCGAGATCGGAAGGTTCGGCTGGCCCTGTGCATAGGTCCAGATGTTGCCCGGCCCCGAACTCGAACTGCCCTGGTCGCGGGCAACCGCCGTCTGATTGTCGATGCCTGCCGTGAGCGTGTGATCGCCCAGCACATAGCTGACGTCGAACCGCGTATTGGTCGTGGTGTTCCCGCGTCCGGGATTGGTCAGCGACAAAACGGTCTGGTTACCGTTGCGGGTCGAACCGCCCGTGATCGCGGGATTCTGGTAGACCAGTCCGCCGATATATGTCGCGCTGGGATCGTAACCGGGCGGACTGATGTAACTGACCGTATCCATCTTGCCGTACTGCGCCGTCACGGTCAGGCTGTCGGTGATGTAACCCGTGTACTTCGCGGTATAGACGTCGCCACCGTATTTTTCATTGCTGGCGCCGTTGATGTACGCGCCGCGCTGTCTTGCGGTGTAATCGTAGTCGTAGATCGTTCCCCGCTTTTCGCTCTTGTCCGACACACCGGTCACTTCGACGATGTTGCTGTCGTCGATATTCCAGTCCAGCTTCGCGTACCAACGCGGCAGGTTGTAGCGGTATCGCGTATCGGGCGCCTGCGTCTTGGTCACGTCGCTGACCGTGTTGCCGGTCTGCCGTTCCACTTCCGCCGCGGCGAAAAGGAAGAGTTTGTCCTTGATCAGCGGACCGCCGGCATAAGCACTGACTGTCGTACTCGTTTCGGTATTGGCGCGGTTCGGCGCATACAGCGATCCGGCACGCGGCTGCGGCGGCAGGCCGTTCGTATAGTAGCTGTCGATGCTCTGCGCACGAGCGGCGTTCGGTTCCCAGATGACCTGGGTGCCCCCATGCCATTCGTTCGTGCCGCGCTTGCCCACCACGTTGATGACGCCGCCATCGGACCGGCCGTACTGCGCGCTATAGCCGCCCGTATAGACTTCCTGCTGGTCGATCGCGCCATACGGCAGCGACAGGCCGCCGAAACCACGCAACGGATCGGTCGTGCTGAATCCGTTGATGTAGTAGGCATTCTCGCTCGCGGCGGAGCCACCGAAGGTCACCAGCGAATTGCCCGTGGCGCTCTTATAGCCACCGCTGTTGTCGACGACGCCGGGCGCCAGCAAGGCAATCGCTTCGGACGAGCGCGCGAGCGGCAGCTTCGCGAGCTGGTCCGCGGTGACGATCGTCCGCGAATCCACGGACGTTACGTCGATCGATGGCGCCACGTGCGCCGACACGCTTACGCCGCCGAGGTCCTGTACATCGCGATCCGCGAAAGACACCTCCACGCCCGAACCGACGCGTAGTGCGATGTTGTCGCGGGTCTGCGCCGGCGCGCCCTGCCTTATCACCGATACCGTATAGGTGCCGAGCGGCAACTGCGCGATCGAGTACCTGCCGCGTGCATCCACGGATGTTTCGCGGGTCAGGCCAGCCCCGTTGTCCACACGGACGATATCGCCATCGTTCGCCTTGACCTGGCCATAGATCGTTCCGGTGGTCGACTGCGCCCATGCGCCATCGGCCAGCGCGGCGAACATCGCCGCGACGAGCAGCGATTTTTTCAGTAACGGCGTTGCCATCGAGCTATCTACCCCTTCCCAAAAGAAAGCCAGCCTCCGGCGCACCGCCTTCTATAAGGGCGGCGGGCGCGTTCGCAGCGGCTGGCAGGATCGACGGACAAAGCCGCCCGTTACGCCTGCGCGGCGTTTATTCGAGTCAGTTCGGTCGAGCGGACAGGAGCGCGACTACCCACGGGCCCTCAGGCCATGCGCGAGGCGCGCTCTAGATACAACATCGCGGCGCGATACGCGCACGGCGACGGGAAAGGCGAAAAGCCGGATGTGGGAAGTGCACGGACAGCCCCTTTGTCTGCTGCTGCGCACCATTTGTAGCACATTGGAAGGGCGTGTCAACCGTATCGACGTTTAGACGGCCATAGTGTGACGCACGCACATTGCAGGATCCCGCTTGCGGGCTCCTACAGAGAACGGGGGCGGGCTCAGCGAAACAATGCAGCCACCGCCAGCGCCGTGCGATACGGCTCGGGGTCGTTCCGATTGGTCAGCAGGATCACGGTGAGATGGCGGCCGGGATATCTCACGATGACATTCCTGAAGCCGATACTTTCGCCCGAATGCCACAGTGTCTCGCCGGTAATGCGCCAGCCAAAACCGTATTCGATGGTGGGATCGTCCGTATGCGTCCACGGCCTGAAAGCAAGACGGCGCGACTCGTCGCTCAGCAGCCGGTCGTCGTATAGCGCGGCGTCCCAGCGAGCCAGATCGTCCACCGACGAATAGATACCCCCATCGCCGAGGACCGCGCTGGTCATGCTCTGGTCGGTACGCGTCCAGCGACCGCCCTCCTCCGAATACCCGAAGGCGCGATGGTCGACGGGCGGCCCGCCCTGCACATAGGCAAGCGTGCGCGTCATGCCCAGCGGCTGGAAAATACGCTCATGCAGGAAAGCCTGAAAACTCATGCCGGAAGCCTTCTCGACGATGAGCGCGAGCATGGCGTAGCCGCCGTTGCTGTAGCGGTACTGGCTACCGGGCGGGAAGTACGTACGATTCGTGCCTTCCAGCAGATGCAGCACATCCACGTCGCGAAGCTGCACCTTCGTGTCCGGCGCCATGATGTCTTCGTAATCGATCAGGCCACCCGTATGCGTCAGCAGATGACGGATCGTGATGCCGTCGGCGGCAGAAGGCAGGGACGGCAACCAGCGACGCACGGGATCGTCGAGGCCGACGCGACCGTCCTGCACCAGCAGGAGGACCGAGGCGGCCGTGAACTGTTTCGTGACCGATGCAAGCCGGTAATTCGTAGCGGACGTGGCGGCGATACCCCGCTCCATATCGGCCATGCCATAGCCGCGACGGACGACCTGTACACCGTCCTTCAGCACCAGCAACGACGCGCCGGGCACGTTACCCGTGTAGCGCTGCATCAGCCCGTCGACATCCCGGTCCCGTTTCGCCGTGCTGCCGGCACAACCGGACAACACCACAACGGCGACCGCCAGCCAGCCCAATGCCTTGCGCATGATTACTCCACCGGTACGTCGTAGATAACGTCAGGCACCGCTGCGGAAGGCAACGTGTAATGCCACCATTCCTGCGGATAGTTCACGAAGCCCGCTGCCGCCATGGCCTTGACCAGCCGTTGCCGGTTAGCCCGCTGTCCGGGCGTCGCCGCCGGCGAATCGGTGTTGGCGAGAGGATCGAAGAAATCGAAATCCGTACCCATGTCCAGCGGTTGGCATCCCTTGCCGCCCGGCACGCAGCGCATCAACGTGAGATCGACCGTCGCGCCCTTGCTGTGCCCGGAGATGGGCGCGATGTAGTCGCCCAGCAGCACGCTTTTGTCGAGGTTCGGATAGTGCAGAGCCTTGGTCCGCACGTCGGCGAGGTCGTGTGCCCAGCGCACGAAGGCCTGCACGGCGCGCGCGGGACGATAGCAATCCCACACCATCAGCCGCATGCCGTCCTTGCGAAGCGCCGTCTCGACGCGCTGCAGCGCCTGCGCGGCGGCGGTCCGCAGATAGCAGCGCGGTGCGGCGTAGCCGTCCACCGGAGCGCCGGTAAAATTGTCGCTACCCGCGTAGTGAATACTCTCTTCGATATCCGGAATCAGGTCGCGAATATCGACCATCCCCGCCTCGGCCGGCGTGCTTGCCGGCGATATCGTGGGCGGCGGCTCCGCCGCATACGCGCCACCTGTCGATAGCAGCAGCCAAACGCATGCGCTACGGGCAATCGCGGACACGGGCGAACGCGAGATCTTCGAAATCGTTGCTGAAGTCGGCATCGGGATCGACCTTGGCCAGATGGAGCGTCGAGGGATCGGTCAGGTCGAGCCACGGTTCGGCATCGACCTGTTCGCGGTTCCACTGTACGAGATATCGCTTGCCGACCCGCTTCAACATACCGGTCATCACGGGAGACCGGGCGGATACGAATGCGACCCCGTCGTTAGCCGGGCAGATCGATATCTCGCCGAACCACGGGTCGCGCCACACCCCCAGAAAGTCCTTTCCTTCCGTGACGGTGACGGCTTTGCGACCCGACGTATCCGGTGCGCGCGGGGCTTTGCCTGCCTTCGCCTCCGCCGAGATACGGTCGGCGTAATACGCGACATCGCGATCCTCGCCCGGTGCGGTGAATCGCTTGAGCAGCGCTTCGGCGAGTGCGTCGCGCGCGTCCTCGCCCCCTCCGTTCATCAGGATCACAAACCCGGACTGCTGCTTCGGCAGCAGACTGACCGTCGAATACATGCCCGAAAGCGTGCCGGTATGCGAAACGCTCCACATGCCGTCGACATCGGCCAGTCGCCAGCCATAACCATAGGCGTACAGATGCGTGTCGTTCCATGCGCGGCGGCGCTCACCCACCGGCATCGGCATCTGTGCGGACCAGAGCGGTTCGCGCTGGGCTGCCGTAAGCCACGTCTGCTGCGCCGCGGTCGGCGCCAGCCAGTTGTTCGCCCAACGCAACATATCGTCCAGACTGCAACGCACGCCGCCGGCGGCAGCCGACGTAATGGCAGGCACGTTATCGCCGTCGGCATTCGTCACTACATTCCGTTCGTGCAAACGCAGATGCGGCTGCGCCACGTTGCCGACCTCGTCGCGCCGCCACTGTCCGATCTGGCAACGCGAAAGACCGAGCGGCGCGAATACCTCGCGACGCAACAGTGTTTCGTACGGCGCCCCACCCGCGCTCGCCGCTACCTCGCCCGCTACGACATAAAGCAGGTTGTCGTACGCGTAACGCGAACGAAAACTGTGTTCGGGTTTCAGGTACGCCAGTCCGGCGAGGATGTCCCTGCGCGTGAACGTGTTCGGTTCCGGCCATAGCATCAGGTCGCCCGCACCCTCGCGCAGGCCGCTGTTATGAATCAGCAGGTCGCGCACTTCGATCTCGCGGGTGACCCACGGGTCGTACATACGGAAATCGGGAAGATACTTCGTCACCGGATCGTCCCAGCGCAGTTTGCCGGCGGCAACGAGGCGCGCCAGCAACGCCGTGGTCATCGCTTTGCTATTGGATGCGATCTTGAAGAGCGTGTCGCGATCGATGGCCTGACCGGAACCGGCGATGCGCTCGCCTGCGGCGCGCGTATAAACGACCTGGCCGTTCTCGATGACACCGACCGCCAGGCCCGGCAAGTCGTAACGCCGCATGGCCTCGTCGAACAGACGGTCGTATGGCGTCGCTGCCTGCGTGACGACGCCCCATACCCGCAATAGGTTGCCGCCCCATATCTTCGCGATATCCGCATCGCTGAAGCCGCGTCGACGCAGACCTGCCGTCACATTGCGGGTCTCCGAGGCATCCATCCAGCCCGTCACCTCGCCGCCACCGTCGAAGTCCGAAGCAATGCCGACGTGATCCACACCCGCGACCTTCACCATATGCTCGATGTGGTCGAGGAAATCTTCCAGCGTCGCCAGAGGATGCGTCTGCTGGATGCGACGCATCCCCTCGGCATACGCGGGCAGGTAGTCGTGTTTCTCGCTGTCGTACTCCGCGTCGCCCGCGCTCTTCGCCACGTCCGTCTGCAGCTTTTTTTCGGCCGCTTCGCGCGCGGGGTCCTTCTTCAGGAACTCCTTGTACGCCACCGCCTGGATCACACCGCCCTTCGCCGCTATCGCACGAAGCAGATCGTCCGGAAGATTGCGCGGATGATCGGTAAGCGCCCGTGCCGAGGAATGCGATGCGACGATCGGCACGGTCGAAGCAGCCAGCACGTCGCGCACGCAGGCGTCGGACGCATGCGAGATATCGACCATGATGCCGAGCTGGTTGGCCCGATGCACCACCGCGCGCCCGAAGTCGCTGAGGCCAAGGTTGCTGTCCGGTGTGTCGCCAAGCTCCGCCTTCGGCAGCGAACTGCCACAAAGATCGTTATTGCCGACATGCGCGAGTCCGATATAGCGCGCACCGCGCGCATAGGCCGCATCGAGCCGCTTCAGGTCGTGACCCAGCGAATACCCGTTCTCGATGCCGATCATCGCCGAGAGACGGCCAGCCGCACGGTTGGCCACCGCGTCTTCCGGTCGCCGGGCCAGCCGGATGCGTTCCGGGTAACGCTCCAGCATCAGATCGATGTCGTCGTACTTACGCGCCGCCTGCGCGACGGCCTTCGCATAGCCGGCTGGCGTCAGCGGCCCCTGCTCCACGTAGATCACAAAGAACGCAGCGTCCAGGCCACCGCGTTTCATCTTCGGCAGATCGACCTTCAGCACACTGTCCTTGCCCGCATCGAAGCGCGGGTCGTGCATATAGGACAGCGGAATATCGACATGGGTATCGATCGTGATCGGAGGATCCCGCTCCGCCCGCGCGAGCGGACTGGCCAGAAGAAAGGACAGCACCGCCGCGTGGATGGTTTTCATGCTACCTGCCAGTCGTTCGCCGGCTGCTCGCCGGCAATCATTTCATCGAAGGTCTGCCGCCTGCGCACGACCGCATAGCGCCCGTTTTCAACCATGACTTCGGCGGCCAGCGGACGCGAGTTGTACGTGCTGGCCATGGACGAACCATAAGCCCCTGCCCCCAGGATGGCCACCAGGTCGCCTGGGCGGCATGCTTCCACCTCGCGTTCGCGCGCGAACGTGTCGCCGGTCTCGCAGACGGGGCCGACCACGTCGTATACCTGCATCGGTTGCGGTGCGTCGTGCAGGGGGACGATATCGTGCCAGGCGTCGTACAGGCTGGGGCGGGCCAGATCGTTCATGGCCGCATCCAGCACGAGGAACTGACGTTCGTCGCCCTGCTTCACACGCAACACGCGCGTCAGCAGCACGCCCGCCTCAGCAACAAGATAGCGCCCGGGTTCGAGCAGCAACGCACCGTCGAATCCTGTCAGCGCCTCCCGGATCGCCGAAACATAACCAGCGATATCGACCGCCCGGTCGCTCGCGCGATAGCGCACGCCAAGGCCGCCGCCAACGTCGATGCTGCGGATCGCATGACCCGCCGCAACCAGTTCGCGCCACAGATCGCCCACTCTGCCGATGGCAAGACGAAACGGTGCGACATCGACGATCTGCGAGCCGATATGTACGTGCAGGCCATCGAGCCGCACATGGGAGAGCGAACCGCTTCCGGCGAACCAGCGGCGCGCCTCGGCGATACTGACGCCGAACTTATTCTCCGACTTGCCGGTGCTGATCTTCGCGTGCGTCAGGGCGTCGACATCGGGATTCACACGGACGGCGGCGTGAGCCATGCGGCCGCGTTCGCTGGCGAGCCGTTGCAGCGATGCCAGCTCGTCGGCCGATTCGACGTTGAAACGCGAGATACCGGCATCCAGCGCGGCAAGAATTTCCCTGTCCTGCTTCCCGACGCCGGAAAAGACGATACGCCCGGCGGGAATGCCTGCGCGTAACGCGCGCCACATCTCGCCTTCGGAAACGATATCCGCGCCGACACCTTCGGCAGCCATCAGCTGGAGGACCGCGAAACCGGGATTGGCCTTCACGGCATAACAAAGCGTAACCGGCCTGCCGCGAAGTGCCGTCGCAAGACTGGCGATGCGATGGCGGATCGTCGCGGCCGAGTACACGTAACAGGGGGTGCCGACCACCCGCGCGAGCGCGTGCGGATCGACGCCGTCGAATACGGTTGCCAGAGCGTAGGTGTCGGTATGGGTAGTCATGATGGTTGGTCGGAAGAGGGGGTTGGGGATGGGAAGTGGGGGCGTGTTTCCGGCGATCGCCCGAGGGACCGACACGCGCCCGGCAGGCGCTGCATCTGCCTGACAATAGCAGTGCCCTCAGGCGATCGCCGGAAACACACCCCCACTTCCCACCCCCAATCCCCGCTCTTAAAAGTCCAGTGAAACCGTCAACTGGCCGAAACGGGGAGACTGGAACCGCTGCGGCTGGAGGTAGGTCGAACTGGTGCCGCCGACCGAGGTCTGAAGGTCCTGGTCCACCCCAAGGGTGCGCTGCTGGTTGAGCAGGTTATAGACGGCAAGCTTCACGCGCAGGTTGTTCTTGTCGCTGACGGGAAGCAGGTAGGTAATGCTCGCGCCAAGGTTATACGTCCACGGCGTGCGCTTCTCGCCACGAGGCGAGGCCTGGTAGACGCGGTTTTCCGACACCGGATCCGCGCAGTTCTGCACGCAGATGAAATAGCTGTGGTACACGGTCGCGTCGTACGGATTGCCCACGCCATAGCCCGTGATCGGGCTACCCGAGAGCACGACCAGATCGGCGCCCACCTGCCAGTGCTTGTTGATCGCGTACGTGCCACGGAACTTGAGCTGGTGACGATGATCGTTCGGCAGGTAACCGCTACTGAGGTTGACCCACGGATCGTCGAAGTTTTCCGTACGACCGGTGTCGTCGAAGTTGGTGTCCGAGTTCACCGGGCCTTCCGCATTGCCGCGATTCCATGACAGCACATACGACGCATTGAACGCCCACTTCTCGTCCCATGCGCGATCCACCTGAAGCTCCATGGAGGCATAGGTGCGCTTTGGCTTCTTCCATCCGCGCTGACCAAGGTAATTACCCTGCGCGTCGTACATCGCCCAACCCTGCTTCGACGTGTCGATGGTCAGCCAGCCGTCTGGCTTGCCGTCGCAGTTGGTGTCGCCATAGACGGTGACCTTCGAGCCCGGATTGGCCATCACCCAACCGACGTAGCCATTGCCGCCGCACTGGGGCGTCGCGCTGATCTCCATATCGTCGATCGCGTTATGCAGTTTGCGGTAGGTTCCGCTGACACCCCACGACCACTTGTCGTCGATCGCCTGCTGGAAGCCGAGGATCGCCTCGTCCTGGTAGACCGAGTCCATATCGCGATCCACTTCGGAACGCAGGTCGCCCACGGTACCGTTGCCCTGCGAGTTGTCGACCTGACCGATCTGCGGCCCGAGGATCGGCATCGCGTAAGGCGAACCGTTGCGGTCGAGTATCTGGTAACCGTTGAAGGCGTAGTACGTGCGCTCGTCGAGCAAACCGCCCGCCTGCTTGATATTGATCACGTTGGCCACGGGCAGGTAATAGCGGCCGAGGTTGCCGAAGATCTTGGTCGTGCCGTCGCCGTGCAGATCCCACGAGAACCCGAGTCGCGGCGCGATCATGTTGTCCATCTTGATATAGCTGGCGCCATTGCCCGCCTTGTTGTTGAAGCCATCGTTGCGCAGGCCGACGTTAAGCAGGAAATTCGGCGTGATCGACCAATTGTCCTCGAGGTAGTACGCCGAGTTGGTGGTTTCGAAGTTGCCGCCAATCTCATAGCGACGTGCACGCACGTAGGCCGTATAACCCGCCGGCACGACGCCGCCGTTTTCGATGGTCGCGCCGGGCGTCGTCGCGTAGATGTTGTAGTAGAAAGCGCCCGGACCGGGATAGTGACGCTGGTAGTCGGACGAATCGACCTCGTGGTCGTAGCCGAAACGGACGAGGTGTTCGCCCAGGTTCCATTCGAAGTCGGCGCGGCCCTGCTTGCGCAGGTCGTTGCGCTTCTGCACTGCCGTGCTCGTACTGCAACCCAGCGGAACGCCAGGCGCCGGCACGGCCGATGTCCTGGCGACGGGATTGCACTCCAGGTCGCTCTGGGCCCGGGTGAATGCCTCCCGCTCGTTGCGTCCGTACATCAGCTTCATCGAGAAGTCGTTGGTCAGGTAACTGGTATAGGTGAGATTCCAGTTCTTGCCGCCGGTGTCGCTGTAGATTTCGTCGTTCTTCGCGCTGGTGGTTTTCGTGTCGAAATCGTAGTTGTAGACCGAGCCGATGTTCTTGTCCTTATCGGAGAACGCCATCAGCTCCAGCAGGTTCTTGTCGTTGATGTGCCAGTCGATCTTGGCGCCCCAGAAGCCGCTGTCCGTATCGTTCTGGGTCATCACCGTGCCGGTATTGTCCGTGTTGCGCGGGGTATAACCGCGCGCCTCGTACATCGCGAAGAAAAACAATTTGTCCTTCACGATGGGGCCGGACGCATACACGTTCATCTTCGTGCGCGTGTAGCGGTCGTCCGACGAGGTGATGTATCGCTCGCCATCCCAGTAACGATCGTTCTGCTGGGCCTGCCAGGCACCCGGCTCGAAGGTCATTTCGGTACCGGCCTTGAATTCGTTGGTGCCCGAACGCGTGACCGCATTAACTACGCCACCGGTCGTGCGACCGAATTCCACCGAATAGCCGCCGGTCTTTACCTGGAATTCCTGATAGAACGCGAACGGGGCCTCGGAGAAGCCGTTGCGGTTATAGAAATCGGTAACGTTGAGACCGTTCACGTAGAACGAGTTCTCGGCCACGGACGAGCCGCCGAACGAGATACCGCCGAATCCCGCATTGCCCTTGTTGACGCCGGGCGCCAGCAGCGCCACCGACTGGACGCTCTGGTCCACGGGCAGTCGCGCGAGCTGGTCGCGGCTGATATTCGTCGCCGTTTCCGTGGAGGTAACGTCCACCGCGGTCACGACGCTGGACGCGGTGACGCTCACGCCTTCCAGTTCGGTCGGGGTACCGCTCTTCTCGCCGATGTTCACGGTGGTGGCATTGCCGAGACTGACGTTGACGTTCACTGGATCGCCGACCGGCTTGCCGTCCTTGTTGCTTTCCAGCGTGTAGCGACCGATAGGCAGGAACGGAAAACGGTAGTTGCCGCTATCGTCCGCCGTTACCGACCGGGTGAGTCCGGTGCCCGGATCGCGCACCGTTACCGTGGCGCCGGGCTTCGTGCGGCCGACCACGGAACCGTCGGTATTCGCCGCATGCGCCGGCTGCCATGCCGCGAAGCAAAGGCCGATTGCCACACACAAAGCCCCCCGACGCAGCATGCGCCGGCTCGTGTTGATCTCCCCCATCTCCCCACTCCCATAAGATGATGTTATCGATACCGCTAGAAGTGACCCGGGTTAGCCGCCGCCACTCCCCTGCGCCGGCGCCACCGTCTGCCACTGAAAGTCGTAATCCCACTGGTCGAAATAGAGGTTGCCGCCCTTCCACTCGACTTCGCCGCGCTGCGAATCCACCGTCTCGGACCGGAAGAAATGCTTCGCCGGTATCAGCGGCTGCGAATAGTCGTCGTTGAAAGCGATGCGATACGCATCCAGGCCGCCGAGGTAAAACCATTCCAACGCGGCATCGCCGGGCTTCGCATGCGGTCCCGGATGCAGGCGACCGAAGGTCACGTCCATGGGCACCCAGCCATACGGCGCCAGATACACCTGGCCCCAGTCGTGGATGTTGTTGTATTTGCCGTCGGAGAATATCCAGCCGGACTGCCAGCGCGCCGGGATGCCATTCATGCGCAGCAGCGTCATCAGCAGCAGCGTCTGCTCCCCGCAGTCGCCATGCCCGGCATGCAAGGTGTAGTCGCCGATATTCGAAAGGGTCGAATACTCGCGAGCGCCTGCCCAGGGAATACGGTCCACCGCGGCGAACAGCTTCTGCGCAACAAGATATGGATTGGTTTCGTTACCGACGGCATCGCGCGAAAACTTGCGCATCGCATCGGTGAAGACGATATGCGGCGCGCGCTCGGCGACGTACGGCGCCAGCTCGGGCGTGATCGGCGCACGCACGACTTTCTTTGCATCGATGGCCTGATAGCGTGCGTACAGCGTGACCTCGTAGGTCACGGCGAAGGTCGTCGGCTTGCCCGGCCGTGCCGGCTGTTCCAGATAGGCCGTACGCTGCAACGTCGCTTCCGGTGCGATATCCGCTTTCCCGGGTTCGCTGCGGACTAGCCGGACGTCTTCCTGCTGACCGGCGATGGCGCGCGGATACGGAATCCAGGCGCGTATCGTCTCCCCGGCGGGCACCGCATCGGCATTTACGGTCACGGTCTGCGTCACGCGGACACGTCGCGGCAGCACGCTGGTCTTTCCGCTGGCCAGCGCAGCGTCGCGTACGGCGCGATGGTGACCGTTGAGTATTTCGTTCGGGCCGTCGTCGAACGGCGTCTGTATTTTGCGACGAGCCAGCGCTTCGGGACTCACTCGAAACAGGTTGCCGGGCGATCGCTTGAAGTAAAGGGTGCGTCCGTCGATAACCTGCTTTTCCAGCAGTCCCGCCGCGTCCCACCGTGCGAATTCGGCGTCGGTAAGATCGGGAATCTGCTTGCGAAGACGCGTCTTCACCGCATCCGCGTCGAGCGTGAAGTCGATAAGGATCCGGCGCATGCGTTCGCGCTGGAACAACAGCGCTTCGTTCGTCTGCGCGGAAACGCCGGGGGTCGAAAGGGCCTTGGCGATATCGGCTTCAGCCTCGCGAAAGTGGCCGGCGTCGATCAGCCCGACGACCTGCCGCACCGGATCGCCGGCCTCCACCGCGATCGCGCCGAAGGACGCCGCGAGCAACAGGATGGCAACACAGGCGGTACGCCCGATCGCGTTTTGACGTGCCATTGCCGGTTTCACCGCCCCAGGTCCCCTTCTCGAAAGAAGCTGCTGTCGCTGCATCGCTTCGAGGCTGTGTAACATGCTTGCAAAGCGCGGTCAATAATTTATGCTTCAGGCGTATACAATCGGAATAGATATTCCTGACTCCGCTCCGGCGGCACCCAAAGGGACCCCATGATCCAGTCGGTTTGGCCTTATCTCGCCGTCATGCTGCTTGCCGCCGGTTTCTGGCCAGCCATCGAACGCCGCTTCGGCTGGAAGGTATTCGAGGTTCTTCCCCCCATCGTCCTGACCTATCTGATGGTCACGGCGCTGTCGGTTGCCGGCCTGTGGAGCGCCAGCGAAGAGATCCACGCGGCGCAGTCGATGCTCGTCGCCCGGCTGGTTCCCGCCCTGCTGTTCCTGCTGATGATCAACTGCGACCTGCGGGCGATCTTCGCGCTCGGCCCGCGCGTGCTCGCCGTATTCGTGTGTACGTCGATCAGCCTGTTCATCGCCTTCGTCGTCACTTTCCTGATGTTTCGCCGCTGGTTGCCGGGCGACGGCTGGATGCCGCTGGCGTCCCTCAGTGGTAGCTGGGTGGGCGGCACGGCGAACATGATCGCCGTGAAGCAGGCGATCGGCATGTCCGACACCGCATTGGCGACGACACTGCTGACCGACGCGCTGGGTTATTCGATGTGGGTGGTGGTGCTGTTCTCGGTAGCGCGACTCGCACCGGCGTTCAATCGCTGGGCCCGCGCCAAATCCAGTGCGGACATGGCCGTCGCCGAAACGGCGCCGCGCGCGCCCGCCACGGGGGACAGCGTGCTGCTGTGGCTGGGGCTCGCGCTGCTCGTCGCCGCGGTGTCCGCATGGCTTGGCGCGGAACTTCCCGTCGGTAGCATGGTGACGGGCACCACCTGGACGATCCTGCTCGCCACGGGCGCGGGACTGGTCGCCGCGCATACGCCGCTATCGCGTCTGCCGGGCGCGCAGGCGGTGTCCAGCGCGCTGCTGATCTCCGTCGTCGCGGTACTGGCGTCGCAGAGCAGCTTCGCCGGCATCGCCGCCGCGCCCATGTATTTGCTGTGCGGCCTGAGCGTCATCGCCATCCATGCGGTGCTGCTCGCGCTGGCGGCACGCGTATTCCATTTCGATCTTTACCTGTGCGGCATTTCCTCGCTGGCGCACATCGGCGGCGTGGCCGCGACACCGGTGCTGGCCGCCACGTACTCGCGTTCGCTGGTACCCGTGGGCATCCTGCTTGCACTGCTCGGCTATATCATCGGTACGGGCTTCGGTCTTGTGGTAGCGACCGTCCTGTCGAGACTGGCTACCTGATAAGGACGACGGTATGCATACCCTGAGACGCTCCCTGCTCGCCGCGACACTCGCACTGGCTATGGCGGGTGCTCCGGTCCTCGCACGCGCCGCGATGCCCGTTCCTCCGTCCGGCGTCATGGGGGTCGCCGATGCGCAACTCACGCCGGAATTCTGGGTAGGCAGGCTTACCGCTCCCGATGCTGTCGTGCTCGATACCGCGGCTATCGCCGCGCTCAATGCGAAGGTCGCGCGCCTCGATCCATCGATGCACGACATTCGCCACCTTCCCGCCACGCTACCGCACGATCGGGTCGAGGCATGGATCGCGAAGCTGTCGAAGCGGCCGTCCGGGGCATTGTTCGATATCGCCGGCAAACCGGTGCCCTCGTCCGCGATAGACGCGGTCATGGACAACGTCGCGCTCGCCGCCATTCCCGCCGAAGTGTCGCCACGCTACGGCATGGCGGTACGCCGCACCGCCCTTCGCGGCTATCCCACCGATGTGCGCGTGTTCAGTCGCGCCGGCGATACCGATATCGATCGCTTCCAGGAAAGCGCGTTATTCCCGGGCGATCCGCTGGTCATCGTCCATACCAGCCGCGACGGTCGCTGGCTGTTCGTCGTCAGTCCGCGCTACGCCGCATGGGTCGTCCGCGAGGACATCGCCGAAGGATCGGCCGACAAGGTATTCGCATACACGGACCGAACGCCGTATCGCGTCGTCACCGGCGCGAAACCGCGCACCGTGTTCACACCCGAAGCGCCTGCCGTTTCCGAAGTGCAGCTGGATATGGGAACGCGCGTTCCGCTCGACACGTCGCTGCCACCCGATCAGCCCGTCAACGGCCAGAGTCCGTATACCTCCTACGTGCTTACCCTGCCCGTCCGTGGCGCCGATGGCTCGCTGTCCTTCCAGCCGGCTCTGCTGCAACGGAATCAGGATTCGGCCGCCGACTACCTTCCGTTGACGCGTGCCAACATCATCCGTCAGGCATTCAAGTTCCTCGGCGAACGGTATGGCTGGGGACATGCATACAACGGCCGGGATTGCAGCGGCTTCGTGTCGGATGTCTATCGCGGCATGGGCGTGCAGATGCCGCGCAATACCCGCGACCAGAGCATCAGTCCGGGGCTCGACCATCGCCTGTTCACCGAGGCGGACAGCCACGATACGCGCGAGAAAGCAGCCCTTGCACTGGACATCGGCGACCTTGTCTACATCCCCGGTCACGTGATGATGGTCATCGGGAAAATCGACGGCCAGCCCTATGTGATCCACGACGTCGGCGGCATGAGCTATCGCACGGCCGACGGCACGATGCGTCACGTCAAACTCAACGAAGTATCGGTCACCCCGCTGTTGCCCATGATGTTCAACGACCGCCAGACGTTCGTCGACCACATGACCAGCATCGTTCGCATCCGTCCCTGAGGTCATCCGTGCGCCCCTTTCTCTCGATCAGCGGGAATCAATGAAAATCACCGATATCCAGTTCGGCATGCTGCGCGTGCCGCTGAAGACGCCCTTCAAGACGGCGCTCAGGACCGTCGACAAAGTCGAGGACATCGTCGTCATGGTGCATACCGACGACGGAAACATCGGCTATGGCGAAGCTCCCGCGACCGCCGTCATCACCGGCGACACGCATGGCTCGATCGTGGATGCGATCCGTCATTACATCGCGCCCCGGCTGATCGGCCAGGACGTCGCGGACCTCAACCGGCTGACCCAGCTGATCCAGGGTTCGATGGAAAAGAACTCCAGCGCGAAAGCGGCGGTGGAAATCGCTGTCTACGACCTGTGGGGCCAGCTTTACGGTGCCCCGCTCTACAAGCTGCTCGGCGGCGGCGATCCGGTGATCACCACCGATATCACCATCAGCGTCGACTACATCGACAAAATGGTGGCCGATTCGATCGATGCCGTGGAACGCGGTTTCGAATCGCTGAAGATCAAGGTCGGCAAGGACATCGGCGTCGACATCGAGCGCGTGCGCGCCATTTATGCCGCCGTCGAGGATCGCGCCCTGCTGCGCCTGGACGCCAACCAGGGCTGGACGGCCAAGGAAGCGGTCTACGCACTGAACACGCTGGAGAATGCAGGCGTCCGCCTGGAACTGGTCGAACAACCCGTGAAGGCACGCGATCTCGAAGGCATGCGCTACGTGACCGAACGCGTGCACACGCCGATCATGGCCGACGAAAGCGTATTCGGCCCGATGGAAGTCATCGACCTGATCCGCATGCGCGCGGCCGATATCATCAACATCAAACTCATGAAAACCGGCGGCATATCCAACGCTGTCCGCATCGCCGATATTGCCGGCATGTACGGCGTGGAATGCATGATCGGATGCATGCTGGAAACGAGCATCAGCGTCGCCGCCGCCGTCCATGTTGCCGTAGCCCACGCCAATATCATTACGAAGGTGGACCTCGACGGACCATCGCTATGCCTGTACAACCCCGTCGACGGCGGCGTGATCTTCAACGAGTCCGAAATCTCGGTGACCGACGCGCCCGGCCTGGGCATCCGCGAAATTCGCGGCCTCGAACCCTGCGGCTGAGGTTCCCCCATGTCGCCACTGGTCAAGATTCGTTCCGAACGCGACAGCATGTCGGCGGTAGAGCGACGTATTGCCGACTTCATCCTCGAGAACGCGCTGCTGCTGCGCGACTATTCCTCGCAGCAACTGGCGAACGCACTCGGCATCAGTCAGTCCAGCGTCGTGAAATTCACCCAGAAGCTGGGCTTTCGCGGCTACCCCGATCTCAAGTATTCGGTAGGCGAGGCTATCGCACGCGACAACGGCGACGCGGATAGCGTGGCGACGGCCGCCGACGCATCGGACGATCCGCCCGGCGCCGTTCTGTGGCGACGCAAGAACGAAGCGGAGGAAGCCACGCGATTGATCAACTCTCGCGAAACCGTCGAGCGTACGGTGCAGGCCATCGACGCAGCCGGCCGGTCGGGCAAGGTGTTCATCATCGGCCTGGGCGAGGACGATATTTACGCGCGGGGGTTTGCGCTCAAGCTGTCGCTGCTCGGCATTCTCGCCATCTACCAGTTCGATGCCGCGCGCATGGCCGCCAATATATCCACGGCGCAGCCGGGCGATGTGCTGCTGGCATTCTCCGAACATGGCAAGCATCCGGGACTATGCAAGATCGCACGTTTTTTCCATGAACGCCGCGGCCAGGTGATTACGGTCACGCGGCACACTTCCAATCCACTGCGCGCTCTGGCGGATATCGCTCTGGTCGTTTCCGCACACGACGACCTGCCGTACATCCAGTCGCTGGTGTACCAGTCCTCGTTGCAGCACCTGCTCGATACCGTATTCGTCAGTCTTTGCGAAAGCGACGATACGCGTCATGCGCAATTGGTCGCCAACCTCGACCGCATCCAGCAAACGCTCGACTCCTGATCCGACCGGACGCCAACGCCCATGCCAGAACTTCGACGTTATCCGCGCGCTGTCACTGCTGCCCTGATGTTGTTTGCCAGTGCGATGCCGCATGTCTGTGCAACCGATGCACCTGTCGCATGGGCACGTTCCCGGCAGATGGTGGTGGTGATCGTCGACGACTGGAATACCGATCACGGCACGCTGCGTGCGTATACGCGCGACGGCGGTGCATGGCGCCCGGACGGCACCGCATCGGACGTGACGATCGGAAGCAATGGCGCCGCGTGGGGTATCGGTCTCAACCCCGCCCCGTCCGACGGACCCGTAAAGGTCGAAGGCGACAACCGTAGCCCGGCCGGCGTGTTCCACATTGGCCCCGCTTTCGGTTACGCGGAAACGAACGGAACCGGCATGCCGTATCGCGGACTCACGGCATCCGACTATTGTGTCGATGTCAGCGACTCGCCTTATTACAATCAACTCGTCGACGCGCGAAAGGTCGGAGAGAAAGCCGTCGAGGGTTCCACGGAACCCATGCGGCGCGACCTGCATTTCAATGGCGACCATGCCTACCGGATCGGCTTCGTGATCGAACACAACCCGGATGCACGCAAGGGCAAGGGCAGCTGCATTTTCGCGCACCTGTGGAAGTCGCCCACCTCGCCGACCGCGGGCTGTACGGCCATGACGGATACCACGATGGAACATCTGCTCGCGTGGCTCGACCCGAAGAAACAGCCCGTTTTCGTACTGCTGCCGAAGAACGAATACGCACGCCTGCGCAGCACCTGGCGGCTGCCGGCACCGTGACGCCGACCCGACGGGTACTCATCGGTCTGGCCGCCGGCGCCGTCCTCGGTATCGCGCTCGCCTCGTACGCGCCGGATACCGCCGTGCACGTGGCGGATGCCGTGCAGCCGCTTGGCAAACTGTGGCTGAGTGCGTTGCAGATGACCGTCGTGCCACTGGTGCTGGCGCTGGTCGTCGTCGGCGCGAATGCCGCGACGGATGCCGCCGCCTCGGGACGCATCGCCCGGCGCGCGCTGGTCGTCTTTATCGTGATCCTCGCCCTGGGCGCCGCGGTCGCCGCGCTCGCCGCACCCATGTTGTTCGCGTTGTTTCCGCGCAGCGCGGCACTGACCGACGCACTGAACCACGCGGTCGCGACACATGCACCCGTTGCGGCGGCGCCTGTTGGCTGGGCGGATTGGCTCGGCGGCATCGTGCCCACCAACGCGATCATGGCGGCGGCACAGAACGCCATGCTGCCGCTAGTGGTGTTCGCGATGTTCTTCGGTTTCGCGCTGACCCGCATCGAAGCGGTGCGCCGTACGCTGGTCGTCGGCTTTTTCCAGGCCGTTGCGGATGCGATGATCGTCATCGTGGGCTGGGTACTTGCGGTTGCGCCCTTTGGCGTCTTCGCGTTGATTCTCGCCGTCTGCGCACGCGCCGGCCTGCATATGCTCGGAGCGCTGGGCGTGTACGTGCTGGTGGAATGCGCGATCTATATCGTCGTCACCGCACTGATGTTGCCCGTCGTTCGCGTATGGGGCCGCGAATCGATGAGCCGTTTCGCCGTCGCCATCGTCCCGGCGCAGATCGTCGCGGCCAGCACACAGTCGTCGCTGGCTTCGATGCCCGCGATGCTGGAAAGCGCGGATCGGCGACTGGGCTATCCGCCGGCCGTCACCGCGCTCGTGCTGCCCATGGCCGTCTCGCTGTTCCGGTTGACCAGCCCCGTGCAGTACGTCGTCTCGGCGAGTTTTATCGCATGGGCTTACGGGATCGATCTTGGCGTGGCGCAACTGGCCGCCGGTGCGGCACTCGCGGTGGTGATAAGCCTCGGCTCGATCGGGCTGCCGGGACAGGTGACCTTTATCGCCACCAATCTTCCCGTCGCACAGGCGATGGGCTTGCCGGTCGGACCGCTAGGCCTGATGCTGGCGGTGGACACGCTTCCCGATGCGCTGGCGACGCTGGGCAACGTGACCGCGGATCTGGCGGCGACGAGCGTCGTCGCCGCTCAATCGCGTAAAGACGACGACGCATGAACGACACCACGAACTTCGACATCATCGTGATCGGCGCCGGCATCGCCGGTGCGTCGATCGCCTGGTTCCTCGCACCGCACGCGCGCGTGCTCATCCTGGAACGCGAAGCTTTCGCGGGCATGCATACGACGGGCCGCTCGGCCGCACATTTCAGCGAGTCCTACGGTTCGCCGCAGGTGCGCGCGCTGACTCGCGCCACGCGTCCATTCCTCGACCATCCGCCAGCCGGTTTCGCAGAGCATCCGCTGCTGCTTCATCGCGGCAATATCGTCATCGGCAACGCTTCGCAGGCCGATCGCGTGCGCGAGGAATACGACGCCGTGAAGCCGCACACGCACGACCTCGAACTGCTCGATGCCAGCCGCCTTCTCGCGATGGTGCCCGTGCTGCGCCCGGAAGCGGCGCATATCGCGCTGTTCGAACCCAGCTCCGCGGATATCGATGTCAACGAATTGCATCAGGGCTTCCTGCGCGGCGCACGCGCACGGGGAAGCCAGTTGCGTCTCGATGCCGATATTCGCGGCATCGCGCACAACGCCGGCCGCTGGGAAGTCGCCTGCGCGGAACGGGTCTATCGCGCGCCGGTGCTCGTGAACGCCGCCGGTGCATGGGCCGACGAAGTCGCCATGCAGGCGGGCGTCGCTCCCATCGGACTCGAACCCCGGCGCCGCTCCGCATTTCTTTTCGAGCCGCCTCCGGCCATCGATACGAGCACGTGGCCCTTCGTCGTGGACATCGACGAGACCTTCTATTTCAAACCCGACGCGGGCCTGCTGCTGGGATCGGCCGCGAATGCCGACCCCGTCTCGCCGCACGACGTGCAGCCGGAGGAATACGACATCGCGCTCGGCATCCATCGCATCGAGGAAGCCACGACGATGACGATCCGCCGTCCGACGCGTACGTGGGCGGGATTGCGTTCGTTCGTGGCCGATAGCGATCTCGTCGGCGGTTACGACACGGACGTGGAGGGGTTTTTCTGGCTTGCTGCGCAGGGCGGCTACGGCATACAGACCTCGGCGGCGATGGCCGAGGCGTGCGCGAATCTCGTGCTGCGCCGGCCGCTGCCGGCGCATCTGGTCGATGCGGGGGTGTCGGCACAGATGCTGGGGCCGGCAAGACTGCGGCGTTAGTCGACGGACTTTGCGCGACGACGACTTTTGCTCTCTGTGGGAGCGCGCCTGCGCGCGAAAGCCTACGGAGCAATGAAGCGGCAAGATCTCCATCGCGAGCCCAATCTCCGGGCTGCGGATGCCACGCATAGCATCTCCGCTCCGTAGGCTTTCGCGCGCAGGCGCGCTCCCACAAAGAGCACATAGAGAACGTGCAGAGAGCACCTATTGGCGAGCTGCAAACAAAAAGGCCGCGGCATTGCCGCGGCCTTTCATACTACGAACGCTTGCGCGCTCTTACTTCATCAGACCCGCGAGCGTCTTGCCGAGATCGGCAGGCGACTTCACGGTGGTGACGCCGGCTTTCTCCAGCGCCGCGAATTTCGCGGCCGCCGTGCCCTTGCCACCGGAGATGATCGCACCGGCATGGCCCATGCGCTTACCGGCCGGGGCCGAAGCGCCGGCGATGAACGAGACGACCGGCTTCTTCACGTACTGGGCGATGAACTCGGCGGCGTCTTCTTCCGCGCTGCCACCGATTTCGCCGACCATGATGATGCCTTCGGTCTGCGGATCGTCCTGGAACAGCTTCAGGCAATCGATGAAGTTCAGACCGTTGATCGGGTCGCCGCCGATGCCGATGCAGGTCGACTGGCCAAGGCCTTCGTTGGTGGTCTGGAAGACCGCTTCATAGGTCAGCGTGCCCGAACGCGACACGATGCCGACTTTACCCGGCTTGTGGATGTGACCCGGCATGATGCCGATCTTGCACTCGCCCGGGGTGATGATGCCGGGGCAGTTCGGACCGATCAGGATGGTGTCCGGATGCGACTTCAGCACGTTCTTGACGCGCAGCATGTCGAGGACCGGGATGCCTTCGGTGATCGTCACGATGACCTTGATGCCGGCTTCGACGGCTTCGAGGATCGAGTCGGCCGCGAACGGAGGCGGCACGAAGATGACCGACGCGTCGGCGCCGGTCTCGTTGACCGCTTCCTTCACGCTGTTGAAGACCGGCAGACCGATGTGCTCGGAACCGCCCTTGCCCGGGGTCACGCCGCCGACGACCTTGGTGCCGTAGTCGATGGCCTGCTCGGCGTGGAAGGTGCCCTGCTGGCCGGTGAAGCCCTGGACGAGAACCTTGGTGTTCTTGTTAACGAGGACGCTCATGGTTCTCTCCTCAGCCCTTGGCCGCAGCCACGGCTTTCTGGGCCGCGTCGTTGAGATCGTCGGCCGGCGTGATCGCCAGACCGGAGTTCGCCAGCAGTTCGCGGCCTTTCTCTACGTTCGTGCCCTGGAGGCGCACGATGACGGGGATCTTCAGACCGACTTCCTTCACCGCGGCGATGATGCCTTCGGCGATGAGGTCGCAGCGAACGATGCCGCCGAAGATGTTGACCAGGATGGCCTGCACCTTGTCCGACGACAGAATCAGCTTGAACGCTTCCGTGACGCGTTCCTTGGTGGCGCCGCCGCCGACGTCGAGGAAGTTGGCCGGCTCGCCGCCCGCCAGCTTGATGACGTCCATGGTGGCCATCGCGAGACCGGCACCGTTGACCATGCAACCGATCGTGCCGTCCATCGTCACGTAGTTGAGGTTATGGCGGATCGCGGCGGCTTCGGCTGCGTCTTCCTGCGTCAGGTCGCGCATGGCGGCCAGATCGGCGTGACGGAATTCGGCGTTGTCGTCCGAGTCGACCTTGCCGTCGAGGGCGGCAAGGTTGCCGTCTTCGAGCACGGCGAGCGGGTTCAGCTCGACCAGCGCGAGGTCTTTCTCGTTGAACAGCTTGTACAGGCCAAGCATGATCTTGGTCAGCTGGCCGACCTGCTTCGCGTTGAGATCCATCGCGAAACCGAGCTGGCGGCACTGGTACGGCTGCAGGCCTTCGACGAAGTCGACGGAGAACGTGTGGATGTCTTCCGGCGTCTCCTTGGCAACCTGCTCGATGTCCACGCCGCCGTGCTTGGAGGCGATGAACGAGATGGCCTTGGTATCGCGATCGACGAGGATCGAGAGGTACAGCTCGCGGGCGATGTTGGTCGCGTCGGTCACCAGCACCAGGTTGACGGGCAGCGCACGGCCGGCCGACTGGTAGGTTTCCATGTTGGTGCCGAGCATGCCCTTGGCAGCGGCGCGGACGTCGTCCAGGCTGCGGCAGAACTTGACGCCACCGGCCTTGCCGCGACCGCCGGCATGGATCTGGGCCTTAACCATCCACTGCGTGCCACCAAGGTGCTTGGCGGCGTCGACAGCGGCATCGGGAGAGTTGGCGACTTTGCCCGGCGGTACGGCGATGCCGTATTTCGCGAAGAGCTCTTTAGCCTGGTACTCGTGGAAATTCATTCGATACCTCGAGCGAACGGAAGAAAACGTACGAATGCGTACAAGCCAGCACGCGGCTTGTACGGGCATGGGGGATGGTGCGCGCGGGGGCGCGGCGCCTTCATGCAGTGCGTGGAGCCGACAGGACGTCGTCGGGTTTTCACACAATACGGCCGGGTATTTTCCCGGAAGGGCGCCCAGATGGAAAGGGGCGCGGTGTCATTGGCCGTTCGTGAAGGCCTTTGGCGGCTCAAGGGATGCTCTGAATTAAGTCGCATTGGGGGTTTGTGGATTAGCGGGGGATGGTGAAGCGGGGGTGGGGGTGGGAAGTGGGGGCGTCGATCCGGCGAACGCCTGAGGGGGCGGGTATCGCCCGGCGGAAGCTATCTCTGCGTGGCGTTTGTCGTTCCCTCAGGCGATCGCCGGAAGCACGCCCCCACTTCCCACCCCCCACCCCCGCTTCACCATCCCCAAACACCTCAACCGCCCGAAATGTGTATGACTGCTTCCGTCCACGCCTATACTGCCGGGGACTGAGGGACGCCAGGCGGAGGCTCGAACCGTGTCAACTATCGCGTCGAACCTCAACACGAGGAATAGCGGGGAAAATCAGAGCACGGCGCGTCACGAGCTCTTCTTTTTCAATTATTTCCGCCTGGGCCAGGCCGCTGTCTATATCGCCCTGGCTTTCCGGCCGGGCCACCTGGCGTGGCCTACCCTGCCCGATCCGTTGCTGGCCCGGGTCATGGCGCTGGCTTACCTGCTGGTCGCGCTGGTCATGGTGGCCCGCACCCGGCAGGCACTCAATCACCCGGTTATTGTCGTGTCCGCCGGCCTCGTCTTCGACGTACTGGCCGCGGCGGTAGCCCTGATCCTGATGCACGACGTGCGGATGGGCGTGGCGATGATGCTGGTGGTCAATATCGCCACCGGCTCGCTGCTGCTGCCGTTGCGACTGTCCATGTTCTTCGCCGCCGTGGCCTCGCTGGCCATGCTGGGGCATACCTTCTTCGACGTTCAGCCGGACAGCGGCGACCGCGAAATGCTGGAGTACGCCCTGTTTGGATTAGCGTATTTCGCTTCCGCATCATTGTGTTACGTGCTCGGCCGGAATATCCGCGCGTCCGAAGCACTGGCCGAGCAGCGCGGCATCGACCTGGCCAACCTCTCGCAGGTCAACGAACTCATCATCCGGCGCATGAAAACCGGCGTGCTGCTGGTGGACGAGGGCAACCGCATCCACCAGCTCAACGAATCGGCGTGGATGCTCATGGGCAATCCGTCGGCCGACCAGCGCGACCTGGGCACGCTGGCCCCGGAACTGTCCCGCCGCCTCTATCACTGGCGCACGGCGGGCAAACTGGACGAAACGGCCACGGCACTGGCCGACGGCGTCCCCGAGGTCGTGCCCCGCTTCTCCCGGCTGGCGCCCAACGACGATTCCCATGTCCTGATCTTCCTGGACGACACCTCGCTGCTGTCGCGCCGCGCCGAGGAACTGACCCTCAGCTCGCTGGGCCGGCTTTCGGCATCGATCGCCCATGAAATCCGCAATCCCCTGGCCGCCATCCACTATTCGGCGCAGTTGCTGGCCGAATCGACGGACATGAACGACACCGACCTGCGCATGGTCGAGATCATCAACAATCACTGTTCGCGGTTAAACGAAATTATCGAGAACATCCTCCAGCTGTCGCGCCGCGAGCGCTCCCGGCCGGAAACGCTCGACCTCAGCCAGTGGGTCCACCACTTCGTGGCCGAATACCGCCAGGGCAACGACCTGGGCGCCGACATTCTGCGTGCCGTGGCCCCGGGCGAACCGGTGGCCGCCGTCGCCGATCCCCAGCATCTGCAACAGGTAGCGTGGAATCTCGTCCAGAATGCACTGCGCTACGGGCGCATGCCGAACGAGCCGGCACGGGTGATGATCGTGGCGCGCAACTCCGATACGGGCACGCCCATCCTCGAAGTCATCGATCGCGGCCCCGGCATTCCCCCGAAAGTCGCCGCACAGATCTTCGAACCCTTCTTCACCACGCACGAATACGGCACGGGGCTTGGCCTCTACCTGGCTCGCCAGATGAGCGAAGCCAATCAGGCGGCGCTGGAATACGTACGCGTGGCCGGTGGCGGCAGCTGCTTCCGGATCAGCCTCACTCCCCCCGCACGAACCGCCGCCACCGCCCCCGTGGCGGCAAGAGCGTGAACGCCGCGCTTTGCGAAGGCGTCCGGGCAGGGTTAACCTTTCACGCTTAAGGACATCGACCGGAACTCATGAGCAAACAGACCGTACTGGTCATCGACGACGAGCGCGATATCCGCGAGTTGCTGACCATCACACTCGGTCGAATGGAACTCGACGTGGACGCGGTAGGCAGCGTCAGCGAAGCGCGGAGCGCACTGGCCGGTCGTCGTTACGACCTCTGCTTCACCGACATGCGCCTTCCCGACGGCAGCGGTCAGGAGCTGATCGAACTGATCAGCGAGACCTATCCGGAAACGCCGGTGGCCATGATCACGGCCTACGGCAACGTGGACGCGGCCGTGAACGCCCTGAAGGCCGGCGCTTTCGACTTCGTGTCCAAACCCGTCGACATCCAGTTGCTGCGACGACTGGTACGTACCGCGCTGAAGCTCTCCGAAGAACGTAAAGCCGAAGCCGGCGGCGCGAAGGGGACCCAGTCCTCCGACCGCCTCATCGGTACCTCGGCCGCGATGCAGCAGGTGCGCTCCACTATTTCCAAACTCTCGCGCAACCAGGCGCCGGTCTATATCGGCGGCGAGTCGGGCGTGGGCAAGGAACTGGTCGCCCGCCTGATCCACGAAATGGGCCCACGCGCTCCCGGCGCCTTCGTGCCCGTGAACTGCGGCGCCATTCCGTCGGAGCTGATGGAAAGCGAATTCTTCGGTCATCGCAAAGGCAGCTTCACCGGCGCCCACGCGGACAAGGAAGGCCTGTTCCAGGCGGCGCAGGGTGGCACGCTGTTCCTCGACGAAGTCGCGGAGCTGCCGCTGCACATGCAGGTCAAACTGCTGCGCGCCATCCAGGAAAAAGCGGTACGCCCCATCGGCGGCCGCGACGAAGTCCCCGTCGACGTGCGCATCCTGTCCGCCACGCACAAGGATCTGGCCGCGCTCGTCGAGCAAGGCCTGTTCCGTCAGGACCTTTTCTATCGCATCAACGTCATCGAACTGCGCGTTCCTCCGCTGCGCGAACGTCGCGGCGACGTACCCGCGCTGGCCGATTTCATCCTGCAACAACTGGCCACCGAATCGGGCATGCCCAGCGGCCGTCTGAAGCCCGACGCACTCGCGGCACTGGAGTCCTACCATTTCCCGGGCAACGTCCGCGAACTGGAAAACATCCTCGAGCGTGCCATGGCCATGGCCGAAGGCGATACGATCGAAGCAGGCGACCTGATGCTTCCCCAGCGCACCCATGCCGCCGACGGCACGGGCGGCGCGGCTGCCCCCGCGACATCCGCATTGCGCGGCACAACACACAGCGATGTGCCCCTGGAAGATTACATCTCCAACATCGAACGCGACACGATCGTGAAAGCACTCGAAGAAGCGCGCTACAACAAGACCGCCACCGCACGGAAGCTGGGCATCACGTTCCGTGCGCTGCGTTACAAGCTGAAGAAGCTGGGCATCGACTGATACCGTTGTCCGGTGCCCTACAACGCATGGCCTATTGCGTTTCGTTCGGAATAGACAAAAGCTCCCAGTACGTAACCGCGGACACCCTGTCCGTCTACGGGGAGCGCACGTCATGTCGGCATCGACGTCTGGGTTCAACGAATCGGCCCCACGGGATGGGGCGCTTCACGTTCGCGGCGTAGTGACCGGTTATGGCGCGGAACTTCGACGGCGCCATCCCTTCCTGAAACACCAGAATGCCCTCGGTGCCGGCATCATGGTTCTCGCACTGCTCGGCATGCTCGGCAGCGCCGCGCTCTATATCGGCGGGTTCATCGCCTGGTGGGCCTGCCTATTGCTGAACGCATTCTTCGCCTCGCTGCTGCACGAGATCGAGCACGACCTGTTACACGACCTCTACTTCCGCGGGACGCGAACGGCGCAGCACGTGATGCTCACGCTCTGCTGGCTTGCGCGACCGAGCACCATTAACCCATGGGTCCGTCGCCAGCACCACCTGAACCATCACAAATTGTCCGGCACCGAAGGCGACATCGAAGAGCGCACGCTTTCCAATGGCACCCCCTGGGGAATGCTGCGCCTGCTAATGGTCTGCGACCTGGTCGTCTCCACCGTCGTCATGATCGGCAGAGAGGACTCCATGGAAAAGAAACTCAGGCTCATCCGCATGGGTGGCAAGGCATATATGCCGCTGACCATCGTCAACTGGGGACTCTGGTATTTATTCCTCGGATTCCATGCGATCAACCTGCTTGCCAATGCATTCGACCATGCCATGGCATGGTCGAATGCAACGACAGATTTCATGCATATCGTAGATATCGTCGTAGTCGTGCTTATCGGACCCAACATCTTCCGAACACTCTGCCTGCACTTCATAACATCGAATATTCACTATTACGGCGACATCGAAGCAAACGACCTCGCCAAACAGGTTCAGGTACTCAACCCCTGGTGGCTGTGGCCGTTTCAGGCGTTCTGCTTCAACTTCGGTGCGACGCATGTCATTCACCACTTCGTGGTCAAGGAACCGTTCTATATCCGCCAGCTATCCGCGCCGGTGGCATACAAGGCGATGCGTGAAGCGGGAGTTCGTTTCAACGACTATGGAACGTTTCTGCGGGCGAACCGATGGACGCGCCCTTCCATATCGTGAAGCATGCGGACCGGCACCCACGAAAATGGAGCGGCATCGCCGCGACCGCAACGCATGGATCGACGAATCCCTCCCAACTGGTCAGGGAACTGCTCGTTGCAACAGCGCGACGGCTTAGACGACTTTCCCTTCGCTGGCATCCAGCGCCTCGCGCACCGTGCGCAACAACGCCCTTGCCTGCACGGGCTTGTCCAACACGTAAAGATGCTCCAGGGTCGGAAGTTCATCGAGGTTCGGCGGGGATTCGGGGCGGGCGAGGAGAAGTACCGAACGTTTGTAGCCACGCTCCAGCAATGCCGCCAGCGTACGCACTCCCGTGAACAGATTCATGTCGGCGTCCAATACGACAAGATCGGGAATGCCGTGCGCTTCGATCCATTGCAACGCGGCGGTGCCGCTCTGGCTCGCGCCGGCCTGATAGCCGTAAGCATCCAGGGTATCGACCAGCAGCGAGAGCTGCATCGCTTCTTCGACGACAACCAGTACGCGCTCGGCTTCGCCAAGCAGGCCGGTTTCGGTACGCATCGTTTCCGCGATCGAGTCGTCGCCTTCGGCAAGCGGCAGGTACAGGTGGAATTGCGTGCCTTCGCCGGGTTTGCTGCGCACACGCATGACACCACCGTGGCTGGCGATGATGCGTTTGCACGAAAGCAGACCGAGCCCGGTGCCGGTTTCCTTGGTGGTAAAGAACGGTTCGAACAGACGCTGGAGGACGTCCTGCGACATCCCCACGCCAGAATCGATCACGCTCAGGCGAAGATAGCGACCCGCGGCGGGCTGCTCCCCTTCGACGAAGAAGTCCTCGGGAAGATTGATCTGTGCTGTTTCGACGCGAAGCTGTCCTCCATCGGGCATGGCCTGAAGCGCATTGAGGCACAGGTTAAGCAGACACTGCTGCAGTTCGGTGTGGTTGCCTTCGATGGAAATTTCCGGGTCGAAAACATCGACATCCATCTGTACCGTGCGCGGCACACTGCCCTGCATCAATAATTTCAGCGCATCGAGTAACGCCCCGAGACGCACCTGCTCCGCGCGACGTGCGCCACGGGCGAACGAAAGCATCGACGAAACCATTTCCAGTCCGCGCCGTCCGCAGTCGCGGACCAGCGCACCGAGACGCGCCAGGCGCGGATCGTCGGCGTAGTCCTGCAAAGTATCCCCGGCCAGCAGTAACGGCTGAAGAAGGTTTCGCAGATCGTGACTGAGACCGCCAGCCAGCAACGCAAGGCTCTCGAAGCGCTGCGCACGAATCAGTTCCAGCTCGGCGCGCGCACGCGCACGCTGCTCTTCGGCCTCGCGCAATGCGCGACGCACCGCGGACGCAAGACGCGCGGTGTTCTGTTTGAGGATGTAATCGGTGGCACCGTTGCGCAACGCTTCGATGGCCGCCTCTTCGCCCAATGTCGCCGAAACGAAGATAAACGGGATATCGCTACTGCGCTCCCGCAACACCTCCAGCGCACGTTCGCCGCTGAATACCGGCATGCTCAGGTCGGAAAGAATGATATCCGGGTGGAACTCGTCCAGCGCCCGCGTGAAGGCCGCCTCGTCCTCGACCAGACGCACCTCGTACGCGAGGCCGTCCATATCGAGCTCCGAAAGCACGAGCTCCGCGTCGAGCGGGCTGTCCTCGACCTGGAGAATCCGGACCTTTTGCGCTTGTCCATTCATGTGGGTATGGATCTCGTCGTTCCGCTCGTGACTCTGGTTCGGATGGGGTGGTTCAGATGGGATCGGGGCGCTGGTTCAGCACTGCCCAGAAGTGACCGAGCGTCTGCACCGCGGTGAAGAACTGCTGCGCATCGACGGGCTTCAGCACATAGGCGTTGACGCCAAGATCCCAGCTCCGCGCCAGATCGCTTTCCTCGCGGGAAGACGAAAGAATGACCACGGGCAGGCGCCGGCGCTGTTCGTCCGTACGCAACTGCTTCAGTACTTCGAGACCATCCATTCGCGGCATCTTGATGTCGAGCAGCACGACGGCGGGATCGCCCTCGGGGCGATCGGCGAAGCGGCCGCGACGATAGATATAGTCGAGACAATCGACACCGTCCTCGACATGGACGATGGGATTGGCGAGCTTGGCCTCGCGAAGTGCATCCATCGCCATTTCAGCGTCGGCGCTGGAGTCTTCGACGAGCAGGATGGTGCGCAGGTCGCGTTGGTTCATGTGTCACCCATTCTTGAGCCCGGCACATCGGAGGCCGGTAGTGAAAAGTGGAAAGTTGCGCCGCGGTCGACTTCGCCGTCGGCCCAGGTCCGTCCGCCGTGGCGCGCGATGATGCGGCGTACGTTGGCCAGGCCGATGCCGTTGCCGGGAAATTCCGAAGCGCGATGCAGACGCTGGAACACGCCGAAAAGTTTGCCCGCGTACTGCATGTCGAAACCGGCACCGTTGTCCGATACCGTGAATTCGTAGTCTCCGGTACCCGTGCGGCCGAGTTTGACCTCGATCACCGCGCGCTCCCGGTGGGATGTGTACTTCACCGCATTGCCCAGCAGGTTCTGCCAGACCGTGCGCAGCATGTTTTCGTCGCCGATCACGATGGGCAGCGGTGCGATGCGCCAGTCGATGTGTCGTTCCTGCGTATCCGATTCGAGAAGCGCCTTCGCTTCTTCGACCAGCGACTGCATGTCGACCGGTTGCAGACGCAACGCGCCGCGCCCGAGTCGCGAGAAAACCAGCAGATCGTCGATCAACTGGGCCATGCGCCGGGAAGAGCTGCTGATGACGTCGATGTAATGACGCGAGCGCTCGTCGGCATCTTCTCCAAGCTGGGCTTCCAGCTTGCCGGCGAAACCGGAGATATGCCGCAACGGAGCACGCAGATCGTGCGATACCGAATAGCTGAACGCTTCGAGCTCGCGATTCACGTCCGAGATCTGTTCGACCTTGCCTTCCAGCTGACGGTTCAGTTCGTTGACCTTCTGCTCGACCAGCGCACGCGCGGTGATATCGCTTACCGTCAGCAGCAATGCCGGCTTTTTGCTGTCGGGCTGATGGATGCGACGGGCGTTGATCACCACGAAGCGGTCGATGCCATCGACCGTGCGCTGGGTAAGCTCGTAGTCCCACAGTTCGCGATCGCGCGCTATCACGTCGTTCAGCCGCTGCAACAGGGCGCCATCGGTCCAGGCACCGTCGCCAACGTCCTGAAGCGGAATACTGCTATCCCGATCGCTGTCGATACCGTAGAGCTCGCCGAAGGCGGTGTTCACCAGCAGCGTGCGCAGGTCGTCGTCGAGCATGGCGATCGGCTCGCGGACGGCTTGCACGATCAGCAGCGAACGCTGCACGGCTTCCTGCATTCTCGATTCGGCATTCAGGCGGATGGCTATCTGCCGCTCGGAAACGACGACGACGATACCCAGCAAGGCTATCTGCGCCAGCGCCGCGATCAGCAGTACGAGCCGGTTATTCGTGGCCAGTTCGTTCGCGTGTTCGCGACGCGCGACGAGCAGGGTGTCTTCTTCGGCCACTACCTGAGTGATCAGGTCGCGGAAAGCAAAGAGCTTTCGGGAATCTTCCATCGATTCGAGCGCGCCGGCGCGGTCGCCGGCACGCAGGCGCTTGAGTGCCTGATCCATCAGTACGATACGACCGTTTGCCACGGCTTCCAGCGCGCCAAGACGCGTCATCTGCGAAGGATTGTCGCGCATCATGTCGCGCAGGTTGCCGAGAACGCCGGGAACCGTCTTTCGCGCGCCTACGGTGCGGTCTTCCAGCACGGGATCGATAACGGCACCCGGCGCAAGCATGGTGTAGACGGCCGCTTCGTTGTCGCGCAGAGCGGCTTCCAGGCGATAGACGCCTGTCTTGACCTCGGCGGTATGCGTCACCCAGTCACGCGAAACGAGTGCATCGTCGGCGCTTGAGCGCGTCACGATATAGGGGAGCCCTACGATCACCACAACGGCGACCAGCAGGCCGGCCATACGCCAGCGCAGTCCGATACGTTGGATCATGCGACCACTACCCTCACAGCCCTTCCTGCCCGGGACGGACACGCATTCTGGCACGCTTCGCGCGTGCATGGTGTTGACGGGACGGTCACGGAGGCCTCGGAATCGATGCAACAGGCGCCCCTTCGCTTAACCCGGACGCGTCCGATTTAACGGAATACGACCGGGAGCGAGTGCGCGCCTGTCCTGCAGGAGGCGTGCTTTTTGCAGGAGGTGGCGTGAAACCGTCGTGAGGGGTGGGGTTGCCGCGTCGTCGCTCCGTTGGCTTTCGCCCGCAAGCGGGCTCCTACAAGAGCGGCGGTGCGGTTTTTTGTAGGAGCCCGCTTGCGGGCGAAAGCCAACGGAGCGACGACGAAGAAATGCCAGTTACTTACTGCGCCGCCTTCGACATCGAAGAAGGCCGCGCGGAAGGCGCGGTACCCCAGGTCTTGTTCGGCTGCGTCTGCATCGTGAACTTCAGTTCGCCACCCGCGACGATTTCCTCATGGCGGACATACGTGCGATCGAGCGGCTTGCCGTTCAACGTGACCTGTCCGACATACGGATGCGACGCATCCAGATGCTCGGCGGACACGGTGAAGTGCTTCCCATCCGGAAGATTCAGCGTGACCTTGTTCACGAAGGGGCGACCAATCACGTACTCGTTGCTGGCCGGCGTAACCGGATAGAAGCCCATCGCCGTGAACACGTACCAAGCCGACATCTGGCCAAGATCGTCGTTACCTACCAGTCCGGTCGGCGTGGGCGTGTACTGGGTATCCATGACCGTCTTCAGGCGCTCCTGCGTCTTCCACGGCTGACCCGCGAAGTCGTACAGATACGCCATGTGATGGCTCGGTTCGTTGCCGTGCGCATACCAGCCGATCAGGCCGGTAATGTCTTCGACGTGCGCGAATGCCTTCGGATCGACCTTCGCGTCGAATACCTCGTCCAGCTTCTTCACGAAGTTGTCGTCGCCACCCAGCGCACTCACCAGACCCGCGATGTCCTGCGGCACGAACCAGGAGTACTGGTACGCATTGCCTTCGGTGAAATCGCTGCCGTAACCGGCCTGTCCCGGATCGAACGGTTCGCGGAAGGCGCCATCGGATTTGCGCGCGCGTACGAAACCGGTTTTCGTATCGAAGCTGTTGCGCCAGTTACCGGCCCGCTTCGTGAACGTATCGGCGATGTCGTTCTGTCCCATGGCGCGGGCCATCTGCGCCAGCGACCAGTCGTCGTACGCGTATTCGACCGTCTTCGACGCGGCTTCCGGCTGACGGTCGATCGGCACGTAACCGAGCTTCATATAGTCGTCGAGGCCACCGTACGGACCATAGGACGCACTGGCCACCATGGCATCGAGCGCGGCCTTGGCGTCGTAACCGCGGATGCCCTTCATATAGGCATCGGCGATCACGGGAACGGCGTGGTAGCCGATCATGCACCATGTCTCCATGCCCTGGTACGCCCACACGGGCAGGATACCGAACGGACTGGATTGCTGCGAGGCGATCAGCGAGCTGACGAAATCGTTGCTCTTTGCCGGCTGGAGCAGGGTCATCAACGGCTGCTGCGCGCGGAACACGTCCCACAGCGACCACGTGGAATAGAAGTCGAAGCCTTTCGCCGTATGCACCTGATTGTCCGGACCGCGGTATTCGCCGTTGACGTCCATGGACAGACCCGGCGCGATCATCGCGTGATACAGGGCCGTGTAGAACGTCTCGCGCGTCTTCGCCGGCGCGTCGACATCGACCGTGGCCAGCGCCTTTTCCCACGCCCCGCGCGCTTCGGCGCGGCGGGCGTCGAAGTCGAAACCGACGCCATCCTTGTCGAGGTTGGCGATCGCGTTGTCCTCGCTGACCGAGGACACGGCGACCTTGACGATCAGCGGCTTGTCGAGCGGACCGAAGTCGAACACGCCTTCCAGCGCCCGGCCGGCCTGCCCGTCGCGGTCTTCCGCACGATTTCCGGGGCCGCCAAAGCCGTGATAGACGATGTCCTTCTCGCGGTTGTAAAGCATGCGCGAGGTCATCGGCTGATTGAAACGCATGGCGAAGAAGAGCTGCCGACCCGGCGCCCAGCCGCGAGTCGAACGACCGCCGGTCACCGTACCGTCGGCGCGAACGCGCAGGCTCGCCCACAGGACCTTGCCGTCGTAGTCGTAAATGCTGGGCCGAAGATCCATCAGCACGTGAGCCGGCTTGCCCTTCGGAAAGGCGTAGCGATGCCAGCCCACGCGCGTCCCGGCGGTCAGTTCCGCGCGAATGCCGTAGTCGGCCAGCGTGACCGCGTAGTAACCTGCCTCGGCTTTCTCGCTCTTGTGATCGAAGCGCGACCGATAGCCACTGCCCGGCTGGTCCGGGGTACCGGGGTCCAGCCGCACGTCGCCGGCAATCGGCATCACCAGTACGTCACCCAGGTCCGAATGTCCGCTGCCGGAGAAGTGGGTATGCGAAAAACCGAGGATGCTGTTGTCGCCGTACTGATAGCCTGCCGCCCACTTATAGGCGTGCTTGAAGTCGGGCATGGCCGTGTCGGGACTGAGCTGGATCATGCCGAAGGGCACCGTGGCGCCCGGGAAGGTATGTCCGTCGCCACCCGTGCCCACCATGGGGTCGACCGCGGACCAGGCGCTGACTGGCTTGCCGGCCGCCGCGACCCCGACCGCGAAGGGGACGGACAACGCCGCGGCCAGCAGGCCACGACGCAGACGGATGAACTTCGACATTCGGCTTCCCCTCGATCGGATCGTTACAATGGATTTGGATCGTGATAAACGGACCGAAGCTACCAAACTTGCTTCGCCGATGCATGTTGCAGTGCGTGATGCCTTGTTTGCCGTCCCGAGCGATGATCGCCCGGATTTAGATCGTTTGAAGGAACGAGTCGATGCCTAAGCCACCCCCGCAGCGCCGCAAGGTCACCCTCGCCGATATCGCGCTGGGGTGTGACGTTTCGCGCGCCACTGTCTCGCTGGTGTTGCGCGGCAGTCCGCTGGTCAATTCAGCCACACGGGCCAGGGTCGAGGCCGAACTGAAGCGACAGGGCTACGTGTACAACCGCGCCGCGGCCAACCTGCGCCGCCGTACCTCGTCCAGCATCGGCCTGGTCGTCAACGACCTGGGCAACCCCTTCTTCGCCGAATTCGCGGCAGGTGCCGACGAAGCGCTGGGCCGCGCCGGCTTCGTCACCCTGCTGGGCAATACGGGCGAATCGCCCGAGCGCCAGCAGGCGGTACTCAACTCGCTGGTCGAACACGGTCCGGCGGGCATCATTCTCTCGCCCGCCGAGGGCAGCGAAGGCGAGCGCGTGCTTGCCGCGGTCGGCGTCCATACGCCTCTGCTGGTCTTCAACCGCGAACTGCCCGACGCCCAGGGCGAGCATCGCTGGGACACGCTGGAAATGGACAACGAGCGTGGCGCCCGCCTCGCCACCGAACATCTCATCGGCCTGGGCCACCAGCGCATCGCCTTCTTCGGCGGCCACCGCGACTCCAGCTCCGTGGAACAACGCCGCCGCGGCTATGCCGGCGCCATGCGCGATGCCGGGCTCCCCATCGACCCCGCCTGGCTGATCGAAAGCGCTCCCACGCGCCTCGAAGCCGCGCGGCAGACAGGCGCGCTGTTTCTGCGCGATCCCGCTCCCACGGCCGCGGTTTGCTACAACGACGCCGTCGCGCTTGGCCTGATGCTTGGCCTCACCCGGCGTGGACGGCGCCCGGGCGAGGATTTCGCCCTCACCGGCTTCGACGATGTCGCCGAGGCTTCCGTCAGTGTTCCGCCTCTTACCACCATCGCCGTCGATCCACGGGGTCGCGGCAGGCAGGCGGCAGAACTCATCCTGAGCAGACTTTCCAATCCAGACGCGGCACCCGGCCATACGATCGCGCCAGTGCAGCTGGTGATTCGCGAAAGCAGCTGCGCACCCCATTCTTCCTGACCCCAACGGAGCGCCCCATGGCTATTGCTTCCGCGCCAACACCGCCCGCGTCGTCCGCCAAGGCTGGCGACACCCGTTACACCTACTTCCCTCTCGCCCTTGGCGTGATGACCACGATCTTCTTCATGTGGGGTTTTCTTACCTGCCTGAATGACATCCTGATTCCCCACCTGAAAGCCGTGTTCGAACTGAGCTATGCGCGCGTCATGCTCATCCAGTTCACCTTCTTCGGCGCGTACTTCCTGATGTCGCTACCCTCCGGCCGCCTGGTCGCGGCGCTCGGCTACAAGAAGGGCATCGTGGCCGGTCTGGCCATCGCAGGTGTCGGCGCACTCGGCTTCTGGCCGGCCGCCGCGCTGCATAACTACGAAGCGTTCCTCGGCGCGCTGTTCGTCCTGGCCACCGGCATTACGGTGCTCCAGGTCGCAGCCAACCCGTATGTCGCCCTGCTCGGACCCGAACGCACCAGCTCCAGCCGCCTCACGCTGGCCCAGGCGCTCAACTCCGCCGGTACGGCCATTGCGCCGATCTTCGGCGGCTTGCTGATCCTGGCCAATACGGTCAAGAGCGGCGACGAGATCGCGAAGCTTTCCGCCGCCGAACAGCTCACCTACCGCGCTCAGGAAGCCAGCTCGGTGCAGGGCCCGTATGTCGGACTTGCCATCGTGCTCTTCCTGCTCGCCATCTTCGTCTGGCTGTTCCGCCTGCCGGCTCTCGAGGAATCCACCGAGAAAGCCGACACGTCGAAGCACACGCTGAAGGACGCCCTGCGTTATCCGCACGTGCTGTTCGGTGTGCTGGGCATCTTCTTCTACGTGGGCTCGGAAGTGTCGATCGGCAGCTTCCTGGTCAACTACCTGCACATGCCGGAGATCGGCAACTTCAGCGAGAAGGAAGCCACCCACTACGTTTCGGCGTACTGGACGCTGGCAATGATCGGTCGCTTCATCGGCTCCGCCCTGCTGGTCAAGATCTCGCCGCGCCTGCTGCTTGGTCTGTTCGCCATTATCAACCTCGTGTTGCTGCTGACCACCATGACGACAACCGGCATGGTCGCCGTTTACAGCATCGTGGCCATCGGTCTGTTCAACTCGATCATGTTCCCGACGATCTTCTCGCTGGGTATCGAAGGTCTCGGCCCCCTGACCGGCAAGGCCTCAAGCCTGCTGATCATGGCGATCGTCGGTGGCGCGCTGATGCCTTATATCCAGGGCCTCTTCGCCGACCACATCGGCGTGCAGCACGCCTTCTTCATTCCGCTCATCGGTTACGCGTACATCGTGTTCTACGGATTCAGCGGCTCCAAGGTTCGTGCGGTCCCCACCGTCACGCACTGACCATCACGTCTGGCGACGGCCGGCATTCGACCGGCCGTCGCGCAGTTTCCTCGCCATAGGACAGGCTTCAATCGCATGGCATCCATTCTTTGCTTCGGCGAAGCGCTGATCGACTTTCACGCGCAGCCGCAAGCTGGCGGCAACCAGCCGCCTGCCTTCGTTCCCTTTGCCGGCGGCGCTCCCGCCAATGTCGCCGTCGCCGCCGCGCGCCTGGGCGCCCGCTCGCGTTTCGCGGGCATGCTAAGCCGCGACATGTTCGGCGATTTCCTGCTGAAGAGTCTCGACGAACTCGGCGTCGGCACGACCGATGTCGTGCGCACCGACGAGGCACGCACCGCACTTGCCTTCGTCGCGCTCGACGAATACGGCGAGCGCAGTTTCAGTTTTTATCGTCCGCCAGCCGCCGACCTGCTTTTCCGGCCGGAACACTTCCGTGCGGAGACATTCGACGATGTGGCCATCTTCCACGTCTGCTCGAACAGCCTGACGGAAGCGGCGATTGCCGATACCACCATCGACGGCATGCGCCGTGCCCGCGCCGCGGGTGCGCTGGTCAGTTTCGACATGAATCTGCGTCCCGCCCTCTGGCCGCGCGACGAGGCACCGATGCCGCGCTTGTGGAACGCGCTGCTCGAAGCCGACATCGTGAAACTCAGCGCCGAGGAGTTCGCCTTCATCCATGCGGGCGCCGGTTCCGACGATGCATTGCTTGCCCGGTTGTGGCGTGGCGAAGCGAAGGTGCTGCTCGTGACCGACGGTAGCGAACCGATGCTCTGGTTCACCCGCGACGGACGCGGCACGATCCCCGGTTGGCCCGTCACGACCGTCGATGCGACGGCGGCGGGCGATGCCTTCGTCGGCGGCCTGCTGAGCCGTCTGGCCGACGAAAAAATCACGCGCGAAACGTTGCCCGGCCTGCTCGCCGACACGTCGCGCTTTCACGACCTGCTGCGTTTCGCCGCCGCGTGCGGTGCGATCACGGTCACCCGCAAGGGCTCGTTCACGGCCATCCCCGATCAGGCCGAAGTACGCGCCTTCATGGAGAAACACACATGACAACCGTACCTCTTCCCGATTTCCGCTCCGCCGATGTCCTTCGTGCGCACATCGCCAAAACGATGGCGTTCTACAAGCCCAACGAGATCGATCCGGCGGGTGGCTTCTTCCAGTACTTCAAGGACGACGGCAGCGTGTACAACCGCACGCACCGTCATCTGGTCAGCAGCACGCGTTTCGTTTTCAATCACGCGATGGCAGCCATCGAGTTCGGCAAGGCCGAAGACGTCGAAGCCGCCCGGCATGGCCTGAAGTATCTGCGCGACGTCCACCGCAATCCCGAAACCGGCGGTTACGCGTGGACCATCGAGTCCGGCAAGCCCGAAGACGAAACCTATCATTGCTATGGCGTGGCCTTCGTCCTGCTTGCGTATTCCTGCGGCGTGAAAGCCGGCATTACCGAAGCCGCCGCATGGATGGACGAAACCTGGGATCTGTTCGAGAAACACTACTGGGACCCGGCATACGGCCTGTACAAGGACGAAGCCGACAAGCACTGGAATTTCTCGGGCTATCGCGGCCAGAACGCCAACATGCACACGTGCGAGGCGATGATCGCCGCCTACGAGGCGACGGGTAACGACCGCTATCTCGATCGCGCGCTGCTGCTTGCCGACAACATGACGCAGCGTCAGGCAAAGCTCGGCGAGGGGCTGATCTGGGAGCATTACGACGTTCACTGGAACGTCGACTGGAAGTACAACCTCGACAATCCCAAGCACCTGTTCCGCCCGTGGGGATTCCAGCCCGGCCATCAGACCGAATGGGCGAAGCTGCTGCTGATGCTGGATCGCTATACGACCAAGCGTGACCAGTCGATCGCCTGGCTGGTACCGACGGCGCAGCATTTCTTCGACAAAGCACTAGCCCATGCCTGGGACGACGAGCACGGCGGCATCGCCTATGGCTTCTCGCCCGAAGGCTATGTGTGCGACGACGACAAGTATTTCTGGGTTCAGGCCGAATCGCTCGCCGCCGCCGCACTGCTGCACGATCGCACCGGCGAGCCGCGTTATGCGGTGTGGTACGACAGGATCTGGGCGTATTCGTGGGAACACTTCGTCGATCACGAGTACGGTGCCTGGTATCGCATTCTCACGCGCGATAACAGGAAGTACGACGACGAGAAGAGTCCGGCCGGGAAGACCGATTACCACACGATGGGCGCGTGCTATGAGGTGATGGCGCTTATCCGGCGGGGTGGGAAGCCTTGAGGTAGCTACGGAGCGGCATCGCCGCTCCGGTGGCTTTCGCGGACAAAGTCCGCTCCCACCGGAGCCGGTTTTCTGGTGGGAGCGGACTTTGTCCGCGATGGACGCCCTAGAGGAAGAGTCCGGCCGGGAAGACCGATTACCACACGATGGGCGCGTGCTATGAGGTGATGGCGCTTATCCGGCGGGGTGGGAAGCCCTGAGGTAGCTACGGAGCGGCATCGCCGCTCTGTCGGCTTTCGCGGACAAAGTCCGCTCCCACCGGAGCCGGTTTTCTGGTGGGAGCGGACTTTGTCCGCGATGGACGCCCTAGAGAAGAGCCCGGCCGGGAAGACCGATACCACACGATGGGCGCGTGCGATGAAATTATGGCGCTTATCCGGCGGGGTGGAAAGCCCTGAGGTTGCTACGGAGCGGCATCGCCGCTCTGTCGGCTTTCGCGGACAGAGTCCGCTCCCACCGGAGCCGGTTTTCTGGTGGGAGCGGACTTTGTCCGCGATGGACGCCCTAGAGCAGCTTCCCCAACACCTGCCGCAACGCCGCCATCCCCTCCCACGGATCTTCCGGCAAATCCCGCGCCCGCTTCAACGCCCGCTTCAATCCAAACGCCCCACCCGTCTTCAACCGCCCGATCTCCTCCCATCGCACCGGCATGGCCACAGGCGCACCGGCACGCGCGCGCAGCGACCATCCGGTCACGCTCGTCGCACCTCGCGTATTGCGCAACCAGTCGATGAAGATCAGCCCTTCGCGCTTCGCCTTGCTGGCTTCGGCGATGTAACGCGCCGGCCGCTTCGCCACCAACGCATCCGCCACGCTTTCGCAGAACGTCTTGACCTCGCGCCACGACGGTCCGCGCTGGAACGGCGCGACGACATGCAGTCCCTTGCCGCCCGACGTCCGCACAAAGCTTTCCATTCCGGCGCCGAGCAATACATCGCGAATATCCCGTGCCGCCGCGGCGACCGTTTTCCATTCCACATCCTCCGCCGGATCGAGATCGAAGATGAGGCGATCCGGCTTGTCCGGATCGTCGACCCGTGCGCCCCAGGGATGAAACTCCAGCGCGTTCATCTGCACCAGTTCCAGCACGCCTTCGATGCTGTCGACGTAAATGTATTCCGCCGGATCGCCGTCTTTCTCGGTGAGCTTCACCGCTGGTACGTGCGCGCCCAAGGTATCGGCATGATGTTTCTGGAAGAAACACTGACCTTGCGCGCCGTGAGGACAACGCACCACCGACAACGGGCGGTTCACCAGTTCGGGTAGCAGCCAGCGCGCGACGGCGGCGTAGTAATCGGCGACGTCCTGTTTGGTGATATCGCCCTCGGCATATACCACGCGCTCGGGATGCGTGACCTTGAAGCTCGCCATGGCAGAACTCCGGGACGTGAGCCTGGGTGCGGAGAATAGCGCCCGGTCACGTCGAGGTAATGGCAATGGGTGAAAAGCGGAGGTGGGGGGTGGGAAGTGGGGGCGCGTTTCCGGCGAGCGCATGAGGGGACTGGTATCGCCCGGCGGACATAACGCCTGCTTGGCGCATGTCGTTCCCTCAGGCGACCGCCGGAAACGCGCCCCCACTTCCCACCCCCCACCTCCGCTCTAAGGCACCACCGGCAGCTCGATCGCGCTCGCCTTACCCGGCGCATGCCATACCTGCTGCGTCGCCTTGACGTAGTCGGTCGGCTTCGCGAAGAAGATGTTCGGCACGTAGGTCTGCGGATTGCGGTCGTACAGCGGGAACAGGGAGGATTGAATCTGCACCATCACCCGATGGCCCGGCTTGAACACGTGGTTGGCGGTAGGCAGGCCGAACCTGTAGAGCAACGGTTCGTTCGACGCGAGCGCCTTCGGCGTTTCGAAGCTCTCGCGATAACGGCCACGGAAAATATCCATGGACACCGCCAGCTCGTATCCGCCCATGGCCGGGTTGGACGCCATGGTTTCGGGATAGACGTCGATCAGTTTGACGACCCAGTCGCTGTCCGTACCGCTGGTCGCGGCGTAAAGATTGACCTGCGGCACACCGGAAATACGCAGCGGTTCGGTCAGCGGCTCGGTGACATAGGTGAGCACGTCGGGGCGGCCGTCGACAAAGCGCTGGTCCTGCACGAGCCAGGTGGTCCACGACGTGCGGTCGCCGAAGCGTACCGGACGCGGCACGTACGGCACCGGCTTGGCGGGATCGGATACATAGTCGTCGTGCTCGGGCTGCCCCGCCGCCGGCGCCGTGAACGACAGGCCGCCGGACGCGTTGAGGTAAAGCGGCTTCGGTTTCGACTTGCAGCCTTCGGCACAGCTGAGCGGCCAGGACTTGAAGCGGTCCCAGTGATTCTCGCCCGTGTTGTAGATCAGTACCGGCGGCGTATCGGCGCGCGGCGCACCGTCCACCAGGTACTGGTCGAAGAACGGCCGCAGCACGTCGCGACGGAACTGCAACGCTGTATCGCCTTCGAACTGCAACGCGCCCAGCGAAGCCGCGTCGTAGTTCACCTGGCTATGCCGCCACGGTCCCATGACCAGGTAATTATGGTCGTTACCCTTGTCCTTCGGCTCCATCGCTTCGTAGCTATGGATGGCACCCCACATGTCCTCCTGGTCCCACAGGCCTTGCAGCCACATGGTCGGCACTTTCAGGGGCTGTTTGGCCATGACCTTGTCCAACGCCTGTCCCTGCCAGTACGCATCGTAGGACGGATGCTCGCTGACCTTCTTCCAGTAAGGCAATACGTCCATGCCGGTGAGCCGCGCATAGTCGCCCGCCGAACCGGCGGCAAGGAAATTGGTGTAGTCGTCGTAACCTTCGCGCGCGGCCGTCGAGCCCTTGCCACGCGCCGTGGTCTGGCCGATGAAATAATCGAAGTTCGTCTGGCGGAAGGCCCCGTAATGGAACCAGTCGTCACCCATCCAGCCGTCGACCATGGGGCTTTCGGGCACCGCGACCTTCAGCGCGGGATGCGGATTGACCAGCGCCATGACGACGGTGAAGCCCTCGTACGACGAGCCGATCATGCCGACCTTGCCGTTGGATTCGGGCAGGTTCTTCACCAGCCAGTCGATCGTGTCGTAAGCGTCGGTCGAGTGATCGACCTCGCTGGAATTCAGCGGCCCGCGCAGGGGGCGCGTCATGACGTAATCGCCTTCCGAACCGTACTTGCCGCGGATGTCCTGGAAAACACGGATGTAGCCGCCATCGACGAAGACTTCGTCGCCCTGGGGCAGCAGGTCGCGCATCTTCGGCGATTCGAGGCGCGCGGCCCGGCCGCTGGCGTTGTACGGCGTACGCGTGAGCACGATCGGCGCGTGCTTCGCTCCCTTGGGTATCACGATGACGGTATGCAGCTTCACGCCGTCGCGCATCGGGATCATGACGTCGCGTTTGACGTAATCGAGATTCGCGGTCGGATTGTCGAACTTCGCCGGAATATCCGGCGTCATCGGCGGTGTCTGCGCGGCGGCGAGCGATGCGGCAAGCGCGGCGGACAAGGCAAGCATAGGCAACAACGTGCGACGAACGGTCATTGAAGTTCCTCTGTAACGATGGGACGGACACGGCCCCTACCGCGTCCGTCGATGCATGCTATCGGGGCTTCCCAGCAGTCTTGCGAACAGTCACCGCGTCAGCATGATCGACACGGGGCAGTGGTCGGAGGGATGTTCCGCTTCCGGCACGCCATAGGTGAACTCGTTGAACGACCCCGCGACCATACGCGTGCTCGCCGCGCGATTCATCACGAGATGATCGATAAAGTCGGGATATTTCGCCTCGCACGTGGCCGAATGTCCGGCCGTCGCGTCGACGAGGTTGACGCCCGGGGTACTGCGGCCGAGGTCCAGCCACACGCGATCGCCGGGCAGGTCGAGTCGACGGTTCCAGTCGCCCAGGATGACGAAGGCGGCGCCTTCTTTCTCGCGCTCGCCGATCCATTTCTGCAGTACGGGCACCTGATCGAGCAGGACCGGGCAGGCACTGCCCTGCTCGCCCTTGAAACAACCACTCTTCAGGTGGACACCGAGCAGGCGAAGCGGCTGACGGTCTTCGATGGTGATGTCCACCCCCCAGCGCAGGTCGGGATTGCCGACGCCCAGTTCGCGTACGTCGTCGTGCCGGGTGAACGGGATGCCGTTGCGAATGGCGAAGCCCACATCCTGCTTCCGGATCGTCAGGCCATCGCGCGAACCGCCGCACGCACCGTGGCGGCCACTGTCGGGCCGATCGGAAAACACGACATGGTATTTGTCGGGCGTGAACACCCGTGCCGCGGCTTTGGCGGTTTCCACTTCTTCGAACGCGATGACGTCCGCGTCCATCTGGTCGGCATAGCGGCGCATCGCCGCATAGTCCGACTCCGTGCGCGGACGGCAGCCCGTGCCATCGGCCTCGGCCAGATGCTCCATGTTCCAGGTAACGATTTTCAGAGGGGTAGCGGGTGCGGTCGTGCGCACCGGCGCATGGCAGCCGGCAACGAGAACGGCCAGGCCACAGAAGAGGGTCAGACGGAAACGGGACATGCGTGCTTTCACCCTGATAGTAATCGGGTGATCGTGCCCCATTCAGATGCTGGTGGAAACCGGCCGAAAGTCCCGGTTACCGCGTTGCCGATCCAGCCAAACCTGCGCGAAGCGAACTTCGCGCAGGTTTGTTCTTACTTGGCCGCGGTGGAGCTGGGTGCCGGCGTTGCTGCCGTACCGGTAGCCGCAGGCGCCGTTTCGGGTGCCGCAGCCGGTGCCGCAGGAGCGGCGGTGGATGCCGCAGGCGGCGTGGCCGCTGCCGGCGGCGTGTCTTCCGTCTTACTGCAGCCGGCCAGCAGGGCGGCCGCGACCAGGGCAAGGGCTAAGGTCGATACAGTCTTCATGATGGCTCCTCTTAATTATCCAAATAGGGACAGGCGCGGCGTCTCGACATACACCAGACGGCGCGTATTCCACGGCGAATCGCCGCGCCTGCCTATATACCATGCCACGAATACCGTTCCGGGCGACAGATCGTTCGGTGTAAGCCGTTCAGACATGGGTGAAGGTTTCGAGACGGCACGATCACCGGACAAGCCCGCCCCGCAGTGCTATATCTCCCGCCTGCGAGGCGCCAGAGGCCGGTCGTGGCCGCCATTGTTTTCGACACAGGAGGTCGTTTCATGCTGTTAAACCGTCAGTTACGCCTGAAAACCCGCCCCGAGGGCCTCGTTCGCCGCGAGGATTTCGATCTCGTCGAGGAAACGACACCCGAGATTGCGGAGGGCCAGACGCTGGTCCGCGTGCTCTATCTGTCGATGGACCCCACGAATCGCGTGTGGATGACGGATAAGCCGCAGTACATGCCGCCGGTCGCCATCGGTGAAACCATGCGGGGGCTCGGCCTTGGCCGCGTCGTCGCCTCCCGTTCGAATCATTTTGCGGAGGGCGACCTCGTTCAGGGGCTGCTCGGCTGGCAAGACTATGCGGTCATCGACGATAAGCAGGCGAAACAGTTCGCGAAGCTGCCATCCCATCCCGGCGTACCGCTGCCTACCCTGCTTGGCGCGTGTGGCTTCAGCGGACTCACGGCCTACTACGGCCTGACTGAAATCGCCCCCGTTCAGCCCGGCGAGACCCTGGTCGTGTCCGCTGCTGCCGGCTCGGTCGGCTCGATCGCCGGACAGATCGGCAAGCTCAAGGGTGCCCGCGTCGTCGGGATTGCCGGTGGCGCGGACAAATGCCGCTACCTCACCGATGAGCTGGGCTTCGATGCCGCCGTCGATTACAAAGCGGAGAACTGGAAGCAGGCTCTTGCCGACGCGACCCCCGATGGCGTCCACGTCAACTTCGAAAACGTCGGCGGAGCGGTGATGCGCGCCGTCCTCGGACGCATGGTCAACGGTGGACGTGTCGCGTTGTGCGGGCTCATCGCCAACTACAACAGCAGCGAAAAGCCCAGCGACGATTACAGCATCATCATCGTCAAGCGCCTCACCGTCCGCGGTTTCCTTGCATTCGACTTCCCCGACAGCCAACGCGCGGCGGGCGAACTCGTCGGCTGGGTCAGGGACGGCCGCATCAAGGCCGAAGAAACCGTGGCGGAGGGATTGCCCAACGCGCCGGTCGTATTGAATCGCCTGTTCGACGGCACCCATCGCGGCAAACTTGTACTGCGCGTGGCGGACGACATCTGAGCCGGACACCATGCACTACTAATTCGGAGTAAAAATTCAGACTAGTCGTATTCGTCAACGCGGGCTCGCCCCTTAGTTTGCAGCGTTTAGCGCAAACCAAGGATGACGAATGCAACACGGACTACAACGATTAAGTGTATTGGTCCAATCCGCCGCACTGCTGCTGGCACCCGGCGTCAGCTTGGCGAAAGACGAAGGCCTGGTGGTGGACGGCGAGCGCGTTTATCTGCTTGAAGGGGCAGACGTAGACGACGATGGCGTCCACGCCCTGCACGTGCTGAACGGTGGCAGGGCTTTCTCGACCGACCTCGACTTCGTCGCGCACGGCTCCCAGGCCAATGGACTGCGCGTACTGCACGACAGTAGTCTGGCGCTACTACAGGGTGGCGTAGTTCATACACACGGCGACGTGGCGGATGGTGTTCTGGTCGGCCGCGACGGCCCGGTCCCCGTTGGGGGACGAGTGGAGTTGCGCAATGTCGACGTGCATACCTGGGGAAGCAGCTCCGCGGGCGTGAAGACTGTCGGCGGTGCGCAGGCCTGGATGTACCGAAGCACCATCGGCACCCACGGCATCGGCGCGTACGGCCTCGCGGTCGGCGCGGGCTCGCGTGCGTTCGCGGAAAATACGACTATCCACACACTGGGAGACAAAGCCTATGCCATCGATATCACCGGCCCGAACGCCAGCGTCGAGCTGCGCGACACGACGCTCGTCACCGAAGGTAACGCGGCGGAAGGTATTTACCTGCTCGACGGCGCGTCGGCGAGCCTGGCAAACGTAACGATCGGTACCACGGGCGAATTCAGCTACGGCATCAATGCCAATCGCGGCACACGAAATCTGATACTGAACGGCAGCCGGATCCTGACGACCGGCGCGAGTGCTACCGGCCTGTGGGCGTATATGGCTGGAAACGTCGACATCGAAGACAGCAGCATCCGGACGACGGGCACGGGTGCGCATGCCCTGCACGGCCAGGGTGGAAGCAAATTGCATGTATTCCAGAGCGAGATCGCGACCGAGGGCGAGAAGTCCTGGGCGGCGGCCATCGCCGAGGGGGCATCGCTGAAACTGGTTGGCAGCACCCTGATAAGCGAACGCTATGGCGCTATCGTCGCCGTCGGCGCCTCCGCCATCGACGCGACAGCAGGTGCGCGCATTATCGGAGGCAACGGTACGCTGTTATCGGTCGGCGGAACCGCCGACGCTCCGCTATCGGTAACGATGAGCGGCGGCGTCTTTGCCAGTGGCGATATCGTCGGTCGCGGAGCGACGCCCGACGGCGAACGCGTCGTGCTTTCGCTGGACAACACCTCGCAATGGACCGGTGCGAGCCGCATTCTGGATAACCTGTCCCTGACCCAGGGCAGCCATTGGACGATGACGAACGATTCGCGCGTCGGCAACTTGCGCGTCGACGGCAGCGCGATCGTCTTCGCGCCACCGATCGACGGCCAGTTCCGAACGTTGCGCGTCGATGGCGATTATGTCGGCAACGATGCATTCCTTCGAATGAACGTCGCACTGGCCGGCGACGACGCGCCGGGCGATCTTCTCCAGGTAGCAGGCAATACGTCCGGACGCACGACGATTGCCGTCGACAACGCGGGCGGCGTGGGTGGCCTTACCCTGCGAGGCATCCGGCTCGTCGGCGTGGATGGCACGTCGACGGGCGAATTCGTTCTGGGCGGTCGGGCCGTTGCCGGCGCTTACGAATATTTTCTGGTGAAGGGCGACACCCTGCGCGCGGGCGATGGCGACTGGTATCTGCGTTCTACAGCGCCGACCGATCCTGGCCCGGATCCCGAGATAGGTATCAGCCCCGATCCGGCCATCGACCCGCCCGTCACGCCTCCGCCGCCCTATGTCTGGCGCCCCGAAGCAGGCACTTATCCAGCGAACCAGCGAGCGATGACCGACATCTTCCACACGTCGCCGCACGACCTCCGGGGCGATGTCACCGCACAGGGCACATGGGCACGCATGGACCACGACCATGCCACGTACGACGCAGGTGAACAGCTGGCGACGACGAGCAATACCTGGTCGCTTCGCATCGGTCGCGATCTGGCGCACTGGGAACGCCGCGGCCTGGGTATCGCGGGCGTCATGCTGTCCACCGGACAGGCGCATACGAGTACCTATTCGCATATCAGCGGATATGCCTCCCGCGGCAAGGTGCGCGGTGCGGCACTCGGCGTCTACGCAACATGGTACGCGGACCCGGCCGCGATCGAAGGCTTTCGCGTCGATGCATGGACGCAGTATGCGCACTTCAACAACAGCGTCGAAGGTTCGGGACTTCCCCGCGAGCGCTATAGCGCCGGCACGCTCGACGGCTCGGTCGAAACCGGATACGCGTGGCCCGTTGCCGCATCGGGAACCACAACCATCTTCGTCGAGCCACAGGCGCAGCTGACCTATATCGCAATCGACGGGACACCTCACCGCGAAGCCCAGGGCACCCTCGTCGTCTTCGACCATGCGGCGGGCATGTCGTCGCGCATCGGCATGCGTATCCACGCTCGCCATATCCTGCATAACGGAACCGTCATCCAGCCTTTTCTCGGCTGGAACTGGCTGTATCGTCAGCGTTCGCTGGATCGCATGACCTTCAATGGCGAAGACGTCGCCACGGGCGCACCGGGTCGCAGGCATGCGGTCACGGCGGGCCTGGAAGCCCGTCTGGCCGGACATTGGTCCCTCTGGACGAACGTCGAGTCCAGCGTCGGGAAAAGCCATTACCTCTCGCTGGGCGGGGCGCTGGGTGCGCGCTATTCGTGGTGACGACGATCCATCGCCACGCCTCACGTGCCCCCTCACCGTCGTCCCTGCGCAGGCAGGGACCCAGTGCAGTGCATGGGGTTGTCGCGACCACCCTCGATCAGCTCTTCGCCGTAGCGCCGTGCATTGTTACGCATCGCACAGAGCCTGCCGCTGCCCTCGTCGCGCCCACGTCGCGCAATCATTGCCTCGCCCTTCCCAACTCACGCGCGCTCCTACCGGTCGCGACGAGGGCAGCGGCAGGCTCTTCCGGATGGTGGGGCGTGTTGGGGCAAAGAGCGGCCGTCTTGCGCCCATAATAATTCGCACGCAGCGCGTTTGAGCGCGATGGCATCGAGGTCGCAGGAGTGCTGAATCAACGTACTCGCGAAAACCCACTACACCGCACTGAATTCCTGGCTGCGCAGGAACGACAGTGAGGGGCGTGTAAGCTTATCGAATGTGACAGACGCCTGATTTGTCAGCCAGCGGAGGACACCGGTCGATGCATCCGAGGACGAGATCGCCGGAAAAGAAGTCTCCTTCCGGTGCGACAACCGGCACCCGGCTGCGCTCGATCCTGTGGCGCGGCATGCTCGCCATTCTGCTGCTTCCCGTCGTCTACCTCGTCGCCGCGCCGGTGTTGGGCTGCCTTTCCGTCAATCGCGACTGGCACGACGCCGATCGGGGTATCACCGTGTGGTTGACGACCAACGGCGTGCACGCCGGTCTGACCATGCCCATTCGCAACGAGTCGATGGACTGGACGGAAATCTTTCCCGAACGTCCGCCTGACCGTCCATCGGGCTCTTCGCCGGAGGTCGTGACGGTTGGCTGGGGCGACCGGACCTTTTTCCTCAACGTGCCGACGTGGAACGATCTGGATGCATCGACGGCGCTTTACGCGCTGAGCGGTCTCGACCGGACCGTGATGCATGTCGAATACGAAAAGTCGCCGGTTCCGGGGCCGGATGCGATGGCATTGACGCTTACGCCGGAGGCTTACGGAAGGCTCGTCGCTTTTATTCGTGCAAGTACGACGATGGATGCCAGTGGCCGCGCTGTCCCGATCGAGGGGCATGGCTACGGGGAGAACGATGCGTTTTACGAGGCGCAGGGCCACTACAGCCTGTTCACGACCTGCAACCAGTGGGTCCGCGACGCGCTTTCGGCGGCAGGCGTACGCGCTCCCTGGTGGGCACCGTTCGACAAGCCGCTATTCTGGCAGCTGCGCCGGGACGCTTCCGGCGATAATACGTTGCCCGGCGTGCCGCCCCCATCAGTGATCCGATCATGACTTCATTCGACGACGATTTTGATTCCGAACACGACCTCGACCACGATGAGGAGAGCGGCGATCCGGTGGAGGCACGCATCTGGCATTTGCTGCTCCTGATCAATCCCGGCGACGAGGACATGGCGATGCAGCAGTTCGCGGCGTATCGCGAAGCCATGACCGAGGCGGCTGAAGAGACCGATCCGGTCGAAGTGATCGCCCGGATCATCGACTGGCGCTCGGGTTTCCAGGTGGACGCCGACGATACGCATGCACTGGTGCAGGCTGTCGACGAACTGGCATCGCGCTGGAATCTGTCGATCGACTGGAATGGCGATCCGGACGACGACGATTTTCACGACGACATGGACGCGGCGTCGTTGTTTTCTACCGCCTACGATTACCTCGCCCAGTTCGGTTACACCTTATGGGCATGGGAAACCGACGAAGGCAATTACGCCGGATGGATCACACAGACCCGCGACAACGAACCCATGCGCGAACTGGCCACTGACCTTCGCATCAATATGCGACTGGGAAGCGACGTAACGTAAGGTCGCCAGCAGACGATGCGTGTGGCACGCGTCCCTGCGCCCGGCACACGTCGGAATCAGCGCATCTTCGCGGGGTCGAGCCTGACGGAGTAAAGCATCGCACTGATCTTCCAGCCATCGCCCGTATTCACCAATTGCCAGGTTTCGCTGCCGTCGTTGGTCTGCTTGCCGTCGAGGAAGAAGGCGTAATCGAAGTACACCGTGGCGATGGTTCCGTCCGTATCGATACGCACGTTGGAGAATTTTTCCTCCGGCGGTTTCGGGCTGGTGCTGACGAAATCGGCGAATTTCCTGTAATTGTCGGGCGCCACTTTCGGCACATCCGGACGCTTCGCCTTCAACGCCTTGTAGGTTTCATCGTCGTATGCCGATAACCACGTGCCGTTGTCCGGCAGGAACAGGCTCCTCAGTTTGGCGCCATCCTTCGCGATGATAGCCAAGCGGAACGTATCCACCAGTTGCTGGATCTGCGCTTTGGATGTCGTGTTGTCGGGTCGCGGGGATACGTCGGAGGCGGTAGCCGTGCCGATCGTTCCGATCAGCGCTACCAGGGCAAGACAGGTAAATTTCATGCGTCGCTCCACGGTTGTCGGGTTTCCGGGGATCGATTAAGCATCGGCCACTGCCTATGTATCCAGCGCCAAGCGACCAGTCGTGCATTCCCTGCGGCAGACGGGTGACGGAACGGTCTGTCCCCTGATATGGAAGGAACAAAAAAGCCCGCCATAGGCGGGCTTTGAGATGTAACGCAACACGTCTGCCGCAGCAGGATTCAGAACGGAATATCGTCGTCGTCGAAGCCTTCGTTGCTGACCGGAGGGGGTGCCTGGCGCGTCGGGGCGCCGCGGTCGTTGCCACCGCGCGACTGGCCGTAGTCGTCGCCGCCGCGGTTACCGAAGTTGCCGCCACCACCCGAACGCTGACCACCGCCACCACCAGCGGGGGCGCCGCTGCGAGCTTGCTGCGGGCGGGCGTTGCCCTGGCCGCCACCGAAGCCGCCACCACCACCGCCGCCTTCCGCGCCGGCGTTGCCGCCGAGCATCTGCATTTCGTTGGCGATGATGTCGGTCGAGTAGCGCTCGACGCCGTCTTTATCGGTGTACTTGTCGGTGCGCAGCGAACCTTCGATATAGACCTGGCGGCCCTTCTTCAGGTATTCGCCTGCGATTTCGGCCAATTTGCCGAAGAGTTTGACGCGGTGCCACTCGGTGCGTTCCTGCTTCTCACCGCTCGCCTTGTCGGTCCAGGCCTCGGACGTGGCGATGCGCAAACTGGTGATCGCCGTACCGCTGCCGGTGTACCGGGTTTCCGGGTCCGCGCCGAGGTTGCCGACGATGATGACTTTATTTATGCCGCGTGCCATGGATTTCCCTCGTTTGCTGTCTGTTCACCGCGACCCGAAGGACGAACCGGCGTCGAGTCCGCCCATCTAACCACGCTCGCCCTGCTGGGGTCGACGGGCTGGGCGGATCGGACCGGTCATTTTCCGGTATCCGTCCGGGGCCTGCAAACGGTCGCCCGGAAACGGCCCCAGAGCGCGGCCTCTGAGGTTGCCCGACCCGGGTCGGCGGGTCCAGAGGCATGGATGAGGAAGACGAAGGGCTTCGCGGGTGTCATTCGCAAGCCCGGCCCGCGTCCCATCGGTGACTGGCCGGCCGTCAGGCGAAATCGATGAATACGACAATGCAGGCTTTGGCGTCGCCCACTCCCAGCGCGCCGATGCGACGGTAGCGCACACGGAGCCCAAAGCGGTTTCCCTGACTGGCGGGCATCCAGGTCAATGGCGCGCTGGCATCGTTGGGCAGGATGGCCTGGCCGTCCTGCGTCTGCAGTTCGATGGCCACGCCTTGCGATCCGCCGGACGCGAAGAAAAGCTCCGGATGGCCTTCGGTTGCGGCGGTTGGTGCGTTGAAGGTCATCAGAACCTTTTCGACAGCGAAGCAACCTGTCGTCACGATATCGCCCGACACCCAGCTACTCGTGTCACCCACCTCAGGTAGCGACGACGCGGAGACATCGCCCAGCTCGAACCTTACGTCGCGCGACTGGTCGAAGCCGCAACTACCCGTCAGGCGTCCCTGAACCCTGGCGTCAATCCGGTCCGCGGGAGCGGCATGGAGGAGTGAGGCACCCATGGGCAGGACGCTCAGGGCCAACCTCAGCGCGGCAATTTTCATATCAATCCATTGATGAGTTTAAAAGTGGACGTTCCCTGCGCGTCGACCGATCGCAAACGACGCAAACGATCAGTCGAACGTCATGCCCACGGTTACCGTGGCGTCGGCGTGGCCGGGGGTCATATCGCGCACACGCTTGTAGCGCGCGCGGTAACCGAACTCTCCCTGAGCGGGCAGAGGATCCCAGACCACCGGCTGAGGGGATCGGGGCACGACGGGGCGACCATCCGCGGTCTGCAGTTCGATAGCGATGCCTCGCGAGGCATCGTCCACGGCGAACAGATTCGCGTCGTCGACGTCAGGCACGCCGTCGAAACTCATCAGCACACGGTTTACCGCATCGCACGCCGTGGCGCGAAATGCCCGATCGACCCACGGACCGGGCGCACCGACGGCAGGGAGTTCGCTCGCCTTGATCTGGCCGAGAGGTATCTTGAGGTCCGCCGTCTCGAACGTGCATCCGCCGACGATGCGGCCACTCACCCAGAGATTGACGCTCTCCGAGGTGCCCGGCTGCACCAACGCACCGGCGTTCGACGCGAACGAAATCGCAGGGCATGCGATGGCAATAGCGATCGCGAGCACTCCCGCTCCGCTAGTCATAGGTAATGTCCACCGTGATCTGGGCGTTGGCTACGCCGGCTTTCATCTCACCCGTGCGCACATAGCTCGCCTTGAACGGGTACTTGCCGCCGTTTGGCTGAGGCGCCCAGTTAAGGCTGGCCCCCGGCCTGACTTGCCTGCCATCCCTCGTCTGGAGATTCACGGCAATGCCTTCGGCGCCACCGGAAGCGAGAGCGAACAGGTCGGGATAGCCGGGTTCACCCGTGCCAGAGAACGCCATCTTTACATTCGTTACACCGTGGCAACCCGTCGACTCAATGGCGTTCTCGGCGTTGCCCACTTCGGTGCCCACCTGGAGGAAATCGCTCGCTTTTACATCACCGATATCAAACAGGATGTCGGTCGTTCTGAAGCCGCAACTGCCGATCAGATTCCCGGTGACGGCAAAGTGGAGCTGGGGACCTGGCGTGGATGCAAGTGTGGGTAAGGAACACGAACACAGTGCCAGCAGAATCAGGCCCGATGCGTGCAGTCGTCGCGACAGGGCGTTGCTTGGATGAATCATGGACAATGCTTTCCTTCGAGCGAACGGATTAGTGCGCACGAGCCGTGGCAACAGGCGTCGTTCGCGTACACGATGATGTGACGGTGGTAAGCGTCTTACCGGATGTCTTTGGCAGGTCGGCAGGCAATGCGATTTCGCAGTGCTGACCGGCGCCGTCGCCCCAACGCACGGTCAGGCTGAGGCTATCGCCGCCGTCGCGTACGAAGATGCGGCCGCCCTGCCCCACGACACCCACCACCTGCCCCTGGTGATCGAGCACTTCGGCACCGAAGGGTAGCGACAGGCCGTCATCGGCACGCGCCTTGACCAGCAGAGCACGTCCATTGACCGTCTCATACTTCACCAGCACAACGGCGCCGCGACGGGGTGCAACGCGTTGACTGGTTGCTTTTATTTCCACATCGAGCGATGTGCCGACGGGGTCGACCGCGACCTCGTTCATCTGGTATGGCGTGAGATAGGGAACCACACCGTAGCCACGACGATCGAGCTTCGCACCGCGCGTGTTGGAGAGCATGGCGCCTTTCGCATCGGGCGCGTGGGCAATGGCGATCGTTTCGCCAAGCGTCTGTGCCAGGGTCACGCCTCCGCCATGCACCACGAGACCACCTGAAGCGCTCGCCGACACGGTACGAATCTCGCCGTCGCTACTGGCTCCGAGGGATACGTCCGCCACAGGCGCCGCGTAGCTCCCGGTTGCCTCGACCGACGTCCGGCCACCACGGCGCGTGGCGCTACCCGCGTAACTGTATTGACCCATGCTTCCAGCGGTTCCGCTGATACCGGCTCGCACGTGCCTGCCGCCCGACGTCTCGTGCCCCACTTCCGAGGACAAATAAGGGGAACGCGGAGCGCTACCGAGAGGTAGCGACAAGGTAAGCTGGGCACGCGTTTCCGTGCGGCCCCTGCCGGTTGTCGCCAGTGCCGTCCGTACCCGCTGGACACCGATACCCACGGTCGCCGAGCGGATCGTCGTGGTGTATCCCGCGGAGTACGTGACCGAATTTCGTTTCGCATTCCAGAAGCTCTCCGCCGAACCGGAAAGAAACAGCGAACCACGCTGGTCGCCCAACGACTGATTGAGCGTCAGTTCGAAGCGACTGCGGATGCGCTCGTAGTCGTGGATGTCGTTTCCCTGCCGATACAACGAACGCAGACGGTTGGCATCAAGAAGACTGAGATAGCTGGCGGTGGAATAACGGTACGCGCCAAGGGCGAAGATCGTGCCGCTTCCGGAAAACGTCTTGCTGTAACGGAGCTGCACACTATGACCATTGGACACACCGAGACCGGGCACGTTCGCCCGCGCATAGGTGATATCGGCCGATAACGCGCCGATGCGCGAGTTGAACGCCGCACCGAACTGATATGCGCCATAGCCACGCGACATCACGCCGCCAAAATAACCCGTGACGTTGTTACTGATACCGTGACGTAGCGTGGCCTGCGCGATATAAGGCCGCTCCGCCTGCTCCACTTCGTTCAGATGACCGGCACTGACGGCATAGTCCGTCTGCCCTTCCCGCAAGAGATTCGGCGTTGCCGCATACGGCACCTTGAACTCGACGCGACGACCGTCTGCCTCGATCACGGTCACGTCGAGGTCGCCACCGTAACCCGTCGGATAAAGATCGTCGATGACGAAAGGGCCAGGAGGCACGGTGGTTTCATAAAGATTGATACCGCGCTGCGTCACCGTTACCCGTGCATTCGTCGCGGCCACGCCTCGAATGACTGGCGCGTAGCCGTTGCGCGATCCCGGCAACATGCGCTGATCCCTGGCAAGTCGCACACCCCGCACGCGGAGGCTGTCGAACATGCTGCCGTCGGTATAGGTATCGCCGAGGTATAGCTGCGCGCCCACCGCGGGAAGGTCGCGGTGCACGTAACTGGCATTCTTCTGGTAACGGATACCGTTGCCAGAGGTTGCGTTCAACGTTCCGGTATGACGAAACTGCCAGCCGCGCAGATTGGCCCCTGCATCCACACCGAGATATGACGTCGTCGTGGAACTGCGACCTGTCGTCGTGCGATAGGCGTTGGCCCGATAAGACAGCAGGCCGGCATCGATACCCGGATCCCACAGTTCGGGAGGCACGTAACCGCGCGGCAGACGATTGACGTAAACCTGGGGAACAGTGAGTTCGAGCGTCTGGTCCGAGACGTCGAAGCTTGCCGTGGCGCCGGGAATGATCCGGTCGATGGGCTCGCATGTCGAGCTGTCGCCACGGGGCGCGGCAAGGGTCACGTCGCCCGCTTTGGCTCCGTATTCAACGAGCCAGCTTCGCTCGATACACGGACTGGCGCCTTCGTTGTCGCCGACGACGGCAAAACGCACATCGCGTCGTCCCTTTCGCTCGCCATTGAAGTACACGTCCACGGAATAGATGTCGGGCAGTACGACATTGGCCCGGCCAAAGCGCGATACATCGGCGGCAGCGCGGCTACCCGCCGGAAAGAACCGGCTGTCGAACTCAACCGCTTCGTCGTTCGCGTTCGTTTCGGCGGCAACGGCCGTGCCGCTGACGCCCGCGAGAAGCGCAGCATGGATAAAAGCGCCGAGAACATGCGGTCGTTCCGCATGTCTCGGGGTATTGATGCTCAGTCGCGGTCGCATTGTGTCCAGTCCATTAGTCATTCGCGGCGGTCGCGCAGGCGCGTCCGGTCCACCGCAGTTAGCGGCCGAGCAGGGAACTTGCTTACGGCGCCGATGGAGCGTCGGCAGGTCGTTAGTGCGTCAGAGGCGCGATAGCGGAAACCATCGCACCGTAATCGTTGATCGTCTTGAACTCGACGGTGAGTTCTTTTGCGGAAGCATCGACACCGACGATCGGAAAACGAGTTTTCTCGCCCGGCGAAACCATTCCACCACCGGCTTCGCGCTTGGCGAAGCGCTGGCTACCGGATACCAGGGCGACGTCGCTGAACGTGACGTGGTACGGCGTAGGGTTGGTGACTTCGAGCTGGACTTCCTGGCCTTCGCGAATCAGGGTCCAGGTGAGTCGCTCCGGCGCTTCGACGGATGCGTAGGCCAGATTTTCCGGTCGGTAAAACAGCTTGATCCGGATACGAAACGCGAACTGCAGAATATTCTGCCCCTCGGCATTTTTCGGTTTGGGTGGAACCTCGAGAACGTTGAGCCAGAACAGGGTTTCCTTGTCCGCAGGTAACGGCTCGCCCGTGTGGATGAGGCGGATCGAGTGCCCCTTGCCCGGCTCCATACGAAAGATGGGCGGGGATAGCGTGAAGGGGGCATCCGCCGTATCGGGAGTGGACCGTTCGTCGCCATTGTCGACCCATGCCTGCACCAACGCGGGATCGGCGGCCTTGTTCTGCAGTCTCACTGTCACTTCCCGAGCTTTCGCCGGAAAAACGACACGTGTACCGCCAATAATGACGCCTGCCCATACGGGCAAGGAAGAAAACGCAAAAAAGGCGGCGGTGCCGACGAGGACGATAAATTTTCTATAGCCAGGCATGGTTCGTATTCCTTGATCCAGATGGGGCTCGCCGCACATGCGACGAGCCCCGCCGCGCGAACTCGCGCGGATCGACGAAATCGATCAGTCGAATGTCACGTTGAAACCAATGCGGCTGTTCGCCGTACCGGGCACCACCGGGTTAGTCAGATCGCTGCGATAGCGGGCGATGAGCGGAATGACAGCCGTGTGATTCGCGACAACGACCGGGTGCGACCGCTCGGTGAACATATGAATGGGCTGATCGTCATCCTGGTTGGCCACTTCGATCTGTACCCCCGATGCCGCGCCGGTACCGGTGTCGATATTCAGACGCCCGGTCGTCGTGTCGAGAAGCGGGCTGCTGGTATCGAAACCGACCTTTGCCAGTTTGCCGTCCTCGCATCCGGTGTCGTTTGCGCCACCTACCGTGATGGTGAAACCGCGATCGCCCGCCGCGCTACCCGGGGTTGCCAGCTTGGCGACCGGTACGCCGCCAAGATTGACCGGAACTCTCGCCGCGTTTCCGCCCGGCGGATGCCCTTCGATGAGGCAGGTGGACGTGGTGAGGGAACCGGTGAATTCGATGGTGCCGTCAAGATCGGCGCCGACGGCGGTAAAGCTGGTCGCGCCCAGCGTGATGGCGATAGCCAATGTAATGGTTGAGATTTTCATGGTGAATCCTGCAATAAAGGAATGATCGAAGCTGTGCGGACAGGGAGAGATCGATCCGCGACGCCTCGATGAGAAGTATCGGGATCGCGACGCCCCGCGCCGATAAGGCAATTCTGAAAATTCGGCGCAATTAAAAGTGCGGGGCATGGGCACCACCCGTGGGCTCCACGAACGCAAGTCGCACAAAGCCGTCGTAACCGCCCGCGCAAGGGTCGGTCGTCGTATTCGAAGGCTATGTATGCGCGGCCGGGCGAGCCCGCGTCTTCCGATCAGCCCGTACCGAGAAACCGGTAGCCGACGCCCGCTTCGGTCTTCAGCCAGACGGGCGATGCGGGATCGTCGCCAAGCTTCTGCCTGAGCTTCCCCACGACGATACGCAGGTAGTGGGTGTCTTCGACGTGGGTCGGCCCCCACAGGTCGCGAAGCAGGTGCTGCTGGGTCACGACGCGGCCCCGGTGCGCGATCAGCGCGGCGAGCACGCCGTACTCCTTCCGCGTCAGCGCTAGCGGCTGCCCGTCGAGACTGACTTCCCGCCGCGCGAAATCGATATGCAGTCGACCGTCGTCGTAGACCGGCGATGCGATCGCGCCATCGGGCGCTTTTTGCCGCAGGAGCACCCGTAGCCGCGCCATCAGCTCCTGAATGCCGAAAGGCTTGGTGACGTAGTCGTTGGCGCCGGCGTCGAGCGCGCGCACCTTCTCGGTTTCGCTGTCGCGTACGGAAAGCATCAGCACCGGGACCTGCGACCACTGCCGCAGTTCGGCCAGCACATCGTGCCCTTCCCTGTCCGGCAAGCCGATATCCAGAATCACCAGGTCCGGCGTCCGCGTCGCGGCCATGGCAAGGCCTTCGGCAGCGTTGGCCGCGAGCAGAACCTCATACCCCTGCGCACGCAGGCCGATGTCGAGAAAGCGACGGATCTGCGTTTCGTCGTCGATAACGAGGACACGGGGAGCGGCATTCATACGGGCAGCCATGAGACGGAACGTCCCTATTGTGGCGCGGATTCGGGCGAACCGGACGTCATGGGCAGCGAGATACGGATCGTCGTGCCCTGCCCCCCGGCTCCGGGCAGGGCTTCCACGGCGCCGCCGTGCGCGCCGATCATGCCGCGGCAGATGGCAAGGCCCAGACCGGTACTGTGCGCGCCGCGATCGCCCCGGGCCACCGAGTAGAACATGTCGAAGATACGGCGACGCTCGTCTTCCGGGATGCCCGGCCCACGGTCGCTGACGTCGATCAGCAGACGCTGGTTCTCCATGCGCGCAAGGAGACGAACAGCCTCGTCCGGTGGCGAAAACTTCGCCGCGTTCTCCAACACGTTGAACAGCGCCTGCTCCACCAGGGCGGGATGAACGTAAAGCAGCGGAATGTCCGGGGCGACCGTTGCCTCGACATGCGTATCGGGAAAAGGGGATCTCAGGCGCGACGTGGCCGAAGCGACGACTTCGTGCAGATCGACCCAGTCCCGATTGAGCTTGAGTCCGCCATGCCCCAGGCGGGTCATGTCCAGAAGATTCTGGATGTAACGATCGAGCCGCTGCCCTTCGCCCAGAATGGCATCGAGCAATTCGCGTCGTTCGCCTGCGGGAACCGAATCCCAGTAAGCGGCGAGCGTGCCCGCCGAACCGATCATCGATGCCAGCGGCGAGCGCAGGTCATGCGAAACCGACGACAGCAACGCATTGCGCAATCGCTCCGTTTCGCCCTCGAGACGGGAGCTTTCCAGCTCGCCGGACAACCGCACACGCTGCAGCGCCTGCCCGATATCCTGCGCCATGGCCAACGCCAGGCTCCGGCGTTCGATGTCCGGTTCGGACTCGCCGGGTGCGAAACGAAGCGCGAGTACGCCGACGCTCGGTTCGCCGCCAAGGGGAAGAACCCAGCTGGCGGAGGCGTTGAGCGTGTCCGTGTAACGGCCTGCCGGCTCGCGATGCCGGTCGCTCCAGTCCGCGGCAGCGCCGTCGTGCGTATCCAGTTCGAAACGATGCGGCGAGGCGGCGCCGACGCGCATGGTGCCGTCGGCCTCACGTACCAGCACCGCGGCGGTGCAGCGAAGCGAACGCGAAAGCGCATCGGCACCGACCATGCGAACGCTATCCGCATCGGTACTGGCGGTCAGTCGCTGGCCCAGCGAAAGCAGTGCGCGACTTTGCGCATGCGCGCTGCGTAACGCCTGCACCTGACTGGACAGACGCGTGGCGAGCCGGCTGCATACCAGCGCCGCGACAAGGAACAGGCATACGGCGAGCAAGTCGTCGAGATTGCTGATCGCAAGCGTGTAACGCGGCGGAGCGAAGAAAAAGTTGTATCCGAAGAAGCACAACAGCGCGGTGTAGACCGCCACGGCCATACGCGTCCTTACCGCGACGATCAGCACGGCGGTGAGAAAAATCAGCGACAGGTTGGCGACGGAAAGATAGCGATCGGCGACAAACGACAATCCGAAGGCGATCAGCGCCGCCACGGTCGCGAACACGTACTCGCCCCGCGAACCCTTGCCGCCGGGCATGCGCAGGCGACGCCGCGCGACGGCGCGCTCGCTGGGTGTCGCAATGATCGTCAATTCGAGATGCGCGCCGCGGCGAAGCAATTGCTGCGTGAGCGACAAACCCAGAAAGCGCGCGATGGGACGCTCGCGCGTACGTCCCAGAACGATTTGCGCCACGCCCTCCCGATCCGCATGGGCAAGTAACTCGTCCGCTACCGCATGGCCGCGCAATACGACGGCATCGCCACCCAGCCGCCGCGCCAGGCGCATGGCGGCATCGATCGTCTCGCGACGCTCGACCGACAACGTCGCGCCGGTGTCGACGAACGCGATAGTCCAGGGCGTGCCGCGACGCTCCGCGATACGTCGCGCGACGCGGACCAGGTAGTCGCTGTGCGGATAGCCGTCGATGGCCGCGAGAACACGGCGGCGCACCGGCATGGCTCCGCCATGGGCAAGCATCTGCTCGCGCAGTTCGCTATCGACGTGCTGCGCGACCGTTTCGACCGCCAGCTCGCGCAACGCCGCCAGGTTCGCCGGCGAGAAAAAAGCGTTCAGCGCATGATTCGCCGTATCGGGCAGATACACCTTGCCCTGGCGCAACCGTTCGATCAGTTCGCGAGGCGGCAGATCCACCAGCACGATGTCGCGCGCGCGGTCGAGGAAAGCATCCGGAACGGTTTCGCGCTGCGCCACGCCGGTAATCCGGCGGACCTGATCGTTCAGGCTTTCGACGTGTTGCACGTTGAGCGTGCTGTAGACGGCGATCCCCGCCTCCATCAGCTCGGCGATATCCTGCCAGCGCCGCTGGTGACGACCGGCGGGAAGGTTCCGATGGGCCAGTTCGTCGACGAGGATGACGGCCGGTTTCCGCGCGAGCGCGGCGTCCAGGTCGAACTCGCCGAATCGACGACCCTGATAGTCCACGGCAAGGCGCGGAAGCACCTCGAGACCAGCCAGCAACGCTTCCGTATCGACGCGGCCATGGGTTTCCACCAACCCCACCACGACGTCGATGCCCTGCCGCTTCAGCTCGATTGCCGCCGAGAGCATGGCGTAGGTTTTCCCCACGCCGGGCGCCGCACCCAGGAAGACCTTGAGGCCGCCACCACGCGCGTCGTCCACGACATCCAGCAAGGCGTCCGCGCGAGCGCTTCGATCGTTACCCGTCATGCGATGGCGTCCCGGGATGGCATGCCGGCATGGTAGCCCACACCGGTTGCCTTCATGGCGTCGCCCGATCCAGTGCCAGGTTCGCTTCCAGTACGTTGACACGTGCCTGGCCGAGGACGCCGAACGTCGGCTGACGCGTGCTGGCGGCAACAGCAGCGCGTACCCGGTCCTGGCCGATGCCGCGTGCCCGGGCGATACGCGCCACCTGCACATCGGCCGCGGCGGGCGAGATATCCGGGTCGATGGACGAGCCCGAAACCGTCACCAGATCGACCGGCACGGCCGACGGCGCGATACCTTCGCGCAGAGCCACTGCCGCGGCGCGTTCCGAGATCGCCTTGCGGAGATCCGGATTGCTGGGCGCGAGATTGCTGCCGGCCATGGTCAGCGTGTCGTAACCCGCCGCCGAAGGGCGCGGCGACAGATAGCGGTCGCTGACGAACGGCTGCGCGACCAGCGCGCTTCCGACGACGCGACCCTGGCTACGCAGCAGGCTGCCTTCGGCTTGCGCCGGAAACAGCGCGTGACCGGCCAGCGTGGCGACCAACGGATAGAGCAGTCCGCAGATAACGACGAAAACCACGGCGAACGCGATGCTCGGCCAGACCACGGAGGGACGTCGCGTCGCGCTGTCGCCGCTCAACGTGCCGGGAGCACCATGCACCGAGGGCTCGACGTCGATGCCGTCGTCTTCGAGGTAGTAGTTACGGGAATTCATGGAAAACCTCACGCGCCCAGCAGGGGCGACAGCAGTAGATCGATGGCCTTGATCGCGATGAAGGGCAGCACGACACCGCCCGCTCCGTAGATCAGCAGGTTCCGGCGCAGCAACGCTTCCGCGCTCATCGGCCGCACGCGCACGCCGCGCAGTGCGAGTGGAATCAACGCGGGAATGATCAGCGCATTGAACACCAGTGCGGAGAGAACCGCGCTGGTCGGACTGGCCAGGTGCATCAGGTTCAGGGCACCGAGTGCGGGAATACTTCCCGCGAAAATGGCCGGAATGATGGCGAAGTATTTCGCCACGTCGTTGGCCAGCGAAAACGTCGTCAGCGCGCCACGGGTGATCAGCAACTGCTTGCCGATCTCCACCACCGCGAGCAGCTTGGTCGGATCGGAATCCAGGTCGACCATGTTGCCGGCTTCGCGCGCCGCCTGCGTGCCCGAGTTCATGGCAAGGCCGATATCGGCCTGTGCCAGCGCCGGCGCATCGTTGGTACCGTCGCCGACCATCGCGACCATACGGCCGCCGGTCTGCTCGTCGCGGATGCGCTGGAGTTTGTCCTCCGGCCGCGCCTCTGCCATGAAATCGTCGACGCCCGCTTCGGCGGCAATGGCCGCGGCGGTGAGTGGATTGTCGCCCGTGATCATGATCGTGCGCACACCCATGGCACGCAGCTGGGCGAAGCGTTCGCGCACACCGTGTTTCACGACGTCGGACAACGCGATCACGCCAAGCAGACGGCGATCGTCCGCCACCACGAGCGGCGTGCCGCCGGCGCGAGCGATACGCTCCACGGCCGTCGACAGGTCGCCGGGAATGACCATGGCGCGCGCACTCGCCCATGTATGCATCGCGTCGCTGGAGCCCTTGCGAAGGACGCGGCCATCGGGGAAATCGACGCCGGACATGCGCGTCTGCGCGGTGAACGGCACGAATTCGCCGCCGCGCCCTTCGATGACCGAACCGCGTTCGCGGGCCAGATGGACGATCGACTTGCCTTCGGGTGTCGGGTCGGCCAGCGAGGCGAGCAACGCGGCGTCGCGCAGTTCCACGTCGCGCACATCGCCGACCGGAACGAAAACGGTCGCGCGGCGATCGCCGTGCGTAATCGTGCCTGTCTTGTCGAGCAGCAGAACGTCGATATCGCCAGCCACTTCGACCGCCTTGCCCGACTTGGCGATGATGTTCGCCTTCAGCGCGCGATTCATGCCCGCGATGCCGATGGCCGGCAGCAGACCGCCGATCGTCGTAGGAATCAGGCAGACCAGCAGAGCGATCAGCAGCACGACATCGGCTTTCGCGCCGACGAAGGCGGCCTGTCCGGGCAGCGTTGCCACGACGGCGAGGAACACGATCGTCAACGCGGACAAAAGCACGGTCAGCGCAAGTTCGTTCGGTGTCTTCTGCCGGCTAGCACCTTCCACGAGCGCAATCATGCGATCGAGGAAGCTGTCGCCGGGATCGGTCGCGACCTCGACGACGATGACATCGGAAAGTACCCAGGTGCCACCGATCACACCCGACCGGTCGGTGCCAGCTTCGCGCAGCACGGGGGCGGATTCGCCGGTAACGGCCGCCTCGTTGATGCTTGCGACGCCTTCGACCACATCGCCATCGGCGGGAATGGCTTCGCCCGCCGAGACACGGACGCGATCGCCGCGACGCAGCTGGGTCGCCGGAACGATGTCCTCGCCGCCATCGGCACGAACACGTCGCGCACTCAGTTCGGCGCGCGTCGAACGCAGACTCTGCGCCTGTCCGCGCCCTCGTGCTTCAGCGACCGCTTCCGCAAAATTCGCGAACAGTACGGTCAACAGAAGAATGAACGTTACAGCGGCGGAAAATCCAAAAGGCTGAGCAGTAAAGGCCGCATGTAAGGTGAACGCGGCACAGATCACCGTACCGACCGACACGGTAAACATGACCGGATTGCGCGCCGCGGCACGCGGCGCCAGTTTCGCGACACTGCCGATAACGGCTTCGCGCAGGGCGGTCGCGTCCAGTGTTCCCCGCGTAGCGGTGGATTGGGAGACGGAGCTATTCATGGGTTCACCGGATCGAAGGAGCTGCCAGACTCAGCCACTCGCCAATAGGGCCGAGGACCAGGACAGGCATAAAGGAAAGAAGCGCGAACAGCACGATCACCGCGAGCATCGCGAAGCCGAAGGTTGGCGTTTCGACACGCAGCGTGCCGTTGCCGGCAGGCGCCGCACGTTTTGAAGCAAGGCTTCCTGCGACAGCCAGCGGAATCAGAATCGCCGGGAAGCGGCCAAGGGCAAGCACGAAGAAACACGACATATCCCACCAGGCCGTACCGCTACTCAGTCCCGCGAATCCCGATCCGTTGTTCGCATAAGCGGAGGTGTACTCGTAGAACACCTGCGACAGTCCATGGAACGCGGGATTCGAATTGCCGGTAATCGATGGAACCGACAAGGCGATGGCCGTAAGCCCCAGCAACACGATCGGTTGCAGGACCAGCAACGCCGACAGCAGCTTGATCTCGCGCGTTTCGAGTTTTCGCCCGAATACTTCCGGCGTGCGTCCCGTCATCAGTCCGCAGACGAACGCCGTGATCCACATATAGATGATGAAACCCAGCAAGCCACAACCGATGCCACCCCATACCATGTTGATCAGCATCGCGGACATCGTCGCCAGGCCCGTACCCGGGTTCATCGAGTCGTGCATCGCATTGACCGAGCCGTTGTTGACCTGCGTGGTCAACGCCGCCCACAGCGCGGAATCGACCGGGCCGAGGCGCTGCTCTTTTCCTTCCATGTTCGGCGCGTCGGCCACGATGCCGTGCGCCGCCGCGTTCGGATGTTGCTCGGAAGTCACGGCAAGCGTTGTCAGGGCAATGCACAACGTACCCATCACCGCGAAGATCAGCGCCGTGAACCGACGCCTGCCCACGAACGCGCCCGCCATGAAGATGCATGCCATGGGCAGCAACGGAATAGCGACCACTTCGAGCATGTTCGAAAGCGGCGTCGGATTTTCCAACGGCACGGCACTGTTCGGACCGTACCAGCCGCCACCATTCGTACCCAGCTGTTTGATCGCGACCATCGGCGATACCGGGCCGACCGGAATGGTCTGCGACGCCATGCCTGCCGCACTGTCGACGGGCACGGCGTGATGTGCGCCACCGAACGTGGCCGGGACACCTTGCCAGGTAAGCGCCAGCGACAGGATCAGACAAAGTGGAAGAAGGATGCGCAGCGTTGCGCGCGTCATGTCGACCCAGTAATTGCCAAGGTCGCGTGGCTCGCCTTCGCGTGCCCGCGCGGCGTCAAGGCCGCCGACGATGCCACGCAACACGGCGACCAACGCAGCCAGTCCCATAACGGGACTAAGCATCTGCAACGTCACGATGCCGGTCATCTGCGCCAGGTACGACAACTGCGCCTGCCCCGAATAGTGCTGCTGATCGGTATTGGTCAGGAACGACATCGTCGTATGCAACGCCGTATGCCACGACATATTGGGTATGCCGTCCGGATTCAGCGGCAACCACGCCTGCGTCATGAATACCGTGAATGCCAGCACGAACAACGCGACGTTGCTGCCCAGGAACGCGGCGGCGTAACCGCGCCAGTCCATGCCACGGGCTGGATCGACGCGCAGCCACCGATAGATAAGCCGTTCGACGGGAGCGAACACGACGTCCAGGCGACTGGCGCGCCCTTGCATGACGACGGCCATATAGCGACCGAGCGGCCATGCCAGAAGCACCGCCAGACCGAATGCGATGAGAATTTCCATGCTCAGAACTTCTCGGGATGCAGCAGGGCGACAAGCAGGTAACCACCGAGCGCCAGAACGGCACCCAGCAGCACGATATCGATCACGGTCATGACGCTTGAAACTCCGGAAGGGATCACGGAGCAAAGTGTGGTCGCGGGTGGTGTAAAGGCTCTACGTGCGGGTCAGGCAGCTGCGTAAACGCAGCGTAAAAAGCCGTACTGACCTGCGCCCGGACTGGCGATGTGGACCGAAGCCGCGGATCCGGCGTACGCCGGAATTCGCGGCGACGACGCGTGGCAGGCGACAACGTGCCTATACGACACCAGCGATGCGTCGCGCACCTAGCAGAGTCAGTGGCAACCATACGAGCGTAAGCATCGCCGCCGTCACGAACACGCCGGCGACGCCGAGATGTCCCAGCGCAATGCCACCCACCGCACCACCGACGAACGCGCCGAAGAACTGACTCGTGGAATAGGCACCCATAGCCGCACCACGCAGATGCCCGGGCGCGAGTCGCGACACGAGGCTGGGCAGTGCCGCTTCGAGCAGGTTGAACGCGGAAAAGAACACGGTCGCGGCCACGCCCAACGCAAGGACCTGCGTACCCACCATCGACATACCCAGCAACGCCAGTCCAAGCGCGGCGATGCATCCGACGACAATACGCAGGCTCTGCCGGACGTCGCGCATGCGCGGAAGCACCGCCCCCATGACCAGCGCCGCGATGACCATCACCGGGAGGTAGAGCTCCCAGTGCCGCGCGACCGGCAGGTGCAGCACATCGCCCAACAGCAATGGGAGGCCGACGAAGCTCGCCGTCAGCAGGGCATGCAGGAAGAACACCGAACCATTGAGGACCAGCATGCGGCCATCGCCGAGCATGCTCAGGACGACCCGTGCCGTCGCAGCGGCCGGTGCCCGGACACGCTCGGGCGTCGGAACGAGCAGCCAGAGCATGGCGATAGCCAGCACCGCCAGGATCGACGTCGCGCCGAACAGCCCCCCCAGCCCGGCTACCGCCTCCAGCGGGGGACCGAGAATCAACGCCAGCAGAAAGGACAGGCCGATGGATACGCCGATGATTCCCATCACCTTGCCGCGGTTGTCCTCGGCGGTCAGATCGGCCGCCAGTGCGGTGCCCGCGCCCGCCACGGCGCCCATGCCCTGGAGCGCTCGGCCGAGCACGATGCCGTCCAGCGTCTGGGCCAGTGCCGCGACGACGCCACCGATGGCGAATACCGCCAGCCCCAGCGTGATCGCGGGTTTACGGCCGATCCGGTCGGACAACAGGCCCAGGGGAATCTGCAGCAGCATCTGCCCGATGCCGTAAACGCCGAGTGCCAGCCCGATAAGCAACGGCGTGGCCCCCGGCATGTGCCGGGCATAAAGCGAGAACACCGGAAGGATAAGGAACAGTCCGAACAGGCGCAGGCTGATCACGCAGGCAAGGGTCAGTGCGCTGCGGAGTTCGAGGGAACTGAGTTTGCTCACGCTTGGGATCGGGCGCCGGAACGGAAGGGATCGAGCCACGATTATACGGATGACGCCGCCGTCAACGGCGACATGACGGCCCAGACCCTATAATCTGCGCTGATTCGCCGCATACGAACGCTCTCCATGGATTCTCTCGCCGTAAGCCGTCAGCCAGTCGATTTCGCCCGCGTGCGCGCCCTTGCCGCCGGGGACATGGCCGAGGTCGATGCCCTGATCCGCCACCGGCTCTCGTCCGACGTGGTGCTGATCAACCAGATCGCCGACCACATCATCGCCAGCGGCGGAAAACGCCTGCGGCCGATGCTGCATACGCTGGCCGCGCGGGCAGCCGGATACAACGGGGGCGAACACGCGAAGCTCGCGGCCATTATCGAATTCATCCATACGTCCACCCTGCTCCACGACGACGTGGTGGACGAGTCGGACCTTCGGCGCGGACGCAAAACGGCCAACGCCCTGTGGGGCAATGCCGCCAGCGTGCTGGTCGGCGATTTTCTGTATTCCCGTTCGTTCCAGCTGATGGTCGAACTGGACGACATGCGCATCATGCGCATCCTGGCCGACACCACGAACACCATCGCCGAAGGCGAGGTGCTCCAGTTGCTGAACATCGGTAACGCCGATGTCGACGAAGCCGCCTATCTCGCCGTCATCGAACGCAAGACAGCGGTACTGTTCGCCGCCGCGACCGAACTCGGCGGCGTACTGGGCGGCCTGCCCGAAGATCAGATCGCCGCCCTGCGCCGCTACGGCATGGAGCTGGGTTACGCCTTCCAGATCGCCGACGATCTGCTGGATTATGTTTCCGACGCGGACACGCTGGGCAAGAATATCGGCGACGATCTGGCCGAGGGTAAGCCCACGCTGCCGCTGATTTACGCCATGCAGAAGGCAAGCGCGGAAGAAGTCCAGTCGCTGCGCCACGCGATCGAGCATGGCGGGCTGGATTCGCTGGACCGTATCATCGCGGCCATCCGCGACTCGGGCGCACTCGACCGCACGCACGAACGAGCCGTCCAGCACGCCGACGCGGCACGCGCCGCACTGGACGCGCTGCCACCTTCGGAATATCGCGATGCGCTGGCGACACTGGCCGACTATTCGGTCGAACGCCGCTTCTGATCGCGACTCTTGCAGGAGTCCGCTTGCGGGCTCCTGCAAATGCCGTTACTTCGCGAAAACCTCATTCAGGAACGTGTGCATCGCCGCATAGGCGCGCGTTGCGGTGCGTTCGTCGTAACGGCAATTACCCGGCTTGTTCGCCGCTTCTTTCTCCGTGAAGCAGTGGACCGCACCGCCGTAATCGACCAGACGCCAGTCAACCTTCGCATCGCGCATCTCCGACTCGAACGCGGCCTTCTGCTCGGCGGGCACGTTCGTATCGTCGGCACCGTTCAGCGCCAGCACCTTCGCCTTGATCTGTTTCGCCAGCGCCGGATCGTCGGTGCTCAGCAGACCGTGGAACGACACCACGCCCGCGATGTTCGCACCGCTGCGCGCGAGATCCAGGACAGCTGAACCACCGAAGCAGAAACCGATAGCCGCGAGACGGCCGGTATCGATGGGCGCGTTGCCCGCCTGCGCCTTCAGCTCGTCCAGCGCGCGAACGATACGATGGCGCATAAGCCCACGATCGGCGTAAAGCGGCTTCACCGCCGCCAGCGCCGTATCGTCTGAGGTCGGACGCACCGTACCGCCGTACATATCGGTCAACAGAATCACATAGTCCTTGCCGGCGATCATTTTCGCCTTGGCTACGGCCATGTCGTTCACACCGTACCAGTTGGGCACCATCACCAGACCGGGACGTTTGGCCGTGACCGCATCGTCATAGACGAGCACGCTCTTGAAGGTGGTGCCGTTCTCGGTCCACTCGACCGGCCGGCTGACCATTGCGGCCTGCGCCGCCCCCGTAAATCCAAGCAGTAGGAATAAGGCAAGACGACGCATCGACTTCTCCAGGGCAACGTATAGAAGCGCGCCAGCGCGCGGGAACCAACGAACACGGTGAAGCGAAATCCGGGAAAGAACTCAGCGCACTACAAACCCGCGGCATGCCGCCCGAGCAGGCGTTTCAGGGGTCCGGTTTTTTCAAGCAACCGCACACCCATGCCACGTGCCGCGACCAGTGGTGCGGCCTGCCATCCATAAACCCGTCCGAGCACATCGAAAGACAGCGCATCGAGCGTGTCGGCGCTGCGCCGGCGCCGGGCATAACGGCGCAGTACGTGCGACGCCGCGATGTCGCTGCCGGCGTCGCGCGCGGCAACCAGCACGTCGCGCAGTTCCGTCACATCGCGAAAACCGAGGTTCACACCCTGCCCCGCCAGCGGATGCACCGCATGGGCCGCATCGCCCAGAAGCACGAGCCGGCCAATTTCGTAGCGATCGGCAAGCTGCAGCCGGAGCGGAAAGGCGGCTCGGGCCGTCGTCGCTTCGATGGGCCCCAGCCGGAAATCGCTGGCCACGCCCAGGGCTTCGCAAAACGTCCGGTCGTCCATGGCGAGGACGCGTGCGGCCTCCACTTCCGGCAGCGACCAGACGATGGAACTGCGTCCGTCGGACAGAGGCAGGAACGCCAGCGGACCGCCGGGCAGGAAACGTTGCCATGCGGTCGCGTCATGCGGACGTGCCGTGCGCACATGAGCGACGATGCCGCGCTGTGCATAGTCGCGGCCGCGCGTACCGATACCCACCATCCCGCGCAGAGGCGACTGACTGCCATCGGCGGCGACGACCACACGCGCCGAAACGCATTGACCGTCCACCAGTTCCAGTTGCGCACGATCTTCCCGCATGGCGTAGCCGGAAACTTCGGCGGGGACGATCCGGCGTACGCCGGCGGCGTCGAGTGCGCGCCACAACGCGGTTTGCACGAGACTGTTTTCGACGATGAATCCGAGGACATCGCGACCTTCGTCGGCGGCGTCGAAATGGATCGTGGCGCCGTTCTCGCTATCCCATACGCACATACGCGCGTAAGCCGAAGCACGGGCCTCGCGTATCGCGGACCAGACGCCCAGTTCATCGAGCAGTCGGACCGACGAGGGCGCAAGGCCGACCACGCGCAGGTCGACTTCAGCCGAGGCGGTCCAGGGCGGGGGTTCGCGCACGTCGATCAACGCGGTCGAAAAGCCTGCGCGTGCGAGCGACAGCGCGGCGGCGGCGCCCACCATACCGCCGCCCACGACAGCGATATCCAGAAGACCGCCGCGACGACGCGACGATTCGTTGCTTATAGACACGTTCATGGCGTCGGCTCTCTGACCGCTGCCGGAGCGTACTCGCGAAAACCCATGCCACGCCGTGCCATGGCCCGACGCAGGGGCGGCACGCGGTCGAAGGCCAACATCGCCAGCGAGCGCAGCGGGCCGAGGAACGGCTGTTCGAGACAGGCGAGCCGGACCAGACCGTGACTCATCGCCATGGTGCCCTCGCGATCGCTCTCGCGACGCGACGCGTAGTCGGCAAGCAGACGCGGATCGCCCGGGTCGGACGCGCTGGCGACCAGCTCGGACAGCGTCAGTGCATCGCGCAGGCCCAGATTGAAACCCTGCGCCCCGATCGGGTGAACCGTTTGCGCAGCGTTGCCAATCACCACGGCGCGCGGCCCGGTCAGCGATTCGGCGGCGACGCGGCGGATATCGTACGGATGGCGCTTGCCCGGGCGCGAAAGCCGGCCCAGGCGCCATCCGAAACGATCCTGAGCAAGTGCGCCGAAAGCCGCGTCGTCCATCGCGGCGACGTCGCCGGCTTCGTGCGCGTCCACGGTAAGGACAAGCCCTAGCCTGCGCTCCGCCAGCGGGAGGACGGCGATGGGCCCTCGATCCGTGAATCGTTCGAAGGCGCGCCCGCGATGATCGCGCTCCGCCGTCATCGTGCAGACAAACAGCGTCTGTTCGTAGTCGTGGACACGCGTACCGATGCCGAGCTGGGCCCGTACCTCGGACTGCGTACCGTCGGCGGCGACCAGCAGGGGTGTCGAAAGGCGGCGTGGGCCATCGGGCGTTTCCACGGCGACGGACCATCCGCCTTCAAAGGCCTCGATGGCACCGACACGTCCGGGAGCGATACGCGTCAGGTGGCGGCAGGTGTCCAGCCGGCGAAGCAAGGCTTCGCCGAGCTCGCGGGCGGGCAGTGTCCAGCCCAGTGCATCGACGCCTTCCGCGGCGGCATTCATCCTGACGCTACCGAAATCGCCCGCGCGGCTGACATGAATATCGACGATGGGGGTCGCCCGTGGCGCCGCCAGTTCCCAGACGCCGATAGCGGTCAGGCCGTTCACGGTCGCGCGGGCAAGGGCGAGATTGCGTTCGTCGTAGCTGGGCTGAGCGCTGGTACGTGGCGCGGCCGCCTCGATAAGCACGGCCTCGCGGCCCGCGGCATCCAGCGCGATGGCAAGACTGGCGCCGACGAGGCCGCCGCCGACGATGATGATGGGATCGTTCGCGGTCATGATCGTCATGATACCGGCACCGGCTCTTTGTAGGAGCGCTCTCGAGCGCAATCCCCGAATGCGGGGTACGAACGATCTCCGCTGTCGGCCACCCGGCATCCCGCGTCCCTCGCTACCTCGTACGGCACGCTCCGCGGGGATCGCGCTTGAGAGCGCTCCTACAAAGGTCAGCGAGCCGCTGTAGACTAGGCGTCTGTCGCTTCCGGAGTTCGACCCATGGCATTGACGCAAAAGCACCGCGTCGGCATTTTCCTCGCGCTGGCCGCCGTGATGGCCGCCACGCGCATGAACCACTTCGGCGCGTTGCCCGATGCCTCGTGGGCCGTCTTCTTCCTGGGCGGCTTCTGGCTGCGTGGTTCCGCGCGCTGGGCCTTCCCACTGCTGATGGCCGAAGCCGTGCTGGTCGACTTCATCGTCATCACGAACCAGGGAATGGATTTCTGGAGCCATTACTGCGTCTCGGTGGCCTATTGGTTCCTGGTTCCGGCCTATTTCAGCATGTGGCTTGGCGGCGGCTGGCTGGCTCGCCACGTCCGTCCCCTGGATGCCAGGGCCTTCGGCTTGCTGGCCGGCAGCCTCGTGGCAGCCGTCAGCGTCTGCTACCTGATTTCCAACGGCAGCTTCTACTGGCTGAGCAACAGCGTTCCCCAGCCACGCGGCATGGGCGCCTGGATGGAAAACCTGGCCGACTGGTATCTGCCTTACCTGCGCACTTCCGCTATCTATGTCGCCATCGGCGCCGTCATGCATGTGCTGGTCGTGAAACTCACCGCCACCCTGCGCCATGACCAGGGCGCGGGCCGCCCGATCCACTGACGGGCGTTCCGTGGGCAATCGTCTTTCGAAGATCTACACCCGGACCGGGGACGACGGCAGCACCGGCCTCGGCGATGGCAGCCGGACCGGCAAGGACTCCTTGCGGGTCGCGGCCTATGGCACCGTCGACGAACTGAACAGCACGATCGGCATGGTGCTGGCCGCCGATGGCGTCGACGACGACGTCCGCGAGACGCTTGCCCAGGTCCAGCATGAATTGTTCGATCTGGGCGGCGAACTCTGCATTCCCGGCATGGCCATGGTGCAGGACGCCGATATCGACCGGCTGGAAAACGTGCTGGACGGCTTCAATGCCGACCTGCCGGCGCTCAAGGACTTCATCCTGCCCGGCGGCGGCATGGCCGCATCCTGCTGTCATCTGGCCCGGACCGTCTGCCGCCGCGCCGAACGCGATGTGGTCGCGCTCGGTCGCGTGGAAGAGGTCAGGCCGCAGGCCCAGCGTTACCTGAACCGCCTGTCGGACCTGCTCTTCGTCATCGCGCGGGTACTGGCCCGCCGCAGCGGACATGGCGAAGTGCTCTGGCAGCACGAGCGCCGCCCGCGCACCTGATTCGCCCTTGGGCGGCTCGATCGGCTTCAGGAAGCGAAACCATGAACGGCCGTTCGGCAACCGGACGGCGACAGACGGCATACTGCCCGGGTGTAAGCTCGGCCCGCCGCTGGGCATTCGTCTTTATCTATAAGGAACGTGTGTCATGGGGAATGTTTCGACGCGCCGTGGGGACAAGGATTCTGCTAGGTTAGCTGCCTTTCGAACGGAACAGACCGCGCCAGTGACGTCACGCAAAAGCATCCTGCCTCAACGCCGCCTGCTCGCGGTTGCCGCCGCCCTTTTCGTCTCGGGTATCGCCGCCGATGCGGTTCGCGCCGAAGACACGCCCGCGCCCACCGCGGCAAAGCGGGAAGCACCCGTCGCGTACTGCCCCCTCGGTTCCTTCGTGTGTACGCCGCGGCCGATCAACTACAACATGTGTCGCCCGAATGCGATGCTGGACTTCTACGATCCGACGATCACGAAGGACACCACGCTTCGCGATACCGCGGTCACGAACACGAACTCCATCTCGGTCGAAAGCACCGAACCGAACGTCTATCACATGATGGGCGGCGTACGACTCGAGCGCGCCGATCAGTTGCTGCGCGCCGACGACGTCCATTACAACGCGGACACCACGGCTTACGACGCGCAGGGCAACGTGCGTTACCAGGAAGCCGGCATGTTGATGTCGGCCGACCACCTGACCGGCACCACCAATCCGAACCAGGGCGAAGCCGACAACGTCCGCTATCAGATGCTGCAATCGCGCGGCAACGGCGTCGCGGCCCATGGCACGCTGCTGGACCCGATGCACAGCCGCATGCATCTGGCCAGCTATTCCACGTGCGATGTCGGCAGCCACATGTGGGAGTTCAGGGCGAAAGAAATTACGCTCAACAAGGACACGGGCGTCGGTACCGCGCGAAGCGGCGTCATGCGCTTCAAGAACATTCCCTTCATGTACCTGCCCTACTTCACCTTCCCGCTGGACGACCGCCGGAAGAGCGGCTTCCTGTACCCGACCTTTGGCAGTTCGAGCCATTCGGGCCTGTATTTGGGCGTGCCTTATTACCTGAACCTGGCACCGAACTACGATGCCACCGTCGAACCGCGCTACTACTCCGATCGCGGCTTCATGGCCGCCGGCGAGTTTCGTTATCTGTTCGCGCGGACCAACGGCACCATCAATCTGGAATACATGCCGCACGATAAAGGCCCGGACGACGACATCAGCGGCACCAGCGATCGCGGTGGCAGCAAACAGCGCTACCTGATCAAGTTCGCCAACTCGACGGTGATCGCACCGGGCTGGACCTTCGCAACGAGCATCAACCGCGCATCGGACAATCAGTATTTCCGCGACTTCAATAACGACATCTTCGGTGCCGCGACGGGGCTGCTTTCGTCGAACGCCTATATTTACGGCAACGGGAAATACTGGAACACGTCGTTCGGCGCCGATTCCTACCAGAATGTGGATGCGGGCCTGCCCAACTCTGTCGCACCATATAAACGTTGGCCGCGCGCCACCTTCAACGTCGACTATCCGATCAACCGGTGGCTGACGACGGGGATCGCGACCGAGGCCGTAGCCTTCCGCAAGAGCGACGCGTCCGATCGCCAGGTCGACGGCGACCGCCTCGATCTCTACCCCTTCCTGGCCGCCGATTTCCAGGGCGCGTCCTGGTTCGTCCGTCCGAAGCTCGCCTACCGCTATACGGGTTATCAGCTCACGAGCGATTACCAGCAATTTGGCTTCAACGAACGGAAACCCAGCCGTTCGGTGCCTATCGCCAGCGTCGACGCGGGCCTGATCTTCGATAAGCAAACCAACCTGTTCGGCACCACCTACACGCAGACGCTCGAGCCGCGTCTGTACTACCTGTATGTGCCTTACCGGGATCAGTCGAACCAGCCCATCTTCGATACGAATGCGATGTCGTTCGACTTCTGGCAGCTGTTCAGCCCGAACCGGTTCTCGGGCGCCGATCGCCAGATGGACGCGAACAACATCACCGCGGCGCTGACCACACGCCTGCTCGACGACGGCGGCGTGGAGCGCGTGTCGGCCAGCATCGGCCAGATTCGCTATCTGACCAATCAGCGCGTGCAGATGCCGGGGGTGCTTCCCACCGACTACAGCGGGTCCGACTACATCGCCCAGTTCGCCGTACAGCTGAACGACCTCTGGCGTGTCAACAGCTCGTACCAGTGGAATCCGAATACGTCGAAACAGGGCGTCCTCAACGAGCAGAACCAGATCATCTACGAAGGTCACGACACCGATCTGGCGACCGTCCAGGTCCAGCGCCGGATCAAGGGCGACGGCATTCTCAATTTCTCCTACCGCTATCGCCGCAACGTCATGGAACAATTCGACACCTCGGTGGTCTATCCGGTCTCGGAGCGCTGGCGCGCGCTGGCCCGTTGGGTCTTTGCCCGCCGGGATATCGTGCCGAACGTGGCTGGCAACCAGGTGTTCACATTCTCCAACCGGACGCTGGAAGCGGCCGTGGGCGTCGAGTACGACAGCTGCTGCGTGGCGTTTCGCCTGCTGGGTCGCCACTACGTGCGCGACTACACGCGGAGCACCACCAACGCGATCATGTTCGAGGTTGAATTCAAGGGCTTGGGCTCGCTCAGCCCGCAGACGGGGACCTATCTGCGGCGTGCTATCCTTGGCTATCAGTAAAGGGGATTTCGCATCCCTTTGAGACTCCGGACAAGGTCGTCGCGAACTGCGGCGGCCCGCCCGGTTTTCGATACGACGAGGCGGCGCATCGCGCCTCCAAGATGACTCACCGACACGCCCACTTGGGCTCCAGGCTCGATTCGATGAAGCAGATCCTCGCTTACTCCCTGCTCGCCGCCGCCCTGGCGGCTGCCGTTGCGCCCGCCGCCCGTGCCCAGCTGATCCAGCCGGCCACGCCCGCGGCCGCCACCGGCGTCGCTGCCAGCGGCACACCCGGCGGCAACGGCTCGCTCGACCGGATCGTGGCTGTCGTCGACGAGGAAGTCATCCTGCAAAGCGAACTCGACAACGCGATGAACGCCATCGTCCGTCAGTACGCCAGCAACCCGGGCCAGCTGCCGCCGCAGAACGTGCTGGCGCGCCAGGTGCTCGATCGCCTGATCCTCATGAAGCTCCAGGTCGCGAAAGCCAGCGACCAGGGCATCCGCGTCTCGGACGCCGACATCGACGCCGCCGCCGCCAACGTTGCGCAGCAGAACAAGATGACACCCGACCAGCTGCGCGCCGCCGTCGAACACGACGGCTACAGCTACGCCGCCTTCCGCCAGCAGTTGTCGGAGCAGATCACCGCCCAGAAGCTGCACGAGAGCGTGGTGCGCGACTCGGTCACCGTGACCGACGCCGAAGTGAACAACATGCTCAACAGTCCTGCGTACAAGGCAGGCGAAGTGCATCTGGCGCATATCCAGATCAGCACGCCCAGCGGCGGCGGCGCCGACGACATCGCGCAGGCCCAGAAAAAGGCCGAAGACGCTATCAATGCCGTCAAGGGCGGTATGGACTTCAATGCCGCGGCCATCCGTTTCTCCGACGCGCCGGACGCGCTCGAAGGTGGCGACCTGGGCTGGCGTCGTCTGGACGAAGTCCCGCCGGCGTTCGCCGATGCCGTGACCTCGCTCAAGCCGGGCGAAACGACTCCCGCACTGCGTGGCCCTACCGGCTTCCATATCCTGAAGCTGGTCGACACGCGCGCCCCGGGCAAGCAGATCGTCACCGAATATCACGCCCGCCAGATCCTCATCAAGCCGTCCGAAATCGTGACGCCGGAACAAGCCGAAAAGAAAGCCCAGGACCTCTACACCCGCCTCGTCGACAAGAAAGAAGACTTCGCGAAGCTCGCGAAGGACGAATCGAAGGACAACACCACCGCCAACGCCGGCGGCGACATGGGCTGGTTCCCGAAGGAAGCTTGGGGTTCGGCCATCGGTCAACAGATCGCCAGCCTGAAAGACAACGAAATCTCCCACCCCATCCAGACCGACGCCGGCTGGATCATCATGCAGCGCCTCGGCGCGCGTGACAGCGATCTCACCGACCAGCTCCAGCGCGATCAGGCACGCCAGTCCATCGGCAACCGCAAGGCCGACCAGGCGTACGAAAACTACCTGCGCGAAATGCGCTCATCGTCCTACGTGGACATCCGCGTGCCCGAACTCCGCGATACGGCCGATAGCCAGGCCTCCGCCGAGAAGTGAGTCGCCCGTGACCGCTACCACCCTTCCGCGGCTCGCCGTTACCGCCGGTGAGCCGGCAGGGGTGGGGCCCGAGCTTATCGCACGTCTCGCCGCCACCGATCTGGCGGCGGATATCGTCGCCGTTACCGATCGCGAACACCTGTTGCGTGCGGCCCATGCCTGCGGCATCCAGCTCACCCTCGTCGACGACGACGGTAGCCGTGTCGCCAGCCGCGCACCCGGTCGACTACGCATCCGTCACGTTCCGCTTGGCGTACCGGCCGTCTTCGGCCAGCCCGATTCGCGCAATGCCGCACACGTGCTGACCACGCTCGCCCTGGCTGCCGATGGATGCATCGCCGGCGATTTCGATGCCGTAGTGACGGCGCCCGTACAGAAGTCCACGATCAACGAAGGCGGCATCGCCTTCAGCGGTCACACCGAATTTTTCGCCGATCGCGTGGGCGCCGATGTCGTGATGATGCTCGCCAGCCCCGATCTGCGCGTCACGCTCGCGACCACCCACCTTCCGCTGTCCGCCGTCCCCGCCGCCATTACCGCGCCCTTGCTCGAACGCTGTCTGCGTATCGTGCATCGCTCGCTCGTCAGCCTGTTCGGCATCGCCGAACCGCGCATCGCTGTGCTGGGACTCAATCCGCACGCGGGCGAAGCCGGGCACCTGGGGCGCGAGGAAATCGACACGATCGAACCGCTGCTCGATCGCCTGCGAAATAGCGGCATGAGCCTGCTTGGCCCCCTTCCCGCCGACACCGCGTTCGTGCCGGCCATGCGCGGGCGTTACGACGCGGTGCTGGCCATGTATCACGATCAGGCGCTGCCGGTGCTCAAGAGCGAAGCATTCGACCGCACCGTCAACATTACCCTGGGCCTGCCCTTCATCCGCACGTCGGTCGATCACGGTACGGCGCTCGACCTGGCCGGTACCGGCCGCGCCGACCCGTCGAGCCTGATCGCGGCCGCGATCATGGCCATCGAACTGGCCTCCCGCCGAGCTTCCGCATGAACGCACGTCCCAAGAAAAGTTTCGGCCAGCACTTCCTGCACGAGAAGCGCTACATCGAACGCATCGTTTCGTCTATCTCGCCGCGCGATGGCGACGTCGTCGTGGAGATCGGCCCCGGCGAAGGCGCACTGACGCTGCCGCTGCTGGCCGCCGCGAAGCGTATGACCGCCATCGAGCTGGATACCGACCTCATTCCCGGCCTGCGCGAACGCGCGGCGGCGGTCGGCGAACTTACCGTCATTCACGCGGATGTGCTCAAGGTCGATTTCAGCCAGCTCGCACGCGATCTCGGCGTGGAAAAACTACGCATCGCCGGCAATCTGCCGTACTACATTTCCAGTCCCATCCTTTTCCACTGCGTGGACCATGCCGCCGCCATCGCGGATATGCATTTCATGCTGCAGAAGGAAGTCGTCGACCGCATGGCCGCCGAACCCGGCAGCAAGGTCTACGGACGCCTCAGCGTCATGCTGCAGCTGGCCTGCAAGGTGATTCCGCTGTTCAACGTACCGCCCGGAGCGTTCCGGCCGCCGCCAAAGGTGGATTCGGCGGTCGTGAGACTGGTGCCGCTGGCGCCCGACCAGCTTCCCAAGGGCGATCCTGCGAAGATCCACGCCGTGGTCAAGGCGGCATTCGCCATGCGCCGCAAAACACTGTCGAATACCCTGAAGGGGCTGATCGACGAGGCGACCATACGCTCGCTGGACATCGATCCACGGGCCCGTGCCGAAACGCTGTCTCCGGGCGATTTCGTCCGTCTCGCGCAGACATTGGCCAGCGCAGGGTAACTTCAGCGCACCTCGTACTTGCCCCACCCCTCCCTGTCCCCGACAATCCCCGCATGACCGAGAAATCTCCTTACACGATCGCCGTGGAGGTTGAAAGCCGCTTCGTTACCGATCAATCGCAACCGGCCGACAATCGCTACGTCTTCGCTTACACCATCACCCTGCGCAACGCGGGCACCACGGGTGCGCAACTGATGACCCGTCACTGGGTCATCACGGACGCCAATGGCAAAGTCGAGGAGGTGCGTGGCGAAGGCGTGGTAGGTGAACAGCCGTGGATGCGACCTGGCGAATCGTACGAATACACATCGGGCGCGGTACTTGAGACCGCTGTCGGAACCATGCAGGGCAGCTACAGCATGGTCGCGGATGACGGCACGCATTTCGATGCGCCGATTCCTGCCTTTGTTCTCTCCATTCCCCGCACGCTGCATTAGGAAGCAACACATGGATAGCGTGCACGCCAACCCTGGCGCGGCGAAGCGACCCGACTGATGGCCGTCTATGCGATCGGCGACGTCCAGGGCTGCCTCCCCGAGCTTCAGCGTCTGCTTGAAAAAATCCGTTTCGATCCCGCCGCCGACCGGCTGTGGTTCTGCGGCGATCTCGTCAACCGCGGCGGTCAGTCGCTCGACACGCTGCGCCTGATTCATTCGTTGCGCGACAACTGCATCGTCACGCTCGGCAACCACGATCTCAGCTTGCTCGCCATTTCGCAGCGGCGTGAGGACGCGCAGTCGCGTGTCAACGCCGAATTGCGGGAAGTCCTGTTCGCCGACGACGCTCCCGTACTGATCGAATGGCTTCGCAACCAGAAGTTATTGCACACCGATGAGGCCCTGGGCTGGACGATGATCCATGCCGGCATGGCTCCCTCGTGGACGCTACGCCAGGCACAGCGCGCCGCACTGGAAGTCGAGCGGGAACTTGGCGGTCCGCGCCACCCGCGGTTGCTGAAGAACCTGTTCGGAAATCGCCCGCCGGGCTGGACCAATCGTCTGCAAGGCGTCGAACGCCATCGTGCCACGATCAATACGCTTACCCGCATGCGCTACTGCGACGTCAACGGACGCATCGACTTCGAAGGCAAGGGAACGCCCGGCACGCAGAAGCCCGGTATGTATCCGTGGTTCGAAGTGCCTGGCATGCGCCGTCGCGAAACGAAGATCGTTTGCGGTCACTGGTCGGCACTGGGCCGCTTTGCCGGACTTGGCGTGTATGCCATCGACACAGGCTGCGTGTGGGGTGGGCAGCTCACTGCGATGCGACTCGATACGCCGGAGCCGGAGTACGTGACGGTCGAAGCGGAGCCGTACAGGCAGAAGCCGAAAGGCGGCGGGGACTAAGTTCGGGTGCACCGGGTATGCCTGCAGGTGTGCCTGTGCAGGAGCGTTCCCTCAACAAAAAAACCCGCCTTTCGGCGGGTTTTTTCTTAAGACAGCTGACCGTGGCAATGCTTGAATTTCTTGCCTGAGCCACAGGGACACGGATCGTTACGACCGACCTTCGGGCCGTCGTTCAATACCGGCGTCGGTGCAGTGGCGACTGCCTGTTCCGGCTCCTGCCCCATCGAACCGGCATCCGCATGCTGGAACTGCAGGCGCTGGCCTTCCGCGGCACGCTGCTGCTGCGCTTCCATCTCGGCGACTTCGTCTTCGCTGCGGACGCGGATACGCGCCAGCATCTGGATGACCTCGGCCTTGATGCGATCGAGCATCTCGGAGAACAGTTCGAACGACTCGCGCTTGAACTCCTGCTTCGGCTGCTTCTGCGCATAGCCTCGCAGATAGATGCCCTGACGCAGGTAATCCATGCTGGCCAGATGCTCTTTCCACGCGTTGTCCACCACCGAAAGCATGACGTGCTTCTCGAGCGAACGCATGGTGTCGGAACCGATCTGCGCTTCCTTTTCGGCGAACAGCGCATCGACGGCCGTACGCACATGCTCGAGGATGCCGTCGGCATCGACCTCGGATTGCTGGGCCACCCACGCGGTGAGATCGAGATGCAGGTTCAGCTCGCTCTGCAACTCGCGATCGAGTCCGGCGACGTCCCACTGATCGTCGATGCTGTCGGCCGGCACGTAACGACGTACGAGCGCCGTGGCGACGTCCTCGCGGATGTCGCCGACCATGTCGGAGATATCGTCCGCTTCGAGCAGCTCGTCGCGCTGCGCGTAGATGACCTTACGCTGATCGTTGGCAACGTCGTCGAATTCGAGCAGGTTCTTACGGATATCGAAGTTGTGCTGTTCGACCTTGCGCTGGACCTTCTCGATCTGACGCGTGATCAGACGATCCTCGAGCGGCTCGTCTTCCGTCATACCGAACATACGCATCCAGCGACCGATACGCTCGCCACCGAAGATACGCATCAGGTTGTCCTGAAGCGACAGGTAGAAACGGGACGAACCCGGATCGCCCTGACGGCCCGAACGGCCACGCAGCTGGTTGTCGATACGACGCGATTCGTGGCGCTCGGTGCCGATGATGTGCAGACCGCCGGACGCAAGCACCTGCTCGTGACGCTTCTTCCATGCCGAACGCGCGATAGCGCGGTCGGCATCGGAAGCGTCTTCGGGCAACGCCGCCAGGGCGGCTTCGAGGCTGCCGCCGAGCACGATATCGGTACCGCGACCGGCCATGTTGGTGGCGATCGTGACCGAGCCGGGGGCGCCCGCCTGCGCGACGATGTGTGCTTCGCGCTCGTGCTGTTTGGCGTTCAGCACTTCGTGCGTGATTTTTTCCTGCTTCAGCAGCGACGACACCAGTTCGGACACGTCGATGGACGCCGTACCCACCAGCACGGGCTGACCGCGCTCGTTACAGGCCTTGATGTCGCGGATGACAGCCTTGAACTTGGCCTCGGGCCCGAGGAATACCGAGTCCGGGTTGTCGATACGGATCATCGGCTTGTGCGTCGGGATCACGACGACTTCCAGGCCATAGACCGTCTGGAATTCGTACGCCTCCGTATCGGCCGTACCGGTCATGCCGGCCAGCTTCGAGTACATGCGGAAGAGATTCTGGAAGGTGATCGTGGCGAGGGTCTGGTTCTCGCGCTGGATGGGCACGCCTTCCTTCGCTTCGACAGCCTGGTGCAGGCCTTCGGACCAGCGACGGCCCGCCAGCGTACGGCCGGTGAACTCGTCGACAATGATGACTTCGCCGTCGCGCACGATGTAATCGACGTCGCGATGGTAAATGGCGTTGGCGCGCAGCGCCGCATTCATGTGATGCACGACCGCGAGGTTCTTCGAGTCGTAAAGGCCGCTATCGGCCTCGATCACGCCGGTCTCGCGCAGCAGTTCTTCCGCGTGAGTCATGCCCTCTTCGGACATGTGGACCTGTTTCTGCTTTTCGTCGACCCAGTAATCGCCCGCGCCGTCTTCGGCTTCCTGACGGATCAGACGCGGCACGACTTTGTTCACCGCGATGTACAGCTGCGGGGAATCCTCGGCCGGACCGGAGATGATCAGCGGGGTGCGGGCCTCGTCGATCAGGATCGAGTCGACCTCGTCGACGATGGCGTAGTTCAGACCGCGCTGATTGCGCTGATCCTTGCTGAGCGCCATGTTGTCGCGCAGGTAGTCGAAGCCGAATTCGTTGTTGGTGCCGTAGGTGATATCCGCGGCATAGGCGGCATGCTTGTCGCCCTGCTCCATGCCCGGATAGACGACACCGACACTGAGGCCGAGGAAGTTGTAAAGCTTGCCCATCTGCGCCGAGTCGCGACGCGCCAGGTAGTCGTTGACCGTAACGACGTGCACGCCCTTACCTTCCAGCGCATTGAGGTACACCGGCAGCGTACCGACAAGGGTTTTACCCTCACCGGTGCGCATTTCGGCGATACGACCGCCGTGCAACACCATGCCGCCGATCATCTGGACGTCGTAGTGGCGCATGCCGAGGACGCGTTTCGCCGTCTCGCGCGTGGTGGCGAAAGCCTCGGGAAGCAGGGCATCCAGCGTCTCGCCAGCAGCGAGACGCTGACGGAACTCGTCGGTTTTGGCTCGCAGCTGGTCGTCGGTAAGTTTTTCGAACTCCGGCTCGAGCGCGTTGATGCGGCGTACGTTCTTGGACAGGTCGCGCAACACACGCTCGTTACGGCTGCCGAAAATACTCGTCAGTGCACGATTGAACATCGATCATCCGGATCTGAGACTTAAGGGTTCCCATCCGGCATAACCGGACGGGACAGAAGGGCGATGATACTACGGGGCGCCCGCGCTTTCCTCGGATTGGCGGCGGCCGGGGCAGGATTCAACCCCATGGCGATGTCAGCGATGGCTGCGAGCGAATGCCAGCGGGTTGACGACCCGATCGTGGTACCAGACCTCGAAATGAACGTGCGAGCCCGTCGAACGACCGGTGGAGCCGGCCTTGGCGATAACGTCGCCGACATGCACGCGCTGACCGGGATGGGCCAGGATGCTGCTGTTATGGGCGTAGCGGGTCATATAACCGTTGCCGTGGTCGATTTCCACTACGTCGCCATAGCCGTTACGAACCCCTGCGAACGTGATCATGCCTTCGGCCACGGCGGTTACGGGCGTCCCTGTAGGCGCGGCGATATCGATACCGGTATGCCGCGCGCTGTGACCGCTGAACGGGTCGGGGCGACCGCCGAAATAGGATGAGATATAGCCCTGGACCGGCATGCCGGTCGGACGCAGGCTGGACTCGATGCTGCGGTCGAGCAGCATGCTCTGCAGGGCCTGGAGCTGGGCCTGCTGGCTGTCGAACTGACCGGCGAGGTCGTCGATGCTGCGATCCAGCGTCTGCGGAAGCGCGTAAGCCGTATCGCTGGACCCGCCTTCGGGACCGCCGACCGGCGGTGTTTCGTCGAAGTCGAACTCGCCATCGTCCAGTTTGCCGACCTGGGTCAGGCGTTCGCCCAGAGCGTTCAGCCGGACGGACTGGGCTTGCAACTGACCGAGCTTCACAGCCAACGCGTCGAGATCGCGCTGCGCACTCTTACGGACACCGGCAAGCTGATCGTTCTGGCTGGCGACCTGCTGTCGGAGCGTACGGATATCCGACAACGCCCGGTCGTGCGGGTTGGCCAGCGACAGGGCCAGTGCCCCACCCAGCGCGGCGACGCCCAGAACGGCCGCCGAGGCGCAGACCACAATCTTACGGCGCATGCGCCTGCAGGAAAGGTCCAGCGTTTTCGGCCCTTTCTGGCCACGTGACACGAGTATGATTTGCATAACATCCACATCGAAGACTTTGTACCGGCCCATGCAATCTCCGATCCAGCCACCTCGCCGCACGACGCGCGGACTGACGTCCGTCGCCGAGGCCGGGCCTGTCGCCTCGCTCGCCAAAAAGGCGCGCGAGCTCGACGAGCTGGACCGCAAACTGCGCCAAACGCTGCCGACACCATTGCGCGATCAGGTCCGTTTTGCCGATCTGCGCGATGGCCGCCTCGTTTTTCTGGCGCCCTCCTCCGCCTGGGCCGCGAAGCTGCGCATGTACCAGGCGCAAATCCTCTCGTCCGCTCGCGCCCTCGGCGCGCCGGCAGGTTCGGTAACCGTGAAAGTGGCCCCTCTGCCGCCCGAGGAAATCATCCCCGACCGGCACAAACCGCTTTCGACCTCGGCAGCCAGACATCTCACGGCCGCCGCGGCCTCACTCTCAGACCCCGTATTGAAGAGTCTGTTCCTCGAACTGGCGTCCCACGCCGAAAATCCAGGCGAATCCGACACTTAACGCGTACGAGAACCCCCGTTCCCTGCCCCCGGCGAAACCGGGGTGGCCAGATTTATAGCACGATCCGTCAATACGAACACAAGACCTGCACGACAGCTTCACGGTTTTGTGATGGGGATGGCAGGGATATGACCAAGGGCAAACATCGCTCGTTCCTGCGTGCCGAGAGCCGCATTCGCGACTTGTAGGAGCCCGTTTGCGGGCGAAAGCCAACGGAGCGGTGAAGATGTGCGTGACATCCGCAGCCCATAGATCGGGCTCGCGGAGGTGAGCATCCATCTTCCTCGCTCCGTTGGCTTTCGCCCGCAAGCGGGCTCCTACAATGGCCGCTCCGGAAACGAGAAAGCCGCGGCAGGGCCGCGGCTTTTTCGTTACCGGACAGCGCCTCGCGGCGCCCGCCGATCAGACCGCCGCAGCGGGATGGGCGTAGGAAATCGGCGCCTGGGCCGGATCCTTGAAGCTGACTTCTTCCCACGCGGTGGCATCGGCCATCAGCGTGCGCAGCAGCTTGTTGTTGAGCTCGTGGCCGGACTTATGCGCGTAGTACGCACCGATCAGGCTATGGCCCAGCATATAGATGTCGCCGATCGCGTCGAGGATCTTGTGCTTCACGAACTCGTCGTCGTAGCGCAGACCGTCTTCGTTGAGGACGCGGTAATCGTCGAGCACCACGGCGTTGTCCATCGAACCGCCGAGCGTGAGGTTACGCTCGCGCAGCATTTCGATGTCGCGCATGAAACCGAACGTGCGGGCACGGCTGACTTCCTTGACGAACGACGTCGTCGAGAAATCCATCTCGGCCTGCGAATTGCGCTTGTTGAAGAGCGGATGGTTGAACTCGACGGAGAAACCGACCTTGAAGCCGTCGAACGGCTCGAAGCGGGCCCACTTGTCGCCGTCCTGTACCTTGACCGGCTTCTTGATACGGATGAAGCGCTTCGGTGCGTCCTGCTCCTCGATACCAGCGGACTGGATCAGGAAGACGAACGGACCGGCGCTGCCGTCCATGATCGGCACTTCCGGTGCGGACAGGTCGACATAAGCGTTGTCGATGCCAAGACCGGCCATGGCCGAGAGCAGATGCTCGACCGTGGATACGCGTACGTCGCCGTTGACCAGGGTCGTGGAGAGACGCGTGTCGCCGACGTTTTCCGGATGCGACCGAAGATCGACTGGCGGAGTGAGGTCGGTGCGTCGAAACACGATACCGGTGTTCGGCGCCGCGGGACGAAGCGTCATGTACACCTTGTCGCCGGTATGAAGACCGACGCCAGTGGCGCGAATGATGTTCTTGAGCGTGCGCTGCTTAATCATTTTTGGTCAAACCTGTCTGGCAGCAGCCTGAAGTGGCGGAAATGCTAACACAGTCTTAACCTCGGAATAAACAAACCAGACGGTACAGTCTAGATATCCTTCACTGTTCCTTCAGCAATTATTGCGAGTCATTCTCGTCCACGTCCACATCGAAAGTTATTGCGAATCAATAACCTGGCGACAGCGAACCGCGCTCCGCCGCCCGGACGGGTCGGCGGCGGAGCGCGGCGGCGTCCGGGCTCCTGCCCGGCGTCGCCTCACGTCATCCGTGACGTGTCATGGGGTGCTGCCGGTCCGTGCGATCAATCGGCCTGGCGGCGCAGGAACGCCGGAATGTCCAGGTAATCGATCGCGGGCTCGGCCGACTTGGCCTGTACCGGTTCCGAACGCGTCATCGCGATGGTTTCCGGCTGGGCGTAGTCGACGACTTCGTTGCCGGTACCCGTGCGCAGCACGACCGGACGCGGCCGCTGACGCATTTCGACGTGCTGCTGGACCGCCTGACGGACAGGCTGCTTGGCGGCGGCGGCACGGTTCAGGCCCGTGGCCACGACCGTCACGCGGACGTCGTCCTGCATTTCCGGGTCGAGCGAAGTGCCGATGACCACCGTGGCGTCTTCGCTGGCGAAGTCGTGGATCACGCGGCCGATCTCGTCGAACTCGCGCATCGTCAGGTTCGGACCCGCGGTCACGTTGACCAGGATGCCGCATGCGCCGTTGAGGTTGACGTCTTCGAGCAACGGGTTGTTGATCGCGGCTTCGGCGGCGGCCTGGGCACGATCGTCGCCACGGGCGGTGCCCGATCCCATCATGGCCATGCCCATTTCGCTCATGACCGTACGAACGTCGGCAAAGTCGACGTTGATCAGGCCGGGGCTGGTGATGAGGTCGGCAATACCCTGCACGGCGCCCTGGAGGACGTCGTTGGCTGCCTTGAACGCATTAAGCAGTGTCACTTCGCGACCCAGCACCGAAAGCAGCTTCTCGTTCGGCACGGTGATCAGCGAATCGACGTGCTGCGACAGGTCTTCGATACCCTTCAGGGCGACCTGCATGCGGCGACGGCCTTCGAACGGGAACGGCTTGGTGACCACGGCCACCGTGAGGATGCCCTTCTCTTTCGCCAGCTGGGCAACGACCGGAGCCGCACCCGTACCCGTACCGCCGCCCATACCGGCGGTGATGAAGACCATGTCCGCGCCTTCGAGCATTTCCTCGATGCGCTCGCGATCTTCCAGAGCGGCCTGACGGCCCACTTCCGGATTCGCGCCGGCACCCAGGCCCTTGGTGACATTGCTGCCGAGCTGGAGGTGCGTACGCGAGTTGCAGCTCTTCATCGCCTGCGCGTCGGTATTCGCAACGACGAATTCCACGCCTTCGATGCTGGAGTTGACCATGTGCGCCACGGCGTTACCGCCGCCACCGCCCACGCCGATGACTTTGATGACCGCATTCGGTGCCAGTTTTTCGATGAGTTCAAACATTTCCCGTCCTCCGCAGAACTTTTGTGATTTTTAGTTATGTCCCGTTCCCGACTCCTGTCGGGCGCGGGTTGCGGGCATTCCTATCGCCCCGGCGCCCAACTCCTTCGGGCGCCGATAAAAACTTTTCCGGTCAGAAGTTCTTCGTAAACCAGCTACGGAACTTCTCGACCATGCCGCCGACGCTGCCACCGGACGTTCCCGCGCTGCGCATGCCGCCGCCCGAACGCGAGCCATGCAGCAACAGGCCGACGCCCGTCGAATGCAGCTCGCTGGACACGACATCGCCCAGACCGGAAACGTGCTGGGGCACGCCGATACGAACCATCTTGTGGAAAATTTCCTCGGCCAGTTCGAGCGCGCCTTCCATGCGCGACGCGCCCCCGGTCAGGACGATGCCCGCCGCGACCAGACTCTCGTAACCGGAGCGGCGCAGTTCATCCTGCACCATCTCGAAGATTTCTTCGTAACGCGCCTGCACCGACTGCGCCAGAGCCTGACGCGCCAGACGGCGCGGCGGACGATCGCCGACGCTGGGCACCTGGATCGTTTCCTCGGCATGCGCCAGCTGGGCAAGTGCGCATGCGTACTTGATCTTGATTTCTTCGGCGTGGGCCGTCGGCGTGTGCACGCCATACGCGATGTCGTTCGTCACCTGATCGCCACCGACCGGCAGCGACTTCGTGTAACGGATCGAACCCTGCGTATAGATAGCGATATCCGTTGTGCCCGCGCCGATATCGACCAGGCACACGCCCAGCTCGAGTTCGTCTTCGGTCAATACCGCTTTCGCGCTGGCCACTGCGGCTGGCACGAGTTCGTCGACCGACAGGCCACAACGCTGGATGCACTTGCTGATGTTTTGCACCGCGCTGGCCGCGCCGGTCACCAGGTGCACGCTCGCTTCCAGGCGCACGCCGCTCATGCCGACCGGGTGGCGGATGCCGTCCTGGCCGTCGATGCGATATTCCTGCGATTCTTTGTAGAGCACCTTGCGATCGGCGGGAATCGCGACGGCGCTCGCCGCTTCCAGCACCTGCTCCAGGTCGGCGGCCATCACTTCGCGGTCGCGGATCGCGGCGGTACCGTGCGAGTTCTTGGTCTCCAGGTGGCTACCCGAAATCGACGCGTAGACCGAGCGGATATCGCAACCGGCCATCAGCTCGGCTTCTTCGACGGCGCGCTGGATCGAGTGCACGGTCGATTCGATATCCACCACCGAACCGCGCTTCATGCCACGCGACACGTGCGTGCCGATGCCGATAATCTCGATCGGTTCGCCCGGTTCGTATTCACCGACAATCGCGACGACCTTCGAGGTGCCGATATCGAGGCCGACGACGAGTTGTTTATCGCTCTTATTTCTCATGTTCCGGCCCTAGCTCCCGACTTGGCGGCGGCCGGCGCTTCCGGCTGCGGCCACTTGACGGCGAATCCATTGGTGTAGCGAAGATCGGCGTAAGCGAACGAGCCCTGCCGACCGGCGATCAGTTGCGGATATACATCGAGGAAGCGCGCCAGACGGCGGTCGGCCTGATCGCGATCGCCGATCACGATGTCCGCCCCGCTTTCCGTGGTGACGCTCCAGCTGCCGCGGTCGCTGAGCGACACACCGGTCACCTGCAGCTGCGCGCGACCCGCGAAGGCTTTTTGTGCCTGCGCGTAAAAACTCACTACTTCGGCCAGCCGCGCATCGGGACCGCGCAACTGCGGCAGCCCTTCCATCTGGTCGGCGCCAGTCGCCACGAACACCAGACCCTGGCGGCTGATCAGCTTGTCGTCGTTCCAGCGCGCGAAAGGCTGCCGTTCGTAGATGCGCACCAACAGCGTATCGGGCCAGCGCTTGCGCACTTCCACCGACTCCACCCACGGCAGGCCGCCGATGGCGTGACGAACGTCTTCCAGATTCGTGGCGAAGAAACCTTTACCCAGGTGAGGCAGCACGGCGCCGCGGAGCTGTTCGGCACTGATGTGCGCGAACTCCGCTTCGACCTTCAGCTGCGTCACCGGCCACCGTGTGGCGGCGAACCAGCCCTGCATCACGCCGACCACGGGCAACACCACCAACGAAATGGCGATAGCCCAGGCGACGATCCGCGTGGCGGCGGCTCCCTTCATGCCTGCCCTCCGTTCGTACGGACGTCCGGATGGAACGACGATTCGAGTACGCGCCAGCAGACGGCCGCGAAATCGAGGCCGGCGGTGGCTGCCGCTTTCGGCACCAGCGAATGCGAGGTCATGCCCGGCGCGGTATTCACCTCGAGGAGCCAGTTGCGTCCGTGACGATCGCGCATCACGTCGACGCGACCCCAGCCCGAGCAGGCCAGTGCGTCGAATGCCGCCAGTGCCAGCGCGCGCATTTCGCTCTCCGCCTCGCCGGACAGACCGGGCACGATGTACTGCGTATCCTCGGCGACGTACTTGGCGTTGTAATCGTAGTACTCGCCCTTGGGCACGATCTTGATGGTCGGCAACACTTCGCGACCGAGGATCCCCACGGTGAACTCGCCACCCTCGGAAGCATCGCCTTCGATCAGGGTTTCCATCAGCAGGTCGCCCGGATAGCGCAGCGCCAGCGCGACGGCGGCGTCCAGTTCGCTCTCCGAGAAAACCCGCGTGATACCGACGCTGGAACCTTCCCACGCCGGCTTTACGATCAGCGGGAAGCCGATCTCCCGAGCCGCCGCATGCACGTCGGCCCCGCGCGGCAACGCCTTGAATCGCGGGGTCGGCAGGCCGAGGGCAGTCCACACCTGCTTGGCGCGGATCTTGTCCAGCGATAGTGCCGAACCGAGCACGCCCGAACCGGTGAAAGGAACGCCCAGCGATTGCAAGGCGCCCTGAAGCTCGCCGTTCTCGCCACCGCCACCGTGCAGGATGTTGAACACGCGCGCGAAATGACCGGCGCGTACCGCATCGAGCAACGCGGGAATGCCGTCGATCACATGCGCGTCCACGCCGCTCGAGCGCAAGGCCTCCAGCACATTGCGACCGGAATCCAGCGACACCTCGCGTTCCGCCGAACTGCCGCCCATGACGACCGCGACGCGGCCGAACTGCGCGGGATCGGTCACCGTACGGCCGAACGTGTTGTGGCCGGTGAGTTGCGTGCTCATTACTTATGGGTCCTCAGGTTTCCAGCGGTCGCAAGATCGACAGCGGCCGTGCCGATATCGCCCGCGCCCAGCAGCATCAGGAGGTCGCCATCGCGTAGCAGCGACGGCAACGCATCGCGCAGGTCGCGCGGATGGTCGATCAGTACCGGATCGGTCTTGCCGCGCGCACGAATCGCCCGCGCCAGCGCGCGACCGTCGGCACCCGGGATCGGCGCTTCGCCGGCCGGATATATTTCGGTCAGCACCAGCACGTCCACTTCGGCGAGTACGTTCGCGAAATCGTCCAGCAGGTCGCGGGTACGGCTGTAACGGTGCGGCTGGAACGCCACGACCAGACGGCGCTCGGGCCAGCCGCCACGCGCGGCCGCAAACACGGCGGCCAGCTCGCGGGGATGATGACCGTAGTCGTCCACCAGCAGCACGCTGCCCTTGTCCAGCGCGATTTCGCCGCGACGATGGAAGCGGCGACCCACACCCTCGAAACGCTGGAGCGCCGTCGCGATGGCTTCCGCCTCGACGCCGAGCTGCCAGCCCACCGCAGCCGCGGCAAGCGCGTTCTGCACGTTGTGACGTCCCGGTAAATTCAGCGTCACCGGCAACGTCCCATCCATGCCTGGCAGGTGCAGGTCGAAATGCATTTCGAAGCCGTGCTGACGAACGTTGGTCGCACGTACGTCGGCGTCCTGCGCATCGATCCCGTAGGTGAGCATGCTGCGCGACGTGTCCTGCGCCAGCTTCGCTACTTCCTCGTCGTCGATGCACAGTACCGCCATGCCGTAGAACGGCAGACGATGCAGGAAATCGCCGAAAGCTTTTTTTACCTGCGCGAAATCGCCGTTGTAGTTCTCAAGATGGTCGGCGTCGATATTGGTTACAACAGCCATGACCGGCGACAACATGAGGAACGAACCATCCGATTCATCCGCCTCGGCCACCAGATACTGACCCGTACCAAGACGCGCGTTCGCGCCAGCGGCATTCAACTGTCCGCCGATGACGAAGGTCGGATCGTAGTCGGCCTCGGCCAGCACGCTCGCGACGAGGCTCGTCGTGGTTGTCTTGCCATGCGTGCCGGCGATCGCGATACCGCGACGGAAGCGCATCAGTTCGCCGAGCATTTCGGCACGCGGGACCACGGGAATGCGACCGGCACGCGCGGCGACCAGTTCGGCGTTGTCCTGACGGATCGCACTGGACGTGACCACCACATCCGCTCCGGCGACGTTCGCCGCATCATGGCCGATGTGCACTTCGATACCCAGCTGCGCGAGGCGCTGCGCGGTCGGCGACGGCGCGCGATCCGAACCGGACACGCTATAGCCGAGGTTGTTCAGCACTTCGGCGATACCACTCATACCAACGCCGCCGACGCCGATGAAGTGGACACGACGGAACGTGGTCATGAAATCGTCGTGGGCACGCAAACGACTGGGCGTCATGCGGAAACCTCCATGCAATGACGTGCAATCGTTGCTGCGGCGTCGGGCTTGGCCAGCGTGCGGGACGCATTGGCCATGGAAAGAAGGCGACCGCGGTCGCCGGTGAGTTCGCGGATACGGCCCGCCAGCGCGCTGGCGTCCAGATCGCGTTCCTGGATCAGTTCGGCGGCACCCGCGGCAAGCAACGTCTGCGCGTTACGCGTCTGGTGATCGTCGACCGCGTGCGGAAACGGCACGAGGATCGCGCCGATACCCACGGCGGTCAGTTCGGCGATCGTCAACGCGCCAGCGCGGCAGACCACGAGGTCGGCCCATGCATACGCCGCGGCCATGTCGTCGATGAATGGCTCGATGCGCGCCTCGACACCCGCGTCGGCATACGCTTTACGTGCTTCGTCGACACCGCGGGCGCCGCACTGATGCAGCACGTCGGGCCGCAGATCGGGCGGCAGGATGGCCAGCGCTTCGGGCAAACGAAGATTCAGCGCGCGTGCGCCCAGACTGCCGCCCAGCACCAGCACGCGCGGCTTGCCGTCGCGGCCGGCAAAACGCTCGGCGGGCGCGGGCAGTCCGGCGATGCTTGCGCGCACCGGATTGCCGACCCACTCGGCGTGAGGAAGCGCGCCGGCGAATCCGGTCAGCACCGTGCCCGCAATCCTGGCTAGCATGCGATTCGTGAAACCGGCCACGCCGTTCTGCTCGTGTACGAGCAATGGCACGCGACCGATCCACGCGGCGATACCCGCCGGACCGGCGACATAACCGCCCATCGACAGCACGCAACGCGGCCGCACCCGGCGCAACAGCGCCATGGACTCGCCGAGCGAGCGGGCGAGCATCAGCGGCGCAAGCGCGCGCGTCTTCAAGCCCTTTCCGCGCAAACCGCCCACGGCGATCGTATGCAGTTCGATGCCGTGTTCCGGCACCACGCGCGTTTCCATACCGCCATCGGCACCGAGCCAGACGACCGGCACGTACTGGGCGCGCAGCACATCGGCCACGGCAAGCCCCGGAAAAATGTGACCGCCGGTACCGCCAGCCATGATGAGGACAGGCGCGCTCATGCGGTGGCCTCCATCGGAGCCGCTGCGTTGGGAACGCCCATCGCCGGCATGCGCGTCGCCATCTGGCGGGCATCCTCGGCGCGGTTGATTTCGAACGTCGCGCGCAGCAGCACGCCGACCATCGCGCAGGTCAGCAACACGCTCGAACCGCCCGAGCTGATCAGCGGAAGGGTCAGGCCCTTCGTCGGCAGCACACCGAGATTCACGCCGATGGACACCATCGCCTGGAATCCCAGCATCAGCGAGATACCGAAGGCGACGTAGCCGGAGAAACGCTGCCCCAGTTCCACGCCCTTCAGACCCAGGTAAAGGCCACGCCCGACCAACAGCATATAAAGACCGATGACCAGACAGATGCCGGCCAGACCCAGTTCCTCGGCAAGCACGGCCAGGATGAAGTCGGTATGCGCCTCGGGCAGGTAGAACAGCTTCTGCACGCTGGAACCCAGACCCACGCCCAGCCATTCGCCGCGACCCACGGCGATCAATGCCTGGGTCAGCTGGAAGCCGTCGTTGAACGGATCTTTCCAGGGATCGAGGAACGAGGTCAGGCGCTTGATGCGGTAGTCCTCGGCGGTCGCCGCGTAGATCAGCAGCGGCACCAGCGGCGTACCCAGCAGAAGCAGGTTGCGCATGCGCGCGCCGGCCAGCCAGACCATGCCGACCGTCGTGGCGACGACCAGCGCGGCGGAACCGAAGTCGGGCTGCGCGAGCAGCAGCAGCACGATCATGCCCGCGACCGCCACCGGCTTCACCACGCCGAACAGGTGGTATTCGACGCCTTCGCGATGACGGACCAGATAACTCGACAGATAGATAACGAGGATCAGCTTCACCGCCTCGACAGGCTGGAAGCTGGTCACGATCAGGTTGAGCCATCGGCGCGCACCATTGATGCGCATGCCGAACACCGGCAGGAAAACAGCCAGCAGCATGGCGATACCGAAGAGCAGCAACGGCACGCTGTACTTCTCCAGCGTCTTCAGTTCCGTGCGCATCGCGGCACCGGCGAGGCAACTGCCCAGCACGAGGAAAACCAGGTGACGCTTCAGGAAATAGAACGGACCGATATGCTGACCGTCGGCCACGGCGATCGAGCTGGAGGCGACCATCACGACGCCCAGACTCGCAAGCGACAACGCGGCCAGCAGCAGCAGGAGGTCGAAACTCCCCCGCGGCCCTTGCCGACGTTTTGCCTGGCTGTTACCGAAGCCGAACATGATTCTCAGCGCACCTTCAACGTTGCAAGACCGATAAGCACCAGCACCACGCTGATGATCCAGAAGCGCACGATGACCCGCGGTTCGGGCCAGCCTTTCAATTCGAAGTGATGGTGGATGGGGGCCATGCGGAAAATGCGCTTGCCACGCAGCTTGAAGCTCGCGACCTGCAGCATCACCGACGCCGTTTCCATCACGAACACGCCACCCATCACCAGCAGCACGATTTCCTGACGCACGATCAGCGCGACGCAGCCCAGCGCGGCGCCGATGGCCAGCGCGCCGACGTCGCCCATGAAAACCTGCGCCGGATACGTGTTGAACCAGAGGAAGCCAAGGCCCGCGCCCGCCAGCGCACTACAGAAGATCGCCAGTTCGCCGGCACCCGGAATCGCCGGGATGCCAAGGTATTCGGAGAACAGCTTGTTGCCCGCGAGGTAAGCGAAGATGCCCAGTGCACCCGACACCAGCACGCTCGGCATGATTGCCAGGCCATCCAGGCCGTCGGTCAGGTTCACCGCGTTGGAGAAGCCGACGATGATGAAATAGCCGATCACGACGAAGAACCCGCCCAGCGGCAGAGCGACCTGCTTGAACAGCGGTACGTACAGCGCCGTCTCGGCCGGCAGCTGGTGCGTGTAGTACAGGAACAACGCGGCGGCGAGGCCGAACACCGACTGCCAGAAATACTTCCAGCGGCTGGCCAGCCCGCGGCTGTCCTTGAGTACCAGCTTGCGGTAATCGTCGTAGAAACCGATGACGCCGAACGCGAAGGTCACCAGCAACACGACCCAGACATAACGGTTGCCGAGATCGGCCCAGAGCAGCGTGGAAACGCCGATGGCGAACAGGATCAGCGTACCGCCCATCGTCGGCGTGCCCGCCTTGGACAGATGCGTCTGCGGACCGTCGCTGCGCACGACCTGCCCCGCCTTCAGGGCGGCAAGCTTGCGGATAAGCGCCGGGCCGAGCAGCAGCGACACAGCCAGCGCCGTCAGGGCGGCCATGATCGCGCGGAACGTGATGTACTGGAAAAGATGCAGCGACGTGAAGTGCCGGCCCATCCATTCCGCCAGTTCAAGCAGCATCGGATGCTCCTTCAGCGTGTTTCTTAAGCGCGGCAACCACCCGTTCCATACCCGCCGAACGCGAGCCCTTGACCAGGCAGGTCACCCCTTCGTGGATCTGTGCGCACACCGCGCCGATCAGTTCGGCCTGATTGGCGAAATGCTGGCCGCCATGGCCGAACGCCGCGACGGCCGCCGCACTGAGCGGTCCCGTTGCCAACAGACGATCGATGCCACGCTCGCGGGCCATTTCTCCGATGGCGGAATGCAGCGTGGCGGCATCCGGCCCGAGTTCGGCCATATCGCCCATCACGAGCCAGCGCTCGCCGCTCGCCAGCGACAGCGTGTCGATCGCAGCGGCGGTCGAACCGGGATTCGCGTTATAGCTGTCGTCGATCAGCGTCCAACTGCCCGCCATGCGTTCCGGGTTCAGGCGTCCCGTCACGCGGGGAACGTTCTCCAGGCCCGCGACGATGGTCTCCATCGGGACGTCCAGCGCACAGGCGATCGCGGCGGCGGCGAGAGCGTTCGATACGTTGTGACGACCGGCCAGCGGCAGTTCGACATCCGCGTCGCCATGCGGCGTGCTCAGTACGAAGTGCGTACCGTCCATGCGCAGTTCGACGATATCCGCGCCGATGTCCGCTTTATGGTCGAGGGCATAGCGAAGCACGCGACGCGCGCCGGCCAGATTGGCGAAATATCCGGCAAATGCATCGTCGGCGTTGATGATGGCGATGCCGTCGGGTGGCAGCGATTGATAGAGCGCACCCTTCGTTTCCGCCACGCCTTCCACGCTACCCATCCGCTCAAGATGAGCGGGAGCGATGGAATTCACGAGGCCGATATCGGGCCGCGCGATGGCGGCAAGATAGTCGATGTCGCCCGGCTTGCCGGCGCCCATTTCGAGTACCGCGTATTCCGTGAATTCGGGCATCGCCAGTACCGTCAGCGGCATGCCGATCTCGTTGTTGTAGTTGCCCGAATTGACGTGCGTGCGGCCGTGGCGCGACAGGATCGACGCGGTCAGCGTCTTGACCGTCGTCTTGCCATTGGAACCGGTGATGCCGATCACGCGAACGGTGCCCTGGGCGCGGACGGCGCTGGCCAGATCGCCCAGCGCCAGCTGCGTATCGTCCACGACGACCTGTGGGATCGGTACATCGACGGGACGGGTAACCAACGCGGCAACGGCACCGCGCGCGGCGGCATCGGCGACGAAATCGTGCGCATCGTGATGCTCGCCGGGCAACGCGACGAACAGATCGCCGGCCTGCAATGTCCGGGTGTCGATGGAAAAGCCGGCGATCTCGACGTCGGCGCCAACAAGGCGGCCGCGGGTCCAGAGCGCAACGGCGGACAGGCGCATCATGCGCGCACTCCTTTAGTGCCGGTGCCCATCGCCTCGCGGGCGATGGCGAGGTCGTCGAAGGGACGCTTGCCCTCCGGACCTTCCTGATAAGTTTCATGGCCCTTGCCGGCCACGAGGACGACGTCGTCGGCCTTCGCGTCGGCAATGGCAAGTGCGATGGCCTGCGCGCGGTCCCGTTCGACGATCACCGCGTCGCGGTGCGCGAAGCCTTCGAGAATCTGGTTGACGATCAGATCGCCGTCTTCGCCGCGCGGATTGTCGTCGGTCACGATGACGGTATCGGCGAGGCGCTCGGCAATCTGCGCCATCAATGGACGCTTACCCTGATCGCGTTCGCCGCCGCAGCCGAAGACGCAGATCAGCCGCCCCTTCGTGTGCGAACGCACCGATAGCAGTGCCTGCTTCAACGCGTCGGGCGTATGCGCATAGTCGACGACGACGAGCGGTTTCTTGCCCTCGCCGCCCAGCCGGCTCATGCGACCGTTGACCGGCTCCAGCGCTTCGAGTGCCGCATGGATGCGGTCGAACGACTCGCCCAGCGCGCCCAGCGTCGCGGCCACGGCCAGGAGATTGGCGATGTTGAAGCGGCCGATCAGGTGGCTGCGCACCGTGCGCATACCCCACGGCGTCACGAGGTTGAACGAGAGGCCCCTGGCCGACGTCACGACGATATCCGCTTTGATGTCGGCATCGTTGTCCGCGACCATGCTGGTACGGAAGCGCTTGATGCCTTCGCCGAGGTGCTTGGACAGCTTCGCGCCGAACGGATCGTCGATATTGACGATCGCGCTCTTCAGGCCCGGCCACGCGAACAGGCGCGCCTTGGCCTCGCCGTACGCTTCCATCGTGCCGTGATAGTCCAGATGGTCGCGGGTGAGATTGGTGAACACCGCCACGTCGAACGCAATCGCGTTGACGCGGCCCTGATCGAGAGCATGCGAGGACACTTCCATCGCGACATGCGTGGCGCCCGCCTCGCGAAAATCCGCGAGGACCGCCTGCATGCTGATGGCATCGGGTGTGGTGCGTTCACCTTCGACAACGGCACCGTGCATGCCGGTACCCAGCGTACCGACCGTGGCCGGACGCTTGCCGAGGAAGGCCAGTGCCTGCGCGATCAGCTGCACGATGGAGGTCTTGCCGTTGGTGCCGGTGACACCGATCACGTCGAGCGCTTCGGACGGATTGCCGTAAAAACGCGCGGCGATGTCGCCGACCCTGTCGCGCAGCTTGTCGACGGCGATCGTCGGCACGGCCAGCTCCACGGCGTCGAACGGTGTCTCGGCCAGCACGACGATCGCACCATGCTCGATGGCGGACGCGGCGAATTCGAGACCGTGATTCTTGCCGCCGCGCAGCGCCACGAACGCATCGCCCGCAGTGACGGCACGCGAGTCGAGACTGAGACCCGAAACGACGATATCGCCGGAGCCCTGGGCACCGGCGAATCCGTCGAGCAGCGTGTCGAGCGTCATGCTGCGCGTCACGGCACCACCTCTTCGGCGGCGCTGTCGTCAACCTGTGGCGGCGCGCTGGTGGTACCGATCAGACCACCCTGGCTCGGGCCGCCCGCATACCAGCGCCCGACATTGTCCGGCGCGATATCCAGCAGTCGCACCGCACCCTCCATGACCTGGACGAAAGCCGGACCAGCCACCGAACCGCCGTAGTAGCGCCCATTCTGTGGGTCGTTAATGACAACGACGGTGACGAGGCGCGGGTCGCTCGCCGGAATCATGCCGACGAACAGGGAGATGTAGTTCTTCGCGGAGTAACCGCCGACCGACGCTTTGTGCGACGTACCGGTCTTACCGGCAACGCTGTAATTGGCGACCGAAGCAAAACCGAAACCGGTACCACCGGGGCTCACCACGGTTTCGAGCATGCGCACGAGTTCATGCGCGACGTCCGGGGTAATAACCTGGGTCGGCGGATTGTCGGCTCCCTTGATGAAGCTCGGCGCGCGCAGCTGACCGCCGTTGGCGATCGCGGAATAACCTACGGCCAGCTGCAACGGCGTGACGTTGAGGTTATAGCCGTACGCCATGCGCGACTTTTCGATCGGCTTCCAGGTGCGGCCGACCGGCAGGTAACCCGCGGCCTCGCCAGGAAAACCGCTGCCCGTGCTGTTACCGATACCGAACGACTTGAACATCCCGTAGAGGAAGTCGGTGTCCAGCGTCATGGCAATCTTCGCCGCACCGACGTTGCTCGACTTGGTGATCACACCCGTCGGCGTCAGCGTGCCCCAGTTATGCGTATCGCGCACCGGGTGACCGCCCATCATCCACGTGCCGGGCGAGGTTTCGATCAGCGGACTGGTCGGCGTGTATTTGCCGCTGGTAAGCGCCGCGGCCATGGTGAAGGCCTTCATCGTCGAGCCCGGCTCGACGACGTCGGTCAGTGCACGGTTGCGGCGCTCCTGCGGCGTGCTGCCGCGCACGGCGTTCGGATTGAACGACGGCAGGTTCGCCATCGCCAGCACTTCGCCCGAGTGCACGTCCATCACGACGATGGAACCGGAATCGGCTTTGTTCTTTTCCAGCGCCTGACTGAGCGCGCTATAGGCCAGGTACTGAATGCGACGGTCGATGCTGAGCGTAATGTCGCGACCGGCCTGCGGTTCGCGCACCAGCTCCACGTCTTCGACGACGTGGCCCATGCGGTCGCGGATCACGCGCTTGGCGCCCGGCTTGCCGGCCAGCCATTCGTCGAAAGCGAGTTCCAGACCTTCCTGACCGCGGTCGTCGATGCTGGTGAAGCCGAGGATATGGCTGTTCACTGCACCCGACGGATAGTAACGACGGTATTCGCGCTGCGAATTGATGCCCGGAATTTTCAGGTCCATGATCGCCTGCGCATCTTCCGGACGCATCTGGCGCGTGATGTACATGAATTCCTTGTCGCTGCGCTGGACGATCTTCTGCTTCAGATCTTCGGCGTCAACGTGCAGCGCCTTCGCCAGTTCGGGAATGCGGTCTTCGTTCTCCAGCAGTTCCGGCGGGTTGGCCCAGATCGACGCGACAGGCGTCGATACGGCCAGCGGCTCGCCGTTGCGATCGAAAATCGTGCCGCGCGACACGGCGATCGGCATTTCGCGCAGGAAGCGCGCGTCGCCCTGATCCTGATAGAACTGCTTGCGCACGACCTGAAGATCGAACGCACGCACCACCAGTCCCATCGAGCACACGCCCAGCAACACGACGACGACAGTCATGCGCTTGCGCGGGCTGGGACCCTGGCCGCGACGGCGGCTGGGCACGGTGGCGTTGGCGAAGCGACCCTTCATCGACGCACCAACTGGATGTCCTGCGGACGCGGATTGAGCATACCGAGCTTGCCGCGCGCATCCGCATCGATACGGGCCGGTTCGGCATAGGTCGCCTGCTCCAGCTCGAGGCGGCCGTATTCGACGCCCAGTTCGTCCTTCTGGTTCTGCAGACGGGACATTTCCATGAACAGCACCCGGCTCTCGTGCCGCGTCCACACCACGCCGATCGCGCTACCGAGCACGGCGAGGAGGAGCAGCGTGAGGCAGATGGCGCCGAACGTTTTCATCCGAGCTTCTCCGCGATGCGCAGCACGGCGGAACGCGAACGCGGATTGGCCGCGATCTCGGCATCGGAAGGAAAGCGGGCCTTGCCGACAGGCGCCAGCGTGGCAACCCGGGTCTCGGTCGGCGGCGGCGCGCGACGGCTGCCCTGCACGCGACCTTCGTGTTTGCGGATGAACTGCTTCACCGCGCGGTCTTCCAGCGAATGGAAACTGATTACGGCAAGCCGACCGCCGGGCTTCAGCAGTTCGAGCGCGGCGTTGAGGCCATGTTCGACGGATTCGAGTTCGGCATTCACGCGGATACGCAGCGCCTGAAAGCTGCGTGTCGCCGGATTCTTGCCCGGCTCGCGACGGCCCACGCAACCGGCGACCAGGTCGGCGAGTTCGGAGGTGCGCGTAATCGGCTGCTCGGCGCGGCGTTCGACGATCGCCTTCGCGATACGGCGGCTGAAGCGCTCTTCGCCGTACTGCCAAAGGACGTCCGCGATCTCGCGCTCTTCGGCGGTCGCGAGGAAGTCGGCGGCGCTTTCGCCACGCGTCGTGTCCATCCGCATGTCGAGCGGAGCGTCGCCCATGAAGCTGAAGCCGCGCGTGGTGTCGTCGAGCTGGGGCGAGGACACGCCCAGGTCGAGCAGGATGCCGTCGAGGCCGCCGGCAAGCTCGGACCAGTCGCCCATGGTGGCGAAGTTGTCGTGACGGATGGCGACGCGCGGATCGGCGGCGAAGCTGGCTTCTGCCTCGGCGATAGCCGTGGGATCGCGGTCCATCAGGAACAGGCGGCCCGACTCGGAGAGACGGGAAAGAATCGCGCGGGCATGCCCACCGCGACCGAAGGTCCCATCCAGATAGCGCCCGCAAGACTGCAAGGCGAGTCCCTCCAGTACTTCATCGAGCATCACCGGGATGTGCCGCAATTCGCGCCCCGCCATCGCTGCACCCCGCTCCCGTTTCACTGTCACCTCAAGTCATTACAAACGCAGTTCGGTCATGTCGTCGCTGATATCGTCTTCGCCGATGGTCTGGCGAATCTTCGCGAGGTGGGCCTGCTCGCTCCAGAGTTCGAATTTGTTACCCATGCCCAGCAGTACCGCTTTTTTCTCTATGCCCGCCGCCGCGCGTTGACTTGCGGGAAGCAGGACTCGCGCGGCACCGTCGGGTTCGACCATCGCCGCGGCACCCACCAGCTTCATCTGCAGGGCGCGGTGGACGGCTTTTACACTGGGCAATGCGTTCACCTGATCCCGGACCTTCTCCCACTCGTCGTGAGGGAATATCCAGAGGCAACCGATGTCGAAGGGGTTGTAGGTAATGACCAGACGATTGGCGCACGCACTCACGACCAGATCCCGATATGACGTCGGAATCGTCAGACGACCTTTGTCGTCGACCGTGATGGCTGTTTCGCCTTGGAACATTCGCTGATTACCCCACCAAATCCCACGATTTGACACCGGAGCCCACGATAGTCTCGCCCCCTGAGACTGTCAAGAAATTTTTCTTGAGAATCAAAGAGAAAGCTGCGGTTCATGCGTATTTCCAGCCGTTTATGAGGAAGGGCCGCAAGGTGCTTGAATCAGTGGGTTTTTTTGTGCGCACCGACGACGAACTGTGAGCTGTGTCTCGGGCAGAATCGGGCGGAACTGAAGCGGGTGTTCAGACAATCGCAATACCCGAACGCAAGAACGCCCGACGTCATGATCGACGTCGGGCGCATCCCGTTGTTGCGAATGAAAGGAGTCGGCCTATAAGCCGGGTTCTGTACGTCTTGCGACGCGACAGTCATTCTTCTCGGCCTGACGTCACCGTCAGGCTCCAGCAACCTACCCGGGGACGACACGGGCCGCGTCATAGTCCCCTTATTTGGTCTTGCTCCGGGTGGGGTTTACCGTGCCATGCGGCGTTAGCCCCGCACGCGGTGCGCTCTTACCGCACCCTTTCACCCTTACCTGATCCCCTTGCGGGGCCATCGGCGGTCTGCTCTCTGTTGCACTGGCCGTCAGCTCACGCTGCCCAGGAGTTACCTGGCACCCTGCCCTATGGAGCCCGGACTTTCCTCGATGCGCTTGCGCGCGACGCGACTGCCCGGCCGACTCCACCGCGAATTGTACACGTCGCGGGATGGGTCCACGGATATTTGTAGGAACCCGCGCCCACGTTTCGATCAGCCCGCCCCGTACAGCGCCTTCCTCGGCGCACCCGTGATTGCCGCCGCCAGCTTGGCCGCCTTCGCCGGCGGCATGTCCTCGCGGAGAATCGCGAATACCCGCAGTCCTTCGCCCACGCGGGCGTCTTCGTCCATCGTGTGCCCAGCCACCATCAGCACGAACTCACCCTTCTGCTGATTGGGATCGGCGGCGACGCGTTCCACCAGCGTACCCAGCGGCTCGCCCAGTACCGTCTCGAACATCTTCGTCAGCTCGCGCGCCAGCACGACCTCGCGTTCCGCGCCGAAGATCTCGCGCATGTCTTCAAGGCATTCGAGGACGCGATGCGACGATTCGTAATAGATAACGGTACGCGTCTCGCCGACGAGTTCCTGCAGGCGCGACCGTCGCGCGCCCGCTTTCGCGGAAAGAAATCCCTCGAATACGAACCGGTCGCTGGGCAGACCCGCCACCGACAGGGCGGCAATCGCCGCGCACGCACCGGGGATCGGACTGACGCGGATACCCGCTGCGCGAGCCGCACGAACGAGGCGGAAACCCGGATCGCTGATCAGCGGCGTACCGGCGTCGGACACCAGCGCCACGTTTTCCCCGCCAAGCATCCGGGTCACAAGACCATCGACAGCGGTTCGTTCGTTGTGATCGTGCAAGGCCATCAGCGGAGTATCGATAGCGTAATGCTGCAGGAGCGGCCGCGTATGCCGGGTGTCCTCGGCGGCAACCACATCGGCACGCTTCAGCGTCTCGATAGCCCGCACCGTCATGTCGTCGCGATGGCCGATAGGCGTGGCGACGACAAAGAGAGTGCCTTGCTTGGGCGTGGACATGGGGCATTTCCTTTAAAGCGACTCGCCATTGTACGGGCACGGCCAGCGATGCAAGCCCCGGCGGGCGCCTACCCACCATGAGCGCCTTCAGCCGTAGCGGGCGTACCTCACAGCGACCATTCAAACCGATCGGCTATGATCCCGGGCGCTGCCTTCAATGGAATTCCCCCATGCGTCCGTTTCGCACCATGGCCTGTGGCCTTCTGCTCACCGCCGGACTCGCCGGCTGCGTCACGCCGGGCGCCCAGCGCACCACGAGCGCGCCATCCGGCGCGGCGACACAGGCGGCGCAGGCGCTGTATACCCGGGGTCAGTTCGGCGAGGCAGCGCAGGCTTATCTCGACCTGGCCAGTCAGGACCCCAGCCACCGCGACTACTACAAGCTGCTCGCGGCGGAGTCCTACCGGCAAGAAGGCACGATCGAACGCGGCGCGCCGCTGCTCGCCGACATCCGGCGCTCGAAACTGGAAGGCGAGGATGCCCTGCACTTCGACGCGTTGCGTGCCGAAATCGCCCTCAAGAACAACGATCCCGCCACCGCGCTCTCCCTGACGGGACAGCCCACGTCCCGCGTATCGCCCGCCCTGATGCTCCGACTGACGGAACTTCGCGCCCGTGCGCAGGCTGCCGCGGGCGATCCCTGGAAGGCGGCCGGTACGCGCGTGGACATGGACGGTCAGCTGCAAGGCCTCGACCGCGAGCAGAACCGCCGGCAGATCGTCACCCTGCTATCGGGCCTCGGCGCCGCCGATCTATCCGGTCGCGCGGCAGGCCTGCCCCCCGGCGATCGCATGTTGCCGTGGATCAACGAAGCACAGACCCAACTGGGTGTCAGCGTGTCGCGTCCGCCCGCCGTTCTCGATCAGGCGGTCGGCACGGTCACCGGCGGCGAAAAGGGTGTGCGCGAAGGCTATAAGGTGCCGACCAAGGTCGCCCTGCTGCTGCCGCTGAGCGGCCCCCTTGCCTCTGCGGGCACCACCATCCGCGACGGCTTCTTCACGTCCTACATCGACGCTGGCCGCAACGACGCCCCGCGTCCGGCCGTCGCCGTCTACGATTCGGGCAACGACGCCCAGCACGCCGTCGCCGCTTACGACAAGGCCGTTGCCGAAGGCGCACGGCTGGTGGTCGGCCCACTGAATCGCGACGGCGTCTCGGCGATTTTCGCCAAAGGCGCACTGCCGGCGCCGATCCTCACGCTTAACTACCCTAACGACAACCGCAACCTGCCCCCCGCCGGCGCCAACGAATTCGGCCTGCTTCCCGAAACCGAGGGCGCGCAGGTGGCCGATCACATGGCGGATCGCGGCATCAAGAACGCGAGCGTCATCGTGTCCACGGACGACTTCGCGCGACGCGCGGGCAACGCATTCAAAGCGGAGTGGCAAGCACGCGGCGGCGTTCTCGATAGCCAGATCACGCTGAACACCGCCACCGTCGACTATGCGTCCCAGTTGCACGAGTCCACCGACAAGGACCCGGTCACCAACGGCATCTTCATCAGCATGAAGCCGCAGCAGGCACGCCTGCTCGTCCCCCAGTTGCGGCTTGCGAAGAACACCCTGCCGATCTTCGCCACCTCGCACGTGTACGGCGGAGTCGACGATGCGGCATCCGATCGCGATCTGGACGGCGTGGAATTCTGCGACGCACCATGGCTGTTCGATGCCCAGCCCGGCCTGCCCCGCCGCAGCGATCTTACGGGCAGCATGCCGCCTACGCGCGGCGTGTCGGCACGGCTCTTCGCGTTCGGCATGGACGCCTGGGGCCTGGTGCCCTACCTGGAGTGGTTGCGTGCGCATCCGGGCAGCTACTTTCCCGGCGCCACGGGACAACTGGTCGCGGATGAGTTCGGCCGCGTGCGGCGCGTGCTGATCTGGGCCCGTTTCCAGGACGGCGTGGCCCATCCGATCGCGGGCAGCCTCGAACTCGAAGCTCCCGCCGCATCGCCCACCGTGGATACCGGCGAAGGCTGATCCCATTCACCCATCGCAGACAGGGACGTCCGCGTGAAACAGAAACCACCCGTCACACCGCGACGTGCCGCCGGCGACCGCTGCGAGGCACGCGCCCGGACTTTTCTCGAAGGCCAGGGCCTGACCTTCGTGCAAGCCAACTACCAGACACGCTGCGGCGAAATCGATCTGGTGATGCGCGAAGGCGACACGCTGGTCTTCGTCGAAGTGCGTTATCGGAGCGGCCGGGCCTTTGGCGGCGCCGCTGCTTCGGTGACAGCGTCGAAACAGAAAAAGCTTATCCGCGCCGCATCGTTTTATCTGCTCGGATACCCACGCGACGCGCAGCGCCCGTGCCGATTCGACGTGGTGGCGTTCGAAGGGGATGCCTCACCCGACTGGCACCGCGGCGCGTTCGACGCTGTGTAACCGTGAAACATCCCGCGATACCGCAGCGCTATCATCCACCCCATGACCACCCCCTTTCCGACCGCGCTGGGCGCCGAGCTACGCGATCTCCTCGGCGACGATTTTTCGATGGCCGAGGCCGAGCGCCTCAGCTACTCCTACGACAATTCGCGGCGGCAGGCGCTGCCCGACGCGGTCGCATTCGTTCGTAACCACGAGCAGGTCGAATCGCTTGTACGTGCCTGCCGGCGCCATCGCGTGCCGGTGATCGCCCGGGGTCGTGGCACGAACACCACAGGCGCCACGGTGCCCGTCGAAGGTGGCGTGGTTGTCAGTTTCGAGCGCATGAACCGCATCGTCAGAATCGACCCGGACAACCGCCTCGCCGTCGTCGAACCCGGCGTACTGAACGGCGATCTGCAGAAAGCGTTGGCGCCGCTGGGATTTTTCTGGCCACCCGATCCGACCTCGTCGCCCTGGTGCAGCATCGGCGGCAATCTGGCGTGCAACTCGGCCGGCCCGCGCGCCGTGAAATACGGCAGCCCGCGCGACAACACACTGGGCCTGCGCGCAGTGGCCGGCAGCGGAGAAGGTTTCCGCTGCGGCACCTATACGACGAAGGGCGCTACGGGCTACGACCTCACGCGCTTGCTGATCGGCTCGGAAGGAACGCTGGCGCTGGTGACGGAGGCGACGCTCAAGCTCACCCCGAAACCGTCGGCCCTGCGCACGATGCGTGCGACTTATAAAGACGTCGGATCAGCCGCGCGCGCCGTCGCGCGCATCATGGCGCAGCCGGTGACGCCGTGTGCGCTGGAGTTCATCGACGATGTCGCACTCGGGCTTGCGCGGGCGCATGGTGGCGACACCGTGCCCGTCGCCGGCGCCATGCTGATGATCGAGGTCGACGGCGAACCCGATGCCCTGCCCGCTGCCGCCGATGCGGTGGCAGCGGCGGCGCGGGGCGACGGCCTGATCGAACTCAGCGTTGCGCGCACCGACGAGGAAACCGCATTGTTATGGTCCGCGCGCAAAGCACTGTCTCCCGCGCAGCGCACGATTTCGCCGCACAAGATCAATGAGGACGTGGTGGTACCCGTCAGTCGCCTGCCCGAGCTGGTCGATGGCGTGAAGCGACTGGCCGCCGCGCACGATGTCCTGATCGTGTGCTTCGGTCATGCCGGCAACGGCAACCTGCACGTGAACCTGCTGCCACGCAACGACGCCGAGCGCACGCGGGCCGAGGCCTGCCTGCACGATGTCTTCGCGCTCGTCATTTCGCTCGATGGCACCTTGTCGGGCGAGCATGGCATCGGCATCGCCAAACGCGAATTCATGCCACTGGCGCTGTCGCCCGCCACGCTGCACCTGATGCACAACGTGAAGGATGCCTTCGATCCCGACGGCATCCTCAATCCCGGAAAGCTGCTGCCCCCTAGACCGTAGCGTTGCGCGGCCCGAAGGCGCTGGCGTCCAGCCCGCGCAGATCGGCGATGGCATCGAGCACGATATCGGGCGGCGTCTCTTCCAGTTCCTTGCCCGCCGCCGCCGCGTAGTGCCCCTGACGCACGAAGACCGTCGTGACGCTGTCGCCCATGACTTTCTTCAGCGCGACCAGGATGCGCGGCTTGTCGTCGATCATGACGTAGTGCATCGCCGGATACCGGGCGCGCATATCGTCCAGCATGTCTTCCTTGTGCACGTAGATGAGCACGTCGCCGGCAAACGCATCCCACAGCCCCGCGCGGCGCACCTTGCGCGGCTGGAACACGACATCGCCATCGGAAAGAATGACGGGCCGGCCCATGCCGCGCAGGTGGGTGATGGCGTCGAGCGTGCCCGGAAATACGCGTTCGTCGAACGGGTAGTCGAGCAGGAAGAACGACATTTCCGCCAGCTTTGGGTGTGTCTCGCGTCCGATACGGAAGCGCTGCAACGTGGTGAGGTAATCCGCATAACCGTACTGGTCGCGCAGGTCGCGATCGATGGCGTTATAGGCGTCGCGGCCTTCGGGACCGAAATCGCGCTCGAGGCGTGCGGCAAGGTCGGCGCTGAAGCGGTCGTTGTCGAGCAAGGTGTTATCGACATCGAAGAGGAAAACGATGGAGTCGGTATTCGGCACGGTGGGGGCCTGACGATGGGTGACTGCCGGCTATTCTAACGCCCGGGCACGTAACCGGCTTGCTTGTTTCGCTCTTAATTGTAGGAGCTCGCTTGCGAGCGAAAGCCGACAGGGCGAGGAAGCTGGTGCTCACATCCGCGAGCCCGCTGTCCTGGCTGCGGATGCAATCCTCCGCATCGCCGCTCCATCGGCTTTCGCCCGCAAGCGAGCTCCTACAAAAGAGGCCCTGCCTCACGCCCTCTTCGGCGGCACCAGCGTCAGCTTCTTGGCCGGCTGTTTCGCGTTCGGCGCGAGCAGCCGCTCGATTTCTTCCGTGGGCAGCGGGCGCGAGTAGAGAAACCCTTGCCCCTCGGCGCATCCCGCACGCAGCAGGAATTCATGCTGCCCCTCGGTTTCGATGCCTTCGGCAATCGTGTTCAGATCGAGGCTGCGCGCGATGGCCACCATCGCTTCGGTGATGGCGGCATCGTTGGAACTATTGGGCAAGCCGGTAATAAACGAACGGTCGATCTTCAGGAATTTGACGGAAGGTAGCTTCAGATACGCCAGCGACGAATAACCCGTACCGAAATCGTCGATAGCGACACCGATACCCAGTCCATGCAACGCGAGCATCGTGCGCTGAGTGTCTTCGCCCAAATGAAGAATCGCGCTTTCGGTAATTTCCAGCAGCAGACGTTTGGCCGGCAAACCGGTAGCCGTAAGCACCGCACTGATGCCGGCAACGAAATCGGGATGACCCAGCGATCCCGCGGAGACATTCACCGCGATGCGGATGGGCGGCAGGTGGGCTTCGTCCCAGCGGCATACCTGCGCGCAGGCGGTTTCCAGCACCCAGCGGTCGATCAGCCGGATCAGTCCGAGGCTTTCGGCGATAGGAATGAACTCGTCCGGCGTGACGTTGCCGCGATCGGGATGATTCCAGCGGATCAGCGCCTCGACGGCGACGATCCGGCCCGTGCGAAGCTCGACGCTGGGCTGGTACACCAGATGGAACTCGTTACGTGCCAGCGCCTGCCGAAGATCGGCGGCCAGTTGCAGACGCCTGCGGGCATCGGCATGCATCTTCGGTGTGTAGAACCTGAGCGCGTTGCGCTCTTCGGACTTGGCCGTATACATCGCTGCGTCGGCGTTCGCGATCAGCGTTACGGGGTCGCCGCCGTCCAGCGGAAAACCCGCGATGCCGATGCTCGCGCTGAGAAAAATTTCGTAGTCGCCCAGATCGAACGGACGGGCCAATGCACCGAGCAATGCCTGCGCCACCTCCGATGCTTCCTCGCGGGACCGCAGATCGGGAAGCAGGATGGTGAACTCGTCGCCACCAATACGTCCCGCGACATCCTTGCGCGCCAGCTGCGCACGGATGCGGTCGGCCACGCGGACCAGCAATGTATCGCCGATCGCATGGCTATAACTGTCGTTGACGACCTTAAAGGCATCGAGGTCGACGAACATCACGGCGATCGCACCCCGACTATGCGTGGCGCGCGTTATCGCTTCGCTGCACAGGCGCTCGAATTCCGACCGGGTAACCAGACCGGTCAGCGGATCGTGCGTCGCCAGGTGTTGCAGACGTTGCCGGTCCGCCTTGCGCGCGGTGACGTCGGTGAACACGGCGACATAATGTTGGGGCCGTCCCATGCCGTCGCGGATGGCGCTGATGCTGAGCATTTCCGGATAGGTCGTACCGTCGGAGCGACGGCTTTCCACTTCGCCCACCCAGTTCGCGCCTTCGGCGACATCGTCCCAGATGATCTGCGGCAACGGACGCCCGTCGGGCAACGTGCGCGTGGCATCGAAGCGCGTATGCCGGAGCGCCTCGGCCGGGATACCGGTCAGGCGTGTATGGGCCTCGTTCGCGGTCGTCACACGACGGTCGGCGTCGGCGATGATGACGCCCTCGGCGATGCTGGCCAGTGCCTCGGCGGCGATGCGGCGTTCCTGCTCGATGGCCACACGCTCGGAGATATCGCGCACGATCGCCTGACAGACGCGGCGATCGCCCCATACGACCAGACTGCTCTGCGTTTCCACGGGCAGCGTGCCGCCCTCGGGCATGCGCAGCGAGCCGACGCCCGACTGCGGCGATCCTTCGGCGAACAGACTGCCGAGGTCGATCCCCAATAATTCCGCGCGGGTGCAGCCTATCCACGAAGCGGCCCGCTGATTGACGTCGAGAATACGCCCCGTGGCCTCGTCTGCGATGAAGATCGCGTCCGCCGCACTGTCGAAGAGTAGGCTGTAACGCTCTTCCGTACCGCGAATGCTGGAAAGAATCCGGCCGGCCATGCGCAGCCACAGCAACGACGCCAGCGCGGCCACGCCGAGGACGGCGAAGAACAACACCTGTCCCAGCCACACGGCGCCATTGGCGATCTGCAGGGAAAACAGCTTCGCTCGCGGTTCGATATAACGGTTGAGCGCGGAGATCCTCGCGCGTACGGCGCGAATATCCGCTGGCGGAGGCGCCCCCTTCGCATAGTCGTGCTGAAGCCGGTCGGCGATCTGGTTCAGTTCCTCCAGACTGCCGTCCACGGAACGCCACGCGACATTGGCTTCCTTCATGTAAGGAAGGCTGGAAAAGTGTTCGAACATGAACACCATGCCGGGAATAGCCACGGGAATGACATCGCCACGGGCGAAGGAGTCTTCCACTTCCTTCCGGTCGAAATCGCCGGTGGCGATGGCATCGCGCGCCCAGCGGTCGGCAATAAGGATGGAGTAATTGGTGTGGAAGCCCTGGAGATGCATCGCGTCGCCGGTGGCCGCGTAGTCGTCCAGGTCGATCACGGCCTGCTTTTGCGCTTTGGCCCAGACACTCTCGCCGTTGAGAAAACCGGCGAGAATGACCTGAGTCTGCAAAGCACCCCACGTGAGCAGGAGAATCAGGGCAACGACGGCCACGAGCGCATAGGCCAGGGGCCTGAGGCGCCGCAACAGGGGCTGTTGCATGCCAGCATGGGTTCTGCGCATCGCGGCCCTCGCTCAACCAAAGCTCACGTCAATAATGCGCCACTTTGCCAAGGCGACGCCCCGTTATGCCGCAACTTCGTTCATATTGTCGAACGTTGCCGCTGCATCCACGCACCTGTCGAGGGTAATGCTCATACTGACGTAACTACGGCGGACACACTCCTGAATGTGCTCCACCTCGTCGATCGGTGGATTGTTTCCAAGCAACGCGCAGACGATTTCCAGAGCCTCCCACGGATGGGTATCGTCATAAGCTGCGTGTAACTGTAGCCACCGCAGGCTGGCTTTACGGCCGATAATCGGCAAACTTTCGGCGTAGGCCTTGCTTTCCCAGATCAACTGGGACCAGTCCCCGGTCGCCCCTTCCACGGCATAGTTGGTCGCGGCGATGCTCGCAGCCAGCGAGTCGCGACTGCTGACCTCCTCGCACCAATGGGCCAGCGCCTGGGATCCCGTCGGTGCCGCTCCATTGAGCACCTCCTCGCGCGCTACACCCGCGCCTTCGGCCCAGTTGAGCCAGTAGTCGGCGTGGTTCTGCTCGACGCGGATGTTGCGGACCAGCCAGCGGCGGGCCATGTCGTCGCCCTGACTGCGGCCATAGCGGGTTTTCAGGAGGCTATGCGACATATAGGCGGGAAAACGTTCGATGACGGGCCACACGCCCACCATGAAGTTGCGGGTCGATACCGGGTCGAGACGAGCGGCGCGCATGGCGTCCCACATCTCGTGTTCCACGATGCCACGACGCGCATCCGAACAGGACGACACCATATCCTGTGCCCAGATGGGATAGCTTGAGATGTCCATCAGGGGGCCGGTGAGTTCGAAACGAGCGTTCATATAGATCTCCAGGTCTGTTATCTGCTTAGTGAGATGTGACGCGGAAGCCGGCCCGGGCGACCCGTGGCCGGCACCCTTCCGGCGCGGGATGGGCGCCGGACGGTCATTACTGCACAACAGCTCGCCAACGGGCGGCGCGACGCGGTTAATGGCGCGTTTTTCAGAAAAATCGTGCCGAAAATCGCTTCTGGGCCATTGGTCATAGTCACAACGGGCCCGGCGGGGACTATCGTGGGCGCCCCAATCCGACCTTTTAAGAAGGTGCGCGCCCATGGCCCGTTATCGCTGGATCTTCGCTACCGCCGTCGCCTGCGGCGCGTCCGCCCTCGCGGCCAGTCCCGCGCCCTCGCCAGCCCCCGAGCCCGGCGGCGTCGACCTGGCCGGTATCGACCGCGCCGTCCAGCCCGGCGACGATTTCGATGCCTACGCCAACGGCCACTGGCAGAAAACGGCGGTCATCCCCGCCGACCGCTCCAGCACCGGCATCTTTCTGCAGGTGTTCGAGAAGGCCGAGAAGCGCAACGCCGAACTGGTGAAAGCCGCGGGCGAAGGCAATCCGGCCAAGGGCAGCCAGGCGCGACTGATCGCCGACTACTACAAGGCGTTCATGGACGAAGCCACCATCGAGAAGGCCGGCCTGAAGCCGCTGTCCGCGGAGCTGGGCGCCATCGACGCCATCGGCACGCCGGCCGACCTCTCGCGCGTACTCGGCGACCAGTTGCGCGCCGACGTCGATCCGATCAACGCCACCAACCTGCACACCGATCATCTGTTCGGCCTGTTCGTCGCACAGGGCCTGGAAGATCCGTCGCACAACCTGCCCTACCTGCTGCAGGGCGGCCTCGGCATGCCCAATCGCGACTACTACCTTGAAAGCGGCAAGGACATGGTTGCGGCGCGCGAGAAGTACCAGGCCTATATCGTCGCGATCCTGAAGCAGGCCGGCACGCCCGACCCGGAAGGCAAGGCACGCGACATCTTCGCGCTGGAAACGAAGATCGCTAAAGCACAGCAGAGCATCGTCGAAAGCGAAGACATCCATAAGGCGAACAACCCGTGGCCGATCGGCGCATTCGCCACGAAGGCCCCCGGTATCGACTGGTCCGCTTACTTCAAGGCCGCTGGCCTCGATACCCAGAAAACCTTCATCGTCTGGCAGCCGGACACGGTGACCAGGCTTTCCGCCCTCGTCGCCAGCGAGCCAGTCGCCACCTGGAAGGCTTACCTGCGTTTCCACGCGATCAGCGAAAACGCCGGACTGCTGCCCAAGGCTTACGACGATCTTTCGTTCGACTTCTTCGGCCATACGCTGCAAGGCACGCCGAAGCAACGCGATCGCTGGAAGCGCGGTCTTGCCCGCACCAACAACGATCTCGGCGATGCGGTAGGCCAGATCTACGTCAAGAAGTACTTCCCGGCATCGTCCCGCGCGGAAGTCCAGACGATGGTGGACAACATCCTCAAAGCGTTCGACGACCGCGTCGACACGATCGACTGGATGACTCCCGCGACCAAGCAGAAGGCCAAGGCCAAGATCGCAACCGTCAAGGTCGGTGTGGGCTATCCCGATACGTGGCGCGATTACGGGTCGCTGGATATCCGTCCCGACGACGCGCTCGGCAATCACCTGCGCGCCGAGGCATTCGAATACCACCACCAGGTCGCCAAGCTCAGCCAGCCGGTGGATCGCAACGAATGGTGGATGACGCCGCAGACGGTCAACGCGGTGAACCTGCCGCTACAGAACGCGCTGAACTTCCCGGCGGCGATTCTCGAAGCGCCGTTCTTCGACCCGAAGGCCGATGCCGCCGCGAACTACGGATCGATCGGCGCCGTCATCGGTCACGAGATCAGCCACAGCTTCGACAACACGGGTGCCGAATTCGATGCCCAGGGCCGTCTGGCCAACTGGTGGACCGACGCCGATCAACAGCATTTCAAGGCAGCGGGTCAGCGTCTGGTCGAGCAGTACAACCAGTACGAAGCCCTGCCGGGCCTGCACGTCAACGGCCAGCAGACACTGGGCGAGAACATCGCGGACGTATCGGGCCTGGCTATCGCTTATGCGGCCTATCGCAAGTCGCTGGGCGGCAAGGAAGCACCGGTGATCGACGGCCTGAGCGGCGACCAGCGCTTCTTCCTGGCCTTCGCGCAGTCCTGGCGCTCGAAGACCCGCGACGCGGCGCTCCGTGCGCAGATCATCGGCGACGGGCATGCGCCGGGTCGCTTCCGCGCCCAGACGGTGCGCAATATCGATGCGTGGTATGACGCGTTTTCGCCCAAGGCCGGACAGAAGCTTTATCTCGATCCGAAGCAGCGGGTGAAAATCTGGTAAGAGGATTCGGCTTCATCATTGCACAGGCTCTCGCCGACGGAATCGGCTCCCACCAGGTATCGATCGGTGGGAGCCGACTTCGTCGGCGAAAGCCAACGAAGCGGCGACGCGGAACCGCTGACTACTTCAACCCATTCCAGATCGCATCCACCAGCTCGCCATGCTCGTCATGGCTCTGCTCCCAATACATCACCCCACCCAGCTTCTCGGCCTTCACATAGGCCGCCTTCGCGGCAAGCGATTCCGGATCGTCGTAGCTGACGAACCGATGCGTCGTGGAGTTCCACAGGTACGGCGCTTTCGCCTCCGCATCCCAATAGCGGATGTACCCGTTGCGGCCGATGAAGTCGCGTTTCAGTTCCGGCCAGTCGTGCTCGCCCTGATAGTGGCCATAGGTCTGGTACAGACCGTTATGCGCGTCGCGCACATCCGCGAACTCGCGGCCATAGAACGCCGCACCGATAAACAGCTTGCGCGCCGGCACGCCGGCGGCTTCGAACTGACGCACCGCGCGATCGGTCGTACGCGAATCGGCTGCGGCAAGCGCCGACGCATGCAGACCGGCATGATGTCCGCTGGTAGGCGTCATGCTGTTGTGGAAGTCGTAGGTCATCAGGTTGAACCAGTCCAGCAACGGATTCACCGCGGCTATGTCGATACCGTCGACGAAGGGACCGTCCGCGGCCGCGATGCTGAGCGTGTAGTGCTTTCCGTCGCCAGCACGATCGAGGCTGGAACGTATCGCGCGCAGCAGCTCGGTAAAGTGCGCACGATCGAGCGGACTCGATGCGATGCCGCCCTCGTTATGCCCGGGATATTCCCAGTCCACGTCCAGGCCATCGGCACCGTTCGCAACGATCAGCGCCGCCGCGCTGTCGGCAAAACGCTGCCGCGTCGCGGGCGTCATCGCCGCCTCCGAGAAACCGCCGGCGGTCCAGCCACCGACGGACACCACCACGCCAAGCCGTGGCTGCCGGCGCTTCAGGGCAACGACTTTCGCCAGGTTGGCTCGCCCCGCGTCATCCAGCGTGACGGCGCCGTCCTGCACCTTGGCGAAGGCGAAAATCAACGTATCGATATGGCTCACGTCCAGCGCTTCCAGCCCATCGAAACGCGCGATATAGCCCACGATGCGATAAGAAGCCGCCGGTTGCGGCGACACGCTCGCGCACGCGGCAAGCAGCACGGCAACCAGCGAAAGCGCGACAATGCGCAGGTAAATCCAACGACGACGCATGTTCCAGCCCCTTCCGGTGAAACCACCGATCTTCGCAGGACGTAAGCTATATCGCCATGACTTCGACCGACGATCCCGAACCCCAGCCGCCGCCGGAACCCGACGCGGAAGCATGCTGCGGCGAAGGCTGCGTGCGCTGCGTTTACGACGTCTACGACGAGGCCATGGAGCGTTATCGCGAGCGCCTGGCGGCATGGAAAAGCCGGCACGGGCTGCCCGCGCCTCCGTTGTAACCCGCTGTTGCAGGAGCGCTCTCGAGCACTCCTACACAAGCCCTCTGCGCACGTACCGCTCGATCCATGCCAGCACGGCATCGATCGACATGGCCAGCGCCGCGACAAGCAGCGCACCCTGTACGACATATGCGGTGTTGTTGGAAACCAGTCCCTCGATAATCGGTGCGCCCAGCGTCGATGCACCGACCGCCGAGCCGATGGTCGCCGTGCCGACGCTGACGATCGCCGAAAGCCTGACACCCGCCATGATCGGCCCAGCAGCCAGAGGCAGCTCGACCTCCCATAATTTTCGCCATCGTCCGTAGCCCATGCCGTCGGCGGCATCCAGCGCGGGGCGCGAGACATTCTCGATTCCCGCCACCGTCTGCCCCAGTACCGGGAGCACCCCGTACAGACATAAAGCGAGCAACGTCGGTGCCGCGCCGAAGCCAAGCAGCGGCACCGCGATCGCCAGAACGGCCACCGGCGGAAACGTCTGCCCGATCACCGCGACCGCGCGTACCGTCGGCAACAGCGACCGCGTGGCCGGACGCGTCGCGAGGATCCCGATACCCAGTCCAAGCACCACCGCGATCAGCGTAGCCAGACCGACCAGGCCGACATGCGCGGCCGTCAACGCGACGAAACTCGTACGCGTATAAACCGGCGCACGCAGTTCGGGCATCCAGGCATGGAAGACCGGCGCCATCCGCGGCAGCGCGACAAGCAACACGGCAAGCGCGAGACACGGCCATGCGATGCGCCACGCGCCGCGTCCGGCGATCGTCACGGTTTGCGCGCCAGCAAATCGGTGAGATGCAGCACGCCCAGCGTTGCACCCTTCGCATCGCGCACACGCAAGACATCGCGTCCGTGTTCCAGCATCGTTGCCAGAGCCTGTTGCAACGTCGCATCGGCATCGACCGCGGGAGCGGCGGATGCCTCGCCATGACGCAGCACCGAACGAACACGACGCACGGAAAGCTCGCGCAACCCCGGATTTTCACCACCCACGAAAGCGCGCACGCGCTCGCAGGCGGGATCGCGCAGCAGTTCCAGCGGCGTACCGACCTGGAGCAACCGGCCGCTCTCCATCAGACCGATGCGCTCGCCCAGGCGAAGCGCTTCGTCCATGTCGTGGGTAACAAAGACAATCGTCGTTCCCGTCTGCGCATGGATCGCCTGGATACTGGACTGCAAGGCATCGCGGGTCAGCGGGTCCAGCGCACCGAAAGGTTCGTCCATCAACATGATCGCGGGCTCCGCCGCCAACGCGCGCGCCACCCCGACACGCTGCTGCTGACCTCCCGACAAGGCATGCGGATAGCGATCGAGAACGCTTTCCCCATCGAGCTGGAGCATAGCAATCAGTTCGTCCACTCGTGCACGGATACGCGCCGCCGGCCAGCCGAGCAGGCGCGGTACCGTCGCGATGTTCTCCGCCACTGTTCGATGCGGAAACAGGCCGACCGACTGGATGGCGTATCCGATCCCGCGGCGAAGCGATGCCACCGGAACCTCGCGCACATCGCGTCCGTCGATGCGGATCGCCCCGTCGTCGATGGAAACCAACCGGTTGATCGTGCGCAACAGGGTCGACTTGCCAGACCCCGACGGCCCCACCAGCACGAAGAGTTCGCCGCCTTCGATGCGCAGCGAAAGATCGTCGATAACCGCCGTCTCGCCGTAGCGCTTGGTCACATGGTCGAGTTCGATCATCCGTGCCGCTCCGTCAACATCAGTGCCGCCTGAAACACGAGGTCCGCCAGCAAGGCCAGCGCAATGATCGCCAGCGTACCGAGCAACACCATATCGATGGCACCCTGGCCCACGCCGAGGAATACGAATCGCCCCAGACCGCCCGCGCCGATCAGCGCGGCCACGGCAACCATGCCGATCGCCTGTACGCTGACGATACGCAGACCCGCCAGCAGAACGGGCCACGCCAGCGGCCATTGCACGCGTGCCAGCACCTGCCAGCGCGTCATGCCCATGCCGCGGGCGGCCTCGACCGCATCGCGCGGCACGCCATCCAGACCCGCGAGGGTATATCGCACCACCGGCAGCAAGGCGTAAAGACATAGCGCGATGACCGCCGGCGCCGCGCCCGTGCCACCGAATCCCATGGCCTGAAGCGAGGGCATGTGTTGCGCAAGCCAGGCCAGCGGGCCGATCAGCAGCGCGAACAGCGCGATCGACGGCACCGTCTGCACCAGCGACAGCACGCCCAGGATGCCGTTGCCTGCCCGCCGGCGCCGCCACGCGATCCAGCCGAGCGGCAGACCGATCGCCAGCGCGAGTCCCAGCGTCCCCAGGGTCAGCAGGAGATGGATGCGCAACGCGGTAGCGAAGACGTCGCGCTGCGCGACGTATTCGCGCACGAGGGCCAGATCGGCGAACGCACCGCTCCAGCCAGCCACGACAAACGCGACGACAACGCCGGTCCATATCGCCAACTGCACGACACGACGCGCCCCACGCAGACGATCGAGCAACAGCAGTGCCGCCGCCAGCCACATGATCCAGAATCCCGCGCCAAGCTGGATCCGCGTCGTATGAATCGAAGCATCCGCGAGCAGCCGATGCGCGCCTGCGCCCGCCAGAAGCGGAAGTCCGACGAGGAGCGCGCACGCTATCGACAGTCCCCGCTTCATCGTCAGCAACGAGCACGCCAATCCCACGCACCACAACGCCAGCACGATCCATCCGCCCATCGCCGGCGGCACATGCCAGAGCGTGAGCGCGCTGCCCGACAGCAGCCGGTTCGGTGCGACCTCCAGAAACGTACCCGTCGTCGCGGCAAGCAGGCCGACTGCGGATAGCAGCGCAAGAGGAAGGTCGGTACGTGTACTCACGCGTCAGTCCGAAAGATGCCGGGAGCGAAGATAGTCCGCGGCAACGCGCGCCGCATCCTCTCCGTCGATCTGCGTACGCGCGTTCAGGCGACGCAAGGTGTCCACCGTCAATGGCGCGAATGCCGCCGCGAGCGCGGCCCGCATTCGCGGATACCGGGCCAGCACGTCGGCCCGCACCACCGGCGCGGGCTGGTAAACAGGTTCCACACGACGCGTGTCTTCAAGCACGACAAGACCCGTGACCGCCAGCGCACCGTCGGTCATGTACACCATGCTCGCATTCACTCCCGATGTACCCTCGGCGGCGGCCTTGATGGTGGCCGACGTGTCGCCGCCCGCCAGCACCAGCAACTGCGAGCCACGCAGCCGGAAACCATACGCCTGCTGAAACGCGGGCAATGCCGCGTCGCTTTCGACGAATTCGGCGGAACCGGCCAATAGCACATAGCCACCGGCATTCACCCAGTGGGCGAAGTCGTCCAGCGTCGCCAGATGCGCCGGGACAGCCACATCGCGACGTATACCGATGGCCCAGTGATTGTCGGCGGGCGCGGGATCGAGCCAGACCAGCCGGTTCGCCTTCTCGTCGAGCGAGGCTGCGAGGGCGTGCGCCTGTTTTGAATCGCGGAAAGCGGGATCGCCTTCGCGGTGGAAGAAGAAAGCCGCGTTGCCGGTGTATTCGGGATAGATATCCAGATCGCCGTGTAGCAAAGCGCGTCGCACGATCGACGTGGGGCCCAGCTGCGTGCGGTCTTCGACGGGAATGCCTTCGTGGCGCAATACCTGCAGCACGATCTGCCCGAGCAGCGCTCCTTCGTTGTCGGCTTTGGAGCCGACGCGCACGGCGGTCTGGGCCTGGGCGATGCCGAAGGCCGGGAACAGGGCAAGTAACAACACCCACCGCAACATGTTAGAAATCCTCACCGTCGTCCCTGCGCAGGCAGGGACCCAGGGCGACCATGCCCGGTCAACACGAAGTGCGCACGTTCCCTTTTCAAGAGCGTGAACAGGCCATGTCGCCAAAACCCATCGCACCGCACTGGGTTCCTGCCTGCGCAGGAACGACGGCTGGGCGTCGAGGGAATCGTAATCTCCTTGCTTACCACCCCAACCGCTCCACAAACCCACGCTTCAACTCATCGTCGATCGGCGTTGCCGCCACACTGTCCGGCAACGCCGCGAACCGCCGCTCGAACTCTCGCACCGCCTCGGCAAAGCGCGCGGCGCGACTCGCGTCATCTCCTTCGTCGACCGTATAGGCAAGCACGCGCGCCGCCTGTCCCGCCAGATCGATGTCGTCGGGGAGTGCCGAAATATCGTTCCATACCTGCTTCAGATACCCCACCGCATCCCGCGCGCGCCGCATCCGGTGCAGTAAGCCAGGAGGCTTCGCATACACGGGATCGAACCGTGCGACGATGTCATGCGCCTCGTCGACGGATGCCGGTTCCAGCTCCACGCGTATGCACAGCCACATCGTATCGAACAGCCAGGTGCCCGGCGCCGGCGTCGCGCAATACGGCAGTTCGCGGCCGTTGACCTCGACAGCCTCGGGTACGTCGGAGTCGAGCAGTTCCACGGTATATGCGCGCGTCGCCGGCTTGCCCCGATACGAACCCTCCATCGCATCGATATGCACGCGATGCGTCTTTGTTCCGTGCCTGCTTCGTACCTTTGTCCGCGCATATTCGCCGCGCTGGTATCCCTGCGTCGCGCCATCGTCGTCGTATAGCGACGCATCGCCTTCCGCTCCCGGAAACACCTGCAGCGTAAGCGTGGAAGGAACCGTCGAAAGATGCCGCAATCCCTCCGGATAGAGCGGAATCACGCTGCCCGGCCGTACGAAAATCGGAATTTCGTGGAGCCCGTAACTGCGCTCGAACACCTGGCCGCCCTCGAACGATTCCGCGCCGCCACGGCTGTACCAGAGGCCCGGCGGCAGCCAGACCGGAAACGGCGCCGCGCCATCCTTCATCGGCACGGTAACGGGCGCCACCAGCAAGTCGTCTCCGAACATGTATTGCCCGGGGACGTTGTAAGCCATGTCGTGTTCGGGCCAGTCGTAGTACATCGGTCGGACGATCGATACGCCGGTGTCGTAGGCCTCGCGCGACGCGCCATAGATATATGGCGCCAGGCGATAGCGCAAACGGATCGCGTCGAAAATGGCGTCGCCATACGGCGGACCGAAATGCCAGGGCTCCTTGTGCAGACTGGCTTCCTTCGCCGAATGCGTACGGAACACGGGACTGAATACGCCGTACTGCATCCAGCGCGCATAGAGTTCCGGGTCGAGGTGCCGATCCTCGCGCGGGATGCTCTTATCGAAGGTATGGCCACCGATATCGTGGCTCCAGTAGCCATACAGCACGTTGGACGCCATGGCGGTGAAGTGCGGCTGATACGCCAGCGATGTCCACGTGATCACGCTGTCGCCCGAGAAACCGATCGGATAGCGATGATTGCCCAGCCCGCCCCAGCGATGATAAATCAGGCCGCGTGCGTCGTCGTGGCGCTGCATTTCGGTAAAGAACACATGGTTAAGCCACCACGTGTTGCTAAGGCCGGGCATCGCTTTCGAATCGGCCCACTGCTGCCAGTCGAGCCACCAGAAATCCACGCCCTGCCTTTCGAGCGGATGCAGGATCGTGTCGAACAACGCGCGCATATACGGCCGGGATGTGCCCTCGTAGGGAATCGGTGCCTTCGTCGACGTATTCCACGACAACTGCCGGGCCATCGCCTCGTACTTTTCCTCATGCGGCATCACACCGGAAGCCGGATGCAGGTTGAGGGTAACGTGGAGCTTCTCGCCATGCACCCAGCGCATGAAGGCCATCGGATCGGGAAAAAGGCTGCGGTTGAACGTATAGCCGGTCCAGCCCGATTTTTCGCCGAAGACATCGGTGTGCTCGTGCCCTTCGCGCAACGAAAGTCCCGGCGTCGTATGCCAGTCCATGTCCAGCACCAGCACGTCCAGCGGGATACGTTCCTTGTCGAAACGCGCGACGAGAATGCGCAGTTCCTCGTCGGAATAGTTCCAGTAACGCGACCACCAGTAACCGAACACGAAGCGCGGCGGCATGGGCTGCGGACCGGAAATGGCGGCGAAGTCCGCAATCGCCGTACGGAACGCGCGGCCGTAACCGAAGAAATAGAAGTCCTGGTCGCCCTCGCCCTTGCGCGGCAACACCCAGCCGTCGTCGTCGATACGGAAGCTCGCCGAATCGTCGATCACATGCCAGCCGTCGCGGGCGAGCAGACCGTCCTCCAGAGGCAGCCTGCTGCCATCCTGCCAGGTATCGCCGTCGTAGCGATCCAGCGTGCGATATGTGCCGCCAAGGTTCTCCCGCTGAACCGTCCCCGGCACCCAGGTCGTCCTGCGGTCGTCATCGATCACGTCAATGGCCAGGTTGGCGGCATCGAAGGGACCCTCGCCCTTCGTATAACGCAGCACCAGCGAGCCCGTGTCGATCGTCAACGTCCGCTCGTCCTCGTCCAGGCGAAACGGTGGCACCGGCAGCGCCCGATACACGGCGAACTGCGTCCGCTCGTCGTCGAACACGCCGATAGCATTCCATTCCAGACGGATAACCCGCGGCGTCAGCACCGTGAAGCGAACATTCCCGCGTACGACTGTCGCGCCTTCGTGCGCGATGGCGCAGTCCCGTGGGCTTGGCATGGGCGCCCCCTGGTAACGATAGAGTGATCGATTATGACCGCGAAAAAATGGGGAAACAGTGAAATCGCGCAAACCTCCTGTCCACGCCCCATGTCGCAACGATACCCCAACGGGGAAGGGTTACGATGCCGCCCGCAAGCGGGCTCCTACGCACCAACAGGCGGGAGCTGCGCGTCGGCCCGGATCGCCTCATTCAAACGCAGACGCTGTTCGTCGACGAAGCGGTGCGCCGAACGCAGCAGGCTGTCGAGTTCGAAGATCGCACCGGCCATGCCGGTGCCGGCGTCGATCAGCACACCCAGGTCGTCGCAGACACGGGTCGCACCGGGCACCCCCAGGTTACCGACGACATTCTTCAGCGAATGCAGTGCTTCGGACGCATCCGGATATTCGCCGCGCGTCAGTGCATCGCGCAGAGACTTGCCATGCGTGCGCATCGCATCGTCGCAAAGGTCCACGAACTGGCGAAGCTCCCGTGGCGAGACCAGTTCGCGCATGTCCTCCAGGGGGACGGCATCGCCCCGCCTGCCCACCGGCGGATCGATTGCTGGCTGCCATGTCCGCGAGAAACGTTCGAGACGACGTTCCTCGGCAATGGATTCGAGTACGTCGAGCAGACGCGCCGTCGGAATCGGCTTGGTCAGATAAGCGCGGGCACCGCCTTTGAATGCCATGCGGATCGCATCCTGGCTGGAGTCGGCACTGAGCATCACGATGGGCGGCATGCGGCTGGCACTAGCCGCATGCTCGATGCGCCGAATCACGTCCCAGCCCGAGCCGCCGGGCATATGCAAATCCATGAAGACCACATCGAAGCTATGCGCCGCAATGCATTCGACCGCCTGGTTCCCGTTCGTACTGAACGTGGCGATGTGCCCCGCACGATGAAGGATGCGGCCGATGATTTCGCAATTGGAGGCATTGTCGTCCACTACCAGGCACTCGAGTGCCGGCACGCGCGCGCGATGCTCGTCGAGACGATCGGCCACGGACAATTCCGAGGACGCTTTCGTACCGACCGGCGCCCGCACCAGCGGAAAACGCCACGAGAAAATGCTGCCACCGCCGGGCCGGTCGGCAACGTCGAGCGCGCCGTTCATCTGATCGGACACGCTGCGCACGATATAAAGCCCGAGGCCGACGCCGTCGTTGGTTCTTGCCGCTCCCCCGCTGACCTGATGGAAGGGGCGGAAGATACGCGCCTTGTCCTCGTCGGCGATGCCGACACCCGTATCGGCAACGGTGCACAGAATTGAGTCGCCCATGCTCGCCGACGACGCGGACAGGGTGACGACCACTTCGACGCGACCGCCCGCCGGCGTGAATTTCACCGCATTGGATACCAGGTTACTCAGCACCTGCTCGATGCGACCCGGATCGCCCTTGAACACGCCGCTCGCGACCGGTGCGCAAACCAGCGAAAGGGAAATGTTCTTTTCCACGGCATGGGAACGACAGACGTCGCGCACCGTGGCCAGCACCTCGTCGAAAGTAAACGACTGGTGCCGCAACGTCAGACGGCCTCCGTTGAACGACGCGACGTCGAGTACCGCATTGACCCGATGGAGTAGCGCGTTCGCGTTCGAGGCCAGCAACGCCACCAGCCGGCGCTGGTCGTCGGCCATCGCGCCGGTATCGATCAGCGCCGCGGAATGGATGACGGTATTGAGCGGCGTGCGCATCTCGTGGCTCATCATCGAAATGAACCGGTGCTGGGCCTCGCGCGATGCGATGGCTTCCACCGATACCACACGCAACGCATCCATCATGCGGAAGATCGTGATAGGCAGGATGATGACCAGCGCCAGCGCATACAGCGCGTAAGCCGGCCGGCTGATCCAGTAACCGGCCGGAGCGCTCACGCCCAGGATGATCAGGGATGCCCCGATGCTGGCGATGAAGGGGCGTCGCCCGTACCGGGCCCCCACGGCCACCGACAGGAACGGCAGCACGGCGCTCAGCGTAATGACCAGCATGAAGCCGGCCTTCAGCAGCGCGCCGGTCATGACGAAGTTGGCGATAACGCCCACGGCGTCCACCCGGGTGCTGTCGCGCAGCCAGGCCGCACGGATGCAGAGCATCCAGACGACGCTCAGCACGAACAGCGCCATGGCAAGGGGGAATGCCGAGCGCGCGTCGGCCCTCATGGGCAACTGGCTGCCGTTGAGCCAGTAGGCCGTCCAGATCGTGGTCAGGCCGAGCAGCACCGCGCGCATCACGGACACGTGGTGTTCGCGGAACGAGGCAACGATGCGGTCGATACGCGGATGCCGGAGGCGCGTCGCCACATCCACGAGCAGGGCGGATTCCGCCACCTCGCCCGCGCTTCCCCGATCGATCCCCATCCCAACTGCCCCTGTGCTCTTTCAGGGGGCCAGTCTAGAGCGAACTGGCTCCGCGGCCGATACCCTCCTAGGCACGTAAACGTTTACAACTGCATTAGTACCCTTGTAGAAGCCCGGAAGCGGGCTCCTACAAGGCCAGGCGAGCGTTCGGCCCGAAACATGCATTGCCGTGACCGGCTGGTTCACCTAGCATGTCGCGGATGCATCGCCCCTCGCCCTCCCTGCTCCAGTACCTGCGCCGCCATCGCGGCCTCATGGTGTTGGCGCTGATGGTGTTCTTCGTCCGGCTTGCCGCCGCGACGGTGTGCATCGAGGACGGTCCGGGCGGGCGTACGGGTTTCGATGGCGGCGTGACCGTCAGCGCACCCAGCGACCTGCCGGCTGGCGACTGCCTGCTGGGCGAACAGGGTGGCTGTCACTGTGCCTGCGCCCACGCCTCGCCCATGCCCGCGACCGCTATCGCCAGACTGACGCCCATCGACACCAGCTTCGTCGAAACGGTCTCGCATCCCGACACACGGCAGCGCGCCACCGGCTCGCTCTTTCGCCCTCCCATCGCCTGACGACAACCGCCATTGCGACGCCATCGCGTCGCTCGTGACTGTCTTCAGGAGAAATACCCATGTACGCCAAACGTACGGTGCCCATCGGCGCCGTCTGTCTGCTGTTCGCCGCCCTGGCGAACGCGACGCCCCCCGCCGCCCCGGCGGAACTGCGCGACGCGGTGCGTCGCGTCTGGGCCGCCAGCCCGGAACTCGATGTCGCCCGCGCCAGCCGTGACGCCGCTCGTGCGCGCGCCGACGCCGCCGCGCAACCGCTGTACAACCCCACCCTGTCGCTAGATGCCGAAAACGCCGACGTCAACCGGCGCACGGCGGGACTGAGTCTTGCCCTGGATGTATCCGGCAAACGCGCCGCGCGAATGCGCGTGGGCCAGGCCGCGTTCGCCAGCAGCGACCTGTCCTACGCGCTGACCCAGCGGGATCTCGCCACCCGCTGGCTCAGCGCATGGACCACGACCGCGCTCGCGTCCCGGCGAAGCGAGATGGGCCGGCATCGCGTCGACCTGATGCGCCGGTTCGACGCGCTGGCGATCAAGCGCCTGGCGGTCGGCGACATCGCCAGTCCCGAGCGCGACCTGGCCGGCCTCGCGCTCGGCGAAGCCGAAATCCAGCAGGCCACGCTTACCGCGGACGAAGCCGCGGCACAGGCCTCGCTCAGCGCCATCGCCGCCACTAGCAACATCCCGGCGATTCCCGCCGCACTGCCCCCAGCTTCCGACAGCGTGATGGACACAGCCATCGACGCGCTACCGGAATCCCTTCTCGCACGCGGCCGCGAAGCCGAAGCCGACGCGGCGGTCGACGTCGCCCGGCGCGCGCGCATTCCCGATCCGACCATCGGGTTCACGGGCGGGCGCGTACGAGCCGGCGCGATCAACGATCGCGTCATCGGACTCAGCCTCTCGATCCCCTTGCCGGTACTGAACACTGGTCGCGCCGATGTCGACGCCAGTCGCGCGGATAGCGCGGCCGCGTCGGCGAACACACGTGCCAGCGCCATGCAGCTGGGCGCACGGCAACGGGAAACGCGGGCACGCTACGCCGCGCTGCGCACGGCGGCCGAAGCCTTCCGGCGCGGTCGCGCCGGCGCTTACGACGAGCGTGCCGCGCTGCTCGAAAAACTCTGGAGCGCCGGCGAAATCGGCACCTCCGACTATCTCGTCCAGCTGAAACAGAGCCTCGACACCGCGCTGGCGGGCATCGAGCTCGAAAGCCGTCTGTGGCAAGCCTGGTTCGACTATCTCGCGGCCGCCGGCCGTCTCAACGAATGGATCGACGGATCCGGCAAGGACACTCCATGAAAACCTCGAACCCACGTCTTCTGGTCGCGGCGATGGCCCTCGCCATCGCGACGTCGCTGCAAGCCACCGAACCGGCATCGTCGCCACTTGCGATGGACAAGGCCGCAATCGCCGCCGCCGGCATCGTCGTCGACAAAGCCGGCACACGCACGCTCAGCGAACGGCTCGCCGCGCCGGGCGAAGTGCGCGCCGACGCCTATTCCACCGTACTCGTATCGCCGCGTATCGACTCGCATGTCGTCGCGCGCAACGTTCGCCTCGGCGACATCGTGAAAGCCGGACAGCCGCTCGTTACGCTTTCAAGCGTTGAGGTCGCCCAGACGCAAGGCGCGCTTATCGTCGCCGATGCCGACTGGCGTCGCGTCGCCGCGCTGGGCGAACAAGCGGTATCGGCACGACGCTATAACGAAGCGCGCGTCGCGCGGGATCAGGCCGTTGCCAGACTGCGTGCTTATGGCCTGTCCGAAGCCCAGGTCACGCAGGTTATCCGCGGCGGCTCCGCCCGTGCGGACGGCAGCTACGCCCTGCTCTCTCCAGTCGGCGGCCGGGTTACCACCGACGACTTCCTCGTGGGCGAACGCGTCGCCGCTGGCCGCACGCTATTCACCGTCGTGCAGGAAACCCACATCTGGGTCGAAGCCCGCATGCCTCCCGCCGATGCCGCGCGCGTCACCACGGATGCCGCTGCCGACGTCGTCGCGCACGGCGTGACCTTGCCCGCCGTCGTCCTCCGGCGTGGGCACCAGACCGACGAGCGCACGCGAACGGTGGCTGTCCGCCTCCAGGTCGACAACCGCGACGATCAGCTGCATCCCGGCGAACTGGTCGACGTGCGCATCGATGCGGGCGACGCCAGGCCAAGTCTGGCCGTTCCCGCGGAATCCATCGTGCTCCTGCGCAACCAGCCAACCGTCTTCGTCGTTCGCAGCGAAGGCCGTTTCGAACCCGTGCCGGTCACCACCGGCGAAACGCGCGACGGCTGGACGGTCGTCACGCAGGGCATCGCGGCCGGCGATGCTTATGTGCGCAAGGGTGCATTCGCGCTCAAGGCACGCCTGCTCCGCTCCGAGCTGGGAGACGACTGATGCTTACCCGGATCGTTGAAATCTCCCTGCGTTACCGGTTCCTCGTGCTGATCGGCTTCGCGGTCGTCGCACTCTTTGGCTACCGTGCCGTACGCAACCTGCCCATCGACGCCTTTCCGGATGTCACGCCGGTACAGGTGAACGTCTATACGGAAGCGTCGGGCCTCGCGGCCGAAGATGTGGAACGCCTGCTCACCACGCCGGTGGAATCGGCCCTGGCTGGATTGCCGAACGTGCAGGAGGTGCGCTCGGTCAGCCTGTTCGGGCTGTCCTATGTCTCGGTGTATTTCGAGGACAGCATGGACGTCTGGTTCGCGCGCCAGCTGGTCAACGAACGGCTGCAACAGGCGGGCGATCGTCTGCCCGCGGGTTACGGCAAACCCGAGCTGGGACCGAATACATCCGGTCTCGGGCAGGTGTTCTGGTACACCGTGGAACGCGCAACACCCGACGCCACCGCGCCGGACGATATGGAACTGCGCTCGCTGCAGGACTGGAATCTTCGCGTCCTGCTCCGCACCGTTCCGGGTGTCGACGATGTCGCGTCATGGGGTGGGCGCGAGAAGCAGTACCAGGTGCGCGTCGACCCGACGAAACTGATCGCGCACGGACTCGGCTTTCGCGACCTGATTACAGCGCTGGAAACGAATAACGCGCAGGCGGGCGGCAACGCTATCGATGTCGGTCGCGAGCAATATCTCGTACGTGGGCAGGCGTTGCTGCGCGATGCCAAGGATATCGGCAACGTCGTACTGAAGTCCGAGGACGGAACGCCCGTACGCATACGCGACGTCGCTGTCGTGGTCGAGGGAGGCGCGCCGCGTACCGGTGCGGTCACGCGCGACGGCAAGGAAGTGGTGCTCGGACAGGCGCTGGCACGCATCGGCGAAAACGCGGGAAGCGTGGTCGAAGCGGTACGCACGAAGCTCGACGCGATCAGCCGGACGTTACCGCCCGGCGTCGTGGTCAAGCCGGTTTACCAGCGCACCGATCTCGTCGATGCCGCCGTCGGTACGGCGGTACGCGCGCTGGTGGAAGGATCGCTGCTGGTCGCCGTCCTGCTGTTCCTGTTCCTGGGCGAACTGCGCAGTGCACTGGTGGTGGTCGTTACCCTGCCACTGGCGATGCTGATCGCCTTCATCGGCATGGAGCAGGCGGGATTGTCCGCGAACCTGATGTCGCTGGCGGGTCTGGCTATCGGTATCGGCATGATGGTCGACGGTGCGGTAGTCATGGTGGAAAACACGTTCCGCATCATGGCCGAACGCCACGCCGCCGGCCTGCCGGACAATCGCCCCGCGGCGGTACTGGAAGCCGCGCGCGAGGTCGCGGGACCGATCTCGTTCGCCATCGCCATCATCATCGTCGTTTTCCTTCCGCTGTTCAGTCTCGAAGGACTGGAAGGCAAGATGTTCCGGCCCATGGCATTCAACATCGCCTTCGCCATGGCCGGTTCGCTGGTGCTGGCGCTGACGCTGGTACCGGTGCTTTCGACCCTGTTGCTGCGGGCAAAGGCCGAGAATGAACTGCGCTGGGTCGCGTTTCTCAAACGTCGTTACGAACGCTTGCTGCTCTGGGCGTTGTCGCATCGGCGCGCCGTGATCGTCGGCGCCGTCGCCGCACTGGTCGGCAGTCTCGCGCTCTTCCCTTTCCTAGGCCGGGAGTTCATGCCGAATCTGAAAGAAGGCGCCCTGATGTGGCGGGTCACGTCGATCCCCTCGGCATCGCTCGACGAATCGATCGCGGTATCGCGCACCGTGTCGGAAACCATCGCACGCGATTTCCCTGAAGTGGAAACGACGCTGGCCATGATCGGTCGCGCCGAGAAAGGCGAAACGGCGGACGTGAACTATATGGAGGTGTATACCCCACTGAAACCGAAGAGCGAATGGCGTCGCGGACAGACGCTGGAAACCCTCGAACGCGATATGCAGGCAGCGCTCGGCGCCGCGTTGCCCACCGCCGTGGTGGGCTATACGCAGCCCATCCAGATGCGTATCGAGGAATTGATTTCCGGTGTACGCGCCACGCTTGCCCTGAAACTTTATGGCGACGACCTGGGTCAGCTCGACCGCTTCGGCGAACGCATCAAGAATGTGCTTGCCAACGTTCCGGGCGTCGCCGATCTGGCCATCGAAGCCAACGTCGGCAAGCCGCAGCTACGGATCGACGTCGACCGTGCCGCGCTCGCCCGTTACGGGCTCAGCGCCGAGGACGTACTCACGGTGGTTCGCAACGGTATCGGCGGCGAAGGCGTCACCGTGCTTCTGGACGGCGTGAAGCGCTTCGATATCGCCGTGCGTCTCGATGCCAGCGAAACGGCATCGCTGACCGCGATTGGCCGCATTCCCCTGCGTACGCCGGCAGGAGCCATCGTACAACTTAACCAACTGGCGACCATCGACGCAGCGGAAGGTTATTCGTTCATCCGCCGCGAGCAGTTGCAACGTTATGCCGTTATCCAGATGGACGTGCGTGGACGCGACATCGATAGTTTCGTTCGCGATGCCAGTGCGGCTATCGAACGCGAAGTAGAACTTCCGACCGGGTACTACACGGAATGGGGTGGTGCGTTCGCCAATCAGCAACGCGCGATGAAGCGACTCGCGATCATCGTTCCAGCGACGATCTTCTTCATCTTCGTGTTGCTGTATACGGCGTTCAATTCGCTGCGACGCGCCGTGTTGATCCTGGCCAACGTTCCTTTCGCCACCATCGGCGGCATCGTCGCGCTCGCGGTTACAGGTCAGTATCTGTCGGTACCGTCGGCGATTGGTTTTATCGCTGTTTTCGGTGTGGCGATGCTCAACGGCATCGTGCTGGTCAGCTTCCTCGACAGGCAACGTCTGTCCGGTCTCGATCTGCGCGAATCGGTTGTACAGGGTGCTGTGCTGCGCATGCGTCCGGTGTTGATGACCGCGACTGTCGCGATTCTTGGGCTGGTCCCGATGCTGTTTTCCAGCGGTGTTGGTGCAGAAACGCAAAGACCGCTTGCAACTGTCGTGGTTGGTGGACTGGTGACATCGACGCTGTTGACGTTGCTGTTGTTGCCTGTCGTTTACGAGTGGATGGAGGCGCGCGTGCAGCGGTGAGGCAAAGGAGCCCGGCGGCACCCACTGCCGCCGGGCTCCTTCCGATTGGTGGAGAAACATCGATGAGAGTAACGCCTCAAGCGCATCGCAGGTCTTGTGTAGGAGCGCTCTCAAGCGCGATGTCCTCGACGTCACAGGAAGTGCCGAACCGACGTTGTCGCGAACACCCATTGCACCGCACTGGGTCCCTGCCTGCGCAGGGACGACGGTGAGAGGTAAACAACGGTGAGGGATTTGATGGTTTCCAGCCATAGCTGGATTGAAATACCACGCGTAGCGAAACCGCTCTCAGCCAGCCACGCTCTTTCGCGCAGCCGGCTTCCGCTTAGCCACACGGGCACGTTCCATGGACTGGACCTTGTGCGCGTTCAATATGCCGGCAAGCAATCCCGGGAAGCGCTGCTCGATTTCCGGGCAGCGGCTGGTATTGCGCATTTCCACGCCGTGCCGCTCGCTACGGATCAATCCGGCTTCCCGAAGTGCACGGAAATGCTGTGAAAGCGTGGACTTGGGGATCGGACGGTCGAAGACCTGCTGCAAGTTGGAGCAATTGAAGGCGCAATCCGAGCCCCCTAGCGCCAATGCCACGTAGATCGCGGCACGCACGGGATCGGACAGCGCATGGAGGATGCCCTCCACGGTGATGTCTTCGATCGACGGGTGAACCAGGGGTCTCATGACATTTACTTTACCAGCCCTTGACTCTTAGTTCCATAGTTCATATGTTGCGAACTATAGTAGTGCCGAACTTAGCAACAAATCACCCCACCAGGACACGTCATGAGCAAGCTCACAGGTAAAGTCGCCCTCGTCACCGGTGCCTCCAAAGGCATCGGCGCCGCCATCGCCAAGGCTCTGGCCGCCGAAGGCGCGTCGGTCGTCGTCAATTACGCGTCCAGCAAGGCCGGTGCCGACACCGTCGTCGCCGAGATCGCCGCCGCTGGCGGCAAGGCCGTCGCGGCACACGGCGACGTTTCTAAAGCTGCCGATGCCAAGGCCATCGTCGCCGCGGCGATCGAGAACTTCGGCAAGCTGGACATTCTCGTCAACAACTCGGGTGTCTACGAGTTCGGCGCCATCGACGACATCACCGAAGAACACTTCCACCGGCAGTTCAATATCAATGTCCTCGGACTGTTGCTGACGACCCAGGCCGCCGCCAAGCACCTTGGCGAAGGCTCCAGCGTCATCAATATCGGTTCGGTCGTTTCTCGTATCACGCCGCCGGGAAGCTCGGTGTACTCGGGTACCAAGGGTGCCGTGGACGCCATCACCGGCGTGCTGTCGCGTGAACTGGGTCCGCGCAAGATTCGCGTCAACGCACTGAATCCGGGCATGATCGAAACGGAGGGTGCGATTTCTGCAGGCTTCATCGGCTCCGAGTTCCAGACCCAGATCGTCGGGCAAACACCCTTGGGCCGTATCGGCCAGCCGAACGACATCGCATCGATTGCCGTGTTCCTGGCCTCGGACGATTCGGCCTGGCTGACCGGCGAGCAGTTGCTGGCGGGCGGCGGCTACCGCTAAGCGAAGTCAGCTGACCATCGAGGCGCATTCCGGCATCCGGGATGCGCCTCTTTGCCGTCAGGTGCGGCGCATGTTCGCGCATAGCTCTGCCAGCTCTCTGACCGCTGCCTCGGATGCGGCGCGATCGGGTGTGGTATCGCTGTTATTGAAGTTGCCTGCGTCGCCCAGGACCTGGACGAGCAAGCCATCGCTGCGCGGCACCATGCTCAGGTGCCGGGTGTTCAGCCCGTAGGCGACTTCGGGCTGCGGGATCAGTCGCGCGGTCTGGCCGCGAACGGGAATGAGCGAGTCGTCGTCGAACAGCGCCCTCGCGCCGTAGCCCGTGGCGTTGATCAATGTGCGTTCGGGCAATTTCAGCAGATCGTCGGGATGCGCGAATTCGCGCACCTCGATCTTGCCGCCAGCCGCCAGGAAATCGGACATCAGCATGCGAGCGTAGGTGCTGATGTTGAACATCAAGGTCGTGTAGCGACGCACGTAAGGCTGCGGAAACGGATGACTGCCGGGAGGCAGCTCGACGGAACGTGGCGTGAGATCGCGCACGCTGTCGTTGAATTCGCCGTACTCGGGTTCGTCGGAAACCGGGGCATGGGGTTGACCGAATGGCGTATCGGACAACGAATAGCCTTCGATCCATTCGATGGGCTTACCCGGCAAGCCCAGCATGCTCTGGTACATGACGTACGAAGTGCGCGTCATTTCTTCCCAGCGCGCGGCCAGCGCCGGCGCATGTCCGGCATCGCATATGCGCGAGTCGGGTGTCCATAGTCCGGATGCCCGCATCGAATATACATTCGGCGGCAAGTCCTTCGCATAAATACGTACCGACAGTCCGGCTCGCTGCGCCAGCAACGCCGAGGTAAGACCCAGCGCGCCACAACCGATCACACCGATGTCGCGTACGCCGGTGCTCTGCGCCATTCGCAGCGCCAGCGTGCTCGAACCCCATGACAGCGACCAGCCACTGCCACCATGTCCGTAGTTGTGCACGATGGTCTTGCGACCCAGTCGCTCCATCTCGATGCGCGGGCCGGCCGCGCGGAATGGCCGTGTGCAGACATACACGCCGGTGATCCGGTCGACCTTCGCTTTGATCTGCGCCAGCTCCGCCACTTCCGGTAACAGACGCGCGGCTGGTGGCACGACAGTCGGTGGCGTACTAGCGGATGTCACGGAGGGCTGCTGTGCACAGGCAGCGAGGCCGGCCGTCGAAGCCACCGCAAGCGTTGTGCCAGCCTGGCGCAGGAATTGGCGTCGTTGCACGATACGCTCCCCGGAAAGTGATCGGTCATTTCTTATCCGATAGCACTTCTGAAATCAAATATCGAAGCCCAGTACCCCCTTCTGCAGGAGCGCTCTCGAGCGCCCCAACAGGAAGCAGGCGAAAACGTGGGTGCTTTGCCTCAGACCGGATCCGTCGCGCAGATGCCTTTCGTCCGCGACCGCTCTTCGGCCGGGCCGAACGTAATGAAACTCGCCAGAGCCAGTATCCAGGCGCCAATGCCTCCGTAAAGCATCACCCAGCCGAATCCATGCACCAGCGCGGCATGCGCGATCGCGCCGGAAATGTCGGCAGCAGACCCCGGCAACGCGCCGGCGGCAATCTTCGCGGCGGCGATGCGTAACTGCGATGCATCGACTGCGCCCTGCGTGGCACGCTCCAGATAGAAAAGAATGCCTTCAAGCAGGAGGAATCCCATCAGCGCAATATTTATGGCCAGCGTGATCAGTCGCGCGCTCAGGTCGATGCCCGATGCCATGCCTGCACGAGCGCTAGGCACCGAGCCAGTCGTCGTGTTCGTAACCGGCGTATTGGTCATGCCAAGACCGATGCCCGCCAGCAGACATCCGGGGAGCATGGTCAGCCAGCTGGCGTGCTCGACGCCGCTGCCAAGCTTCATCAGTACGAATCCCAGTCCGATGGCGAAAAGGCCGGCGGGAATGACGATGCGTGCCTGGTATCGAAGGGAAAGGCGCTCCGCGAAGGGCGGGATCACCAGGGTCGGCAACGTATACGCCAACAGCGACAGGCCCGATGCCACGACGTCGTAGCCCAGACCGCTCTGGAAATAGATCGGCAGATAGATCATCAGCGGCCAGAAGCTGAAGTTCATGCCGATGGAGCCATACAGGGCACCCGAAAACCGACGGATGCGGAACACGGAAAAATCGAACAGGGGATAGGCGCTGTGCTTTTCCGCATAAAGGAAAACGAGAAAGCTTATCGCCGCGACGACGATGCTCGCGATCGCCGTGGGACTCGTAAAACCCAGGTCGGGCCCTTGCGTGATGAAGTACGTAAGGCCGAACACCGCCAGCGACAACGTAACGATACCCGGCAGATCCAGTGCCTTCGCATGGGGATCGCGAGACTCGTCCACGCTGCCGGCAATCAGGACCATCGTGACGACCGCCAACGGTACCTGGATAAGGAACACCCACGTCCAGTTCGACAGCGCCACGATCGCACTGCCGATGATGGGCCCGAAGCCCAGGCCCACGCCGAAAATAATGCCCCATAGGGCAAAGGCTTTGCTACGCCGCGGACCTTCCTGGAACTGATGCGAAAGCGCGGCGATCTGGCAGATCACCATGAAGCCGCCACTCATACCCTGAAGAAAACGGCTGACGATCAGCACGGAGGCATCCCGCGCCAGGCCGCAAATCAGGGACGTGATACCGAATGAAATCACGCTGATAAGCAGGACGCGCTTGCGCCCGTAGCGATCGGCCAACGTGCCCGCCGCCATCAACACCGTGGTGCAGGCGATGGTGTAGGCATTCATGATCCACTGCACGCTGCTGAAACCGGCGTGCAACACCTTTTCGACATTGGGAAGTATGGCCGGCACACTGGAAATCTCCAGGCCGAACATCAGCGCCGCCAGGCAGATGGCCAGCAGCGCGACTGAATTTTTTCGTGAAGGGGAAAGAGGCACGACGCGTTCCCATGGGGAGGGTGGAGGGCGAGTGTGGACGCGGCGAACTCATGATGGAAATGATTTAATTTTGTGGCAGTCATTAGCGATCTTCATTAGTCTCTGACCATGGACCTCGATCCAACCCTGCTCCGCGCCTTTGTTGCCGTGAAAGAAGCGGGTGGATTCACCCGTGCCGCCCAGCGCCTGCACCTGACCCAATCCGCGATAAGCCACCAGATCAGGCGGCTAGAGGAGCAAGTGGGGCGGCAGTTGCTATACCGCACCACGCGCGCACTGACCCTGACGGAAGACGGCGAGGACCTCCTCCAGTACGCCGAGAAAATCCTGCAGGCGCTCGACAGCATGGGCCAGCGTTTCCGGCCGTCGCCTATCTCGGGCGCCGTTCGCCTCGGCGTCATCGAAAACTTCATGGGCGACCGGTTGCCGACGCTGCTGTGTCAGTTCGGTCGCGCGTTTCCCTCCGTGCGACTCGATGTAAGCGTCGGAATGAATCTGGACCTGATCCCCATGATCAAGGCTGGCGAACTCGACCTTGCCGTCGTGATGTCCGCAGCCGTGGGTGGAGAAGGGACGCCGCTGAGACGAACGCAATTTGTATGGGTGGCGGCGGACTCGTTCGATTCGCCCCCCGGCGTATCGCTACCATTCGCCTTCTTCCCTGCGCCGTGCATCAACCGTCAGGTGGGACTCAGCGCTCTGGAAGGCACCCCCGTCGAATGGCATGTCGTCTTCACGTCGCCGAGTCAGCAAGGCATTCGCGCCGCCGTACTCGCGGGTCTTGCCATCTCGGTGCTGACCCGGGACGACCTGGAACCGGGCATGCGTGTCGTCGACGGATGCTATGGACTGCCATCGTTGCCGGATGTGGATTTCACCCTGATCTGGAGCACCGGGGGCAAAACGCCGGCCGCTATCGAGTTCGGTAAGCTGATCGTCGATATGTCGGGTGTACCTGCCGGACCCGCGCAGCGCTAGTCCGGTTTCGCGGCTTCCGTGCTTCGTCGGCCTTCGCACACAGGAGCGCGCACCTATAGCAGGTATTCGCTCTGGACAAGGCCGCTGGGATAGTGGCGTGTCGCGACATGCTGGAGGCGGATGTCCTCCGGCAATGCGCCAAAGAGCGGGATGCCGCTACCGATCAGTACGGGTACGCGCGTAATGATCATGCGGCGAATAAGCCCCGCGCGCAGGAATCCCTGGATCGTGACGCCGCCGTCGATGTACAAGTGGTGGGCACCGCTGGCGGCGAGCTGCGAAACGATGTCGACTGGCGTGCCCGCCATCTGTTCGACGACACCACCCACGACGGCTGAAAAGTCGATGGGTTGGTTACCGAGGACCACTACGCGCTTGTCGCCGTAAGGCCACGCGCCAAAGGTCAACACAATCTCGAAGGTCTTGCGTCCGATGACGATCGCATCGACGCTGGCGATGAATTCGTTATAGCCATGCGGCTCGCCACCACCTTCCGGCAGCCAGTCGAGCCCACCATCCGGCCGCGCAATGAAGCCGTCGACGCTGACGCCGATAAAGACAGATGCCGTCATCGCGGAATACTCGCTCGTTGCTGGCCGATTAATGCCTTTCGAGCCTACTCCTCGACAGACGCCGGAGCACGAGCCATCACATCTCCCATACATTCCTCGATGCGAAAAGCCCGGATGCTCTCGCATCCGGGCTTTTCGCGAACTTCATCTTTCCCGCTATCAGTCGCCCAGCACCACACCCACGCCCATGCGAAAGATCGGCGCATCGCCGGCTGCCGCGGAAACGCCCGCGTTCAGATTGATGCGACCATCGTCGCTCCAGCGGGACACACCCACGCCCAGCGCACTTTCTCCGCGATAGGAAGCCACGCCCGCATTCATCGTGACCTTACCGGGCAGATAAGGCATGTTGTTCACCAGAGCGGCCGAAGCGGCGATACCACGATTGGCCTGACGCTGAACGTCGCCGACCCGGCGCGACAAACCGTCGAACTGATCGCTGGCCCAGTCTTTCACGTCGCCAACGGCATCCTGCACCTGGCCCCAGTTCGCCGCGTCGGTACGCTGCGTGCCGGCAGCGACATTGGTGATCTGGCGTTCGTTGCCTTCGCTGCCCACCGACACCGAATTCGGGCGATCCGCCACCGAGTTGTTTCCCAGTGCGACAGAGTTATCGCCCGTCGCTTGCGAGCCCGATCCGATGGCGCTGCTGTTGTTGCCGGAAGCGACGCTGCCGGCACCGATCGCCGAGCTGTTCGATCCGCTCGCCTGGGCACCCTCGCCCGCCGCTACGCTGCTGGAACCCGAAGCGACCGCGCCGTTTTCCGCATCGCCGCTGGACGCGAAGTGCGGACCCGCATTGCCGCCATTGCCCGGATCGACCGGTGGCGAGGTACCGTTCTCGACGTTGGACACGCGATCGCCCAGCTGATTCACCTGCTCCTGCATGTCCCAAAGCTGGCTGCCGTTGACGGCATCCATGCTGCCCGGGGCCACGGCGCCCGGCATGACATTGCTCAGGAGCGTGCCGCCCAGACCACCGAACGTGATCGCGCCGTGGTTCGATCCGGCATCGTATGCGACCGCATCCAGCGTGCTGCCATCGTCGCCGATCAGGCCCGCGCTTTTCAGCTGGCCCACGTTCACCGCATCGGTATCTTCCTTGCCTTCGGCTACGTTATGCACCGTGACCGGCCCATTGGCGCTACCGCCGCCCATCGTGACGCTGCCGTAGTTCGACGTGCCATCGGGGTTCAGGTCATAGGTGACCGCGGCTCGCGCGTTGCCGCCGCTGTCGATAAGGCCGCTGCTCTTCAGCTGCCCCACGTTCACCGCATCGGTAAGCTCGGTGCCAGCCGCGACGTTGATGATCTGACGCTGTGCCGAGGTACTGCCCACGGCAACCACATTGTTGCGATAACCGGTGGCGGAGTTGGAACCCAGCGCAACACTGTTCGCACCCATGACCAGCGACCCGTTACCGATGGCAATGGAGCCGGCGGTATACACCGTTGAATTCTCTCCGATGGCTACACCGTTGCCATACCAGACCCAGGAATTATTGCCGATGGCCACGCCACCGGCGGAAACAACGGTGTGCCCCAACAGAGCCACCGAGTTGGGCGATCTTGCCGCATGGCCATTGACAACAAAGGAGTTGGTCGATGCGACGTCGACGGCGACGGTCGTATTACCGTTATGCAAATAGTTGCCGCCAAAAGCGACGGAGTTCGCGCCATCGACGGTCAGGTCCGTTCCGACGCCCACGGCATTGTCAGCCGTGACGGTGGCACCGGTACCGATCGCGACGCGCGTGGGGCTATTACCGCTATCGCCATCGTTACCGCCGCCCGCCGCATAACGCGGACCGATCGAGGCGACATGCGAAGAGGCGGTCGATGTGTCGTCGGCACAATCGGTTTTCGTCTCGCCATCGTCAGTGCGGCACGAGGTTTCGACGTCTTCCGTTACATCCGCAGCGAAAGCCGGCGGCATCCCCGCGCCGGCACCGGCAAGAGCCAATGCCATAACAGCAGCCCTACCGGCGGACACTTTCCTCTTGCGACCCATGGTGAATTCCGACGCTACACCCCACTTGCCGGTAGCGGCATTCCAGACGACGCGATTAATGTGGTTCATGATGGCCTTTCAGTACCTGATCAGGCCGGGCTTCCGTCGAAGGTGCACTTTCCCGTGCGGCTGCTCTGGAAGCGCCGCGGGCGATGATGGGTTTCCTTACGTTTGTCTCCCGGCCACCTCCTGGGTGGCAGTGCCGAATGGCATCCTTGGAGTAAGTGCGTCTTTCAGTGAAAGACCGGCAATGGAATTACCGATGTGCCAAAGACTTTGGCAGCACTGGGAATCCTAGGCAGGTTGAGGCAAGCCATCCATAGAGGTCTTCTGAAAGTCAGGGCAAACCCGCTCCCATTCGTAGAAATATCGCGCTGACGCTTGCCTCATACCGACGATACGAAACCCTTCGACCGGGCGTAGTCGACCAGTTGGTCGTCGTTTTCGAGGGCAAGCTTCACCATGGCGTCGCGCTTTTGCCGGCTTACCGTTTTCTGGCTACGGTTAAGCCGCGCGGCTATTGTCGAAATAGAATGACCTTCGCCAAAAAGGCGCACGACCTCCACCTCGCGAGGCGAAAGTTTTATACCCGTGGCGGGAGCGCGATGCTCTGCATCGAGAATGTTCCGGAACGATTCGCTGACGAATACCTGGCGGCGGACCGCGCCGCGCACCGCCGCAACGATATCTTCGTTGTCCGCGCCCTTGTCGCAAACGCCGATGGCGCCATGGTCGAGGATCGTACGGAGTACGCTCGCATTGGCAATCATGGTCAGGACGACGACCGCCATGGCGGGATACTGGCGAACGACACGGTCGAGCAACTGGATGCCGTCGCTTCGCGTGTCGTCGGGCATGGAAAAATCGGTGACGAGGACGTCGCACTCCATCCTGCCCAGCAGATCCAAAAGCTCGCTCGGCCCCGTGGCCGTACCGACCACGGCGATATCCGGTTCTCGCTCAAGGAATCTGCCGATACCTATAAGCACGGCGGCGTGATCGTCGACAGCGATAACGCGAATGGTCACCCGGACGCCCCGGATGCACGCGTGCTTGCGATGTAATCGGACAAATCGACATTGCTGCGCAAACCGAGCTTACGCATCATGTTGTGCTTCTGCGCGCTTACCGTATTCGCCGCGGTTCCCAGGTCCTTGGCTATCTGGGCAATCGACCGGCCCTCGCCGACCAGGCGTAACACCTGTTCTTCGCGAGGGCTGAGCGACACGCGTCCCGTCAAGCGACGCACGCCGGTCTTGCCCATCAGGGAAAGCAGGGATTCGGACGTATAGGTTTTGCCCATCAGCGCCAGACGAAGGGCTTGAACGACCTGCTTCAGAGACGACGCCTTGTCCACCAGTCCCGCAATGCCGAGTCGATGAATGGCCTGCAACAGGTCCGGGCGCCTGAGCATCGTAAGCACCACGATGGGGGTATCCGGGTGGGCGGCCAACAACGCGGCGAGGTACTGCAGACCGTCCCCGAACAATTCGCTCGGCATCATGAAATCGGTCACGACGAGATCGACCGGCGTCGAGGACAGGATTGCCATGACCTCATCGGCGGTCCTGGCTTCGGCCGCAATCCGATAACCCGCGTCTTCGAGAGTACCGGCAAGTCCTGCCCGTACCGCGGCGTGATCGTCGGCGACAAGTACCTGGCTATTCATCGCCCGTGCCCCCTTCGGCACCTTGCTGGCAGTTGATTCGCAAACGTACTACAACGACCATGGCCCAACGCCGAACGGTTTGACAATATTATGATTTTCAGACGATTTCTAGTTCTTTTGGCTGTCTTCGCCGCCTGCGCGATCGCCGCGAAAGAACCGGTTCCGTCATCGGCTGAAGAACTGACCTGGGCAAGGGCGCATCCGGGCATCGTCGTCGGCACGTACGATGAAGGGTATCCGCCGTTCGAGGAAACACGCGAAGGCACCCTGGTCGGCATGGCACCCGACTATCTCGCCGCGATCCTCAAACCCATGGGCATTTCCTGGACGGTAAGAAGCTACCCGTCATGGAATGCGCTGCTTGCCGGCGCGCAACGCGGCGAAGTCGACGTCGTGATGAATGTCTCGCCTCTCGAGGACAATATAGGCGGCCTCATCGTAAGTAGCCCCTATTACGAATCGTCGTCCGTCGCCGTCGTCCGCCGCGACCGGATCGAAGCCCTGCAGCCGGCCGCACTCGATCGGGGGCGCATTGTCGTTCACGCCGCGTATGTCGATGTCCATGCGCTCAGGCGAGCCTTCCCGCATGCGACCGTGCTGCATGCCCAATCCATGCGCGATGCCCTGGCGATGGTCGTCGACGGTCGCGCCGACGCGTTCGTGGAGGATCGCAATGTCGTGCACGATGGCATCTCCCGGGAAGGACTCGGCGACGTCGTCACGACAGGCAAGGATTTCCCGTGGTCGCAAAACACGCTGAGTTTCGGCGTGCCTGTGAAAGACGCGATGCTCGGCCGCATCATGGACCGCGGCCTGGCGCGTCTCGATCCGGACGAGCATGCGCGCATCCGTCTCGACTGGCTCGGACACCGGCTTTCCTCGCAACGCGACCATGAAGGCACGCCTCTTACGCACGACGAGCGGGCGTGGCTTGCATCGTTGCCAACGCTGAAGGTCGGATTCGATCCCAGCTTCGCTCCCTTCAGCTTTGCATCCACCCGCGGACAGATCGAAGGGCTTTCGGCCGACTATCTGAAGATCGTCGCGAAGGACCTGGACATCCGGCTCGAAGCCATTCCTTCCGATAGCTGGACGCATACCCTCGACCGGATCAGACAAGGCAACGTAGACATACTGAGTGCGATGAATCCCGAAGGCCGCGCCGCGCCGTATATGCTGCCTTCCGGTAGCTATGTAACGTTCCCACTCATGATCGTCGTGAGGGAACGGGTGCAACTGGTAACCGAGCTGGCCGACCTCCACGGCAAAACCATTCTCGTCAATCCCGATCGAGCCGCCGATGCCGCCATCGTCACCGGTCTGGGCGACGCAACACTGGTACCGGTTGCCAGTGCGGATGAAGGTCTCCGAAGACTCGCCGCCGGCGAGGCCGATGCGTTCATCGGCAATCTTGCATCGGCCGACTATCTGATAAGCAAGAAATATCAGGGCATACTCAAGATCGCGGCACCGACGGGTAGTTCGGAGAGTCTGGCGATCGGCGTGCGCAAAGGCCTCGAACCGCTGATTCCCCTGATCAACCGTTCGCTAGGCAGGCTTACGTCGCGCGAACGGCAAACGATGAAGAACACGTGGTTCGCGGCGGATTACCACTACCGGTCGTCGCTTCGCGAAGTGGTGCTACGGCTTCTCCCTTTTCTTATCGCGGGTTTCCTGATTCTTTGCACGGTTACCATTGCCTACATCAAGCTCCGGGGCGAAGTGCGCCGGAGGAAACTGCTGGAAACGCAGCTGGACGACGTGGCCGACAACCTGCCGGCCGTTGTCTACAAGCTGGTCCGGCGCCCCGATGGGCAACGTCGATTTACCTACCTCGGCGGGGACCCAAGACCAGTCATCGGCATGAGCGCGCAGGAAATCCTGGACGACAAGTCGCCCGTGCTGCACACGGTTCACGCGGACGACCGCGTCAAGCTACGGGACGAACTCGATCGCTCGGCCCGGGACCTGTCCCTGCTGCGCATCACATTGCGTGCAACCGTCGACGGGAATACCCGCTATATCGCGTCGCAGGCGAAGCCCCGGCGCGGCAGCGACGGACTGACCTACTGGAGCGGCTTCTGGAGCGACGTAACGCACGAACATAACCAGGCGGTAGCACTGTCGCTGGCCCGGGATGCCGCCGAACACGCCACGCGGGCCAAATCGGATTTCCTGGCGACCATGAGCCACGAAATACGCACGCCGATGAATGGTGTTATCGGCATACTCGGCGTACTGGCGAAGACCGCCCTGGATCGCAAACAAAAGCATCTGCTGAAAACGATTTCCGATTCGTCCGGTGCCCTTCTGCATATCCTGAACGACATCCTCGACTATTCGAAGGTCGAATCGGGCCAGATGCTGCTGGACCCGGCCGAAGTCGATCTTCGCCAGCTCGTCGATTCGGTGACCTCGGTGATGTCCCACGCAGCACATGAAAAGGATCTGCATTTTCATGTGCATGTTTCTCCCAACGTCGGCAAAAGCGTCATGGCCGACGAAGGACGTCTTCGTCAGTTGATGCTCAATCTGATAAGCAATGCCATCAAGTTCACGTCCGTGGGAACGGTGTCGGTAACACTGGAAGCTATCGACGGCGATACACAGAACCAGACCATCGTCCTGTCTGTTCGCGACACGGGTATCGGTATCTGGCAGGGCGTCCACGAGGATGTGTTCCAGCCTTTCGTACAGGCCGACCCTTCGACGACACGGCGATTCGGCGGTACGGGCCTCGGCCTCGCCATTTCCCGACGGCTGGTGGAACTGATGGACGGAACGATGACTCTGGAAAGCACGCCGGGTGTCGGTACGCTGATTCAGGTAACCGTCTCCCTGCCGGTCGCCTCCCCCTCGCGCCGTCCCGTCGCATCGCCCCCGGCCGGGCATCCGATCGGGAAGCCCGGCCAACCTGTACCGGATGCGCTTCGGGGACGACGGGCGCTGATCGTCGACGACCACAGAACGAACCGCGACGTCCTCGTCCTGCTGCTCGATGGCATCGGCATGCACAGCGACACGGCGGAGAACGGCGAGGAAGCGCTCGCGTTGCTCGCCGATCGCAGCTACGACATCGTCCTGTCCGACTGTCACATGCCGCTGATGGACGGGTACGCCATGACGCGTGACCTTCGTTCCACGTTTGGATCGCCGAACCACGCGGTACCCGTCATTGCCGTCACGGCCGATGTGCGATCCGAACAGGCTTCCCTGTGCATGGCGGCGGGAATGAACGACGTCCTTTCCAAGCCGGTACACGCCGACGCGCTGGAAGCCATGGTTTCGCGCTGGGTAACCCGGCCATTGCCGGACGACGGCCCGGCCGTCGTCGTCGACCTGGACTATCTCAGGGAGCAATTCGGTACCAACGAATCGATAGGACGCCTGTTGCTCAGTTGCATTGTGGAGACGAAAAAATCCTTCGATGAGCTCGATGCGATACCGACGAAGGTGCCCACGGACGATCTCGCCGCATGGGTGCATCACGTACTTGGCGGCATGAGTTTCGTGTTCGATGGCGCATTGATAGACCGGTGGCGGGAATTCGAATTCTCGATGCAGGAGCAGGAAGATGGCGAACTGCACCTTCCCGCTTTGCTGGTCGCCGAACTCCGGTCGGCTCTCGCAGCCATGGAGCACACATACCGGTCGATCGGGTCGGGCGGAAAGATCAACCCTGCCTAGATCGGAACAATCGGCAGACCGCTTAGCCGTATCTGGTTGTGTGCCCGAAAGGATCGACCTGTCCGACATTGTCCGATGAATACTGTCCGCGGACACTCGCCTCGATAGCCGTAGCCGCCGGAGTCGCGTCGGAAGGCTCGCCACGCCATGGATCGATCCTTGCTTGACGGCTCCCGCTAATTCAACAGGAAGACCACAATGTCAATGTCCGCAAGCCGATCGGCCCTTCGGGGATACCATCCGTTGCGTAGCGCCCTCGTCCTGCCCCTGCTCTCCGTTTCGCTGGCCATGGCAGCCGATCGCCCCATGGACCCGCAGCTCGCCCGTCGCATCGACGCGGATGTCCAAACCGTGCTCGATCGCACCCACACCCCGGGGGCGACCATCCTGATCGTGGCGAACGGGTCCGCCGTTTATGGAAAAGCGTTTGGCCTGCGCGATCGCGATCGACATCTTGCGGCACGCATGGACACGCCATTCGAAATCGGCTCGATCACCAAACAGTTCACCGCCGCGGCGATTCTTCAATTACAGGAAGCGGGCAAGCTCGACATCGACGACCACTTGTCCAGGTACTTACCGGACGCGCCGCATGCCGCCGAGGTCACGCTGCGGCAAATGTTGTCGCATACCAGCGGCCTTCCCGAGTATCTGGACGGACCGGACATCGACGAGGAAGCGACAAAGCCCGCTACGTTCGCGCAGCTCATGGCGCGCATCGCGGGCAAGCCGCTCGTTTTCACGCCCGGCAGCCAGTGGTCTTACAACAACACCGGTTACATCCTGCTGGGACGCGTCATCGAGGTCACGTCGCACGAGCCGTACCGCCGCTACATCCAGACGCATATGTTCGGCCCCATCGGCATGAAACAGACCTTTACGGTGGCCGACGAAAGTCGCCTGCCGGAGATGGCGCGGGGATATCGCACTGTCGGCGACAAGGTCGAGCCTGCGACGCCATGGAGCGAATCGTATGCATCGTCGGCCGGATGCATCGTCTCCACCATTGGCGACCTGGAAAAGTGGAACGAAGCATTGACCAGCGGCAAAGTCGTTTCACCGAAAAGCTACGCACTGATGAGCACCTCGGTGATGACCTCCCAGCATGGCGATGCCGAATACGGCTTCGGCCTGTTCGTCGATTCCGTGGAAGACCAGCCGCGCATCGGACACACCGGCGGATCGGCCGGATTCACGACAGCGAACGAGTACTTTCCGAAACAGCAGGTGCGCATCGTCGCGCTCACCAATCACCGGGAAAATCCCGAGCCCGGCGAGATGCTCACCACGGCGATCTTCAACGACCTGTTTCCCGACATCGCGGCCGAGGCGCTTCGGCCGGCCGCCGGCGAAGATGCCGCCGTGACGGCACGCGCAAAGGCGTTCTACGCGCAACTTCAGTCGGGAACCGAAGACACCGCGTCGCTCGGCGCGAAGCTCGACGCTAAAATGAAAGAGGGTCTTGCGAAGCGTCTGGCCGAAACCTATGCGCCCTATGGCAAGCCGACCGCTTTCACCTTCAAGGGCCGGCGTACCACGCCCGGCCGCCAGTGGTTCGACTACGTCATCCAGTTCGGGCCGGGCAGCATGCTCAAGTTCGGCATAGGAATGGATGACGACGGAAAGATCGCCGGCCTCTCCTTCGGGTAGAACGTATCCGTTACTCAGGCATCCGTTTGCGTAACTGCCTCACCTTTCTCGGGTGAGGCATAGCGCTGAACCGACTCGCCATAAATATAGTTGCCGTAGTACTCGCGCCCCCGATCGTCGGGGTGCGCGGGAAAATCGATGAACGGCTGCGCGCAGTGAGGGCAAACCAGCGGATTCATATATCGGAAGACACCGCCGCACTCGGAACAGTCCGGCAGATGACTCTCGAAACGAGCGACCGAATCCGGGTCGGCGTGACCAAGCACTGGCGGCGCACCTTCTTCGTTGCTGCTGGCGGTCAACGTATGCGGACCACCGGAGCAATAAAAGTAAACGAGGTTGCCGAATCCCGCGTGGAACGATTGCAGGCGAAAGCTCTGCCTGCAACCGTCGCAGACACACATCGACGAAACATTCCCGGGAGTCACGTTGCCGGAGAAATGCAGCCCACGATAAAACAGGCCACGCCCCCCCGCATCGCCGGGAAAGCCTGAAGATTCCGGGAGAAGAAACGGCTGGAACCGAAGACCTTTGGCGCCGTTCCTGAAGGCCTCCTGCGGATCGTCGTTTCGTTGCCGCGTAAGGATGCCGTCTGGCTGGACACCGAAGGACGGTCCAACCCGAACCGACATATGGAAGAAGCGAGCCCCCTCGTCGAAGGCGGACGACATATCGAACGCACGGACATTCCCCTGGCTGTCGACGAACCGAAGCATGTCATTCCGGTTCCGGAGTTCGACCAGGGGCAACTTCTCTCCCGGCACTTCGTGGGCCCGGATCGCACAGACTTCGTTTTCACGTATCAGTACACGAAGCAGCGGCTCTTCTTCTGGAGCCTTACCTTTAAACGGCCACATGGTTTCTCCTTGACGTAAGGCGTCATTTATAACGTCAAAGCGACCGTGCACCTATGGGCGGGCACAGCTCCACGAGACAACCATTCAGATTGCGAACGTAGGCAACATTCTGGCCCAGGGCTTTTCTTCCACGGTCTTAAGCGTCAAAAGCCTTAATACAGGACAACCATGAATGCGACGATCGGCCCTACGACGGCTACGGTCGACACGATGGAACGCACTTTCGCCTCCGGGAAAACACGTCCGGAAAGCCACAGGGAGCTCAGTAGGCATATAGCGCCAACGACCAGGACCGCAACAGATCGATGACGGGTGGCCACGATCTGGGCAATAGGGGTATCCGGGGCGGGATCGCCGACCTGGGACAGGACTCCATAGATGGCGAATAGCCACCCGATCGTCACGAGGAACAACGCCAGATTTGCCAATCGGCTCGAATTCACGTGCTCGCTCCAGGCTTGAGGATTTCCGACGTCCCGCGTCCGCGCTGGACCGTCAGTACCTTGGCCCTTCGCGCAGCCATCTTGTCGTGCGGATCGAGCCTCAACGCATGCCGGTAACCGTCAAGTGCAAGCGAAGGTGACCCGATAATTTCATAGACCGAAGCCAGTTGCGTCCAGGCATCGCTACTACGTGGATAAAGGTGAACCCAAAGACGAGCGAGCGCGAGCCCGGCTTGTGGTTTTCCGGCATCCATAAGCGGCGACAGCCATGCGTCCAGAATGCCTTCGGAAAGATTGAATTGCGGATGGATCGCGCGATAAGCATCGTATGTTTTCACGGCATTGCCGTAACCATCGACGGCCAAGGCAGCCGCGAACGACGCAACGGATGCGGGTGGGCCCGACGCGAACCGGTGCTGAATAATCATCAATCCGGCCGGCACATGATTGATGGCGGGTGATGCAGCCATGAAAACCTGCGCATCGGGATCGCCCTTAAGTTTCTCGTCGAGGAATGCACGAACATAACGCGCGATCCACTCATAACTCCGATTTCGTTCGTTGTCCGATACACCCGCATGTTCGGCCATGCTGCCCAGACGAAGATTCTCGCTTGCCAGGTCCTGATGAAAAAGCTTGAGCAGCCCTATCTCGGTGACATCCGCATGGTGGATGCGGGCAATGAAACTTCGGGGTGCCGAGTTCCGTCTCGTCTCGATAGGATCTTCGCGATCGGCAAAATAGAGCAGCGGCACATCGATGCGATCCGGAGTAACGTCCGGTGCCGCATCCAGCAACTTCGGGAAGTAGCGTACCGATCCGTCGAGATCGACCAGGGCGCGTATCCGGCTGTCGCTTGCTGCGGCGAACGTGCTGGCCATACCGCCCCAACTGTAAGCCACCACGGCGACCCGTGCCGTATCGGCCTCGGGCAGCCTGTGTGCGTAGCCGATCAGAAAACCGATATCCGCTGCCTGGGCACGTGTGCTTTCCAGGTCATCGGCAACGCGCCCGTCGGTCATATATCGCGCGTGCGCTCCCAGTGAAGGGCTGGCAATCACGATATATCCGTAACTGGCCAGATACTCACAAAGACTGTCGTTCTCGAACGCCGAAGCACTGTCGCTCGGCGCATAGACGACGACCGGAAACTTACCGGCGGCCGCTAGTGCATTTCGCGAGGCACGTACCGGCTGGTTGCGGATACGCATCATATCCGTGTCACTGGTGCCTAGCACGGCGTATACCCGCAAGGCGGAACGCGCCATGCGCTTACTGTCCGCCTCGTCCAGGTCGAAACGGTCCTCGCTTCCCGCAAGGTCGAGATAGTCCCCGTAGGTCATCGCGGCACCCGCTACCGTTGCCGGATACCAGATCAGCGTTTGCAATGGACGAGCCGTTTCGCTTCCCACCTTCTCGCCAGTCACCGCGTCGTTACCGCGCCGATAGCTTCGCGCCATGTCGTATTGGTGTACGACCTTGAAACCTACAGGATGAGGTCCCAGCGTGACCGTGAACTCGTAGCCCGGGTCGGCGATAGCGAATGGGCTGATCAGGAGCAGAAGGCACGCAAGCATCCGACGCATCCGTTGTCTTTCCGGCGATAGCGAAGGGTGAAGTCTAGCAACACGACGGTCATGGCAGCGCTATTCGGGCTATAGATGAAAGCCGAAATTATCGACCCAGGCTCGCATGGCGACATCCTGGCGGCACTAGCCGACGACCTCTAGCCGGCGGCACGGCGCGAAAACCGTCCGATCCGCGACATCAGCCCGGATCGATGACCGGCGTATCCACCGATTCCGCCATGGGCGTGACGGCGCGCCAGCTGCTGTCGACTTCATGGGTGCGCAACATGTCGATAAATGCATGAGTGGAAGGACGCGCATAAGCCTCCTTCCATGCATGCTCGGCAAGTTCCGTGAGCCGCTTCGACGCGGCAATGGATGCGTTGTCGAACTGCAGCAACGAATCGCCGGTGGTGTCCGGCGTGCCCTCGATCCGGTGATAACGTTCGTCGAGGATATGGCGAAGAATGCTGTCGGTCAGTTCGCGCTGGGCGGACGACATCGTCGTATACAGGCGCCCGTTCTTAAGCCAGCCCAGTGCACCGAGATTGCGACGCTCGCGCGTCAGATGGCGTGGACTGGCGACATTCGTTCCCAGGCTGAGCATATGGATATCCGCCGTCGGCACTTTGCAGTAGTGCGACGCCTCGTGCATGCCGAACATACCTGGCGAGTTGGCGAAGATACCTGCGTCCACGTAGAGCTGGTCACGCAGATTGGCCAGGGGGAAATACGTGGGCGCCGCCGTTGCCGCCGTCGCGATGTCGGACATGGACAGATCCGAGTAATACCAGTTCCGCGTGGTATGCGGCGTCTTGATCATTTCCAGCCGGCCGACGGACGCGTTGATGACGGGAATCACCAGACGCGTCCTGGCGTCCTTAAGCGTGCGCCTCTCGCCAAGTATCGCGTCGACGGTCGCCCCTATCGCGTCGCCGCGATAGCGCGAATGGAACATGTAACGAATGCTGGAAAGATAGGCCAGCGGGCGAACGGAACGCCAACGGTGACCCGGGAATATTTGCGCTCCATGCGTCAGAAAGGCCGCTTCGATATCGCGTGCCGGCGCACCGGCAGCCAACGCCATCGCCGCTACAGCCCCGATGGACGAACCGCAGATCAGATCGAATGCCTCGCCGATCGGACGATGCAGGGTCCGTTCGAGCTCCCGTAACAACACCGCTTCGTGCAGACCCAGGTACCCACCGCCCGACAGGGCAAGAATGGTGAATGGCATAGACGGCTCCGTTACCCGATCGACCCGACACTTAGCTATGTGTAGTCCACACGACCGACCCCAAGATAGCTTCCTAGGACATTATTTCACTAACCGACCGAGCGCGCATCCTGCGGGCGACTTTGGCGGTGAGTACGCCGCACGCTCGACCGGCGACGACAGCGTTCCTTTGCCGACACGGCACGCCCGCGCCCGGTGCGCACCTCAGTCGTCCCTGCGCAGGCTTCGGACCCAGTGCGGTGCATGGGGTTGTCGCGATGACGCACGATCAGCTCTTCTCGGTGACATACATCGGAACGCCCGGCACAGAGCCTGCCGCCACCCTCGTCGCGCCCACGTCGCGCAATCACTGCCTCGTCCTTCCAGATTCACGCGCGCTCCTACCGGTCGCGACGAGGGTGGCGGCAGGCTCTTCCGGACGGTTGGGGGGCGTTGTGGCGAAGAGCGGCAGTTTTTCGCTCTCAATAAATCGCACGCATTTTTCGGAATAATCGGATGGATGCGTGGGTGAGGGATTGCGATGCTTGCCGGGCTGTCGACTCTTTCGATGGCCGGGTGTCGAAACCCGCTTTAACGTAATCGCGCAGGAGGCATATGCCCCTGCGCTCACCCTTAGCTTTTATGGCGGGCGTGTCGGGCAGACCTTGGTCTGGCCGGGTTTGATTACGTTAACCGGTTTTCGACCCCGACACGTCCGCCACCCCACGCCATGCGCGGGTGGCGGCTCATCGGTCACATGGAGCCGTGTATGTCCCCAGCCCGCCCTTCCCTTATTTCTTCGTGCCCGGTTTGCCGCGGCGATCTCGCCCTTTCCGTGGATGAGTTGCACGAAGCCGCGCAGATGCGATTGACCGCGTCAACATCAATGCTGAGCCTGCTCGCGCTTTCGGCCCATGACGATTTCGATGCGATGGCGATGTCGCAGGCGTTATCGTCGGTGCGTCGGTTGGTCGACGAGGCGGCGGAGTTTGTCGTGGCTATCTGGCGCGAGAAAGGTCATGTCGCCGACACTCAGGCCCAAGCCGCCTGACCCGGGCGATAAAGAGTCGAAGATCTCACCGTCGCCTCTGGGCGTCATCCCCCTCACCGTCACCCCGGCGTACGCCGGGGTCCGCAGCGACCACGCAGGGCAAGCCCGGGCGCTGAGGTTTCCGCTTGAAAACCTCGCCATCACCGACCGCCTCGCCGCGGGTTCCGGCGTGCGCCGGAACGACGATGAGGGAGCATGGATGCTTTCGACTTAATCGGAAAACGCGTGCGAATTATTGAGTGCGCAAGACGGCCGCTCTTCCCCCCAAAACGCGCCACTATCCGGAAGAGCCTGCCGCTGCCCTCGTCGCGACCGGTAGGAGCGTGTGTGACATCCGAAGGGCGAGGCAGTGATTGCGCGACGAGGGTGGCGGCAGGCTCTGTGCCGTGCGTTCCGATGTGCGTCATCGCGAAGAGCTGATCGTGCGTGATCGCGACAACCCCATGCACCGCACTGGGTTCCTGCCTGCGCAGGAGCGACAGTGAGGGAGGCCAGACCTCTCCTTCTTACGTCCGACCTGCGTGTTCGATGATTCCGGGCAGCCGTGGGCATTCTCACAATGCCACGCAGCGATTCCTTCCCGCTCGCTTCGCCGTATACAGCGCGCGATCCGCCCGTTCGAAAACCGACTCCACGGTATCGGTCGCGTCGAAGCGAGCCACGCCGCCGGACATCGTGACCTTCACCGGCCGCGACTTGGCATGGAACGCCAGTCCTTCGACAATCCGGCACAGATCTTCCGCGATGCGCATGGCGTCGTCCTGATCGACCGCGTCGAAGATCGCCACGAATTCCTCGCCGCCATAACGCGCGACGAAAACATCGCGCGGCGTCGCGCGACCGGTCAGCGCCTGTCCCACGATGCGCAGCACCGCATCGCCCGCCGCATGACCGAAGCTGTCGTTGATCGTCTTGAAGTGATCGATATCGAATGCACCGACGCAGAACGGCGTGCCCACATCGCGCAATGCCTGCTCGCTTTGCGCAATATGGCGTTCGTAGGCAAGGCGATTGGGCAAGCCGGTCAGGGGATCGGTAAGCGCCAGTTCGTGCTCGCGGCGCAACGAATCCTGCAGCGTCGTGGCCTGGGTTTCCAGTTCCTCGACACGGTCTCGCATCCGTTCGGCCCGGTCGCGATACGCCGCCAGACGGGCATCCTCGCGACTGCGATAGGCCTTGAAGTGCCGGTCGATCATTTCCAGCCTCGACTCCACCTGCCGCTGCAAGGTACCCAGGTCGACCGCGTCGCGCGTATGCTCGCCCAGCAGGCGGATTTCCTCGCGCACGCTCGAATCCAGCCCCCTGCCCTCGACGGCACCCGTGTTCCGGCCTTCCAGCTCGCCATCCAGATAACGTGTCATTTCGCCCAGCCGCCCGCTGACCTCACCGAGCAGGTCCTGCAATTTGACGATATCCGTGCGTAACGCTTCGCGCTGATGATTGACCAGGTCCGCCAGCTGGCCCGCCAGTACCGCGGTACCCTGCGCATCGCGAACCTCCGCGAGCGCGGCGCGCAACCGGTCGCCACGTTCGGTAAGCGCAGGAAGCAATACGACGCGCTGCAAAAGCAGACGCAGTGCTTCCACACCCGGTGGGTCGGGATGGTCGAGGGCATCGTCGGGAACAGACCGGGTGGAGCGGTCCAGATGCGCTACCGCATCGGCCAGTTCGTCCAGCAGCGGATCGAGTGCCTCGGGCGAAGACGCCTGACGCAGGCCGTCGCCAAGCCGGTCGAGCAGGCGGTCGGCTTCGTCGCCCTGGCCTCGCGCAAGCGCCGCCAACCGCAGCACCAGCCGGCGCAGACCTTCCTCCAGCACGCGGAAATCGCGCTCGTCGCGTTCCATGCGCTCCAGCGCGAGATGGTACTTACGCTCCCAGTGTTCCTGCTCCACGCGATCTCCCGAGTCGATCTTCCTGAACTGGCGTCCCGTGATGCGATCTTACGCCAGCCGGGACACAGTGATTGAGCACGGCCATCTTGCCGCGATGGGGTTCAGTAGATAAGACACGCCATCGGCCGCACCTGGGTATCGCCGCCACGGATAGTTCACGCGAGACGCGACCCCTCGGTGTCGCACAGTTCGGTCAGTGCATCGAAATCCATGGCGCGCGCGACGAAAAAGCCCTGGGCATGATCGCAGCCGATGTCGCGGAGGAAGTCGAGCGCATCCGCGTCCTCCACGCCTTCGGCCGTCACCTCGTAGCCCAGTCCATGGCCAAGCTCAACCAACGAACGCACGATGGTGCGGTCGGTCTCGTCGGTGGCGAGTTGCTGGACGAACATCTTGTCGATCTTCAGCTCATGAACGGGGAGGTGACGCAGATAACCGAACGACGACTGGCCAATGCCGAAATCGTCGATGGCGATGTCGATACCCATATCGGCTAGCCGGCGCAGGACTTGAAGCGCGGCGGCGGGCTCGCCGATAACGGCACTCTCGGTTACTTCCAGAGCGATGACGCTGCCCGGCACGCCATGCATGCGCAGAAGCTGGCCCACGCGATCGGGTAACTCGGTGTCGTCGAGGTCGCGCGCCGACAGATTGATCGATATTTTCAGCACGTGGCCGCGCTCGCCCAGTGCGTGCACATGGGCGATAGCGGTGGCCAGCACCCAGCGCGTAAGACGTCCGATATTGCCGGTTTCCTCCGCTGCACCGATGAAATCTTCCGGCGGAATCTCGCCGCGCGTGGGATGCCGCCAGCGGATCAGCGCCTCGGCGGCATCGATGCGGCCGTCGGCCAGTCGTAACTTCGGCTGGTAGTGCAGTTCCAGGCCACCGGTGTCGATAGCGGCGCGCAGCTCGCTCATCAGGGACAGCCGCTCGGGTCGATGGGGATCGATATGCGGGTCGTAAACATCCACGCCGCGCGTGGAACCCACGGCCGCGAACTGGGCCACCTCGGCCCGGCGCAGCAACGATGCCGCCAGCACGCCATGTTCCGGCGATAGCGCGATCCCGATGGCCGGTCCCATATCGATGCTGACGTCGGCCTCCGTATAGGGGTGTCCCAGTGCGTCGAGAATGCGAAATGCAAGGCCGATGGCGGTGGCGCGGTCGGCCCGGCCCATCCAGAGAACGAACTGGGTATCCGTCGCCCGCCCCACGAGATGATTCCCCGCCGCCTGGCGAATCCGCTTGCCCGCGTCGCGCATCAGCCGATCCGCCAGTGCGTGGCCCACCGTTTTCACGATATCGGGCAACCGCGTCAGGCCAACCATCAGCAGCGCGCCCTCGACTTCCGGATGCCGGTTCAGTTCTTCGTCGATCTCGTCTTCCGCCGCCGCGCGGTTCGGCAGGTCGGTAACCGTATCGTGCAGCGCCTGATAGCGAATGTGTTTCTCGCGCTCGCGCACCGCGTCGCTCATGGTGCTGAAGGCCGTCGCAAGCTGGCCGATCTCGTCCCGACGATTGAGCTGAGGTGGCGGCCGATAATCGCCCTCTTCGATACGCCGCGCAGCTTCGGCCAGCGCTTCGACCGGGCGAGAGACACTACGCGCCACCAGCCACGCCACGACCAGGCCGGCGCCCAGAGCCAGGGCAAGCAGGCCAGCCCATGCACCCCACACGGCGCGATAAGGACGCAACGCATGGTCCAGCGAATACGCCATCAGCACGTAAACCGCCGGGCTGCCCTTTGGTGTGTGCAATGGCTGCGCAAGCTCGAGATACTGATGGTCGCCGATCGTTACGCGCGCGGGCTGCGTGGGAAGCGGCATATTGCCGCGATAGTGCGAAGCCATCCCCGCACTGCTGCTCCCGCTCGCAACCACAGTCCATTCGCCGCCATCTTCGCGTGTGACCAGTTCCACGTCGCGTGGCAATGCGGATAATCGCTGCATGTGATCGAGCAACGCATCGTCGACGGGAATACTGGCCGCTACCCGCCCCAGGGGCCGCGGCGCACGAATGGGTACCGTCACGACCCAGTACGCCTTGCCATCCACCACAGCCACGGCTGCGGCGTGGCCGTCATCGGTGTCTTTCAGCAAATCCGGAAAGAGAAAGGGTTGCGGGGCGACATCGCCGACAGTGTCCTGCCGCACGATGCCATCCATACCGATCAATTGCATGCGCGACGCATCCACCCGGCGACCGTGATTGCGCAACACGGAAAGGATAGTTTCGCGATCATGCGCGCCGATCGCGGAACGCAGGCCATCGTCCAGCGACATGACCTGCACGCTGTTGGCGACGCTGGCCGAAAGGTCGTCCATCTGCGCAACGAAGGCATCCGCGTTGGCGGTAAGCTGCCGCCCACCCTCGGCTATCAGTTGCGCCCGCGCAATACCCGACGCAAGCCCGGCCGTCAGCAGTTGCACGATCAACAGCGTGGCGACGAAGAACAGGCCGAGGCGCGCGCGAAAACCGAGGGGTCTCATCGGGGATCAGTAACCGGTGTGCTCGCGGTCGCTCATGCCGCGAGGATCGGGCAGCAGCGACAGCGTAAAACGCGTTGTACCGGCCGCCCTTCCGTATTCACGGCCATGATGGCGACGCGCACCGCGAAAGCCGGAGCAGGCAGCCCCGTCCCGATAATTTGGCGCCAGCACATGAGTATCCCCCGAGTTCGGAGGTAAGCCTACATCACTTGGCCGGTCGGAAAAGGGAGGCCTAACCACGAACCGGCAGCAGTAGCCGGCAGACGCCGGTACGCCGGTGATGGCGGCAGGGATCCGTATCGTAGAAAGCCATGTCCTTCGACGCCGGCGCCAACCGCTGGCCGACGGACGGGCGCCCGTCGCGGGGCGGAGATAGGGGGGTATCGGGCGCCATCCCGGGAGCGGCCATTACTGCGGCTGTCGCCAGCACGAACCATGGTCCAAAGCGCATAGCGTCGCTCCTCCGGATTGTCCTTGGGGACGGTAAGACGGGATGGGGTGGCGAGTAAATAGAACGGATGGCCAGGGGGCTATTGCTCCCGACTTCGGGCGGGGGAAAGACCGAATCGCCTCACCGCGAAAATCCGGCACCACGCGCTGGATTCCTGCCTGCGTGTATGGACCGGAGACATGGTTAACAGATGTGCCAGGACATGGTGGACACTTTATCGCGGTCGTCGCAGGTCGACGACATCGAGCCAGTGGTGAGCAAAATAGAGGTCATACACACCGTCCTGATCGGGCCGGGGCCGGGCGGCGATGAGCTGACCTTTGAGCGCTGTCGAGACCACGAGCGGCCGCGTGAGTAGTTTGATCCGGCCGCGTTGATCGACCCCGATGACGATGTCGTCGGGGCCGTACTCGGTAATCTGATCGAGCCGTTCGGGGAAGGGGCGTGGGCTGAGGCGATAGCGTGTCACCGGCGGTACCATGCCGATGGCCTGATGCGGGCGCACGTGGTTGTAAATCTCGCGCCAGTGCGCGAAGGCCCGCTCCACCTCGGTCAGATTCAGGAAGTGGCGGCCACGCAGCAGCTCGATGTCCAAGCTTCGATGGAAGCGTTCGTCCTTGCCGTTGGTTTGCGGATGAAACGGACGGCTGAAGCTCAGGTGGATGCCAAGGCGGACCAACCATACGCCGAGCGTGGACAAGTGCCGGGAGAGGCCGTTGCCCATGCCCCACGGGGTGCCGTTATCCATGTTCATGCGCCGCGGCAGGCCGTAGCGGCGGAAGGCCTCGGTGAGCCAGTGCTGCACGGTGGCGCCGGTCATGTCGGCGTTATGGCCCAGGATCAGGTTAAAGCGGGAATGATCGTCGAGCACGGTCAACGGATCGCACCGACCGCGGCCGACACGGAGGGGGCCTTTGAAGTCCATCTGCCACAGGTCGTTCGGCTCGGCATGCTCGAAGCGCTGCCAGGGATGCACGGCCGGCTCGGTGGGCGACCACAGCAGGCCATGGCGCCGAAGGATGTGGGTGATCGTGCTCGGTGCCGGAGGCGCCAGGCCCTCGCGCTGAAGCAACACAAACAGCTTGCGGCCACCCCAGTGGGGGAACTGTCGGCGCAGGGCGACCACGCGCTCTTCGAGCGACTGAGCCGTGCGCGTTGGGGTGCGATGGGGACGCCGCGAGCGGTCGGCCAGGGGCTCGTGCGCCTGATCGCGGCCTAGCCATTTGTACGCGGTGGTTCGGCTGACGCCGAACCGGCGGGCCAGCTCAGTGATCGACTGACCGGGCTGCTTGGCCACCGCGACAAGCTCAGTACGAAGTGACATGGATGAGGTTTCCTTCCAGGGCATGGGCTGGGCCTCGAGTCGCCACAACTTGGCGGTCGAGGTGTAAACCATGTCCTGGCACATCTGTTAACCATCTCTCCGGTCCATACACCTGCGCAGGAACGACGGTGAGGGTTATAGAAACGTTTCCCTAACCCTCACCGTCGCCCCTGCGCAGGCAGGGGCCCACGGCGAACCCATCGGTCGTCGCCCCAAAGCGGCACGAACTCTACGAAGACTCTCAAGACAACACGACACATACAACAAGAAACGAACATCCTTCCAATTGGACATCCAAATAAATTACGAATACATAACCCACTACCAATCAATAGAATTTGTCTCGCAAGAACGCAATCAGTACATCGTTACAGAAATTTTCCTATTGACCGAAAATTCCGCCCCAACTATCAATCGCGCCGCCCAAGGACATGGAAGCGAAGGATGTCGCTGTTTAGAACGGAGGCGCGGACTGCCCGCGCGAAGGAATGGATGGGAACGGTCCGCATGCGACCGCCCGCCCTCGGCTGGTATCTGCTCGCCGTCGCGTTCCTGTTGCCCGCCGCACTCGCCGTCCTGCTCTTCACCGGCATGTATACGAATCATGCGCATGCGACAGGAAAACTCGTCGCGTCGGGTGGCGTCGTCGCCGTTACCGCGCCAGCCAGCGGCGTTATTTCACGCATTCGCTTCCCGAATGGAGCGCATGTACAGAAGAACGACGCGCTGGTGGACATCTCCGCCGAACACGCCAGCACCGCATTCGGCGATACCTTCGCCGCTCTCGCGCGCAGTCTTCGCGAACGCATCGACGTACTGCGAAATCAGAAAGCCGCACTGACGACCGAAGCGCAACGACAACGCGATGGCATCGACAGGCGACTCGCCCTGCTCCACGCCGAACTCGCCGAAGTTCGCGAAGAAACCGCGTTAACCCGTCAGCGGGCGCAACTCGCCGATGGGCTGCATAGCCGATGGTCTACGCTTTCGCGCAAGGGCCTCGTCAGCGATGTCGACCTGCTGCGGCAGAAGGACGTCGCACTGGAACATGCCACACGGTCGAAACAGTTACGCCAGCACGAACTCGAACTTGCGCGCGAAGCAAAAGCACTGAATGCCGCCATTGACGAAAACCGCGCCGGCGAACGCACGCTCGGCACGGAACTGGGCCAGAAGATTGCCGCGACGACGCAGGAACTGGCGCAGGCGGAGCTGCATCGCGACGAAACGTTGCGATCTCCCGTCGACGGCACCCTCGTCGATATCGTGACCCGCACAGGCCAGCGGGTCACGGTGGACGAACGGCTCGCCACCGTACTTCCCGAAGGCACCCGGCTCGCCGCCGAAGTGTGGCTACCGACACGCGCCGCCGATGCGGTACGCGCCGGACAGTCCGCACTCATACGCTACGAAAGCACTCTGACCCGTGCCCGCATCGCCATACGCGGTCGCGTCGTCGATGTCGCCGCACTCCCTTCGATGCAGTCGGATGTTTCAGGTTACCGCACGCTGATCGACTTCGAGCCGGGCGATGCGGAGCTCAAGCTCGGCATGGCGGTGACTGCCGATATCGCGGTGTCGCGGGTTCGCCTCGCCGACGTACTGTTCGGAGCGCGACCGTAATGCGATTCTCCGGCACGCGGCGCGTCCCGCTGGTGATGCAGGCCGAAGCAGCCGAATGCGGCCTTGCATGCGTCGCGATGCTTGCCGCATGGCATGGGCACCGTATCGATCTGGCCACCTTGCGCCGCCGGTTCCCCACATCGCTGAAAGGTGCCGCCCTGCCCGCGCTGATCGACATGCTGTCGACCCTTGCGCTGCGTGCCCGGCCGCTACGAGCCGAACTGGCGCATCTGAGGGATGCGCCGCTGCCGTGCATGCTGCACTGGGACCTGAATCATTTCGTCGTACTCACCGCGCGCGGCAGACGTGGCATGCACATCCACGATCCCGCCCGCGGCGCCGGATGGATGACCATGAAGGACGTCGGTACCCACTTCACCGGCATTCTTCTGGAAGTAACGCCGACGCCCGATTTCCGCGCGGCGGACGAACAACCGCGGCTCTCGCTGCGATCCGTGACCGGTCGATTGCGCGGTATGGCAGGCAGCGTCACCCAGGTACTGGGGCTCGCTTTCGCCATCGAAGCGCTTGCTTTGGTACTCCCATACTTCACACAGATCGTTCTCGACCGCGCACTGGTCACCGGCGACCGGCGCTTCCTGCTGGCGATAACCGCCGGATTCCTGGCCGTGCTACTTGCACAATCCACACTCACCGTGGCTCGCGGCTGGCTGCTCAGCTGGCTGGGTGCGACGCTGAATGCCCAGTGGTCGGTCAATCTCTTTTCGCATCTGTTGCGGCTGCCACTGGACTATTTCGGACGACGTCATACAGCGGACATCCTCTCCCGATTCACGTCGCTACGCATGATGCAGTCGACACTGACCGGCGCGTTCGTCGAAGCGCTGCTCGATGGACTGGTCGGCGTCACCGCACTGGCGGTCCTCTGTTTCTACAGCCTGCCAATGACCGGCCTTGTGATTGCCGTCCTCAGCGGTTACGGACTACTGCGCTGGTTGTTTTCGCGGAGGCTATGGCATGCCAGCGAAGAACAGCTGGTATATGCCGCCCGTCAGCAGACCGAGCTGATGGAATCGATCCGCGGCGCACAGACGATACGACTCGCGAACCAGGCGACCCGGCGACGTGTCCGTTTCGAGAACGTCACGCACGATGCCGGCGAGCGCGACATGCGCATCCAGCGGCTTAACCTCGCCTTCGGTGCTCTGGCCCAGGGCCTGTTCGGCGCGCAGCGCCTTGCCCTGTTCGCGTTTGGTGCGTGGTTCGTCATGAACGGACGTCTTTCGGCCGGCATGCTGGTGGCCTTCGCCGGTTACGCGGACCAACTGGTGACGAAAACCGGCAGCCTGATCGACAAACTGGTGGAACTGCGATTGCTTGGCGTCCACCTGCGCCGCGTCGCCGACATCGCGCACACGGAACCCGAAGCCCATACCGAAGGTCGGCGCGGCATGGCCCTGCCGTCGACCGACATCACCGTACGCGATCTTGGCTATCGCTACGGCATGCACGAACCCTGGGTACTTCGCCATCTCAATTTCACGGTCGCGGCGGGCGAGTCCGTCGCCATCGCCGGACCGTCCGGCTGCGGTAAGAGCACGCTGGCACGCCTGCTGCTCGGCCTCGTCGAACCGACCGAAGGTGCCGTACTGATCGGCGGCGTGGACATACGCGACTACGGACTGGACAACTACCGGCGCCTCCTGGGTGCCGTCCTGCAGGACGACGAACTCTTCGCCGGATCGATCGCCGACAACATCTCGTTCTTCGACGAAGGCGGCGACGCGATGATGCAGCGCATCGAATCCGCCGCACGCGCCGCCGCCATCCACGACGACATCGTCGCCATGCCGATGGGCTACGAATCGCTGGCCGGCGATATGGGCTCGTCGCTTTCCGGCGGACAGAAGCAGCGCGTGGTGATTGCGCGAGCGCTTTATCGCCAGCCATCGATCCTTCTTCTCGACGAAGCCACCAGCCACCTCGACGTGACCACCGAGCAACGCGTCAACGCCCACATCCGCTCCGCCGCGATGACACGCATCGTCATCGCGCACCGCCCCGAAACGCTTCGAAGCGCCGATCGCATCATCGATCTTCGCACTGGCGAAAACACCGAACAACCCGCGCAGGGAGGCGCGGATACGTGGCCGCCGATAGACGGCGGTCACGACGACGAACGCGGCGCAAGGGAGAGCGTCCGCCTCGCCAATCCCATCAATGGAGTATGTACATGAACGACAAGAACCCGAACACCGACGTCGCCCCGATCATCCGCACGCTGGCTCGCGAGATCACGATCGACGAGGCCGCACAGGTCGCCGGCGGCATGCGGATGCAGACCATCGCCCGCACGAACCACGGCGAAACCGGCTCCCAGTACGAAACCGCGATGGACTAAGCGGCACTGGCCATGCCCCGGGATCGCGGCGCAAGCCGCGGTCCCCACTCGCGATCCATCCATGGAAGGCACAATGAATTCACTGATTTTCTCCACGCAGGACGACCTGCATGCACAGGCGATCCGCTGGGCGATCCGCGCCGGCGGCTTTCCCTGCGAACTGATCGATACCGCCCTGCCGGTACATGCGCAGCTCGGGAACATCGCTCTGTTTCCCGACGATCCCGACAATGAGCCATTCCGTCGCGACGTGACACGGGGTAGCCGGCGCATCAGTGTGCTCAACCGGCGTTTCCGTCGACAGAAGTGCATGGACGACGTGCCCGACATGTACCGCGGATACGCGCAAGTCGAAGCGCTGGAGTACGAGAAAAACCTGCACTGGTGGCTGGATCGCAGCGAGAACGTCTATTCGATCAATCCTTACTCGCGCCTGCTGGAAGCCGAGAACAAATCGTGGCAGTTGTACGCCGCCCGGCGCTGCGGTCTCGATGTTCCACCCACGCTGATGAGCGCTTCTCCCGAACGCATACGAAACTTCCTCCGTCTGCACCCGCAGGTCGTGGTGAAACCCTTCCAACCGCATACATGGCGGGACAATAGCGAGGGCAAGCTATGGACCGCATACGCGCGGGCTGTCGACGCGCGCCGGCTAATGGAAGCCAGCGACGCCGAACTGGCGATGTCTCCCGCCATCTATCAGCCGTACGTTCCCATCGTGGCCGACGTACGTGTCGTCGTCATCGGCGACACCGTCCATGCGCTGGCCATGCACCACCGCGAACCGGGCGATATCGATTTCCGGCAGATCCATCGCGACAAGCTTCGTATGGAACCGATCCAGCCGCCCGCCCATGTCGCATCGTCGCTGCTACGCATGATGGGCGAACTGAAGCTGGGTTACTGCGCGTCGGATTTCGTCATCGATACCGAAGGCCGCTGGCGATTCCTCGAACTCAATCCCGCCGGCTCCTTCCTGTTCCTCGAAGAAGACTGCCCCAGCATGCACCTGCTGGCTGCTATGTGTTCCCTACTGGTCTGTCGTCAAATCACTACCGATGCCCATCGCGTCTTTCCATCGCTGGCAGCATTCTATACATCACTGGAAGGACGCAGCTGCCTGCGCGTGGCTGATTCGGTCGTTGCCGGACCTGGCACGCATCCCAGTGTCACGTATGTCAACGACGGTAAAGCGGTAGCAGCTCATGCCATTGCTGGAGACTAATAGCGTGCGCAGGTTATCGATAGGACTTGCTGCCTTCGTTGCCGGATGCCAGTCAACGGTCGAGCGCGCGCCATATCAGACCCCTCTGCTCGACTACGACGTAGTCGCCAGCTATCGCCACGACGTCAGTTCGTTCACCGAAGGCTTCTTTCTGGCCGATGGCGTGTTCTACGAATCCACCGGATTGCTCGGCCGGTCGGCCGTAAAGAAAATCGATCCGGCGAGTGGCATGCCCATTTCGTCTGTCGCCATTCCCGCCGACGCCTTCGGCGAAGGCATGGCCCTGCTCCATCGCCGGCTGTATCAGGTCAGTTACAAGGATTCGCCGGTCTTCGTCTACGACGCGGGATCGCTCGCGAAAATAGAGACCCTGTCGCTACCCGGCGGCGGCTGGGGCATGACGTCCGACGGCACACGCCTGATTATGAGCGACGGCAGCCCACGCCTCCGTTTTTTCGACGAGCGCATGCGCGAAACAGACGCGATGATCGTGACCGATGGCGAACATCCGGTCGAATGGCTGAACGAGCTGGAATGGGTGCATGGCGACCTGTTCGCCAATGTGTGGCCCACCAATCGCATCGCGTGGATCGACGGCCAAAGCGGCAAGGTGAAGGGCTGGGTGGACATCTCGCAGCTCACGTCCCTGGTCGGCGCCAGTGACGCTGACAGCGTGCCGAACGGCATTGCCTATGACAAGGGACACGACACACTACTGGTCACGGGGAAAAACTGGCCGAACGTTTACGAGATACGCTTGCGCAAACCGTAGCGCCTGGGCTGCTTGCATTGACGCCAGCGTCTCAGTAGGTTCTGCCAACCGACGACGTCGTGTTTTCCTGCAACCAAACCTCAGGTGTCCGGATGCACCGTACTTCCGCGTTTCAATGGCTAGCCGTCGCCCTTGGCACGGCGCTGACCGTGCAGTCCGACGTTGCGCTTGGCTCCGGGCTGCCCGTATACGGCTACAAGGTGGTCCACAGCTACCCGCATGACCCAAAGGCGTTTACCGAAGGGCTGTTCTACGACAACGGCTATCTGTACGAGAGCACCGGCGAACCCAACATGTCCTCCGTCCGCAAGGTGGACCTAGAATCGGGCGAAGTCCTTCAGCGTGTCGCCACCCCGAAGGGTTACTTCGGCGAAGGCATCATCGCGTGGGGACCGAAGCTGATCCAGCTGTCGTGGCGGGAGGGAGTCGGATTCATCATGGACAAGACGACATTCGCGCCGACAGGGCGATTCAGCTATCCGGGCGAAGGCTGGGCCATGACCCGCGATGCCACTCATATCTATATGAGCGACGGCACGCCCAGGATACGCATCCTCGATCCGGAGACGCTCAAAGCCGTAGGCACCATCGACGTGACCGCCAATGGCGTGCCCGTCTGGAAGGTCAACGAACTGGAATGGGTGAAGGGCGAAATCTACGCCAACATCTGGCAGACAGACCGCATTGCGCGGATCGACCCGAAGACCGGCCATGTCCTGGGCTGGATCGACCTCAAGGGACTACTGGGTACAACACAGGTGAACGATCCGGTAAACGATGTCCTCAATGGCATCGCTTACGACGAGGCACACGACCGGCTATTCGTGACCGGCAAGCGCTGGCCGCGCCTGTTCGAGATTCGCCTTACCCGCTGATTGCCTGCAACCGGTGGCGCGTCCGTTGCCGGACGCGCCACGCTTCGATTACTTCTGCGTTTTAAGCCATGCATCCACGGACGGCAGACGCTCGCGCACCACCATGGTCCGGTACTTGATGTTCGCGATCGACGTCTCGGCATCGCGACGCGAACCTTCGGCGATATTCGCCTTGGCGAATGCTTCGATCTTGCCGATCATCGCCGGATCCAGCGACGAACCGCCAAGCCCCGGGTAATAACGGCTGCTGGACGTGGAATCGACCAGCTTGTCGACCTGAGCCTTATGCGCCACGGCGAAGTCGAACGCCATATCGGGATGATTGCGCGACACCGAGCGGATCATGCCCGCACTGTTCGTCGCGCCCGGCTCGTCGGTCAGCGCAAGATCCAGCGCCTTCTTCGCCAGTGCGTCGTCTTCGGCGATCGATAGCATCGTGTACAACTGATCCTTGATCAGCGGTGTCTTCTCGGCCTTCGCATCGGCATGCAGCTTGTCCCAAGCGGCCGCATCCGCACGACTGGCGACTACGCCAGTGATGATCTTGCGCAGCTCGGCCGGTACGGCCGACGGATCGGTCCCCTGCGCGGCGAAGCGGCGACGCGCTTCGTCGATAACGCTCTTGTCGCCGAACTGGGCAAGCGTGCCGATCAGTTCCGAACGCAGGATCGCCACCGATGCCGTCTCGCTGGCCTTCGCCTTCCAGCCGATCCGCTCGAACACCGGATGCAGGCGGGAAATGGCGTACTTGCGGAAGGTGGCCTGACGCGCGGTGTCGCCGAGGTAATACATATCCAGACTGCGCAGATCGCCCGCGACGGTGCCCCACATTTCCGGTGCGGCATCGACGGGGACCTGCTTGGCCAGATCGAGGAAGTTGGTCGTCGGTTCGAGTCCGGCCATGCCCAGCGCCCACGCGTCGCCGATCAGACCCATCTGGTCGATGGCGGGCAGCTTGGCGTAAGCGTCGCGCAACGCGGTGAACTGCGGCTGCGTGTACTGCGTGCGGTAGTAACCCGACTGACCCGCGTTGACCAGCACCGGGCCGCAACCCGGCAGTGAAACGGATGCCTTCCCATCGACCAGCGTCGTAACAGGCTTGCCACCGATCGTCTGCGCGATGACCGGCACGTGCCAGCGCAGCGCGGCCTTGCCCGGACGATCCTTGGTGAACTCACCCTGGGTCAGCGTGACAGCCGTGTTGCCGCCTTCGCACTTACCCGCTTCCACGCTGATCAACGGCACGCCTGCCTGCAACGTGAAGTCATGCGCGATCGTCGTGACGCCCGGACCGGCGACGGCATCCATTTCCTTCCACAGGTCGTCCGATACCGTGTTGCCGTACGCGTGCGCCTTGATATAACGCTGCACGCCTTCGCGCCACTTGTCCGCGCCGACATAGCCTTCGAGCATGCGGATAACCGCCTCGCCCTTCGAATAGGTAATGGTGTCGAATGCCTGGCTCGCCTGCTCCACCGTATCGATGCGCTGCACGATGGGATGCGTGGTGACGATAGCGTCGCGCGACATCGCACCTTCGCGCACATCCACGGCAGACAGCTGCGCATTCCATTCCGGATGCAGCTTTTCGGTGGTGCGTGCGGCCATCCACGAAGCGAAACCTTCGTTCAACCACAGGTCGTCCCACCAGCGCATCGTGACCAGATCGCCGAACCACTGGTGCGCCATTTCATGCGCGGCGATGCTGAAGACACCTTGCTTGTCGGCGGCGGTGGAGATCGTCGGATCGAGCAGCAATGCATACTCGAACGTGAAGATCGCGCCCCAGTTTTCCATGGCACTGAAGAACTGGCTGCTACCGGGCGAAGCGATATTGTCCAGCTTCGGCAGCGGATACTTCACGCCGAAATAGCTGTTGTATTCCTGCAGCACGGCCTTGGACGATTCCAGCGCGAAATTCGCCTGCGACGCCTTGCCCTTCTGCGCGATGACGCCGATTTCGGTGCCGTCGACGCTGGTGGTCGCACGATCGAACTCGCCCGTACCGAAGAACAGCAGGTAGGTCGACATCTTCGGCGACGGCACGAACACGACATGCGTCGTGCCGTTGCCCAGCTTGTCCGTCGTCGCGGCAGGCATGTTGCTCACCGCCATCTCGCCGGTCGGAATCGTCACGTCGAGCGTGAAGGTCGCCTTATATGCCGGCTCATCCCACGAAGGAATGAAGCGGCGGGCATCGGAATTCTCGAACTGCGTGTAAAGGGCGCGCTTCTTGCCGTCCTTCGTGTCGTAGTCGATGGCGAACAGACCATTGGCCTGCGTGCCGATCTTGCCGGTATAAACCATCGCCAGCGTATAGGTACCAGCCGGCAGGGGCTTGGCGAACGTGAAGGTCGCCGTCTGGGCGTCCTTGTCCACGGCCACCTTCGGCGCGGCGAGCGCCATCTTGCCCGCCGGGGTCAGCGACACGGACGAGAACGTCATGTCCATCGCATTCAACGTAATGCTCGTGGTGGGCTTCAGCACCTCAACCGCGACGCTGACCTTGCCGTCGAAACCGAGCTTTTCGGCATGCGGCACGATGGAAACGTCGTAATGACTGGGCCGCACTTCGCGCGGCAGCTGCGTGGTGGCAAGATCGGCGGCAAAACCGGCCATCGATACACCGGACAGCGCGAGCGCGATGGCCGAAACGAGAACAGTACGCATGACATCCCCTGAACGATGGTGAATGGCCGATAGTGAGCCGACCGGGCGTCGGGGCGACATTGCCGGAAGTCATGTGTAGCAAATTGCGGATGCTTATCTTGCATCGCAACATGGATGCCAGGCCGCGTCCCAAGGATCAGGGTCATGGGTCCACGGCCCGAGTGAGAACGAGCTGCATTTTTGAAAGCCCGTTCAGGGGGCTTCAGGAGTCCAGGTGAAGTAGCCTTCGACCCAGTGGTCTTCACCAGGAACGTATTCACTGACGACGAAGACCTTGGGATAACCGCAACCGGAGGTAACTTTGCGCGATCGAACGCGCACTCGGCATCGTCGCAGCTTGCATAGATGCCGATGAGCTTCGACTCATCTTCGAGGCTTTGCGTTTCGTGCTCGTGGTGCACAACGTAGACTTTCTGTATACGAGCTTTCCAGCCTCCAGGACACCTGAAGATCATCTCGGCAAGTTCGCGTACCAGATTGCTGCTATGACTCCCGCGACCGTGAGCCCAAGGACGATACGCAGCCCGAGAAGCATAGCGCGAGGACCGCCTTCCGGAAGCGTCCGATTGCCCACGACAAAACGCAGGGTATACAACGTTCCCGCCAGACCGGATACCTGCTGATCATCGATGTCGTCGCAAATGAAATCCATCGTTTCAACAAAAGCGTACGCCAGGTGGCAGTACACGAGAGCCATCAGTACGGTTGGATAGACCAACCAGAACATAACTGGTTGGTCAGCAGGCGCCACAATACACTCGTCGCATCCATGCATCTGGAAGGTAAAGGTGAACCCTGAATACATGAAGACACATAGTGCGAAAATACTTAGTACATAGCCCACCCGAAGCAACGCGATGAACGTACTTAGATATCCACCGGATGGGACGGAACGAAGGCCAAGGAAAAACTTCATGAAGTAAGACGAGTCGTTGAAACCAAAAAAATCGCGTGGCTCCTTGTCGCCCAGGATCGTGGCAGTTCTGCGGAAAAACACATACGCCAATCCCGCCCAAAGGAAGGCGAGCATCACCCATACGAAGAAAAACAATCTCACAGGGCATGTTCTCCGGAAGGCATAGCTTTGACAGCTGGCGTCAACCCCGTCGACCGCGTCCACGCAATATCGTTCCGGTCATCTGGCGTCGCTCGACAGATGAGTCACCGATCGATACCTGTGATTGTCGTATGCGACCGCTACGATCAAGATCGATAGCGACAAAACCACCATCAACCATCCTTGCCAGAAAATGCGTCCTCTCGCCGTGCAGACCAATGCGATCATCCATGCAAGGTCCAGTAGCGCGATGACCCCGAGAAGCGGGAGCACCGTCATTCCCCAAAGAATTGAATCGGCGCTCGACGCACCGACCACGACACCTTCATCGCGGGCATGGCAAGCAGCCACAGTCACGTCAGCCTTCATTGCCAGAGCTTTCACCACCCTCCGGGGACGGTTCTTCCGCCTTGAAAAGCTGCCAACTGACGATAAGGGCAGTAACACCCAGGAAGAACGATATGAAAGATCCCATTGCCGTCAGATGCGTTCCTGTTCTAAAGCAAAGACCCACTAGTAAACCGCCCGCTCCCAGACTCGCGGCAACATAGACGTACCTTCTTCGGTTTTTCGGCTGAAGAAACAGCCGGCAGGAAAGAACAGTCGTCACCATAAGAACCAGCATCGGCTGCCAGAACTGCGGACACGACGTCACGACCGCGAGTCCGCAAAGAGAGGACATGCACGCATACAGAAGAGTGTAGTCCCGCTTCATATCGTCCGATTCTTTTCCAAAACATGAGGCCCTCCACAAGGCAAACCCTTACCGCTTCATTCCTCCTTCACCATCAACACGCAAATGGATAGGAGATGACGAAAACGCATCGGTATGGATCCGTACGTTGAGGCATAAATATCTTCATATCTGCCCAAAATCAGGCCCGGTGCCAGATCCACAAAGAACGACCGGTCGATCGCTCCCGGATTCACCGACGCCTGAACACGACTTTGGAACAATCTCGATCGTCGGCAATGAATACAACAGAGAAAGAACCGGAACATTTAGTCCTGCGAAAAAAAGGTGTACCCTTTTGGATTGAAGAACGGTGCACGGTGGAGAGGCAACTTGCTGCACCGTTCGATCTGAAATGACGCATTGTCGGAATTCCCCTGACCAGCATAAGAGCCGCCGAACCACTCTGCAGCGATAAGTATCAATGCCTTCTCGCGCACACTGCGTTCGTCGCGGCCAAAGACTCGGCGCGTAGCAAAGAAACCGATGATGGGATCTCCGCCGGAAGGCGATGGTACGGATAGACCATCCGCCACCATGAGGATGTTGTAAAACGGCATACGAGCAGCTTGCCTTTGTGTTCGCTATCGCAACCGACGCGGGATGGCCGGATGATATTTCGTCGTATCGAACAGTTCCCCAGGAGAGCACTCGACGCCGCGATCATTCGTTTCGCATGCCCTGAACGTGCTGATGAAATCTTTAGCTAGTTTTTCATCGGAGCCATCAGCAACGAGTATCGTCAGATGCATGGACTCATCCTGCGATGCAACCTGATAGAGAGCTTCGATGCGCTGAGCATCCACCTGGATAATGCATCTGGCGGCGCTCACTTTGCTGCAATTGCTCTCGATACTCCGATCAGTCAGCTTAGTGTTCGGATGCCGGCCATAGTAGATCGTCGCCCGAACATTGTCGGCAAGCTGAACCCTGTAAAGATAGAAATCCACGGGCGACGAGGCGACGACAGACTGTCCCTCCTCAAACCGGAAACACGCATTCCGCAGGTAAACATTACATTCGACGGGAGCACTCGCTACCGGCACGGACGCAGCCGCCACCGGAGCTTTCACCGTGGCGCAGGAGACAAGACAGATCGTCAACGCCGAAAGCACGGCGCACGTAACCGGCGAAGTCCGCACTATGAATGCGCCCTCGTGACCATGAGGCGGCAGAACATTCCCCTTCCCCCGGAAGTACCGGCCCACGCCGGCATCGAAAGAATTTACGGATACAAGGCATGATGTGTCAATGCCTTATGCCCCGGAGTAGCCAGCTCAAAAACGAAGTAATTTTCCGCCATAGCCAGCCAGTAATAACCACCTAGATCAAGCCATCTTTCAGGTTACGATTGGCATGAAGCACGAGCTCGCCCCTAGCCTTCCGTTGCTCAGTCGGTCAATGATGAATTAATTACTCTGATCCCGAGGCTTTCGAATCTTGCGAAAGCCGCATCAATCTCGCCATAGCAGCAGCGTGGCCACAATCACTTCCGCAATTATAAATACTAATGTCCGACGCAACCACAAACGATGCCCATTAATGCACCATTTTTGAAAAATGCCCGCAGAAACCGCGCCCACCATAAGCAAACATAGATAATGACCAACGCCGTTACGATGAAAATATTCACTAGCCACGGCATCCGCCGCAACACTGCAACTAAAAGCGACAGAAAGAATACCAGCCTATGCATTTCATTGCCCATCCTCACGTCCAGGCGCCTCATCAGCGGAGTATCCGTCGTCATCACAACCGCCAAGGTCGGCGATATGAATGGCTGGAAATTCACTTTACCAGGCTAATGGGCTACCTCGATATCCTTCGATGGATATTTGATTGTCATGGAATTCACAGTATCAACATAAAACAAAAAGTGAGGATTTTCGCCTTTAGACAGCCCTATATGTCCGGAAATATTAACGTTAATGTCTTTGAACGCCGTACCCACTGCGCCAAGTCGCATCAGCGAATCATCCAGCATTGCCAACCCCATATCTCCTTTGGTGTTACTTATGACCAAGGAAACACCCTTGCCTTCACAGCGTGGTGAAATTATTACAGTTCCATGGACCCCACCGCCCACCAAATCACCATATACGGTCACAACCTTGCCACGCAGACTATCTGCATGGTCGCGGACCCAGCATGTTGTCCGAATCTCGTCAGTGGCAGCCACAGCCAGCTGCGTCGTAAATATGGACGCAAAAACCACGGACAAAATGATTCGCTGATACATCATTCACCTTCTCTTCTTTCTTCTTTCGCGCAGTCGGTCAACGAAGCATTAATTACTCTGATCCGGGGCCTGCTTTCCGTCAGAGATGCCTGACGGATCGCCGCCAACCTCACCCTTATCGTCAACACATAGCCGGATGGGCTTCGACAAAAAAACACCAGCAATGGCTCGGTATTTCGAAGCACTATTGTCTTCATACTTAACGGAAAGCTCGTAATACCCCGCACGCAAGCCATATAGCTGCGAAACATGGTTGATACCGAATACATGACCCGAAATCTCCCCTGGGGACAGATCGACATAGAACGACTGATCGACAGTTCGAGGATTCACCAACGCCTGAAGTGCCATGGCTTTCCCCTGGTGCGTTATATCGAATTCAAGCGTTCCGATAAGGGGAGCAATCGAGAACCCGCGATTTACCCTAATAGTATCGCCAGATGAATTCACAAGAAGAACATGCAACTTTCCCGTATGTGGCTCGACTATGATTTGAAGACTAAGGTCTGCCGCAAACACAGTTTCAGAAAATGTGATCGAGAGCGAAATAAGAAGCATAAGAAAAATCTTCACGATCAATCTCCATATGGCTAGGCGGTTTCAAGGTCCACCCGCATCTCATTCCGCTACTCGTATGCCCCAAGAAATATCGCGGAAATAATCGTGAAAAAGAGAATAAAGGAAACGGCTCCAGATACTCGCACAGAAACGATCAGAACCCTATGTACGTGAAAAGAAATTTCTGGCAAAGCCCCAGGCCAGAAAATCATTTTCAACAAACGAATTTGAGCAGGCGCGCTCAACATGCCCGGTTGCTTTTGCGCGTCAGTCATAACATTTGGATCCAACCGAAATCGGATCGATAGTCGACTCAGAGAAAATAGATAAGCTACGAGACTGAAAAAAAACAACCACGCGATGATCATTAGAACAATGTGCATCATTGGTCCTCTTTTATGCTTGTACCGACAGAGAATACGGAAAAACCTGGGCGCAGTACTTCCCTTCGTCCACTGAAAAATCCAAATTGGCTGAAGGCAAATACAGGCCTATCGACCGCCCTTACAGCGCCATGCGCCGATGGCTACTACGAGCCGGCGATCCAGATCGGCGATTCCTTCGCTGCTGATTTGTGTTCGCGAAAACGAATAGCTCAACGCGTAATCCGGAGCATTCATCATTCGACGGCACATGTACCCCGTCTCGACAACAGCGGGACTGGTTTCTAACACGCTCCACTCACAGCTAGCCAGCAGAAGGTCGCCGTCCGAAAGTGAGGCCTTCTCGGATGACGAACGTTGGTTTTCCAGTACAGCAACTTCTGACCCGACGGGGCTATGGTAATCGCCAGAATGCTCCCACCCTTTTCCGCACTGCCGGTAACGACTCGGTACGAACCTGCTTCCAGCTCGGCATTCGAAGCCGCCTTGTAGAAGGCCTTCTCTCCAAAGTCCTTTCATGCCCAACAGGTGAACTTCGTCTTAGACATGACCACGCCCGAAGACACCTCGTCCGGAATGGAACAATTATCAGGATCAGTTGACTCGCATCCCCGGAATACAACTCCTCCGGCATCTGGTGCGACCCTGGTCGTTACCCAGAGTGGTGCCGTGACCACATTGGCGTTGGGAACACATAGCGCTCCAGCCATCTCTTCCGCCGTAACGCGCTCATAGTCATCGCCGCACGCCGCTATCGACAGACGGCTGACCAGTACTATCGTTACTCTCATCAAACCTGGATTTATATCTTGATACTCATGGCGAGCAAGTACCTCGCTCCTGCCTATCTTCTTTGTCTGTAGATAGCTAGTAGTTCTTTTCGATAAGTCCACGCGAGAGGGAGCTGACTAGCCACAAAGAAAATCAGAAATACTTTCAATGCGGTTTTCAGATCGGATATCAACCAATATGCAAGTGCCGGAGGGATGCTAAACAACCCCATGCGCAACGCGACGTGCAAGTAGGCAGCAAGCCATGGCCTCATAAGTTCACTCCTCGATGATACCTATTGATTCGCTTTCTTTTCCGCGTAGTTTGCTACCGCGTCTACGGTGGTCTGTGCAGCTTTTTCAGCACCGCTCGTTTGCTCTACGATCTTCCCACCCTGCTGGACAGCGGCTTGAGTAGTCCTACCGATCTGCCCCGCGATATCACTACGCGCAGCCATTGTCTCAAGTCTTGCCACACCAGCCAGACTGGCTTTAGCACCAGCCCCACTGCCTACAGCACCCGCTGCGGCCGCCACAGCAACTTCTTTTGAACTAGCGGGCTTTCCAGTCAACTCACCTTCGACAATCTTACCTGTAGCAGCAGCGGCGCCGCCCGCCAATGCGGTCGTTGTCACGGCCCGCGTAGCGGTGATAGTTCCACTGATTGCGGCCTTGCCGGCGAAGCTGCCGACCCCGCCCGTAATCGCGCCCACAGCACCCGATACGCCTACGGCCGTCCAGTTATCAACCTTACCTTGCGTCACCAGCTGCATGGCCACCTCTATGCCCGCACCGATCAGGAAGCCGATGCACATCGGGCATCGCCCGTCTGGATCGGTATATCTATATGGATTGTTGTATGCATAGTTGTAGCGATTAAAGTGCGCACCGGAGGCAACGTCCACACCAACGGGATCAATCGAAAGGAAAATCCCCACGGTCGGATCGTAGTACCGCTGTTGCATGTAGACCAACTCTGTTTCGCCGTCGATCACATGGCCCGTATATCCTATCCCCGCTTCCTCATCGATCACGCCCTGCCCATAGGGCTTTTGATCCAACCGACGCGTGATGTTGTTCTGCGCGTCCGTTGTTGCCAACGGAGTGCCTTGCGGATTAGTCAGGTAGTACGTGACCTCTTCGCCACGCGCTGCTGATGCTAACGAGACAAAGGCAAGCAAACCAACTACGAAATTCAACGCCTTCATCGCACATTCCTTCCAAGCACGCCACCGCATACGCTCTCGATCACACCCTGCCCCAAACGCGCCAAGTGCATCCCCTTTTCCATCGAATCATTAGTCATCGAAAGGAATCACCCATGCCGAGCAGCCCACGTCGTTGCACGCGCGGACCTGGAAGCTGTGATAGGGAAGCGTGCCCGGCGCGCCGGACTCGAGATTGATGGATCGTTGTAGCGTCGTGTTGTCGGAGATCATGCGCTGGGTCGTCAAGTTCATTACCTGGTAGTGCGTCGTACCCGGTGATGGGTCCCAGGTCAGGGTGCGGTTCTCGCGCTTCGGATTGACGATGACGTCGTGAATGATCGCGTTCGGAGGGGGGATGGGAATAAGCGCCACCGTTACGCCGACCTGCCCACTCCACGGCCCACATCCGCCGGCGTTACATGCCTGCACCTGATAAACATAGCTACCGTTGCTGCGACCGCTGGCCGACCAATTGCCCGCACCATTCTGCTGCACAGTGGTCCAACCGCCACCGTTGGCACTTTCAAGTAACGTGTAGTACGCACCACCCGGCACCCCATTCCAACCTATGGTGTACGCACCGTTATTGCTGATACCGCCACCGGAGATGCCCGGCGCAGCAACTGGCGGGATAGTGGTGAAGACAAGACTCGACTGGGTGTATCCACTGCAGCCACCCGTGTTGCACGCCTTTACCCGATAGTAGAAGTTGTACGTGTAGTCCACGCCATTGCCACCATACCCGATGGTCGCCGATGTTGCGTTACCCGCATACACCTGAGCCCAGTTGCCATCGGTCGTGCGTTCGACCACATAGGAGGTAGCGGTCGGCGCAGCGGACCAGGAGATGGACACATTGGTGGAAGCGGTGCCGGGCACGCTGATGGATCCCGGCGCCGGTGGCGGCAGAAGTACGGCGGTCGTTACGGCCTGACCCGGCGGCGAACAATTTGTACCGTTGCACGCTTGAACGCGATAGCCATAGGTACCGGTACCGCGCCCGCTGGCACCCCATGAGGTCGCAGCGCTCGTTTGGACCGCCGCCCAGGCACCGCCGTTGACCTGCTCCTGCAATACGTAGTTATTGGCACCGGGTACCGCCGTCCACTGCACCGTATAGCTTGAACTGCTCGATTGCGCAGGCGCCGTCAGTACGCCAATCGGCGTCGTTCTAAGAGGCGGATAGCCCGCACTCTGGAACCAGGCGATGCCCTCCTGCACAAGCTCGTACTGTATCGTCCGGTTGGCTCCCATGCCGCCCGCGGCAGGCACCGAGATCGTCATCGCCACATGCGTTCCGGGCAACACATCCGGCAGTCCCGCGCGGGTCACATCCTGCGCGGTAACGTTGCCAGCGGCATCGGCAAAGTGGGTCCCCAGATTGACCGGCTTCGACCCGCGGGCCGTGAGTATGACCGTGCCTCTGTTGGCCACGTCGATGACAGCCGTGAGATTTTGCCCGTCCGCCGAAAGCGTGGGGCCGGACAACAACGTCAATGTCGATGCGTACTCATTGGGTTGGAGCGAGTACTCCGTGTTGCACAGATAGATGGTCGTAAAGGCGCACGGCGAGAAGGGGCCGACGACTATCGGACGCGTCCCCCAATTATCGAACCAGGACACGCCTTCCTGGACCGGCTCGACGTGGAGCAAATAACCCGAGCCGATCACCTTGCTTGCAGGAAGAACAATGGTCGCTGTGGCGTGGCTTCCCGGCACAATGTCGGGAATATTCGCCCGGGGAAGACCCAGGTCCATGTCAGCCCCCGCAAGATTGAACATCCTTGCCCCAAGATGCACGGGGATGCGACCGGCCGACGACAACTTGACCGTCCCGTTGTTGGCGATGTCCACCGTCACACTGACCGTGCTGCCGTCGGCGGACAACGTGGGAACACCCACCAACGTCAACGTGACGTTGACCTGGGACGGCTTCAGTATCGCCATATCGATCTTCGCCGACGCGACCAACTTCTTGCCGAGGTAGATGTAGTCCTTCCCCATGACGCCGACCGGGTCGTACTCGAACATCAACTGCCCGGCACTGTTGTACGCGTAATACGTCGTGGTGCCATCCACCGTCGACTGCTTCTTCACCCGCCGCCCGGCCGCGTCGTACAGATACGCGCCCTTGCCTTGAATCGCCGTCAGCCGGTTGGCCTGATCAAAGGTCAGCGCGACGTTGTTCTTGTTGACCGTGTTGCCGCGCGAGTCGTACTGGAAGCTGTGGACCGTGGCTGCCCCGTTGGTCACCGACGCCAGCAGGTTATTGCCGTCGTAGTTGTAGACATTGGTGCCGCCGCTGTTGCTCAGCGTGCGAATGTTGTTGAGCGTGTCGTAGGTGTAGCTTTCCGTGCCCCACAGATTGCTCGCGGTCGCACTGGTCAGACGGTTAAGGCCGTCGTAGCCCATCACCTTCGTGCGCTGACCGCCATTGGTCAGATCGGTGATCCGGTTGACGTTGGCATTGGCGTCGTAGGCGAAGTCTTCGCTGACCCCGATCGCACCGCCCGCGCCGTAGCTGAAGTTGCTGATCATGTACCGCAGATTCTTCTGCGCCAGATAGCTCGCCCCGCTGCCCAGGTTGAACGACTGGAGGTCGCCATCGGGGAAGTAGCTGATGCTGTTGGCGTAACCGCCGACCTGGGTCGGCCGGCCGAGTGCATCCGGGCTGTACGGCACGATCTTGCCGTCCGGGTAGAGTACCGTGCTGAGCGCACCATTCGCATCGTAGCCGTAGCCCAGCGACCACTGATAACCATCGACGTTCAGGACTTCCGCGGTCAGCAGGCCGAGCTTGTTGCGGCCAAAGGTCCACGAGGTAAACCCGGAGGTCGCCGTCGCGGGGTTGCCGAGAACGTCATAGGTGAAGCTGCTGCTGTCGGTGCCGCTGGGATACACCACCGAGGTCACGCGGTTCATTACGTCATAACCGCGGATGGTTTTTGCAGCGGCACTCACCTGCCCGCGCCCGCAACCATCGGCCCCGCCATCGGTGATGGCCAGACCCGAAGCGCTCCAGGCCAGATTGTTCGCCGCGTCGTAATCCATCACCTCGCTGCCGCTTTCCGGTTCCAACGTACGACACAGACGGTGGTAGCCGTCGTAGTACATGTACTTGCGTACGCCGCCCTGATCGATCCAGCGCGGGTTGCCGTAGAGATCGCGGTCGATAGTCTGGACGATGCCTTCCGGTGCGTCGACGCGGATGACGTTGTCGTAGGACGGCTGGTCGAAGACCTGATACGCCGTGGTCGTGACGTTGCCTTTCGGGTCGGTCACCCGCTTGCGCGAACCCGACAGGTACGCCGTATGGCTGACCAGATCGCCCAGCTCGGAATGCTGCAACGACTGGACTGGTCGACCGATGACGTCGTACCACGTCAGCACGCCTGCGCCGATGTTGACCAGGTCTTGTGCGCCATTGACCGGAGAGGACTGGAAGGTCTTGTGACCTTGCCAGTCGTAATCGGTACGAGCTGCGACATGCCAGGCACCGTCACTATTGCGATAGGTACCGCTCAGAATCGGGCGCAACATGGCGTCGAAGTAGGTTACCTGCGCCTTGTCGCCCTGCCGGACGGTACGGCGCCAGTGGTTGCCCGAAATACCACGCTCGGCACCGACGTACTCATAGCTGAAAGTCTTCGGCGCCCATGCCACCGTATCGCCACCCGGATAATCGATGCGACTCACCCGGCCGATGGCGTCGTAACCGTAGGACGTCATGCTTCCCTGCTGATTCCTGATCCAGGCAATCTGGCCGAAGTCGTCCACACCCAGCGCCTGCGTCGTACCGTCCTGGTATTTAATCGTCTGCGGAATGCCGCGCTTGTAGTCTTGCAGCCACGTGGTGTGACCATTGTCGTCGGTGAAAGTACCGAGTTGACCTTGCCCGTCGAACGAGTAACTCATCAGGTGCTGACCGAAACGATAACGATCCGTCAGCGTGGCATTCGCCGGGTTGTAGACGTTGCGACTGACCGTCTCGCCCGTAGTCAGGTTGTCCGTCTGCAACGGCAGTCCGATCACCCAATGCGAGAGGTCGTCGTAGTAGGTCGTGCGTTCGGTAATCGAAGGGCTGGCGTTGCTCCATCGTGTCACTTGCGTCACGCGCGCGAAGCTGTCGAATGCCTGCGCCTGCCAGCTGTAGTTGTCGTCATCCTGATGGATGACGCGGTTCACGAGGGGGATTTCCTGCTGAACCTTCCCACTGTTGGCATAGATGCTGAAGTTATAGCCGTAGCTGGTCGGCCACGGTCCCTGCGTGGGGTTCGCATAGGTGTATGCCTCCGTACGAACGGGGCTTCCAGCGACGGCGCCAGCGTAATAGTCCGTGCGCTGCGGCTTGCCTTCGGTCGCATCGAAGCGGTTGCTGAAGACGTAGCGTGTGGTATTTCCGGATGGATCGGTAACGTCGCTATAAGTGGTGTAATCGCAGCCACCGGTGCATTGCGACGCCCAGGTCGCATTTGCGACCGGATAGCTATAGGTCCACTGCTGGCTACCCAGCTGCGCACCCGTAATCACCTTACGAGTCAGTGCAAGGTTGTTGTAATAACGTGGGATCAGTTCATAAGCGTTCGCGGTTGGCTGACCGTTCGGGATATCGCACTGTTCCGTGACGCCCGATCGTCCATGACGTGTCGGACGCGCCTCAAACGTACCCTGTACCCCCGAGGGTCCAGAGACAGTTCCCGTCTTCACCAGCGAACCATCCGGGAGATCCGGATCGACGCAGTGCCGATATTTCGTAAACGTCTTGACATTGAAGGTCAGGTCCTGGAACGCATAGTCCCAGGCAGTTCCATCGGGCAGGCCGACATGCGTCAACGAGGCACCCGACGCGCTCGGCACGTAACTATAGGTCCACGTTCGCGTCGCACCGCCCGCGACAACGTTCACCTGCGCGATCTGCTTACCGTCGGCGGTATATCCGAATGTCACCCGGCGGCCGTCGTTCGCATCGATGCTGCTGAGCTTTCCGGCATCGTACGAATAGGTAAGCCAGTTGCCGAAGCGGTCTTCGACACGCGTGGCCATCATGAAGCCGATGTCGCGCGCGACCTTAAAGGGACGCGTCGAACGGTACACGAGGTAGTTCAGCCAGTACTTGCTGCCATCGGGCCCCACCGCAAGGAACGCTTCGCCAGCCTCGCCGTTAGCCGTAGCCGACAGACAACCGACATTCCAGTTGCCTTTCGACACGCCCACGAAATTGATGCCCGACATCTGCGGAGCGGACTGACTGGTAGGGCCGCGCGCGAGAATGTCCTGATCGGGCATACCCGGAATGCGCAGTAAGTACCCCTGGTTCCACCATTTGTCGGGAGGAAGATCCTCGGTCCCCGGACGCCCTATACGCAAATCGGGCGGTTCGCGAAAATTCGTGCAGCGGTCGGTTCGGGCGATGGAATTGACCAACCAACCGATCTGATTCGGCCCCTGCTGAATCGTGCCCGCAGCGCTGGTCAGCGTCGAGAGTCGCGGAATATCGATATCCCAGTCGCCGAACGCCGCATTGTCCTTGCGTATCTCGGCATCGCCGTCCGCCTGGAACGTACGGCCGATCGTTATCGTCGGGCCCGTACCGGGAATGCTGATGTCGGTAACGTGAAACGACAGCGAGCCGTCATACACATTCACCGATTCGCCGAAGGGATTCTCGCCCAACGGCTGAATCTCTTCGTCGACCTTGATGAGTTTCTTGTACTCGTCTTCGGGCGAGGACGTGGCGGTCTGGGCAAAAGCCCCCTGACTCAGCGCAGCCGCGGCAAGCAGGCAGATGAGCACGCGCGCGATCACACGCGCACGACGATACGTAGGCGACATCGATGGATTCCCCTGGAACTGATTACGCCGACCCAAGGGCCGCGTTTCTGACGAATGCGAACGCGGATATTCCGCCGTTACGCGTCGGTGGAGCTTAAGTTCGTAACGGACTTCGCGCGGTTACGCGCAAATCGCTGGAACGAACGGACGGATACGCTAACCCCACCACAGCGAAGCAACAGAACATTCCCTTTCCCCTGAGTATCGACTTTGCGTCGATAGCGCATGAATCTATGCCCATTCGTAGAATCTTGTCAACGTAACTAATTGCGATCCGCCATCGGCCAGCTATCCAGCCTAACCCCAAACCGCCCTTTCCAGCGAATACGATGTAACCCACCCCGGATTGGAAGCCAGGCCACCGATGCATACCCTTGCCGCCAGCTGGACCGATGTATTCGCCGAGGCGCTATCGGTCATCGAAGGTCGATTCGCTCACCCGCCGCTGACCCACGAAAGCGACGAAACCTGCATGACGCGTTACCGCGACGGCGACGGTGCTGCCTTCGGCGTTCTTTATCAGCGTTACCGGGAAAAGCTGCACCGCTATGCACTCCGCCTCGCAGGCAGACCCAGCGAAGCCGAAGAAGTATTTCAGGAAGTATGGGGCGCGGTGATTCGCGGACGGCAGGGCTACGACACGAAGACATCGTTTGCGGCATGGCTCTTCGCCATCGCCCATCGACGTGCCGCGGATCGCTGGCGGACGCTGAGCCGACACGCACCCGACTGGCAAGGCGACGGCGACGAGATGTCCGAGCAAATCGCCATGGCTTCGTCACCGGAACGCTACGCGCATGACGATGCGCTCGGTCAGGCATTACTGGATGCCGTGGCGGCACTACCGTTACCACAGCGCGAAGCCTTCCTGATGAAAGCCGAAGGCGACCTGACACTTGAAGAGATCGCGATCGCGACAGGCGTACCCCGCGAAACGGTCAAGAGTCGCCTGCGATATGCACAGGCACGACTGCGCGACGCGCTGGAGGCATGGCGATGAACGACGACTCGATCGACGACCTTATCGCCATCTACCGGGCGAATGCGCGTGAAGCGCCCGCCGATAGAACGGACAGATATGTCCGGCGTATGGCCACACGCCGGGATGGAATGAGAGGGCATTGGCCACGTGTTGCCGTAGCCCTCGCCGCAGCCTTACTACTCTGGATCGGCCTGCAACGCCCTGCACCGCAGCCCACACCGCTCCACGGCAACGCACCGCCCGGTTACATGGAAGGTTCCACACGCGCATGGCTGATGGGCATGGACACCACGCCACCCGCATCACCTATTGCCGAATTTCTTACGCACCATCCTCACTAAGGAGACGCCATGAAAAAGACCGTCGCCATCGCGACGCTGCTCGGCTGCCTTCTGGCCGGAAGCGCATACGCCACCCCACCACGCGGCTGGTTTGTCGCGGGCAATGCACCGCAAGACTTCGATGTCGGCGCCGATCCCGGCCAGCGACATGCAAACGACAGCAATGCCTATCTTCGTGCCAAGACCAAGAGCAGCGGGTTCGGCACGCTGATGCAAACCTTCGACGCGAAGGCATACCGCGGCAAGCGCGTGAAACTGACGGGATTCCTGCGCACGGAAGACGCCCTCAAGGCGCAGCTGTGGGTACGGGTAGACGGCACGAACGCCATGAAATCGCTGGCCTTCGACAACATGGAGCAACGCGCACTGCATGGTACGAATGCGTGGCAGAGCTATGACATCGTGGTCGATGTACCGACCGAGGCGGCGAGCATTTCGTTTGGTTTCCTGCTCGCGGGGAGTGGCACTGTCTGGGCGGACGATTTCAAGTTCGGTGTCGTTAGCCTCGATGTACCGGTAACGGCGCCGGCGCATGCGAATCTTCCGGATGCCCCGGTAAATCTTGGGTTCGAGCCGTAGGCTACGACCGACTGCATCGCCCTGTCCCCGCACGCCTGTGGACTATGTCCCCGGTCCATACACCACCGCAGGAACGACGATGAATGGTAAGGCGATATCGTAGCTCGAAGCGTCTCCGGCTTCGACAGGATACCTACCCTTCATCGTCGCCAAACACGCCGGGAAAAATGTCGGCGATGGCGAAGTAGCGGCCATCGACGTGATGACAATGATCGTGGACTGGCTGATGCGGCGGCGCCTCTACGGAACCTCGACCATCAATTCATCGCGAAGAGCCGGCGTCCACGTATCGATATCGAGCATGCCCGCCGCGACACTGAAGTATCTTTTATGTGCCCAGACATCGCGGTCGCCAATGATATATACGTGACTCTTTGCGCGAGTCAGCGCCACGTTCAGTAGATTCGGTTCGGCACATGCCCAGTCGACGGCACCGCCGCGTGTCGGATCGCAGCCCAGCACGAAGAACACCACATCGTTCTCCTTCCCCTGGAAGGTATGGACCGTACCGATGGAAATTCGGGCCCAGTCCTGGAGATCGGTGGGAACGGGCACGTCCCATCCCGCGAGCCCTTGCTGCCAGACGTCATGATTGCCAAGCAATGCCAGCAGGCCGCTCTTGACCTGTCGAAATGGCGTGATAACGAAGACCTTCGGCATCGTCGGACCTCGCGTTGCGATGTCGTGCCGATAGAGCGCGAATAGAGCTTGCAGCAAGTGCTCGCCCTGGGCGGACACGTACTTAGTGTCACCCTCCGTCTCGCCGCCGACATTCCACCACGAGCTCCTGCGGAGCACCGGATGGGCAGTAGCCGAACCATCTTTTGCGTGCTTCATGCGACCGCCGTATGCAATGGCGTTCGCGATATCGAACATGGGATTGTCGCAACGACGATGCATCACCAGCGGGATACCGATGAACCGGCTGTCGTCGACAGGGTGCCGCACCCCCATCGGGTAAATACGATCGGCCAGCGCCTGCACCGAGTGACTGTCCACAGCGTAACGGGCGCGGCTATCCGTCAGCCAATGCTGCCCGAGCCGCGCGAGCAGCCGCGTCGACTGGGTCACCACGGGTGGAATCTGCAAAGGATCGCCCACCACCACGACCCTTCGTGCACGCATCATGGCCCCGACCGCGGCTTGCGGCACAGCCTGCCCCGCCTCATCAATGACCAGCCAACCAAGCCCTTCCACGCCAACGCCCGCGAACTGTCGCCGAACCGAGGCAAACGTACTGGAGACAACAGGCGTCAGCATGAAGAACCACTGCCACAAAGCCGTACGAGCGGAAGGAAGGGGCGGTGACGACAGCATCGACGAAAGAGCTATAACGACATCGTTAGATGCAGCCTCCAAAAAGAAGGCCTCATGCAGAGTCATCGCCGCCGCGAATAAGTCACTGCGCAGGACATTCAGGCCCCGGCCCTGCCAGAACGCCCGCCGCTGATTCCCCTCGCTATCCAGCGGCTGCCCATCCCATAGCGCGACATCGAATGTTCCTGTCAGCGCTTTCAGATCGATGAGTGCATTCCGTGTTGCCCTGACAAAGGCCACCCGATCGCGCGCGTCGCACCACTGGCTATATATATCCCTGCGAAAGAGAGCCGTTAGCCAGTGCAGGAAGGATGGCCCCAGCCGTCGTCCAACCGATTGCGCCTCGCCTTCCAACCTCTCGATCAGACGAGGCAAAGCATCGACGACTGGCTGCAGGTCTTTCAGATCGAAGGCTGGTGCCGTGGGCCATAACGACTCGATAACTGGCCACGCCTTCTGTACATGAGCGATAGCATCGTCCAGACGTGCAAGGCGCGCCTGCTCGGCATCATAGACACGACGGGCCCGGAGGTAGTCCTGACGCGCACCCGAAAACGTGGGCTTGCCGGGTTTCTCCTTGGCATATAGCCAATAGTCCATCGCGCCCAACTCTTTCCACTTTTCCGTATCGACGCTGTGACGAGCGAGGAATCGTCCCGATTGCCCGGGCTTTTCGCCTGGGCGAGACGACTTGTATCCGAACACTTCACCAAACCGCGAACGATTGGCGCTTTTGCCGAGGGCCGCGGATACCAGTCCCCAAACCGGCTCGGGTGGCTCGGCCCAGGGCTTGCTCGGCCGGGTTCCCGCATACTTCGTGGCAACATCCGTGAAGTACTTAAGCGAGTCCTTACGAGCCGGATCGATGCCTTTGCACTGCGGAAGCTCCAGCGAAAGATTCTCTACCGCGCCATTGTTCGTGGAGGCGACAACGATTTCGAATCCTGTCAGTGCAGGAATGAGTAACGGAATAGTCCGCGTCTGCTTCGAGAAAACAGCGTCGACGGTACCCCCTGCCAGCCCGTCCTTCGCGCTATTCAACGATGCCAGGATGTCCGCTCGTGCGGTAACGAGGTGCGCAATGAGATCGCGCAACAACGTGGTTTTTCCTGTGCCGGGCGGACCGTTCACAGCCAGCACCTCACCCTCGCTCATCGCCTTCATCTTATTCAGAGCGTACTGCTGCATAAGCGACTGCACGTGCTGCGGTTCGGACGGCCACCGGCCTGCGATACCGTTGCGCGGACGTAGTGTTTCTCTTATATCGCGCTGCCCGTCTTCGCTGTCGAGATCGGTCTTTGCCGCGTCGATTACCGCGAGATATGCAGCCAGCGCCCTTGGAAATCGCTTTCCTTTCAGTTCTCGCTTCGCCTGGGTAAGGTCGTGGACGTAGAAACTGTTGAGTATCGGCATGTCGCGTGCCGCGGCAACTTCAGCGGCATTGGCAGCAGCGTCGTCGGACTCCTCCGGCTCGTCGGCTGGCACTTTCTTCGAAATTTTCTGTGCCTGGGGTGCGTTGCCGATATCGAGCCATGCGAGACCTTTGGTACTCACATCGAAACGCGACCACTTTCTCAGACGATCGATGGTTTTCAGCAGTATGTCCGGATCGAAGATTCCATCCTCGCTATCGGACAGATCGTCCAATAAACCCTGCTTCAGGTCCCGCGCACTTGCCTCGAAAGCATCCGCGCAGAGGTCGGTCATGTCGCCATGCTGCAAACGGCCGAGTGCCCAGGGAAGTGCCGAGAGGCTGATACCGTCGAAATCGGGCTTGCCTTCATGACTGACGGTCAGTTTTGCGAAACACGTCAGTCCTTCCGCAGCGGCCTCGGCATCGCGTTGCTCGACCATGGCATCCGGCGCGGTAGCGATACAGGCCTCGACGACACGCGTGACGTGTGAGACGTCGAATGGGAGCAGATAAATCGTGCGGGGCCGCTGCGAAAAGGTGGCCCAGGTACCGTCTACCAACCTTTCTTCATCGATGAGCTGCGTCGGATGGCGGCTTCGCCTGGCCTCCTCCAGCTGATCGTCGAGGTCGTAGGCATTGAAAAATTCAACGCTGTGCCAATAGTCCAGAATTCGGTCGGTATCGCTAGTCGCCATGACTTTCTGCTCCATCAATAGTTCGTGCCGGAGGCCGGCATGACGGAAGCATAACGGCATTCGCTGACGGATCTTTAGCATTGACCACGTCGGAACGGACCTGGCAGGCAGGAGGGCCGTGCCGGCAAGTGACATACAATGCCCCGTCACCATCCACGAATCGACAGGCCCACGAATGCGGTTATCCGACTATCGCCGCACACACCATGCAGCGCATGTGCTGCTGCCGCTGATGCTTGGCATCGCCGCGTTCGTCCTGGTGACGGGTGGCGCGATGGTATGGCCGTCGAATGTCGCCTGGCTGCAGGATACCGATCTTGCGCAGAGCTACCTCGGCTGGGCTTTCTATCGACACGACCCGTGGATGCTGCCTTTCGGCGCGAACCCCTCGTACGGTCTGGAGCTGCACTCGTCGGTGTACTACTCCGACTCTGTTCCCCTGCTGGCCATGGCGCTGAAACCGCTGTCGCCGCTGTTGCCCGATCCCTTCCAGTACTTCGGCCTGTGGGTCCTGCTGTGCTTCGTATTGCAGGCATGGTTCGCATGGAAGTTGCTGGCACTGGCTACGCCGAACTTTTTGGTGCGTGCACTGGGCTGTGTGTTCTTCATCCTGGCGCCGCCGCTGCTGATGCGGCTGGGCGGCCATATGGCGCTGTTCGGGCAATGGGCGGTGCTGGCCGCCGTGTATCTGTACCTGCGCCCCGAACAGCGCTCGCAACGCACATGGTGGACGGTGCTGGTTGCCGTCGCGATGCTGATCCACGCCTATATCTTCCTGATAGTGGCCGCGGTCTGGGCGGCCGACGTTCTGCGTCGCGGCATTAAACAGCCGCGCGACATGTGGAAGCCGCTGCTTCTGGAAGTCGTGCAGGTGCTACTTGTGACGGCGGTCGTCGCATGGATGGCAGGACTATTCATGGTGCCAGGCAGCGGCCAGAAGGCGGATGGTTTCGGCTTCTACAAAATGAACCTGCTGGCTCCTTTCAACGGCGCCGGCTGGTCGTGGTTCGGCCTGCACACGCCAGAGGCGGACGGCGAGTACGAAGGCTTTAACTACTTCGGCATGGGCGGATTGGTGTTGCTTGGGCTGGGTGCCATTGCCTGGATACGCACGCGGCGGGATGCGTCGCGCAGCACGTTGCTCTGGCCGCTGGTCGCTGCCGGTGTCGTACTTACCGCGCTCGCTGTCACCAATAACGTCGGCATCGGTGCGACGCAATTTCATATTTCACTGCCGGATTTCCTGCAACGCAAACTGTCGCGCTCGTCGATCCAGTCCACCGGGCGACTCTTCTGGTTGCCCTACTACGCGCTATTGCTCGGTGCGATCTTCGTTCTTGCACGCGCTCTGCCGGCTCGCATCATGATCGCCGTGATGGCTGTCGTGCTTGCGATTCAGCTGACCGATCTGCACCCCGGCCTGGACAATATGCGCACACTTTTGCTCACGCGTGCCCAGGCCACCGACGTTCCGCATCTTCGCGGTCCGTTCTGGACGGAAGCTGCGACACGTTACACGCGCGTCCGCATGTATCCCACCCGCATCATGGCGCCGGACTGGGTGCGTGTGGCGATGTATGCCGAGGAACATCGCATGGCGACCGACGCGGTGAAGGTCGCGCGAGTCAACTGGAGAACGTTCGGTGCCACCGGTGCAAGACAGCAAGCGCTGCTGATGGCCGGTACGCCCGAAGACCAGACGTTATATGTGCTGGATCCCACCAGCGTCGCTGGCGTAGCGGCGGCAGCCCAGCCATCCGATGCGGTGTTCGACGTCGATGGCCTGACGGTGCTTGCGCCCAGTTGGGGTCCGCATGTTCCCGCCGGCGCAACGGTCGTCAAAGCGGGTCGCTAGGGAACGGTGCACTTCAGTTTCCAGCGTGCACCGAGCGCCGCGCCAGTTGCCTTGACGCGCACCACGGGCGACGTGGAAACCGTCAGCTGATGCGCCGCTTCGGAATCGCCGTCGACCATGGCGACATCGTCGCGATGCACCTGCGTTCCGCCATCGGTGAACACATGGTCGGACAGTGCTTCGGTGCAGACGGGTCTGCGCGGGAAATACTCCGCGAACACCACGCGATAGCCCGAATCGGACGCGCTGCGTTCGACGTGATCGATCCAGTCGGCGCCGCTTAGCACGGTGCCGTTCCAGTCGATCTCGGCGTCGAACGTGGCGCCGGGCTCAAGCGGACTGGCCAGACCGAGATCACGACACGGAACGGCCTCGAGGCTGATGGCGCCGCTGTCGGAAGGGTCGACGCAGGTGTGCGCGGCGCGCGGTTCCGGCGTGTCGGCGGCGGTTGCCGGGAGCGTCAGCGTGACGGGTAGAAGAAGTGCCGCGGTCAGTGCGAGTGCGCGGCCGGTTGAACGGGGGATTCGGGCCATGGTGGGATCCTCGCAGCCGGCCGGGGTTTGCCGGTTTTCAGACAAGGAAGTAGACCATATGGACGGCCAAGTGCAATACGTAGTTCGACGTAGGCGCGTGTCGTGGTTCTTACTTTCGATGGTTTCTTGTGTGAAGAGACTCTTCACTATGCAATTCCGGCCAAATCCCCTCACCGTCGCCCCTGCGCAGGCAGGGGCCCAGGGCGAACGCGCCTGGCTGGGCGATATGGTTGAGGGATTCGCTTTAAGAGCTGATCGGGCGTTTCGCGACAACTCATTTCATCGCACTGGGCCCCTGCCTGCGCAGGGGCGACGGTGAGGGTATGGGTGTGGCGCGGTCAGTTCAGAACGGTGCGCATTTCCGCTTCTGACAACAGGCATTGGCGAGGTGCGGGCTTGTCGTTCTGCCCGATGTGCACCATCCCGTCGAAGGTCGTGTATGGATGGTAGAGCGGATCTGTCGTGCAGATTTCCTGCGCACCGGGCTTACTGCCGAACACCGTCACATAAATTTGTGCCGCCATGAATCCCACCGTCGCTACGCCGGGGTGGGAGCCGTCGTCATATATCCACGGAAGATCGGGGTGACGTTGGCGTACTTCGGTCAAGCCGTCAGCGATGTCGATATAGCGGGCGCTCATCGCATCGGCGAGGCGTCGTTCGCCTTTGACCAGGAGTTGATTCGCCGTGTCCGACTGCTGATACGTCCCTAAGTAATAAACGGTGGCACCGGAACGCCTGACCATTCGCGATATCGCCTCGTGCGCCTTTAGAACAGCACGGCATGCCTCGCCGATATCGCTGCTGCTGGTGGCGGCGCATATCGCATTGCCGCCCCTCTCTTGCACGATGACGTCGGTGTAGTGGTTGTCGTGCAACGCGCCGCGCAGCGATTCGTCGCGCACGAAGTCGGCCAGTGCCGCCGCGCCTTTTACATACATGTCGACCGACACCGTACTGCCGGGTCGTTGCCCGTTAACCAGTGCGGCGAAAGCAGAGGGAAGATTATTGGTGTACGTGATGCTGTTGCCGATGAACAGGACCTTCCTCGGCGCGGACGGATCCGGTGCGTTGGTCGCCATCGCCGACCATGGCAAAGCCACAATCAGCATCAGTGTCGCGAGCCCCGTCTTCATGATCGATCCCCTGTTCGTTGCTGGATACCCGATTCGCGCATCGCCGCCTCGACAAAACCCGACGGGTCGTCCGGCGACACCACCACCGTCCGGCCGTCGACCAGCGTGACGACGACCAGATGGTCGCTATTCCTTATATATGCACGGAACCAGCCGAGTCGTCGGTTGTAGAACAGCCCGTCGACCGCCAACAGGCCGCCGTTGCCGAAGACGCGGATGGCGCCTCTCATCGCCAGATCGTCCGCGCGGGCCAGCGCCCCGCGTAACGGAAAGCGACGTGAGATAAGGGCGCGCCGAATGACGAGCATTCCCTCCCCCACCTCGTAGCCCTGCGTGGTAACCAGCGACATGCCGAGGAAGGCGACGATCGCGAGACCCCCGATCGCCAGTACCTCGAACGAGGCCGCCTGCATCCGGTAAGCCACCGCACCGGCCACGCCGACCAAAATCAGCACGAACAAGGTCGTGGCGATCAGGACGGTGCCGCTGCGGGTGGCGGTGAACTGGCGCACATCTGTCCTTCATCGAGGGGCCGCCGGCAGGGTATGGGGAACCGGGTCCGGCACGCCACCCGATTATTCGAAGAAATCAGGCCCATAGCCAGCCCCTCCCATTTCTTCTATGTTGTCGGCTTCCTTCACCGACGGCCCGCCAGATGACCTCTTCGCTGGAGCAGCACCCGGATCACCTCAGGCGCAGCCTGTCCAACCGCCACCTGCAGCTGATCGCCATTGGCGGAGCCATCGGTACCGGGCTGTTCATGGGCTCGGGCAAGACCATCAGCCTGGCCGGCCCGTCCATCCTGCTGGTGTATCTGATCATCGGCGTGATGCTGTTCTTCGTCATGCGCGCGATGGGCGAGCTGCTGCTATCCAACCTGGAATACAAGTCGTTCATCGACTTCTGCACCGACCTGCTCGGGCCATGGGCTGGTTTCTACTGCGGCTGGACGTACTGGTTCTGCTGGATCATCACCGCCATCGCCGACGTGATCGCTATCGCGTCGTACGCGCAATTCTGGTGGCCGGGACTGGCGCCATGGGTACCCGCCCTACTCTGCGTGCTGCTGTTGCTGTGCCTGAATCTGGCAACGGTAAAACTCTTCGGCGAAATGGAATTCTGGTTCGCGCTGATCAAGATCGTCGCCATCGTGGTGCTGATCATCGTCGGCTTCGGCATGGTCGCCTGGGGCTTCACCTCGCCGTCGGGACACAAGGCGTCGCTGACCAACCTGTGGAGCGACGGCGGCATGTTCCCCATGGGACTGACCGGCTTCTTCGCGGGATTCCAGATTGCGGTATTCGCCTTCGTCGGCATCGAACTGGTCGGCACCACCGCCGCCGAAACCGCCGACCCGAAACGCAACCTGCCCAAAGCCATCAACTCCATCCCCGTCCGCATCATTCTGTTCTACGTGCTGGCCCTGGTCGTCATCATGGCCGTCACCCCATGGCGCCAGGTACAGCCCGGCCGCAGCCCGTTCGTCGAACTGTTCGTACTGGCCGGCATCCCCGCCGCCGCCAGCCTGATCAACTTCGTCGTACTGACCTCCGCCACCTCGTCCGCCAACAGCGGCATCTTCTCCACCAGCCGCATGCTCTACGGCCTGGCGCAGGAGAAGCACGCGCCGAAGACCTTCGCGCAACTGTCGAAAGCCGCCGTGCCTTCGCGCGGGTTGCTGTTCTCGTGCATCTGCCTGCTGGCCGGCGCGACGCTGGTCTACATCATCCCGAATCTGGTCACCGCGTTTACGCTGGTGACGACGCTGGCCGCCGTGCTGTTTATGTTCGTGTGGTCGCTGATTCTTGTCGCGTATATGGCGTATCGGAAGAAGCGGCCGGAGCTGCATGCGGTGTCGGAGTACAAGATGCCGGGTGGCGTGTTTATGTGTTGGGCGTGCCTGGTGTTCTTCGCGTTCGTGCTGGTGTTGTTGTCACTGGAAAGCGATACGCGGCAGGCATTGATGGCTAGCCCGGTTTGGTTTGCTTTGTTGGCGATTGGGTATGCGTGGAAGGGGCGGGGGCTGAAGGAGCCGCGTGCATGAGCGCGCCGCGACTGACCACGCTGGAACATGATGGCTGGATGGTCGACGACGGTGAAATAGCCCACGCGGAGTCGCCAGACAAGTTCTGGATTCCGCCTCTGGCTGAGCGCGAGTCTATGAAACCACGCAACCTCGTCAAGCTTCGTTTCTACATCCGTGTAGAAACCGACGACGGTGAGTTAATCGACGAAGGCGAACGGATGTGGGTGAAGGTGACCGGCAAGGTCGATCAGTGGTATCGCGGCGAACTGGATAATCAGCCTTACTGCACCGATGAGATCAAGCCCGGACTGGAAGTCTGGTTTCAGGCTCGACACATCATCGACATTCATCCGGAGCTGGTGGAGGCATCGCGTGCATGAAGTGTCGCGATGCGGGCTATACGGACACGATGAAGCCAGATGTCACATCGTCTAGCTCGGCGATTCGCTTCGTCGAATGAGGACCAGGTCCTCGTCGGCAACGGCGTAGTGAATAAGACCAGCCTGAGGGCACTCAACCATAGCGCCCTCCTTGAGGTATCCCCACTGTAACTCTGGATGCTCCGCTGAGTACTGCTTCGTATCCATCACAGCCACGACCAATCCCGTCCAGTCGCTACCAAGATCGACCACATCGCTAAGCATGACTTCCTGACCGTCCAGATAGCGCATTAGTCACCTTGATGCATGTAATCAATGAATGCTACCGAAGGCACCGTAGACTTTCTGGCCGAATCTATGCGCTTCGCATGGCTGCCCTTCGAAGCAAGCCGCAAGGCCCGTGCCAAGCATCGATACCGCAGCATCCAGCGGTGCACGGTCGGACGTCGGTGCCAATAGCCGAAGCCTGCACTTTGCATCCCGCGTCAGCTGAATATCCACTTCGCGCCAAGACTTACCTTCGAACGTGATTGTCCTAGGTGTGCCGACGATATCCATCGAGTCGGCTTTAGCATCGAAACAGAGAGTGCTTTCCAGGATGATCGCCGGCTCGCTCCGCCAGTCGCTGGCGGAGATGGTCCACTGGTAAGAGCCCAGATCGGACCGCGGCGAGAACGTAATCTGTGCATCGCTGCCGAGAATGCACCATGCGCCATGCGTTATTTGGCATTTCCTAGGAGGCGCGACAGGATTCGGAGCGGCCGCCGGCCGTTGCCACCGCTGCCCACCAACCTGTGCCCCGACATTTGCGAATCCACAAACCAGAAGAATCGCCGAAGCGACAACCATCCATTTCGCTGCATTCATGGAGTCGCCTCGAATCAAATAGATATATCGGTGACTATCATTTCACCTTGCCGAACGCCTTGTAGATATCCAACGGAAATACCTTATCTTCACAGCGCTTTCCATGGAAACAAGCCGCCAAACCGCCACTCAGCACAGATGCCGCCATATCCAGTCGAGCCCGCTCACGCGTAGGTGCCAACAGACGTAGCCGGCACTCACCATTTTTTGTCAACTGGACAACAACCTCTCGCCAGGAAAGACCATTCCAGATGACCCGTTTCGGCTCACCGACAACTTCGGTCATGTCGGCAATAGTGTCGGCACAACCTGCGCTTTCAAGAATCACCCCAGCCTCGTCACGCCACTGAGGTTCAGATATTTGCCACTGGTACCAGGGCGCATCCTGGATCGGCGAAAAGGTTATCTCGTAAGGGCCACGCAGAATGCACCATGATCCGCGCGAAATCTGGCATTTGGCCGGAGGTGCACCGGGGCTGGGAGAGGAATCTTTCTCCATCGCACCAACTACTGGCGACGAGCAAACGATGAGCGCCAGTAGAATCCATCGAAACAATCGCCTGATCACTGGCATGCTCCAGTGGGTGCAGCGGCGCCACTCAGGCAGTGAACTTCTGCTGTGGGCGAGGTAACGACCTCCTTAAGCGTTTGGGGATTCGCAACACCCTGCATATCGCCCATCAGCGTACCGACCGATGCTGGCGACGAAGCAGGAATCCAATGACCGGACACGTCCACACCTCCCGGATATTGGTCGCCCCCACCAGCCGTATGCGTTATCTCATGAGAGACCTCACCCGGGAGCGCATTGGCATTTAGCGCAATCTTGTCACCGCCTATCTTGTTCGTGGACGATCGGGTAACAGCGGGGTCGACATTGATTACGTTAGCCTTCCCGCTCGCAACTTCCGGCGAATCGAGTGAGACGTTTACAGGAACTGCGATCACGGCAACCGTCACACCGTTCACGATGACACTACCCGATAGCCGCTTAGTGATATCCGCGTCCACTTGCGCGGAAGTAAAGCGCGCGACACCATTCGGATCGGATATCGCATAGGGGATAACCACATTCACGGTGTTATTGCTCGTCCAGACCAATCTGTCGTATCGGCCGTCTAGATCGACAAACTTATACGGATTATTAGTCGCATATTTGTATCTATTGAAGTTCGCTCGCGCACTTCCATCAGGTGCGACCGGATCAATGCTAAGAAAGCGCCCTATCTGCGGATCGTAGTAGCGTTGCTGCATATAAACGAGGCTGGAATCATCGTCGAAAACATGTCCGACATATCCCACACCGGCAGTTGTTCCGCCAAGCGCGGCGGCTCCGTATGGACGATAGTCTGACGTCGCACTCATGACCCCCAATGCATTGGTCGTTGCCAAGACCGATCCTTGCGGGTCAGTCAGGTAATACGTAACGACTTCGCCAGCAAATGCGTCCGACAAGCCACCCACCACAAAGATGGCGGCCGTCGCCCCCACCCTCCAGAAACCAACAATAGGCTTCCTCATACCAATCCCCCTTACGGATATATGCAAGCCCCTTAGCCGCACCTGCCACCCCAAAGTACCGACGGAGCTGATCGCAGCCTAGGCAAATACGGACGACACTGCAAGCAAGTGGATTGGCAAGAACGATGACTTCCCAAATGTCGCCAAGATCGTGTCGTCTGGTTTCGATATGGTGAGTAACATGCCATCCGAACTACCGATGCGACCGCGTAACCGCCAAACTCACAGGTCGCCGAGCGCTCTCGTAGACTTTCTGGCCGAATCTGTCTTTCTTCGCAAGCTGTCACGATCGAGCAACGCCAGACACTCTGTCATCCCTGCTTCGCTCATGCCGCGAAATTGGCCGCGAAGCATCTTAGATAGCTTGGGCTGGGTCAGACCTAAGGCGTCCGCAGCCCGCTGCCGTGTCCATTTCCTACCATTGATAATTTCGCCAATCTTCATCGCGAGGCAGGCTTTGACGAGCATCTCGTCGGCATTGGTGACTTCAAGCGCGGTGTAGACATTGCCGCCTATTTCTTCGATCCTGGTCATTTCTCTTCTCCGCTCACCTTCGGCTTCACCGATATTGGACCTGAGGAAGAAGCGCATCGAGAAGTACGACTATTCTGAAAAATTGGCTTTTAATTCGAATGTGGATTGACGTGCCGAGCCATCGAAACGATCCTCTCCCGGTCGCCGCTTACCGGTGACCGGGTTTAGTAGCCTGTTGATTTTTCGCGGTGGCGCCGGAACGCGTCGTCTCAAACGACGCATTCCTGCGTTGCGTATTCTTATGTCCCGGCGACTTACGGCGGGCGTGTCGGGCGGGCTTCGGTCCGACCGGGTTCCATCGCGACCGGCTACTAACCTGGCACGCCCGCCACCTGCGCCCTGCAGGTGGCGGCACCAAGGAGGATGCCGCATTGAGCAGCAAGCAAGTCGGGCCAGAGGCGCCCGAATCGAATCAAACCCTTTGTGCCCACGACCACTACATTCCCTGCCCTCTTTGCAAAGGCGCGGCACGGATGAAGCTGGGCGATATCCATGCCGCCATGAACGACAAGCTCTCGCATATGCGCGGCGTGGCCGATCTTCTGATCGACGTGCCTATGATCGATGCGGAACAAGGGTCGGTCGCCCAAGCTGGATATGCGTTGAGGGGAATGATTGATGAGGCGAGGGAGATTTATCGCATCATGAACCTCGGACTCATTAGGTCGCACCCGGATACAACGATGGCACCCTAAGTACGACTCAAGCACACCTATGTGGGAGTCCGCAGCCTTGAATGCATCCACGGCGTTCAGACGCACTCCCACCACTTGATCGATACAATCGCCTACGTAGGCCTATCGCGTCGTAAGCGGGAAATCGTCACATAAAGCCGATCGATCAACTGCGGGGCATCTAAACCGTGATGCAACCGACGATGGCAATTCGGACACAGCGCGACGGCATTTGAAACACCGTCCGATCCATCGTCGGCTAATCGTCGTACGTGATGCACTTCGAGGAACGGGCCAGCCACCCCCTGAAAGGGGGCAGGTTGCTCGCAGCATTCGCAAACACCTTTGGCCTCCGCAAGCACCCAGTTACGAACCTCGGGGTCACGAACGTAACGCATCACGGAAACCACTTCTTTCCGTGGCGCTTGCACGCCTACCGGCGGCGCTTTGGCTTTCGAGGTCAATGGACTGGGAAGAACCAATTCTTCCGGCACACGCCCCTCCGCCTCCGCGAGCAAGCCTTCGAGTCTTCGAGCTATGTTCGCACCGATGTTCTTGGCGGGAAGCAGACCTCTTATCCATCTCCTACCGCTTAGGGATAGCACGGCGGAGATGTTCTGCATTCGACGCTCGTAGGCATTGGGACTACGAGCGGAACCCTCGGCAAGTTGCTTGTAGTAGTTCGACTTGACGAAGGACTTTCCCTGAAACTCGAGTTCTCGCATGTCGAGATACGCACGTATAGCCAGTCGAATCGCCGACGATAAAGGCAAGGCAGCCCTGTTCCTAGGAGAGCCTTCGGTAAAGATCGTCAGCATGCACAGCAGCAAGGGACTGGAGTTTCCTGTCGTGCTAATTCCACGAGTTGGGCAGCTGCCTAGCCCGAAGGACGATACCAGTTCGGAAGCTAGGTTGCTCTACGTCGCCATGACTCGTGCGACGGAGCGGCTATCGATTGTTTGCGATGACGAGTCTGAGTTCGCCCTACGTATTGCGGCAGCGATTCGGCGATGTGATTTGGCGGACGTTATTGACTCGTAACGTGCTACTCGAGAATGCTTCCAAAATAACTCCGATCCGGTGACTCCGCACCAGCGAAGGCCTTAAAATGAGTCAAATCAACGGTAAAATCGAAGTGTCTTTCGTCAATGCGATTCCGCAAAAGCGAATATTTTGGTCAATAATCAACGACTACGATTTCAAAACAGCCATCTGCGAACTTATCGATAACGCGATCGACGTTTGGGGAAAGGCGAAACGCGGCCGCCCACTACAAATTAACATTGAAATTGATGCTGATCGTCAAATAATCCGAATCGAAGATAATGCCTCAGGCGTCAGAAGTAGTGAACTTAACTTTCTAGTATCACCAGGAAGCAGCTCGAACGATCCGAATGGTGCCACCATAGGCGTATTCGGTGTAGGCAACAAAAGAGCCGTCGTTGCCCTGGCAGGTCAGTCATCAATTAAGACGCGATACGGGGCGGGCAAAAGCTATCAGATTGATGTAACGGACGATTGGCTTGAATTAGAAACCTGGGAAATTCCCACGTATGAAATCCCGTCCATTGCACAAGACACGACAATCATTGAACTGTCTCACTTAAGAACACCGTTACGAACCGATGACGCAGATCTCCTCCAAATCCATCTGAGCGCCACCTATGGCACTTTTCTAGAGTCAAAACAAATAAGCATAAAGCTAAACGACAAACCAATATTACCAACGAAATTTGAGAACTGGGCATATCCTCCCGAATATCAACCGGAATCATTTGAGTACATACAAGAATTTACAGAATATGGACTTGTTCATTTCAGCGTAACGGGGGGATTGATTCTCGACAGAGATCCTGAAGCAAGCAATTACGGTATCTATGTTTACTGCAATGACCGACTCATAGCAAAGGACCTGAAGAGCAGAGATGTTGGCTACTTCAACAGCGGCGAAGCTGGTGTCCCGCATCCAGACGCCTCACTCTGTCGCGTAATCGTACGCATAAGTGGTCCAGCAAGACTAATGCCGTGGAACAGTAGTAAAAATGCTCTTAATCCTGAAGCAGCAGCTTTCAAATCGCTTCGCCCGTCACTCATTCGCTTGGTGACTCAATTCACGGCACTGTCGCGCCGATTGAAAGGGGTCTGGCAAGAAAAGGTACTGAAACACACTGCCGGCACAATACAAATACGAGAGCTAGATGACCTCTTAAATGTAAGACGACTCGCACTTCCTCCACTGCCGCGAGGGCGAAGAAACTGGCGAGACGATGTGCTTGAACGAAACACGGACTTAGTGACAGAAAAACCATGGACCCTTGGCTTCATTGAGGCGATCGCGGCGGCGGATGTCATTCGAAAGCAGCGCTATGACACAAGCAATCGAATTGCATTGGTCCTACTAGATAGCAATTTTGAAATTGCACTCAAGGAATACATAGTGCACAACCCCGAGCAATTCCCAAGGGAGAGCTCCTCGGATGATCAACTATCAAAGCTGTTTAAGGACAGACGCGACGTCGTTTCCGCCATCAAAGAGAAACTAAACATTGAGCCTGAACTCGTCCGCAGGGCCAATCACTATTACAATCTACGAAATAAATTGATACACGAACGTGCGACGACGACAGTTACAAACAACGACATAGAGAACTACCGAAATCTGATTGAAAATTTACTCGGAAAGCTGTTCGGCCTTCGCTTCGATTTAGATTCATAGCACCCGCCGATTGACCGAATAGATTCTTCACTATCCAATCTTCAAATGGCCCAACAATGCATGAAGGACCTCTTCCAAGTCCGCAATAGGATGGTGTGCCGTAAAGTGCCTCCAAACAGCCACATCTATTTCGGCGGGAGTTTTGGCGTCACCAATCTCAGATGCCACCGCCCAATTTCTTCCTGGATGTAGAACATCCCATGGAGATCGCTTGTTGCGTCGAGTTTCAGCGCTATCGCCATGCTTTCCAAAGCCCAGCAAAATCTTTGTCTCTTTATTCCAAAGAGGCTTAAATAGCTCAATCAATGCGTTTTCAGCTACGGCTTGCCAGCCGCTAGCAATCGCCAAATACCTGCAATCGAAGTCGGCAACGTCCAGGTTTTTTGCGCGCTCAATATTTTTTCGGTGCTCTTCCAGCCGATTGGCAAGCTGAACCCCCTGCTCTTGAGGTGTCTTTGCAGCCCTGTCAGACGGATCAGCTTTACCAACGTAAATTGGCGTTTCAGAACGGGAAATAGGCCCATACAAGGGAAACTCACCCCTGTAATAGATGGCATAGACACCCGACCCATAGAATTTTCTCTCGCCGATCTGGGAGAGAGGAATTTTGTCCTGGCCAAGCAATGCCACCGCAGCGAACGTTCCAAAAAGGCGCGGATCCGATGGATCAAAAAATGAGGATGGTAGCTTGATTGGATCAAAAGCAGCCAAACGGGAACGAAGATCTGTAGAAGCGATCTCCAGCTCATCCCGCAGTCTTTTCATCGCAGCCTTAGGCGTATCCTCGGGAATTTCATCGATACGCGACAACAATGCTCGCAGATCCCTCGCCACATCGCGGATATCACCTTTTTGCGCCACGCCCCCCCCTTCACCCATCCAAAAATCGTCCTGCATTTCAGCGAGGACGGTGACTTGCTAATTTTTTTGCCACGCTTGACACAACAACACGCGCCAACTCTACCGGGACGGCATTACCCAATTGCCTCATAGCTTCACTCCAAGCGCCCTTAAAATGCCAGGCGTCAGGAAATGTCTGCACACGAGCGGCTTCGCGAACTGTTAGATAGCGACAAGTACCGTCGTTGTAGGCAATCATGTTCTCGCCCCCTGGTACGCCATGAGCACCGGCCTTCAATGTTTTGGCGGGAGCGTCGAAAGGACTACCGGTGTGACCAGGATAAGGTCGTGCGCCTAGCTGCAATCGATGATTGAAGATGCTGCCGTTGCTTTCCGCGCGCAAGAATGGCTTTGGCAACCCCGCAGTAGCCTGTCGTATCGTTTTCCAAGCCTTGAGCTCCGGCATACCTCCAGCCCGGATTGCCTCAATGCGCCGCTGCAAAACAGCCGGAACATTGACTGGCGCTCCTCGTACGCCTTTCCAATATTCTCGCGATACCCATTGATCGTGCAGTAAACGCTGCTGAGAGTGCGTCGCGTCGGGAAAGCTCCAATGCGCGTCGATATCCGAACGGAATCCCACGATAAAAAGACGTTCGCGACACTGTGGCACACCGTAGTTGGCGGCATTGAGGACAGAACCGAGAACGTTATAGGACAATCCCTCAGATTTCGGGCTCGACGTATGGTGCTGCTGCAGTCGCGCGAGGTGGTCCTGCCACTCTTCGCCGCCGCGCCGCGTAATTTCGGGATATTGCAGCTGAAGTCTCGAGTGTTCGAGATACGTAGCGAATGCGGCGCGAGTAAGCCCTTTGACGTTTTCCATCACGAACGCCTTCGGACGCGCCTCGCGAACCGCCCGAATGAACTGGGGAATCATGTCACGCCCATCTTCCATCCCTTGGTGCTTCCCTCCCAAAGAGAAGGGCTGACATGGCGGACCGCCCGCAACCAAGTCAATGCCGTCGTATGCATCAAAGGAAACGTGACTGACGTCTCCTTCGTGTACGTGCCCTTTCCAGCGCGCCAATCCTGCAACAGCACGCTCCTCTGCATTCGCCCGCAATGTTTGGCATGCCTCAGCATTCCACTCAAACAGGCCTCGATGGCGAAAACCCTCCATATGGGTAGCGAGCGCCAAGCCGCCTGCGCCTGTGAACAATTCGATTGATTCGGGTCGAGCTGCTATCGTCTTCACATTGGAGCCTATCGGGTGTCTGCGTACGCCATTGTGACCAGCGTCGTCTCAATTCTTAGGATTCGTATCAGCTAAGAATGCCACCACTTGCCGCTCGACAGCATCCATATGTTTCGTCTCGCATTCCCATACGACGAGAATCTCCCACCCTAGTACTCGAAGTTGCTTCTCGGAACGAGCGTCACGAGTTTTGTTACCGCTCAGCTTCGAAAGCCAGAAGTCCGACCTCGTCTTTGGAATTCTAGCTAAGGGACAGCGGTCGTGCCTGTGCCAAAAACAACCGTGGAGGAAGATTACTTTTCGTAACGATGGGAACGTTAGATCGGGTGTCCCCGGAAGGTCGCGCCGATGGAGTCGGTAACGATATCCCAACGCATGAATCATCCTCCTCAACGCCATTTCAGGCTTAGTGTCCTTCGCCCGAACGGAAGCCATGATCTCAGAGCGACGAGCCTTGTTTACTGTATCGATCATCTGCGGCGGAACTCTGCGATTACTCGACAAGCTTACCGATCATGGCATGCCTGAGATCGTCAGGGCCTCACCCGCACTTCGAATACCCACAATTCAAACAAGTCTGACACCCGTCCATCAGAACCAGCGCCTGGGTATTGCACTTGACGCAGAGGGTCGCGCCGGGTGGGAAGCCTGAGGCTTCGCTCTGGACCGGAGCAGCTTCGTCGGTCGCGGCGCCTTTGGCGCCCGTATCGCGGGCGGAGCCCGCTCCCACCGAGCTGGTGGACAGCGAAGATGCGGCAGCGGCGCTCGCTGCCGGCTTCTTGCTCGCCGCCTCATAAGCCGCACGCTTCTCCGCGATCAGCGCGCGGGTGGCGTCGCTCATTTCGGGGTCGTGGATGAGGCCGATGGACTTCATGTGGGTTTCGATGACCGCGCCGATTTCGGCGACGATGCTGGGCATGTAGACGCCGCCGGCTTTGAAGTAGCCTCCGCGCGGGTCGAAGACGGCTTTCAGTTCTTCGACGATGAACGTCACGTCGCCGCCCTTGCGGAAGACGGCGGACAGAATTCGGGTGAGCGCCACGATCCACTGGAAGTGGTCCATGTTCTTCGAGTTGATGAAGATTTCGAAGGGACGACGCTGTTCGTGCTGGGTGCCGGCGTTGAGGACGATGTCGTTCAGGGTGACGTACAGCGCGTGCTCGAAGAGCGGCGACTTGATTTTGTACGTGCTGCCGACGAGGGTCTCGGGACGCTCGACGCTTTCGTGCATCTGGATGACTTCGGCCATCGGCGCGATGTCTTTGGCCTGTGCCGCAGCGGGTGCCGGGGCGGCTTTGTCTTCGGGCTTGACTACCTGGTAGCCCGTGATCTTCTTGTCGATCTTGATCGCCATGACTTTTTACTCTGTGTATCGGTGACGACGGCGCGGCCCGGAGGGAGTGCGGCCCGGGCTAGCCGGGCCGCACGGGTACTACTTACTTGCGACGGACGCCACGTGCGGCGGACTTGCGTGCCGCGGTACGACCCGTCTTCTTGCTGGCAGTGGGCCTCTTCACCGCTTTGCGGGCGGCTTTCTTCGCAACGGGCTTACGCGCCGTCTTCGTGCTGGCGGCCTTGCGGACCGTCTTCTTGGCCGTGCTGCTGCGAACGCCGGCCTTACGGCCCAGCTTGGTCACAGCTTTCTTCGCCGCCTTGCGGGCGGTGGAAGCTTTCTTCGCGACGCGACCGGCGACTTTCTTGACGGCCTTGCGTGCGGTGGTGGCTGCCTTGCGGACGCCCTTCTTGACGGCGACCTTGCGGGCGCCCGCCTTCTTGGCGACTTTCTTTACAGCTTTCTTGATGACCTTCTTGACCGACGCCTTCTTGGCCGAAACCTTCTTGGCGACCGACTTCTTCACAGCCTTCTTGGCGCTGATCTTCCTGGCCGGTGCTTTCTTCGCTGCCGACTTCTTCACGACAGCTTTCTTGACGGTCTTCTTCACCGCTTTCTTGGCTGCGGCTTTCTTGGCCGGAGCTTTCTTGACGGCGGCCTTCTTCGCTGCCGGCTTCTTCACAGCCTTCTTGACGCCGGCTTTCTTGGCCGCAGCCTTCTTGGCCGTCGGCTTCTTAGCCGTTGCCTTCTTGGCGGTCTTCTTGACGGACGCCTTCTTGGCAGCGGCCTTCTTGGCCGGCGCTGCCTTCTTCGCGACTGCCTTCTTCGTAGCTTTGCGCACGGCCTTCTTCGCCGGGGTGGCGGCAACCGGCTCTTCGACGACCGGTGCTGCGACCGGTGCGACGACCTTCGGTTTGCGCGGCTTGCGCTTCACGACCTTCTTGGCCACGGGGGCTTCGGAAGCGACGGGCGCTTCGTTTACCGGCGTGACTTCGGTGGTAATCGTGTCGAATTCGAAAGCTTCGCTTTCGACGACCTGGTTTTCTTCAGACATTTTTATCCCTCTCCGCGGGGTCAGAACTTGCCGTAATAGCCTTCCTTCAAAGCATCGAAAAGGTTCGCGGCGGTATGCATTTCACCGTCGTATTCGACCTGCTCGTTGCCTTTCAGTTCGACAAAGCTACCGTCTTGTAACTCGAAGCGGTAGAGGGTGTTCTCAAGATCGGTTTCCTTGACCAGCACACCCTGGAACGCAGCGGGGTTGAAACGGAATGTCGTACATCCCTTTAAACCCTGTTTATAAGCGTAAAAATAGATGTCCTTGAAGTCTTCGTACGGATAGTCCGTCGGGACATTCGCGGTTTTGGAAATCGACGAATCGATCCATTTCTGGGAGGCGGCCTGGATGTCGACATGCTCTTTCGGGCTGATGTCGTCGGCTGCAACGAAGTAATCGGGCAGCTTCGCCTTCGGATCGTCGGAGTACGGCATGGCCTCTCCGTTGATCAGCGCCCGGTAGGCCAGCAGCTCGTAGCTGAAGACCTCGACCTTCTCTTTCGACTTCTTGCCTTCGCGGATCACATTGCGCGAATAGTGATGCGCGAAGCTGGGCTCGATGCCGTTGGAGGCATTGTTGGCCAGACTCAGCGAGATGGTGCCGGTAGGCGCGATCGACGAGTGATGGGTGAAGCGCGCGCCGGTTTCGGCCAGGGCTTCGATCAGGTTCGGAGCCACTTCGGCCACGCGCTGCATATAGCGCGAATACTTCGCGTGCAGGATGCGGCCAGGGATGGCGTCGCCGATCTTGTAGCCGTCACGCGCCATTTCGGGGCGCTTGCGCAGCATGTCGCCGGTGACTTCATAGGTGGCTGCCAGGACGGGCGCCGGACCTTTTTCCTTCGCCAGCTCCAGTGCCACTTCCCAGCCGGCGACGGCCATTTCGCGGGAGACTTCGTCGGTGAACCCGACGGCGTCGGCGCTGCCGTAACGCATTTTCAGCATGGTCAGGGTCGAACCCAGGCCCAGGAAGCCCATGCCGTGACGGCGCTTGCCCAGGATTTCCTGGCGTTGCCGCTCCAGCGGCAGGCCGTTGATCTCAACGACGTTGTCGAGCATGCGGGTGAAGATTTTCACCACCTCGCGGTACTCGTCCCAGTCGAAGCGGGCTTTCGGACCGAACGGATCGCGCACGAAGGTGGTGAGGTTCACCGAGCCCAGCAGGCAGGAGCCGTACGGCGGAAGCGGCTGTTCGCCGCAGTTGTGTGCGTGCAGGCCATTGGCGTCGAACGTGTTGATGCCCGGCACCTGCACGTCGTAGACGGCTTCGGTACCGTCGGCCTCGATGGAAGCGACGGTGGCAGTGAAGCGCTCGCGGTTCGGCGTACGGACATAGGCGGCAAGCAGGCGTTCGAGGTTGCCCTGCTTGTCCGTGTCGGCGAAGCCGATCTGTTCGGCGAAGGTGGCAAGGTTGTCGCCTGCGATCACCAGCTCGTGCTGAGCCTGCGTCGCGTAGTCGGCCATGCCGCCACGACCGTCGGGCAACCGTGCCGTGCCCGCGTCGCGACGATTGGCGTAAATCGTCGAGGCGATGCCCAGACGCAGCAGCATGCGCTGCGCGGCTTCAAGGCGCGGCAGGTCGGACTGGGCCAGACGGACGCTGACGCCCTTCAGCTGGCTGCCCTGCACCGAACCGTCGGCATCGAACAGACCGCGGAGGAAACCGCGACTGAAATCGCTGGACGCCTGCTCGACTGCCGGACCGATGCACTTGTTGCCGGGCGTCATGCCGACTTCAAGCGCCAGCTCTTTCAGCGCGCCCAGCGACAGACGAAATTCATTACGGTTGCCGACCGACTGCCAACCAGCGAAGTCCGCGCGGTGCGGCAACGTGCGGGCGGCCGTTTCGGCCGCGTCCATCAGCGCATAGGCACCTGGCGAAGGCTCGGCGATGCCGCCGTTGGCCGCCATGGCGGTATGGAAAACGGACAGCACGGCCTTGTCGTTCTTCAGCGTGCCGTCGCCAACCAGCAGGCCGAGCAGGAAACCCTGTTCGAAGGTGTACTTGCCAGCCCACGCGTTGCCACTGCGATGGTTATTCAGCAAGACCTCGTCGCCCGGACGCAGGTCGCCAGCGGCACACCAGTCGGTGTCCAGCGCCCAGCGCGTCTTGCGAACGACCTTGCGCACGCGGTGATCGGCGGTCAGGCGAAGCTGATAGCCCTGATCGGTCGCGAGCTTCACGACGTCTTTGCGTGCGGTAAGGAAGAAGCCTTCCGGACCGGTGGCGTGGTCCTTGCCGTCGACGCGGGCGGCGAACGGCGCGCCGATGAGGTCGGCGACCTGGCGCGGACCTTCCGACGTCTGCACCCAGGTATCGGCCGTGACGCAGGGGTTGGTCGCGCGGATGTGCTCGCACCACCAGTTGTTGTTCATCTCGTTCACGCGGTCGATCAGGATGAAACCGGGTTCGGCGTAGTCGTACGTCGAGACCATGATCATGTCCCACAGGTGCCGCGCGCGGATGTGGCCGTAGATCTTGCAGGCGACCAGACCGTCTTCGCGGACGACGTAGTTCTGCGTGGTGGGCCATTCGCGCCAGACGACCTTGGTGGGGTCGGTCAGGTCGATTTCGTCCTGCTCTTTGACGTGTATCGGGAAGACGGTCGGCCAGTCCTGGTCGTTCTCCACAGCGTCCATGAAGCCGTCGGTGATCAGCAGCGACAGGTTGAACTGGCGCAGCCGGCCATCCTCGCGCTTGGCGCGGATGAATTCCTTGGCGTCCGGATGGCTGATGTCGAACGTACCCATCTGCGCGCCACGGCGACCGCCGGCGGACGAGACGGTGAAACACATCTTGTCGTAGATATCCATGAACGACAGCGGGCCAGACGTGTGTGCGCCGGCGCCGGAGACGTACGCGCCGCGCGGACGCAGCGTCGAGAATTCATAGCCGATGCCGCAGCCGGCTTTCAGGGTGAGGCCTGCTTCGTGCACTTTCTCGAGGATGTCGTCCATCGAGTCGTGGATGGTTCCCGACACCGTGCAGTTGATGGTGGACGTGGCCGGCTTGTGCGCCAGCGCGCCAGCGTTGGACGTGATGCGGCCGGCGGGAATGGCACCGCGGCGCAGGGCCCAGAGGAAGCGCTCGAACCAGTGGGCGCGAAGCTCTTCGGTGATCTCGACATCGGCAAGGGCGCGAGCGACGCGCGAGTAGGTTTCGTCCACGCTGCCATCGACGGGCTCGCCGGACTTCGCCTTCAGACGGTACTTCTTGTCCCAGATGTCGTAGGAAGCGGGCTGGAGCGGAATCGCCGCGGTCTCAAGCCCGATGGCTTGCGCACGTGCTGTGCTCATGAATGTGTCGTCCTCGTTCTCGGCCATGACCAGGCCTTTATTGTCGTCGTGGCACAACCTCGAAGCGCCGCCCCCGGACACTTCGAAACCATCCTTGTCCGACCTCGCGATCCGGCCCCCGGCCCAAGCCTGCCGATATGCGTTTCCAGCTTTGTTCTTCCGAACCGTATCACCAGCACTAGGTGATGTGTGAAGAAGAGAACACAAGATGTTGTGGTTGCCGCAGGTGGGAACAGTACTGCTGGGCATGGACGATGTAAAGGGTCGTGGAGCGGTTTTTGAGAGCTGGGAAACCTGGGTATTTTGTTGCGGTCGAAATGGAGGTTTTTCGCTCGCTGCGTTTGTTCTCTTGTGGGAGCGTGCCTGCGCGCGAAAGCCAACGGAGCGGAGGTGCCGTGCGTCGCATCCGCAGCCTGGAAATTGGGCTGGCGAAGGTGGGCATTGTGCTTCTTCGCTTCGTTGGCTTTCGCGCGCAGGCGCGCTCCCACAGGAGTAGGCGGCCTCGGGCGTCCATCGATCAGAACTGCTTAAGGGAGAATCACTATGTTTCGTTTTCGACGTATCGCTGGCCGGATGCTTGCTGCGTTATTGTTCGCCTCCACCGCGTTCGCCGCCCACGCAGCGCTGCCTCCGGTCGTGGGCGGCGAGGCCCTGCCCTCGCTGGCACCTATGCTTACGAAGGTCACGCCCGCCGTGGTGAATATCTCCACGAAGACGCGCGTGCGTGCCCGCGATCCGTATTTCGACGATCCGCTTTTCCGGCAACTGTTCGGCGGACAGGGCGTACCGCGCGAGCGCGTGGAGCAGAGTCTGGGGTCAGGCGTGGTGGTGGATGCGGCCAAGGGCTATGTGCTGACGAACCACCATGTGGTGGGTAGCGCGGACGACATCACGGTCACCTTGCAGGACGGACGCGACTTCAAGGCGACGCTGGTCGGTAGCGACGCCGATACCGATATCGCGGTACTGCAGATCGACGCGGACCGGTTGCAGGCATTACCCCTGGCCGATGCGTCGCAACTGCGCGTGGGCGACTTCGTGGTGGCAGTGGGCGATCCGTTCGGGCTGGGTCAGACGGTGACGTCGGGCATTGTCTCGGCGCTGGGTCGGTCGGGGTTGGGCAAGGGCTATCAGAGTTTCATCCAGACCGACGCGTCGATTAATCCCGGCAACTCCGGCGGTGCGCTGGTGAATCTGCGCGGCGAGCTGGTGGGTATCAACTCGATGATCTTCTCGCCCTCGGGTGGGAATGTCGGTATCGGCTTCGCCATTCCCGTGGACCTTGCCGGACAGGTGATGAAGCAGTTGCTGGCTTACGGGAAGGTGCGGCGCGGGAATCTCGGCGTGGACGTGCAGGACGTGACGCCGCGCGTGGCGCAGGCGCTGAAGCTGAAGGACACAACCGGCGCGGTGGTCACCCGGATCAACGAGGGGTCGCCCGCGGATGGCGCCGGGCTGCAGATCGGCGACGTATTGACGGCGGTCGACGGGAAGCCCGTGCGTAGTGCGCAGGATGTGCGTAATGCCGAAGGGTTGTTGCCGTTGGGCACGTCGGTGCATCTCACCGTCCAGCGAGAGGGTTCGCCGCGGGAGGTGGAGGCGAAGATCGAGGCAGCGAAGCTGGCGACGCTGGATGGCGGGCGTGTCGATCCGCGGCTGACGGGGGTGACGTTGACGGATGTGGATGGAGAGCAGCGGGCGCAGGGACTGTATGGCGCGGTATTGAGTGGCGTGCGGCGCGGGACGGCGGCGGCGTCCGCCGGGTTGCAGGATGGCGACATTGTTATCGGGGTCGGGCAGCGGCGCGTCACAAGTGTGAAGGCGTTGCAGGGGATTGGGGGGCAGCAGCCGCGGCAGTTGTTGTTGACTGTGGTGCGGGGGGATGGGGTTTATTACGCGGTTTTGTAAGGCGGGGTTCTGAGGTGGGGCACGGCTTCATCGCTTCGTTGGTTATCGCGGACGAAGTCCGCTCCCACCGATCAGGAGTGCACACTCGCAAAATGTAGGCATTACCTTGCAAGGCGGGTGGGAGTGGACTTCGTCCGCGATAACCAATGGAGCGGCGACGCGGTGACCTTCACGCCCCTCAGCCCCCGTTCGGTTTCCCCCCGGCAGGATGCTGAACGACGCCGCAGGTGCAGGCGAGGGCCTACATGGCCATAATTGCCGACCATTACTTCACCGCTTCGCCCTCTGAGGTTTTTGCCGTCCATGTCCTTACGTCTCGCGCGACTGATTTCCGCCACGCTTATTAGCGTTTGTGCGTCCGCAACTATCCTGGCCGCGGAGCCTCCCCTGGTCTGGCGTGGCGATATCACCACCGCGCGCGGCGTGGTTACCGACGTCGCCAAGGCGTGGGAAAAGTCCGGCAAGGGCAAGATCGAGTTGCAGCCGTTCAATACGGCGTCGGGTATCGATGCCGTGGTCAAGGGCACGGCCGATCTGGCCGGTAGCGCCCGCCCGGGTTTCGGTGGCGCCGAACAGTCGCTGACCTTCACGCCGGTCGCATGGGACGCGCTGGTGATGATCACCTCCCCGGCCAATCCGGTCAGCAACATCACGCTGATGCAGCTGCACGAGATCTACTTCGGCCGCATCACGAACTGGAAGGACGTCGGCGGCAACGACGAGCCGATCAACCTGTACGCGGTGGCCAGCCCGGGCGACGGCGTGGAATTCAGCATGCGCAAGCTGCTGTTCGGACGCGGCAACCAGCCGGTGGCCGCTCCGCGTCTGTACGTCAACGTCGCCAAGCTCGAAGAAGGCGTGACACTGGACAAGCGCGGCCTCGGCGCGACCACCCTGGCGGGCGTCACCGGCAACAAGAAGGTCAAGATCATCTCGATCGACGGCGTCGCGCCCTCGGCGTCGACGATCGCCAACGGCTCGTATGCGCTGTACACCGAGCTGTATCTCGTCACGAACGACGCCAGCCCGAAGGCTGCCGAGACGAAGGAATTCATCCAGTTCGTGACCAGCAGCCAGGGCAGTTCCCTGCTGCGGGCGCATAGCCTGGTGCCGTATGCCGATGGCGCGACGCTGGCCTCGGGCGACGCCGCGCGTCGTGCACGCATTGCCTCGACGGTCGGCACACGTGCCAACGTTGGCTCCGCGATGACGACGCCGACCGTGGCTGCCGCCGCAGCCGGCGCCGAAGCGACGCAGGCCGCCGTGGCTGCCGCCAAGGGCACGGTCGCGAAGGCTGGCAAGCCGGCCAAGACCAAGGCACCGGCCGCCGAGCCGTCGCAGTTCGCCACCGTCGTGGCAAGCGTGACGACGACGGCACGCAAGGCCTTCGGTGGCGTCCATGCCGAAGCCATCACCGTGTCCGATCAGGCCAAGCGTGGCGGTCGCTTCGCGAAGGTCACGGCCGATGCCATGACGGTTCGCGGCAAGCCCGTCGCCAAGCCGGTTCCGGCGAACGAAGTGCCCGAGAAGGCTACACCCGCGCTGCCCCTGAAGCCGATCGCGAAGGCCGAAGCCACGAAGGCCGAGCCGAAGAAGGTCGTCGCGAAGGAAGCTCCGGCGAAGAAGCCGGCGGCGGTTGCCTCGCGTACCTATAAGGTGTCGACGGGCGATACGCTGTACTCCATCGCGAAGAAGAATGCGGTGGACGTGAACCAGCTTCGCGCCATGAACGGCATCAAAGACAACAACGTACACCCGGGCCAGGTGCTGAAGATCGGCTCGGCTCGCTGAGCCCATCGATGCAAATCCACGCGGTATCGCTCGACCTCGATGACACCCTGTGGCCGGTTCTGCCGGCCCTGATCGAGGCCGAGCGCTGCGTGGATGCCTGGCTGCGCGAATACCATCCGACAGTGGCGACGGCATGGCCCATCGAGGCCATGCGCGAATTGCGCGATCGCATCGCGCTGGAAAACACCCACCTTTCCCACGACTTCAGCGAGCAGCGTCGCCTGACCATCCGGCACGCGTTCGCGGCCTGCGGCATCGACGATGCGCCGGTCGACGAGCTGTGGTCGATCTATTTCGCCGCGCGCAACCGCGTGGAGCTTTATCCCGATTCGCTTGCCGCGCTGGAACGCATCGCGGCGCATTTGCCGATCGCCAGCATCAGCAACGGCAATGCGGATCTCGAAGTCATCGGGCTGGACCATTTCTTCCGCGAGCGCCTGAGCGCCAGCGGCGAAGGCGTGGCCAAACCGCATCCGCGGATTTTTCGCGCCGCCGCCGAACGTCTCGGTATCGCGCCCCAGCACATCCTGCATGTCGGCGACGACCCGCTGCTGGACGTGGTCGGCGCCCGCGAAGCGGGACTGGCGACGGCCTGGCTCAATCGCACGGGCGAACGCTGGTCGCACGGCCCCGCGCCCGATCTCGAGTTCACCGACATGACCGCACTGGCCGACTGGCTGGACGCGTTGCGTGCTTCGGACCCGTCCATCCACACCCATCCCAACGCGCGGTGAGCGCACCGCAGGCATCTGGAGGCCACATGTCGTCGCTGATCGAACGTAAATCCGGAAAGCATGCCTTTATTCCTGTCGAAACCGTCGATACGGCCGGCATGCCCGCCACCGAGCGGCGGCTGGATGCGACGCAGAAACATTGGCTGGAAACCATCGGATTTCGTCCGACCGCGGGCAACGTGGCGCTGCTACCGGATGCAAAGGGCGGCCTCGCCCGCGTGCTGGTCGCCGTGGATCGCGCCGATCCGCTATCGGCCATCGCCGGCCTGCCCTATCGACTTCCGGTCGGCAACTACGAACTGGCGGACGAGGGCGTCGTCGACGATCGACTACTGGCCGCCCTGGGCTGGGCACTGGGTGCCTACGGCTTCGACCGCTATCGCAAGGCGCCGCGTGCGCCGGCACAGCTGGCGGTGGATACCGCAACGCTGAAGACACTCGCGCCCTTGATCGATGCTACCGCGCAGGTGCGCGATCTGGTGAATACGCCCACCGAAGATATGGGGCCGGAGCATCTGGCTGCCACGGTGAAGGCGCACGCGACCGCGCACAAGGCGACATTCCGCGAGTGGGTCGGCGACGAGTTGCTGACAGAGAACTTTCCGACGATCCATGCCGTGGGCCGCGCAAGCCATCGACCGCCGCGTCTGATCGAACTGACCTGGGGCAAGACAACGCATCCGAAGCTGATCGTCATCGGCAAGGGCGTGTGCTTCGATACGGGCGGCCTCGACCTGAAACCGGCCGACGGTATGCGCTGGATGAAGAAGGACATGGGCGGCGCCGCGCATGCCATCGCGCTCGCCGGCCTGATCATGCAGGCGAAGCTGCCGGTGCGGCTGACGCTGCTGATCCCCGCCGTGGAAAACGCTGTTGCGGGCAATGCCATGCGCCCCGGCGAAGTCGTCGTGACGCGCGCCGGTTATTCGGTCGAGATCGACAACACGGACGCCGAAGGCCGACTGGTGCTGTGCGACGCGCTGACCTACGCCGCCGAACAGGAGCCCGATCTGATCGTGGACTTCGCCACGCTGACGGGCGCCGCACGTGTCGCGCTGGGACCCGAATTGCCCGCGCTGTTCACCAATCGCGACGGGCTGGCGAACGAGGTTATCGCCGCGGGCAACCTCGTGGCCGATCCGTTATGGCGTTTGCCGCTGTGGCGTCCGTATCGCCGCATGCTGGAGTCGTCTATTGCCGACTTCGCGAATGCGGGACCGTCGCGCCATGCCGGCGCTGTGACGGCCGCACTCTACCTCGAGCGTTTCGTGCCGGACAACGTCGACTGGATGCACCTGGACACGTATTCGTGGAACGACAGCGACCGGCCCGGTCATCCGCGTGGCGGCGAAGCGCAGGGGCTGCGCGCATTCTTCCGCTTCCTGTCCGAACGCTACGCCTGATCGGTTAAGCGGCATCGGACGAATCGCCAGGCGATTCGTCCGATGCCGCTTCCGCACGACGCGCTTCGGCGATTTCCAGCGCCACCAGCGCGCGAAGATTGCGTTCCATCTCCGCGAGAGTCAGCGGGAAATAATTGTCGGCGCGGTCGGGGACCGACCAGCTTTCGATGCGTGCGTCGGTCGCAGGAATGCCAACCGCGTTTAGTGCTTCGCGTACGCGCTGCGGGTCCAGGTGCGTCGACTGCAACACCAGTTGCCAGAGCCAGTTCATGCGCTGTGGATCGACGCCGCGCGTCATGGGTGGGCGCGTGTATTCGCTCGAGGTATTCATCGGGGCGTTGTCCTCCTGATGGCGTGCCGACGGGGCGCGATTATCGCATCGAAAATACGTGAGGTTGTGCCGCGATTTTCTGTGCGAATCGTCCACGATTCGCTTTCTGTGGGAGCGTGCCTGCGCGCGAAAGCCAACAGGGCGGAGAAACGGGATGAGCTCCTTCGCGAGCCCGCGTTTCGGGCTGCGAATGTCACGCATAGCATCTTCGCTCCGTTGGCTTTCGCGCGCAGGCGCGCTCCCACAACAGGTCAGCTCACACGCACAGGCTCCTTCGGAAAGCCAGACACGCATCGCGCGCCGTTGACTCTCACCCGCAGTAGGCTGTGGGCTTTCGCTGGAGAACACGTCATGCGCCGCCTTCTTCTCGCCACCTCCCTGCTCCTCGCCTGCCCCGCTTTCGCCGACGAAACACCCAGCATCACCGCTCTCGGCGCCCGGCTGGAGAAGTACGACTATCCCTACCCTGCGCAGTTCTTCGACGTGCGTAGCCAGGGGCAGACGTTGCAGATGGCGTATATGGATATGAAACCCGCACACCCGAACGGGCGCACCGCCGTACTACTGCATGGAAAGAATTTCTGCGCGCCGTACTGGACGGCGACAGCCGAACGGCTACGCGACAAAGGCTATCGCGTCGTGGTGCCGGATCAGATCGGCTTCTGCAAGTCGTCCAAGCCGCGCGGTTATCAGTACAGCATCCACCAGCTTGCCGCGAATACGCACGCGCTACTGGCGAGTCTGGGCGCGGACAAAGTGACGGTGATCGCTCACTCGATGGGCGGCATGATCGGAGCCCGATACGCGCTGATGTTCCCGCAAGGTGTCGAGAAGCTCGTACTGGTGGACCCGATCGGGCTGGAAGACTGGAAGGCGAAGGGCGTGCCCTGGCGCAGCGTGGACGACTGGTATGCGAACGAACTGAAAACCAGTTTCGCGAGCATCAAAACCTATCAGCTGAAGAGTTATTACGGTGGGAACTGGAGGCCTGAGTACAGCCGCTGGGTAGCGCTGCAGGCGGGCATGTACGAGGGCGACGGGCGCGAGACGGCCGCATGGGCCGGTGCGCTGACGTACGACATGGTGTTTACGCAGCCGGTGGTTTACGAATTCCCCGATATCCGCGTGCCGACGGTGCTGATCATCGGGCAGCGCGACCGTACGGCTGTCGGCAGGGATCTGGCGCCAGCCGATGTGGCGGCGAAGCTTGGCGACTATCCCGCGCTGGGCAAGGAGGCCGCGTCGCGTATTCCGGGAGCGAAGTTGATTCCGCTCGAAGGACTTGGCCATTCGCCGATGCTGGAAGCGCCGGAGCGTTTCTATACGGCGTTGGATGAGGCGTTGTAGCCCATGGTGTCCGGCTGTACCGGGCGAATGACGTAGCCGACGGGCGACCAGCCGGCCGGTGTGGGTGCCAGCGAGATCGTTTCGTAGACCACGCCCTGTCGGTAGCTTGCGTGGAAGACAACGTTGAGGTAATCGCCGGCGGGTAGCCCATTGGGATTGCATACGCGGACGATTTCGAACCAGTCGCGCGAGCGAAGCCCGCCCAGTTGTGCGCGCACCCCGATGAGGTAACGAACCCAGTCGGCCAGCGGTACGAGCTGACGCATCATGTCGTCGGCGGCCTGCCACATGGCTTCGGCCTGGTGCGTGTCGGACAGTTCGACCCAGCGCGTGGCCGCGCCGATGGCGCCGTCGATGCTGCGCACGGGTGTATCGGCGCCCGGACCGATGGTGAGGAATTCCGCCATCGCCCGCAGCTTGCCCAGGTTGTCGACCGCGGCGTACCCGCGGGATGGCGTGCTTGCCATGTGTGCCTCCTCCGCACCCTGCGCTGGCAGGTTCCTCCCAGGCGGGGGGTGAGGTCAACCCGGCTGGATGGGGTATGCCCCGTACATTGGCAAACCCTCGCTCGCCGTGGCCTGTTCTACTTTTCCAGCTCTCCCAGCTCTCCGGCTCTCCGGCTCTCTGTGGGAGCGCGCTTGCGCGCGAAAGCCAACGGAGCGAAGACGCCGTGGCTTACATCGCAAGCCCGAGTTTCCGGCTAGAAGTGTTGTGCATCGCATCGCTGCTCCGTTGGCTTTCGCGCGCAAGCGCGCTCCCACAGAGAGCCGGAGAGCTGGGAGAGCTGGGAGAGCTGGGAGAGCTGGGAGAGCTGGAGAGCTGGCGAGCTGGAGAGCTGGAGAGCTGGCTAGGCTCAGCTCTTACCGGCTGCGCGGGAAGGTCAGCACTTCGGCCGTGTAGGTTTCCACCACCAGGCTGAAGGGCTGGTTTTCGGCGGTATAGAGGACGGCGCGGTGCTGGAGTACTTCGTGCGGGATGATCAGCGGGGTCTTCTTCGGCGGAGGCAATACCGCGCCGATTTCCCAGCCCTTGGGCAACGGCGACCACAACAGGTCGGCACTCTTGGTCTGACGGCGGAAACCCAGCGCCTGCACCACCTTGCCGAAAGGCTGATCGGTGGTGTCGAGGATGCGGTTCATCTCCGGCGTAAGGCGCGACGGCACGTACCAGTTGTCGGCTTCGGACAGCACATGGCCGCCGCAGGCGAGCTGCACGCGCCGGTATCGCACGGGTTCGTCGGCACCGATGCCCAGCTCGGCACGCGCGCCTTCGGGCAACGGCTTATCGGCACCCTGCACGCGGTTGGCCACGATCTTCGGCGCATCGGCCATACGGTGATCGCCGCACCAGCGCTCCAGCGTCAGCGTGGCGCTGGCATGGCTGAGCAGGTCGGCATTGAGCGATTCCAGCAGCGCCAGCGCCTGGACGCGCGAATCGAAGTCGTCGGTCCACGGTTCCTGCGGTCCGCGCGCATCGGCTGCGCCTACGGCGAGCATGGCGGCGAGTGCAGCTACCGACGACAGGTGTTTCATAGTCCCTTCGCTGCCTGAGCTACCGCGCGGAAGAGGGCCCGGCCCTTGTTCATCGTCTCTTCCCACTCTGCGGCGGGATCAGAGTCGTACACGATGCCGCCACCAGCCTGCACGTGCAGTCGGCCATCCTGGATAACGGCGGTACGAATGGCGATAGCCGTGTCGGCGTCGCCCCACCAGTTCAGCCAGCCGATGGCGCCCGCGTAGATATTCCGCTTGAAGGGCTCCAGCTCCTGGATGATTTCCAGCGCGCGGATTTTTGGCGCGCCGCTGACCGTGCCGGCGGGGAACGTCGCCTTGATAACGTCCATGTACGACAGGTTGTCGCGGATATCGCCTTCGACCTGCGACACGATATGCATGACATGCGAATAGCGTTCGACGACGAACGATTCGGCGAGCTCGACCGTACCCGTTTTGCTGACACGGCCGACATCGTTGCGACCGAGGTCGATCAGCATCAGGTGTTCGGCACGCTCTTTCGGATCGGCCAGCAGTTCGGCTTCGAGCGCATTGTCCTCGGCTTCGTCGGCGCCGCGCTTGCGCGTGCCGGCGATGGGGCGCAGGACGACGCGACCGTCCTTCAGCCGCACGAGGATTTCGGGCGACGAACCAACGATCTGTGTCGTGCCGATGTCGATGAAGAACATGTAAGGCGAGGGATTCATCGCGCGCAAGGCGCGATAGACGTCCACCGGACGCGCATGGAAGCCGACGCTCAGGCGTTGCGAGGGCACGACCTGAAAGATGTCGCCAGCGCGGATGTATTCCTGCGCCGTGCGGACCATGGCTTCGTATTCCTCGCGGGTAAACGAGGACTTGAAGTCGGCTTCGTCAAGCACGGCGGGTTGCAGCATCTGCGGGTACGATGCCCCGCTCTGGCGCAGGCGGAACGCCAGCGCGTCGAGACGTCGCGATGCTTCGGCGTAGGCCTGCGGCTGCGCCGGGTCGGCATGCACGATGAGATACAGGCGGCCCTTGAGGTTGTCGAAAACGGCGACTTCCTCGGCCAGCATCAACAGGACATCGGGGGTGCCGAGTTCGTCGCGCTTGTCCCACTGCGCCAGCCGTTTTTCGATGTACCCGATCGTCTCGAAACCGAAGTAGCCGACGAGGCCGCCCGTGAAGTCCGGCAGACCCGGCAGCTTCGGCACTTCATATTGTTTGCGCAACGTTTCGATCTCGCCCAGCGGGTCGTCGAGATGACGCCGCTCGACGACTTCGCCGCTTTCCTCCACTTCCAGCTCGTGACCGCGCAGGCGATACACACGCCGCGCGGGCAGGCCGATGATGGAATAGCGCCCCCAAGTGGCGCCGCCTTCGACCGATTCGAACAGGAAGGTGTACGGGCCATCGGCCAGTTTCAGGTACACCGACAGTGGCGTGTCGAGGTCGGAGAAGACCTCGCGCACCAGCGGAATGCGCGTATTGCCCTGGGCGGCCAGCGCGTCGAATTCGGTTCGGGACAGCATGGGGGCGTTCGGATGGCGGGTGGGTCTTGGATTGTAGGGGGCGGACGGCGCGTTGTGGGGATGGGGGGTGGGTAGTGGGGGCGCATGACTGAGGACCGGGCAGGTTGTCAGGTCCGCGCAAAAGCAAGCTTGTCACCTAGCACTTGCCCTCGGACGCACGTGCTTGCACCCAATACCACTCCCCGCTTATCCCAGCCTCTGCCGCGGCAACCCTCTTAAATGCAGCGTAAACACGACGCCGGACCCGTCCTCGAGATTTCGTGCGCTGGCACTGCCCTGATGCCGTTCGGCGACGAGGCGCACCACGTAGAGGCCCAGGCCCAGATGCGGCGCGTCGCCGGGGGTGGCTTTGTCGCGCAGGCTGACCAGGGAATCGAAGAGGCGGCCCTGCATGGCAGTGGGCAGGGACGGCCCCTGATTGGCCAGTTCGATATCCGCCCCGTCCGTGGTCGGCTTCAGGGCAATACGGAGCCAGCCGTCGGCCGGGGTGAACGAGAGTGCGTTGTCGAATAGCTTGTCGAGCGCCTGCGCGATGAGCTCGGGCGAGACGTGCATGGATACCGGCCCCGGCGGCAGGATGCATTCGATGTGGCGCGCGCCGGCTACCGAGCGGTAACCCTCGGCGCAGCCGCGCACGATGTCGGCCATGTTCACGTCTTCCGCCTCGGCGGAGGCGATGGCGCGCTCCATGCGGCTGGCTTCGCTCATGGCGCGGACCAGGGCGCCGAGCCGGGCGACGCCATCGCGTGCGCGCAACAGATACGGCTGTGCCTCGGGCGTCAGGCCGGCGTGATCGAGGTTGTCCAGCGACGACTTCACGATGGCCAGCGGCGTATTGAGTTCGTGGGAAAGTTTGGATGCCAGCGTGCGCAGGTAGTCGGTGTAACTGCCAACCACATCGAACAGCCGCGCGAAGCTGCGAGCCAGGTCGCCCAGTTCGTCTTCGGCGTCGATCAGCGGGAAAGGACCGTCCAGCTTGCCGTCGTTGTCCTGCGCGCGTTCGGCGGCATTGCGCAGGCGGCGCAGCCGGATCGTCAGGCGCGTGGCGAACAGCAGCAGGACGCCGCCGGCAATCAGCAATACGGCGAAGCTGGTCAGCAGCAGGCCGAACAGCGCGCGATTGGCGAGCAGCGGCACGGCGCGGCTCGGTTGTTCGAGCAGGACAACGCCGCGCGATTCTCCCTTTACTTCGATCGGCATCGCGGCGGCGAGGACCACGCTGCCGCGCGATTCACCCGCACGCCACGCCGTGGCCGGCTTGCCGTGCAGCGCTTCGGTCACTTCGGGCAGGTCGACGCGAGGCGCGTCGTCGGCCCATCCGCCTTCTTCGTCCAGCCGAGTGGCCAGCAGCGAGCGATACACCAGCGAGGCGAACCAGCCGGGGCGCTCGGCGGCCGGGAGGTCGGGCAGATCCAGTCGTCCGCTCTGCGCCAGCAGCCACGCTTGCGGCGTGAGGACCCGCACGCGCATACCGTCGGGCGCCAGCAGTGCGAGTTCCTTCGACAGGGACGGCGAGAAGGCTAGCAGCGGACGTGTATCGACGGACTGCGGATCGCCGCCGTCGCCCGGCATGTGTACGCCGACGCCGAGCTTTTCGATGGCAAGACCGCGCGGCAGGCGCAGTTCGACGCGGAAGCCGCTGCCGTCCTCCTGCCATTGCGCGTTGATGCGGTCGGGCAGAATGCCCGTGGCGGGGTCGAGGGCGATAGCGGTCGTGGCGCCGGGCGCGGCGCTGGCGATGAGATAGCGCTGCGCCTCGTCGCTGCTGGCGACGGCCAGGATGATGTGATCGGCGTTCAGCGCCAGCCGCTCGTCGGCGTCCGCGCGATGCCTGCGCGTGGCGCGCACGTCGATGTAGAGGTAGAGCCAGTGCTCGTCTTCGGCCAGCAGGACCTTGCCGCTCTTGCCGGCCGGCTGCGACCACGGCGTGAGCGACGCCCAGTCGTCGGCGTAACCGTCGACCGTGATGGGGACGCTGGCGTGCTGGACGTACCAGGCGGGTCCGCCCGGCGGTAACGGGGCGTCGACGACGACGAGACTCCGTGCCAGCGCGCGGGCGGAGGCGACTAGTGCCTGGGCCTGGCCTTCGCGCAGCAACGTTTCCATTTGCCGCACGTAGAGCCAGCCGGCGACGGGAAGGGCCAGCGTGCAGAGGGCGACGAGGAGGAGTTTGCGGCGGAGGGTCATGGGGGGATTATCGGTGCTGTCGAAGAGCGCGTAGGGGTTTCATCGCGACATCCGGTTGCACCGCGCTGGGCCCCTGCCTGCGCAGGGGCGACGGTGAGGTTATAGCGATGTTTCCGTAACCCGCAGGAGAGCTTCTAGCGACGATCCTGCAATCCTCAAAACACCTTATAGCAACGATCCTGCAACCATCGAACCACGTTATAGCGACGTTTCCGCAACCCTTGAAACAGGTTATAGCGAGGTTTCTGCAGCCCTTGAAACAGGTTATAACGACGTTTCTGCAACCCTCATCGTCGTTCCTGCGCAGGCAGGAACCCAGGGCGAAGGCACCGGAACGGGCGGCTACGCACACGACCGCGCTCTTCACGACGTCCAGCGATACCCCACGCCGTGCACGGTTTCGATCGCGTCGAAATCCGGCGCCAGCGCGATGAACTTCTTGCGGATGCGCTTGATGTGCGAAGTGATGGTCGCGTCATCGACCACCAGCTCCGCCTCGCGCATCAGCTGGTCGCGATTCTTCACATGCCCCGGAAAGCGCACGAGCGTGTGCACCATCCAGAATTCCGTCACCGTCAGCGGGATCTCGATGCCGTTCCACAGCACGCGCATACGCTCGGATTCGAGCTTCAGCGGCCCATGTTCGATCACCGTTTCGCTAGCGGCCGGGGCCTTCAGCGATTCGATACGCCGGAACAGCGCCGCGATGCGCGCGGCGAGCTGATGCAGGCTGGTGTCCTTGCTGAGATAGTCATCCGCGCCAAGACGCAGTCCGGAAATGACGTCGAAATCGGAATCGCGCGCCGTGAGGAAGATGATCGGCAACGTGGCTGATTTCGCCCGCAGTTCGCGGCACAGGTCGAACCCACCTTCGGGCTCGTCGCCCAGGCCGATGTCGATGATGACCAGTTCGGGAAGACGCATGGAAAACGCGATCGAGGCCTCGCCCCGCGAACCGTAGCCGCGCGTTTCGTAGCCGAAGCGGTTGAGCGCCTCGACGTAGTTCGCACGGATGATGGGTTCGTCTTCGACGATGGCGATACTGCGGGCCATGCGGTACTCCGGGTGATTGAACGGCGTGCGCAGCGTGCTATGTGGCGGCCGCGCATGCAAGGGACATGGCGACATTGCCTCTGTTTCGCCTCAAACGGCACAGGGTGCGGCCAGCAATTTATCGGCCAGAGCGTACCCGCCTTCACGGGCGAGACTGCCCTGACCGCAGGTGGACGGCGACCCATACTTTCGCCTCCCCCTCCCATGGAACCACCCCATGCTCCGACCCTTGTTCTGCCTGGGCGCTCTTGCCTGCTGCTCCGACGTCGTCGCTCGCGACGCGATTGAATGGGAGTTGTGCGACGCCTATTCGATTTACGCGCCGCCACCGGGCGAACTGGCCGACCGTACCCGTTGCGGATTGCTCACCGTGCCACGCGATTACAACGATCCGACGGCCGGTACCATGCGCATATCCGTTGTACGGGTGACAGCGCGCGATACCGCTCACCGGCGCGGCGCCATCGTTCTCAACCCCGGCGGCCCCGGCGCGCCGAATGGCCTCGCGTTCGCCATGACCACCCAGGAATCGTGGAACCGTCACGATGATTCCCTGCTGGTCGAGGCGGCAAATACCTACGATTTCATCGGCTTTCTGCCCCGCGGAACCGGCATCGTCGAACCGACTGTACTCACGCCGGAGAGTGAGGGAGCACTGCGTTGCACCTCCACTCGCCCGGACGTGCCTTATGAAGACCCCAACGAGGATCGCACCCAGGGCAACGTGGCGCGCATGCATGCCAGCGCGGCATTCACGGCACAGACATGCGAATCCCAGCCGATGTCTCGCTATGTGGATACGGAAATGACCGTGCGCGATATCGACGCGATACGCGTGGCCCTGGGTGAATCGCGGATCAGCTTTTACGGCGTGTCGTACGGCACCTGGCTGGCCTCGTGGTATGCGGCCAGATACCCGGATCGCATAGACCGGCTCGTCCTGGATAGCGCCATGAATATTACCCAGGATTTCGATGTAGCCCGACTTGCGCAGGCACCCGAAACCCAGGCCATCGTCGACGACCTCGTGATTCCCCTCGCCGTTGCCAGGCCGGAGGTATTCGGACTGGGCGACTCACCCGAGGCGGTCCGGGCGACGTTCGAAGCCATGCCGCAAGTCCTGAAAAAATCCGTACGCGAATTCCTGGAAGTTCAACTCGCACAGGGATACGTCAGGGAGGCGGCATTCGTGCTCTCGATGGGCAACGACATCGGAAGGATTGCCACACTCCATCCGGAAGCGGACGCCGCCACATTGGTGGATCTGGTACGGAACTACTATCGGAACGAGGCTCCACCGGAGCTCGGCGGCTTTGCTGGATTCATGGCGCCGAACATCATCTATCCGGCTTATTCCCCGGCCATAGAGGATACGTTCGACCTTGGCGTAAGCGATTCGGTCAATGAAGCAGTGGCCTGCAACGACACGCAAGCCATTCGGGATCCCACGTACTGGACCCGGAAAGGCGACTCGTACGCAGCGCTTTATCGCATGGCCAGTGGCGGGGCAATGACGCATCAGCCATGCATGTACTGGATGCGGCACGCCGCTTCGCGCCCCTCGCCCGACGACTATGCGCGTATTCCGCGCGCCCTGATCCTGCAAACCGAACACGACTCGCGCACGCCGTTGCCGGGTGCCATGTCGACATACAACGCATTGCCCAATGCAGCGATGGTTGTGCTACCCGGGACTACTGGCCATGGTGTCATCGCACGCGGCAATGCCTGCTCGTTCGGAAAGATCGGCGATTACCTGATCCATGACCGATTACCGGAAGGCCTGTCCGAATGCCGTGGCTCGGTCATCGGGAATGAACGGCTCGAACGTCTGGTCGAACAGGCAACAAGATCGCCCCGTTCGTCACACCTACGATAAATCGATTCCGCTGCCCGCGAACCGCCACAAACCATCGGCAGTTTGCCTCTTCATGGTCGTCCGGCGTACCGACAGGAACGCTTTACTGGCAGCCACTGGAGGACTTTCATGAAACCCGAAGCGAACAACACCGAACTGGAACGCAACTTCGAGCCGCTGCGCGTGGCACTGGCCGTCGGCGCGTTACTGCTTGGCATCGTCTTCGGCATGCACTGAGAGGAGACCCGTGATGGACCGATCTGTGATGGACGTTCGCAGTGAGCCCGACCCCGACTGGCAGCCGATCTGATCTACCCCCGCTCCGCCGTGGAGCACTTTTGCTCCCTCCGCCTGCTGGCGGAGGGAGTTTTTTTTTGCGGGGCGGTTAACCGCCCTTTGCAATCAGCGTCCGTAGCGGAACCAGCTGAGCCTCGCCCACCGTGACCTCGCCTTCCCAGCCGTAGAAGTAGTTGGCCGCCTTATATTCCATCATGCGGCCGAAGCCGAAGCCGCTGGCCATGAAGCGGGTATCGCCCGGTTGCGCGCCCATCGGCGAGGTGAGGCCGTCGACGAAGATGCTTCCGCCGAAATTGGCCGCCCAGGCGATCTGGTTCATTTCGCGGTCGAAGCGCTTCTTGGCGCGAACCGCCGCGATCTTGTCGCCGTAGACGGGTTTCAACTCATTCCAGTACGCATTTGCCTGGTCGCGTTCGGCCGGAGTCGCGATGCGATAGGCCGAAATAAAGGCCGGCTCGTACTGCACGTCGTGACGTTCCGCCGCGATCGCCAGCCAGGCCAGTCCGAGCGGGCGGTTGGCGGCAACGCGATCGCCGTTGAAGTACATGATGCCAAGCGCGTACTGCGCCGGCTTGCTGGCCCAGCGGGAGGCATCCTTCAGACGCTCGACGGCCATGCCCTGATGGCCTGCCCAGAAATCGCGGGCGGCGGCGCAGAAGTAGTATTCGCCGGGAAGGAAGCGTTCCAGCCCGCCGGGACACGGCATCAGCGATTTGGCCACGGCCGCGCCCTGATCCGGCAACGGTACCGGACGTTCCGCCGACTGCGCGGCAAACGTCGCGGTCAGTGCGACGACCAGAACGGTAAGACTGCTGCGTACGCTCATGAGCCGATCCTCCGATGGTACTCCCGCCCCGGAGGTCGATCTTAGTCGCCTAAACGCTCATTTGCCGTGAATCGACGCGTGCATCCTGGCGATGACGTCCGCGTAGTCGGGCGCATTGAAGATGGCCGAACCCGCGACGAAGGTATCGGCCCCCGCTGCCGCGATCTGCCCGATATTGTCGGTATTCACACCGCCGTCGACTTCGAGGCGAATGGCCCGGCCGCTGCGGTCGATCCGCTCGCGCACCTGGCGGATCTTCTCCAGCGCCATGGGGATGAATTTCTGACCGCCGAAGCCGGGGTTGACCGACATGATCAGCACCAGATCGATCTTGTCCATGACGAAGTCGAGGTAGTCGAGCGGCGTGGCGGGATTGAACACCAGGCCCGCCTGGCAGCCTTGTTCCTTGATCAGGCCGATGGTGCGGTCGACATGCTCGCTGGCTTCGGGATGGAAACTGATGCTGTTGGCGCCGGCTTTGGCGAAGTCCGGCACGATGCGGTCGACGGGCTTGACCATCAGGTGCACGTCGATGTGCTCCTTGATGCCGTAGTCGCGCAGCGCTTTCAGAACCATCGGACCGATCGTCAGATTCGGCACGTAGTGGTTGTCCATGACATCGAAATGCACCCACTGGGCACCGGCATCGAGCACCTTGCGGGTGTCGTCCCCGAGACGGGCGAAGTCGGCCGAGAGGATGGATGGAGCGATGACGGGAGGCTGGCGGGACATGGGGTTGGCCTTTGGCGTGGGGCTGATGCGGATAGCGTAATGCTTATGAAGCTTGCCGGATGTGGGTCGTTCATCTGTAGGAGCCCGCTTGCGGGCGAAAGCCAACGGGGCGAGGAAGACGGATGCTCACCTCCGCGAGCCCGTTCTACTGGCTGCGGATGTGGCCCACAGCATCACCGCTCCGTTGGCTTTCGCCCGCAAGCGGGCTCCTACAAGTTCTGCGGCCAGCAGCGGTCTATTTGAACCCCCGCTCCGCTTTGATCCGTTCGTACGCCGCGTTGATATCGCTGGCGCGCGACTCGGCGCGGCGGCGCATGTCTTCGGGCAGATCGCCAAGGCGGTCGGGGTGGTGTTCGGAAATCAGCTTGCGATACGCGCGCTTGATGGCGCGATCGTCGGCATCGCGCTGGATGCCCAGGATGGCGTAGGGATCGGGTCCTTGCGTGTTGCGATGGGGCGGCACGTAGCCGCCACCGTTGCCGCCGCCGTACGCGCGACCGCGCTGACCGCCGCCCGTGGCGTTCCACGCATAACCCTTCATGGCCATCAGGGCCATGAGCTCCATGTCGCTGATGCGCAGGGCGAAGGCGAGCTGGCGCAGGATCGCCATTTTCTCGGGCGCGGGCTCGCCCTCGGCGAGTACCGTCTCCATGACGACGTCGAGGACGGTGAAACTGTGGTCGCGCCGATGGCCGACCCACGCACGCAGTTCGTTGATGACGACGGTCGCATTGAACTCGGGCTGTTTGCCTTCGTTGAACGCGATGATGGCGTCGCGGCGCTGTTCGGTATCCAGGCCGAAACGGCTCATCAGGCGTTCGGCGATGGCGATCTCGGCTTCGGAGATGCGCCCGTCGGCCTTGGCTACCGCGCCGATCAGCGCGAACAGCGGATGGATGTAGCCGCCGGCGGCGGGCGCGGCACGGGAGCGCTGCTGCTGGCGGCTGGCATCGAACATGAAGCCGAGCGCCGCGCCGACCAGGGCGCCGAGCAGACTGTAATGCGTGACCCAGAAGCCGGCGAAGGCGCCGATCATCGTAGCGGTGAAATTCATGGAGCGGCCTGCGGGTGGGGCGTCTGGGCGGCGAACCACTGGGCCAGCTGGTCGAGTTCCGCATCGGAAAGGGGGCCGGTAGCCGCGCGCATGACGGCTACGTCGCGACGGCCGTCGCGGTACTGGCGCAGCGCTTCGCGCAGATAGTCGAGCTTCTGCCCTGCCAGATTGGGCGCGCCGGGCATCGTCGCCGTGCCGTCCGCGCCATGGCACGCCGCGCACAGGCCGAGCCGCGCCGGTTTGACCGGCGGGGCAGCGAACACAGGGAAGGTCAGGGCCAGGGCAAGCGCCGCGGTCGTCGGAATACGCATTCGGAACGCAATGGGGGCAACAGGTGGTAATTCTAGCCTGTGGCCGTATGCGACGGGGGCCAAGCAGGATGCCGGACGGTACAATGGCCGCATTCTTCGTTTTCCGGAGCCTGAAGCCCGTGCCCACCACCCTGCTGCAATCCGAACTGCCTGGTCTGGACCTGATCCATCGCGGCAAGGTCCGCGACGTCTACGCCCTGCCCGGCAACCGCCTGCTGATGGTGGCGACGGACCGGCTGTCCGCGTTCGACGTGGTGCTGCCCGACCCGATTCCGGGCAAGGGCGAGATGCTGACGCAGATATCCAATTTCTGGTTCGGGAAAACGGCGCACATCGTGCCGAATCATCTTACGCACGAGCCGATTGCCTCGGTGCTGCCGGCCGGAGTCGATCCGGCGCTGTACGAGAAGCGCGCGGTCATTACAAAACGCCTGAAACCGGTACCGGTCGAGGCCATCGCCCGCGGTTACATCATCGGTTCGGGCTGGAAGGATTATCGGGCCACGGGCTCGATCTGCGGCATCGCCCTGCCCGCCGGCCTGCGCCAGGCGGAAAAACTACCCGAGCCGATTTTCACGCCGTCGACCAAGGCCGCCGTGGGCGACCACGACCAGAACGTGAGCTTCGACGCGGTCATCGAGGCCGTGGGCGAGGAACTCGCGAATACGGTCCGGGAAGCGACGCTGTCCATCTACCGCTTCGCCGCCGCCTATGCCGCCGAGCGCGGCATCATCATCGCGGACACCAAGTTCGAGTTCGGCACGGACGAACACGGCACGCTGTATGTGATGGACGAGATGCTGACACCCGATTCGTCGCGCTTCTGGCCGGCGTCCGAATATCAGGTCGACATCAGCCCGCCGAGCTACGACAAGCAATTCGTGCGCGACTATCTGGAAGCGCTGGGCTGGAACAAGCGCGCGCCGGGCCCGAACGTGCCGGCCGACGTCATCGAGGGTACGGCGGCAAAATACGCCGAGGCATTGCAGCGCCTCGCGGGCATCCGGATCGACTGATCCGTTCGAATACTGGCTGGAGGGGATCACATGCGCGACGCAACCACCTGGTTCGGCAATTACAGCAAAGACCACCAGAATCCGACCAACACCCTGATCCACTGGATCTGCGTGCCGGCGATTACCTGGTGCGCCATCGCACTGATCTGGCTGATTCCCGTGCCGCCGATGATCGGACGGCCCGGGCTCTGGGCCGTGGTCGCCATGTTTCTCGCCTTCCTCTTCTATTATTTCCGGCTGTCGCGACGGATCGGACTGGCGATGGCGCTGGTATTCATCGTCCTTGCGCTGGTGACCGAAGGGCTTTACCGCGCGCTTGGGCCGGCCGGACTGGCGTGGCTCGCTATCGGGGTGTTCGTTGCCGCGTGGATTGGCCAGTTCGTGGGTCATGCCATCGAAGGCCGCCGCCCGTCGTTCTTCACCGACCTGCAATACCTGCTGATCGGCCCCGCGTGGCTGATGAGCAAGGCCATGCGCCGGTTCGGCGTGTCTTACTGAGTTCAAAGGATCCTGCGTGACGCAAACCCTGCTCACCTTCTTAAGCGGCGCCATCTGGTGGGTTATCTATAGCAGCGCGGGTGCGGTCCTTCCCGCGCTGGTGGTCTGGCTGGTGCTGCGCTGGCTGGAAAAAGTGCCTGTCGTCTTCAATCGCGCGTACTTCGCCAGCCTGCTCTGGACGCTGGCGGCCGTGGCCATGAGCGGTATGGTCATCGTCGCCCAGCACGGCAAGGCAGCCGGTGTATCGATCTTCGAGCTGCCCTGGATGCGGGCCTCGCTGGTCGTCGACATGGTGCTGGGCGCTTTCCTCGTATGGCGGCTGGTACCGCGGATCGATGCCCGTCGCGTGAAACCGACCAGCGCCTGCATGGCGGTGGCCATCGTGATGATGGTGGCGATGATCGTGGGGACCACGATTCGCCGCTGAACGCCATTCGGTCGCCCTATCGGGGCGATTGAGACTATGCGTTGGACTCTGGTCAATGCGCCCCCATAATGAGAGTCATTCTCAATGAGGGCGCCAACATGGCCCGGGCGATCAAATACGCCGCGACGCATTTCAGCATCGCATTTTCCATGAGTTACGCGGTAAACCAGAGCGTGCTTGCCAGTACCGCTATCGGGGTGGCCGAGCCGATCGCGTTTGCGTTCGGCCGGCGGGCGTTTCGTCAGGATGCGGGCAGGCAAGCGGTGGTGAAATCGGCGAAGGTTTGCGCTGGCTGAGAGTTTGTCCGATCTGCGTAGGAGCCCGCTTGCGGGCCCCTACATGCGGTTTTAGCGGCTTGTCGCGCGTTTGTTTTCTTCCGTCACCGCCTTCGTGAATTCCCCGAACGGAATATCGGTGATGCCAACCAGCCCGATGTGCGCGTTCTCGCCGTCGAGGATTCTTCCGGTGACAGGCTGATCCACGTACTGGAACCAGTGCGTGCCGACGATGACGCCCGACGCCACCGCCGCATCGACAAAACGGGCGTACGCTTTGCCGCGCTCGGCATCATTCGCCACGGCAGCCACACCATTACCGAACGGGCCTCGATCCGCCGAGCCGAAATGGAACTCGGTAATCATCACGGGCTTGTCCATCTTGCGGAAGGCCGCGATATCGAAACCGTGCTCGGGGATATCCGCATACGTATTGATGCTGGTGACATCGCTCCACTTCGCGCTGGCCGCTTCTACTTCCGGCGTACGGACGGCTAAACGACCGCCGAGGAACAGATGATGCGGATCGGTCTTCTTCAGCGCTTGCGCAACGGTCTGGAAATAGGTGTCCGCGTAGAGATTAAGAAACGCGATGTAGTCGACGGCGACCGCGGGATGCGCCTCGGACGGATCGGGCGCTGCAAAGTTCGCTGCGGCGAGCTGGTTCCATGACATCGATGGCAAGCCCCACGCCTGCACGAACCGGCCAGCGTCGTCGCCATAGGTTTTCTTCAGCGCGGCGATGAACGCCTGCTTTGCCGGACTATCCGGACCCTGCTTCAGCGTGCCGGTGGCCAGCGCCCAGCGACCTTGTGGCCCCGTGCCCGCCCATGCAAGTTCGTTGTCGGCGAAGTAACCCAGCAACCAGGGATCGTCACGCACGTCGTGCGTCGCACGCGTCACGGCATCGCGTACCGCCACCACGAAACGCGGATCGAACGGGTCGGGCATGCGGCCCCAGTAATCGAAGCCGGTGGCGACGGTGTTGTAGTCGCCATGGACGAGGATGGGCACGGTATAGGCGATGCGCTTTTCCTTCGCCAACGCCGGATCGCTCCAGTTACCCAGCGTATTGAATCGCCACGCGAGCAGGCGATCGATGCTGCGCTTGCGCCATGCCGATGCTCCATTAGCGCCCAGCGTACGCGCGATGTTCGTGGCGTAGACGTCCCACCAGCGCCCATGGTTCAGACCGTTGTCGCGTTGCGAACCTTTGTCACTGCGACTGTCGCCAGTGCCGAGCCGATCCTCTTCGGTCCACTTCGTATCGGTGAACATGTATTCGCGGCCTTCCACGTAGGTGCGGCCATCGGTAGCGTTCACCGCGTTCACGCCAAGCGAGAAGAATGCATGGCCTTCCGGCGTGACGAGATACCAGCGGGCACCAAGTTTCTGCGTGTGGAACCAGCCCGTGCGTTGCAGACCGGCGAGGTCTTTCCGGCCGCCATAGATATCGATATCGTCACGCGGCGAGGCAGCGGGCGCGGCGTTCGCGCGTTCTTTCAGCTCGGCATCCGTACCGATTTTCTCGGGCCACGTGGCCCGCGTGAACTGACCATAGCGATCGACGATGGCGGTGTATGCGCTTTTCAGGCCAGCATCGCCGGCTACCGCATCGAGTTTGCCGAAAAGCAGCGTCTGCGGCGCACCCGGCTGCGGCATCGACAGACGCAACGACGTGACCGCGTGCGTATCGATGCCACCGTCGACGAAGGTCGCGACGATCAACTTGTGCGCATCGTCGCCGAACGGCATCGGCGGTCCGACCTGCATGCCGAACGCACGCGGCGAAGTCGGCGACAGCGGGACGACCAGTGTCTGCGGCGGCCCGGGCGGAATACCCACCGTCGTGCGCAGATGCGCATCGCCCTGCCCTGCGATATCGACCATCAAGGTCACGGGCCAGGGCATACCGTTCTGCACACGAAGCGTCACGCTGCCTTTCGCCGACCAGTCCCATGTCCCCGACGCGGGCTTCAGGCTAAGGGACGGCGCTGCCGCAGGCCGGAAGGTAACAGCGACCTGCTCGCTTCCGTCGGCGGCGTGCTGCACTTTGCCGTCGAGCGAAGCGTCGCTGGCGTCGATGCGGATCGACGCGCCCGGGTGGGCCAGATCGACGACCGTATCGCCCGGTGGCGGAACGGCGGCGTGGGAACAGGCACTGGCGAAACAAGCACCGACAAAGAAAAACTTCGATAGACGCATGAGGGTTCCGTGGGATCAGACCGTGCGCAGTCGACGCCGCCACAGGTAGTAAACGGGAATGCCCAACGCGATGACGAGCAGGCTCATGCCTGCGTTACGCGGATCGTTGATGGCGGTGGCGACGATGACGCCAAGCACCGTGACAACGAAAATCATCGGCAGCACGGGGTATAGCGGCACCAGGTACGGCGACGGTTCGCTCTTGAGTTTCCTGCGATACCAGAAGATCGTGGCGATACCGAATGCATGCGAGAGCCATTCGCCCACCGTGGTGAAGTCGAGCAACGCGCCGAAGCTTCCCGAAAGAATCAGAAAAATCGCCCACAGGCCCAGCGCCGCCAGCGCGAACTGCGGCGCACGCGTGCGCGGTTCGATGCGCGCGATCGGACGGAAGAACATGCCGTCGGCACTCATGACCTGGAGTACGCGCGCGCCGCCGGCAATGGCAATGCTGCAATAGCCGAAGGTGGAACAGGCGATGCCGACCGCGATGACCGTGGCGCCGTGCTCGCCGAACATGCGGCGCATCAGTTCGGCGGCGGGCGCTGTGCTGGCCGCAAGGCCGGCGTGGCCCAGGCCCGCCAGATACGCAAAATTGACCAGCACGTAGCAGACGACCACGCTGCCCATGCCGAGGCCAAGCGCACGGGGCAACGTGCGCTGCGGTTCGCGGACTTCGCCGGCAAGATCGTTCAGGTAGTGAAAGCCGCCGTAGGCGAAGAGTACCGGCAGCAATGCGCCGATAAAGGTTCCCGAGCTGACATGCGCCGGGCCCGGTTCGAAGGCCATGCCGTAATGACCGCGTGCCAGCACCAGTCCTACGACGATCAGCAGTGCCACGGCGCCGAGCTTCAGCAACGTGAAGACGTTCTGCATCAGTGCACCCGCGCGAATGCCGAAGAGGTTCACCGCGACGATAAAGACGATGGCCCCGACCGCGAGGGGTTTGACCCATTCGACCGGGAGACCTGTCGCAGCGCATGCGTAGTCGGCAAACGTGGTCGCAACGGCGGCGACACTGCCCGGGTAGTTGATCAGCGCCATCGTCCAGCCGAAGAGAAAAGCCGGCAGTTGCCCGAATGCTTCGCGCAGATAGACGTATGTGCCGCCCGCCTGCGGGCGTCGCGCGCCGAGTTCGGCGTAGCAGAGGACGCCGGTAAGCGTCAGCAGTCCGCCGATCACCCATAAGGCGAGCAGCGCGGTGCTGGACTGCGTGCGCTCTGCAACGGTGGCCGGCGTGCGGAAGATTCCCGCGCCGATGACGCCACCGATAACGATCATCGCGGCATCCCAGATGCCGAGGCGGCGGAGATAGTGACTCGGGGGCGGGGCGGTGGGGGCCATGGGGTTACGATGCCACAAATGGGATGCGGCTTCGTCGCTTCGTAGGCTTTCGCGGACGAAGTCCGCTCCCACCAGGTGCCACACCGTACGAAGCTCCTGGCTTTTGCCCCGTGGGAGCGGACTTCGTCCGCGAAAGCCTATGGAACGGTGACGACTCACTGCTTCAAAGCCAGACAGCATTCCAGTATGGATAGTCGCCTACATGATCGACGAGGCCCGCTCTCACTGGATTGGCAACCAGATACCGTGCCGCAGCCCGGACATCGTCTTCGATACGCAATGCGGTGTCATGAAAACTTGTCTGCCAGATCGGATAGCGCCTGCCCGTCGCTCGGACAGCACGGGTTGCGAGGGCTTTGAACCTGCCTACGGCTCTCGCCAACTCTCCCTCGTGCAGTTCGATAAGGCCATGCCAGTGATCTGGCATCAGAACCCATGCAAGACAGGCTGCATGTGGCCAGGTCGTGCTGGCGTGACACACGCTGGAGATGGTTCGGGCGGTTCGATAGTTGGAGAATATCTTTGCGCGACCCCACGTCGACGTGGTGATCAGATAGATCTGTCCGGGCTGCGAAACGCGCCCACGACGGAGAGAACGGCTACCGGGGAGATTTTTCATTCGCCAGAGCGTGAAGCCCACACAAGCCAATGACCATGGGCCTTCGGCGGTCGTTGGCGAGAGTGTGGAGAGAGGCTCTCAGTGGGCGTCCTCCTTCTTCCCTTCGCTGGCTTTCGCCCGCGAAGCGGGCTCCTACAAGGTTCCTGCCAACGTGGTGTCCGCGCGCTCCGCTCGGGAGCGCGCGGATGTTTTTTACTTCTTCTTCGGAATATACAAATCGGTGATCGTGCCTTCGTACACTTCGGCGGCCATGCCTACCGATTCGCCGAGGGTCGGGTGCGGGTGGACGGTGCGGCCGATGTCGCCGGCTTCCGCGCCCATTTCGATCGCGAGTGCGAGTTCGCTGATGAGGTCGCCTGCATGCACGCCGACGATGCCTGCGCCAACGATGCGGTGCGTGGCTTCGTCGAAGATGAGCTTGGTGAAACCTTCCGTGCGATCGATACCGATCGCGCGACCGGACGCGGCCCAGGGGAACTTGCCCACGCCGATCTTCAGGCCCTTTTCCTTTGCCTCGCGCTCGGTGACGCCGACCCAGGCGATTTCCGGATCGGTGTATGCCACCGACGGAATCACGCGTGCGTCGAAGAAGCTCTTCTCGCCGTGTGCCGCTTCGGCGGCAACCTTCGCTTCGTGCGTCGCTTTATGCGCCAGCATCGGCTGACCGACGAGATCGCCGATAGCGAAGATGTGCGGGACGTTGGTGCGCATCTGCTTGTCGACGGGGATGAAGCCGCGATCGGTGACTTCGACGCCGGCCTTGTCCGCACCGACCTTGTTGCCGTTCGGCGAGCGGCCGACGGAAACGAGGACGCGATCGTAGACGGTGGTCTCGGGGATGCTCTCGCCTTCGAACGTGACGACGATGCCCTTCTTCTCGGCCTTGGCCGCGACGACCTTGGTCTTGAGATGGATGCCTTTGTAACGCTTCGCGATGCGCTGTTGCAGCGGTTTCACAAGATCGAGATCGGCGCCCGGCATGAGCTGGTCGGCGAGTTCGACAACCGTGACTTCGGCGCCGAGCGACGCATACACGGTGGCCATTTCCAGACCGATGATGCCGCCGCCGACGACGAGCAGTTTCTTCGGCACGTCGCGCAGTTCCAGCGCGCCGGTCGAGTCGATGACGCGCTCGTCGTCCCACGGGAACGACGGCAGTTTCACCGACTGCGAACCCGCGGCGATGATCGCCTTCTGGAAACGGATGAGCTTCGTGCCTTCGGACGTGGTCACTTCCAGTTCGTTCGGCGAAACGAACATGCCGACGCCGGTGACCGTACGCACCTTGCGCTGCTTGGCCATGCTGGTGAGACCGCCAGTGAGCTTGCCGACCACCTTGGTCTTGAACTCGCGCAGCTTGTCCAGATCGATCTTCGGCTTGCCGAAGGTAATGCCGTGCGCGGAGATCGCTTCGGCTTCCTCGATGACGGCAGATGCGTGCAGCAGCGCCTTCGACGGAATGCAGCCCACGTTGAGGCAGACGCCGCCGAGCGTTTCGTAACGTTCCACGAGGACAGCGTCCATGCCGATATCGGCGGCGCGGAACGCGGCCGTATAGCCGCCCGGACCGGAACCCAGCACGACGATTTCGCATTCGATATCGGCGGTACGACCCGACGCGCCAGCGGCTTTCGGTGCCGCGGCCGCCGCTGGCGCAGGAGCCGATACCGGCTTCGGTGCCTCGGGCGTCTTCGACTGACCGACGACCTTGTCGCCGGACGGCTTGCCGGTGTCGACAGCGTCAGCCACTTCGATGAGCGCGATGACGGTGCCTTCGTTCACTTCGTCGCCGAGCTTGATCGTGATCTCGGTGACGACACCGCCCTGGCTGGCGGGGATATCCATGGTCGCCTTATCGGATTCGAGCGTGATGAGGCTCTGTTCCTTGATGACGGTATCGCCGGGCTTAACCAGGATTTCGATGACCGGCACGTCGTGCGAGCCGCCGAGATCGGGGACTTTCAGTTCGATGGTATTGGCCATGTGTATCCCCCGGTCAGAGCAGCAGGCGACGGATGTCGCCGAGCTGGTTGGCGAGGAACACGGCGAAACGCGCGGCGAGCGCGCCGTCGATGACGCGATGGTCGTAGGACAGCGACAGCGGCAGCATCAGGCGCGGTGCGAATTCCTTGCCGTTCCAGACGGGCTTCATCTGCGCCTTCGATACACCGAGGATCGCGACTTCCGGCGCGTTGACGATCGGCGTGAACGCCGTGCCGCCGATACCGCCGAGCGACGAGATCGAGAAGCAGCCGCCGGACATGTCGTTGGCGGTGAGCTTCTTGTCGCGCGCCTTCTTCGAAATTTCGCCCAGTTCGGCGGCAAGATCGAGCAGACCCTTCTTGTCGGCGTCGCGGATGACCGGGACGACGAGGCCGTCCGGCGTGTCGACGGCGATGCCGATGTGGAAATACTTCTTGAGCGTAAGCTTCTCGCCGGTGACATCCAGCGATGCGTTGAACTGCGGGAATTTCTTCAGTGCGGCGACCACGGCCTTGATCTGGAAGACCAGCGGCGTGACCTTGAGGTCTTTATTTTCTTCGCCGAGCTTCTTACGGAAGGCTTCCAGCTCGGTGATGTCCGCTTCGTCGTGCTGCGTGACGTGCGGGATCATCGCCCAGTTGCGCGCGAGATTGGCGCCGGAAATCTTCTGGATGCGCGAGAGCGGCTTTTCTTCGATCTCGCCGAACTTCGAGAAATCGACCTTAGGCCATGGCAGCAGGTTGAGCCCGCCGCCGCCGGCAATAGCGCCGCCCTCGACCGGACGCACACCCGAGGCAAGCGCATGCTTGACCCAGCCGGCGACATCGTCGCGCTGGATGCGGCCACCGCGACCCGTGCCCTTCACCTGGGACACGTCGACACCCAGTTCGCGCGCGAAGGCACGAACGGCGGGGCTGGCATATGGCACCTGTTCCGGCATGACGACGCTGGCGTCGAAGGACACCGGCGGCGTGCGCGGACCACCGGCATCGGTGGAGGCGCGGGCCGGGGCCGGAGCAGCGGCTTCGACGCGCTTCGGCGCTTCGGAAACGGCCGGAGCGGGAGTGGCGGCGGCAGGCGCAGCGGCCGGAGCGGCCTCGCCTTCGGCTTCGATCAGGGCGATGACCGCGTCCTGGGACACTTCGTCGCCGACTTTGACCTTCAGTTCCTTGACGACACCCGCGAACGGCGCGGGAATTTCCATCGTAGCCTTGTCCGATTCCAGCGTGAGCAGGCTCTGGTCCTTGGCGACGGTGTCGCCGACCTTGACCATGATCTCGATGACCGGAACGGCGCTGCCGCCGATATCGGGAACGCGGACTTCCTTCGTGCCGCCGGCGGACGCCGCAGCCCTGGCCGGGGCTGGCGCGGGAGCGGCGGCAGGCGCGGGGGCCGGCGCAGCGGCTTCGGCCTTCGGGGCTTCGGCGGCAGGCTTGGCCTCGGCGGCGCCGTCGGCTTCCACCAGGGCAATGACCGAGCCTTCGTTGACCTCGTCGCCGACCTTCACCTTCACTTCCTTGATGGTGCCCGCGAACGGCGCGGGGACTTCCATCGTGGCCTTGTCCGACTCAAGCGTGACAAGACTCTGGTCTTTTTCGACGCGGTCGCCGACCTTCACCATGATTTCGATCACGGGAACGGCGGTGCCGCCGATATCGGGAACTAGCGCTTCTTTGACGTCGGCCATGGAACCTCCTGAAACATGCACCGACGGGCTGACGAACCCGTCGACGGGGGAATGAGGGGCGCCTGTGACGGCGCAACCCTCTAATCATAATCCCTGTTCAGACATTTCCCACGGTTTAAACGGTTGTTTGGCTCATTTCGGGGCCTGCGGCGAGGGCATCAGCGGGTGCGCGGACGCCTCTGCCGGTCCTGGCTGGCTCACCACGCGGATCTCGCTCTGCGGAAAGGGAATGGTGATGCCGGAGGCGTCGAAGCGCTCTTTCACGCTGCGCAGGAGGCTGGTCTGGGTCTCCCACAGGTCCCCGGTGGCGGTCCAGCCGCGGATGACGAGGTTGACGGCGCTGTCGCCCAGGGCTTCGGTCCAGACACCGGGTGCCGGGTCCTTGAGGATGCGCGGATCGGCGGCGAAGAGCTGGCGGACGGTGTCCATGGCTTTGCCGATGTCGTCGCCGTAGCCGATACCGACCTTGATCTCGAAGCGGCGGGTGCCACGGCGGTTGTAGTTGATGATGGCATCGCCGCCCACCTTGGCATTCGGCACGACCGCCTCGCGGTTATCGGGCATGACGAGATAGGTGTGCATCAGGTTGACGCTCTGGACCGTGCCTTCGACGCCGCCGATGAGAACGACATCGCCTACCCGGAACGGACGGAACAGGATCAGCAGGACGCCCCAGGCCAGATTGGACAGGGAACTGTTGAGTGCCAGGCCGATGGCCAGGCCGGCGGCGCCCAGCGCGGCGACGAAGGGCGCGGTGGGAATGCCCGCGACACCCATGGCCTGGACGATCAGCAAGGCGATCAGGATGCCGTAGATGATATTGCGCAGGAAAAGCGCGAGCGTGACGTCGACACTGGCCCGTTCGAGCGCGCGGCGACTGAAATTGGCTAAACGTGCGGCGAACCAGAAGCCGACGACGACAACGAGCAGCGCAATGCCGATCTTGATGCCGTAGCGGGAAAGGTTCTGTGAGAAATGTTCGAAGCCGATGGAGGCGAAGAAATCGTTCATGGGCTGCCCTGTCGTGGAATTCGGCGGGGAGGGTAACAGGGGGATGGTGAATGATGGGTTGGCTGGGAGGCGCTTGTTGGGAGGCGCCTTCTGTGGGAGCGCGCCTGCGCGCGAAAGCCTACGGAGCGTAGATGCCGTACGTTGCATCCGCAGCCAGATCGGCGGGCTCGCGATGCGAGCATCGGGCTTCATCGCCCCGTAGGCTTTCGCGCGCAGGCGCGCTCCCACAGAAGGCGTGGCCTCACAGAACGCGTGCTCCCACAGAAAGCCATGGAAAGCCGCCGAAGGCCGCGGAAAGCCAACGCCGACATTAAGGAGATCGACGTTTTCCGAACGTAAAAAAAGGCGCCTTTCGGCGCCTTCTTCTTAGTGCGGGCTCGACGGTTGCGGCGGGGGAACCTGCGCCGTCTGCGCGGGAGCCATGTCGATCTTCTTTCCGCCGTACGGAAGTACCGTGGCGGCGAGTTTGCTATCCGCCTTCAGCATGCCGACTTCGTCGCCGACGATATGCGCGGCTTCGTCGAGCGGCGTGTCCTTGGCTTTCTTCGCCGCGCTTTCGGACTTCAGTTCGGACTTCAGGCTGCGCTCGTTCGGATTCAGGCCATCGTCGCCGCTGTTGTCGTCGGTGGTGTTATCCGAACCGTCGCCGCCGAAGATGGACTTGCGACGATTGCGGAAGTCGGTCTGCATCGCGTCGTATTGCTTGCGTTCGGCCTGACGCGCCGCGAAGTTCAGCGACACGTCGGTCTTGTCGCGCAGCTTCTTGTACTGCGCCAGTTCGTCGAGCATCAGCTTCCACGCCGGCGACGTGGCCACACGTGCCTCGTGCTTCTGCGTCAACGGCACGAACAGCGGCTTCAGATCGGCGACCGGCTTGTAGTCGGCCGGCGGAATCTGCCGCCACGGCAGCGCGTTGTCGTAGGTCGACTCGCCGAAGTCCTTCGCGTCGCCGTTCTCGGGGAACTTGATGTCGGGCGTAACGCCGCGCAGCTGCGTGCTGTCGCCGTTGATGCGGATGAACTCGGCGATGGTCATCTTCAGTTCGCCGTACTGCGGCTTCTCGGAGCTGCTGCCGCGGCCGAATTTGTCGAGGTCGACGAGATTCTGCACGGTGCCCTTGCCGAACGTGGGTTCGCCGATGATGAGGCCGCGACCGTAATCCTGGATCGCCGCCGCGAAGATCTCGGACGCCGACGCCGAACCGCGATTGACCAGGACAGCTAACGGGCCATCCCATGCCATGCCCGGCGCATCGTCGCCCTGCGCTTCGACCTGACCGCGCGCGTCGCGCACCTGCACGACCGGACCAGTGTCGATGAACAGACCGGTGAGTTCGGTCGCTTCGCTCAGCGAACCGCCGCCGTTGTTGCGAAGATCGATGACGACGCCTTCGACCTTGTCGGCTTTCAGTTCGGTGAGCAGCTTCGCGACGTCGCGGGTGGCGCTCTTGAAGTTGGCGTCGCCGGCGCGGCGTGCGCCGAAGTCCTGATAGAAGGTGGGCAGTTCGATGATGCCGATCTTGCGGTCGACATCGCCGTCCTTGACGTCGATGACCTTCTTCTTGGCCGCCTGCTCTTCCATCGTGACCTTCTTGCGGACGAGCGCGATGAACTCGTGCTTGCCGTCGAGGCCTGCATCCGCCGGAAGGATTTCGAGGCGGACTGTGGTGTCTTTCTTGCCGCGGATCAGCTTGACCACGTCGTCCTGGCGCCAGCCGACGACATCGACCATCGGGCCGGTTTCGCCCTGCCCGATCGCCACGATGCGGTCGCCCGGCTTGATCTTGCCCGACTTGCTGGCGGGACCGCCCGGCACGAGTTCGCGCACCTGGGTGTAATCGTCGCGCGCCTGAAGCACCGCGCCGATGCCTTCCAGCGAGAGCTTCATCGCGATGTCGAAGCTGTCCGCCGCACGGGGACCGAGGTAATCGGTGTGCGGATCGGTGGATTCGGCGTACGCGGTCATGAACGCCTGCGTGGCGTCTTCGTTGTCGAGCTGACGCACGCGGGTGATGTAGTTCGCGTAGCGCTTGTCGAGGGTCTTGCGGATGTCGTCGTCGTTCTTGCCGGCGAGCTTCAGACGCAACCAGTCGTTCATCGTGCGCTTGCGCCACACGTCGTCGAGCTCGGCCTGGTCTTTCGGCCATGCGGCCTTCTTGCGGTCGAAGTTGTAGCTGTCGTTACCGTTGAAGTCGAAGCCCTTCGCCAGCAGGCCACGGGCATAGTTCATGCGGTCGACGGCGCGTTCGACGTACAGGTTGAACACCGAAAACGGCCCGGTCAGGTCCTGGTTCCAGATGGCATCGTCGAACTGCGTTTTCAGCGGTTCGAACTTCGCCATATCGGCCTGGGTGAAGAAGACCTTTTCGCTGTCCAGCGCGTCGAAGTAGGCCTTATAGATTTTGGCCGACATGGCGTCGTCGAGCGGCTGTGCCTGGTAATGGAAGCGCGTCAGGAAGCGCGCCGACAGCTGCGCGGCCTGCGCCTCCGCTACGGTCGGCTTCAACGGCAGCGTCGATACCTTGCGCCCGGGTTCCGGCGACGTGGCCGCCTGGGACGCGTCGGGTGCGTTCTGGGCGTATGCGCCCGCGGCGGAAAGAGCCAGAAACAGGACTAACGCGGGACGAAAGGACATACGTGTATTGCCTCGTTGCGCTTTATTCGACGACACCGGCGGCGTGAGCCATCAGGTCGGCATGGTAGGAAGAACGCACCAGCGGACCGGAAGCGACATGGCCGAAGCCCATCTGCTCACCGGCGACGCGCAGCGCCTCGAATTCGTCCGGCGTCCAGTAACGGACCACCGGATGGTGATGCGCCGTCGGCTGCAGGTATTGACCGATCGTGATCATGTCGACGTCATGGGCACGTAAATCCCGCATGGTCTCCAGCACCTGTTCCAGGGTTTCGCCGAGACCGAGCATGATGCCGGACTTGGTCGGAACGTCGGGATGCTGCGCCTTGAAGCGCTTCAGGAGGTCGAGCGACCACTGGTAGTCGGCGCCCGGACGCACTTCGCGATACAGATGCGGCACGGTTTCCAGATTGTGGTTGAAGACGTCCGGCGGGAAGTCTTTCATAACTTCGAGCGCGCGCTCCATACGGCCCTTTCCGCGGAAGTCCGGCGTAAGGATTTCGATACGGATATTCGGGCTGGCATGGCGCACCGCGCGGATGCACGACGCGAAATGTTCCGCACCGCCGTCGCGCAGGTCGTCGCGGTCCACCGAAGTGATGACCACGTATTTCAGGCGCATGTCGCTGATGGTTTCGGCCAGGCGCGCCGGCTCCAGCGGATCGGGCGGCTGCGGACGGCCGTGGGCCACGTCGCAGAACGAGCAGCGGCGCGTGCAGACCTCGCCCAGGATCATGAACGTGGCGGTGCCTTTGCTGAAGCACTCGTGGATGTTCGGGCACGAGGCTTCCTCGCACACCGTGACCAGCGAGTTCTCGCGCAGGCGCGACTTCAGCTGCTGCACGGCATTGCCCTGCGGCAGGCGAACACGGATCCAGCTTGGCTTGCGCAACGTCGGCACGTTGGTGTCGAAATTGGCGCGATTCAGGCCAATTTTGTCGTTGCCCAGCATTTTCTCGCCCGGCTTGTCGACCACGGCGATAGGGATGGATCGGGAGGGGGATGGGATGGTTTGGCTCATGACGTCTACCAGCCTCAGACCGCGATGCGGGCCGGGAGTTCGGGAAGAGTGGGGGCGGCCGGCACGGCGTCGAAGCCAAACTGGCGGGAGAACTGCTCCACCAGCACGTCTTCCACGTCCGCCAGTCGCGACGGACCGCCCAAGTCTAGCACCTGCGTGACTTCCAAACCCTTGTAGCCGCAGGGGTTGATGCGGTGATAGGGCTCGAGGTCCATGTTCACGTTGAAGGCCAGCCCGTGGAAACTGCACCCGCGCCGGACGCGCAGCCCGAGCGCTGCGACCTTGGCGCCGGCCACGTAGACGCCGGGGGCGCCTTCGATGCGTTCGGCACCGATATTCCATTCGCCGAGGGTGTCGATGATGGCCTGTTCGATGCGATTAACCAGTTCGCGCACGCCCACGCCCACGCGGCGCAGGTCGATCAGGGGATAGGCCACGATCTGACCGGGACCGTGGTAGGTCACCTGGCCACCGCGATCGACCGGCACGACCGGGATGTCTCCCGGCGTCAGTACGTGCTCCATCTTTCCCGCCTGCCCCAGCGTGAAGACCGGATCGTGTTCCAGCAGCCACAGCTCGTCGACGGTGTCGTCCGTGCGGTTATCCGTGAAGGCGCTCATCGCCTTCCAGATGGGCTCGTAGGGAACGCGGCCCAGCCGGCGCACATTGAGGGGTAAGGACATGGGGAATGACCTGGGTGGGTGCTCAACGTGTGAATTTGCGGGCTTGGGGGGTGCGATACAAGAGGACAGATGCTCTCTGTGGGAGCGCGCTTGCGCGCGAAAGCCAGCGGAGCGGTGAAGCCGAGAGTGACGTCGCGAGCCCGGAGTTCGGGCTCGCGACGCAAGCTATCCACTTCATCGCTCCGTTGGCTTTCGCGCGCAGGCGCGCTCCCACAGGGGTTTCGCAGGCATATTGGCTGGATTACAGCGTAAAGCGGATGTTTTCGTCCGCCTTGAGAGCTGCGTGCGCCTCGTCGTATTTCTCGCGCGTGGGCGCCACGAAGGTGACCGTGACCGACTGGTAGTTGCCCGCCGGGGTCTTCTTCGTACTCAGCGTCTCGTGCAGCACCTTTAACCCCATGCCGGCGAGTATCTCCGGAACGCGCACATCCAGGCCCTTGTCGGCAGCGCCGATGGCCGTGATTTCGAATTCGCCGGGGAACTGGAAGCCCTGGTCCGGACGCTTTATGGCGTGCAGGTCGATGTGCTGCATCTGAGAGCCCTCTTACTTTTTGTCTTTGTCGCCGTCGCTGTGGAACCACAGCATGATCGTGTCCCACAGGCGCGAGAAGAAGCCACCTTCGGGCGCATCGGCCAAGGCGACCAGCGGCGCGGTGATGACGGGCTGGCCGTCCAGGGTCACGCGCAGCGTGCCGACCTGCTGGCCCTTCTTGAACGGGGCGATCAGCGTGGCGGGGATATCGAGGTTAGCCTTCAGCTTGTCGTAGTCGCCGCGCTTGACCGACACCATGGCGTCTTCGGCCACGCCCAGGGCGATGGTGTTTTCGGCGCCCTTCCAGAGCTTGGGCGTGGCGAGCGGCTTGTTGGCTTCGTACAGCTTGTGGGTTTCGTAGAAACGGAAACCGTAGTTGAGCAGCGCCAGCGCAGCGTCGGCGCGACCCTTCTCGCTACCGGCACCCATGACGATGGCGATCATGCGGGCGTCGCCCTGCTTGGCCGAGGCGGCGAGGCAGTAGCCGGCGGCGGCGGTGTGGCCGGTCTTGATACCGTCGACGGTCTGGTCGCGCCACAGCAGCAGGTTACGGTTGTGCTGCTTGATGCCGTTCCATTCGAATTCCTTGACCGCGGAAATCGCGTAGTCCTCGGGGAAGTCGTGGATCAGCGCACGGGACAGGATCGCGATGTCGCGCGCGGTGGTGAAGTGATTGGCGACCGGATAGCCCGATGCGTTCTGGAACTGGCTGTGTTCCATGCCCAGCTGTTTCGCATACGCGTTCATCAGGTTGGCGAACGCGGGCTCGGAGCCGGCGGTGTGCTCGGCGAGCGCAATGGCGGCGTCGTTACCCGACTGGATGATCATGCCGTACAGCAGATCTTTCAGTGGCACCTGACTGTTGAGCTTCAGGAAGCTGGTGGAACCGTCGGTGCCCGCACCGCCGCCACGCCATGCGTTTTCGCTGATGTTGACCGGGTCGGCCATGTGGACCTTGCCGTTGGCCACTTCGGCCGACACGACGTAGTCGGTCATGACCTTGGTGATCGAGGCGGGCTCGACCTGCATATCCGGTTCTTTCGAAGCGAGGATCTGGCCAGTGGTGTAGTCCATCAGCACCCAGCTCTTGCCTTCCACATCCGGCGGCGGCGGCACCGGCGCTTCCGGCACCACGGGGCGCGGGACAGTCGGACGGGGCGGCGTCTGTGCGACGGTGACGCCAGCGATCAGGGCGACCGCGGCAAAGGCGAAAAGTGAGCGGGGCAGCAGGGTCATTGTTTCGGCAATCCAAGTGAAGTCTGAAGAAATCGTGCGGCTCTTCGAGGCCGCTCAAAGCGGGTCAGTCTACCGCGACCTGCGGCCTGGGCAGGCCCATATTGGCGATCTGGTCGGTCACGCGATCGGCGGTGTCCACGTCGGCCAGAGGTCCGACCCGCACCCGGCGCACGCTGCGCCCGTTGATGCTGGCCTCCACCACACTGACCGGCCCGAGGCCGGCCCGGTTCAACTGGTCGGCAACGCGGGCGGCGTTGGACATATCCGAAAATGCGCCAACTTGCAGATAAATAGAGGGTTTTGGCTCTACGACCGGCGCATCCGGTGGCATCGGGCCAGCCGGAACCCGCGCGGGCTGCCCCACCGTGGACGGGCCAGCGACGATGGCCGTGCCCGAAAGTGTGGCCGGCATGGTCTGAACGGCGGACGGTGGCGGCGCACTGACCACGGGACGGGGAACGACCGGCGGCGGCGCGACGGGCACGGGGCGAGGAGGCGGCGCGGCGACGAAGGCCGGAGGCGCGTCGTCGCCGGGATGCTGGGGATCGATGGCCCGCACTTCGACCAGACCCGTACCCTTCGGCCAGACGCCCAGTTTCACGGCGGCGGCGAACGACAGATCGATGATGCGATTCTCGTGGAAGGGCCCGCGATCGTTGATACGAACGATGACGCTGCGCCCGTTCTCGAGATTGGTCACGCGCGCGTAGCTCGGCAGCGGCAGGGTCTTATGCGCGGCCGAGAACTGATACATGTCGTACTCCTCCAGACTGGAGGTTTTATAGCCATGGAATTTGTTGCCGTAAAACGATGCGATGCCGCGTTCGACATAACCGCGCGGCGACGGCAGCACGTTATAGCTTTTGCCCAGCACGCTATAGGGCGACTTATTGCCGTACAGCGCGCGCGGTTCGACCTTGGGAACCGGCTCGGGCAACTTGCTGACGTCGGGGACATCGGTCGGCACGCTGTCGTTGTCGACGCTGTAGCGCGAGCTTTGCGATTTGCGGATGTCGTCGCTACGTCCCGATCCGCTACGCGACGAGGAACCGCTGGCATGCGAGCCTTTCGAGGGCCGCGCGTTACGCGATCCACCGCAGCCCGCGAGTAGTGCCACCAGCGCGCAAAGCAGTAACAGACCGGCGACGCGGCCGATCCGCCGTGACTGGTTTGGCTCCCTCCCCGCGCCGCATCGCGTCATCGTCCGGAATCCGCTCCATGGGTGCGCTCGCGGATGGCCTGTGCGAGCTGGTCGACGGCCATGGCGTAGAGCGGACTGCGGTTATAGGTGGTGATGACGTAGAAGTTCTGGAAGGTGAACCAGTATTCGTCGCCGGACACGCCGTCGAGCCGGACCAGCGCGGCATCGCGACCCGGTGCCAGGTGCTGCACCGGCGCGTAGCCTTCGGCCATGTAACGCTCGACCGGTGCGGTCGGACGATAGTCCTTGGGGACATCGGGTGCGATGGCGCTGCGATCCGGCTGGGCGCGCGCGGCGACGGGGCCGCCCGCTTCCCAGCCGTGCTTCGCGAAATAGTTGGCGACGCTTTCGAAAATGTCGGGCATGGAGCCTTTCATGTCGATGCGGCCGTCGTGGTCGCCGTCGACACCGTAGTCGCGGATGCTCGACGGCATGAACTGACCCCAGCCCTGCGCGCCCGCATACGAACCGGTGAGGGTGTCGAGCGGACCGGCGAGATGGTTGTCCGGCAGGATCAGCAAGGCCTTCAGCTGTTCGCGGAAGAACGGCGCGCGCTTGGGGTAATAGAACGCCAGCGTCGACAGGGCGTCCAGCACCTTGTACTTGCCGGTGTTGCGGCCGTAGAAGGTTTCCACGCCGACGATGGCCACGATGTATTCGGGCGGCACGCCGTACTTTTTACCGATGCCGTCGAGCAGCGCGCGGTGTTCCTGGTAGAAATCCGCACCGGCGGCGATGCGCTGCTCGGTCAGGAAGATCGGGCGATAGTCCTTCCACGGCTTGCCTTCGGCGGGCCGGCTGATCGCATCCAGAATGCTCTGCTGCTTCTTCGCGCCATCCAGGAGCGCGGTGAGTTTTGCCGGACTCTTGCCGGTTTCCTTCGCCACTTCCTTGACCAGTTGCGCTTCGCCCGGATGCGTTTCGGCATGCGCGGTGGCGGCAATCAACGAAAAGACGAACATCGCGCCGGCGAGGCGGCGGATCCGGTTCGTGGCGGGGCGTGCGCTGCGCGCTATCGAGACATCATCCATGCGCCGAAGCGTAGCACGCGTTCTCGCGCTTTCCGGGCCATGAATGTGGCTTTGTTCAGGCATCACTCGTGCAGCTTGCGGTTCGCATGGATGGACATCAGCACGCCGAATCCGACGAGCAGCGATACGGCCGACGTACCGCCGTAACTGACCAGCGGCATTGGCACGCCGACGACGGGCAACATGCCCGCGACCATGCCGCCGTTGACCACGACATATACGAAAAAGCTCATGCCGATGGCGCCAGCGAGCAACCGCGAATACGTGTCGCGCGCGTTCATGGCGATCCACAGGCAGCGGCCGATGATGAACGCGTAGAGCACGACGATGGCGCAGACGCCCACCAACCCGAACTCTTCGGAAAACACCGCGAAAATGAAGTCGGTGGTGTGCTCGGGCAGGAATTCCAGACGCGACTGCGTACCCTGCCCCCAGCCCTTGCCGAAGACGCCGCCGGAACCGACCGCGATCTTCGACTGGATGATGTGCCAGCCGTTGCCCAGCGGATCGGACTCGGGATCGAGCAGCGTGCGCACGCGATTGCGCTGGTATTCGTGCAGGAAGGTCCAGGCCACCGGAATGGCCGCGCCCACGGCCGCGAGCAGCGCACCGATGCGCCACCAGGCCATGCCGGACAGGAACAGCGCGAAGGCGCCCGCCGCCGCAACGAGCAGGGCCGTACCCAGGTCGGGCTGTTCGGCGATCAGGCCCGCGGGAACAGCGATAAGCAGCCCGACCACGATGATGTCCTTCCAGCGCGGCGGCAACTGCCGGGGATGCAGGTACCAGGCGACCATCATCGGCATCGTCAGCTTGAGCAGCTCCGACGGCTGGAAGCGCATGAAGCCCAGATCCAGCCAACGGTACGCGCCGCGGCCTTCGCCCAGCACGGCAACCACCACGAGCAGGGCCGTGCTGCCCACATAGAGCCACGGCGTCCACGACCGCAGCACCGGCGGAGGAATACGGGAAATGATGGCGAGCAGGACGCCGCCGAGGGCGAAACGCGCGGCCTGACCGCCCACCAGCGACAGGTTGCCGTTGCCCGCGCTGTACAGCGTGGCCAGACCCGCACAGCCCAGCATAAACAAGGCAAGCAACAGCGGCAGGTCAAGCCGCGGACGCTTGAGCAACCGAAGCCCGAAACGGCGCATGCGTGCCGGAATGCTGGCGATCATGGCGTGTCTCCGGTGGATTCGGCGTCGGCGGGCACATCGGCGGGCGCACCGCCCGGCGCATCGGACGGGGACGAACTGCTGGGCGCGGGTTCGCGCTCGGCGTCGGGCACCGGTTCGGTGGTGACGGCATCGATCGGGCCCGGATCGGTCGGCCGCGGGCCGCCATGCTCCACGACCCATTCGTCGAGAATTTTGCGCGCGATGGGGCCGGAATCTTTCGCACCCCACGCGCCCGCTTCGAGCACGACGGCCACGGCGATGCGCGGATCTTCCGCTGGCGTGTACGCGATAAAGAGCGCGCGGTGACGGGTCGCCAGGTAAGCGAGATTCTTGTTTTCGTTGTAAGCGTTGGTGGTACGCGAGAAACGTTCCGCCGTGCCGCTCTTGCCGGCGATCACGTACGGAAAGCCCTTGCCCAGGCCCTTACCGGTACCCGTGCCGTTGATCACGGCGATCATGCCCTGGTCGACCGCGTCCCAGTCGGCCTGTTTCTTGATGATCGACTCGCCGGGCGGGAAGCTCTGCGCTACGCGCGGACTATCGACGCCATCCTGGGTATCTAGCAGCAGGTGCGGGGTATACGGGATGCCCTTGCCCGCGAATGTCGCCGTGGCATGGGCCAGTTGCAACGGCGTGACGGACCAGTAACCCTGGCCGATGCCGGCGATGACGGTTTCGCCCGGGTACCAACCCGCTTTGCTGCGCGTGGCCTTCCACTCCCGCGACGGCAGGATGCCTTCCACCTCGCCTACCAGATCGATACCGGTCTTGCTGCCAAAGCCGAACTTGCTCATCCAGCCACTGAAGCGATCGATGCCCATGTCGAGCGCGAGTCTGTAGAAGTAGGTATTCGTCGACTTCTCGATGGCGCGGACCATATTGACGACACCGTTGCCGCCGCGCACATCGTCGCGATAGCAACGGGACTGTCCCGGAATACAGAACTCGCCCGTCGACAGCACCGTGTCCGAAGGGCGGCGCAATCCAAGCTCCAGACCGCCCAGGGCAATGAACGGCTTCACCGTCGAGCCGGGCGGATACACGCCGCGCAATGCACGGTTGTACAGCGGCTTCTCCGGCGCAGTCATCAGCGCGGTGTAGTCGGCATGGCTGATGCCGTTGACGAAGAGATTGGGGTCGTAATCCGGCACGCTGACGAAGGTCAGCACCTGACCGTTGCGCGGATCGATGGCGATCGCGGCACCCGATCGGCCCGCGAACGCTTCCTCGGCGACTTTCTGCAGCCGAACGTCGATGCTGAGGTAGATGTTCTTGCCAGGGGTGGGCGGCGTCGTATCGAGCACAGCCTGGGTGCGGCCATCGGCATTCACTTCGACCAGCTCGTAGCCCGGCGTGCCGTGCAGCAGGTCTTCGTAGTAGCGCTCGATGCCGATGCGGCCGACATGCGTCGTGCCTTTGTAGCGCGCTTCGTCCAGACGGTTGAGATCGTCGGCGTCGATGCGGCTGACGTAACCCACGACATGCGCCATACGCGCACCCTGGGGATAGCGCCGCGTGAGATAAGGCACGACGTCCACGCCGGGGAATCGCCAGCGATTCACGGCGAAGCGGCCGATCTCGTCCTCGGTGAGCTTCAGCTTCAGAGGGATGCCGTCGAAACGCCGGCCAGCCTTCGCCTGCTTCTTGAACGTCTCGATGTCGTCGTCGCTGATCGGCACGACGTTGCCCAGCCGCGCGAGCATGCCGTCCATGTCCTTGATCTGCTCGGGCGTGACTTCCAGCCGGAAGGCCGGGACGTTATCGGCCAGCAGCACACCGTTGCGGTCGTAGATCAGGCCGCGCGCGGGCGGAATGGCGCGCGGCTTGATGCGGTTCTGTTCCGAGCGCGCCGCGAACTCGTCGTGGTGCGTCACCTGCAGGTAGACGTAACGGCAGATCAGTGCGGAAAGCCCGAGCAGGATCAGCCCGAACCCGGCCAGCGCGCGGCGCCTGAAAAGCGCCACTTCGCCGCGCATTTCCTTGATGGATGCGCGCCGCGTGCTCATGCCTCGTGGATGCGCAGTCGCGCACGGAGGTCGTCGAGGATAAGGAACAGGAACGGCCAGATCGCCGCGCCGACGAAGGGCGATATCCAGTATTCGGCGGGCGGCAGCGCGTCGCCGCCCAACACTCGAACCAGCAACAGCAGCACGCGATCATTGAGCAGGAAGGCGAGCACGGCAAGCGACTGCTGCCACATCGGGAAGAAACGCAGCCGCGAGCGGAAGCGCAGCGCGATGAAGACCATCGCCGTCAGGCGCAATGCCTGTTCGCCGAGCAGCACGCCGTCGAACAGATCGGCGCCCACGCCGATGCAGAAAGCGAGCCCGAGCGTCACGCGGTCGCCCGATTGCAGACACCAGTACAGCAGCACCAGCGCGGGCCAGTACGGTTTCAGCGGCGGCAGCGGCGACGGCAGCGGAATGAGCATGAGGAACAGCGACGCGAGCAAGGTCGCGACGAACCACAGGAGACGAACGCGCTGACGATTCACGGATTCACCGCCGGCTGGGTTGTCGTGGCGGTAGACGCGCGCGTCGGCACGGGCGTCGTGGTGGGCGATGTCACGCTGGGCAGGGTCGCCGCCGGCGGCGCGACTGGCATGGCCATGTCCGCGGGCGGCCCTGCGACAGGCGCGGGCGGCGGCGGACCGGCGGGCTCGGCGAGATCGTGCAGCAGCAGGACGTCCTCGCTGCGATCCAGATCGGCGGCGGGACGAGCCTGCGCCGAGAGAAACGTGCCCGATGGCGTCTGCGCCACATCGCGGATTTCGCCGACGGGAAATCCGGGCGGGAAGCGACCGCCGAGGCCGGAGGTGACGAGTTTGTCGCCCTCCCGAACATCGGACGACACGGGAATATTGGGCAACACGAGCATGTCGCCCGCGCGGGAGCCATAGGCGATAGTCCGCAGCCCCGTGCGCTCGATGGTGACGGGAATGGCGTGGTTCGGATCGGTGATGAGCATGGCCACGGATGTGGTGGGCATGACATCGACCACCTGCCCCATCACGCCGCGCGCGTCGATGACGACCTGACCGGGCTTCACCTGGTCGCGGGCACCGACGTTCAACACAATGCGATGCCGGAAGGTACCGAGGTCGACGCCGATCAGGCGTGCCAGCTGCACGTTGAGATTGAGGCTGTGCTGGGTGTCCAGCAGTTCCTTCAGGCGCGTGTTCTGCTCGGCGACGGATGCCATGCGGTTGAGCTTGGCATTGGCCAGCAGCAGATCCTCGCGCAGACGCTGGTTCGACTCGGTCAGGCGCTGGCGATCGGCGAAAGCCACCGTGGCAGCGTGGAAGCCCTGCGACGGCAGACCCGCGATGCGATAAACCGGCTCGACGACCAGCGACAGTCCGTAGCGCACGTTGGCCAGCCAGCCGCCGCGATGGTCGAGCACCATCAGGATGCAGGCCAGCGCCAGGTACACGATGAGCTTCAGCGTACCGGCGACGGACCCGGCAAACAGCGGCGAGGAATCGTCCCTGTTCAGTGCCATGACGTCAGCACGCTCCGGACGACACGACGCCCGCCGCGAAGCGGCGCGTCGGATCGGTGGACGACGAGGCGGGAAGCGTGGGATGCATGTAGGCTCTGTACCCAGGCCGGCGGGCGCCGGACGGCGAACGCGGTATTACGAAGGATTGCGGATGCGGATGCACACCCGGCTTTGGCGAGGACGACGGGACGCGCGATGAGCCCCGTCGTCAGCACCGATCACTCGAACGCGAAGAAATCGCTGCCGTGCTGGTCGATCATCTCCAGCGCCTTGCCGCCGCCACGCGCCACGCAGGTGAGCGGGTCGTCGGCCACCATGACGTGCAGGCCGGTTTCTTCGGAGATGAGACGATCCAGGTCACGCAGCAGCGCGCCGCCGCCCGTCAGGACGATGCCGCGCTCGGCGACGTCGGAGCACAGCTCCGGCGGCGTCTGCTCCAGCGCGGCCTTGACGGCCGCCACGATGCCCGACAGGGGCTCGTGCAGCGCTTCCAGCACTTCGTTGGAATTGATGGTGAACTGGCGCGGCACGCCTTCGGCGAGGTTACGGCCGGAGATTTCGATCTCGCGGACTTCGCTCTGCGGGAAGGCGCAGCCGATTTCCAGCTTGATGCGCTCGGCCGTGGATTCACCGATCAGCGTGCCGTGGTTGCGGCGCACGTAGTTGATGATGGCCTCGTCGAAGCGATCGCCACCGACGCGCACCGACTGCGAGTACACGATGCCGTTCAGCGAGATGACCGCCACTTCGGACGTACCGCCACCGATATCGAGCACCATCGAGCCACGCGCCTCGTGCACCGGAATGCCGGCGCCGATGGCGGCCGCCATCGGTTCCTCGATCAGGAACACGTCGCGGGCGCCGGCGCCTTCGGCCGATTCCTTGATGGCGCGGCGCTCCACCTGGGTGGAACCGCAGGGCACGCAGACCAGCACGCGCGGGCTGGGACGCAGCATGCGCGAGCGGTGAACCTGCTTGATGAAGTGCTGCAGCATCGCCTCGGTCATAGTGAAGTCGGCGATGACGCCGTCCTTCATCGGACGCACGGTGGCGATGTTGCCCGGCGTTCGACCCAGCATGCGTTTGGCATCGGTGCCGACGGCGGCAACCGTGCGCGGGCCGCCCGGTCCACGATCCTGGCGGATCGCGACGACGGATGGCTCGTTAAGGACGATCCCCTGGCCCCGCACATAAATCAGCGTATTGGCCGTGCCGAGATCGATGGAAATGTCGTTGGAAAAGAGTCCGCGAAACTTCTTAAACATGATGCGGCAGGCGCCAATAGCGGGAAAAAGTAAGCGTGGCAGTCTAGTTTGGCGCCCCTCCCCACGCAAGGGCGAAGAAGTTAAGAAAGCCTTGTAAGTCTGAATGATGCGAGCATGTTCTCTGTCGCTCGCGTAATTCTGTACGTACTTCGATATCGCCACATGGAGCCATTCCGGGTAGGATTGGAACCTTTGCCGGGCCTTCGAGCCCGCCACCCGCGGCAGCAGGGGTCTGCGCCGCCTCAACCGATATTGGGTCGCCTACGCATGACAGCCGTTATCTGCGGTTCCTTGGCTTACGACACCATCATGGTGTTCCCGGATCAGTTCAAGAATCACATCCTTCCGGACAAGGTTCATATCCTGAATGTTTCGTTCCTCGTGCCGCGCATGCGTCGCGAGTTCGGCGGCTGCGCGGGCAACATTGCCTACAATCTGAAACTGCTCGGCGGCAATCCGATGCCGGTGGCAACCGTTGGCCAGGACTTCGCGCCGTACCGCACGCATCTGGTCAACTGCGGCATCAGCCTGGACAACGTCCGTCAGTACGACGACCAGTTCACGCCGCAGTGCTTCATCACCACCGACCTGGATAACAACCAGATCACCGCGTTCCATCCGGGCGCGATGTCCAGTGCTCATGAAAACCACGTGCGCGATATTGCCGACTGCGAGTTCGGCATCGTTGCGCCGGACAGTCGCGATGCGATGCTCCAGCACGTGGACGAATTTGCGGCGCGCGGCGTGCCCTTCATCTTCGATCCGGGCCAGGCGATGCCGCTGTTCAACGGCGACGAGTTCCGCTCGATGATCGAGAAGTCGACGTATGTCATCGTCAACGATTACGAGTCGCAGCTGCTGCAGCAGCGCACGGGCTGGAGCGCGACGGAAATCGCTTCGCACGTCACGGCGTATATCGTCACGCAGGGGCCGCGCGGTTCGCTGATCCACACCGCCGGCGACGTCATCGAAATCCCGCCGGCACGCGAGCGCCAGGTCGTCGATCCCACCGGCTGCGGCGATGCTTATCGCGCGGGTCTGATCTTCGGCATTATGAAGGGCTACGACTGGAAGACGGTCGGCCGCATGGCGTCGTTGATGGGTGCGTTGAAAGTCGAGCATCCGGGCACACAGAACCAGAGCTTTACGTACGAGCAGTTCGCCAGCGAGTTCACCGAGCAGTTCGGGTATTCGTTCGCGTAACGCGTCGGTTCGATGCGATGCGATGAAAAAGGCGATGCTTTCGGGCATCGCCTTTTTTATGGGTTTTGCATCTTCGCTCCGTAGGCTTCGCGCGCAGGCGCGAAGCCTACGGAGCGGTAAAGCGGCTTACTTCACCCGGAAGCCCATCGTCGCTTCCACCGCCTGCTTCCAACCCGCATACAACTCCTCACGCTGTTGCTCCGGCATGGTCGGCTTGAAGCGCCGGTCCACCGCCCACTTCTTGGCGATTTCTTCCTGACTGGACCAGAACCCCGTCGCCAGACCCGCAAGATAGGCAGCACCCTGCGCTGTCGTTTCCTGCACTTCGGGACGCAGCACGGGAATGTTGAGGATGTCCGCCTGGAACTGCGCCATGAAGTCGTTGGCGATAGCGCCGCCGTCCGCGCGCAGCTCCTTGACCGGAATGCCCGAGTCCGTTTCCATGGCGGCGAGCACGTCGCGCGTCTGGTAAGCCATCGACTCGAGCGCTGCCCGGATGAACTGCTCCTTCGTCGTACCGCGCGACAGACCGAACACCGCGCCGCGCACGTCGCTGCGCCAGTAAGGCGCCCCCAGTCCTACGAATGCCGGCACGAAGTACACGCCGTCGCTGTCGCGCGCGCGTTCGGCATACGATTGGGAGTCGCTGGCCTTGCCGAGCATGCGCAGTCCATCGCGCAACCACTGGATCACCGAACCGGCGACGAAGATGCTTCCTTCCAGCGCGTACTCGACCTTTCCGTCGATGCCCCACGCGATGGTCGTCAACAGTCCGTTCTTCGACGTGACGGCTTTCTCGCCGGTGTTCATGAGCATGAAGCAACCGGTGCCATACGTGTTCTTCGCAAGACCCGGCTCGAAGCATGCCTGACCGAAGAGCGCCGCCTGCTGATCGCCCGCGACGCCGGCGATGGGTACTTCGCGACCGAGGAAATGCTGCGGCAACGTCGTTCCGTATACCTCGCTTGACGAGCGCACCTCCGGAAGCATCGCCCGCGGAACATCGAGCATCTTCAGTAGCTCGTCGTCCCACTCCTTCGTGTGGATGTTGAACATCAGGGTGCGGGACGCGTTGGTATAGTCCGTCACGTGCGCCTTGCCACCCGTGAGGTTCCAGATAAGCCACGTATCGATCGTGCCGAAAAGCAGTTCGCCCTTCTCGGCTCTCTCGCGGGCACCCTCGACGTGATCGAGTATCCATTTCACTTTCGTGCCTGAAAAATAGGCATCGATGAGCAATCCGGTTTTCGCGCGAACCATGTCTTCGTAGCCATCGGCCTGAAGCTTGTCGCAGATATCACGCGTCTGTCTGGACTGCCAAACGATCGCGTTATAGATGGGCTGCCCCGTCGCTTTGTCCCATACGACAGCGGTTTCGCGTTGATTGGTGATGCCAATGCCAACGATGGATGCGGCATCGACACCTGCCTCGTTGATCACTTCCGTAAGCGTCACCAACACGCTCGTCATGATCTCGCGCGGATTGTGTTCGACCCAGCCCGGCTGCGGAAATATCTGCGTGAATTCGCGTTGCGCCATACCTGCGACGCGCCCGTCGTGATCGAAAAGCATCGCACGGGAACTGGTAGTGCCCTGATCGATAGCGAGAATGTATTTTTTCTTGGTCACGATAAGTCCTCGAATTAGCCGGCAATGGCGCGATAGGTGAAGGCGGCGAGCAACGCACCGATAACGGAGCCCACGATAGGCACCGGTGCATACCCCCAGTCGGAACCGCCTTTGCCGGGAATGGGAAGTAGCGCGTGCGCGAGGCGGGGACCGAAATCGCGGGCGGGATTGATGCCGTAGCCAGTCGGTCCACCGAGCGACATGCCGATAACGACAACCAGCAGTGCGACGCCGATCGGCGCGAGACCCGCGGAAAGGTTATTGCTGCCGATCGCGAGTACGCAGTAGACAAGAACGAACGTGCCGATCACTTCGGTGAGGATGTTGGAAGGCAACGAACGCACGGCGGGAATGGTGCAGAAGACGCCGAGTTTGACCGTTGGATCCGCCGTGCCGGCCCAATGCGGAAGGTACGTCAGATAGACAAGGACGGCTCCGGTAAATGCACCGGCGAACTGTGCGGCCATGTAACCGGGCACGAGAGCCCAGCTCAGTTTGCCGATGGAAGCCATCGCAAGCGTAATCGCAGGATTCAGATGCGCGCCACTCGCTGCGGCAACGTAGATGCCCATCAACACCGCCAGACCCCATGCCCAGGTAATGACGCTCCAACCGGCGTCCTTTGCTTTGGAGTCTTTCAACAACACGCCGGCAACCACGCCGTCGCCGAGCAAAATCATAATCATGGTGCCGAGGAATTCACTTAGATAGACCGACATGGACGCACTCTCCTGTATCCACTCAGACGGCACGATCGCACTGTGCCATCTGGCCAAGGCCCGGAACGCCAGCCGTCCGGATCCACTCACTACGCACGCGCTTCGCCCGTGGAGCGACGCGCGCCCTCTTCGTTCAACTTGTCTACGGGGCGCTCACGCGCTCGTGGCGATTTTCTTTTCGTCGAGGTAGCGCGCAAGACGCTCGACCTCGGCGGGAACCAGACGCAAACCGAGCTTGCTTCGACGCCAGAGAATGTCTTCGACCTGCGTTGCCCATTCGTGTCTGACGAGGTAATCCACTTCGGCCCGATACAGGCCGCCGCCGAAGTGCGGACCGAGCGCTTCCAGTCCCGATGCTTCGCCAAGGAGATCGCGCGCATGCGTGCCGTAGCTATGCACCAGTCGCCATGCCAGATCTTCCGGTAACCATGGGCGATCCGCGCGAACGTCGGCAAGTAACGCATCGATGTCGAACTCGCCGCCGCCAGGCAGAGCGTGTCCCGCGCCAGTCCATGCCGGTTGGGGATTCCCCAACGCCGGGCCGAGAAGATCGACGGCTTCCTCGGAAAGCTTCCGGTAAGTCGTGAGCTTTCCGCCGAACACATTCAACAACGGCGGCCCGTTTTGATCGAGTTCGATGTGGTAATCGCGGGTTACTTCCGACGCGTTGCCGCTCTTGTCTTCAAGCAGTGGCCGCACTCCGCTGTAACTCCACACCACATCGGCAGGCGTCAGACTGCGCTTGAAATAGCGGTTGGCCGCCTCGCAAAGATAGGACGTTTCTTCCGCGTCGATGGCCGGATGCGCCGGATCGGCACGGTATTCGATATCGGTGGTGCCGATGAGGGTGAAGTCGCGCTCGTAGGGTATGGCGAAGACGATGCGGCGATCGGGCTGCTGGAAAATATACGCGTAGCGATGTTCGAACAGTTTCGGCACCACGATGTGGCTGCCCTTGATCAAACGCAGTGCATGGTCGTGCTTTACATGGGCCACGTCGTCGAGAAACGACGAGGCCCAGGGACCGGTCGCATTGACGAGCGCGCGCGCTCGAACGATACGCCGGCCTCCCTTCTCCGATTCGAGCTCGACGATCCATTCCGTACCGTCGCGTTTCGCACTGACACAACGCGTGTGCGTGAGTATCTCGGCGCCACGCCGTGAGGCATCCATCGCGTTGAGAACCACGAGCCGCGCATCCTGCACCCAGGCATCGGAGTAAACAAAACCCACGTGGAACTCGTCGCGCAGCGGTTCGCCGGCGACGTGCTTACTGAAGCGAATGCGCCGCGAACCCGGCAACGTGCGGCGGCCACGACCGAGATGGTCGTAAAGGAACAGGCCGATGCGAATCATCCAGGCCGGACGCAGGTGGGGCTGATGCGGCAGGACGAAACGCAGCGGCCAGATAATGTGTGGCGCCGCACGTAGCAATACTTCGCGCTCGGCGAGGGCCTTGCCTACCAGTGCGAACTCGAACTGTTCGAGGTAGCGCAAACCACCGTGGATCAGCTTGGTGCTTGCGCTCGACGTATGCGACGCGAGGTCGTCACGCTCGCAAAGGACGACCGACATCCCTCGTCCCGCCGCATCGCGCGCGATGCCGGCGCCATTGATGCCGCCACCGACTACCAGTACATCGACCTGCTCGATCATTCACCACTCCGAAGGCAAGGCTTACGACGGAGAAGGCCGTCGACCGGGAGAACCATACGCCAGGGAACGTTCGATTTATGAGATAAATGAAAATTGTAAGCGGCAATATTTGCGTATGACACGCATATTTCGCCATGACCGAACGTTATCGATCATATTCGAACATTTACAAACATCGCACGCTGCAGTGCAGCGGAGCCACGGGTGGCGCCGGGCGGGATGGCTGGCGGAGAGGGAGAGGCGCCGACTTCAGTCGGCGATATACAGGTGCGTTCCTGCGGTCTCGAGAAACGCCGCGAGCGGTTCTGGCGGGGCCTGATCAGTGAACCAGGCGTCCACGCGCGAGAGCGATCCGAGTCGCACAAGGGCGTTGCGTCCTATCTTCGTGTGGTCGGCGGCCAGATAGACCTGGCGCGAATGCTCGATGATCGCCTGGGCCACGCGAACTTCCTGGTAGTCGAAATCGAGGAGCGTTCCGTCCAGGTCGATACCGGAAATGCCGACGATGCCGAAGTCCACCTTGAACTGACGGATCAGCTCGATCGTCGCTTCGCCCGTCACGCCATGGTCCCTTCCCCGAACGACACCGCCCGCGACGATCACCTCGAACGACGGGTTGTCGCTCAGCATGATCGCGACATTGAGGTTGTTGGTAATGACGCGAAGACCTTTGTGCGCGAGCAATGCGCGCGCTACGTCTTCGTTGGTCGTCCCGAGATTGATGAAGAGCGATGCGCCATCGGGAATGTGCCGCGCAAGTAGCGCGGCGATGCGTTGCTTCTCGGCTTGCAGGAGGCCTTTTCGTGCGTTGTAGGCCAGATTCTCGACGCTCGAGGGCGGACTTACACCGCCGTGATAGCGACGTAGCAACCCGGCGTCGCACAGCATCGCGAGGTCGCGGCGGATCGTCTGAGCCGTTACGTCGAAATGCACCGCCAGTTGCTCGACGGCAACGAAGCCCTCGCGTTGAACGAGAGCAATCAGTTCTTCCTGGCGGCGATTGAGTGTTGGATCCATCGTTCTCAGAGATAGGTGCGAACCGCAGCGACATCATGACCGCTGCGGCTCGCCATGTCATTCCCGGGACTTAGTGCGGTGCGCCAGAGCGACTCGCTGCTGGCTGCATGACGCGATCGATGAAGCCGAGGGCAAGCGCGGAAACCACGAAGGTCAGGTGTAGCAGAATCTGTCACATGATCACGCTGCCATCGAGGTTTTTCGCCTTGATGAATGTGGCCAGGAGATGGATCGAGGAGATGCCGATGATCGCCATCGCCAACTTTACTTTCAGGACGGTGGCATTGATCAGGCCGAGGACCGTGAGCATGATCGTCGTTTCGGCGCTCTGGTCGGCAACCGCGGCATCGATACCGCCATGCAGAAGCGAGGTTTCGATCAGGTGCCAGAGCTCACGCAGGAACTGCACGACGTAGATGGCCTGAGCAAGGATCAATCCGAGATAGAGCGGCAGCTGCAGCCAGCGCGAAGAGAAGATCAGGTAAGACATCAGGCCTAGGCGGTTGGAGCGTTGCATTCGGTATCTCGTGTTTCTGGGTAATCTCTGATGATAACGGGTGAGCGTAAATTCTTGCGGTTTTATTGTGGAGAAGCAACGCGGTAAACCGGTTCTCCGTGGAAACGCAGGCAAAGAAAAACCCGCCACGATGGCTCGTAGCGGGTGTTTCAAGATAAAGCCCCTGGCGGTGACCTGTTGCGGGTCGTTTCCGATGGAAACGCAGGCAAAGAAAAACCCGCCACGATGGCTCGTAGCGGGTGTTTCAGGATAAAGCCCCTGGCGGTGACCTGTTGCGGGTCGCGCGCGAAGCGCGCACCGGCAACAGCCGCAAAGACGAAGGCCTCCCCGATTGGGGAGGCCTTCTAGATAAAGCCCCTGGCGGTGACCTACTCTTGCATGGCTTAAGCCACACTACCATCGGCGCATGCGCGTTTCACTGCTGAGTTCGGGATGGGATCAGGTGGTACCACGCCGCTATGGCCGCCAGGGAAGGGGTGGGAGCAGCGCGTAAGCGCCGGCTCCACATAGGGTGTAAACGAGTGACAAGCGTCGAGGTGAAATGTCTCGGGATAAGGCTAAGACGAACGAAGCGTCTTGGGGTTATATGGTCAAGCCTCACGGCTCATTAGTACACGTAAGCTCAATGCATTGCTGCACTTCCACACCGTGCCTATCAACCACCTAGTCTTGATGGTGCCTTTAGGAGAGTCAAGCTCTCGGGAGATCTCATCTTGGGGCGTGCTTCCCGCTTAGATGCTTTCAGCGGTTATCACTTCCGTTCGTAGCTACCGGGCAATGCCATGGGCATGACAACCCGAACACCAGCGGAACGTCCACTCCGGTCCTCTCGTACTAGGAGCAGCCCCCCTCAAATCTCCAACGCCCACGACAGATAGGGACCGAACTGTCTCACGACGTTCTGAACCCAGCTCGCGTACCACTTTAAATGGCGAACAGCCATACCCTTGGGACCGGCTACAGCCCCAGGATGTGATGAGCCGACATCGAGGTGCCAAACACCGCCGTCGATATGAACTCTTGGGCGGTATCAGCCTGTTATCCCCGGAGTACCTTTTATCCGTTGAGCGATGGCCCTTCCATACAGAACCACCGGATCACTAAGACCTACTTTCGTACCTGCTTGATCCGTCGATCTCGCAGTCAAGCACGCTTATGCCTTTGCACACAGTGCGCGATGTCCGACCGCGCTGAGCGTACCTTCGTGCTCCTCCGTTACTCTTTGGGAGGAGACCGCCCCAGTCAAACTACCCACCATACATGGTCCCCGATCCGGATTACGGACCTAGGTTAGAACGTCAAGCACTTCAGGGTGGTATTTCAAGGATGGCTCCACCCGAACTAGCGTCCGGGTTTCATAGCCTCCCACCTATCCTACACAGAAGAACTCAACGTTCAATGTAAAGCTATAGTAAAGGTTCACGGGGTCTTTCCGTCTTGCCGCGGGAACGCTGCATCTTCACAGCGATTTCAATTTCACTGAGTCTCGGGTGGAGACAGCGCCGCTGTCGTTACGCCATTCGTGCAGGTCGGAACTTACCCGACAAGGAATTTCGCTACCTTAGGACCGTTATAGTTACGGCCGCCGTTTACTGGGGCTTCGATCAAGAGCTTCGCCTTGCGGCTGACCCCATCAATTAACCTTCCAGCACCGGGCAGGCGTCACACCCTATACGTCCACTTTCGTGTTTGCAGAGTGCTGTGTTTTTGATAAACAGTCGCAGCGGCCAGGTTACTGCGACCCCTCGATGCTCAGTCACGCACGTGACCACACCAAGAGGCGCACCTTCTCCCGAAGTTACGGTGCCATTTTGCCTAGTTCCTTCACCCGAGTTCTCTCAAGCGCCTTGGGATTCTCACCCTGCCTACCTGTGTCGGTTTGCGGTACGGTTTTTCTATAGCTGAAGCTTAGTGGCTTTTCCTGGAAGCGTGGTGTCAGTCACTTCGTCCTCATAGGACTCGTCTCGGTGCTCGGCATAAAGTATCCCGGATTTGCCTAAGATACATGCCTACCGCCTTTCCCCAGGACAACCAACGCCTGGTAGACCTAACCTTCTCCGTCCCCACATCGCACTATAGAAAAGTGCAGGAATATTAACCTGCTTCCCATCGACTACGCATTTCTGCCTCGCCTTAGGGGCCGACTCACCCTGCGCCGATGAACGTTGCGCGAGGAAACCTTGGGCTTTCGGCGGGGGGGCTTTTCACCCCCCTTATCGTTACTCATGTCAGCATTCGCACTTCCGATACCTCCAGCAGACTTTACAATCCACCTTCACAGGCCTACGGAACGCTCCTCTACCGCGCACATCTTAAAAGTTGTGCACCCCGAGCTTCGGTGTATAGCTTAGCCCCGTTAAATCTTCCGCGCAGACCGACTCGACCAGTGAGCTATTACGCTTTCTTTAAAGGATGGCTGCTTCTAAGCCAACCTCCTGGCTGTCTATGCCTTTCCACATCGTTTTCCACTTAGCTATAACTTGGGGACCTTAGCTGCGGGTCTGGGTTGTTTCCCTTTTCACGACGGACGTTAGCACCCGCCGTGTGTCTCCCGTGTATCACGTGTTGGTATTCGGAGTTTGCCATGGTTTGGTAAGTCTCAATGACCCCCTAGCCATAACAGTGCTCTACCCCCAACAGTGTTCGCACGAGGCGCTACCTAAATAGCTTTCGAGGAGAACCAGCTATCTCCGAGTTTGTTTAGCCTTTCACTCCTATCCTCAGCTCATCCCCATCTATTGCAACAGATGTGGGTTCGGTCCTCCAGTGCGTGTTACCGCACCTTCAACCTGGCCAAGGATAGATCACTCGGTTTCGGGTCTACTGCCAGAGACTATTCGCCCTATTCAGACTCGGTTTCCCTTCGCCTC